>NZ_AP042447.1:4460000-4815315 GCF_055398265.1 Desulfogranum aggregans | reverse complement strand
ACCCTGCCCTACTGACCGCCCACTGTACTCTCACCTGCAATACGCTGATACTTTTGCCAATGCTTACTCGACCAGGGGTGCAGTCTTGAGTATCTTTGCCACCTCGACTGCCAGTTCATCGGCATTAAACGGCTTTGCCAGATACCCCGCCAGCCCCAGTTCCTTGGCATTCTCCCTTGTGACCAGTTTACTGTACCCTGTACATAGCAGTACCTGCACATCAGGCTTCAGCAGTTTCAACTGCTCATAGAGTTCAAGACCCGTCATCTCCGGCATTCCCATATCCGTAATGACCAGATCAAAGTCTCCCGCCTCTTTACGGAAAATCTGCAAGGCCACATTGCTGTTTGTGCAGGAAACAACCTCATACCCCAGGTGCTCCAGCACCTGCATCTGCAGGCTGACAATCTGCGGTTCATCGTCTACTACCAGAATTCGTCCACCACCGGCTACTAAAAGCCGCTGCTCTCCCTCTTCATCGACCAACTCTTCTTCCACCGCCGGGATATACAGGGAAAATCGTGTCCCTTTCCCAACCGTTGATTCAACGCTAACAGCTCCACGGTGGTCATTTATTATCCCGTGCACCACGGATAATCCCAAGCCGGTACCTTCGTTCTTATCCTTGGTGGTAAAATAGGGCTCAAATATTCTCGGCAGGTACTCCTTGGGTATTCCCTTACCATTATCCGCCACGGTAATACAGGCGTAGGGACCGGGGCTCAGATTGCCTATTTCCAGACCCTGCCGCGGCGTAAGTCTTACCAGATCAAGCCCCACCCGTATCTCACCGCCGGTGTTTTCCAGTTCCTGAAAGGCATTGGTACAGAGATTGAGCACCACTTGGTGCATTTGGGTGGGATCGGCCTTTACCATGATGCCTTTATTCAAATTGGCAATAATTTCTATGTTCGCCGGCAGGCTTGCCCGCAGCAGTTTCAGCACCTCGTTGACGATCAGATCAATTCGAAGGGTAGAGACACTCTTCTCACTCTGCCTGCTGAACTGCAGGATCTGGTTGATCAGCTTACCCGCCCTTTCCGCCCCTCGGATAATCTCGCTGATATTATCGTAGAGCACGGTTTCCGCTTCACACAATGCCTGGCTGAGCTCTGCATACCCGAGAATAGCGGTAAGGATATTATTAAAATCATGGGCCACCCCCCCTGCAAGAGTACCGATAGCTTGCATCTTTTGCGCCTGTCGGACCTGATTTTCCAGGGCTAACTGTTTGGTGATGTCCCTCTTAACGGTAACATAATGGCGAATGGCTCCCTGGGTATCCCTGACCGGTGTCACGGTTGCTACCTCGGTAAAGAGGCTGCCGTCTTTTTTTCGATTGGTAAATGTGCCACGCCATACCCGTCCATTTGAAATTTCCTGCCACATCAGGTTGCTTTCCATGCGGGAATAGTCTTCGCTCCTCAGGATTTTCGGCGATCTGCCCACCACTTCAGCAAAATCGTACCCGCTGACTTTTTCAAATGCCGGGTTCACGTATTCGATAGTCCCGGCAGGATCGGTAATCATAACCGACTCTGCAGCCTGTTCAACGGCCGTGGCAAGCAGCCGCCGACGCTCTTCCAGCTTTACCCTGTTGCGCAAATCATGGAACGTTATCTGGGCAATCTGCCGCTCTCCGATTTCAGCACTGGCGACATTGATCTGCACCGGAACCTTTTCGCCCTTGCCTGTAATGATCTGGGTCTCCAGACTGCCCCTGTTATCGGTACCGGCCAGCTGCTGTTCAAAAAAATCGCGATATAGTTCCCGTTCCTCCTCCGGATAAAGGAGGCCATGGTCGGTCCCCAGAAAATTTTCCGGATCCTGCTCAAAAAGAAGTACTGCCTGGGGGTTTACTTCCTGAACGCCGCTATCGGCGCAATCGATGAGTATGATTGCATCATTGGCAGCAGTAATCAGCATCCGATACTTTTCCGTAGACTCACGGAGTTGGACAATACTCTGCTTCTGTTCGGTTATATCAACAAAACTGAGCATGACGACATCCTCTCCTTCGACGGAAAGAACATCCATGTAGACAGTGAAGTAGGAAACAGTCGTATGATTGAGTGAAAGCATCGACTCAAACGAAGCACGCCGCTTTTCCTCAAGAAAAAGAGAGATGACCTTGCGCAGTATATCGCTTTTTTCAGGGGAAAAAATAACGGAGAGTTCTGCGAGGAAATCGCCTTCAGTCCGCACGCGACATAGATTCAACATGCTGGCATTGGCAGCAATGCTATGCAGAAGGGTGATGCCCTTTTCCTGCAGTTGCCGTTCTGCTGCAAAATAGGCATCAAGGTCGGAGATTTCCTGGTTCCGCAGGACCTCACACTCTCGTTGAAGGGCACTGCAATCGATCAACCACCGGGGAACCTGTCCCTCCTGGAAAAATAATTGATAGTAGTCTTTCCCCATCCTCTCTTCCGCTACTTGAAAGGCAGCACCTCACCAGCCATTTTTGCCGTTGCCATGTCCAGCAGGATACCTTTTTTCCTTTACAGCAACACTCTTTTTATTTACACACAGGGAACCATCTTGCTCTTATCATGCTTCCCTTTCCGCTGCACATTCTTGTTTGATGAATTCTATCCACACCTCAGACAAAGACAAGACCGCTCCCGGCACGCTGTTTGTAGTCGCCACTCCGATCGGCAATCTGGGCGAAATGAGTCAACGCGCTCTTGAAACACTCCAAAATGTCGATCTCATTGCCTGTGAAGATACAAGGCACACCAAAAAATTATGCACAGCCTTTACCATTACCACCCCGCTTACGAGCTACTACCGGGAAAAAGAACACTCTAAAGCTGCTCAGCTTGTCGGCGAGTTGTTGGCCGGAAAAAACATTGCATTGGTTTCCGATGCCGGTACTCCCGGAGTTTCCGATCCCGGCGCTGTTTTGGTGAAGGCCGCTCGCCAGGCCGGGGCACCTGTAAAAGCCATCGCCGGCCCGTCAGCTCTTGCCGCAGCTCTTTCCATCGCCGGTATAAGCGACGCAGGTTTCTTTTTCGGCGGATTTCTACCAGCCAAAAGCAGCGAACGACAGCGGTATCTCAACGAGTTGAAACCCCTCTCCTTCCCCCTGATCTTTTACGCCTCTCCCCACCGAATCAAGGCTTCTCTGCGTGACCTCCAGGACATCCTCGGTGACAGACAGGCAATGCTACTCAGAGAGCTGACCAAAATCCACGAAGAATGCCGCGAGGGAAGGTTGTCAGTCCTGTTGGCCTCAGTCACCCAGGGGATAAAGGGCGAACTGGTGTTGATTGTCGAGGGAGCCCCCCGGCCATCGCAAGCCAAGCCCAGCGGCCTGGAGGAACTCGTCGCCTGGTATAAGGGTGAAAAAAAGAGCACCCTCAAGGATACGGTCAGGCTGATCGCCACAGATCTTGATCTTCCCCGGTCGTCGGTTTATAAGGAGGTACTCAGACTGTGGGATAAAGTCGAGGAGACCTGATTCATTGTCGGGTAGCCCTCTATTTCCTTTTTACCTTGCTGGAATTCAGCCGCACGAAGTACTGCCCCTCTCCAGGATTAATGGACCGTGGAGATCGACCCTTCAACCATTACAGTGGATGCATGACTATGAACCGAATTGATAAAGCCGTTGCTTCATGCGCTGACCATGACCTGAAAGAACAGCTCCAGGCCGCCTGCAGAGCCGCTCTTACGGCCGGTTCCCTGCTCAAGACCCTCTTTCCTCAGCCCCATACAATCACCCTCAAAGGGCAAACCAATCTGGTCACCGAGGCTGATGTAGCGGCCGAGGCCGCAATAATCGCCTCACTGAACGAAGACAGCCCCGGCATTCCCGTACTCGCTGAAGAATCGGCCGCTGCTGCAGATATGGTTCACGACCGCGCGCGGCAGCTCTGGGTTGTCGATCCGCTTGATGGCACCACCAACTATGCCCACGGATTTCCCTACTTTGGCCCATCCATAGCCCTGATCGAACAGGGACAGCCACGGGTCTGTGCAGTGCATGTCCCCTGTATGGATGAATTGTTTTGCGCCTGTGCCGGCAGCGGGGCATGGCTCAATGGTGAACCGATCGCAGTGACCGAAACCCCTTTCCTGGTTGAAGCACTTATCGGCACGGGATTTCCCTACGATATCCATGCACATGTTGACGAACTCACGGTCCAGTTGAAGGCCATATTACCCAAGGTGCGCGATATACGCCGCGCCGGCGCTGCTGCCGTCGATCTCGCCTATGTCGCCTGCGGACGATTGGACGGTTTTTACGAACAAGAGCTGCAACCGTGGGATACAGCGGCCGGCATGCTGCTGGTACAGGAGGCCGGCGGAAAGGTAACCGATTATGCAGGCAAACCCTTTACCCCATTTTGCAAGCAAATCGTGGCCAGCAATAGCCAACTCCATGCCAGGCTTCTGTCCCTGTTGGCCTGATCGTTTCCGTGCCGTCAAGGAAGCACCTCTCCACCCCGCCGGTGTGGCTGGTTCATGGATGCATCTTATTCAGCACCTCGCTGGTTGCCACCTCCTTTACCGTCGGCAAAGCTATAGCCCCTGCCCTTGATCCCGGGGTGCTCATTCTGCTCCGGTTTGTCTGCGCAGCCTGTTTTTTTTCCCCCTACATTGCCTGGCGATACCGGATTAGGCAACCAACGCTGTCTTCACTCTGTCGATACAGCTGCATCAGTGGGGCGTTGGTGGGCTTTTTCTGGTGCATGTTCACGGCACTACGCTTTACCACAGCCATCAACACCGGGGCTATCTTTACCTTGGTTCCCGGCATTGCAAGCTGCTACAGCGCAATCCTCGTTAGAGAACGATTGGGAAAATACCGTATTGCCTCGCTTCTGCCGGCAACCGTGGGCGCTATGTGGGTCATCTTTCAGGGAGATATGCAGAAAATACGCAGTCTGGATTTCAATCGAGGGGATGTCGTCTTTTTTATCGGCTGCCTGCTGATGGCGCTCTACACGCCACTGGTAAAACGCCTGCACCGTGGTGAGCCTATGGCCATCATGACCTTCTGGATTCTGGTGACCGGGTCGGCGTGGCTTCTGCTGCTCTGTGGAGCCAAACTTCCCACTATCGCCTGGTCCGCTATTCCACCGCAGGTGTGGGGCGGAATCGCCTATCTGGCGATTTTCACCACCATCATCACCTTTTTTATTTCCCAGTGGGCGACGCTTTACGTTGGGCCCACGAGGGTGCTCGCCTACTCCTTTCTCTATCCACCGATTATCGTCATCATCGAGTGGCTGCTGGGACACGGTCTCCCAACGCTGTCCACCCTCACAGGCGTCCTGCTTATATTACCGGCAATGGTAATCATACAAGGTGGTGTCGGCAAGAAAACCGGCCCCACAACCTCCTCATCAGGTGCCGACCATTAACCCCACGTTCGCCTAAGCAGGTTGTTAAATATTTAAAATTCTCGTTTCCCCCCCTCCACAAACGATCAGTTCAGCCGATCGACAAGCGCTTCAATGGCGTCCAATCCGCCATGCCAGAATGCCGGGTCATCGAGATCAATGCCAAAGGGCTGCATAAGCGCATAGGGAGAATCACTGCCGCCGGCTGCCAACAGATCCAGGTATCGGTCGACAAACGGCCTTCCCTCTTGCTGGTATCGAGAATACAGCGCCAGCACCAGCAACTCGCCAAAGGCGTAGGAGTAGACATAGCCAGGAGTGTTAAGAAAATGAGGAATGTAGGACCACCATGTGCGATAATCGCTGGTGAGGGTGACTGAATCACCGAACATCGCCAGCTGTGTCTCCATCCACGCAGCCGAAAAGTCCTCGGCGGCGAGTTCGCCCTGCTCCCTGCGTCGAGTATGCATTTGGTGCTCAAAACGATTCATGGCGACCTGTCGGAACACCGTGGCAAAAATGGATTCGAGTTTCTGGCAGATAAAACTCCGCTGCTGTGCGGGATCCTGCAGGGTTTCCAGGTGAGCGGAAAAAACAAGGAACTCTGCAAAAACCGAAGCGGTTTCAGCCAGGACCAAGGGGGTGTCGCTGTTAAAAAATCCCCGCTCAGCTGCCAGATATTGGTGCACCCCATGACCGAGTTCATGAGCCACAGTGAAAACATCCCGCATGGTTCCTGCATAATTGACCATTACGTAGGGATGCACTTCCGGTACACACGGATGAGCATACGCCCCTCCCCGTTTGCCCTTCTTGATCGGCGCGTGGATCCAGCGATCAGTGAAAAATCGTTCGGCAATCCTCTCCATTTCCGGAGAAAAACCGGCAAAGGTCTCCAATACAATTCGTCTGCACTGCTCCCAGGAGACCTGTGTTTCTGCCGATCCGGCAATCGGCGCATACCTGTCAAAATCGAAAAGCTCCTCAAAACCGAGCAGTTCGCGCTTGTAGTGATAGTACCGCTGCACCATACCGTAACGGTCAGTAACGGCCTGAATCAGGGTTTCAACAGTTTTTGCCTCCAACTCATTGCTGAGATTGATGGCACTATTCCATGACTCATAACGTCGTACCCGGTCGGTGATCATCTTTTCCGATGCCAGGGTGTTGAAGATGTGGGTCAGCAGATGCATGTGGTCGTTGAGCGCCTCACTCATTTCCTTCGCCGCATGGCGACGTCTCTCCCTATCCGCATGGTGAAGATCTGTAAGCACCTCCTCCTCGGTCCGTCCTTCTTCGCCGAATCGCATCTGTGCCATGAGCTTATCAAACAGGACATTCCATGCATTCCGGCCCACCGGAGAAAAGACCTGCAGCAATTCCTCTTCTGTACTGGAAAGCTGGTAGGGGGCGTAGCGGCGGAGCGACTGGAGGTAGTGCCGATAAGGCGCAAGCAATTCCTCAGCCAGGAGACGATCAGCCGCTTCCTGTTTAATGGCGTTGAACTCCAATCGAAAAAACACTGTTGCTTTTCCCACCTCAGCAGCCAGCTCTTCCGCCTGCTGCAGCAGGGCGGAGGCTTGGGCACTGTCGGTTTGCGTGGAAAAATACAGGTAGGCATAGGTATTGATCTTTGCCACAAGGGTTTCCAGTGACTCCATCGACCGCACCAAAGCCAGCATTTGTGCCCCGTTGAGCCCGGTGACCTGGCCTGCATATTGCTGCGAAAGCTGGCGGGCTTGTTTTCGACAGCGGTCAAAATCCCCGGCAAGGACGGGATCTTCGGTGCTGCTATAGAGGTCACCCAGTTCCCAGGTGATGATTGTGGTTCCCAAAGCGTCGGCGGTCCCCTGTGCCTTACCCATTACGTAGCTCCTTGCCTCTATCCGTTTATCAGTTGCTGTCTTGTTTTTCTCGCCCCTTGACGCCAGGGCAATGACTACACGGTTTCTTCGGTACGCAGCAGACCGGCAATAAACGGGCCGACAGCGCCGGCTCCATGCTCGTCCACCAGTCGGATTGTGGCTGTACCGATGACTGCCATGTCTGCCTTCCCTCTCAACATGGCCACATCTTCGCGGCTGCTGATTCCAAACCCGACCGCCAGAGGAAGGTCTGTAGATTCACGGCATAGCCCCAGGTACTGGTCCAGTCCGCTATCGATGGCAGTCTGTCTGCCGGTTACCCCCTTTCGCGCAACACAGTACACAAATCCTGCCCCATGTCGTTGAACCGTCCTCATCCTTTCAGGGGTGGAGGTCGGCGTGAAAAACGGAATTGGTGCCAATCCCAGCTCCTTGCTCAAGTCAAGGTAGGTTTCTCCTTCCTCCGGGGGTAAATCAGGAACAATGGTGCCCTTAAGTCCGATAGCCTGGGTACGACGAAGAAAGTCCGCCTCGCCGTACTTGTAGAGGATATTGTAATAGGTCATGAACAGAAAACTGACCTGTGGATATGCAGCGGCCATTTCCTGGGCAAAACGAAAACATTTTTCCACTGTAATTCCTGCTTCCAGACTCTCCTGATTGGCTTTGAGAATAACCGGTCCATCAGCTATAGGCTCTGAAAAGGGGATCTGCAGCTCGATGCAGTCAACTCCATTTGCAGCCATTTGCCCGATAACCGCACGGTTTGTCTCCAGGGATGGATAGCCCAACACCAGGTGAGTCATAAGCAAAATCTCTTTCTCTTCCAGCCTTTTCTGTAACTCTCTTTGTAATTCCATACGCTTCTCACCCCAATGGGCGCCTGTTTTTGAATACTCTCTACCGATAGCTTCCCCTGATTCCGCGACAGCCAGCAAAGCAGCCCGGTGATACCTGAGCGGACCTAGGATTCCCAGCCGGAGGGAAACACATCATGCAACTCAGGCTCTGGACGGCCACGGATCCAGGAATTCTATTTACTGTATGCCCTTCCCCGTTCAATGATAAACTCTTTCCACGAAGGATCGTCAAACGCATGGGCAACGGTGAAAATATCTTTATCACCACGACCGGACATATTGATGATGATGGCCTCCTCCTTCGACATATGCGGAGCCTCCTTTATTGCCTGCACAAACCCATGGGAGGATTCCAGCGCGGGAATAAGTCCCTCTTTTTTCATGGACAGGGAAAGGGCCTCCATCACCTCGGCGTCGGTTGCCGCCTCAAAACGGACACGTCCGCGTTCACCGAGATCGGCCAGAATTGGTGAAACCCCAACATAATCCAGTCCTGCAGCAATGGAATGGGTATCAAGCATCTGTCCTTCCGCATTTTGCAGAAACATGGTTTTATAGCCTTGAGCTACACCACCGCTTGCACGGCCTCCGGTCATACGAGCGGCGTGCTGGGCGGTATCGATACCCTTTCCGCCGGCCTCGACCCCCACAAGCTCCACTTCCGGCGCATCGAGAAAGCCCTGAAAAAGCCCCATGGCATTGGACCCCCCGCCAACGCAGGCATACACCCGGCGGGGTAAACGTCCCCACTGCTCAACGATCTGCTGGTGCGCTTCTATACCGATAATTGACTGAAACCAGGCGACCATCTCCGGAAAAGGATGGGGCCCGCAGACCGTACCGATCACGTAGTGGGTGTCATCCATGGAGGTGACCCAATCCCGAAAGGCCTCGTTCATCGCATCCTTGAGGGTTCGTGAGCCAGACGTCACCGGCACAACCGTAGCTCCCAGTTTCTCCATCCAGAACACATTGGGTCGCTGTCGGGCCACATCCTCCTCCCCCATATACACGGTGCATTCAAAACCGAAACGTGCGGCCATGGTTGCAGTCGCCACCCCATGCTGACCGGCTCCGGTTTCAGCGATGACCCGCTTCTTTCCCATTCGCCTGACTAACAGCCCCTGCCCCATGACATTGTTGGCCTTGTGCGCCCCAGTATGGTTGAGGTCTTCCCGCTTAATGAAAATTCGAGCGCCGCCAAGATGGTCACTGAGATTTTCGGCATAGGTCAGCGGCGTCGGCCTGCAGGAGTAATTTCCCATAAACTCCACATACTCCTGCCAAAACGTCTTATCTGCCCGAGCATTTTCATAAGCAGCATTCAATTCGGCAAACGTTGCGTATAGCACTTCGGGAATATACGCTCCGCCCCATTGACCAAAATATCCTTTTTTCATCACACTCGTTCCATCTTGGGTTGAGTTTTTCTAAGCTCTTGTCAACTTGTTCTTCAATACCGTGCGACAGGCACTCGCAAAATCCTCGGGATAGTGACCGCAGATGTACCTCGACTGCGCTTCACTGAAAGCGCCCATGGACCACGGTAATTTTGGAAGCAGCGAGTAGAGGAGCCGTTGCCCGTTTTGTTCGCCCAAGCGCTTGGAAAACTCAATGGAGGTAACCAGCTCCGCCCCCAGTTCGGCCAATACCTGTTGGGCGATCAACAACCCTTTATCCAAGGAATTGCGAACATCCGCATCCGCCTCAACAATATTGCCCACAGGTTGTGCATCAGTATCTGCGATCACCATCAGTTGCAACTCCCATTGAGATACCTGGGCCTTGGGAACAAACAAGAGCACCTGATCGTCCTCCCACACTATAAGGGAGTGCTCACCCTCTTTCCGGTCAACACGGCTGTTTGTACGTATGGCGGCAATATAATCAGCAAAGAAATCAGACTGGTACGTGTCCCGATAACGAAGGACGGTATCAGCGACCATGTCTCCACATGCAAAACAGGCATATTGTCCCCCCTCGGTTGTCGCGACCAGCTCAGGCACCATGGCATACTGTTGATGAATCATCTGGTGGGAAGCATGCAGCCTATACCCTGATCCGGAAAAATCATACCCGAAATTCCACCCCCAAAGCGTAGCCAACTTTTCTGCAGGTTGGTCGCGAAGCTCGTGGGCAATCTGTTGCCGCATTGCTTCCAGTTCGGCATCAGTAAGCGCTCTGCCCCGGACAGAGCAGGTCAAACCCAATTTTTCGGCAACCACCATATACGTCCGTTGATAATACAGGTGCCGCACGCCCCGTATATCGGAAAAGGAAAGATCGTTTATCCGGTAACGGATACTGTTATGAGCAAAATTGGCAGCATAGTGGCCGCCTGCTATATAGGAGTTGGCACGCAGATACTCGAAAACCTCCCCATCGTTGGCGCAGTGATTGCCGACAATCTCATTTCCGCCCTGCACCCCGGGACGCAGGACCATGACTTCTTTGTAGATGTCGGGAAGAAAAGGGTTGTTGGCGATGGTTTCAAACAATTCATGATCACTTATCCTGGCCACCGGCTTATCGCCGCGCCGCGCATAGAGGAGCCCGGTGGGCATACCACCTTGATCAAAAGTCATGGAGCAGCATTGCCGGGCAAGGAGCATCAGTTCATCGGGATTATCGGAAGTCTGGGCAAGAGTCAGTTTTACCGGGCGAGGAAGTGCCTCCAGTATGCGTTCCGCCTGTTCGCCGGCAATATTTTCCTGCAACAGAGACAACATGGAACCTTTATCTCCGGGTGAACGGGCAATGGACATGGGATTGGTGGCCCTGGCTGCAGCCCACTCTGAGTCCACATACGTACAGCCGCGAAAGGGGAAAGGATTGGGTATTTCATATATAGTGCGTGCTGAAGCCACCTGGACATCACCACGCGTAAAATTAGCCTCATTGCTTACCGGCGCCCCATCCTCAAATACGCCCAGACAGAGCAAATGCTCCCCCTGACGTAAGTTTGCCACAGCATAGCTGGGAGTATGAATTCCAACCCGGAACGATCCACCGGGAACGATTGAAGTCCGTATCATAATTGTGGGTTACGCGATAGCATAGGAATAGACATGAGGCGATGAAATCTCCAGACTGCACTTTCCTCTAGACCTGCAGACTGGCATTGAACCGAGGTTCATGCCGTACGCTACAGGAGCACGTGCTGCTGGGACCACTTTGCGGGAGGACCCTTAGAAAATAGACAAAAAATGCGATTAGCACAAGCACAGTTGCCTGTTCCGATCGATTTTTTCCCTGTTGAGCACATATGCAGGCTTTCGCGATCAACCTAAACTGTCTCATGGAGGAAGCCGGGCAGTGCCTCCATCGGCTCTTTGAGCGCTGCCCAACAAAGGGGAAAACCAGAATGTTCCACGCTTTCGGGTTCATTTCATCAGCCCTTGCAAGGGATACACAGGGCAAAAAAGCCCTCCATAGCGTTACAACTTGCACAACTTGCACACAATAATGATTAATCATTCAGTTGTAAACCGCTGTATAACCGCCCAAAAAAATGGCTCTTCTTTTTTTCTTGACAGGGATTCTACCCCCTGTTAATGAATGATCGTTCAGTGGATAAACAGTGTTTATTGTTGAATATGGTCTCGTTGCCAAAACCGGTTGAAACGCAGTACATTATTTGTTTTTCGCTAACCAAAACAGAAGGTCAACAATTATGTCGTGGTTCATTCAAACATGTCGGTCATCTCTAGGCAAAAAGTACATCATGGCCCTCACAGGGTTTCTCTTGGGGGGGTTCCTTGTTGTCCACACCATTGGGAACGCTACCATCTTCTGGGGAAGAGAGGCGTTCAATTCGTATGCCCACCATCTTCACTCGCTGGGTATATTTATCCCCATCTTTAATATTGGATTGCTTGCTATCTTCCTCCTTCACGTTATCACGGGTGTACTCTTATGGCTCCAGAATAGAAGTGCTCGCGGTTCGCAGAAGTACGAGGTGCAGGCAAATCCAGGTGGCCGCACCTGGGGTTCGCAGACCATGATCTACACCGGGGCTGCAATTTTGGTTTTTCTGCTTATTCATCTTTCCAACTTCACCTTCTCTGAAAAAACCGAAGTCATCACCATTGCTGACATCGTCACCCAAAAGTTGAACAATCCGGGTTTTACCCTTATTTACATTATTGGCATGGCCGTGCTGGCTTTACACATCAGCCACGGATTCTGGTCGCTCTTTCAAACATTCGGCATCAATCACCCACGGTACAATGACGGTATTCGCGTGGTCACCTGGGCCGTTGCAGCGGTTATGATTGCAGTGTTTGTCCTGATCACGCTGCTCCTCGTTGTTTCCCAAAACCACCTGCTTGGGTAGTTGGGTTTCAGCGTACCATTCTGTACAATACCGATGCAGAGCGCACCAGGCAACGGGCACTTTGCAACGATAGAGGAATATAGAGCCGACCTTGAAACGTCGCGCCATCACTTTTCACCCATAGCCAGAAGATAAATATTATGCAGCTTGATTCGAAAATACCTGAAGGACCGTTGGCAGAGAAATGGGACAAGGCCCGTTTTAACTACAAACTCGTCAACCCGGCGAACAAAAGAAAATACGAAGTCATTATCGTTGGCACAGGGCTTGCCGGTGCTGCTGCTGCAGCCACTCTCGGCGAGCTGGGCTACAACGTAAAATCTTTCTGTATCCAGGACAGTGCGAGAAGAGCGCACTCCATTGCAGCCCAGGGTGGTATCAATGCCGCCAAAAATTACCAGGGAGACGGCGACTCCATCTTCCGTCTTTTCTACGACACCGTTAAAGGCGGCGACTTTCGTGCCCGTGAGGCCAACGTCTACCGTCTGGCGCAAGTCGCCAATAACATCATCGACCAGGGCGTTGCCCAGGGTATCCCCTTTGCCCGTGAATATGGCGGAACCCTTGCCAACCGTTCTTTTGGCGGCGCCCAGGTTTCCCGAACCTTCTATGCCCGGGGACAAACGGGACAGCAGCTGCTTCTTGGCGCCTATTCCGCCATGATGCGTCAGGTTTCAACCGGTAAGGTGAAATTGTACACCCGTCGCGAAATGGTTGACCTGGTCGTTGTTGATGGTGAGGCAAAAGGTATCATCGTTCGGAACCTGCTGACCGGTGAACTGGAACGCTACTCCGCCCATGCGGTAGTTCTGGCAACCGGCGGGTACGGTAACGTCTACTTCCTGTCCACCAACGCCATGGCATCCAACGTCACCGCTGCCTGGCGTGCACACAAACGTGGCGCTGGATTTGCGAACCCCTGTTTTGTCCAGATCCATCCCACCTGTATCCCGGTCCACGGCGAATTCCAGTCCAAGCTCACCCTGATGAGTGAGAGTCTGCGTAACGATGGCCGAGTATGGGTACCCAAGGATCCCAACGAAACCCGTCGGCCTGGGGATATCCCGGATTCAGAGCGTGATTACTACCTGGAACGCAAATACCCGAGCTTTGGTAACCTTGTGCCTCGCGATGTTGCCTCCCGAAATGCCAAGCAGGCATGCGACGACGGGTTGGGAATCGGTGAAACCAAACTCGGTGTCTACCTTGATTTTGCCGACGCCATCAAGCGTGACGGACTGGATGTCATCTTGAGAAAGTACGGCAACCTGTTCCATATGTATCAGAAAATCGCCGACTCCGACCCGACCAAAGAGCCAATGATGATCTACCCTGCGGTTCATTACACCATGGGCGGCCTGTGGGTTGATTATGAGTTGATGACCACCGTACCGGGTCTGTACGCCACCGGCGAGGCCAACTTCTCCGACCATGGCGCCAACCGGCTGGGTGCCTCGGCACTGATGCAGGGCCTGGCGGACGGCTATTTTGTTCTGCCTTACACCATTGGCAACTATCTTGCCAACGTTGCCCCCGAGCCGACCTCCACCAACCATGAAGCCTATGATGCAGCCGAGAATGCGGTCAGGGAAACAACCACCCGCCTGCTCAAGAACACGGGCTCCAACAAGGCCGGCCTGCAGACCGTTGACTACTACCACAAAAAACTTGGCCACGTGATGTGGGATTACTGTGGTATGGCGCGCAACAAGGAAGGACTGGAAAAAGCACTCAAGGAGATTCCGGAAATTCGCGAAGAATTCTACGAAAACGTCACCGTACCCGGTGATCGAAGCGGGTTCAACCAATCACTTGAACGCGCCGGCCGAGTGGCCGACTTCCTCGAATTCGGTGAACTGATGGTACGCGACGCCCTTGCCCGTGAAGAGTCCTGCGGTGGTCACTTCCGCGAGGAAAGCCAGACAGAGGAAAACGAAGCTAAGCGTGATGATGAGAACTTCAGCCATGCCGCCGTATGGGAATACAAAGGCGAAGGAGCGGAGCCCGTCATGCACAAGGAACCACTCACCTTTGAAAACGTTACACCTTCCCAGCGAAGCTACAAGTAACGGAACAGATATACCATCGTATTGGAATTGTGGGTGTAGTACCACTGAAGCATAAAATACAACGCAGAAGATATCTCATGTCATCGAAAACGATAAATATAGTAGTTAAGATCTGGCGACAGAACGGGCCCCATGCTAAGGGTTACTTTGAAGATCACGCTCTCAAGGATATTAGTACAGACAGTTCGTTTCTTGAGATGCTCGACGTGATGAACGAATGGCTGGCTCAAAAAGGACACGAGCCGGTAGCTTTTGATCATGACTGTCGTGAAGGTATTTGCGGCATGTGCGGCGCTGTGGTCAATGGAATCGCTCATGGCCCCGAAAAAGAAACCACCCTCTGTCAGCTCCACATGCGCAGCTTCAAGGATGGAGATACCATCATCATTGAACCGTGGCGGGCTACAGGGTTTCCGATCATCAAGGACCTGGTTGTTGACCGATCCGCTCTGGACCGCATTATCCAGGCAGGCGGTTTTATTTCCGTCAACACAGGCTCTCCCCAGGATGCCAACAATATTCTCATCCCACAGCATGTGGCCGAGCAGGCCATGGATGCAGCAGCCTGTATTGGTTGCGGTGCTTGCGCTGCGGCCTGTCCGAATGCTTCACCGATGCTGTTCATCGGTGCCAAGATTTCTCAACTGGCGCTGCTGCCCCAAGGACAGCATGAAGCCAAGAAAAGAGCGATCAGCATGGTTGAATGCATGGATTCAGAAGGGTTCGGCAACTGCGGTAATGAACGTGCCTGTGAAAATGTCTGCCCTAAAGGCATTTCCATTCGCCACATTGCCCGGATGAACAGGGAATACCTGAAAGCATCCTTTGCTTATGACGAATAAGCTTCTTTCCTAAACCAAGCCTCAACAGGCCTGTTCGACCATATGGCGGACAGGCCTTTCTTTTTTACGTCCTCACCGCTGCCAATCCCCTTTTCCTACGGATCTCCTTGTTATTCCCCTGGAGCCTTGCTATGCTTGAGGTAAATGTAGTCTGCATAATTTCCTTTACCTGAGTGGTATACTATTGAGCCTCCCTGATCGCCTTTACCGCGCACTTGAACGAACATCCGGATGCACTGAACCAGCAGCAATTGCCTACTGCGCAAGCTTTGCCGGGAAACACCTGCAGGAAGAGCCGCAACAGTTCCATCTCACAATAGATAGGCGAACCTACAAGAATGCCTTTGCCGCAGGCATTCCTCACGCCGGAGACCGAAAGGGAACCGAATGGGCACTTACCCTCGGGTATGTCACTGGTACTCCTGAAAAACGGCTTTCCCTCTTTTCCCAGCTGACGCCAGAACTGCTCACACGCGCTGACCAGCTCTTTTCCCGTGATTGTATAACGGTCGAGCTATCGGACTCCGAAGGACTCCTCATTGATCTCCGCGTGGAGGGAGAATCCAATAGTGTTCATGCCACGCTGGTTGGGGGACACACCCGACTCACGCATCTGAGTAAAAACGGCACTGATTTAGATATGTCTGCAGCCGGTACAGGACAGGAACAAACGCCTGCTGCATCAATCGAAGACAAGACGTTGTTTACCGCCTCCCAGTGGCCGACCATTGCCGATGACCTGTACATGGATGAACCTCTGCAGTCAGCTGTTCGCCAAGGCATAGCCTACAATATGGCGGCCGCTCTGCACGGGCAGCGGTACCTCACATCGGCTACACACAGTAGTGAGGACCTGGTCATGGGTGCTATTTATGCCCGCATGAACGGTGATCCGATCCCGGTCATGAGCTGCGCCGGGTCAGGCAACAAGGGACTGACATCTTTTATACCTGTAGTCACCTATGCCCGACAGCATCAACGCGGAGAAGAGGCAGAAATTAAAGCGGTTATAATCGCCGTGTTGCTGACGACGATCATTACCGCCCGTTTCGGGGAAGTCTCCTCGGTCTGCGGTGCTCAATATGCTGCAGGTGCCGGCATCATTGGCGGTATTCTCTATCTTCGAGACGAACTGCACCTGTTTGATGGCGCCTACAACAATTTTGTCTCCTCTATCAGCGGCGGATTCTGTGATGGGGCCAAAGGAAGCTGTTCCATGCGCGGCGGCACAGCCGTCTCTGTGGCCATGAGTGCTATCAAACATGCAGAGGCAGGCTTTATCGTCTCCTCCAGAGACGGTTTTCTTGGAGAATCCTTTTTACAGACCCTGGAAAATCTGGAAAAATATAACCCGCTCATTGCTCGTTTCGAGTTGGAGACGATCAAAATACTCAAAGAAAAATAGAAAGCGACCCGTTTTTTCTCCGTGCACACCACGCACCAGCAAACCTATGTTTTCCACCATGCCCTCTCGTTTCCTTTGCATCCTTTTTCTCTCCCTTGTACTGGCACGTGGAGCAACAGCAAACGTGCAAAAACAACACGACCAACTTACCGGCAGTGCTGCGCAGGCAATCCCCATTCATCAGGCATTGAAGTTTTTTCCCACAGCGACTGACGATATCGTCCATCAGCTCTACAAGGCGAACAATTTCGCTCCGCTGTGGCTGGACAGTCCACGTAGCCGTGTTCGTGCCGGCATCATCGCCAATGTGCTCGCCGATTCCTGGCTGCAAGGCCTCTACCCCGATGATTACCTGCTTCCAGCCATTCACCGCTTGTGGCACAGTACACTTCCATCCGATGAGGCCATGCTGGACCTCCTGCTTTCCCGCGGACTTGCCAGATATATTGTGGATATCCAGGGAGGAAGGATTAATCCCTGCCTCCTTGATCCTCAGCTTTTTGCCGCTGCGCGCAGCAAGCAGGTTCCCTTGCTCCAGTTACTGCAGCGGGCGCACACGTCCACGGGGCTGGCCTCTTTTCTCAACAGCCTGCTCCCCTCGCACATCGACTACCGTCTCCTCAGGGGCGCATTAGCCCGATACCGTGAGCTTGCCGGCAGCAGAGAGTGGCCCAGCATACCCCAAGGGCAGACAATCAAACCCGGTATGCGTGATGTTCGTCTGCCCTTGATAGTCAAACGTCTCCAGGCTGAAGGAGACCTGCCGGATACCATCATTGCTGGGGCGATAATGGAATACACCCCTGCCATCGTTGACGGAGTAAAATCCTTTCAGCACCGATTCAATCTTGAAGAAGACGGTATTGTCGGCAGCAAGACCCTTGCAACCATGAATATTCCTGTTTCCAGGCTTATTCAAAACATCCTGATCAACATGGAGCGCTGGCGGTGGTTGCCTCACACCATGACCGGCCGTCATCTCATGGTCAATATTGCCAGTTTTGAACTGTCTCTGCGGGAAAATTACGATGAACTGCTTCGCATGCCGGTGATCGTCGGCAAGGTATACCACGAGACCCCGGTGTTCAGCGATGAGATGCGCTATATTGTCTTTAACCCCTACTGGAACATTCCATTGAGCATAGCTGCCAATGAGATCGTTCCCAGCCAGATCGAAAACCCTCGCTACCTTGCTGAAAACAATATCAAGGTTTTCGAAGGCTGGGACTCGTCGGCACCGGCCATTGCTCCGGAATCCATTGACTGGTCTACACTGGGCAGCGGTATACGCAGGTACCGCCTTCGCCAGGAGCCCGGGGTCAACAACGCACTCGGCCGCTTAAAATTTATCTTTCCCAACCGCTACAACATATACCTCCACGACACCCCTGCACAAAATCTTTTCAGCCGGAATCACCGTGCGTTCAGTCACGGTTGCATACGGGTCAGCGAACCGGAAAAGCTTGCCCGTTACCTCCTCCAAACCAATGCTCGTCCATGGAACGAGGACGAGATTGCGCAGCAAATCAGCTCAGGAAAGAGAAAGGCCGTGGTTCTGGATGAGCCGATTCCGGTACATCTTCTTTACCGTACCACATATGTCGACCCGAAAACCGAAAAGGTATATTTCTCGCAAGACATCTATGGCCGAGATGCCCTGCTCTTGACCAGTTTTTTTACCGAGAACAATAAAAACATCTGTCACTATCCACCCCAATAACCGCTTTACCCGCTATTATCGACTACCCGAAGTGCATCCAAGTTGGGTAAAATTCTGCTTTGCCCATTTTTTGGATGAGGCCTGCAGGACACCAAGCCGCGTTGCACCTGCACGGCTTGGTCATGTTCGAGGATTCACGGTAAAAAAAAGGGCCCTGCCATCTGATTGCTCATGGCAGGGCCCTTTTCAGGACAGTTTATCGATTTCCTCCGCACAGGAGAGAAAAAAGGTGTACCGTAATACTTCTCAGTTGTTGGGAATCAAGTATACCGGAATATTGCTATAGCGGGTAACCCTTCGGGCACAGGTGCCCATCATGGTATTGCCGAAAAAAGAATGGGCGCTCTTTCCCATGACAATCACATCAACATTATTTTCCTCTGCGATCCGCAACAGTTCCCTGCTCGGTCGACCGGTGGAAACATGAAACTCGGTAGAGGGAATTCTGTCCTCACTTTCATTGGCCAATTCATCCTCAGCAAAACGCTTGAGCCGCTGTTTCATACGATCAAGGATTTCCCGCATCCCGTCTTCCTTTAACAGCTTGTCCGCAGCATCATCAGAAAGATAGGTTTTGACAACGGCGTTACCTGTTGCACCAAGCGGTTCAACAACATGTACCATCAGCAACAGCGCGTCATATCGGCGCGCCAGGCTTACCGCCCGGCGAAATACAGGTCTGGTATGCTCACCTAAATCTGTGGCATAGAGTACTTTCTTTATCGGTGGAATCATGTTGGTCTCCCTTTAAAAGGATGGAACCGAGACGATCCCCCTCCTGATCGTACAGGAGGGGGAAAAGAATGCCGAGGGCTTAATACCCGTGGAGCTTATCCAGAAATTCGGGCAGGAAAAGCGAAACCTGCGGGATATAGGTGATGATGACCAGGAAGATGAGCAACAGCATCAACCATGGCAGACAGGCCCTGATGACCCAGCCGATACTGTTGCCGGTAATACCTGCGGTCACAAACAGGTTGAGCCCCACCGGCGGGGTCAGCATACCGATCTCCATATTCACCACCATGATAATCCCGAGATGGATGGGATCGATTCCCAATTGCACCGCTATAGGGAACAGGATGGGAGCCATGATGAGGAGAATCGCCGACGGTTCCATAAAGTTGCCGGCCATAAGTAGCAGCAGGTTGACAACGATCAGGAACATCCATGGCGATAACCCCCAACCGATGATCAGTTCAGCAAGATGATGGGGAATACGCTCGGTGGTGAGCACATGGGCAAAAAGCATCGCATTGGCGATGATAAACAACAACATGATGCTGACCTTGCAGGCGTCAAGAATAATCTTGCGAACGTCGGGATCAGTCAGGCACCGGGGAAAGGCGATCGCACACTGCGAAAGGTTTCTGCCAACTGCCGCACCCGTGGATTCCCCCTCGTTTCGCCAGGCAACCTTTTTCAGCGGACCGACATCGCGATACCCGAAAATAGAAACCAGAAAGGCGTATACAGCGGAAACAGCCGCAGCCTCTGTCGGGCTGGCAATACCTCCGTAAATCGATCCGAGAACGATAATAATCAGCATCAGGCCTCCAAAAGCCGAGCCACCGGCTGACAGGACTTCACCAAAACCTTTCCACGGCAATGCCGGCAACCGCTTTATCCTTGCCGCAATATAAATAGCCAGCATCAGGATCCCACCCATCATCAGGCCGGGAAGAAACCCCGCCATGAACATCCTGGCAGCGGAAACTTCGGTTGCTGCAGCATAGACCAGCATGACGATGGACGGCGGGATAAGAATGCCCAGGGTACCGGCATTGGTAATAACCCCCGCAGCAAAGCTTTCAGGATACCCCGCCCGAACCATGCCGACGATGACAATGGAACCGATAGCCGCAACCGTTGCCGGAGAAGAACCGGAAACAGCCGCAAAAATCATACATGCCATGACTGATGCCATTGCCAAACCACCGCGAATATGCCCGACAAGACTGAGTGCAAAGCGGATAATTCGCTTGGCAACGCCACCAGTGGAGAGAAAGGCGGAGGACAGAATAAAAAACGGAATCGCCAGCAGGGTATAATGTTCCGACAGGGCTTCAAAAAGCTTAAGTGCAATGGAAGCGAGGGAGTCGCTGGAAAAAAAGAGGATGGTGGTTATGCTGGACAGCCCCAGGGCAAAGGCAATCGGCATGCCCAGCAGCATGCACCCAAAAAGCAAGATAAAAAGTGCTGCTGTTGTCATGACCCGGCCTCCTCTTCCTTCAATTCTTCGACTATTTCCATACTTTCCTTCGCCTCATCCACATGACGGAATCCGTCTGCTTCCCCGATGATTACCTGCCACAGGAGCAACAGGACCCGAATGGCAATAAAGATAAAACCGACCAGCAGCATGCCATGGGCCAGCCAGGTGGGAATCGGCAGGTCCTCAAGTTCGATGCCGATCTTTTTCATCTTTGCCAGGTAAATCCAGCTGCCGTACAAGATGAGCCCGCAATAGCAAAGAGCCAACGTACAGGCGAAGAAGGTGATCAGTCGCCGCACCCCGCGGGAAAAAAGCTTCACAAAGGCATCAACGCCGATATGAGACCCGACCTTTACGCCATAAGAGGTACCGAAGAGGACGAACCAGGCCGACATATGCAGCGTCAGCTCCTGGGTCCAGATAAACCCGGTATTAAACCCGAAACGCATCACCACATCCATGAACACCAGTATTGTGGTCGCTATCAGCAGCAGACTGATGATCGCTTCTTCGATATGATTAACAACCCGCAAAAACATAAAAGCATCCTCATGCAAAGGGAAAGCAGGGGTGGAGAACACCCCTGCTCTTTTCAGTATCACTCAACAACGTGGATGGAGATAATCGCCCTTACTTATTGGAGTTATACGCCGCGTCAATCAGGTCTTTACCGATTTCATGTTCAAACTGCTTCCACACCGGCTGCATCACTTCAACCCACTGGGCCCGCTCTTCCGGGGTCAGAGTCAGCACTTCACTGCGTTTGGAGTCAATAATCTTCTGTTTGTCGGACTTGGCCTTGTCGGCAGCAACCTTGTTCCCGAAGGCGATAGCTTCGTCCAGGGTTTTTTTGATTTCTGTCCGCAGCCCATCATCCAAATCCATCCAGAATTCAAGAGAAGTTACAACCATATAATCAAGCAGCCCATGGTTGGACTCAGTGATGTAGGGCTGAACCTCAAAAAATTTCTTGGAATAAATATTGGACCAAGTGTTTTCCTGGCCATCGATGGCTTTTGTCTGAAGCAGCGTAAATACCTCGGAAAACGGCTTCTTCAGAGGCGTTGCATCTACAGCTTGAAACTGAGCAGCGAGAACGTCGGAGGCCATGATCCGGAATTTCAGGCCAGCAGCGTCAGCGGGAACTCTCAGCGGCTTGGAGGAGGAGAGCTGCTTCATGCCGTTGTGCAGGTAGCCTAACCCGATCAATCCACGTTTTTTCATGGCGTTGAGCATATCCTGTCCCTCTTTGCTGGACTGGAAGGCGTCAACAGCCGCCATATCTTTGAACAGAAACGGCAGATCAAAGAGGGCGACCTGCTTGGTGTATCGTTCGAACTTGGACAATGAAGGCGCAGCCATCTGCACATCACCCAGCAGCATGGCCTCGAGTACCTTATTATCACCAAAAAGCTGAGAGTTGGGATAGACTTCGACCACTACCTTGTCGCCGAGTCTTTCAGCGATAAGGTCTTTAAACTTATTGGCCATCTGGCCTTTCGGTGTGTTTTCAGCTACAACATGAGAAAATTTGATGACCACTGGCTCGGCCAACACCGGACCGGCTGCAAGTGCCGCGGTAACTGCCAATGCCGCAAATGCCACTGTAACTTTACGCAACATACAATCCTCCAATCTGTTTTCTGATGACACACTCGGTACCCTCCGAGTGTCTGTGGACCCTGCCGCTGAAATCGACAGAGTAGGATGACAAGCCGCAATGGCCTGCACACCCCATTACCTAGCAATCTTGAGACCAGATTGGGTGCAGGCGAAATAACTTATTGAAAGAATATATAATTATGCAAAAAACAATTGGTCTATGCGATAGACCAACGGGTGGAAAACCACCCATTTGCTCGGCGAACGGCAGGGGAAATCAACCCATTTTGGTCCTGAAAGGAGAGTGGAGGCATGGCAATCTATTTGAAGTCGTTTTTATCAAGACCATACTTCTGGAGTTTATCATAGAGGGTCTTTCTCGGTAGTGAGAGCGAGGCCATCACCCTTTTGAGCGAGCCCTTCTGGGCCGTGAGCGCCTGCTCAAGGAGCGCTCGCTCAAACATTTCTACCTGTTGATGAAGACTACCCGAGAGCTCGGTGACCTCTCCGGACAATAACTTTTCCACCGACCAGCCAGCCTGGCTGCCAAGGAGAACATAGCGTTCAGCAAGATTACGCAATTCCCGCACATTGCCCGGCCAATCATAGGTCATCAACATATTGACTTCCGCTGGCTTGGGTGAAGGGACCTCCCGCTGATAGCGATGTCCGGCGACAAGCAGGTAATGGTGAAACAGCAACGGGATATCCTCCCGGCGATTTCTCAGAGGTGGAATTTCGATGCAGACCACATTCAATCGGTAATAGAGATCTTCCCGAAAAGTTCCCAGATCGGCAGCCTCCTTCAGGTCCACCTTGGCTGCGGCGACCACTCGAATATCAAGAGGAATCAAAGTATTTGAGCCCAAGCGCTCCACCATCCGCTCCTGGAGTACACGAAGCAGGTGAATCTGCATCTGCAGGGGCATGCTCTCAATTTCATCGAGCATTAGGGTACCGCCGTTGGCGTGCTCAAATTTCCCTATTCTTCGCGTCTTGGCATCGGTAAACGCACCGGCCTCATGACCGAGCAATTCGCTTTCTATGAGCGTATCAGCGATTGCTCCGCAATTCACAGCAACAAAATTGCTGTTTCGGCGATTGCTGTGTTCATGGAGAGAACGGGCAACCAGCTCTTTTCCGGTCCCGGTCTCACCGACAATGAGCACATCTGCACCTGTATCGGCAATCTGAGCGATAGTCGCACGCAGCTGCTTGGTCGCCGGGGTTACCCCGATTATTCTGGGACCCGGTGCAGAATGCACCTCCAGCTCGGAACGCAGCGACCGGTTCTCCAGGGTAAGCATCCGCTTTTCCAGCGCCCTGGTTACCGTTTTGACAAACCGTTCAGGAGCATACGGCTTTTCCAGAAAATCATAGGCGCCATTACGCATGGCCTGTACCGCGGTGGACACATCGCCATGGCCGGTGATCAGAATGACCGGGAGGTCGGGGTCTAGGCCGTATACTTTCTGCTGCATCTCCATCCCGCTCATTTCCGGCAGCCGTATGTCGCACACCACTACCCCCGGCCACTCCCTGGTAATCATTTGCAATGCCTTTTCGGCACTTTCCAGCGCAATAACCTCCATGCCGGCAAGTTCCAGGGTCTGTCGATTAGCCTGACGAATGTGCTTTTCGTCATCAATAAAGAGAACTTTGTTCAGTACTTCCATCGCTGCTGCTCAAGATGCGTTTAATTGGATTGTAAAACAGGCGCCTTTCTGCCTATCGAGGATGGCAAGGGTGCCACCCATCTCTCTTACTATGCGGGCCGATATTGTCAAGCCGAGTCCGAGACCATGCCCCGGCTCCTTGGTGGTAAAAAACGGATCAAAAATCTGCTCTGCGCTGCTGCTGTCGATGCCAATCCCGTTATCCTCAACCATAAGCTGCACGTGATCATCGGAAGGGCGGGCACGTATGGTTATCCGTTTATCATCCTGATCTTTCACTGCATGCAAGGCATTGGAGAGCAGATTGACCAGGACCTGTTGCAACAGCACATTATTGGCCCGAACGTTGAGTTGATCAGGAACAATGTCGATCGCCGGCACCACACCGGCCTTTCGCAAGGCAGGCCCGAGAATTTCCAATGCACCATCAAGGCATCCATGCAGTGGCACAATGTCGGACGTATCGCTGTTTTTACGGGCAAACAACTTCAGCTGGGTACCGAGCTCAGCCATCCTCTCGGTCAATTCACTGATCTGGTCCAGGTTCCATAACGCGTCCTCGTACCGTTGCTTTTGCAACAGTTGAACCGCATTATCCGAATAAACCCGAATCGCGGCCAGGGGCTGATTAAGTTCATGGGTGATCCCGGCAGACATCTGGCCAAGCGCTGCTAATTTAGCGGCATGTACCAATTCCTTGCGTGTCTTGCGCAACTGCTCTTCGGTCTTTTGCCGCTCTTCTATCTCCAATCGCAGTTTCGCATTGGATTCGGTCAATTCCGCTGTGCGTGATGTCACCCGCGATTCCAGTTCCTCGTTGGCGTCTTCCAGCATTTTTCGTGTTTTCTCCTCATACCGATGGCGTTCTGTCAGTCGTTGTTCATGCTGCCAGAACAGGAGAATAAACATGATGACGATGACGAAGATCGAACTGATCCAGACGATGGTCCGTACCACCATCTGGTCGACTCCCCTGATATCGGAAAGGATCTGGACCTCCCATCCTGCCTGAGGCATCACCGTGCTGATGCGCAGATATCGATGGACAACGCCGGTATCCTCATCAACGATTGATATCATATCATGGCCTTTGACCACCCGTGTATGAGCGACCGGTAGCGCAGTCAGCGCGGCCTCTGGGTATCGTTTGCTTGCGATGATCCCTGACAGTACCGATTCGGACAACGGGGAAAGGGTTCGGTACCGCCAGGAGGGATTGGTTGTGATAAAAATAACCCCCTCCGGATCGGTAACAAGAAAGGTATCGCCCTGTTTTTTCCAGTTTTCCTCAACCGCATCGATATTGATTTTCATGACCAGGGCGCCGAGGATTGTCTCTTCCTGGCGAACCGGGTAGGCAAAATAGTACCCCCGCTGGCTGGACGCTGCTCCCAAGGCAAAATACCGCCCTAAATGCCCTTGCATCGCCATCTGAAAATAAGGACGGAAACTGAAGTTTCTTCCAACAAAAGGCCGGGGCTCCTGCCAGTTGCTGGCCGCAATAGTGAGCCCGGAGCTGTCCATCAGGTAGGTATCGGCAGCGTCGCTGATCAGATTGACCGTCTCCAGGTAGCGGTTGAAAGCCTCTATCCGTTCTCGGCCTCCCGGATTGTACAGAAAGTTGACCAGCCTTCGGTCGTGGGCAAGCAATTCAGGCAATATTTCATATCGTTCCAGCTTTCCCTGCAAATAGGATATGTAGAGAGCAAGCCTGGTAGCTGCCTCTTCAGCTTTTTCCGACACCCCTTCCAGATAGGCCCACCTGCCGGCACCGGCTATGCCCAGCACGAAGATAACCACTGCTGCCATCAATCCTATGACCTGCGAACGTCCCATAAACCTCTTTCCTCTTCTCGCTCCTCCCGACTCCGGGGCCAGGTGTTTTTCCGAATAAAAAACTACAGCACCATATTCTGTACCGCCGGGAGAATGACGCTGGCGCAATCCCATTTAATCCCGTATATTCCTGGCCAACAAGAGTAACGGAAAATGTTAGCAGAACACCTCCCATGCCCAGAAAAACGACAACCACCACTGACTATATCACCTGCCCGGATCAACTGATCGACCTTCCTGATATCGATCTTGAGGCAGTTCGCGCCGTGCATGCGCAGTACCCGCTACGCATCAGCCGCTACTATTTCCAGCTTATCAAAAAAAACGGAATACCGCTGATCAAACAGGCGATCCCGGACAGTCGAGAACTCACTGATCCGGAGGGATTGATCGATCCATTGGCCGAAGAGAACCTCAGCCCGGTTCCCAACCTGGTACATAAATACCGGGATCGAGTCCTGTTTCTGGTGAGTAACCAGTGTCCGGTTTTCTGTCGCTTCTGTACCAGAAAACGAAAAGTGGGCAAGCCGGAGATGGCAATAACCGACGAAACCATTGATAAGGGAATCAAGTACATCCGAAGTAACCCTGTGATCAAGGATGTCCTGCTGTCAGGGGGAGACCCCCTGATGCTGCCGCTTGAACGCCTGGAATCTATCCTGCGGCGCCTGCATTCCATTCCCCACGTGCTCACTATCCGCATTGGCACCCGGGTACCCTGCACGTCGCCGGAACGAGTCACGCCACCATTGGCCGCGATGCTGAAGAAGTACCACCCTCTCTACATCAACACCCATTTCAATCATCCGTGTGAAATCACCCCTGAAGCAGAACATGCCTGCAGCCTGCTTGCCGATGCCGGTATCCCGCTTGGATGCCAGACCGTCCTGCTGCGGGACATCAACGATACGCCTGAAACCATCACCGAACTGATGTATCGGTTGCTGCAGATCCGAGTACGCCCCTATTACCTCTTTCAGGCCGACCTTACCCGCGGGACCTCTCACTTTCGCACGCCGATCGAAACCGGAATGACCATTATGCGCCATCTGATACAACATGTGAGCGGCATGGCCATCCCCACCTATGCACTGGATGCCCCCGGCGGCGGAGGCAAAATTCCCTTAACGCCGCAATACATAGACCATCTCGGCGAGAACCTGGATTTCACGACCGCTACAGGCGATCCCTGCCATTATCCAAACACCCTCCCTGGCTAGGTGCCAGTTGCACATTCTTTATCAATTCGGGCTTGAATCATGTACAGGCGTCGTTGTATACTTCGTACAGAGGTCGGTTTTCTCGAAGGGTACCACTTCCGTCTTTCTTCTTTTCCTGTTTTTTTTACAACAAAAATGTAAAGAGGGTCACCAAATATGGGCAGGTGCAGCCAATGACCACTGCAGCAGATATGATGTTGGATCGAATATTCCAGTCACAGGAGCTTCCCACCCTGCCGGTGGTTGCCTCAAAGCTGCTCACTCTCACCTCAAAGGAGGAGACAACCCTCACTGACATCGCCAACCTTATCTCCCGCGATGTGGCGCTGTCTACCAAGGTGCTGCGGGTATCCAACTCTTCCTTTTACAGTTTTCCCCAGCAGATCGCCACTATTAACCAGGCTGTATCGATTCTGGGTACCAATGCTGTCCGCAGCCTGATTCTTTCCTTCTCCTTTTTAAGCCTGCACACCAAAAAGAGCAGTCCTCGATTTGACTTCAACCAGTTCTGGCGGCAATCGCTCGTCTGTGCCACCGCAGCCAAATTAATCCTTGAGCAGTGCGGCGAGGCCTCGGCAGAGGAAATCTTCATCGCCGGGCTGCTCAACAACATCGGTAAACTGATTTTCGCCACCGCCTTGCCGGAGGAATACGACAAGGTCCTCGCTGCAATGGAAAACACTCCCGACAGGGAGGAGAGGAGTATTCAAGAAGAAATTCTCGGTATATCGGAAGCAGAGGCGGGTTATGCGGTAGCCCAGCGATGGGGGTTGCCCGAAATTCTGCTTGTTCCAATCAAGTTCAGCCATGCACCGGAGGAGTTTCACCAGGACTCCCCTCTACTCGCTCAATATGTGCGCGCAGTCCACCTGGCTCAGCTGATCGTCAACATCTACTACTCTGCCAAACCCGAATTTTATCATCAACGTTTTCGCGAAGAAGCGGAACGGCTGCTGGCCTTATCGCAGGACGCCGTGAATTCCATCCTGCAGCAAATCGACCAGAAAATCGATCAGGCAGCCGAATTCTTCAACATCAAAATCGGCAACGTCAAATCAGTGGCAGAAATCCTCCAGGAAGCCAACCTTCGTTTAAGCCTGCTCAATCTCTCCTACGAAGAGATGAACAGGGAACTGATCAAGACAAAAATCGAGCTGGAAAAACTCGCCGACGAGCTGGCTCAGAAAAATGCGCTCCTTGAGAATCTGGCGAACATCGACGGGCTGACCGAAATCCATAACCATCGCTACTTCCATACCTTTCTCGACAGTGAAATCAACCGCTCCATCCGAAACGAGAGCACCATTTCCCTCCTGCTGGCTGATATCGACCTATTCAAACAGTTTAACGATACCTACGGCCACCAGGTTGGCGATTTCATCCTTAAGGAGTTTTGCCGGGTCACGCAGGAAATTATCAGGGAATACGACCTCATAGCTCGATATGGCGGAGAAGAGTTTGTCTTTGTCCTCCCGGAAACCGAAGCCGAGGAGGCAATGCTTGTTGCCGAAAAAATTCGCAAGACCGTTGATGACTACACCTTTGACGATAGTCAACAAACCTATCATCTGACCATCAGCATCGGAGTGGCAACGGCGGCGCCCGAATCACGGGACTTTTCAAAAAACAGTTTTATCAACAATGCCGATAAAGCCCTGTACGAGGCAAAGGCCAACGGTCGTAACCGAGCCGTTTTGTTCAGCGAGAAAAAGAAAAAATGGTATAAGCTGTAATATAGTTTCGTTGTGGTTCTCCTCCTTACAAAAGTTCGTTTGCTCCATCCCCCAAAAAAACACCTCCCACTGTTCAGACTTCCCCTCCTGCCCCGAGGCCCCTTAATGGTGTAAACCACCGGTCGGCACCGACACCATTGTTTTTTGGTGCGGATAAATTGCTTAACACCGGCCGGCTGTCCTGATATGGTATTCTGTTCAATAAGTTCGCCCAGTTGGAATTGATTGATCCTTTCCCATAACCTCTACTGTGTGAGGAATTTATGAAACCAAGACGATCCAACCTTTCGGTGCCGGGACATGTCGCAAAAATGCACACCAAAGCTGCTGCCAGTCCTGCCGATGTGATCATGCTCGACCTTGAAGACAGCGTACCGGTGGACAGTAAAATACAGGCCAGGGAGCAGGTTATCGAATCGCTCAACACGCTGGACTGGAGTAACAGCACCGTCACGGTACGTATTAACAGCCTGGATACCCCGTTTGCCTATCGCGATCTCCTGGAGGTCGCAGAGCACTGCGGTCATATCATCGATGCCATTGTCATTCCCAAGGTGAATCACCCCAGTGATATGCACTTTGCCCATCACCTGCTCAACGGGATTGAAATGGAAAAAAACCTTGAACGAACCATTGGCATTGAAGCCTCCATTGAGACCGCGGAAGGGTTGCAGCAGGCAGCAGCCATTGCCGCAGCGAGTGACAGGACAACGAGCCTGGTTTTCGGCATTGCCGATTATTCCGCATCCGTAGGCGCCAGACTGGTTTCCATTTCCGGCCATGGGGAAAAGGAAGAGGAACTCTACCCCGGTCATCGCTGGCACTTCCCGCTCAGCAGAATGGTCATGGCTGCCAAAGCCAACCGAACCCTGGCCATTGATGCGCCATACGGCAACTTCAAGGATAGTGAGGGGCTGCGCCGGTCAGCGGTTATGGCCTGTGCCCTCGGATGTGATGGGAAATGGGCAATCCATCCCGGCCAGGTGGAGGTAATCAATGAGGTCTTTACCCCGGCAGCGGAAGATATCGCTCTGGCAAAAAAGGTGCTGGATGCCGATGCCGATGCCAAGGCATCAGGCAAAGGTGCAATTGCCGTGGAAGGGAGGATGGTAGACCAGGCCACAGTCAGGCTGGCCAAACAACTCTGGAACCAGGCCGAGCATCTCGGCCTGGTATAACTGCCTTTCCAGCCAGTGGCAATTCAGGGGAGGAAGCCGGATATGCACGACCTCCCCTTTACACACCGTGCTTGAAAACCCCTCGCGCCCTCCGGATTGAGCCCCCCGTCAGAGCACAGTGGTGATTCCAGTCACAGACCGAAGACGGCATGCACCGCCAACCATGTGCCTGGATTGGTCGGTGGTTACGAATTCGGGGTGAGTGTACACACAGGCCGATAGGCCCCGACTACCGTCTCCAGGTCATTGGTGTTGGCTTTGCGGGCAAAGCGAACCAGGGAGGTCTTCATTGCATCATCCAGGCACCCGAGCGAGTCGAGGATGTGCATGACGATCGGCGGCAGGACGTCCATGGAGCCGTTTTCCACCTTCACCGCAATCCCCATATCCACTCCTCGAAGACCGACACAGTAGACCCCTTCGGCGCCGATCTTGCCGATGAGCATTCCACCTGTATGCCTGATCAGTTCCGTACAAAACCCGCCGGTGCCGGATATCATCTCCGGATAGGTATTCATGGCGGCAAAAATCTTTTCTGCAGCAAAAGTCAGTTCGGAGGGCAGAGAGCGCGGATTGGCAATTCGGGCGAACCCCAGGGCCATGTTCCGTAAAGGCAGCGCATGCACAGGCGCACTGCAGCCGTCGATACCGACCCCTATCTCCTCCGGGGCCAGTGCACAGACCTGGGCCAGAATCCTGAGAATATTCTGCTGGCAGGGGTGTTCCGGAGAAAGATAGGTGCTCAGGTCATAGCCCATATGGACGCATGCGGCCAGCATACCACTGTGTTTGCCTGAGCAGTCACTGAAAAGGGGGGAGAGCGCAACCCCCTCACGGGCGAGTTGCAGCGCATACTCGTTGTTGAGAGAGGTCACCGTACCTCCCAGGATATTCTCCTCCGTCAATCCTGTTTTGTCCAGAATCGATCGGACGGTCTGTCGATGGAATGGTTCCGCGTAGTGGGAGGAACAGATAACAGCGATTTCTTTATCCGATAAATTATATCGCTCTGCAGCACCGGAAGTGAACAGATGCAGGGCCTGGATTGGTTTTGCAGCGGACCGGAAGTAAGTGACCTTTTCCGGATCACCGAAGAAGTGAAGCAGCTCGCCACGACTGTTGACCACCGCCACGTCACCGCGATGGATACACTCCACTACTTCTCCCCGGGTTATTTCTAACAGCACTTCTGCCATCGCCTTGCTCCCTTTGCGCTTCTACAAAAGTGGTCCAATGACCGCATAAAAAAATGCAGCCATACTACTGCTGAAGAAAAAAAAGCGCAAACCCTTCTCTCTGGTCCACTGACCGGTGCGCTGTCGAGTGCTTACCACCAACTCCCCTTCACCTGTGCGGTGTTAGCGGTTCATGCACCTCCAAACCAAAACGCTCCTCCCTTCAAAAATGAGAGGATTAGGCTATCCTTTCGGGGTAAGGTGTACTATCATACTCCCCATTCTAGCCAGGTAACCGTCACCTGCCGCGAAGGGCAGGCATTCAACTCATTCTTTTGCCATGTGTTCCCGCCTATCGCTTCAACATCTTTCGGCCCTGCTGCTGACTGCGGGGATATTCGCTGTGCTCACAGCCTGCGCTCCAGGTTTTTCCCCCTATCCAGCAGGTCCTCCTTCCGAGCCGCGTCTTGTCGACCAACAGCGCTTCCTCTCCAGCGACGGGACTGAACTGCCCATGCGGGCATGGCTGCCGTCCGCTACTCCGGACGGAGTGATCGTTGCCGTACACGGGTTCAATGATTATTCCGCCTTTATCAGCGATGCTGCCGGCTTTTTCAACGACCACCATCTGGCCGTGTATGCTTATGACCAGCGTGGCTTTGGCGCAACCAATTCCCGGGGGAGATGGAGCGGTACCCGGGCCATGACCGGGGATCTTGAACTCTTCATTCAGCTGGTTGCCCGCACCCACCCTGGATTGCCGTTGTACATCCTGGGCGACAGCATGGGCGGTGCGGTCACCATTGTGGCCATGACCGGCGACAATCCGCCCCAGGCAGACGGAGTAATCCTGGTCGCGCCTGCAGTGTGGGCCCGTAGCGAAATGCCGTTCTACCAGCGATGGCTCTTGTGGATTGCTGCACGCACCCTGCCCTGGAAAAAAGTGAGTGGCAGCCCCCTGAACATTACCCCGTCCGACAACAGGGAGATGCTTCAGGCCTTGGGCAGAGACCCTTTGGTAATCAAGGAATCACGCATCGATACCCTCTACGGCCTGTCGAACCTCATGGATACAGCCTATCAGAACGCAGAATTGCTGCAGGGGAAGACCCTGGTCCTGTATGGGGCAAAAGATGAAATCATCCCCCGCGTACCGGTTGAACGGGTATATGATCGGCTTCCCGGAAAGGAAAAGCCGGGTGGACCGCAACTCATTGTTTACGATAACGGCTATCATATGCTCCTGCGGGACCTTCAGGCGGACCAGGTGTTAAACGATATCGTGCAGTGGATCAGGGAGCAGTCCACCACCCCTACTGTAAGAGAGTTCCCGCAGGAATAGACGGGGAAGTTGGCTCACCCCTAAAGAGCGATTGCTTCCGGAGCCTTGACTGCCACCATGGAGACAAGCTGATCAAATTTCTCCGACTCGGCCGCCTTCTCCTCCCGGTAATAGACGATCCGTAGCGCCCTAAACCATTGCAGCAATTCATTGGGCCGGAGGCAGTAGGTTTCCCTCTGCTCATCAACAAAGGATTGGAATACCAGCACCCCGCCGGGTTTCAAGCCGTCGATGATCATGGGAAAGAGTCGCCGATCGAGAAAACGAATGTTGACAATCAGCTCGTATTGTTGCGGAGGGATGGTCCAGTGGTCCAGGTCCTGGCAGAGCACATGAATATTGAAATCACGGTTTGCCAGGTGCCCGGTGGCCACGGTGGAAATATCCACTGCATCCACCGTAAACCCCTGTTGGGCAAGAAAGAGGCTGTTCCTGCCGTTGCCGCAGGCAATATCCAGCGCCCTGCCGGTGGGTGCCAAATGAGCAAACTCCCTGAGCAGCTCGGAAGGCACTTTGCTGCCCAGGGTCGCCTCATACTTCGCGTCCCACTTTTCCCGATCCACATCAGTCATGGTCACCCCCTTGTGGCTCAAACTCCTGAGCAATGTGCGGATGATGGCAGTGATCGACGCGAAGAATCATCCCTAATTTTCAGCCGCTCTTCAGCATTGACGACAGCTACTCCAGTGCCTTTTCTATAGCCAGCTTGAACCGGGGTGAGGAGAAAGGACGACAACAGGCAGTGCAGGATTTTCCCGGAGTTTGGAAGTAACTGAGTTTCTCGGTGATCTTGGAGCCGCACTTGGGGCAGGTAACGGTGATAACTGCATCTTTTTGCATGGCATACCTCCATTCAAAGAATAAGTTAGAGACCTCCTGCAATACAAGCATACCATCAACACCCTCGTCAACAGGGAATGGCCTGCATAGGCGAAATCCTCGACACGATGCGGCAGGATCTTTTCCCTCCCAGCAATACTCAGCTCTTCCTGGTTCACCCGGCACACAGCATTTCCCGCTGTTGCTGCACTTCCGGGTCATCCAGGTAATCACCATAGGAGAGCATCTTGTCGATCACCCCATTGGGCGCAATCTCAATTATTCTCGTTGCCACGGTGGCCATCAGTTCATGGTCATGGGAGGAAAACAGGATAATCTCCGGAAAGGCCTTCATTCCATTATTGAGCGAAGTGATCGACTCCAGGTCAAGATGGTTGGTCGGCTCATCCAGGATCAGGGCATTGGCATCGCTCAGCATCATCCTGGAGAGCATGCAGCGCACTCGTTCACCACCGGAGAGCACACTGGTCTTTTTCAGAGCCTCCTCTCCTGAGAACAGCATTTTTCCCAGGAACCCCCTGGCATAACTCTCTTCTTCCGTAGGGGGCGTATATTCGCTCAGCCAATCAACCAGGGTGGTATCCGTTTGAAAGAACGCACTGTTTTCCTTGGGAAAGTAGGCAGTGGACATGGTGAGCCCCCAACGAAAGCCGCCGCTGTCCGGCTCCAGCTCACCGGCCAGGATCTGGAAAAGGGTGGTGATGGCCAGGCTATTGGTGCCCACAAAACCGATCTTATCCCCTTTGCGCACTTCCAGAGAAAAGTTATCCAGTACCCGGGTGCCGTCAATATCCTTGGTGAGGTTATTGACTTCCAGGATGACATTCCCACAGCTTCGCCCAGGCTTAAAATGCACAAACGGGTACTTGCGTGATGATGCCGGCAGGTCCTCCAATTCGAGCTTGTCCAGCAGCTTTTTTCGCGACGTCGCCTGCCTGGCCTTGGAGGCGTTGGACGAGAACCGGGCGATAAAGGCTTTCAGCTCTTTGGCCTTGGCATCGGCCTTGCGCCCCGCGTCCTGCCGCTGCTGTTTCATTAACTCGCTGCACTGATACCAGAAGTCGTAATTGCCGGCATACACCTTGATCTGACCATAATCGATATCCGCCATATGGGTGCAGACCTGGTTGAGGAAATGACGGTCATGAGAGACAATGATGACCGTATTCTGGAAACGCTCAAGAAAACTCTCCAGCCACAGAGCGGATTGCCGGTCAAGGTTGTTGGTCGGTTCGTCGAGCAGCAGGATATCCGGGTTGCCGAACAGCGCCTGGGCCAGCAGTACCCGTACTTTTTCACCGCCCTCCAGCTCTTTCATCCGTTTATCACGGAGCTCCTCCCCGATGCCCAGCCCGCTGAGCAGCACCGCTGCCTCGGACTCAACCTCATAGCCGTTCATTTCAGCAAATTCGGTTTCGAGTTCGCTGCTGCGGATACCGTCCTCCTCGGTAAATTCAGTCTTGGTGTACAGCGCCTCCCGCTCGGCCATCACCTGGTGCAGGCGCGTATGGCCCATGATTACGGTTTCGGCAACCGTGTACGCATCAAAGGCGAACTGGTCCTGACTCAAGACCGCGATCCGCTGCTTGCCGCTGACAAACACCTCGCCGCTGTCTGGCTGCTTGTCGCCGGAGAGAATTTTCAGAAAGGTGGATTTACCAGCCCCGTTGGCGCCGATAAGGCCGTAACAGTTACCGGGTGTAAATTTAATATTTACATCCTTGAAAATAACGCGTTTGCCGTAGGCAAGGCTGATGTTGGAAGCTTCGATCATAATAGTCTCGTAAATATAGGATACCGCGGGGTTTATACCCGCGAAAAAATGGATTGAATTGGGCGAGGGTGGGTGCTGTTTGCGGTGAGTGTCAACAAGCCACAACTTGACTGAGGTAGTAGTCGTAATCGCCCTCGTAGATGCGCATTTCCCCATGATCGATTTCAAAGACCCTGTTCACCAGGGAACGCAGAAAATGGCGATCATGGCTGACCAGCAGGATGGTCCCGGTAAAGGTCTGGAGCGCGTCGAGCAGGACGTCTCGCGAGAGGATATCCAGGTGGTTGGTGGGCTCATCGAGCACCAAGAAGTTCAGCGGCCGAGCCAGGAGTTTGGCCAGGACCACCCTGCTCTTCTCCCCGCCGGAAAGCGTAGCGATGCGTTTGTCGACCTCATCGCCCTGGAACAGAAAAGCAGCACAGAGGTTGCGGATAACCCCGATATTATCCATGGGCAAAACTTCCTGGACCGCTTCAAAAACCGTGTGCTCGGGGTTGAGAGTATCCATGGCGTGCTGGCTGAAATAGCCGACATTCACCCCTGCTCCCATGATCACCGCACCGGCGCTCGCTGCTGTCCGCCCGGTGATGACCTGCAGCAGAGTGGATTTACCGGCACCGTTCACCCCCACCAGGGCAATTTTCTCCAGCCTCCTGATGGTTCCGGTGAGTCCGCTGAAAACGGGTTTGATGGTATCGTTGGCCGTGTGCCACTCTTTGCCCAGCTCTTTGAGGTGAAGGACATCTTCACCGCTGCGCGGGGGATCCGGAAAATTGAATTTCATCACTTTCTGTTCCGGCGGCAGGACGATGCGTTCTATCTTTTCCAATTTTTTGATCCGCGATTGGACCTGGGCAGCATGGGAGACACGGGCCGCGAATTTGGCGATGAACTCCTCTTCCTTGGCCAGCATCTCCTGCTGGCGGCGATAGCTGGCCTGGAGCTGCTGACGTCTGATTTCCCGCTCCCGCAGGTAAAAATCATAATTGCCGTTATAGGTTGTAGCCCCGCCATCGGCAATTTCTATAACCCGCGAAACAATCCGGTTCATGAACTCCCGGTCATGACAGGTCATGAGCAGCGCGCCTTGATATTCGCAGGCCAGCCACTCCTCAAGCCACAGGATAGATTCCATATCCAGGTGGTTGGTCGGCTCATCCAGGAGGAGCACATCCGGATTGATGATGAGTATCCGTGCCAGGGCAATACGCATCTTCCAGCCACCACTGTAGGTCTCCACCGGAAGCGAGAACTCCTCCGTAGCAAAACCGAGGCCGCCCAGGATCGTCTTGGCCCGGGCATCAAGATCGTAGCCACCGCGATGTTCGAAGAGCGCGGTCACCGTCCCGTACTCTTCCAGCAGCTCGGCCAGGGCGTCATCCTCCATGGGTTGGCTCATCTGCGCTTCCATTTCGCGCATCCGACGGCCGAGCGCTACCACCTCTCCGGCGGCGGCCATCACCTCGTCCAGGACCGACCGGCCCGACATCTCTCCTACATCCTGGGAGAAGTAGCCGATGACGGTCTTCTTGGAGCAGACAATATCTCCCTTATCCGGTTCCTCTTCACCGGTGATCAGGCGAAAAACCGAGGTTTTTCCGGCACCATTGGGGCCGACCAGCCCGGTACGACTGTTGGGGAGTACCTGCAGGCTCGCGTCCTGAAACAGGATATGGGAACCGTACTGCTTGTATATATTGTGGAGGTGTATCATCGAAGGGGGCGTCTCTTGGGAAAAAAGTGGGGAGGGTACCACAGCACACAATGGTATGCAAGCAGAGAATACACCTGCCTATATAGCTGTTAGACGGAGCAAACGACTGTCCAACCAGAGGCCAGCACACTCCATTGAATACAGGCTCTGCTGCTTATGCTCTGCAATGTACTTGGCCCCACCTCTGCTACTGCGCCACGCTCTATGCCCTTGCCCCAGCCATGCTTTGCCCTCCCCAGCGCACCTGCCAAATTAGACCAAACAACACTTGAGGACCTTCTATTAAACCCCTTGTTTCGGTGGACGTTCCTCAACCGTTTAGACAAGCTGTGGGCATTCGAGAACCAACTCGGTGCACTAGAGTCTACACTCGGAGCCTCTCAGTTTAAAAGCTTTCAGAAAATACTGCTCAAGGACTTATCCAACCATTCGATTGAGAATTTTGCTCACAATCGCATCTTGTCGGCATTGACTGAAATTCGTTCAATCCTGCGGTATTCCTCTGATGGCCATACGATAAATTTGATGCCGCGTCAATCAAACAGAAAAATCCAGGACTTCAGCGCCGAAAAAGAGGGACAGACACACTTGGTGGAAGCCAAATACATCCGACCTCCTGACAAGCTGGAAGAATACCTTATGCGCTGGTGGCAGGCAAAAAAGGAACTGGCGCCACCGCTGCCACAAGGCGTGCTTCCTCATCTGAATTTCGAGTGGAGCCGTGTCGAATCACGCAATCAACTTTCCCGAAAGGAAATCTCAGAGATCAAGGATTTCTTCGCAGTAGTTTACCAACAACCTGATCAAGCACGTGAGCTCTCGAGCGGACGTATCGTCCTAATATATCTTCCTGGCTGCAGACATCCCCCGGTTGTTTTACCTCTTGACGTTCAAGCAAATTTTAGCCAAGTAAACAGGAACCCCCTTTTCACAAAGCGACAGACAACTCTTTAAAAGGCCTTAAGACAGCTAGGCCAATCAGATGAGGAACAGAAACGAACAGTTTTCTTAGCCATTAATCTTAGCTCCGATATCCAATTCCTCTGGCATGATCAATTCCATAAGCGCCTAGACGCATTATGCAGTGAATTCACTAATCAGGGTTTGAAAGTTGTGGTTGAGGAAGTTAACCTCCTCTACCCCTTGAATATGGTTACCCTGTGCGTTCGAACACTGAATTAATGAAATGAGCCGAAGACGATTTCCACGGAGATAAACAAGAAACGAAGAATGAAAATATCCATGCAGAATTTGAGCGCAGCAGCCAAGTATTTTTTGCCCCTTTTCCTTTTGGTTTCTCTCCTCCGACCGTGCGCCGTCATCGGTGCGCCCGCCATTCCCGAGCCGCTTCAGCCATGGGTTGACTGGGTATTGCACGACAAGCAAGAGCAACTGGCATGCATTCCTCACTATAACAACCCCAAGAAACTGCAGTGCAACTGGCCGAGCCAACTCCGTGTGCAGTTACACGACGGCGGGGGCGATTTCAGCCAATCCTGGCAGGTCCTTCACGAGAGCTGGATCACCTTGCCGGGAAACAGCACGCAATGGCCTCGGGAGGTACGGGTAAACGGCACCCCCGCCGTTGTCCTCGAACAGCAAAACCGCCCCAGCATTCACCTCCAGCCAGGGGCGTACACCATTACCGGAAAGTTCACCTGGCCGAAACTGCCCGAGTTTGTGCAGGTCCCGCCGCAGGCCGCCCTCATCTCCCTCTCAGTGAACGACAAGCAGATTGCCTTCCCGAATATCGATGACGCAGGGGTGTTGTGGCTGCGAACCGCGCAAAAGGAAGAAACCATAGAAAACAGGCTGCAGATTGAGAGTTTCCGGCTCATAGACGATCAGATCCCTGCCCGACTGGTGACCCATGTCACCCTGGACGTTGCCGGTTCGGGGCGGGAGATCACCCTTGGACCGATCTATTCCCGTGAGCGATTTGTCCCGGTCTCCCTGCAGAGCTCACTCCCGGCCAGACTGGAGCATGACGCACGCATACGGCTCCAGGTCCGCCCGGGACAATATCAGTTCACCCTCGTTGTTCGCCATCTCGGGCCTGTGGAAACACTCACCTTTGACCACCCGGGCGACGGCCTTTGGCCGGAGCAGGAAATATGGTCATTCCATGCCCGTGCCGACTTGCGGGTTGTTGAGGTTGAAGGGGTGACGCCGATTGATCCCCTGCAGACGTCCATGCCGCAAGGCTGGCGCAATTACCCTGCCTACCGGCTGGTCCCCGGCGACACCATGCGGTTGAACGCAATCAAGCGTGGCGATCCACTCCCGGCACCCGACCAGCTGACCCTCAATCGGAGTCTCTGGTTACGCTTTGACGGGTCGGGCTACACGATCCAGGATACCATCAAGGGGGAAAAAAATACCAACTGGCGCCTTGAAATCGATCCATCCATTGGCCTGGGCCGAGTTGCTGTTGACGGCAAGGAACAGTTCATTACCCGGCGCCAGGGGACGGACAAAAGCGGAGTCGAGCTTCGAGAGGGCATTGTCCATCTCACGGCAGACAGCACTTACCAGGGGGATATCTCGAGTCTCCCTGCAACCGGTTGGGATCATGATTTCCAGCAGGTTCGCGGGAAACTGCACCTGCCCCCCGGCTGGAAGCTGCTCAATGCAGGAGGGATTGACAATATGCCGCGCACCTGGATGAAGCGCTGGACCCTTCTGGATTTTTTCATCGTGCTGATTTTCACCATTTCCCTGGCACGGCTTTTTTCAGTGCCGCTGGCAGGCATCGGCTTTGTCACCCTGGTGCTTATCTACCATGAGCCCAACGCGCCCAGATATGTGTGGTTGGCCCTGTTGGTTGGTTTTGCCCTGCTCAAGCATCTGCCTGAAGGCAAATTCCGCACAACGGTCAAGCTCTATCAGCTGACGGCCCTGCTTGCGCTTGTGACCATAGCCATACCTTTTTCCATCCAGGCACTCAGGGTGGGCATTTACCCGCAACTGGCAATTCCCCGGGCATCCATGACCGATTATGCCGCGCACCGGCAAAGAGCGGCTCACCCCGTGCACCCGGATGTTGCACAGGAAGCCCTCACGGACCAACAGGTTGCCAAGCAGACAGCCGGCGCGGCCAGGAAAATTGCCGGGCGCGTTGCAGCCCCGATGGCAAGCGTCGCTTCATCCCCGTATTCCAGCCAGGTGGTGCAGTATGATCCCAAGGCCCTCACCCAGACGGGCCCGGGAATTCCCAGGTGGCGACCGTTCGAGACCATTGGTTTCAGTTGGTCCGGACCGGTGACCCGCGAGCAGACCATCTCCTTCACCCTCATCGGACCGACAACCAACCTTGTACTGTCGTGCATGCGCGTGGTTTTGATTCTCCTGCTGGCCTTTGGGATGTGCGGTGTCGGCTACCAACGCGGAAAGGGGTTTCGAACCCCGGGCTTGCACTCGTTTTTTGCCTGCCTCCTCCTGGTGTTTGCACTTGTACATCCAGGCAAAGTGCAGGCGGGCGACATCCCCTCCCCGGAAATGCTCGATGCGCTGCAAAAGCGGCTCCTGGAAACCAACGAATGCTTTCCCGCCTGCGCGGGAATCTCGGAGGTGGCCATCGCGATCGCCCCGGAAAAGCTGTCCCTGGTTGCCGAGGTGGACACCCACGTTGATTCGGCGGTTCCCCTCCCAGGCCACGCCGACCACTGGCTTCCCCAGCAGGTTTCGGTGGATGGCAACCCTGCGGAATGGCTCTTCCGTGCAGATGACATTCTATGGGCGCTGGTGCCGTCCGGCAGACACACCGTGGAACTCAGCGGCTCCATCCGCAAGCAGAATACCCTGCAGCTGCCCTTCCCGCTGCAACCGCACCACGCGACCATCACCGCAAACGGCTGGTCGGTGGAAGGCGTCCATTCTGATGGCACCTTTGATGCCCAGTTACAGTTCAAACGCATAGTCGACCGGGAGGACCGGCAGACGGAAATCCTTGAAACCGGGGTGCTCCCCTCATTTGCACTGGTGGAGCGAAATATTCTGCTGGGCCTAGTCTGGAAGGTGGAAACCAGGGTCAAGCGGATAAGCCCTGAAGGCTCGGCAATGGTCATGAATATCCCCCTCCTGCCCGGAGAATCAGTTACCACGGAAGGCGTCCGCGTAAGCGACGGCCAGGCCCTGGTCAGCCTGCGAGCCGACCAGGCGGAAATGCGGTGGGAATCCTTCCTCGACCCCACCGGTTCCATCGTACTGCGCCATGCAGCGACCGATGCCTGGAAGGAAATCTGGAAAGTCGATGCCAGCCCGATCTACCACGTGGAAACCGAGGGCATTCCGGTCATCCTGCATACAACCGGCAACCGATGGTACCCGACCTGGCATCCTTGGCCAGGTGAGGAAGTGGCCTTAACGATCACCCGCCCTGCCGGGATTGGCGGCCAAACCATGACCATTGAAAAAAGCCACCTGCAGCTGCGACCGGGCCGACGAACAACCAATGGGCAATTACAGTTTAGCGTTACAAGTAGTCAGGGCGGGCAGCACACCATTGCCTTACCGCCTGACGCTGAACTCTACGAAGTTAACATAGGGGGGAGGCTCCAGCCGATTCGCCAGGAGGGACGCAATGTAGTTCTGCCGATTACGCCGGGTGTGCAGGAGATTGCCCTACAATGGCGCGAACCTTCGGGGATGCGTTGGCTGTTTAGAACTCCGGAGATCGATCTCGGCATCCCGAGCGTCAATGCAAGTGTTGATCTCGCGCTGCCAGGCAGCCGCTGGCCCCTGTTTGTCGGCGGCGACCAACTGGCTGGGCCTGCGGTGCTCTTCTGGTCCGTCCTGGTGGTCATCGTCCTGGTGGCAATCGGCCTTGCAAGGACCGGCCTGACGCCGCTGAGGTGGTACCACTGGATCCTGCTCGGCATAGGGATGTCGATGAGCAACATTGCCGCCTGCCTACTCGTGGTCGGCTGGCTGATTGCCCTTGATCTCCGAACCAAAGCTGCCCCCCTTGGCAGGAGGAGTTTTAACCTGATCCAGGTCAGTATCGGCGTGCTCACCCTGGTGGCTATGGCCTCCCTGGTCTTTGCCATTTCCCAGGGATTGCTTGGCCACCCGGACATGAACATCACCGGAAACGGTTCAACCAGCAGTCTGCTCCGGTGGTATCAGGATGTGAGCGACAACAGCCTTCCCACTGCCTGGGTTGTCTCTGTGCCAATGGTTGGGTATCGAATTGCCATGCTCGGCTGGGCACTCTGGATTTCCTTTGGCCTTGTCTCCATCATGAAGTGGGGCTGGCAACGTTATACAGAACCAACGATCTGGCGCAGGGGGCCTGTACAAACCGATAAACAGAAGAAAGATGCGGTATCACCGTAAGCGATAGGCAATTGCCCTGCCACCAGTACCGTACGGGAGATGATACTCGTTTCAAGCGTTGCTCACCTCTCTCGGTCCTCTGGTACCGGCGAAAAAAGGCAGCCGCTACGTACTTTTTTTTCACTATTCAATACAGGGGGCATAAAGAGAATAGTCAACAGCAGCGGGGGAGATAAATAAACTTCCAGCAGTGATGCCCTTTGGAAGTATCCCTCTTTGTGCCCCCCGCTCATCCAGGAAATCCCGACTGTTTGATCCTGGACCATTGCAGAACCTGGCTTCGCCTGAGAAAACGAAACCGGCACACACATTCGCTCTACGTGATCATTCAGACCGGTGCCAGTAATAATACTTCGCGTGGGTTCCCTCTGATTGAGCTGTCTCATAATTCGACAATGCTTCACCTTCCAAGCCTGCTACCTGCTCTGGAGTTGCCAAGTACCCCTCTTTCTCCCCTGTTAACTCCCAGCCTTCGGATTGAAGAAAACCAAGGGCACTGTCTCTTGCTTCATTTAATCCGGTGGACATCACCCACATATGAACAGCAGCCCTGGAGACGTGGGCAATCAAAGGATTTTCAGTTTGTGGTTCAACTTCAAAAATAAAGAAATACGCATTCATACAGCACCTCAAAAAGGGTTCTCGCCCTCTGTTTTAAGGAGGGCAATTTTATGGAGGTTGAAAATGAGCCTTGAGCAGTTCATTGGTTTTTCATACCATATCAAACCTCCAATGTTTGCTGCAGCCAGAATCTCGCCTTTTCTCGTTTTGGAACACCTGTATTTTTGAGCGTTGAAAATAATGGACTGACGACACGCCAGTCGCGCAACAGTTCTTTTCGGTTCGCTGCTTTGTTTCGCGCATACCGTTCTCCCATGCCCACCGCCGCAGCTTCAAATATAAACTATCACCCTGGTGAATATGCACCAATAGCTGCTCAGTATTACCTACACTTTTCCTCTCTCCCACACGATCTTTTCCCCAAGCGGGAAAATCCTCCTTCACATAGCAACCAACTGAACGCTAAAAAGCGTAAGACAAAGTTTTTCGTGGTATTTGGTGGGGCATGTACTACCATTTGCTGTAAGCAAAGGGCCAAAAAACAAACACCCTGTAAACAGCTTTGTTTTTTTGCAATCCACCGCTCTACCTGCAGAGGAGCTACGCAGACACCATGGTATGGCTCGATCAAATGGAACATATGGGCATTTTGGCGCTCATCGCTCTGCTTCAGATCGGGTTTACGGTGGCCTACACCCCGGACGTACTCGGTGCACGGTCGGCAGGCATACCAGTGCGGATTGCCCAGGCCCTCACGCTCCTGATCACAGGGTGGATTGTGTACAGCGTACCGTGGGCGCTGCTGGCCTTTTCCATGCGTTTTCCCTTTTCCATGCTCCTCACCCCGCTCTTCTTTGTGCTCGGAGGGTTTACCGTTATCGGAGCGATCACCACCAAAACACCCATGGTGGGCGGGTTCATCGGCGGCAGCGTGCCCCTGGCCGCGCTCTCCCTGTTCTACATTTCCTCCAATCCCCAGATGCAGGAAATGGCTCCGCCACTGGCGTGGTTCGGTTTGTTCATGCTCTTTGGCGGCATGCTGGGAGCATTGACAGGACCGGCCACGGTCAAGTTGGCCAAAGGAGTGGCTGGGTACGCAGCACGACGACAACCCAAAAAAACACCCAGCCCTCTTGTCACCCCTGATGTGCAGCGGTTTGACGCTTTCCTCAGTCACAACAGCAACGACAAGGCAACGGTCCGTCAATTAGCCGCTGCATTACAGGCCAGAGGAATACGAGTTTGGCTGGACGAGGACCAGCTGGTGCCAGGCCGGCCCTGGCAGCAGGAACTGGAAAAGATTATCCAAACTTCACGCACGGCTGTTGTCCTGGTTGGCAGAGATGGCCTGGGGCCGTGGGAAGTTCCTGAAATGCGGGCCTGTCTTTCCCAGTTTATCAAACGGGATATGGCGGTGATCCCGGTGTTGCTGCCCGGCGCTCCTGTCCGCCCTCCGCTGCCCCTCTTCCTGCAGGAATTGACGTGGGTGGACCTGCGCAACGGCCTCACCGATGAGAGCATGGACAGACTGGAATGGGGCATTACCGGCATTAAACCCTGACCAGCACTTTTTCGTTGCTCAATCATTCAACCGTGAACAACCCTGATTGCCAGCCTCATTCCCTCCCCCTCCCTGCTGTGCTTCTTTATGGTCTTCGACGCGCACAGATGCGGGTATAATCGCTAATGCATCCAATATATTACTTGATTGCTGACCGTGCAGGGTATACATTCCAGCGGAGAAAGTGCACTAAGCTTCATGGAAAAGACAAGCCTTTGCCGGCGCTAGAGAGCGACCAGGGATGCAGCCGGATAGATCGGAAAACGTGCCCCCATCTGTGACGGTGAAAAATTGGGACGCCAGCAGATGCGGGATTACCTGATGCGTCAAACCCGCTGGGGGGTTTAGCGATGCCCTGAGCGATCCCGCCCTTGCGTGTACAGTGCTGCGCATGCAGGGCCGACCTCATCCGTAGCCACGGTAAACGCAACAGAGGCCGCACTTCAACCAATAACCGAGACTTTTTTACCAACACCGTTTACTAGATACAACTTATGACAACTGTAAAAATCGGCCTGATTCGGGAAGGCAAAGTACCGATCGACAGACGGGTTGCCCTGCCCCCGGCACATGCCCGGCAGGTTATGGAACGCTTTCCTGGGGTGGAAATTGTTGCTCAACAAAGCGACATCAGATGCTTCAGTAATCAGGACTATATCAATGAAGGTATACCTGTGGCGGACTCCCTGGAGGACTGCCAGGTCATCATCGGGGTCAAAGAGGTGCCGCTGGATGCCTTGCTCCCGGAGAAAACCTATTTCTTTTTCAGCCATACCATCAAGAAGCAACCCTACAACCGGGGACTGCTCCAAGATATTCTCCGGAAAAAAATACGGTTGATCGATTATGAAGCACTGACCACGCCTGACCGTAAACGAATTATCGCCTTTGGCAGGTGGGCCGGTATTGTCGGTGCCTACAACGGCATCTGGGCATACGGCAAACGGTATAACCTTTTTCACCTGCGAAGGGCTCATACGTGTTTTGACCTTGAGGACCTTAAAACAGAGTTCACCAAAGTGCGTTTGCCGCCGGTAAAGATAGTGTTAACCGGCGGTGGCCGGGTTGCCAAGGGGGCCATGGAGGTTCTTATAGGAATGGGCATCCGCAAAGTGACGCCGCGCCAGTTTCTTGATGAATTCTTTGATTTCCCGGTCTTCTGCCAGCTGAACGCGAGGAATTACAATCAACGTGCCGATGGCGCCGAGTTCAGCAGAAGACAATTCTATCAGACACCCCAATTGTACGAAGGCAACTTTTTGAACTATTGCCGCACTGCCGATATCCTGCTGGCCTCCGCCTTCTGGGATCCCCAGGCGCCGGTACTGTTTGAGCGAAAGGATATACTGGAGGACGACTTCAAAATCAGCGTCATCGCTGATATCACCTGCGATATCGAGGGGTCGATTCCCTCGACCAAGCGACCGAGCACCATTGATGAGCCGCTGTATGATTATAACCCCTGCGATGACGAGGTGGAGCCCCCCTTGTCCGATGAAGGCAATATAACAGTCATGGCCGTGGACAACCTCCCCTGTGAGCTGGCCCGCGATGCCTCCATCAGCTTTGGCGACCAGTTTGTCGCCAGCGTGATGCCGCCACTGCTTGGCAAGGATGAGGAATCGATCATCGCCCGTGCCACCATCGCTGATGGCGGTGAGCTTACCACCCACTTCCGCTACCTGCAGGACTATGTTGATGGTGAATAGGCTGAAGCACTGCAGAGGGAGTGGGAGACCTCAGCTGTTTTGCCGAAGGATGACTTCGGCGACTTGTGCGGTGTCCGTTCCGGGTACCGGTAATCACAACCATAATAAGAGGAGAAATATGAAATCATTGAGATCACTTGCTGTTATTACTGCAGCCGTTGCTACAATGGTGTCCACCAGTTGGGCCGGCACCCTGGATGCAGTGAAGGAAAAAGGGTATGTTAATGCCGGTGTCTCCGGGAAAGTTATCGGCTTTTCCGCTCCGGATGCGAAAGGGCATTGGACAGGCATGGATGTGGACTTTGCCCGAGCCGTGGCCGCAGCCATCTTTGATGACCCCACTAAGGCACGTTTTACCCCGGTGGCCTTTAAAGAAGCCTTTACCGCCCTCCAGTCGGGGGAGATCGATATCCTCACCCGGAATACCACCTGGACGTACCAGCGCGACACCAAGCTCGGCCTCGAGTTTGTCGGCGTCCTCTTCTACGATGGCCAGGGCTTTATGGTCAAAAAAGAGCTGGGCGTCAAAAGCGCGCGCGAACTTGACGGCGCCAGCGTCTGTACCCAGTCCGGTACGACGACCGAGTTAAACCTGTCGGATTATTTTACCGCCAACAAGATGTCCTACAAACCAGTGGTTTACGAGAGCGCCGATGAGGCGACCGTTATCTACGATTCCGGCCGCTGCGATGTCTACACCACAGATACCTCTGGTCTTGCCGCCCGCCGTACCACCCTTGGCAACCCCGATGCCCATCTTATTCTGCCGGAAGTCATCTCCAAGGAACCTCTGGGACCGGCGGTACGCCAGGGTGACCAGCAGTGGAGCGATATCGTTCGCTGGACCCTGTTTGCTCTTATCAATGCTGAGGAATTGGGAGTCACCTCGAAAAATGTTGACGAAATGCTCAAGTCAGAGAATCCTGCAATAAAACGTTTGCTCGGTGTTTCCGCAGACTACGGTCAGTATACTGGCCTCACCAAAGACTGGGCCTACAGAATTATCAAGCACGTGGGCAACTACGGCGAAATGTATGAACGCAATGTGGGGCCAAATACCGCCCTGGGGCTGGAACGAGGCGTTAACGCCTTGTGGAGCAAAGGCGGCCTGCTCTATGCTCCGCCCATTCGCTGACTGTATACGGTTCAGCGTGTGGTAGTGCATACCCTCCATCACCGCAGCCGTCTTATTGCGGTGGTGGAGGGTTCCTCCTGTACGTACGCCGTTTCCACCAATCACAGCCAGCATCCGCTCACGACAGTCCAGGGCAGCCGGAGCAGTCTGAGTTGCAGCTTCAAGCACATCGGTATTTGCTGACAACAGACAGCGCATACACTTCCGGCCCCTGGCCTCCTCGGATGCAGGCCTAACTAAAAACCGCAGACTGGACACCAATGCAACAGACTGACAAGGAGCGCGGGCAAACCAGTGCCGCTGTACGTTTTTTTCACAACACCCGGGTTCGTGCCTGGATGGCCCAGGCCCTGGTGCTGCTCCTCCTGCTCATCGTAGCTGGCTATGCTCTCTTCAATATCGGGCAGAATCTCAACAAGGCAGGCATTACCACTGGTTTCGGTTTTTTGGGAGAACCATCGGGCTTTGACATCAGCCAGACCCTGATTCCATATTCCAGCAAGAGCACCTATGCCGACGCATTGGTAGTGGGTATTCTCAATACCCTGTTGGTCTCGGTTCTGGGCATCTTTTTCTCCACCATTCTCGGTTTTTTTCTCGGTGTTATCCGTCTCTCCCACAACTGGCTGGTATCTCGTATGGCTGCGGCTTATACCGAGATCATCCGTAACATCCCGCTGCTCCTGCAGGTCCTGTTCTGGTATCTGGCCATTCTCGCTCCTCTGCCCGGTCCCCGACAGGCGCTTCAATTCAATGGCCTTTTTTTTCTGTGTAATCGCGGCTTGCAGATCCCCAAACCCCAGCTTGAGCCGGGATTTGGCCTCACCCTGCTCGCCGCCGCTATCGGCCTTCTGGTCTCCTGCATGCTGATCGTCTGGAATCGGCAGCGACAGAAAAAAACCGGAAAACGCATTCCCGCCTATCTGCTTGGCTGCGCCATTACCCTGGGGTGCCCGCTCATCACCTTTCTCCTGACCGGGTCACCCCTGCACTGGGAGATACCGACTCTTCGCGGCTTTAACTTTTCCGGGGGCATCACGGTGCTGCCCGAGCTGATCGCCCTGTGGCTCGCTCTCACCCTCTACTCAGCTACCTTTATCGGAGAGTATGTCCGCTCCGGCATTTTAGCGGTGGACAAAGGGCAACGCGAGGCAGCATTTGCCCTTGGCTATCGGCCCGGCCTGATGTATCGGCTCATCATCATTCCCCAGGCAATGCGTGTCGTTACCCCGCCGCTGATCAGCCAGTACCTCACCCTGATCAAAAATTCTTCCCTGGCCGTGGTCATCGGCTACCCGGAGTTGGTGCACGTCTTTGCCGGGACGGCGCTCAATCAATCAGGCCAGGCGGTGGAGATCATCACCCTTACCATGGCGGTCTACCTGAGCATTAGCCTGGCGATTTCCTTTCTCATGAACTGGTACAATAACAAGATTGCCCTTCGCGGCCAGGAGAGGTGAACATGGCACAGAAGTGGACACCAAAGGTCGCCCAACCCGCGCCCGAAGGCACCACAGGAATTATCGGCTGGCTGAGGGAAAATCTTTTCTCCAACTGGTTCAACACCTGCCTGACTCTTCTCGGCTGTGCAGCCCTCTACCTGACCATTCCCCCATTCCTTCGCTGGACGCTCATTGAAGCGACGTGGCTCGGGGATTCCCGCGCGGTCTGCGATGCAGCAGCCGCAGACGGCCAGGCAGGGGCATGCTGGACCTTTATCAACGTCCGCATGGGAGTTTTTCTTTATGGGTTTTATCCGGAGCCCGAACGCTGGCGGATAAACCTGGCACTGCTGGTGCTGGCTTTTAACCTCATTCCGATTCTGGCCTCCGGTATATTGAAAGGGACTGTGCGTCAAAGCCTCTCTGGCATCATAGGGACAGCGCTCGTTTTCTGGCTGTATGGCATGGTGCCGGGCGTGTTCATGGCGCTCTATTATTTCACCCCTCTGGCACTGGGCGCGCTTTCCAGCCACCAATCCATGGTGGCGCCGGCAGGAGCCGCCCTGCAGACCCTTGCAGTGCGCGCCATGGGAGGAGTGCTGGCAGGCGTCCTCACCTTTGGGGTGTTCACTCTCCTTATCAGTACGGATATTGCACTCGCAGCCGGACTCCTTGCCAGCCTGCTGACCCTGGCACTGTTGTTTATCCGTCGCCTGTCCACTATCGGTTGGCGCTGGCTGCTGCTCTTTACCGTTTACCCGGTCTGCTGCTTCTATCTGCTGGTCGGCGGCGTACTTGGCCTGCCCCATGTGGAGACCCACTACTGGGGCGGTCTCTTTCTCACCCTGGTGGTTGCCGGGACCGGCATGGCCACCGCACTGCCCATCGGCATCGTGCTGGCGCTGGGCAGGCGTTCCGAATTGCCGGTGGTTAAAACACTCTGTATTACCTTTATCGAATTTGTCCGTGGGGTTCCGCTCGTTTCCGTTCTGTTCATGGCAAGCGTGATGTTCCCCTTATTTCTCCCGGAAAACGTCACCTTCGACAAACTGTTGCGCGCACTTGTCGGAGTCGCCTTTTTCTATGCCGCCTATATGGCAGAGGTGATACGCGGCGGGCTCCAGGCTATCCCCAAAGGACAGTACGAGGCTGCCAGAGCACTTGGCTGGCCTTACTGGAAAATGATGTCAGTGATCATCCTGCCCCAGACCCTGCGCCTGGTCATCCCCGGGCTGGCAAACAACTTCCTTTCCCTGCTCAAAGATACCACCTTGGTGGCGGTTATCGGCCTGCTTGATCTCCTGGGCATTGCCAAAGCCGCCATGGCCGACTCCGACTGGCTCGGCTTTACCAAGGAGTCGTACGTTTTCGCCGCTTTGGTGTTCTGGGTCTTCTGCTTTGCCATCTCGCGCTACAGTGTCCACCTGGAGAAGAAGTACCACACCAGTTACCATTAATTTATTCCTTATTTTCTGCGTAGGTCCCAAATGGCTATTATGGAACATAACAGTGAACAAAAAAACGATGATCCGATCATCGTAATGGATAAGGTCAACAAGTGGTTTGGCGAGTTTCATGTGCTCCGGGATATCAGCTTATCTGTAAAAAAAGGAGAAAAGCTGGTCATCTGCGGGCCTTCCGGCTCCGGTAAATCCACCCTGATCCGTTGCATCAATCGCCTGGAGACCCACCAGAAAGGACAGATTTTTGTTGGCGGAGTAGAGTTGACCAATGATGTCAAACGCATTGACCAGGTGAGAAGGGATGTAGGAATGCTGTTTCAGAATTTTAACCTCTTCCCCCATATGACCGTCCTGGAAAACCTCACCGTCTCCCCGATGTGGATTCTGAAGATGCCGCTGCATAAAGCCCGGGAGTTGGCTTTCCACTACCTTGAGCGGGTAAAGATTCCCCAGCTGGCGGATAAGTACCCAAATCAATGTTCCGGCGGTCAGCAGCAGCGGATCGCCATTGCCCGGTGCCTGTGCATGAACCCCAAGGTGATGCTCTTTGATGAACCGACCTCGGCATTGGATCCGGAAATGATTAAGGAAGTGTTAGAGGTAATGACTGACCTGGCCAATTCCGGCATGACCATGCTCTGCGTAACCCATGAGATGGGCTTTGCCCGGACCGTTGCTGACCGAGTCGTGTTTATGGACGAGGGGGAAATAGTCGAAGAAAACGACCCGGAAACTTTTTTTAAGCATCCGCAATACGACCGGACCATCGCCTTCCTCAGCCAGATCATTTCCCATTAACCGGACCGATTGTGGTCGCCAATCCGAGCGCCCCCCCTGCTGCACGCCATGGAACCCCGAAAAATACACTCCCCCAGCTATGCCGAACAGTTAGCCGAGTATATCACCGGTTTTGATCTGTCGACGATACCCTCCAAGGTGGTCAACCATGCACGCAACCTGCTCCTGGATCTTCTGGGGGCCGCCCTGGCGGGAGTTGACACCCCGGAGGCCAAGGCCGCGCTTACCGCTGTGGAGCATATGGCGCCGGGCCGCGGCAGCTGTACGCTCTGGGGAACCGGGCAAACCGGAACGGTCAATGGAGCCGCTCTCTATAACGGTATAATAGCCCATGCCCGCGAGCTGGATGATTTCGGCGGAGCCGACCACAGTGGGGCCGTGGTCATACCTGCTGCCCTGGCGGCCGCAGAGGCCTTTCCTGCGGTATCGGGAAAAACATTGCTTGAAGCCATCATCGTCGGCTTTGATGTGGCACGCAGGGTTCTGGACAGCGCTGGCGGCTACCGTCCCCACAATCATGGTGACGGTTTTCACTCCACCGGCACCTGCGGCAGTTTCGGTGCGGCTGCAGCGGTGGCAAAACTGCTTGACCTGCCGGCCCGGCAGACCACCTGGGCACTGGGCCTTGCCGGCGGTTTCACTGGCGGAACCTGGGCCTTTACCGAAGACGGAGCCATGTCTAAACGGTTCACCGTCGGTCGTGCCGCTGAAACAGGAATTACGGCCGCCCTCCTGGCACAGAGCGGTTTCACTGGTCCTGCCCGGGTATTCGAGGCCCAATGGGGTGGTTTCCTGGGCACCTATGCGCGTGAAGTGTGTCGCCCCGAAGCCCTTGTCGCCAATCTTGGCACTCTCTTCAGGATCATGCGCAGCGGTATCAAACCCTATGCTGCCTGTAGGGATATCCATAGCAGCCTTGACGTTATCCTGGAGGCAAAAGCACGCCACGATCTCACTCCTGAAAAGGTAGCAGCAGTGCAGGTGAAACTGATCCCGGAAATGCTGCAGATGATCGGGAGTACCTCCCTGCCGACAAACCGTTTTGAGGCCCAACTTAACCTCCCCTACAGCATCGCGGTTGCTCTGGTCACGGGACGAGCCTTTATCGCTGAATACGAGCCTCCCTTCCTCCACTCACCAGCGATTGCCCAGGCAGCAGCCAAGGTGGAGCTGATAGAAAGTCCGGAACTACCCTTTGACTCGGAACCCTACCTGTGTATCATCACCACCGACGGCCAGGTTATAGAGGGGCATGTGGATTTTGCCTCAGGAGCCCCGCAGAACCCACTCTCCCAGGAGAGAATTATCGGTAAATTCGATGCGCTGGCTTCCAGGTGCCTTCCGCCAGATCAATGTAAACAGCTCAAAGCCGCTGTTCTGGAGGTGGAAAAGCTAAAGGATGTCCGGTCGCTGACAGCCTGCCTGCAACGCATTTGATCGCCACGGGTTAGCCCCTGAATCAGGGGCAACCCACAGGTTACCAATTATCGACTACCCGTTCCAAAAGGAAACAGGGCAAGGGGAGGCATACCACAGACAGTCAACCCCGCCCGCTGAAATCGCCAGTAACGCCCCTTATCAGCATGGGTTATGTTGATCGACAACAGGTAAAAAACGCAAGTGGTGCTGAGCAGCCAACAACGCAACTACAAAAAAAGAAGTAAAGGCCCTGGTATGAAATCACTCTGTTCCACTCCCCACCATTGTTGAGTCGGCCTTCATGGAGCATCCGACAGCCGCAAACAAATGGTATTGCACGCCGTCGGCAACGGCTCGGGGGGTGGTGGTGCTCGTCCACGGTTTGAACCAGCATCCTGCCTCCTGGAAAGATATGCTCCCCGCCTTAAACAGCTGGGGGTACCATGTCTACCTGCTCTGCCTCAAGGGTCATCGCGGGTTAACCAAAAATGGTATGTTCCATGTCAATGCAGAAATATGGCTGCAGAATTTCCTTGATGGTTACCATGAGGCCTCCTCCCGCTTTCCCCTGCTCCCGCAGCTGCTTGTTGCCTACTCGTTGGGCGCTCTGGTAGCCATTGTTGCCCAGGGCAAGCTAGCCAGACCACTGTTTGAACGTCAGGTGCTGCTTGCTCCGGCGATTGTTACCAAACCCTACACACGACTTGTTCTGCTCATCTCCAAATTCCTTCCGGTCATACCCTCAAGCTCACCCGAATATTACCGAGCAAATAAAAACGGTGTTTCCGCCGCAGGTTACCGGGCACTTTTTGAACTTGAACAAACGCTGCGAAAAGAACAGCAGTATACCTTCCCCCCATGCCCCACGCGCATCTTCATGCGCAGTAACGATGAATTCATCAGTTACAGAGGCCTGAAACGCTTACTACTGAAGAAACAAGTACATGCCTACCAGATACGGACCGTACCGGTCAACAGTCAAAAAGCGTTCTTGCCGCCCTATAACCACCTGATCATCGACAGACAGGGATTAAGTGAACACCAGTGGCTGTGGTTAATGAGCCAGATGCAATCGTTTCTGGAGGACGGTACATGAATCTGCCTGCCAAGCATGATGGTGAGAGCCTATTCGTCTCTGTCATTGATCTCCCCAGCTTCGGGATTGGGTGCAGTCTGCTCTGGTCGCCTAAGGGGAATCTGCCATTTCTTCATATATTTCCACACCGAGGTGTGGCTGACTCCCAGTCGTCGAGCAACTTCCGCCTTGTTCCAGCCGCACTCCTCCAGCAGCGCGACCAGCTGTTCCTTGGAGAGAGTGTGCTGTCGGCTGGCCTTGGAGGATAGCGGTACCTGGGGGTGACGGGTGCTTTGGTTTGGCTGGCGAAGACTCTCCGGCAGATCCTCCTTTTCAATTCTATCGCCGCTGCAGAGGACAAACGCGTGCTCCAATGCATTCTCCAGCTCCCTCACATTTCCCGGCCAATGGTGATTCATGAAGATACGCATCACCTCTCGCGAGGAATCCATCACCCGTTTTCCGGTTCGCGTATTAAGTGACCTGATGAAATGACTCACCAACAAGGGGATATCCTCCTTCCGCTCACGTAGTGGAGGTATTCGAATCGGAAAAACATTCAGCCGGTAGTAAAGGTCTTCCCTGAAGGTGCCTTGCTTCACCATGGATTGAAGATCTTTATGGGTTGCCGTAACGATACGGAGGTTGATTTTCCGTTTTTTCGACTCACCAATCCGCTCGATCTCCCGTTCCTGAACAACCCGGAGGAGTTTCACCTGAATAAAGGGACTGAGTTCACCTATTTCATCAAGAAAAAGGGTCCCGTTCTGAGCCTCCTCAAATCTTCCTGCACGGGCATGAATTGCACCGGTAAAGGCGCCCTTAACGTGGCCAAAAAGCTCAGCCTCCAGGAGGCTTTCCGGAAGGGCGCTGCAGTTCATGGTCACCAGGGGATATTCCTTCCGTTCACTGTTATAATGAATTGCCCCGGCGATCAGTTCCTTGCCGGTGCCACTTTCTCCATGGATCAGCACGGTGGCATCACTGGCAGCTGCCATGCGCACGGCCCTGAAGACATCCGACATAACCCTGCTTCTCCCGATGATATTATCCAGCCGGTGGATCGCTCCCAATTTCAAGGAAGCCTCTTCCGCTTTCCTACGGGCCCGGTTCAATTCACTGACATCGGTAACCGTTTCAACAACGCCAAGAACGTTCCCCTCATCGTCCTTAACCACACTGGCGTGCTTGATGACCGGCACGTCATGCCCTTCTTTATGCTGCAGATGACATTCCTTAGCCCCGGAGGACCCCTGTTCAACGACTTTGCATTTGTGTATATCCGCAGGGCAGTTCTTACCAAAACAACGGCTGCAGTTAAGCAGGGCACATGTCTTCCCGATGGCTTCTTCAGCGGTATACCCGCTGATCTGTTCCATGGCTCCATTCCACGACGCTATACGGCCGTTTTTGTCCATGATAAAGACACCGTCCGCCATGGAATCGACGATTCGGCTGAAAAACCTATTATCCCATAAATCCGGTTTGCTGAGTGACATTCTAGCCCTCTGTTCAAGGGAACGTTTCCGTTACCGAAGGTAACGTTACTTGATTAACCAATTACTATTGCAACACATGCGACAATGGTCAACCGATTATTTTCCCCAATATAAACGATACGATATACGGCATAAAATAAAGTGAACAAATATGGAACAAAAATTGTTTGTTCCTGATAGACACAAAAAGGAAAACTTCTTCCAGAGAACCAGAAGTGCAGCAAATGGCCTCCTTGTTCAAGTCAAGTTTCTCGCCGTATCTGAAAGAGAGACTACCTGGTGCCATCTGTATGCATAGCAATATCCTTTGAAAACAATTACAGAATGTTGGGAGTAAACAATGAAAAAAACAGATGTTGCAATTATCGGCGGTTCCGCTGCTGGCCTGATGGCTGCTCTTACCCTGCGAAAACGAACCCCGGACAAGTCCGTCACTGTCATTCGCAACGTACAGCAAACGCCTGTTCCGTGCGGAATCCCCTATATTTACGGAACGCTGAAAAAAATAGAGAAAAATATCATCCCGGACCAGATGTTCATCAGCATGGGGATTAGAATCCTCTACCAGCAAGTAGAGGACATTCACCGCAACAGCAAAACCGTCTCTTTTGCAGACGGATCTGTACTTGGATATGAAAAACTTGTTCTTGCTACCGGATCAAAACCTTTTGTACCGCCTATAGAGGGTATCGACAAAGAGAATGTTTTTGTGGTTGAAAAAGATCCTCTTCGGTTGCAGGCCCTGCATAGCGCTTTGCTGTCAGCCAAAAACGTCGTTGTCATCGGCGGTGGTTTTATCGGGGTTGAAATGGCTGAACAGATCGCCCTGATGTCCAAATCCAGGCCAGGCGTTGAGGATACCAGCGTTACCATCGTTGAAATGCTCCCTCACTGCCTGATGATGGCATGTGAAGAGGAATTTTGCATCCAGGCAGAAAATGAGTTGAAGACACTTGGCGTCAAGGTCATGGTCAATCACGGCGTGCAGGCAATCAGTGGACAGGACAAGGTTACAGCTGTCCAACTGACCAATGGTGCCCAATTGGATGCTGACCTGGTGCTGGTCTGTATCGGGGCGGTCCCAAATGTTGAACTGGCGAAGAAATGCGGTCTTGAGACTGATTCCCGTCAAGGGGTGCTGGTCGATGAATACATGCAGACCAAGGATCCGAATATTTTTGCCTCCGGCGACTGTGCTGCAAAAGCTTCATTTATCACTGGAAAGCCCAGCGGCATCAGGCTTGCCTCAGTGGCCAGCAGTGAAGGGATGATTGCCGCCAGCAACCTTTATAGTGCTGGCAAACGAAAAAATCGCGGTGCCCTTGGGGCATTTGCCACCAAGGTGGGAAACACCTCCATTGCTGCTGCCGGATTGACGCTAAAAGCTGCTGCCGAAGAAGGTATTGAGGTTGTGGTTGGAGAGGCAATAAGCCCTAATCGGCACCCGGCTTCCCTCCCCGAATGTACAGCTGAAATGAAAGCAAAACTCCTGTTTCGAAAAGATAATGGCAGAATAATTGGTGGCCATATCCTTGGAGGCGACTCTTCAGCCGACATGGTTAATGAAATTGCCGTTGCCATACAGACAGGGGCCACCGCTGAAGACCTGGCCACCATGCAGTATGCAACCCATCCCCTTTTGACCGCCTCTCCCCTCACCTACCATATCATGCTGGCAGCCGAGAATGCGGCTGTGCATCTCGCTCCACATTCCATGCGTGAACAATCAACATTGCTGGTTGCTTAAGTGGAGATCTACCCAACGCCTTTATCCGACTTTCGGATAAAGGCGTTGACCCAGCACATCAGGGTGTACACGTCGATGATTCTTCCCACCGGAGCTGCGCAGCATCCCAGGATGCGCTCCAATCCACGCGCTATCCGCGCCCTTATCACGATAAAATAATCGTATTTCAACTTGTTGCACTGCCCAAATAGGCATCAAACTTCCGTGTAAAGAGTACCCGCCTGTTGTGTATAGCAAAGGTCGTTGAGCGATTAATTCCCAGTGTAAAGCCAACACAGGAGATTGCCAGAAGTTCCCTCTTGAGAGCTTTTCTCCATATGCGCTGCTGCGGTTCTTTGTGCAAAAGGCAGGCGACCACCACCATCCTGCAGTGACGGCTTACAGGTGGGGAGAGGGGGAGGGAGGACTAAGTTCGAGGTATAGACGGGTCGGAGAGGAGGAAGGCGACAGAGCGTCATCCCGACCAAAAAAAGGGGTATCCCTCACGCGGGATACCCCTTTGGTGTTACACAGCTACAATTTAGCCGATTACAGCAAGAACAGCGTCTTTGACCACGGTATCACCGGAAGCAAAACCAAGGGCTTTCACTTCACCGTCACACGGTGCGGCAAGCGCATTTTCCATCTTCATTGCTTCGAGGATGACAACGGTGTCGCCGGCAGCAACAGTATCGCCGACCTGTACTTCGTAGCGAATGACCAGGCCAGGCATAGGAGCGGTCAGCGGGGTGCCGCCTTCAACGGCAACTGGTGCCGGGGCTGCGGCCGGGGCTGCAGCAGGTGCGGCTGCCGGAGCAGCGGCCGGAGCAGCAGCAGGCTTGGCAGCAGGTGCAGCAGGAGCCGCAGCAGGTGCAGCCATGACAGGCATATCACCGGTCGGATCTACTTCTACGTTGAAGTATTCGCCATCAACAAACACGTTGAAGGTGCGGACGTTTGCAGACTTCTCAGGGGCATCGGCCTTAATAGCGAGAGCTTCTCCGGCTTTGGCCTTGGCAACCAGTGCTTCCTTGGCTTTGACTTGCTCCATGGTAAGCGGCATAACTTCTGGCGGCGGCTCGGACACACCGTATTTCCACTCGAGGAACTTCTTACCGGTTGTGGGATAGATGGCATAGAGTACGAGATCGTCGATATCTTTAGCGAGATCGCCGATTTCCTCTTTAGCTTTTTCCAGTTCCGGCTCAAGTACGTCGGCAGGACGGCAGGTGATGGGTTCCTCACCACGAGAGTAACCTTTCAGCGCCTTCTTCTGTACCTCAGCATCGATCGGTACAGCGGTCTTACCGTAGAGACCGTAGCACAGGTCTTTTACCTGAGCGGTGATCATCTTGTAGCGCTCATTTTCATCGTCAAAGAGGACGTTATTCACGGTCTGGATACCAACAATCTGACTGGTCGGGGTAACCAGCGGAATCTGACCAAGTTCTTTACGAACGATCGGCAGTTCTTTGTAGACGTTGTCAATCTTATCCAGGGCATCCATTTCGCGGAGCTGGTTGACCAGGTTGGACAACATGCCGCCAGGTGTCTGGTGGAGCAGAACGTTAATATCGATGATGGAGAATTTGGAATCGTCAGCCAGGTGCTTGTATTTAGGCATGACTTCTTTTTCCAGAATCGTATTGATTTCCGCGAGCTTCTTGATATCAAAACCGGTGTCGCGGTTGGTGCCGAGCAGGGCCATAACAAACGGCTCAACTGCAGCATGGGCTGTACGATACGCGTACGGAGACATGCAGGTATCGATGATGTCAACGCCGGCTTCAATGGCCTTGAGGTGAGACAGCGGAGACATACCGGAAGTAAAGTGGCTGTGCAGATGTACCGGTGTATCGGTCACTTCCTTGATTGCCTTAACGATGGCATAGGCATCATACGGAGCAATCAGGCCGGCCATGTCTTTGATACAGATGGAGTCTGCACCCATGGAATCAAGATCCTTGGCCTTGTTCACATAGTAGTCAAGGTTGTACACATCGCCGCCGAGACGGGGCTCGGTCAGGGTGTAGCAGATACAGCCCTGGAAATGCTTGCCGGAAGCCTTGATCTGCTTGACAACGGTCTCAAAGTTACGATAATCGTTGAGTGCGTCAAAGGTACGGAAGATGTCCATGCCGTTTTCTGCGGCACGCTCAACAAACTTCAATGCCAGGTCGTCGGCGTAGTTCCGGTAACCAACCAGGTTCTGGGCCCGAAGAAGCATGGAAAACGGGGTTTTCTTGATGTAGCGCTTCAGGGTCCGCAGACGCTCCCATGGATCTTCGTTGAGGAAGCGGTGCATGGTGTCGAAGGTTGCACCACCCCAAGTCTCGATTGCCCAGAAGCCAACCTCATCCATCAGTTCCGCCACCGGGATCATATCTTCGGTGCGGCCGCGGGTAGCAAACAGGGATTGATGTCCGTCACGAAGACTGAGATCCATGACTTTAACAGGATTCTCAGCTGCAGGCCTGTCAGCATCGTAATTCATGGCGGTCATTTTTACTTGGTCGCTCATTGTTCGTTTCTCCTCTATTTCTTGGTCGTTAAATTTCGAAATCTAGAAATCTATAGTGAAGCAATTAAAACGCTCTGAGTTGCAACATTCTACGGAAGGTCATCATTTCCTGACGACCGCTGATAGCCCACATGCTGGGACCGGCTTTTGCCGCCGCTGCTGCTGCAGCCTGTTGTTCCAGATATGCTGCTTCAGCTTCCTGCTGCAGGTAGGCGTTTACTGCGGCCAGAGCCGCTGCCATTTTCTTGCTTTTTTTTCCCATCATATCACCCTTTGATGATTAGATTTAGCACTGCATTTCCCATCGAACAAAAGAGTTCCATTAAGTGGATACCTTTTACAGAGGAATGTTGCCGTGTTTTTTCGCCGGGTTGGTGTCACGCTTGGTACTGATGGTATTTAAAGCATTGATAATACGAGAGCGGGTTTCAGCCGGCTCAATAACATCATCAATGTAACCACGCTGAGCGGCACAGTAAGGATTCGAGAAGTTGGTGTTGTATTCCTGCTCTTTTTCCGCCAAAAATGCTGCCGGATCTTCTTCGTTCTTGGCCCCTCTTGCGTAAAGCACTTCAACGGCCCCTTTACTACCCATTACCGCAATCTCACCGGTAGGCCAGGAGTAGTTAATGTCACACCGGAGGTGCTTGGAGGACATAACACAGTAGGCTCCACCATAGGCTTTACGGGTAATAATGGTGATCTTAGGTACTGTTGCTTCACCAAATGCATACATCAGCTTAGCACCATTTGTAATAACCCCGCCAAATTCCTGATCGGTTCCAGGCAGGAAGCCGGGCACGTCGACAAAGGTAATGACAGGAATATTAAAACAGTCACAGAAACGAACAAAACGAGCACCTTTCTTTGATGCATCGATATCCAGTACGCCAGCGTAGTGAGCAGGCTGATTGGCTACGATACCGACAGACTTGCCACCATAGCGGGCGAAACCGACAATAATATTTGCTGCAAAATTTTCTTTGATTTCAAAGAACACACCGTTATCAACGGATTCTTTGATAACTTTCTTCATGTCGTACGCTGCATTCGGATTATCAGGGATAATCTCATTGAGCGCTTCACAGCGACGAGTTACTGGATCATCACACTCTTCTTCTGGTGGATCTTCCATGTTATTCTGCGGCAGGTAAGAGAGCAGGGTCTTGATATACCAGATTGCATCATCTTCATTTTCCGCACCATGGTCAGTAACACCGGATTTGGTGGTATGCATGGATGCACCACCAAGCTGTTCAACCGTTACATCTTCATTGAGCACCGTCTTAACAACCTTTGGACCGGTAAGGAACATGTAAGACTGTAACTTGACCTGGATGATAAAGTCGGTAAGCGCCGGAGAATATACCGCACCACCAGCACAGGGACCGAATACACCTGAAATCTGCGGTACAACACCGGAAGCTAGAATGTTTCTCAGGAAAATATCGGTATACCCGCGAAGAGCTTCAATACCTTCCTGGATACGGGCGCCACCTGAATCGTTGAGACCGATAACCGGGATACCATTCTTCATCCCGAGTTCCATGACCTTGACAATCTTTTCGGCAAGGGTCTCGGACAGGGAACCGGCAAGAACGGAGAAATCCTGTGCATAGATATACACAGGGCGACCATTGATCTTACCGCAACCGGTCACGATACCATCACCGGCAAACTTGATTTTTTCCATACCGAAGTTGACACATCGGTGCAGTTTAAAGCAATCGTACTCCTCGAAAGAACCGGGATCTACGAGTTGATTGATACGTTCACGCGCCGTTTTCTTTCCCTTGGCATGAATTTTATCAATCTTGTCTTGGCCGCCGCCGAGAAGGGCTTCCGCTCTGCGCTTTTTCAGCTCTTCTAATTTTTCTTTTGTTGTACTACTCATGCTGTCTCCTTGCTGCAGAATTCAGTGATGATTCCGTGCTTCAACTATGAGCACAAGGGTAGCGACCGGTATACCGGCCACTCCCCTCGCCTAAAAGGTAAATGAAAGGATCAGAAAACTTTTTTACAAAGCTCACCCATTTTGCCAAGGTTCTCGCAATGATGTACACCACTGGCCTTCATCGCTTCGATCTTGGCTTCAGCAGTACCTTTACCACCACTTACGATCGCACCGGCATGTCCCATACGACGACCCGGAGGAGCTGTAAGTCCAGCAATAAAGCCGACAACAGGCTTATCGGTGTTCTTCTGGATCCATTCGCAGGCATCCTCTTCCGCATTTCCACCGATCTCACCGATCATGACGATGGCTTTGGTTTCAGGATCCGCCTCGAACGCTTCCAGACAGTCAATGAAGTTGGTGCCGTTGATGGGGTCACCACCGATACCGATACAGGTTGTCTGACCAAAGCCGACGGAGGTCAGCTGATGAACCGCTTCGTATGTCAGGGTTCCGGAACGGGAAACAACACCAACATTGCCAGGCTTACCCATGGTGTTGGGCATAATGCCGATTTTACACTCTCCAGGGGTCATGATACCCGGACAGTTGGGACCGATCAGACGGGTGCCGGTTTTGGTTGCGAGATAGTTTTTCACCCGCATCATATCCATAACCGGGATACCTTCGGTGATGCAGACGACGAGCTCGATGCCGGCATCGGCCGCTTCCATGATGGCGTCGGCTGCGAATGGAGGTGGAACGAGAATCATGGATGCATTGGCATCGGATGCTGCTTTGGCTGCCTTTACGGAGTTGTAGATGGGCACATCGTCCATCTTCTGACCGCCTTTGCCTGGCGTAACACCGGCAACGACATTGGTTCCGTACGCAATACAGGATCTTGCATGAAACTGGCCTTCCTGGCCGGTAATACCTTGTACTAGTAATCGGGTGTCTTTATTTACGAAAACGCTCATTGTATTCCTCTATGAATCTGGTTGTTAATTCCGCTGAACTCGAGTTTTTCTTCACTCTCCGACTGCTCATTGTTCGGTTGGAGAGATAACGAAGAGCGCTCGCGATATCAGGCTACAAGTGCCGCAACCTTCTCAGCTGCGTCAGCAAGGTCAACAGCGTTGACAAGGTCAAGACCGGAGTCTGCAAGGATCTTGCGACCTTCTTCAACGTTGGTTCCTTCCATACGGACAACAACAGGTACGGAAAGCCCCAGTTTGGTAGCGGCCTGAACCACACCCTGTGCCAGGATATCACAGCGAAGGATACCACCAAAAACGTTAATCAGAATACCTTTGACGTTATCATCGCTCATGATGAGACGAAAACCGTTTTCAATGGCTTCGGCATTTGCTCCGCCTCCTACATCCAAGAAGTTGGCAGGAGAGGCACCCGCCATCTTGACGATATCCATGGTGGCCATGGCAAGACCTGCACCGTTGACGATGTTGCCAACGTTGCCGTCAAGGTTGATGTAATTGAGGCCATACTCGCTTGCTTCGAGTTCAATCGGATCCTCTTCGTCCGGATCGTGCATTTCTTTTACGTCAGCATGACGATACATGGAGTTGCCGTCCACGTCGATTTTGGCGTCAAGAGCAATGATGTCGTCTTCTTCGGTGATGATCAACGGATTGATTTCCAGCATGGAGCAATCGTAATCAACAAACAGGTTATAGAGGTTTTTCACCAGCGCGGACATCGGCTTCATCAGTTCCTTAGGCAGTTCGAGGCCGAAACATACCTGACGCATATGGAACGGTTGAATACCGGTTGCCGGGCTTATATTCACGGTGATGATGCGCTCGGGAGTTTTCTCTGCCACTTCCTCGATATCCATACCGCCGTCCTGACTGCAGACGATGGCAACAGATGCGGTCTCACGATCTGGAATAACTGAGAGGTAGAGTTCCTTCTTGATGGTGACACCCTGCTCAACCAACACCTTGTTTACTTTTTTGCCTTCTGCACCGGTCTGCTTGGTGACAAGGGTCATGCCGATAATGGCATCTGCTACTTCTTTGACTTCTTCTTTAGTTTTCGCAAGCTTAACGCCGCCGCCCTTGCCACGCCCACCAGCATGGACCTGAGCTTTTACGACTACCGGGAGTCCAAATTCGTCCGCAATTTTGTCAACTTCTTCTGTTGTGTAAGCGACCTTGCCATTAGGGGTCGGTACATTGTATTTTCGGAATAATTCCTTGGCCTGATACTCATGAATTTTCATAGACGCATCCTTTTGCGGAGTACCGTTCGTAATACGACGGCGGTCTCCTAGAGAAGTAAAGTTGTTCAACTACTAAAACCACTACACCATGTCTCGAGTGACGATCACTCGCTTTTTCGGGGATGGATGCGGCGTGCTACGATGCACAAGCCTGCGATCATGACAACGAACCGCCATTAACTTCCTGTGCAGCAGGTTCTCAAAAAGATGCAACATTTTCCCAACAGTTTGCAGGCGATGACAACGCCTTTGCGGCCGTTTGCGGTAGCGCATCAATGCGCACCACCACATAGTGGTCAAAAAAGCGGATCAACTCCGTAACTAACTGTTTTTTCAGAAAATATTGGATGCGAGAAAAACAGTGAAGATCTCTGCATGATGCAGAAACCCGGGGAATCCCACGTCTGTAGAGGCTCCTTACGACAGAGTGCCTCCCCCTACACAAACGCTCATTGTACCGCTGCCATATCCGAAAAAACCACTCAAAAACGCTCACCGCACAGGGCGAACGTGTTCCGAGTCAAGCGATCATTAAAGAATGACGTGGGAGAAAAAAAACAGAGACCTTATGGCAAGCGAAGAGAATCAACAAAACGTCTCCTTACCCTTATAACGTTTTGTATCGGACGTATCCAGTACGCTGAACCCCGTCTTCACCCCTCAAGATCGAATATTACGCCCAGCACAATCCTTACCAAAATCACTCAAAACTCAAGTTTTATAACAACATTCCGAAGTGCCAGTCAAGGGTTAAATAACGGAAGAGACTCCTTATAAGGCAATGGAGCTGAAAGCGCTGGAGATACGGGAGAGATATTCCTCAGCCCATCGGTATAAAATGCTGTCTACTCCTCAGACTCCTTTTTTCTCTGGGAGACATTATCGATGGAGATCTCGAGTGAGTCGAGAATAATGCCGGTATAGCGCTGCAGTCTGCCCTGAATGTAGCTGCGCAGCTCGTGAAGGCCACCGGCAAGGGTTTTCCCATACGGGACGGAAACAGAAAGTTGTATCCCATAGCCTAAGCGGGAACTTTTCACCTTTATTTTGCGCACTTCGACTTCACTGTCGTATTCGTCAATGCAATGAAGGATCATTTGCGTAAGCGCTGCTTCTGAAATTCGCACCCTGCCCGGCGTTTTTTCTTTTTCATCTGTATGGAAGTCTGGCTGGACCACAGATTTATCAAAAAAACGGGCCTTTTTCACTCCAGCGGAACTCCTGCCCCCTTTGAAAAAAATGCGAATGGAGTCAGAGAGGATCTGCGCGTAGTCCCTTTTGATTTCAATAGCCGGCACGGGAATTACATGCTTGCCCTCTTCGAACCGCGATTTGATGGCGTTCTCGATATCCTCCTTGCTGGCAATCTCCTCTATTTTGATAATCTGACTGATAGGAGGCAGTTCAAGGCGTTTGGCCATTCGCGCAACCATTTTATCGGAAGTGCCCAGCAGAAGGATTTTTTTCACTCGGTGTTTCTGAATGGCCTCCACCACCTGGTCGCGATGCACCGAATCGGTAAAAAGGGCTGTTTTGATGGCACTTATATAGTTCTTCTCCTGCTTGGCGGACCTGCCGGCGAGTATGGTCGTGTCATGAATCAGCAGACCGTCGTCAACGATGTAGGGGATGCCGATTTTCTCAGCCAACAGCTTGGCACGGAAACTTTTTCCGGTACCGCTTTTACCGACCAGCGCATACACGGAAATCCCCTGAAGCCGTCCCTTCACCTTATGGAAAAATTGATATATCTCCTTGCCGGTAAGGTATATCCACTGCTCTTGTTCTTTATTTTCTTTCTGGGCTGAAACAGTCATGGGCCTCTCTTTTCAAGGTCCGAGCTTATATATCCTGCAGGGCCGACAGTGGCCATGCGTTGTGCAGAGAATGCTGATGCGGCAGGAGACATGCTTCCTGCATATACCTTATCTATCAAAATAGGTGCCAATTCCTCGTGTTTTTACTCCTCCACCCACCAGGTATGGAGAAATTGCTCATAACTGTAATACAAAGGAAGGGTTTGCGGAAAACGCAGCCGTGCATCAAAGGCAAGCCGGTGATTGGCTAAATACCAGTTAGGCACCACATAGTATCCATACCAGAGGACCCTGTCAAGAGCCCGACACGCAGCAGTCAATTGCTCGCGGCTCCCGGCATAGATTACTTTATCGACCAGGTGGTCAACAACCCGATTATTCACCCCGGCAATGTTTCTCGACCCTTTGTGCTCGGCTGCCGCAGATGACCAGAAATCACGCTGCTCGTTTCCCGGTGATTGCGATTGACCGAACACCGCAACGGTCATATCAAAGTCGAAATTTTTTATCCTGTCAGTATATAGCGCAGGATCGATGGTACGATAAACCGCATCGATACCGAGTTTTTTCAAATTATTGACATAGGCCGCCATAACCCGTTCAAAAGCCGAGCTGGCAAGCAGTATTTCAAAGCGGAAAGGCTGATTGTCTGCATTGACCAACACTCCATTTTCCACACGCCACCCCACGTCGACAAGCATCTTTTTGGCTTTGCGCAGGTTGTTGCGCAGGCTGTCTGGCGGAGCGGTAGAGGGGGAGCTCAGTGGCGTCGTGAACACCTCCGGCGGCAATACCTCGCGAAAGGGTTCCAGCAATGCACGCTCCGCTTGACTCGGCAGCCCAGTGGCTGCCAGGTTTGAATTAGAGAAATAGGAGGTATTGCGGGTGTACTGATCATAAAAGAGCGCCTTGTTGGTCCACTCAAAATCAAACGCCAATCCAAGCGCCTGTCGGACCTCGCGTTCGGAGAAAAGCTCCTTTCTCGTGTTGAATACGAACCCCTGCATGCCGGCATTATTCTTATGAGGAAAGGTTTTTTTCACCAGCTCCCCACTGGAAAACCGTCGACCGACCAGGTCCCTTGCCCATTGCTTGGCAATATTGACATACATCACGTCAAATTCTCCTGCCTTGAACGCCTCTACACTGACCACCTGATCTTTGAAGTACTTGACGGTTATGGAGTCAAAGTTAAACATTCCAACCCTGGTTGGATGGTTACGGGCCCAATAATCGGGGTTTTTCTGGTAACGAATGGATTTCCCTGGATTGATCTCAGCAATTACATACGGCCCGGAACCGATCGGCGCCACCAGCCCCCCTTTTCCCTCCATCCTGTTGAATGGATGCTGTTCATAAAAACGCTTATTTAACACAGGCAGCTGGCCGGCTATCATGTGCAACTCCCTGTTGACCTGTGAAAAGGTGAAACGAATTTTCCCAGGCTCCAGAATCTCAGCCCCGCTTATGTCGCGCAGATACATTTGGTAGAATGGGTGGGCAGCATCACTTTTCAAGGTCTGCAGCGAAAAAGCCACATCTTCTGCAGTGATCGGGGTACCGTCGGAAAACCGCGCACGTTCATCAAGGGTGAAGGTCACCGATTTCCTGTCCTCGGCCAGGAAAATATCTTTGGCAACAAGTCCATATCCGGCAAAGGGTTCATCCAGACTGGAAACGGTAAGGGTCTCAAAAACATAGGATGAAAGCCCCAGAGGGGCCGCACCCTTGAGGGTGAACGGGTTGAGCTTATCAAAACTCCCCAGGTCATGGAGGATCAGGTGACCACCCTGGCGTGCTTCAGGAGAAGTATAATCAAATCGTTGAAAATCAGGAGGATATTTGAGTTCACCGTCAAGGCTCATACCATGCTCGGCCAAACCGGTCCCGGTTCCTGCTACAAGCAAATACCACAGCAGCACCGCACACCCCAGGGCACTCCTCGGGCATACAGACTGACGAATAGGGGAATGAGACATTACGTACTCCCTGAGTTCAATTGCATTCTGTTCTGTTGACTGGGCTTGCGGGGGCTGCCGCAGCCCGTTGTTGCCCTTCCATTGCCTCTCTTTACCACTTCCACCGGCGGAGGTGCCACACCTCCTACCTTACCCCTGAATCATTGACAACATGGAGTCTGCCTTAAACTTATTGTCTGTTCTTTCGCGAGACAAATGTACCTAACGATAAAACGCATACTCCCCTACCTGCCCTGGGCAGCGACCCCGCATCGGCGCACCTGCCCAGAGGGCATTCCTTCAATATAGTCCCGATCATTGTGAACCGTCCGATTACTCACGGCACCCTCCAATGGTACCGACAGCGCCGTCTGTCTTTACCTCACGCCTGCTCCGCTGGTGAACGCTTTCTGATGCAGGTCTTTATCTGTTACACAGTATACGCAATCAGACGGTTTCTGTACAGACAGCTCACCGTAAGGCATGGTTGTTTTACAGGAAAAAATTGACGAATTTTCAGTCTCTGTGTAATTACTGTTGCTCTATTACGCAACATCCACTGGGCCCGGCCTGCACCTTCAACGTTCGCGGGCACAGTTTTTTTCGCTATTCTTCCAGGAGATACACATGGGACAAACCATCACTGAAAAAATATTTGCCGCCCACAAACGGGACACTCCCACTCCAGACAACATGGTGCTGGATATTGACGTGATCATGTGCCATGAGATCACCACGCCCATAGCCATTATGGACCTCATGGAAAAGGGAATGGACCGGGTCTGTGATCCCAAAAAGATCAAGGCGGTCATTGACCACGTTACGCCGGCCAAAGACAGCAAGACCGCAACCCAGGGGAAAATCATGCGTGACTGGGCGCTGAGGCACGGCATCGAGGACTTCTTCGATGTCGGCCAAAACGGGGTATGCCATGCGCTGTTCCCAGAAAAAGGATTCATCCGCCCAGGCTATACCGTTATCATGGGTGATTCCCATACCTGCACTCACGGGGCATTCGGGGCATTTGCCGCCGGCGTGGGCACTACCGATCTGGAGGTAGGCATTCTTAAAGGCGTGTGCGCCTTCAGAGCCCCGCAGTCACTAAAAGTTGAAATCACCGGAACCCTGCAGCCGGGAGTGGTTGCCAAAGACATCATCCTCCGCATCATCAAGGAACTGTCTGTCAATGGGGCGACCGATATGGTGATGGAATTTTGCGGACCAGTGGTCGGCGAGATGAATATGTCGTCTCGGATGACTCTGTGCAACATGGCCGTAGAGGCCGGCGCTACCTCCGGCATATGCATGCCCGACGGGGAGACAGCCCGTTATCTCTGGCCGTTTATCCAGAACGAATATTCTTCCCAGGAAGAAGCGGTCAACGACTTTGCCCAATGGCACTCCGACCCTGATGCCCGCTACGCGGGGGAACTGCAGATTGACGTCACTGACCTGACGCCTCAGGCAACCTTTGGCTACCGGCCGGACAACGTAAAGGACATCGCCGAACTTGCCGGCACGAAAATCGATCAGGTCTATATCGGCAGCTGCACCAACGGCAGGATTGAGGATCTCCGTGAAGCGGCGGCCATTCTCCAGGGTAAAACCGTTGCTCCTGGTGTTCGCGGCATCCTGACGCCTGCGACACCGGCAATATATTCCCAGGCACTGGAAGAAGGGTTGATAAAAATATTCATGGACAGCGGCTTTTGCGTGCTCAACCCAACCTGCGGAGCCTGCCTTGGCATGAGCAGTGGCGTTCTTGCCGAAGGCGAGGTCTGTGCCTCAACAACAAATCGCAACTTCAACGGTCGCATGGGCAAAGGCGGAATGGTGCACCTGATGAGTCCGGCCAGTGCAGCAGCCGCAGCGGTAACAGGTGTTATCACCGATCCACGGGAGCTTGGGTAGTAACGACCACGATCACCAGTTGCCCCGAAACGACAGCGGCCTGTTCGCTCGCTGCTCGTTTACCAGATTGAGCCCGGTTATTTAATCGGGCAGAACTCCATCCTTTTCACCTCAATGAGGCATATGACTATGAAACGCTTTGGCGGCCAGGCAACCTTTATCGATCGAGATGATATCAACACCGACGAGATCATCCCGGCAAAATATCTGACGGAAATCACCAAGCAGGCCCTTAAACCGCACCTACTCGAAGACCTGCATCTCGAAAACCAACGTTTTGATCCCCATGCGAAAGAAATTGAGGATGCGGCAGTGCTCGTCACCCGTTCCAACTTCGGCTGCGGTTCATCTCGAGAACATGCCGTATGGGCTCTGGAGGTAAATGATATCAACCTTGTCATCGGCAGCAGCTTTGCCCGTATATTCAGGCAAAATATGTTCAACTGCGGCATTCTTGCCGTTGAACTGGGTCAAGCCGACCTGGATGCGCTTTTCGCCCTGCCGGGAACGGTAACGGTAACAGTTGACCTTGAACAGGAAAAACTGACAGCGGTCAGTGATGCGGAAGGCACTTCTGATCTGCACTGTTCCTTTACCCTCAACGCGTTCGATAAAAAACTGGTCGAGGCCGGCGGTTGGCTTACCTTTGCCGACAAAAATTATTGACCTGCACCAATTTCACTTACACTGCACAGCCCCAGCTCAAAACCGCTCATGAACACTCTTTTTTCCGATAGAATAGCAGATGTTCCCCAGTCGTTCATACGTGAAATACTCAAAGTCACTTTGGACGATTCCATCATCTCCTTTGCCGGAGGCCTGCCCAATCGCGACCTGTTTCCGGTAGAAGAGCTCAGGCAGGCGGCCGACCGGGTCTTCACCACCGCCGGAAGGGATGCACTGCAGTATGCCAGTTCCGAGGGATACCTCCCCCTTCGACAATATATCGCTTCAAGATACCGCGCCAAACAGGGACTGGATGTACCTCCGGAAAATATCCTTATCACCACCGGCTCCCAGCAGGGGCTCGATCTCTTGGGCAAGACCTTTATCAACAGTGGCGACGATGTGGTTATCGAGACCCCGGGCTACCTGGGGGCCATCCAGGCGTTTTCCCTTTATCGCCCTTGCTTTCATGAGGTCACAGTCACCGAAGAAGGAATGGATTGTGACGCGTTGGCTGCCGTTCTTGCCACCGCCAGCGCCAAACTGCTCTACACCGTACCCAACTTTCAGAATCCCGCAGGTATCTCTTACAGCCCCACCAATCGCAGGGAGGTAGCCGAATGTGTCGCAAGCTCCCAGTGCACACTTATCCAGGATGACCCCTACGGTGATCTTCGTTTTGCCGGCGCCCCGGGTGAAAATTTCCTGCGGCTGTTGCCGGAGCAATGCATTCTCCTTGGTTCTTTCTCCAAAACCATAGCCCCGTCCCTGCGAATAGGGTGGCTGGTTGCTCCGCCATCCAAAATGGAAAAACTTCTTATAGCCAAGCAGGCAGCGGATCTGCATACAGATGCGCTTGCTCAGCGCATCCTGTGCGAATACCTGAGAGAAAATGACCTGGATGCCCATGTGCAAAAAATTATTCGCGCCTACAGGAGCCAGAAAGAGGTCATGGTAGAAAGCATCCGCCAGTTTTTTCCGTCGGATGTGCGCTACACCAACCCCGATGGCGGCATGTTCCTCTGGATAACCTTGCCGGAAAAAATGTCCTCCATGACCCTCTTTCATCAGGCGCTGAAGGAAAAGGTCGCTTTTGTCCCAGGGACGCCCTTCTATCTTAACCGAGAGGACACCAACACCCTGCGTCTTAATTTCTCCTGCATGGACACGGAAACTATCCGCACCGGCATCAGGCGCCTGGGAAAAGCCATTGAACGGCTGAGCCGTTAAAAAAAAGCGCCCCCCCTTTATCCAAAGAGAGGGCGCTTTTACTCGCTTTCTTTTTTCCTCAACCTGCTTTTACAGGGAGACGGCTGCAAGGGCTTTTATCAGCTCCTCCTGTTCCTTGTTAAGTTGTTTGGGAATCTGAATGGCAATCTTCACGAGCAGGTCACCCCTTATGCCCCCCGGACCGCTGGGCAACCCATACCCCTTGATGCGCAACTTTGCTTCCTGCTGCACTCCAGAAGGCACCTTAACGTTGAATTTCTTGCCTTCCAGCGATTCCACCTCGATGGTTGTTCCAAGACACGCCTGACTAAACGGTATCCGCTTTTCCAGGATCAAGTCGTCACCGTTGCGCGTAAAAGATGGGTGATGCTCGACATTCACTTTCAGGTACAGATCCCCGGCAGGTCCGCCGCTGGGGGAGGGATTGCCCTTTCCGGAGAGACGCAGCCTTTTCCCGGCCTCGATCCCCTGGGGCACCTTTACCGTTACATTGCGGGGACGACCATTCTGACGCAGGCTGATAATCTTTTCCGCACCATTGAGCACGTCAGCCAACGAAATAGAGAGTTCAAAAGTCAGGTCCTGTCCTTTTACGGGCTGGGGAGCGCAGCCACCATTTGCGCACCCTCCCCGTCTGCCGGAATTAAAAAAAGTTTCAAAAGGGGTTCCTCCTTGCCGGGCCTGGTGAAATCCGCCGCCGCCAAAGGATGCACCTCCAAAGCCAAACTGCCGCAGGATATCATTGACATCAAACCCTCGAAAAATGTCTTCCTGGCTGTAGCGCTGCTGAAAACCCGTTGCCCCGAAGGTGTCGTACTGCTTCCTTTTTTCCGCATCAGAAAGCACTGCATAGGCTTCACTAATTTCCTTGAATTTTTTTTCTGCTTCAGCATTACCCGGATTCTTGTCCGGGTGATATTTCAGGGCAAGTTTTCGGTAGGCCTTTTTTATTTCATCGGCAGTGGCGGTTTTTGCCACTCCGAGTGTCGAATAGTACTCCATATCGTGTATTGACTCTATGTTCCTAAATGAATGTGTCGTGCTTAACCGTGCATGTTGATGGTGAAAATATAAGCCTGATGTCGAGATTGTCTATCGGGGATTAGTGGTCGAGTACATTCTTTGTACCACGCTGATATACGGTCAGCTCAGGGTGCAGATGTCTGTTCTTCAGACAATCGAGCAGGCGTGAACGGGTATTGCGTTCCTGGTTAAGGAGGATCACATACGGGTCGCCACTGGCAAAGTAACCGGCAAAATTATAGACACCTTGAAGCGTTCCGGTCTTGGCATGGACGCCTTTGTAGCTTCTGAACGACGATCTGTAGGGCGCGAAAACGCGCAGAATACGAAGCATGGTCCGTCCGGACACCCTGTTCTGCCTTGACAACCCGGCACCATCAACAATTGCCATCTGCCAGGTTCCCTCGTCGCTTAAGGCTGCGGCAAGCGTTGAGCGAACAGCACGTTCACCTTTTGCCCAGGTTGCCGGGTAACCGAAAACCTGAGCACCGCAGGTAAGAAACAACTGGTTGGCAATGAAGTTTGAGGAGTAGTGCAGCATACTCCTGACCACGGCGTCCAGTTTACGGGGGTTGCGGTAACGGAATAGGAGGGTCGCATCAGCCGGAACAGTCTTCAGGCCGCTGCCGTTGCTTATCGTTATTCCGGCAGCATTCATGAACGCCTGAAACAATTCGATGGCATAGCGACCGGCAACTGTTGCCGGTCGGCATCCCCCTGTACAGATGTTGAGCCGATACTTCCCCTGCCCCCTTCCTTTGGCCATTGCTTTCATCATGGGCAGAAAAGGCGTTTGCGGTTCGGCGGAGGCAACTGTACCACTGCTGCCGATGCGAAGCGGCAGACTGTTGAAATTAACCGCAGTAGCAGCAATCGGCGCATCGTAGGCATTATCGCTGTTGGTACTGCCGGGAGGCAGCCCATCCAGAGTAAACAGGGACTGGTCCACATACAGTCCATTGACATGGCGCAATCCCAGCGCCTGCAGCTCATTGACAATGGCGTTCACATCCTCAGAAAGCAGCAGGGGATCGCCACGTCCCTGTATATACAGTTCTCCTCCCTTGCCCAGATAAAACTCGGTCACGAACCGATAATCAGCTCCAAGTAAACGAAATGATGCCAATGCTGTGACAATTTTAATGAGACTTGCGGGAATATAGGCACTGTCAAGGTTACAGCCGGCAATGACGTTACCCTCCTGATCGGCAATGCCATAGCTGCCGTTGGTGATGAGTTCCGCATATTCCCGGCAGACACCGGAAAAGGCCAGCCTGGAACCAGAGAAAAACACCAGCCCCAGGCTCAGGAAAATCGCAAGCGAGACATTCCCCACCGATACCACCTACGCTCTTCCCTGTCACTCGACCTTGGGCAAGGTTGCAAGAGACTGGTCTATGGCGTCTTGAGGAAAGGCGTAATCATGCAGTTTACCAGTGAGATAATTGTCATAGGCAGCCATATCTATCAGTCCGTGTCCGGAAAAATTAAACAGGATGGTCTTAGGTTCCTCAGGGTCTTTCATGGCCTCGATAATCGCCCCACGTATGGCATGGGTCGTTTCCGGGGCAGGAATAATGCCCTCTGTCTTGGCGAACAGCACCCCGGCCTCGAAACATTCCAGCTGATGTACTGAGCGGGGAATGATGATGTCGTCTCTCACCAAAGCGGAAACGATGGGCGCCATCCCATGATACCTCAACCCGCCGGCATGAATGCCCGGCGGCATGAAATCATGCCCAAGGGTATACATATACAAAAGCGGAGTCATCATGGCGACATCGCCTGAGTCGTATGCCAGCTTGCCGCCCGTCATGGTGGGACAGGAAGCCGGTTCGTACCCGACAAACTCTATCTTCTTTCCTTCCAGGTAGTCCGGGATAAACGGCGCCAACAACCCTGCGAAATTTGATCCGCCACCACAGCAGCCGACTATGACATCCGGATATTCCCCGGCAATTTCCATCTGTTTCTTTGCCTCAAGCCCGATGATGGACTGGTGCAGCACCACGTGATTGAGAACCGATCCGAGTGCATAGTTGGTATCATCATGGGTAGCCGCATCTTCCAGGGCTTCGGAAATCGCAATCCCCAGTGAACCGTCGGAATCGGGTGCCTGGGCAAGGATCGCCCTGCCGGTTTGGGTGTCCTGGCTGGGACTGGCGACGATTTCTCCTCCATAGGTCTGCATGATGAACTTTCGGTATGGTTTCTGGTCGTAACTGACCCTGACCATGTACACCTTGCACTCCAGTCCGAATTTTGACGTAGCCAGAGAAAGCGCTGATCCCCACTGGCCCGCTCCGGTTTCAGTGGCCAATCGCTTTACGCCTTCGCGCATGTTGTAATAGGCTTGCGGCACGGCAGAATTAGGCTTGTGACTGCCCACAGGGGAAACGCCTTCATTCTTAAAAAAGATTTTCGCCTTTGTTCCGAGGGCCTCTTCAAGTTTCCTTGCCCGCACCAGGGGGGAGGGACGCCAGATCTTGTACACCTCCATCACCTCCTGGGGAATATCGATGAACCGTTCCTGGCTCATCTCCTGCTCCAGCAGCGACATCGGAAAAACCGCTGAAAGCTTTTCCGGTCCCATGGGCTCAAGGGTTTCCGGGTCTAGAGGCGGCTGCAGCCCATTGGGAATATCCGGAACTACATTATACCATCTGGTCGGCATCTCATCTTCACGCAGGACAACCTTCTTCATGACGTCTCCTTAGTATGAAAGTATCCAGAATCAGTGACCACGCAGAAGCGGATTCCTCACTGATTCTTGAGTATGAACGGAATGAAAAATGGGGCTTGCCGACTCCTGGTCAACGCGGTTGCGTTTGCCTGCAGATCGTTTTCCCACCGACCGACGCGCGGCAACACAACGACGGCATCCGCCAATGCAGAAGGCAAATGTACAACATGGTCAGCAATTTCTCAAGCCGGGGTCTCGATTTCCTCCACCGCCTGCTTGCACACCCGGGCGAGCAGCGCCACGTCAGGGGATAACCCCAAACCGTGCTCAAGAATCTCTCTGGGATTAGTTCCTGCCCGACCGTGGTAATGCAGCAGATCCACCCTCAGCCTGGAATCCTGCACCTCCATCAATGCCACCAGGGGACGCAGATCCAATTCTCTTCGCCGCCGCTTGCGCACGCGCTCGACCACCACCCGATCCCTGGCAAGAAAGCTGCTGACCCGCTGCCGGAGCTCCCCTCCACTCACACCCTGCACGATAATGGTATAGGTAGCGCGGCAACTCGCCTGATACACCTTTTTCTCCTGCACAATACTTCGTATTTCCATGGCCGGAGGCAGCTGCCTGTTTAACTCATCCACTGCCTGGGAGAGCGAACCAAGCGGGGCACCAAGTTCAACGAAAAAATATTCGGCCTGACTTTCGATCCCAACCGGAAGGGCCGGGCTGAAAGAAACCTTGGGTGAGGGATTAAACCCTTTGGAGAAAAGCACCGGCCATCCTGTTCGTTGGAGTGCACGAAAAAGCAGCTGTAATATTTCCAGGTGCCCGTAAAATCTGCTGTCCCCAAGGCGGGAGTAATGAACCCGGTAGATAAATGGCTGTTCAGGACCATCCAGCCTCCGGCGTGCTTGTCTCGGTTTGCCAGAGATGTTCTCAGTCGGCCCGGTGTATACCCGGGGCATGACCTGTTTGAAATCACACAGACCACATTGTCTGCACCCGGTGTTCCTGCAGTCTTCGGTGTAGCTTTGCTGTTTGGCCAGGGTCAGTTCCTGTTCAAGGAAATGCCGATCAACCCCACTGTGCAGATGATCCCAGGGCAGGACCTCTTCCAGGCTGCGGGCCCGCAAGTACTGATCGAGATTGATGCCGCACTCGGCAGCGGCTGCCTGCCATTGTTCAAGATCGAAATGTTCAGACCACCCATCAAGACGAGCCCCCATTTGCCAGGCCTGCTCAATAACCTCGGCCAGCCGCCGATCACCACGGGAAAAAACGCCTTCCAGGTAGGATTGATCGGGCTCATGCCACTTGAGGGCAAACCCCTTGCGTGGGAGGATCTCCTTGAGCCGATTAATTTTTTCCCGCGACTGCTCACGCGATATCTGCTCTTCCCACTGAAAAGGCGTGTGGGGCTTGGGTACGAAGGTACCTATACTGACATTAATGTTTACCTTTTTCCTTCTCCCTTCATCGGCCTCCAATCTGGCTTTTTTTGCAAGCTCGACAATGGCTTCAACGTCTTCGTCATTTTCGGTGGGGAGTCCGATCATGAAATAGAATTTTATCAGGTTCCACCCCAGAGCAAAGGCATCTCTACAGGTGGCAAGGAGGTCTGCTTCGGTAATACCCTTGTTGATCACCTCGCGCAATCTATCGGTTCCGGCTTCCGGTGCGACGGTAAACCCGGTCTTCCGTACCCGCTTAATCTGATCCATAATTTCCGGAGTCAGGGTACCGACCCGCATGGACGGCATGGAAACAGATACATATTCTTCGGCAAATCGATCCATGAGAACGGTCATCAGGCTTCCCAGGCAGGAGTAGTCTCCAGTGGACAGGGAAAGCAGCGCCACTTCATCAAAACCGCTGTTCCTGATGCCGGCTTCAGCCATGGCAAGAATATCTTCCGGAGAACGCTCGCGAACGGGCCGATAGGTCATACCGGCCTGACAAAATCGGCATCCGCGGGTGCAGCCCCGTGCAATTTCCAGTGCCAGCCGATCATGTACCGGTTTGACGATCGGCACCAAGGGTTTTTCGAAAAGTGCAGGGGACTGCATAGACGGCAGCACCCTCCGCTGAACCGAGGTATAGTCACGTTGCAGCGGCTCTACCCGCTGAAGGGTATCGCCCTGATAGTGCGGCTGAAACAACCCAGGGACATACACTCCTGGAACCCGAATGCACTCCTGCAGTACCGCCTCACGATCATCTCCTCGCTTCCGGCAACGGAGCAACACTTCTGTCAACTCCTCTACTACTTCTTCTCCGTCCCCCAGGACCACGACATCGAAAAAATCTGCCACCGGCTCAGGATTGAACGCACCGGCACCTCCACCAACAACCAGCGGATAACGGGCATCACGATCCCTGGAATAAAACGGTATGCCGGCCAGGTCAAGGGCGGTCAGGATGTTGGTGTAACACAATTCGTATGGCAGGGTAATCCCGACGACATCATACGCACCAACAGGACGTCGCTGCTCCAGGGAAAAGAGAGGAATACCTGTCCCTCTCAACTGCTCTTCCATATCGATATCAGGAATGAAGCATCGATGGGCAAGCGCATCGTCCCGTCGGTTGAGAATATGATAGAGAATTTGCAGTCCCTGGTGCGACATACCAATCTCATAGAGATCTGGAAAGAGTAGACAATAATGCAGCTGCTCAGGCAACCAGGGCTTGTCGACTGCATTGATTTCTCCACCGATATACCTCCCCGGTTTACGAACCAGGGGAAGAATCTGTTCAACGTTAACCTGTTTATTCATTGACATTATAACTTTTATAGGCTGTAATTCCTCTACCTCGCAAAAGGGAGAAACAAAGAAAAGGGAGCTATCCTAGTTGATTTATAGTGCACAACCGAATGCAGAACGACGTCACCTGACTATGATTATGAATATTTTTTATGCCTTCATCGTTCTCTGCTGCTGCCTTGTTCCGGCATCCCCCCAGAGTGCAACTGCAGCGGACAAACAGCTGCTCACGAGCATTGATTACCTCTACCTGTCATCAAGCGCAGACCAGGTCACCTTCAAACTCACCGGTCCCTATAGTCCAAAAGTATTCACATTAAAAGGTGAAAAGCCCAGGGTGGTCTTTGATTTCCCCAATGTCTTTCCAACCGGCACCATTGACCAAGTGGCGACCCTGAATGGCCCTATCATTCAACGTATCCGGGTTGGGGTGCACAAGGGAGATGCTCCGAAGACCAGGGTGGTTTTTGATTTGGCAACCTCGGACCAAATCTTTCTCGATCAACAATGGGCGTCAAAGGGGTCCGACCTGGTTGTTACTGTTTCCACCAGCCCATTTGAGGAAAAGGCCCTACAGGCAACAGCCACACCCGCTGCGACGAGTCCGCAACCTCAGTCTTCTCCAGCCCCTGAAAAAGCAACGACGCAACCTGTAGCTGCCCAACAGGCTGCAGTTCCTGCCTCACCAACAGTTCCCGACTCACCTCCATCGGCTGAAGCCGCCCCACAGCAGCGACAGGCCGAGGACAATCAGAGGAAGCAATCTGCCGGGCCATTACTGAAAAAAATATCTTTCGATACTTCTTCAGACAAAGGGGAAATGGTTCTCTTTGAGCTCAACGGCTTTTATCCGCCCATCGTTCGCGGGGTCGAAGAAGGGCTCCCCAGAGCTGTGTGCGATTTTTCCAACACGCGTTTAGCAGATGGCGTCAACAGCATCAACAATGTCCAAGGGAAATATGTCAAGGCAATCAGGGTAGGCAAACATACAGAACCGGACAAGATCAGAGTAGTGCTTGACCTGGAGCCGAACAACAATTACGACCTCCAGCAGGTGTTTTTCAAGGAGGAAAACCTTTTTGTTATTATCGTCAACACCATCACTCCTCCCACCCCTGAAAAGGGATAGCAATAGGTCATGGGAGTTCCACCACGTCAAAATGGGGCGGTGATGGAGGCGGGGAAAACACCCCGGACGCAAGCACATCAACACCATGTACGTGCTGCACTTCCAGGGATACCGTTCCCTTGACCTGGTCACCGGAGACAGTCATTCGCTGCGGCCAACGGTAGGGGCCTTGGGCGAGGGAAAGATAGTTTTCATACACGACTTCCACTGCCGCCACACCTGAACGATCAAGCAGCAGATAGCGCCTTAGGAGCGCCTCTTCACGGTCAAGCAGCAACCGATGCTCCACCTCTGCGCCCCTCTCCTTGAAGCGATACCAGATTTCGCCCTTTTCAGCGGTGCGTCCGACTCCGACGTACTCCAATTCCCTGGTACGAAGATGTCCTCCCAGCAGAGGAATCATCCCCTGTGGCTTTAATGATTCCGGAACATACCTGCTCCAAGTCTTCGAACCAGTCCGCCCATGATAAACGGTCGCGGAACCAATGTCTGTTGCTGTAAAATTCTGCCCGTCGGCAACCAGTATCATCACCGGGCGGCCAAGCGGATCAAGGAGCGTTAAACGAAGCGATGCGGGAGGAGCAAGCTGCAGGGTTCCATCCACATTGCCGCTCTTGGTCCAGGCCGACCAACGCAGATGAATATCCGCGTCAACCGCGCGTGGCTGAGCATGCTCCTTATATCGCGCCAACAGTCGGTCTGCAAAATCTCGGCTCACACTGTCAAGGGGCTGGAGAGGGACGACCTTGGGACCGCACCCCCACAGGCACAGCATCAGCAGCACCCCGGCCACACTTCGCTCAACCCACCGCTGCATCATTGTCTTTGTTGTAGGCGATCCATTTTTTCCTGGACCTTATCCCGCTCTTCCGATTGGTCGTCAAAAAGCTCCACCGCTCGCATATAGGCACGTATCGCTTTGTCTTCCTCAGCATTTGCAGCATAGGCATCACCTAAGTGATCGTAAATTGCTGGATCGTCGGGCGACAGGGTCACCGCTTTTTCCAGCTCCTCGATCGCCCGACGGATGTCACCCATTCGAAAGTAGACCCAGCCTAGGCTGTCACGAATATAGCCGTTATCAGGCTGAAGCTCCACGGCCTTGCGGATGTACTCCAAGGCCTGTTCCAGATTGGTTCCATCATCGGCCCAGGTGTAACCGACAAAATTCAACGCAGCTGCATGCTCGGGATTGAGGCGTATCACTTCCTGCATCATTTTGAGCGCAGCAGTACGATCGCCAGTATTCTCGTGAAAAATACCGTATTCATACAACAGGACATCACTCTCTGGAAAGGCGGCTATACCCCGCCGATATGTCACCGCAACCTGTTGTTGGTCTCCCTCTATTTCATACAGGGCGGCAAGGACGGCAAACAACTCCGCTGAACGGACTTCAGGCCGGTCAACCATGTTCTCCATCAGTTCCACAGCGTCTTTGATGCGATCTAGTTGCTGATAAACATGGACCTTGAGCAACAACGCATCGGTTCCATACTGATCAGGCAACGGTATCTGCTCCAGCTGATAAAGAGCCTGCGGATATTTTTTCTCTCGTGCATACAGTTGCCCGAGAAGATATCTCGCCTCGGCCAGCTCCTCCACGGTAAGAATCCTTTCCAGCAGGACAGCCGCCTCGGAAAATTGTTCCTGCTGCATAAGAACCCTTGCCAAGGTCAGGTCAACCCGCCAGGGATATTCGGAAACAGTTCGCAAAGTCTCCAAAACCTGTACGGCCATCTCCTTGTTGTCGGTCAACTGGTAGAGATGAAACAGGGCAACCAGTGCATCCCTGTCTCCCCGGTCCCGGTCAAGAATCTGCTGGTAGGCTGCTGTTGCCTCGGCATATTGATGTTCACGCAGATGCAGCTTACCGATCTCCATCATTATTTCAGCAGACCATTGCTCACGTACTACTCGGGTATAATGCAGAATTGCCTGCTGATTATTCTCCAGACGCTGGTTAATCCTAGCCAGCAGCAGATGAGCACGCAGCGTCCCGGTTGCCATGTCCAGTACGGGTGCAACAGTAACCTTGGCCTGCTCATACTGCTTGCTGGAATAATATACCTCGCCAAGGAGTAACCTGGGGACAGGACTTTCCGGAAAACGATCGATCATGGAGGTGTACTGCTGGATGGCCTGCTCCCTTTTATTCTGCCGTAAAAAGGCCCTGGCAAGCAGTTGCCACATTTCCAGGCTGTTCGGTGTCTCTGCCAGGTAGGTCTCTAGCAAGGCAATTGCCTCTTCATAACGCTCCATTCGGAGGAGCAGCAGAGGAATTTTATTGCGGATAGAGTCCCCGCCGGGATCACAGATAAGCGCCTTTTCATAAGCGGCAAGAGCTTCGGGAAAGCGGAGATTCAATTCCGCATAGCGTCCCCAGAGATAATAAAAGTAGGCACACCCGTAATCCGCCTCCTCCACTTCCGGCTGTTCGGGAGTCGTCCCGCTAGACGAAACTGAACGGCCAATGGACGAGCATCCTGCCTGCAGCAACAGCAACAGCATGCAGAGTCCGCAGAAAAATGTTCGGAAAATACCAGCGCCCATCAGCTCATGCATGCTCCTGGCAGCGATTTATCCGTTGATCAACCGTTTTCCTGATCTGCTGCTCAACTTCCTCGAACGATCCTGAGGCATCGATACGCACGATTGCCGGATCATCAAAAGCGGAGAAAAGCGCTGCAACCTTTGCCAGCTGCTCAGCACGCTCAAAATCATTGAGCGTTTCCTGCCGCTGCTCCCGGATCCGACGCAGACTGCTTTCAATATCCAGGGTAAGCAAAAGGACCAGGTCAGGGACAGGGGCAAAACGATTGCGCCGGAATATCTCTTGGGGATCAGCACCCCTCGCTCCTTGATAGGCAGCAGTGGAGTAGTAATATCTATCGGTAACAACCACCGCTCCCCGACTGAGTGCCGGTTGGATGCAATCAGCGACATGCTCCCGCCTGTCGGCGATAAACAGTTCCAGTTCCTCCTCAGGGCTCGCCGCCTGCCGATTGGTATATAATGCCCGGATTCGTTGACCATAGGGGCCATCTGTGGGTTCCCTGGTGACGACCACCTCCATTCCTTTCGCCTGCAGATACGCCCCAAGAGATTGAACCTGGCTGGTCTTTCCGGTTCCGTCTATTCCTTCAATTGCAATCAACATTATTATCCCTGTCTCTGTTGGAACCTGCGGCGATGACCGACAATTTCATCTGCCATGTCCATAGCAGCAGTCAGACTCCGTGGATCAGCCTTCCACCTGCCTGCGATATCATAGGCCGTGCCATGATCAACAGAGGTTCGAACCAGTGGCAAGCCCAGGGTCACATTCACCCCATCCTCAAAATGGAGGAGCTTGAAAGGAATTAACCCCTGATCGTGATACATGGCAACAACCGCATCGAAATGCCCTGCAGCAGCCATATGGAAAACAGTATCAGGCGGCCAGGGTCCCGTCACCTCTGCCAGATTTCTACTTGCCTCCACCGCTGGTGCGATGATGTGCTGCTCCTGATCGCCAAACATATTTTTTTCTCCGCCATGAGGGTTTAAGGCAGCAACGGCAACACGAGGACGGCTCATCCCAAAATCACGCGTCAGCGCGTCGACGGTCATGGCAATACAATCGATGACAGAGGATTGGGTTAGCAGCGATGGCACCTTCTCCAGGGGCTCATGGATTGTCACGAGTATCACTTTCAAACGAGACCCGGCCATCATCATTCGGTATCGGCTGGTGCCGGTCAGGCTGGCCAACATCTCCGTATGACCAGGAAAAGGGTAACCGGCAAGGTGTAAACTATACTTGGAGATGGGGCAGGTAACCAGGGCCGAGGTATGTCCATCCAGGGTTAGCCGAACAGCTGCTTCGATATACTGTGCAGTAGCCGCACCGGTTGACTGATCGGGTTGCCCCCATCGCGCAGAATCATAGCGGAGTTGCGATACCGAAAATACCGGCACGACGCCGCTGGGAAATCTATCGCCTGGTTTCCACACACGAAATTCCGCAGTGACGCCCATGTCCCTCGCCGTCCCGGCAAGGATATGCGGATCGCCCACCACGACAATCCGTTGCTGCTGCGGGCGCTTGTTTCCGGTCACACAGCGGACAACCAACTCGGGCCCGATGCCTACCGGGCACCCCATGGTAAGAGCGAGCGGCTGAGTTGGCCTCCGAGGCGGGCCGTCATAGGTCTTCATAGTGACGTACTTTCAAATGCATTGGGAATATGGTGAACCGTGGAATCCCCGCCAGAAGCAAGGTGTACTGATATGACATCAAAACGGGCAGGACTTGTGCAGAGATCATGGCGCACGAGATACTCCTCAGCAATGCGCGTCAACTTTCGCTGTTTTCTGTAATCCACCGCTTCGTATCCTTTACCAAAGATGGTTGAAGAGCGGGTCTTCACCTCGACAAACACCAACGTATCACCATCACGGGCAACAATATCCACTTCTCCGCAGCGCTTCCGATAATTTTGGGCAAGGATGGCATACCCTTGACGGCGCAAAAATTCAGCAGCAATCCTCTCTCCCCGACGACCGAAGTGGGTGGTGTTCAGCTTTGATCGTAAAAATTTCATACTGCACCCTCTGATCTGGGATGGTATGCAGCAACGGCTGAGCACCATGTTGCCTCTCCTGTGGAGGTCGAAAATGGCTTCCATCGGGAGAGATCAAAACAATGGCCAGTCCATTGGGACAGTGAACAAACGGCTTTTGCTGAACCTTTCCAAATGGTGTGCATAAGCCTACCACAATCTGTTTTGCTCAGGCGATTGCAGCGACATCTTTTCCCTGCAGTGCTCACGAACCCCCTTGAAGGTTCGCCGATGCAGGGGAGTGATACCATACCGACGAATAGCCTCGCGATGCTCCCTGGTAGGGTATCCCTGGTTGTGGATAAAATTATAGTGGGGATACTGCTCATGGAAGGAGGCCATCATTCGATCCCGGGTCACCTTGGCTACAATGGAAGCCGCAGCGATGGAGCAACTTTTTGATTCACCTTTTACAAGCGGTTTTTGCGGTACCGGGAACGGCACTTCAAATTTTCCGTCCACCAGCAAGAAACCTATCTCCTCAGAGGCCAGCTTCTCCTGACAGACCTTAACCGCTGACCGCATGGCCCGCAACGACGCCTGGTGAATATTATACTGTTCGATATCGCGGGGATCGGCGATGCCAATCCCGAAAATAGCAGAGGAGTGGAGCAGGTCTCCATAGAGTTGATCACGTTGACCAGCGGTAAGGGCTTTGGAGTCTTGATAAGGGATGTACGGGTCCTGATCGGACAACACAACGCAGGCGGCCACGACCGGACCGGCCAACGGTCCTCTTCCGGCCTCGTCTACCCCGGCAACCGTGCCCACACCATGGGCATGGAGAAATCGCTCATACTGCCACGGATCGCCTTCAACAGAAGGGGGGAAAGAAAAAAGCGAGGGTAATGAAGGGCAGCGCATAGCGTTTCTCCATTCACCTCACTTTTGTGCAACAGACCAGCCGATGCCCGCCGTTCCGGTACACGGCGGGCCAATGCTTGTTTCGGCAACGGCATCGGCGGGCAGCTGAAATGAACCCTGAGGAAAACCATTCGTCCTGCACGACAAGAGGCGGTGCAGGACGAATACAGTTACAAACCTCGAGTATGGGTGGGAGAGTAAAGGCTTATTAAACAATGCCTCGCTCACGAATACGTGCAGCCTTGCCGCGACGGGCGCGCAGATAGTAGAGGCGTGAGCGCCGTACCCTGCCGCGGGTGACAACCTCGATTTTTTCCAGTCGGGGCGAATGCAGGGCAAAGGTCTTTTCCACGCCCACACCGTGGGATATTTTCCTTACCGTGAAGGTCGCATTCATTTTTCCACGCTTGCGCTTGATTACCACGCCCTGAAAGACCTGTACACGCTCTTTGGTTCCTTCGACAATACGAATGTGTACTTTGACCGTGTCGCCGGGGCGAAATTCGGGGATGTCAAAGCGCATCTGCTCCATATCAATCTTATCTAAAATATTCATTGCCATCTTTGTGATTTACGGGCCAGTGCTGCTGTTGGAAAAAGCAGGTTCACCCGAAGGATGCCTCCAAATCATCCACTCTAAGACTCTTCATACCAGATACTGTAGGTATAATGGTTCTGTTTCAGTTAGTTAATAAAGCTGTTTGCTGCTTAATACCTTCTCCAGTCAGTCTGTCAAGAATTATTGACACGGCCGAACGTACGGATAAATGGTTAAACGCACCCACACCTCGAATGGGGGGCAGCACTGCGTCAGCAACTTCCATCACTTGCGGGGCAAGGCCCCAGGCTGTGCCGAAGAGCAATAACACTGGTTCGCCCTCCAACATCCGCTCTCTTACCGTCCCATAGGGAAGCTGGTTATCCTTTTCGGCAGCACAGGTAGCAAGTACTAATGGCCGCCTCCCAAAACGTTGGGTAGAACGGGCGATGACTGTTTCCACATCGTGAACAACCTGCACGATTGAAAGTGCGGCTGCCCTGTCAGTGGCGGATTTGGCCCCATGCCCCTGGGTCCAGTGCTCAATAATCTGCCGTACCAGTGTCTGCTGTTCACTGTACGGAGTGACCACCCAATAGGTATCAACTCCATACGTTTTACCTGCCCTGGCAATGTCATGCAGGTCGAGGTTGGTTACAGCTGACCCAATGACTTCTCCATTGCGATTCACAACCGGTGCATGAACAAGAGCGACATCAATCTGCACCGCTTCCGCTGTGGTCATACGTTTTCCCTGGCGCCACTCACAGAATCATACAACCCCGCCTCCTGGAGGAGGGCAACCTCCCGAGCGGAGAATGTTGTGCCGATCAACAAGTCAGGGCGCCTCTCCAGCGTCAGCCTTACCGACTCAACAAAACGATACCTCTCGATCGTCCCATGGTTGCCGGTGAGCAGCGGTGCAGGAACCGATCGTCCGTGGAACTGTCTGGGCCTGGTATACTGAGAATGCTTCAACAACCCTCGACTGAACGTATCGTTGGCCGCTGAATCGCTGCACCCAAGCACACCGGGAAGTAGCCGGGTAATGGAATCCACCATTACCATGGCCCCCAACTCTCCTCCGGTCAGTACGTAGTCTCCTATGGAGATTTCTTCATCAACGTACTCATCGGTGAACCGTTGGTCTATCCCCTCATACCTGCCACAGACCAAAACTATCCCTGTAAGTGTTGCCAGCCTTTCTGCAACCCGCTGGTTATACAGGCGGCCTCGGGGAGATAAGGCGATTATTTTGCATTCTTTCCGACGAACGCGTATCCCCTCGATACAGGCTGCCAGTGGCTCAGGCTTCATCACCATCCCCTCGCCACCGCCAAAAGGCCGATCATCGGTCATTTTATGGCGATCCAGGGCATAGTCACGTATGTTATGTATGTGCACCCCGATCTTTCCCATGCTCTGCGCCCGTCGCAGGATGCCTTCCTGCAGGGGTGAGTCAAAGAACTCGGGAAAAATGGTGAGAATGTCAAAAATCATACGCCGCGACTCAATTGTTTATCTCTAACAATCCCGGCGGTAACGATAAGACAATCTGCTGTGCTTCCTGCTTGACCATGAATTCCGGTACAAGCGGAATAAGATACTCTTTGTCATGTCCCTGAACGGTGAGTAAATCCTGCGCCCCACCAATGAGCACACGGGTGACGACTCCCAACACCTGCCCGTCGTCGGTGGATACCTCTTTGCCTTCCAGTGCATGCAGATAGAATTCATCTTCTGCAATGGACGGCAGCTGCGCTGCATCCACCCATATTCCACGGCCGGTCAGGCTCTCTGCCATTGTCCGATCGAGACACTCTTTCAGCTGCAGGAGAACAAATTTCCCCTGGCTTCGAATCTTAAGCGGAGTTACCGCAACAAAGCTGGCACCCTCATCGGCTGAAAGAAACAGACGCGCGTAGTTTTCGAGCCCCTGAGGACTTGCCGTAAATGGCAAGACCTTCAACTCGCCTCGCACACCGTGCGGCTTGACAATTTTTGCCAGCAGGACATAGTGGTCTTCCTGCGCCCCGGCACGTGTCATGCCTATTCCAGTATCTCCAGCCGCGAGCGCTTGTTTTCATCGGCAAGTGCTGATGAGAGAACAGTACGCATCGCCCGCACTGTTCGCCCCTGCTTGCCGATGACTTTCCCCAAATCCTCCTGGGCAACGCGTAACTCAACGATGACGCTGTCATCCTCTTCACGCATAGAGACCTGCACTTCATCCGGCTTGTCCACAAGCCGTTGCGCAATAAACTCGATTAATTCTTTCATTTATGCTGCAGCGACAGGCTCACCGGCATGTTTTTTTATCAGGCTTTTAACGGTCACAGACGGTTTAGCGCCCTGCTTCAGCCAGCCATCGAGTTTTTCGTTATCAATGGAAACGGCTGCAGGCTCCTGCATCGGATCGTAGGTACCTACAATGTCAAGAAACTTACCGTCACGAGGTGACTGGCTATCGGCAACCACGATTCGGTAAAAGGGTTTCTTTTTACGGCCTTTTCTGGTCAATCGAATATGTACTGCCATTTTTTGGTATCCTCCTGTGGATAATAACACCCTCAGCAAGTATGGCGCCCTGCTGAGAAGAAAAATATTGCTGTTGCTCTCTTACCGGGCAAGCCCTTTGGGCATTTTGCGACGCTTGCCACGGCGCATGACGGATTTACCCTTGAGTTTTTTCATCATCTTCAGCATCATGGTATAGCTCTTCAAAACCCGATTCACCTCGGCAACCGAAGTACCCGAGCCCTTGGCAATGCGCTGTCTGCGGCTGGCGTTGATGATTCTATGATTACGTCTTTCCTTGGCGGTCATGGAACGGATGATCGCCTCGGTTTTGGCCAGCTCTTTTTCATCCGGCTTGGGAGCATCCTGCACCTGTTTGAGCTTGTTGATACCTGGAATCATCCCCATCAACTGCTCAAGGTTCCCCATCTTTTTGATCTGCTGAATCTGATCGAGAAAATCCTCCAGGGTGAATTCATTCTTTTGAATTTTCTTGGCAAGTTTCTGGGCATTCTTCTGGTCAACTACCGCTTCGGCTTTCTCGATCAGCGTGAGCACGTCGCCCATGCCGAGAATCCTGGAGGCTGTCCGATCTGGATGAAAAACCTCCAAGGCGTCGACGCTCTCCCCTACCCCGACAAACTTGATGGGCTTGCCGGTGACCTTCTTGACCGACAGGGCCGCCCCACCCCGTGCATCCCCTTCCATCTTGGTCAGGATAACACCGGTGATCTCGAGATCACTGTTAAACTTGTCGGCAACGGTAACCGCATCCTGGCCGGTCATGGCGTCAGCGACAAAGAGGGTCTCGGAGACCCCGACAGCGTCGGTTATTTCGCGCAACTCAGTCATTAGGGCTTCGTCAACATGCAGTCGACCAGCCGTATCAATAATGACGGTATCGATACTGCCGGCCCTGGCTTCGCCTAGAGCGGCTTTGGCGATCTCAACCGGTTTCTGATCCGTTGTAGAGCCAAAAACCGGGACGTCAACCTGTTGACCCAGTACATGCAGCTGATCTATGGCTGCCGGCCTATACACATCAGCCGGGACAAGCAGCGGTTTCCGGCCGTCTGCCTTCAGCTGCTTTGCCAGCTTCGCGGCAGTAGTAGTCTTTCCGGAACCCTGCAGTCCGGCCAGCATGATCACTGCCGGCTGAGGGCCATCCAGATGAAGGGGTTCTGCCTGACTGCCCAGCAGGTCTACCAATTCATCATGTACCACCTTGATGACCTGTTGCCCGGGGGACAGGCTGGTCAGAACCTCTTGACCAACCGCTTTTTCAGTGACGGTACGAATAAAGCCCTTGACCACCGTAAAGTTGACATCCGCTTCGAGGAGGGCTTTACGCACTTCGCCCATAGCCTCCTGAATATTCTCTTCAGTCAGCTTTCCATGGCCGCGGAGCTTTTTAAATACGCCGTCAAGTCGATCAGTTAGATTCTCAAACATATGCTGTCTATAGGAAAAGGCGCATCCTGCAAGTTTGCGGAAAGCGCCATTAATTTTGCAAACGGAAAACTCAAATTAATACTCCATAGAACAATCCTTGTCAAGCAGGAAGAAAAGCATGGCGTTCCAGGCGGTTATTAGCCAGCTACAGCTGTCGCAACCTTTTCCAGTCCTTCCGGAGAATCAGCCTGCAGGCAGGTGATGCCGGACTTTCGCGGGATTATTTTCCGCATCATCCCGGTCAACACATTCTTCGGTCCCAGCTCAACAAAAACCTCGACCCCGTCGGCAACCATGGTGTCGATGATCTCCACCCAACGAACCGGCGAGGCGATCTGTCGGGCCATAACCGAACGAATCTCCTCGGGTTGCTCAAGGACACCTGCAGTTACATTAAAATACGTTGGAACCGATGGTGCATGGAAGGTGACGGACTCCATGAACCTGGCAAAATCATCTACTGCCCCTGCAACCAAAGGACTATGATTGGCAACGCTTACTGCAAGAGGGATAACCTTGCCCCCCTCTTCCTGACAGAGGGCTCCCACAGCATCAAGCCCTTGAGCGTCCCCGGAGATAACGATTTGTGAAGGGGTATTGTGATTGGCGACTACTGCAACCCCAGGGCCACTGAAAGAGTCGAGCAATGCCTCAACGGTTTCCAGGGACAAACCGACAACTGCACGCATTCCCCCAGGATTGGCTTCCCCTTCACGCTCCATCAATTCGCCACGCTTGGTGACCAGCCGCAGAGTATCTTCGGCGGATACCGCGCCTGCCGCGTGCAAGGCTGAATACTCACCAAGGCTATGCCCGGCGAGGCAGGCAGGGGTGAAGCCCGGAAGGAGTTTAAGCAGTCCATGCCAGCACATAAGATTGATAACCGTCAGCGCCGGCTGGAGGTGCAGAACCCTGGTCAGTTCCTCCATGGGGCCATTAAGGCAGAGCTCTTGCAAAGGAAAACCGGATATATCGCTTCCCAGTGCAAATAATTCGGCGGCAGCTTTGTCCTGCTCAAGCAACTGTTGCCCCATGCCAATATACTGAGACCCCTGACCGGGAAAAATTACTGCTGTTTTCTTCATTGGTACTTCTTTTTTCCTCATCCCCTCTTCTTTGCCCGTTCAAGCAGGAGATTGGTAACAATAAACAATATCACCCCCACTGTAATAGCCGAGTCAGCCACATTAAAAGCGGGCCAGTGCGAGGTGCCGATATATACATCCAAGAAATCAATAACATAACCCAACCGCACGCGATCAATAAGGTTGCCGAGCGCCCCACCGGCGATAAGGGCCAGCCCGAGGCTGTACCATTTGCTTACCCGGGCATAGCTTCTATAGGCTATGGCGATAAACACCAAGGCGATCAGGGCGGCAACAATAAAAAAAAGTTGTCGCCACAGCGCTGGTTGGCCAGCAAGCATGCTGAAGGCGGCACCGTTATTCGTCAGGTAGGTGAGGTTGAACAAACCCGGGATAACCTCCCGGGTTTCAAACAAGTTGAAAGCGTTGACGACCCAAACTTTTGTCGCCTGGTCAACGGCGACGACCGTGAGTACTATCAGAAAAGCGCGCATGCAGTCCAGCGTCTTAGCTCGTTAGCGAGTGCACAACTGCAGCACACCGTTCACAAATTGTCGGATGCTCCGCATCAGAGCCGACGGTGGGCGAGATAATCCAGCATCGCTCGCATTTCTCGCCGCTTGCCTGACGTACTCCGATCTGCACGCCGGCAAAATTATCATCCTCCACAAATGCAACATCACAGGTTTCCTGTTCATCAACGATCGTCAGCGCAGAGACGATGCAGAGTTCCTGCAGCTGCTTCCTGTGCTCCGAAAGAAACGCCTGCCACTTCTCTCCTGATCGCAGAACGACCTCTGCATCAAGAGAGAGGCCAATGGTTTTCTCCCTTCGCGCGCCTTCAAGCACCCGGGTGATTGCAGAACGCAGATCAAGAAGGGTGTCCCACCGTTCAAGCAGGTCCTTATCAACCGCTATATCCTCCACGTCAGGAAAACCGGTAAAACTGATGGTATCCTCCAGCGGTGGATTTTGCGGAAGCGCATGAAAGGAAGCCCATGCTTCCTCCGCAGTAAAACAGAGCACGGGGGCCATGAGTTTGAGCAGTCCATCCAGTATCCTGGATATCACAGCCTGGGCGGCTCTGCGCTCAGCGGCATCAGGCGCCGAGCAATAGAGACGGTCTTTGAGCACATCCATGTAGATACTGGATATTACCGTGCCGCAAAAGTTGAAAATGGAATGGTAGACGGTATGGAACTCATACCGTTCATAAGCAGCAGTCACTCGGCGGGTAAGCGAGGCAAACCTGGCAAGAGCCCAGCGATCCAGTTCCGTGTACGCCTCTGGTGCGACCTTATGGAGTTCAGGGTCATAATCGTTGAGATTGCTCAAAAGAAAACGGATGGTATTGCGTATCTTGCGATAGGCGTCGGATACCTGCTTAAGGATCTCATCGGAAACCTTGACATCATCCTGGTAGTTTTCGCTCGCTACCCACAGACGCAGCACCTCAGCCCCATATTTGTCAATTACCTCCTGCGGGGCGACCACATTGCCCACGGATTTGGACATTTTCTTTCCCTGGCCGTCGACAACATACCCATGGGTCAGAACGCCTTGGTATGGAGCCCGATTTCTGGTACCAACGGAAGTGAGCAGAGAAGACTGAAACCACCCGCGATGCTGGTCACTGCCCTCCAGGTAGAGGTCGGCGGGTGAGTGGAGTTCCTCCCTGGGTTCCAGTACCGCGGCGTGACTGGTTCCCGAGTCGAACCAGACATCCAGGATATCGGTTTCCTTGGCAAAGTTGGCGCATCCGCAGGAACAGGTTTTCCCCTCCGGGACAAAATCAGCAGCCTCGTGCTTGAACCAGGCATCCGCCCCTTCCTGCTGGAACAGAGTTTCAATTCGTGCGCAAACCTCTGCGTCCTTGAGAATTTCTCCGCAATCGACACAGGTCAGCACCGTTACCGGCACACCCCACGACCGCTGCCGGGAAAGACACCAGTCTGGTCTGGCTTCGACCATGCCCAGAATACGCTGCTCGCCCCATGAAGGGGTCCAGCGCACCTGTTTTATCGCCTGCATTGCCTTGGTGCGCAGATCAAGCTTTTCCATGGAAATAAACCACTGGGCCGTAGCCCGGTAGATAACTGGCTGCTTGCACCGCCAACAGTGGGGGTAACTGTGCTCAATGCGAGTTTCCATAATCATGGAACCCTCGCTCAACAGGTCATCGGCAATCTGGCGATTGACATCAGGTACTGCCAACCCAGCATACCTGCCGGCTTCCTCGGTAAAATGGCCGGAGTCATCGACAGGAGAAAGAATGTCCAACCCATAGCGCAGGCCTGTCAGATAGTCATCTGTGCCATGCCCGGGAGCAGTATGGACGCAACCGGTGCCGGAATCAGTGGTGACGTAATCTGCCAGTACTATAAGAGAATCCCTGTCCATAAAGGGATGTCGGCAATGTTTTCCTTCCAGTCCTGCAGCGGAAAAGGTAGTCAGCACCTGGTACTCTTCCCGGCCAAATTCCTGAAAACAGTGTTCGACGAGATCGTGAGCCAAAATCCACACTTCCTCGCCTACGGCGACTGCGGCATAGGTGACATCAGGGTGCAAGGCTATGGCCAGGTTTGCCGGCAAGGTCCAGGGAGTGGTGGTCCAGATGAGCACGCTCACGGCCTTATCTTTCATTTCGGCCGCCACTTTGCTCAAATCGTCTACAACCGGAAATTTAACGTAAACCGACGGAGAGGCATGAGGCGCATAATCCACCTCCGCTTCCGCCAAGGCTGTACCGCAACTGGAGCACCAATAGACCGGTTTTTTTGATCGAACAACTGCACCGGAAAGCAAAAATTTATTAAATTCGGTGGCTATCGCGGCCTCGTAGGCATAATTCATGGTGAGGTAGGGAGTATCCCAGTCACCGAGCACACCTAACCGCTTAAACTGTGCTTTCTGGGTTTTGATCCACTTTTCGGCATATTTCCTACACGCACCGCGCTTGGCGAGAATGGAGATCTCCTTTTTCTTGCTGCCAAGCTCCTTATCCACATTGTGTTCAATGGGCAGACCATGACAATCCCAACCCGGAATATAGGGAGCATTAAATCCAGCCAACCGCTTGGAACGAAGAATAATATCCTTGAGCACTTTATTGAAGGCCGTGCCAAGATGAATGTTGCCGTTTGCATAGGGCGGTCCATCATGCAGAATGAAGCTCGGCCGATCTACTGCCTGCTGCTGCAACTTTGCATACAGCCCACCTTTTTCCCACTGTTTGAGCATCATCGGCTCTTTCTGGGTGAGGTTGGCCTTCATCTTGAAGTTTGTTTTCGGCAGGTTGAGCGTATCCCTATAATCCATTTTTACTCTCAAAATAGGTAGTTATCAAAACGTAAGCAGTGAAGATAAAAAAACCGTAAATGTTACCAACTCCGAATCACAATGCAAGAGAAAAGAACCCCTGACCGGAGAATAGGAGATGCCACCGATACGGGTTGCCCTGCGTAGCCTGTAATCCCAAGCGCCAGCTCTGCTCGAATCGCAGGTTTTGTCAAGGGGGTATTGATACGGCCCACCTCCGCAAGCAAAGCGACAGGCTCAGCTTGCCACGTCCCCACGCCCGAATACAGTTCCAAGGAACCAACGCCCGTCCCCGTGCCCCAGCCAGTCAAGGACTGGATGCATTTTCAACACTTATCGTCTCCCCGCAACTTCGCAAGGCTGTTCACCTGCAACAGGGCTTTTGCCTTCCAGCGGTTTTCCATGCTGGCGGGTGTATTCATACATTGCCACTGAAGCGGCAACACTGACATTGAGACTCTGCACATGCCCCCACTGAGGTATGGCCAAAGGCCGGATTGCCGGATAATGCGCCAGGTCGAAACTTATACCAAACTCTTCATGCCCGACGATAAACGCTGTTTTTTCGGGGAAAGGTACCGTCCCGAGGATGTTGTCCTCCTCCGGCTGCAGGCAGTAGCAGGCAAATCCCACCCCTGCAACTTCGGCAAAGCATGAAGAAAAATCGCTATGATGCCGTAACACTACCCAGCGCATGGAGCCTTTGGCCGGCTCTGGGTCAAAATGATCGACCCCGACGAGATGTACTTCCCGTATACCAAAGGCATCCGCTGACCGAATAATCTTTCCGATATTGAAGTCCGGTTTGAGGCCGTCAAGAATGAGGATGCATTGGTGAATCCCTGGTTGCGCCCATACCTTATTCCTTCTGCTGGCTTTCAGGTACCGGGTTTCCATATCCTGACGACGATTGAATCGGCTGCGCATGCTTTCTTTTTCCGTTCAGAATTCTTTTTTTTCTTTTCTGGATATACCAGGCAGGGTATACACATTTCTTATCCGCCTGAATACTTACCACCACCCAGGAGCAACGCTTTGAAGGATCCAAAGAACAACGGCACATGCAGCTTGTGCAATCTTCCCGACCAACCACTGCTTCTCCAGGATGGACGCCTGACCTGCCCCCGCTGTCTGGCAGTCGTACAATCCATACGGGAAACGCCGGAGGTTGTCAAAGAATTATGGCGCACCTACCAGGATGAGCCGATCCTGCTCAAACCCGAGCCTCCCCAGGTGGATACTGAAGTCGAACTGCCAGAGGTGCTCGACGGCAAACGATATCGAGCCGTGGACCGGGAATTCAACAAATGGTATCTTTCTGTGAGTGAAATTGACGGTAGTCCGGTGGAAATATTTGCCTCTACCGCCTTTGAACGGGACCACCAGCTTCAATCCAGAATATCCAACCTGACCACTATTACCCGTTTAATTTCCCTTATTCTCCGCCATGTGGTCCTGGGAGAACGGCTGACCCTGGACAAATGCCTGGTACAACTCAAGCGTAGCTCACGTCAGCAGGACGACCTTCCGGATATGCTCTACGGCGTGCTCAGCAAGTACAACACCCCGACAGATAAAAAATAGCCATACCTAGACACCAGCCGACAAGGCAGGCACCAACATTGCCCTGAACGTTCTTCTGTCTGCCTGCGACCGCAACCGCCTATCCAGTTACAGCTTGGCCATAAATTTTTTGGTATCAATAACAAAACGTTCGTGACGGCCTCTTCCGATCTCCCCATCCTCATCCCGAGCAACAACTTCAAACACTAATCGCCTCCGATCCACTTCCACCAGCTCTGATTCGCACACCACCCGCATACCTACGGGAGTCGCTTTACTGTGGGTAATATCCACCTTTACCCCAACCGTACCGTAGCCTGGAGGCAGGGCGGCCAAAACGGAATTAAGGCAGGTTTTTTCCATCAACGCCACCATGGCAGGAGTTGCATACACTTCCACCAGTCCACTTCCATATCGAGCAGCCGTATCCCCTGCAGTGACCACCAGTTCTTCCTTTCCCTTTACTCCGGGTTCAATCTGTAATTCCATTTAAACATGCACCTTGTTGTACGTTTTCCGTTCACTTTCCACCAATCCGGTAAAAAATGAGGCAATAAAAAAAGCGTGGATATGCTGAATGCATATCCACGCTTTCCCTCTACTCTGCTGTACACCTCTACAGAGGCACAGCTACTACATGTTACTGATCTGCCGGAATATGAGAATCATCAGGCCTTCTCAGCATCAGGGAAATCACCACTGACAGCACCAGCAGCGCTGCAGACAGATAAAACGCGGTATCCAGACTTCCGGTTTTATCCTGAATGGTTCCGGCAAGTCGCGGCATGAATGCACCAATGCCCCAACCGAAGAAAACGACGCCGAAATTCATACCCAGATTTTTCGGACCAAAGAAGTCAGCGATAAAGGAAGGCATCAGGGACAGCAGTCCACCATACTGCCAGTAACCGATACCAACGCACAGGAACAGCAAGAAAACGTTCTGGGACTTCATGATCATCGGCATGCAGGCAAGTGCCAGCGCAGCAACGCCGCTGTTGAGGGCGTATGTATGCTTTCATGCGGCTCCACCCATCAGAGTAGATACCGGTGCAAGGACGACCGGCAGCATTCATGATACCACCGTAGGAGGCCAGAATCCAGCCATTGGCGGCGAGGAAAGGAATGGACGCGGCCGTAACTTTCAGCAGACCGGCGGCTTTACCGATGATGAGCAGGCCAGACTGGGTGGCCAGGATGAACATGATCAGCAGCATCCAGTACTGCGGGGTCTTGATCATCTGCTGCCATTTCCAGTTCTTACTGGTAGCCACGGCAACTTTCGGCGGGGTCGCACCTTCCTTGACCACTGCGGCAGGCGGCGTGTAACCGGCAGGCGGAGTGAGGAGCAACTGTCCGGCAACGATCACAACTACGGCAAAGAATATACCGAGCGCGATGAAACTACCGGAAATACCGAACTTGTCAATCAGGTAGCGTGCAAGCGGTGCAATGTAGAGTGCCGCACCACCGTAGCCCATAACAACCAGACCGGCGACAACGCCGCGACGATGGGGACCAAACCATGCCAGCGCAGCCGGGGTGGGAGAGGCATAGCCGATGCCCATAGCCGTACCGCCCAAAACACCAAAACCAATCATCAGGCCAGTATAGCTTTTCATTAATCCAGCGATAATACAACCGATAGCCAACAGCAACCCGCCAAGGGTTGCACCGAATTTCGGCCCAAATGCGTCACGAATCTTCCCACCTGGGATCATGGTAAGCGCAAAGAAAATAATGCAGATGGAAAACGGTGTTGCAACCTGAGCATTGGTCAAGTAGGTCCAACCGGCATTGACCCCCTCCATTGGTTGACCGGCAAGCTCTAAGTTAACCAGAGACTTCCCCCACACACTCCAGGCGTACAGAATTCCCAGACATGCATTGATCGCCGTACCCGCGAAAGTAGTTACCCAGGCTTGTACAGGCACTTTGTCTTGACTCATAAAACTTACCTCCCCCTTGTATGATTTACTATTGTAGCCGGATACAGAGTTGACTCCCTGTATCCGTTTGTGGACAACGCAATCAATACAACCACTTCAGCAAGAATAATGAATTGAAGTCTTGCCCTTATAACAATCAGCAATCTGCGCGTCAAGCGTTAAAAAAATCGAAAAAAAACAGACGGGGTCGATGGCGAGCCACCAGAGAAGACGGGCACGAAAAATGCAAGAAAAACGAAGAGATATACAGGTAAACTAACGACTATACCAAAATTGCATTCCACTGGCAAGCACTTGCAGCCTATTTTTAATCATCACTTCTTCTCCGCAACAAAAGAATGAATAAGCATTCACTAATATTTGCCTTAAAAACAACTATTCTTTCACCTCAGGACAGCAGGAATTGCCACGGCTATTTTTTGCTTTCCATGGGTAACTTCAACAGGCCGTCGACCACTTCTCAAAACAATGCAACCGACACTGCAGGCATGCTACCTGACCCACAAACCTCCCTATTTTTTTTTTGTCTCCTCTTCATTTTTTCCCTGCATCCTCCCTTCCTTCGGCTTGCACACAATCACAGTCATGGTTGGCAATGGCAGCATCGCTGCACGTGACTTTCTCGTAGTCCACTGAACGATCATCGCTCTCCAGCAATCAACCTGCAACCGCAGTGTGAGTAATAGGGCATATTTTCTCGCGCAGGCCGTGAAGCTGGAGACGGTTGTTGTATAATCAGAGAGAGTGTGCTACGATGTGTGGATATGATCAGTATTTTTACGTATGGTAGGTCTACCGTGTTGATCCCCATGAAATACTTCCTTCCTTCAAGAACAGCCGCCTGCGGCTTTTCCGCACGACCAGCAGCCAAGGCGTCGGTTGATGGTGCGTTCGTTGCCGATTAATTCCACTTTTCTGTTCCATGCATACCAGCAAGACACCTCATCCTGTTTCAGGCAGCCATCCATCTGCAGAAAGTGCGTTCCTCAGCCAGATATACGGCTTTCTCGCCCTCACCATGCGCTTCCCGAACTCTGGGTTCTGCGATAACCAGTTTCTTGATGCCTATGAAAATCTGCTGGATTCGCTCGCCTGGCAGGAAGACCTGGCAACTCTCAAAAAGTGGCGCGAAACAACAGCAAACATCCTCGATGATCTCCAGATTGAATATACCAGGTTGTTTATCAATGGTGCTCCCAGAGCAGCCATCCCCCCATATGCCTCTGTGTATGTCGACGGCGACGGGTGCATTCAGGGGAAAACCACTGAAAAAATCAAGGACTTCTATCGCCAGTGCGGATATGCCGTCACTGAAAGCCTGGAACCGCCCGATCATATTCAGCATGAGCTGGAATTTCTGGCAGCACTCGCCAAGGAAGGAAAAAAGGAGGAAGAATTCTATTTTCTCCGCACGTATTTTCGCCCGTGGTTTGAAAGTTTCTATCATCAGAGTATACACGAAGCTCGTCATCCATTTTACCGGGTGGCGATACAGTTAATTGATTTTTTCACCAAGGAGGAACAGTAAATGGCAATACATCTTTCCAGGCGGAATTTCCTCAAATCCGCCTCCATTGCCGCTGCGTCCGTGCCATTATCCAAGGTAGTGGCAAAAGCAGAATCCGGAGTTAGCAAAGCCCCACTGGTGCCGAAGGGCAGTTTCAAGGACACCCAAACTGTTGTCGGCGGTGTGTGCGAAATGTGTTTCTGGAGATGCCAGCTGGTCGGAAAAGTACGAGACGGCCGCCTTGTAAAAATAGAGGGAAATCCCAAGTCCATCGATAACGGCCTATCTATCTGTGCCCGAGGTAATGCCGGGGTGAAAATGCTTTACGACCCGGACCGTCTTAAATACCCCATGAAAAATGTCGGGGAGCGAGGCGCTCCGAAATGGCAGCGCATTTCCTGGGACGAAGCTTTGGACACCTGCGCTACCGAGCTGAAGAAAGTGGTCGACAAACTTGGCCCCGAAGCCCTGGCGATTTTTCCCCATGGCGCCTCGGCGAGTTACCCGTTTCATTTCTTCGAGCACACGGTAGGAACCCCCAATGTGTCGGAAGCCTCCTTCTTCCAATGCCGCGGTATTCGTGACATGGCCTACCTGGCCACCATTGAAAAGCCGCCGGGAGAGAATGTGGATATGCCCAACACCAAGGTGCTCTTCCTCCTGGGCGGCCATTTCGGCGAAAACGTCCACGTTTCCCACCTGAAGCGTTACCTGAAGGGGCTGGAAAACGGGGCAAAGCTCGTCGTCGTTGACCCTCGCTTTTCCGCGTCTGCCGCCAAAGCCGATATCTGGGTACCCATCCGGCCGGGTACGGATACCGCTATGTTGCTGGCCATGATGAATTACCTTATCCAAAACGACAAGTATGATGCGGATTTTGTCGATGAATATGGTGATGGTTTTGATGAGTTTGCCGAGGGCATCAAGGAGTGGACCCTTGAAAAAGCGGCTGCAGAGTGCGACATCCCTGCCGCCCAGATCAAGGAAGTAGCCGACCTGCTTGCCGCCAATATGCCGAACGTGGCCATCCATCCTGGTCGCCATGTGTCCTGGTACGGAAATGACTTCCAGCGCCAGCGAGCCCTTGCCTGCCTGACTGCTGTGCTGGGAGCATTTGGCGTTAAAGGTTCTTTTGTCCCGCCTAAGGGCCCCAAAGGCATCAAAAAGATTGGCTGGCCCCACGGGGACCATGAGCCTGACCGGCTGAATGATTACGCCGACAACTCCCATGACTGGTCCCCTCCGGGAACACCCACTGACCTGATCAGGAACGCCGCCATTACCGGCGAGCCCTACCCAATCAAGGGATGCGTGATATGGGGCCAGAACCCGATTCAAACCATTCCCAACCAGGAAAAAACCATCCAGATGCTTAAGCAGATGGATTTTGTCATGTGCACCGATATCATGCCAACCGACATCACCATGTTTGCTGATATCCTGCTGCCGGAATGCTCCTATCTTGAGCGTTACGATTACATTAAGACAGGCACCCAGTGGGACTTTGCCGATGAACAGCAGCAATATATCGCTCCGCGAATGCCGCTGGTTGATCCCGAATTTGAACGGAAGGATGGCATCTGGATCACCAACGAAATAGCCAAGCGGATGGGATATGGTGAATACATTCCCGTCAAGGACCAGGTGGAAATGGTCAACAAACGCCTTGCCGGCGTTGGCTTGAGCATTGACAAAATACGGGCAGAGGGCGGGATACATCTCCAGCCAGGGGAAGACCCCTACGGCATTCCCGACGACATGTACGTTTATTTTTACAACGAAGACCTGGAAGATGCCGGCTATCCTCCCATCCCCACCTACATTCCGGTGGAAAGAGCTCCAGAGGGATACATGCGGCTTCTTTACGGGCGCTCGCCGTTGCATACCTTCAACCGCACCCAGAACAATGCCTGGCTGATGGCTGAGGCGGACAGTACACCGGTATGGCTCAACGACCAGGTCGCAAAAAGATTGGGACTCAACGACGGCGACACCGTCAGTATGGTCAACCAGGACGGGGTCAAATCCCGCACGACTGCAACCGTAAAGGTGACCCCGGGGATTCGTGAAGACGCTGTCTATATCTATCACGGCTTCGGCTCAATGAATCCGGAGCTGTCCATCGGCCACAACAAAGGTATCGATGACACCAGCCTGATCACCCGACTGGCGGTCGATCCGGAAACCGGCTGTCATGGCATGCGCAATAACTTTGTCAAACTTGTGAAAGTCAGCTGATGGCTCAAGGCGATACGCTTCCAGCCATCATTCAAGATATCCTGTGGAGGAAAGATAAATGCAATATGGCATGATTATCGATATTGACAAATGTGTTGGCTGCCATGCCTGCACAATTGCCTGTAAGGCTGAGTGGGAAGTTCCTGCTCAGTTCGGTCGCAACTGGGTCCATCGCCTCGGCCCGGCAATGACTTCTGCCGGAATGGCCTATACCTATTACCCGGGTCTGTGCAATCACTGTGACAAGCCGTCCTGCGTCGATGTCTGTCCTGCAGATCCCGTAAGCATGACCATGAAGGATGCAAAAACCGGAAAAACCGTGACCATGGAGGTAGCGGCTACCTGGAAAGACCCTTTTAACGGGACGGTTCAGATCGACAAGGAACGCTGCATCGGTTGCGGCGCCTGCGCTGACGCCTGTCCGTATGACGCCAGGTACATCAATGAAGACCTTGCCGACGATGAAAGCTACGGCAAGGCAGATAAATGTACCTACTGTGTGGAACGATTGGCAGAAGGGCTCGAACCGGCATGCGTGCAGACCTGCCTCGCCGGAGCCCGCATCTTCGGCGACCTGGATGATCCCAACTCAGCGGTTGCCCAGTATGTGAAAAAAGGCGCGGTCGGGCTCAGTTCAGAGGCTGTACAGCTTGGTCCCAACAGTCGCTACTTTGGCAGTAAGAAGGCTGACATGGAGCTGTTGATGCAAAGTGCGCCTCAGGAAATGCCCGAGGCATCGCTGCGGCGGATCATGCTGGCTAAAATGTCTCAACCGGCAGTCAAACAGATTAAGGAGCTGGGCCTGATCGGCCTTGCCGGCAGTCTGCTTGCCGGAACCCTCACGTCAAAGGACAACGACGAATAGTCGCTTGTCCGATTCAATCCATTCCCACCAACCCGCCACCTCCACGTGGCGGGTTTTTTTATAGGTTATGCACCCACTTTCGCTGGAAAAGTACCACCCTATCACTTCCCGCTGTTTTATCAATGCCCCGTTGGAGCGTCTCAACGATGACCTGCTCCAACTCTTTCTCGCGCACCGTCTGCAACCGGAAATTGGACTGGAAGGAGATTTTCTCTGGACCGCACCACGTTCTTTCTATGCAGACCTGGCGGCAACGCTTCAGAGCCATGGACTTGGCTGCACCCTGCATGCCCCCTTCCACGACCTGACCCCGGGAGGTTTTGATCGGCGCTTTGTTCGGCTGACCAGGGAAAAACTCTCGCTTGCTTTTACCCTGCTTCCACTTTTCCGCCCCCAGAGTATTGTCTGCCACCTGGGATTTGAACCGTACAAACATGGTCATGATCTTGAACGATGGTTGGACGTGAGCACAGCAACGTGGAGCCCCCTGCTCCCCATAGCCGCTGAAGCGAACGTTCGGGTGATGTTTGAAAATACCTATGAACCTGACCCTGCAATACATAAAGCGCTTTTGGAACGACTCCAGCCGTTTACTCCTGGATTTTGTCTGGATACCGGCCATGTGCTCGCTTTCAGCCACAGCCCCTGGCAACGGTGGATATCCGAAATGCAGCCGTGGCTGGGGCAGGTTCACCTTCATGACAATGATGGCAGCAGCGACGCCCATCAGGCACTGGGTACAGGGCATTTTGATTTCACCGGCTTTTTCCACGCCGTCAATGGTGGCAGCACCAAACTGTTGTGCACCCTGGAACAGCGAACAGAGGCCGACCTCACTGCCAGTCTCGAATTTCTCCACCATCAGGACACCACTTTTCTCTCCCCCCATCCTCTTGAGCAAAAGGCCCTCTCCTTGCGTGCATGGCCCCCTTGGCACCTCGTCGACTTCCTTCGCAGAACAAGCCTTTAATGCGGAAAGTACAACTCTCTTATAGATATTCTTATGGCATATTATATAATTAGCTTGTGAAATTCAAAGCTACTGTCGATAGAAAAATATGAGCGACCAAAACCAACCACCGCATGCTGAAAAGCGTCCAACCGAGAATTCCCCTGACCACAAGCAGGGCATGCGACCGCCCGTCGACTGGCACCGGGCAACCACTCAGCCGACGTTTGTGGTTGAGGATTCCTTTTTTCGCTCACGCACCCCCAAGCCGGTCCACTGGTCCATTGCCTGGTCCGATCTGATGATGACCATGTTCATCCTTTTTCTGACCCTGTTTGTCTACCAGCTCGCCAAACGTGAGTTTCTCGACCCTACCAGTGTCGAGGTGGTGGCAGGATCGGTTATTTCGCTGCCGCCACCCTCACCTGACCCAGCCGTTCCATTCTATCCTATCTTCCCACAGGCGCCGCAACAGGATTCCCGCCCTCTTCAGAGTGTTGAACAGGTGGACGAAAACGATCTGGATTCTTCCCTTGACCGCAGCACCATACCCATTTCTCCCATTCCCGCGGAGGAACAGCCCACGCCCCTTTCTCCTGAGGAACCTCCCACCAGCTCTGTGGTCCCCCGCGAGCTGGTGATCGAAGACTCCCTGCAAAGGGAGGAATCGCTTCCCCAACCATTAGCCACTCCGGAACAAACCATCTTTACAGAGATCTACGATCTCTCACGGACAACCCTTTCCGAGGAAAAGCTCGATCAGTTTGCCTCCGTAGAACTGGTTCCTGACCAGGCCGTCCGCATTATTCTTGCGGGCGACCTGCTCTTTGCCTCGGGCAAGGCGGAATTATCCTCCGAAGCGCAGAATTCACTCCGCAAACTCTCAAAGATCATTGCCCAGACGCCCTACATGATAAATGTTGTTGGACACACCGATTCCGTTCCCATGCATTCCGAACGCTTTCCAACCAACTGGGAACTGTCGGTCGCCCGAGCCAGTAGGGTCGCCCGTTTCCTGATTGAAGAGATGAAGGTTCCCGGCAGGCAGGTGGTTGCGTCAGGTTTCAGTTATTTCCGACCGGTGAGCCCCAACACCACTGAAGAGAGCAGACGAAAAAACAGAAGGGTTGAGATTATCCTTTCCAAGGAGCCACCTCCACCAACCCGACCTGCCATTTTTAATCAGTAAACAGTTTACAAAAGAACCGCTATGCGACGAAACAACCTTATCGGATTCATCTTGTGCCTGCTCATTTTCCTGACCGGCTTTCTGATTAAAGGCAACCTAGGCCTCTATTTCAATGTTGCAGGTCTGCTGATTGTTGTTGGCGGCAGTTTGGCTGCTGCCTTGCTGAGCTTTCAGCTGCACAGGCTGGTGATTGTCTTTAAAGTCGTTCGTGCCTCCTTTACCCGGCGAACCATTTCCGAAGAAGATATTGTCAATATCCTGATTAATCTCGCCATTAAATCCCGGGTAGAAGGGGTGCTCTCACTCCAGGAGGAGGAAAATGAAACCTCGATACTCTTTCTCCGTAGAGGCCTGGGCTGCTTGGTGGACAATTACGCCCCCCACCAAATAAGGGATATTCTCAATACCGAAATGTATTTTTTCAAGCTTCGCCGGGAAGACAGCGAACGGATACTGCGGACCATAGGTGACTTTTTTCCGGCTTTTGGCATCATCGGCTCAGTGGTAGGACTGATTTCCATGCTTGCCGGCATCGGCGACACTTCAGTCATTCTCAAGACTGTCCCCGTGGCCCTGACCTCTACCCTTTATGGCCTAGTTTTTGCCAATTTTTTCTTCGTTCCCTTTGCCGCCAACCTCAGAGAGCGAACCAACCATGAGCTGCTGCTGCAAAAAATCATCATGGAGGGAATCATTGCCATTGAAAGCGAGCTCAACCCCACCATTCTCAAAACCAAGCTGCTCTCATTTCTTACCCCTTCAGCCCGAGAAGCCGATCTGGTACCGCTGGCAAAGATCAGACAACGGTTCAACATCGACACTACTCCCGCCATCCAGGAGAACGATCTCACGTCAGAGTGAATTGAACGAGAAGGGATAGCCAAAAAAGCTAGGTGCGTGTATGATGGATCGCGTAGCACCTGTCTCATCAAAAGACCGCCCTTTTTAATCGCATGCGCCTAATCGCCACATCACTATGCTTCAGCTCATTCCCTGGTTCATCGTCCTTGCCCTGCTGACTGGCTGCTCGCCAGCCACTGTCGACACAGTGATTGAAAACGAGGGGGCAACGCCCCTCGGGCCGGCGGCGATTCTTGAAGTAGTGGAGGACAACACCCTCTTTCTCCACTCCACCGAAGAAGACACCTACCTCTTTTTACACACCTCGGGTAGGGCTTTCGGCAAGGATATTTATGGCAACAGGGATATCGGCAAGTGGGATGTAAGTGAAGATGGTCAACTCTGTTTTCGCATGAATACATGGTGGTATGGTGATCTTCGCTGTTTTCAGACGCTGATGAAAGGAGACCGGGACAGACTCTACCTTGCCAATTCAGCCCAGGTGATCGATTACAGGGCAGACTTTGTTCAGGGGGACGCGCAGCACCTCTACCAGCCCATCCCCCAAAAAAGACAGAGCTACCGAAAATCACGCCAATCGGCCCATCACCAGTCTGAGGAACCAAAGCCTGTACAACCATCTGCCCCTGCTTCGGAAACGACAACTGATCGAGAGTACGCATCCGCGAGAACGGCAACTGAGGCAGCCCAGGACAATCAGGCTACCGTTCAGTGGATGGCCAAGGACTGTCCGCGATGCAACCTGGCCGGAGCGGATCTGGCCAAGGCCGACCTGGTCGAAGCCAGGCTGAACGGCGCCAACCTCTCCGGAGCCAACCTGCACATGGCCAACATGCGCCGCGCCAATCTGGAAGACGCTGACCTGCGCGATGCGATCCTTACCTATGCGAACCTTCCTGGAGCCAACCTCAAAAGGGCTGATCTGCGGAATGCCGACCTCCAGGGAGCCAACCTTATCCGAGCCGACCTTACCGGGGCGGACCTGCGCGGAGTCAACCTGGAAGGCACGCTTATAGAGGGTGCCACAGGGCTTCATTAATCGGTCTTTAGCTGTAACCCACCAGAACTGTTGACCATATTTTTTCAACCATCTACCGTTTACCAGCATATGTCAGCTCCTTTTGTTCATCTCCACGTACACACCCAATATTCCATGCTCGACGGGGCCATTCGTATCAAGGACCTTATCGACAAAACGGTTGAACAGGAAATGCCTGCTGTTGCCGTTACCGACCACGGCGCTATGTATGGTGCGCTTGAATTTTATGAAAAAGCAAACAAGGCAGGTATCAAACCCATCGTCGGGTGTGAATTTTACATGGCTGAAAACGGCATGACGATCCACGACCGATCCGCTGGCCACAACTTTCATCTGGTGGCCCTTGCCGCTGATGCCACAGGATATGGCAACCTGATGAAGCTGGCGTCCATTGCCCAGCGCCAGGGGTTTTATTATAAGCCCCGCATAGATTTCCCAACTCTTTACCACCACCATGAGGGTCTCATTGTCCTCACTGCCTGTCTTCACGGTGAAATCCCCTGGCGAATCACCCACAATGATATGGATGGCGCCAGAAAAAAGGCCCAGGAAATCCAGCAGGTCTTCGGTGACAGACTCTATTTCGAGATCCAGGAAAACGGCATTGTTGAACAAACCATAGCCAATAAAGGGATCATGCAGCTGGGCCAAGAACTCGGGATCAAACTGGTTGCGACCAACGATTGCCACTACCTCACCAAGGAAGAATCCTATGCTCACGAGGTGCTTCTCTCCATCCAGACGGGAAAAACAATTACAGATCCCAACCGATTTCGTTTTCCCACCCAGGACCTGTACTTCAAATCTGCCGAGGAAATTCAGCAGCAATTCAGCTATTGTCCCGAGGCGGTAGCCAACAGCCTGGAAGTGGCCGAACGCTGCAACCTAGAGCTACGTTTCGGCGCCCACCATTTTCCCATCTTTCCCATCCCGGAACACGACACCCTGGAGAGCGTCTTTGAGCGCAGTTGCTGGGATGGACTCACCGAGAGGCTGGATCACCTTCGCGAGCTCCAAGAGGTCAGTCCCGAATTGGAAAAAACCTATTCCGACCGATTGACCATGGAGATTGAGGTCATCAAAAAAATGGGGTTTTCCGGCTACTTCCTTATTGTCGCCGACTTCATCACCTGGGCCAAGGCCCAGCAGATTCCGGTAGGCCCCGGGCGCGGCTCTGGTGCGGGCAGCCTGGCCGCCTTCTGCATGTACATTACCGACATCGATCCCATTCCCTACGGTCTGATCTTTGAACGATTCCTTAACGTTGAACGGATGTCCATGCCGGATTTTGATGTCGACTTCTGCAAGGATCGTCGGGACGAAGTTATTGAGTACGTACGGGGCAAATATGGCGGCGATGACTTTGTAGCTCAGATTGTTGCCTATGGCTCGATGAAAGCCAGGGCTGTACTGCGAGACGTGGGACGGGTCCTTGAAATACCCTTACCGGTGGTTGACCGGATCGCCAAACTGGTACCGGACGAACTCAAAATCACTTTGAAAAAAGCCATCGACAAGGAACCGCGTCTCCGTGAGGCGATGAAGGACGACGAGGTCCGGGAACTGCTGACCGTGGCGCAAACCCTTGAGGGACTGTCGCGCCATAAATCCACCCATGCGGCAGGCGTGGTCATCTCTCCCACGCCATTGGTCGATTATCTGCCGGTCTGCATCGGACCCAACAAAGAAATTCTCACCCAGTATGACATGAAATACACCGAAAAAACCGGACTGATCAAGTTCGATTTTCTCGGGCTGAAAACACTGACCGTCATAGATCGCGCCTTAAAACTCATTGCCTATGACGTGGGAAAAGAGGTTGAGCTCAGCAAAATCCCCATGGATGATCCCAAGACATACGCGCTGCTCTGTAAGGGAGACAGTCTTGGGGTTTTCCAATTGGAAAGCGACGGTATGCGGGAGCTGCTGATAAAAATGCATCCCGAACAGTTTACCGATCTCATCGCCCTAGTGGCCCTGTACCGCCCGGGGCCGCTCGACTCCGGCATGGTTGATACCTTTGTGGAAACCAAGCACGGCCGCCAGCTCCCTGATTATCCCCTGCCGCAAATCAAGTCAGTGCTTGAAGAGACCTACGGGGTTATCGTCTATCAGGAACAGGTCATGAAGATATCCAATATTCTCGCCGGATACAGTCTGGGAGATGCCGATATTCTGCGGCGAGCCATGGGCAAAAAAATTCCCGAGGTAATGGAAGAGGAGCGGGAAAAATTCATGGCCGGGGCACGGGAAAAAAATATCCCTGAAGACAAGGCCAAATACATTTTTGACCTTATGGCTAAATTTGCCGGTTATGGGTTCAATAAATCACACTCCGCGGCATACGCCCTCATCGCCTACCAGACCGCCTACCTCAAGGCCCATTACCCCTCTCAATTCCTTGCTGCATTGCTTTCCTGCGATGTGGACAACACCGACAAAGTCGTCAAATACATCGCCGAATGCCGCCAGAACAACATTGATGTGCTGCCTCCGGATATCAACGAGTCGTTCAACGACTTCACCGTTATCAATGATCGTATCCGTTTTGGTCTGGCTGCGGTAAAAAATGTGGGCGGAGCCGCGCTAGAATCAATCATCGCTGAACGTAAGGAAAATGGATCTTTTCAAAGCCTGAGCAATTTCTGCAACCGCATTGACAGCAGCAAGGTCAATCGCAAGGTTATTGAAAGCCTGATCAAGGCTGGGGCCTTTGACTCGATGCAGGTCAGGCGATCCCAACTGATGGAGGTGCTCGATCAGGCCCTGGAGCAGGCAAAAGCGGTGCAGCGAGATCGCATGAGCGGACAGATGAGTCTCTTTGGCCTGGGGGGAACGGGGGAGGCTGCTGCCCCTGCCGCCGATATCACCATGCCGGAGATCGAGGAGTGGCCCGAACTGCAAAAGCTTGCCGGTGAAAAAGAAACCGTTGGTTTTTTTCTTACCGGTCACCCTTTAGAAGGCTTGAGCGATCAGATCAGCCTGATCACCGATACGGACATTGAACATGTTGCCACCTGGCGCGATGGCCAGGCCGTCCGCATCGGCGGTCTGCTTTCCAGCTACAAGGACCACAAATCCAAAAAAGGCGACCGCATGGCCTTTATCTCCATCGAGGACATGAGCGCTGCCGTAGAAGTGATCGTCTTCCCCTCCACCTTTGCCGAGTGTTCGGAAATCCTGAAAAGCGATCTTCCGCTGATAGTGGTAGGGACCGTCCAACAGGGTGAGCGCGGAGCAAAAATAATTGCCCAGGAGATCAGCCTGCTGGAACAGGCGATGGAAAAGTACACCGAGAAAGCGGTTATCACCCTGCATGCGGAGGCAACCTCCCGCCAACACCTTGTCCAGCTCAAGGAGCTCCTGTATCAGTACCATGGTGTCACGCCACTGCACCTGACCCTGTATTTTGGTGGAAGAGGAGAGGTCGATATCGACATCCTCAAAGACCTGACCATTAAATCCTGTCCAGGGTTTATACAGGATGTTCGAGGGTTATGTGGAGATGGGGCGTTATCTCTGCAGATGAAAACCGCGGAGGTAAAACGTAGGAATAACGGAAATTCAAGATTCGGTGGCAGAGCTGCTACCGGCTGAGCAGCGCAGCGGTATTTTTATATGGCGCCCCATGTTAAAAAAGCTTGCGTTTTTTCCGTAATAGAGTATTCTTTCTTGTTTACTAGTTGTCTTGTATTTTGAGAGATTGCCACTAAAACCGTCCAATCCTCGCGCAGAGGCCGGACGGTTTTTTCTTTTCATTCGATGCTCCGCTTCTCGCTGACCATACAGCCGCAGACTCAGGACAGCCTGTCAGGCAACCAGTCTCACCGTTGTGGCTGACGACAGCAACGGCCGCACAGCAGTATATGGACTTAGCGGCCGTTCCTCCATTTCTTTGATGTGCACAGTCCCCTGCCGCATCGGCAGGGCCTTTTTGGTCTGCATACCCTGCTCGCCGGGCGACAGGCACCCTATTCACCTTTACTTTGTATTTTCATGACAACATTTCAGGAGCTTGGCGTCGACCAGGCTATCGTACGAAGCCTCAAGGATATGGACATCGTCGTCCCTACTCCTATCCAGGAAAAAATTATTCCCCAGCTACTAGAACATCCCTGCGACCTGATAAGCCTTGCACAGACAGGAAGCGGAAAAACCGCTGCGTTCGGGCTGCCGCTGCTCATGCACGCAGACCCAGAGAAACCACACCCTCATGCACTGGTGCTCTGCCCGACCAGGGAGTTATGTGCCCAGGTTGCTGGTGATCTAACGGCCTATGGCAAACATATCGGCGGTCTGCGCGTTCTCCCACTGTACGGTGGGACAGGAATAGATAAACAAATCTCTGCATTACGCAGAGGAGCACAGATCCTGGTGGCGACCCCTGGCCGACTCATCGATCTCATTGAACGTAAAAAAGTTCATCTATCGCACATTCAACGACTTGTCATCGACGAAGCTGATGAAATGCTACAGATGGGCTTTCAAGAGGAAATCGATAGGATCCTGATGAGTGTTCCACAGGAAAAGAACACCTTCCTCTTTTCAGCAACCATGCCGAAAAAGATTGAGGCTATTGCTGAAAAATATATGCGTACCCCGTTAAGAGTGACGGTGGGCAGGCGCAACGCAGCGGCAGATACCGTTCGGCACGAGGCATACACTGTTACGCATAGACACCGTTACTCGGCTTTAAAGCGCATCCTTGATAATTCTCCTGATAACTACTCCATTGTTTTCTGTCGAACCAGGCGTGATACGCAAAATCTTGCCACCCAATTAATCGAAGAAAACTACAGCGCTGAGGCTCTACACGGTGACCTCTCCCAGGCACAACGGGACCTGGTTATGGACAAATTCCGCGCCAGGCAGATTACCCTGCTGGTCGCGACCGACGTTGCAGCTCGTGGCCTGGACGTTAACAACGTCTCTCATGTCATTCACTTCTCTCTTCCGGATGATACCGCCAATTACACGCATCGAAGCGGCCGTACAGGAAGAGCAGGCCGCAGTGGCGTGTCGGCAGCGATCATCACCCCGAAGGAACTGTACAGAATCAAACTACTGGAAAAAAGTATCAAACAGAAATTTGTGCATTGCGCTGTCCCCACAGGAAAAGAGATCTGCCACAATCAGCTGCACCATCTGGTCGAAAAGGTCTCCAAGGATAAGGTCGTGCCTTCACCCGCAGATCAGCTTTATGCAGAGGCGGCTTCCCTGTTGGCAGACTACGAGAAAGAGGACCTCATCCATACGTTTCTCTCCCTGCATTACAACCGTTTCCTCAACGCTTACGGCAACGCCCCGGATATCAATGTACGTCACAAAGAGGACCATAAAAGGCACCATGCCGGAACCAAGCAGAATCAGCGGCAACGACCAACCGGCCCGCAACCGCAGTTTACCCGTTTTTTTCTGAACGTTGGCCGGCAGGACGGCGTTATGCCGCAACGGTTGATCGGCACCATCAACGAGGCACCGGGAGGAAAAAAGGTCAAGGTGGGGAGAATTGAAATCCAACGCAGGTCTGCCCTGCTCGAGGCTGACAGTAACTGTATTCCCCAGGTGCTCAAGGCCTTTCGCCATGTCATTATCAACGGCAAGCCGGTCGCCATTGAGGTGGCTCCAAAACAACGGCGCAAAAAATCATCTTCAGGAGGGAAAACAGGGCCTCGATCAAACAACCTCAATCCAGGCAGGAAATCGTAAGGTTTCCGATTGGCACTGAGCAACCAATGTCCCCTCCTTCCGTCTCCTGTTGTGCTTTGCGTGAGGGGAATACAATCAACAACAAAAGGAAAAACATGAAAATCTATGTCGGCCAATTACCGTTTGATGTCAAGGAAACTGATCTCGCAGAACTCTTATCTGCTTATGGTGAAGTGGCGAGTGCCAACCTGATTATCGACCGATACTCAGGCAGACCCAAAGGATATGGGTTTGTGGAAATGCCCAATAACGCAGAAGCGGATCAGGCAATTAAGGCATTGAATAAAACCATGTTTCGAGGCCGGGAAATAAAAGTCAACCAGGTTCAACCCAATAAACGCAATAAAAACTCAAGAAGACGCTCACGCTATTAAGCCGTTTTCCCTGCTGATCAACCGGATGCATTGCTGCCGATGTTACCGGTTGCACGATGGGTTCTTTCTGCTTCTAGCCCGCCGCCGGCTGCCAGGTATCAAGTAAAACAGAGTCCACAGTCCGGACAGGTGGTCGACTGGGTTGGAAAAGTACAGCCGCATGCCGGACAGGTTGCCTGTTCCTTCCCAGTGTCGTACACTGCATCTGCATGGGTCGTATCGAACTCTGCGAGCCCCGTGCTCTTGCGGTACTCTTCTTCCACAACTGCAAGCACGGCATCCAGGTCATCCCGACGGACCTGCAGCAGCAACTCGGTCCCGCAGCACCCTTTTCCTCCTGCACCCTTTGGGGGTGCAATCACCAGCGACGGTAAAGAATATTCCCGCAAATGCGCCTGCAGCTGACGTACCTGCAAGGAAGGGCCCTGGCGTATGGTGACCGTCTCTTCGCCCTCAACAATAGGCAGGGCTCGCTGCAGGAGCTGCTGCCTGTACGCCCTTACCATCTCTGCAACCTCTTTCCCTGAGGTCAGCTCACCACCGCAGGTGGCACAATGGATGATCTCTGGGCGATATTCTTCTTCGCAGTAAAGGCAGTATCGGCACTCAGGCTCCAGCTGCTCAAACCGTTCCGCCCACTTCTTCATCCCTTTCCTCCCTGCTACAGAATATATCTGCTGAGATCTTCATTGTCTGAGATATCGGCCAATTGTTCCCGCACATAGGCAGCTGTTACCGAAAACCTCAGCTCCTCACGATCCGGGGCGTCAAAGGACACCTTGTCCAACACCCGCTCCATAATTGTGTGCAGACGTCGCGCCCCGATATCTTCGGTTTTCTGGTTGACCTGAACAGCAATTCTCGCCATTTCGCGAATTGCTTCCTCCTCAAAAGCCAGCTCAATATCTTCTGTGGCCAGGAGAGCTGTGTACTGTTTAACCAGCGCGCTCCGGGGCTCGGTGAGGATCCGAAAAAACTCTTCCTCGCCCAATGCGTTCAAATTGACGCGTATGGGAAAGCGACCCTGCAGTTCAGGGACCAGGTCCGATGGCTTGCAGACATGGAAGGCACCGCTTGCAATAAACAGGATATGGTCAGTCTTGACCGGACCATACTTGGTATTGACCGTCGCCCCCTCGACAATGGGCAACAGATCACGCTGTACCCCCTCCCTCGATACCTCCGGCGAGCTGGAGCCGCTATTGCCCCGAGAAGCTATTTTATCGATTTCGTCGAGAAAAATGATCCCTGACTGTTCTGTGCGCCGTACTGCTTTTTCGGTGATACTCTCGTTATCGACCAGCCGTTCAGCTTCCTCTTTTTTCAACAGCTCTAAAGCCTCTGGAACATTGACCTGACGACTCTGCTTCTTTTTGGGAAAAAACTTGGAAAAGGCGTCTTGCAGTGAATTCTGCATATCCTCCATGCCGCTGGCGGAAAAGACCTCCACCATCGGTGCCCCGGAAGACGCGGCCACGTCAAGCTCAACCGTACGCTCATCAAGCTCGCCACGCCGCAGCATCTGTCGAAAACGTTCTCTGGTAGAGGCTGAGCTGTCGTTTTCACTGACCGCGGAATCGCCATCATATCCCAGATTGACCACCCGAGGAGTGGATGAAGAGGGGGGGCTGGCGGTGCGCGGCAGAAGCAAATCAAGCAACCGCTCTTCCGCCTGGGCCTCGGCCTGTTCGTACACCCCGGCCTCGGCCTCTTTGGTCACCATATTGACGGCCAACTGGGTCAGCTCCCTGATCATGGACTCAACATCCCGCCCCACATAGCCAACCTCGGTAAACTTGGAGGCCTCCACCTTAAGAAAGGGGCTCTGGGCAAGATGCGCCAGACGACGGGCGATCTCGGTCTTTCCGACGCCGGTCGGACCGATCATAATGATGTTTTTCGGTGCAATTTCCTCACGCAGGGGCGGATCTACCTGCTGCCGTCGCCAACGGTTGCGCAGGGCAATGGCTACCGAGCGTTTGGCGTCGGCCTGCCCGATGATATAGCGATCAAGTTCTGCTACTGTCTGCCTGGGGGTAAGCGAGTTGATTCCTTTCATCTTATATTTTTTCAACAACTATGCTGGAGTTAGTGTACACGCAGATCGATCCCGCAATTTCCAATGCAGCCGTGGCTATGGCAGATGCATCAAGATCAGAATGCATCACTAAAGCTTTGGCCGCAGCTTGAGCATAGGGACCTCCTGATCCTATGGCTATAATCCCATCATCCGCTTCAATCACATCGCCGGTGCCGGAAAGAAGCAGGGAATACCGGCTATCGACAGCCACCAGCATTGCCTCCAACCGACGCAGCATTTTATCGGTTCGCCAGTCCTTGGCCAGTTCGACGGCAGCACGCATCAGGTTACCGTTAAACTGCTCCAACTTCTGCTCAAGTCGGTCATAGAGGGTAAAGGCATCGGCTGTCGCACCGGCAAAACCGGTAATCACCTTGTCATGGTAGAGCCTGCGAACTTTTTTGGCCTGATGTTTGATAACAGTCGCACCGAGGCTGACCTGTCCGTCGCCGGCGACAACAACCTCCCCGCGATGACGCAGGGCGAGTATGGTAGTGGAGCGTATTTTTTTCATGAGTGCCTGTAATGCTGTATTCGATGTAAGGTATCATCTGCAGTGATGGCCAACGTTAAGCATTGCCCTGAAGGGAGTCAATCCCTGTTGGTAAATGCTCGTCAGGAGTCCTCCACCGGCCCCCCCTTCCTCCTCAACCGCGGTCACCGGAAAAGGGAGTCGATGCGGCCTTGGGATGCGCCTGGTCATAGACCCGTGTGAGATGCTCCACATTGACATGCGTATACTTCTGGGTCGTGGAAAGACTGACATGGCCGAGTAGCTCCTGGACCGTGCGCAGATCCGCGCCCATCTCCAGCAGGTGGGTGGCAAAAGAATGGCGAAGGGCGTGGGGGGTAACCGTCTTGGCGATCCCTGCCCGCTCGCCGTAATGACGCATCAGACGCTCTATACTCCGAACGGTCAAACGGGTTCCGCGACTGTTAAGAAACATTGCCTCACGTTCTGCTGGGTATCCACGAAGGACTCTTGCGCTCACCATTTGTTCACGCTGCACCAGATACCCCCCCATTGCCTCGGCGGCCGGTTTGCCGTAAGGGACAATCCGCTCCTTGCGCCCCTTTCCCTGCACGCGGACCACTTCTGCGCTTGGGTCATAATCAGCAATATCGGTGTTCACCAGTTCAGATACGCGCATCCCGGTTGCATAGAGCATTTCCATTATCGCAAGGTCTCGGAGATAATAGGAATCTTGCCTGGATGGAGCTTCAAGCAGGGCAAAGACCTCATCAACAGTAAGAAAATGAGGGATGTGACGACCAACCTTGGGGTTACTGATCCCGGCCAACGGATCGGCAGCAAGCACTTCCTCCCGTACCAGAAAACGAAAAAAAGCGCGAAGCGAGGAGAGCTTCCTGGAAATCGTTGCACTTGTGTTTACACTATACAGAGAAGCGACAAAAGCTTTCACGCTTTCCCCTGTACACGCATCAAGGGTTTCAGGGCTCCCCGCAAAACGTGAATACTCGATTACATCACGCCGGTATCCGTTGACAGTATGCAGGGAATACCCCTTTTCCACGGTCAACCAGGAAATAAAGTGCTCAATATTCTTAATCATTGCCAAACAGTTATTGAAAGGTGGGCGGTTTATGTTTAAACTGCCAGTTTACCCTCGTACAACCTGCAGGGCAAGCAGCAACCTGTGGTGCCCTTGTTTCCCGAATGTTCATGGAGCCGCTCATGGCTAAAAAAACTTTTGAAAGCGCTCTCGCCAAACTGGAAAAGATAACGCAAGAACTGGAAACCGGTGAGTTACCGCTGGAGACAAGTCTTAAAAAATTTGATGAAGGCATTCAACTGGTTGATTTTTGCAGTACAAAGCTGGAAGAGGCAAAAAGCCGGGTCGATATCCTACTGAAAAAAGACGGCAAGTTTGAACGTGTGCCCTTTGAGGAATCATCTGTTGGAGATTAAAGCCTACCTGAACGAACAGCGGCGGATTGTCGAAGAGTATCTCCATGAAGCAATCGCTGCTCCTGAAGGCTATTTTGCCAGTCATCTTGACTCGATGCGCTACAGCCTCTTTGTAGGCGGCAAACGGGTTCGCCCCATTCTCTGCCTGGCGGGAGCCCAGGCCGTCAGTGCAGGCGCATGTGATCCTAACGATATCCTGCCCATAGCCGGTGCCATGGAGTGCATTCATACCTACTCGCTCATCCACGACGATCTGCCGGCTATGGATGACGACGATCTGCGACGGGGAAAGCCCACCAACCACACCATATATGGCGAGGCAGGCGCCATACTTGCCGGAGACGGGTTATTAACCTATGCCTTTGAACTGCTGAGCGGCCCCTCCGCCCGAATGGATCCTACAGTCAACCTGCGCATAATCAACCTCATTGCCCGTGCCGCCGGCTCATTCGGGATGGTTGGCGGACAGTCACTGGATATGCTTTACGAAGGGAAATCCATCGACTATGCAACCCTGCAAACCATTCACCGAAGTAAAACCGGAGCCCTCATTACCGCTTCGGTTGTCAGTGGCGGACTCGCTGCCGGGGCCGACAGTCGACAGGAGCACGCCCTCACCGACTATGGCAATAGCATCGGACTTGCCTTTCAGATCATTGACGATCTACTTGACGTCGTCTCCACCACGGAAGAACTGGGCAAGCCGGTCGGCAGCGACAAGGCAGCGGCCAAAGCCACCTACCCTTCCCTCTTTGGTATAGAACAATCCCGATCAATGGCCAGCCAGGCTGTTGAATCAGCATTGCAATCGCTTACGGTCTTTGATCATCATGCCGACCCGCTGCGGGCGATTGCGACGTATATAATCGAACGAACATATTGATATGCTCATAATGAATACCCAGCTGGATCAGCAACAAAAGATTCTTGACTTCATCGAATCCCCTCAGGACCTTCGATCCCTGAACTTTCTTGAACTCCAGGTACTGGCAGGAGAACTACGCGATGCCATCATATCTACCGTAGCTGAAACCGGCGGGCATCTGGCGCCGAGTCTGGGAGTGGTTGAGCTGACCATCGCCCTGCACTATGTGTTTCAAACCCCTGCAGACAAGCTCATATGGGATGTGGGCCATCAGGCCTATGCCCACAAGCTTCTTACCGGGAGAAGAACGCATTTTCATACTCTGCGTCAGTACAAAGGACTCAGCGGCTTTCCCAAGCGGTCCGAATCCATCTATGACCCGGTAGAAACCGGTCACAGCTCCACCTCCATCTCCTACAGCTTGGGAATGGCTGTGGCCAAGGAACTGCAGCAGGACAAGAGCAGGGTTCTTGCCGTCATCGGCGACGGTTCAATGACCGCCGGCATGGCCTTTGAAGCGTTGAATCATGCCGGCGACCTGGACAAGAACCTGATCGTCATCCTCAATGACAACGAGATGTCGATTTCCCCCAATGTAGGAGCATTTTCCAGTTTTCTCAGCCGAAAAATGACCGGCAAAACCATCCGCAGAGTACGCGATCATATTGAAGAACGATTGATGGCTCTCTCTTCGGTTGGTGAAAATATTCTCACCATTCTACGCCGCAGCGAAGAAAGCCTCAAGGCCTTCCTCACGCCCGGAATCCTGTTTGAAGCGCTCAAATTCAAGTATGTCGGCCCCATCCCCGGGCACGACCTGGAAAATCTGATCGCGACCTTGTCCAATGTCCGTGATCACAACCATGGGCCGGTGCTGGTACATGTGGTGACCACCAAAGGAAAAGGGTATGCACCTGCAGAAAAAAACCCTGGCGCTTATCATGGTGTTGGCCCGTTCACGATCGAAACAGGCAAACCGAAAAAAACACCGGTAGGTGCGCCTTCCTATACCAAGGTTTTCGGCACCACCCTCTGTGCGCTTGCGAAAAAAAATAAAAAAATAGCCGCTATAACGGCAGCCATGCCGGGTGGAACCGGACTGCAGCCATTTTGCCGGGATTTTCCCGAACGCTTTTTCGACGTGGGTATTGCCGAACAGCATGCTATCACCTTTGCTGCCGGCCTGGCACTGGAGGGAATGCGTCCGTTTTTTGCCGTCTACTCAACGTTCATGCAACGTTCGCTTGACCAGCTGGTGCATGACGTCTGCCTGCCAAACCTGCCGGTGACCATTGCCCTTGATCGAAGCGGCGTGGTGGGTGCCGACGGACCGACCCACCATGGTATCTTTGACCTCTCCTTTCTCTCTTTTGTCCCTAACCTGACCATCATGGCGCCTAAGGATGAAAACGAATTGCAGCACATGCTCTACACCGCCTCCTGTCATGACGGACCGGTAGTGATACGCTATCCTCGCGGGGCAGGTGAAGGCGTCCCGCTGGACCTTGGGTTTACCTCACTGCCCATCGGCAAAGGTGAGGTCCTCGTAGAGGGAAAAGACCTGCTGCTGCTTCCGGTCGGCAACCGAGTTTATCCCACATTACGAGCAGCCAAAGAATTGCAGCAATATGGTATATCGGCGGCAGTGCTCAACCCCCGATTCGTCAAACCACTTGACAGTGAGCTCATCAGCACATGGGCTATACGCACCGGCGCGGTCATTACCATAGAGGACAACTGTACGCAGGGAGGATTTGGCAGCACGGTGCTCCAGATGCTTAACCAGGAATCGATCCATGTTCCATTGCGTTCCCTTGGCTACCCCAGCACCTTTGTAGAACACGGTCCACAGTCCATTCTCTGGGAAAATGCCGGGATAGATACCCCAGGCATTGTCCGGGCCGCTCTGGAACTGCAGGAAAAGCTCAACCAGTAACGAGGTAGGGTCCTGGCGCTTGCCAAGCGTTAGTTCTCTCCAGATAAAACCGCAAGAGAAACGAATACTTCAGGCACGCCGAGCTACCCTGGCTCTGGAGTACCCCAAACTACCCAACGCTTCAGAAAAAATAACAAAAAAAGGGCGCCTGCCGCTCACTTTCCGACAGGCACCCTGATCAAATTTCCCCCCACAAGGTAGGTTATTCGGGGTCATGCCCCATAATATTCCCGGTACCAATCAACAAAGCGGGCAATACCGTCCTCAATGGTCGTCTGAGGCTTAAACCCTATCTCCTGTACCAGGTCGTCAACCTGAGCATATGTCGCAGGAACATCCCCGTCCTGCATGGGCAGAAAATTTTTCTTCGCTTCCCGACCGAGGCATTTTTCCAACACCTCAATGTACCGCATTAATTTTTCCTTCCGGTTGTTACCAATGTTGTATACCCTCCAGGGACAATAGCTGGTAGCTGGATCTGGAGCATCGCCGCTCCAGTCCGGGTTAGGCTGGGGCACGTGATCTATCACTCGCAAAACACCCTCGACGATATCATCTATATAAGTAAAATCACGTTCCATATTCCCATTGTTAAACACATCGATGGCACGGTCTTCCTCTATCGCCTTGGTAAACAAAAACAATGCCATATCCGGGCGCCCCCAGGGTCCATATACTGTAAAAAAACGCAGGCCGGTGGTTGGCAGGTTGAAAAGGTGACTGTAGGTATGGGCCATCAGCTCGTTGGCTTTTTTTGACGCCGCATACAGGGAAACCGGGTGGTCGACATTGTCATGGACGGAAAACGGCATGCTGGTATTGGCACCATACACAGAACTGGAGGAAGCGTAAACCAGGTGCTTCACCCCACCATGCCTGCATCCTTCCAACAGATTGACAAAACCTACCAGGTTGGTGTCCACGTAGGAGTGGGGATTGACAAGCGAGTAACGCACCCCGGCCTGGGCGGCAAGATTAACGACCGCATCAAACTGGTGTTCGCCAAAAAGCCGAGCCACCTTCTCTCTGTCGCCCATGTCAAACCCAACATGGGTAAAGGCAGGGAAGGAGGTGAGTTGGGCCAATCGATCACGCTTCAGCTGCGGATCATAATAATCATTAAGATTATCCAATCCAAATACCGTCCGCCCCTGTTGGAGAAGACGTTTTGCCAACCCGTGACCGATAAAACCGGCCGCACCAGTAATGAGAAGAGTGTTCATGATTCCTTGGTAACGTAGTGTACGGGGGGTAAATCTGTCCAATTAGTCGTCAAAATCACCGGCAGGTCCCTTATCGGTATCCATCGCTGCCGCACGCTTGCGGATTTTGGCCTCGGTCCAGTCCTCAATCGATTCGACACGCCCGGTCTTGGGCCCGAGATCATAGCCTCCGGCATCAAGTATGGCTTCCACCCCATACCTGGCCGTATCACCAGCATGAAAAACCTCTACCAGCAGAGTATAGATAAAATCCTCCACCCGGCGAGCCATCCGTTCCCGCACGGCTCTCGGTTGACCGAGAATTTTATTCTCAAACGGAAGATTCAGTTTTTTATAATCGCCCTTTTTCCATCCTTTATCGGCTGCATATGCCTGCATTTCCTGCCACAATTCCTCAGTCACTCCTTCTCCCGGCTCCTTAATGAACTCTCCGTTATCATCAAGATTGGCATTTCCATAGTCATTCACCGACAGCCCCCAGGAGATCATCTGCAGGGCGGTAGCCACATTCGCCTTGGTGGAATTGGTCTGCTCGGCAATAGCTCGCAACCTATCGGAATTATTTCCGGAAGTTCCGTGCTGAGCACCCGAAACGCAATACTTTGCCAACGCCTCATGTATCTCTGCAGTCAGCTCCACCTGGATTCCCTGGGCAGAAGCCTCAATACCATGGGTGGTTCCGTTGTTCAGGGCTATCCAATCCGGAAATACATTATGCGCATTCAGCCCCTGGATCAAAAACAATGCCTCTTCCTTGGATGAAAGTCCAAGTGCACCCTTAATTTCACCAACCTCGGTTTCAAAACCGGCCCAGGTCGGTACATATCCGGCAAGTTCTATGCTGGCCAACAAGTTATCGTCATCAGGCATATGCGATGCATCGATAGCAATGGAGGTAATTCCGGCATCAAACAGAGATGGAATTTCTCTGGTTGCAAACGGTATGTCGCCAGTATTTTTAATGCCGTAGTGGTCGGCATGGATAGCCACCGGAACGGTAATCCCCAGTTCATTGCAGAGGGCATCCACCTGACGAGCGATGTTCCAGTAATTGACGGCACAATAGGCAGAGGCACCTCCCTCGGAACGGGCAATCTCGATAATAATGGCAGCGCGGGCACGCTGCGCGGCCTGGAGGGCACCGCGAATAACGATATTGCTTCGTCCGTTGGCCGCGATGGTCATGGCTCCGCCCTTGGCAAGCATGGCCCGATCGACCACCTTGCCACTCACAATAAGTGCACGGGAATGGGGAAATAGCGTACAAATGCTTGGCGGCCTGCCAATTTCCAGGGCCTTTTCAAAATCAGAAATGTATGTCATTGCAACTCTCCTGAAGGTACTGGTTAATGATACCTAACTCCGTGAGCGTTCAAGAATGGAGCAGGTGCAAGGCGGTAAATTGTTTATACTGGAGTATATCAATAGGTTGCCAACACAGCGGTGTGCCGTTCATGAACGCCCCAAAAAACGGTTGATAAGCCAGGATTTTGTATGCATATCGGTCAGTTTCTATTCTAACAGAATATGAGCTCGATTCAGGCTGTAAGCCGTCACGGATTCAGGTGATAAATACACAACAATGCAGGTGCGGCCTGGCCGACCCAATACTCTTTTCCGCTAACCGCTGGATATGCCGGCAGGGAAATCCTTTCCATTATTGCCCTCAATGACATATTATTCTAACACGTTATGTCACACATTCAAGACGGTGTTGAATCAGACTCCTTTTTTTCGGTAAACCCGACAAAGGTCGATTTGGCAAACAGTCCGACTGCGACAATACTGACTTCATACAGAATGATCAACGGACCAGCCATTAAAAGCTGGTTCACAATATCCGGAGTGGGGGTGAGAATTGCCGCAATAACAAAGGCTATCAAGACGGCATATTTTCGGTGTGTGCGCAAAAACGGTTGGTTTACGACGCCTATCTTGGCCAGAAAAACCATAAACACGGGTAGCTCGAATACGCAGCCAAAAGCCAGTAACAACCGAATCGCCAGGGAAAAATATTCACTTACTGCCGGCATCGGTTCAAGAAAAGCACTTGAGTAGCCGAGTAAAAATTGAAAGGCCGGAGGGAAAACAACAAAATAACCAAACGCCGCCCCGCCGAGAAAACAGAGGGAGGAAACCATGGTAAAGGGCAACAGTACTCTTTTTTCATGGTGGTACAACCCCGGGGCAACAAATCTCCACACCTGGTGGAAAATGACCGGACTTGCCAACAACAGGCCACACACCAGGGCTAATTTTAGGTAAAAAAAAACCCTTCTTGATATGAAATGAAAATAAGGTGCTGTTTATCCGGCAGGACCTTAACCAATGGACGAAAAAACCAGTCAGCGATGGGCCGTATCCACATGTAGGCGGCCGTAAAACCGACGCCAACGGCAATCATTGCGACGATAAGGCACGAACGGAGTTCAGCGAGATGCTCCGTTAATGTCTGTTTATCAAAATTTTGCTGTGTATCCACAACTCCTACCTGTTTTAAATGAGAAAATCACCCAAACCTACCGCATCCATCCATGAATGTAAACCGATTAAGAGCAGGCCAGCATGGATAGGTCCACCTCTGCTGCCAGGGTCAGGGCGCTCCTCCTGTAGAGTGGATAACATTTGACTATTAGCCCACAATGGGGCTAAACTGAAGAAAGGCACAATACGTTGAAATAGTGGATATTTTATAGGTTATGTATGGCAACCCTCCTAGTTGTTGACGATGAACTGAGCATGCGCGAGTTTCTGAAAATCCTGCTTGAAAAAGAAGGGTATGCCGTACTCACCGCTGCCGACGCCACCTCTGCCCTCACATGCATCGATGAGCATCCAGTGGATCTGGTCATCTCCGATATACGCATGCCCGGTATGAGCGGACTGGATCTACTTGCCGGGATCAAACAACGCAACAGTGATATAGGCGTGATCATGATCACTGCGTTCGCCAGCCCGGAGGACGCGGTGACCGCAATGAAAAATGGTGCTTTTGACTATATCACCAAGCCGTTTAATGTTGATGAAATCAAGCGGGTAATCCGTTCCGGACTGGAGAGGAAAGGCAAACAGGAACAAGGAGAACACAGCAGCACCTTTCCGGATATAATCGGTCAAAGTCAAGAAATGCTGAAGATATTTGAACTGATTAAAAAAATCGCTCCAACCCCGGCGAACGTACTCATATACGGGGAATCAGGCACCGGCAAGGAACTGGTAGCCCAGGCAATACACAACCACTCACGGGTGGCGGCCAAGCCTTTTGTTCCGATCACCTGCAGCGCTATCCCGGAAAGCTTGCTGGAAAGTGAACTGTTCGGCCATGTCAAGGGTTCGTTCACCGGTGCCATTGCCGACAAGCCCGGCCTGTTCCAGCTCGCTGACCAAGGCACCGCTTTTCTTGATGAGATAGGGGAACTTACCCCTATAATTCAGACCAAGCTGCTGCGTGTTCTTCAGGAACGCGAATTTATGCCGGTCGGTTCAACCAAAACCAGACAGGTGAATGTACGCATCATTGCGGCAACAAACCGCATCCTGGAAGAGGAAATAATTTCCGGTAAATTTCGCGAAGACCTCTATTACCGGCTGGCAGTGGTTCCTATTCGGGTCCCTCCCCTGCGCGAACGCAAAGGAGATGTCCCGCTCCTGGTTGATCATTTTCTGAAAAAATATTCCGCGCTCCTGGGCAAGGAAGTGCAGACCATCTCCTCTTACGGACTTGAAGTCCTGATGGAGTATGACTTTCCGGGAAATGTTCGCGAACTGGAGAACATCATCGAAAGGGGGGTCGCGCTTGAATCATCAAATATTATTCTTCCGGAAAACCTGGTCCTGTCCCTGCATCGAAAGCATCAATCGCCTCCTGTCCCAGTCGCCGATACCGCTCAACCGCTCTTTATTGCCGCACATGATGAAAATGAACTATTTGAACGCGGAATGGAAGAGGTCCTTTATGAACTGGAAAAAGAAATGATTCTTCACGCCCTCGAAAGGGCTGAAAATTCAAAAATGCGGGCAGCCGATCTGCTCAAAATCAGTTTCCGCAGCCTGCGATACAAGACGAAAAAATATGAAATCGACTAATGCCTCTGCAGCCAAGCAGGATCTCGCAGGCAGCCTTCTTCCCTCTTTTCTTTTGCATCGACAGTCACCGTGATTCCTTTTCCAGACTGGCTGCACACCTTCGCGCGTGTGCAGGATAGCGCACAGGCACTCAAGCGGCATATTCTCACCCTGCTCTTTATTCGGGTATGCCTCTTTACCCTTTTATGCACCATTCCCCTCATTTTTCGCTCCACCGGCCATGAGCTAATCCTCGCAAGCCAGTCAACCACTCTTGTTTTTCTCCTGGTCCTGGTTGCTTTTTCCGTAGGATCGGGCATCATCCTGCAAAAAAAACAGCGCTCCATACGCCGCTTCGGGCTTATCCAACTGCTGGCGGATATTGTTTTCACCTCGCTGCTGGTTTTTGGCAGCGGATGCAGCCAATCCATATTTACCCCGCTTTTCATCTTCCCCATTATCGCTGGCGGGTTGATCCTCTATAAGATAGGGGGCCTCATACCAGCTGCCGCTGCCACTCTTGCCTATGGAGGCATCCTGGGGCTTGAGTACTTCAGGCTTACGCCAGATTATTTTGTGCATACCGCCTACGAGCCGCTCACCGACCCCTACGCGGCCTCCAATCTCTTTGCCGCCTACGGAGTGACCTTTTTCGTCATTGCCATTATCAGCGGCCAGCTTGCAGGACGCCTGCGCAAAGCTGAAAAAGAGCTCTCACAAACGGTTCTCGAATACGACCGCCTCTCCCTGCTGTACAAACAGATTTTTGACGACATATCCACCGGCATCATCACCACTGACGACCACAACATCATCACCTCCTACAACAACGCGGCGGAACGCATTACAGGATATCCACCGGCAACCGTCGTTGGACGACCACTGCGCCAGGTTTTTCCTCAAATCAGTTATATTGGTGACCGGGAAAGAAACGTCTGCGATCTGGAACGCGAGGATGGGAAACGTATACGGGTGGGCTATTCCTTCTCCCGCCTGGGAATGCCCGCCGCCACCGACATCACCGATCAAAAGGCCCACTGGAAGGTGGTGACCCTGCAGGACATAAGCAAAATTGAGATGATGGAACGACAGGTACGAGAAGCGGAAAAAATGGCGGCCATCGGCGAATTAAGCGCCTCGGTCGCTCATGATTTTCGCAACCCGCTGGCTGCCATTTCAGGCTCTGCGCAAATTCTTGCCATGGAGGAGCAGGAGGATAAAGACACTGTCAAGAGCCTGGTAGGCATCATCCTTCGCGAATCGCAGCGAATGGCCAAAACCATTACCGATTTCCTCCAGTTCGCCCGCCCGGAAGCTGCTGCTCCCAAATGGTTTGATCTCAACCGACTGATTAGCGAGGTTATAGAAACTACCATCCCCCTCTATGAACAACTCGAGCAGCAGCGTTTTGCCAAGCATATCGAGGTCCATTTACACTGCTGGGGAGATCGACAACAGGTGCAAACGATCCTCACGCATCTTCTTGAAAATACCCGTTCCATACCAGGGATCGATGAGCCGGTGCAAGTGGTGGTGAACGCCTATGAATCTACCAGGGATGGTAAAAACGTTACCTGCATCGAAGTCTGTGATACAGGGCCAGGCATTTCTGAATCATTGCAGGAGCAGGTCTTTGAACCGTTTTTCTCCACCCGGGAAGATGGGACTGGATTGGGACTGGCAATCGTTAAACAACTCGTCGACAACCACAACGGACAGCTGGAAATAGACCGCAATGATAGGTATGGATGCATCATCCGTCTTTTTCTCCCCTATCCGGAGCTTGTCACTCCCTGATTCGTGAAATATCGGCTCCCAGCGCCGCCAGCTTCGTGATCATGTTTTCATAACCTCGTTCCAGATGGTATATTCGCGATATTTCGGTAGCCCCTTCCGCTGCGAGGGCGGCAATAACCAGCGAGGCGGAGGCACGCAGATCCGTTGCCATGACCTGAGCCCCGCTCAGGCCTGAGCGACCGACACCACGCACAATCGCAGTAGCACCATCAATCTTAATATCAGCGCCCATTCGCACGAGTTCGGCTACATGCATGAACCTGTTTTCAAAAATGGTCTCATGAACAACCGCGGCACCATTGCCCAAGGTCATCAGGGCCATGAACTGGGCCTGCAAATCTGTCGGGAAGCCTGGATAGGGAGAGGTAGTCACGTCAACGCTTTGCAGGTCACAGCTGTTGATACCCTGCTCCAGCGGACAACGTACCTGGATGGAGCGGTCGCTCACTGCAATATCGACCCCGCACCGCTGTAATTTCTCCGTTAGGGCTGGAAGGTGCGCCGGGATGCAGTGGGTGATTTCCACCTCGCCGCCGGTGGCGGCAACAGCGAGCATATAGGTTCCGGTCTCTATCCGATCTGGAATAATCGTGGAAACTGCAGGACTGAGGCGGGAGACGCCGCGCACTGTAAGACGATCGCTGTCCTTGCCCTCTATCTCCGCCCCCATAGCGGTGAGCATGTCGATAAGATTGCCGATTTCCGGCTCACGGGCGGCATTTTTTATCACCGTCACCCCATCGGCCATCACTGCTGCCATAAGGATATTCTCTGTTCCGGTAACCGAAGGCTGGTCCAGGTAAACACTGGCGCCCTGCAACCGCCGCTCGGCAACGGCCTCGACATATCCCTCGTTTAATCGGGTACTGATACCAAGCTGTTTGAATCCATGGAGGTGGTAATCAATCGGCCTGGCACCAATGGCACACCCACCGGGAAGAGAGACTCGTGCGACTCCCAAACGAGCAAGCAACGGCCCCAAAACCAATACTGACGCCCGCATGGTTTTTACCAACTCATAGGGAGCTTCGGCACCGGTCAGATCGGTGGTATCTACCCTGACGACCGCTCCTTCGCGCATCCACTTGGCTCCCAATATTTCCAGGAGCTTAAGCATGGTTCGGGTATCGCGCAGATCGGGGACATTATGCAGAGTATGCCACCCCGGGGCAAGCAGGGTGGCTGCAATCAATGGCAGGGCAGCATTTTTCGCTCCACTGACGGCCACAGTCCCATGGAGGGGATTTCCACCCTCAATTCTGATCTTATCCATCTCTCCTCGTGTTGGTTACTACTGAAATTGAAAGATTTCCCCAAGGTGTTCCCCCGCAATGAAGGCAGAGCTGATCCTTTGCTTGGTATCGGTTTTAGCCTTTCCACATGGCACGTGCTACCCGATCTCGACCAGCCCAGTCAGCAACGACGGCCACCTGCGCATAGCCTTGGCCAGCCAGCATCGCACGCACCTTCTCCCCCTGATCGGCACCGATTTCCATATACAGCCAACCACCAGGCCGTAAATGGTCTTTGGCCTTATCGGCTATCTGAGAAATACATGCCAACCCATCTTCGCCTCCGGAAAGGGCAAGCAACGGTTCATGCCGATTTACTTCCGGTTCAAGCAAAGGAAGCTCTGTATCGGCAATATATGGCGGATTGGAGACGACAAGATCAAATGAAGGTCCCGGTTGAAGGCCACAAAAAAAATCACTCGCCACCAAAGATACCCGATGATCGCAGGCGTGTTGACGTGCATTCCTGCCTGCAATGGAAAGTGCTGCCAGTGAAATATCAACCGCCGTAACCGAACAATTCAGTTCCCTGGCAAGGACCACGGCGATCACCCCGCTCCCGGTGCACATATCCAGAATTCTGCAATCCTCTTCTGGAAACGGAAACGTTGAAAGTACGTGGTCAAGTAAAAATTCGGTCTCTGGCCGGGGAACCAGTACCGAGGGGGAAACAAGAAAATCAAGCGACCAGAATTCCCGGTGACCAGTAATATAATGCAAAGGGATGCGATCGCAGCGCTGTTCTACCAGATCGAAATAGATCTGTTCCACCAACGGCCCGGGCACCGTCTCCGCGGCAAGCAGCAGTTGAGTTGGCGTTTTCCGGGTAACAAACTGCAGCAACAGACGGGAATCCAGGGAATAGTCGGCGATACCCGCCTGCCGCAAACGGCGGGAGGCCTCTTCCAGGAGCTGTTTAATGTTCATCGCGCATGATGGCGAATGCGCAGTTATTATTGCGCAATCTTCAAGGCTTCCGTCTGGTAATGGGTAACGACCGGTACAATGACTTCGTCCAGACCACCGCCGATGACGTGCTCAAGTTTATACAGCGTAAGGTTTATGCGATGGTCGGTAACACGTCCCTGGGGGAAATTATAGGTCCGAATGCGCTCACTCCTGTCGCCGGTGCCTACCTGACTCTTACGCTCTTGGGATATTTTGCTCTGTCGCTCCTGTTCCATTCTGTCCAGCAGGCGAGCCCTGAGCACCTGCAGAGCCTTGGCTTTATTCTTATGCTGGGACTTTTCATCCTGGCAAGTCACCACCAGGCCCGTCGGCAGATGGGTCACCCGAACAGCAGAATCGGTCGTATTAACAGACTGGCCTCCAGGACCGGAAGAACGGTAAACATCGAATTTCAATTCATTGGCCTCAATATGCAGGTCCACCTCTTCGGCCTCTGGAATGATGGCCACCGTTACTGCTGAGGTATGGATTCGCCCCTGAGTTTCCGTGTCCGGTACACGTTGCACCCGATGCACCCCGGACTCATACTTCAACCTGGAGTAGACGTTCTTTCCTTTGATAAGGGCGATGATCTCTTTAAATCCGCCAATACCAATGGGATTTGAACTCATCACCTCGACCTTCCATCCCTGGGACTCGGCGTAGCGGCTGTACATTCTGAACAGGTCCGCCGCAAAAAGTGCCGCTTCGTCACCACCGGTGCCAGCCCTGATTTCAAGAAAAATATTCTTCTCGTCATTAGGGTCCTTGGGCAGCAACAGGACCTGAATCGCGTTTTTCAACTCTTTAAGCCGTTGATTCCCCTCCTCCACCTCGGCCTTGGCCAACTCGACAAGCTCGGGATCTTCTCCCTCATCTCTGATTAAGGCCTGGTGCTCATCCAACTCATCGAGCAATCCGCAGTAATCTCCGTAGAGTGCCGCCAGTTTGGCAACAGTTGCATGTTCCCGCACGACCTCCTGAAATTTTTTCTGATTGTTTGCAAGCTGGGGATCGGAAAGTTGGTGTTCCAACACACTCAGCCGCTCATCAATGTCACGAAGATTTTCAAACATAACCGGAGAAACTCACAATAAAAAAATCCACACGACCGCTTGATGGGCGTGTGGATTTCGAGGGAAAGGGAGCTCTTACTTCTTTAGATGCTTCGCATATTTCTTTTTGAATTTCTCAATACGACCGGCAGTATCGACAAGTTTCTGCTTTCCGGTGAAAAAAGGATGGCAGGCAGAGCAAATCTCAACCTTCATTTCCTTGTCAACGGAACCGAGTTCGAACTCGTTACCACAGGCGCAAACTGCTTTGATTTTATTGTATTCGGGATGTATATCAGATTTCATAGGTTTTCACTCCTTCTGAACATGTAGCACTTATATGAAAAGTAAGACAAAAGATTGGCAAAATACACCTTTTTCCGTTTTTTTTAAAGAACTTTTTACCTGTTCATCGAGGCAAAAAAATCCTGGTTATTTTTGGTCTGCCTCATCTTGTCCAGCAGAAACTCCATGGCATCGGCGGGATTCATGGATGACAGCAGCTTGCGCAGAATCCAAATACGGTTAAGGTCCTCAACCGGCAGAAGCAGGTCCTCTTTCCTGGTACCGGACTTCAGAATATCAATGGCCGGATAAATGCGTCTATTCGCCATTTTCCTATCCAGCACGATCTCCATGTTACCGGTTCCTTTGAACTCCTCGAAGATGACTTCATCCATTCTACTCCCTGTATCTATGAGTGCAGTGGCAAGAATGGTCAGGCTTCCTCCCTCCTCTACATTTCTGGCTGCACCGAAAAACTTCTTCGGCCGCTGCAGGGCATTGGCCTCCACACCTCCGGAAAGAATCTTTCCAGAAGCTGGGGTAACGGTATTATATGCCCGGGCCAATCGAGTGATAGAGTCAAGCAGAATTACCACATCCTTCTTGTGTTCAACCAGCCGTTTCGCCTTCTGAATAACCATTTCAGCAACCTGAATATGGCGCTGGGGAGGCTCATCAAAGGTAGAACTCACCACCTCCGCATCCACCGACCTTTTCATATCTGTGACTTCTTCCGGGCGCTCATCAATCAACAAGACGATCAGGTGTACCTCCTTGTGCTTGCGGACGATAGAGTTGGCGATCTTCTGCATCAGCACGGTCTTGCCGGTTCTCGGCGGGGCAACAATCAACCCCCGCTGTCCCTTGCCCAACGGAGCGGTAATATTGAGCACCCGCATGGACATTTCATCGGGTTCGGTTTCTAAATCAATAAGCTCTTCCGGATGCAGCGGAGTCAGGTTGACAAAGGCGGTTTTGTTTTTCGCTGCTTCCGGTTTTTCGTAATTGATACTATCGATCTTCAGCAATGCAAAATAGCGCTCATTATCTTTTGGCGCCCGCACCTCTCCTTCAATCGTATCGCCGGTCCGTAGATTAAGCCGACGAATCTGCGAGGGAGAGACATAGATGTCATCCGGACCGGGAAGATAGTTATAATCCGGAGCACGAAGAAAACCGAACCCATCCTGCAAAACTTCAAGCACTCCGCTGCCTCGCAGCTTTCCGTCGTCATCAGCCTGGGCCTTGAGAAGAGCGAAAATCAATTCCTGCTTTCTCATGCTACTGTAGCCTTCGATACCTAGAGAAGCTGCCAGCTCAACAAGTTCTTTAATTTTTTTATTTTTCAACTCAGTTGGATTCATTGACCGGTCCTTCCTCCGTGTGGTCATAGGGTGATATTGCTATGCGGTCCCACTGCAACGAACCGGGACGCTCAAGGGCACAGGCAAAAATGGTTTATCAATATGTTGTTGGACCGCCAATTCTGCAACAAACGGTAAAATATTAAAGCCCTGTGGGCAGGTAAGAGTAATTTACAAGAACAGGACAGTCAGTTGGAAAAAATGGCGGGAATAGGCTTGGAATGATCTTGTATTATCCAGCGTTACAAGCCGATAGCATTACCCTGCTAACGGTACATAAACACGATTTTTAATTCTGTGAAATATCTGACAAGAAATCAACAGGACATTGAACTGCTTCGTTGAAATGCAATTACGTACTTATTGGGTTCTAGAACGGCTGTCAAGCACTTTCTGGAAAAAAGGCTACTGGCCACGACTCTCCAGCTGCTCTGCCAGTCGACACACCTTTTTCCTGGTGGCTTTCCAGGCACCGTCATTATCAATGACGAAATCGGCCAGCTGCATTTTTTCTCCCAGGTCCATCTGCGCATCGACAGAGGTTTCTGCCTGGAGAGGAGAAACACTGTCCCTTTTCACCACCCTGTCACGCTGGGTGGCCCGTCCCGCATAAACAACCACGACATAATCAACATCCTCCTGCCATCCTGCCTCAAACAACAGGGGGATATCTATGAAAATAAGTCCTTTCTTGATGTTGGCCACTTCCGCCTTCAATTGGGTACGAACGAGAGGATGGAGCATATCATCAAGTTGTTTTCTCAACGCCGGTTCAGCAAACAGACGTTTGCGCAGCAATGGCCGATCGACCCTCCCCCCTGCATCAAAAAAAGTGGTACCAAAGGTGCGCTCTAAGGACAGCCAACCGGCGTGGCCGGGCTCAAGTAACTCCCTGCACTGCTTATCGATATCAATGAGCGGAGCATTGCAGTAGCTCGCCAGCAGCTTGCTGACGCTGCTTTTGCCGGAACCGATACCGCCGGTGATTCCAATGGTCAGCGGCTTCATCCTGCCCCCTCTCGCAGATGGGAAATATAGTTACGCATATCCGGCCAAAGGGGCGCGGTACAGTGAATCGGATGTCCGTGGGAAGGATGGACGAACTCGATGGAAGAAGCGTGCAGCAATTGGCGACCCGGCATTTCTTGGACAATTCGGCTAGTTCCATGACCGTACAGTGTATCGCCAACGATCGGTGCATGAAGAGACGCCATGTGTACGCGAATCTGGTGGGTTCTTCCGGTCTCGATGTGCACACGTGCCAGGCACATGCCGTTGCTAAACCGTTCCACTATCTGATAGTTGGAGACAGCGTACCTGCCACCATTCTGTCGAATAGCCATTTTCTTCCGATGAACTGGATGCCTGCCGATGGGGGCATTAATCCTTCCCTGCTCCTCGTTGGGAGAGCGTTGCAGAACGGCAAAATAAATTTTGGTTATGCTTCTTTCCCTGAATGCTTGAGCCAATTTGCGCAGTGCCGGCTCTTTTTTGGCCACCAGCATAACTCCGGAGGTATCCTTATCCAGCCGGTGCACAATCCCCGGCCTGCCCTGTTCAAGCTGAGGCAACTGCTGATAATGATGAAGCAAACCGTTCACCAGGGTACCACCTTGATGACCTGCAGCTGGATGCACGACCAGTCCCGGAGGTTTGCTGATTATCGTGATATCCTCATCCTCGAAAAGGATGGAAAAAGCAACAGGTTCAGGCAGCAACTCGGTTGAAGACGATACGGGAATCCGAACGGAAATGCGTTCACCGCCTCGCACCCTGTGACCAGGCTTGACCACCCTTCCATCAACATGAATGTCCCGGGATTGAATGAGCCTGGTTATGTACGATCTAGTGAAATCAGGATGCTTTCGTACGAGGTAGCGATCCAAACGAAGCTTTTCCTCGTCAGGCTGAACAACATGTTCGAATTGCTGCACTTCTGAAGAAGCGGCAAGATTGCCTTCCTGGAGAAACTGTAATTGATCACCAGTACAATTACAGGTGCTGTGACTAGATAAACAATTTTTCAATCTGTTTTTCTATTTGTTCCTCATCGGTTTTCTGCGCAAGCGAAAGCTCCTTTACCAGGAGACTTTTGGCGGTATCAAGCATTTTACGCTCGCCATAGGAGAGTTCTTTATCTTCTTTAAGAAGAAACAGATCGCGTAAAACAACCGCGACCTCAAAAACCGATCCGGTCTTGATTTTTTCCATGTAATCTCGATATCGACGATTCCAGGTCTGTGCGTTTATTTTGATATCGCGTTCTTTGAGAATCCCGATGACTTTATTCACCTCGTCGTTGGAAATGATTGCCCGCAGCCCGACGTTTTCGCTGGTTGCAGTGGGAATCATGATGGTCATGTCATTATCAAGAATTTTCATGACATAAAAACTTTGATCTACACCGCCGATTGATTGTGTTTCAATGGCTTCTATCAGTCCAACACCGTGGGCAGGGTATACAGCCATATCGCCTTGTGAAAACACGGAACCCTCCGAAATAAGAAGTAATGCAGGATACAGACAGGAAATGCGCCAATTATCGCATAACAACAAAATACTATACTACCATATTTTTCCTGAATAGCAAAGAACGCTGCGGAAAATGTCGCAATTCTCCTTACCTTGACATGCTGAAAAACACCCACCAATGCAGCGGGCCGGCAAAGAGAAAACAGCTAACGAGATGTTTTACAGTTGATCACATTCATGCAGGCAGCAATGCCCTGTTCAAGAAAAACTTCAACAGCCTCCTCTACAATAGCCGACCTTTCTTCAATCAGGGACAGCTCCTGCGAGGTGAAATCAGACAGCACATACCGATCAACCGGTTGTCTGGTATTACTTTTCCCGTCCCCAGGCCTACCGACACCGACCTTAATGCGGCTGATATCAAGGGTTCCCATATGCTGCCCTATGGATCGAATCCCGTTGTGCCCTCCGGCACCACCACGGGCAACGACCTTGATCCTTCCGCAGTCCAGATCAATATCATCGTGAACAACCAACAGGTGCGCAAGCGGGATATCAAAATAATCAACAAATTGCCGTACGCATCCCCCGGAACGATTCATGTACGTCTGGGGTTGAAGGAATACAACCTGTTTACCCATAAGACGGTGAGTGCCGTACAGGCCCTGCATTTTATTTTTTCCAATATGAAAACCATGCTTTTCGGCCAGATAATCCAACAGCATAAACCCAACATTATGGCGGGTTGTCGAATATTTTACACCGGGGTTACCAAGTCCGACGAGGAGGAAGGGCGAAACGGCCATGAGGAGGGCAGAAATTAGTGAGCCGGCTTTAAAGCCGGCTCCGACAGGCAGATGATGTTCTGAGAAAAAAGCTGCCTTTAATAGACAACAACACAGGTTGTTTTGGGTTTTTCCAGCATGGTCAGATTTTCAGGAACAGGGAGGTCGCCATAGGTAATACCTGCGCCTCCTTGCTCGAGCGGGGTGATATCTACCTGGATACTGTCAGGCACGTCCATGGGACGCCCCTTCAGCCTGATGGTATGCTTGAACACCTGCAGTTCACCCCCCAGGTCAACCCCTTTGGCTGTTCCTGTATATTCTACAGGCACGGTAAATTCCAGCGGCTGATCCAGCTCGATCTCGAGGAAATCCACATGCATGACCTTTCCACTTACCGGCTCTTTTTGGATTTCTTGAACCATAACATGCCGTTTATCCTTGTCGTCGCCTTCGACGTCAAGGGTTATAACGGCATTGCGACCGTGAATATACAGCAGTTTTTTAAACAGCTTACCGGCATCTATTTGTAGTGAAACAGCCGGGTTTCCGCTACTGTACAGGTTTGCCGGCGTAATATTCTTCATCCGTAATTGCCGCATCGGCCCTTTGCCGAACACCGTACGGATATCAGCCGCCATATCGACTTGTAACATGGAAAGCCTCCCCTAACTCCGGGTTGATATAAAAAGTAATACTCTTGGATTATACAAAAAGATAGCTGACGGAATCTTCATTGTGGATGCGTTGTATTGCCTCACCAAGCAATGGTCCAACCGACAGCACTGTAATTTTATCGCATGCCTTTGCCTCAGCCCTCAATGGAATGGAATTCGTCACCAACATGGACTTTATCGGTGCTTGCTCAAGGCGTTCAATCGCAGGCCCTGAAAGCAAGGCATGCGAGCAGCAGGCATGTACCTCTTTTGCACCTTTTTCCCGCAGAATCTCTGCGCCGCCACATAAGGTACCGGCGGTGTCCACCATATCATCAAGAAGAATTGCCGTTTTACCGGCTACGTCACCGATAACATGCAAGGCTTCACATTCGTTGGCCGTCTCTCTTCGCTTGTCGACGATAGCAAGTGAGGCATCCAGCCGCTTGGCAAACGCCCTCGTCCGTTCGACTCCACCGGCATCAGGGGAAACCAGTACCACGTCTTCGAATCTGTTGCGGATATACTCCAGCAGTACCGGGGCAGCATAGAGATGATCCACCGGAATATTGAAAAACCCCTGGATTTGCCCTGCATGGAGGTCCATGCTCAGTACCCTTCGGGTTCCGACAACCATCAACATCTCAGCCACGACCTTGGCACTGATAGGAACTCGGGGGCGTACTTTTCGGTCCTGTCGGGCATAGCCGTAGTAAGGCATCACCGCAGTGATCCTGCGAGCAGAGGCACGGCGCAGGGCATCCACCATAATGACCAGCTCCATCAGGCTGTCATTCACCGGCGGACAGGTCGGCTGAATGACAAAGACGTCAGTCCCACGAACATTTTCGCCGATCTCCACGGAGACTTCCCCGTCAGCAAACTGTTTTACCTCAGCCTTGCCAAGTGGCATGTCGAGGTAATCGCATATCTCCCGGGCAATCGCCGGATTGGCATTTCCTGTAAAAATTTTCATTATATTGGGCATTATGCATTCTCGCGTAAATCTGCCGGAGAGCAGGTCGACGACAAAAAGAGGCGACGTTCGGTTTGCGGGATGTCACTGAAAGCGAGCTGGCTGGGGCGGAGGGATTCGAACCCCCGAATGCAAGGATCAAAACCTTGTGTCTTACCGCTTGACGACGCCCCAGCCTAATCACACTACTGCTTCCCACTTCGGCTCAACTGGCGGGAGAAGTGAAAAAAACCGAACGATACAGCTTCTTCAACGCCTGACAACATTTTTGCGCCTGTTGCGAATCAGCAAATACAGCAAAAACTGTCGGCCCGGAGCCGGATACCATCGCCGCTTCCGCTCCACAGGCCATCAACCTTGTTTTAATATTCTTAATTTCAGCATGCATGGAGGCCGTTACCGGCTCCAAGTCATTCAGCAATGCAGTCGCTGGAAACTCTTGACGCGATATTGACTCGACCCACGCCCGCTTCCACGACTCAATACGCGAATTTTCTAGGTTAATACTATCCCTGCCCCTTGTCAATGCATATTTTTCATAAACTGCCTTGGTAGAGACACCGAATCCTGGGTTCACCAACACCAACGGGAGACTGGAGATGGTAGGCACAGATGTCAGCTGTTCACCAATCCCTTCGGCCCAGCACGCAGAACTCGAATCCAGAAAAAAAGGAACATCTGCCCCAAGTTGGACACCGATCGCTGCCAGTTCCTGCGGAGCAAGGGGTTGCCCCATGAGCCTGTTGAGACCGGACAGCACTGCTGCCGCGTCACTGCTTCCCCCACCAAGCCCTGCAGCTACAGGAATCCTCTTAAGGAGAAGAATGTCCACGCCGCAAACAGTACGGTCATCAAGCATCTTTACATGATCCAGGAAGGCGTATGCAGCCTTTGCGGCAAGATTGTCCTCATCTTCCGGAAGATTGCTTTGCGGACACGACAGACGTACGCCTTCGGTATCTCGTAGGTGCATGACAACTCGGTCGCAGAGACGGACCTTCTGCATCAGCGAGGCCAGCGTATGATACCCGTCTGCTCTTCTCCCGGTAATTTTCAGGAAAAAATTCACCTTTGCAGGCGCTTCAACCTGAATCGATCCGAAACAGCTCAAGGTTTTTCCCGCAGAAAAAGGAACCGTTCAGGCTCGTTGTAAATTGACATATTTCAGTTTCAGGTCATACAGCACCCTGGTTACCAGTTCCTGCTCTTCAGGATCCAGGTTTCCTGAGGTTTTCTCTCTTAACAGATCGATGGTGTCAATGGTGTGTTTGGCCAGGCCTGCATCAATTACCTTTTGACCGCTTTCCGGGTGCGGCAGCTCACCCATGTGGAAAAGGGCTGAGGTATTGAGGGACAAAATAAAGGAGGTAAATGTGACCTGCGGCATAACGCAACGGCCGGATTCATCCTTCACCATCCCATCGGGACATTCATCGCAATTTGACAAATTATCTATCATAACCACCCCTTCCTTCTTCCTTCTTCTTCCAGGCAACAAAAAATTACGACAATCATGCAACCTCCCGGCCTGAAAGGAGGATCGCTGCCAATGTTATTCAAGCAAATTTACAGTATAATGCGTAACACCCCATGGAACAACTCCTAAAAAATTTTGCGTGCCTTGCCTTCAACAGGGTGTGGAAAAAAGAGGAAAATGGTGTTTCCCTCACCTTATTCTTGAAGATTTTCTGCGGAAACGCTATACGTACTCGATTTCTTCCCTGGTTAACCGTTTATCAGAGGACGCAGCGGCTCCACTGTTGCGTGTGAATGTCGTTGACAGTTGGCTCTCACGAATAATTTGACGGGTTTTGTTCCTCTTTGTACTGCGCATCAATCCCTGGGATCCCTGAGGCCTCCTGAATACCATCCCCCTGGTCATCCCTACTTTTTAACCATGACATTTCGCCTACTCATGGAAAAACCTGGAAGCAATACTTCGACTCCGACTGCGGCCAGCCTCGACAAAGACACGGTACCCCAAACACGGCGGTTCCCTGATTCTCGCTCGAATTCCAAAAAAAACCGCCGCCTTGGCCTACCCTGCTTTTTTTCAATTTCATACAACCCTAGAGGAGTATATCCATGCCTGATGTTCGCGTTCGCTTCCCACCCAGCCCAACAGGATACCTACATATCGGTGGCGCCCGAACAGCACTTATTAATTGGCTGTTTGCCCAGAAACATAACGGCAAATTGATCCTGCGAATAGAGGATACAGATACCGATCGATCCTCCCAGGATTCCATAGACGGCATCCTTGACGGACTACGATGGCTTGACCTGCCGTGGGATGAAGGGCCCTATTTCCAGACCGAATATGCCGACGATCACCTTGGTGCCGCCCGCCAGCTTCTTGAATCCGGGCAGGCCTACAAGTGTTTCTGCAGCAAGGAAGAGCTTGACCGCAAACGCGAACAGGCCATGGCGGAGAAGCGTGCTGTAGGATACGACGGCACCTGCCGTCATCTCAGCGCCGATGAGGTTTCGGCCAAGGAAAGCCAAGGGCTGCCCTCCGTCATTCGTTTTAAAGTGCCCCGGCGGGAAGGAACGCTCGTCTACCATGACACAGTGCTGGGAACTATTGAACGGGCATACAGTGAAATGGAGGATTTTGTTATTGTACGTTCCAACGGCAAACCGCTCTACCTGCTCTGCAATGTGGTTGATGACATACGAGATAGAATCTCCCATGTTATCAGGGGCCAGGACCACATGACCAATACAACGCGTCAGGTTCTTCTCTACGAGGCACTGGACGCGCCAATGCCGGTGTTTGCTCACATACCGCTCACTCTCGACCTGAAAAAAAGAAAGATATCCAAACGCAGCCACGGCGAAGTTGTATCTGTACAATTTTACAAAGAAAGAGGGTTCCTTCCCTGGGCTCTCTGTAATTTCCTGATCCTGCTCGGCTGGAATCCCGGCACTGAGCAGGAATTCTTTTCCCGTGAGCAACTTATTGATCTCTTTTCCCTGGAGCGCATCAGCAAAGTCAACTCGGTGTTCAACTACCGTGCTGGGGATCAAAAATTTTTCACCGATCCCAAATTGATCGCCATCAACGAACACTATCTGCGGACACTGGATGTTGAACTGCTCGGCGATTTGGTCGAAGAACGCCTCAAGCAGGCCGACCTCTGGGATCCAGCGTATACAACGACACGACGCGATTGGTACCTGGCGACCCTTGACCTTATCCGCGACCGTTTTCATACGCTGGATGATTTTACGACCACGGGAAGAGCCTATTTTGCCGACACCTTTACAGTGGAGGAAAAACCACTGAAAAAAAATGTCCTTAAACATCCTGACCTCATCAAGTGGCTGCCGCAACTGAGCCAACGCTTTTCCGCGCTGCCCCAGTTTAATCAGGAGACTGCTGAGCAGACAACCCGAGAGATGGCCGAGGAACTGGACATCAAACCCGGCATCCTCATCAACGGGATGCGGACGGTACTCACAGGACAGTTGGCAGGCCCCTCCATGTTTGATATACTGGCCACCCTTGGCCAGGACACGGTTGTTGCCCGCCTCAGCGACATCAGCCACCTGTTTCCCACACTTGAAAAAGGTGATACCAACACATGAAAGCAGCAACGCCTCCTGCCAGTGAAAAGCCGCTGGACTTTATTCGCCAGATTATCGCTGATGACCTTGCAACCGGCAAACATGCGCAGATTGTCACCAGGTTTCCTCCGGAACCAAATGGATTTCTGCACATCGGGCACGCTAAATCCATTTGCCTCAATTTCGGGATCGCAGCGGAAAACAACGGAACCTGTCACCTCCGCTTTGACGACACCAATCCGGATAAAGAATCAACCGAATACGTTGAAGCCATCAAACGGGATGTGCGATGGCTGGGGTTCGACTGGGAGCAGCACCTCTATTATGCCTCTGATTACTTTGATCAACTCCATGGTTTTGCGGTACGTTTGATCGAGATGGGCAAGGCCTATGTCTGCCACCTGAGTAGCGACGAGATGCGCGAATATCGAGGGACACTGACCGAACCGGGAAAGCCTAGCCCGTACCGGGATAGAAGCCCTGAGGAAAATCTACGCCTGTTTGCACAGATGAAAAATGGCGAACTTGAGGAGGGTACCTGTGCCCTGCGGGCGAAAATCGACATGGCTTCGCCCAATATTCTCATGCGGGACCCTGTTCTTTACAGAATAATGAAAACCAGCCATCATCGAACCGGAGATTCGTGGTGCATCTACCCGATGTATGATTTTACCCACTGCCTGTCCGATATGCTGGAAAACGTTACCCACTCCCTCTGCACTCTGGAGTTTGAAAACAACCGCCCTTTGTACGACTGGGTACTTGAAACCCTCCAGACGCCCTGCCATCCCCGCCAGATCGAATTCGCACGCCTCAACATCAACTTTACCGTCACCAGCAAACGCAAATTGCTGCAGTTGGTTGAAGAGGGGCATGTATCTGGTTGGGATGATCCACGCATGCTCACCATATCAGGGCTTCGGCGCCGGGGGTACACTCCGGCATCGATCAGGAATTTCTGCAGTGGCATTGGAGTGGGGAAACGTGAATCATGGATTGATATGGGGGTGTTGGAAAATGCGATCCGTGAAGACCTGAACACCCATGCGCCCCGGGCCCTGGCAGTTCTCGATCCGCTCAAGGTCGTCATCACCAACTACCCGGAAAAACAGGTGGAAACGCTGGAAGCTCTCAATCATCCGCAAAATCCGGATTTGGGCACCCGTTCCTTACCTTTTAGCCGGGAGCTGTATATTGAGCGATCGGACTTCATGGAGGATGCGCCCAAAAAATTCTTTCGCCTATCCATTGGCAGGGAGGTCCGGCTGCGCTACGCCTACTTCATCACCTGCCACTCGGTCATCAGGGATGCCAACGGGGAGGTGACGGAATTACACTGCACCTACGACCCGGAAACCAGAGGAGGCAACGCTCCCGATGGACGCAAGGTCAAAGGCACTATCCATTGGGTTTCTGCTGCCCACGCAATCAGTGCCGATGTACGACTGTATGACCGGCTCTTTACCGCTGAATTTCCCGATGCAGACAAGAAGAAGGACTTTAAGGAATTTTTAAATCCCTCTTCCTTACAGATACTACGCGGCTGTCGCCTGGAACCCCAACTTGGGACAGCTACCCAGGAGACAAGGTTTCAATTCGAACGCCAAGGTTATTTCTGCATTGATTCCAAAGACAGCACAAGCAAGCGGCCGATTTTTAATCGCATCGTCACCCTGCGCGACAGCTGGGCAAAACTTGCCAAGAAACAATAGCCGAATCAACCATCTCTCCACTGCACACAGCTGAGTACTTATGGCAACTATCAATCTGAGAAAAATGGCGATCAACCAAAGCGGTACGATTGTCTCGGTCAAAGCCGGAGGCGAACTTGGCAGAAGAATCCGTGAAATGGGATTGGTACCAGGAACAACCATCACCATCAAGCAGCGGGCACCGTTAAACGACCCTGTTGCCCTTCGGGTGATGGGTAGCACCCTGACCCTTCGCAACAATGAAGCAGACTATATTGAAGTAGAAATATAACTATTCCCCCCACTCTCACCTCCCGGTCACCGACGAACGGTGATCGGGACGGGCAGGCGCTCTTTCTCCCCCTCTCCTGACCACGGCATCCTGCCGCCTTTTTCCTTTGCCAAAAGCGCTTTGCGTCTCTCCCCCTTTTACCGGCCATGGCGTACGTTTTTCGCTTGGCAAAATTGTTGACAGTGCTCATTGTTTGGTGTACCTAACACAAATATTTTACGAGCCGCCTCCCTGGAGTGCATCGACAACCGATTCCATTCAAGGGAGTACTGATGGGATGGCGCCTTTACCCCTCCCCTTCTCGTATCCATGAAGGTTTTATGAAAAAAAAGCACCTTAAAAAGACCTGCTGCCTTCTCCACGGGATGAAGCAACGATGCATGCAAGGAAAGCTTCAAAATAACCGCTGCACAGCCTCCTACCCTTTGCATCAGGCTACCTGCGCATGCGGGAAATTAAAGGTATGTTCGGTCAAAGGCGACAGGAAAACATGCGCCAGGATGACCAACCTGGGACTTATACCGGGGAATGAAATCGAACTGCTGTGCAAAGGCGGGGGGGGCAGGCAATGCCTGGTAAAGATCAACGGCGGCACCATAAGCCTTGACGAGCTTTCCGCTGCCAGCATCCTGGTAACGCCGGCCTGACCTAACCCCGCATACCGCCAACCCTTCTCGTGAAGCCTCATGAACGCACAATCCATCATTGTTTGCCTATTTCTTGCGCTCGCCGCATTTTTTACCGGCCGACGTCTCTTAAGAACCTTTCAGGGACGAGGCAGTACTTCCTGCGGCTGCAGCTGTACGGATTGCGATACACCCCAAGAACTGAAAACTCTCCCACGGTGCACCCGTCAATCAACCGACTGATCGGTCCGTCGCTCACCCGGGCGTGCTTACCGCTTCGGCAGCAGTAAGGACATCATCACTCCCCCCGTTCGCCACAGGGTGCAGGGGGCAACCCTCTACCTTTGTACGCTGGTACGCTTTTCATGGACAACGTCATCACCATTGCTCTGGCTGGCAATCCCAATGCCGGAAAAACCACCCTGTTCAACTATCTCACCGGTTCCCGCCAACATGTAGGCAACTACCCGGGAATCACTGTCGAGCATAAAGAAGGATGCTGCCTCCACAAACAGCAGGGGTTGACGGTCATTGATCTGCCGGGGACCTATTCCCTGACAGCCTACTCCTCAGAAGAACTTGTCGCTCGCAATTACCTGGTCAACATGCGGCCGGAAATGGTGGTTAACATTGTCGATGCCTCCAATCTCGAGCGCAATCTCTACCTGACCTGCCAGTTTCTGGAACTCGGTGTGCCCATAGTCATTGCGCTCAACATGATCGATGTGGCCGAAAACAGAGGGTTACAGGTGAACGCAGAAAAGCTGGGCGAGATGCTCGGCGTTCCTGTCGTCCCCATTATCGCCCGATCCGGAAAGGGAGTTGATCAGCTGCTTGATACGGTTTTCGCCGCAGTGGACACGGCGCCCCCACCGAAGCCGGCTTTCCTTCGTTACGGCTCGGATATCGATGAGGCACTCTCAGAAATGATCCCGCTTATCGTAGGCAACGACCTTCTTACGACAACCTATCCGCCCCGGTGGACGGCGGTAAAACTGATGGAAAATGATGAACAGGTTGTGGAGAAAGCTACTGCCGCCAATGCGGAACTGACCGAGGACCTGCTGCAGAGGTGTGAGGCAGTTGCCAATCACCTGCAACAGACGGCGGGAGTGTATCCCGAAGCAGTTATCGCCGATCACCGCTACGGGTTCATAAAATCGATTATGCGTCAGCAAATCGTTACCAGCAAATTTGTCGGTGACAGGCTTTACACCTCGGATCGCATCGATAAAGTTGTCACCCACCGGTTGCTAGGCCCGTTGATCATGGCTGTCATCCTGTTTGGTCTGTACGCGTTCACCTTCAGTACCAGCGGCTTTTTGGTTGATGCGCTCGATATGGTCTTCGCCATCATGAGCAGCACCGTGGATTTGCTTCTGGCAGACGGTCCGCTTAAATCCATGCTTATTTCAGGCGTTATTGACGGCGTGGGTGGGGTGCTGGGCTTCGTTCCCATCATCATGTTCATGTTTTTCGGTATTGCCGTGCTCGAAGACAGTGGATACCTGGCACGAGTCGCCTTTATGATGGATCGTATTTTCCACGCTTTCGGACTCCACGGTTCGTCGGTTATGCCCTTCATCATCTCCGGTGGCATTGCAGGGGGCTGTGCAGTTCCCGGAGTCATGGCGACCAGAACACTCCGCTCCCCGAAAGAGCGAATGGCTACTCTGCTTACAGTGCCCTTCATGAATTGCGGTGCAAAACTGCCGGTCCTCACCCTGCTCATCGGTGCCTTTTTTGCCGACCATCAGGCGCGCTACATGTTTTTTGCCACCGTCCTTGCCTGGATCGTAGCCCTGTGCGCGGCAAAATTCCTGCGGATGACCGTCCTGAAAGGAGAGTCAACGCCCTTTGTTATGGAACTCCCCCCTTACCGGCTCCCCACCTTCAAAGGATTGCTCATTCACACCTGGGAAAGGACATGGCAGTACATCAAGAAGGCGGGTACGGTAATTCTCGGCATCTCTATTCTTCTCTGGGCAGCGATGACCTATCCTGAATTGCCCGAAGAAAATACAGTCGTTTACCACCAGCAGCGGCAGCACTTGCAGCAGCAGGCTGCGGCGGCAACCAGTGAAGAGGAAAAAAAGCAAATTAGCCGGACATTGCTAGCCCTGCAGAAAGAGGAGGCTGCAGCAGGCCTCAGAAACTCCATCGCCGGCCGTATTGGTGTTGCCCTTGAACCGATCAGCCAGCTGGCAGGGATTGAGTGGCGCACCAATATCGCTCTTGTCGGGGGTTTTGCGGCCAAAGAGGTCATCGTCTCCACCTTGGGAACAGCTTACTCTCTCGGGGACGTGGCCCCTGAACAATCCACTTCCCTTACCCAACGTCTGGCATCCGACCCTGCCTGGAATCCGGTGGTTGCTCTGGCAGTTCTTCTTTTTATCATGTTCTATGCTCCCTGCTTCGTGACAGTTGTCTGCATTGCCCGAGAATCGGGATCCTGGAAGTGGGCCTTTTTTTCCATGGCCTTTAATACCGGATTTGCCTTTTTCCTGGCTGCAGGGGTGTACCAGATTGGGATGCTGCTCTATTGATGGAGCACCTCCATGGAAAAGGGGAAGTGAGCGGCGCACTCCCCTTGTAGCCCCGTGTGATCAGGGCTTGTAGTCGGCAAACCGATCAAGCACCTCTGCCATCTGGCTCTGGGAGAGCAAAGGCGGAGGCGCTATTGGCAAGGCATGAACATACATTTTGGCCAAGGCTTCTATTTCCGTTGCCAGTGCCAACACGTTGTCAAGTTTCCTGGAAAAACAGACCATTCCGTGATGGGCAAGCAGGCAGGCGCGTCGGCCATCCAGCGAATGGAGGAGTGCATCGGAGAGTTCCTGACTGCCGAATGGAGCATAAGGTGCACAAGGGATACTGTCGCCACCGGCAACTGCGACCATGTAATGAAAGGCAGGGATGGGGACCTCCAGGCATGCCAGGGTGGTGCACCATACGGAGTGGGCATGCAGTACACAGCCCGCATCGGGATGGTTTGTGTATATATCCCGATGAATTCGCCACTCTGTTGAGGGTTTACGCCCCCCACTGAGGTAACTGCCGTCCATCCCCATGTCAACCATATCCTGAGGACCACATGCTTCATAGGGCAGCGCGGATGGAGTAAGCAGAAAGCGATCGCCGCAACGCACGCTGACATTGCCGGAAGTTCCCTGATTCAAGCCGCTGCTGTTCATGCTGCGGGCAACAGCGACCAATGCTGACCGTAACTGGGTGGTCGACATTACCCGTTCTCCGTAAAGAGGGAAAGTAAGCCTTGGCGAGAGGCCTCGGCAACACCTCGCTCGGTAATCAGGCCTGTCACCAGATGAGCCGGGGTCACATCAAAGGCCGGATTAAAGGCAGGGGTGCCATCAAGGGCTATGCTTACCACCGCAAGCTCGCCCTCTTTCCCCATCCCCTGAACGGACAGCACTTCTTCAGCGCCTCGCTCCTCGATGGGAATATCGTCAATACCGCTCTTGGCCGACCAATCTATGGTGGACCCGGGAAGAGCTACATAGAAGGGAACATGATTGTCTGCTGCGGCAAGTGCCTTGAGATAAGTGCCGATCTTGTTGCACACATCGCCATTGGCTGCCGTTCTATCGGTACCGACTATACACAGATCGACCATGCCCCGCTGCATCAGGTGCCCACCGGCATTATCCACAATCAGGTGATAGTCGATGCCCGCTGCCTCTAATTCCCACGCAGTAAGATGTGCGCCCTGATTGCGGGGCCTGGTCTCATCAACCCAGACATGGATCGGTATTCCGGCCATTGCCGCTTTATAAATCGGTGCAATGGCGGTACCCCAGTCCACGGTGGCCAACCAGCCGGCATTACAATGGGTCAGGACATCTATCCTTCCCTGCTGCTGCTTTGCTCGCCATATTCGCTCGATAATCGCCAACCCATGATTGCCGATTGCCTCATTGACTGTACAGTCTTCATCGCAGAGTCTGGCAGCCTCCCGGTAGGCAAGCGAAAGCCACTCGTCGGGCGGCTGGCCGACCAGTGCGCCTTTTATACGTTCCACCGCCCAACGGAGATTAACAGCCGTTGGCCTGCTTTCTAAGAGCCGGTTAACAAGACGGTCCAGCTGGGCGGCTGAACACTCCTCCCGCAGTCCAAGACATATGCCGTACGCTGCGGTCGCACCTATCAACGGCGCGCCTCTGACCTGCATGTCCGCAATGGCGGTAATGGCATCGTTGACAGTATGCAGGTCACGCGTTACCAGGGCATGGGGAAGTCTGGTCTGATCAATAATCTGTACGGTTCGACCGTCCGGCGCAAGCCAAATGGACCGATAAGATTGACCGTTTATCTGCATGAGCGATGTACCGTGCTTGAGGGAAAAGGAAACAGGCAACCGAACAAAGTAAATCTTTTACTCGGAAACGGGTATCATCTCAGGTGTCCAGAAAATGACGCCGCGCCCTTCAGCTTCTTCCCAGAAGCTGGGCCCATCCCATTCAATCTGCTGTTCATGATAACCATTATGCATCACTTTCATGGTGATTTTTTTGGTATCCTCCAGCTCCTTCTCATTAAACTGGTGTACCCCGCGCAAGGGGGTGTTTCCCAGGTAAACCCACCGGTCGCCACAGGGAAGGTTCTTGCCGGTAGCCTTGTAGAGCACATGTGCCCCTTCGGGTTCTGAGTTGACCTTAAAGCGTACGCTCGCCGTTTTACTTGAACAACCAGCCATGATCACCGCGCCCCCGACCAACGCAAGCAGAATGCCTTGCCTGATGCCACTCATTGCTCCTGCTATTTTTTGTCGCATGTCTTATTTCCTCTTGATCATATCCACGTTAATTTGCTGTGCCTGCTCCTGGGCCTCTTCCCTCGATGGATGCCGTTTATTGACCCAAAACGAAGTGATCTCCTCCCGATACCCGCTTTTCCGCATCTGCACGGTCACATATTCGGGCTTGCCGTCTTCACCTTCCCAGGTTACAACGACCGGCGACGTTCCGAGGGTTGCATCATCCTTGAGATTGACGACTTCGGCTCCGGGCGGGGTACTAGTGAACTTCACGGCACCAAATGTCTTTTGTTTGGCACATCCATAAGATCCGCTGACGGCAACAATGCAGGCCAGGCCAAACAGCAGATGTACTTTCTTTGATATTCGCATTCGTTTTTCTTCCTCTGTAGCATTAGTGTATAAAAAGCAGGCGGCTCACTGACCGCTTCCAGCCAACGGCTATTCTGTGGGCAACACTACCCAACCTGTAAATAATGGGTCAAGGTATATTTACATTTCACGATGACGCCTTTTTTTTTACAGCCAAGCAAAAATAATCAGCCCACCCAAAAAGAGCATTTCCCTGACAAGCAAAATACAATTTTTTATACAATCAAATGTATTGATTAAAAATTTTATATCTGCTAACTAGGTATTTCTACCTAGCGCGGATGCGACGCCAGCGTCTTCTTCTCTCTCCCTTATGCATTATGCAGGCTGAACTGTACAGATGAATAATCAACACCAGGAACTTGAGCGCTTAAAGACATCGGGCAACTTGCCCAGCATGCCGCAAGTTCTGGTGCAGCTCATTGACGCCTGCCATGCCTCGGAAGTTGACCTGAACGCAGTCAGTCTTATTGTAGGCAAAGATGCACCCTTGAGTGCAAAAATCCTTCAACTGGTCAATTCCGCTTTTATCGGCAGTCGAAAACAATTTACCGATGTCGGCCAGGCAGTAATTTTTCTCGGTGCAGATGCCATAAAAAATCTTGCCATCAGTGTTTCGGTTCAACAGGTTTTCCGACGGGTGGAAACCAATGGACTGCTCTCTCTGGATCGATTTTGGTACCACAGCTTTCAAAATGCCTTGATCGCCCAGACCATTGCTGAATCCATTTCCTTTCCCTCCCCTGCCGAGGCCTACCTTGCCGGCCTGCTTCATGATATCGGCAAGTTAATCCTGTGGATGGCCTTTCCCGGACAATATGCTCCCCTTCTGCTCAAAGGCATTCGCTGCCACGAAGCCCGACTCGCCTTTCTGGAAAAAGAAAAACTCGACATCGATCATTGCGAGGCCGGCGCCTGGCTCTGCGAACAATGGCACCTCCCGACAATCCTGACAGATGCCATACGCTATCATCATCATCCTGTGGAGGAGATCGCACAGGCCCTGACACTGACAAAGATCATAGCCCTTGCCGACATGATCAGTCACGATGACGGCACAAGTGACGATGTACTGAAAGCAGCCGGACAGTTGCTGCACTTACGCCCGGAACAGACAAAAGCCATTGTCGAAAAAGTCGACACCCAGGTGGGAGAGGTTGCCGAAAAGCTGAATATTCGCGTCCCTGTCTCGTCTCAAAGCTCAATGGAGCAGGAAAAAAGCAGTGAAGAGGTGCACAAGGAGGTCTCACTGGGACTCATCAGCCGAGTCAGAGACATTTCCCAGCTTATCGGGGCGCTTGAACAGCTGCTGAAAGCAACAGATGTTGACCAGGTCATGCTGGCGGCAGAGCGAAGCCTGAAGATTCTCTTTAATGAGGAAAACTGTCTTTTTTTTCTTTGGGCCGACAACTCCCACACCCGGCTTGAGGGCCATACATCGCCTGAAAATCCGCTTGCTGACGACGCAGGCCGTTTCCACTTCAGTATTGCCACCGACGGCAACAGCCTTCTCGACCAGGCAGTTCGTAAAAATTGCCTGGTCCACTCCTTCTGCGATTCACCGGATTGTTCCACCCTGCCGACGCTGCTCGATAAACAGCTCTCCCACCTCCTCAAGCGAGAGGGTTTTGCAGCCATCCCCATGGTACACCGTAAAGAACTCCAGGGCATCCTTATCATCGGCCTTCAGCAGAAAGGGGTAAAGAGTTTTCTCGGTCAACTGACGCCCATCCATCTGCTTGTACAACATGCAGCTATTGCCCTCTACCTTGAACAACTGCGCATGCGCCGTACCAAAGAGCTGCTGCAGGAGCAGATCAACGCGGCCTCTCTGGTGGCGAGAAAAGTCGCCCATGAAATTAATAACCCGGTAGCGATTCTTAAGAATTATACGCACATCCTGCGTCTCAAGCATCAGGAAGGCGAAGATATCATTTCCGAGTTAGGGATTATTGACGAAGAACTGAATAGAATAGGACAGTTAACGGACCAACTGAGGGATCTTGCCGTGCAGCAGGCGCCAAGACCCCAGGAACCAACCGACATGAACGAACTCCTGTCCACTATTCTGGATCTATATCGCTCGCTGCCGGGACATGACGAGGCACCGACAATCATCTACACCCCCGGTGAGCATCTGCCTGAAGCCAGCGTTAACCAGGACAGTATACGCCAGATCATGATCAACCTGCTGAACAATGCCATGGAAGCGACTGGGCCGAGGGGAAAAATTGATGTGAAAACAGCGGCTGAAAACAATCGATTAGTTATCACTGTCAAGGACAACGGCCCGGGGATTGACCACAGTCAGAAAGACGAAATCTTCACGCCTGGCTTCACCACCAAACACAACGGTCACTCCGGCCTTGGACTTGCAATAATCAAAAAACTGGTCGAGGATATGAACGGAGAAATATTGTGCATCACGGACAATAGGGGCACAACATTTAGTGTTTCGCTACCAGCACATGAAAAATAACAGCAATTTTCCGCAAATTACATGTTTTCATTGGACTTCTTGCAACAAAACAGTTTCAATGTTGTAAATGCTAACTCTACAACCAGAGAGATTGCAGCCATGTTTTTCTTTCCCCTGCACTACCCCTCATATCCTTCCTTGACTGGTGCCGGCGCACCGGAATGTTCAGATAATTCTTGATTCTCTCCAGATCCATGGGTCACTCGATACTACTCATTGATGACGAGCCTCATTTCTGTAAAAGTCTTGAGGTATTGTTTGCAAAAGAGGGGTATGAAGTGCAAACGGCAAGTTCAGGCAAAGAAGGACTCTTTTACCTGAATAATTTCACCTATGACGCGGCAATCATTGATATTGGACTCCCTGATATCTATGGCATTGAGCTGGCTGCACACACAACCAGCGCCCACCCTGAGACAGCAGTGGTCATTCTTACCGGGAGCGCCACAGTGGACAATGCGGTACAGGCGCTACGCAAAGGGGTTTATGATTTTCTGCGTAAACCCTGCTCCCCGGACAGGATCACTCGAACCATTGCCCTCGGTATCCGGCACAAGCAACTGGAAAACGACCTCAAAAACAGTGAAAAACGCTTTCGCCAGCTCTCACAGGCGACCTGGGAGGGGATTATCCTTTACGATAAAGGCACCATGCTCCAGGCCAACAATCAACTGTGTGAGATGTTTGGCTACAGCAGAGAAGAATTGCTAGGTAAACAGGTTTTTGACGTGTTGCTGGACAGGGATTCCATCCAGACACTGCATCTTCAAACCGATCCGGACACCATCGGCCCGTTTAAGGCAAGGGGGATCAGGAAAGATGGAGAAAAGTTCCCGGTGGAAATACGGGTCAAGCATATCGATTATAAGGCTCAGCAAGTCCAGGTGGCTGCAATCCGCGACGTGACGGTCAGCGAGTTGGCCATGCAGCAGAAAATATCCCTTCAGGAACAACTCGCCGATGCCAGGCGCATGGAATCCCTTGGTCTAATGGCGGGATCTGTTGCTCATGATCTCAACAATATCCTGGCAGGCATCATCACCTATCCGGAGTTGCTGCTGCTTGACCTGGATGAATCGTTTAAATACCGCGAAGAAATCACCATGATTCGCGACGCCGGAAAAAGGGCAGCTGCCGTGGTGGATGACCTGCTGACCGTCGCACGCGGCGCCACCTGCAAGAAGGAAATCCAGAACGTCAATATTATTATCTCCAGCTATTTCAGCTCAGTCGAATACAATACTATTCGACAACGATTTCCAGATGTTGTGATCGAGTCCTATCTGGAGGAAAAACTGTTCAATGTCGCCTGTTCATCCATGCACGTGTCCAAGTCGGTAATGAACCTGGTACTGAACGCAGCAGAGGCAATAGATAGCAAGGGAACAATCACCATTTCGACCAAAAACGTCACTCTTGCCGAAAGCTACATGGGATACGAGACCATTGAGGCTGGTGAATATGCTGTCATCACGGTGGAGGATACAGGTTCGGGGATTTCACCGGATGATCTTGCCAAAATATTCAGCCCGTTTTACAGCAAAAAAATCATGGGCAGAAGCGGTACCGGCCTGGGGTTGGCGGTGGTGTGGAACACGGTCCACGACCATGGCGGGTATGTCGATCTGGTGAGCAGCAAAGAAGGGACCACTTTTTCCCTCTATTTTCCGTCAAGTAAACGTGATGTCAACCGGATACGACAACCAAGGGCGAACCCCACCTATAAGGGGAAAGGTGAACGGATACTCGTCGTAGACGACCAGAAAAGTCAACGGGAAATAGCCACCCGTCTTCTCCGACGCCTCGGCTACCAGCCAATAGCGGTTCCCTCAGGCGAAGATGCCATTGAGTACATCAAACAGCATCCGGTTGACCTGGTGATGCTGGACATGCTGATGGACCCGGGCATCAACGGGTGCGAGACCTATCGCCTCATTCTCGAACACGTGCCGAAACAGAAGGCTATCATCACAAGCGGATATTCTACCAGCGCCGACCTGCTCAAGGTCAAAGAACTCGGTGTCTCCCAATTCATAAAAAAGCCCTATTCGCTACAAGAGCTTGGCCAAGCCCTTCAGGACGAACTGTTCGGGCTTTCCCTGCACTAGTGGAGTAAGGTTGCCCGCTGTTTACTGAAAATTGACTTTGCAGGGATTTGGCGGTACCGTGAAGGGATAAAAAACCATCCGACTCTCAAACGCCAAACGGCATTTCTCTTTGTGAACGCATCCCGATGAAAAAATTCCTTTCCCTTCTCTGGCTCCCCTTCCGCTGGCTGTGGAAATTACTCTCCGTAGGCATGGCACTGGGTGCATGTTTTCTCTTCCTGGCCTCGCTCTTACTTGTCGGCTCAGCCCTGCTGAACCGACAGCCGCCTGAGATACCGGATGGGGCGACGCTGGTCATTGCTCCCCAGGGCGACATCGTTGAACAACGCTCTCCTGCAGCCCCGCTCACTCATCTGATGAATAACCTGGCAGGGGTACCTGTAGAGACAAGCATTCTCCTGCAAGACCTCCTCGACTGTATCTACGCTGCAGCCGATGACCCGAAAATAGATACCATCCTGCTTGACCCCGACCAGATCAATGCAGCAGGGCTCAACCAGGTCAGAGCCATAGGAAACGCTCTGGCCTATTTCAAAGCCGCCGGCAAACAGGTTATCGCCGCAGCCGACAGTTATACGCAACTCCAGTACTACCTGGCTTCATGGGCTGACAAAATATATCTGCATCCCATGGGGAGGGTACAGGTAAAAGGCTTCAGCGTCTTTCGGCTCTACGCCCACGAATTGTTCAAAAAGCTCTCTGTTGATTTTCATGTTTTTCGGGTAGGAACCTTCAAGTCTGCTCTTGAGCCGCTCACCCGAAATGACATGTCAGCACCGGCAAAGGCGGCTAACAAAACCTGGCTTGATGCGCTCTGGGAGGTCTACAGCACGGATATTGCCGAACACCGCGGCATGACAGCGGCCGAGTTCAAGAATGTGGTGAACAATTTCCCGTCTCTTCTTGCCGCTGCCAAAGGAAACGCCAGCCAGATGGCGCTGAACAACGGCCTGATTGACGGCGTAAAAGACAGGCAGGAATTGCACAAACTCCTCAATGAACAGTCCCAGGAGACAGGCGAACAGAAGGAAACATCCTTGGTTTCCTATGCCACCTACCTAAGGATTCTGCCCCGCTCATACACCTCTGTACCCGGGGATGCCGATGGACTGGTCGGTATTATCACGGCCACCGGCAACATCCTTTATGGCAATGGCGCTGTCAACCAGATTGGCTCGACCCCCCTGTCAAGGCAAATACAAAGAGCCAGAAAGGACCAGCGGATCAAAGCTCTGGTTCTTCGCCTATCCACCGGCGGTGGCTCGGCGTTTGCGTCGGAGCTTATCCGCCAGGAGCTGCTTGCGGTACAGCAGGCCGGTAAACCGGTGGTCATTTCCATGGGCAGCATGGCCGCCTCAGGCGGCTATTGGCTGGCAGCGGATGCCGATCTTATTGTGGCATCACCATTTACGCTCACCGGCTCCATCGGCATCTTTGGCGCAGTGCCGACCTTTGAACAGACGCTGAAAAAAATAGGGGTCCATGGCGATGGCGTAGGCACAGGGAAAACCGCTCTGTTCGGCAATCCAGCCACAACCATGAGCGAAGACGAGATACAGTACCACCAGTTAAGCGTGGAGCACGGGTACAACCAATTCCTTTCCATCGTGTCCGAGGGAAGAGACATGTCGCTGGATAAAGTGAACATGGTTGCAGAGGGCAGGGTCTGGGACGGCAAAACTGCCATGCGCCTTGGCCTGATCGATCGGCTCGGCACCCTGGAAGACGCTATTGCCGCAGCTGCTGATCTTGCTGGTATTCCGGCAGAAAACGCCCTTTATGTCACTCCTGCTGGCAGCGGCTGGATGGGCTTGTTCAGCCAGTACGGAAACGGCAGCCTGCAACGAACCCTGGTTTCCATCCTGCCAGGGCCGTTGAATCAGGCGTTCATTGCATCGGCCGACTTCCTCTCGATCAAGAGCAGTGCCGACCCACACGATCTCTATGCCCATAGCCTGCTTGATGAGGCGTTATTCACCTTTTAAGGCCCATTGTCCGGCACTCGTGTCACAACAGCTGGGCACATTGTCGCATATCTGCTTATCCTTTCACCACCGCCAGGGGAGAGAGCTGCACCGTCACCTCAACCAGATCACGCTGATTTTCCATGACCTGATCAATGTTTTTATAGGCTCCGGGAGCCTCCTCCAGGTCCTTTCGAGTTCGGAGTCCGTGAAGAATATCACGCTGATCCAGTTGCGCAATCTCGTGCTGCAGGTCCAGGGTACGCTGAGCCTGTTTCCTGCCAAGAACGCGACCGGCACCGTGGGAACAGGACGCGAAGGAATCAGGATTGCCAAGTCCGCGAACAATATAACTGCAGCTTCCCTGTGAACCTGGAATAATCCCGGCCTCCCCCGCATACGCACGGGTCGCCCCTTTTCGATGAACAAGCACCCGCTCTCCAAAATGGTCCTCAGCAGCGGCATAGTTGTGGGCCACGTCGACGATCGGATCAAAGTTATCACACCCCGTTATTTCGGAAAAAACCTCCTGAACAGCGAACATCATCACCCGGCGATTTGCCTTGGCAAAGGCAGTGCAGTATTGCATCTCCGACAGGTAGCAGTCCGCCTCCTCGGTACCGAGAACCAAGTGGGCCAGCTGCCACTCTTTGGGTATGGTGGAGCCTGCACGCTTGTTGAGCTTCTGGGCAAGCTTGTTATAGTGGGCTGCCACCTTATACCCCAGATTACGGCTGCCTGAGTGCACCATCAACCAGATGCGGTTGTCACTGCCCCGCTGGATCTCGATAAAGTGATTACCGCCGCCCAGGGTGCCCAGCTGGTGCCTGGCACTGGCATACTCGCGGGCAACAATCGGCAATCGCTTTTCCATTTCTCCTGAAGGGATATCGGGCATCAGTGCCGCAGGCATTGGAGCGCGATGGTGCTTAAACCCGAGAGGGATCGCCTGGCGTATGCGCCCCAGAACCTTTTTCAATTGCTCACTTGCTGTTTCATTGAATCCCGTTCGCACAGCGCACATACCACAACCGATGTCCACCCCGACGGCATTGGGAATGACCGCACCCCTGGTAGCAAGTACCCCGCCGATGGGCATTCCATATCCGACATGAGCATCCGGCATAACGGCAACATGATGAAAGGCGAAGGGAAGATTCGCCAGGTTCATCGCCTGCTGCATGGCCTCTGGATCAAGGTCGTCGAGCCAGAGCAACAACGGAATTCGTTCAGTTTCTATTCGCTTACGCATGACAGCTCTTGCTGTTTTTCTCCATGGGATTATAGTGGTCACCCATTGCAATCGGGCATCGTCTTTTCTGCCTTTTCTTCGACCAGGACGCCGTTTTCATGTCAGCAGACCTCCTTTCAGAATTGTGGACAGGGCTTGGTTGGCCCCTTGTTCGGCTTCTCTGCTTCATAGCCCTTGGCCTGCTGGTGGCCAACTTCATCGAGGCCCTGAACTGGACGCGTAAAATTGCCGTCCTGGCAAAGCCGCTGACTCGCTTCGGTCACCTCTCTTCGCTGACGGGCGCGTCCTTTTCCATGGCCTTTTTTTCAGGGGTGGCCGCAAATACCATGTTGTCAGAGGGATATGACCAACGGACCATCAGCAAAAAAGAGCTTATTCTGGCAAATCTCTTTAACAGTCTGCCTACCTATTTTCTCCATCTCCCGACAACCTTTTTCATTACAGCACCGCTCATCAAAGGCGCGGCAGTCGTATATGTGGGGCTGACCTTCGGTGCTGCCATTCTCCGCACCCTGTGCATCACCCTCCTGGCCCATTTTCTACTGCCGCCTGCTTCCTCCTCCCTGCAATCATCGGCCAAACCTGCTGAGCGGCCAACTATGGGCAGTGCCGTGGACAAGACCCTCAAACGATTTAAAACGCGGATGAAAAAAATTATCCGCTTCACTGTCCCTATTTATATTCTTTTTTATTTTTTCAATCAGATCGGCCTGTTTGACGTACTCGAAGGGTATATGGCGACCCATTTCACCTGGCTTGCCTGGCTTTCTCCCCAGTCCATGTCCATTATCGTCCTCCATGTTGCCGCCGAATTTTCTGCTGGTTTGGCCGCAGCCGGTGCAATGCTTGCCGACGGCAGTATGGGTACGCGCGATATCATCCTTGCCCTGCTGGTAGGCAATGTACTCTCGTCCCCCATACGGGCGGTACGGCACCAGTTTCCCTACTATGCGGGAATTTTCAAACCCGCGCTGGCCGCTCAGCTTATTTTTTTCTCCCAGAGTTTTCGCACCGTGAGCATTGCCTGCATGACCATCTTTTACTATTTTATCACGCTATAGACATTCGTGCAGCGTCCGTGGTACACTATAACCGATCAGTGAGTGTTCAATATATAAACGCTACAGGGCAAGGCGGCAACGTGTTGGGCGATACGGGAATAGAGCAATACGTACTTAACTGTGCATATTTGCCCCTGCAGGATGTCTTGCAGACAACGTGGCGAGTCTGTGTTTTCCTTCCACGTGCGGGTGTATATTTCAAGAACAGACAAAGGATACAGCGCAGACTCGCCCCGGTCACTGATGCAGATGGAATAAAGGTGTAATACATAGCGCTTCCCCTTCAATCTTCTCTCCGACATGCGATCATGGAAAAATCTGTGCTGGTTGCCATCGACGGCTCGGTGTACAGTTCCAACAGCCTCGATTACCTTCTGAAAATATTTGGCAAAGACGCCAACCTGCATGTCCACCTGACCAGCGTGGTTTCTGCCAGCGGGGCCGGCCAGGACTGGATGTTTGATGTTGACCCCATGCGCGAACTCACACCGGCAGCCGAGAAGCGATCAAGGGTGGCCAATCGTTACCTGAAAGACGCCAAAGCCAGGCTCGTTCGCAATGGATTGACCAAAGAACAGGTCAGTTACACCGTAAAGACCGCTTCGGTAGGTATTTCCACGTGCCTGCATCAGGAAGCCAATCAGGGGCAGTACGATGCCATCCTCATTGGACGCAGGGGGATAGGTACAGTTGGCGGCATGTTCTTCGGCAGCACCTCGGGCGAACTCATCGAGAAATGCCACGAAACCCCCATATGGATCATTGACGGCGAAATCAGTTCACAACGTTTTCTGCTGGCAGTACAAAGTCGTCCGGAATCACTCATGGCTGCAGACCATCTCGCCTTTATGCTCAAGGACCATCCTGATGTTGAAATCTGCCTCTACCATTCCAACACCATGTTCGGGAAACAGCAGCCGGCGCAGGCCGAGGACTTTCACGCCCAGTGGGGAAGAGCCTGGTGCGAACAGTACCTGGACCTGGAAAATTTCCTGTTTTACGCTCATGCGCAGGTACTGATCGACAGCGGCATCCCCAAAAATAAGATTACCCAGCTTCCAGCCCAGATGCACCTCAACGTGGGGGCCGACCTGCTGCGGCAGGCCAAAAAATTCAACTGCGGAACCATTGTTATCGGTCGACGTGGTCGCCAGGCAGGAAAAGGGCTCATTAAGGGCGCCTCTGACCAGACCATCAAACAGGCACAGAATATCGCCGTCTGGCTGGTCGGCTGAGCTTGACGGTTATTGTGGTTGCACCACTACTGCTGCAGCAGTCTCCGGCTGGAGGTAACTGGCTGCCAAGCCCCGGATGTCGGCGGTTGTTATTGACTGGAAATCGTCGATAATGGTCATCGGCCACTCCAGCTGCTCCGGATGCCTGCTGGACAAGGCCAATACAGCATTCAGCCAGTAACCATTACTTCGCCTGGCGTCCCTGATGGCTGTGAGGGTCGGCGAGAGCGCCCGCTGCAGCTCCTCTTTGCTGATTTCCCGGCTTCCCAGGGCGGCGGCGCTTGTCTTCACCAGTTCCACCATCTTGTCGGCCAACTCAGGAGCTACGGTCATTCGTCCCATCAGCAGACCGAACCCCTTATGGGTACGGCTTGACTGATTGTAGACGACCGGGGAATAGGTGGCCCCCAGCTCTTCGCGAATTTTCACTCGCAGCCGATCATCCAGCACAGACGAAAGAAGGTTTAATCGCCTTGTCTTGCCGATATCCCAAAAGTCGTCAGTCTTCCATGCCACAGAAATCACCGCCTTGTCCACCGAGGTCTGTACAAGGAGGTGATGCTGCTTTCCGGTGGGGAATGTAACCGGTTGTCGGGGCATCTGGCTTTCGGCGATGCGGGATTCATTGCCGAAATACCGTTCCACGAGTTCCGCTGCTGCAATGGGGTCGATATCGCCGACTATATTAATTTCCAGAGGTGCTCGGGCAAAAACCGGTTCCAGCCACTGAATGATCTGTTCCAATTGGACACCCAGAACCTGATCCCGGCCAGCCATGGCGTATGATGGATTGTCTCCGGTAAAAAATCGCATCCCGGCCAAACGTTCCTGCCCCTCGATAGTGTTGTGCAACTGTTCATACATTTTTTCCGACCGCTGGCGGGCGTGGTCAAAGGCCGTTTGCCTGAACGCCGGATCATGCAACTGGGCATAGACCAGTTGCAACAGGAGCTCAAGCTCCTCACTCAAGGCCTCACCGGTCAGGGAAAAGCTTTCCGGCCCCACGTTGAAACTCAGTGTCGCTGTTTTCCCTGCCAGCACCTGGTCCAACTGCTGCCGATTGAGCCGGCCAAACCCGCTTTCCTGTATGACGTTCCTCGCCATCTGGGCCAAGCCTGCCGATGGCTCCGACAGCTTACCCTGGCCGAAATGCACGGCAATTTTCACCTGGCGGCGCTGAAAAGGCGTACGCTTGATATTGACCCGAACGCCTCCCTCAAGAACAATACTCTCCACCCCTACGTCCTGATGATAACTCTGCTCAAGGATAGTACCGGTTGTTGTCGGTCGTTCCAGGTAAGGAAAAACCTCCTGGTGCGCGTCCCATTGTCTGGCAGCCCCCCTACCGGGCTGGGCAAGCGCCTGCAGGATATGGTGCTCGGGTAGGCTGCCAGCAGTACCAGGCTCTGCTGTTCCGACCACCTGGACAAGGCGTCGGTCACGCTGCCACTGGCGGGCAAAGGAATTATTGGCATCCTCCACGGTCATCGTATCAAGCATCGGTTCATAGAGGGCAAGTTCCTGCGCCGGCGAAAGAATGACTTCCCCGCTATTGAGCTTGCGAATGATCCCTGAGGCAATGCGTTGACTGCTTCGAGTCGCAGCAGTCTGCTGCTGCTTCTTCAGGTAGGCAAGTATCTCCTTTTTTACCCGTTCCAGTTCGCTGGTGGTAAAACCGGTATGCAATGCCTGATTCACGGTCTCTCGAAGGGTTGCAAGTGCCACGGGCCACTGTTCCTCGTCTGTGGCAGCAGTAACGGTGCCATAGCCGAAGGCGCGCAGAAACAAACCGGAATAGGAATCAGCACTGGTAAAAGGACTGCCCTGTTCATGAGTGAGCTGGTCAAGTCGGTTTTTCAGGAGCGTAGCCGCCACAAACCGATGGAGCTGTTGTTCCTCCCACGCGCGTGTTGGAGGAACCGGCGATTGGTTATACACGACCCCATAAGACACCCTGGTATATCCCAGCTCAGGTTCATGGAGTGAAAGGACAGTGGTCCCTGTTTCCCTGACCTTGCCGAACTCGGGACACTGCGGAGGCGGTGCTTCAGCGGTCAATCCATCAAAATGCTTTGCAACCAGGGCCTCCACCGTCTTGACTGGCATGTCGCCGACAATCACAACCACCATATTTTCAGGTCGATACCAGGTGCTATAATACCCCCGCAGGTCGCTGTTGTCTGCTGCAAGAAGAACCTCTTCCGTGCCAATGGGGTCACGTTCCGCCACAAGGGTGCCGGCAAAATCGAACCTGAGCTGCGCTTTGCGCACTCTGGCGGCTACCGAATCTCTGGACCGTTTTTCAGCCAGAATTATACCCCGTTCCCTGTCGACCTCTTCCTTGAGAAGCAATGCTTCCCCGGCATAATCAGCAAGCACCTGCATCCCCTGGTCAATGGTGGCCGGATCACCCGCAGGAAGCAACAGCTTGTAAACCGTCTCGTCAAAGCCGGTATGTGCGTTGGTATCTGCCCCAAAACCCATCCCTATGGACTGAAAATACTCTACCAGGGTGCCGGGGGGAAAATGGGTGGTCCCGTTAAAAAGCATGTGTTCCAGATAATGGGCCAGGCCCCGCTGTTTCTCGGTTTCGTGCAGACTGCCTGCCTGCACATTGAGATAAATGCCAACCCGATTTTTTGGTTCCGCATTGGGCATCAGCACATAGCGAATGCCGTTTTCAAGCCGACCAAAAATCAATGCCGGATCGGGATCCAGATCACTTTGCTCATGAGGCCATACTGTTGAAAGGCATTCGGATGCAGAATTGTGCAACGTTGGTGGTGTTGCAGCACAGGCAACAAGCAAAAAAAGACTGATTGCCGCCGCCAGCCATCCTGTGAGGCGGCGGGAATAAGATGAGAATCGAGTATCCAGCATTAGGGTGTCCTGTGGGTGATAATGTTCAACTCTTTTTGTTCCTGAACCCGTGACGACTCTAGGTCTGGGTTGTATACTGTCTTTATTTTTCAAATAAAGATGCAATGGATCATACAAGCTCAGGCTTACCATGCCGCCCCGGAGGGACGACAAAAACGGTACATCTACCGGCGATGCATTGAAGTATTATCAGCTAGGATATCGCCTTGTCCTCGTCCCCGCACCGCTCCTGAACGCTTGCAAGCTCAGGTTAATGTAATACCGATCAAGTGGAGATGACATGAATATTTGCGACAAATATTGCCTGGTGACCGGAGCGACCAGAGGCCTCGGCAAGGCTATTGCCGAGGCGCTGGCTGCCAGAGGTGCGCGCCTGGCGCTCCCCTGGTTCGACTGGCCTGAGGATGCGGCAGCCATGTGCTCGCGCTTTGAAGCCCACGGGGACAGGCACCTGCTCATCGAGGCAGACCTGCGAAAGCCTGACGCCGTCAAAAGGCTGGCCGACAATATCAAGCAGCGTTTCGGACACCTGGATGTTGTCATCAACAACATCGAACGAGGAGGCATGCCAATTGTCCATGGCGCCTATAGTCGGGAGGTGAACAGGGAGCAGTGGCAGGTGGAGATGGAAACAACTCTCCACGCAAAATGGCAGATTTTTGACCAGTGTCTGCCATTGCTGCAGCGAAGTGAGGAGGGAGCGCTAGTGAACATATCCTCCATTGCCGCCTGCACTGGGAGAACGGGACCAGCCGGTCTGTTGTTCAATGATGGATATGCTGCCGCCAATCGAGGGATTCGCTCCCTCACCGAAACATGGGCCAGGATGGGCGCACCGAAAATCCGAGTCAATGAAATCATGCTCGGTTTCTTTGACACCAGGCACGGCCCCGGAACAAGGGGCTGGGAAGAACTGACGGCCGCTGAACAGCAGAGACTACTCGACCATATCCTCCTGCAGAGAACTGGTCGGCCGGAAGAGGTGGTGGCTGCGGTATTGTTTATTCTGGAAAAGGCAGACTATATGACAGGTACTGTCATCAGGCTGGATGGAGGGTACCTGCTTGGCGGCGAACAGGTGCCGGATATGCCTGCAGGGGTGATTTAAATGCTGAAATGGGTTTGACACCACAGCCCACCACCCCCGGCTGAGAGGGCCACACGGTCGGTGTCAAATATCGACTGCCCAGTCCGGAATCCGGTGCAGAATATATTCGGTAAGCTTAGCCTTTGATTCCTCGTCACTTTTTGTAATGCCGAGATCCTGCATAACCTCTTCATAATCAAACCAGCAAATCTCTTTGTCGGCATGATTATACACCGTTAATACCCGGTGATTCGGACGACGAACATTTTCTTCTTCCTGGATGGCAGCAACCAGATTCGCTGCTTGCTCATAGGGAAGGAATCGAATCTCTTCACTCATTTAACATGCTCCGCAATGACTGGTGTTTTTGGGGCATTCTACCAATAAAAAAAGGCGAGAAGAGAATCTCCACTCGCCCTGCACAGAAAGAACCCTCTACATCAAGCGGGCTTAACAACCGCACCTGAACGTATACATCGGGTACATGCGTTAATGCGAACAGTGCTGCCATTTTCGCTCACTGCCCTTACTCTCTGCAGATTAGGAAGCCAGCGACGACGAGTCTTGTTATGGGCATGGCTCACATTATTGCCGGTAACCGGACCTTTTCCACAAATTTCACATACACGGGCCATGGTATATTCTCCTTAATCAGGTATTCAAAATTCAAAAATGGTATATAATACCTGCGACAATGAAATATGCAAGGATTTTCATCATGCAAATTCACAAGGCCATGGCCAGCGTCCTCACAGAGAGCGAAATGAACGCCATGATATGGAGTTACGACCGTATTGGCGACATCCTGATCACCACCCTTCCCGATGCATTACACGACAAGGCGGCCCGGATCGGCAACATCTATATGACCCTCCACCCCGGGGTTAAAGTGGTCGCCAGAAGAAACGGGGGACATCAGGGCGAATTCAGAACCCGTCGCCTCGTGGTTATCGCCGGGGAAAACCGAACCCACACCGTACACAGGGAAAATGGTGTCCGCCTGGCCCTTGATCTCGACCAGATGTATTACTCGGTACGATTGGCCGGCGAACGGCTGCGCCTGGCGCGACAGGTGAAGGACGGTGAGCGGGTGGCTGTCCTCTGTTCGGGGGTCGGTCCTTTTCCACTTACCATGGCCCGGCACAGTAATGCCCGCTTGATTGTCGGAATAGAGAAAAATCCATCTGCTCATCAGTTCGCCCTCTGCAATGTTCAATTGAACAAGGCTGAAAAAACCGTTCGTCTCCAGCTCGGCGATGCCCGCCAGGAGCTGCCAGGGCTGGGCCTGCAGTTCGATCGTCTGGTCACCGTTCTGCCGACCGGAGACGGCTCCCTCCTCACCCATGCACTTCCTGCAATCGTTTCCGGCGGCACGCTGCACTACTACGCCATGGTTTCCAACCGGGACCCTGGACCGGTGCTTGAGGTGATAACCCGCGCCTGCATAGAGGCCGGGAAAGTTCTGCAATCGGTCGCTGTCCATCGCTGTGGCCATTGTGGCCCTCGAACCGATCGCTGTTGCTTTACCGTGGAACTGCAGTAACCCTTTACCAAAGGCCTTTTCCTTTTCTCCGCCGTTTCTCGCTGGCCTCCCTTGACGGGCTCCTACCGAGTGGGTATGAATGTTGAGGAGAAACGTCCAGCTCACCGACGTTCACCGCATACCGTCAGGTGTGCCATGCAAGAGTAACATCACACGAGCCTAATCATCACTCCGGAGCCAGTACCATGCCAGCCGCCAGTCACAAGGTTAAAAAACAAACGTTGTACATCAGCATAGCCGCCTCTCTGCTTATTGGTTTTGTCTGCGGTGTGCTGTACAGCGCGTTGCAGACGCCAACGCCTGTCTCCACCGGAGAGCACAACCATGAAGACGCCGCTGCCCTCATAATGCAGCTAGAGCAGCAAACCAGCAGCACCCCGGAAGATGTCCAGGCATGGGTGCAACTGGGCCACGCCTATTTTGACTCCGACCAACCGAAAAAAGCAATCTCTGCCTATCAACAGGCACTTACACTCACACCGGGCAATACAGATGTCATGACCGATCTCGGTGTCATGTACAGAAGAAACGGACAACCCCAAAAAGCTGTGGAAATGTTCAACAACGTCCTTCAGGTTGATCCCGCGCATGAGCAGGCCCGATTTAATAAAGGGGTGGTGCTGCTCAATGACCTCAATGATCGAAAAGGGGCCATCATGGAGTGGAAGCGGCTTGTTTCTGCGAATCCTGAGGCCAGCACCCCCTCAGGTACGCTGGTTTCGGATATCATCAGCCAGCTGGAGCAGCAGCAGTAAGCTCCATGCAGGAAAATGCAGCCTGCAATGGTGCTGGTCATTGATCGGCCCCACGCATGACCACCTCGCAGGCTTCAGTCTCCCTCAACCAGCAGTGGGAATATCCCATTGGCCGCCTACAGGCAGGGCGTTCCTCCTTGACAGCTAATTTTATCGTCTATATATTCAATAATTTTCCCGGAAAAAAACTTCGGAGCAAGCGGGCTCGACCGAATCGGGATGCTGTACAGGTAAAGCCCGCACCGGAAAGAAACAACTCCCTCTGCTAATATCGTCCCCACCAGCACTTTGCGCGGACCAGTCAAACCACAGGAAAGAGGAATCCAATGAGTAAGATAACCGGCTCTCAGGCTATCATGAAGTGCCTGAAAGAAGAAGGCGTTGATCTTGTTTTCGGCTACCCGGGCGGAGCCGTTATTGAACTCTATGACGAATTGTGCAAAACAGATATCAAGCATGTTCTTGTCCGTCACGAACAGGGAGCAGTGCATGCAGCAGATGGATTTTCCAGAGCAACGGGCAGGGTGGGCGTAGCCATATTGACCTCTGGCCCCGGTGCCACCAACGGGGTAACGGCAATCGCCACCGCCTATTGCGATTCCATCCCGCTCGTCGTCCTCACTGGCCAGGTACCCCGGGCACTGATCGGCAACGATGCCTTTCAAGAAGTTGATATTGTCGGCATTACCCGTCCCTGCACCAAACACAACTACCTGGTCAATGATCCGGAAGAATTGATACCGACCCTGCGCGAAGCCTTCTATCTGGCGGCCTCCGGACGCCCCGGGCCGGTACTTGTCGACCTGCCCAAAGATGTAATTGGCGCCCAGATTGCCTACCCGGCAAAACAGCAGGCAAAAATGCCCACCTATCAGCCGAATACTGCACCGCATCCAGGGCAGATTGAAAAAGCATGCAAGGCTTGTCTCAAAGCAAAAAAACCTGTCCTGTACGTAGGCGGCGGGGTTATTCTCGCCAACGGCAGTGAAGAATTAACCCGCTTTGCCCGGCGTTTGAACATCCCTGTCACCATGACCCTCATGGGACTCGGCGCCTACCCGGGGACGGATCCGCTCTCCATGGGCATGCTGGGCATGCACGGCACCTATGCTGCCAACATGGCAGTAGCCAAAAGCGACCTCCTTATTGCTGTCGGTTCACGCTTTGATGACCGTGTCACCGGTAAAATTGAGGCTTTTGCTCCCCATGCTGAGATTATCCATATCGATATCGATCCCACCTCAATCAGTAAAAACGTGGCTGTGGATATCCCCATTGTCGCCGACTGCAAGGAAGCGCTGGTGGCCATGAACAACTGGATGGACACCGCCCCCGAGATCGCAGAGATGCAAGACCATAGCCGCAATCACCAGTGGGTGGAACAGGTCTGGGATTGGAATAAAAAACACCCGCTTATTTATCACGAAGAGGGCAACATCATCAAACCCCAGTTTGTGATCGAGACCATCAATGCACTGACCGGCGGCGATGCGATCATTACCACTGAAGTCGGCCAAAACCAGATGTGGACGGCCCAGTTCTATCGCTTCAACCAGCCTCGCCAGTTACTGACCTCAGGCGGCCTGGGAACCATGGGGTACGGTCTGCCGGCCGCCATTGGCGCACAATTTGCCTTTCCCGACAAAACCGTGGTCGACATCGCAGGCGACGGCTCCATTCAGATGAACATCCAGGAACTGGCAACGGCCAAGGAATACGGCATGCCCGTCAAGGTCGCCATCCTCAACAACAGGTACCTGGGAATGGTACGGCAGTGGCAGGAATTATTCTACAATCGTCACTATGCCTCCACAGTGATGGAGCACACTCCCGATTTTGTAGAACTTGCCAAGGCATACGGGGCTGTGGGACTTCGTGCCAAAACCAAAGAAGAGGTCGAACCAGTCATACGGCAAGCCCTGGAAACCGATAACGTGGTAATCATGGACTTTACAGTCAGTCGGGAGGAAGGAGTCTTCCCCATGGTACCGGCCGGAGCACCGACAACAGAAATGCTGCTGGTTTAATCGCCCAGGGGCGCAATCGCGGCCTCTGGTAGCCCCCAAAACGCACCACCTCACCTTAAAAACACTCCAAGGAACCGAACTGACATGAAGCATACCCTCTCCGTGCTCCTACGGAACAAACCAGGAGCATTGTCCCATGTTACAGGTCTTTTCAGCGGTCGATGCTTCAACATCGAAAGCCTCTGTGTTGCGGAAACCATCGACAAGGAAGTCTCCTGTCTGACCCTGGTGACCAGCGGTGAGCGGGGGGTCATTGAACAGGCCATCAAACAGCTGCACAAGTTGATCGATGTGATCAAGGTCACAGACCTGAACGAAACCGAATATGTCGAAAGAGAAATGGTCCTGATTCGGGTAAAGGCTGATGCTTCAAGCCGAGCAGAAGTCCTGCGCATCATTGATATTTTCCGAGGCAAGGTGGTCGATGTCAGCGCAAATTCCTATACGGTGGAAGTAACTGGTTCAGCTTCCAAAATCAAAGCGGTTATCGACATCCTCAAACCCATTGGCATCAAGGAAATCATCCGTACCGGCACCGTTGCCATGTCTCGGGCTCCAAAAACGAAATAGACCCCTGCGTCCCATACCTCCACCCATCACCGCCTACACAATGAAAAAAGCAGCCATCCCCATACACCCTGAAGGTTATCCCTTTATTCTTTTCAGCGCATTTACCTCGCTGATCCTCGCTCTGGTCGGTCTTACGCTTCCTGCCCTCGCCGCGCTGGTTCTCACCGGTTTTACCACCTGGTTCTTCCGTGACCCAGCGCGTGTACTGCCCGAAGAAAAGGATGCGATCATCTGTCCGGCCGACGGCAAGATCATCGTCGTAAAGGAAACCGAAGACAGTCGTTTTCTCCAGGGACCGGTAAAAAAAATCAGCATTTTCATGAATGTGTTCAATGTGCATGTCAACAGGGTACCCCTCTCCGGCAAAGTGACCGGTGTGGCCTTCCAGCCGGGAAGATTCTATGCTGCCGATAAAGATAAGGCCGTGCTCCACAATGAGTATTGCGCCCTCACTGTCAACACCGACAGCGGCAAACAGTACTGTGTCGTCCAGATTGCCGGGCTAATCGCCAGGCGTATCGTCTGTCACGCTGCAAAAGATGATACCATCCACGCCGGTGAACGTTACGGCCTTATCCGCTTTGGTTCCAGAGTCGACCTCTATCTGCCGCTTGATGCAACGATAAGGGTCAAAGAGGGCGACACCGTGAAAGGAGGAGAGAGCCTGCTCGGCCAGCTTGGTTAATTACCCCACAACTATACAGCAACTTCTGAGCCATGGAGACAGTACGAGTTACCGGCGACCGACGATGGCAGACGGAAAAGCGACAGATACACTGCAACAGGACAGCGAGGCATGCGGATAACCGGAGGCGCAAAACGGGGGCGGAAACTCGCCACCCTGAAAGGTGCCGGTGAAATCATCCGACCGACGAGTGACCGGGTACGGGAGGCGGTGTTTAATATTCTCGGGAACAAGGTGAGTGGAAGCAGGGTTATGGACCTCTATGCCGGGAGCGGCGCCCTGGGAATCGAGGCCATGAGCAGAGGAGCAGAACTTGTCGTTCTGGTCGAGCAATCACGGGAAGCCAGCCGCATTATCCACTCCAACCTCTGCGCCTGCTTTCCCGCCCCCCAGGCCCTGCTGCTGCGGCAGCGACTGCCATCCCCTCGTCTGCGGCTGCTGCTGGAAAAAAAACTGGCTCCCGGGTGCTCTTTTGACCTCATTTTTATGGATCCACCATACAGAAAAAACCTGGTTGGCGGTACCCTGGCTATGATTGAAGAGGCCGAGTTGCTCGCGCCGGGAGGAATGGTAATCGTAGAGGAACACCATAACGTCGCCCTGCCCCGCACGACCCGTACCCTCACCCTGAGCGACCAGCGCCGGTACGGAGAGACCGGCATATGGATGTATTCGCTGCGACCAGACCTACAACCTATCAACCTCCAATGACCGATCACAACCACCACCAGCTGCCAGACGCCTCGGCCCTCTCACCTACTATTGCGGTATACCCGGGCACCTTTGACCCCATTACCAACGGGCATATCGATATCATCAAGCGGGGACTGAATATTTTTGACAAAATCATTATCACCCTGGCAATCAATGCCCAAAAAAAACCGCTCTTTTCCCTGGAAGAGCGCATTGACCTGATCAATCGATCCTTCAACGACCTGGACCATCGGGTGGCCATTGCCAGCACCGACGGCCTGATAGTGGATTTTGCCCTGCAAAACAATGCCGCCACCATCATCCGCGGACTGCGGGCACTTTCCGACTTTGATTATGAATTTCAGCTCGCCCTGATGAACCGAAGATTGCAGCGCGAGGTGGAGACGGTATTCCTTATGACCGGTTTTCGCTGGATTTATATCAGCTCCACCAGCATCAAGGATGCCGCCAAATGCGGAGGCAATATAACCGGACTGGTTCCGGCGCATGTTGAAAAGGCGCTCAAGGATAAGTTCCATTCATGAGTCCGCAGCCCCCCCCTCCGCCATTGACGCAACGAATAACCCGCCGTACGTGGTTGCGTCGAGTATTTGCCTGGTCTGCCGCAGCCGCAACCGCGATAATCGGGTATCCGCTGCTCCGGTATACGCAGTTCAAGGTGAAGCCCAAGCCCCGATATGTCTCTGTTGACGCGCCACTGCCCCTCAGCGGGTACTATGCCGAAAGGGACTTCATCCTCTTTGCCGCCCACGATACAGCCCAGGCCGTATCACGCACGTGTACCCACCTGGGCTGTCGAGTCAATTTTCTTGAAGACAAAGACTTCATTGAATGCCCCTGCCACCAAAGCAGGTTTTCCCGCCAGGGCCAGCGGCTTTCCGGCCCTGCGGAACGGAACCTGCCCACCTACGCTGTGGAGATCAAACGCGATATCAATGGCGAGGTGACCAAGTACGTGGTTGAACTCATATGATCAACCGCTGTCTCCGCTTCCTCTCTCCGAGTCGCTTCAAGGCGGCCTTTCTCGGTAACCGATGGGGCGGTCAGTCCCTGATCAGTCTGTATGTTTCGCTTCTCTCCGGGATCGTTCTGGCCCTCCAGTACGATCCTGCAGAAGCATTTTACTCCACGGCGACGATAGAACTTGTTATTCCGTATGGCCGTTTCTGGAGAGCACTGCACTACTACTCCAGCCAGCTGTTTTTTTTACTGTTGCTCGGCCACGTTGTCGCCATCCTCTGGAATCGGACGGATATCCCTTCGCGCAAAGCCTGGATCAGGCTCTGCTCATCGCTGCCGCTGGCGGTACTGCTCCTCTTTACCGGCTACGTACTGCGTGGAGATGCCACAGGTGAAGCAGCGGGAGCGATCGCAGAACATATCTGTCTCTCCATTCCTCTGATCGGCGAGTGGACAAATGACCTGCTTTTTGATATTCAGGACAGCGGCCTGAGAAAAGTCTATCTGCACCACGTGATCGGGCTGGTTGCCGCAGGCGCGTACACCCTGTGGCCGCACCTCAAGCGTTACCCCGCCCTGTGGCGAAATCATATCGCCCTGCTGCTGGCGACCGTGGCGATCGCCGTTTTTCTGCCCACCCCGGCAGAACCGGACCGTATCGGGCTCCTCCATATAGCCGGCCCCTGGTTTTTCCTGGGCCTGCAGGAACTCCTTCGCTTCCTGTCGACCTTTATTGCCGGCGTCCTGCTGCCCCTGCTGCCCATGCTTTTCCTTTACCTCATCCCGGAGGAGGCTCCACGGCGCCCCATGTACTTCTGGGCAATCGGCTCCTGGCTGCTTGCCTATGCACTCATCTCGGCGATCAGCTACGTGAGAATATCAATGAGTTGATCCAACCGATGGATAACCATGTCAGGCTCTTGCCCAGCTCGGGCAGAACAATCAGGTAAAAGCCGCAATGACCGGGTATCTCCCGCATACAGGACCGTCTGCCACCCAACCTGTCGAGCTGGCAGGATATCCTTGCGCATATCATTGCCCACATAGAGTACATGATGGGGAGCCCCCCCTCGTTGAGTCACCTGCTGCTGCATTCCGACAAAGAATTCCATAGAAGGTTTGCCAACCCCCTCCAGGTAAGACCAGCGGAGCAGGTCGGAGCACAAACCAATATGTTGAAGCGAACCTCCCAAAAAGTACTCAAGCAGGAGCGGCGTATAAAATTGGGCATTAGAGAGGATTCCCATCTCCACCCCCGCACCGGCAAGTGCATCCAGAGTCATGGACAATCCGGGCATGGGCCACACCGGGTTCACCCGACACTCATAGGCAAGGGCAGCCAATCGCAGCGTGGACTGATCGACGCCATCCATTCCCAACCGGTCTAGTACGCAGCGCCAGACCTCCAGGATATCCACTTCCGGATGATCCACTCCCTGCGCCATCCGCGCTCTACGCGCTTCCTGAACTGTTTGTTCGATCAGCCCACTGCAGAGACGAGAATTGAGAGGAGTGCCAATAATTCCGGCATCATTGAGCGCACAAACGAACGTCTCACCGTCGTCACCTGCAACCTCTGACCCCACATCCCCGGCAGCGGAGGAAAGCAGCGTGCCATACACATCAAAAATCACTACCTTTGCCGTTGTTGGCCTCCACCGGAGAGGGAGGCTGGTATGCACAATGGACATTGGCCCCAGTAAGCGTGCCAACATTCGTCGCTCAACAGCATCCATGACCATGATTCAATCCACGCGAAGCAGGTGCAGCCGCTCAGGAGCGAGAAAATGATCAAGCAGGATCTCTCCATCCAGTGCCTCAACTGAAGAGGACGAAGTCGCGGCAACTTGAAGGTACAGGGCATACAGCCGATTACCATACTCCCGCAAACAATAGTGCTGCTGAAGAATATGGCAGTTGTTGGTAATCACCGCTTGCGCATCTTCAGGGCAGGAAAGGATTGAAGGGATAAATGGCAGGTCTTCACCGCCCCGGTCAACGACCCTGCGGATGGCTGTTTCCTGCAAAGCCTCATCCAATCGACCGAAATCCACCATGTCATTGGCAATCCAGGCGTCCAATACCCGCGACAGGTCCCCCGGTGCCGGGACGCGTGCGTAGGCGTCCATACTCCGAAGAAGCCCGTTTCTGGCTGCAGCGATAACCCTTTCCCTGCCGAACCAGGGAAGCGGAACATCGAGACGATGATATCCCCACGGCAGTTGTACTCCGGCCTCGCAAAACTCCTGGGTAATTTCCTCAAGAATCCTTCCGCTCACCGGCCGTCCCACGAGCCAGGGCTCCAAAAAAGCCAATCCGAAGCCCTCGGCCACACTGGTAGTTACCACTATATCTGCCTGACGCAGCAACTCCACAAAATCAGTTCCCGGACTGGAGCTAATCTCAAAGGCGACCGGCAATCCCAGCTCTCGACTCAAGGCCTTCCAGCGCTCATACCGGGGGCGCTCGAGAGGATTGTCCGGACCCAACGAAGTGGCGAAGCGATGATGGGGAGGTGCGGAAGCTGCCCAGAGAAGCAATTCACCGATGTTCTTCCGACGTATTGCCCTTGTCGGATACAGCCAGAAAAGTTCTTCCTCTCTTTGCTTGGCTTTGGGGTGCGAACAGTCGGCATGCAGCTCCACAGGATTGGGCACCAGGTGGAGATTTCCGGGGAGGCCTCCCGCATCAAGGAGAAAACCGAAATCTCTTTTGTTCAGTAAGGCATAGTGCACATGGTCTGCAAGGGGATACAACAGCTTGGCCAGAGCAATTCTCCTCCCTTGAGCCATGGTTCTGAGCATCAGACGGTAATTGGCCGGCCGTCCATCTTCAGCAAAGTCATGCAACTGCAGCAGCAGAGCTTCACCTGCTTTTGCCAGCGACAATAAGGCCCCTGCCAACACTGTATTTTTCCCCAGACTGTGATTGTGAACATGCCACAAGTCAGGACTGTCTCCAAGTGCCTCTCTGGCAGCAGCCCGCATCTCCATTGCCAGTGAGGCGGGCGAAATCGAGGGTCTGTACTGTTCATACTCCAACCCTTTGACCACTCTCCATGCACCGACAAAGGAAGATGGAGGCCGCCGGCCAGTCAACACCACGACTTTGACAGGCTTATCCGCCAGCCCCCTGAGGCAGTGCTCAATAATCCGAGTGACGCCTCCAGGCTGGAGATGGTAATGGACGATAGCTACCCGCATTGTTCACTTGTCCCGCCTGTCACATTTGCCCTTAACCCTGCCAGGCCCCTTCCACGGGAGGAAAGCAGCCCTGCACAGCCACACCTGTTGCATCCACGGTCCACATACGCCGGTTCTCACACCCCGAAAGCAGGAACAATACCGGCTCACCGGTCTCCACCCAAGGCAAATTTTTCCCTGTAGGCGGCGAGGTGCTCCATCGGCGGGCGCTCCTCTTCAACAATCTCATGAATAATCTGTTCGTACCGATGGTTTCGGACCTGAAACTGACGCAGATTGGTTGTCAACTGCGACAGATCAGCCACCATGCCCGCTGCCTCAAGCCGCCGGATAAATGTCTGCAATATCCCGAATGCCATCTTTCCCAGATCCCTGGTATCCTGATGCCGGTGCACCCGCCGGTCAAGATCGGTCTGGGCAAAGGCTTCCAGGCCATATTGGGTGTAGACGTCTATCAGGTGAGAGGTTTCAACGCCGTATCCGATGGGAAACGGTATTTTTTCCAGGATCTGGCGTCGAACGGCGTATTCTCCTGAAAGGGGCTGTATGATAGCTGTCAGTTCAGGAAAAAAAAGCGAAAAGAGCGGCCTGACCAATATCTCCGTGACCCGCCCGCCCCCGGAGGCGCGGATGTCCTTAGACAGGGCCAGCGGACGGTCATAAAAGGATTTGACATAGTGCACCTCTGGCCTGAAAATCAGCGGCGCAACCAGCCCATAAACAAACCGCGGATGGATATTGGTTATATCGGCATCCACATAAACGACTATATCCCCCTGCAACTGATAGACTGCCTTCCACAGGTTCTCCCCCTTTCCACGCTTAAACCCTCGTTCGGGCAAAATATCCGCCGCAGAATAGACATCGGCACCAAAAGATGCCGCTACTTCGAGAGTCCGGTCGGTAGAGCCGGAGTCGATTACAGCAATTTCATCAAGCAACGGGTAGCGGTCCTGTAATTCCGACTTGAACAGCACCACTTCTTTGCCGATGGTCTTTTCTTCATTCAGGGTTGGAATACACAGGGAAATCGTGATCCCCTGCTCCTGCTTTTTTCGTATGAGCCGCAACAGGTCCCAAAATTGACTGTGATGAAAAGTGTTGCTCTCCAGCCAGACATTAATGTTGTGCATACTCTCCTCCATCAATACAGAGCAATAGCCCGATCACCTGGGCAAGTCCGGTTAACAGAGGACCTATCTCCACGTATTCATCAGGATAGTTGATATTGTCTCCATCTGACAGACCAACACACACAGCCGGAATAGCATGCTCAAGAAAGGGCGAAATGGTGGAGGAGTAGACACTGGCCGTACAGCTGATGCCAATGGTACTCATGATTCGCCTGGCCGTGAGAACCAGCGGATGGTCACCATGAAGACCTCCGGAGCGGGTTCGGGCGATTACCTCAAGATGAGCGAAAACCCCCTTCTTTCTGGAAGCCTCATCGAGTATGTCCATGATGTTGCCATGCATGGCACTGACCTGATCATCGAGATCGCTGCGCACCTGAAAGTTCAGCTCAGCCGTTCGGGCTGGCAACTTATAGGTCACACCACCCTGCATCGCGCCCAGAACCAGAGCCGTATTAGTCTCGGCTTGCATAGCAATAGACAGAATGCTTGATATCAGTGAGTTAAGCACCTCAATGGCACTGAGTTGACATGCCTTATGGTCAACATGGCACGAGATCCTGCCGCCAAGAGAGGCCATGGAACGGTAATTGAGACGGCCAAGAGGGGCGCCCTCAAGTATCACTCCGGTGGTGATAGGAAGCAGGGTATTGGCGAGAAAGAAACGTATCCCCTGCTGATTTGCCTGCTCACGACTCCTGGTCGATGCCAGCAGGAGTAAGTCGCTCTTCAGAGGCAGTCGCAATTTTTCCAGGACCGTCGGCAGCGTGGCAAGCACCGCGAGTCCCAAAGAGTTGTCCGCCACGCCCGGTCCGCGCAGGATGCCGGGTTCAATGGTGAAAGTGTGATTATCCCCGGCGGCAAAAGGGGTATCGGCATGAGCACTGATCAGAATGGTCCCCTCTCCCGTGGATCCGGGGAGAATACCCATACCGTTGCCAACCTCATCACTGGAGCAACTCTGAAGCCCGCACTCGGTAAACCGCTGTTTGATAAAACTGACCCGCTCTTCCTCGCCAAAAGTAGGCGCCGGAATTTCGCCAATCATAATCACATTGGCAAGCAGCATCTCCCGGTAGGGTTCAAGCGCTTGGACCAGTCCCGGCAACATGGCCAGGTGCCGTCTGATTCCACCATCACCTCTCATCACGAAACGTCCGGCATCCGGCCATAATCATCCTCAAGTCGTTCTATATCGTCTTCGCCAAAATAATCGCCCAGTTGCACCTCAATAAAGACCACCTCTTCGGTTCCTTCATTTTGCACCCGATGGATGTCCCCCAAGGCGATATCCACGGCCTCTCCTGCAGTGAGGGTGAGCTGCTCGTCATTTCGGGTAACCAGCGCAGTGCCGCTGACCATCAGCCAGTGTTCCCGACGATGACGATGCCGTTGCAGCGAAAGCCGCTGCCCGGGCTTCACCACGATGCGCTTGACCTTATGGTCCTGCTCGTCGCAGAGAAGAGTAAAACTTCCCCATGGACGATGATCGGTCAGTTGCTGGTAGGTGGCAGTGGTGGTATTTTCCATATTTTTCCTCTTTGCAGCAGGCTCCCGCCTTTTTCCCTCATCCTGTTGTCTGTTCAGGCAAGGGTTCGAGCCACATACAGCGATACGGTTCAAGCTCCACTGTAGCTGTGACTGTTTGATCCGAAAGGTGATCGAGAAAGGTGGTGGATGTCCCCCCCAGCCCAACAACCTCTCCCGGATCAAACAGCTGGGCGCGACCCGTCACGTTGTGCACACAGAACAATGGGGACCCGGAGAGAGTTCTTCTCCCCAACACGAACAGGCTCTCCGGCCCATCAAACACCTCCTGGACGGCATCCGGATGAAAGGCCGCCAAGGTCGAGCGTCGGCGCAGCAACTCCGCATACCTCGAATACACCATGGCATTCAGGCTCTGCGGGTCATTCAACAGCCGGCGCAGTTCGTCATCTTTCCACCGACCACGGTTCACCATTCGCTTGATACCCGTCTCCGCGACCTCTCTTGCATTATTTCTGCCACCGACAAGGGAGTGAAAATAGACTGCCGGCAAGCCTCTAAGGCCGAGCATGATTACCTGAGAACAAAAAAACCGATGCAGATGCCAGGGGATGTCATCGCTCCGCTCCGGATCCTGAAGTGCGTCGAAATAAGTTATGTTCAGCTCATAGACGACCTCCTCCCCCCCTTTACCGGAGCGACTGGAAACATACCCGCCGCATTGTTTGACAACGGCTACCAGGTGATCGATCTCCTGCGGATCCAGCAGACCTTCCAGCGGGCGGATCCCTATTCCGTCGTGTGAAGCGGTGAAGTTAAGAAAGGTGCAGCCCGGGGGGGGCGATGACAATGATCTGGCCCACCTGGTCAAATGGGCGGCGGACCCGGAATGAATAGTATGGAGCAGCAGTGGCGCCAGGCTGAACTGATAGACCATGTGGGCCTCATCACCATCCCCAAAATAGCTGACATTTTCCGCATGGGGAAGATTGGTCTCCGTAAGCAGAAGGGCTCCGGGAGTGATATGTTCAAACAGGTCACGCAACAGCTTTACTATCTGATGGGTACAGGGATGGTTGATACAGGGGGTGCCGATCTCCTTCCACAGGTAGGCTATGGCGTCCAGCCGCACAATAACGGCGCCCCGGTTAATATACCCCAGCAGTATGTCCATCATCTCCAGCAATACATCCGGATTGGCATAGTTGAGATCGATCTGATCCTCACTGAACGTAGTCCAGACGTGTTTTTCTCCCTTGACCGTTGTCACTGGCGTCAACAGCGGAGAAGTACGCGGTCTGACCACCTGGGAAAGATCGGTCTCCGGATCAACCTCGATAAAATAGTCCCTGGCCGGAGCAATTGCCCCCCGGTAATCTTCAAACCATTTGGAGCGACTGGAAACGTGGTTAAGCACCAGGTCAACCATCAAACGAAACTCCTGACCAAGCATTTCCACATTATCCCACGATCCAAGTGCCGGATCCACCTCCCGGTAATTGATCACCGAAAACCCGCCATCAGAACTGGATGGAAAAAAGGGAAGAAGGTGAATAACCGTCACCAACCCATGCAAGTATTCCCGGGCAAACCTTTCCAGGGTGGCCAGTCCCGGTTCTTCCTCGCAGCGAATCATATCGCCGTAGGTGATGAACACGCAACTCTGCTGGTCCCAGCAGGGCTGCTCATCACTGCACCGCTCTTCCAGATAATTGTACCTTCCCGCGATCAGAGCGATGCGTTCCAGCAGCCTATCAACCGGCTGCTCGCCATACAGTGCGCAGAGCCGTTTGCGCAGGGCCTCCTTAAACACATTGGTCAATCGCCACATACCCATTTCGCTCCTTAACGATTTGCTCTGAACTGCCCCCCTGTTTACAGCTTTCTCACCGCTGCCCTACCAGATGCCATACGCAATATTACTGATCAATGTCTGCAAGCAGTATCGCAGGATGGGGTACCCGTAAAACCGTTTTGCCAACTCGTAGTTGTGGGTCACCATCTGTTCACGATACGCTGAATCCTCCAGCAACCTCGCGGATTCAGCGACCACGGCACGATTGACAAAACCGTCCATAATCGGCACCCGAAACCCTTTCGGCTCAATATCACGAACCCACACCGGATAGCGGTTCACCACAATGGGCACCTTGAAATAAAAAGCCTCAAGCAGGGCATTACCAAAACCCTCATAAATGGATGGATACAGCACCAGGTCTGCATGCGGATAAAGGTCATGTAAGACATACATCTTCTCTCCATCACCGTTAATGTGGCGCCGGTCGCCGACACGGTGACCGAAAAAACGCAGATCAACGCCCTCTGATTCCGCCAGTTCAGCGATCTGCTCCGGATAGTCGTTGCCTTCGTCTCCGGCTGCATGGGATATGACCAGCTTGCACCGGGAATCATTCAATCGCTTCACCAGGGTAATGGAATGCTCGATGCCCTTTCGAGGAACAATCCTGGTCGGCTGGAGAATCAATTTATCCTCCGGCTCGATGCCAATGGCGCTTCGTACGTCCAGGCTGTATTCGTCCGGCGCACCGGAAGGGTTGCAGAAGTCAAAAACGTTGGGCACCAGCATCGAGGCAATCCCCTTGCGTAACGCCAGTTCTTCACGGGCAGCCTGGTTAATGACGACGTGCTGCAGCAGAATGTCTTTGGGGGGAAAGGCCATGTCGAGAAAATCAGGAACATTGTTGACCTGAAACCGGCTGCGCTCCCAGTAAAAATCATGGTGGTGGGCAATGGCGGGCATGGTTGTTTCCGCCAAGAACTCGGTGATGGCCAACCCGAGCGGCAGATGCATGGGAATGGTGAGGGCATTCTGCACCAGCAGAACCGAGATGTCGAACGCCTTTATAAATTCGTAAAGGGTTCCCTTGAGGTATTCGGCAAGGTTATGGATGCGTCGGGTAACTTCCGGTGCACGGTGGGTATGGCCCCAGATACGTTGGTTGATCCACTCATTTTCCGGATGCCCGAAATAGGCTTCCGGTACGCACATGGAAACGCCGCGGCTTCGATCAAGAATACCGCCGTACCAGTAACTGGTGTGCTCGTCCTGCCACAGCACTTCAGCCCACTTGGCAGATTCGAGGGACACACCGTCCGTTCCGGCAAAACGGGTAGAGAGAAAACCGATTCGTTCTGGCATAGCTTGACCGTCCAGGCATAAAGGGACCATCTATTGAGCTGCAACAAAACGTTGTAATTTCAAAGATATTGCTATCAAGTATATATAATCATCTTCGCTAAGTCAAGCAGACGTACTCCTGGAACGCTGGTTTCCCCGCCTGTTGCTTACCACTTCTTTACCGCAAAGCGCAGGAGTTGCTGCTTATCTTCTCAGCAAGCTAGGCATAAGGAATCACCGTCCTGCAGGCATAAAGCACTTGTACAGACAGACAATCAAATGTAATTTTACATGGTAACGTTACTTGCCCGGAGCCTCTGATGAACGAAAAAACCGATTGCACGCTGCTGATCTTTGAAGATGACCCGAATATACGCGTCATGCTGCAGCTCTATTTTGAAAAGCAGTTTACCAAAGTGGTTACCGCTGCTGACGGCAAAAATGCCTCTTCCCGCGTTGATACCACCCGGCCGGATGTAATCCTGCTCGACATCGTCATGCCGCATCAGGACGGCTTCACAATTCTGGAGCACCTACGGGCCGAGGGCAACGAGACCCCAATAATCATTCTCACCGACAAGAACCGGGTGGATGACAAAGTCAGGGGACTCGAACTTGGGGCCGACGATTACCAAACCAAGCCATTCAGTCTGCGGGAGCTGCATGCCCGAATTACAGCACAGCTCAGGCGGGTATCCAATCGCCGCACCCACCATGACCAGGCAGCGCTGGACCTCGGACCACTGCAGATAGACCCCCAAGGCCGCGAGGTAACCCATCAAGACGGCAGCGCGATTCGACTGACCAAAACCGAATTCGACCTCCTCGCCTACCTTGCCGCCCGGCAAGGATCGGTCATTTCCCATGGTGAACTGCTGCAGGAAGTCCTAGGGTATGATCCGCAGATTGAAACCAAGGCCTTGGTTATGCATATAGCCAACCTCCGTAAAAAACTCGAACAGGCTGTCCCGGAAAGCATCCTCATCACTGCGGTTGCAGGGGTAGGATACAAAATCCACTCAGCCAACCGGTCAGTAACAGGATAATCTATGGGATACGCTCGTTACGCCTTCAATGCTGGATCAGCTCAACCGAGCGGCGACTCCTTGCCGGGGTTGATGTTCCCCTTTCTCCTGCTCCTTGTGCTGCTTTTTCCGGCAACCACATGTACTGCAACCAGTGAGGTTTTGGTACCACTCCATGTAGAAAAAGGCACCAACCTGATTCACCTCGCCCGTGACTTCTGTCACCGCAGGACGGACTGGAAAACCATTGCCCGAATAAACGGGCTCCTCCCTCCTTACCTCATCAGGGAGCAGTCGTCCCTGGACGTCCCGCTTAGCCTGCTTCGCCATGAACCGCTCCAGGCAACTCTTGCTGCACTCGACGGTGGGGTTGGGGTCCAGCAGGATACGACCAGTCAACCGGTTACCAGGGGGATGGTCCTTGTTGCAGGCCAAACCTTGACAACCGGCCCCCATGGTTTTGCCCATGTGGTCTTCCCTGACCAGCGATACCTGCATGTTGAACCCGACTCAACCCTGCGCCTGAACTATTTGATCAGGCTTGCCGACAGCAGTATAAAAATTGATTTCACCCTCTCTCGAGGACGCATTCTCAATCGTATTAAAAAACGCCTGCACCCCAACGACAGCCATCGTGCTCGCACTCCGATCGCGATTACGGGCATACGCGGTACCAGCTATCGTATAAAGAACAAAACCGGCCAAGACAGCAGCGTGGAAACCCTTGCAGGGAAAGTAGCGGTCGCAGCGGCCGGCGGGGCAGTGACCCTGCAGCGCAACCAGGGAACAAGGATCCAGCCCGGCAGGCAACCGATACCCCCGCGCGCTCTTCCCGCGGCTCCTGTCCAGCTTCAACACCCACCCGTCTTCAGGGGCCTCCCCGCCGTCATACCTGCGCCTGAGCATGCGCAAGCCGCATCGTTTAAAATGCGGATAACCAGGGACATAGCGGGCACGGAATCCATCAAAGAACTTTTTTGCCAGCCAGGCTCGGATTTCATCCTCGACAGTGTGAAAGACGGCGCCTACTTTTACTTCCTCACCGCCACAGACCAGGAAGGCTTTGAAAGTATTCCAGCAGGTCCTTTTCCCTTGCGCGTCCGAACCGTCCCCGTTGCACCGCTCATTGCCTCTCCCGAGCCCGGGCAGTTTTTTTGGGAGAAACAGGTCACGATTCGCTGGTTACAGGGCGAACAGGTCGAGCAGTATCACTATCAACTGGCAACCGATCCCACCTTCTCTGATATTATCGATGAACAGCAGACACCGAACCCTGCGCTGCAGACCATGCCACTTCCTGCCGGAAAATATTTTTTCCGCGTACAGGCTATCGCTCCTGATGGATTCACCTCGTTTTTTTCCCCGACTATCGCCTGGAAACGGGTCGATCAGCCGGCAATGGAGGACATGACCATTGCTCCGGCAACCACGCCGACCCTCCAATGGAGCGCAGTGGCGGAAGCAAACGCCTATGATCTGCAGATTGCCGAGGATGGCTCCTTTGGCAAGCTGGTCCTGGAAAAACGGGGCCTTACTACGACCTCCCACACCCTGGAAGCGCCCCTTCTGCCTGGCACCTACTTTGTTCGTATGCGAGCGACTATCGGCTCAGCCCCCCCTGGGCCGTGGACTTCCCCGCAGCGCCTGACTATGGAACAACCGCCTCCCGGCTGGAAAGAGATACTGATCGGTGTTGTCATGGTCGGTATCCTGTTCCTCTAGCACCGCATCGGTTCTCCCGTGTTGATCCAGCGCCTCCTCCCTCCGACCGTTGGCTTATGCTGTTTTCTGCTCCTCAGCCTCAGCGGACTTGCGCCCCGGATGACCAATACAACCATGGACCTGCTGTTTCGCCTGCGAGGGCCGCTCCATCCACCACAGGAGGTGGTGATCATCGGCATTGACGAACCGAGCCTGCAACACCTTGGTCCCTGGCCGTTTCCCCGAGCGTTTCATGCCCGCCTCCTTGAGCGCCTGTCTGAGGCCAGGGCCATTGGCTTCGATTTTCTTTTTTCCGAGACCACCGACGACGACCTCAGGTTCAGCAGGCAATTGAAACACGCTCCGCCAGTGGTACTCGCCACGGCCACCGCCTCGAACAACCGATTATTACTCCCGGCACCAGGCCTGCGCTCTGTCACGAGAACCGGCCATGTGGAGACCCTTTTTGACGGGGACGGCATGGTACGCAAAATAGACATGCACCACCCCGTCGGTCAGCTTCCCTTTGCGTTGACCATACTGCGCGCCAGCGGCTGGCAGGGTCCAACGCCTGATGCCGAAACGCTGTACATCAACTACTACGGTCCGGAAAAAACCTTTCTCTTTCTCTCCTACATTGACGTGTTAAAGGGGAAAATACCCCGGGGTTTTTTTGCCGATCGTCTGGTGTTGATCGGTGCTGAGACCATCGGGCTGCACGACACCTTCATTACCCCGTTGAGCCGCACCCGGGTAATGCCGGGGGTGGAGATTCAAGCCACCATCCTCAGCAACCTGCTCGAAGACAGTCTCATTCGCTCTGCTCCGCAAATGTCCCTGCTGCTCGCAGCAAGCCTAATCACCGTTATTGCTGCTCTCTGGCAATCCATGGGAGAACGGTTCAATGTCTCTGTCATTCTGACGGCAGCAGGCGCCGCCATCCTGCTTGCCTACTTCTGTTTTCGGGCATCGCTGTTTATTGACATTTCGTCGTTTATGGTCGCCCTTTTTTCAGCCTACCTCTTCCACCTTCTCCTGCAAGCCCTCTGGACAGCCGGAGCAATGTACAGGCAAATTCGTTTTCTCAACAAACGCCTAGACAAGGGATTGCAGCGGATTTACAGCCAGTCCCCTCACTACCGGGTTAACGTTGAACAGCAGCAAAGCCTGCCAGATGCCCTGGGCATAGGAGAGCATATCAACCAGCTGCAGCAGGCCTCCAGGGCGCTGGGAATGCAGCACGCTTTTCTTGACAACCTGCTTCACAACGAGTTGCCGCCGCTCGTGCTTTGGGATGCAGCCGACAACAGCCCTATCTTTGCCAATATTCACTTCCGCAACTTTTGGCAGCAGCAGCAAAACGCCGACGCATCTCTTCCCGATTACCAGTCCTTTAGCGACCACCTTGCCCTCTCCAGCCCCCTGACAGACGAAGACGATGCCACTCCCAACGCCCCAGGTACCCATCGTCCGCTCCGTACTGAAATACACACCCTGAGCAGTAGCGGCAGGCAATATTTTCAGGTGGACATCCATCACTTTACCGTCACAGAACCTCCTTTTCAGGGCATCATGGCCATTCTCCATGATGTGACCAAGCTCCGCGAACTGGAACGGGTGAAAGGCGAAATTGTCTCCATCGTCTCTCACGAACTCAAACTCCCCCTGACGACCATTCTCGGCTACGGTGAAATGCTGGCAGATATTGTGGAAAAGGATCAGCAACCGTATGCCGAGGCAATATGCGCCGAAGCCAAGCGACTCAATCAGCTTATTGTCGCCTTTCTTGATATCAACCGTATCGAAAGCGGTAAGCAACAGATTCACCCTCTTCCCTTCCACCCCCTTGCCATTATCGGCGATGCCATCAACAGTGCCACCCCGGCAGCAGACAAGAAAGATATCTCCATCACCACAACCCTGCCGAAAAAGACTTCACCCCTGGTGGGTGATGAACTGCTCCTTCTCCAGGCACTCATCAACCTGCTGGACAATGCTGTGAAATTCAGCCCCTGTTCTTCGACCATCACCGTCTCCTTGGAAGAACTCGTCGACCATTTCGCCTTTGCCGTCACCGACCAGGGACCAGGCATCGCACCGGAACTTCGAGACACCATCTTCACCAAATTTTACCGGGGAGAAAAACAACCGACACAGGAGGGGTTTGGCCTCGGCCTGAGCCTAGTGAAGGAAGTTGTAGAACGTCACTCTGGGCAGGTCACCATCCATCCTGAAACCAACGGCGGTACGATCTTCACCCTGCTGATTCCCAAAGCGTTGCCGGTAAAAAATACTCCCCCAAAACACAGCACCCCCAAAAGCAGTTGATACAATCGAACGAAAAAAGATACTTATTTGACATCACATAACAATTCACCCAAAGCTTACCGTATATTTACTTGCATATAATTGCATCCAGTTTAAACTTCCTCCTTACAAGGGGAATCTTATCCTCTCCATCCAGCTAGGAATGGCACCTGTTTTCTTCTTACGCCTGAAGGTTTGTAATGAAATATCCCCGTAAAAAACAACTCCTGTTTGAAGAGCTTGAAGAACGTATTTTCCTGGATGCCAACCCCTTAGCAACGGTTAGCGAGGCGCCTGTTGATCCTGACCCGCTCCCGCTCGCTGACGAGGCGCCAACCCTAGAGCCCACGCCCTCCCCTGTGGAAACGGCTCCTCCCCAAACAGTTAAAGAGGTCCCCCGGCAATCCACGACTAACAGTGGTGATACTCCCGATGAAGAGCAGCTGAAAGTCCCGGGCAGCAGCCTCCATGATCAGGGCGAGGATGCCGTCCAACCAGCTGTTCGCAGTGGCGATGAAAGCGACCCGGAAACAGGGGAAATAGAACCAACAACCGCGCAGGCACCGGAGTTAGCTGCTGAGGCTGAATCTCCCGCCGCGAACCTTGACAGTGAACCACAATCCACGACAAGAGCAGATGATCCAGCTGCCGCTGCTGAACCAGAAGAAATCAACCGGGTGGTGTTCGTCGACAGTACGGTCAGCGACCATGCAACGCTGGTTGACGGCCTGCAACAGGACCTTGACGCTGACGACCAATCAGCCGCCACCGAACACGAAACCGTAAGAGCCCACAACACCAGCGTCGTCATTCTGGATGGGAATGGGGACCAGATCGAGCAGATTTCCACCACCCTGGCCGACTACTCCGACCTGGAGAGCGTGCATATCTTTTCCTATGGGGCAGATAACACCCTCTTTTTAGGCGACAGCGTCATTAACGCGGCTACCCTACCCAGCCATGCCGAGGAAATCAGCGCCTGGGGAACAGCCCTCCATCCCGATGGTGACCTCTTGCTCTATGGCTGCAATATAGCCCGGGGAGAGACTGGTGATACCCTCCTGACAGAGCTTGCAGAATTGACTAGAGCCGACGTAGCAGCCTCTGATGATACCACGGGAAACAGTCCTCATGGGGACTGGGAACTGGAAGTTGCAACCGGCAGTATTGAAGCGGATTCCCTTACGGACGCCGGCGGCGAATGGCAGAAGACCCTGGATCCGCCTGTACCGGAAGTCACCGTATCATTACCTCAGCAGGGATTGATTGAAGAAACTATCGACTTTACGGTCAGTTTTGACAATTCCGCCGCCGCTGGTGACCCCACCAATATCGGCTATGGTCCCTACCTGGATGTGTATGTTCCTGTTGGCCTCAACATCCAATCCGGACCGAGCTACGGCACGGCTCCGGTCAACACCCAGGTGTTCACCTGGGACAGCGCCCAGAGCGCATGGGTGAACGGTACCACGGTCATCGATCCTTCCGATCTCGAGGCCGCCCACCCGTTTGACAGTGTCGGCGGCGTTATCCCCCTGGAAAGCGGCATCCATGACGGCGACCAATGGTTCGTTATTGAACTGCCGTTTGGCTCCTTTGCCCCGGAACAACCAGTCATCGACATCAATTTTACCGCTGAAATCGATGAAGATGCGGTTGCCGGCTTTGACGACACACCGGATGCCGCCGACTATTCACCCGGTGATGCGGTGGTGGGGGTTGACCTGGAGGTTACGGCCCGCGGTGGCTTCCGGTACGGTGACGATCCCCTGGATAACCCCAACGCCGATCCGGTTATCGTCCAGAGTAGTTTGGCAACGGACACGGTCACTCCGCAGCTGTTCACCATCACCAAGACCGCTGATGCCAATGAGACCGAGACTGCCACCGGGCCAAATTATCCGGTTGTCTACACCCTGGAGGTGGATATTGCCCCTGACCAGGTAGTGGATAGTCTGACCCTCAATGATTTTCTCCCCGACAGTGCCTACTATCGGGATGATATCGTCATCACCGTCAAGGGCAGTAATGAAACCGGTCTGGTCCAGTCAACAGGCGGCTACCAGGCGCCGGTCCCCTGGCAGGCGAATGCTGCGCCGAACAATGATTTTGTGCTCCCTGTGGGCAATGTTACGGGCTATGCCGCGGATGGCACTCCGGAAATTACGGTCACCTACTCAGTGTATTACGGATTGACAGATGCGGCTGGAGCAGCGGTTATTGACCCGGTGACAGGTGCCGCTGAAGAGGCGCTCAATGAGGCCAATGCGACCGGCCTGTACGACAATCCGGTTTCGGTTCCTGGCGATGACCAGGCCGTCAGCGCCGGACTGCCCGGCACCGGTGACGGTGACGGCACCGACGATGGAGACGGCTCCGACTTTCCCCAGGAAATCAACTCGATCACGGTCACCAAGGGGGTGGATTTTCAACGCGATACCGAGAACAACCCGATCGGAGACAACGGTGCTGCCGGCTACTCACCGGGCGACTTCCTCACCTACACCATTGATTTCGAAATATCCGACTATTTTGGTTTTGAAAACATCATCCTGACCGATACACTTGGCGATGGCCAGCATTTCGTTACAGCTTCCAACCCCACCCTCTCCATTTTTCAGAATGGCACATCCATCGAGGACACCTGGGATAATACCACCCTCGATGCAGGCGGCGCGGGACCTGCCCACAGCGTTATTCGCAACCAGGACAGTGGAGAGACGACCATCACTTTTGATATATCCAGCCTGCTGGGTGGAACTGGAGAACTGTATGGCGACCTGTTTGACGACGATAGCGGTACGGCGCCGGATTATTCCGGCGGTCGTCCGGCTGGCGGCACCCGGGGCACGGTAACCTTCCTGGTCGAGATTGAGGAAGATTTCCTGCAAAGCGGGATCGACCAGAGTGTCGATGCCAATGATCCGATCACCAATGATGTTGTTATCAGTGGGGATGTACTGGAACCTGACAGCGCGGAACCCGGTGAAGACTATGGCGGCACCGGCGGGCGTGTGGAGGAGGATTCGGCGACCCAGATAGTCATCGAAGGCATAACCACCGACAAGAGCATCAGCTATGTCAACGGCATTGCCTATGATCCGGCGGCAACGATTATCTCTCCCGGCGATGTGGTCACCTACACCTTCACCCTGGAGCTCCCTACCGGCGACATCGAGGACCTGATCCTTGTCGATTACCTCCCCCTTCCGGTCTATGATGTGGGAGAATTCGGAGCAACCCCCCTCTTTGCCAACCTGGACGAGTTGTTTGACGCTACCGGCGACCCTCAGAACCTGGTAATAGATGAAGGTAGCGATCTCATCGTCGGGGGCCAAATCTTTCTTGGCGAAGAGACAGATCTGCATTTTGCGCCGGAAATCATAGCTGAACCCAGCCCGTGGACCCCGACTGTCAGCTCCAATGGCAACGCCAACACCCTCACTTTTGACCTCACCACCTTTCACGCCGAATCCAATACAATCACTGTTGCAGACGGTTCCTATACCATAGAAATCCTGGTCACCTCCACCGTCACCAATGAACCTTTTGCCGATGGCCTGTACCTGACCAACCAGGCGACCTGGAGTTACAACAACACCTTCAGCAGCAACACCTCGCTTGACAACATCGCCCAGATCCAACTCTCTGCACCTGAAGTGCTCATCAGCAAAGGGGTTGTGGCCACTGTCGGCAACGGAACCTTTTCCACTCTGCCTGAGAGCCTTGCCGACCTTGACTTCAATGCCCCGGACAGTGGACCTTCCATCACCTTCACTGGCGATGGGGCCGTCGATGCCGGGGAGGTGGTCGCCAACCCCATCAATGCCGACCTCACGGATGCCGATGGCGGTGACCTGGTCACCTTCGCAGTTGCCGCCTACAACGTCGGTGGCACTGCCGCTTACGGCCTGACCATCCAGGACACCCTCCCTGGAACCGGCTTTATCGCTCCGGCCTCCACTGCAGCCATGAACCTGCAGGTCTGGCGCGGCGACAATCCGGGCAGTGGTTCTCCCCTGGATGCATCCGCCTACACCGCTACCCTCAACGGGGGAGAGCTGAAAATCGTCTTTGACCCGATAAACGGGGTGTTGGATGGCGATCGCGCTGGCACGCTGACCGATGGTACGGCCGGGGACGACGTGTTTATCATCACTTATGACCTGGAAGTGGATAACGAGACCACTACCGATCCCGATGTGGTTGCAGTCGGCAGTGACCACACCAATACGGCCTCAATCACCTACTATACCAGCGAAGCTGCTGATGTTGGCATTGCCGAGGCCAATTGGGTGGATCCGACAGACCCGCCCAGTGATGACGCCGTCATTTCCATCGCTGCTCCCAGTGTCGAAAAAACGCTGCTTGGTTCAGAAATAGGCGCCGACGATACCGATGGCAACAACGAACCCGGCGTGAACGAGGAAAACGAGGCAGTGATCGGTGAACTCGTCTACTACCAGGTAACCATCACTCTCCCCGAAGGGGAAACCGCAGGGGCCATTCTTCAAGACACCCTTGAGGCGGGATTAACCTTTGTCAGCCTGGACGCTGTTGCTACTGACGGAGTAACCACCGACCTTGCGGGTGGATTTGGCAGTGTGGCCAATAGCGGGTCAGGACAGAATCTGCAATTTAATCTTGGCAACCTGACAAACCTGGATACCAACAATGATGAACTGGAGACCCTGACCCTCACCTACACCGCTGTTGTCAACAACACCCTTGGCAATCAGGACGGTACACAACTCAACAACGTCGCCAGACTCGTGTTTGACGGTGGCGAATCCAATACTGACAGTGCAGACAACATTACCGTTATCGAGCCTGAGCTGACTATTGATAAAATAGTCAATGGGAACGGCACCACCACAGGCGATGCAGGCGATACGGTTGAATACACGATTACCATCGCCAATTCCAGCGCCACCGACGCCTTTGACATCACCTTTGCAGACCAGATTCCTGCCGCGGTGGAAAACCCGACAGTGTCGGATGTTGTTTGGACCAATCAGACCCCCTCCCAGACAGCGCTATTCGCCATTGATCCGCTCACCAATGAGCTGACCCTCACCAACTCCATCGACATCCTCCAGGGCAGTTCTCTGGTCATTACGGTCCAGGGAACCCTCAGTCAATCGGTAAGTCCGGGACAATCCATCATCAACAATGCAGGCGTGACTTGGGAGAGCCTGGATGAGGGGCACACTAACAATGGTACAGCCAACGAACGCGACGGCGACGACGGGCCAGGAACGGGTCTGAACAACTATGCTGCTCAGGACAGCGCCCCCATTGACATAGACAAGGTCGGAATAACCAAAATCCTCATCGGCACAAGTAGTGCAACAAACGGCGTGGAAAACGCCACCATTGGGGAAACCGCCACCTACCAGGTAGAGCTGGTCATCCCGGAAGGCACTCTGGTTGAGGCACAACTTGAAGACGCCCTTGAGGCCGGGCTTCAGTTTGTCAGCCTGGATTCCATCAGCTGGCCCGCCGGGCTTACTTCAGATGCAGACGGCGACACTCCAGCCAATGGCCTATCGCTCGGCGAGGTGGCCGTTACCACTGATGGCGACGGCCTGAACGGCAATGCCCAGACAGTCTCCTTTGCCCTGGGCACACTGGAAAATCCCGGGATTTCCGGCAACGATCCCCAGACCATCACATTAGAGTACACCGTACTGGTAGTTGACGACGTGGCCAACCAAAACGGTCAAACCCGCGACAACGCCGCTACCCTGACGTGGGGCCCTGAAGGAGAACGTGATGGCAGCGACACCTCATCAGTAGGCGTGGACATCGTTGAGCCGTCGGTTTCAAGCGAAAAGCTGATCAGCACCGTCAACGGCGGTCCATACCTGGATACCATCACTGATGTACAGGCAGGGCAAACCCTGTACTACCAGGTGACTTTTTCCAATGCCAATACCACCGCCTATGAGGTCACCGGGGAAGACCTGTTGCCTGATGGCGTGAGTTTTATTGATGGATCAGCGACCATGGCGAGCGCCTCCGGAATCCTCAACGTTGCCGATGTCGTTGCAGCGCAAAGCGGGAACACCATCGCCTTTACCAATTCCCAGGGCGGGTGGGACATTGAAGATAACGGATCGATCACCATCAGGTACCAGGTCACGGTTGAGGATGCCCTGGTTATCGGCGACACCCTGACCAACTCGGTGGATGCCGACTGGACCGGTCTGGATGGCAGCGCTAGCTCGGAAGAGCGCAGCTACGAGGACCAAACCGATGCCAACGGCGATCCCCTCTATGCCGTCGATGCGGACCAGGATACAGATGACGCCCAGTTCCTCACTCCGGCGGTTTCCATTGCAAAAAGCGATGGCAACATCACCGAGGCCACCATCGGCGAGACCATCACCTACACCCTCACCATCACCTCCCCCCAGGGCACCCTCAATGACTTCCTGGTCCAGGATCAGCTGCCCGATGGCGTTGAATTCGTCGAGACCCTCAGTATTTCCGGCAATGTGAATACCACACCGGCTGGCCCTGCAGCCGGCTCCCAGGGGTTGAGTTGGAACTTTGGCAACACCATCCATGACGATACCGACCCCATCGTCATCACCTACTCGGCCATCGTAACCAATGACGCGGTCAACACCAACGGGGCTTCAAAAGAAAATACCGCCCAGGTCAGCCACACCTATGTTGATGACAACGGCGATACCATCACCATCACCCCTGATCCGGCAACCGACAACTTTGAACTTGTCGAACCGCAAATCACTACGACCAAGTCGGTCACCGATCCGACCAATCCCCAGGACGGAGTGCAGCCCAATGATATACTGACCTACACCATTCGCCTGGAGAATTCTGGACGTTCAACGGCTTTCGAAGTGACGGCTGAGGATATCCTTCCCGAGGGCGTCGTCTATTTTGGCAATCCAACGGCCTCTGGGGCCAGCACCGACGTCAGTATCACGGACAATGGCGATGGAACCCTGCTCATCAGTAACTCGACTGACGGTTGGGACATAGACCCGGGAGATTCTCTTCTGATAACCTATGAAGTACAGGTAAAAGGAGCGGCCTACGTGGTCGGCGCCCATACCAATTTCGTGGATGCTGACTGGAGTGGTCGCCCAGGTGCACACGCTACACCCGATGATTTCGAGCGGATCTACGACGACGGTGCCAGCCAACCACTTTGGCCTTCAGTGGATGGCAACCAGGATGAGGCGACAGCCGATTTTATCACCCAGGTGAATCCGCCTGTGGTTGGCGATTTTGTCTGGTTCGACGTCAATGCTGATGGTAACCAGGATCCTGGTGAACCCGGACTGGCAGGGGTGGAGGTCAACCTGTACGGCAACGATCCGGATAACTTCGGCAATACCATCCTCATTGCAACCGCCGTGACAGACAGTAACGGCTGGTATGAGTTTACCAACCTGCCGCTGACTAATGATGCCCCGGATGAGGTTCCACCCTATCGTATCGAGGTGGTTGCCAATTCCCTGCCAGCAGGGTTCGTGCAGACCGCCGAGAAGCCTGACAGCCTGGACCCGAACCCATCCCTCAACAATCAGACGATCTTTGATGTTGAAAACACCTCCGACAATATCCTTGATATCGATTTCGGCTACACCGGCAGCGGTATCATTGGCGACACCGTATGGTACGACACCAACAGGGATGGTGCCCAGGATGAGACCGGCACCGGTATTTCCGGAGCAGAAGTAACGCTGCGGGGCGACCTGGACGGGGACTCTATTTTCGACTACACCGCTACAGCCATTACCGATGCCAATGGTCAATATCTCTTCACCAACCTCCCCTTTGTGGACTATGAGGTCTCGGTGACCTTTCTGCCCGGGGGGCTTGGCCAACAGACCGGCGACCCTGATGCGACGCTTGACTCCCGCCACAGCTTGACACTGACCGCTACCCAACCCGAGGTAGAGACGGTTGATTTCGGCTATGTGGGCACCGGTTCCATTGGCGATACTGTCTGGCAGAATCTCAATGGCGATAATGATGTCGATCCAGGAGAGTCAGGCCTGGCCAACGTCACCGTCACCTTGACCGGGGACATCAACTTTGATGGAGTGGACGAGACCTTCACCACCATCACCGACGGCAACGGCAACTACACTTTTGACGGGCTGCCAGCAGGGGAATACACCATTACCGTAGATCCTTCCACCCTGCCTGCTCGCCTGGGTGCGGCAGATGCAAATTACGACCTTGACGGCGGCAACGAATCCACTACAACCATTTCCCTTGGCCCAGGGGAAAACAACCTTGAGGTGGACTTTGGCTACAAACGTGAGGTATTTGGCGGTGTTATCCCCAGGGGTAGTATTGGGGATACGGTCTGGCTTGATCTGGACGGCAACGGCGCTCAAAACAGCGGCAATGAGATCGGCCTGCCCGACGTCACGGTCAACCTGCTTGACGACAGCGGTACGGTTATTGCCGCAGCTATCACCGATGGTGATGGCCGGTACTTTTTCGGCGACCTCGCGGACGGCACCTATACGGTTACGGTGGATACCAGTTCTCTTCCAGGCGAGGCCGGAACCCTGGCACAGACCTTTGACCTGGATGGCCTGGGCACGCCTGACAGGGCAACGGTCACCCTTGACGCGACTCAGCGCACCTGGGACAGTGTTGACTTCGGCTACCAGGGCAGCGGAGGGATAGGCGATACGGTCTGGCTGGATCTGGATGGCAACGGTACGCCTGATGTGGGTTCCGTAGATGTCGGTCTGGCCAATGTGGATGTCACCTTGCAGATTGATTTCAATGGTGACGACACCCCTGACGCCTTCTTGACCGCCACCACCGACAGTGCGGGCAGCTACGCTTTCAACGGTCTGCCTTTTGTGGAGTACACGGTGATCATCGACACCGACGACCTCCCTGACGGCATTACGCTGGTCGTCGATCCTGATGGCGGTGTCGCCAATGCATCAACATTAAACTTAACCTCTGCAAGTCCCACAAACCTTGATCAGGACTTCGGCTACCGCGGCACCGGTTCCATTGGCGACAAGGTCTGGAACAATGCTAACGGCAACAACCTGGTTGATGGCAGCGAGGGTGGTATCAGTGGCGTTGATGTGATCCTCACCGGTGATCTCAACAATGATGGTGTGGTTTCTGCGGGCGAGTCCATCACCGTTACCACCAATGGTGATGGTGACTACCTCTTCGACTATCTCCCAGCCGGTGAGTATACCGTAAGTGTGGATACAAACGCTGGTTCTTTGTCCGGTTTAAACCCCAACTATGATGCCGACGGGGGCAACGATGCCACCACCGATGTGGTACTGGCAGCCGGTGAGAACAATCAGGATATCGACTTCGGCTTCAGCGACCGTGGTTCCATCGGCGATACGATCTGGCTGGACATTGACGGCGACGGCATTCAGGACGGCGGGAATGAAGTCGGCCTGGGAGGGGTAGATGTTGTGTTGCGTGTGGATCTCAACGATGATGGCGATACCGATGACGCCGGTGAAACACAAACAACCACCACCAACAGCGACGGCAAATACTATTTTGGCGATCTGGAAAACGACACCTACACGATTGAGGTGGAGACAAGTACACTCCCCTCCGGCATGATCCAGACTTTTGACCCCGATGGCGCCCGCGACAACCAGTCAACGGTCACCCTGGTCGACGGCAACAATGCCATCGACACCGTGGATTTCGGCTATCGGGGCCAGGGCCTCCTTGGTGACACGGTCTGGCTCGACCTGGATGGCAACAACGTTCCCGACGTTGGCGCTGGTGATTTCGGCCTGGCTAATATCGATATCACCCTGCAGATTGATTTCAATGGTGACGGCACTCCTGACACTTTCATGACCGCCACCACTGACAGTACGGGCCGCTACCTGTTTGATGGGCTCCCTTATGGTACGTACACCGTGACGATTGATCAAAGCGACCTGCCGGATGGCGTCGATCTGGTGGTTGATCCGGATGGAGGCAGTGATCATCAGTCGCTATCCTTGTTGAGTGATCAACACCCCAGCGACCTGGACCAGGATTTCGGTTACCGGGGCTCTGGAGCCATTGGGGACACGATCTGGCAGAACCTCAATGGCGACAGTATCGTCGACCCGGATGAGCCCCTATTGCCCGGGGTCGAAGTTATCCTCACCGGCGATTTCAATAACGACGGTCGGGTTGATCCCACTGAGCAGATCCGCATCAGCACCGACACCAACGGCACCTATGCTTTTACCGGGCTTGCCAATGGTCAATACAGTGTGAGCGTCGATCCAGGCAGCCTGCCGGATGGCTTGCAACCCAACTTCGATGCCGACGGCCTGCCGGACAATCGCACCGAAGTGATCCTGACCGATGGCAACAACAGCATTGATACCATAGACTTCGGCTACAATACCGTGGCCAATATCGGGGACACGATCTGGTTCGACTATGACGCGGATGGCATACAGGATTCCGGCGAGCCAGGTCTCGCCGGTGTAACCGTAGTACTGACCGACCCGGACGGCAATACCTTCATCGATTCCACCGACGAGAATGGGCAGTACCTGTTCACAGACCTTCCTCCCGGAGCATACACGGTCACTGTTCTTCCGACCAGCCTGCCGACCGGCGGTCTGACCCCCACCGACGATCTTGACGGCATCGGTACCCCGAATAGTGCCAGCCTTGTCCTCACCGGAGGAACGACTCGTGTGGATGCGGACTTTGGCTATACCGGCACCGGTTCTATCGGTGACACCATCTGGAACGACCAGAACCAAAACGGTCTTCAGGATGGAGCTGAAAACGGCATCAGCGGCGTTGAACTCACCGTCGCCATTGACCTGGATTCCGACGGCATACCCGATTTTACGGTGACCACTGTTACCGACAGCAGCGGCAAGTATGTCGTTGACAACCTGCCCTCCGGCAGTCACGTGGTCAGTGTCAATCCTGCCACCTTGCCGGAGGATATCATCTTGAGTTACGATCCGGATGGTACCCTGGACAACGCCTTTGTCGTCGCCCTGGGCCCGGGAGAAGAAATCGATACGGTTGACTTCGGATACTACTTTGAAGATGACGCCCCTGATGCACAACCTATCGAGCCGGGTGGACCGCCGCCCACGCCACCGGGGAGGCCGCCGGGCAGGCCACCGGTGAGTCCTCCAGCGCCTCTTGCCGAGCTGGACGCAGATGCCTTTTTTCTCTACCGTCAGTTCGGCGGCAGGGAGGAAAGCTTTCCTTGGAATTGGGAATTTAGTCTTCCCGCCCAATTTCCGCCGCTGGAGGTGAGTCCCGTCTACACCGGCATGGCAGAGCCAGGAACTACCTTGTTTCTCACCCTGTATGACAATTCAGGTAACCCCATCGGCTACCAGACGGTGATGGCCGATACTGCCGGCAACTGGCTGGCGAGCTTTCCGGCCACGCGTATGCTCGAGTTGCCGCATCACATGGATATCGAACAGACAGTTTCCAGCTACAACAGCAGTTCGCCGGGCCTGTTTAATACCCGAACATATTTCAACCCCAATTTCACCAGCCTGGTCTTCTCCCGGTCAACCCTGAATGTGGATACTATTTTTGCCTACCTGCCATCAACCATAATGGCTTCCATGCATGCGAGTACCCACACCCCGATAGACCTCCATTGGAATGACTTCAACGGATATGAGTTCGCTGCTCCGTCGATCAATCCTTCCAAAAACGGCCACTAGAAAAAAACATGATATCAACGACATGAAACACCTATTCCTCCTTGCCATCATCTCTCTGATCGCCGCATTTTTTCCCGTTCAAGCGCCTGCACAGACGCAGCACTCTGATTACACCCTGGCTGTCAACGCTGCGGCCGAGAGTGACCTGGATTACCAGGAGCTGCACGACCGCCTGCTTCAACGCTACACGCCGCTTGTTGACCAGGTCATACGTGCTGAAGAGAATTTTTCCAGCATGTTCACCCAGGACCGTGTCGCCAGCGCACTCCCTCCTGGTTTTGCTCCCTGGTGGCAGGAACAGGTGAGCAGCCACCTCAATAAAAATATCGCCGCATTGGATACGGATGTCACAGCCCTGTTTACCATGGCCGTGCAGACCAGCTCCCAGATCAGAGTGTTCAGCGATCTGCCCCTCATCCGGGAAACGACCATCCAGGAGGCTGAAGGTCCTTTTGATTGGCGCATCTTTGCTGACGGCAGCCTCACCGACCTGGATGAGCCGGTGGGTGACGACCTGAAAACCGGAGGGCCGCTCCGTTATGAAGAGAACAGCGGCGACCTCGCCTATGGCGTGCGTAAAAAATTCGTCACCGGAACCGAGGTGGAAGTGAAACAGAATATCGGGGGGCTAGATACAAACTCGATCTACTTCAACCCTTCCGATCAGGCCCGCACCGGCACCTATCTGACCATCAGCCAACCGTTGCTCAAACGCTTCGGTATCGCCTACAACCGCTCTGGGATAGATCTCGCCACCATCGATCACGGCATTGCCCTGGATGAGTTCCGTCGCAATATGGAAAGTCACCTCCTGGAAGTCAGCCGAGCGTACTGGGGCCTCTACCTGGAAAGATCTCTGCTCGTCCAACGCAATAGTCTCGCCCAGCGTTCACAAAAGATCCTTGAGCAAATGGAAAGCCGTGCAGGAATGGACGTTCAGGCCAGTCTTCTCGCCCGGGCCCGCTCCATGGCCAGCGCTCACGAGCTGGCTGCCATGCAGGCGGAATATGCCGTACGCAACGCCCAGTCACGCATCAATGCGCTTGTCAATGACCCCAAACTGCTCCAGGCCGGAGGCCTTGAACTGGTCACAGCCCAGCAGCCATCCAATACCCTGTTGGACATTCCATTTGCCAAAGTGATAGAGACGACCCTTGAGAATCGTCCTGAAATGGCTCAGGCCATCAAACATATTCAGGCGGCGGCCATACGACTGGACAATTCCAGCAATGAACTCCTCCCTGATCTGGATCTTTTCTTCCAGACCTACGTCAAGGGGCTTGAAGGAGACTATCGCTACGGCACCGCCTACAATAACCAGTTCGACGAGGGCGGTCCCAGTTATATTGCCGGGCTCCGATTTGAATATCCACTGGGCAATAACGGCGCTGAAGCCCGCAACCTGCGGAAAAAAATTGAAATTCGCCAGCAGCTCCACCAACTGGATACCACGGTAAACAACATTCTCCTGGAAGCTCAGGTCAGTTACCGTGAGTTGATAAAAAATTATCGTTCCATGGTACAAAGCTATCAAATCCTACGGGCAGACGAGGAGGAGGTCAAATCGCTCATGGCCCAGATCGACCTCATGCTCACCCGAAACGATCCGTATGGAGATGTACTCTACCGACTCATGGATGCCAGTGAGCGGCTGACCGAATCAGAAGAGCTCTACGCAAAAAGCGAGCTTGCCTATAACTATGCCACCTACAACCTGTACAGGGCCATGGGCGTACTGGTAAAGGAAAACAAGCTAGAACCGACCCAGGCAACTGATACGGATGAATTGCCTGTCATGCTCATTGGCACCGAGCAGGCTCAAGCCGCACCCTGATCAGCCATTGCTCATCTTTTTTCACAAATGGGATACGATGCAACAACGACGTACAGGGTACTCACGAGACCGGTCCCGACGGTTTAAAGTCTGCGTGCTTGCACTCGTGCTCTGGTGCACTGGAAACATTTCCGCCGAATCAAGGGCCGAGCGTTTTGAAACCTTTCTCGAGCCCAATACCACCATCGACCTTTCCAGCATCTTTCGCGATCGGTTGGAAAAACTCCATGTACAGGAAGGCGACATCATCACCAAAGGGCAACTTCTCGCGCAGCTCAACACGACTGTTCTCCAAGCACAGCTTGATCGGGCGCAGACAGCTGCCGCCTTTAAGGGAGAGATCAATGGTGCAGTAAATCTGGTCAAAATGCGTACAAACCGGCTCAAGCTGCTGGAAGAACTCAACCAAAGCGGCAATATCCGTCCACAGGAATTAACAGTGGCACAAACCGACTTGGCAATTGCCCGGGCGGAACTCCAAAGTGCACGGGAGGCGCAGCAACTCCGACAACAGGAAGCGGCTATTGTAGCGATCCAGCTCCAGGAAAAAATGGTGACCAGCCCTATTGATGGGGTTATACTCAAAATCTACACTCAGGAAGCCGAACTTGTCGGTGGTGCAGATACCCAGCCGCTGATGACCATCGTACAACTTGATCCGCTGAAAGCCGTTTTCCACCTGCCGCCTGAATATGGCCTTTCGCTCACAACAGGGACGACCCTCCCGGTCAGCAGCACCAACCAACTGGTCACGGCAACGGTTACCCGGGTCGCCCCCTTGATTAACCCGCAAAGCGGGACGGTCGAGATAGAACTTGAACTTCCCAACCCGGATGCTTCCCTGATCGCAGGGAGCCTCTGCAGCCTGGAGTTTACATCCTCCACGGCTTCGCCTCTGTCCTCGCCAGGCACGCCTGGTCAGAAACAAAGAACAGAGGCGCTGCAGCAACCGAGTGATTTCCTGCTCCCCCAGGTGCAAAGCAAATAACTGCACCACCAGAGTGGCGCGATGCAATCCAGCCAACAATAAACGATTTCCTCAACCCTTTTTTTACTGTTCCACCAACATTAATACATGAGCATACTCCATGACTGCCGAAAAAAAGCAATCCCAGCAGATTAAAGTCCGTTACAACGAAACCACCGCTCAGTACGCCTCCCAGTTCATTGTCAATACCACCAAAGAAGACGTGATACTCAATATTTCATCTGGCCCGATCACCGACCCGCAAACGGGAGAAACCCTTTTACCGATCCATACCCGTCTGGCAATGACCAGGGGAGGTGCACAACGTTTGCACGCTGTTCTCGGTACCATCCTTGAGCAAAAGGACAGTAACGGCATTCCCCCGGCAGCCCAAGCACAACTGCCAAAGATCAAACAGTAGCCCCATAGCCAGCAAGCGTGGTCAATCAACCGCAAACCTCCCCAGAAGAACAACGACTCAATCCAGACGCTCCGGATACCACGCGGCTTGCCTGCCAGATAGCTGCGCTCGCCGGGCAGACAAGCACCACCGCACAGTTGTACCATTGTTTCCTCACTTTCTGTGTGGGATTTGTCAACGCCGCCGGAGGGATAATCAGCGAAGCACAAGGGAAGGAGGTCAGAGTCGCGGAAGAGATGCTCTCCCTCCAGGCAATGTCCTGGTCAGCGACTCTACGGCAAGAACTTCTGACTGTTGCCGAGAAAGCGCATTCCAGCGGCCACATTGCCTACCAGCCGCTCAAGGCGCTCCCCTCGGTATGGATCATCTCTTCCCCATACATCGCCTCCAATGGTCAATCCGGTTGCCTCACCCTCCTTATCCTGCTTGGGCAGACGGCCCCTGATCCCTTTGTGATCACTATTCAACTGCTGGCATCGGTTCTCTCCTCTTCCATACTTCGCCAGGACACCGCCAGCAGCAGCCTGCAAACCATAGGGGAACTCAGCACTGTTCTGGCCGACGCCTTCAGCGTGCAGGACCAGGAACAACGCCTTCTCCAGCTTAATGCACAGCTCAGGCACTGGTGTCAATGCGCCCAGGTGGCTATCGGCACTGCAGCCCCCAATCGCAAGCTGCGGCTGCACTCGCTCTCTGATGCAACAACCATTGACCACCGCACGACCCATGTCAAAACCATAGAACAGGCCCTTTCCGCCTGCCTCAACCATCAAGCCCCATGCTGCTGGCCCAGAAAATTTGCCGGCTTTGCCCTGGACGACCAGCCAATCTTCAACGACCTGTTGAAAGAAACGGGAACCTGCTTGGGAGTGGGCATGCGTTTAAACGATCCGGATGCTAAACTTGGCGGTGCGCTGGTCCTCCTGTGGGATCACTCTCCACCCGAGGAGATCACTGAAAAACTCCGGCACCTTGTTCATTTTACTCCGCTCATCTCTCGGGCGGTCCTCGCAGCCACCAGCCGGCAAGCGAACGTCATAACCGAAAAGCAGAAGGCAACCGCCTCCCGTCTTCCCTTTTTAAGGAGGGGAATGGTGGCGATACTGCTCGTCCTCTGCATGATAGGAGCGCTCTGTATTCCTGTACCTCACACCCTCAATGCCGAGAGTGTCGTCAAACCGGTAACAGTCCGGTATGTGATCTCGCGATACGATGGTATCCTGGAGACGGTACAGGTCAAACCGGGAGACCCGGTCAGTACGGGAGACATACTGGCAAACCTGGATGGCAAGGAGGTAGAAATACAGCAGGCCAACTTGATCGCCGACAAGCACAGAGCCAGGAAGCTGCGGGATCAGTATATGGCATCGGGCAATACAGCAGCCGTACAGATTGCCCGGCTCGACGAAAAACGTATTGAAGAAGAGTTGAACCTGCTGGCAGAAAAGCAACGCTACCTTATCCTGCGCAGCCCGATCAATGGCATCGTTCTCACCGGTGACCTTGAGCGCCGCCAGGGCAGCCCGGTAACAAAAGGGCAAAACCTTTTCGCCGTTGCCCCGCTTGCTCGCATGACCATTGAACTGGCCGTCCGGGATACAGACATTTCCTACCTGCAGCGGGACATGCCGGTTGCTGTTCGTTTTTCGTCTTTTCCCGACAAAAAATGGACAGGAACCATTGAGCACATTGTCCCCCAATCCATTGTACGCGACAACAGGAATGTTTTTCTGGCCCAGTGCACTGTCAACAACGAACGCGAAATGCTTCGTCCGGGTATGCAGGGAAAAGGCAGGATAGGTGCCGGACTCAAGCCTATTGGCTGGCAACTGTTTCGCCGTCCCTGGTACACCTTCCGTTCTTTTCTTGATCGATTTTTTCTTACATGATGGATCCGAACTCGCAACACCTTCCCAGACCGAGACGAGACCTGAAATTCTTCCCGGTCACGGAAAAAGGCGAAACCTGCTATATCATCGAGGATCCTGTCCGCAATAAGTACTTTCGTCTCGGCAAGGAAGAGTATCTCTTTCTCACCCACCTGGAACGGTTCTCCACTCTGGATGAACTGCTCTCCTTCATTGGAGGGCAACTAGGCATTTCTCTTGATCAGGACCAGGCCCAAACCCTGCTTAGCTGGCTGCACAGCCGCCAGTTACTCCAACAGAAAGCCCCTGGCCTGCTGGCGGCTTCCCTGGAGCAGGATCGCCGCAACCGCTCGCTTAAACGGTTCAGCCGGCTCAACCTCATAACCGTAAAGCTCCCTCTGCTCAACCCTGATCCCCTGCTGCGGTATTGCCGCCCACTGCTGTGGATGACCGGCAGTGTGTTTTTTCTCCTCTGGGGGCTGGCGGCCCTGGCAGCAGGATGGTTTCTCTACCTCAACTGGCCTCAGTTCACTGCTCATGCCCAGGGATTCTTCAGCATGGACAACCTGCTGCGAATCTGGCTGATTTATTTCGGACTCAAGCTCATTCATGAGTTTTTTCATGCTCTGGTCTGCTACCGATACGGGGGCAGAGTATATGAGGCCGGGTTGCTCTTTATTCTGTTTATCCCCCTGACCTATGTCAACGCCACTTCAAGCTGGACCTTTCCTTCCCGCTGGCAGCGTGTGCATGTAGCTATAGCCGGAATCTTCATCGAACTTGGCATTGCCTTTCTTTCCATAGTCGTCTGGGCTCAGTCGCCAACAACGGTTACCGGGTTCATCGCCTATCAAACCGCCCTGGTGGCGGGAGTAAGTTCACTCCTCTTTAACGCCAACCCTCTCATGCGTTTTGATGGGTACTATGTTCTCTCCGACCTGATCGGCGTTCCCAACCTTTACCAGTTGGGCATGGGAACTGTCCACAGCAGGCTCCGTCATTTCTTTCTTGGGGTTGGTCCTCTGGCATCAACTCCGTGGTATATCGGCCTGTATGGTATCGCTGCCTATCTCTGGCGGATCACCGTTTTATTCTCGTTGGCCTACCTGGCGAGTAAGCTCGCCGGGGGACTGGGAATATTTATCACCGTTGGCGCGCTTGCGGTCTGGACGGGTTTTCCCCTGCTGGCACTGTTCAGGCGCTGGCCGTCGTATACCGAACAAAACCCACGCTGCCTTTTACAACTGCTGACTCGCAGCGGGATATGCGCCGGCATAGTTCTCCTGCTCGTGTTCTTTGCTGGATGGGAACAACGTCTCCAGGCCCATGGCATCATCGAGTACCGGCAACAGTACAGCCTGAAAAGCGCCAGCCCTGGCTTTATCACTACCGTTCAGGTCACCGATGGACAGCGGGTGCAGCGAGGAGATGTACTCCTCACATTGGAAAACAGGGAACTCCGCACGACCTATAGACAGCTAATTCTCCAACTCCGGCAAATGGAATTAAAAATCAGATTGGCACACAGCTCCGGCAATATCGCAGAACGCCAAAACCTGCGTGAACAGTATCAGGCCATGGAGCAACAGCGTAAAAAAACCGAGGAAGACTTGAACGCACTCACCATCAGGGCGCCAGGAGAGGGGACCGTCATATGCCGATCGCTTGCCGATGAGCTCGGAACCTACATCCCCAAGGGAGAGGAACTGTTATGGGTCGTAACGGCCCAACAGAAGCAGCTGACTGCGTTTGCTCCCCAGGAGAGCGTCGATACCTTTCGGTCACTGATCGGCAACCCTGTAAGAGTTGATATGCGGTCTGCGGGAATCGGGGTATTCACAGGCTCCTTGCTCCAGGTTGTTCCATCGGGCACAACGGAACTTGTTCACCCGGCACTGAGCGCGATAAACGGTGGTCCGCTGGATGTTCGACAGCAAAGCGGGGAGCAGGAGGTTGCGCAGGAACAGCTCAGCTCTGCCTTTCAACTCTTTGCCCCCCATTTTTCCATGGCGGTCGAAATACCTGAGCATGTCAGAGAGCGGGTATGGGCAGGCCAGCCGGCAACCATTACCGTTCGCGGCAAGCGGGTCAGGCTGCTGGACATCCTGAGGGGACGGCTGCATGCCTGGCAGACGGGCAAGGATGAGGGGGCATGAGCCGATCATGGGGCAACCGTCTTTTCCAAGGCCGCGCGTAAACCCAAAAAACAGAATAAAGATGCGACGATTCCTCCTCCTGCTGGCCGGTGTCGTGGTGGGAACGATCTTGCTCCTGCTCTGCAGATTGCCGCTGCTTGAACAGATCACCCCCCTGCTGCTTAAACGTCACAATATTCACCTCACCTCCCTGGAACTGAGCAGTCTATCTTTCACAGCCCTGAAAATAGACCACGCAGCAGCAGAGATCACTCGAAAGCAACAAAAATACACTCTCGAGATATCCAAGCTCTCACTGCACTACACCCTTCGCGGCCTCATCGACGGCACCTTTGATCAACTTGCGATCAAAGAGGCGTTTTTTTCCCTGCCGACGGTCACCCGGTCCACACCAGAGCGGCGCGGCCAGCTGGATCAAGCCACACTCAACCAGGCCCTTTCCACTCTGCGGCAGCTCAGGTTTCCGGTGCAGAGGGTGACGGTAGAGCAGCTCCGTTCGCCTTCTTTTTCTCTGCCTTGCCTGATCGGCAGGTCAATGACCTTTGTTTTACAGCAAAACGCAACCTCTCTTCAGGCGACCATTACGGCAAGGCTGGACAAGCAAGAACGTCTTTTCCTGAATGCAGTACGCTCAACAGATGCAATCCTCGAGGCAGAACTGCGGCACTTCAGGGGGCACACCCTTGTACAGCACCTGCAGCTTTCCGCCGATGCCGCTGTCCTTCGGGGGACGACGGCCCTGGTCCTGAACGAGGTGGCCGATCTCCTGCCGCTGGCTTCCATGGCCCCCTTGGCAGGGAAACTCGAGGGAACATTCGCCCTCCACCTGACCGGCGAACCACAGTTCACACTCAGCATGCACGGTGAGGCTGTACAGCTACCGTGGTTTACCGCAGGACAAGCTAGGGCAGATCTGCATATCACTCTTGACCATGGGCACACCCTTATAACTCAAGGATCACAGCTACAACTCCATGATGTGCACCACCCTCTGCTGGCAGTAGAGTCGATCAATGGCCAGCTTGACGGCACCATAACCCTCCAGGAAGAAAAGATAAGGGTCAAGTTCACTCCCCCCGAGGCCTGGCAGATCAGGGGACTTGATCTTGGTTCGGCCACCATCGGTCGGCTTTCCCTGCCGCCGATGGATGAAATCTTGATATCAAAGGACACCATGAGCCTCACCCCTGCCCCGGGTACACCGCTGAGTGTTGATGACGTGGCGGTGTCTGATCTAGGTGTTGCCCATATTGCCATCTCCCCTGAATCGTCCCAGCCCATTCGCCTGGTCAGGTCGGACGCGTCCCTTACTCTGACTTCGCCAGCCTGGCAGGCTGCAGACCTGAGTGTACGCAAGGGCAACCAGCACATACACTGCAAGGACATGCGCATTACTCCGGGCCCGCTTACTGTTACCGGCAGCGAAAAACGCAGAATGACGCTTGCTTTCTCCAGCGGGATATTGCACGTTTTCTCAGGCACTCTTGGCCTGGGCCCGTTCAAGGCTGATGGAAAGTTTGACCTGACAGGTACGGCCATTAAAGGAGCGGTTGCTCTCCGGCCTGCCGTTCACCCAGGTCAACTTCGCCTGGAGATCGATCATGATACATACTCCAGAGCTGGGAAAGTCGCCCTGACGACCATTGCCCCTGTAGAGTTTTCCTCAACAAGCGGATTGGACAAACTCCTAAGCGGTACAGCCCTGCCGGTGAAGGTGACTGCCGGTTTCCTCCAGGCAGACATGGCCGGACAATGGCAAAAGGGAGTCCGCCCTCACCTGGCTGGCATGGTCAACATTTCCGAACTCGCCGGCAGCGTTAAGCAAGTTCCGTTTTCCGGCTTACGATTCCAGAAAAGCATCGACATTCTCCCTGTACTGCAATCACAAAAGCCCGGCACCCTCCACATTCAAACAATCGGTGCAGCTGTCCCAGTCGACAATCTCGAAGGCAGCTTCACCCTTCAATCGTCCTCTCCGGGCAATCGGACGGGGATAGCGTTTACCCAGCTGAAGGCATCACTCATGGGTGGTGTCGTCAGCATTGATCCCTTTACCCATTCGCCGGGTACCCGGATCCCCACTCTAGCTATTCGCGCACGCGGGCTTGATCTTGCTCAATTGATCGCCCTGATAAAGGTCAAGGGACTGGAAGTAAACGGCAGGATAAACGGCTACCTGCCGGTGAGCTTGGCAAACAATGTATTCGGGTTGGAGGCCGGTGAATTCACCGGAGAGGCTGAGGGGGGGACCATCCGCTACCGTCCGCCACAGAGCCAGGCCGAGCAATCCGGACTGACGGCCTATGCGCTGCAGGCGCTGGAGGAATTTCACTACACCTCTCTTAAGGCACCGGTCCGCTACCTCCAGGATGGTACCCTCTTCATCGATGTGCATCTGCAGGGAAAGAGCCCCCGCCTTTCCGCCACCAGGCCGGTCCACCTCAACATCCATACTGAACAGAATCTACTTTCGCTTCTCAAAAGCCTTCGGTATAATCGTACCTTAACCAGGGACCTGGATAAGCAACTGCGCAAACACCATTAACCAAGAGGGGTACGGCACCCCCGAGGATGCACCCATGTTGAAATTGCTCTTCAGCGGCCTCATCTTTCTCGTTTTCCTTGCCTGCTGCACCCCAACCGTGCAGGTAGCTCCGCCTGAAAAACCCATTACCATCAACTTAAATGTCAAAATCGAGCATGAAATCAGGGTTAAGGTGGAAAAAGAGCTGGAGAATGTCCTCAGCGAAGACAGCGGACTGTTTTAACAGGAGAGATACCATGAAAAAAATAATATCAATCACCCTTGTTGCGATACTGCTGCTGTGCGGCAATCTCTGCGCGCTCGACCTACAGGCAGCCAAGGACCAGGGACTGGTTGGCGAGACCACCAGTGGGTACTTGGCGCCGGTCGACCCAAACAACAGCCAGGCGGCCGCGATCGCTCAATCCATCAATGCGCAGAGAAAGCAGCAATACCAACAAATCGCTCAGCGTAACAACGCCCCTCTGCAGAGTGTGGAGCAACTTGCCGGCAAGAAGGCTATTGAAAAAACGCCCTCTGGTCAATTCATCCAGATTAAGGGACAGTGGAGAAAAAAATAGAGCAGCCGCGGTTGTGCAGCAGACGAAGGTCAGGCAACAGGCGTTGAGGTTACATCTTGCCATGCCGTAAAATGGAAAGCAGAAGTCTGAACCCCATGAGACCGGCCACCACGAACCCGATCAGGCCGATAATCGGGATCCCGTGCCACCGTGGGGGGACATCGGAAAGAACGATCAGAGAACTGCCGATGATCAGAGCGGCAAGAACAATGGCAAAGGCAACCCGGTTGGAGACCCTGTCCATCGCTTCCCCCAGGGAGTGCACCCCTTTATGTTCAAACTCCAAGCGCATCCTCCCGTTTCGCAACTGACGGGATAGACTGAGAATCTCCTCTGGCATTTCACGGAAAAGATGCAGATAGGAGGTAGCTGTATGGGCTACCTCATCCATGATCCGATCCGGGTGCATACGACCATATTGTATTTTTCGCATGAACGGCTTTGCCAGTTCAATCAGCTTTAATTCCGGATCCAGCATGCGCCCTACCCCCTCGACGGTGGTGAGCGCCTTCATCATCAGGTACAATCCCGGCTTGATACTGAGCATATGCCGCGATACCAGGTGTAAGATGTCCTGCAGTATCTTCCCTGCCTCCAGTTCCCCCAAAGGCTTGTAGAGGTACATATCCATCATATCGCCAAGATCACTGGCCAGAAGTGACTGGTCGATTTCCCCATGCTGCAGGGTAATCCGTAACAGCGCCTTGGTCACCCTGCGCTCATCCCCAGCGACCAGACTGAGCACCAGTTCGGTAAAATCCTCACGGTCTTTCAGCGAAAGGCGGCCCATCTGGCCAAAATCGATAAAGCAGACAACCTCGTCATCAAGAATAAAAATATTTCCCGGATGAGGATCAGCGTGGAAAAAACCATGGATAAAAATCTGCTCCATCACCAGGACCGCACCCCGCTCAGCAAGCAACTCCAGGTTCGCATTGTGGGCCTTGAGGTATTGGACATTAGAGCATTTGATCCCCTCGATGCATTCCATTACCAGCAGCCGCTCACTGCTTAGCCGTGGGTAGACCCGGGGTACATGAATCAAGGGGTTGTTTTCGAATTGCAGCTGGAATCGCTGAATATTCTGGAGCTCGATGGTAAAGTCGATCTCCCGGCTGATGCTCCGGGCAAACTCTTGCACAATGGCAGATGGACGGTGCCCCTGAACTTCTTCCAGGTACTGCTCCATCAATTCGGCAATGTGGGTAAGAATCTCCAGGTCAACAGCGATGGTATTTTCGATGTTGGGACGCTGCACCTTGACCACCACTCCCGAGCCATCCTCCAATTGGGCCTTATGCACCTGGGCTATGGAAGCGGCAGCAAGCGGGGTGCTCTCAAAATGATGAAAGACCGCTGTGGGGGATGCCCCCATTTCTTCCTCGAAAATGGTGCACACCTTTTCATAGGAAAAAGGCGGTACCTTATCCTGGAGCTTGGCGAGCTCATCAAGATACTCGGCAGGAATGAAGTCAGGTCGCGTGGAAAGCAGCTGGCCAAGCTTGATAAAGGTTGGTCCGAGTTCTTCAAACACCAACCGCAAACGCTGGGGCCGGGAAAGCCTTGCGATCTGTTCTCGGGGCTTGCGGTTAATCATCCGCAAGCCCGATTCCAGGTATTGGTCTATATGGAGCCTATCGACCAGATCGTCAAACCCATACTTGAATAAAACGCGCAGTATGCGGTGGTAACGATTCAGGTGCCGGTAGGTACGACCAATGGCGCCCAGCTTGCGAATACTGAACATGCCTGGGCAGCCTACTCTTCGCCTTGCTTCAGGTTGAGCGCTACCTGCAGTTCCTCAATCTGACGCCGCAGCTCCTCTACCTCATCGGCGGTTGCCAGGTTCAGCTGCTTTACTTTTTCCTCCACCCGCATATTCAACCAGAGATTCAACTGTTCTTTGGCTTTTTCCGATTTGCTCACCAATTCGTCAACAAAGTGTTTGCCTTCTTCCTGAGACATCTTTCCCTTTTCGATCAAATCACCCTTCAGCTCTTCTATCTTTTCCTTGGTCAAAAAGGCGGCCCCGAGTCCTGCATAGACAATGTTTTTCATGGTATCTTTCATTATTCCCTCCACTGTTGCTCATGGACTGTTACGGCTTCTGCCGTGTATTAGGTTTTATCGATGTCTTTATGATATACCTGCAGGGTAAACCCACGATTTTTCAGGAATCTCCGCAGATGTTCAATGACCGCCACACTTCGATGACGGCCTCCGGTGCAGCCAATGGCTACGGTAAAGCGCTCTCTCGCCTTTCGCTCATGCTCCTCCAACAGAAAGCAGAGAAAGGGTTCAAGCCTAGCCAAAAAACGGCGCCCCTTTTCATTATTCAACACATGGAGCGCCACTTCGGGATCACAGCCGTTGCCCTCTTTCAGTTCAGGTACCCAGTAAGGATTGGGAAGAAAGCGCACATCCACGACCACATCTGCCTGCGGATACCCATGCTTATACCCGAACGAGTGTAGAAAAATCTCCACCGGTCACCTCCATGCGCCCGAAAAATTTAGAATTCTCGTAGAATAGTATTATACACCCGCTCTGCTTAATCAACAGATATAATGTGAATTGCTGTCTATCCGGCCTTTATCAGCAGCTCCCCGGTTACAAAAAAAAAGAGCAGCCGAGGCTGCTCTTGTTCTACTCTTCCGCCCTTGCCTGCTCAGGTCGTTGAGCAGAGCATACGAATGGACTCCGCCTTTTCATTAATACCGCGATTGAGCATTTCCCGATTGTAAGCGGCAATCACCTCCTGCCGCTTCAGCATGCCGATTACCCACGGTTCCTCGATCGACTCAACCACGGGAATCTCATCTATCCCTTTCACATCGAATAACTGCATGGCATCATAGAGGTTGTCATCAGGAGTGAGCATGATCACATCCCGGGTACAGATGGCTCCGACCAAGTAGCAGACCCGCTGTTCTGCATCGTGCAGGATATTTTTTACATCCTGCATGGAAACCACCCCCACCATAAGTCCCTTGTGGTTGATTACCGGAAAGTAAAAACTGTCCTGGGCATAGCGAAACAGCTCCAACAGATGGTTGATGTTCGCATTTTCGCTGATAAAATCCACATCCTCAGTAATTGCCTTACCCACCCGAATGGACTTCATGATCGCAACTTCACGGCCTTCGTGGATATTGATCCCCTGACGGGTAAAATCAACCGTATCTATAGAGTCAGAATAAAATCGGGTGGCAATCATGGTGCCCAGCACAGCGGTCAGCATCACCGGAACGATCACCATATGATTACCGGTCATCTCAAAAAGCAAAAAGATAGCGGTCAGCGGAGCATGGGTGGAAGCGGCAAGAAAGGCACCGATGCCCACGGTTGCATAAGCGCCGGAAGAGGCGGTATACTCTGGAAGCAAAATATGTACCAGACCCCCGAACGCCCCACCAATAACAGCGCCGATAAAAAGTGCCGGTGCAAACACACCGCCAGCACCTCCTGAACCAAGGGTAATGGCGGTAGCGATGGATTTGAGAAACACCAGTGCCAGCATGACCCAGATAATGCCGTGACCGGCAAGGGTCTTTTCAATGTACTCATACCCATCCCCCATGACCTGCGGAAAAAAAATGCCGATGCAGCCAATACAGAAGGCGCCGATAATAGGCTTGACCTGGGGATGCATGGAAAGGGCCTGAAAACGATCGCGGACAAAATAAAAAAAACGGATGTGCGCCACAGCCAGCAGCCCGACAATCAGGGCCATGACCGCATAAAGAGGTATTTCAACAAAATAATTCACGATCTCGAAATCGGGAATCGGGAAAGCGGGTATTTCGCCGAAGTAAGCGCGGGAAACGACCGTTGCCAGCGCTGATGCCACGACCAGGGCGGCAAAGGATGATATCTCGTAGGTCCCCAGAAGCACTATCTCAGCCGCAAAAAAAATGCCTGCCAGCGGGGCATTAAAAATACCGGCAATCCCACCGGCGGAGCCGGCGGCAATAAAAACCTTCATCCGCTTACCGCTGACCCGAAATCGTTGTCCGACCTGCGAACCGACGGCTCCGCCTATCTGGGCAATAGGTCCCTCGACACCAGCCGAATTCCCGGAACCGATAGTCAAAGCGGTAGCGGCAATTTTAATAAAAATATTGCGTGCCCGGATGACCCCATTTTCCAGATTGACCCGCCGAAGAAAGGCCGTGAGTCCGTAGCCGTTGACCTTCCCGGGGAAAGCCATGGAAAGAGGGATCAGTGCCGCAGCACCGAACATGGGCAGCAACGGTAACAACAGGATACGCCATCCTCCCTGATCAATACCGAGCAGGACCTGGCCTTTGACAAAGACAAACCGGTGAACGAAGTCCACGGATTCACGAAAGGCGATAATGGCCAGTCCGGCCATAACCCCGATAAAGGCGGCGATGATGATCATTCTCGCCTGTTCGCCTGGAAGAAATAGTTTTAACTTGGATCGCATCTGAACTCCGACATACCGTCTCTCCAGGTGCACGGTATCACTTGTTGTCTGCTTGAATCCTGCGGCAACAGACCTGTCATTCCACCGACACCACCAGGTAAAGTTATAAAGCTGGCAGCCAACTTTATCACCGTAAAAATCCGGGAGTATACCAGAAACACCTGTATTTGGAACGCTTTTTCCGGCGGATTGCTGATTTAGCGCTACCTTGATGAAGAAGCACGCTGTCCACAGATGCAGCAGCCGGTCTCCACCATAAAGCGAAAGACGCCTGTTTACAGAACATACTTCAGTGCATATTCAATAAAATGTACAGCCCAATACAACCGTTCACAGCACTCATCCATACCAAGGAATAGACCATGAGCCAACCAAAGGAACGCAAGCCCATTCCCGAACGAGTCGCTTTTCTCCGCACGCTTCCTTTACACATCAAGGAAACCATCACCGGCGAGGAGGCAGAACAATTTATGTTTGAAGAGGCCATACCGGAATCGCTTTATGAAAAAATCAAGGAATTCATTATTCTGGATACGGATAATTAGTCTCCTGCTACAAGGCGGTCGCGGTCTGTCAAAGCTACCTAACCAATGGTTTACGGGACCGCACTCTCCCATTTTTTCATTACATATCAAACTGTTACCAGGCAGTCTTCATCGCACTCGCTTTAGCGTTGCATAATCCCAGTTTTTGGTATATCTTGTCGCTATTTTGTACCGTACCCTCTTCTGATTTTGGGTGATTGTCAGAGTGTGTGCACGGATGCAAACACGCATTTTCTGCGAGCTGTAGTGACTTTTATATTCTTGCCCGAGGATGGACACAGGCTAGCTGTTGAATGAAGCGTCAATCATTTTCTTTCAACAAGCATTATCTTCGTGGCATCACAAATATTTAGGTTCTTTTTTGCTGTAAAGAGAATGTTTTTTGTTAACCCTTTCCGGCCCGCCATGAGTCGGAAAAAAGTAACCACCGTGTAAGGAGAATGAGCTATGTCGCGAAAAATGGTCAACGTTGACGGCAACCAGGCATGTACCCACGTTGCCTATGCTACCAGTGAAGTCATCACAATCTATCCCATTACGCCGTCCTCTCCGATGGCCGCTGAAGCTGATGCAAAGGCTAACGCCAAGCAGGAAAACATCTGGGGCTCCATTCCGGTCATTTCCCAGATGCAGTCAGAAGGTGGTGTTGCCGGTGCGCTGCATGGCTCACTGAATTCAGGTGCTCTGTGTACCACTTTTACCGCTTCCCAGGGCCTGTTGCTCATCCTGCCTAACATGTATAAAATTGCAGGCGAGTTGACACCGACGGTTTTTCATGTAACTGCCCGTGCCCTGTCATACCAGGGGCTGTCTATTTTCGGCGATCACAGTGACGTAATGTCCGCTCGCCAGACCGGTTGGGGAATGCTCTGCTCCAACAACGTGCAGGAAGCACAGGACATGGCATTGATCGCCACCCAGTCTACCCTGGCATCCCGCATTCCTTTTGTTCATTTCTTTGATGGTTTCCGTACTTCTCATGAAGTTGCCAAGATCGAGCAACTCACCATGGATGATATGCGTGAGATGATCGACGAAGACCTGATTACCGAGTTCCGTGAACGTGCCCTTACCCCGGATCGTCCTTCTTTGGGCGGAACCGCACAGAACCCGGATGTGTATTTCACCGGTCGTGAGACGGTAAACAAGTATTATGCGGCCATTCCCGGCATCGTTCAGGCGACCATGGACAAATTTGCAGCACTGACCGGTCGTCAATACAAACTGTTTGATTACTACGGCGCAGCTGATGCAACCGATGTAGTCGTTATCATGGGTTCTGGCGTTGAAGTTGCTCAGTCAACCATCGATTACATGGTTGCCCAAGGTGACAAAGTGGGTATGGTTATCGTTCGACTTTTCCATCCATTTGACGCCAAGGCCATGGTTAACACCCTGCCTTCAACCGTAGAGCGCATCACTGTTCTTGATCGCGTTAAAGAACCGGGCGCACTCGGTGAACCACTCTACCTCAACGTGCGCACTGCAGTTGCAGAGGCTGCCGAAGCAAACCCGACCATGATTCCACCGACCATCCTTGGTGGCCGTTACGGTCTTGGTTCTGCAGAATTCACCCCTGCAATGGTCAAAGCGGTATTTGAAAACCAGACTTCATTTGCACCGAAAAACAAATTCTGTGTCGGCCCGCATGACGATGTTATGCACACCAGTCTTGATTATGATAAATCCTTTAACATTGAAGGTGATGACGTATACCGTGCAATGTTCTACGGTCTTGGTTCTGACGGTACTGTTGGCGCCAACAAAAACACCATCAAGATTATTGGTGATGAAACAGATAATTCCACTCAGGGCTACTTTGTTTACGACTCCAAGAAGTCCGGCTCCATGACCGTTTCTCACCTCCGCTTTGGTGAAAACAAGATTGTTGCTCCGTACCTGATCAACAAGGCAAGCTTCATCGCCTGTCATAATTTTGCCTTCCTTGACAGCTACGACATGCTGGCCAACCTGGAAGACGAAGGAACTTTCCTGCTGACCACCACCTTCTCTAAAGATGAAATATGGGAACATCTCCCGGCTCTGGTACAGAAGCAGCTGATCGAAAAACGTGCTAAATTCTTTATCATCGATGCGGTCAAGCTCGGTCAGGCTATCGGTCTTGGTGCCCGTATCAACATGATCATGCAGACCGCCTTCTTTATGATCTCCGGAATTCTCACCAAGGAAGATGCGGTTGAAGCGATCAAAAAAGCGATCAAGAAAACCTATGGTATCAAGGGTGACAAGATCGTTAACATGAACTACGCAGCGGTTGACGGTGCCATTGAAAATATCGTTGAGATAACCCTGCCAAGCGAAATTACCGGTCATGAAATGCCTCCGACCGTGCCTGAAGCAGCACCTGATTTCGTAAAAACGGTTACTGCAACAATGATGGAAGGCCGGGGCGAAGAATTGAAAGTTTCCCAGATACCTGACAACGGCCGCTGGCCGACCGCCACCACCCAGTGGGAAAAACGTAACGTTGCGGTGAATGTCCCCACCTGGGATCAGAATACATGTATCCAGTGTGGTCGCTGTTCACTGGTTTGCCCACACGGCTGTATTCGTCTGAAGATCGCCACCCCTGAAGCTTTGGAAGCAGCAGGTGCTACTGCTGATTTCAAAACCGCTGATGCAGTAGGGAAAGACTACAAGGGTCAGAAATTCACCGTTCAGGTTTCTACGGCTGACTGCTACGGCTGTACCCTGTGCGTAAGTGTTTGCCCTGCGAAGAAGAAAGACGCGGAAGGCAACAAGACTGACGAACCTGCCCTGAAGATGATCACCAATACCGAGGAAGTACTGGAACGCGAAAGCAAAAACTGGGAGACTTTCCTTAAGTTGCCGGAAGTTGATCGTTCCACCCTCAAGGAAGATACCATCAAGGGAAGCCAGCTCTTACGGCCGATGTTCGAGTTCTCCGGTGCTTGTACCGGTTGTGGTGAGACACCATACGTTAAACTTGTCACTCAGCTGTTTGGTGATCGCTTGTATGTAGCCAATGCGACCGGTTGTTCCTCCATTTACGGCGGCAACCTGCCAACAACTCCCTACTGTACCCGTGCAGACGGACGTGGACCGACCTGGTCAAACTCCCTGTTCGAAGACAACGCGGAGTATGGTCTGGGTATGCGCCAGGCGGTTGACAAGCTTGGCATGCAGGCAAAAGAACTCTTAGAAAAAGCTGTTGAAGCAGGTCTGATTGAAAAAGCTATGGCTGACGGTCTTCTTGATGCCACGCAAAACGACCAGGCAGAAATCGAAGCGCAGCGTGAACGCGTTGCAGCACTGAAAGATGCCCTCGCCGGCAGCAGCAATATTATCGCCAAACGGCTCGTTCCTGTAGCAGACTATCTGGTCAAAAAGTCTGTATGGATCTTCGGTGGCGACGGCTGGGCATATGATATTGGTTACGGTGGATTAGATCACGTTCTCGCTTCCGGTCAGAACGTTAACGTACTGGTTATGGATACGGAAGTATACTCCAACACCGGTGGCCAGATGTCCAAATCCACCCCACGTGCTGCTGTTGCTCAGTTCGCAGCTGGCGGGAAGAGGGCTCCCAAGAAAAACATGGGCATGATCTTCTCCACCTTTGGTACGGTTTACGTTGCCCGTATCGCCCTGGGCGGCAATCCGCAGCAGGCGATCAAGGCTATTGCAGAAGCTGAAGCATATGACGGACCATCCCTGATCATTGCTTACGCTCACTGCATTAACCATGGTATAAACATGGCAACTGGTCTTGAGCAGCAGAAAAAAGCGGTTGAGTGTGGTCACTGGTCACTGTATCGCTATAATCCGATGCTTGAGGCAGAAGGAAAGAACCCGCTGACTATTGACAGCAAGGAACCGACCATCTCCTTTGCAGACTACGCCTTAAACGAGAACCGTTACCGTATGCTCAAATTGTCCAACCCTGAAATGGTTGATGAGCTGATGGCACAGTCTCAGGCGGATACCGATAAGTCCTGGAAGATGCTCAAAGCGTGGCAAAAAGCGCTTGAGGCAGAATAAGACACATTTCTGCCCTCGTTTGCTGTACCCCAAACAGCCCTGCCGATTACTCGGCAGGGCTGTTTTACATTGAACCTTTTTTCTCTTGCTGTTTGTTTTCTACCTGGTGTTATACCTATACGGGCAAAATCAAGCATTACATCATGCACCCTAAAAGGAGAGAGTCATGCAGTTATTTGCAAAAGATATCATGATTAAAAATTATGATACCATTCATGTGGATGCGCCTGCAGATATGGCTATCCGCAGAATACTTACCGCCAAAGTCAGGCCCACCGGCCATAAAACGGTCAGTCTGATGGTGGTTGATGATGCACACCGGTTGGTTGGTACCATCAGCATGTTTTATATCCTGTACCATCTCCGCCCATCCTTCCTCAATTACGGCATTGACGGCGATACCCTCTCCTGGCAGGGCGAACTGGATCAATTCATCAAGTCGGTCAAGGAAAAGACCGTCAGGCAGATTATGAATGCGAATATTTTGAGCATATCGCCCGATGAACCACTCATGGCCATTGTCGACAGAATGGTGAAGGATAGAATACGGCGGATGCCGGTAGTTGATAACGGAAAGTTGGTGGGGGTCGTCTACCTCTCAGATATTTTCTACCATCTGTTTAACGATTAGTCGCCTCAGGCAGGCCGGGTTTGCCTGCTCTGCCAGCACAAAAAAAAAAGCCGAAACGATATCCGTTTCGGCTTGAAATAATCCTTTGCTGAACAAAAGCAGCTAAATACAGCCCTTTCCCTCCATGGGTCTCTCCCGCATGGAGCAAACTCTCTCTGCTCCGCTATCCCTTCTTCTGCTCAGCTTCCCGCTCGGCCCGTAAACGATCCCTTTCAGCTTTGAGCTCCTGGTATTCCTGTTCAGCTTTCTGCAGCGATTCATCCTGACGCTTTTTGATCTCCTGAATTTTTGCGTCCAGCTTATTTTTTTTGATCGCCATTCCCTCTGCACCAAACAGGGTATTGGCAAGATACTTAAACGAGAAGAGCATCAATTCAAAATCATTTTCTCTGATTTTGTCCAACGTTTCCTGGTCAACCTCGTAGGTCTGCAGGAAAGAACTCTCGAAAATAAACTTACGGAAGGTATCCAGGTCAGTGGAGGCCATAAAAAACATCCGCTTGGCCGCTTCACTGAGTGTGGCCTGGTGTCCAAAGGATTTACGCCGCATCACCAGACGCAGCCACTCCTTGTTCATCTCATCGCGAAGGTCCACTCCCTGGTCCGCGCGCCACTCACGAATGGTCCACTTTTTTGGTTCTTCATGTCCTTTGCAGTGGTCTTCCTTAACAATAAAAAAGAATTTTTCTTCTTCAGCATCGTCTGTACCACCTTCATGAAAATCAGCCATCCCCACAGGGTAATAACGACAGGCAGTTGGTCGATCCTCATAGACGGTACAGCCTTCCGGGGTCACAAATGGGCATGCCTTTTTTTCACCCACCAGCTTGAGCTGTACCCCAGGCATATCGGTTTTTTCCAGGTAAGTGGGCTCAGTATACTGCGTTATCAGTTCATGAGCCGGAATATTCAGCCGTTTTCTGAGTACCAGAATGTCGTAGGGGGTCAAGATTATTTTTATATTATGGCAACAGGCAGTAAAACAGCTTACTCCGGGATGGCACTCGAACTGCAGCGTTGAGTCAAGGGTCAGTTTTTCAGGAAGAATATTGGATGGATTTTTATCAGTACTGGAAAAAATTTTTGCATCATTCAATTCATGCTGCACTTTATCAGACATGCTTCACCTTTTTCGGAAACTTCCCGAGGAGATTGCAACACTGCACATACAGGAGTTCCACAATTATTGTTACCCCTCGCAAAGGATGGCAGTCCCGGAGAGTCAAAAAAAAACACCGTCAAACAATTTTGTCGGAATTTTTTATATTACCATTTCCCTCTCAAGTGTCAAACCTATTGACCGCTTTTTTCCGCTTTTCCTTGGCCTGCCATCGAAATCATGTCTGATCATCTCTATAAAAAAGGTGCGTTATTCCGCGTGGTGCGTCATGGGGTATTTTTATAAAAAAAGCCCGCCACAATGTAATTTTATGTTTTTTTACCTGAAAAGCTGGTACAAGTGCGGGCTATATTTATGTGTCACACTCCTTGTTACGGAATCAAACCCGACCTTTTTTGCTCAAGGTGATGGACATTTTTTCCGGTTTTTCTTCCCCGAGGCACAGATTGGCTCCCAGAGTACTTCCAATGAAACTTTTCTTTACTCATCCCATCGATTACAGCAAGGTTGAAACCCTCATCTATCATCTTCCAGACGGTCCTTCCTTTTCTCTCGAAATGGATCACATGGCAGAACTCCTTGACCTTGAGATGGAGCTCGGAGACGTGTGCGACACCTCTGATATTGATGGTGTCGTTCATTTTTTCCCCCGGGGCAACGCCTGATACCATCAACGGTTTCCACGCCCCGTAACCGCACTCCTGGTTGGATCGCAAATGTCATCTTCAGCCCTTATTGATACTGGCTTTGATGGGCACGTTCACACGGCTCTCTGCAACCACGCTTCCGGAACCATGGAAGAATATGTCCTGGAAGCGATACGCAAAGGGCTGCACACCCTGTGTTTTCTGGAACATTTGGAAGCCGGCATAACCTACCCGCAGCGGAGCTGGCTTTCCGAAGATGACTTCGCCGTCTATTTTCAAGAAGGGCAAATACTGCAGCGCAAGTACAACGACAGGATCAGGATACTGCTTGGTGTAGAGGCTGGATATAACCCGGAAGCGCAACACCTTTTCCAGGAATCACTGCGAGTCTTTCCATGGGACCGAATAGGACTCTCCTGCCATTTTTTCCGGATTGGTACCGAGCACTTCAATCTGCTCAGCAGCAAACAGCACAGTCGACAGGCACTGGCAGCGTATGGTCGGGAACGAGTACTGACCGGCTACTTCAACGCCCTGGTAGAGGCTCTCCAGGTGATGGTCCGTTGTGATGTTCTCTGCCACATGGATGCCGCTCTCCGTCATGAACGCAACACGGAACTGACTGCAGCCCACCTAGTTCAGGTAGAACGAATCCTGGATATACTGAAGGAGAAAGGTACGGCATTAGAGATAAACACCTCCGGCTTTCAGCTCAGGGGTACCCCCTTTCCACGTGCAACCATCATTCAACGTGCCCTTGCCCGGGGAATACCACTCGTCGCCGGTTCAGACGCACATAGTCCTCGACAGGTCGGCCGCTCTTTTCGTCACCTCGACGCGTTTCTCCAGCCACTCGCTGCCAGGCCCGAATCAGGAAAAGGTACTCGGCAATAATCTATTCGTTCTTTAATTCCAGGTCGATGTATTTGCCCATCACCCGGCGCAGACTCTCCACGTTAAAGGGCTTGTGTATAACGTCATTTACTCCGGCCCTTGCTGCAGCTTCATGATCCTGAACATCACTCTGGGTCGTCACCATGATCACCGGTAATTCTTTTTGACTGTATTTTTGACGGATCCTCTCGGCCAACTCAATCCCGGAAATTTCTGGCATATTCAGATCGGTCAGGACGATGGCCGGCTGTTCCTGTGCCAACCACTCCATGGCGGCTGCCGGAAACTCAAACAGGACCGGTTCACATCCCATTTCATGCAATGTTGCCTTATAGATGCTTAACACCATGCGTGAATCATCAACAGCGCACACCTTATGCAGCCTGGTTTCCGCATCAGGTTCCCCTTCTATGCGTGCCGCAAAATCCTTCAGCCCGTTTTTCCTGAGCAATGCTGCGTAATGCTGCCGGGTCTCCGGATGAGCATGCGCCAGGTAAGTGAGGGCGGGCTCCCGGAACATCTCCTCCTCCGTCAAACTTAGAAAGATATTATCCACCTCGGCATTGACGATTATTTTGATGATATGCCTTGAAGCATCATCACCGATACGGATCAGGTTTCTGATCCCGGTCGCCAAAATTTCATTGTAATTTCGATCAATAGCACGAGCAGCGGCCGCGCAGACGTGATCTTCGTTGTCAGTCAGTCCTGCTGCCAGCGTATAGGCACCCTTATGGAGCGGCAACATGGCCAGGGCCTCATAGGCAGCAAAACGGACATTGGCATCTTCGGGTACACCGTGCAAAAGGTTCCTGATGGGCATTACTGCTTCTTCGCAGCCTATTTCACCAAGGACGTTTAGCGTGTGTACAAGGAGGTCGCTATCCGTTTCTTTCAGGTTTTCAGTCAGGAGCGGAACAGCCTTGGCACCCGCGTGAACCAGGGCATCCTTGGCAAAAATACGCATATGGGCATGATGGGCACGCAAGGTATCATTAAGGACAGCCAAAGAAACCTCATCCTGCACCTGGGCAAATACTGCCAGAATAACGAGGTCAAGCTCATTATCCGTGCCTAATCTTTCTGCAAGCTTCTGCATGGCCGAGGGCGTACCGATCTTACCAAGCGCATGAATGGCACTGTGGATGAGTTGCCGATCGGCGGCATAAAGATAATCAGTGAGGGTGTGGATCGAATCCCAGGCCCCGATACGCCCGAGAGTCTCGATGATGCTTTTTATCTCACGGGTATCCTTGCTCTGCGCGAGGATACCCGTGAGTACCGGTGAAGCAGCTTCCAGCTTTAACTCGCCTGCTGTTTCAATCAACAGGGTTTTATCGACAATGGCGGGATCTTCCAGTGCATGCAGCAGCGCATCCGGATAGGCGGTCAGCATGGATAACAGGGTTTCCCGTATGACCGGGAGACGCGACGCCAGCTCCGGCTGCTCTACCAGCAGCATACTGAGTATGGGGACGGTGAAGTCAACTTCAGCCTTGAAAAGTTCATACAACAGTCTATTTTGGGTCCGTGGGTCCACGTCGCCGAGATGAGACAGGACAAGGCGCGCTTTCAACCCGTCACCTGTCCTGATATTGTCGCGAATCTCTTCAAGCATATGGTCTGTGTTCAGAGCAGCCATATTCCTCCTGCTGAGCAAGCCATTGACGACCTGTCTTTATTTGATGAACCAATCAACCGCAAGCCTGCTAACCACATTCAACCCGCCGCCGAGCACATAGGTATTGCACTTGCCCATGTGGCGGAGAAATACCTGTACCTCATAGGAACGGGTCCCGGCGTTGCATAAAATGATACAGGTCTTATCATCTGGTACTTCCCGGAAACGAGCGCGCATCTGCTCGTACTGTACAGCAACCCATTTGTCAGCGCCATATTTCTCCACATATGGTTCCGCTTCCAATGGATGTCGGATATCCAGCGCAACCCAATCCGGTTCCCTGTCCATTTTCTCCATCCATGCAAGAAAACGATCCAAATCAACCTGGGCAAATCTTCCATCACAGAGATTCTCCGCCACATAGGCTACGGCATTGATAGAATCAATGGCAGAAGAAAAAGGAGGGGCATAAGCCATTTCCACATCGATAAAATCCTCGATGGTTGCTCCCTTGCCGATCAATCCGGCTGCGGTGTCGATTCGGGCGGAAAGCGAATCATTCATCATCCCAAAGCCTTGTACCCCAAGCACCCTGCGGGTCCGCTTATCAAAGACCATCTGCAGAATCACGACCGCCTGATTGGGAAAGAAATGTGCCCTGTCCGGTGGAGAGGTAATGGCGTAGGCTGCGTCATACCCTTCTGCCAGGGCGGCCTCATAGCTAAGGCCTGTGGCAGCAATACACCGTTCAAAGGCCTTCATGATAAAGGAACCGCACACCCCTTTAAAAAGGGTCGGGATGCCTGCGATATTATCAGCGACCGCCCTGCCTTCACGGTTTGCCAGTGAGCCAAGCGGGGCATACATTTCCTTGCCGGTTATGATGCTGGTATTTGCAATACAATCACCGGCAGCATAAATATCAGGATCTGAAGTCTGCATCCGCTGATTCACTTTAATGCCGCCAAACGGGGCAACATCAAGCCCGGCTTCTTTGGCCAACTCGCTGCGCGGCCGAACTCCAACAGCCACAATCACCAAATCCGCCTCAAGGGTTCTTTCTCCGGCTTTTACCCCTGTAACCTGGCCATTTTCATTACCGATAATTTCGGTTGCCAACTCACCGGTGAAAACATCGACCCCGTTATCAATAAGGTGCTTTTTCAACATGCCTGCCAAAGACCAGTCAACAACGCGGTTAAGCAGTTGGGGGACAAGTTCAATCAACGTGGTTTCTACCCCCCAAAGGTCTTTCATAGCCTCAGCCATTTCGATACCAATGGCACCACCGCCAATGACAACCGCCTTGCTCACCTTGCCCTGAGCTATACGTCGACGAATTTCAATGGCCTTGTGCAGATTGGCTATGGTAAAAACGCCATCCAGATCCCCGCCCGGGATGGGCAACTCAAAGGGCTTTGCGCCAGTGGCCAAAATCAATTTATCATACCGCAGTTCCTGCGCTTCACCAGTGTCAAGGTTTTCTACCTTGACAACTTTTCGTTCTCTGTCAATACAGGTTGCTTTAGTTCGCGTCTTGACGTTTAATCCTTTTGCATGTTCAAAAAACTTTTCATCACGGATAACATGAAAACTGGTGGCACGCAGCTCACTTTCATCAGAAACATCGCCACTTACATAGTAAGGAATACCACACCCGCCATAGGAAATCAGGCTGTCTTGATCCACCAACGTTATATTCCAGTCTGGTTTTAAGCGTTTTAAACGACATGCAGCCTTTGGCCCTGCAGCAACAGCACCGACAACAACAATTTCTTTTTTCACAATATTTCTCCTCGTATTACCATTTCCTTCTTGTAGCAAAACTGGATGTAATCAATACGTCACAGACAGCTATCCAGCCATAAATGCGGATAATATTTTTTACCCTTAGATACCAAAAAGCGCTAATTTTTTGAAAAATATTTTCAAATACGCACCTGTTTTTTTTCAGAGCCCAGCCACACTTTTTACAGTGCCTAAAAGCACTATTCCACACGGTTTGTTACTTGTCGCAGATACCAGGGATAAAGGGATAAACAAGCAGAATAAATCCGGATGACGGACAACCTGCTACAATCATTCTGAATACGAAGGGAATAATCCTGGAACCCAGGTGGTCGTTGTAATCAAAAGAGGCAGAGAGTGATAGGGGGTATACTTGATACATACGACAACACTTGCAGGGGAGCAATCATCTAAAAATGGCGGATTGCAAAAGCAAGCAACCATTTTTAGGTGATCTTCACCCGGCAGTTGCAGCGCAGGGAGTTTTTCAACATCCAGCTACCATCAATCGGGCAAGGTGCTCAAAAGCCTCCCGGCTCAGTGAGCAGACTTTGCACTAAGTTCAGCAACAAAATGTTCTAAAAAAGCTGCCATCTCCTGCGCCTTTTCCATGGTGATGGCTGGTACCTGCGCAGCAAGCGCTTCCACTTTCTCCAAGGGAACTCCGGCAGCTTTATGGACGATAAAAGTTTCCACCTCTTCACCTTCAAGGATGCGACCGCACCCTCCTACAACACCCACGAACTCTTCATTGACCATTACAGGCGTACATATTTTAAGCAGTCCGGCATCACAGGATTCTATAATAGTTGCACCGCTGGATTTGGCCTGTTGTGCCATGTGCTGGTGGGCAACGGAACAGATAGCCTGTATGCCTTCAGGATGTGATTTAATCTCTTTACACAACGGATTGACGAAATTCTTAAAGCCGGTAAAAGTAAAGCCCGCATCGTCATAGGCGCAAGCGTTAACTCCCCAGTCATGGTGCAGGGTCTTCTCAAAATCAGTCCATTGCTCCTTGGTAAGCAAATTAAGCATTTTCATAGTGCACTCCTCATTACGGCTGCCACATCACCGATGTGACGCCCAATTTTAAAAAAACTGCCTTCACGTAAAAGACAGACGATAACGTTCAGAAAACCGTTTTCTACATGAAGCAACGAACAGCTATTTTGCCACATTGTATCCGGCGTTATTGGTCTATTTTCTCTTCGCGTACATGCCTGTACATACGGATATTAAGATGCTGCATTGTGACCAATCCCCCTGTGAGGTGAGGATCAAGTTGGTCGAGCAACCTTTCCAGCTTTTCCTGGGTATCAACAAATTCAATGATAACAGGCAAGTCTTCTGACAAGCGGAGGATGGAACTGGTTTTTATCCGTGAGTTGGCGCCATATCCCATTACACCGCGATAAACGGTAGCGCCGGCAATGCCTTGCGACCTGGCGGTAACAACGATCCACTCATACAATGGTTTTTTTTTAAACCGCTGAGCCTCTCCCACAATAATTCGCAGCAGGTACCCCTCTTCGGGAAGTTTCATCATACCCTCCAGATTACCACAGCCAAAACACGCCCGAACCATACCATTAACAAGCCAACCACGACCTGGAGCACACTGTTGTACACCGCAAGATCAAATCGCCCCTCACGCAGCAGGAAAAAAGTTTCATTGCCAAAAGTGGAAAAGGTCGTGAAGGCACCAAGCAAACCGACAAGAAGAAAGCTCTTCATCTCGACAGAGAGGAGGAGTCTCGATTCAACCAGGGAAGTCAACAGCCCTATAAAGAAGCACCCAAGCAGGTTCACCCCCATTGTTCCGATGGGAAAAAGCTGCAACCCGGAACGATCCTGCACCCAACCACTGACAAGATAACGGAGAATGGCTCCGCAAAATCCGCCGGCGCCAATACTCAAAAGCTTCCACACGCCATCCATACCCCTACTGGCCGAATACATTTTCCAAAAGGCCGGGAATCATTTTCTGCAATTGTTTTTCCACTGCCTTGGTGGCTGTTTGTTTCATGATCTGCCCGATAGCGTCCTGAAGATTGTCTCTGCTAAAAAGCGGCTGATCAACCGACCCCCTGATGGGGATATCAATAGTCGTGCCTTCAAGCACCCGGTACCCCTCTTTACCGACAAGGCTGCGGGTGACCGGTACACTCAGCTGATAGTCCAGGGAACCGTCATACCCCACTGAGCCGCTCATGGTCATCTCCGAATCAGCGATCAGTATATGAACGGGTGAACAGCTGACACGACCCTCTTTCCCATGACAGGTTACTTCCGCATCCCTAAGATCCATGGCTTCGTCGGCAAGCCCTAGCAACTGAAGAATTTCACGCAGAAAAACATTGCTTTCCAGTTGCAGCTGCCGTACATCGAAGACGGTTTCAAACTCAGCTTGCTCCACTGTTCCCGCTGGCCAGCGAAAGGCATTAGCCTGCATGCTGACCACTCCCTGGGGACGAACCAACACACCAAACAGCGGGTGCACCTTGCCAAGAACGTTTTGCATCAGTGGTTCTTTCAACTGCACATCCGAAAGCACCGCCTGTGGCTGAGACAAGAAAAACACTGGAGGTTTGCTCGCCCCGTCAAAGCTGGGATTTATTCTAAGCAGACCGCCATTGAGCTGGCCCCTGATATCCAGTTCACCTTTGCCCTGGCCAATTGCAGAAGAAACTGCCAAACTACGCACATCGATCCCTTGATAGCCAAATGTATCGACGACTCCCTCATACGTGAACGCTATACGCCGTTCCTGCCCTGCTGCGGCCTGCAACGGCAGCTGCAGGCTGACCTGTTGCGGGCTCTTTCCACTCATGAGCAATGGTCTGTCAATAAGCTTTTCGGCAACCTGCGCCAGACGGGAAAAATCAGGCAGGGCTTTTCCCTCGATGGTCAGTATACGCTGGACATCCCCTTCATAGGCGACGCTTCCCTTCCAGGTAAGCAGTGACGACTCCATCGCCACCACCGGTAATTCGACGTTTCGGCTTCCCTGGGCCTGTACCAGATTCGCCTGCGCAGCCACCTGCTCGCCTTGCAGGATCGGTTGATCTTTATGGGTAAATCCGATGTGATCCCCTTCCAGTTGAACCTTGGTCTCGAGCTGTCGCTCATGGCCGGTGACCGTACCCTTCAGCCTTGCCTCGCCATCAGCGCGGGTATGCTCAGCTACCCGCCCCAGTTGGTGCAGCACATCCATCAGGTGTTCTACCCGGAAGGCCGAAGAAAAATCCAGACGAAAATCGCTGTAAGGGTCCCGCCAATCTCCCGCATGAACGGCTGTGGCGGATAAAGCAAGAATGCCTGAATCAAGAGCAATGAACGGAACATCCATTCGACGGTGCTCAAAATCAAAAACTGCCCATTCATCCATGGGCACGCGGTAGGTATCAACAGCTGGAAAAACCGCCAGCGGACGGACGACTACCGGCACCTCGGGGTCAGTCGGCGAAGGGCTGCCAGAGAGGGTCAAGCTGATCCGTTGATCCTGGTAACTCGTCTCCTGGTACGCCATATCCAGGTTGGTGGCTTCCGCCTTTACTTCGCCTACCCTGAGCATGTGAGCCTGGGTTGCAACTGTCCCTGAAAGCGTAAGCGCACCCCGAGCTGAAAAAGGCACGCTCGGTGGCTGCAGCTGTTGAAGGAAACCGGTCAGCGGATCAAGATCCAGGGTGGAGGTAAAGGTGAACGTGCCTCGCGGCCATTGCTTGTTTTGGAGAGGTGCAAAGAAATCCCGTGCCTGAACATCAACCTCTCCCAACCAGTTTTCCATGTTCAGGTCAAAACGAAGTGGCTCCGCTGCCCCAGGCCAATTGCGTGGAGCGACTGCACGCAAGGACAAACGAAGAGGGTGGGGGGGCACAATTTCTGCCTTGTCGGCTTTCAGTGAAAAACGATCGACCGTCAGGGATGTTTCCACCTGGTACCCATGGTCTGGCACTGCGGTGGATGTGCTGCTGAACTGCATGTTCCCCTGGGCTGCATACCTGGTATCAACAAAGGTGCGCACAGTCCGTGACCCCTTGTCCAGGTCGACGTTGCCAGCAAGAGAGAAATTATCCAAGCTGCCGCCTCCGCTCAAAGAAAGAAAGTCGGTTGTCAGCCGCACCTCAGGAAAGAAGACTCGATCCGGCTCATGCTGCATCTTCGCGGAGAAAGACAGCGGCTTATCCCATATAATCGGCTGGTTACCATAGGTACCACGCAAGGTGCCGCTCTCTATGGTTAGTCCCACCGCACTTCCTTCGGCTGTTTTTTGCACAGAAAGGGCTACGTCCAACTCACCTTGGGAAAACGAGGTATGGGGTTGAATATGCAGGGTGTTGGGAAACATGGAGAGCAGGACAGGGAGATACAGTTTCCCGTTTACCTGTATCTCTCCGACTGCATCACGTATCACCCCGTGCCCCTCAATATCAGCAAGCGCCGATTCAAGAGAGAAGGTGTTGAGCTGCCACTCGCCCCGAGTATTGGAGGCCGCATCCACTGTCAGTTCAAGCTGGTCGAATACCGGGTGATCAGCGCCCAATGCTCCACCAGTGAGAGCCAACTGCTCGACCCGGCTCTCTCCTTTGATCCTAATATCGTGCAGCCCGGCCGTTCGAATCTGCCACTTCCCATCCAATACCCCGGCGCCAGTAGGAATAGCCGTTCCACCGCCATCCATCGCTGCAGCCGCCTGCAGAAAAGCGGACAAATCAAGCCTGGTAATTGCGACATCAGTAGAAGAGACGAGGGAGGGAAGGATGGGTTGATTGGCTATGGGAAGATTAAAAAAGCCTTGGGCCGAAAAACGACCGTGCTGCTCTCCTGAGAGAAAGTGGAGATCATAGGTAACGGTCCCGTCGCGAAGGCTGGCCTGAAGATCGATTTCTTCAGCAAGCGTCCCTAGTGGGACACTCGTGTTGGGCACTTCCACCTTTCCGTGAGTAAGGTGAAGACCCGCCAGCATCCCCTCCCAGAACGGTTTGTCCGTTTTAATGGCGGAGGATTGATCAGCAACAGTGGAGTCGCCGAATGTGGATTTCCCCCCTTCCGATGGTGGTGAAGACGGCTTCTGCTCCGTATCTCCAATCCCTGCTGCCGCTTTTCTCCGCTGCGCCGTCTTCAACACAAACACCGGTTCCTCGACAGCAACAACACCGAGGTTATGCGGAGCAGCGATCAGTCGTAGAAGACTCCGGTCAGTGGCTACCCGACGAGCGTGGAAAACTGATTTATCCGTGCCCTCCTGGAAACGAACCTCACTGCACTCAATTGCCGTCCACCACCCTCCGCTGCAATTACCGAGAGTCAGATTCCCGCCAATCCGTTCATTGAGCGGGGGGAGCAGCAGACGCAATCCAGGCGAAGAAAGGAGCAGTGTGGGCAAGAGGGCCACCACCAGCACAACAACACCCAGGCAGGAAAGAAGAATCCACGCCCATTTGCTTTTTCCCGTATTTCCCATAACCTCTCCTCCCCGATCTGCCACTGTTTTCAGCACAACACCAGCACCTTGCCTCGAAAGCCGGTGGTTGTCAATGGTGATTTATCCTTTATCTGCAGGAAAGAAAGAAGATGTTAACTCACGGTTCTCCGTACAGGAAACACCTCTTTCGGATAGGGAGTGCATACATGGGAAAACGAACCTGCTCTGGGCGATACGCTGCAACGGACACCCACGACCTGGCTGCATCACCGAAAAAGGGGCGGATGGATTCCCTTTCGGGCCAGACCGGAAACGCCCGCTTTCTCTAATTCCAACAACTGGCGCTTTATCGTTGTACCGTGGGCAAACCCGACCAGACTGCCTCCCGTACCGATAACCCTATGACAGGGGATGAGGAGCGGAATCGGATTCCTGCTGTTGGCCGAACCAACAGCTCTGGAACCGTTTTTGTTGCCGACAAGGGTGGCAATCTCCTTATAAGTGCGCACCTCTCCGTACGGAATGGATTGCAGGGCCCGCCATACCTGCTGCTGATAGGCGGTGCCAATCGGTTCCACCGGAACTGTAAAGATTTGTCGCTTCAACGAAAAATACTCTTTAAGCTGCCTGCCGACTTGTTCAAACACTGTATCTGCCCTGACCCACTCTTCATCCACCGCAAACCTGCGTTTCCCCTCACCGGTATCAAGATGGAGCATTTGAACCGCCGTCCCATTGCCTGCGACAAAAATATCACAGAAAGGAGAAGGAAAGAGGGCATAGTAATATGTTTTCTTTTCAGCCATAGAGGCACCTACCTTCCCGGCAATAATTCCGCCAGGACACACAAGGTTATTGCGCCTGCTCTCCCGTTGCCTCATTTTTTGCAGACGCGTCAACAAGGGGGAACTGGAGGAAACGCTCGACCATGGAATCGACCACCTTGAGGATACCGCTAATCTCCTCTGCGGTCGCCTGGTTGAAATGGATTCCACAGGCAACGGCAACGGTGCACTGGAGCTGTGATGCCAGACGGCTGGCCACCTGCCTGGCAAGCTCGGCCTCCTTATGGCCCGACAACCCGATCATGGAATCGGTACAGGTGAGGCGTTCCGGCTGATGCAATGCCGGACCAATACTGCTCACAGCTACTGCCCCGATATGTGGTATATCACCACCGGACAAGGTAATATTGAGGTCACGGCCTGCCCTCACTCCCTTCATGAACAGGCTGCGTCCCTTATATTGTGCATGGATTACCCCTCGCTCATATTCACCTTTCAATACCCCACCCCTCCAGGCCGATACCATGAAAAAAAATGCCGACACTCATTGTATGTGCGGGTTAAGCGTCCAGCAAATGTACCAATTCAGTCCGCCACTATCCTGCTCCTCAGCATCCAGACATACCACTCCGGAATGCTGAAACCGATAGACCAGCTTCCCCTGATCTCCGGCGGTGAGCAGGCCGACCAAACGCGCCATGAACGGCAGGTGCCCCACCACCATCAGACCGGAATCCGAATTGAGCTTGGCACCAAAAGACACCACATCATCCATCGGCGCGATTCCGCTGACGGCCTCCAGCGGAGCAGGAACCGCAAGCTCCTGATGAAAAATTGCTGCAGTCTGCAGTGCCCGTTTCTTCCCTGAATGGAAAATCTGATTGACCCGAACCCCATAGCCGGCAGCAACCCGAGCAATTCGCGTGGTTTCTTCTCTGCCCTGCGGGCTCAGCCCCTTTTCAGGATCATTTTCCTTTGGTTCACTCACACCATGTTGAACAAGATATAGTGCCATGCTGCGCTCCTGTTTCATTTCAACGTGATACGGTTTGGCCAAGCGCGTCCTGGGCGCTCAGCCTGCAGCTGTACAACCCGCTTTTACATCGTGAAAAAAAATATATTCATTTGCGTGGCAATTGCCCACATCGCCACCGCATAAAGCAGGTTGCTGCGAATAATCGTCTTCGGTTCGACCTGAAAGCGACTGACCATGACTAACCCGACCCCGGACAGAGGACTGCTGCAGGTAGATATTGCCCAGCTGGTAAGAAAAAGAAAACCGAGCTGAGAGTGGTCAGGCTCCAACGGAAGAAGCAGCGGACTTACAATAGAGATACTGATCACCGGATGAACACCGGCGATACCGACGAGTATCATTGCCGCCGAAATAAGGGCAAAGAGCATGGGACTCAGAGAGGTATCATGCAGCTGAAAAAGGGAGGGATAGAGGTATGTGAGCGATTGTATACCGGTAGAAAACACACCTGCAGCCAGAAACAGGGCAAAAGGACTAGCTATTGAAACCATCCGGTTGGCGATATAGTCTGCCAGGGTCGATATTCTCGGACGGCCCGGCATAAATACCAGCGTTCCGACCGGAGCGAACAGACAAATAAGCAGCAACACCCTCACCTGATGCCACTGCAGATGGATCAGCAGTACCAGGGCGGCAAGAAAGAGTGGCACAACCATCCCCTGCCCCTTCAAGGGGTAACCGACAAAAGTACCCTTGTGCAAGCAGCTGACCTCGATACTTGAGTAGACGAGGGAGATGGCACTCATTAACAGGCCGGGGACCATGGCCTCCTGCCAGTGCATCTCCGGCGCATAGGTAAGGGCAACGCCGGTAGCAATAAAGAAAGGGGACCACCAGGCGGCGGCAGTAAAAGAGCGGCTAAGTACCACCAGCTGACCTTTCCCGAGCAGCGACTTCCTGGTCAGCCGATCACCGAAAACAAACAGCACCGAAAGGTTGATCACCGCACCTAGCAGATGCGTTCCTATCGCAGTGGCGACAACTGCCGTTCGGCCTTGTGGGAGGGCGTCCTCACCGTCACTGCTATTGGTCAAGGTAAGAAAGGAGACAGCCACGAACATGGCCAGCAATGGGAGGTTGGTGGTCAATGCCTGTTCCCAGTGAATGCTGACACCATGGGCAGCGGCATATACCAAGGTGCTCACACCAAGGATGAGCAGCAGCAGGGCCTGACGACGGGCATTTTTTGCCAGCCTGGCCCAACTGATAAGCGGTACCAGCCAGGCAAGGAAGGTGGAGACCGGCAACAGAAAGGGAAAGGGAATGCTCAGCAGATAAAACACCAGGGTCCCGAAAATCACCCAGCCGATATGCTCAGCGAAAGGGCCTGTCATACCGGCTCCGTATGTGCTGCTGCTACGTTCACAGTCTCAACGGGGCCTTTTGCAGACAAGCACCCCCCTTCCATCTTTCCCCTCTTCACTTCTGTTCTCTCCAGCCCTGGTGTTGCTCTCTCGCCATATGCAGAGGGTAGTTGCTCTGTTATCTGTGGTCATAGCTCGCCTCACCTCTACCCAACCAGCCTGTACCACCAGCAACCAAGCCACTCATGCAATACCTCAGCGCTGAGCGCCAGCGCATGGGCTCCCGGAATGAAAGCGTTCAGCCGTATCGGCTCCCGATCAATGAAGCAGGTAGGTCCGGGAATCACCGTAAAACCTGCCTGCTCAAAAGACCATTTCGCCCGTTTCATGTGCAGACTGCCAGTTACCAGCAAAACCGTGCTTTTCCCTCTGCAGCCAAGATTCTGTAGCTATAACGCGCATTTTCCCCAGTCGTGCGGCTCGTTTGCTCTTTCCAGCGTGCCTCTACACCAAATCCGCTGAAAAGATCAAAATGCATTGTTTCTGCCAGGGTGCGTCGCTCGTCTCCATAAAGGGAACCACCGCTAACAAGTATAGGCAGCCTTGTTTTTCGGTGAAGATAAGCCGCGTATCTGAGTCTACAAAGTTGACGTTGGCCACTCACGGGTTGGCCATATTCAGGCGCATACTCCCGTTGTGCTGCCGAGAGCACGACAATGGCATCAGCATGTATATTGTCGACCTGCTCCACGGATAACGGAACGTGGTGTTCCAAGGTCCGAGCAAGATACGTGCTTGCAATCGGGGTGGCAAGCCCCCATAACGTGCCCAGCGCTATGACCATGCACAGTCGGGCCGTGCGGGGAAACCGGCGATGAATACACCATCCAAACAATAATAGCAGCAACTGCACAGCGGGTGGCTGGAGTAAGCTCTTCAGCAGATAGCGCAGCTCCATCCTCGTTCACTCCTTCTGGGTGTTCCTGGCGGTGTTCTCGCTATTGAACTGCCGATGTGGTGTCAGCTGCCTGTTCATCATCCTCACGGGCAGAGACCGTGATCGTCGCCCAAGAACCAGGACAACTATCCGGGAGAACATCCTTCTGGTCTGTTGTGCACAGACTGTTTTGCTGTTTGTTCATTGCTGTGAAACCGGCCGCAGTGCGAGGGCTGATTTTTTCGATAGGGGCACCTGCATGTGCCGCACGTTCTGCCTATCCCGTGTGAGATGTAAGTACCTTTACTCCAAGGACAACCATTGCGCCACCCATGACCCGGTTAAGATAATGGCCGCATTGGGTGAATCGCTGCACAACCGGCGGACTGGAAAGCAAAATGGCCACCGCGGAGAACCAGCAAAACTGCAGCATCATGATCCATATACCATACACGGCCAGGTAGATTGGCGGCATCGATGGTGAAAGAACAATGGTAAACAGCGAGACAAAGTATACCGGGGCCTTGGGGTTCAGGACATTGCAGAGAAACCCTTTACCGACCGTCCGACTGACAGAGGCGCCAGAAAGGCTGACCGGTAGGTCGAGGCTGACCGTCTCCGGTCGTGCGCCCAGCCCCTTGATACCAAGAAAAAGCAAATAGCACCCTCCCAGCAGCTTGATACCCAGGAGGATAGACGTCGAGCTGGCAATGAGTGCAGCCAAGCCCAGTGCAGAATAGGTAAGATGTACAGACAGACCAAAGGCTATCCCCAGACTGCACAGGATTCCGGTTTTTCTTCCATGGGCCAGCGATTGCTGGGAAACCAAAACAAAATCCGGGCCTGGTGAAGCAGCGGCCAGCAGATGAACAAAGGTTATAACAAGCAAGCCGTGTAAAAATCCCATTGGCTTACACCTTTTTACCAGCCCATGGATTCTTTCTCATAAACCTTTCCAGTTCTTCCATCTTTTTTTTGTAGCAATCCGGACAGATACCGTGACTGCAGTCACTTCCTGTGATTTTGCTGAGATACTGCTCAATACTAATCCATGCCTCCTCTTTCTTGTCGCCGACGGCTGTAGTGTCACGAACTTTTTTACACTCGCTGCAAATAGACAGCAGGTTCTCATAGAGAGAAAGGGTTTGTTCCATCCGCTGCATGGCAAGGCAGCGACCTACCCGGAGGATCATCTCGTCATAATCATAGGGCTTGAGCAAGTAATCGGTCGCTCCCAAGCGAAGGGCAGCTACCGCTGATTCTAACCGGCCGTAACCAGTAAGGATAAAGACAGCCTGTTCGGGATTTTTCTTTTTCACCCACTCCAACAGTTCAATCCCGTCTTTTTTTCCCATCAACAGGTCGGTAATAATGAGTGCATATTGTTTTTGCTCGAGGATGTCCAATGCTTTTTCCGCGCTTTCCACAGTATTAACGACGTACCCCTGATCAAGGAGATCCTGCTCCAAGGTCTGTCGGACGATTGGCTCATCATCGACCACCAGTATGGAATACCCTTCTTCACTCATCCGGCTCTCCCTCGCCTAGAGAGGCAGGCAGCAATAGCTTTATTACCGCTGTACTCTCGGATACTGCCTGAACCTGCACATCCCCACCATGATCCCGCACCATACTCTGGGCGATGGATACTCCTGCCAACCCACTGCCTGAATCACTGCTGTGCAGCGATTCAGGTTGTTGAAACATTTTTGTCACCAGGTGTGCACCCATATCCGGCCCTGTACAGGTGATAGATAATTGCAGGTGATCGGCAAAGGTGCAGGTTGACAGGACAATCTCCCCACCAATGGTTGCCATCCACTTGATACTACTCAATATAAGAAGAATGCATACCTGTTTGACCTGATCTTCGGCAGCAACGACTGGAAGCGCACCTTGGTATTCCTGCTTCAGTAAAACATTGCTCTGTTGAAGATATTTTCCGGCCAAAAGTGCCACACTCGTCAACATCGCATGCAGATCAAACACCGTTTTTTCTGCAGTCGGCGGCACGCAGACATTCTGCAACTCACGCACCATTTGTTCAAGACGCGCGCATTCATCCCTTGCCATCTGCATAAGCGCGCTTTCTTTTTCATCGAGGAGCTCTTTCCGGAGGACCCGTTGCAGCACATTTTTTATCCCGCAGACGGGGTTATTGAATTCATGTGTGATAGAGGCCGCCAGTGCGCCGACGGCACTGAGTTTTTCCGCTTGAATCAGTTGTCTTTGGGTATGCTCCAGATCCTGGGCTATTTTCTTTTGCGCCGACGTATCGAGAAAGTTGAGGATAATCCCTTTCAAGCGATCCTCTGTATTACGATATGGCACACCATGCACCGCGCAGACGAATACCCTGCCGTTCAGTGTGAACTCAATATCGTCAACAATTCTATCAACCCCGCGAGAGAAGCGTTTAATGTAGCATTTCTCATCGCTGCAACTGTTACATTGCCATACATTGCGGCCGCTTTTACCGAGTATATCGGCTTCCCCCATACCCAAGTAATCACAAAAGGCCTGATTGACCCTGATAATCCGGCACTCTGTTGACAGCAGGCAAAACGGAATAGCCACATTGAATATCTGGTTGAGCTCATTATAGGCTTTTGCCCGCTCACTCTCCATCTGTTTAGCAGAGGTAATGTCAAAAGCGGTAAACAGCAGATCACCGGCTGCACCCTCTTCGTGAAAAATCGGCTGCACGTCGAGAAGAACGGTACACAGCCGGCCATCCTTTCTTCGCCAGCGTATTTCTGCAGCATCCGCCCGCTCAACGGCAGAACTGCTCGAAACGAGTCGGTCAATAACCTGCTCGTCTTCGGCTGTTGCCAAAAGTGTTTTCCACTCCAGGCCCACCAGTTCTTCTACTCCGTAGCCGCTGATCTCCTCCATGGTGTCATTCACATAACTAAAGCAGTGCTGACTGACAATCCCTATGCCTGCGGCTGCGGTATTAAGCACATTTTGCAGCAGTTGGGTGCTGCTGTATAATTCTTTGGTACGTAAGTCAACCATGCGCAACAGACGCTGATTGAAAAGATGCAGCTGCTCTTCATGACGCTTGCGCTCGGAAACATCCCGCAATCTCCCCTGCACCCCCGCAATCCCTGATTGATCGTAATATGGGGCGGCGTGGACCTCTACCCACAGGGTTCGTCGCTGTAGGTCGTACACCTGCAACAGCATCCTTTCCCCCGATTTGCCATTCAGCAGTTCGGCAAAGGATTTTTCCGCCAGAGCGTGATCATCCGGGACAATGGAATTGAGATAAAACGTACCATGCAGCTGTTCTCGCTCTATGCCAAACAGAGCACGGCAGGCAGGCGACAGATAAGTAACGCCTCCGGCAGGATCGAGTCGAAAAAAAAGGTCCTCAGAGTTCTCGGCAAATGGCTGAAAATGGGCTTCACGCTGCCGCAGTATTCCCTGCTCTTTGTGTTCCCTCGTAACAATGCGTCCACTTCCCACCGTTCCGACCAATTCGCTGTTTTCGTCCCACAGCGGAGTCTTATAGACATCTATATAGAGGAACTTTCCCTGTACATTGCCGAACTCATCAAATCGCTGTCCGCGTCCTGACTGAAGTACAACCTGGTCCGAATCAACACATAATTCTCCAAAAGTGTGCCAGTGTGGATTATCAGGGAAAAGAGCCCGCTGCCGCTCGGCAAAATAAAGGTCGGTTTTCCCCAGAGGCTCCTGGGTATTTTCAGCGATAAGCAGTTTTTCGCAGATGGTCCTGTTCACATACAGATATCGGCCCTGCCTATCTTTTGCCCACAGAAGATCAGGCGATTGTTCAACCAAAAGACGATAAATACTTTCTTTAGGAAAGACGTTCATTGCACTAACCGCAGGCGGATTGCATATGGAACAGAAGAAAATCAACGCAAAGGTTTATCCCGCAAGATGACATCTCATGTACTCCCTCCCGTAATACAGAGGACTACAAGCAACCCAACATCATACTGTTCAACGCACAGCCGGACAATCAAAAACGCTAAAAATATAAAGAGGTTAATAGGCAGAAGGCCTTGACGACAAAAGACGCTATCGGTCAGGAGTCCTGCTCGAGAATTCGAACAAGCAAATCAACAACCAAATCAGCACCATTTACCCTGACCTGCCTGTGCCTCTGCTTTCCCAGCCCAAGCAGCTTCACAAGCTGATCAGCCCAACGGCCAGTTGTCCAGCTGGCAGGTGCAATCGACCTGGAGACCATTTCCCGGGCAGCAAAACTCGATAACGACTGGCTTTCGGGAAAATACAATCGGGGAACATAGGCAAAAACAGCTCCAGCCTGATACACTTCAGCCAGGGTTGAATACCCCAACTTACCAACAACAAGGTTAGCGGCGCCGACCAGATCGGGGTGATAGACCGAGCTACTGCGACTCAAGAACCACAGGTTACCCTGCCTTTCGGTCACCCCGGGATTGCCGGTGAGTACAAACATACAATTGTCATACTGCTCCAGGAATGCCACCGCCGCAGAACGAGACTGCGTTCCGCCCCCCATGGTGAGCAGGACAAGGTAATCACGACCGCAGGCAAATCGCCTGCGAAGTTCGCCGCTGGTATTTTTTTGCTCTCGGAAAATGGGCGGCACCGTGAGGTCACAGGGTGCAGGAGCACAGATCGGCTGTGCCTGTACATGGTAGTCGGCCTGCTGAAAGATTTTTGCAAAGGCATCAATATACCGACCTATGGCTGGACACTTATGCTGGTAAGCGGCGTAGATCCAGTCCCAGGTGAAATTTTCCACCAGCACCGATGGTACCCCTGCCATTTTTGCCGCCATGATTCCCAAGGGCGCAATATCGCAGACCACCAGATGACACTGTGCCAACAGGTCGGCAACCTCGAGCAGCCGTTCGCGCTCAAAGGGCAGAAACGAGTCGAGTGCTGTCACCGTAGCCTCTGCATCCTCCGCAAATGAGGTTTGCTGAACCAGTCCGACATCGGTAACTATCGGGTGATAGTGGAAAGGAACCTCAAGGGAATGCTCAAAAAACCAACGCGGGACGGTGGAAAGGATGATTAACTCCGGGCTACCTCTTTTTGCCAACGCCTGCATGATCGCCGTTGCTCGTGCAGCATGTCCGTAGCCGTGAGCAGTAATACAGAAGCCTGTCTTCACCGAGGATTCTCTGGCTCCGAAACCGGTACGGGCAAGGTTACGACAAAGCAACTCCCTGCACCAGGGGTACTGTTCACGTCGATGAGGCCGTGGTGTTTTTCGACAATACTTTTAGCAATGGCCAACCCCAGCCCGGTTCCCCTGTTCTTATCGGTATAAAAAGGGGTAAATATCTGGTCGAGTTTATCTGGATCTATTCCCGGACCGGTGTCTTGCACCATAAGCTCAACGGTTTTCCCTTGTGGATCGTGGGATGTTCTCATGGTCAATTCACCGCCCTGCGCCATGGCCTGAACGGCATTGAAAACAATATTAAAGACAACCTGATAAATCTGCTCAGAGTCCATTGGAATCAGGGGAAGATCAGGCTGAAACCGCACATTTACGCCTATGTCATGCTTGGTGAGTTCCGAATCGAGAAAACGCAGCACCCGTTCACCGACACTGTTGAGGCTATCCGGTTTCACTGCTCCCTCGCGCGGTCTGGCAAAATCAAGAAATTCTCGAACAATGGTATCCAGACGGGTTGTCTCTTCAACTATAATGTCGGCTAGATGCTCGTTGCCAGGGGCGACTGTGGATATACGCTTACGAAGAATCTCAGCAGTGGACCGTACAATCCCCAACGGATTTTTTATCTCGTGCGAAACAGAGGCAACCATTTTTCCCAGTGATGCGAGCCGCTGCGCCTTGTTCAGCTGCTCTTCAAGCAGTATCCGTTCGGCCGCCCGCCTGGCCATGGTGCGGTTGGCTTTGACAACAATCAGGCTGAGAATCGAAAACAGCAGCCCCATGATAAAGAGAGAGAAAACGATGATTCGGGCCTGGAGTTCAATGATGGCTTTCAGGTCATCAGAGAGGTCCTGGGTAATCTCAACCACGCCCATGATTTCACCGGTTCGCTTGCCGAGGCGATCCTCCTGATGAAACGGTACATAGGTTTTGAGGGTACAGAAAACAGCGGGCATACCCGGCAGCAGGCTCAACAGTGACCCGCCTGTAATGAGAATGGTTGTATTTTGACCTTCAAGCGCTCGCTGGTATTCCAGCCCCCCCATATTGAGCTTTCCCATAAGTTCAGGTTTGGTGGAGTAGCTGATTCGATTTTCACCGGCGTCAAATATAGTAACCGAATCAATCCGCATCCCCTGGGTGATGTTGCGGACGATCTGATCAAGTCGCCGGTATTGTTTTTCCTCGGAAAGCGCTATTCGTCCATATCGGACCACTGTCGGAAGCACAAACTGGAGGAAAACCTGGCGATTGAGGTTGTCGGCAAATAACTGAGAATATGCTTCACTGCGCTGCAGCAGCACCTGACGGGCATTGTTGGAAATCATCCAGGAAAGGATGACAGAGCTGATCAGCATGGCCAGCAAAGCGGTAAAGGCAAAGTATTTGACCAGCTCAAACGGGAGCAGCCCTTCGCTTTTTCTCCAATGGTTCAGGAGGTGGGGGAGTCGCTGGATATCAGGAAGGGGTATTCTGGTTGCATATGCCGCAACGACGGCATACAGTTGTCTCGCATGGCGGCGTAACTTGTCCAGCCATTGATTTTGCATATTCTTTCCACAAATAACCAGGCTTCAGCCCGTGATCGATAATTTCCCAGCACATACGTTCGCCCTCTTCCCGTGGACGAACGGCGTACTGCCAGGGACTGAGGTTGTGGCGCTGGGCAGCCTGTGTAAAGGACAATCTGCCCATACCCAGGTCCAGTAAAAGCGGAGCGATCCTTCTGTCAGCCCGCGCAAAAACGGCTTGATGAAGCACCCGTTCTGGCCGGTCAACATTGATTCGTACATTGGGAATCAATCGCAGTGCTTTTCGAAGATACTTTATTTTCTCCTTCAACGCCATGACTGCCTTTCTGTGGGTTGTATCCTCCTTGGCCTGAACCGAGGAAAGGCCTCCATAGGAGCAGTACTGGAACGGGGTCCATGGTTTGGGAACAAAGGAATTTACCGACAGCGTCAGCTCGGTCAACCTACCACGCTCACGCCCTATGGCCAGGAGTTCGGTCTGTATGCGCTGGATGAGGTCGGCCAATTCCGCCAGATCCTCATTGGTTTCCGTTGGCAGGCCGATCATGATATAGAGTTTGAGATGATATATGCCTGCGCCTGCCAGTCGTACGGCCGCTGCCACCAGATCCTCTTCACACAGCCCCTTGTTGATAACCCTTCTGAGACGCTCAGAGGAACCGTCAGGAGCGATGGCAACGCTTTTGAGGTTCGATGCTGCCAATAATGACAGCAGACTGTCAGAGATGTGGTCCGCCCGCAGGGAGGAAAAAGAAAGAGAGCAGTTACTGGTCTGCAGATGACTGGCCAGAGCATCCAGGGTAGAGGGATGGGCCATTTCCATGCCCAGCATACCAACTCTTGCCACCCCCTGCGGTCTTTCCTCAACTGCAGCGAGAACGGCTTCGCCTAGCCACAGGCGAGGCGGACGATAGATATAGCCGGCAGCGCAAAATCGGCATCCCCGGCTGCATCCTCTGCCGAGTTCGACCATGTACATGTTCAATTCCGCGTCAGGAGAAAGCAGGTGAGAGTGCCCTGCACGTAGTGGAGGCGGAGCCGTAACCTTAGGTATTCGTTCAGGAATGCCGGATGGAACGTCTACCTCCGTAACCCTGCCCTGATTATCATATGTAAAGGTATACAGCGCAGGGACATAGCTCCCCCGAAGCGTCTGCGCAGCCGCAAGCAACAGATCATTGCGCTCAGCGGTCAGGTGCTCCTGCAGCAAGGTGACCAAATCGGATACAATCCCTTCGGCCTCACCGATAATCATGAGGTCAGCGAAGGGAGCCAATGGCTCGGGATTCATCATCACCGCTACTCCGCCCAGTATCACCAGCGGGGTTCCGGCTCGCACACGGCCTTTTCGATCCGCGGCATATGGTTCAATCCGACCTGCGGGTAGCATCGCTGCAAGGCGGGGAAAATCATCCTCAAAACTGACTGACCCGCAAATCAGAGGAAATTCCTTGAGTGCACGGCCGCTTTCCAGAGAGCGAAACGGTGCACCGGCTTCAGGATAGACAAAGCGTTCACAGACAATATCCTCGTACTGATTAAGAAGGTTGTAAACGATTTGGAACCCGAGATTGGATACAGCAACCGAGTAGATGTTTGGATACAGCAGAGCAATGGGCAGACGGTTCGCCCACTTTTTATAGACCGTTCCGGTTTCTGTGGTAAGCGATGGATGCAAAGATATACAAAAAAGAGAAAAAGGCCGGAATCTCACGGATCGGAGAGGAAAACTCTCCTCCGTAGATATCCCGGCCCTGTTTTGCGGGTCAGGCGTGGAAAAGCCTGTCCGTTGCTTTAATTGGCCTTTTTACGCAGATAGGCAGGTTCATCATAATCGTGCAGCTCGCGATCTTCAAAGATCGGTCGGGGCATGGATGGCAGCCCTTGCGGGACCCGGTTGGGTTTGGCAATGGTAAACGAGGCATTATCATGATTGTTGCTCCTTTCCTCGCCTGCATTGGCCTGCTTCGCCTGTTTCGGCTGCGAAACCTTGGCTTCCTGTTGTTGCGGCTGCTTTCGACGGACGACTTCGAGCTGCGAGATAGTCTCCGTCTCATCAATGCTTTGGATACCGGTGGCTATCACAGTTACCCGCAACTCCTCTCCGAGAGACTCGTCAAAAAGGGCTCCAATAATAATGTTGGCATCGTCATGGGCTTTTTCCTGGATAAGCGCAGAGGCCTCCATAAATTCATTCATGGTCAACGTCTCTTCAGCAGCAGAGATATTGATCAGGATACCACGGGCACCGTCAATGCCGACATCCTCCAGCAATTGATTGTCGATCGCACGCTTTGCAGCCTCACTGGCTCGGTTTTCTCCAACAGCGGCGCCAGAACCCATAATCGCCGGACCGACTTCTTTCATTACCGTCTTCAAGTCAGCAAAGTCGACGTTGATATGCCCCGGCAGGTTAATGAGGTCGGTGATACCCTTCACCGCCTGCAGCAGGACGTTGTCGACCATCTTCATCATGTCGACCAAGGTTGAATTTTTATTCATCAACCCCAGCAGACGGTCATTGGGCACGGTAATAATGGTGTCGGCATACTCCTTGAGCTGTTCCCACCCCGCCTCTGCATTGCGCATCCGTTTTTTTGCTTCAAAATAAAACGGTTTCGTGACAACAGCTACGGTCAGCGCACCTGTTTCTTTGGCGAGCTTAGCGATTTCCGGTGCTGCACCGGTTCCTGTTCCGCCCCCCAGTCCGGCGGTCACAAAGACCATATCCGCACCGCGTAAGGCCTCCTGGAGGTCATCATAGCTTTCCTGAGCAGATTCTCTGCCCATCTCCGGGTCGGCACCTGCACCCATGCCCTTTGCTATTCCCGGCCCCAATTGCATACGGACATCGGCACGGGATTTTTCCAGTGCCTGCATGTCTGTATTCGCCGCTATGAATTCCACGCCGGCCAGTCGGTTTTCGACCATCGTGTTAATGGCATTTCCACCACCCCCGCCGACACCGATTACCTTGATTACAGCAACAGACTCTTCTTCGGCCATTCTAAACGGCATGCTCATCTCCCGTGAACAATATTCCTGGTTGAATTATTGCAGTCGAATATACCATCAAACGTACCCATACTAAAGGTATTTTCATGGAATCTATACAATTTGTTTTACCCAATTTTTCAACTTTGTCACCATATTGCCGGCCTCTTTCGGCACATAGTGATTGGCCTTGCTGCCATAGAGGACCAGGCCCACGCCGGTGGTGCATCGCGGCGAATTAACCTCCTCCATTCGCCCCTCTACCCCAGACGGATACCCTATCCTGACCGGCAGATCAAATATCTGCTCCGCCATTTCCACAATATTGGCAAGCAATGCTGATCCGCCGGTGATCACCACGCCGGCATTGATGCGATTACGAAAACCTGAGCCGTAAATATTTTTGTTCACCATCTCCAGAATTTCTTCGATCCTGGCTTCAAGTATCTCCACCATCACCCGTTGAGAGACTTTCCTTGGTTTGCGATCCCCAACTGTCGGCACTTCAATGATCTGGTTTTCCTTGATCATGGACGAAAGTGCGCCGCCATACAAGTATTTGAGTTCTTCCGCTTCCTGCAGCGGTGTACGCAATCCTACACTCAAATCATTGGTCAAATTATTACCGCCAAGTGCCAGTTCCCAGGTATGCTTGATCGTACCATTACAGAACACAGCCAAATCGGTGGTGCCGCCGCCTATATCGATCAGGGCAACCCCCAATTCCATCTCGTCCCTGGTCAGCACTGCATGGGAAGAGGCCACTGATTCCAGTACAATCTCCGATACCGCAAGACCGGAACGGTTGCAGCTGGTAACCAGATTATGCAGGGCAGTTACATCGGCGGTAACAATATGCACGTTGGTGACCAGGCGAACACCGGTCATCCCCAGAGGATTTTGAATACCTGTATGGTCATCCACCATATACTCCTGCGGGAGGACATGGATGATCTGCTGGTTATCAGATATTTTCACCGTCTGGGCGGCTCGGATAACGGCCTCTATATCCTTTTCTTTTATTTCCTGGTTATTAACGGCAATAATCCCGGGAGAGTTAAACCCCTTAATATGGTTGCCGGCTATACCTACATATACTGTCTCTATATCACAGCCGGCCTGGTCCGAGGCAGCCGCCACAGCCTGCCGGATACCTTTTACCGTAGCTTCGATATTAACAACCACCCCATTCTTCAATCCCGAGGAAGGCGCCGTACCGACCCCAACCACCTCTATTCGATCATCAAAGACTTCACCTATTACGGCAAGAATCTTGGTTGTCCCTATATCCAGGCCGGCTACGAGTTCACCGGGTTCACGTATTTCCGTTTCTTCCATACTTTTTACCTGTCAAGTTCCGCTCGAGCGACTAAAATCTTATTTTCCATGTAGTCCATCCGTATGGATGAAATTCCAGTTATTTGCTCCTTACGATACAATCGTTCCAGAATTTTTACCAGGCGGTAATATTTGGTATGCACGTTCTCTACACCAAAATAAATCGGGAAGGGGTGGTCGACCAGATAGACCACCAGTCCTTCTCGAGGGTCCACGTGCACCTCTGATATGGACTGCACAGGTAAAATGGCGTTGCCTTTGGCTGCTAACTTCAACAGCAATAATGCCGAGGCGGATGGACTATCCGCAGTGAGCCGTTCATACGCCCCGATCCGTTCCGTCTTTCCACCAGTTATAACAGGAAAATCATAGTCCTGCCCGGCCTGCAAGCGAGCAAACAACTCGCCTCTGCTGTTGGCATAGTAGAGGTTGCTACCCTGCGGGGAAGCATGGTGGACCAGCGCCAGCGGTCTATGCTCTTTGACGCTGATTTCAAGCGCGGAGGGCCAGTGCTTCTTCACCTTTACCTTGTCAATCCACGGTAAACGGGCAATTGCTCCGGCAACCTCGCCGCAGTCAACGGCGACCAGACTTTGCCCCTGTTCGATTGCACCCGTATCGAGCAGCTGCTGGGTGGTGGTCACCATATTGCCGTGAACTTCCACCTCCGTCAACCGAAACACATCAGAGCGAACAACGATTTTGTGCACCCCCCATCCCATGAGCCCTGTAATTATACCAAACAGCAGGACCACCACCAGCGCTTGTGGGTGCCACCTCGTTTTTTTTTCACGCTGCACACCTGGAATAGTCCTTCCGCCGGAGAACGGTCTTTCACCTTGCCTGTTTCCTGGCAGCAGCCGTTGCCGCATGCCCTGCAGGAGGCGCACAACCCTGCTTCTCTTTCGTTGTTCCGTTGACCGAGGAGAAAAACCACCTGGGGTGTAAGCAACCATACCGTAACCTGCCCCTATTCGTAGATGTGTACTTCCGGTTCAAGCCAAATGCCTGTCTCAGCCTGCACCTTTTGTTGCACTATATCCTTCAACTCCAGGATATCTCTTGGTTCGGCACTACCCGTATTGACGATAAAATTTGCATGTTGAGGGGAGACCTGCGCTCCTCCGCGACAGAAACCTTTGAGGCCAGCAGCCTCAATGAGGCGACCGGCCGATTCCCCCAGCGGGTTCTTGAAAAACGAGCCGGCAGTTCCTGCACCGCCTGGTTGATGAGCTCGCCGCCAGCGGGAATATTGCCTGCACTTCGCCTGAATCTGTTCCACTGGTCCAGGCACCAGCCAAAGGACAGTACCGGTATAGATGTATCCCCCTCTTTCCGCTTCCCCGGGAAAGGTACTGGAGCGATACCCGAAAATAATGTCTTCAGCTGCAAACGTCAGCAGCTCCCCCTCTCGGGATACCAGTTCCACCCGTCCCACGACATCGGCTATCTCTTGGCCATGGGCTCCGGCATTCATTCGCACAGCGCCTCCCAGCGTACCGGGTATACCGATGGCCCACTCCATGCCGGTGAGCGCATGCTGAATACAGAAGGCCACTACCTGTCCAAGCCGGCAACCGGCACCGCAGTGAAGAGCAGTTTGTTGCGGTTGTGCCGCATCTGCAAGACTGAGCTGTGCCAGTGCCCCGGTCAGTTGGATAAACATTCCGGTAAAGCGCGGCCCGACAACCAGTATGTTGGAACCACCGCCAAGCACGTGGTTTTTCACCCCCTCGGCTGTTGCCCAGGCGAGCACCCCGCACAACTCAGCCACTGTCTCTACCCCGACCAGTGCATCCGCCCGTCCCCCTGTTCGGAAAGTTGAGTGGAGTCCCATATCCACATCCCATTCAACCTGCTTAACGAGTTGGGCCAGCTCTTTTCGCTGCCTGTCGGTCATGTCCCTGTCAGCCGGTCTCCTTTAGTAATCGCAGCACCTGCTCTCCAGTGTACACGATGTTTCCTGCGCCAAGGGTAAGCAGCAGGTCATTTTCCCGGAGATACGGTACCAATGCTGAAGGAGAATCAATAAGCTCGGCCACGTAGCTGGTACCGCGCTGGCCATGCTGTTTGATGGCCTCCTGCAAGGCCTGGCCAGTCACCCCTGCAATGGGTGCTTCACTCGCCGGATATATGTCAGTGATAATCAACACATCCGCCCGATGAAAAGCTGTTACAAAATCATCAAACAGCCCCTGGGTGCGGCTGTATCGATGCGGCTGAAACGCGACCACCAGTCGCCTCTCCGGCCAGGCTTCACGTATTGCGTCAAGAGTTGCCCGGATCTCGGTGGGATGGTGCCCGTAATCATCAACTACCAGTACACCGGAAGCCTCTCCCTTGACTTCAAGCCGACGTTCAACCCCTTCAAAAGCCTTAAGGGCCGTGGCAATATCAGCAAAATCTATCTCCAGTTCAAGAGCAACAGCTATACTTGCCAGACTGTTGTAGATGTTATGCCTTCCAGGCCGGTGGAGCGTTATGACTCCCAGCTCTTCCTGCCTGTTCTTTACCGTGAAACGGGTAACTCCTGCGTGGGTCTCTATACGGGTGGCATAAATATCCGCCTGCTCTGTCAATCCGTAAGTGATGGTTCGCTTATGGATCAGCGGCAAAATCTTGGCGATGTTCACATCATCAAAACAAACAATAGCAACGCCATAAAAGGGCAACCGGTTGATGAATTCCAGAAAAACCGATTGCAGGTGCTCCAGATCGCGATAGTAATCGAGATGCTCCAGATCAATGTTGGTTACCACTTCAATCACCGGAGACAACTTGAGAAAGGACCCATCACTCTCATCTGCTTCGGCAACAAGAAATTCTCCTTCTCCCAACCTGGCATTTCCTCCGAGACTTGCCACTTTGCCGCCCACCACCACCGTCGGATCAAGCCCTGCTTCACCCAGGATACTGGCGACAAGGGAGGTGGTTGATGTCTTTCCGTGGCTACCGGCTATGGCAATACCGTAGCGCTTTAACCGCATCAGTTCTGCCAGCATTTCCGCACGCTGAATAACCGGGATATGTTCTTCCTGCGCCTGGAGCACTTCCGGATTGTCGGGGCCAACCGCAGTTGAGGTGACCACCACCTCGGCATTGCCAACCCACTGCCGCTCATGCCCCTTGTACACTTTGGCCCCCAGCTGCTGCAGGCGTCGGGTAATATCCGTCTCCTGCAGATCAGAGCCGCTCACCGAATATCCGAGATTCAGCAGGAGTTCGGCAATGCCGGACATGCCTATCCCGCCAATTCCGACAAAATGAATATGTTTGGTTCTTCTGTACATTTGGTCTCGCAGCGGTTCAATTGACCGAATTATCTTTGTCCACCAGTTGAAGGCACTGTCGCACGATACGGTCAGCGGCCTCGGGTATCGCCATCTCCCGCATCGCTGCGGCCATATCCGGCAACCTGTGCTCTCCGTTTACCAACAGTTTTTCGAGCAGTCTACTTAACTCCTGACTCGTCAGATCAGCCTCCGACCTGATACAGCACCCGCCTCCTCGGGCGTAATACTCCGCATTGGTCTGCTGGTGATCATCAGCAGCAAACGGGTAAGGGATCAAAACAGCCGGTAATCCTGCCACCGCCAATTCGGCCAGTGTGGTTGCCCCTGCTCTTGACACCACCATATGCGCATCACTGTACAACGCAGCCATATCCTGAAAGAAGGGTTGAACGACCGTCTCAATTCCCAGTTTTGCATAGGCTCCTGCAACCTGGGCATGGTCCTGCACTCCGGTTTGATGAATCAGGCGAAACCTGTGCCCTTTTTCCACCAGCTCCCGTGCACTCGCCATAACCAGCTGATTAATGCGATGCGCCCCCTGGCTGCCGCCGAGAACGAGGATAGTAAACGGCGCCTTCCACTTTTTTCTCTTCTGTCCGATCGCCACTATTTCCCGACGCACAGGATTGCCTGTCTGCACCACTTTATGCTCGGGAAAACTACTACCGCACGGTATGGACGTACAGATAGTGGCGGCTATTTTTCCAGCCAACCTGTTGGTCAATCCAGGAACCGAATTCTGTTCATGAATGCATATCGGCACCCCGAGCATTCGTGCTGCCACCATAACCGGCCCGGTCACATAGCCGCCAACAGCAAACACCAGATCGGCCCGAAAGGTACGAATGATGCGCCATGCTGCAAAGATGGCTTTCGGCTGTTGAAGCAGACTAAACACCTTTTCTCCGATTGAGGTCCCCTTGAGACCGCTGCAGTGAAGGGCTACCGTTTCCATATCGGTCCCCGCAAAGACCTGTTGGTCCACCGCCCTGGCTGTACCGATAAACAAGACCACGGTATCAGGCCGAGCCTCGAGCATCGCTTGAGCTAAAGCCAAGCCTGGAAAAAGGTGGCCGCCTGTTCCTCCGCCTGTCACAATTAGACGCATGCTGCACACTGTACCATAGGCAACTCAAGCCGGGTCGCCTTATCATGCCGAGCGGCAACATAACGCTCTATTTCCGCCATTGCCTCATTGAAGCAGGACGGGCAGTATCCATGGGTCGTACGTACGTCTTCGTAATAGTAACCATTATAGGTCCAAGATCCCGCCTGTTCGACACGGTTACATACACAACAAATCTTAACCATTGTTCACCTGCTTTTGTTCTCCGACCCGCTCAAGCCGACGCACGCTCTCCATGAAAGCTTCTCCCCGCTTCTCATAGTTGGGAAACATGTCATAACTGGCACACCCTGGTGCAAGTAGCACCTGGTCCCCTGCTCGTGCCCATAGATGTGCAGCCTGCACTGCTTCTTCCATAGATCCGGCAACAGTTGACGGTACCCGCTCTCCCCATGCCTTTTGCATCATATCCGCAGCTTCACCGATAAGGATCAGTCTACGGACCTTTTTTTCGACAAGCTCCTCGAGTACTTTCAGGTCAGTACCTTTTCCCCGGCCACCCGCAATGAGGACAACCGGCACCTCACTCCCGAGAAGCGCAGCCTCCAACGCTCCGAGATTTGTCGCTTTGGAATCGTTGATGTAGCGAACTCCGTCAATCACCGCCACTTCGGTCATGCGATGCATCGGGGGCTGGAAATTCTCCAACCCTTGTGCTATCTGGGTGCTGCCGCATCCGGCAAGTCTCGCGGCAAGGACAGCCGCAGCCGCATTCAAACGGTTGACCGGCGATACCAGGGCTGTATTGTCCAGAGGATAGCATTCAACAATGGGTCCTTCGCCTGCCTCCAGGTGCAGGCTGATCACGGTATCGTCAATTCTCGCCTCACACCGACGATCGATACCGAACCTGGTGACACTGACTCCCTGAGGCACCTTGCCCGTAGCAAGCAGAGGGTCATCTCCTCCGAGAACAAGCTGATCTCCCTGTCGTTGATTGAGCGTCAGGTTCCACTTGGCCCTGGCATATTCTTCCAGGGTATGGTGTCGATCAAGGTGATCAGGAGAAATATTAAGGAACAGGGCGATATCCGGCCTAAACGAACCCACCAGCTCCAACTGAAAACTGGACAGCTCCAACACGACAGCCCTATAACTCGGGGGCTCAAGAAAATAGTCCAACAGCGGGGTCCCTATATTTCCCCCGACAAAAACCATGCGATCACGGCCAAGAATTTCTCCCAGCAGACTTGTCACCGTGGTCTTTCCGTTTGAGCCGGTAACAGCAATAACCGGCACCTTGAATCCATCGGCAGCCAGCGCCAGTTCGCCATACAACGGGATGCCCTGCGCCCGAGCCGCGTGCACGGCCGGCTGATCCAGTGAGATTCCTGGGCTGACCACAACAAAATCACCTGCTGCTATAAATCCACGAGTGTGGCCACCGCATTCAAGCTCTACACCTGCTGACCGCAATTGATCTACCAGTGCAGGGTCAAGCTGTTCCAGGGCTCTCCCCTCTGAAACCCTAACATCGGCTCCTCGATCCAGGAGAAACCTGACCACGGAGAGTCCCGCCTTGCCACAACCGACTACAACTCCTGTTTTCCCTGAAAAATGGCGCACCGTTACCTCAACTTCAATGTTGCAAGGCCGATAAGCCCGAGAATGATAGAAATAATCCAAAACCGGATCACCACTTTAGGCTCTACCCATCCTTTTTTTTCAAAATGATGATGTATAGGGGCCATGAGGAAAATCCGTTTGCCGCCGGTCATTTTAAAAAAGCCGACCTGCAAAATGACCGAAAGGGCCTCAACGACAAAAATCCCGCCGACAATGGCCAATAATAGCTCCTGCTTGGTGATAATCGAAACTGCGCCAAGGGTGCCGCCCAGGGAAAGGGAGCCGACATCGCCCATGAATATCTGGGCAGGATAGGTATTGAACCATAAGAATCCCAGACAGGCACCGATGAGGGTACCGCAAAAAACGGCTACTTCTCCTGCTCCCTGCACATATGGTATCTGCAGGTACTGGGCAACAATCATATTCCCGGCCACGTAAGAAAAGACCAGGTACACGGAACCGGTGATCACCACCGGCCCAGCAGCCAGACCATCCAGCCCGTCGGTGAGGTTCACCGCATTGGATGCCCCCACAATGACCATCACCGCAAACGGTATGTACCACCAACCCAAATCCGGCAGGATGCCTTTGAAAAAAGGCAAACTCAGCACTCCGTCATACACTGGATGGAGAATGAGGTATAACCCGACGAACGATGCTCCCAGCACCTGAAGCGCGAGCTTTTCCCTGGGGGTCAGTCCCCGGGAATTCCCCTTACGAATTTTTTTCCAGTCATCAACCGAACCGATAGCTCCAAAAAAGATGCTGATCCCCAGCAGCAGCCATACCAAGCCATTGGTGAGATCTGCCCAGATGAGGGTCGAAAAAGTCATTGCACCCAAAATGAGCATGCCCCCCATAGTCGGAACACCCTGTTTGGAAAAATGCGAGGCCGGTCCGTCTGAACGTATGACTTGTCCGATCTGCTTTCTCTTCAGCCAATCAATAAAAAGCGGACCAAAAACGATCACTATCAAAAAGGCCGTAATTGAACTGCCTATCGAACGAAAGGTGATATAACGAAAAACGTTCAACCAACTGTAATCGACATGAAAAGGATAAAGAAAATTATACAGCATGGCGTTCCCGGTTAGGTTGCAACTGCCTTTGCAGAGATTCAATAACGGTTTCCATACGCATGCCTCTCGATCCTTTCACCAGCAGCCAATCACCGCCGGTAACCACTCCATTGGCTATCAGCTGATAAAGCCAAGACGCTATTGCCTGGGGACCATGAAAGATATGCACATCCCCCTCAGCCAATCCCGCCTCCAATGCACCGGAACGAACCGCATCGGCATGCTCCCCGGTAACGGCGAGCAGGTGGAAGTCAAGTTCTGCTGCGATGCGGCCAATGCGCTGATGGGCCGCTGTTGCAGAAGAACCGAGCTCAAGCATGTCTCCAAGGACAGCTATCCGTTTTCCAACCTGCCGAAACGCAGCCACCGTGCGCAAGGCAGCTTCCATGGAAGCTGGATTGGCATTGTAGGTATCATTGAGAACCTGCAGCCCGCCCGGCAAAACAGTAACCGCCATCCGTTTATCTACTGCACTGTATTCTTCCAGGCCTCGCACAACTTTCTCTAGAGTAACTCCAGCTGCAGTAGCAATGGCTGCAGCTGCCGCAGCATTGCTCACATTGTGCTGGCCGGGAACTTTCAACCACACTCGCGCCTTTTCCCCGCCTATATGCAGGCTGAATCTCGTCCCTTCTTGCCCTAAAGAATACGAGCGTGTAACCTGTACCATAGGTTTGTACCGCCGGCCTGTCGGAGAGGTTGCAAAACCAACGCTATTTTTCCAACCGTCCCTTGCCATCCGGCGGATAAAGGGATCGTCGTAGTTCACCACCCGTACAGCATCCGGCCGCATTCCCGCAAAAAGTTCACCCTTTGCCTGAGCTACGCCCTCAATGCTTCCCAAACCAAGGAGGTGGGCTGGCTGTATGTTATTAATGCAGCCGACATCAGGATCGGCAATTTCCGTAAGCCGTGCAATCTCGCCGAAACTGTTCATCCCCATCTCCAGGATGGCTGCTTGTTGAAACGGAGTAACCGGCAGCAGCGAAAGGGGAAGGCCGACAAGATTGTTGAAATTGCCCTTGGTCTTAAGCACCTTGGACGCCTGATCGTTTTCCGCTTTCCATTGATGGACGAAAATTGCAGCCACCATCTCCTTGACAGTGGTCTTTCCTGAGCTTCCGGTTACAGCAGTGACCAGCAGCCTTTTTCCGAGCAGTTGGCGCCGATACCTTGCCAGATCACCAAGCGCGGCCAGGGTGTCATCCACCCTGAGTACAAGCACCTTTTCTTCGATCGAGGCTACATCCCTATCGACAATCAGCGCCCCAGCCCCTTTCTCCACTGCCGCTGCCAGATAGGCGTGGCCGTCAACACGATCACCGCGAAGGGCAAGGAAAATATCCCCCGGTCCGATATTCCTGGTATCAGTAGAGACCCCTGCCAAAGGGACGGTGGCCTGTCCTGAAACAATTCGCCCACCCGTGGCTGTCAGGAGATGTCGGGGAGACCATGCGATGAGCCCCTCCATCGCTTCCTGCCGGTCATCAAAATGCAATCTTTGTCGCCCAACCAGCTGATAGGTCTCATGTCCTTTCCCGGCAATAACTACCCAGTCTTTTCCGGTGGCGTGGCTGCAGGCAAGGGTTATTGCCTGCCGCCGATCGGCGATGACCGTGTAGGCACGGGTGTCTTCTTCAGAAAAAAGAGAATATGGTGCAACCTGCCGGACGCTTTCCCTCTCTACACCGGGAACAATATCTTCTAGTATCGCCAGCGGTTCTTCGGTTCTGGGGTTGTCAGAGGTCACAACAGTTAGGTCAGCTCGGCGTGCAGCCACTCCTCCCATCTCCGCTCTCTTTCCCCGGTCCCGATCACCTCCACATCCGAACACGCACACCAGCCGCCCCCGGCAGAGCGGTCGTACGGCCTTTAGTACATTGTCCAGTGCATCAGGCGTGTGGGCATAGTCAACGATTACCGTCGGTTGATCATAGGTAGCGCTTTGGCCAAGGGACACCTGCTCCATTCTTCCGGGAACACCATCCAGGGCCGCCAACCCTGCCGCAATCACCTGTGGCGAAATCCCGACAGCATGACTGACTCCTGCAGCCACCAGCATATTGAACACATTGAATCTGCCGGTCAGGCGTGACACCACCCTTACATCTTGGCCCATAATGATCAGTTTACAGCGAGTGCCCTGCCGATCCTGCTCGATTGCGTCTGCCCTGACACCGCATTCCCTTCCCAGTCCGCACTGGTAGACGGTATGGTCGCCAAGTGCGGCGATAAGCTTCCCGCCCCACTCTTGCCCTCCTTCTTCGGCATCCTTGACAATTACTGCCACCCCGTCAGGGCGCAGGTGGTCGGTAAAGAGTCGCTGTTTGGCTACAAAATAGGCGCCCAAGTCCGTATGGTAGTCAAGATGATCCCGGCTGAGATTGGTAAAGGCGGCTACATGAAACTGCAAACTTCCCAGGCGCTGCTGGTGCAGTGCATGAGAAGACACCTCCATCAGCAAATGCGTCACTCCGTTGTCGATCATGGTACGCATTGTTTGCTGCAGAGTAAGCGGCTCTGGAGTGGTGAGCGGAGCTTCCTGCAGCACAACAACCTGCCGCCCTTTGGTGTAACGATAGGAAACAGTGCCAATAACCCCGGGTGCAAACCCTGCTTCTACCAATATCCGCTCCAGAAGCCACGTACAGGTCGTCTTTCCATTGGTGCCGGTTACACCGACAACCACCATTTCCCGGGCAGGATATCCATGCCAGGCCGCGGCCAATTCCGCCAAAGCCGCTCTGGAATTTTCCACTATTACCAGTATGCTTTCGCATCCTGGAGGTAACTGCATGGATTCTAGGCTGCTGTTCTGGGCGACAATCATCGATGCGCCATTGCCCATAGCCTCTGCGATAAACGCATGCCCATCATGATGCCCGCCCTTGACCGCAACAAAAACGGCACCTGGACGGACGGCCCTGCTATCGGCAGTGAGCAGAGTGGCCTGCACTTCTCCGTCGATTCCAGCGCCTACGCTGCATGTAGGCTGTAGGGCTCCTATTAATGTCTTAAGTTTTCGCATAGTGGTGTTAGATATCTGATCGGAGCGTGAGCATGCACACATCAACATTTGCAAGGGATGTACCAGGCGCTGGATCCTGGGCAACTATCACGCCTGAGCCGGTAAATTGAACCTGTAGGCCATGAGGAGTGATATGCTGCAATCCTTTACGGAGGCTGAGACCAACGATCTCCGGCATAAGGGACTGCTCCCCCTCAGGGATGGTTGCAGGCTCCCGAAAATTCAATCGTTTACTGATGAAAAACTGATGGAAATTTTCGGTACTTTTCTGCCCGGGAACCGCGTCTGCCATATGAGGCGTTTGTACAGTGGCCTGCTGCAGAGCATCTTCACCGATAGCCGATAATTTTTCTGTCTTCTTCCCAGGTGGAAGCGGGTAAAGGTTGTCGTACTCAACAGCCATGAGCAACAGGTAGCGGGGCATCTTCACCGGGGTCATTCCTACATATAATTCCTGCCAGACATACTGGGAAACCCCGTCTTTGACCTCAACATCAACATACCGGCGCTGTAAACTTATCAATTCTTTTTGCGCCGGACTGGTCGTGCCCTCATGCCGAAAAAGTTCTCTCCGGAGAATGATACCTGTTGCAGGAGCAAGCACATGCCGTCGTTCAGCCTCGCTTTCTTTTCGGGGGTATTTCTTTTTGGTGGCATGATCATACACCCCGTCGAGGATATAGGGAGCTACACGCCACCCCCCATTGACAAGACTTGCCAAAGCCACTCCCATCTGCGCACCCGTCAGTGTCTTGGCAGAATGGAGTCCCTTTCTCACCTGCCCGTCGGGCGGCTCCATGGAGCTTGCCCCCCACCGATCGATCACCGGTTCATAAAGACATAGCTGCTGCTCCAAAGCGGCAAGAGCGCTATCGTCGACGCCGTATCCGGGCGCAGCAACGGTTGGGGGAAGGAGTTCTTCCAGAGCCAGCCCCTCTCTGGTAATGGCAGCAGTCCTGGAAAGTAACGGTTGAATAAGCTCCTTACGCAGGTTGTGCCTGTACATTCGATTCTGCCGAACATACTCATCCGCCTGCCAAAAATAGTTGGGATTAAACGAAGGATAATTCATGAGGGCCAGGACTTTGCCGGTAAAAGGCTCCATCAGCACCCCCATACCCTTTGCCGCCCCCTGCTGCTCGAGATAACGTCGGAATCGTTTTTCAATCCGCTTCTGCAACCCCATATCCAGTGTCAGGACTACGTCGGTTGCCATACGGCCAAGAATCCGCTGCTCCTGCCAGTCAACTCCTGCAACATCCTCACTCAGGAACGCCCCCGGCTGCAGGACAGCATCGTACCGGCCTTCTATACCTGCTAGACCAATACCTTCACCTACAAAACCAAGCACATGGGATGCCACCGTATGCGCGGGATAAAATCGAACCTCCTGCGCCTTACAAAAGACCCCTGCAATACCCTTGCTATTTATCGTTTCAGCCTGCTCCTGATTAAGATTGTCCGCTAGCTCAATCATGCGTTGCCGATTGGCGAGCTGTATGGCAATTTCCTTTTGGGATTCGTCGAGCAGGGGAGCGAGAAAGGCGGCAGCAGCATTTTTATCTTTGATCTCAGCCGGGCTGACATACAGGGAAAAGAGCTGATAGGATACAGCCATTTCCTGCAACGAACGATCATAGATCGTCCCTCTTAAAACAGATTCAGCGGGCTTATCGCCCGCTGAAATCCAAGTCATCTTCTGCAGCAAGCTATCCCCAGCTGCTCGCAGATTGGACAGGCCACCCGAATGGCCATGCAATCCAAGGCCTCCCAGGACCAGCACGGCCATTGCTATAGCCAGCTTAAGCCTTCGCCTTTTTCGCTGCTGAATCTTTCGTGGAGAAACCATGCTCACTATCGTTGTCTACATCTTATGTACCTGCCCTCTTTCAGGGGCATAGAGATCCAAGCGGACACCTGCCACGGCCTGGATATGGGAGGCCGACCGCAATTGGGCCCGTTGCGCGAGCAAGCCCATATTTTCAGCCTGAAGTGTTTGCAGCGCCTGCTTCTCCTGCTCAAGCACCATGCTTTTTTGCTGTATCTGCCAGCTGAGCAACTGACTCGCACTCCCCAAGGGGATTATCACTGCCAGAAGCAAAAAGAAAATTGGACCTCGCAACTGCCTGAGCTGGCCAAGCAAAGGCGTACTGCGTCGCACTCTGCTGCTCTTGCGAACGACTGACCCGGTCTGCCTGTACGGTCGAACACTCACATTAGTTATCATGCTTCCACCTCCTCGCTCTTAGTCAGCTGCAGAAAGACTTTTCCCGCCTATCTCTGCCACTCGTAACTTCGCACTGCGTGCCCTTGGGTTACGTAAAATTTCTTCCCTTGAAGCCTGAACGGGTTTCCTGATCAACGTACGATACCTATCACTGGCTGTAAAAGCCTGTTTCACTACCCTGTCTTCTATGGAGTGAAAACTGATGATGCACACCCTGGCGCCTTCTGCCAACATTCGGGGCGCAGCCTGCAACAAGCTGCTGATATTTTCAAACTCGTGATTCACAGCGATGCGCAGGGCCTGAAACACCTTGGTTGCGACATGGATTTTTTTTGGGTGGTATTTTACAGGCACTGCATGGGCCACAATCGCCGCCAGTTGACCGGTTGTTTGTATTGGCGTTTTTTCTCGGGCTTCCACTATAAACCGTGCAATCCTTCTTGCTTGTCGCTCTTCACCGTAGTGGTAAAAAATATCGGCAAGTTCCTGCTCGGATAGCTTTTCAACCAAGGTTGACGCCGGAACTTCAACCTGCTCGCTCATTCGCATATCAAGTGGTGCATCTTCCCTGAAGGTGAATCCCCGCTCCGCGTTATCGAGATGCAAAGAGGACACTCCCAGGTCAGCAACCAGTCCACTGACCTCGGATATACCGAGACGGTGCAACTGTGTTTCCAACTCTACATATGAAGCTGGCACCAAAACAAATTGTTTGCCAAAGCGTGCCAGGCGCTCGGTTGCCAACTCAGCAGCCTGCCCATCCCACTCAAACCCTATCACCTTTTCAATACGTGGCTCACCCTGCAGCAAGGCTTCCGTATGCCCCCCTAAACCGAGGGTCGCGTCAACATATACCCCTCCCGGATGCGGGGCCAGCCAGTGCAAAACCTCTTCGGCAAGGACTGGCACATGTATTGCTTCACTTCCGGTCGCCATGGGCTGCTAGAGAATACCCAGGGAAGAGAGCCCTGAACTGAAATCAGCAAAGCGGTCTCTTGTTTTTCTGGTTTGTTCAACCCAGGCATTTTTATCCCAAATTTCAAAATGATGAAGCATACCGTTCAACACCACTTCCTTGCCGAAATTGAATTCTGTCCGCAAGGTACCGGGAACGAGTATTCGTCCCTGTTTGTCCACAGTGCATTCGGTAACACCGGAAATGATATACCTTACAAAATCATCAAATCCAGGCGGCATCCCCTCTGTATTGATCAGTTTTTCTTCAAGCTCCTCCCACTCAGCGACGGGGTATGCCCGCAGGCATTTGTGCCAGTTGGTCACGATCAGGTTCTCTGTGTAGACTTCACGCAGAACTTCCCGAAATCTGGTCGGGATGTTCAGCCGCCCTTTACTATCCAGGGTATGCTCGGAACGGCTGCGAAACCTATATTCTTTGATCTTTTCTTTCAATGGACCACGTAGCCACCTGACAACCCTTTTAAACCACTCTTCACCACCTAACCCCATTTTTATACTAAGCACAGGGGTGCGTCAAGAGATATTCCACACAAGATCAAAGGGTTGCCCGGTCGACCAAAAACAAGAGACACTACATATGGTATCTACGAAAAGTGACACTACTAGAAAAGGGGGGGATTTACATCTTCCACTGAAGTCAACAGAGACAAGCGCCTCCAATTTAGACCACAACCATCCGATTGAAATACATCAGTTTTTTTGAAGGGGGATTAGTATATCAGAGCGATGGTATTCAGACGTGCACGCAAAGGGGGTGCAAAGTGGGGAAAAATGCTGCTTATTTATCGGCTTCCACAAACCATTCCCTTTTAAGGCAAAACACCAAGAGAGCATCCGGATCGGGGGAAGAGAAATGAGGAGATATTACTCCGCAAAAAAAGACCTTCAGGGGTGCCCGGTAAGAAAAACGCAGGCAGCGCTAATCAAAAAGGCGTGACTGCTGTACAGGGCGAGGAACGGTGCGATGAAAATGCGCATAGGCCGCTTCCGTCACCATTCTTCCGCGGGGTGTTCGAATGAGGAAACCTGACTGTATCAAAAAAGGCTCGTAGACGTCTTCGAGGGTATTTTTCTCTTCGCAGACCGCTGTGGCAAGGGTTTCCAGACCAATTGGCCCCCCTTGAAACTTTTCAATAATTGTAAGTAGAATACGCCTGTCCATTTCATCAAGTCCGAGACTGTCGACATTAAGCATGGTCAGCGCTTTATCGGCAACAGGGCCGGTGATGATTCCCTGTCCCACAACTTCTGAGAAGTCACGAACTCTTCGCAGGAGCCTGTTGGCTATCCGTGGAGTGCCCCGGGAACGTCGCCCCAGTTCCATGGCCCCCTTATCATCTATCTCCACAGCAAAAAGCCTGGCTGCCCGTTGAACAATCGTTTTCAGTTCTTCGGGAGTATAAAAATCAAGTCGCAGAATCACCCCAAAGCGATCTCGCAACGGCGGGGTGAGCAAACCAGTTCTGGTGGTGGCCCCGACCAGTGTAAAACGGGGAAGATCCATCTTCACCGACCTCGCTCCCGGTCCTTGTCCGATAACCAGGTCAAGCTGATAATCCTCCATGGCGGGATAGAGAATTTCCTCCACCACATGATTTAGCCGATGGATCTCGTCAATAAACAGAACATCCCCTTCCCGCAGGCTGGTGAGGATTGCCGCAAGATCACCAGGACGCTCGATAACCGGCCCAGAGGTGACCTTGATACTGGCATTCATCTCATTGGCAATGATATAGGCTAAAGTGGTCTTGCCTAAGCCGGGAAATCCGTGAAAAAGAACATGGTCGAGCGGTTCACCCCGCTTACGCGCAGCTTCGATAAAAATACGAAGACTCTGTTTCAACTGCTCCTGACCGATATAGTGCTCCAGCAAATCCGGACGCAGGTCTACTGCTGGCTGGCCTTCACCCAAATGCTGCTCGCCGGAAAGAAGACGTTTCCCGGTAAGTTCCTCTTCATGATTCATTGCGTTTCTCTTGCCTCGACAGCCTGGCAGTATCGGTGCACTAGCTCATCCCTTGCAGGGCTAGACGAATGAGTTCCTCCACGGCTATCCCATCGGTGCTGTGATCACTCTCTTGTTTCTCCACCCTGCGTACCGCTTGCCAGGCTTGCTGCTGGGGATACCCCAGGTTGACAAGCGCGGAAACCGCATCCTGCACCACATTGCCTGGAGCTTGCCCGCCGGCTGTAGCCGGCGGTGGGCCCTCCACAGCGCTTGATGTCAGTTTTCCGACCTTTTCCCCAAGCTCTACACATAATCGCTGGGCGGTTTTCTTGCCAACGCCCGGAATCGCGGTAAGGCGACTAAAGTCTTCCATACTGATAGCCGTGGTCAGCTCACGGGTGCCAAGACCGGAGAGAATTGCCAGTGCTAATTTCGGCCCGACTCCGGAGACACTTACCAGGAGAAGAAAAAGATCCTTGGATTCTTGACGCTCAAAGCCAAAGAGGGTAATCGCATCCTCGCGCACGTTGGTATGAATCAACAGAAAGCACGTTTCTCCGACTACCGGCAGATGGTCGTACGTTCGCGATGAAATAAAAACCTCATACCCGACTCCCTGTACATCCAGCACGAGCGAATCCGGACTCTTCTGGCGGAGCAACCCGCTGAGTGAAGCAATCATGTTACCAGGTCATTCCCGCCGGACACACGTTCAAGACGCCCACATACCAGAAAATAGACCACTAAACCTCCTTTAGGGGGTATCAGTTGCAGGTAATACACGCCCACTTCTTTACAGCCTTTGCTCAAACACCATATAGTTGGCATGGCAAATAGCCACAGCCAAAGCATCGGCTGCATCGCTGGATGGGCGTCTTTCAAGCTCCAGCAACGTCATAACCATATGCTGCACTTGCTCCTTGTCTGCCTGCCCATAACCGGAAATGGACTGTTTGACTTTTCTGGCAGTATAGTCATAGGTTGGCAGGGAATGCTGCATAATCGCGACAATCGCCGCTCCTCGGGCATGACCGAGCTTGAGTGCCGAACGCGGGTTCCGATCAACAAAAACATCCTCAATTGCCGCAACCTGGGGTTTATGGGTCTGGATCACCTCGGTCAAGCCATGAAAGATGACAGCAAGCCGCCGGGAAAACTCCTTCTCATGGGATGTCCGGATGGTTCCACAGGCAATAAAACCGATGTCCTGTCCTTGAGCGGCGATCACGCCATACCCTGTAACCCTTGAACCGGGGTCTACGCCAAGGATACGGACCACCTCGTGCCCACGGCTCAGGAAAGCACCTCCATCAACTCATCGGGAATATCAAAATTAGCATGCACCTTCTGCACGTCATCATGATCCTCGAGGTTTTCCAGCAGTTTCAACAGTGACTTAGCGGGTTTTTCTTCAGTCACCTCTACCACGTTTTTTGGTATCATAGAAACAGCAACTTCCGAGCATTTGACCTCACTTTTCTCGAGAGCATCAACCACATCACTAAACTCCTCAGGCTCGGTGAGGATCTGAAAAGCTTCCTCCTCCTCAATCACATCCTCAGCCCCTGCTTCCAGGGCGATATCCATCAACGTCTCTTCGTCGATGCCCTCCTTATCAACCATGATGGAGCCTTTTTTATCAAACATCCAGGCCACGCATCCTGATTCACCGAGGTTGCCGCCACTCTTGGCAAAAAAATGACGAATATCAGCTACAGTTCGATTCTTGTTATCGGTCATGGTCTCAACCAGCACCGCAACTCCGCCCGGACCATACCCCTCATAGAGGATCTCTTCGTAGTTGGCACCGTCGAGATCACCGGCCCCCTTCTTGATCGCCCGCTCGATGTTATCCTTGGGCATATTCTCGGCTTTGGCCGCCGTTACCGCGCTTCGCAGGCGGGGGTTGCCGTCGGGATCGCCTCCGCCCATCTTGGCAGCAATGGTGATTTCCTTGATCAACTTGGTGAAAATTTTGCCGCGCTTGGCATCATTTGCCCCTTTTTTTCGTTTGATTGTGCTCCATTTCGAATGTCCTGACACTGATAAACTCCCTTGACTGTTCTATTTTTTCAAACCATACAGCTAATGTTGGCGCAATACTCTCTCCTGATAAGGACCACTTTCTGCGCTCCCCCTCACTTCATCGCATTACTGGGTGGTGCAGCACTTGATCGGCAAGCTGGCTGAGGACGAAAGCCTCGTCCCAGAATAAACACCTCCCGACTTTCACGTCTCGAGCTCTGGGGCTTTACCACTTTAACGGTTTGAAACAGAGGTTTGCATTCCTGTACGACAGCAGGAAAGTCCTCGCCCTGAAACGCCTTGACATACATGGTTCCATTTTCGTGCAGGAGGGAGACGGCCAATTCCAACACCCGACGAACCAGGCGCATGGATTGCTGGTGATCGGCATACTGACTTCCGGTCGTCCGTGGCGCCATATCGCTTAATACGACGTGAAAACCAGGCCACTGGCTGCGCAGCCGCTCGACCAGATCTTCGGCGAAGACATCATAACAGAGCCAATGAATTTCAGCATTGGGTTTTTGACTGGGAATATCAGTCGGCTGTAGATCAACCCCGACAACTATTCCTCGCTCCCCCGCCGCTTCCGCGGCATACAGGCTCCAGCTTCCCGGGTGGCAACCGAAATCAATGATTCGCTGGCCTCTTTTCATAAACCTGTATTTCTGTTGCACCTCGTCGAGTTTGTATACCGAGCGAGCCGGATACTTCTCTTTTTTGGCTTTTTTAAAATAAAAATCGTTTACCTTACGCACGGTTTTTCTTCCTCTCTTTCTCTTGCAGCCAGGGTCCTCGCCCAGCGCAGTGCCTCATCTCGGGTTGTTATCACTTGTTCCATCTGTCGCTCCCGCACGGCTTCCAATATGCGCTTGAATTGCGGTCCCGGCTGCAGCCCCAGCTCTTGGATCAAGTCATGCCCCGTAATTAGCGGTGCCGCGCAGAGCACAGGCAGAACATTTTCCAATCGAACCCTCTCCACCCGGTCAAACAGTCTGGCCAGCTCAGACGCCACCTCGCCTGATCGCGGATCTGCATGCCCGGCCAGGGCGCCGGCCATGGCCAGCACAAACACTCCGGGCAGAGCCTCCCCCAACGTAGTGATCAGGCGTATACAGGCTCTTGTGGAAAAAGAGACCTGTCCTCCTGCCATGCTCAACAGATGAAAAGGGTACATATAATGAACAACAAGCATTGTCACCCCCTCAATCCGCTGATTGCTCCACCGCAGCCTTTGGCCGATTGCCCTGACCACAGCTGCTCTGGTATGATCCTCCTTGTAGGTGTTTCGTCCTTGTCCCCCGACTGAATCAACGACGCGGGTATGTAAATTTCTCCCATCATGCAGGAGGGCGGCCCACTTGCAGACGTCACTGTTTTTCCTCTCCGCAAAATACGCTGTCATGTGTGCGCTCTGTCCGGCATAACCGCTGTCAGGAGAATCGAGTAGTTGCTCCGCCTGATGGAGGGTTTCCAGGTTATGATTGACAACGTCCAGATGATGGTTTGCCCGCTGCCGGCCCTTCATTCCTTCTCGCAGCTCAGGAAAAACTGACCATAACAGATTGCTGTCAGCCATGGCTCGAAATGATGCCGCTGCCTGCCGGGTGGCCAGTATTAGGTCCAGTTCATGACTGACTCTCTCTGGAGAGATGGTTGTAATCAGCCCGGCAAGGGCATGAATCCATCTCAGGGTGACCGGCTCAACCGAAAATCCGAGAACAGCGGCAAATCGATACACCCGCAGGAGACGAAGCGGATCGCTCGAGAGTGCATCCTGACTGGATGCTCGAATTACGCCCCTGACAAGATCCTGCAGTCCGCCGGTTGGATCAACGATATCGAAAAAAACATCACCCTGCCTGCTCCCGCCTCCCAAAAAAGCATCCAGACATATCCCCATGGAATTAATGGTAATATCCCGCTTTCTCAACTCCTGGTCAAACCTAGCGGCCTCCTGGCGAAAAGCAGAAAAATCGACCACCACTTCTCTGTACACCACTCTCGCAGCATCCTCTTTCCGCCCCAAGGGAATATAAGTTCCTCCCGTAGCCGTCGCCAGAGACCTTGCCCATTGCCGGGCTCCATCGGAAACGGTTAGATCGATGTCTGCAGGAGGACTTCCCAGCAACAAATCGCGAACAGTCCCGCCGGCAAGGTAGACGGACTGGCCATATTCCTCGCGCAAATTCGCCAGCCTGTCGATCAACCACTGCGGCAGCAATGTGGCTAGCTGTTGCCGACTGATACGGGGCTCCATCCCCGTGGTTTGCGCTCCCTTTACTCGATTTGCCAATGGGCGAAATCCTCAGCTGAAGCCGGTTCAAAGGTTTGTTGCGTTTTGTCTTGTCCTGTTGTGATAGTCACCATTGCCGGCCTCTTTTCCCCGTCAACCTTTTTCCCATAGTAAACGATAAGGCCAGCCGCAGCATGGATAACAGCCTCCTGCTCCTCAGGTTCAACCTGCGTCTCAGCGTAACGCAGCAGCGCTGTGGGCCCGGGATGCACAAGCATCTCCAGCAGCCAGTCTCCGGAGCGATAGAAGGAGGCTATACGTAGATTCTCTGTCTCATTCCGCCCCACAATCAGCCAATATTTTCCAAACAAGAAAAATTGGCGTCCCGTTAGCAGGAGTTGAATATCATCCACGGAAAGCGGACGCTCTCCGGTAGGGTAGGCTCCGGCGTAGTACTGTTCAATTCTCCTGCCCAAGTTGCGGTCCGTAAGTATGCATCCACCGGCCGGGTTGGGGTATTCGCTTATCCCCAGCTCTTTGGCCAGTGCTATCTGCGGTTTTCGTCCACGGCCGGAAAAACCGTAAAGCTGACGGCGATCGACCAGCCCTTCCTCCTCTGCTTTAGTCGGTGGAAGCAATTTGGCGCTCAGAGGGCGTAAGAGCACCCCTGTACATCCCGCCTCACGCTCGATCACCCGTAAAGTATCCTTTCGCTGAGACATGGGCCGTTGCCCCATTACCTCACCGGTTATAAGAAACGATGCCTGGAACTGCTCCATGAGTTCCCTCGCTCTTGTCAACATGAGCACCTTGCAATCGATACAGGGATTAAAGTTCTTTCCAAAACCGTGCCGGGGGTGCCGCAAGAGCTCCAGGTACCCATCGCTGAGGTCAACCAGCACCACTTCAAGCCCATACTTGGCTTTCATTTCAGCCTGGTAGGCCGCTTCTTTCTCCAGCAGCTCGTAATCAAAGAAAGGAGTCACGAACTTCAGGGCAATCACCCTAATTCCCTGCCGAGCGACAACCCGGCAGGCAAGAATGGAATCGAGCCCCCCGGAAAAAAGGCCAAGCGCAACCGTTTTTTTCACTCTTCTCTCCCTTGCCGATTCCTTTCTACCAGTTCCTGTGCATAGGCCAGGGTCTGATCTGTCGGTGTTTCTCCGCCAAGCATCCGTGCCAGCTCTCCGATTTTTTGCTGGCTATCCAAACGAAACATGACCGTTCTGGTGCGCCCTTCCTCAACCCGTTTCTCAATCTTAAAATGAATATCCGCTCCTGCCGCTATCTGGGGCAAGTGGGTAATGCAGAACACCTGATGGTGTCCGGACAGTTCCCGTATTTTTTCGGCCACCGCCTCGGCAGCCTGTCCGCTGACACCTGCATCCACCTCATCGAAAATAACCGTGTCCACCCGGTCCCGACGGGCGAGAATACATTTCATGGCCAACATCAACCTCGACAATTCCCCCCCTGAGGCGACCTTCGCCAGCGGTTTGGGCGGCTCCCCGGGATTGGCGGAAAACAGAAATTCAACCAAATCCCGACCACTGCTCTGGACCCCGTCCAAACCAAGCCCGTCTGGAACAGTCATCTGCACATGGAAAACCGCTTGATGAAAGCTCAGGGAAGCCAACTCTTCCTGCATGGCTTTTTCCAGGTGGCGGGCAGCATCCTTTCTCGCCTCGGAAAGATCGGTTGCCTTGAGCAATGCCCTGGTGCTTACAGTTTCCAATTCACGTTCCAGGGCCTCGATACGTTCTTCCAGCCCCTCCAGTTCTTCCACCTCCTGACGGGTTTTTTCGGCAAAACGTAGTACCTCTTCCACCGTGGCACCGTACTTCCTCTGCAGTTGTTTGAGCAGTGCCAGCCTCTCAGCAATGCTCTCCAGCCTGGAAAGATCAGTGGGAACCGTCTGAATATAGCGTGCCAACTCCTGATCGATATCAGCTATCTCATAACAGGTCGATACCGCTCGACCAGCCAGTTCGGCAACCGATGGATCCAAGGCACTGAGCTGCTCCAACTGCTTTCTGACCCCCGTCAGATTCTCCAGAAAGGAACCAGAAAAGAGTTGTTGAGCAGTATCGGCAAGCTGAAGCAGGGTTGCTGAGGATTGCAGGGTATCCCGTTCCCGCTGCAACTGTTCGTCCTCTCCGGGAACTAACCCGGCACTCTCGATTTCCTCAAGCTGAAAAAAAAGAAAATCCTTGTGCTGTTCCTTTTCCTGTTCCTTTTCCTGAAGTTCCCTGATCTGGCTCGACAAGCTCTGCCATTGGGTAAACAGCCGGGTGTACTGCTTGCGCAGTGACCAGAGCTCGCCATAGGTGTCAAGAAAATCCAGATGACTTCGGGTGGAGAGGAGTTCCTGGTTATCGTGCTGGCTGGCAACATTAACCAGCCCGTCCGCAAGCTCCCTTGCGGTACGCGCCGTAACCAGCCTGTCATTTATAAAAACCTTACTGCGGCCCTGCCGGGTGATAATTCTTCGTACAATGCAGGTCGATCCATTGTGCAAGGCATGCTCATCAAGGAGTTCACGCACAACGTTCTGCTCCGGACCGATTTCAAAAAGCGCCTCGATAGAGGCCTGCTCGCAATCATTGCGTACCCAGGAGGAGGAGCTGCGTCCGCCCCCGAGAAGATGAATCGCCTGCAAGATGATAGATTTCCCCGCCCCGGTTTCGCCGGTGAGCACGATCAATCCGTTGACACGCTCGGACACATCAAATTGCAGCGCATCAACCAGGGCGAGATTCTGTACTCGAAGTTCGTGAAGCATTGTTCTGAGCCTTATTCGCTCCGATGTGGGATAGTTATGGGATAGTTATATTTTTGCGTTGTTCTTTGCCTGATTCGTCTCAAAAAAGCAATGCAATCCATCTGCCTAAAGTATTGGAAGACAGATACCTGCGAAGAGATAAAAAAAGTATTCGGGGTAGCAGGCCGGACATCGGCCGCAAAGGAGGCACATCATTCCCCTTGACGGTCCCCCCGCTTGGCAGTATTTTTCAAGACGATGCAAACAATTTACCACAAAGGATGATACCGTGTCTACCAGTCCCCAGCTTAGCGCCAGCCTTGAAGACTATATCGAAGCAATCTATCACATCGTTACGGAAAAGCAGGTTGCCCGTGGTAAAGATATTTCTTCCCGGCTCGATGTCAGCGGTCCGTCGGTAACCGAAGCCCTCCGTGCCCTATCAAAAAAAGGGCTCATCAATTATGTTCCCTATGAAGTCATCACCATGACTGAAAAGGGACGTGAGGTGGCGGAGGATGTGATTGAGCGACACGAAGCCTTGAAACAGTTTTTCACCGCTGTGCTGGCGCTTGATCACGATCTTGCCGAAGACGGCGCCTGCAAAATCGAGCACACAGCCCCTAGGGAAATCATACACCGCATGGTGCAGTTTATTAAATTCCTGGAAATTTGCCCACGAGGAGGCAAAGAGCTGATCGCAGGATTTGCAGATTTCTGCCAGAAGGGAGCACCGAAGGACACCTGCGCTGAGTGCATTTCTCAGTGCCTCGGGAAAAAAGCAGACCTATAACGAAAACAGATGCTGGTTATACGCCAACCTGCTCTATATGCATTGCCGGAGACATTCCACAATCTCTCCAGTTTCAGGAAATCGACCGACCGCCCTCTTTGAAAATAAACATTTCCCATCGAGAACCACCTCAAAGACACCATTGGAACCGGCGACAAGGGTAACCTCAGCCAGTTGGGGAAACGCCTCGATAATTTCAGCTTTCAAACTGGAAGCTCGCGGTTTATAGTTTCACTGTGCGCAATATTCAACTGCAACCTGCATGATTAACCTTTCCGGAGATAAAGAAAATTGATGTCGCTTCTGCCGAGACCACTGGCTAGTTTAGCACATCTCAAAAAGGCTGCAAGACCTGCGGGGTGTTATTTTTCTTTGCAGCCCCCACCCTTTCGCCTCTTTTAGCCACCGTCTATGCCCGTTTACGAATACATCGCCCTTGACAGTTCGGGTAAAAAAACAAAAGGCATCCTCGACGCCGACTCTCTGACCGCTGCGCGCCAGAAAATTCGTGCCCAGGGAGCCTACCCCGTCGAATTGAAGGAGACTACAGCCAGGGCGAAAAAATCATCCGCATCCACTTCCTTGAGTCTGCATATTGGTCGTAAGATCAAGCAGCAGGAAATCCATGTAGCCACCCGCCAGCTCTCCACCCTCCTTGGCGCGGGCATCCCGTTGGTCCAAGCCCTGGACGGCCTGATCGAGCAAACCACTAATCGTTTTTTTCAAAAAACCATTGCCCAGATCAAAGACGCTATCAACGAGGGGAATTCTCTGACAGCTGCGCTCGAAGAACACCCTCGCCTTTTTTCACGAATATATATCAATATGGTTCGCGCCGGAGAGGCATCCGGTTCCCTGGATGTAGTGCTCGAGCGACTGGCCGAGTTCGGTGAAAATCAAGCCGCTCTTCGTTCCCGAATCAAGGCGGCACTGCTCTATCCCCTGTTTATGGCCATTGTGGGCATTGTGGTGCTGGTGCTGCTGATTGTCTTTATCGTCCCCAGTATAACCTCTGTTTTTGAGGGCACCCAACAGGCCCTTCCCCTGCCGACGCTGTTGCTTATCACTACCAGCACGTTTCTACAGCAATACTGGTGGCTGGTGATCATTGCCATTACCCTAGTAATCTTCGGCCTTGCCTATTTTTTTCGCCGCCCCAAAGGAAGACGGCTCTGGGACAGAGGAAAACTGACCCTGCCTGGGCTCAGGGACCTGAACACCAAAATTGCCGCAGCCCGCTTTGGCCGCACCCTGGCCAGCCTGCTCGCCGCAGGTGTTCCCCTCATCACCTCACTGCAGATCGTGAAAAACATTGTCAACAATGTTTTGCTTGCTGGAATAATTGAGCATGCCGGCAGTGAGCTTGAAAAAGGGAAAAGCCTGTCGCAGACATTTCGGGGCAGCAGCTACTTCCCCCCCATGCTGGTGCAGATGATAGCCGTTGGCGAACAGAGTGGTGCACTTGAAAAAATGTTGGAAAAAGCAGCTGATAACTACGAAAAAGAGGTTGAAGCAAAAATACTGGCACTGACCTCAATGATTGAACCGGTCATGATCCTGGTTATGGGCGTGGCAGTCAGTTTTATCGTGATTTCCATTCTGCTGCCGATTTTTGAGATGAATCAGCTTATCCGGTAACGCGATACACCTCTTCCAGGGTTGTCTGCCCTGCAAGGACTTTGCGAAGCCCGTCCTGACGCAGGGTGATCATTCCGCTTTCCCCCATCGACAGGGCCTTGTTTTTGATCTGTCCGGCATCAGAGGTCGTCAGGACGAAATCTTTCAGCTCATCGGTCATGATCATCAGTTCAAAAATACCAATCCTTCCTTTGTAGCCGGTTTCAAAACAGACAGGACACCCTTTACCACGAAACAGTTCCTTGCTCGTCATTTCAGCGGGATCCAACCCCGCCTTTTCCAGATATTCCCTGGTGGGAACAAAAGACTCCTTGCAGTCAGGGCAGATCTGGCGAACCAAGCGCTGAGCGAGGATGGCATTCACCGATGAGGAAACCAGAAACGGCTCTACTCCCATATCGATCAGCCGGGTTATGGCACTGGCAGAGTCATTGGTGTGCAGCGTTGAAAAAACTAGATGCCCGGTCAAAGCAGCCTGGATTGCTATCTCCGCAGTTTCCAGATCTCTGATCTCTCCCACAAGGATAACATCCGGGTCCTGGCGTACAATGGTTCGCAGCCCGTTGGCAAAGGAAAGGCCGATCTTGGTGTTAACCTGCATCTGACTGATCCCGTCCATCTGGTACTCAATGGGGTCTTCCACGGTAATGATATTTACATCAGGGCTGTTGAGTATGCCCAGGGCTGAATAGAGGGTGGTTGTTTTGCCGCTTCCAGTGGGACCGGTGACCAGAATAATTCCATGCGGAGCCTTGATCAGGTGAAGAAAATGTGCCAGATCCTGGGCTACAAGCCCCAGGTCTTCAAGCGGCAGGTAGGCACTGGATTTATCCAACAGCCGCATGACTACCCGCTCACCAAAGGCCGTGGGCAAGGTGGAGACGCGAATATCGACATTCTTATCAGCTATGCGTATCTCTATCCGACCATCCTGGGGCAAACGCTTTTCAGCGATATCCATTTTGGCCATGATCTTGACTCGCGAGATCAACTTTCCGAGCACATGGCGAGGCGGTGAATACATATCATAAAGGATCCCATCCACCCGCTTGCGGATTTTCACTCGATTCTTGTAGGGTTCTATGTGAATATCGCTGGCACCGTCACGCACTGCTTGAGAAAGAACGAGGTTCACCAGCTTGATAACCGGGGCATCGCTGGTGTCGTCAAGAAGATCAGCCGTCTCCTCGATCTGCGAAAGGATGGATTCCGGGTCTTCTTCATGCATATCCTGCATGACTCGGTCGGCAGCATCTTGGCTGGTCATGTCATAGGCGCTGTTAATAGCCACAAAAATCTCATTCTGTGGCGCCAGCACTGTCTCCACCCCCTCCCACTGCAGTTCGCGCTTCAAATCATCCAGCTGCTGGATATACAAGGGTTCTGCGAGGGCAATAAACGAACGCTCCCGTGTTGCCACTGGGATCATTTTAAACCGTTTCAGGTACCCTATGGGAATACGCTCAACAAAAAAGGGCTCTATCTCCCGCGGGAGCAAAGGCATCAACTCCAGGTTACTCTGCAGACTTCTCGCCTCCAAGAGGCTTTCCTCGGTAAGCTGCTTTTGCTGCACCAGAATCTCACCAAGCCGACCGCCTTTTTCCTTTTGCACCTCAAGGGCAGCGTCAATTTCCGATGCAGACACTCCAAACTGCTGCTCCAGTATTTCCCCCAACGGTTGCATAGTAACTTTGTTCTCCTGCTCCAGTGGCTGCACGTCAACGTCACTTTATTCTTGGGCGTTCAGATGACGGATATTTTCCCGTGCAAGCTCTTTGAGAGCCTCATATGGCCCCTGCTGCCAACCATCAGCTGTCGGCCGATCAGCAGGGTCGAGCTCCAATACCCGCTCATACATGGTACGGGCTGCAGCCCTGTTCCCCTCACGCTCATACACAACACCGAGGTTGATCGTGGCATAGGGATTATCCGGATCGATCTTAAGCGCCTGGACAAAATAGTCTTTGGCTTCCTCGAACTGGCTGTTCTGCAGCTTGCCAAAGCCCATATCAGTCAGGGCAATCGCATGCTCGGGGTTTGGCGTTTTATTGAAAAAACGATCAGGTATCTCCGAGGATCCTGGCTGTACGTCTTCCATAATGTCGCGTTTCTTGTAATACAGCTCAGCAACCTCTGCCGGGTTTTCGACAATATGGGGAGTAATGAAGATAAAAAGATTGGTTTTGGTCTCATTCTCACTTCTTGATTTAAACAACCAGCCGAGAAGTGGAATATCACCAAGCAAGGGTACTTTTGATTCTCCGGCCGTAGTGTCCTGACCAATGATCCCGCCAAGCACCACCGTCTCCTCATTATGAACAACAACGGTGGTATCTGCGGTCCGTGTAAACGTCGTAGGCGTAAAGCTGTCCGCAGTTGTAACTTTTAACTTGATCACCTCAACACCGATCTCCAGGCGAACTACATTGGCCTGGTTGATCTGAGGGGTGATGGTGAGGGTTGTTGCCACATCCTTGTACTCATACTGGGTGTAATCCTGCTGGGCGGTGGTAGTGTTCTGGCTGGTAATGTACGGCACATTTTCGCCTACTTTGATTGCAGCCTTTTTATTATCCATGGTCAGAATTTGCGGCGTCGCAATAATATTAATCTCGTCATCGCTTTTAAATGCGTTGATTACGGCGCCAAGGTCAGGAAAATAAACCCCTCCTATTTCAATCCCCTTTTTTAATACCCCCATGGTAAATCCTCCTGGTAGCACAGCAGGATCGCTGGTTAAACCTCCAAGAACGCCGTAGGGATTGGTCTGACTTCCGCTAAACCCACCAAAAAGCTCGCCGGTCTCATCGTCAAAGGTACCGCTTCCTCCCCACTCAACTCCGATAGTGAAGTCTTTTGAGACCTGCACTTCCATGATCAGCGCTTCCATGTACACCATGCGCCGGGGAATATCGAGCTGCTTGATAACGTCCTCCAGGACCAGGTATTCCTCCCTGGGGGCGGTAATGATCAGGGCATTGGTTTCTGGATCCGCCATAACATTCAGATTCGAGGATAAGACAGGCGCCACAGCCCTGTTGCCGGTCTGTTTTCCTGCGGTATCAGTTTTTCCTGGCAGGCTGGTAAGCACTTTGACCATTTCTTCAGCATTGGCATGCTGGAGATAATAGACCCGTACCTTACCTTCCCCACGAGGCATCTCCTGATCCAATTGTTCGAGCAGACTCAAAATTTTGTCTACATTGGTCCGGGAGGCAAAAACAATCAGTGAATTTGTGCGCTCATAGGGAATGATTTTGACGGTCTCACTGGTGCGTCGCCCCTTGACGGTACGCTGGGCGAACAACTCCCGCAGGGACTTGGCCACGGTAGTAGCATCGGCATGCTCCAGAGTTATGGTGACGGTCTCCTCGCCAATGGAGGGTACATCAACAGCCTCAATGATTTCCATAAGCCGATTGATATTGGATTGAACATCCGTAATGATCAGTATACCTGACTGGGCATGAGAGATCAGCACACTGGTTTTTGAGATCAAAGGGGAAAGTATCTTTTTCAGATCATCGGCGTTGGTATGGACCAGAGGGACAATTCGGGTAACCACTCGATCTTCCGGCATCTCCGGGTCAGTCTGCAAGAGAGTGGCTATATTTTTGGAGCGAGCCTGTACAGCAGGGACGATTTTAGTCACCGAACCACTGGGTATGGTGGTAAATCCGTGCACTTCCAGCACTGATTCAAAAACTCGATAGGCGTCATCTTCTGAAATACGTGTGGGGGAAATAACGGTGACATTGCCTTTGACAGCACGGTCAACAATAAAATTTTTCCCAGTCAGCTCACTGATATACTTAATAAAAAGATTAATATCGACATCGTTGAAGTCAATGGTCACATACCGTTGGGCAACTACCTTTGGCGGTGCTCCGTAACTTTGCTCGAACGTGGCTCCCAGCAGGCCGAGGCAACACAAAACAATGAGGGGCACCCCCATCCATTGCAAAACATTTTGACATGGATTCCACACCTTATTGCGCATTTCTCTCTCTCGCTCCATCTATTCATCCATCACGGGCGCACCTACCGCGCTTCTTTTTCAACCAACGATTTTCACTTGTACTTATCAGTACGGTCGGTCTTGCCGCTGCAGTCGGGCCTTAGCCACTTGCTTACTGGTCTCCAAAAATATAATCCTCATCCACAGCCTCAGGAGCTTGGTCTACTTCTTCTGCACTTTCCTCGCTCTCCAAATCTTCTGTTTCTTCCAAATATTCTTCATCATCTTCATTTTCCAGCGGTTCTTCGGGCTCTTCAACCACTTCAGGAAGATCTGGGGATGCCTGGAGCCCTTCACGAAAACTTATACGTCGCGTTGGCCTGACCACCGGCACACGCCGTTGTGGCACTGTACGTTGCAAAGCCCTTTGTTGGTCTGACACCTCCGGGGCGGCCCTGCCATTACTTTTTCGTTCCTTTATCGTCAGCGCTTCGGTTTGTCCATTGACATCAAGAATGACTTTCCCCCGAACTATTTTCTCTATTTTGGCGTTCTGAATGCTGTCTCCGATGCGATACAGCTCCTGTTTCTTTTCTTTCTCATCGACGATTATTGCCCGAGCATTTTCTTCGTCCCCGACAACCGTACCCAAAAGAACAAGTTGCAAAGAAGTCTCCTCAAGGCTCTCAGCTTCAACAGGCTGTTTTTCTCCTGCAATATCAACCACGGCTTGAAAAATATTCCGTGTCACAATGATCTGGTGATCCACTGGTCCGCTTTGCTCCGCCTCCCCTGACGGCTGCTCAATGGTCGAATCCCGCTGGGGCACCTGATCACTTTGCGACACCGGCAAAATCTCTGCCATTCGCTCCTGTACCCGATCGTACCACAACGATACGCCGCCATAGACGAGCCCGGTAAGGCACAGTAAAGTTATCAGTATCCGGGCCACCGTTATTGCTCCGTTCTCTTCTGCCATGCCTGCAGCAAAGGTGCCAGTTCACCCATTTCCAATCCGGGACTTGCTACTGTTCCGCTGACCGTAAAGATGACTCCCTCATTATTCAACCGGCCTCGGAGGGTTTGTAAAAGCGCTTGGTCCTGCACATGGACGAAAAATTCCGGTCGTGGTCGCAGGCTCCCAGTAACGTTTACCAGCGCATTGGCAAACGCTGCCGCCGGCTCTATTTTTCCTGAAAAAGTGCCCTGCAGCAACTCGGATTCCACCACCCCGTTTTCAATCTCAACCAACGCCCCTCGTAGCGACAATTGACAAAACGTACGCGAAAAGGGCAGCTCACGGTGTCCCAGCAGGGCTTCTTTGAGGCCGACAGTCCCTTGCTTGACTTCCAGGTCGATTTGTGCCCCTTCCACCGTTTTATCCTCCAGATTAATACGAGCGCTGTACTGGCCGGACGCCAGGCCGCTAACCTCACGATCGAGAGTTTTCCGTAAAAAGGAAACATCAGCAAGGTCTGTGGCCGTCATCTCTCCGCTAACCATGCTAAACCGTTTGTCCTGAGAGTCAAATCTAACCCGGCCTGATACCCTTCCCTCATACAGACGGGCGGTAAAATGCACAGCAAGCTCCAATTTCATGAGGCTGGATACATCAGGCTGGATATCGACCCTTTCTATACGCAACAATTGCTGATCAGTTGAGAAACTATGGAATTCCAGGTCGGTCAACACCAGTTTACAGGGCATGGACAATTCGAGTGCTCCCACTTTTCCCGTTACCTGCGGTAAGCTGGCTGAAAGGTATGCCGGGATCCACTGACGAAGAAAATCACGAGGAAACAGCAGCCATAACAGCAATACAGTCACTCCAGCCGTAAAGAGTGCGTACAAAACAATGCTCTTCCCCCAATTTAGCCGCCTGTTCATGGAAGACTCCCCCCATAACGCACCTGCTGCAAGTTTTGCTGCCTGGCAAGGTAGCCTGTCGGATACCTCCCATTCACTGTACAGTTCTCCCTGCGAGCATGTCATCCACACTGATAATCTGCAGCGTGGCATCAAGCGTTCCCAGTTCCTTCCTATTTTCCTGGATGGATAACCGTTTAATCCCGACCAGGTTCTGCGGAGATTCTGTTCGCTCAAGAAAAGCAACAAGCTGCTTTATACTGATGGCCTGTAGCTTCATCTCCACCATGCTCTGCTGGAGAAATTCATTCTCGGTAACCGCCGAGGGTTTCATATAGGCTATTTGTTCTTTTACCTCGCTTTCAGCCGCATTCTTTTCTAAAAAAGCGAATAGGTTGAACCCTGCCGGCCTTTTTTCGAGCACCTTGGCAATCGAGTCGTTTTTTTTGCTGAACGCGGCGTACTGCTGCTGCAGCTCTTGCATCTCCAGCAGATGCTGCTCGTGGGTCATGACGCTTTTCTGCAGCTTTTCCCTGCTTTCCACCATGGGAAATACAAACAACTGCAGCAGGAGAAAAAGGACAACGCTTGTTCCTCCTATGGAGACCGCAATTTTTTCTCTGGATGACAACTGCATCAGCTTTCCTGTATATCCAGCTGCAATTCAAACCTTATCTTTTTGGTTTTCGCGTCAGCTGTTGCCGAGACGATTTTCACGGCACTGTAACGGGGAGATCGGGACAACATCCCCTTTATTTCATTTACATTGTTAAAGGTTTCGGTCACTCCGCGCATACGCACGCCCTTGTGGTCAGCCACCAGTCTGGAAACCTGCAGAGTTACCCGTTCGGGAATCCGGGCAGAAATATCGGCCAGGACATCGAGCATTTGCTGCTTTCCGGCGTAAATGGGCACCTCTGTTTCCGTTGCCTGCACCTCCCGCAGGGCAACCTGCATTTGGACATACGGATCCTGCACACGGGTTATACTGGGAAACTGCGATCGGTACAGTTGCTCCATCCGTTCCTGCAGGCGATTATTTTCAGCCGTCAATCGGCTGTGATCCACCAGAAAAAAACCTGCAATTGCGCTTACCAGGACTGTGGCCGCTGTTGCCGCGGCCATAACCTGTTTCCTGGAAGCCAGAAGGGAAGACCTGTAGGCAAAGTTTCCCTGGCGAAAATTATAGGGCGCCTTTCTTCCGCTTGAATGAAGGGCCAGGCAGAGGGCTGGAGAATATACCGGGTCACGAAGGGACTCCTCTGTTAATTCCCCCGGATCGATATCCAGCAGGGAGTTGATGTCAATAGTTTCCACCCTGATTCCCAGCAAGGTCGACAGCTCATCGCACCCCGTCCTGCTACTCGCAAGCGCACCGGTAATAATCACCCGGTCAACTGTATCAGCCGCCATCCCCATGGCATGGGCGAAGCCAAGAGTCTGCAAGGTGCCCGCACCCACCACCCGAAAGGCCTCTACCGGCAACACATCCAACTCTTGGTTGCTGGTGTTCTGCAGTGCATACGGCAGATACCGGCATGCCCTGCATCCACCATTGCCAAGCAGTATCAATTCGACCCCATTGGCACCGCCATGCATTATCATCACAGCTTCCTTGCCAAGACGCCGGCCAATGGCATCGGCCACCGAGACCGCTGCCGGAACCACTACCACCGGGTCGACACCATGCCGCCTGGCTTGATCGAGTATACCGGCCAACAATGCCTTTTCCACCGCAAAGGCCAGTATCTGACTGCTGTTTTCTTCGGTGTTCAGGATACTGAAATCAGTAATCAGTTCATCGCTGGAGTGTATCAGCTGATCATCGAGTTCGAACGGCAGGGCCTGGGCAATATTTTTTCGGTCAGCAAAAGGAAGCTCCAGGTTACGCACACTTGTGAAGGCTAGAGAAAAGCCGCAAATACATTCGCCCCCCTGCCATTGCAGACGATCAAAAAACGAATCAAGCGGAGTGGAAAGAGGACCGCCTTCATTGAAGGAAATCGAGGCAAAAGCGACCAGCTTTCCATGCCGCCCCTGCTGCTCAATCACGACACCGGCAATGGACTCATCACCGATATAGAGCCCTAGGACCTGCTTATTCATTGGGGCTATACCACTTCTCTGTATTCACTGAACCCCCCAGTATTGGAGTTTTTGCTCATGATTGTCATTGCGCAGTAACACTCCTATGCCTTGCCGGCGAATGCCTTGACGTTCACCGGTAATGGTAAGCAAAAAAGCTTTGGCAGTGGTAGTCAGGAGTTCTTCCTCCAGCGTAATGTCTCCAGGGAAACCACCTACCTCCTTATACCAAGCGGGGTCTGCCAGTAGTTCACGGTTATCCTCTTCTTCCCTGAATTCGGTCAGCAGATTAACCATATCACTCTCTAATTCCGCATGCAGGGCCAGCAGGACAGGCACCGGAGCTGTATTCAGGTTGAGTTTTCCATCATTGCCGGCAACAGTGATATACTGCTCAAGCCCCTCATGCTCCTCATCGCCGTAATACAATGCCGGTGTCATCCCTTTAATCAGCAGCAACTCCTCTTTGACAAGTATCTGCTGATTACGGCACTGATACGGTGGATCAAGTGATTGGTAATATGCATTTTCTGCGCCAAATGCACGACTATCATCATCAGCATCGATCCAGTCCCTGATGGCATCCAATAGCTCATCAACCTGCTGCTCATCCTCAATGGCAAATGTACCGGAAAGAAGCAGCCGTTGCCAAAGTTGCCGGATAGCCTCGATTTTCTTTTCCTGCGCCTCAGCTGTTCGTACTTCTGCGGAGCTTTGCTCCTGTTCACCGGCAATATTTTCCTCCAGCAGCGCGTTCACCTGCAGCCGACCGGAGAGGTCAACCACTTCCACAGAAAGGGACACATCACCGGTCAGGGACGCAAACTGCCCCGGTTCGATAGTGGCCCAGCCGTCATGCAGAGAATCATAGGTATCGGTCTGCTGATCACTGTACAGGAGCGCCTGCACAAGGGAAAGGCCGGTGGTAACGGCATTCTCCGCTGCCACTGCGGCCCCTAGTCCTGCGGCGTCCTCCACCTGCCCATCAACATCCACCATAAGCTGAACCGTCATGGTCACAAGAAAGGTGATTGCCATGAGTGCAATCAGCAGGGCGACCCCCTGCTGGCCAAGGCGCTTGCGACTACTGTTCATCTTCAGTCTCCGGCTGTATGCTACCGGACGGCAGCCACACAGCAGAGCGAAAGGAAATGACCGCCTCCTGTTCCTCATCCTGCCAAAATTCGAGTACAATAAATACCGCTACCGGCAACGTACGCCCCCGCTCTTCCCCTTCTTCATCCTCAGGCAACCACCCCCACGTGTCATTTTTTTGACCCTCTGCATCAAGATAGGATATGGTAACTGACCGCAGACTATCGCATAACAAAAATGCGGCTTCTTCCCCCCCCTCGCTCTCCTGCAGGGCAAAAATTTCGGAACGGAGGAGTTTCAGCGCCCCTGAGGTACGTTCATCCTCCACCGTTGTGTAGGTGATGGCCGCCGGTCGCCTGGCTACAGTATCCCGGGAAAAAACTAGACCGGCCATGGAGCCGAAGCGGATGCTATCAGCCCGATACCCGCTTCGCTCGTTGTCCTCCCCGTTAAAACCGACGGCCGGATCGGCAACAGTTGCAGCGAGGTCCTCACGCATTCGCTCCATTGTCACCCGTGCCTGACGATAAATGTACTTTTGTCTGTCTGTTGCCTCCAACACACTGATGGTACTGCTCAGCGCAAAGCCCACCATGGCCGTCACAACCGCAAGGATGGTGACGGCCAGTAGGACCTCCAGCAGGGTAAAGCCCCTACTGCCCATCCTGCTCATGGGGTGGAATCCTTTTCATCAGGGTTGTCTGGACAACAAACGTTCGTGTTGCATCATTCTCCAGGGCGATGCGCAGGATGAGGTGTTTCAGCATGCCATCGATGACCTCTGCACCGATGTCCTCTTCAGTAGGCTCAGAAACCTCCAGATTCCAGGAGTAGGTGGAAAAGTCCTCGTCAAAGGTGCCGGAATCGGTATAGATGTCATCAAAATTCGTACCCCGGAGATCTGTGAGCTTTTCCTGAGCCAAAAAGGCGGCCATGGTATCAAACCGCGCATCGGTGACGATGGTGAGACTTTGCGACTGCGCACCGAGCAGGGTTGTCAAGGCTATGGCGAAAATTGCCACCGCAATCATAACTTCAAGCAGCGTGAATCCGTTCCTGTTGACAAGCGTGGAAAGCTGCATGCGAGCGACTACCGAAAGGTATCTTCCGTGAGCGGAATATAGATCCCGTGGTGGGTTATCCTGCCGGCAAAGGGGGAGAGCACCAGGGTCATCTCTTTGCCGTCGAGATCCTGCAGATGAATGAGGCAGGGCTCCAGGTACCCCCTGTCGCTCAGCCACAGGGAAATGGTCTTGGTACTCGAGACCTCCCTGTCGGCAAAAAGAATGTCCTTGAGCAGGACGGAATCAGGAAGTTGCAGCGAAGGAAGATCCGACGTGTCATCGTCCCAGAGAAACGAACCGCTCTCCACTTCTTCCTTTTCCACAGCCGTCACCCGAAACTGCCGGGTCTCCGACTCATACTCTATCAGATACGGTTGAGCAGTCCTCACCGCCAACTGTGCAGTGGTGGTAATAAGCAGGTTGAGCCTGCGTGCGGTCTGCTTTAATGGATCGACAAAAATAAAACTCGACAGACGCGGTACGGCAAAGGCCATGGTTATACCGATCAGGACCATGACCAGAACCAGTTCCAACATGGTAAAGCCGCCCGAGCGACCGGCGGTCTGTGAACGAAACAGAGGGGACAGAGTATGTTACTCCAATTCCCAATTGTTGATATCAGCATCAATCCCTTCCCCACCCGGTTCATTATCCGGTCCATAGCTGATCAGGTCAAAATCACCATGCAGACCGGGACTGATATAAACAAAATCATTCTCCCACGGATCAAGCGGCACTTTTCCTTTCTCAAGATAACCACCATCCCGCCATTTTTTCGCCAGCCTTCCTACTGACGGCGCCTCAACGAGGGCTTGTAATCCCTGCTCTGTAGAGGGGTACTGCCCATTATCCAGCTTGTAGAGCTTGAGCGCCTGCTCCAATGAACGAACCTGGATGGCCGCCTTGGTCCGCCTTGCTTCCTCCGGCCTGTCCATAATCCGGGGAACAATCAGCCCTGCCAGGACCCCGAGAATGACCATGACCACCATCAATTCTATAAGGGTAAAGCCCTGGCTGGTGTTGACAAGCCAAGCCTGTTTCCTTTCCATCATCTGTGTAACTCCTTATTATTGCGCCGTTCAATGGCGAAAAAACGTTATAAAATAATTTCAGTACCCGCGTCGATGCATGTGAAAGCCACCGTAGCAGGCCAGGCATCCTACAGTGGCACTCACCGCAACTGCCAGCCACAGTCCCAGATGCAGTGCGAGCCAGGAAAAACCAATCCATGGCAACAACGCCATTCGAACCCAATAACGCAGCAGCTCGTTTGCCCTGATAACATCGGCAATCGGCGGAGAAACGTCGTAATAGAAGCTCACAAAACGGCGTCCCCACTCCGCGCTCATCAGGTACTGATCGCGAAAATCACGCAGGACCTTTACCGCTGGATGAAAAAGGGAACCAAAAGAGGCTGTAGCTATGAAACAGGAATCATTGGTCCGGAACTGCAGTTGATTGCCATAATAGACCGCTCCGCCAGCGATTGCATAGGCTCGGACATAAAAGATGGTCCCTGGCTTCAAATCCTTGAGAATGGAACTATACGGTCCGGTACGGCTGCCGTCATCTGTCTCACCTTCTTCAACAAAAGAAGTATCATTGGAAGATTGAAACAGGCCGTTGCCGTCTTCATCAGTCTCCTCCGCCATGGCACTGCTGATAAAAAAATTCCCGCTCGCCTCCAGCGCTTCACGCATCATCGTGGTTGTTTGTCCAATGCCCGCAATATCCACCGTAAAGGCAACCGAATCCACCGACTCATCGCCATCAGATGTTTGGCATCGGACGTAATACACGTAATCACCATCCTCAAGGGAGAGTGACGTACTATGGGCAGTGCTGCCTGTTTGAGAAAAAGACGCCATCTGCTCAAAAGAGATGTTGCTGTCACTGTACCCACATTGACTCGTAAGGGTAGTGCTGGCTGAGAGGGTAAAATTACCGCTCTCCAGCGTTTCGCTTTCTCCTGGATTGGTGATTGTTGTTGAAAAAACGTCACTGTCATCCGAATCGTCGTTGTCGTCATCTCCTTTGTATTGCGGATAGGGAGCAGTACTAAAGACCACCCCTTTCTGGGTAACCGTCCCGAGGCCTGAAAGAATTGTTCCGCCTGTCAGGGCGCTGGTGCGGGTAATTTCGGTCACCAGGGTTGTCTGAATAAGAGGGGACGCATCATCAGCAAGGGAGGTCACCATCGTACTGCTATCCACTGCAGATGAAGCGAACTTGGACACAGTCAGGGTATCGGTCTCATTCTGGTCGGTGGTTGTCCCCACAACGATAACCTCACCACTTTCAAGAACGGTAATGCCGTTACCGGCAGCGTCCCCACCTGCCGGCAAGATCAATACTTCGACATTGGCGCTCTCCTCAGCGACCGTCTCGTTATCGAGCTCGGCTGCTACGGCCTCACTTACAAAGAGCGATGCAAGCAGCTCAATGGTCTGAGCAAACAGCCCGCCATCGCTTTCCTCCTGCTGGGTCCGCTTTCCACGGTAAACGGCAGCCGCTCCTGGCTCCAGCACGGCGTCATCGGTAACGGATTGCGCCTTAAAAGCCTTAAAGGAATCAAGGATCTGAATCCCCGGGGCATCTTCAAGAGAAAAATCTTCTTCCACCGTTCCCGGCACAAGCATCAGCCTGGAAACACTGACAGGTACAACCGAAGGTGCCTCGTCATGAGATACCGTTGATAATTGTCCGTCTGATGCAGTGCTATACGAACCAACCAGCAGACTCCGTTTTCCTGCATCAGTGGCGAAACCGGTTACCATCACGCTGCTGCCACTGTCGACAATGGCTACGTCATACATAACGGAATCTTCGGAGCCCGAGTAGATGACGGAGTAGCCGGTCTGATGAAACGTCTGATCAGGCTGCCCGTCTTCGGTAAACCGGAATAGTACTGCCTCCCGGGGACCATCCTCCGTTCCCCCTGAACCGGCCAGGTAAATTTCTCCTTCCTCGTCCTCGGCCATGCCGTATCCTGCTGAAACCTCAAAGTCATCGGATGGGATGGCTACGCCATCAACCCCAAAGGTATCGTCCAGCGAACCGTCGCTGAAAAAACCGACCAATACCGCAGTCAAACGCTCTTCATTCAGCGAGGAACCGGATACGACTATTCGTCCGTTCTGCTGCAGGAGAACTCCATCGGCAATGGCATCCTCTCCAACGCCGAGCAGTGTCAGCCCCTGATCGCCGAACCCTGCATCCAGCGTTCCATCATCATTCATCCGTCCGAGGACCATGATTCTTCCACTGGTGCCCTCGGCAACGCCGGTAAAAACAATCTGGTCCTCCTCACTGACCACCAGAGCGGTAATTTCTTCGTTTTTCGCTCCTACCTGCAGTACCACCTGTCCCTGCTCACCAAAGCCCATGTCCGGTGTACCATCGGGCATGTAGCAGGCCATGGCAAAGTCCCGGTCACTTCCACTGTGGCTGTAACCGCCAGCTACGATCCTTCCATCGCTCAGCAGGCCGATGGTGAAGATTTCATCATCTCCCCTGCCAATGGAGGTTGTCACACGGCCGTCTCCGTTGAAGGTGGGGTCGTAGGTTCCATCGGGAAGCAGGCGAATCAGTGAAAAATCATGATCAGCGGTACTGGACTGTGAACCGGCAACCAAAATGGAGCCATCAGATTGGGAAACGACAGTGTAGCCGCGGCTGCTGATTCCGCCTGGTGATTCAGCCAGCCGACCGTCATCCCCGAATCCCCTGTCCAGAGAATAGCCTTCTCCTCCGACGGTGCCAACCTTGAGAATCAGTACGCATGCCAAAAAGACAACCAATGCTATATGTCTGAAGTTCCACATAAGACCTGTCTCCCTGGGAAACCTTCTCCTGTTATCATGCCGTTGCTCTGATACTTTAGCAAAACACTAGAGAAAATATAATACACAACGAGTTATTTACCAAAACTGCACACCGGATAGGTGCAATGCCGGCAGTTGCGGCAAAGGCCGCCATGCCCCATTTCCGCCAACTCCCTTCGGCCGATGGTCTCACCGGCAAGAATGCGCGGTAACACTAGATCCAGCACGGTAATATTATGAAACATTCCGCAAGCCGGTAGCCCTATGACCGGCACCTCACCGATCCTGGCCACCAAAAACATCGCCCCGGGAAGAACCGGAGTTCCGTACACCATATCTGAGGCCCCGGCTTCCTTAATTCCCTGCCGTGTCACATCGTCCGGATCGACCGACATTCCACCGGAAGTGATGATCAGTTCTGCTCCGTCAGCCAACCGTTTGTGTATTTCTGCCGCGATATGTTGCGGATTATCCGGTGCAAACCCGACGCTGCTGACAGCAGACCCGAGAGCTTCCATCTTTCCGCGCAGCACCTGCTCAAATTTATCCTCTATCCGTCCGTAGTACACTTCATTGCCGGTTATCACCAGACCGGCCTGAACGGTTCGCATTGGCTCCACTCGCACTATCCCGTGGTCGACGGTGGCAATGGAAACAGCCCTGTTGACCAGCCTTCTCCTGGCCACCAACGGAATCAACCTGGTGGCAGCAACCTGCTCACCTGACCTGACTGGGGTATTGGACTGCAGGGTGGAGCACATCACCTCGCCGAGCATATTAAACTGGAGCAGGGCATCGCGATTAATGTAGAGGATACCGTCGCAAGCAGCTTTTAACGACATTTTCCCCTCCACCACTTCCCTTGCAAAAGTAATGCCGGGACCAGCCAGTGCTTCTGCCAGTAGAAGGGCGGCCTCGTCCTCATGTATCTCTTCGGCGGTTAACTGCAAAACATAAATATGATCTTTCCCTAGGCGACGAAGATGGGCCACATCCTCTGGCCGGATGATATGCCCTTTTTTAAAAGCACGCCCTTTGAATTCATCACGAACTATCTCCGTAATATCATGTGGGAGGACCATCCCGACAGCCTGGTCCACTGGAATACATTGTTTATGTGATATATCTGCCATTTGTCGATCAATATCCTCTGCAGTCAACCATCTTTTTCGGCCTGATGAGGTCTCCTGTTCGTTCAATATTCTTTTGTGCCCGACCCGTCAGCGGACGGCGGTCATAGAACTCTACCCCTTACTGAAAAAAAAGCAACTCCCGACAGCAGGTCAGCACCTTCTGGTCGGTCCTACGCCTTCACCGGCCACCGCCCATCGCTGGCCCTCTCTGACTCCGCCTCACAATCCTCAACCTTGAAAAAAGCTGTATTGACAGAATCCATCCTACCAGTATATTCAGCATGATAGGTGCGATACACCTTTGCGCGGCCAGCCCGGATATTCCTATGTCCGTGCAGCCTGCATGATTTACCATGCGTTTCTCCCGCTTCAACAATGGTGCCCACTATGTACAGTCAATGTATCTTTGGCCTCATACTGATCTGCAGCCTTTTTTGCAGCCAGGTCTGCGCTGAACCGGTAACCGATATCCCCCCACGAGAAAAATGTCCGGTTTGCGGGATGTTTGTCGCCAAATATCCCGCCTGGATTACCCAAATAGAGCACCCTAACGGGAAAATTGTCATGTTTGACGGCATTAAAGATATGCTGTCCTATTACTTTGAACCGAAAAAATACGGTGGCCAATCCGATACGTCTTTAGCCAGTATCTTTGTAAAAGATTATTACACGCTTCAATGGATAAACGGCAGAAAAGCAGTTTTTGTCATTGGCAGTGATGTCACAGGCCCCATGGGGCATGAATTTATCGCCTTTGCCACCCTTGATGCAGCGCAACAGTTTTTCTCGGACCACAACGGGGAAAAAATACTCACCTTTGACCAAATTACTGTGGAATTGGTTAGATCACTTCGTTAAAGGCAGCCGCCCAACGCATCATGAGAAAAAGCATCATTGTAATTCTCACTCTTAGCATGGAACTCTTTCTCCTGCTGATACTTTCCCTCCATGGTCAAAATTTTGTCTTCCCAACTTCACAACTAGCCGACCTAAAACAAAAAAAAGTTCTTATTGCCCGCTTGCAGCTAACCGATTTTGCCATCTGGACCGAGGCACGCTACACAAGGCATCCCTCCCAGGCTGATTTTTTCTCCGCCTTTCAAAATTCACCGGCAGCCTTTGATCATTTTCCAGCAGGTTCAATCATCGCACCGCCATCAACCCCTTAGGATGCCGCCGTTGAAAAAGCAGATCAACATCATTGAGTTCGCCATCTCCTCCTTGGTCCGCCGTAGATACAAAAGCGCAGCCATCCTGTTCGCCTATGTGCTAATTGTTGCCCTCATTGCCTCGGTTCTCTTCACAACCCACTCGCTTCGCGTGGAGTCGGCCGCAATTTTGCAGTCGACCCCGGACCTCGTCGTTCAACGATTGTCCGGAGGGCGTCATGAACTGATTCCGTTAGCATACGGGGAGGAAATAAAATCTATTCTTGGCGTCAGCAAACTGTCGCCTCGATACTGGGGATACTACTATGATGCGCTTGCACAAGCCAACTACACGTTGATTGGAGCGGGTGAAGGCCCCCCTGAACTGCGCCTGCTCGAAGGAAAACTTCCCACATCCGCCGAGGAGTGTGCAATAGGCAGCGGTGTTGCGGCCCTTCGCGGTGCCGGCACCTCAGGAGAGCTAATCATGATCAACAGTCGCAACCAGGGAACACTTTTCCATGTCAGCGGTATTTTCAAAAGCGCATCCAATTTACTGACCAACGACCTCGTTGTTCTCACCGACCAGGCTGTCATCGATTTTTTTGCCTTCCCTCCGGGCATGGCGACTGATCTAGCTGTCCAGGTACCTAACAGTCGCGAAGTGCCTACCATAGCTGCCAAGGTAAAACGATTATTTCCTGATGCGCGGCCAATAACAAAGCAAGAGATTCTGAGGACCTACGACACAGTCTTCAACTGGCGCAGCGGAATGATGCTTACCGTTTTCAGTACTGCGGTCATCGCCTTCTGCATTCTTGCCTGGGACAAGGCTACCGGTATTAGCGCAGAGGAAAAAAAGGAAATGGGTATATTGAAGGCCATAGGGTGGGACACTGGCGATGTTATCGTACTTAAATTTTGGGAAGGATTGCTCCTTTCGCTTAGCGCAGTGCTCACCGGCATCATAATCGGGTACATCCATGTCTTTGTCTTTGGTGCGCCGCTCCTTGCTGCGATCCTCAAAGGATGGTCGGTCCTCTTTCCCCCATTTGCCCTAACCCCGACCGTTGACCCGCTGCATGTCCTACTGCTTTTCTTTTTTACGGTTACCCCCTATATGGCCTGCACGGTCCTACCCATCTGGAAAACCGCGGTAACTGATCCTGACACGGTGATGAGAGGTCAATAGTGTGAACTATATTGTCTTGGAAACAGTGACAAAAATCTATAATCAAGACAAGGTCGACGAGACTGTCGCCCTGAAAGACATCTCCCTGTCCATCAGCAGAGGGCAAGTAGTGGCTCTGACCGGCCCGAGTGGATCAGGCAAGACCTCACTACTCAGCCTGGTGGGCTGCATGGCCCGTCCCACTTCCGGTAAAATAACGATTGACGGGCAAAATGTGGTCAAACTGCCGGAGCGGTTCCTGACCAAAGTGCGACGTGAAAGTTTTGGTTTTATTTTTCAGCAGTTTCATCTTCTCAAGGATCTATCAGTGCTGGAAAATGTCCTGTTACCACTCTATCCAACCAATATTGGCCCTGTTGAAATGAAAAAAAAGGCTGGTAACATCCTGGTCAATTTGCATATTGACCACAAAGCTCGCCTGCCAGTAAAACAATTATCCGGTGGGGAGCAGCAGCGGGTCGCCATCGCACGAGCACTGATTAATGAACCACAGGTTATTATTGCCGATGAACCAACCGCCCACCTCGATGAACGTCTTGCCAAAAACTTTTTGTCGATAGTCGGAAGGCTACAGCAACAGGGCAAGACCGTTATCATCGCTACCCATGACCCACTGGTGTTTTCCCATGAACTGGTGGAGGTAACGGTGCACATGCGCAACGGTCGCGTTGCAGAGGTTTCTTCCAGGTGATCCTTCACCCCGGCATACTCGCCCTGCTTATCGGCTCTTCCGTTACCCTGGCACTCCTGACACTGGCTGCTGCCATTGGCCTTTCCATCGCCCGGCAGTGGGAGTGGGAAAGCAGTTCAGCCAGACAGGTCAAGCTTGAGCGCAGAACCTACCTGATCTCCACACTCGCTGCCTTTTCTTTGGGAGTACAGGCGTTATCGACCATCCTTTTTGTCTATACCGCTGATGATTTACACCGCCTCTTCATTGGAGCTATGTGCGCCACCGGATCACTTAATGCCAATCCTGTGGGATGGTATGCATTGCTTTCCAAGCTGGCACTTTTTTTTCTCTCAGGTTTCTGGCTGAAACTTAACGGCGTAGACCAATACTCACCCAGCTATCCGCTTGTCAGACTAAAATACGTCCTGCTACTTCTGCTGCTGCCATGTATCGTTGTGGACTACTGGTTGCAGCTCAATTACTTTCTCGGTTTGCAGCCGGATATCATAACATCTTGCTGCGGCTCTCTATTCGCCAGTTCCAGCAACAGAACCATTGCCTCCTTAACTGGCTTTCCGGCAAAACCGATACTTTTTCTCTTCATTGCTGCATCAGCCTTGCACCTCTTGCTTCTGATATGGAGCCTGTACAGCAGGAAGCGGCTGCTGCGCATTGTGCTGTCTCTTTCCTCTGCAACGTACCTCTTTGTTGCCCTAATAACAGTGATATCTGTTATTTCTCCCTCTATTTACGAACTACCAACCCACCTGTGTCCGTTCGACATGTTGCAACGGGAATATCATTTTATTGGCTACCCACTCTATATTTTTCTTTTTTCCAGCGTTTTTTTTGGCATCGTACCAGGGCTCTTCTTTCCCCTAAACCACTATCCTGATATGGTGACCATTCTCGACAGAATGGCACGCAAATGGGTAGGCATAAGCTTGCTGCACTTTTTTTGTTTTACCGTGCTCGCAACAGCCATCGTATTCTACAGTCGGCTCAATCTATTTTCATGATGCCAGGATCGGGGAAACAGCGCTTGAGAGCGGTTCAGGTTAACAGGTAAGAGCAAACACCTTACCCCGCTGCGTTCTGTGATCATTACGAATTCAAAGCGAAAAAAACAGCACGCCAGAAAACCGGTTTCCACCCCCATACAGCGTATTTTAGAGCGCAGAACGAAAAGTCCTTTCTCCACCAAAGAAGCAACCACTTGACTGCTGCTGCGGGAAATGTTCTCACATCAATCTGAGGAATACAACTCAATCCAGAGAGGCTAGGAAGCTCCTCTTCAACGAGTACGCTATCTTGAAACAAAACCTGGAACCAACCTCCCAGGAACATTCAATGCCCTTCTTCACGGCGCTACCCTTCAGCCTCATCGTGCTCTCTCCCATGCACATCTCGCCAAGAGAAGCCCCCTCTGCAGAGCCAGATAGACCTCACCCTCCGAAGAGGTGATCACTATCAGCAAAAAATTCTTTGCTCAACCGGTATCAACCAGCACCAAATCTTCTCTTCCGTTTTTCATTGGAAAAGGATGAAGATCTTGATCTGTCTCTTGATGGATGCGAATATGAGGTTGACAATCCTTATGACAGGGATAAAAAGAAACCGCCTTCAACAAAGAGGATGAAAAAAAAGTCAAAAAAAAATAAACATAATGCCATGCTGATTCAGCATGAAAAAACGGTCCCCATCATCACCACCGGCAACCACTTGCCTGACCTTCTCCTCATAATTGGTTCTTGAGACAATGATGGAGGCGAAAAAATGGGCAGTGTTGCTGTTCTTCTGCAGTTTCTGGGAGCTTATTAATGCATATTATCGTCACAGGGGGTGCGGGTTATATTGGCAGCCACACCTGTCTTGAATTAATTGAAGCCGGACACCGGGTAACCATCATCGACAACCTCAGCAACGCTCACCGGGAATCCGTTCGTCGAGTCGAGCAATTAACCGGTACAGCCATTTCCCTGTTTGTCACCGATTTGCTTGACCGAGAAAGCCTCAAAGAGACCTTTGCCCAGGTAAAAGAAGCCGACGCTGTTATCCACTTTGCAGGCCTTAAAGCAGTGGGTGAGTCAGTGGACAAACCATTGCTCTATTACCACAACAACATCACAGGCACGCTCAACCTCTGCTCGATCATGGCGGATTTTGGGATGAAAAATATAGTCTTCAGCTCATCAGCCACCGTCTATGGTGATCCCGCCTCTGTACCGATTACCGAAGACTTCCCGCTTTCCTGTACCAATCCCTATGGCCGCACCAAATTAATGGTAGAGGAAATTCTGCGTGACCTGGCAGTGGCGGACCCACAGTGGAACATCGCGCTGCTTCGGTACTTTAACCCCGTAGGTGCCCATAAAAGCGGCATTATTGGTGAAGACCCCAACGGTATTCCCAACAACCTGATGCCCTATATCTCGCAGGTTGCTGTTGGCAAGTTGCAGGAACTCTCGGTTTTTGGCAACGACTATCCTACCCCCGACGGAACGGGCGTACGGGACTATATCCATGTGGTGGACCTGGCAATCGGACATCTACGCGCGTTGGAAAAACTGGCTGAAAACCCGGGGGTGGTAACCTATAACCTCGGCACAGGCCATGGGTATTCGGTTCTGGAGATGGTGAAGGCCTTTGAACGTGCAAGCAACAAAAAGGTGCCCTACCGCATCGCCCCACGAAGGGCTGGAGACATTGCCCAGTGTTTTGCCAATCCTGGGCTTGCTAAACAAGAACTGGGCTGGAGCGCGGAGCACGGCATTGACGAAATGTGTGCGGATACCTGGAAATGGCAATCCAACAACCCCCAAGGGTATAGCGACGTTTAACTTTTTTTCACTTGGGACAGGCCCCAGCTGTTCTGAAGGCCTCCTGATGACGGTCGATCCGCAGCAGCACCCAATCCTGCTGCAGTAAGCCCTGAACTTCCAGTGGCAGAGAAGGGGGACCTGCTATATGTACGCTCCCATGTTTTCAGCAATACATTGCATTCAATATCTTGATTTTAATGAAATAGCATATTGATACACTCGCCCATTGAAGCATCTCTTCTTCCAATCCTGACACCGGGCTTCCGATACAGATGGTGCGTCAATCGGCCAATGGAGTGCGATCTATAGCGCATTGTTTATACGCCCACAGGCAGGTCTTGATAATTGTTTTTCTACACTCGACTAAATTGGATCAAAAACCTGCACTCAAGCAGAAAGAGAGTGGTTGAGGGAGAGGTATGCATACACACCTAAAAAAGAGAAACCAGGTCAATGCTCCCGCAACAGATTGCAGGTAATCAATTTATGAAGATAATGGCTGCGTTGGATCAATCTGAGTACGCTTCTTTTGTCCTGAAAAAAGCCATCAAAACTGCCAAGCAGCAAAACGCGAAAATGGACATTGTGGTCGTTGCTGAAAATAGTGAAGCATCCAAAAGCAGCCTCCAGAATGATGGGGCCCTCCTCCGTGAGGCAACTCGACATGCCAGGTCGTACCAGCAGGTGGCGTTGCGCCATGGAGTCCGAGCAAAAGTTCGCGTATTTTTTGGAAAGTCTGCAGCAGAAGAGATCATCAGGTATCAGCAGTCGGAAAAACTTGATCTGATCGTTCTTGGACGCCGTTCCTTCCATTCGCGCCCGGAGAAATGTCCCATCGGCAGTGTCGCTCTAAGGGTGGTTGCCTATGCCACCTGCACCGTGATGGTGGTACGTTGCATGGAAACAAGGGACTGGAAGGGGAGATCAAGTGGGCGTAATGCATCATGACACGCTGACTCTTCCTGGGGATTAATGCAGCCCTTAGATGTCACGATTATTGGCAACCTGCTTCTTCACACCCGTTGACAAACCACCTGTCGTACCAGCAAATGATCCATTCGATAATGTCCCTTCAGCATATTTGGGCGAACTCGCACAAAAGGAGGCATAAGCCCTCCCTGTACATTCATTTCCATATTATCTCGATTAAAACGTAGTGAAACAGTCAAGCGCTATGCACTGTTGACGAGTGTACCGATCGCCGAAAAACATTGACCAACCGTTTCCGGTACATGAGAGTCTGAACCCAAAACCATTTTTATCTCCCGCTGCATTGCCTCCCGGATTATCCAGCTGCTGGGATACTGCTCTGCCGGCTCGTGATTGAATCCTGCTGTGTTGATTTCCATGCTCATCCCCTGCTCCTTGATGATATCAAGGGTATCAATGATCAGGTGACGGTACCACGAGGAAGATTCATCAAACAGGCGGTTTCCGCGGTTGTGCTTTTTTACCACATCCAGGTGGCCAACGATATCAAACCAGCCGGTTGACACAGCTTCCTGAAGGGTTTGATAGTATTGCCGGCACAACGCCCTGCCGTCATGGTCGAAACAACACATCAGCTCCTCACACTCTTCACGAGTACCGTTGACCAGATTCAGGGATCCATCTCCTCCCGACAAGTGGTGTATTGAAACAATCAAATAGTCCCAACTCCGATGGGCGAGATCATGTATCCATGCTTTGTACCCAGGAATGAATTCCATTTCCAGGCCGAGATTGATGCGCAGCGCCTCCGCGTATCTTTCTTGCAATACAAGGGTATCCAGCCGATACTGCTCAATATCATGTTCTTGTATGGCATATCGATTGGGAAAGGGCAGCGGCATGTGGTCAGTAATGGTAATCTGGGTAAGGTTCTTGGAAAGGGCTGCATGAACCATGTCATCGATACTGCCGGTACCGTCGGAGTACCTTGTGTGCATATGATAATCGCTGTGGATGTCGATCTGCAATTTGCCCCCTCCTCAGTGATGTTGAAATCTGAAACCTCAATCCGTGAAGATTGATCAGAAAAAAATGCTATGAAACGTGGCCAATAGGCTTACTTTATATCAAAAAATATGAATCTACACCTGCTGCAAAAACTCACTCAAGAGGTGAATGTACGAAGCAAATCATTCAGTACAATCCGATGACAAACTGTACACCAGCCAATTCGGCCTGACCCTTGACGAGCTCTGCATAATCGGTTCAGCGATCTCACCGGGTTGATCAGGCGCGAAATCTCAGCGGCAGGATACCAGTGAACTCTGTTGTAAGACATCTGCCAAAGAAGGAATCACCGCGCCTCGCAATGGTGAACGGATAGCCCTGCATACAGAGCGCGCACAGCAGCAGAACTTTGACAACCGAACATGCACGTTTTCCAGGGTTGTCCGGGTTACTGACTGCAGCACGGGAAAAAGCGGCCAGCTCCTGCTTTTACCTGAGGTGAGCGTCGAGGGCTGATGGAACAGTCTGTACTTTCCCGAGGATAAAATATCTCCAACTATTTGAATGCATTAGCAATATTTATCTCTTTCAAGTTCAAGTGAATAATAAAATACATGGTCTGCAGCAGCTCAACTTAAATCAAAGGAAATATTGGCGCTGTAAAAGTGTAATGACTTCACGGGTAAATATTTGGGCATCACTATAGCTGAGATGTGAACCATCGTTACAGCTGAAATCCTGTAATTTTTCATAGTCTGCAAAATGTATTGTAGGCGTCGTAACCGTCTTTGCCAAAAGATCCCAGTAACGTTGGCGGGGAACAGTCTTTTCCTCAATGGCCCACACCTCTCCGCAGGAAGGAAAGCGGATAAAGGCAACGTCGCCCCCCCTTTGCCGAATACGCTTTACAGCTTTATGAATACTTTCGACACGCTGTATAAACTCTTGCTGTCCCAGCATGGGTACTTCCTGATGTAATTCTCTGGTGCGCTCAATCCTGGCATCACGTAATGATTGCAGATTAACCAAGGAATAATCGGCTGTCCGGAATCTGTCTGCCCGCATAGGGGCATAAGGGGGAGTGACCGGTCTGCCCTGCTGCCATTTCTCCCACAATTGTCCCGGGGCCAGACCGCCGTAGCGAAAAACAAATTGTCCCTGGAGCGTCAGCGCCAAGCGCGTTTCCAATTTTGACGACAATGACTGTTTTTTGTACTTACGTAACCATTTTTCGGACCTGTCATCTTTTGTTTTTAGCTCTCCGGCAAGCCAGAGGGAAGGGATGGAGCAGATAACCTTGCCAATAAAACCAGGATCATTGCTCAATTCAACCAAAACCGGAAGCGGGTTACTGCCGTCAATCGCCAACATATGAGCAGAATAGTCAGTCATCTCCTCAACAATTTCGGGATCAAGGCCCAACAAAATTCTCGAAGCACCAATCAAAGCAAGGGAGTTTGACTGTTGGTTTGCCTGACGCCGGACCTGGCTCCACACTGGCCAATCATCTGTAATGCTCGGAGTGAAACCGCGGAGACGCCAGTGTATCTCCCAGCCAGCGATACAGCCTAAATAAATACAAGCAATCATCAGCCAGATGATTAACCAGTGCCACTTGCCAAAATAGTGTCTGGCTCTAATGCTAGAATTGGAAGTAGATGAAAGCACGCTCCCCTCCGGAATGAAGACTCAAGATCAACAGAGCTCCCATCATAAGCAAAAACCTCAGCGGTCCAGGTATATTGGCTGCTACCTCTTCCAGACTGCTGTCACGCATCAACGCCTGGCCAACGAGCAATACCCCCAGAGGCAGCATCACCTGTAATGTCTCGGCATGGGAAAGTAGTTGCTGTTTATGGTGAATAAACATGGCCCACAACAGAGTAAAGGCATCGCCAAACTCGCGAGCACGAAATAACACCATGCCGATACAGAACAAAACAAAAGTCAACAAACCAAGGAATGCCCTGGCAACCGTTGTTTGGAAAAAGGCAATATCTCCTAAAATCGACACAAGATACCGCTCCCCTACCAAATACACCCCCTGCAATCCTCCCCAGGCCACAAAGGTCCAGGCAGCGCCGTGCCATAAACCACCGAGCAGCATGGTCGTCATCAGGTTAGCGAACGTACGCAGGTCGCCTCGTCGATTTCCGCCAAGCGATATATAGAGATAATCTCGCAGCCAGGAAGATAAAGAAATATGCCACCGCTGCCAGAAATCTGAAAAACCAATAGCAGCATAAGGGAAGCGAAAATTGTCGGGAAGGACAAAACCAAAAGTCATAGCCACTCCGATAGCACACAGTGAATATCCGGAAAAATCAAAAAAGATCTGACCGGCGAAGCTGAAAGCACCGCTCCAGGCATCCAAGGTCCCAGCGCCTTTTGGGTTGCCAAATACAGTATCACTAATCGGAGCCATCACTTTATCGGCAAGGATCACCTTTTCAAAAAGCCCTACCACCAGGAGCGACAAGCCCCAACCCATTTGATAGGGAGTCGCCCTCTTTGGCTCCAGACACTGCGGCAGGAAATCAACGGCCCGAACGATGGGACCGGCAACGAGTTGAGGAAAGAAGGTTACATAAAAGGCAAAATCGGTAAATTTAGGCCAGGGTTCCAACCGGCCTCGATATATATCAAGCGTATATGAAAGCGACTGAAAGGTATAAAAGGAAATACCAACAGGCAAAATGATATTAGGTGCTGCAGGCTGATAGTCCAACCCTGTCGCTTGAAGGAATGCAGCAAACGTTTCGAGCAGAAAACCACCATATTTGAAATAGCCCAGCATGCCGAGATTGACAGCTAGACTGAGGGCCAGGAAAAACTTTTTTCGGCGTGCTGTTGCCGCCGTGGCTACTTTTTGCCCGCAAAACCAGTCAATGAGCGTTGAAATCCAAAGCAAAAAAACAAAGGGTGGATTCCAGGCAGCATAAAAAATATAGCTGGAAAGCCAGAGATGCACCTTCCGCTTTTCCCAGGATTGCAAAAGGGCATAGACACAATGTACTGCAGCAAAAAAAAACAGAAATGTTAAAGAGTTAAATATCATATACTGCGCGACTCAACCTTCCGCCACATCTCCTTACTTCCCGTATGGCCTCATTTTTCACTCGATGCCAATGTGACCTTAACGCACGATAGAGCGTACCCATTCAATATATGTGAAAACACTCGGGCAATCTGCATTGCAGATTACCATGTTCAACGACATTCTTCCGCACATTTACTCCAGCGAATACTCCAGTATCCATGGGCAAGGCTCCGGGAAAAACAGCCTAATCCCAAGATCGTCCTTTTTTCGCTCTCCGCACCCGGCACCTTGCACTCCCATCTACTTTCGTGTTCCTTGAAATAGTCAAAACACGTACAAGCGGCAGGGTATTCTCGTCTTACGCGCCTGGAAGTTTCCACGGCCTCCCTCACCGTCATTTATACAAAGATACAAATGGCTCTCCAGAGTTCCCACACTACCCCTGTTAATGCATGCCCTGGTCTTTGATCCCGGTGGCGACCTGCACACTGGCCATGGTGCCCACAGGTCTGTTGCCTTCCGGTTTACTGAAACCGTCGGCTTTTACCTCCTTACTGCTGGAAGCTATCACAAGGCCGCGACAATAGATTTATCGGGGCTCAATACAGAGCCTGCATCCTTGATCCATCTGGTTTTGAACTCACTTAACTGGGCTTACCCACAGGTTTCTCTACAGACCTGTTTGCTCAGCTTTGGGCAGGTGGGACTTGCATCCACTGCAGCTACGCACCCACTGGCTGGTAATAAGCAATTTCTGTCCAGCAGAGAACTCCCGAGGTTGCGGATTTATCTCGGCATGACAAGAAACACCTAACCATTTCAGTTAATTGTGGCTTCTTCATTCTACGACCAGTAAGGTAAAAACCAAGTCGTCCACTGACTGATACTTCTGCAATTCTCCCCCGCTAGTAAAATCAGGCCGAGAGCTACCTCTAATAGCCTTTAAAATATCTATGCTATACTTGTATTTTATTACGATTAATAATAATGTAAGTATCTGTAACTTTTTTTATGGAAATATTATAGGTTTTATCATGTCTACCAAATCCACATATGAAGAGCTTAAACAAGAGATTGAAGCTGTAAAAAAAACTGCTTTATTTCACCAGAATATTATAAACTCTATTAACTATGCAATAATTGTTTTCGAAATAAAAACGGGAAAAATTATTTTGGTTAATCCCATAGTTTGCCAACTGTTGGGTTACACTAAGGAAGAAATCTTAAACTTGGATATAGGAACGCTTAGCTCTGGTGAACCGCCTTATATTCAAAAAGAGGCTGTAGATTACATTAGAAAAGCAGCAGATGGAAATCCACAACTATTTAAATGGCAATGTAAAAAAAAGAACGGTGAACTTTTTTGGATGGAAGTCAATCTCAAGTTAACTGAAATTGATGAAAAGAAATGCGTTCTATCGGTGGAGCGTGATTTTACCGAACGCAAACAGGCAGAAGAGGCACTCAAGCGGCAATTACGATTCGAACAGGCCGTCGCCAAAGTATCAACGTGCCTTGTAGGCGAACAAACCTCTGAATATGCAGTCCCTAAAGCCCTGGCATCTCTTCTCGAAGCCACTCGGGTATCCAGGGTCTATATCTTCGAAAACTTTTACGACCCCAATGACGGCCTTTGTACGAGGCAGGTCTTTGAGGTATGCGCACCCGGTATAAGGCCAGAGATCGACAACCCGGTTTTACAGCATGTAGTCTACTCGCAAGGCTTCGAACGCTGGGTCGAAGCCTTGGCAGCCGGGACCAACATCCGGGGACACGTGGCTGATTTCCCTAATGACGAACGTGAAATCCTCGAATTCCAGGGAATCCTATCCATATTGGTTCTTCCGCTCATTGTTGATGGGAAATGGTGGGGATTTATCGGTTTCGACGAAACTCGCTATCCACGCGATTGGCAGGATTCGGAGGTCACGCTGCTTTGGATGACCGCGGAAATGCTCGGAGCATATTTCATGCGCCAGCAAGTGCAAGAGAGACTCAAACGAGTTGCTGCGGAGCTACAACTTGCGCAACGTATATCCAAGGTTGGCAATTGGTTTTTCGACCCGATGGTTGGTGTCCCGCAGTGGTCGGATGAGGTTTTCCGGATCTACGAGCGCGATCCAACCCTTGGCCCAATTCCGCTGACCGACTACCCCAAGATCTATTCCCCTGAGCAATTCGAAGTCTTTAGTTCCGCTATCTCTGGGGCGATAGAGGACGGAACACCCTATAACATCGAATTGCACCTCAGGCTGCCTTCTGGATCAAAGAAATGGATCAATGTAATATGTGAACCCTTACCCAAAAAGGGGGTGGCAGGCCATTGTCTGCTTGGAACGATTCAGGATATTACCGAGAACAAGAAGGCTGAACTCGCCCTGCGCGAAAGCGAACAGCGCTTGCAGGCGGTATTCAACTCGGTGGACGGCGTCCCGATTCAGGGATATGACAAGGACCGCCGTGTCATCTTCTGGAATCCCGCCAGCGAGAAGCTTTATGGCTATACGAACGACGAGGCCCTGGGCAGGACTCTCGAGGAGCTGATCATTCCCGAAGAATCGCGACAAGCAGTAGTAGAAGGGACCCGGCGATGGCACGACCAGGAGGTTGTGATGCCCTCCGGCGAGATCGAACTTCTTAACAAGAGCGGCGAGCGTCTTCAGGTCTACTCTAATCACGTCATGATCTCCAATCATCGTGGCGAGAAGGAGATGTTCTGTATCGACGTGGACCTGACCGAACGCAAGCGGGCCGAGCAGGTGGTGAGGGAGAGTGAAAAGCGCTTCGCTACCGCATTTCAATATAGCCCCGCACCTCTGGTTCTATCGGAAGTCGATAACGGTTTATTTATCGATGTCAACGACCGCTGGATCAAGATGCTTGAGTTCACTCGAGAGGAGCAAATCGGTAGAACTTCCAAGGAGGTAGGCATTTGGGACGATCCCGGAGAACGCGACCGTATTGTTGCCAAGCTTCATTCCAATGGCCGCTTCAGAGATGAGCCCATCCAATTCAAGACCAAGTCAGGAAAAACTATCATCGCTCTCTGGTCGGCCGAAAGTGTCATTCTTTCCGGCAAACAGGTGATGCTGTCGATGATTACAGACATCACGCAATTAAGGCAGGCCGAGGAAGAGCGCGAACGTCTCGGCGCCCAGCTTCAACAGGCTCAGAAAATGGAAGCCGTAGGCCGTCTGGCCGGCGGCGTGGCTCATGACTTCAATAACATGCTGGGCGTAATTCTCGGCTATGCCGAGCTGGCCCTCGAGAAAATCGATCCCGCATCGCCACTGTATGCCGACCTGCAAAGGATTCACCAAGCCGGCGAGCGTTCAGCCGACCTGACACGACAGCTGCTGGCCTTTGCCCGCAAGCAGACCATTGCTCCCAAGGTCATAGATATAAACGACACAGTGGAGGGGATGCTCACTATGCTCCGTCGGCTGATTGGTGAGGATATCGACCTGTTCTGGCACCCCGGCAGAAACCTCCAGCCGGTCAAGATCGACCCCTCACAGATCGACCAGCTCCTCGCCAATCTCTGCGTCAACGCCCGAGACGCCATTGAAGGAGTGGGCAAGATCACTATAGAAACAGGTGCAAAAGGCATTGACACGAACTATTGCCATGACCACCTGGAATCTCAACCTGGAAATTACGTGCTACTCGCAGTTAGCGACGACGGCTGCGGAATGGATAAAAAAACTCTGAGTCATATCTTTGAACCTTTTTTTACCACCAAGGAAGAAGGCCTAGGTACCGGTCTGGGGCTGGCATCGATTTATGGCATAGTGAAGCAGAATAACGGTTTCATTAACGTCTATAGCGAACCTGACCAGGGAACAACATTTAAGATCTATTTACCTGTGTATGGTACAAAATCAGCCGAAGCGTCAGAAAATGCGCATGAACTACCCACCGAACACGGAAACGAGACCATTCTCCTCGTGGAGGATGAGTCGGCTATTTTGGAAATGACCACCACGATGCTGGAAAGGCTGGGATATAGAGTGGTAGCCGCCGTTACCCCTGGCGAGGCTATCCGTCTGGCTTATGAATATCAGGGACGGATCGACCTGTTGATGACCGATGTAGTGATGCCAGAAATGAATGGCCGGGAGTTAGCAGGAAACCTTCTCTCCCATCACCCGGATCTTAAACGTCTGTTTATGTCCGGCTACACAGCGAACGTCATCGCCCACCACGGCGTGCTGGACGAAGGCGTGCACTTCGTTCAAAAACCTTTTTCAATGAAGGACCTGGCAAGGAAGCTGCGGGAAGTCCTGGAGGGCTGACATGCTACTTTTGTCACTGGTCGGGGTAAAATATCGCCTCAACTCGGACTGACAATTCCGCTATTTTTCATTGTAAGCCAGTTATGCAGAACTTTAATTTTGCCCTACAGAAGGTCTTCACATTCTATCAATCTTTGAAGTTAATACTCCCTCTGTACACCCGTGATCAGCAAGGAAAAGAAAGAGCCCGGCACATGTGGAGAAAGCCTTGATCAACCAAATCCAAAAACGGATATTGAAGATTCTCGAATCAATACCTTTTCCAGGTATGACGCGAGGCCTAACTTATTGAAACAAGATATTATATTTGTTGTACCGTTGCGAAAATAACTGCGGAAAGCAGGAAGAAGCGACCGTGCGAGTGGACTGTAGAGCGTCCCAGGATAAACCAAAAAGTAGGATGTAACCGGCAAAAAGTTAACAATATGTTAACAACCAAAAAAAAGGACTTAGCCAGAAACTGACTAAGTCCTTGAAAGTACTTGGTAGCGGGGGGAGGATTTGAACCTCCGACCTTCGGGTTATGAGCCCGACGAGCTACCGAACTGCTCCACCCCGCGACGCGTGACGAGAGAATGTACCATAGCTGGAGATATTGTCAATTACAAAATGATTACTTATCCGCCTCCTTCGACAATTCAGTGATTTTTTCCCGGAGTAACTCCGGAAAAGGCGTGAGCTTTCCCTGCCGGTCAATACAGGCTAACGTGGTAAAGCCCCGTACCAGCAGTTGCTCGCCTTCCTGCTTCTGCGCCCGGTTAATCGCATAGTGAAAACGACAGGAAACACTCTTCACCTCCACCAGGGAGGTGGCAATGGTCAAAAGATCATCGTAACGGGCCGGAGCCTTATAGCGAAGGTAACTCTCTGTGATCGGCAGAACATAGCCCATCTCTTCAATTCGGCTATACGGAATGGCCCACTCCCGCATCATCTCTGTACGGCCGATCTCGAAGTAGCGAAGATAATTGGCGTTGTATACCACTCCGGCGGCATCGGTATCTCCATAGATGACCCGGTAGGTGGTTCGATGGATCGGTTCACGGAGGGTTATCGTCATTCGCTTATTCATCGACAGGCTCACGCTCCATAAACCGTTGAAAAAAGGCCGCACCAGACGGCAGACACAGACCACTCTTTTCCACTGCCTCAAGTACCTGCTTTTCCGTATAGGGCCGCTGTGACGGGCACTCCACGCCCCTTGAATCGTAAAGTACCATGGGGACCGGCCAGTCCTCATGGGTGCGCCGGTGCAGCGGCGTGTAGTGATCCATGGTGACGACGACGCGAAAAGGTTCACCGCGTCTTTCCATCTCCGCAACTATTGGGCTGACGATCTCACGGTCGAAATCTTCAATGGCCTGGACCTTTCCTTCGACCAATCCCTGGTGACCTGTCTCGTCGGGGGCCTCCACATGGACCACGACAAAGTCCTTGTGATTCAGTAGCTCCAACGCTGCCTGTGCTTTGCCCTGATAGTTGGTGTCCAGGTAGCCGGTCGCTCCCTCTACTTGCACCACTTCCAGGCCGCTCAACACGCCCAAGCCCATCAGCAGGTCTACCGCTGAAATCATGCCGCCTTCTACAGCAAACCTCTCAGGGATGGTCTCCATGGCCGGTCGTTTGCCCTCTCCCCAGAGCCAGAGCGCATTGGCCGTGGCTTTTCCCTGCTCAGCACGGCGAAGATTTACCGGGTGTTCGGCCAGCACCTCGCTGGCCTGCTGCATCAGCTGATACAATGCATTGTTCTGCTGGTAAGCAATATAAAAAGCGGTAACGTCCTGATCCATATGATCATGAGGCGGAACAGTCTGCAGACTTTCGGGAAGGGTCCCTTTATACACGGCAAGATGGCGATAACTGATCCCGGGATACAATCGCAGCTGCTCGGTGCCGCATTTGGCCTGCACAGCGTCTATGAGCTCACGGCTCTCCTCGGTGGAAATATGGCCAGCACTGTAGTCGATCATAAACAAACGGTCGTCACGCCACTCCACATTAACCAGGTTGCAGCGAAAGGCCAATTCATCCTCGGCAATATCCACTCCCATGCTGGCAGCTTCCAGGGGCGCCCTGCCGGTATAGTATTTTTCCGGTTCATACCCCAGCAAAGAGAGGTTGGCGACATCACTTCCCGGTGGATACCCCTCTGGTACCGTCCGCACAAGCAGCAGCTCGCCGTTGCGCGCCAGATGATCCATCATCGGGGTTGCGGCTGCCTCCATGGGCGTTTGTCCCTTTAACTGGGGCACGGCAACATCGCCCATGCCGTCGCCGATCAGCAGAATATATTTCATACCGAGTATTCTCCTCCCTGGTTACGCCTGCTCATCTTCAAGCAGGCGAATTTTCACCACCGGTGCAACCACCGCGTCGAGCTCTCGAATTTCCCGCAGCGCCTCTTCGACGGCCGATTCCTGTGCATCGTGGGTAAGCATAACCAGGGGCACCGCATTCACTTTGCCCCTTCCCTTCTGCACCACCGACTCGAGACTGATGCCGTGTTTTCCCAAGATGCCGGAGATAGCTGAAAGTACCCCCGGCTCATCACGAACAGTGAAACGAAAGTAATAGGGCCCAAGCAGTTCATCCATGGGGGTAACCCGCCGCTCCTGCACATATTCGGGAAGATAAGCGAGCGGCGGTACCCTGCCGACCGCACCAGAAACAATGTTTCTTGCGATATCAGCAACATCTGCCGCCACCGCACTTCCGGTTGGCACTTTGCCCGCGCCCAGACCATACAGCAGTACATCGCCTACCGTATCACCGGTAAAATGGATAGCGTTGAAAGCACCGTTTATGGATGCCAGCAGGTGGCTTTCCGGAACCATGGTCGGATGCACTCTCGCCTCGACGTGATCGCCGTGATTACGACTGATGGCGAGCAGCTTTATCCGACAGCCGAATTCACGCGCCAGTTCAATATCCAGCGGTTCTATCTGCGATATTCCTTCGGTAACGATCTCATTATGGGTAATATTCATGCCGTAGGCCATGCACATCAGAATGGCTAGCTTGTGAGCAGTATCAATTCCCTCTACATCATAGGTGGGGTCAGCTTCGGCAAACCCTTTTTCCTGGGCGTCCTTCAGCACCTCATCAAACGGCACCCCTTCCTCCGTCATCCTGGTCAGAATATAGTTGGCGGTACCGTTCATAATCCCCATAATGGAGAGAATGTTATTGGCCACCAGCCCCTCCCTGAGTGATTTGAGCACCGGTATACCGCCGCCGACACTGGCTTCAAAGCCCACTTCCACTCCATGTTCAGCCGCAGCACGAAAAATATCGCGTCCTTCCTGGGACAGCAGCGCCTTGTTGGCCGTTACCACATGTTTTCCGGCGCGAATTGCGTCCATAACAAAGGTTTTTGCCGGCTCGATACCGCCAATTAATTCGGCTACGATTGCGATGTCCGGATCATTGATTATTTCTCCGGCATCACGCACCAACGCCACATCTTTGAAATGGTCAGGCAGTTCGGACAATCCGGTATCGGCTACCTTTGTCAGGCGCAGGTCGATGCCTGTTCGCTTTTTCAGCCTCTCCTGCTGAGAGTACAATACCTCAGCAAGACCGCTCCCCACCGTACCGAAACCAATAATACCTACCTGAATCTTCTTCATTCGCTATCAACCTGTCTGAAGTTAGTGGACATTGAACCTCGGTGGTTTTTCTACCCGCTTTACCCGTGGTTGTCAAAAAGTATAGGTCCACTCTGCGGGGAATCGTCGCCTATGTGCACTGCTCTACCCTGCCTATCGCCCTGAATTGCCGTCACCGCCCAGCACGACACGCCCTATCATTTTCATAGCCAAAGCAGGCAAGTTGCTGTATACTCGCCCAGTTAATGAGAAGCCATTCATTTTTTTTAGCCATTTTTCCCATGAAAAATTAGGCTGTTAGTTACTTACTGTCAGTGAAAAAAACTCAAAGGAGACCGGCATGAACATTCTTACTTTCGGCCCCAACGGCAGCGGTAAAGGCACTCAGGGTGCCATTATCAAAGAAAAGTACGGCATCGACCATATTGAATCCGGAGCAATTTTCCGTGAGCATATCAAAGGCGGAACCGAGCTGGGTAAAAAAGCCAAGGAGTACATTGACCGCGGCGATCTGGTACCTGATGACATCACCATTCCCATGGTACTGGAGACTCTTAACAAGTCCAAAGAAAATGGATGGCTCCTTGATGGATTTCCTCGGTCGCTGGCCCAGGCAGAGGCCCTGGACAAAGCCCTCAAGGAAGCGAACATGAAACTTGACTGCGTGGTAGAAATCGTCCTTGACCGCGAGATAGCCAAAGAGCGCATCATGGGTCGTCGTCTCTGTGCCAATGACAACAATCATCCCAACCACATAGCCTTTGATGCCATCAAACCAGTGGAAAAAGACGGTAAACTTGTTTGCCGGGTTTGCGGCGGCGAGTTGTCCACCCGTGCAGATGACCAGGATGAAGAGGCAATCAACAAACGCCATAACATCTATTATGATGAAACCACCGGCACCATGGCCGCTGTCAACTACTTCAAGAACCTGGAAGGTATCCCGGTTATCTCTGTTGATGGTTCCGCTCCGATCAAGGAAGTTTCCGAAGCAATCATGAAAGATCTGCCGTAATTCGGACAGTCCATACCTGACAAAAAAACGTTTCCATGCATATGGTGCACGGAAACGTTTTTTTGTTTGACACCTGCGGTTTTTTCTATCATTGATGGTGGCCATGAAAGCCTTTATTGCATCCAATCTCAATCAATCTATTGCCGCCAAAGAGGCCTTTGCTCGGGAGGCGGCGGATTCGATCGTTACGCTGACCCAGTGGATAAGGACCAGCCTGGAGAACAACGGCAAACTGTTGATCTTCGGAAACGGCGGCAGCGCTGCCGATGCCCAGCACATGGCAGCAGAGTTCGTCAACCGTTTTCTCATCAACCGCCGTCCTCTGCCGGCGCTGGCGCTGACGACGGACACTTCGGTTATTACCTCCATCGGCAATGATTTTTCCTTTGACCTCATCTTTGCCAAACAGGTTGAGGCCTTGGGCAGACCGGAGGACCTCGCCTTGGGCATTTCCACATCCGGAACCTCACCCAATGTAGTCAAAGCCATGGAAACGGCCCAGACTATCGGCATGAAAACCGTTGCCCTCACCGGTGGCACGAGAAACCCGGGAGGTGACCTGGGAGGCATCTGCGACATGGTACTCAATGTTCCCTCCGACTCAACCCCTCACATACAGGAAGCACACCTCTGGGTTGAGCACCTGCTCTGCGAAATAGTTGAACGAGAAATGTTTGCCACTCATTAATCCCCCACGGCATCTCTTTTCAGGATGCCAAGCAACCTAGCGCGCCATCATGTCCACCTACAGTCTCTCGCCGCTTACCTTTGATGACCTCAATACCTATTCCATCCATGATCGCCACTCAAAAGTCAGTGTAGAAGATTTTGCCGCGCCCGTACGGCCCGGAATGAGGGTCAGCCAACTCATCCAAAGCCTGCCCAACCAGCTCATGGGCAAGGATTTTCCGGAATTCATACACCGGACGGCCAAGGCCTATAACGAACAGCGGCCCATTCTCCTTGGCATGGGCGCCCATGTGATCAAAGTCGGCCTCAACCCTCTCCTCATAGACCTGATGGAGCGAGGCCTGCTGTCGGCCATTGCACTCAACGGTGCCGGGATTATTCACGATGCCGAGATCGCCCTTGCCGGACGCACCTCCGAAGAAGTTGCCGACGTCCTCGGCCAAGGCGCCTTCGGTGCAGCACGGGAAACCGGCGAGATGCTGAACAGGGCCATCAATCAGGGCGCAGCCGACGGGATAGGCATTGGTGAAGCGGTCGGCCGCACCCTGCACAGCGAAGGCCTCCCTTATGCCAGCCAGAGTCTGCTGGCCGCTGCCTACCGACTCAAGATACCTGTTACCGTCCACGTGGCCATGGGCACCGATATTATCCATATCCACCCCGGTGCAGACGGGGGAGCCATTGGCCAGGCCGGTCACCGCGACTTTCGCCTTTTCTGCAGTCAGGTCAGTTCACTGCAGCACGGTGTCTACATCAATGTCGGTTCCGCGGTCCTGCTGCCCGAAGTCTTTCTCAAGGCCCTGACCGTTGTCCGCAACCTGGGACACGATGTAACCCGCTTCACCACGGCAAACTTTGATTTCATTCGCCATTATCGGCCGGCAACCAACGTCGTGCACCGCCCAACTCTGGAGGGAGGAAAAGGTTATAATTTCACCGGCCACCACGAATTGATGCTGCCCCTGTTCGCCGCCGCCCTCCTCGATCAAATTGACAAATAACTCCAGAGCCAGTATATGGCACCCTGAACACTCGCTGATCAACCTTCAACCGCGGAATTCACCAGCATGCGCCCCCTGTTACGTATAGGAACCAGAGCCAGCCTTCTGGCTGTCACCCAGTCGACCTGGGTAAAAGATCAGATTGAACGTCAATACCCCGAAACAACGGTGGAACTTGTTCGCATTACCACCAAGGGCGATAAAATTCTTGATGTCCCCTTAGCCAAAGTAGGGGGCAAGGGGCTCTTTGTTAAAGAAATCGAGGATGCGTTACTGGCTGACGAGGTTGATATTGCCGTGCACTCCATGAAAGACGTGCCCACCGAACTTCCGGAAAAGCTGCACGTCGCCATTATCCCTGAACGGGAAACCCCGGCCGATGCTTTTGTCTCGGTCAATTACCGGACGCTGGATGAACTGCCCCAAGGGGGCATCATCGGAACATCAAGCCTACGCAGAAAGTCCCAGTTGGCCGCCATGCGTCCCGACCTTTCCATCCTTGACCTGCGCGGCAACCTTGACACCCGGCTGAACAAACTGGAGCAGGGCCAATATGACGCTATAATTCTGGCAGGCGCCGGACTCAATCGGCTCGGCATGGAGCAACGGATTACCACCCTCTTTACTCCGGAACAGATGCTCCCGGCCATAGGCCAGGGGTCGCTCGGCCTGGAGTTGCGGAAAAGTGACCATGAACTGCTCCAGGGCCTGCAGTTTCTTCACCATGACCATACAGCGACCACGGTAACCGCAGAGCGGGCTTTTCTTCTTCGCCTTGAGGGAGGCTGCCAGGTACCGATCGGTGCCTATGCCACGCTTACCGACGGGGTCGTTACGTTAAGCGGACTGATAGCCAGCGTTGACGGCACTACCATTATCAAAGACTCGCTGAAAGGAGATGCTGCCCAGGCCGCCGATCTGGGAACCCAATTGGCAGAGACACTGCTTCAGCGAGGGGGAAAGGCAATCCTCGACGAAGTGTACAATAACCAGGAGTAGGCAACCCCCTCATTCTTTTTTCTCAATCACGATTTCCTCTTTCAAGGGACAGTAGCCAGTGACCACGCAAACTACAGAAAAAAAACAACCTGCCGGCAAAGTTTATCTCATCGGCGCCGGCCCCGGCGACCCCGGCCTGATCACCCTGCGCGGAAAATATCTTCTGGAACGCGCCGAGGTCGTCGTTTACGACTATCTGGCCAACAAAAAACTACTCAACCACGTGCCTAAAACGGCTAAATTCATCTATGCCGGCAAAAAAGGCGGAGGACTGCATGCCTATACGCAGGAGGGGATCAACCGTCTCCTGGTCGATCATGCCAAGGCCGGATATACCGTGGTTCGACTCAAAGGAGGAGACCCCTTTATCTTCGGACGAGGCGGTGAAGAAATCGAAGAAATCGTTGCAGAAGGCATAGACTTTGAAGTGGTCCCCGGAGTCACTTCGGCCACAGCGGCCGCTACCTACGCCGGCATCCCCATCACCCATCGGGATTACACTGCCTCCGTAGCCTTTGTCACCGGCCACGAGGATCCCACCAAAAAATATTCCAATATTCATTGGGACAAACTGGCAACAGGTGCGGGTACCATTGTCATATACATGGGTATCAAGACCCTGCCCAGCATTACCAAAAAGCTGATCGACTACGGCAGATCGCCGGATACCCCGGTAGCCGTTGTCCGCTGGGCCTCAACCCCGCAGCAACGATCGGTTGAAGGAACCTTGAGCACCATTACGGAGGTGGTTCAACAGGCCGACATCAAACCGCCTGCACTGGTTATTATCGGCGATGTGGTCAAGTTGCGCAAAACCATTGACTGGTATGAACGACGATCGCTGTTCAACAAACGGATCGTGGTCACCCGAACCAGGGAACAGGCCAGTGAGCTCGTGGCCAAACTGGAAGAGTATGGAGCCGACTGCCTTGAATACTCGACCATTCACATAGAGCCGGTCAGTGACTACAGCCCGCTTCACCAGGCGATTGCTAATATCAAGCAGTACCAGTGGATACTTTTCACCAGCCTGAATGCGGTCACCTACTTTTTTAAACAGCTTTATCAAAGTGGCCTGGACACCCGCGCCCTCGCCGGTCCAAAGGTTGCCGTTGTCGGCAGGGCCACTGCCGAGGAACTGCTGAAGTACGGCCTGCGTGCTGACCTTGTTCCTCAGCGTTTCACCGGGGAAGGCTTGGCCCAGGCTTTGCTCGACAACCAGGTCGGCGCCGGCTCCACCATCCTTCTGCCTCGGGCGCTCCGGGCAAGTGAAGTACTGCCGGAAACCCTGACCGACGCCGGGGCCGAAGTAGATGTTGTCCCGGTTTATCAGAATGTGCCCCCCCAGGGGAGGAAAGAAGAACTGCGGGAAGAGCTGATCAGAGGCGACATAGACCTGCTCACCTTTACCAGTTCTTCAACGGTGACCAACTTTTTAACCATGGTCGACCCTGAAAACGAAGAGGAACTGCAGCAACTGCTGAAAGGCGTAACCATTGCCGCTATAGGACCAATCACGGCGGAGGCCATCAGAGAACATGGATTGCAGGTAGATATCCAGCCAGAACGCTTCACCATAGCAGACATGGTACAAGCTATTGTTGATCACTACCAGAACAGGCCGGCCAAGGCGTCCTGAAGGGTCTTTATCCTGCCGCTTTCAACTCGATCCTGGATCGACGCCTCAAGATAACGTTGGTACTGACGACCGCGAAGAAACGAGCGATGGGAGGAGACAATGGCTGCGTTGCCGTCGTTGCCGCACGATCGTAACCGCCTCTCGCCATGCCACTGTTGTCGACAATGCCCACGAACATACCTTCTTTAACCCAGCCGGTATTCTCTACCAGCTCCGTTGCTTTGCCGAAGCCGAGGGGGTCCTGCCCCATGGTGAAGTTTCAGAGGTATTCAGCTGGTTTGCCGGTTACGCCTGGCAAGTGGCGCTCTGCAGGGGATGCCAGCGACATCTCGGATGGCGCTTCAGTGGTACTGATGACGTGTTCTACGGTCTCATCGCCAATCGGCTCCAGGGAGGAGAATAGACTCAAGTGATGTGACGAAAGGCCTGGAGCCTCTGCTGGATGCAGTGGATACCTCGAAGCTCGAACGTATCCATCGCCTGCTGATATGGTGTGAGATCAGCAAGCATAGCCGCAATTTTTCGCCCGAGGTTTTCAGGACTCAACTCCAGCCATGGCAGATAATCGATGAGCTGTTTTTTCTGCAGGGCTTCAGCACGCAGCAACTGTTCCCTGCGAGGGGTTTCTCGGGGAATAATGAGCGACGGGGTTTTTTGACTGAGAATTTCGCACATTGTATTATACCCCCCCATGGAAACCACCAGGTCGGCAGCCCCGATCATCTCTTCCATCCGCGGATAAAACGGCAACACCTTCACCCGCAATTTTCGCCCTCGCTTGGCCAGCTTGCGCCGCTTATGAATCGGCATGAACGGACCGGTGATAAGAATGCTTTTTCCCGTTTCAAAGATTCCCTGTTCAAGCATGCGCAGGTAGCAATCCATGACGTCATACCCGTCGCCACCACCACCGGTTGTCACCACGATCATCGATTCATTGGCACCGACACAGAATTTTTTTCGGGTCTTGGCCTTTACTTTTTCCGAGGCAATACGCCGGGGCAGGTAACCGGTGAAAACAATTTTGTTCTCCACCGAGGCAGGGATGGCATACTCGCCGATCGCATCATAGATGGATCGTTGCCCGTACACCCATATCTCTGAGTACAATTCATCGAGCAGACGATACACTTCCTTATTTTCCCAATCCGCCCGCACCGTCTCCCGATCGTCCATGATATCCCGCAGTCCCAGAACCGTTTTCGTGTGGGGACAGTAATACTGAATCCATTCAAGGGTGGGCAGCACCTCTTTCTTTAACCCCAGCGGTTCCTTATCCACCAGGAACAGATCAGGCTTGAAGGTCTTGGCCGTGGTGAGAATAATCGACCGGCGAATATTCAATGCATGCTCCGGATCTATGCGGATAGAGAGTGAATGATACTCGTCATTGGTTTTTTTTATCATTCCGGGGATACGGACAAAATCCACATTCTCCGGAAAGGAAAAACGACCGGCGATGGGCGATCCGGTGAGTATCAGCACATTGACCGAGGGACTGCGCAGGTGACCGGCGATAGCCATAGTGCGCCTGATATGACCAAGCCCGTAGGTATCATGGGAATAGATGAGTATATTGTAGGAGTTGGTTGTTCCCGTCACGGCGCTGATATCAGTGGTAGTGTTCAGCCTGGCGACCATCGTGTCTTTCCGGCTGGAGAAAAAGGTGATATTGCTTGGGTTTGTCAAGCAGGCACAGCCTACCGTTTCCCTCCTGTCGGGGCAAGAAAAATCGATTCCCGAACGGCAGCAATCTGCCATGTGCGGCAGCCGGGTACTGGTCCCATCCGCTGCAGTGATTATTCTTAGTACAGGGACCTTTTATCAACCAGCACCGGGAGCTTAGTATGCAACTGTCTATCGTGTTGAGATTTCTTGCCTGCATGTTACTTCTCTCTGTCCTGGGGGGATGTGTTCCCAGCGGTCCTACCGGACGATGGCGCCAAAGTATGGAAGCGCAACAGTTGTTCGAAAGCGCAACCCTGCTCTCGGATCATACCTATTATTATATCGGGTCACGCGCGCATCCCGATGCAATTATTGCTATCAATAACAAGTATGTTCTGCAGACTACGGTCTGGGCCGAGATTGCCGTTGATCAACGGGTCTTGAATGACTGGATGGCCTGGTACAGGTCCGACATCTCTTTGTACTGCCCCCATCGGGGAGGGTATATATTCACCCCGGATCAGCAGATTGCCGGCATCTGGTACTCCAAGGACCAGATCAGCACCGTTCGTTCTCCGCAGCCTGGGGTGCTTGAGGTCTACCCTCCCTATTCCGCTCCGGGCTCAATGTGTGACCGCGAGCGAATTATGGATGATCTCTAACCTGGCCTGATCCGCCAGCAATGGATAAACTCAGCGGCTCGCCGGCAAATATTCGGAAAATGCCATTCCCTTCATCCCTCAACTGCGCTATAGTTCAGCATATACTCAAAAATTATGCGCCGCTTATGAAACCTTCTCTTTTTTTTCATTTTTGCTGTATGTTCTTCAGCCTGCTGTGCGCCGTACTGTTTACCGGCACCCCTGTCCTGGCTGACGAGCGGACTCCGGAAAACGGAAACGTGCAGCGGGATATGTCGGCCGGGGAGTTGCTGGCAGCGGGAATGTACGGTATCGACACGCCTGCGGCCCTGTCCCTTTCCACCCAGCTGTTGCCGCCAGGTGAACTCGCCGCCGCCTCTTTATCCGATATATCGTCTATGGGCGGGCAGGCCATCACTCTCTCCTATCAAGGCTCTGCCGGTTTACTTGGCTTTTCCGCCGGCTATATTCTTACCGATACATCCGACGAGCAGCAGCCTTCGCGTTCCATCCTCCTCGACGTCCACCCAGATGCCGTCACCATGGATACCCCTGATTACGCATGGTACATGGCATTGAACTTCAGCCAGTTATCCACCGGCAACGACAAGGTTTCCTTCCGCCTGACCAGCAAGGCCATCATGCGAAAAAATCCCCGCATCACCTCTGGAGAAAAAACCTTTTCCCTGCTGTTCAACATGCCCATTACCTATGCCGATCGGGTCACCATTACTCCTGAGGTCTCCTGGTCACAAGCGCTGGAAAGCGGACTCACCGACCCTGTGCCGTCACCCTTGTCTGCAACTCCGGTGGATCAGGAATTTTTCGGCGGCCTGTCCATTTCCTTTTCTTACTAGACCACGCCGCTGGCATCCTCAGCCTCCAGCGCATCCTCCCTTTGCAGCCTGCACCGGCAGAAAAGATAGTCCTTTCCTCCCCTGCAAAATACGGTATATTGCATCTTTTGCTGCATGTTACAGGTGTCCCTCGTCTGCCTTTGTTTTCAGAGGCGTCCATGGAACGATACGCTAAATATACCCAGTCACTCGCATCAGTGTTGTCGTCTTCTCCGCAGGAAGATGACAGACTGGACCCTACAGGAGCCAACACCGTGGATTGTGTGTACCCAACTCATACCAATTGCCGGCATAAGCTTGTCCGCCTGCACCGGCTGCCGCTCATAGCACTGTTGTTTTTTTTCAGCATGTTGCTTCTTGCCTTGCTTCTTGCCCCGGTATATTCCGCCTACGCCGAGAGCGAGCCCCCGCCAGCCAAAACAAAAGTCCTTTTCCTTCCCTTCACCATCAATGTTCCAGGGTCGTACGCCTACCTGGAAAGCGGACTCAGTTCGGTCCTGTCCAGCAGACTGGCTAGCCGTGCCGGCATTCAGCCCATCGGTGAACAAGGTTCGGGAGAACAGCTTTTGAACCTGCTCAACCAGGGACAACTCAGCGCTTTCCGTACCATGCTGAACAAAACCAAGGCTGATTTTCTTGTCCTTGGTTCGCTGGATCGTCAGGAGAACATCTTTGTGCTGACCAGCTACGTTTTTGGCAAGTCATCCGCTGCCGGACCGGTCTCTTTTGAAGAGCAGTTGGCCACTATCGACCAGGCAATGGATGCTGTTGACAATATGTCATGGTCGATCAGTGAAAAGATCTTCAATCGCCCTCGCCCGAAAAAAGGCACAGCTCTGTCGGACGCAGGTGATGGGGTTGCCGCCTTTCAGACCATCCATCCTGAACGCGCCTACAGGGAGGGATTGATGCGCAATGCTGCTCTGGGCTTTGGAGTCAACGGGCAGTTTGAACTCGTTACCTCTCATCGCAGCAGACGAATAGAGCAAAGCATCCAGGATTTCAACGGCGCAGACATTGACGGAGATGGCCGAACAGAGCTGGTCCTGCTGACCAACACCCAGCTCCTGCTCTATCGGTTTGCGCAAAATACCTTTACCCACCTCGGGACCATTCCCCTGAGCAGCCACCTCCGTCTCCATTCTGTAACCTTTGCCGACATGAACAGTGACGGCCGGCAGGAAATATACGTCAGCGGCAACAGCGGCAGCCGCCCATCGTCCATGGTGGTTTTCTGGGATGGCGACACCGCAAAAATTCACCGGAACATCCCCTATTACCTGCGGGCTGTTGCCCTGCCGGGAGAGCCACCGGTCCTGTATGGGCAGGCGGGTAACGTCAACTTACCAACCGACGGGCCGATCTATGAGCTTCGGCCCGATTCCGAGGGGACATTCACCAGGATCAAAGAGATCGTACTGCCTTCAGGAGTGCAGGTCTACGACTTCATCATGGCTGATATAACCGGCGACGGTGCCAGGGAAACCATACTGATTACTCCCGGCAATCGCCTGCAGGTGTTGAACGATGCCGGCAGTGTGATGTGGACCAGCAGTAGCCAGTTCGGCGCTGGACGCAACTTTTTCGGGACCCTGACCAGTAACGAAGAACAGGCCATCAAAGTACCCACCTATATCAAATCCAGGATCATTGCTGCAGATATGGACCGGGACGGCATCCTCGATGTGATTGTGGGACGCAACCAGGCGGAACATGTCCGCTTCATGCCCAGACTGCGCTACTTTGAAGGAGGATCGATCATGGCCCTCTCCTGGAAAACCAACATGCTGACCCCGCTCTGGGAAACCGAACAGCGCCCTGAATATATGATCAATTACCAGGTCATTGCCGCCGACCTCACCGACGGGCAGCAACAACAGGACTTCTTTCTCCTGTTCGGCGCAGCACAGACAAGTTTTCCATTTGCCTTCTGGCAGGCCGATGCAGCAACGATCAACAGCTACCGCCTACGCCTCGCAGCAAAAAACGAGCAAACGCCCACGATCAAGAACCAATAGCTGGCAACCATATCAAAATTTGACTTTCTACAACCCATTGATAACAGGTCATTTTCACCTTATCCAGCATAGAGGTTAAAAAAATTATACTTTTTCGGTAAAAAAAACTTGACGCCCCCTGCCCGACGGTTTACTTTGTCGGTAAATCATGCTGTGGATTGAGTTTCTTTTCTTCACATGATTAGAAACTGAAAACAATACCTTTACTCAAGGAGAAGAAGATGAAAAAAGTACTCGCAACCGGCGCAGCGCTGCTGATGGCAGGAAGCATCGCCACTGCTGCTGAAATGGACGATCAGTCCGGTGTAAAAATCACCGGTAACGCTCGTGCCCGTGTTATCTACAAAGACAGCTACGACTTCGGCAACACCGATCAGGATGCCACCACCACCATGGATTCCCGTGTCCGTTTTGAAGTACGCGGAACCGCAGCTGGCGGCGCCTACATTCATGGCCGTATCCGGCTGGCAGAAGAAAAATTCAACGGTGCAACCGATATCAGCGCAGACAGCAACATCTACGTTGACAAGGCCTACATCGGTGTTCCTTTCAACGATGCCTTCACCCTCGAAGGTGGTAAGTACCGTGTATCCTACGGCTACGGCTTCATGTACGACGATATCGGCCTGGCCGGTTTCCGCGGCATCTACGATGCAGAGAAGATGCGCATCATCCCGTTTCTCGAAGTACAGTCTGAAGGCCAGTCCTCTGACATAGCTCAGGACGTATTCGAAGACAACGATTCTTACCGTTTTGGTGTTGCCACCGCCTTTGACATGGTCGAGAACTGGCAGTTCGGTTTTATCGCCGCCTATGACACCGACGATCGCGTTGACAGCGTAGATGGCGAACCTACCGGCAACGGCAATGCCGACGGTTTCTGGGGTTCAGTATACGCCAAAGGCACCATTGCTGACATGTTCGGTCTTGAAGGTGAATTTGCTTACGCTGAAAACGGTGTAACCCTTGATAAGGTACAGGGAGCCGGTGATGATGATGGGTACGGCGGTTACGTCCGCGGTAGCTGGATGATGGATGCCCTGACCCTGGCCCTGGATCTTGGTTTCACCATGGACGGTTTTGCACCGGATCCGTTCTACGGCTTTGTCATGATCGGTGGTGAAGAGCCGATCAATGCCGTTTCCATTGGTGGTGGCCTCGCTGACTACTGGTGGGCCGGTCTGCGTGTAAACTACGCGGTAACCGAAGCACTGAGCCTCACCGGTAACCTGGTGTGGGCTGATGCAGATCTCAATGATAACGTGCCCGTAGATGCTAATCGCGTTTACGACCTGCTCGAGATCTCCGGTGTCCTGCAGTATGCAGTATCCAAAGGCTGCACCTTCTCCTGGTACGCTGGCTACCTCCAGCCTGACTACGATGGTCGCCTCGATGCAGCTGGCGTCGAAGATGACGGTGCCTTCGGTACCTATGCTAAGTTTGACGTATCTTTCTAAGGAACGTCTCTCTCCAGCAAACATAAAAAAAGGCGGGTCCTGCGGGATCCGCCTTTTTTCGTTTCCGGTTGTCGTCACAATGGTTCCGGCTTCCGCCAGGGCACCCACCAAAAATTTCTCAGCGAATTTCTCAGGCTGGCAAGGTGACCACCGCTCGGGTACCGCCGTTTTTCCATGTCTGAACAGTGAGTGAGCCATGATGATCATCGATAATACGCTGAACCAGCGCCAGCCCCATGCTGGTGCCCACGGTCATGGCCGTGAAATGCTGGCCTCGCTCCCCTTCTGATTCGGCTCCGCCTGCTGGCAGGCCACTATCTGTGATGATGATCTGCACATCATTGTCATGCACCTGCACCTCCACCTGCAGTTCTCCTCCTTCGGGCATGGCTTCGATGGCATTGCGCAACAGATGGACCATCACCTTCTGCATCAGCTGCTGGTCGATACAGAGAACAGGCTCCTGTTCGGGCAGCACCAGCGTATGGTGAATACCCCGTTCCTGTAACCCATGGTAATGGAGCAGCAGGGATCTGTTGATCACCGAATAGAGCGGGACCTGGGCGAAATCGGGCTGCGCAGTCTCAACAAAGCTGAACAGGTCTTCGAGAATGCCTTCGATTTTTTCAGCTTCACTGGTCATCATGTTCAGAAACTGCAGCCACTCCGGATCATCGGTTTTTCTGGTCAACAACCGGGCAGTCCCACCGATGGAGGTGATGGGGTTGCGTATATTGTGCGCCAGCTGGGCCGCTACGTGGCCAACCGCAGAGTAGCGTTCACTCTCTACCAGCAAGTCCTTGTTTTTTTCCAATTCCCTGGTCATGGCTTCCAGCTCTTTGATTTTCTGGTCCATGTCCATGTACAGGTGACAATGTTCTATGGCCAGACTTGCCTGACTGGCGAAACTTTCCAATTCCTTAATCCGTTCGTGGGTAATGGTTTGGCGGGAAACATAGTGATCAGCAACAATTACCCCTAAAGAACGATTGGAGGAAAAAAGCGGCACCACGACAAAAGAATCTTCCTGAAGCAAACCGATCAGCTCCACCGGCACTTCAAAGGCACATTTTCCACCAACAACATTTACCGGCTGGCGGGTGTGAATCGCTCGCATAAACAGGTGCTGTTCATCTTCACTGGCCACACTGATGGCCTTGACAATCCGATTGACTTCCGCATCACTGACCAATACATTGCTGCTGGACAACAGGTCCTGAAAATCAAGCTGCAGCTCTTCAATATGTCTCCATATGCGGTTGCCATCTTCTCGATTTCCGGGTCCTATGGCCATTCTGCCCTCAAGCCGTGTGCCGGCATCATTAAACAGGGCCAGGAAGGCACGGTTGAACTGCAGCCCCTCCTCCGCGGTAATTCCAACCAGTATGGCCTGGAGGATTTCGTCCAGTTCGACCAGGCTCAAAAAGGCGGTATTCATGCGAATAGCGAGTTCATGGGCAAGCTGGAGGCGAAAACGGGCTTGTTCAAGCTGCTGCTGGTAGAGCCGGTTGTTGATTTTCAGCCGCCGTTTTTCCAGCACTTTCTGAAGGGTGGTCAGCAGGTCGGTAAAATGCACCGGTTTAGCCAGGTAATCATCGGCGCCCAACCGCATACAGGAAAGCGCGGTCTGCAGGTCATTGACGGCCGTCAGCATGACAATGGAAAGATCGGCATGTTGTTGCCGAAGCGCCGGTAGCAACTCCATCCCATCGGCATCCGGCAACCCTATATCCAGCAGCACCAGGGCCACAGGTCGCTCCTGCAGTGTCTGCTCTAGCTTTGCCGCCGATCCGGCGGTGATCGTCGGAATCCCTTCGTTGTTGAGAAATTCCTGCAGTAGTTCGACAATATCAGGGAAGTCATCGACTATCACAACCACTTCATCATTCTGGAGCAGCTCATCGCGTTGCTGCTCGTTTTCTCTGGTGGAAAAGTGCGTATTCTGCATGATAGGGAGACAACTTTCTGGGAGGAGAAGAAAGATTGAAGTATATTTTTGTTCTACTCATGATAATATCCCGTGTCAAGTATGGAGCGTGTGCATTCACCGATTGCTTCCCCCACGGCTACGTGGTATGGAATTACTGCTCAATAACCTGTGATCCCTATGAAAAATAACAGCCACACCCTCGCCTCGACCACCGCCCCCCGCAGCCCTGTCAGTGACCAGGAACTGCAGGCAGTGATTGCAGACTTTCTTGCCATGGGCCATGTCGACAATATTATTGCCATGTTTCGTCACGAACCGCGCTACCACCAGTGGACAGGTAAACTCCTTGAGGACGAACGCTTTGCCGTCCGCCTTGGTCTCGCTGTCTGCTATGAGCAGCTGGTCATTGACTGCCCGGACGATCTGCATCTTGCTGTTCCCTCCCTGGCCGCGGCACTCTCCAGAGACGAAGCATGGATTCGCGGGGAAGCCGTTTCCCTGCTCGGAACCATCGGAGGCCGGGAAGCCCTTGAGCTGGTGGCCACCATGAAAAACGATCCTTCGGCCCAGGTGGTGGAAATCGTCACTGATATCCTTAACGAATCGCACCATGGATGATTTTTTCGGAGCCGAGGGACTCCTTTCTCGCTCCATGGACGAATATGAGCCGCGGCCTGGCCAGGCGGAAATGGCCCAAGCGGTGCATACCCTGCTCGACAGCCTCAGTGATCGGGCAGATGAGTCCTTTGACCAGGCCCATTGCCTGGTGGTGGAAGCGGAAACAGGCCTTGGTAAAACGCTTGCCTACCTGATTCCTGCCGTCCTCAGCGGCCGACGAATTGTTGTCTCCACCAATACCCGCAACCTGCAAGACCAGATAATCGAGCGGGAGATTCCCTTTATTCAGCAGCACATTGCCCCCGATCTCCATGCGATGTGTGTTAAAGGAAGGCAGAATTACCTTTGCCTCTACCGGTGGCACCAGTATTTCTCGGACAAACAGTCCCCCCTTTTTCGCGACGGCCACAACGAAGCTATACAGGAATGGATAGATCGCACATCCTACGGCGACAGAGCCGAACTGGGATGGCTTTCGGGCAACTCTCCTCTCTGGCACCGCATCTGCTGTGTTTCCCATTTCTGCCTGGGTAGCGACTGCCCCGAGAGCAGTCGTTGCTTCCTCAATCGCCTTCGTCGCGACGCAGCTCGGTGCAGGCTGCTGATTGTCAATCACCACTTGCTCTTTTCCGATCTGGCGGTACGCCGTACCGGGTACGGAGAGGTGCTCCCCCGATATGAAGCGGTTATCTTTGACGAGGCACATCACATAGAAAATGTCGCCAGCACCTTTTTTGGTTATTCCTTTTCCAAATATCAAGTTCGAGACCTGGTGGGAGACATCGAACGAAGTGCCGCTGATTCCCTGGTGGACGCCACCAAAAAACTGACGATTGCCCAAACCACCGCTCTCCAAACGGCTACCGAGGCCATAGCCCTGTTGCTCCCCCAGCAGCAGGGCCGTTACCCACTCGACCAGGTCGCCCATCAACACCCCGCATTTATTGACAAGGTATCCGTCCTGCTCACTGCGCTCGACAAACTGGGCGCTCACCTGGACTCCCTCAACGGAGGTGGCGAGCCCTGGGAACAATACGCTAACCGTTGTCATGAATTGGCTGCTCGCCTTGGCCTGATTACCTCGGCCTACGTCGATGACGTGCCCACTGAGCAGCAATCCTATACGTACTGGTTTGAGCGAACGGAACGCAACATCGCTCTTTTTGCCACGCCAATCGACGTGGCCGAAGAACTGCAGTCCACTCTTTATGCGGCAGTCGCCGCCTGCGTGTTCACGTCAGCCACCCTGACAACCGGTGGCAATTTTTCGTATTTCCGTCAGCGTTTGGGGTTGTCCGAACAGACCGCGACATACTCTTTTCCTTCACCGTTTGATTATGCCGGCCGAACCCTGCTGTATGTCCCGGATTCCCATTTCCCCGAACCCTCTTCTCCGACCTACCCGAACAAAACACACGAACAGCTACGGACGCTTCTTCGTAGTTCAGGCGGGAGAGCATTGGTACTCTTCACCTCGTTCAAGGCAATGGAAACCGCTTTCCACGCTCTTCGCGATGAACTCCCCCAGACAGTACTCATCCAGGGAGAGGCGCCCAGACACAGCCTGCTCAATCGCTTCAGCAAAGAGACTGACTCAATTTTATTTGCGGTTGCCAGTTTCTGGGAGGGGGTTGATATTCCCGGCGAGTCACTCAGTTTGGTCGTCATCGATAAATTACCATTTGAAGTCCCCAGTGACCCTGTTATTATGGCCAGGATTAACCGGATCAAGGCAGAGGGTGGCAATCCCTTCTTTGATTTCCAGGTCCCCAGGGCCATTCTTACGCTTCGCCAGGGTGCCGGCCGGCTGATGCGCGCCACTACAGACCGGGGCGTCATAGCCATCCTCGACATACGCCTGTTTACCAAAGCATATGGTCGGCGTTTTTTACGAAGCCTGCCGCCCAGTCCCCTTACCCGAGAACTCCAGCACGTTGCTGATTTTTTTTATGACATCCACGAGTCCAACTGAACAGGATCCCGCCCAGCTGCTCACAACCTCTGCTGCTGCCGTCGGCAGGAAGGTGGAAGCCGCTATGGAGCACGATCTTTCCTCGGTATTGAACACCTCTGATCCGCTGCTCAAAGAGATCATCCATTATGCGGTATTCAGCGGCGGAAAAAGGATCAGACCGCTGCTGGCCATCCTGAGCGCACGCCTTTGCGGGAGGGACGATCCCGACCTTTACCGCCTGGCCACCGCCTTTGAATACCTGCATGTAGCCAGCCTCATCCATGACGACATCATCGATCATGCTCCCCAGAGACGAGGCAGGGCCTCCCTGGTGGAAAAATACGATTTTGCCTCAGCTATTCTTGCCGGTGACTGGTTGCTCTCCCGCAGCATGCGGCTGGTTGGGGAGCTTAGTGGCGCAGAAGGCCTCGCTGTTTTCTGCCGTGCGACTGAAGGCATGGTGGATGGCGAATTTCTTCAGCTCCGCTGTGTTGCCGCCCCAGAGACAACAGAACAGGAATACTTTCGCATCATCGAATGCAAAACCGGAAACCTGATCGCCTCCACCTGCGAACTGGGCGCACTCTACGCTGGCGCCAATGCACAGCAGCGCCAGGCGCTTGCAGTATACGGCGATAAAATCGGAGCCGCCTTTCAGGTCATTGACGATCTGCTTGACTACCAGGGAAACGAAGAGGAAACCGGTAAGGCCGTGGGTAATGACTTTGTGGAGGGAAAGGTAACCTTACCGCTTATTCACGCCCTGCAGCGGGCTGATGCGCCTTCCCGCCAGAAGATTGCCGGCCTCCTCAGCGGTGACCGGACAAATCCCAGCGCCTACAACCAGATCGTTGACCTGATCCGTCGTTTTGACGGATTTGCCACTGCCGAAAAAACCGCCCACACCCTCGTCAGAGAAGCCGGCGAAGCGCTGCAGCTGTTTGCACGCGCCAGCGACCAGACCAGCCTGTCCATACTGCACGCGCTCAGCCGCTATGTTCTCACGCGACGAAAATAAGCCAGCCATGCATCCCTTCTCTTTTCTTTCCAGATGGTTCACCTTTGCCTTTCTTATGGTAGTGCTGGGCCTGACGTGCAGCTGCGGCAAACAGCCAGAACGGAAAACGCAGCCTGTTGCACCTGCCACTCCCCATGCTCTCCTGCCTCACACTCAGGAAGCCGCCCCCGGACCGTTGGTGATCATCTTTGAAGAACCTGACCCTCCCCAGCACGCGGAATCATCAGGGGTAATAACGGTTGGCCCCACTGAGGTGCAGGAGGCGCAGAGGCCCAAACGACCGCGAGTGGCCATCATCATCGACGACATGGGACACCATAAGCTGCTGGGCGAACAGTTACTGTCCCTAGATCTTGGGTTGAGCTACTCCTTTCTGCCCTATGGGCCCTTTACCGAAGAGCAGGCACAGCTGGCTCATTCCCGGGGCAGCGACATCCTCGTCCACCTGCCCATGGAACCACAGGATTCCATCCGCTGGGACCCTGGCAAAGGTGCGCTCTATGTGCGCGACGCCCCGGATCAGCTGCAAACCAAGACAAAGCGGTTGCTTGCCCGTGTTCCCTATGCCACAGGGGCCAACAATCATATGGGGTCACGCTTCAGCGAGGATGCCGTCGCCATGGAAACCGTGCTGAGTACCCTGCAGGAATATGATTTCTTTTATATTGATTCCTTTACCACTGCCCGTTCCCAGGGAATGGCCACCGCCATTCGTCTCGGTGTCCCTACGGAGCGACGCCATATCTTCCTCGACAATGAACACAACCCGGAAAAAATCTGCCGGCAGATCGAAAAACTGATCCGCCTTGCTCACCAACAGGGAAGCGCTATCGGCATCGGCCATCCCAATAACGCAACCCTGGTTGCCCTTACCCAGTGCGACCGACAACTGCTCGCCACCGTCGACGTGGTCGGTGTCCACCATCTGGTACGATAACCATGAATGCTCCATCACCCCATACTCCGACCCTTGGTATGATCCTCAAGGGGTATCCGCGTATTTCCGAGACCTTTATCTCCAATGAAATTCTCCTGCTCGAGCAATTGGGGATACCGGTGAGAATTTTCTCCATGCGCCAGCCTCGGGAATCGTTCTGCCACGCATCGGTACAACAAATCCAGGCCAGGGTGGATTATCTGCCCACAGATCTCTATCTCGACCATACCCGCCTGTTTGCAGCCACTGCTTTTTTTGCGGTCAATCACCCGGCACGCTTTCATCGGGTACTCGCCCAGGCAGGAGCACGGTTTCGCCGCACCCGCAGCATTGGGACCCTCAAACACCTGATGCAGGGATGCTACCTGACCCACCGTCTATTAGCTCGTTCTCCGGAAGTCGTGCACCTTCATGCCCATTTTGCCCACTCGCCATCCTCGGTAGCCCTGTTTTCCAGTATGCTCAGCGGGCTGCCGTTTAGCTTTACTGCTCATGCCAAAGACATCTACACCTCTAATCCCGAACAACTCCGGGAAAAAATCCGCTTGGCATCGATGGTGCTCACCTGTACCCGGCATAATGTGGAGTATCTCCGCAGCCTTGAGAAGACAGTCACCACCCCCATCCATTGCGTGTATCACGGCATAGACTTGAACCTGTTTTCCGACACACAGGAAAAGAAAAGCGCTCTTCCGCCCTACAATATCCTCACCATTGCCCGGCTCACAGAAAAAAAGGGAATATTAACGGTCCTTCAGGCCTTGCAGCTGTTGAAGGAAAGAGAAATCCCCTTTACCTATACCCTGATTGGTGATGGTGACGACCGCGACCAGGTCATGGAGCAGCTCGTTGCCTCAGGACTGCACCGCCAGAGCCGATGGCTGGGAACCATGCCTCATGCAGAGGTAATCCGGGAATTCAAAAAGGCGGACGCTTTTGTGCTCGGGTGCTGCATTGCCCGCAACGGTGATCGCGACGGCATTCCCAATGTGCTGGTGGAAAGCCTGGCCATGGGCGTTCCTGCAGTTGGAACCGATGTCTCAGCCCTTCCTGAAATACTCATACATGGTCAAACAGGACTTGCGGTGCCTGCCAATGCTCCTCATGCTCTTGCAGATGCCCTGCAGCAGGTACTTGAAAATGACTCCCTGCGTCGGCATCTGATTGCCGAAGGCAAACAGCATGTCCGCTCCAGGTTTAACAATCAGCCTCTGGTCCGCCGGGTAGCCGACTATTATCGCGGTGCGATTCCCCAACTGGCTCATGCCAGCCAGTGATGGGCTAGAGGGTGTGATGCGTCTCGCTTTTTACGCCCCCTTCAAACCCCTGGACCACCCGAATCCGTCGGGTGACCAGACGATCGGCAGAGAAATATACAACAGCCTGGTCAGCCAGGGCCTCCAGCTCACTGTTGCCAGTACGCTTCGATGCCGCTGGATCTACTGGAACCCGGTCGGGCTACTCCGTGCCCTGCAGGAGATCAATCGCCTTTCGCGTCAACTGCGCAAGGACCCTATGGACTGCTGGGTCACCTATCACTGTTACTACAAATCTCCAGATATCATTGGACCGGCCGTAAGTCGCCACCTGGGCCTGCCCTATGTCATTATCCAGGGCAGCTATGCCACTAAATTTCGTCGCCGATGGCCGACCCTCCCGGGATATTGCCTCAATCGTACGGCCCTGCTTCAGGCCTCCCTCCATATCAGCGATCGGCGTCATGACCTGCGCAATCTGCAACGAATCACCGCCAGGGAGCGCCTGTTCACCATTCAACCGGGACTGCGCCCCGAGCAGTTCACCTTCAACCCGACCGCGCGCGTAGAAATGCACCAGCGTTGGCAGAGCGGGACGCGGCCGGTGATCCTCACGACAGCCATGTTCCGCAACGATGTGAAAAGCAGAGGCATTGCCTGGGTGATCGAATGCTGCGCAGCCCTTCGACAGCAGGGACACGCCCTGCAGCTGGTCATTGTCGGGGATGGACCGCAAAGAGCATGCCTGCAGCAGCTGGCGCAGGAACGATTGCCGCATGATGTGGTGTTCACCGGTGCTGTCAGCCGCCAACAGCTCTACCGATTTTATTCCGGCGGCGACATCTTTGCCTTCCCAGGTTTTCGTGAATCGCTTGGCATGGTCTACCTGGAAGCCCAGTCATGTGGTCTACCGGTGGTGGCCTGCAGCAATGGCGCTATCCCTCAAGTGGTGGTCCATGGCCGGAGCGGATTGCTCTCCCCTGAAACCGAGCAAAAGGGGTTCATCAACAACCTCCGGACCCTGTTGACCGATCCGCAGCTTCGCCGGGCAATGGGCAGCTACGCCGCCAGCCATATCCGGCAGCATCATGACAGCGCAACCAATTACGCCCACATCGGTCAGCAGATCCAGAACCTTGTTGCCGCCCATAACCGCCGCCCATGAACACCGCCCCAACCCACATCGGTATGCTCCGTCATTCTCTAACCTTGTGGAATGAGAAAAAAAGAATTCAGGGGCAACAGGACAGCCCTCTTTCGTCGGAGGGCGTGCGCATGGTCAGAAAGTGGGCGGAGCAGTTGGCACCATGGACGTGGGAGGGAATAGTCTGCAGCGATCTCGGTCGTGCCAGAGAAACGGCCCGGATTATCGCTCATCGACTCCATCTGCCCGTGAGTGTTGATACGAGGCTACGGGAACAACGGTGGGGAGAGTGGACCGGCATGACCCTTGCGCAAGTCAAACAGCAGGATATTCAGCGCCTGCAGGCAGCCATAGGCAAGGGATGGGAGTTCCAGCCGCCTGCAGGAGAGTCGCGGGCTGCGGTACTGACCCGGAGCAGGGAGGCACTTCTGGAAATGAACCGAAGGTGGCCGGGAAAACACCTGCTGGTCGTCTGTCATGAAGGTGTGATGAAATGTGTGCTCTACTCTCTCTGTGGACGAGCCTACCTGCCCGATGAGCCGAAAATCATCCGTAAATACCACCTGCACCGCCTGCAGGTGTGCCAAAACGAACTGTCCCTCACTGAACTCAACGCCCTGGCTCTGGCCCGCTAGACATCATGCGTATTCTGGTTTATTGTCAACACGTTTTGGGTATAGGGCACCTGGTGCGCACCTTTGAAATCCTCAAGGCCCTGGATGAGCACCAGGTCACGCTATTGCTCGGCGGTTCAGCTTCCAACCTGTCAGCCCCTGAGAAGGTGACAACCATTCAGCTTCCCCCGCTGATGATGGATGTTGATTTCTCCGCACTCTCCGCCCAGGAGGGCCAGGCAGTGGAGACAGTGAAAAAGCAGCGGCAACACATCCTGAGCAAGACCGTTGCCATGCTCCAGCCTGATGTGCTGCTGGTCGAACTCTACCCTTTCGGCCGCAACAGCTTTCACTTTGAAATCGCTCCGCTGCTGGAGCAGGCGGTCCTTTCCAACCCCCATTGCTTGCGGGTTTCCAGCGTGCGCGATATTCTCGTGGACCGGTCGAACAAAGAAAAGTTTGAAGCCAGAGCAGTCAACCGCATGAACCGCTATTTCAACCTGTTGTTGATCCACAGCGACCCGGCGGTGATCACCCTGGATGAAACCTTCAGCCGCATGCACGACATCACGACCCAAACGGTCTATACCGGCTACATCCACCGTCCACCAAGCGAGCGATCGTCATCACTGTCTGTTCAGTGCCAGAGGCCATTGATTATCGCCAGTGCCGGCGGCGGAAGTGTCGGCGGAGACCTGCTGCTCGCAACGGTGCGCGCTCACGCCCTTCTCAGCCGCCAGTTTCCCTGCACCCTTCAGCTGTACACCGGTCCCTATGTGAACAGTAGATGCAGAGAACGGCTTCAGGCGGCAGCCGGCCCCGGGGCATCCATAGCCCCTTTTTGCGATGATCTGCCGGCCGCCCTGCGGGCAGCGGATCTCTCCATTTCCATGGGCGGATACAATACCACCATGGATGTCGTTGCCGCCGGATGCCCGGCCCTGATCCATCCATTCAGCCAAAACCATGAGCAACGGCTCCGTGCCAAACGATTGGGCTCCCATTTCCCGCTCACCGTCCTTGAAAAGGAGGACCTGGAACCGCAACGGCTGGCCCAGCACATTCGCACTGCACTGGCCGCCTCTCCACTAAAGAAGGCTGCGGGTATCCGCCTGGACGGAGCCAGGGTTTCTGCGCAGACTATAACCCTGGCCGCACAGACCTGAGGACAATACAGATGCTTACCAACGCCGCCGGCCTCTGGGAAATCCCCCTTCCGCCGCACACCGAAAAGCGCATCAGCCAAATATTTGCAACGCACCGCACAACCCCTGTATTTTTTCGTGCAGATGATATCGGGGGGGCGCAGGACCACTTATTCTTCCTCCTCATGGAACGTTTCCATGCCCACCGTGTTCCCCTCTGCCTGGCAGTGGTACCGACCTGGATCACTCCTGCAGTCTGGGCGTCATATCTGAGATTCGAACCGCACAGTCGGCAGTGGTGTTGGCACCAGCACGGCTTTGCCCATGTTAACCATGAGCCGCACGGGAAAAAGGCGGAGTTTGGCGGCGGCCGTGATGCGCTGGCAATCGGCAGAGATATAGATGCGGGAAACCAGCGATTGCAGGCAATTCTCGGCGCAGATTTTTACCCGGTATTCACCCCCCCATGGAATCGCTGCGGCCAGGCGACCCTCCATCACCTTCGGGTAGAGGCTTTTATGGCAGTCTCCAGATCGTCGGGTGCAGAACCGGCTCCACCTTCTGCGTTGCCAGACATTCCGGTAAATGTTGACCTGCACACCCGAAAGGAAAAAACGCCCGAACAGGGCTGGGAGGGGCTCTATGCAGAATTGGAGCGTGGTGCGGCTGCAGGGCTCATAGGGATAATGCTGCACCACCGGGTGATGAATCATCACGGATTCGCCTTTCTGGATCTCCTGCTCGCCCAGATCAGGCACCATTCGATCCCCGTGGTAACCTATCGGGACCTGCTGCAAGAGCGGAAGACCGACTATACGTCGAGGTCAGGGATGTGAAAATGGATCTGTTCTTCGTCCCCTTCCATCTCTATGACCCGGGATGTGCCGTCATCCAGATGCTTGATCACTCCTCTGACCAGGTGCTCGGGGGCAGAGGCGCCGGCGGTAATTCCTATCCGCTCAATTCCATGCAGCCAGGCGGGATCAATCTCTCCGGCGTGATCGATGAGATAGGCCTGCGCGCCCTCTGAGCGGGCAACCTCGCGCAACCGGTTGGAATTTGAGCTGTTTTTTGACCCAACCACCAGCACACTATCGACCTGCGCGGCCAGTTGCCGTACCGCACGCTGCCGGTTGGTGGTAGCATAACAGATATCCGAGCGCTCCTGTGCACTGCTGAGCGGAAAGCGCTGATGAATTGCCTGGAGAATTTCCCGTGTATCATCCACGCTCAGTGTCGTCTGGGTCACGTAGCCGACCTTGGCCTCATCCTCCACCGCAATATCGGCTACATCTTCTGGACAGGAAATGATATGCACCCGGCCCGCAGCATGACCGCAGGTCCCCTCGACTTCCGGATGGCCCTTGTGGCCGATCACCAAAACTTCGTACCCTATCTTGTTCAACCGGCTCACCCGGCGATGGACCATCGCGACCAGAGGGCAGGTGGCGTCAATTACCCGCAAGCCCAGGGCAACCGCTTTGGTCTCGATGGCGGGAGACACCCCGTGGGCACTGAAAATAGCCACCGAACCCCGGGGTATATCCTCAAGCTGTTCAACAAATATAGCCCCTTTGGCACGTAACTCTTCTATCACATGTGTATTATGGACAATTTCATGCAGCACGTAGACAGGTGCCTTATGGCGATCAAGCGCTCTGTTGACGATGGCAATAGCCCTGTTGACCCCGGCACAAAACCCGCGCGGTCGTGCAAGATAGATTTCCATGATCCTCCTACTCGCCGAATTTGCTGATAATTAATCTCACCTTGCAGCCAAGGAAACGTAGCCATACGTGCAAGAACATGATACCGTACCGACAATACCTTCTTTTTTTCTAAATGCCAATTGGAGGATATGGTCACAATGCACCTTTTGCTCAAGACTCTTTCTCTTGCCCTGCTTGTTCTCCTGGTCCATGCGTTACCTGGCCAAGGACGCCCCAACGCCTCAGTAAAAAACATAACAATCCGCAGCGAAAATCCCAATCGGCAACAATCGAGGCTGGTGTTACCGTATGGATTTTCTTCTGACTCCATGGGGTTAACACTAGGCGTTGGTGGAATGATGCAGGGATATGGACAGGATCAACTCCTGCTGGGTTCAACCCTTTTCGGCAGTTTTGATTCAGCAGTGGGGTTCTTTCTTGGCATGTGGGATTACCGTCCACCCTGGACAGAGCGCCTATTTTTCAGCGCCCAGGGAATGGTTGGTCATTACCCCAGACAACGAGGCTACAGTGCCCCGTTTTTCGTTGACGGACAAACACGGCCCGGCAGCAACAGTTCCGACCAGGACGACTACATAGAAGAAAAAGGATATGACAACTGGAGTGATTTCAGGCTGGAGTACGTTCTCCCCATGGGGAGTGCCCGCGATTCAGCTATCGTAACCTACCGATTAAAAAACGGATTACTGGAGTCAGCCCCTGTGGGCGGCGAAACCTGGAACCCGCTGAAAGACGGGATTACTACGCTTCTCCTCAGGCAGTATAACCGTTACCGCAGCTTTGATACCGAGCAGGGTGAGCTCGAAGCCACCACCCATCCGATCCAGGTCGGCCTCTATTACGACAACACAGATTTCCCGAAAAATCCTACCGACGGCAGTTCCCAGTACCTGGCAGTCACTCATGATTTCGGATGGCTGGAATCCCCGGATGACTGGACATTCATTGAACTGGAAGCCAGCAAATATTTTTCCTTCGGACCATCCGCCTATGCCAGACAGCGCATCCTCGCCTTAAACTTCTGGACCGGGGATACTCCCACTTGGGAAGAAAGCACCAACGCTGACGGCATCACCGCGGTTTCCCATCGTCCTCCATTTTACGAGGGAGCCAACCTTGGCGGTTTTTACCGTATGCGCGGATATCCTCAGGACCGTTTTAATGACCGATCCGTTATCTACACCACCGCCGAGTACCGCTACACCCTGGATTGGAATCCACTGGGAAACATTTCCTGGCTGCGCTTTCTGCAAAGTGACTGGATGCAGCTGGTCGGTTTTGTCGAAGGCGGCAGAGTTGCCGACTCCTACGATTTCTCCGATCTCTTCCAGGACTGGAAAGTGGACGCCGGCGTTGGTCTGCGATGCCTGTTTGCCGGTTCCGTCGCCAGGCTTGATGTAGCCGTCTCCGAAGAGGGAACCAGCATGTGGGTTATGTTTGGTCAACCTTTTTGATGCGCCGGCTCAACATATTGCTTACAATGTAAGCAATCATCTTCTCTCGAGGCAACCACCGCAACTCATGGGATGAGCGTATGGAACGATTAGCGCCCCTGCCGTTAACAAAATCCATTGAAATCGCTTACAAATCCATCAAGGTGCGTTTTTTTCGTTCCTTGATCACCACCACCAGTCTGGTGCTGGCCGTCGCCTTCCTCTGCTACATCCACGTCATTAATGACCTCGCCAACAGCATCCTGAAAACCGGCACTCCGCAAGCGTACCAGACACTGCTCAACGCCGGTTTCGATATTACCCCGCAAACCACGTCCATTGGAGAGAGCGCCAAACAGCAATGGATTGTGGTCCTCTCACTGCTTGTCTGCGTAGTGGGGATCGTCAATGCCCAGCTCATGGCCGTAACCGAGCGTTTCCGGGAAATCGGTACCATGAAATGCCTCGGTGCTCTTGACCGGGTGGTGTTGTTGCTCTTTGTGATCGAGGCGGCCATGCAGGGCCTGGTCGGGGCCACTATCGGGTCCCTGCTGGGCTGTATTGGCGGAATAATCAGCTCTATGGCCACTCTCGGCTGGGTAACCATCGAAACCCTTCCACCGGATACCCTGCTGCTGACCATGCTACAGGCCATTGCCATAGGCTGCCTGCTCAGCCTGGTCGGCGTCGTCTATCCGGCCATCAAGGCAGCGCGGATGGAACCAGTGGAAGCGATGCGGGTTGAACAATAGGGAAAACTGTTTTCCAAGGAGCAATACGTAACCCGAACAGACCGTAAGCAAGGACCTAATCATAACCTGGTACGATGCATGCAGCATACAATAGTCCGGACAACTGACGTTAAAAAAAGCTTTCAACTCGGCAAGCATCAATTGGAGGTCTTAAAGGGCATCAGCCTGAATATCACTTCCGGGAACTACATCTCCATCATGGGACCGTCAGGTTCAGGCAAATCGACCCTGTTCAACATGATCGGCGGGTTAGACAAACCAAGTTCCGGTAAGGTCTTTATCGACGAGGTGGATATTGCCCAACTCGATGCCTACGAACTGGCCTGGCTGCGTTGTAGAAAAATCGGGTATATTTTTCAGACCTTCAACCTTATTCCGGTGATGACCGCCCTGGAAAACGTCACCTTGCCGATGACCTTCGGCGGCACCGGTAATGACGAAGCGGTTGAACGGGGAATGGAACTCCTCAAACAGGTCGGGTTGGAGAGCCGTCACCAGCACAAACCGTCCGAACTTTCCGGAGGACAGCAGCAACGCGTGGCGGTCGCACGTGCGTTGGCGAATAATCCGGCCATTGTCCTCGCTGACGAGCCCACAGGCAACCTCGACCTGACAACCGGTGAGGAAATCATCAACCTCCTCAAACAAATGAGCGCTGAAATGGGGGTGACGATTATTTCGGCGACCCACGACTTCAAGATGCTCAATGTGTCTGATGAAGTCATCTGGATTCGTGACGGGCTGATAGACAAGATCGAAAAACGTGAAGAACTGGACATTTCCATCGGCACGATCAATGAAAAGTAAAGTGTACAACACGGTTTTATTTCATTCTGTCCAAAGAGCCGCAGGCAGGATTTGGGCACTGGCGCTATGGGCAACAGTGCTGTTTTTTACTGCATCCCTTACGAGCATTCCTGCGGCAGCCGCTACCGCTCCTGCTCTAGCAATCGAAGAAAGCCTGCGTTCTGCTGTGCTCGCATTGACCATCCATGGTGACCGCTCGACTGCCTCTGCGGGCAACAGCGAGGCAGCGGCCTATATCGAAAAGCGATTCCTTGCCGCACAAGCCTCCCGTACAGGAAGCATTGATTTTACCGTACCGGTTCGCCGCCACCTCGGCAGTACCATCCAGAGCGGAGATATCCGCCTGCCCCTTGATCCCCTCTACTACAATGCAATTACTCCGCAAAACATTTCCGCTGAGGGGATAAACGGTCAGCTTCTCTACGTTGGCAAGGGCAAGCTCGGCGATTTCAATGGCCTTGACCTTGAAGGTGCGGTCGTGGTCATGGATTTCGACTCTGGTCGCAACTGGCTCAATGCGGCCTCAATGGGCGCAGCAGCATTGATTTATGTGGGTGATGCCAGTGCCACCAAGATGCAGTTTCTTGACAAAGAGGAGCTCTCACCCATTCAGTTCCCCTGCTTCTGGTCGACCAGAGAGGAGCTGAGCAGGATCCTTTCCGGTCCATTTCCAAAAGAACCGGGGCTTCTCCAGCCACGTGTCACCGTGAAAAGTTCCATTCGCTGGGAAAAGGCGACAGCCAGCAACATGTATGCACTGTTTCCGGGCACTGATGCCTCCAAAAAAGATGAACTCCTCATTGTGGAGGCCTTTTACGATGCCTCCTCCTTTATTCCCGGCAGGGCGCCGGGAGCAGACCAGGCCCTTTCCATTGCCTCTCTCCTGGATCTCGCCGATCACTTCCACCGTTTTCCTCCTGCCCGATCATTTCTGCTGGTAGCGACCGGCGGTCACGACCAGGAACTGGCTGGGATGCGGGAGTTAATCTGGACAGCCAGCGCCTCTTCCAGGGATCTACGGCAACTGACCAAAGCCAATCGGGCGGACAGGAAAGAACGCAGGGCCTACATCAAAGCGTTGCAATCCTTTCTTGACGGTGACCTGGCAAATGTCAAAGGCGCAGATCTGCAAAGCGGTTTGAAAGAGACGCTCAAACTGAGCATCGACAGGCTCTCTACCTCATTGATCGACCTGCGCCTGAATAAAGAAGCAGGAGGTGCTGATGAACAGATACAGCGTTTGGCTCAGCAACGACTGCAATTACGGAAAATCGGCTGGCGAACCCATTTCGAGGATCTCACGGCCACAGAAACTGCAGTCATTAAGCCGCTTGCCATCAGGGCAGTCACCACCCATCAGAATGTCTTACGGGAGCTCGAGGAACAGGCGGATATGCTGAAAAAAATCCGCCAACTTCGCTCCCTACTGGTCGAATTCGAGACGCGTGTGGTCGTTTCCCTTCACTTGTCAAGTCATGGTGACGGCCTGGGGGCTTTTGAGCGGGGATTCATGCATACCCTGCGCAGCAGAATCAATCGAACCGGCGCATTCCGTGATATCGATCGCGCGCTGCAACAGGTTGCTAACCAAGCTCCTGCTACAGCCCCGCTTTTTATCTCCACCCTTCGCCCTGATCGACTCAATCCCTGGCAGGATCTCCTCCCGGACAGGCCCAAGTTCGGCAGTGAAATCACTTGCCTTGCCGCACTTCCAGGAGTAACCCTGGCAACAACCCATGACTTGCGTTCGAGGTGGGGAACCCCTTTTGACACTCCTGATCGAATCGACTGGCAACGGGCCGCCAGTCAGTGGAAGCTGGCCCGTTCCCTGATTCACGGCCTGGATGAAGCGGAAAACCTTCCCCTGGGCTATATCAGGGATGGGTTTTCCACTGTTTCCGGAAATACAGGGCTGCTGCTTCACGGAGAACTGTTTGCCGATCAACCTGCGCCAGGCACCATGCTTCTCGCCTTCCAGGGACCTGCACGCTATCATCTCCTTGCGGACCTCCAGGGGAACTTTCTGCTCAAAGGCGTTGCCGATAAGAAACATGTCCAGGATAAGGTCATCCTTGAAGGGTATACATTTTCCACTACCGACCATAAAGTACTGCGGGCCATTGATAAAAAACTGACAGGTAAGCCGGCCTACCGGGTAAAGATGACGCGCCATGACATGCGTACCGACCTGGTAATGTTCAACTGCCGGCAGTTGACCATCTTCAATCTCCTGGAACCGCGCAGCCTGAGCTACATGACCAAGCTGCAGCTCATTGACGGTCGTCGAGATGCCCCCCCATTACGGTATTGGTACAGTCGGATTGATACCAGGTCCTCCATTATCGCCTCCATTTTTCTTGAGCCCGGTACGCACATGAAAATGACGCTGTCCGATACCATTCTCAAGAAGAAAATGATCCTCAGCAACTCGAACGCCGGCTCTCCGATGGGAACTGGCTATCTCATTGATGCCAACCCCACCCTTGCCCGCACCAGTTTTCTGACGGCCAGGGATCATTGGGCCCTGCTGGCTCCACGAATCGCCAACCTCGAGCGGCACGGAATTCACAATGAACGGATAACCACGCTGCAGCAGCAGGGAACAGACATGCTGGCACAAGCCAGACAGGCCCTTGCCGATAAGCAATACAACCGGTTCAGTGAGGCTGCCAACACCTCATGGGCACTGGCCAGCCGCGTCTATGACCAGGTGGAGAAGACACAGAAGGATGTTCTTTTCGGCGTGCTGTTCTATATTGCGCTTTTCGTTCCTTTTGCCTTCTGCATGGAGCGCCTGTTATGCGGTTTTGTCTCCATCTATAAGAGAATTGGTGCGTTCTGTATCATACTGGCCCTGTTGATTGCCATTATCGCCAACGTGCATCCAGCCTTTGCTCTAGCTTACAGCCCCACGGTGGTCATCCTTGCCTTTTTCATCATCGGCCTGTCCTTTCTGGTAACGATGATCATTGTCGTCAGGTTTGAAGGAGAAATGGTGCTCCTCCAGCGACGGGCATCCCACAAACGGACGGTGGAAATTTCCACCTGGAAGGCATTCATGGCCGCCTTCTACCTTGGCGTCTCCAACCTCCGTCGACGCCGCCTCAGGACAGCACTCACCTGTCTGACCCTGATTATTCTCACTTTTACCATCATGAGCTTCACCTCGGTGAGCAGCCTGCGCAGGCAAAACAAACTCGATTTTGAGCAACGCGGCTCCTACCAGGGAGTACTCTTTAAAGATATCGGCTGGAAAACGCTTCCCAGAGAGACCCTCTCCACCTTCCACTCTCTCTTCCAGGGACAGGCGCTGGTCGGAGCAAGGATCTGGCTCAGTGCAGATGAACCGACACGGGCGGCAAAAATCCCCCTGTATTACGGAAACCAGCCTTTTCTGCTCCAGGGACTGACCGGCCTCTCTCCAGAGGAACCACAAGTCAGCGGGATGGATACCATTCTCTTAAAGGGCCGTTGGTTTACAGAAAACGAGCCAAACGGGGTGATCATTCCCGCAAGTTTGGCCGAACACATGGATATTGACCCCGATCGTCCGGATCAACCACCGCTTACCCTCTGGGGCCAATCCTTTCAGGTTACCGGAATCTATTCGGATAAACTTTTTCAGGACTTTACCGATCTTGACGGAGAGCCGGTGACTCCGGCTATTTATCCCGCCGCAACCTCCAGAGAAATGACTGAAGTGGAACAAGAGGCCCTGGAATCCGGTGAGGATGTTCATACCTTTCAGGGACGGTACAGCCATGTCGGCACCGGCGAGGTTGTGATTCTACCCGCTGCAACCCTGCTGACTTTGGGAGGAGAACTGAAGAGTGTTGCCCTCAGGACGCCATCCCCCATCAGCGATGAGCAACTGACAATGCTCACCGACCGATTCAACCTCACCCTGTTTTCCAGTGAACCGGATGGCGTCTACGTCTACAATGCCAGCGACACCATGCAATACTCAGGAATGCCCAATATTCTTATCCCGCTGGTGATTTCAACGCTGATCGTACTCAACACCATGATCAGTTCGGTGTATGAACGTAAGAGGGAAATTGCCGTGTATACCTCTGTCGGCCTTGCACCGACCCACGTCTCGTTTCTGTTTATCGCCGAGGCGCTGGCATTTGCTGTGATTTCAGTGGTTCTCGGCTACCTGCTTGCCCAAACTAGCGCTGGGCTGCTCGCCGGGAGCTGGTTGTGGCAGGGGCTGACCGTTAATTATTCATCCACCGCCGGAGTTGCGGCAATGCTGCTGGTCATGGGAGTGGTGCTGCTTTCTGTTATCTACCCTTCCCGGGTGGCTGCGGCCATTGCTATTCCCGATGTCAACCGGAGTTGGGTCATGCCCGAGGCAAAGGATGATACCCTGACAGTGACCCTCCCCTTTCTGATGCGATATCATGAACATGCGTCCATCTGCGGCTTTCTTTACGCCTATTTGGGTGCCCACCAGAATGTTTCCCATGGCATCTTTTCCACTGGGCCGATTGAAATTGTTGACGCTTCCCAAATGAACAGTTTTGGCCTGCAGCGGTTTCCCATGGTGGACGATTGCCTGCATTTGCGGGCAAAGGTTTGGCTCGCCCCTTTTGACTTTGGCATCATGCAGTGGGTCGATCTCCGTTTCTGTCATGCAAAAGAAGGAGAGGACTTCCTGGAAATCAGCGTTACGCTGACCAGGCTGGCCGGTGAATTTGGTGTCTGGCGACGGGTAAACACCGCTTTCATCCATACCCTGCGCAAACAGCTGCTTGTCTGGCGGTCTCTGGACGAACAAACCCACCTCCACTATGCCGCTGAACTTCGACAGGCAACATCACCGGATCACGTCAAGGAGCAATCATGAGTTCCTCCACCAACAGGCCTTCCGGCATAATTCGCGTACGGGCAGTAGTCATCGGCACTCTGCTCGCCGCGATCATCTGTGCGCTGACACCGGTCAACAATGTATACAATCAGGCCACGCCGCTGGGCGGTGGACATTTTCCACTGGCCCCCTTCTACGTTCTGCTGCTCACGACCCTGCTGGCGGGCGTGGTCGGCAGACTTTTTCCCAGGGCGCGATTTCTCACCGGACAGGAGCTGCTGGTTATTTGGGTGCAGATGGTCATTGCCTCAGGAATTGCCTATACCGGACTGACCCGCACCTTTTTCATCAACCTGACCGCTCCCTTTCAGTTCGCTACTGCGGAAAACAATTGGCAGAACATCCTCCACCCGCTGCTTCCAGAATTGCTCTATCCTCAACCCGGAGCCATAGACGCGCTCTATAACGGGCTAACCGAAGGACGTCAAATGGGGTGGATGGAGGTACTCGGTGCCATTCCCTGGCACTACTGGTCCCGTCCGCTCATCGCCTGGGGAGTGTTTATTCTGCTCTGTTACACGGTGATGATTGCGCTGATCAACCTGTTGTCACGCCAATGGATCCACAACGAGCGCATGAATTTCCCCCTGCTCAGGGTTCCTCTGCTGATGAGTGAGAGTTTCGACCAGGGAGGATTACGCGGCTTTCTACTCAACCCCTATCTATTATGGGGACTCTCGGTACCAATTACCCTCCACCTGCTTAATGGATTGAACTACTATTACCCTTCGGTCCCCTCCATTCCGACATTGATCCTCGCTGGACCATACTTTCCCAAGGTCGGCCTGCTTTCGGGATTCATCAAACTGAAAATCTATATCTATCCGGTGTTCATTGGCTTCGCCTTTCTTACTGCCCGGCAGATATCGCTCTCCTTCTGGTTGTTTTTTCTGCTCGGCAGCCTGCTCTTTGGTTTGCTGACCGTTCTTGGCTACAATATTCCCGCATCATCTCTCGGGGTGACCTTTGGCCCCACCCTGGCACGACCGGAAGAAACCCAGATGATTGGTGCGTACGGAGTCTTTTTTCTCTTTCTTGTCTGGCTTTCCCGCCAGCATCTGCAGCACATCGTGCGCCAGGCGTTCAGTACCAAACCTCTGGCCACCAATACTGAGTGGTTCTCCACGCGTTTCGCTTTCTGGATCGCTGTCGCCGGGATGGCCGCCATTGTCGGCTGGGCTGTTTTTTTCGGCATGCGTCCCATCGCCGCAATCCTATTGGTGTTGGTCTTTTTTATGATCACCCTTGTTGCTTCCCGCATTATCTGCCAGGGCGGCCTGGGGTATTTCACCTTGACTGCAGCCCCCATTGACGGCCTGCTGGTTATCTTTGGCCCGGCATTATTCAGCAAAGCAGGTCTCCTTATAGCCGCAGTCGCCCAAAAAGTGCTGTTTGTCGATCTGAGGGAATCCCTGACGCCTTCGTTGTTACATGCCCGGGAAGTGCACCATACCCTCCATAACCGTCGCCTCCTTCTCTTTGGCATAGGACTGACACTTCTCACAGCGGTGACGGTATCCTTCATTGCCATGTTAGCCCTGTGTTACAAGTACGGTATCCGGGAGCTGCAGCTTGAGTGGGCCACCCGCACAACGCTCGGGGTCTATGAAAACATTGTCCGCCTCAACGACACCGGGGTCGAACCAGGGCGATGGGTAACCATTTTTTCCGTGATTGGGGCTGGGGTAATGGTATTGCTTGTTACCTGTTACCACCGATTTTACTGGTGGCCCATCCATCCTCTCGGCTACCTTACGGCATACTCTTCGGCCATGCGCATCCTCTGGTTTTCCTTTTTTCTCGGCTGGTTGTGCAATGCGCTCTGCATGCGGTACGGTGGCGTAGTCCTTTTTAAAAAGCTGCGCTTTTTCTTTATCGGGCTGATCATTGGCGACTTATTCATGGGCGGCACATGGGCCATTGTCGGCCTGCTTGCCGACGGTAGTTATCAAGTTCTCCCTGATTAGTGGTAGAGGGTATCGAATAAAACAGACGGAAAAACCGCATGTATGATGATAAGGAATTAAAAGAATATCGCGACCTGCTCCAGACCCCTGAGCACTTTGAAGAAGGGTTTGATTGGAAGACCGTGGTCGGTGCGGTCTTTATCGGTTTTCTCATGATGCCCGGCTCCATGTACCTGCAGTTGGTTATCGGCTCAGGCATCGGTCCTGCGGCAAGGTGGGTAACCATCATCCTCTTTGCCGAGATTGCCAAACGCGCCCACACCAATCTGCGGCAGCAGGAAATCTTCATTCTCTACTACATGGCCGGAGCAGCTCTCGCCTCGCCCTTTCAGGGATTGCTATGGAACCAATACCTTGTCCAATCCGATGCTGCGAAAATGCTCGGTGTCACAGAATTTATCCCGACCTGGATCGCACCGGCCGCCAGCTCCGAATCAATCCTCCAGCGAACCTTTCTCCACCGTGACTGGCTCATTCCCATTCTGCTGCTGGTCGGTTCCCAGATTATTCAGCGTGTAGATCGTTTCGGTCTGGGGTATGCCCTCTACCGCATCACCTCGGATGTAGAAAAACTGCCCTTTCCCATGGCACCGGTCGGTGCTCTGGGTACCATGGCCCTGGCAGAATCTACCGAAGAAAAAAAACAGGGGTGGAAGTGGAGGGTCTTTTCCATTGGCGCGGTGATCGGTCTTGCCTTTGGAGGGGTTTATGTCCTGCTCCCGGTGGTTTCCGGACTGATTTTCACCGAACCGATCCGCCTGATCCCCATCCCATGGATAGAGCTCACCCGGCACACTGAAGAGGTGCTGCCAGCGGTTGCCACAGGTATTCAGCTTGACCTGGGGCTGGTCTTTATCGGCATGGTGCTTCCATTCTGGGCGGTCATCGGCGGCATGATCGGCCTCATCATCACCATTGTTCTCAACCCCATACTCTGGGACAAGGGCATTCTCAACCGCTGGCACCAGGGTATGGGAACGGTAGACACAGTGTTTGCCAACAATTTCGATTTTTACATGAGCTTCGGCATTGGCCTGGGCTTGGCCATAGGGGTAATCGGCATATGGTCGGTTATTCGATCGTTCGGCAACAGCGGGTCGGAGCGGGGAACCCTCAAGGACCTCTTTCACCCACCCCCGGGGCGAGGTGATTTCAATTTCTGGATATCCATTGGTATCTATGTGGCATCAACCCTCTCCTATGTCCTGCTTTGCATCTGGCTGGTGCCCAATTTCCCATGGATATTTTTTCTGGGCTACGGCTTTATCTATACCCCGATCATCTCCTATATCACCGCACGAATGGAAGGGATTGCCGGTCAGTTCGTCAGCCTGCCACTCGTCCGGGAAGCAAGTTTTATTGCCGGGGCTAAATACTTCGGTTATCAGGGGATAGAGATCTGGTATGCCCCGATTCCCATCCATAACTATGGAGAGGCAACAGTCGGCTTTCGAGAAATAGAACTGACCGGCACCTCTCTGCGGGGAATTATAAAGGCTGAACTGGTCGTCTTTCCAGTGGTGATGATTTCCAGCCTCCTCTTCTCCCAATTCATCTGGAGGCTTGCACCCATCCCCTCCTCCAGCTACCCCTACGCCCAGGAGCTCTGGCATCTACAGGCGCTCAACACCCTGTTGATGCAGACATCGACTCTGGAGGGGAATTCCCTCTTTTTTCAGGCGCTCAAAGGCACCTATGTCCTTTCCGGACTTGGCCTGGGGGTAGTCATGTATATGCTGCTCACCCTGTTCGGGCTACCGGTCCTGCTTATCTATGGTGTCGTCAGGGGGCTTGGGCAATCCACCCCCCATGGCATTATCCTGGAGGTGGCCGGAGCGCTGCTGGGCCGTTACTATTTTCACAAACGCTACGGTGCAATGTGGCGGCAGTATGCACCGGTCCTGCTGGCTGGCTTTTCCTGCGGAATGGGGCTGACCGGTATGTTTGCCATGGGTTTTGCCCTCATCTTGAAATCACTGAGTTACATGGCTTACTGAGCCCCCGCAACCGGGGGCTGATCAAAAGATGGGATAGCAGTCGTGGGCCTAACTTTCTGACTTTTTCAACGCATCACTTATAGAAAGGGCATACGGATGATGCTTCCGCAGAAATACCGGCATGGTGTTTCGCTCCTGCCGCGCATGATCCATTGATTCGTATATGCCATAGTAAACAAACAGGGTCGGCGGGGTAGTCTTCTTGCGCAGGATATAGAGGTTATCTCTGATGGCATAATACTGATCCTGCACCAGCATTCTTTTCAAATTTTCCTCTGCCTGATTGGAGGTCAGCATCATCAACTGGATGGTGTATCCGCCGCGAAACGCTTCAGCCAACCACCCGGCACTGGCCCGTCGCCGTTCACGAAACAACAGCTCGCCGTCGCGTCCTTTGACGATAATCTTCTCTGGTTTTTTCTCCAGCGCTGGAGGCGGGGATACTGCCTTTTCCGATGATGGGGCAGTTTCCACCTCTGCCGGTGCACCGGGCGCACGCTTTTTTCGCTCAGGCCCGACAATGACCACTGTCGGCTGTTCGATGGGAGTCTTTTCCTGTTCTCTGATCACCGATGGCACAGGCGGTGATATATCGGCCGTCGCCGGCTGCTCCGCCACCTCGGCAGGGGTGTCAAGCGGTTCTTCGATCACCTCCTCCAGCGGATCTTCCTCTTCCAGGGGATAGACTTCCGCCACCTCAGTTGATGCAGGTGCAGACGGCGGTGTTTCGCTTTCGAGTTGCGGTTGTTCCTCTGTGACCGGAAGTGGGGGCGATGCCTCTTCCTCTATGACCATCTCCACCTTTTCCACAGGCGAGGGAACCTTAACGGCTTCTTCTGCAGTCGTCGGCTGAGACCGGTCAATCACCGTTGCCGGCTCCTCACCGCCGGATACAAGCAACCCGATCAGGATGATCAACACCAGAGCGGCTCCCCCGGCCCCGGCAAGCAATCTGTTCTCCTGGAAAACTCTTATGGCCGCGTTCGCCTTTTCCCGGATAAGGGAAGGAAGGCTGCCGACCGGTCTTTCCTCTGGGTTTTCTTCGACGCTGACATGGTCCAAGAGCACCATAAAGGACTTAACGGAAAAAGAATTCTGCAGGGACTCCTCAGCCAGAATATTGATCATCCGCATGTTCCCTTTGGCGGAAGCATGGATCTTGGCCACAGCTCCTTCAGAGAAAAAATCCACCACCTGGTCCTGCGCAAGCCCTGCTGCTTCGAGACGATACATCAGGTAATCACGGGTCTCCTCTGCACTGAGAGGCTCCAGGTAGTGGCCGGCATTGATATCCACATTGGCACAGTAGATGGCGAGCTGTTCCAGGTTGGCATCCAGGCCCGGACGTCCGGCAAGGACAATCCGCAGAACATCCACTTCCCCGGCCTCGCACACAGAGCGAACCAGCCGCTCCAGGGTAGCGAGAAACAGCTTTTCCGCCTCATCGACAATAATCAGCACCTTGCGGTTTTCCTGGCGCCGCCTGTCCAGCTGGCCATGGAGCTCGTGCACAAAATTTACCGACTCATGCCCGCCCGAAGGGTGCATTCCCAGATCCAGGCAGATGACCCGCAGGAGGTCATCATAGGAACCAATGGGATTGTCTATATAGACGACGTCATAGTCGGTCGGCACCTGCTCGGCGAGCACCCGACAAATGAGGGTTTTTCCCGCCCCTTCTTCACCGATAAATTTGATCAGGGGTTTGCCCACGATCACATCGCTGATCAACGCCTGGCAGACGGCCTCCCGTTGACCGCCTGGATAAAAGATGTGTATATCAGGCTCTTCCTTAAACGGTGCTTGATGCAGGTCAAAGTGTTCCAGATACATTGCTCGAATATATAAAATCTTGAGAAAAAAAGAGAAGACAGCATTTTTCGCTCCATGCTATCACAAGTCAATCGATTATCAATGACTTAGCCTCTCCTGTAAACCTCTTTTTGCTCCGGCCCCTGCTTTTTTTCATTTTCCGTGCCCCTTGCCGCCAGCCGGTGACCGTTCGACATTGTCTACAGCACCGGTAAAGAGCTGGACATTCCTTTTTTTTCCATTATTATTTATATTCTACGGAACTCACCATCAAGGAGCCTCCATGCCAGCCCATGCCTGCGACATACTCAGCGCCCCTCGGCCGACACCCTGCGGGATCGTCATCTTTGGCGCCTCCGGAGATCTGACCAGCCGCAAACTCATTCCGGCACTCTTCTCCCTCTTCCTTGAAGGACAGCTGCCGGATACCTTCTATATTGTCGGCTGCAGCCGCACCTCCATGGACGACGAACACTTTCGTCATCTCCTCCGCGAAAAACTCACCGAACAAGGTGTCGACCTCGACCGGTGGGATACTTTTGCTGCGCGCCTGTTCTACCATCCGCTCAGCTATGAACCGGAGAGCTTTGCCGAGCTGGGTGCGTTCCTTCACCACAGGGACGAACAATTCGCCACCCAAGGCAATCGGCTCTTTGATCTGGCAGTACCGCCGCAGCTCTATCCGGTGATTGCCGAACTCCTGGGCCAAGCCGGGCTTGCAACCGAAGATGATGGGTGGGCGAGGATCGTGGTAGAGAAGCCCTTTGGCCACAACCTGGAAAGCGCCAGGAAACTGAACGCCACCCTGCACCATCATTTCCAGGAACACCAGATTTTTCGTATTGATCATTACCTGGCCAAAGAAACCATCCAGAACCTGCTGGTTTTCCGTTTTGCCAACGCCATCTTTGAACCGATCTGGAACAGGCATTATATCGAATCGGTCCACATTACTGCCGCCGAAAAACTGGGGGTGGGCAGCCGCGCCGGCTTTTACGAACAGGCCGGGGTGCTGCGCGACATGTTCCAGAACCACCTGATGCAGCTGCTGGTCCTGACCGCCATGGAACCGCCGTCCCGGCTGGAAGCAGAGGCGGTGCAGGACGAGAAGGTCAAGGTCATCCGCTCTTTAAGGGATTTTTCCCCGGACAACGGCTCCAGTATCCACCTGGCCCAGTACACCGCTGGCACCGTTGACGGCGAACGGGTCAGTGGCTACCGGGAGGAGAAGAATGTTGCCTCTGACTCCACCACCCCGACCTACGCCCGGCTGGAGGCGTACATCGACAACTGGCGCTGGCAGGATGTCCCGTTTTTCCTCATTTCCGGAAAACGGATGGCGCGCAAGGAGACTAAGATTGAGATCCGCTTCAAGGAAGTGCCGCACAAGCTCTTTGCCGCCTCGCTCGGCGACTCCATCCGCGCCAACAGTCTCATAATAGAGACATACCCCAAAGAGGCCATCCGCCTGACCTTCCAAACCAAAAGCCCCGGTTCCCAGCTGTGCCTGCGCACCATGACCATGGACTTTCTCTACGACGAGCATTACCAGGCCCCCTCCCTGGATGCCTATGCCCGGGTCCTGCTCGACGGCATGCTCGGCGACCATATGCTGTTCTGGCGCCAGGACGGGATCGAGGCCTCCTGGGAATTCCTCACCCCGGTACTGGAGGCGTGCGAACAGTGCGACAATGGCCAGCAACTCCATTTTTACAGGGCTGGCAGTGAGGAGTTATAAACAGGTTGCACGGACACGCATCTCGATTTTTCCAAAATTCCGGAATCACTCGCCGCATATGCACCACATTTGCGAAAAAAATGATTTTGAATTTCGCCATCCCGCAGCACTACGCATAATATTTTCAATATTTCTCTAATCATATTAAAAGGTTAAGCAAACAGTTTACCTGCGGTACATTTTCTGCATCGAACTCTACACACGAGCTTCAACGTGTATTCATTCCAAAATTTAGGAAGAAGAGGTCAACATGCAGAAATTCAAGATAGCACTTACTGCTCTTTCCCTAATATCACTGTTTTCCGTAAACGCTTTTGCCCTTCCTTCTGTTGGGGATAAAGTGGTACTTAACAAAGAGGGGACCTATGGGACGACCAGTGGAGGCGAGTTCAATATTTTTGTCAACGGATCATCAGCTCCAAACTATATTAGTTTCTGCCTAGAACGAGATGAGTTTATAACACTAAGCAAGGAATATGTAATCTCCAGTATCAGTAATGCTGCTGAAGAAGGTGGAAGAAGTGGCGCCGATGCCAGTGGGCACGACCCTATTGATCCTAAAACGGCCTGGATATACTGGAACTACCTCTATGGCGATCTTTCTGCATATGGAAGCGGAGATACTCTTGCTAACCTCGTACAGGAATCAATCTGGGAGATTGAAGGAGAGGGTAATTATCCTGGCAACGACTCTTTTTTAACCTATGTTGACGGATTAGGAGGTTGGAATATAGCCGGAAATGTCCAAGTCATGAATATAGTCAGATACAAAGATGATGGTACAATTTTAGAGTATCACCAAAGCCAACTCATCGCCGATCCCGTACCCGAGCCAACCACCATGCTCCTCTTTGGTACCGGCATAGCCGCCCTGGCCAGCATCGGCAGAAGAAAAATGCGCAAGTAGTCGTTCCTATCTCTTCGCTTTCCAAGGCAGGCCTTCGGGTCTGCCTTTTTTCTTTTTCCGCACCTATCTCCTAGTGCAATTCTCCTGTTCCTGGGTATATTCCCTTTAAGTTCAATCTCCAACACACCGGCACTAAACACTCTCACGCACACTTCCTTTCACACATGCCAGTCTTTCGCCTTATCGATGACCTGATCTTCCCTGCCCCTGACCTGGCCGAACCTGACGGGTTGCTGGCCATTGGCGGCGACTTGTCGCCGGAGCGGCTGATCATGGCCTATGCCAACGGTATCTTCCCCTGGTACTCGCCAGGCGAGCCCCTGCTCTGGTGGTCGCCGGCGCCGCGACTGGTCCTGTTTCCCGAGGAGTTCCACTGCCCGCGCAGCCTGCGTAGGACCATCAGGCGAGGGACCTTTTCGGTCACCGCGGACACTGCCTTTGGCGACGTGATCAGGGCCTGCGCTCGTGCACCTCGCCGCGACCAGCCAGGCACCTGGATCACCGAGGAGATGCAGCAGGCCTATATCCTTCTCCACCAGCTGGGTTTTGCCCACTCCATCGAATGCTGGCAGAACGGCACCCTGGCCGGCGGGCTTTACGGGGTATGCCTGGACGGGATCTTTTTTGGCGAGTCCATGTTCACCAGCATTTCCGATGCCTCCAAGGTGGCCCTGGCGACGCTCGTCAATGCGGCAGCCAAACATAACATATCCCTCATCGACTGCCAGATGACCACCGAGCACCTCCTGCGCTTCGGTGCGCGGGAAATTTCCAGGGAACAGTTTCAGGAGCAGCTGGAGAGCCACATCGCTCCTTGCAGACCGCAAAAAAAATGGCGTCTGTAAGATCAGGTAAGGAGGGGACCTGCATACAGACGCCTATCAGGAAGGACATGTTCACCATTTGAAGGTGAAGGATTTCAACTCTTCAAATGGTGCGGTTGATCCTGCACTGCCATACAGTTATCAACCTTGGCAGGTTGTTTCCTCCTGCCATGCCTTAATTGTAAGTACCACAATGTGGAAGTCAAGAAAAAAAATTACACATCCAGATCGAATTCATAGCGCAAAGCCGCTCGGGCAAGATGGCGGTTAAATTTTTTCAGCCCGTAGAGGTTGGTTACCGTGAAGTTGATCTCCCAGTCGCCGTTCAGGGAAGCCCCTTTGCCCAGATAAATGATATCCACCACCTTCATTTCCTGCGGGGCGACGGAGAGCAGCATAAACAACCGTTGCCGGTTGATCTCCATGACAATCATTTTCTGAACCCGCTCGATTTTTGTCTCTTTGAGCTTCCAGCGCACCTCCACCGCATCTTCCCGCTGAAATTTGATCCGCTGCAGCTGTTCGCAGTCTTTTCGATGCAGCGACAATCCACGTTCACTCAGGAGACCGATAACCCCTTTATCGAGCGGGGTGGGCTTACAGCAGGCAGAGGACTTCATCACCACGGGATCCAGTGTCGCCAGGTCAACCCGGTTAAAGACCCCGGTCGGCTGGTACAGGGTTGGCCGCCCCACATAGAGCCCGTTGCGGATTTCGTAGATCAACTCACGCAGGCGAACCCTGCCTACTCCAAGCTGAAGAAACAACTCTTCCGACGATTCGAGATCAAAATAGGCCAGGATATCACGCATACCCGGCTTGTCGATCACCTCAAAGGGAACCCCATAGCGTCGCATCTCCTGGCGAAGAATGGAAGCACCGATATCGGAAAGCACCTTTTCCCTACGTAGGCGAAAGGCTTTGGCCAACTCGGAACGGGCACGGGGCGTTTGGCATTTTTTCTGGGTATCATAATCGAAATTGACCGGCTGGTCCTGGCGAAGCACCTTGACCACATTGCCATCCCTGAGCCTGGTGTCGACGCCGACTTTGCGATTACCGATCATGGCGCCAATGCAGGTATGGCCGATGGCCGTATGCACCCGAAAAGCAAAATCAAGCACCACTGAATTCAACGGTAGGCAGATGAGGTCTCCCTGGGGAGTGTAGGTGTAAATTTCTTTTCTTCCTCTTGCGGCGATCAGATCCCGGTAAGAGACGGAGTCTTCGCTGCCGAGGATGTCGAACATTTCCTGTATCTCGTTGAAAAAGCGGGCTTTGGTTTTGCCCCCTTCCTTCCAGTCCCGTACCAGGCCGCGCTGGGCGCGACGGGCCATATTTTCGGTACGTATCTTAAAGAGATATTTTCGCCCCCCGATATTGGCCCGGGCATGCAGCCCCTGATAGCCGGACGGTTTGGGGTTGGCGATGAAGTCTCGAATGGTACGGGGAATCGGTGGATAGATAACGTTCAGGGTGCCGAGCGCGGCATAGCAGTCTTTCCGCTGCTTGACCAAGATCAACACTTCCTGGGGAGTATCGATCTCCTGGACCAGGATACGGTGGCGAAAGTCATAATAGCCCCACAGACCCTTGGTACGCAGGCTGACCTCACTGGCTATCTGCTCTGCGAGCAACGCCTTGTGTACGTTGCCGACAATCTCTTTTGAGGTCGGATCATTTTCCAGCTTATTGATTTTTAACTGCAATTTATTGCCCTGACGGGGATATTTGTACGCCAGGGCCAGATTATAGAGCTCGCGCTTGATGTCAAACAGTCCAAGTATGGTCGCCAACGGTGCGTAAATATCCAGGGTCTCGGCAGCGATTTTCTGCCGCTTGTGGCGGGGCATGGAAGAGAGTGTTCGCAGATTATGTAGTCTATCCGCCATCTTGACCAGCATTACTTCCAGTCTGGCAGCGGCACCGCTGAAAATTTTCCGGTGCACCAGCTTCTTAAAGGTCTGCCGATCACCGGAGTAGTGGGTGACTTTCGTACACCCATCGACGATTGCCTCGACCGTTGTTCCGAAATGGTGGCGAATGGTATCATTGCTCACCGTTTCGACATCTTCCACTGTATCATGCAGGAGGGCGGCCGCCAGCATCTCGGCATCGGTGATGTCAAGCTCTTCGGCGAGGATCCGGGCGACACTGCACGGATGAACGATATAGGGATCACCTGAACGGCGCCATTGGTCACCGTGGGCCTCGAGGGCAAAGTCCAGCGCATCCCAGAACACCTGGGTTTCCGGCCCCTGACCAATGAAGCCGCGCATGACTTCTTTATACCCTGCAACATCAAAGGTAGCGTACTGCATTCAACCGGCCTTAAGCTGACTTTTTCTGTTTTTCTCCTACAAATCGTGTAGGATTACCCCTGATCATCGGGACGCAATGTACCAAACTGCATAAACCTGCGCATTGCCTGTATCTTTCCCTATTCATTCCTGCGGGCCACCGGGCAGTGTAGCAGATAGCTCCTGGCCGACAAAGCAAATTTTCCGCATCATTCTTCTCAATCTACGAATATCCTGAGCAATGTCCAGAAAAAAGAATAGATTTCATGCCAAAGCTGCAAAGCGGCGCTCAACGAAGACTCCACGTCCCTCCCATCGATCGCCGATGGAGAACAGGGTACTGTCCATCCTCGCCTCGGCCAGCAAACCGCTCACCCTTTCAGCCCTTGCCGGCGAGCTCAGGCTCCCGCGAAGAGACAGGTCCCTGTTGGCCGGATTGCTGGAGGAAATGGCATCGGGCAAAAAAATCTGGAAAAAAGGGAAACGCTACACCCTGCCTGATCACGGGCCTCAGGTCCAAGGCTCCCTGGAAGTGACGGCCAAAGGGTTTGGTTTTGTCACTGCCGACAATCAGCTTCCTCATGAGAAAGACATATTCATTGCAGCCGCCAACCTGAACAATGCTTCCCATGGCGACCAGGTGCTGGTCACCATCACCCGTTCAGCAGGCGGTCGCCGGGAAGGCAGGATAGTGAAGGTCGTTTCCCGGGCTCACACCTCTCTGTGCGGCATATTCAACGCCAGCGGCAGCGGCGGGTTTGTCACCCCTGACAATAACCGTCTCCCCTACACGGTCCTGATAGCCAAAGGCCATACCTTGCAGACAGAGGACGGGACGGCAGTAGTTGTAGAAATAACTGACTACGGGGCAGAAGGCAGTGGACCGAAGGGCGAGGTGACGCGGCTCCTTGGTGACCCGTTCGATGCCGGCGTGCAGACGGAGATGGCCATTCGGCAACAGGAGCTCCGCGACACCTTTCCCGACGCAGTCCAGGCAGAGGCCGAACAGTTACACCCACTCACCACCAGCAGTGAGGGGCGACAGGACCTCCAGCACATCCCCCATGTCACCATCGACGGTGCCGACGCTCGCGACTTTGATGATGCCATTGCCGTAGAAGCGACCGACGTCGGCTTCACCCTGTACGTTTCCATTGCCGATGTCAGCCACTACGTCAGCCCCGGCTCAGCCATCGACCGGGAGGCCTACCTCCGAGGCACCAGCGTCTACCTGCCGGACCGGGTTCTCCCCATGCTTCCGGAACGCCTTTCCAATGACTTATGCAGCCTGGTACCGGATGAGGTGCGACCAGCGTTTACAGCCATATTGGCATTCGATCATCAGGGTAAACGCACCGGCTCCCGCTATACCCGGAGCCTGATTCGCAGCCACCACCGTTTCACCTACACCACGGTGCAGCGCTTGCTCTACGAGGAAGATCCGGAGCTACAACAGGAGCATTCAGCCCTCCTTCCCATGCTTGAGGGAGCAAAGGCGCTGGCGGTGCTGCTTCATCGACAACGAATGGAGCGAGGCAGCCTGGGTTTCAATATCCCGGAGCCCACCATCTGTTTGCGTGACGGGAAAGTGCAGGCTATCACCCTCCATGAACGGAACCAGGCCCACCAGCTCATTGAAGAGTGCATGCTCGCGGCCAATGAAGCGGTCGCAGAAACACTGGAGAACAACCATCGCCGGGTGTTGTACAGAATTCATGAAGAGCCCGACCCGATCAAAGTGGAGAGCTTTCTCGAAGTCTGCAAGGCCCTGGGGGTGGAACTCCCCAAATCCGCCAAGACACCAGCCTGGTTTGCAGCGGTGATTGAAACGACCGCAGGCACCCCCCGTGAATACGTGATCAACAACCTGCTGCTCCGCACCATGCAGCAGGCGCGTTACGCACCTGAAAACAGCGGCCATTTCGGTCTTGCCGCCACCCACTATCTCCACTTCACCTCCCCTATCCGGCGCTACCCTGATTTGATTGCCCATCGCGCACTTGCCGGTTTGCTCGCCCGCGCCCCGGAAGGAGACCGCCTTTTCCCAGCCTCAGCCGGCGGCCAGAATTTGACGGAGGCAGGAAAGGAACTGTCGCGTTGCGAGCGCACAGCAATCGAGGCCGAACGGGACGTTCACTCACGGCTTTCGGCCGTCTTCATGCACGATAAGGTCGGTCAACAGTTCACTGCCGTGATCTCAGGGGTCACCTCGTTTGGCCTGTTCGTGGAACTGGAGGACTGCTTTGTCAGCGGTGCGGTACCGGTGGCATCCATGGATACTGACTATTTCCTCCATGATGCCAAACGACACCGCCTCATCGGAGAACGCACCAACCGGATCTATCAGCTTGGAGACACCGTAGAGGTTGCACTTGAGGAGGTGAACATCCTCAGCAAACGGCTCACCTTTTCGCTCAAGCAGCCTGCTTTGTCTGCTGACCACTGAGGAACGAACAGCGGCGAGTTTCTCTTGACGAAGCAGAACATATAAAATAAAAAACCAGCTTGGTCGAAAAATAAACAGGCGATATGCGCCTGGCGGATAACAACAAACAGACTGTGGACATATCGCACCGGAACCCGCAACGTGCATCCTGCACGGCCGGAAAGCATCCAGGCCGTACCCCTGCTCCGGACCATTTTCGTCCACCGGATAACTACACACATCACTCGCTCTACTAAAGAGGTATACACATGGAAGAAACAAGCTGGATAGGCAGCATACTCGGCAACCCTTTTCTGCGCGGCCTCCTGATAGGTTTGCTTATAGCCCTCATTCTCTGGGTTCGGGCACTCTTTAAAATCCGCGGCCTTAATATCAGCCTCAAAAAACTTCGTGAACACCTCCACACCAAACTGGAAATAGATTCAGAAGAAAATGAGCGCCGTAAAGCGGAAATGGACAAGGTGAAGCAGGAGCGGGACAACTTACGCAACATGGTGCAGGTCCTTAACCAGAAACCAGGTCGGCAGGAACTGCGCCAAACCCAGGTTTACCAGAAGGCAGTGGAGATTATGTTCGAAAAATCTCCGGGTTTCGCCCCTGCCTGGCAGATTACCCTCAAAGAGGCGGAAGAGGAAATTAAACGGGCAGAAAAAGGGATCATTCCCTTTTTCAAACGAATGACCACCTCCTCGACCACCCCCCCAGAGAAACCGTCCAAGCGGCCGCTGGAGCTTGAAGAATCCACCGGTAGCTGATCTGCCTGTACTCGACCTCCTGCCTTGGTCCCTGCAGGGGGCCAGAGCAGGAGGCTTGCCCCTCTGCACACCCGAAGCGACCCCTCCTGCCGGAAAATGAATGACACGTAAACATCAGCCCCCCTCTCCAGCCGGAATGCGAGCCATCATTCTGGTCCGACCTAAATACCCGGAAAACATCGGCGCCTCAGCCCGCATAGCTTACAACTTCGGCATGGATAAGCTGATCCTCGTTTCCGATGAAGAGCACGACCAGGAGCGCATGCTGAAGATGGCGACCCATAAAGCCGCGCACCTGATCCATACCATGGAGCGCCATGCAACGACTGCAGAAGCAACCGCCCCTTTTCACTTTATCGTTGCCACCACAGCCCGACAGGGACGTCAGCGCCCGCAAGAGATGAGCCCGCGCCAGGTGATGCAGGATTTCGCCCCGCTGGCCGCCGGCAACAACACGGCGATCATGTTCGGTCCGGAAAGCACCGGACTTACCAACGAAGATGTTGACCTCTGCCAATTCACCTCCACCATACCCACTGCGGGTTTTTCCTCGGTCAACCTTGCCCAGGCCGTGGCTATTCATTGCTACGAGCTCTACACCGCTCTTCCCGAGGCATTTCCTCCACAGGATCAGGATCAGGAATATGCCAACTCTTTTGACCTGGAAGGCATGTATGCACATATTGAAGAGGCGCTTCACCAGGTCACTTTTCTCGAGGACAACAACCGTATCTACTGGATGCGCAATATTCGTCAGTTTCTCAGCCGAGTGCGGCTCAAGAAAAGGGAAGCCAGCATGATCCGTGGCATCTGCCGAAAATTGCTCTGGCACCAATCACAGTGATAATTTCAGCCAAACTGCTCCCCGCTTTTCCCACCTGGCACCAGCCGCCTCATGGTGGTTACGCTGCTCCCATCCTCCGGGATCATGCAACGGAAATGGCAGATCATTGCCCCGTGCATACTCCTGCCTTCAGTTATACCCCTTCCAGGGGACAGTGGGCGCAGTCCGGATTGTTCTTACGACAGTAATACTTGCCGGCCTGGACCAGCAGCGCATGGTATTCATTGAAAAGTTCCGGATCAGGTTCCAGCGTATCCATAAACACATCCTGCAGGCTGTGGTAGTCGATTTCTTCCTCGACCAGATGATGCCTGCTCAATATCCGGTGAGTGTAGGCATCAACGACAAAAACCGGCAGGTGGGCGGCATAGAGCAGAATGGAGTCAGCGGTCTCCGGTCCTATACCTTTCACCTCAAGCAGTATGGTTCGCAGGCTGTCCAGGGGCTGATCAAGAAAAACATCAACCCTGCCCTCCGCCTGATCAGCGATACAGCGACACAGGTTGAGCAGGCGCCCGGCCTTGATATTGTAATACCCTGCCGGACGGATATATTCGGCAAGGAGTCCAGGCGGGAGGGCAGCCATTTTCTCTATTCGGAGACAATCAACATCCTTAAGCCGCTGAATTGCTTTTTCTACATTGCTCCAGTTGGTGTTCTGGGTGAGTATCGCGCCAACCATCACCTCAAAAGGGGTTTGCGCCGGCCACCATTGCTGCGGGCCGAAATGGTCGAGCAGCCGTTCATACACCTCGAGCAGCGTCTCTCTTGCTGTCATCTGTTCGCTAATCCCCCAGACAAATGCCTATTTCCCTGGCGGTCAGGACCTTATCCGAGGTTAAATCCACTTTCTTGCGCCGGCAGATGGCATCGGCTATGGGAACCGAAGTCATTGTCGGCGGCGTCCAGGCGACCATGTGGTCAAACATCTCTGCTTCCGCCATGCGCACGGCCGCCGCGCCAAACCGCAGCGCCAAGAGCCTGTCAAAGGTTGTTGGAGACCCTCCTCGCTGCAGGTGACCGAGTACCAACGATCGGGTATCTTTGCCCAATCTTTCCCTGATTTCCGAGGCCACCCATTCTCCAATGCCTCCCAACACCACCTCATCCCTGCCCAACTCCCCCATGCCCTTACAGATGATCTGCCCGCCTTTGGAACAGGCCCCTTCTGCAACGACCACTATGGAGTAGTGCTTTTCGTGCAGTTCGTTGTCAGCAATCTTCTCGCACACTGCGTCAAGACTGAAAGGTATCTCTGGCAGCAATATGACATCAGCACCACCTGAAATCCCCGAGTAGAGAGCTATCCATCCCGACTCCCGGCCCATGACCTCTACCACCATCACCCGATCATGAGATTTGGCAGTGGAGTGCAGCTTGTCAATGGCATCGGTGGCCGTGGCCACCGCAGTATCAAACCCGAAGGTGCGATCCGTTACTTCAAGGTCATTGTCAATGGTTTTCGGCACCCCGATGACCGGCATTCCCTTTTGTGCGAATCGATGCGCGATCTCCAGACTGCCGTCACCGCCGACAGCGATATGGCAGTAAAAGCCCATTCGGTTGAAATTCTGCAGGATTTTATCGGAAATATCCAACACCTTTATTTCACCGGCAAGGTTTTCCACCGGCATCGCAAAAGGATTGCCTTTGTTGGTGGAACCAAGAATAGTACCCCCAACAGGCAGGATACCTTCAACTATTTCCGGAGTAAGACGGATAAGATCGTCCCGCTCGAGCAGCCCGCCATACCCGGACCTACTGCCGTAAACCTCCCACCCTCGCAGGGCTGCAGCTTTCACTACCGCAAAGATAACGGCATTCAGTCCAGGCGCATCTCCGCCACCGGTTGATATTAAAATTTTTTTTCCCATATCCCGTATTATTATCTCTCTCTAAATGAGCTCTAGTCCCTTGGGTGACCAGGTATCAACAGCCAGTCACCCCCATGTCGACAGGGGCACGAGCCCCACCATAAAATGTAGAGAGTAACCCTCGTTTTGACAACATCTTTCAACATCATGCTAACACCGTACCAGACAGGGGCCATATAGCCGATGCGTTGCCTGGCTTATACATTACTTTCATCTTTTTTCTTTCTGTGGTAAAGGGCTTAGTTTTCGTTTGCGTAAATTCTTGGAGATGATACAGATGGGTCTCCACCTGCATTGACTTTGCACGTTAGGAGGCTTACCATGATAGATGTAACAGTACATCTCCCGTTTTGGGAACAAGCAAGGAAACCCAGGAGGTATGAATGTTTGAAGTAACGGAGTCCGCAATCAAGAATCTCAAATCCTATATGGAGCAGAACAGCATTGACTCTGCTGTCCGTATCGCTCTTATGCAAGGGGGCTGAGCAGGCCCATCCTTGGGATTGGCTCTGGATGAGCCAAAAGACAGCGACAAGACATTTGAAGAAGAAAATATACAGTTTCTGGTAGAAGAAAGCCTACTGACCACTTGTGGTGCAATCAAAGTAGACTTTATTGAAGCAGGATACAGATCCGGCTTTTCTATCACCTCATCCAATCCGGTTGGCGGCGGCGGATGCAGTTCTGGATCCTGCGCGTCCGGTTCCTGCGGCTAAAAGAGACACAAGGTCTTGACCAAGCCCCTTGCCGTAGCGGCAAGGGGCTTTTTTTTTATACTTTTCTGCCGGCTGCCTGCCTGAAACCTCAACTTTTCAGCGGTAAACTGCTGATTAACTCAAAAAACCTATCAGGAGAAAAAATGTTTCAAATTACCCCGACAGCACTTGAAAACCTGACATCCTACCTCCAAGAGAATAATGTGGAATCTGCCGTCCGAGTTGCCCTTATGGCTGGTGGCTGCTCAGGGCAGGCATTGGGCCTGGCACTTGATGAAGCGAAAGAGAACGATACAACCTTCAGAGAAGGTTCCCTGGACTTCCTGATTGAGGAGAGCCTGCTTACAATGTGCGGGGAGATAAAAGTGGATTTCATCCAAGCCGGTAGTCGTTCAGGATTTTCCATAACCTCGACCAACCCGGTAGGCGGAGGAGGATGCGGAAGCTGCACCTCTGGTTCTTGCGGTTGATCGCGACTGCAGGAGAGCACGTCACAGCCTCTGCCAAAAGGCAGAGGCTTTTTTTATTGATAACAAAATGATACTCTAGTGATGCCAAAATATTGACACCCCTGCTTTCATCCTTACTTTCTCTTTTGAAAAAACGCAATGAACCGTAGCCCGGATTGCTCATCAGTTCAGGCGGCGTCATAGGCCCTGACCCTTGATGAGCATTTTGTCGAAATTTTATCCGATTCGCCTTAACAGAACGGAGTTGAATTCCTACAGATTTTCTTAAATAGACAAAATGCTTTTGCGTAATACGGGTTAAACCTGCCACAGGATAACAAGGAGAAAGAGATGCAACTCGATAAATTCACACTCAAGTCACAAGAGGCAATCCAAAGCACCCAAACCCTTGCCCAAAACCGGGGTCATCAGGAGATACAGCCCGAGCACTTAGTCAAGGTAATCCTGGAACAACCTGAAGGGGTTGTTGTTCCTGTACTCCAAAAAATGGGCATCACACCAAGTGTTATTTTAAATGAGACCAATAAACTTATCAATGACCTTCCCCAGGTAACAGGGGCTGCAGCAAACCAATCGTATGCGTCTGCCCAATTTCGCTCTTTACTGGAACAATCGTTTAAGACCGCAAGCAGCATGCAGGATGAATATGTTTCCCAGGAGCACCTTTTTCTGACAATACTTGCCACTCCAAAGCTCAAAGTTACCTCTATGCTCAATCGCATGGGAGTCACTAGCGACGCCTTCCTTCAGGCCCTGACAACTGTTCGCGGCAACCAGAGAGTTACTGATCCTTATCCGGAAGAGAAATATCAAGCCCTGGAAAAATATGCCCGCAATCTGACTGATGTGGCCAGGCAGGAAAAACTCGACCCCGTCATAGGACGCGATGATGAGATCAGACGGATTATCCAGGTGCTTTCCCGCCGGACCAAAAACAATCCGGTCCTTATAGGGGAGCCGGGAGTGGGAAAAACCGCTATTGTCGAAGGACTTGCTCAACGAATCGTCAACGGAGACATCCCTTCTACCCTGGAAAACAAACAGGTGATTTCTCTTGACCTGGGAGCGCTCCTGGCCGGAGCCAAGTATCGCGGTGAATTTGAAGATCGACTCAAAGCCGTTCTCAAGGAAGTTGAAAAACGGGCAGGCGAAATCATCCTGTTCATCGACGAAATGCACACCCTTGTAGGCGCCGGAGCTGCCGAAGGCTCCATGGACGCCTCCAACATGCTTAAACCCGCACTGGCACGTGGTGAACTCCACTGCGTTGGAGCCACCACCCTCGATGAATACCGTAAGCACATAGAAAAAGATGCCGCCCTGGAGAGAAGATTTCAGCCTGTACTTGTTCAGGAGCCCAGCGAAGAGGATACTGTGGCTATATTACGCGGCATTAAGGAAAAATATGAAGTACACCACGGCGTCCGCATCCAGGATGCGGCGACAGTCGCGGCGGTCGCCTTATCCAACAGGTACATTACCGACCGATTCCTTCCAGACAAGGCCATAGACCTCATTGACGAAGCAGCCTCACGACTGCGTATAGAGATCGATTCAATGCCCACGGAGATTGACCAGCTGGAACGAAAAAAAATAAAAATGGAGATCGAACAGGAGGCGCTAAAAAAAGAAAAGGACCAGGCCTCCAAAGACCGCTTGACGGAGCTGAAAAAAAGTCTGGCCAACCTGGAAGACAGCCTCAAGGCAATGAAGGGCCAGTGGAGCCTGGAGCGTGAGATTATCCAGTCTATTCGCGACATCAAAGCCCAGATCGACGAAGCCAGGATGGAAGAGCAAAGGGCTGAACGAAGCGGAGACCTCAGCAAAGTGGCGGAAATTCGCTACGGCAGAATTGTCGAACTGGAAAAAGAGCTTGAAGCAGCCAACAGCCGCTTGGCAGGCATCCAGGAGAGCAACCAGATGCTTAAGGAAGAGGTATCCGAAGAGGATGTCGCCGCAGTGGTCGCCAAATGGACGGGCATTCCGGTAGACAAGCTGCTTGAGGGAGAAAAGGAGAAACTTGTCCACGCCGACAAGGTGCTTGCCAAACGGGTTATCGGCCAGAAAGAGGCCATCCACGCGGTGGCTAACGCCGTCCGCAGAGCGAGAGCAGGCCTCCAGGATCCTGATCGACCGCTGGGCTCCTTCATCTTTCTCGGGCCGACTGGCGTGGGCAAAACCGAACTTGCCCGCTCGCTTGCCGATTTCCTCTTTGACTCGGAAAGCTCGATGATTAGGATCGACATGTCGGAATACATGGAGAAGCATTCGGTTGCTCGACTCATCGGAGCGCCCCCAGGCTATGTCGGATACGACGAGGGCGGCATGCTGACAGAGGCGGTTCGCCGACGCCCTTATTCGGTGATCCTGCTAGATGAAATCGAAAAAGCCCATCCCGATGTGTTCAACGTCCTCCTTCAGGTGCTCGATGACGGCCGCATGACCGACGGCAAAGGAAGGACGGTAGATTTCAAGAACACCCTGCTCATCATGACCTCCAACCTTGGCAGCCACCTAATCATGGAAATGGGCCAAACCGATCCACAGGAAATGCGCCGGCAGATTGACGACCTGCTACACCGGCAGTTCAAGCCGGAGTTTCTCAACAGGGTGGATGAAATCATCACCTTTCACAGCCTCACGAAAGATGATCTCGAGCAGATCGTCGGCATCCAGACAGGACGGATGAAAAAGAGATTGGCTAACCAGAAATTCCAATTGACGCTTACGGACAACGCCGTACAGTTTCTGGTGAATGCGGGGTATGAGCCTGCTTTTGGCGCTCGTCCGCTCAAACGGGCTATTCAGCGATATATCGAGGATCCGCTGGCGCTGGAAATCCTTGAAGGCAAATTTGCTCCAGGCGATCACATCCTGGTGGACGCTGCCAACAACCAACTCACTTTCTGCAGACAGTAAACAGAGAAAAAATATGTCCCACAGAAGGCTCCGTTTTGCATAAAGCGGAGCCTCTAGCCGTTCCTTTTCACGATCAGCAATTTCTCCTGCAAACGGGTCCGCCTTTCCCACTGTTTCCTTGCCAACTCCTGCATATCCTCAGCAGTATCCGCCTCATCCACTATTTCCAGCCCGATGAGGGTCTCAAAAACATCTTCCATGGTCACAATACCCTCGGTACCCCCGTAGGGATCCACCACCAGGGCGATATGTGCGCCATCCTGCATCAACCTGGCAAAAAGCTCGTGCACGCTAAGCCCACCTTCCACCACATGCAGTGGTCGACGTATAGTGGATAATGGCTCCTTCGGCGACTCAAAAACAGCACGAAGAATTTCGTGTTTTAAGGCAAAGCCAGTAATCCTGTCAATGGAACCAGTGGACAACGGAATGCGAGAAAAGGGAATTTCCGGGTGCATTTGCATCGCCTGCGCCACCTCCAGTTGTTCGTCAAGGGCAAAAACGACAGTGCGGGGGGTCATGATATCACGGGTACGGATATCTCGTATATAGAAGAGATTGTGCAGTATCCGACTCTCGTACTTATGGAAAATTCCTTCTTTTCGGCCAAGATCAACCAGGGCAATAAACTCCTTACGTTCAATCAATCCATGCTGTTTTCCTCGGGTTAACAGCCGGGTCAGGAGTTCTGCCATCTTTACCAGCGGCCACATCCCCCACAAAGTAAACTTCAACAAGTATACCACAGGCAAAGCCATCTGACGCCAGTAGGCCGCTCCAAGGGTTTTGGGGATGATTTCGGAAAAAACAAGAATAAGAAACGTCAGTATGGCCGAGATGACACCCAGGTATGCCTCTCCAAAAACGATCGCGGCCTGCGCTCCGGCACCTGCAGCGCCAACGGTATGGGCTATGGTATTGAGACTGAGGATAGCTGCAAGGGGTTGATCAATGTTACTTTTATACTGCTGCAACTGTGCTGCGGCAGCCTTCCCCTCCTGTTCCATTTGGGCAACAAAAGAGGAGGATACGCTGAGTAGCACAGCCTCCATGATGGAGCAAAGAAAAGATACCCCCAGCGCTAGTGATATATATACAATCAGCAGCAACATGCCTACTCCCGGCTGAAAATGGATAAATTAAGGGGACCGAATAGCAGCTATCTCCTTCCCGTAATCATTGCTGTATATATCACTGCAGATAGAAAAAAAAACAACCCCAATTCCCTCCTTTTCGTAATGAAGACCCAATTTAGCCAGCTGGCAGCAACCACCTCAACGGAGCGAAAAAATGGGCACACACCAGTTTCGAACTGACAACAAAAGGATCTTTATCGGATTATTCAAGGATTGCCATTTTATCACCAGTAGGATACATAGCGTGCAGAAAATTTACTGCTCTCTATTCACCTTACTTTACAAGGAAATTGACCCATGGCAACGGAAGTAGACGATTTAACAATTAATTACGAAGAAGACGGTGTACTGATCGTCAAAGAGCTCGACAAGGAAATATTGACCAAAGGCGCATGGACCACCATCCTCTTCTGCTACCAGGAGTACAACCGGAGCAAGGATGAATACGGCCCCCACAAATACTCCATACGCCGATACCAAAAACGAAACGGCCAGTATCTGCCAAAGTCTAAATTTAATATATCCAGCGCCGCCCAGGCGGAAAAAATCATTCAGACGCTGACCCGGTGGACAGCTGACAAGAAATAACCCTTGCAAAATATGATACTTCTCCATTTCTATCCTATCAAACGCCCCCCCGTAGGTACCTCGCCCACAGTCGGAGAACGGAAAAAGAACACCATACTTTTTCATTGACGAGAAAAGCAGCATAGTGTAGATTGCTAGTCCCTGCTTCAAAGGGTCAACGGATTTGCGGTCGGCAATCATCGTGCCGCTCTCTTTTCTGTTGACATTCTCTGAACAGAGCTGTAAAGTATCACTTCTCTCGCAAGAGAGACATTGGAACAACACAGCAACAAGCTTCGCAGCATTGATGTGCCGCGCAGCTTACAGGCGTGTCTTATAGGACGCACCTTGATCTTTGACAACTGAACAGTAATAACAAGCGGGCCAATTGATTTTGGTTTTTTTGAAGTTTGTAAGTCCAATCGTTAGTGATTGAGCAGAAGATATTAAACTGGAGAGTTTGATTCTGGCTCAGAACGAACGCTGGCGGCGTGCTTAACACATGCAAGTCGAACGCGAACGTCTTCTTCGGAAGACTAGTAGAGTGGCGCACGGGTGAGTAACGCGTAGATAACCTGTCCTTATGTCTGGGATAACCCACCGAAAGGTGGACTAATACCGGATGTGCTTGTTTTTCATAAGTGTAATAAGCAAAGGTGGCCTCTGATATAAGCTACTGCATGAGGAGGGGTCTGCGTACCATTAGCTAGTTGGTGGGGTAATGGCCTACCAAGGCATCGATGGTTAGCGGGTCTGAGAGGATGATCCGTCACACTGGCACTGAAACACGGGCCAGACTCCTACGGGAGGCAGCAGTGAGGAATATTGCGCAATGGGGGAAACCCTGACGCAGCGACGCCGCGTGAGTGAGGAAGGCTTTCGGGTCGTAAAGCTCTGTCAAAAGGGAAGAAATGCGTAGCAGTTAATACCTGTTATGTTTGACGGTACCTTTAAAGGAAGCACCGGCTAACTCCGTGCCAGCAGCCGCGGTAATACGGAGGGTGCAAGCGTTGTTCGGAATTACTGGGCGTAAAGGGCGCGCAGGCGGCATGGTAAGTCAGATGTGAAAGCCCACGGCTTAACCGTGGAAGTGCATTTGAAACTGCCAAGCTTGAGTATCAGAGGGGAAAGTGGAATTCCTGGTGTAGAGGTGAAATTCGTAGATATCAGGAGGAATACCGGTGGCGAAGGCGACTTTCTGGCTGAATACTGACGCTGAGGCGCGAAAGCGTGGGGAGCAAACAGGATTAGATACCCTGGTAGTCCACGCCGTAAACGATGTGAACTAGGTGTAGGAGGTGTTGATCCCTTCTGTGCCGCAGCCAACGCATTAAGTTCACCGCCTGGGGAGTACGGTCGCAAGATTAAAACTCAAAGAAATTGACGGGGGCCCGCACAAGCGGTGGAGTATGTGGTTTAATTCGATGCAACGCGAAGAACCTTACCTGGTCTTGACATCCCGAGAATTTTCTGGAAACAGAAAAGTGCCTTCATTAGAAGGAACTTGGTGACAGGTGCTGCATGGCTGTCGTCAGCTCGTGTCGTGAGATGTTGGGTTAAGTCCCGCAACGAGCGCAACCCTTACCTTTAGTTGCTAGCAGTTCGGCTGCGCACTCTAAAGGGACTGCCGGTGTCAAACCGGAGGAAGGTGGGGATGACGTCAAGTCCTCATGGCCTTTATGACCAGGGCTACACACGTACTACAATGGCCGGTACAAAGGGCAGCCACTTCGCGAGAAGGCGCAAATCCCGAAAAGCCGGTCTCAGTCCGGATTGGAGTCTGCAACTCGACTCCATGAAGTCGGAA
>NZ_AP042447.1:880000-4455000 GCF_055398265.1 Desulfogranum aggregans | reverse complement strand
ACCAACTGCTCAATTCCTGTGAATCCATCGATTACCTGGTTCAGGGCGATCCCGAGTTGCCGGTTCTCCAGCTCCTCCAGGGTTCTTCCTGCGCTACGGTGCCCAACCTTATCTTTCGCGAGCAGGGGAATATACAAAGGTCAAACCAGCACTGGCTCATCGATCAGGCAACCCTGGACAACCTCTCCTTTGCCCGAACTTCGTTTCTTATCAACAGTGAGCTTTACTTTACCCGCATCAACACAATTCTTGGATTTCCTCTTTTTATCGGCCGTGGCTGCGCTTTTGACTGTGCCTATTGCGGAGGAAGTCGGCAGGCCTTCTCCATCCACTCCAACCGCCGATACCCGGTGGCCAGGTCTATCGATTCCATTATCCGGGACCTGTATAGATTACACGAGGTCACTGATATCCTCTATATCTGCTACGAAAACAATCAGCAGTACATACAGGATATCTTTGCGGCAATTGCTGCCGAGGATGGGCTTCGAGGCCATTTCTCACTTAACTACGGGGCCTGGCACCTGCTTGATTCTTCTTTTGTAACCCTGTACAAGAAGGCCTTCAAGTGGCAAGGAACCAAACCAGTCTTTGAGTTTTCTCCAGAAGTAATTTCCGACAAACACCGGAGAGAGATTAAAGGCGCTACTGCCTACGGCCTGGAAGATTTACTCGTAAACTGTACCGATCTCAGCCAGCAATTTGCTCAACAGTTACGGATAGAGCTCTTCTTTAGCCGCTATCACCCGCATCAGAATACGAAAAAAACTATTATTGAGGAAATTCAGCAGATTTATCATTTGAAACATACACTGTTTTTGCAGGAATACCCTTCAATCCACATTTGTTACGACCACCTCTCAACCGATATTGGTTCCGGGTATTGGCAGCAGGAGCTTGTTTCGTCTGTCGATTTTGACCAATTTCTCGATATGAAACATCGGGTTGACAATCAACTGCTGCATCCTTTTCCAGTGGATAATCTTTGTTTCTTTATCCCCCAAACACTCTCGACCGGTGACCGTCTGCTCGTAGAGGCGCTGGCGCAATCACTTGAGTACCTCGAACAGCACTGCCATGAACTGTTCCAGGTTCTCTTTTTCTGTACCCAAAGCTACTGGATTGACGTTTTAGTCGACGTACTTTCCTCCCTGGTTACACGCCATGAACAATCCTTCTTCATCAACTTCCCTATCGAGGAGCTACTCCACGAATTAGGCGCACGCATGGCTGCCGCAGCAAACGACAAAGACCTCAGTTTTGTGCCTGATTTGTTTTCGTTCACGATAAAAAAACTGCACTTTCGCCAGCAGCCACTGGAAAGAGAACAGGAGTACCATGCAGAAGTGCGCTATTGCCTTAACCAGGAAAGAATGAGCATTCATCAGTATGACTATATGGACCTGCCTCAATTTCTGCGCTTCGTAGAACGTCATCGAAACAGCGCCCGTAAACCCTACCAACGCACGGTATGCCTGTATCTGGACAGCACCGTGCTCACCCTCCCCCACCGAAGCTACCGAGCATCCCTTGGTCAATTTGAACAGGGCCTGCGCATCTCTACCTACCTGGATTCACTTGGTGAAACCGCACAAATTGATCGAACGGCCCAGGAAAAGGTTATCCAGCAGTTGATTGCCAACTACGTCCTTCTCCCCTGCTCTGTGGCCCAGTGAAATCCGATACGTCAACCAGCCAGATCCCTCACTCAGTCTCGACAGCTATACCGGGGAACGCTTGGCGTATGGTATCAACCGGAATGGCAAAACCAATGCCCTCTGTATCGGAAAAAATCATGGTGTTCACCCCCAGCAATACCCCATCGGCATTGACTAACGGTCCTCCACTATTGCCGGGATTGATGGGTGCATCAACCTGAACGTAACGCTTTCCACTCAATTCTCTATAACCGGAGACAATGCCGGAGGTAACCGTATGATGCAGTCCTAATGGACTGCCGATGGTGTAGACGGAACTCCCTTGATCGGGATAGACTGCCACTTGTTGAACAGGTATCACCGGCGAATTAAAAACATTTATGGCCAGCATCGCCAGGTCATACTCCGTGCTGTATTGGATGGACGCGGCAGGGTACTCGGAACCATCGATAAGTACGACCTTCCCGTCGTTTATAAAATCGCTCTCTTTGATAGTGGAGACGCTTTGTTCCAATTTGGCAAGTTGTTGTCTATACCGGTCGTACTGCTCTTCCCGGATGAGAATATTCTTCTGCAGCTGCTGTCGAATTTGACCAGCATCAAGGTGTTTGAGCTGCTGCCTGGCAAGCTCAATGTTTTTCCCCTCATGCTCCAGGCGTTGCCGCGCCTGCTGTACCTGCTCTGTCATTTTCTGCAGCTGATCAGGATCAAATTGCACCACATGCCGATTGGTGATGATAGTCCCATAGCGATCGACGAAAAACCCTGAGCCATTTCCCCAGGGAGTGACAATGGAAACAGTGGCATTGCGGGCAGCGTCGAGAGGCGCCTTTATAGGAAAATCCTCGTTCAGTTGCCCTGCCAAGCCTTCGGAAACTGGTGATAATCGTGCAAAGGTATCTTTCTCTGCCAGTGAAAACCGTTTTTCGTGAGCAGCCGAATCAGCTTGAACATCTGGGCTGTGAAGAGTTTTCGGTTTGCTGGTTACCAGCATACTCGTGTCCGCAGGCGCAAACCTGTCAACGAGCCAAACTCCGATACCGGCCACACTCAAAGCCACAGCTCCCCACAGGAAGAGAATGCCAGCCTGCTGCTTTTTCTTTACCGGTTGCCGGCGGTGTTGGGCGTGTTTCCTTTTCTCTTGATAAGCAGCATATTTGGCAAAAATTACTCCGCACCTACCACATTCAGGCTGCTCTGCCTGTCTGTAACCGCATTTTGGACACTTCATAATGCTCCATCAAAGAAAAAAATCCAGCCCGAGCCCATCCAATCAGTCTAGGAGGTCAAACTGATCTTTGGTTGCATAGCACATGGGACAAACCCATGCTTCCGGCAGCTCTTCAAATAGTGTTCCTCCAGGTACATTATTAAGGGGGTCACCTTTTTTCGGATCATATATATACCCGCAGTTTATACAAATATAGCGATCTACTGACGTCAGTTTTTCCATTGTTACACCGCAAAATACTTTGCCTGAGGGTGGTGAACCACAATAGCTGATGTTGTCTGTTCAGGTACCATTTGCATATTCTCGGTCAGGGCTATGCCTATTTTTTCCGGCCTTAAAAAGGCAAAAAGCGGTTGATGGACGTCCATGTCCGGGCATGCGGGATAACCGAAGCCGTAGCGCGATCCCTGGTAATCCTGGGTCACCATTCCCGCAAGATCCCCTGCATCTGTATTGCCTATGCCGAGTTCCTCACGCATTTTCCCATGCCAGTATTCAGCCAAGGCATCGGTCAACTCTACACTAAACCCGTGCAGCATGAGGTAATCATGATAACTGTCGGACTCGTAGAGTCGGGCCGTTTCTCGGCCCATCCGATCTCCAATGGTAACAATAAAAAAGCCGGCGATATCTCCGCCGTCTTTTCTCGGTTTAAAATAATCTGCGATACAGAGATGCGGAGCCAGCGCTTGCCGAGGAAAGGTAAAGGGATAAGTCCCATCTTCTGTCTCGACCTGTACCGTATTGCCCTCTGACCAGCACCGAAAATACCCGTAAGTCACCTTGGGGACTGCCAGCCGCTCTGCAAGGGTCCTGCTGCAGAGTTCTGCGAATATGGGTTGAACCCTGCTTTCAATAAGTTCTCTATACTCTTCCCCCCCCATCCGGCCGCGCCGATATCCCCAGCGCCCACGAAACAGCGCCTGCATATTAATTAAGTCAAAAAGAGGTTCCAGCGCTATATGCTCAACATAGCGCTGACCGAGGAAAGGTGGTTCTGGAACCGGGTTATTTCTATCAATCCGGGAATCTTTTACCCCGGGCTTGAGAGCGGCAACAGCTGTTGACTCATCATGGATAGTTGCCTTCAGGGTCCCCTCTTCATATTCCCTTACTGCTTTCAACCCTGCAAAGGCATCCTGACAATAGACCACAGGTGCAGTGTACGCGGGAACACACGATTCTGCGACAAACTTGGGCGTAAGCGCAGCTCCGCCCAACAAAATGGGAATATCCAATCCCGATGCACGGTACTGGGGCATGGACTCCTGCATCACAATGGCTGACTTGACCAGGAGACCGCTCAGTCCGACGAGATCTACATTATACTCCTTGGCTTTTTCAATTATCGTCTCGGTAGGCACTTTGATGCCGATATTATAGACTTTATACCCATTGTTGGACAGGATGATCTCCACCAGATTTTTTCCTATGTCATGCACATCCCCCTGTACGGTGGCCAAAAGAATTTTTGTTGTGCTCTCTCCATCAACTCTCTCCATGAACGGCTCCAGGAAGCTGACGGATTTCTTCATTACCTCGGCAGACTGAAGCACAAAGGGAAGTAAAATTTCCCCCTTTCCGAACAGCTCTCCCACATTGCGCATGGCCGGAACCAGAACCAGATTGATAATCGCCAGGGGCGTCATACGCTCCATCAGAACAGGAAGTAAATCTTCTATCCCTTCCTTGTCTCCATTCACCACATGGTGGAATAGCTGCTCCTGTGGGGTCCGGTGGTGCCCCTGCTCTTCGGTTGCCTCCTCACCTGTTTTATCACTGAAATGATCAATAAATCGCAGCAGCGGTTTTTTCTCCTGATCTGGTTCACGATCATAAAGCAGGTCCAAACAAACCGCCCTGTCATCCTTATCCAACCCCGCCAGGGGGACAATTTTTGCCGCATCAACGATAGCGGCGTCCAATCCGGCCTCAACCGCTTCATGAAGAAAAACCGAGTTGAGAATTTTCCTGGCATGAGTAGCCAAGCCAAACGAGATATTGCTCAAGCCAAGAACAGTAAGACACCCTGGAAGCTCCTTTTTTATGCGCTTTATGCCCTCCAACGTCTGTACCGCTGCATCCCTCAGGCTCTCGTCGCCGGAGCCCACGGTAAAGGTCAGGCAATCAAAGAGGATATCGCTCGGCCGCAGACCGATTTCCCCCACCGCGACATCGTGTATCTGTTGTGCGATCCGCACCTTGTCGTCGGCAGTCATTGCCATGCCCTTTTCGTCAATGGTCAGGGCGACCACGGCAGCACCATACTTTTTCACAGCCCTGCACACACGACGCAGGCTTGTGCCACCGTCCTCAAGGTTGACTGAGTTGATGATGCACCTTCCGGGGTAAAGCCGCAAACATTCTTCGATACATTCAGGCGTGGTCGAATCAATCATCAAGGGCGCCTTGAGTGATCCTGCACACATTGTGACCAGGGTTGTCAGGTCTTTGAGTTCATCACGCCCTGCATAGGCGGTACAGAGATCAATTACCTGCGCCCCCTTTTTTTCCTGCTCTACAGCAATTTTCAGACAGGCCTGGTAGTCGTCGGCCAGCAACAATTCCCTGAATTTTTTAGACCCATTGGAATTGGCTCGTTCCCCAATCAGCAGCGGTGGAATTTCCTGCTGCAATTCCACCGCCTGGTATAAGCTGGAAACAGAAGGTTTCATGCCGCCACCTCCCGCTTCATCGGTGCAACACCCTGAAGGGCGTTGACCAAAGTCCTTGTATGCTCAGGCGTCGTCCCGCAGCAGCCTCCCACTATACTTACCCCATATTCGGTGATAAACTTCTTCATCTCTTCAGCATAGGCATCAGGGGTAAGGGGATAGCAGGTCTTACCGTCGATCACTTCAGGTAAGCCCTGATTAGGCACGCAACTGATCCTTCCCGGCCAGTTTTGGCTGAGGTATCGTATATGCGATTCCATGTCCGCCGGACCGGTAGCACAATTCAATCCCAACGACAGAATGGGAAATGGTTCAAAAGTCACAGCCACCGTGGCGATATCCGATCCGACCAACATGGTCCCGGTCCGCTCAATGGTCACTGAGGCCATAACCGGAACGTCCTTGCCCAGTTCCTCCATCACCTCAAAACAGGTGATCATGGCAGTCTTAATCTGGAGAAGATCCTGGCAGGTTTCAACAATAAGCAGGTCCACCCCTGCCATGAGTAAAGCCCGAATCTGTTCGGCATGGGCAAGGGCAAGTTCATCCACCGTTATATGTCCAAGTGAAGGCAGCTTGGTGCCCGGCCCTACTGAACCTGCCACATAGACGTTTTCCCGCCCAGCTGCAGCTTTACGGGCATTTTCCACCCCGGCGAAATTAATTTTCGCAACCTGGTCAGCAAGTCCGTATTCATCAAGCACGATGCGTCCCGCACCAAAGGTATTGGTTTCAAGGACCATTGCCCCGGCGTTGACAAACCTTGTATGGAGTTCGATAATTACTTCCGGGGCAGTAATATTCAACAATTCGTTGCAGCCCTCTTTTCCCTCCCATGCAGACAAAGGGATGTTCATTTCCTGTAAATTGGTGCCGCAGGCGCCGTCTAAAATGAGTACTGGGTGATCTGTTGGTTTCATCGCTAAATTGTGTATAATCTCATCTGGTTTTCAAAACCGGCCTTTTCTGTGGTCAGTGTAGCAACAAACGGTCATTTCACCATCTGACCGGCGACAATTTCTCCTCATCCCAAGGTGCGCAGCGGCTGGCAAGCAAGCATATGTACCCTGATCACACTCGCTCGACAGCTTCCCTATAACGTGTGCGGGGTGAGGCTTGCCTCCCGCGAGAATAGCTCTTCCAGTCAACCGCGGGCAACAAGGACAAAGGGGAGTTTCTTCAAGTAACGGTAAAATGATGGGAAACAGCGTGAACCGAGCCCATGATGTATCATTTTTTGCTCAATAACGCCACATCAACGCGACCATACCCACAGGTTCATTCTTTTTTTCGTTGCCCATGGAACCCCAGCTCCCTGAAAATCGCTGTCGGACAGGCTTTTTTCAAACCGACGCAAAGTCGCGCCAAAAGACACTCTAACACAATGAAGTATTTAGATTTTTTCATCTTGACGACAGAAAGGTATCGCTGGTATTTTCCCTCATGCTGTCATGCACGTGCCTGGCATTCTACTCCGGACCAGTGCATTCCTCCTTGGCGAAAAAAACGGACATATTTTTTACCAACAACCAGCACCACTTCCCATGATAACGGTTACCCCTTCTGCTCTTTCGGTTCTCAAAAAACACCTGGCACAGCGGGCGAACAACTGCGGTGTCCGGATTGACGTGGTAAGCCTGGGGAGTACCTGGCAGTCGCTGGTTCTCCGAGTCGATGCCAGGAAGGCGAACGACCTCATCTACCCATGCGACGAGGTGGTCTTTCTGGTGGCCCCCGCCCTTCTTTCCGCCTGCGGCCCAATCAAGGTTGATTACAGCCCATCCGATCTCCGATTAATCAAACACGTTCAGGGCGGGTTTACCATTTCATCCCAATCCCCGCTGCCCTCTAACCTTGAGGAAAAGGTCTGCTAGCTTTCTCCTCCCAGGTCCTCTCCCTCTCCTCCTTTCTCCGCAGGCAGATTTCTCCGCCAAGCCCCCATTGCCAGACGCCGCCTACCCATCAACCGAAGCAATGACCGGTGCTTTCATCTCCAAGGAGTCGGCCCCAAACCAAGTGGGAATCTTCCCCTGTCCACCAGGCCAATGCCCCAGAAAGCGAATGATGGCCGCCAGGTAGGCAAACTGCTCAGCATTTATTTTTGACAGGAGCTGGCTGCCGTCGACAAAGAAATCAACAGCATTGTTCTCTTTGACAACAAGTACCTCATTATGGACCTGCAACATGCTGTCGCTCAGAAAACGAACCTTCTCCAATTGGGCCTTTCCGTCAACGATTCCGTTAAAAACAAACATTGCTCGACTGATGATCATTTTAAATTGCATGGCTCCCTCCTGTGAGTCGTTTTTCTTGACTCTACCAGGGGAGGTTTGTCATATAGTGAGCAACCCTACTTTTTTTTCGAAAAAAAAATGAGCCTCCTCGAACGGATCTATTTTTTTCACGCACAAGTACTGGAAAACGTTTTCCCCAATGCCTCGGACCTGGCTGAAGAATTTGAGATCTCTACAGCCACCGCTCATCGGGATATCGCTTATTTACGTGATCGACTACTCGCGCCGCTGGCTTTTGATCAGCAACGAAATGGATATTTTTACGCAGAGGATGGATTTCGGCTTCCTTTTGAAGAGAGTGATAAAATCATTCTGTTTCTCGGATTGCTCACCTCAATGGGCGGTGAGGCGGGATTAGCCGATCTCCCTGAGTTCAAGAAACTGCAAAAAAAAATCACCAGCCTGATCCTTCCCGGCAGCCCGCAGCTGGAACATTTTCTCCATTGCGAGTGGGTGGAAACGGAACCCGTGGATCACCACATTTTTATGACAGTGGTCAAGACCCTGCTCGGGCGCAGACAGCTCACGATTACCTATACTGCCAGCGACCGCCATCCAACCACCCGTACCCTTGATCCGTTGAAACTCATTCACTATCAAGGACGGTGGTACCTGTATGGCTGGTGTCACCTGAGAAATGCACGAAGACTCTTTCACCTCTCTCGCATGCAGAAGGTGATACCATTGGCATCCCCCTGCCAACACGTTATGGACCCACAAGACGCCGCCCTTACGGACGTCTTCGGTATTTTTAAAGGTTCCCCGGAACACCGGGTAACCATACGTTTCACCGGCAGAGCCGCGGAAACGGTTGCGTACCAGCAATGGCATCCACATCAGCAGATACGCAAAGGGAAGGATGAACTGCTGCTCACCCTCCCTGTAGCTGATGATAGGGAGATCATCATGAAAGTCTTGCAGTTTGGAAATCACGCCTCTATCATCTCGCCGCCGAATTTACGAAAAAAGATACACAAGGAAATTGAGAAGATGGTACAGTTGTACGCTGCTGATCTCAGTTAAGCTCTCTCCCCCTACTCAGCTCCTCTATATCAACACAGAAAGCAAAAAGGATATCCCCATGGCCCCCTTTGTAACCGCTGTTGTCCTCGCTGCAGGCAAGGGTACACGAATGAAATCTGACAAGGCAAAAGTGCTGCATGAAGTGTTTTTCAAGCCCATGCTCCACCACGTTCTTGACACCCTCCAACAGATCCAGGTGCAGCAAAGCGTGGTGATCACCGGTCACCAGCAGGAGGCAGTGCTCAACGCGCTTCAGCAGTATACCTTTGTCCCGGTACCGCAGGAAGAGCAACTGGGGACCGGCCATGCCGTGTTGTGTGCTGAGCCAACCTGCAACAGTGCCGACCACGTCATGATCCTCTGCGGGGATACGCCCCTGGTAACCCCGAATATGTTGGAGGAGTTGTTGGAGCAGCACCTGCAAACCGATGCCACCATTACCCTGCTTACCACCACTTTGGAGAATCCTTTTGGCTATGGAAGAATTCTCAAGGACAGCAGCAACCATGTCACAGGTATCAGGGAAGAGAAAGATGCTTCCCCCGAAGAAAAACGCATTGGTGAAATAAACGCAGGAATCTATGTAGTAAAACGGGACTTTCTTTTTACGGCGCTGCACCAGGTGGGAACCGATAACAGCCAGGGAGAGGTATACTTGACTGATATCGTCGCCATCGCAGTGAACAGCGGCCACCGCGTTGACGTTTTTTCCCATCCAAAGGCCATAGATGTGCTTGGAGTCAACTCCAGAATCGAACTGGCCCAGGCCCACCAGGAGCTGCAACAGCGTCACAACCAGGAGTTAATGCTTGCCGGTGTGACGATGCTTTCTCCACAAACAACCCTGGTAGCCCCGACCTGCAGCCTAGGGAGAGACACTATTCTTCACCCCTCCGTCGTGATAACCGGAAAAACCACCATCGGGCGTCACTGCAAGGTCGAAACCGCTGCTGTCCTTCACGATTGCCAGGTTGCAGATGGTGCCGTGATCGGAGCCCATGCGGTGCTGGAGAACTGCTCCATCGGTTCCTGTTCACGTATTCCACCCCTTGTTCACCGGGTTGGGTAAGCGTATCCCCAAACAAACGCTAAAGACGGTTTTTCTCTTTTTCTCCGCTACGGAACAAGGTATTATCCATTTTTTCCTGACAAGTAAAGCTTATACAAACACGGAGTTTCAGCAGCATGAGCGACATAAAAAAGATGTATACATCCATTCTGGGAGATTCCTTTCCCATGGAGATGACCATTTCCTTTGGAGATCAGACCCTTGTTTACCGTAAAAAAACCTGGAATATAAAGGCTTCTGACGGCACCCAGGAAGAACGCGGTCTCAGATATGGGGAAAATCCCAACCAGGAGGCAGCCCTCTATGAACTCGTCAACGGCAACCTGGTCCTGGGCGACTGCAGCTATATCGATCCCGGCAATGGTCTTGTCAGCGGGATTACGGTTGAAGATATGGTGCAGGTGGGGAAACATCCCGGTAAAATTAACCTGACCGATGTTGACAATGGCCTCAACATCATCAAGTACCTTGTTGATAAACCCGCTGCAGTGATCCTCAAACATAACAACCCCAGTGGGGCTGCCGTTGGGAGCAATCTGGCTGAAGCCTATGACAAGGCCAACCGCGCGGACCGCATTGCCGCGTTTGGCGGTGCGGTTGTCACAAGCCGTCCTCTTGACAAGGAGACGGCCACCCTCATGTCGGAAAATTACCTGGAGGTCGTTTGTGCTCCGGACTTTGAAGAGGGAGTCCTTGATATCCTGGCCGGCAGAAAAAACCTCAGGGTCATTCGGATGGCGGGCATTGATCGATTGGCGGCATTTGAACACCATCGCTTTATTGATTTCAAATCACTCATTGACGGAGGCATAATCGTTCAACAGTCATCAATCAACACCATCCGCACTCCGGCCGATCTTCTCCCCGCAAAAACGGTACGCAAGGGCGTTGAATACCAGTGCGAGCGGCAACCAACTGCCGAGGAAATTGAGGACATGCTCTTTGGGTGGGCCATCGAGCACGGAGTAACCTCCAACTCGGTCCTGTATGTCAAAGATGGATGTACGGTAAGCATCGGCACCGGTGAACAGGACCGGGTAGGGGTCGCAGAAATCGCTGTGCATAAAGCCTACATAAAATATGCTGACATCCTTTGTTTTGATCGCTACGCGATCCCCTATGCAGACCTGGCTCTCCAGGTAAAGCAGGGGCAAAAAGATACAGCCATGCTTCGGGAAATTGATACAGAGGTACAGGCTGCCCGTGCAGGTTTGGCGGGATCGGTAATGATCTCTGATGCGTTTTTTCCTTTCAGAGATGGCGTTGATGTAGGGATTCGCGAGGGTATATCCGCTATCCTTCAGCCGGGTGGCTCGCTGCGTGATTTTGAATCCATTGAAGCCTGCAACCAGGCCTCGCCACAGGTGGCGATGATGTATACGGGACAGCGTTCATTCAAACACTGAATGGCTCGAAATATGGACATTTCGTAGTGCATTCACTCCACTCCCGGCCCGCTTTCCATGGGCCGGGAAACCACCCACAGCAACAAGGCCCCTTGCCGGCAACAGTTGCAGGGGAGAGAAAAAATGGTGTTCTCGGCTACCTGAGCTCTACGCGGCTTCCACGTCCACCCACTGTCCATTGCGGGCTGCTTGCAGGCAGGCATCACATATGCGCACGGCTGCAAGTCCTTCGGTACCGGGTATCGGGTTTTCACCACGATCAAGCACGTAGTCGCGCCATTGCCCGAGCAGGGGTACGATAGTAGAAACTGGCTCATCCGGGCTCAAGTCTATTATGTGCTGCTGCTCGATAACGGAACAGGAATTACGGATCTGTTCTCCAACGAGTTGGCACCGCTCACCTACAAACTCATACAGACCGGAACGGGCATGCCCGACCTTGGAGCAGTCCACCGTGCCGATTACCCCGTTATTCATCTCTACCAGGACCGCCAGCACATCCTCCAGATGTCCGCTCCCCTTTGGAAGGGTTGCAGCCACGACCCTGCTGACCTCCAACCCGGTAATAAAGCGCAGGGCATCAAAAACATGTACTGCTGTGTGAAAACTCACCCCGGCTCCCGCCTGCAGCGGATCCGTATGCCAAACCAGCGTCGAAGGTTCAAGACGCTGATTGGCGGAAAAGGTGTATAATTTTCCTACTCTTGTCACATGCTGTTTCAAGCTCTGGATTACCGCATTGTAACGAAGGGTCTGACCGGCGGTCAATCGCAACCCCTGCTGCGTGATCAGGGCAACAATACGTTCTGCATCCTGAAGGCTGCCGGCAAGGGGTTTTTCAATGAGTACCGGTTTACCCACCTGCGCGCATTCAACTGCAATATCAAGGTTCATGGTCGGCGGAACCACAGCAATAACGCCGTCCACATCCTTACAGCGAACCAAAGCACGCCAATCTGTAAAGTATTGACAGCCCCACGCGGCGGCCTGCTCCTCCCCTGCTGGTGAACGTCGAGCTATCGCTGCCAGTTGCAGCCCCGGGACATCATGCACCAGATGGTTGGCATACCTGCTGCCATGCCGTCCTGTACCGATTACCCCTACACGAAATTCCGGTTGTATGCTCATTATTGCTCTTGCTCCTCCCTGCTGTCTCCCTCCTGATGGCCCTGCCGAATGTTCAGCGGAGGCAAACAGAGCTGCTGCCAGTCGGCAGGCAACTGCTGCGGGGTTACCCTGAGAGTAGCAAGAAATTCAAGGAGATCGCTGGGATTACAATTAAAGGCATTCGAGGTCACCCCCTTTCGCCGATCGCAGCACTCCTGTTTGATGAAGGTGATTGTCGCTTTAGCGACCACTGCAGCGCATTCAGTGTTATCAAGACCGACCTGATTGCAAAATCCCTGCAGCCGTTTCCAGTTGACCCGTGCCCGCTCAACCCCTCGGTACTGTTGCTGGCCACGATTCTCTGGGCACAAATCCCTGAGGATTATGGTGAGGTATCGGTCTCTGACTGCGCCATAAAGAGCTTCACGTTCCACATCGTTCAACACCATGCAAGGCCCTTCAGGATCATTGCAGAGGTACTCAAGACTGTTGTGCAGAGCGACCTCAGGGATTTCTCCGGCGTCACGCAACAGAAGCAGCTCCTCCTCTATGATCAATTGCCGGTCTTCATTGATCATAACGGCATATCACTCGGAGACCTTGGTATCCAGGCCGAAAAGAGCTCTGATGGTGGTGATCCGTTCATTTTGTTTGGCGCAGTGATCATCAGCTTTGAGATAATGCATGGGACGATGCATGAGTTTGTTGGCAATGGCTGCGCCCATCTTCTCCACTGCCTGCCGTTCCACATCAGACAGTCCATTAAGGCGCTTGGTTGTTTTCCGGTACTCCTGCTCTACCACCGCATCGACCATTTTACGCAATTCGATGATGGTCGGGGTTGCCACCAACGTCTCCAGCCACCGGGTAAACTTGATGGTTTCCTCATCAACAATTCGCTCGGCGACCACGGCCTCGCGATTCCTTTCATTCTTATTCATCTCCACCACATTGTTCAGGTCATCAATGTCGTAGAGATAGACATTATCAAGCTCATTAATCCCTGCATCAAGATCTCGCGGCACGGCAATATCGATGAAAAAAAGCGGTCGATTCCGGCGTTCGCGCATTACAGGACGGACCTCGTCCCTGGTGAGAATCACATCAACCGCGCCGGTAGAGCTAATGACGATGTCTACCTGAGCCAACTGCTGCAGCACTTCCTCAAGCGCTACCGCATGACCATTGAAACAGCGCGCCAGGGTCACTGCCCGTTGCAACGTCCGGTTGGCCACCACCACCTCCGCTACGCCCTGGCCGACAAGATGTTCGGCAGCCAACTCAGCCATCTCTCCGGCACCGATGAGTAGTACTTTTTTCCCCTGCAGGTCACCAAAAATCTTCTTGGCCAGTTCAACAGCGGCATAACTGATGGAGACCGCACTGGCACCAATGCTGGTTTCCGTCCGAACGCGCTTGGCAGTGGAAAAAGCCTTGTGCAACAGTCTATTGAGTACATAGCCCGAGCTCTTCAACGCGGCTGCATGCCGATAGGCTTCCTTCAACTGACCAAGGATCTGGGCCTCGCCTATAATCATCGAATCAAGGCTCGAAGCAACCATAAACAGATGCTGCACAGCTTCCTTATCCTGGTAGCAATAAAAATATTGGTCAACATCCCTGGTGGAGAGGGCATCGCCAAAAAGCACCTCCAAAACCTTCTGACCAGAGCCCTCCTCCCTGTTACAGGTATAGAGAATTTCCACCCGGTTGCAGGTGGACAGCAGAAAATATTCGTTGATCTCCTCTATCTGACGAAGCCGCTGCAAGGACTCCTCGTACCCTTCGGAAAGAGCTAACCGTTCCCTAACTGCAAGCGGGGTCGTTTTATGATTGACCCCCATCAGGACAATCGTCTCACGAGACATAACGCTCCACCCCTTGCAACAGAACAGCTACTCCCCACAGAGAAAACAGTGCTAACAGAAATGCCACCATACTGATATAGGCTACCCGCCGACCTCTCCAGCCCACAGTAAAACGCTGGTGCATCACCCCTGCGTAGAGGAGCCAGGTGACCAAAGACCAGGTTTCTTTTGGCGTCCATCGCCAGTAAACTGCCCAGGCCTGCTTTGACCACAAAACACCGGCTATCAGCCCCAAGGTAAGGAGCAGGAAACCTGTGTTGAGACAATGATGGTTGAGTTTATCGAGTGCTTCCAACGAGGGAAGCCGTGAATAAAAAAGACCAAATCGTTTTTGCTTGATCTCTCTTTCCTGCAGCAAATACATACAGCTGCCGAGAAAAGAAAGGGCCAGGAAGGCATAGGCAACCAGAGAAACGCAGGCATGCAGAGGAAGCCAAAAGGTCTGATAGATCGGCGCTAAAGGGATAATCTCCCGTGAGGACAGGGCTGCGGCCAGCATAAGCAGTGAAACCAGAAAACTAACAAAGGTGCCCAGGTTTTTTACTGTATAGCGCCAGCGGAAAGAAAGGTAGCACCACGCTGTCGCCCAGGCGAAGAAAGATATGGTTTCATGGTGGCTTGTTATTGGTGTGTGCCCGGCCTCGTAATATCGAAAAAGGAAGGTCAGGGTATGCACCCCTGCGCCGATAAAAAAGAGCCACCGTGCCGCCGACCGAACTTTTTTCCGTTCGGAAAAAAAGAAAAACAGGTAGATAGCGGTCGATAACAGGTAGATACTACAAGTAAGCTGAAAGAGTAAAAAGCTCATTGGCTATTCTCCCTGATGCTCATCCAATCTAATTCAATGGATGCTCCAAGGACATTGGTAATGTGCGCCTCGATCTGTGCCCATTTCCCGGCCTTGATCCAACTGATGAGATCCTCCTCAAGGATTTTCTGGAAAAAAACTCTCTTCTCCTGCTGTCCACCCTCGTGCGCAAGCACCTGCTCGCGCACGAGGGTGATCAAGCTGAGCAGTATCCCATACTCCTCTCCTATGACCTCTTCAAGTTTTTTTCGAACCATTGCCGCTACTGCCGGACTTTTTCCATGCGTCGATACAGCGAGGGTAAGGTCACCGCGATGGACCGAAGCCGGGACATGAAAGCTGCACCCGCCAGGGTCATCGGCAAGATTGAGCAGAAGATCTGCCTGGTGGGCATCCCGAGCTATCTCCTTCTGCACCCGCGGGTTGGAAGTGGCGGCAAAAACGAGAAAAGCTCCATCCAGATCCCCCTTTGCATACGCTTTTGTTCGCCAGTCAATCAGCTTCTCTTCGGCCATAACCTGCAGCCTCTGGGTCAATTGAGGGCTGATCAGGCGAACCTTCCCTTGGTGAGTCAGGATGTCCTGAACCTTTCGCTGGGCCACCTGGCCGCCGCCGACAACCACGCAGAGTCTACCCTTTAATTGCAAACATACAGGGTACATACTTGTTCACCGCTCAGGAGAAGATCTGCACATGTACCACCGGCATATGCGTAAGGATACGTTTTTTTGGGGGCCATGACCATGAAATACTATTTGCGTTTGAGCCTGGAGAGCAGGATGGTTTTATCACCGTCAATGCTTTTAAGTTTTCGTTTGATCACACTGATGGAAAAATCCTGCTGCGCCAATTCAAAAAACGGAGCGATATTGTGACGACTGGCATCATTGGCCAAGAGGATCACGCCGTCAGGCCGCAAGGCAGTACGAAAAATCTGCAGCAGGGGGGCAAAAAAATCCTCCCGATAAAGAATTTCCGTTCCGGCAATGATGTCAAACTGGCCGATGTCAACCGGATCAAACCAATCGAGTAACCTGCTCTCCACCCCGGCAAGATTACTTGCCGCAGCATTGATCTGCTGGAAGTGGAGAATGCGCTCTTCGAAATCAGTAAGCGTCACCTCATACCCTGCCGCTGCTGCAACCAGACCGGTTGCCCCCAGGCCGGCACCAAGCTCAAGCAGGGTCGTTCCCGGTTTCGGCTGTTGGCCGGCAAAATAATCGGCCAGCACAATGGCAGCCTCCCACAGCCGGATCCATAGCGGAAAATCAGAAACATTTTTCAACGGGTCTTTGCCGTCAAGCAGCTGTTCCAGGTCAGTACACTTGAGTAGGTTGAGCCTATACTGCTGCACGGTCAACGGCTCAAAAGCCACTTTCAGCTCTTTTTTCAGTTCTGTATACAATGCCAGCTCTTTGGCCGGCAGGGTTTGTGGATCCATAATGATATATTCTACATGAAAAATGGTCTGCAGACAGGACTCATGACTGCAGGGTGTACCAGATTATCCCGAAAGCCGAAACCAGTAAACAATAATAGCCAAACCAGTGTAACTGCCCTTTCCGGACAAACCGCATCAACAGAATAATGGCAAGGTAGCCGGAAAATGTGGAGGCAACAGTACCGATGACCAGGCACCATATCTCCCTCTGGACGGGAGGAGCGGCAAGCAGATCACCGCCCTGCAGAACGGCAGCCCCGAGAATAGCCGGAATGGACATGATAAACGAAAAACGTGCCGCGGTTTCCCGGTGAACACCTAAAGCCATGCCGGTAAAAATAGTGGAACCGCTTCTGGACAGCCCTGGCAGGATTGCCATGGCTTGAGCCGTCCCCATCAACAGGGCGCGTTGAGCGGTAATATGACCTTGATGACGCTGCATTCTGGTTGTAAGGAGCATGATACAGCCAGTCACGGCGAGCATGACAAAGGTAATCAGGATATTGCTGAACAAGGTTTCAATGGTGTCTTTCAGGAAAAGTCCGACCACCACCGCCGGTAGGGTTGCCAAGACAACATACATATTCCACTGAAACGCACGCTGCAACTCCTTGTCTGCCTGCCTTCTGCCTGGGGAGGAAAAGAGCGCCCGCACCATCTGCAGCAGATCCTTATGAAAGGCAAAAATTACCGCGATCAGCGTCCCGACGTGCAAAAATACCTCAAAGGCGATACCCGGGCCATGAAAATTCAACAGCTCGGATCCGATAACAAGATGCCCTGAACTCGATATCGGTAAAAACTCGGTGAGTCCCTGGATTATACCGAGGAGAATGGCTTTTAGAATATCCATAACCAGATGGGGAATAAAAAAAGAGCGGGACGATGAGAACCACCGACCCGCTCTACAATCAAGCTGTAAGGGTTTTTCTTAGCAGCCTTCGATAGCCTTTTTAGACTTTGCTTTCACAGTGACTTTGTCACCAACGTTCAGCTTGTCTGCTTTCGAGCAGGTCATAGTGACTGTCTCGCCTTCAACCGCATCGACGGTACACTTGACTGAGGCTGCCATAACAACACTGGCGCTCATCACAAAAGCAGTTACCATAGCAGCAGCAATAATTTTTTTCATAATCTTCTCCTTTTTGTAAATGAAATGTTATCGGCCTCCTACTCACAACTTTTGAGCACAAAAGGTACGGGAAAAGCATTCGCTTGTCAACAGGAAACCCAAACAACCAATTTTCAAAAAAAGGTTTAAAGAATTGATTTAATATCTTTTTCCAACAGAGAACGGGGAATATACCCTGGATATTTCTTCACCACATGCCCAGCTTTGTTAACCAGAAAGGAGGTGGGAATGCCGAAAATACCGCCGAATTCCCTGGGCGTCGCGGTGTCTGCCATCAACACAGGATAATTGATCTGCTCTTTTTCAACCAACTTGGCCACGATGGCCGGACCTTTTTCGTCAACCGAAATACCAATAATAGAAAACCCTTCCTGGCTGTATTTCTTCTGCAGCTCCTTCAGCACGGGAATTTCCTTGCGGCAGGGAGCGCACCAGGTGGCAAAAAAAGTAACCAGTAAAGCCTTTCCACTGTAGCTTGAACTCTCCACTGTCTGACCATCAACGACTGACGGCAGGGAAAAAGACGGCATGGCCACCGCACCATGCGCGGTCATTGCCTTGCCTATCAGCAACGTCATGGCAAGAACAACCCCAAGGCTTTGTTTCACTCTCTTCCTGTTCATGTACTGTTTCCCTCTCCATGCCGACTACTAGGCCTGCGGAGGCCTGATTCCATACAGGACATAACTTGCTGGACGCAATTTTTACTCTTCGAAGCAAAGAATATAGCACACTTCATCCTTGAGGGAGTAGCCTTTTTTCCTCTGCCCCATTTCCCTGCGGAGGAACCCATGGGTTCAAAGGAGAAGAAATGTCCTCAGCTCCACTTTCATGCCGGAGGACAGAGGATAAACGACAGGGGTAAGCGATGAGGGAAACGCAGGAAGAATACTGGCGATGATGTTGCAAAAAAGTATCAACTGGGAGCACGAAACTGACACCAGCAGGCTACAGGGCAGAAAAAAGCGCTCAAGCGAATTTCACAATTGTAACCTGGAGGCAAAAAGCGAAATCGCAATACCGATTCTGTGTGTGCTCAAGTCGTGATATCCAGCAGGCTCCTGAACATGTGGTCAACAGTCTCGATGGTTTTCAAATTTGCGCTATAAGCATGCCGATTGACCATCATCTCTGGAATTTCTTCTGACAAGGCCACATTGGAAGGCTCCTCAGCAGGGTGCTTTGCAGCGACGCCTTCGTTCTTTTCCTTTTTGGGTGCAGCACCCTGTTCAACAGTGGCCTTGACCCCTTGAGGGAGCTGTTCGCTGAGCAGCACCCTGCCTTTCTTAAAACCATCCGTATTGACATTTGCCACATTATGGGCAGTGTTTTGCATCTGCAGCTCGGCTGCTTGCAACCCGGAGAGCGCTGCACCTATTCCGCCAATCATTATTTTTCCTCCGTTTGATTTGTATTGTTGACGTATAAACCTAAGCAAGCAATATGCCAGATAAACGCCAACACCCCTGCCACCACCACAGTTGCTGGCAAAAAATATTGCGCCTTTAGACTGTTCAGAGTAGATAAGTGAATCACGAGGGTTTACCGGAAGCTGCAATGCCCGGTCACCAAATATTTCACCAGCACTGCTCACGCTGTTTTTTCTCCAGCTACTGTCAACAACCGACTCGCTTGCCGTTTATGAAAGCACAACCATTCGTTCTGCTCCTGATTTTTTTTTGCTGCTGCATCCCTGTTTCTGGATTTTCCGAACTGATAGACAGGAGTGTAGCGATCGTTAACAGTGAAATCATTACCCTGTCAGAGGTAAATGAACTTGGTCAACCGCTGTATCAAAAAGCAGCGGAAGAAGTTCCCCCCGAACGACTGCCAGAGATCATGGAGCAGATCCGGACTAACGTCATTGAAAAACTCATCGACAAAAAGCTGATGCTCCAGGAAGCTGCTAAGATACAGATCTCTGTCACGGATGAAGAGGTTTCCGCTGCCCTGCAGCGAATCATCGACTCGAACAACCTTACGCCCGCGGCTTTCAACGAGGAGCTACAATCCATCGGCATGACCGAAGCGATGTACCGGGAGGATTTGAAAGGACAGATTCTTCGTTCAAAACTCGTCAACTATGAGGTACGCTCCAAAGTCATTATTCCTGAAGAAAAAATAATCGATTATTACGACGTGCACTATACTGATCAGGTGGGAGAAGGGGGCTACTACATTCTTCAGATTGGAACCACCTGGAAAGCCGCAGAGCAGGAAACAAAAGAGCTGGCCCGTACATCTGCCAGGAAGAAAATAGAAAAGGTCCATACACTGGCAAAGGAGGGTGGTGATTTCCAAGCTCTTGCCCGTCAATATTCCGACCTGCCTTCTGCCGACGATGGCGGCGACATCGGTATTTTTCAGGAAAAAGAGATGGCGACCTTTATGCGCCGTGCCGTAAGCAACCTCAAACCCGGAGAAATCAGTGAGATCGTGGAAGCCCCTTCCGGCTTTCAATTCTTCAAGCTCCTTTCCCGCCAGGAAGGACAAATTATAACCAAAGTGCCTTATGATTCGGTAAAAGAAGAAATCCGAGAAAAACTGCAACAGCAGGAGATGCAGTCGCTGTATGAGCAATGGATGAAAAATATCCGAGAAAAGGCCTACATCAAGATACTTTGAACGTGTTGAGTACGCTGATACCATGCGTGTGAAAGAAAATAGCAACCAACCAGGCGAACAGAAAGTCGTTGGCAGCCACCTAAAACACCTGAGAGAAGAAAAGGGGTTAAGCGTTGAAGATGTTTTTGCTGCCACCAAAATATCCGTTGCCAACCTCAAGGCCATTGAGGAGCACGATTTTTCCAAGCTGCCGGCAGACACCTTTACCAGGGGACTCATCACCCTCTATGGAAATTTCCTCGGCATTGACGGTCAACTCGCAGCGCACCGGTTTATTGCCGAACGCGGTACCAGCACAAAATCGCACCGTTCCTCCCACAAAGCATATGGCGACCACTCGCTGGCCCCCAAAAAACTCGCAGAACCTTCGCATATCCCATCAGCAACGGTTGCAGCTTTACTGTTGGTATTGATCATCCTTTCCTTTACCGCTTTCAGTCTCTATACCTCATGGAATCCATTCACCTTTTTTACGGATACCACCAAAGACCTCACCTCTTCCGTCATGGCGGTATTTGATGATGCTCCCATGCCGGAATTGAAAATTATAGAGGGCAATCACATCCTGCTGCAGGCCAGGTTTGTCCAGAATGCATCGGTGGAAGTAACCATTGACGACCAACCTACCCTCCACCAGGAATACACCAACAACAGGCAAGTGCAATGGCGCGCAACAGGGCGCCTGTTGCTGCGATTTTCGGAACCTGCCAGTGCGCAATTAACCCTCAACGGGCAACCCTTGCCTTTTCCTGAGGAACATACAGGAGCTTTTCAACTGGAGTTGCATCATACACCGCGTAGCCAATGAACACCAACAGCACAAGGTGCCTGGTACTGAAAACAACTGATCATGGTGAATCGGACAGACTGATAACGCTTTTCAGCAGTGAACTGGGAAAAATCACCGGTATGGCAAAAGGTGCCAAACGCAGCAAGAAAAGGTTTGTCAACAAATTGGAACCCTTTTCACGTATACGCGTTCATTATCGAGCATCCCGTACCAGTTCCCTGCTTTTTCTCACTGATGCTGAACTTGAAGAAGCCCACCTTACCCTCCGACAATCGTATCGCCGTTACGCCAGTGCAATGTATCTGTGTGAACTGGTGCTACAGTTCACCAAAGAGGGAGATCCTGAGCGCGAACTGTTTGCCTTACTCGACTGGGCCTTCACTTCTTTGGAGGGCGGAGACCGCTGCCTGAAAACAGCCGCCCTGTTCCACATCCGACTCCTCGGCATAACCGGCTATCGCCCGGAACTCGGGTACTGTGGCCAATGTCTCCAGCCGGTTTCCGCACCTTTCACCTATACCATGGATCCTTCGATGGGAGCACTGCGCTGCAACCGATGCCGGACGAGCTCCAGGCTGCCCACGCGAAATCTTTCCCTGCAGACGCTTAAATTTTTGGAAAAGGCCCAGGGAGTACATGTACACCATCTCAGCCGCCTGCAACTCTCAGACACCTCTGCAAGGGAAACGCTGCAGGCCCTCCACTGGTACTCCTGCGCCCTCCTGCAGCAAGACAATCACTCGTGGAAAAACCTGCTCTCCTCCGCAGCGTAGAACGACCGAACCATTGCCTCCAGCTACTGCGGTCAAATTCAAGTACTCCGAATCAACTCCAACAGCTCTTCAGCACTGATCCGAGCGCTGACATCCGCCCCTTCAAGCAGGGAATTGGCCAGATCCCGTTTTTCCTGGTGCAACCGTACAATCTTCTCTTCAATGGTATTGGCGGTAACTAACCGATAGACGGTTACCGGCCGTTTCTGACCGATCCTGTGGGCCCGGTCTGCCGCCTGGTCCTCCACTGCCGGATTCCACCATGGATCCATATGGATAACATAATCCGCCGCGGTCAGGTTCAACCCAAGCCCGCCTGCCTTGAGGCTGATCAGGAAAAGGTCCCCCTCGCCTGCCTGAAAACTGTCCACCTGCCGTTGACGTTCTTTGGCAGGGGTGGTTCCGTCCAGATATTTATACGCAATGTTCTGATCATCGAGAAAGGCACGGATTAAGGCCAGGTGACCGGTAAATTGACTGAATACCAACGCCTTGTGTCTCCCACCAAGCAACTCTTCGATCACGTCCTGAAAAACTTTCAGTTTGGTTGAAGGGATGTCCACATTCTCGTTGATCAGTTTGGGGTTACAGCATGCCCTGCGCAGGCGCATAATCTCTGCCAGGATCCGAAGGTGTCGTCCATTTTTTTCTGCACTGCCTTCTATATTCTCGATTGCCTGCTGCCGCAACGCCTCATAAAACTGCAGCTCCTCGGGCTGCATTTCCACTCGCAAGGTAATCTCTGTTCGGGGCGGCAGTTCGTCGAGGACCTGCGATTTGATGCGACGCAGCATGAATGGCCGGATGAGTTTCTTCAGTGAACGACGCGCATCCCGGTCATGGTACTTTTCAATCGGAATACCGAAACGGGCATTAAACTGTTTGTAGGTACCGAGCAGCCCACGATTGATAAAGCTGAAAAGATTCCACAACTCTCCCAAATGATTCTCAATAGGGGTACCGGTGGTGATCAAGCGGAAACGAGCCTTGAGCCGCATGGCCGCACGTGAGCGCTTGGTGGCCGCATTTTTAATGGCCTGGGCTTCGTCAAGAACCACCGACTGCCACTGCACCTTTTCCAGGAGCTCTATCTCCTGCTGAAGCAAGGTATAGCTGGTAATCAGCAGGTCGAACTTGCCCAGATTTTCTATGGTGTCGGATCGATTCTGTCCAACGAACTGGTGAATGGTAAAGGTGGGGGCAAATTTATTCACCTCTGCCTCCCAGTTCATACACACGGAAGTGGGAGCCACAACCAGGGTCGGTCCCCGGTCGGCAAGACTGAGAATGACGGTAATCGCCTGGAGGGTCTTTCCCAGGCCCATATCATCCGCCAAGCACGCACCAACCCCCAGACCGGCCAAACGGCTCATCCAGAGAAACCCTTCCTGCTGATAGTCGCGCAACTCTGCCTTCAGGGTGGACGGTACTTTCGGGACTGTTTCCTGGGCATCTGCAATTGCTTGGATCTGCCGTTGCCAGCCATCGTCGGCAGTGGTATTGGCCTGTTGCGTAAATTCATCAAGGGCGATAGCAGCCAACGGATGTACAGCCACTTCGTCCTCTCCGGCAAACTCCTTATTGCCAAAGAGAATCAGCTCCTCCAGCCGATTGCGGAATTCCTGTGTCAACGCGAGGAACTGCCCATCGCCCATGGGAATAAATCGACTCTTTGCCTCACTCACCTTCTCCAACAGCGTTTTGAGGCTGATCACCTCGTCTTGATCTATCTGCAATTGCCCGGACAGGGCAAACCAGTCCTGCTGGCTGGTTCGGATATTGAGGTTGAGCTGGTTGACGCTTATCTGCCGGCGAATGGCGATCCGTTCTCCTTCCGGCCATTCGAGGACCACCCGATCTCGTATCTGCTCGATTTCCAGCAATGCCTGCAAACACTCCTCTGGATCAAAAAGATGCCATTCTCGCTGATCCTCCTGCTCCAGATCAATGGCCAGGTCCAGCATAGGGCAACTCTCTTCAATCTCTCTGGCCTTCTGCTCTTCCAATCGCAAATTCCGTCGAGTTTGCAGGCGCTTACCATGTATTTCCGCCATAAGATTGGAGACTCCGGCACCCGGTTTCAGGTAAGGACCTCCTTTGGAAAAAGGACGGACGAACATCTCCAACCGGAAACCGCTCCCATAGGGTATGATATGAATATGAATGGTTGGATCACTCTCCACCAGTTCCGCCTGCTCTCCATCACCAATCATTTCAATAGAAGAGTGAACGGTCATAAACGAGGCAATGTTGCCTATGGCATCAAGTACCTGCTGGCTGGCGGCTATGGGAACATGCAATCCGTTCTTCCCGGTTATTTGCGCAACCTCTCGATGTTCTTCTCTGATTTTAATGACCCGGAACCTGGTTGGAGTCTCCTGCCACACTGCCACATTCCCCTCACCTATATCTTGGGAAAAATGAATAAACAGGGTCTCCCCCTTTTGCTCAACGATGAGCTCGGGTTCTCCGGCAACCAGCTCCACCGGGGTACGCTGAGGAGATTCCAAAAAAACGTGCGGATGTCCGATCAACAAAGGAAGCGCCTTTTCATAATCAAAATCGCATCCTCCGTTCCTGCCTGCGGCATCACCAACTTGACGAATCGTTTCGCAAACCTGCCGATCCTGGCCGGTTAGATACTCGAAGTCCTTGGTATGCATCAGGCGATTGAGGGCAACAGCACGCCCTTTGGTCCATCCGCCGGAACTGGTTCTTCTTTGCTCTTTAGGTTGGAGTACCAAGGTATTGGGTTCATGACGAACGAACCAGGCAAGACGCGTCGTGCGTTCAGGCGCTCCCACCTTTCGTGTAATCCTGATCAATTCCTGCAGGCTCTGCTTCCAGGAAACCTGGGGGGTAATGATATGGGTGAGAAACCGACACTGTAATTTTCCGGCTATGGTATCGGCGACCGCTCTCTTCTCCTCGTTCCCCTGGCCGACAGTGGCAAGCAACTCTGCGGTTTCCATGGCCAACCAGTCAAAAGTATTGGCGTGTGCCTGCTCGTACAGAGCATGCAGAGCGACTTGAAATTCCTCAGGAATTTCAACGCCAATCCAATACAGGGACAATACCGCCACCAGAGTAGTCAGGCTCCGCTCGTCAGCTGCCAACCTTTCGGTAAGCGCCATCATGTCAGGTAATGTTCCCTCTGGAGCCCGTATAACTGTTTCCAAAAAACGGAAAGGGATCTCTTCAGGACACCCCTGGCAACGCTTGAGGATGACTGCGACAGCCTCCTGTATTGCCTGTCTATCTTCCTCTCCCCCCCTTGCCAGCAGGGCAAAAATACAAAAAAGGCCGGTTATACCGAAGAAAAAGGTAGGCTCATCACCGGCGTATTCCTGTAGACGAAGCCGATCTTGTTCAAACAGGGTCAATGCCTCGTTGATATCACCGCATAGAAAGACAAGGCTGCCAGCAAACCCCGACCCCTGAAAAGAATCGTTGTGCTGATCAATTAACTTGTGCAAATCATCAAATCGTCCTTGCAGCAGATAATAATTTGCCAACAAACGATGGAACGGGACCATCTCGATACTGGAAACTGACAGCTCCACCTCATGTTCAAGGTAGGCAAGTACTTCGGGAAAATGCTCCAGGCTCTCCAACGAATGGCGTACCACTTCTTCCAGCAGATAAAACTGCATAGATCCGGGTAAAGTTTTCAACCATTCCGGATCAAAAGCGCGGGCAGCGACAATAACTGCCGGCGGATCAGGGGGCAATTTCCCGGCGCACTCCCGCTGAATAAAGGCCAACGCCTCATCTATCCTCTCGAAATCCTGAAGATAAACACCAATACGGAACTGGCGAAGCGCTCGCCAGCACCGGGTCGACTGCTTGCCGTAAAGATAGGAAACCGGCGCCTCTTTCTCGACCAAAGCTGCCAGCGCTGCATACCGCTTTTCCCTAACCGCCAGGCGACTGAGCTGCTCGGCTGCTACAGGATCACATTGGTTTTTCGCATTGAGGTACCCCTTACGCTGCAGCTCTTTAATGGCAGCATTGACTTCCTCTTTCCCGGGCCGCTTTTTATCAGGAGAGGTAACTTTGGCGCGGACAATACATTTACCCAAAAAGGTTTTGGATACTGGTTCATAGATGATAGAGACCATCTGCAAAAGCAGTTTTTCCAGATATGAAAGTTCTTCCATCGCGTCGAGAACAGTCTTCTCAAGGTTGGTTTCGGGCATACATATATACCTTACAGGTTGCGAAAAGGTCGACGGTGCGTGTACCAATCCCGGTCAAATAAAAAATAAAAAAACACCCCGGCCAGGAGTTCCTGCCGGGGTGAACCAGTCAAATGAAAATGCAATACGCGTTGCTTTCATTCAGCAGTGTCCAAACAAGGCTTTTTAGAGGCGGCACGAATACTCACCACATGCATTTTCTCGACTTATCGTTATGATTGTTGAACATATTGCTGCGTGGGGCAATGCTTATTGTCCTTCTCAAGTAAGCTGAACAAGGGGGTATCAGGCCATCCCTCCACCCGCTCATTGGAGCAACTGTTCATTTATCCAAATCGTTGCTTCAGAGCGAAGCCTATTCACCCAGCCAGCCACAAGGGTGTTTTGCTGTCTGTTCAACAGCTGGTCTGCCAACTGCTGTTTCTGCTCTTTGCTGACAGCGCCGACATCCTTGCGACGCTCGCGCACCTCAAAAATATACAATGCATTACCGCTAGCCACGACCTCTTCGGCCAAGGGGTTGTTGCCTTGCAGGGCAAATGCAGCCTCAATGACCGGCTGCGGCACTGCATTTCCTGTGCTTCCCCTTTTCAGGAAGGCTGACTCTTGTACGCCCTCGCCTTCCTGTAGTCCACCGGCAGCGCGCGCTCCGGCAAGGGCTTTTTCCGCAGCCTCACGGGCCAACTCCATACGCTTTTCCTGCTGAAAAGCAGCAACAACTCGCTCGCGTACATTCTCCAACAACGGAACTTCAGGGGCCTTTCTGTCAACCACATAGGCAATGGCGTATCCGTCATTCACCTCAACAAGCGAGCTTAATTCGCCCTTGCTCAGCCCGAAAACAACATCCAGCAGCTGGTCAGCTTGAGAGAGGGCATCCGGAGGCTGACGCCGGGAAAAATAGCCGGTCTCTTGCACTGCAGCACCGCCCTGCTCAATATATTTTGCCAGACTACCGGCAAGGATAATATTCTCATAGGCCTCGGATACTCTCTGAAAAGTGATAGCCTTGACTTTTTCTTGCTTGAGCTGTTCGACGATTTCGCTGCGGACCTCATCCAATGTCTGAACGACCGCAGGCTTCACCGCCTCCAGGCGAACCAGGTGATAGCCAAAGGAGGTTTTAATCGGTCCAGCGAGCTCACCCGGCTGCATGGCAAAAACCGCCTCTTCAAAGGCCGGTACCATGCTTCCACGTGCAAAAAATCCCAGATCACCACCTGAATCCTTGGTAGGCCCTTGGGAATATTCAGCAGCAAGGGCAGCAAAATCACCGCCTTCACGCAGTAGCTGAAGCACATGTTCAGCCTGATTTCTTTTTTCCTCCTGAGTCGCGGGGGAATCGGATTCGTTTACCTTCAACAAAATATGGCGGGCTCTGCGCTGCTCTGCTGTGGTATATGCGGCCTGATTATCCTCATAGTATTTCCTGACCTGCTCCTCATCAACCTCCACCTGGTCGAGGTCAGCAGCAAAAGGGAAATACAGGTACTGCAGGCTGACCAGCGGATCAGTCATATAGTCCTGCTGATGCTCGCCATACCATTGTGTCAGGTCACTTTCTACCACCTCGACCTTGTCCGCAAACTCATCGGCCGTGAAGCGCTGGTAGGCAATTTTCAATTCGGTGTTGCTGAAATCAACCCATGCCTGCACCTCGGTTGTCGGCACATCGGCAAAAGTTCCGATAAGATCTACAATCTTTCCGGTCATCATATCGCTCTGCAAGCCGGCTTCAAAAGAGGTGGGAGTCATGCGGTTCTGACTCAGGACATCTTTGTACCTGGACATGAGAAACTGTCCCTCCTCCTGGAAGACCGGCATTTCCTGAATCCGTCGCTGCGTTTCCTCCTTGCTGATCATCACTCCAATATCCTCAGCACCCTGGCGCAGCAGCTCTGCCTCAATAAGCTGATTAAGCACCTGATTCTTCACCCCCAAGTTTTCGAAAAAGCCCTCAGGCACCTGCCCGCCAAACTGCTGGCGATAAACGTCAACGGTTCGATCATAACTCTGCTGAAACTCCTGGAAAGGGATCTCTACATCATTCACAACAGCAGCAGCATTCCTGTTATTATTGAGGTTGCTGCCCACACCCCAAAAGACAAAGACCACCGCAATCAGGACAACAATTGCCTGGATAACAAAGGACTGGGCTCTTTTTCGTAGAATATTCAACATGGTACATCTTCTCCTTCAGCGACACCAATACAGTATATTTTCTCGGGGAAAAGGCCCATTATGTTCAATTTTCCTGTAACTTACCAGTGAAAAATGCACAGCTGGCGGCGAACAAAAATGATTGACCATTCACTCAAAAAAACAAAGACCTTTTCTTGACAAACACAACCCCCTATAGTAAGAATCTGGTGATTTTTAGACTTTAGATTCAACTTCTCACTCATATCAATCACAAGGCCAAGGAGGAACACATGGCACAAATCGAGCACAATGGCAAATCCTACGAGGTAGACGAAGACGGCTTCCTGCTGAAAGGCGCTGAAGACTGGGATGAAAACTGGGTAGACTACGTTAAAGGCGTTGAAGGGATTCCTGAAATTACTGACGAACATCAGAAAGTTATCGATGCTCTGCAGGAATACTACAAGAAAAACGGTATCGCTCCCATGGTACGTATTCTTTCCAAGACTACCGGTTTTCCCCTGAAGCGGATCTACGAACTGTTCCCGTCAGGACCAGGTAAAGGCGCCTGTAAAATGGCAGGTCTGCCGAAGCCGACCGGTTGCGTGTAATTATCGCACCACCTGTCGAATAGACGAAAAAAGGGTTGCCTTGACGGCAACCCTTTTTTTGTTCCTTCCCTTTCTTCCCGCCGTTTAAAAAGACATCTCAAGAAAATGGGCATGATATCGTGTCAGGTCTTCACCGCACTTGCCGCACAGCAGTTTCACCTCGCCAAAGACCTCGGTATCATTTTCTTCAGGAGTAAATGAGCCGTCGGTATTCTGGGTATAGCGGGTCGTAACAAGAACATTTTCCGCTACCTCCACAAAATCCGTTTTATTCCCGCAGACATCGCAAACAACCCTGCCCGCTGGTTCGCCTAAAGGGATCTGCACTTTTTTCATTATCTTCACATGTGTTTTCCCACTGCCGGTAGAATGGCTGCTGCCAACAGGCGTTGCCAATACCTCCCTCCCATTCACCCGTGGTCATTAGAATATACTCGTCCTCACTATAAAGGCCGCTTCTGTGGCAAATACATCATGCCAGTTCTGCCTACAACCGCCTCCACTAATCAAATCGGATCGAAAAACCTGTCCTCTCCCTCAGCGGCTCCTCCTCCCAGCATGTAACCTTGTCCACTCGGGCCAGGGAAACGCCATGATGAAGCCAAACCAACATCTCTCCTACCTGCGTTGCACTTCCCTCTAGGACAGCTTCGACACTGCCGTCCCGGCAGTTCTTAATCCATCCGCTAAGACCATTGTGCACTGCCTCTTTTCGAACGGTCTCCCTAAAAAAAACACCCTGTACGAGACCATAGATGATTACGTGCATGCGTCGAGTCGTCATCGCTATGCATCTCCCTCCTGTGCAATCAGCCGTGCAAAGGCCTTTTCGTCCATTATTGCGACGCCACGTTCATCGGCTTTTTTCAGCTTATTCCCAGCATTCTCCCCGGCGACCACATCCGTGACTTTCGCGCTCATGGCTGATACCACCCTGCCGCCCTGTGCCTTCACAACCTGTTTGGCCTCATTTCTTGACATACTGCGCAAAGCCCCGGTAAAGAGAAACACCCGGTCACTCAAAGGCTGCTGTTCGCTGTCTGCATATTGAATGGTACATCCCACCTGCTCAAGCTTGAGCAGTAAATTTCTAAAGGCCGGTGAGCGAAGGTGAGCAAACAGCGAAGCCGCCACCTGAGGGCCCACCCCTTCAATATCCATCAGCTCATCCATTGGGGCCTCGATGAGATCGCCAAGGCTATGGTAATGTTCCGCCAGCAGGTCAGCAGTGACTTCTCCCACGAATCGAATCCCCAATGCCCTGAGAAAAACATTGAAGCGCGGCGTTCGTGCACGGCCTATCGCCCTCAGCACGCTTTCGGCCCGTTTTTCCCCCCATCCTTCAAGGGATACCAGCTGCTCTTTGCTTAATAAATATATATCACCGATATCCTGGAGCAAGCCGACAGTGTACAACTGCTCAACATATTTTTTCCCCAAACCGTCAATGTCGAGCCCACTTTTACCGCAAAAATATATTAAATGCTGCACCCGCTGGGCCGGACAATCGATATTTGTACAACGAATGACCGCTTCCCCTTCCAGTTGCACAAGTGGTTCTCCACAGGCTGGACAACGAGAAGGAAATTCAATAGCCCGTTCAGTTCCATCGCGATATTCCTCCACGACCTTCACCACCTCAGGAATCACATCTCCTGCGCGCTGAATCAACACCGTGTCGAGCACCCGAAGGTCCTTACGGACAATTTCATCCCGGTTATGCAAGGTAGCACGCTGCACCACAACCCCATCGACCTCAACGGGGCGTAACCGGGCAACCGGGGTTACGGCGCCGGTCCGCCCGACCTGGAAATCGACACGCTCGATAACCGTTGTCGCCTGGACAGCAGGAAACTTCCAGGCAACAGCCCATCGTGGCGCTCTGGCGGTATTTCCAAGTCGTTGCTGTTTGGCAAACTGGTCCACCTTGATCACCATACCGTCAATTTCGTAGTCAAGGGTATGGCGAGCGGCCTGCAATTGCTCATACTGCTGCACAACCGCTGGGTAATCGGGGCATTGATGAATCAGAGGGCTGACGGTAAACCCCAGCCTGGCAAGGTAATCCAGTAAGCGAAACTGACTGTGGCACGGAAGATGATCTGCATTCCCCACGCCATAGGCAGCAAACTGCAGCGGACGTGAGGCAGTGACTTTCGGGTCCAGTTGGCGCAGAGAACCCGCAGCCGCATTCCTGGGGTTGGCAAACAGTTGCAGCCCTTGCTCCTGCCGCTGCTGATTCAGCTGCAAAAAGCCTTTTTTCGACATAAACACCTCACCCCGAACAACAAGCTCGGAGGGTACCGGAAGATCATTAGGCGGATCTAGGCGCAGTGGAATGGCCTGAATAGTTTTCAGCTGAGCAGTAATATTTTCCCCTATAAGACCATCGCCACGTGTCGAACCTGTGCGCAGTACCCCGTTCTCGTAGACCAGCTCCACTGCCAGACCGTCCAGTTTGGGTTCAGTCACATACCCCACGGGGGCCTCACTCATCAGAAAACGCTGCAAGCGCTCTTCAAACTCAACCATCCCTGCCGGATCAAAAATATTATCCAGACTCAGCATGGGGTACTGATGGGCCGCAGTCGTAAATTCTTTCAGCGGAGAACCGCCAACCCGCTGGGTTGGCGAGTCGGGCGATGCGAATTCAGGATATGCGGCCTCCAGACGCAGCAATTCCTGGAAAAGATTGTCATAAGCGCTATCAGGAATTATCGGGTCGTCCAGGACGTAATACCGATACCCATGCTCATGCAGCTTTTCCCGCAGCGCATGGATACGTTTTTTTATGTCCTCTCCCATTGAATCTACATGTCCCCTACCAGCACTCCGGCCTTGGCAATGTTGTCCCGACTCTCCTCATCGATAAAAATAAGGACCGCCTCTTTGGGCTTCTCCGCCACCTCGGAAATGACGTCGGTAACGCCTTTGGCTATCTTGCGCTTTTGCTCCTTGGACAAGGTTCCGGCTACTCGTATGCTAACGTATGGCATAATGAACTCCTTTTTGTCTCAATACTTTAAATCACCCGACATCCGGCCGGACGTCGACAGCATAGTGCTTCTTAGCAAAATTTTCCTTTTTCGTCGATCAGGATATGGTACCATATTGCATGCAGTCCTTACCCGCGACGGACAGCCTGAGCAGCACCCATAACAAACGGTTCCTCTTTTTTATTTCACCGGTCCGAAAGTAATTGCCCAACGTTTCCCCATCGCCGACACCTCAACAGACCATGCCTTTACGAATTTCGGACAAACGTCGACTGATTGCCCTGATCGGGATTCTTCTCCTCATCGGCTTCAGCACCACCAGCCTGATAAGCTACTTTTCCGCCGCCCGTGCTTTTCAACGGGAAATACGCGAGGACATCCTCCCCCTGACCAGTGATAACATTTATTCTGAAATCCAAAAAGACATCGTTCGTCTGGTTTTTATCGCCTCAATGATGGCTTCAGATACCTTTCTCAGAGACTGGGTACTGGACGGAGAATTGCAAACCAGTCAACTCACCAAATATCTTACAGAAATCAAACAACAATACGGAACGGTAAGCAGTTTTTTCGTCTCTGATGATAGCCGCAGGTACTATTATTACGGCGGAATCCTCAAAACCGTCTCTCCCACGGACCCTCTTGACCAATGGTACTTTCGAGTGCGCGCCATAGACCGGCCATATGAAATCAACCTTGATCCGGATATGGCCAATAAGGACAACCTGACAATTTTTATCAATTACCGGGTGTTTGATTACAAGGGTGAATATATCGGAGCGACCGGCTGCGGCCTGACGGTCACATCAGTGCAGAAACTGCTCGACATCTACGCCGAAAAATACCAACGAACCATCTATTTTTCCGATATCGAAGGGAACATCACCCTCTCCAGCGCACAGCACCCTTTACCCTTTTCTTCAATCAGCACCATAGAGCCCCTGTGGACGTCGCTTTCAGGCCGGCCAGCGAAGGAGTCCCTGTCGCTTACCTATAAACGCGACGGGCAAACCTATCTGCTCAATACCCGGTATATCCCCGAACTCAATTGGACTCTCCACGTCGAACAACCGCTGGCAGCTACTCTGTCGCGCATTCGCCTCACCCTGTTCCAGAACATTCTACTGAGTATTGGCATCACGCTGATCATCCTGCTGCTCATTTCTTCTACCATCAGGCTTTACCAGAGGAAACTGGAAGCCATGGCAACCACCGACAAGCTGACCCAATTAATCAACCGTCATGCGTTTGAATACTTTTTCACCACAGCACTTGGTGAAGCCGAACGCAATAACCAGCCTTTAACCATTATTCTTTTTGATATTGACAGGTTCAAAGAAATAAACGATCGTTTTGGTCATGCGGCGGGGGATGCCGCTTTGGTCAGCGTCGCGGCAACTGCATCAGAGATGATTCGTAAATCTGACAGCCTCTGTCGATGGGGCGGAGAAGAGTTTCTGCTTCTCCTCAAAGACTGCTCTCTGGAAGGTGGCATGCTGCTGGCTGAAAAACTTCGAGCATCCATCGCTGAGACTATCATTTATTATGACGGCACGCCCATGCAGGTGGAGATAAGTCTCGGAGTTGCCCAATGGCAGCAACCCGAAGATCAACATGCCCTTTTGCTTCGAGCAGACCAGGCACTCTATCGAGCGAAGGAAAATGGAAGAAACCGCGCGGAACCGGCGGATCACGAAAAACAGCCGCAGTCAGACCAGGAGACGGACCGACTGCGGCTGTAAGTACATCCTCTTTATCTCATGCCTCTCGCCGGCTCAGTAACCGCTAGCGACAATAAGATTATTTGTTGTGGCTTTAGCGTAGGTGTTCTTTTCTTTCCCTTTCCACTCATACTTCAACCAGACGCCCTCGGCTGATGCAGCCTGCAACGCCTCATAAATAGCCATAGCCTCTGTTTTCAAGTCCTTTCCGGCAAGACTCGGATGAACAAGAAGCATTCCATCTTTTTCCATGATAAACACATAGGGAGTGTAGGCATCAGCAGCAAAACTGGCGGGATCCTTGCCTCCATCGATGGCGGCGACGACCTCGTCAACATTTTTTGAGATAGCCGCTTTATCGCCGGCGAACAGCTGGGTAGAAAAACAAGCCATTGCAACAATTGCCACTACAAAAAACAGACGCTTCATTATTCTCCTCCTTATAGGTGAATAGTTGGTTTTTACCCAATGTAAAAACCGTCTGCGGCAGATGAATAATACACACCACTTCCCCTCACACTGCCGCGATCTTTTCTAAGCACATTTCATGCCAATCAAAAAACTAACATTCAAAACCACCTAACCCCTTAATTGTAAATATAAAAAGCACCCAACCCGACCCACTGGACGACCTTGTTGCTGTTCCACCACGGTACCAAACCAATCACCTGTTGCACTAAAGAGACGCTTTTCCCTTTTCAACCCTGCCGTCTCCCTGAAGCCCTTTCCTTTCCATAACAGTTTGCCGCCTGCCGATGTCGCCCACAGGAGACATCAAACACCTATTTATCACTTGAACCACCTTTCCCTGCTACCCATTATCTTCATCTCTACTGTGGCCATTACTGGACTTCGGCTCCTGGTGATCGCCTTGAGAAGGGTGATCGTGGTCTCCTGCTTTTTCAAAAGCGGCAACCCGATCGTACCCGACAACCGTACAGTGAAGGCGAGCAGCTCGGGTATGGATAAATCGCCTCTCGACTGACGCAAATATACGCTGTTCGCCGACAGGCACCATACCGGTCAGCAACCACCTATCCCGATCCCTGTACCGTTGTTCCAGATCATACATATCACACACCACCTGGATGTTTTTGATCGCCGTCTCCGCCCCATTCTGGATCACAAAATGTGCTTGCACCATTTGTCGGGGCTTACGCTCCAGGTCATACTCCAGGAGCACAACCTGGTTTTCGGGGTCGACTGCCCCCGCCTCAATGTCGCTAATCTCCTGAACAAACAAACCTTTTGGGGTCAAACCTTCGCTCAGTGCAACCAAACCGATGGCTGCAGCAATGCCAAGAAACAAACAGAGCAGGACATTTGCCATATTTTTCATGTTCATATTTACCTCCGCTATGGTAGATAGAAGCTGCTTACTTGCCGAGTTTATACTTTTTGCACCGTAAGAGATCAAGATTCTTTTCCTAACCGCCTAACATCAGGACACTTACCACTCAATTTCCAATGCAGCAGGACAAGCTTTTCTCCAGTGGAAAAATAGAGAAGGATTTTACCTTCAACCAGGAAGTGGCCGATGTCTTCGACGACATGGTCAATCGTTCCATCCCCTTTTACAGCGCAGTCATAAATGCCACGGCCGATCTTCTGGCGCGGCACCTTGCCCCGCAAGAGACGGTAGTTGATCTCGGTTGCTCCACCGGAACCACCCTCCTTGCGCTGCATCACCGACTGCAGGGGCGGAAGATTCGGTTCATTGGTATTGACAATGCCCAGGCGATGCTCGACAAAGCACGGAAAAAGTGCTCTCGCTTAGCCCATGCTTCGGATATCACTTTTCAACAAGAGGATATCACTGCGTGCACCCTTTCATCGGCAAAGGCTGTCATCTGCAACTACACCCTGCAGTTTCTCCGTCCATTGGCCAGGCAGGGACTCATCGACCGTATTTATCGTGACCTTCCCAGCAACGGGGTGCTGATTGTCAGCGAAAAAACTATCTCTCATGCCGCTCAATTAAACCGTGATTTTATCTCTATCTATCATGCGTTCAAGAAAAACCAGGGATATTCTGACCTTGAAATTGCTGCCAAACGAGAAGCATTGGAGAATGTCCTCATTCCATTTTCCGTTCAAGAAAACATGCAACTTTTTGAAAGGGCTGGATTTTCAACCGTCGAGATCTTCTTTAAATGGTTCAACTTCAGTTCTTTTGTGGCAATCAAGCAATGAATAGTGACAACTACGCGCATTTTTTTCCCCATGCCGACCTGGCACAGCTTCTCCCCCTTGTCGAACAAAAACAGCGATGGCTTGCCCTGCCTAAAAAGGGGTTTCGTCGTTACCGCGAACCGCTGGACCTCGTGGGCCATCTGCGTGCATCACAATGCGCCATTGTCAAGGATGTAGTAACGATCGGTTCCCGGGAGGACCTTTCCGCCGATGAGCTTGAAAGAGTGGAAAAATGTCTGCAGAATCTGATGCCCTGGAGGAAAGGACCGTTTTCGGTCTTTGGAATCCATATCGATGCAGAGTGGCGCAGTGAACGGAAATGGAACCGGATCATTCCATTTCTTCCCGACCTGAACGGAAAAGTGATAGCAGACATTGGCTGCAATAATGGATATTACATGTTTCGCATGGCTGAATTTACACCAGCCCTGGTTCTGGGGTTCGAACCCTACGTCCATCACTATTTCACTTTTCAGACCTTGAACAGCTTTGCACAGCACTCCAACCTACACGTGGAGTTGCTCGGGATCGAACACCTGCCTCTTTTTCCTGACAGTTTTGATGTTATCTTCTGCTTGGGAATTCTTTACCATCGGCCCTCCCCCATCGCTGCCCTGCGCGATATCCATCAGGCACTCCATCAAGACGGTATCCTCATTGTTGAATCCCAGGCTATCCCAGGGGAGGAATCAATGGCCCTGTTTCCAGAAAGTACATATGCCAAGGCGCCCGGCACCTGGTTTGTACCCACAGCCTCCTGCCTGGCCAACTGGCTGAAACGAACGGGGTTCAAAGAGGTTGCCCTCTTCTGCGACCACCCCATGAGCAGCCGGGAACAAAGAAAAACCGAATGGATGACCTTTGAATCATACGAAGATTTTATTGACAAGCACAACCCCGCGCTTACTATAGAGGGGTATCCTGCTCCGCATCGTGTTTTTTTCAAAGCTAAAAAATAAATCGGTATTGTCGCCCGGGTTGCAATGCAGGCGCGGGCAGGCACAAACCGTCAATTTTTACCTAAGGAATAAGGTGATATATGATGAATGCAAGTGAGTGCACCCTGTATCATGGCGGCTTAAAAGGCGCCGAGTCAGCTTTTGGAGAGCAAGCTGAAAAATTCGGACTCAATGAGGTGGTTTTCACCTTTGAAGGGCATCGGCTTAATCGTGATCGCAATACCCAGATGCTCAGTGAAGAGGAATTGCAACGAGGCGATATCAGCATGGAGATCGCTTCCAGGATGATGAACCGTACCTACTATGAGACCGAAAAAATTCGCAAGGTGCTGCAGGTCATCTTTCACATGGTCAATAAAGGACACCAAATATTTGTTATCGGCACCATCCTTGACGATAATTCTGTAAAAGGCGGTACTGGGTGGGCAGTAGAACTGGCAAAGCTCTTTAATCGTCCCCTGCATGTGTTTGACCAGGAGAAAAAACAGTGGTTCACCTGGCAGGAAAATGCCTGGCATGAAGACACTCCTACTATTAAATACAACACGTTTGTCGGATCAGGAACCCGGTACCTCAGCGACGAAGGTCTGGAAGCCATAACCAAACTGTTTGCCGACAGTTACGGCAAATAACCAACCGCTGTTTCCCCAACATGCTTTCCGCGCCCTCTTGAGGCAGGCAACCAATGCTATCAAGAGGGCGTACGCCCCTCCAAGGCTCTTTACCTTGCATTTCGTGCGCTTACCGGGTATACGGATGAAGTACGATAATGGCTAAACTGCGCAGGGGACTCCTTCAGATTGCCCCTGCACCAAGCTTCTATTTGTCATCAACGGCAGGTAGCTTTCCATCCAGCTGTAGACCGTGAAAGGTATGTCTCGGAAAAGCCTCGCCGTATCTACTGACCACTGTAAACGATATGCAGAAGAAAAAACTACATTTTCTGGTTACAGGAGAGAGTGGAACAAGTCGTTCATTCGTTATAGAGCAACGAACACTGCGTACGGTGTTGCTCGTTACCGGGGCGGTCATCCTTTGTTCAGCTCTAGGCACCTTTTTGGGAGTACGATCCCATCTTGCCAACACCCAACTTACCCAAGAGGTGCTTACGCTGCGGCACCAGATCAAATCCACCGAGGAAGGGCTCCAATCCAAAACTAAAAATCATGCCCAGCTGCTCAGCGAACTCCAGGAGAAAAACAACCTTTTACGTCAATATCGTCAACAGATTGAACAAAGTGTCACCAAGCTGGAAGAGCGATCACAGGCTATTGACTCCATTATGGACAGCATAGGTGTTGAGGTGATTATCGAGGAGGATCCGGCCCATAGCGGTGGTCCATTTATTGCCGCGAATGAGCCCTCCCATGGGAAACAGCTGCTGCTGCAGACCGATCGATATCTGCGCATTCTTGAAAAGACGCCTTTTGGCAGACCGCTGCCGACAAAAGTCACTTCACCTTTCGGCCCCCGTAGAGATCCGTTGAACAAACGAAAGGCCTTTCATGAAGGTCTTGATTTTAAAGGCCGCACCAGCGATAAAATTCATGCCACCGCTGCTGGAACCGTTAAGGTGTCTACCTATTCAAAAGGCTGGGGGCATTACATTGTGATTGACCACCATAATGGCTACAAAACTCTTTTTGCCCACTTGAGCAAGCGACTTGTAAAACGGGGAGCCGAGGTACAGCGGGGCATGACTATCGGATTGGTGGGCAGTAGCGGAAGAAGCACCGGCTCACACCTCCACTATGAAATCCACCTTCACGGCAAACCCATCAATCCCATGCAGTACGTCAAAGTTGCCGGCCTCTCAACCACCTTTCAACGCTAACAACAGTCGGACCATGGCTCTCTTTACCAAAAAAGAAAACAGCACCGGTACACAGACACCAGCGAAAAAAAACTCACTGGCAAAAGAGGCCATCTCCTCAATCATTGCTAAAGATATGCAGGTCACCGGTGAGATCGCGTTTAAGGGCAAAGCCCGAATCGATGGTCAACTTGAAGGCAACATAAACGGGGAATACCTTATCCTGAGTAACGCCGGTAGTATCAAGGGAGACGCCCAGCTACAAACACTGGTCTGTCACGGAAGGATAGAAGGCAATATTCACGCTGCTAACGTGACCGTCCACCAGACGGCCTGGATCAAAGGCAAGCTCACTGCAACCAGCTTGACGGTGGAGCCGGGAGCCGTGCTTATCGGAGAGATCAGTGCTGCGGACAAACTACCTTCTACGCCTGACAAGACTTCCGCCGCAACGCTGCAGTCGCCCGACAAAGAGCCTATCAAGAAAAAGTAGTTGCGTTACTTGCCGATACAGAACTCGTTAAAAATGGTATCAAGTACATCATCCGGTGTTGTCAGGCCAACAATATCACCCAGGAAGTCAAGCGCATCCTGGGTTTCAACAGCCAACAGGTCACATGGAGCGGCTGCGGTAATGGCCTGCTGCAGGCGGACGCATGCCTCAACGGTCTTGTCCAAGGCTGTCAGGTGTCTTAGGTTTGGAGCGCAAAGCCCAACCTCTTCAATCTTCCCCCCGCCGGTTACCTGAGAAAAGATAGCTTCCTCCAGTTCACGAATACCGCGCTGTTCCTTGGCTGAGATCATCACGCGAGTACTGGTGGAAAAACGGCTGGTAAGTGCTGACAGGGACGAAGGAGGACTCGTATCGGTCTTATTTAGGACGACAATATGCGGAATTTGCTGAATACTGGTATACAATTGCTCATCGCGATCAGTCAACGCTTCAGAGGCATCGACCAGAAAGAGAATGAGATCAGCTGACTGCATTTTCTGCCAGGCCCTTTCCATTCCCAGCTCCTCGACAACATCATTGTGAGCGCGAATACCAGCGGTGTCCACAAGGTGGACGGGGATTCCGCGTATGGCGATAGTTTCTTCGATGGTATCTCTGGTGGTTCCTGGCAGGGAAGTGACCAATGCACGATCTTCGCGCAAAAGGGTGTTGAGCAGGCTTGATTTCCCCACGTTGGGGCGGCCTGCGATGACAACACTGACCCCTTCGCGAATGACTTTGCCTCGATTTGCCGCATTGATCAGCCGGCGGAGCGGCGCGAGCACCTGATTCTCCAACTGGACATTGATCTGCTCAGTATCGAATTCTTCGATATCATCATCGGGGAAGTCAATGGCCACCTCAAGCAGGGCAAGGATACCTACCAACTCTTTACGGATGCCTTCAACTTGGCTGCTCAGTTCCCCTTGCAGCTGATTTACGGCCAAGGATACCCCCTGACCGGTTTGTGCCTGAAGCAGATCAATTACCGCTTCTGCCTGTGCCAGGTCAATACGACCTCCGAGAAATGCCCTTTTCGTAAACTCTCCCGCCTCGGCAGGTCGAGCCCCACAGCGGAAAACCAATTGCAGTATCCGCTGCAGCAACAGATAGGAACCGTGGCACTGCAGTTCGACGACATCTTCAACGGTATAGGTGGCAGGACCTTTCATGAACACCGCCAGCCCCTCGTCAAGCAACTGCCCCTCATGATCACGAATGGTGCCGTAGTACATCCGATGGCTTTCAAAGTGAGGCGTCGGGTACTTGGCCGTGAAAACCCGCTGCAATATCGACAACGCGAATGGACCAGAAATGCGAATGATGCCTATTCCACCGGTTCCAGGCGGAGTAGCGATAGCTGCAATGGTATCGGTTGAACGGTGATACCCCATCAAGCTAGCCTCTTTTTCTTCTGGACGAGTGACGTTTGCCTTTTCCTGGTTTGTAGATCAGCACCTTTTTAAATAAACCATCACCAACGGAGCGACTGCGTATGCTTTTATCCTCCTGAAGAATCATATGTACAATTCTGCGCTCAGAGGGGTTCAACGCTGGAATGGCCTGGGTTTTTCCATCTTCCTTCACCATTTCAGCGAGGTCCAGAGCACGTTGCTTCAACTCCTCAGCCCGTCGTTCTCTGAAATCGCCGGCATTCAGTGAGAGTAGAAATTTATCAGGCAAATGCTGAAGCATCATCTTGCGCAAAAGGTACTGCATACTGTCTAGTGTGCGCCCTTCGGTTCCGATTATCTGCTCTTCATGCTCGCTACTGATGGTGCAGCATACGGTATTTCCACTAAAAACCACGTCTACCTTTGAGGGAAAATGCATCAACACCAGCATCTTCTCCAAAGTGTCCTTGATCGCTTCTAACGCCTCGGTGGAGGGTTCTTCATAAATCTCCTCCTTTCGTGGGGGCGGCATCTCAGCAGGTTTTTCAGTGGATTGGTCGACGGCCTGCTTTTCCTCCTTTTCTGCCGTCCGTTCAGCGCGTAAGGCCACTTTATCTTGCTTCGGGGTTTCAGCTTCGGCCTTTTGCGTGGCTTGCACGCTGCTTGCAGCCGCTGCAGTTTGCTCGGCTTTGCTCTCCTCAGCTCGTTTTCCGCCATCGTCGCCATCTGCAGCTATACTATCCGCTGCCGCATTCGGGGCAGGCTCTTTCACATTTACACGAATATGCGCCTGCTTACGGCACAGGCCAAAGATACCGGCTGAACCGGTTTCCAGCACCTCTATATCCAGATTGTCCTGTGTGGTGTCAAAAGCCTTACATGCCTGTTCAATAACGTCAGTTATATCTTTTCCAAAAAAATCCTTTGCTTTGATCATAGTTTTTTTCCTTACAGCCCGGCATCATGATTTATTTTGGCGGTTTATGAGTTGTTGCTGAAGAATGGAAAGTAAATTGTTCACAAACCAATATAGCACCAGGCCAGAGGCAAAGTTAATAAACATAAAGGTAAAAATAATAGGCAGGAATTGCATGATTCTCGCCTGGGTGGGATCTGCGGTAGTAGGTGTCATCTTCTGTTGGAGATACATGGATGCCCCCATGAGCAGAGTAAGAACAGGCAACCCGTGCAGGTAGGGAATATCCACACCAATCCAGAGCCGATCCGGGGCAGAGAGGTCATTGATCCACAGCATAAAGGGTGCGTGCCGCAGTTCAATGGCCGCCATAAGCACCCGATACAGCGCAAAGAAAAAAGGAATCTGGATAAGCATTGGCAGACAACCGCCAAGGGGATTTACCTTGTAGGTCTTGTACATCGCCATCATTTCCTGATTCATCTTTGCCGGATCATCTTTGAATTTTTCCCGAAGCTTGGCGACTTTGGGCTGCAGTTTCTGCATGTTCTTCATCGACTTCATACCCTTTTGGGTCACCGGCCAAAAAACGGCTTTGATCAATATGGTTACCAAAATGATCGCGATGCCGTAGTTACGGGTATAGTCATAGAAAAAATTCAACAACCAGAGCATTGGTTTGGCAAGAACGTCGAACCATCCGAAATTCACCGCTTTGGCAAGGTCTTTTCCCAATCCCTGAAGGATCTTCAGCTTTTTGGGTCCGAAGTATATAGTATATTTATGCGTGGCAGCTTCGCCTGCCTGCAGGGTGAAAATACCCTCAGACATTACCGTTCGCACCTGTTGCTCATTTCCCTGCAGAGTGACCACATGACTGTCCCCGGTCTCAGGAACGATGCTCGTCATAAAATAGTTATCGACAAAACCTGTCCAACTGACATCCCCCTGGAGAACAACCGGTCCTTCGGCAAACTTTTTGGCCTTTGTTTCCACCAACGCACCATTGACATACGCCGCAGGGCCGGAAAAAAGAAACCGGCTGGTGGCGCTTGCATGGGCAAACGATGCATTCATCATGGAAATCGCCGGAGAAACCTGCATGGGATGGTCTCCCTGGTTTTCGACGGTATAGGTGTCATCTATCAGGTAACTGTCCCCCCGGACAAGAAGGGTGCGAACGATTTTCGTACCATTGGCCAGGGTGGCTGTCATGACCAGCTGTTCCTGTCCTCCCTCACCGGTGAGCTTTACCTCTTTTCTCTCTGCCGTAAAAAGCGGAAGCTCTGCGCCTGCTCCGTTATCTAATGAGAACAGGACAGGCAAACTGTTTGGGTTGCTGGTGAGAACAAGTTGCATAGGGCCGGAATCAGCTGCCAGATCGGTTCGATAATTCTTCAGCACAAAACTCTTGAAACCGCCGCCCTGTCCGTTAATCACTGCAGTGTACAACGGGGTATCAATAGTAAATTCTTCTGCATTGGGATCAACAGCAATCGTTTGGGCGACAGATGATGCCTGGGGAAGGGATGGCTGAGGAGCCACTGGTTGCTGGACCGCAGCGTCTCCCTGTTCACCGGCAGTTTGCGTTGCGGCAGGAGGCTGGGCAACCGGTTTGACAAAAAAGTACTGATATCCGACAAGGATAAGAAACGAAAGAGCAATAGCCAGAAAGGCTCTAAATAAGTCCATTTTTTCACACCTCAAAGGACGACTATTTTCCACACACCTTCATGGACGCAGGAAATAGTTTATTTCACGGGATCGTAACCACCTCGTGAAAATGGATGACAACGGAGTATTCGCCAAAGGCTTTTTGCTCCTCCGCGAATAACGCCATATTTTGTTACGGCTTCAATTGCATACTGGGAACAGGAAGGGAAAAATCGACAAGATGGGGGGAAAAGTGGAGAAATGCCGTACTGATACCCTTTGAACAGGAGTACCACACATGTTTTGGGCATCGCGCTGATACCTGTTCGTACGTCTCTGGCTCGCATTGAAAAAAATCTTTTCAACGGTGCTCCTCTACCTGCACGCCATTAGGAGGGCGGCACTTGCTCGTCATTGAGGCCAACATCTGCCGAAAATCGCTTGCACTGGCTATGGAAAAACCCGGCCGAATAGCGATCACCACGTCCGCATTCCGCGGAAACAGATCCTTATGTGTACGAAACACCTCTCGAATAATCCGCTTGATGCGATTGCGTCGAACCGCCCCCCCTACTTTCCGCTGCACACTTATACCCAGCCGACTCCATTCCAATTGATTGGGCAGATAAATCATTGCGCAATCAAAGCCGCGCAGCCGTTTTCCGGAACGGTAAACCCGATTGAATTCCCTACTTTTTCTCAGAAGATGTGTTTTAGGGAGCCCATTGGGCTTCATGGTACGTTATACAGCTAGCCGTTTGCGCCCTCTGGCTCGTCTCCGTTTGATAACAGCTTTCCCACCGTGGGTTTTCATGCGGGCACGGAATCCATGGGTGCGGTGGCGCTTGGTGTTGCTTGGCTGAAAAGTTCTTTTACTCATTAATCTTTTCCTTTGCTGGTAGAATATGTTTAATAAGAGCAGGAGCGAGCTGCACAGCAGCCCACCGTGCACAGATAAAGTCACAGGGGCATCACTGCTAGGCCATGCATGGAAAAACGCAAACATGGCGAGGCCATTGCTCACGCCGGCTCTCTACACTCTCTATGTTTCACGAAACTGCGTATTTTAATCACAGCAACAGCTATCTGTCAAACCATTTCATTCTCACAATGAAAATGTATGGAGAAACTTGATTATCACAGTGTTGATTGGGCAGCATTATGGCAACAGGCAAAAAAATTCCGCGCCAACAAGGCGAAAAAAGAACGCGACTGGGACAGTAGAGCTCAATCCTTTGCCCGAAGAACAGCCTCCTCCATTTATACGGACAGGTTCATAGACCTTCTTGCTCCCTCCCCGCATTGGACTATACTTGACGTAGGCTCAGGACCAGGGACGATTGCCCTCCCCCTGGCGTCGCATGTGCGTCATATTACGTGTATTGATTTTTCCGGAGAGATGCTGTCCATTCTCCATCAACGTGCCCGTCAACAGGGTTCCGCCAATATTACATCCTGCAAAATCTCATGGGAAGAAGACTGGGGTCGCAGCGGTATAAGGCCTCACAGTGTGGTTATTGCCTCCCGCTCCCTTGCCGTACAGGACCTCAAAGCCGCCATCCAGAAACTGTGCGGTTATGCCACCGAAAAGGTAGTTGTTACAGACAAGGTCCGTCACGGCCCCTTTGACCCCGATGCCTTTCGCGCTCTGCAGCGGCCGCTGGAAACAGGGCCCGATTACATATACACCATCAACCTGCTCTATCAGATGGGATATCACGCTGCAGTCAATTTCATTCATCTTTCTGAAAACCCAATTTACGGCAGCTTTAGCGACGCAATGACCGGATACACGGCCATGTTTCCAGCCATCACCGCTGAAGAAAAAAAGCAATTGAAAAAATACCTCCAATCCATTACCACCACTGGCGATGATGGCCAGGTGACTGTACACAGGAAACATACGCCGACCTGGGCCTTTATCAGTTGGGACCCTACCCATCGGGACCTGTAGGAGGCGACGGTACAACCGCCTGAACCAGCCACCAGCAACCGCTACAGTTGCGTAAACGAGCAACACCTCATGATGTTTAACAAAAGAAAACGCTCCAGTGAAAACATCCTTATCCTCGGACTCGGGGGAATCGGTTCCTACCTGGCAAAACGACTGCTGCATGAAGGGTATGCAATCACCGTCATTGAGCCGGACGGCGAGTTGATACGTTATGCTGACGGCACTATGGATGCTCGTCTCATTCAGGGTAATGCCATGTCCATTGCCTACTGGAAGGAAGCCCATGCAAAAAGCATTGACTATCTGATTGCAGTTACCGATAACGACGCCGTCAACATGCTCTCCTCCATGATTGCTGAACGGTTTGGCATACCAACGAAAATTGCCCGTGTCAGATCACGGGATTTCGGCCATGCAGACTCGCTTCTCAAAGGAGAAGACCTGAACATTGACCTGTTCATTCACCCAGAAGAATTAGCTGCCCAGGAAGTCGTTCGCTTGATCAAGCGAACCGCTGGAGATGAGATCATTGACATTGCTCTAGGCCAGATGCAGGTTATGGCCACCAGGATCACCCAGCATTCACCCTTTGCCAACAAAAACCTGATCGACATCTCCAAGACCTACAACGCATTTCCCTTTCGGGTTGTTGCCATAGCCAGGGGAATTGACACGATCATTCCATCTGGCGAGCATGAAATCCTTCCCCAGGACCAAGTCCTGATTATGGCAGACAAGCAGCACCTGCCCAAGCTTATGGAACTCACGGGAATAAAGCAGCAACGCCGGCACCGGGTGATGATCCTTGGCGGAGGATTGGTTGGGGCGCGCGTGACCGAGTTGCTCGGCAAGGCGTTCCGCGTAACCCTCCTGGAAAAAAATCAACAGAGAGCCGAGGAACTTGCCTCCATGCTCAAAGATGTGGAAGTACTCCATGGAGACGGCTCGGACAAGGAGGTCCTGGAAGAGGCAGGCCTTAAGGATATTGATACGTTCATCGCCACGACCGGAGAAAATGAAACCAACATCATGAGCTGCATCCTTGCTCGACACCTGATGGCTGCCCATGACAAAGATGCCCCTGCAAACCTGCGCAAGACCATCTGCCTGGTCACCAAGGAAGAATACCTGGTACTGGCCTCAACCAGCGGGCTGGACATTGTGCTCAATAAAAAAATACTCGCCGGCAACGAGATCCTTACCTTTATCCGCGGCAGCGAACTGCTCTCCATTTCCCACATGCACGGCTTTGATGCGGAGGTGATTGACCTTATTGCCGCGCCCAACGCACCCATCACCCGCAAACCACTGAGCCACCAGACCAAAGTCCTGGCCGGCCACATTATCATTGGTAGCGTCTTCCGCGATGGCCAGTGGAAAACAGCAGTGGGCGACACCCATATTCATGGCGGCGACAGGGCTATCGTGATCTGCAACACCCTCTACCTCAAGGATGTGCGTAAACTCTTTTCCGCATGAACCAAACCGTCCTTGCACCTACTTTTTCCAAAACGAAGGATAAAAAACCACCAGAGCAGAAAACATTTCCAAACGTCCTACCAGCATATTCCAGGAAAGAAACCACTTGCCGGCGTCAGAGAGAAAGGCATAATTTTTGCTCGGACCTATGGCGCCAAAACCGGGCCCGATATTCATTAACGATGCAATCACCGAACTCATGGCGCTCAGGTAATCCAGATCTTCCAAAATAACCATCAGACATCCCCCGCCAAGTACCATAAATATATTGACGATAAAATAGCAGAGGGCCAGATCAACCACTGTTGAGTCAACGGCGCGCTGATTCAGTCGTATGGTCACCACCGAGCGGGGTTGAAAAAATATTTTGCGCACAGAATGGTAAATATACTTACAGATCAGTACATAATGCACGACCTTGATACCACTTGTGGTTGAGCCCGCGCAGGCCCCGATAAAACAGACCGCAAACAGAAACATCTGTGCAGCCTGGGGCCACACCTCATAATCAGCGGTTGTGAACCCGGTGGTTGTCAACAGCGACATAACCTGAAACGTCCCGTATCGAAAAGCGTCAGCTGCCGTGGCATAGGTTCCGTGCTGCAACAGTATAAACGAGACCGTCCCTGCAAAAAAGAGGGTCAGCACAAGGTACCATTTAAATTCAGTGTTACGATATACAGCCTTCCAATCTCCTCGCAAGAGAAGAAAAAAAAGGATAAAGGTCGTTCCTCCGAGAAACATGAAAACGATGGTGACCCAATCAAAATAGGCACTGTTGTAATGGCCGATACTAAGATTTTTCGGAGAATAGCCAGAAGTTGACACGGTGCCAAAGGCAGTGCACAGGGCATCAAATCCCGGCATGCCTCCGCCCCACAAAAGTAGCGCCTGAAGAAAATTCAGGAACAGGTAGATCCACCACAGACTGATCATGGTATCGCGGTTGCGCGGCTTGAACTTTTCCTTGGTTATAACCTGACCTGGACTGGATTCCGCCCGAAAAAGCCGCAACCCGCCCATTCCATGGGGAAGCAGGATGACGGCCAGGGTGAGAAACCCCATGCCTCCAAGCAGGTGGGTTTCACTGCGCCACAACAGCAATCCATGGGGTACGCACTCTATATCGGTGAGGATGGTCGCACCGGTGGTGGTATACCCGGAGATCATCTCAAAAAAGGCGTCGGTGAAGGCAGGAATGGCTCCGTGAAGAATGAACGGTAAGGCGGAGAAGCCGGAAACCACAAACCATCCGAAAACAGCGACCACAATCCCATCTTTGATGTTCACTTCATAGTTTTTACGGAAAAACCACCATGCCGGCAACCCCAGTGAGTAGGTCAACCCTGCCGACAGCAGCAGCGGCAGAAAGTCGTTCTCTCCATAATACCACGCGCAGGCAACCGGCAATAGCATTGCACTGCCGGTGACCATGAGCAGCAATCCAAAAACGTGGGTTATTGAACCAATGTGCATGATGAATAAAAATCAGATGATTGAGGTATCTCTTCCGTTGCAGCAGCGAGCCTCTCGCCAAACCGGAAAACAAACAGCACGATGAGTGAAGCCGGAAGTAAAAGGGTAATTTTGGGGGCGACTGTCGCTTCCCATTGCAAAACAGGACCGTGCTTTCTATAATAAAAGATTTATCGTTGAGTCAACAGCTGATCACATCACCTTCTGCTGCTGTTGCAGTACACTTTTCTTTCACTCTATTTATCTGACCACATGACTGATTTTGATATTGCCGTAATCGGTGCAGGACACGCCGGCTGCGAGGCAGCGCTGGCTGCCGCCAGAATGGGGTGCCGCACCCTGGTGTGCGTAATCAATGCCGACACCATCGGCGCAATGTCGTGCAACCCCGCAATAGGTGGACTGGCCAAAGGGCACCTCGTCAAAGAAATAGATGCCCTTGGTGGGGAAATGGCAAGAAATATCGATGCTACCGGTATTCAATTTCGCCGCCTCAACACCAGTAAAGGGCCTGCTGTACGGTCATCAAGAGCCCAGGCTGATCGGCTGCTGTATCGTCTGCGCATGAAAAACATCCTGGAAAATCAGGAAAATCTTCAAATTCGCCAAACGGTTGTAGACGAAATCCTGGTAAAAGACAACCAGGTAGTCGGTATCCGCACTTCGCTGGATGAACATATTACCGTCAAAGCTGTGGTCGTAACGACCGGCACTTTTTTAAACGGCCTTATCCACGTGGGGCTCAAGCATTTTCCTGCAGGACGCATGGGGGATGCCCCCTCGCTTCGGCTTGCAGAGTGGTTCAAGCAGGCTGGATTTTCGGTCGGCCGCATGAAAACCGGAACCGTCCCGAGAATCGATGGCAATACCATTGACTATTCGCAGCTGGAAGCCCAGCATTCCGATGACCCGCCCAGCCTGTTTTCTTTTTCATCTAGCGGAGCGCCCCCGCTTGAGCAGCGCCCGTGCTACATCACCTATACCAACGAACGGACCCACCAGATCATCAGGAACTCCATCGATCAGTCGCCGCTTTTTGCTGGTATCATTGAAGGGGTCGGGGCCAGATACTGCCCTTCCATTGAAGACAAGGTGATGCGTTTTCCGGAAAAAGGCCGTCATCAGATTTTTCTTGAACCCGAAGGCTTGGACACGGTCGAGGTATACCCCAACGGTATCCCCACAAGCCTGCCGCTGCAAACGCAGATCGACATGATCCACTCCATCCCCGGAATGGAGCATGCCCGTATCATCCGCCCGGGATACGCCATAGAATACGATTACGTTGATCCACGGGAACTCAAGCCCTCACTGGAAACAAAAAACATCCAGGGGCTCTTTTTAGCCGGACAAATTAACGGCACTTCCGGGTATGAAGAGGCAGCCGGCCAAGGGTTTATGGCTTCTATAAACAGTGTCCGTTACGTGCGCGGTGAGGAGCCGATAATTCTCGACAGATCGCAAGCCTACCTCGGCGTTCTCATCGACGACCTCGTCACTCTGGGGACCAAGGAACCATATCGCCTGTTTACCTCACGGGCTGAATATCGACTTTTACTGCGGGAGGACAATGCGGATAGCAGGCTACGGGAAATCGGCTATTCACTTGGACTTGTAGACCAGTCCACCTGGGCCGCATTTCAGACAAAAAAACGATGTATCGATGAAGCCGTCAATGCATTGCATACTGTGCGCATCAAACCCTCTTCGATCATCAACGACCTCCTGCAACGTGTTGACTCGACCCCCCTCACCCAATCCTTGACCATGGCCGAGCTTCTCCGACGCCCGGAAATCAAACTGGATTACCTCATCCGCCTGACTGAACACAACGATACCGGCGTACCAAATATTTTAACAGAACTCCCCTTTGCCGAGGAAGTGGAGTTGCAGGTGAAATATGCCGGATATATTAAACGACAGGAAGAGCAGGTAGAGCGTTTCAAAAAACTCGAACGCATAGCCCTGCCCGAGGACATTATCTACAAAGGGTTGCCAGGACTTTCCAATGAGGTTGTCGAAAAGCTGACCAAGGTGCAGCCTCGTTCATTGGGGCAGGCTTCGCGTATATCCGGAGTAACCCCAGCTGCCATTTCGGTGCTGCAAGTCTCCTTGAAGCAGCGCGGACTGCTTTGACAACGAGCACAGCTGTCTAGTTATGCTCACTTTTCCACACATTGATCCGGTTATTTTCACCATCGGCCCCTTAGCTGTACGCTGGTATGGGCTAATGTATGTACTTGGATTTTCGGCTGCATACCTGTTGGTTGCAAAGCAGGCAAAAAGGTTTCGCTGGCAGGAAATGACATCCCATCTGGACAACCTGAATCTCTTCCTCATACTTGGCGTCATACTTGGAGGCAGATTGGGCTACGTCTGCTTTTACAATTTCACCTATTACCTGCACAACCCCATGGACATCTTTGCCATCTGGCAGGGTGGCATGTCCTTTCATGGCGGATGTATTGGGGCGTTGTCTGCAGGCGCCCTCTACTGCGCCCGAACCCGTCTCCACTTCTGGAAAGCAGCAGACCTCTATGTGGCAACTGTACCGATAGGCTTATTTTTTGGTCGAATCGGCAATTTCATCAACGGGGAACTCTACGGTCGAACAACACAGGCCTGGGCAGGAATGGTTTTTCCAGATGGCGGGCCTTTGCCTCGTCACCCTTCGCAGCTGTACGAGGCTATGCTCGAAGGAATCGTACTTTTTATTATCCTGTGGGGTATGAAGGACAGACCATGGAGAGCACCATCTGACCGTCTCTGGCCTCATGGATCTCTTCTGGCTCTATTTCTCATACTCTACAGCCTGTTTCGATTCATCGTAGAGTACTTCAGGGAGCCCGATCCGCAACTTGGACTGCTGGCCGTCGGTTTTTCCATGGGACAGCTTCTGAGCTGTTTGATGTGCCTCTTTGGCCTGACTCTGTGGGGCTGGAGAATAAAAAGGACGGCCGCATCCGACCGTCCCTTATAATCATTTGGGTGTTACTACCGATGCAGTTTTTTTGATAAATGTTTCCCTGGTCGGAACCTCACCGCTTTACGAGGTGGAATAGGGACAACTTCACCGGTCTTTGGATTCCTCCCTGTACGAGGAGCGCGATCAACTACTGTAAAGCTGCCAAAACCCGCCAGTGTAACTCGCTCTCCACCTTCCATTGCTGAAGACATCATGGTTAACATGCCATTCAGGCCCCTCTCAGCAGCCGCTTTACTTATACTGGCTGAAGTGGCGATGGTTTCGATGAGATCGTTCTTATTCATGTTCCCCCCTTCTGTAAGAAGCTTAAACAGGCAGAGTGCGTGTACGCCCTACCGACTTTCTGGTTAAAAACAGTTAATCGTAGCGGGGGAAAAAAAACAATTGGGGGAAATACCAGGCAATCCTTAGGTAAATTTACGTAACCGAAGAAAAAAGACAAAAGAAGAAAGCTAGTTACCCCATACTGTTCAGGGGTGAAAAAATGTCACTGCGAGATCTTTTTTATACCTCATCCAAGAACATTTTGTTGCGAACAACATAATTGACCAGGTCAATAGTGTTCTTCATGTTAAATTTTTTGATGAGGCTGGCGCGATGATGATCAACGGTGCGGGGACTCAAGGATAATATTTCGGCTATTTTTCTGCTGGTGTGTCCTTTGACCACCAGTTGCAGCACCTCTTTTTCCCGTGCTGAAAGAGTAACCACAGGTACGCTTGCCTGTTCACGGAAAGCCCCGATCATATCTCCTGAAATTTCTTTCTTCAGCTGAGGCGAGACGTAAGTTTTTCCGGTACGAATTTGCTCGATGGCCTTAAGCAGTTCCGCATCCGATTCTTCCTTGATCAAGTATCCCTGCACCCCGGCAGCTATGGCATGATAAAAATACTGATTATCGCTATGCATGGTTACAATCAATATTTTCACTTCGGGATACCGCTGTTTTATTTTCCCAACCGCCTCAATACCATTCATATCCGGCATGGAAATGTCTAAAATAACCATATCCGGACGTCGATCATCAAGTGCTTCCAGTAATTGCATACCGGTTGCAGCCTCTGCAACAACCTCCATTTCGTCATTATCGGCAATGATACTCTTTATCCCCTGCCGAATAAGGCTATGGTCATCTGCAATAATTATCCGATAGGTCTTGGGTCTACGGTTCATTTATCGATATTGAATGCTGACAGGGCAATGATCTGATCCCATTATAGTACTATGGATGGAGGCATCAACCAGCCGGTTTCGACTCCCGCTATCAAGGAGAAAATAATCGATCCTCCACCCGATGTTCTTTGCTCGTGCCTGGAAACGATAGCTCCACCATGTATACTGATCGGGCTCTTTATTAAATTCACGAAAGCTATCGATATACCCAGCCCGAATAAACGCATCCATCCAGGATCGCTCCTCTATTGAATAGCCGGGATTCTGTTCGTTCGCCTTCGGGTTTGCCAGGTCAATCGCCTTGTGGGCAACATTCAGGTCTCCGCAGACAACAACCGATTTCTGCTGCTTCAGGCCGCAAATAAAATCGAGAAAAGCACGATTAAACTCCACTTTAAATGGCAATCGCTTGAGTCCGGGCTGGGCGTTGGGAAAGTATGCATTAACAAAAAAATAGTCCTCAAATTCCAGGGTAAGCACCCTGCCTTCGGCATCAATTTTTTCCTCCCCCATCCCATATAAAACGTTGACTGGCATCCTTCTGGAAAAACAGGCAGTACCTGAATATCCCTTGCGTTGAGCTGGGTTCCAAAATACATGATAGTCAGGGATGGAGAGGACCTGCTCTGGTAGTTGATCCGGTAACGCTTTAATTTCCTGGACAGCAAAGACATCGGCAGCGAATTGATGGAAGACATCCATGAAGTCTTTTTTCAACGCAGCACGTAATCCGTTGACATTCCAGGAAACAAAACGCATTCCATCGGCAGCTGCTGTTGCACTGGTCGCTTTCACCACCCTCGGGGTTACTCCAATCCTGGGACAGAGATGACCGATGGCGCATCGGTCGCAATGGGGCCTTAGCGGTCTGCATACCTCCTGCCCAAAGGCAACCAGGGTTGAATTGATGGTCAACCAGTACTCTGCAGGCAATTTCTTTCGTAACGCCATTTCGGTCTGCAAAGGAGTAGCTGTTTCCACATAGCCCCATATATTCATTATACGGTGTACATGGGTATCAACGCAGATTGCAGGCTGCTCAAAAGCTACAGCGAGCACCAGGTTGGCGGTTTTGCGCCCTACTCCGGGCAGCTGGAGCAGTTGCTCAATGGTCTGGGGCACCACACCGTCAAATTGCTGAGCGAGAACACCGGGGAGCGCGTGCAGATATTTTGCTTTATTTCTATAAAACCCGACCGGATAGATAATTTTTTCCAGGTCGACAACCGATAATTCAGCCAATTCTGCAGGGGTTTGTGCCCGGCGAAAAAGCCGCTTCGCTGCAGCAGCGGTTACCTCATCTTTGGTACGCGCAGAAAGAATTGTGGCAACCAGGACCTTAAAAGGATCACGGGTCTGTACAGCAATGAGGTCAACGACCGGAACCTGATACTTGACAACCTCCTTTCTGAGGATTTCAAGGACTGCTTTAATATTAAATCTCACGCCAAGTCCTTACAGAAAAAACAAAAGATTGATTTGTAAAAACACCTTTCCTATTATTTGATGAAATTAACAGAAAAAATCTCCTTAAAACGAAGCAAGACTGCCCTTCTATTGCTGTGAATAATAGTTCGCTTTATAATCTTGGTATCCGAAAACTTTGGTGTCCAGGAATGAAGTCTCTAGAGCATTGAAGACTACACCTATGATTTTATCTCTGCCGATCATATCAGCAAGAGCTTTTACCCTTTCACGGCGAGAAGTACCGTATCGCACAACAAGAACAACCCCATCCACATGCTTTGCCAGTACTGCCGTTTCAGCGGCGGCTTCATGAGGTGGACTGTCGATGACCACGAACCGATCATCATAGCGAGACTTTAATTCCCTCACCAGTCGTACCATCGACTCAGACCCTGAAAGTTCCGCGGGATTGACCGGTGGTGGCCCAGCGGGGAAGATTGAAAGTTTTTCCACCCCAGATGGGGTGATCAACTCTTCAACAGCGACTCCATTTTGCAGGTGATTAACGATCCCCCGCTCGTTGGAAAGACCAAAAAGTTTATGCTGAGATGGACGACGAAAATCGCAATCAGCTAAAAGACAATAATCATCCACGCCCTGGGCTAGCGAGAGGGCAAGATTTGCACAAATAAAACTCTTTCCCTCCCCGGGCGCGGCACTGGTCACGAGCAAGGTTCGCGGCGTTTCGCCAATGACAGGGTAAAGAATTCGTGTTCTTAAATTACGAATACTCTCAGCCACCGCCCCTGTAGCTGCTGAAGCCATGACAAGCCTGGCATCCCACGGTTTACCCATCTCAGAACACTCAATACTCTTTCCTTGAAAATACTTGTTCTCATTTGCAACCGTAGCATCTGCATTGTCCCCCTGCACTTGACTAACGGACGTCTTGCTTTCTGCTGCAGCCGCTTTCCCCAATGCCTTTGCAATTTTACCCACGCTCACTCCCTCTAAAAAACTCAATAATTGATTGCACCGTATAATGCACCCTGTCGGGCACAATTCTTTCCAGCATGGTTTGCCCATCAGAATACGGTATAAATTCCAGCACCAACAAGGTACAACAGGTAATGAATAAAAGGCCAAGCACTGAAAAAATAACCTTTCTTGCATTCACTTTATTGTTGCGTTGTGGACCAACTGGTAGCGGATTATCTTCGCCGGGAAAATGTAGGTCATGCACGCTTTCCTGGATAAGGCCAGCATTGATTACCGGCTGATTTTCCGCAAATCCCGTCAGCAAGGCATGATCACAAACAATATTGATCAGTCTCGGAGTCCCTTTGCTCACTCTATGAATTTGTTCGATAGCCTCATCAGTAAAAATATTAAGGTTTCTCGCTCCAGCGTGACGCAGTCGAAAAAGGATATATTGTTTGGTCTCGTTTACGCCAAATGGTTTGAGGTCAAAACGAATCCCTATACGCTGCCTGAGCGGCAACAGCCGGTCATCACGCATCAAGTCATTGAGTTCAGGTTGTCCGACCAGGAAGATAGAGAGTACATCCTGTCCTTTGACATCAAGATTAGAAAGCAAACGGATTTCCTCCAGCAGATCCACTGGGAGCACATGTGCCTCATCGACAATCAGTAAAATCCGTTCACCAGCATTATAGGCCTTTTTGAGCAGTTCATCAAAAGCGATGAGGAACATTGCCTTGTTGCCATCCCAAGGCAAATCTAGTCTTTCAGCCAGGTAAGAAAAGAATTCATCCCTGTACAATAATGGATTATTGAGTAGGCATAGCCTAATGTCGACTCCTAAGGAATCAATCAAGGCCTCAAGCAGCGTGGTTTTCCCAAGCCCTACATTGGCGGTGAGGACAAGGAAACCCTTTTTACTCAAGACCCCATACTTGAGGATTGCGAGCGCCTCCTGATGAGCCTCACTCCTGAAGACAACCTTGGCGTCGGGAGTGAGTTTAAACGGTTTCTTTTTTAGACCGTAATATGCCGTATACATCGTTTATCTCATATAGGTTTTGTGGGGGGCTACTGCATGAATTCATGTAAACGCTTCTCGCTTACAAAATCACAGTGCCTCGACTCCAGAGAAAAAACAATCCTCCGCCCAACAAAATAATGCCAGAGAGAAGATAGATGACGAATCCAATGTTTTTCCATCGTGCTACTTTTTTTTCCCTGGCAAGGGGGAGATAGGGAATAGAACAGATCACGGAAAGCCCCAAATATTCCTCTACCTCCAAAGGATCTTTAAATGATGTATCGACCATGTCAAAAGCTAGGGCCAATCCTCCACCTAATGCTAGCCCCAAGCCAACGGCAAGCACCATTATTTTTACGAAATCTGGTTTGACTGGTTTTTGTGGCAGTCGAGCGGGATCCATGATCCTGAACTGACTTCCTTGCTGTCTTTTCTCAAGATTTTCTACTGAAGAAGCCTGGAGGTTCTGAGCCACTAAAAAATCATAGTGTCCTTTCAACTGATTGTAATCACGTGTAAGGGCTGACCACTCTGCCTCCCTGACCGGTGCAGCGGCAATCCATGCTTCCAGCCGCTTTATCTGTGCTCGCAACTCCTTCTCATCTTCACGCAAAGCTCTGAGGTTCCTTTCAATATCACCTCGCTGAATACTTGCTGCCTGGAGCACAGGATCACGACTTAACAGAGAGCCCCCCTGGTCCATTCCAGCGGTCTTTTGATGCATGCCTTCGTCAGCGAGTCGCTCTTCCAGAGCGGAAATTGCCGCCTTAACATGCTTTACCTCGGGATGAGTTTCCTTGTATTTCACTTGTAAAGTTGCCAGATAGGACTGCATTCTAGCCAATTGCTGATAAGGATCGCCTTCGTGTGCGACATCGCTATTGTTGCCTTCCTGCAACATTTGGTTGGCAACCGTAGTCTTCAGTAGTTGTCGCCGCTGGCCGATCTGCTCCTGAAGGACAATTTTCGTCCTTTCAAGCTCCTGAATATTATTTTGCACACCTTGCAGCTTCACTTGAAGAGTGTTGGCACGATCCACGTTTATTTTCCGCTGCTCAGGCAATTCATTGTAAAATTTTAACTTATAGTCCCGCATCGCCAATTCTTGCTGATCGAGGCTTGTTTTTGCAAGCTGCAGTTCATTGGCTATATATTCTGAAGTTTTGGATGCACTTTCTTCCCTATACTTCAGATTTTCCTCAATAAATTTTGATGCCAATGAATTGGTAACTCGAAGTACTTTTCTGGGATCAGATCCATAATAGCTCACCTGAAACACGTCGCCCTTTGTAGGAGAAATTTGAATTTGCCTACGCATGAACTCGATCACATCTTCGATAGGAAGCTCTTCCCGCATGCCTGAATATAGGTCAAACTCTAATATAACTTTCTCTAGGCTGGTTCTACTGGTAACCTCCTGCATCAGGGTGTTTACTATCTCTCGCACTTTTTCGTGCAATTCTGGTGACATCTTGGAAGAATTGATCTTCTGTTTTTCGTAAATCAGTAGAGATGTTGCTTGGTAAACCTTTGGTGTCTTGTAGTAAATAGCTGTTCCGCCAACAAGGGCGATAAATACCAAAGTCGCGATCAGGGTTTTTCTAGCAAGAACGATATCTATGTATTTTTTAATCAATTGTTGCGTTTTTTCATTCATAACAATGAGCTGATGAGTAAAATTGATTTAAAAGTAAAAATGTATACATACTATTTATGCATACACAGCTACCACACAAAGGAATAATATCGAGACATGCAGCGAACAATCGCAATTGGCGACATCCATGGTTGCCTGCACTCCTTAAACACCCTTCTTGACAAGATCCTGCCGTGGGCAGATACATTAGTATTTTTAGGCGACTACGTAGATCGCGGCCCGCACTCCATGGAGGTGGTAAATCGACTCATCTCCCTGCAATCCACCCTGCCGCGCATGATTGCACTCAGGGGCAACCATGACGACATGTTCCGACGTGTGGTTGAAGGGCACGACCAAGGGATTTTTTTTCAGGTCGGCGGGAAGGAAACCCTGATGAGCTATGGCATTTCGGAAAACACCTCTTTCCCCGCAGATTGCATTCCTACAAGCCACAGAACCTTCTTTGACAATTTACCGCTCTACTTCGAAGATCAGCATGCCATTTATGTGCACGCAGGCCTTGAACCGGGACGCCACCTCTCCATGCAGCGCGCAGAATGGTGTCTCTGGGCCAGAGAGCAGTTTCTGCACAGCACTTTTCACTATGGCAAACCCATTGTCTTCGGCCATACTGTTTTTCCCCGACCATACGTCAGCAGCGATAAAATCGGGATCGATACAGGGGCGGTTTATGGCGGTCAGCTCACAGCTTTGGTGCTTCCTGAATTGGAATTCATCAGTGTACCCGGAGAACAAAAAGCTCCTTACACGAACCATCACTCTTCATAATAGAGGATTGCTGTGCAAAAGACAACGGGTCGATTACACCTGCCTTGCATCCAACGGTAAAATATCAGTCAGTTTTTCCTTTTCCAAAAGCAACATAAAGAGGCGGTCGACCCCAAAAGCGATTCCCGCACAGTCACCAAGCCGCTCCAGGGCATCAAGAAAGCGCTCTGGCATCGCTGGAGCCCCTCCTCCCCGGCTTGTCACCCCGCGTATCTCCTCTGCAAAGCGCTCTCGCTGCAGCCCAGGGTCTACCAACTCAGAAAAACCGTTGGCCAGTTCCACCCCCCCGATATAGAGCTCAAAGCGCTCTGCAAGCAGCGGGTTTTCTTTTTTTGGCCTTGCCAGTGATGCGTGCTGCACCGGATAATCATAGAGAAATACCGGTCGCTCCCATCCGAGTTTCGGCTCCACAGCCTCAACCAGCACCTCTTCAAACCGATCTTGTCCAAGCGCTTTCTCTACTGACACTTCGGCATAGCGTTGAAAAGCTTCTGCCAGAGAAAGCCGCACCCATGGTTTTTCCAGAGATATCACGCGCCCCTTGCAGCGGAGTGCGGATTTTTTTTCTCCCTGGCCCACATTGATCCAACCAGCCAACTCCGCCACAAGATCCTCGCACTCATCCATCAGCGATTGATACTCCCTCCCGCTGTGATACCATTCAAGCATCGTAAACTCAGGGTGATGCAGTCGTCCGATTTCTTCTCTACGAAAACAGTGACAGAGCTGAAATATCTTTTCAACCCCTCCAGAAAGGAGAATCTTCATACACAGCTCTGGTGAGGTCTGCAGAAACCAACCGTCGCTGGAAAATGGCTGGATATGCGCTTCAGGCAGAAGATGCGGCAGCCTGATAGGCGTGTCAACTTCGATATACCCCCGACCCAAAAAAAACGAACGGATGGTTTGCAGCAGCGTTGAGCGCAGTCGCAGCCCCTCAGGCCCCAGCATGCTTTACTCTTTTACCCTGGTAATATAGGTCCCGGTACGGGTATCGATCTGAATCTTATCCCCTTGTTCAACGAAGGGAGGAACCTGTAACTGGTATCCGGTTTCAACGGTTACTGGTTTGGTATCCGTGCCCGAGGTGTCTCCCTTGACCCAGGGATCGGCAACCGTAACTTCCAGGTTGACAAAGGTGGGCAGGCTAATATCAATCGGCCGCTCAGCAAAAAAGAGGACCTGTACCTCCATGTTGTCGACAAGATAGTTGAGGTTGTCACCGAGCTGCTCCTGAGTAAGAAATATCTGGTCATAGGTGGTCGTATCCATAAAATGATACTCCTCATCCTGAGCATACAGGAACTGCATGGTCCGTTCCTCGAGATTCGGCTTTTCAAATTTATCATTAGACCTATAGGTCTGCGAAAATTGATTGCCAGTAATCATGTTGCGCATCTTGGTACGATAGAGGGCCTGGCCTTTACCAGGTTTAGAGAACTCGAAATCAGTGACAATATATGGTTCTCCATCAATCTGAATCTTCAATCCCTTGCGCAGGTCTGACGCTGAATACATTGTTGTTATCCTTTCCATCATGTTTTATGGTTCACAAAAAAGAGTAAGCAGGCTATGCGGGTAGGGTGGAAGCTCCCTGCGCAGCACATCTCACTGTCTTTTTTCGTTTATCCTGGTATCACGGGCTATCTTTAATACATTTACCTCAACTCGACAAACGATTATCTGTTGCGTTCAGCCATGACCATTCGAGCCGGAATACTCTCCGACACCCATTTATTTCGTCCAGACAGCCGATTTAAGCGACAACTGAAGCAGTGTTTTCAGGACTGTCAGGTTATCATCCATGCCGGAGACATTACAGAACAAGGGGTCCTTGATGCCTTTGACGGAAAACGACTCTACGCCGTTCACGGCAACATGTGTTCCGCGCAGCTTCGGCGACAACTCCCCGAAGCCACCACCTTTTCTTTAGGTGATTTCACCATAGGTCTCACCCATGGCGCCCAACTGCGAGGTGATATCGAAAGCCGACTGTGGGAACTTTTTCCTGAAGCCGACTGCATGATCTATGGCCATACACACCGGCCTGTCTGCCACCGAATAGGACAAGCGCTGATTCTTAACCCGGGGAGTTTCAAAGGGACTGGCCGGTATGGAGCCCCCGGCACCTACGCCATCCTGCGGGCAGGAAAAACTCTGGAAGCGCAACTCTTTGAACTCCCATCCGTATTATGAAAACCCTGTGGACGCCCTGGCGGATGGAGCATGTTCTCGGCAATGCAAGACAGCCCGACGGCTGCATCTTTGAGCCTCCAGGTAATGGTAGATCAAGTAAGAGCCACTTATTGCTGTACCGCGACAGCAGTACGGTTGTCCTGCTTAATCGTTTTCCCTATGCAAACGGCCACCTGTTGGCGGCCCCCAGACGACACGTTTCTACCTTAGAAGACCTCACCTTTCAGGAACAGATGGGTATAATGCAAATCCTTACTCGTTGCTGCACTATCCTGCGCTCAGTGCTTAAACCTGAGGGTTTGAATGTTGGTTTAAATCTCGGCGAGGCAGCCGGAGCCGGGATTGCCGACCATCTGCATTTCCATATTGTTCCCCGCTGGGAAGGCGACCATAATTTCATGACTGTTTGTGCCGAGATACGCACCATACCCCAGCACATAGAAACCACCTTTGATAACCTTCTGCCATATTTTCATCCGCCAAAAGGCTGAGTATCAATCATCATGAGTAGTCCTGTAAAAATTACCCCCATGCTCCGGCAATATCTTGAGATTAAGGAAGCCTATAATGATGCCATTCTCTTTTACAGAATGGGTGATTTTTATGAGATGTTTTTTGATGACGCCGTCACTGCCTCCAAAATCCTGGGCATAACGCTCACTTCCAGAAGCCACAAAGACGATGCCAATAAAGTACCCATGTGCGGTATACCTTTTCATGCTCTGACCGGCTACCTGGGTAAACTTATCGCAGCCGGGCACCGCGTTGCTATCTGTGAGCAGGTAGAGGACCCGAAACAGACCAAAGGCATCGTAAAAAGAGAGGTGGTCCGGGTAGTGTCGCCTGGGGTAACCACAGATGAACAAATCCTTGATGAAAAGGCAAACCGCTATGTCTGCGCCCTGTCGGTTTCGTCCCGTATCGGAACCGGCAAACCGATTGGCCTGAGTTTTCTAGATGCATCCACCGGTGAATTTCTTGTAACCGAGATTTCCTTTACCGATGGCGAACAGCCAGAGTTACTGGATACCATGACCAGAATTGAGCCGGCCGAACTTCTCATCAGTGAAAATGCCAGCACAGCCCAGGACGAACTGGTCCATGCCATAACCACTGTCCTCCCCGCTCTTTGCATCACCAGACGTCCGGAATTCCATTTTGACGCCACCTCCAGCCGTACGACTCTGCTTGAACATTTCCACACCGCCAATCTCGCGGGATTCGGGTGTGACCATCTGAGTCGCGGAATTTCGGCTGCCGGGGCTTTGCTGGAATATATTCAGGATACCCAAAAAACTGCCCTTGACCACATCCAACAGCTCAAACTGCTCAACCAAACGGGTTTTCTCATTCTCGATGAATCTTCCCGCCGTAATCTTGAGTTAACAGAGACCATTGTCGGCGGACGACGAGAGGGGTCGTTACTTGCAACGTTGGACTTTACCGCGACCCCCATGGGAGCCCGATTGCTTCGCAAACGATTGCTTTATCCGCTACAGGACCAATCCCATATAGAAAAACGTTTGGCAGCGGTAGAAGAACTTGCTGAATCTGCGCGCGTGCGGAAGGAACTCTTGGCTCTGCTTTCAGCCGTGTATGACCTGGAACGGTTATGCAGCCGACTTGTCCTTGGTCAGGGGAACGCCCGGGATATGACTGCGCTGAAGATTTCCTTTGCCCAGCTGCCGACAATTCGCCAGGCCATCGAGCAGTGCTCCTGCTCCCTCCTTCGATCGATTCATACACAGCTGGACGATTTATCCGATCTGCACGAACTTATCGACAGCGCTATTCGTGAGGATGCCCCCGTGGGCCTGCGAGAAGGGCGCCTTATACAGGATGGATATAATCAAGAGCTTGACCGGTTATTAAGTATCCTTCGCAATGACAAACAGCTGATCCTTAATCTCGAGGCCACGGAAAGGGAGCGAACAGGCATTACCAAATTGAAAGTCGGCTACAATAAAGTGTTCGGCTACTTTTTTGAGGTGACCCGCACCCAATCAGAGGCGGTACCGGATGATTACATTCGTAAACAGACCCTGGTTAATGCCGAACGATTCATAACTCCTGAACTCAAAGAACTGGAAAATTCTATTTCCACTGCTCAGGAAAAACGGCTGGAAATGGAGTATGCGCTGTTTTCAGCGGTTCGCCATAGAATTGCCGACAACAGTAAACGCATACTTGCGGCCGCAAAACATGTGGCTCGCATCGACTTCCTGCTCAGCCTGGCCACCGCTGCTGTAAAGTATCGTTACACCAGACCGCGCATCAACAGTGATGAAGAAATTCGCATTCGAGAGGGCCGGCACCCAGTCATAGAAAGGTCTCTGGAGGCGGGACGTTTCGTTCCCAACGACATCAGCCTTGATCAGCGCAGCCACCAGGTCATTATTATTACCGGACCAAATATGGCGGGAAAATCCACTGTCCTGCGGCAAACGGCCCTTATAACCCTCATGACCCATATTGGCAGTTTTGTCCCTGCGGCATCAGCCAACATCTGCCTGGTCGATCGCATTTTCACCCGAGTCGGCGCCATGGATGACCTGCGACGGGGCCAGTCAACCTTTATGGTTGAAATGAATGAAACCGCTAATATCCTCAACAATGCAACTGAAAAAAGCCTGGTCATCCTCGATGAAATAGGCAGAGGCACGTCAACCTACGACGGTCTTGCCATCGCCTGGGCAGTTGTGGAAGCGCTGGTAAATAAAGCTGATAAGGGCGTGAAAACCCTCTTTGCAACCCATTATCACGAATTGACCGAGATGGCACAAAACCACCAGCGGGTAGAAAATTTTTCCATCGCTGTCAGAGAGTGGAATGATACCATTATCTTTCTTCATAAACTCACAGAGGGCGCGACCAACAGGAGTTACGGTATCCAGGTTGCCTCGCTCGCCGGCGTTCCCGAAAAGGTGACACAAAGGGCCTATGAAATCCTGGCTGCCATCGAAAAGGGTAATCACCATCATCTGCAACAGCCCGAATCATCATCTCCTCCACGTCCCATCGATCATGGTCCAGCCCAACTTTCGCTTTTTCACCAGGAACAAAGCCCCCTCCATGCCCTGCTGCGTCCAGTTAATCCCGATGAATTGACCCCAAGACAGGCGCTTGAACTCATCTACGAAGCATGCAGGTTACTAACCGACAGCAGATAACCCTGCCCAAGCAAGGTATGGACAAAGTCTACTGCCATGCGGTGAACAAAGGGCCGCAAGAGAGAAAAAGTACAAATTCTTTTACTGTACAGAAAGAATGCTGTATATTTCAACTGTAGCAGAGCATACGCCTGGATGAACAATGCCTGCATGCTGCCTGCAGCTCCCTGGACGGCTGAACATCTCACGTATCAACAAGTGATATGTCGCCTCCACGCCATATTTTTCGTTGAAACATTTTTTCATTATGATACATCGGCTGTCCGCAGATCATCGGCATTTCCTTACCATCCTCTCCGTGCAGGCTCTACTTCTTTTCATCATGAGCGCAACCAATCCCTGCCTGCTCCTTGCCAAAAATTTCGCTGCCATTAAGGACTCCCCCTCCTCGACGGCAAACGATGAACAATACAAGGCGGCAAAGGATTACTATTACCGGCTGGAAAGAGATGAAGTGTTGGGTCAGGAACGCAAAAACTGGTTGCGGGGAGTTCGAAAATTCAGAAAAATTTACCTTTCGCAGGTAAAAGGTCCGCTCGCCCCCTCAAGTCTCTATATGATGGGAAGGATGCAGTACAAACTGTACCAGCGTTTTCAACATCCAATCGACCTGGACGATGCCATTGGGTACTTTACCGATGTTGCTACTATTTTTCCAGATAATACCCTTGCCGATGATGCCTTGTTCAACACAGGGGAGATCTATTTACAGGACAAAAAGAACACCTCGCTTGCGGCAGAACGATACCATAAAATAGTTAACCGTTATCCTGATGGCGATCGGTATGCGAAAGCGATCAACAGGCTGCAGCAATTGGGGCTGGAGGGCAAAGCCAGTGGCGGATCTGCTCGTGGCACCAAAATTTGAAGAAAGATGATCTTGTCCATGTTCTTCCGGTAAAATACTGGTCATCAGAAGATTATAGCCGCGTCGTCATTCGTGCATCAGCACCGGTTCACTTCTCCTCCCAATTGCTGGAACCAAACGCCGATCAACCCAGAAGATTATTCATTGACTTCAGTCAAAGCTACATCCCACCACAATACAGAACGCCGGTACCTATTGAAGATGGCCTGCTCAAAAGGGTCAGGTCCGGGCAGTTTAGTGACGCTACGGTTCGGGTGGTCCTGGATATGGAGTCGGTCTCTGATTATAAAATATTCAGCCTCAACGATCCGTTTCGGGTGGTAGTTGACGTACATGGCGACAAACCCTCGTCGCCTTCACTTTCAGCTCGTCAGTTGCGAAAAGCCGCCCCACAAAGTAAACGGCCGCCGCGTGTAACAACCAAAAAACCGGAGGCAAAAAGAACACAACGAACCCAGAGTGCGCATACCTTTATCACGCTCCAGGATGAGAAGAAGAAAAAAGTCAATGCAATGCCAACCGTACCGCCTGAGCAATATTCTCTGGCCCAGCAACTGGGCCTAGGCGTGAGGAAAATCGTTATTGATCCAGGGCATGGCGGCAAGGATCCCGGTGCTATTGCCAATGGGTTAAAGGAAAAGGATATCGTGCTATCAATTTCCAAAAAACTGGCGCACACCCTGGAGAATACGTATGGCTACGAAGTCATGCTCACCAGGACAGAGGATGTATTCATCCCCCTGGAGGAACGCACAGCCATAGCCAATACCCAGAATGCCGATCTCTTCATTTCTGTCCATATTAATGCCCATAAGGACCGCACTGTAAAGGGGATCGAAACCTATTACCTCAACCTGGCAACCAACGCAGAAGCAATGCGGGTGGCAGCTCTTGAAAATGCAACATCCACGCACAGTATCGGAGAAATGCAGGATATTCTCTCCACACTTATGCAGAATTCAAAAATCAACGAATCCTCCCGGCTTGCACAGCATGTGCACGCTAAGTTGATCACCGGCCTGCAATCCGATTACCGTGTTCGCGATTTAGGGGTAAAACAAGCGCCTTTTTATGTGCTCATCGGTGCAGAAATGCCCGCTATCCTGGCAGAAATCTCTTTTATCTCTAACCCCGAAGAAGCGCGCTTACTCAAGGAACACGTTTATCAACGCACAGTTGCACAGCATATCGCCGCAGGAATAGTCACCTATATCGATCATCATACGACTGCCGCGCTTGAATTGTGATTGCTCGCGGGGTTTCACCCTCACGAACAAACCAACTGCCCATTCCCTTTCCAGCTTTGCAGTTCAGCCCCTCCCCTGAATTAACCAGTTGTTGTTTCATAGATCAGCACACAACCGTAAAGAAAGCTGCCTTTATGGAGGTTCAAAATCACGCTCCAGGCAGGGAAGCATGACTTGGCAAGGCGGAGGGAAATTACTGCTACCCTTTCAACAGACTATTTCGCCTGGAATGAGGAGAGGAGTGATGGAGACAAAAAAAAAGCTGCCTCGGTAAAAACCGAGGCAGCTTTTTTTTAATATATGGTGAGGATACTACGCGCCACGTGCAAGTTCTGCTGCACGTAATCTCGCCATTGCCCGTTGCAATGCTGCTTCTGCCCGGGCGCGGTTGATTTTCTCTGCTGACTGCTGCGCCTGGGCAAGACGTTTTTCCGCCCTTTCCTTTGCGTGCATAGCCCGGTCGACATCAATGTCCTTACCAAACTCAGCGCTTTCAACCAAAAAGGTTATTTTATTGTTGGAGACCTCTGAAAAGCCGCCACTGACCATGAGGTACCGTACCTGCTTCTCCTTTTTAAAACTAAGGGTACCGGTCTTGATGGTACTCAAAAAAGGGGCATGGTTGGCCAGGACGCCAAACTCACCGCCTACACCTGGAGCAGTGACGATGTCCACATCGTCACTGATAACAGGTCCGCTCGGTGTCACTACTTCAAGATGAATCTGTGCCATAAGAGTGTCCTCTGTTCAGCTCGGGCGGTTCTTATGCTGCAGCTTTCCGCGCTGCAGCCTTTTCTACGGCCTCATCAATACCGCCGACCATGTAGAATGCAGTCTCTGGCAGGTCATCGTGCTTGCCATCCAGGATTTCTTTAAATCCGCGCACAGTGTCTTCAACTTTACAATACTTACCCGGAAAACCGGTGAAAACCTCTGCAACATGGAACGGCTGCGAAAGGAATCGCTGGACTTTTCGAGCCCGGGCGACGGTAAGCTGATCTTCCTCTGAGAGTTCATCCATACCGAGAATAGCAATGATATCTTGCAATTCCTTGTATTTCTGCAGAGCAACCTGAACACCACGTGCAGTCGCATAATGCTCTTCACCAACAACGTTTGGATCGAGAATACGAGAAGTGGAGTCAAGCGGGTCAACTGCTGGGTAAATACCAAGCTCGGCGATCTGACGGGAAAGAACAACGGTACCGTCCAGGTGAGCAAAGGTCGTTGCTGGCGCAGGGTCAGTCAAGTCATCAGCAGGTACATAGACACACTGTACCGCAGTAATGGATCCTTTGGTGGTCGAGGTAATGCGTTCCTGCAATGCACCAAGGTCGGTTGCAAGGGTAGGCTGGTAACCAACAGCAGATGGAATACGTCCGAGCAGCGCCGATACCTCAGAACCAGCCTGGGTGAAGCGGAAGATGTTATCGACGAAAAAGAGAACGTCCTGGCCTTCTTCATCACGGAAGTACTCTGCAGCGGTCAAACCGGTAAGCGCAACACGGGAACGTGCTCCAGGAGGCTCGGTCATCTGACCATACACCAAGGCTGCTTTAGGCAGTACGCCTGATTCCTTCATTTCGTGGTACAGGTCATTTCCTTCTCGGGTACGTTCGCCAACGCCGCAGAAAACTGAAATACCACCATGCTGCATAGCGATGTTGTTGACCATCTCCATCATGATAACGGTCTTTCCACAACCGGCGCCGCCAAACAGGCCCATTTTACCGCCACGAGGGAAGGGAACCAGAAGGTCGATAACCTTGATTCCTGTTTCAAGGACATTAACCTCGGTATCCTGTTCTGTGAACGCAGGGGCAGGGCGATGGATAGGCATGGTTTTATCAGAAGAGATATCCCCCATACCATCAACAGGGCGTCCTACCACATTCATGATGCGGCCAAGAGAAGCCTCTCCCACCGGAATAGTGATCGGCGCACCGGTATCCCGAGCTTCCATGCCGCGAACCAGACCGTCGGTCTGATCCATGGCCACGGTTCGAACCACATTGTCACCCAGATGCTGTGCAACCTCACATACCAAGTTATCAGCTTCATCACTGATTGCCGGGTTGGAGATGAAAATAGCATTCATAATATCGGGCAGATCACCCGGTTCAAATTCAACATCAACTACAGGCCCAATGACCTGAATAATTTTTCCAACTCTCGAATCACCCATTTTGCATGGCCTCCTCTATCTTAAAAATACCCTGCGGCATCGCGTTAGCCTTTCAGCGCCTCGGCACCACCGACAATATCCATTAACTCGCCGGTAACGGCCGCCTGACGAGCTTTGTTATACAATTGCGTAAGTTCTTTAATCATGTCCTTACAAGCGTTGGTCGCATTGTCCATGGCGGTCATTCTGGCCGCATGTTCGCTCGCGCCGACCTCAAGCATGGCATGATACACCTGAACATTCAGGTAGAGTGGAAGCAGTACTTCCATTATCTCAGCCGGATCTGGCTCATAGATATATGATCCACCGGCAGCAGCACTTTCCTGAACCTCTTCACCCTCAGATTCCACAGGTTTGATGGGTAGGAGCTCTTCCCGCTCGGGCCGCTGCATGGCAACTGAATGAAATTTGCCATAAACAACGTCAACCTGGTCGCTCTCACCGGCTAGAAATGCCTCTGTGATATCTTGAGATATTTCCCGGGCATTAAAAATCTGGAAAGTTCCCATGATATCGTCATAGGTTTTACGAATTTTACCGGTCTTCTTGAAAGCCTGCGTTCCTTTCTTACCAACGGTAACAAAGCTTACATTCTTTCCTTCCGCTTCGTACTGGGCCGCCAGTTTTTCCACGGATTTAATTATATTACTGTTAAAGCTGCCGCAGAGTCCCCTGTCGGAAGTGACCACGACGATCTCCACCGTCTTGACCTCGCGCACTTCCATCAAAGGGAGATTGGCGTCTTCCATGCTGCCGGAAAGATCACGCATAGTATCTGCGAACTTTTCGGCATAGGGCCTGAAAGCCTCCATTTTCTCCTGGGCACCACGTAACTTTGCAGAAGCCACCATATTCATGGCCTTGGTGATCTGCGCAGTCTTTTTGACACCGCTTATTTTATCTTTGACATCCTTTAATCCAGGCATGTGATCCCATCCTTATGATTAATTCAGGCCCTTTGTTGCCTTGAAGGTTTCACCAAAGGACGTCAGTGTTTTCTTGATCTTATCCTCGATTTCAGGAGTGATTTCTTCCTTTTCCTTGAGCTCAGTAAAAATGGACGGCTCATTTGCTTCAATGTAGCCATACAGCTCCTGCTCGTAGTCAGCCAGGGTATCCACCGGAAAGGTATCAAGGTAGCCTTTGGTTCCGGCATATATGATCGTGACCTGCTTTTCCATGGGCAATGGCTGGTACTGAGGCTGCTTAAGGATTTCCACCAATCGCTCACCACGAGTAAGCTGGGCCTGGGTAGCGGCATCGAGATCAGAACCAAAACCGGCAAACGCTGCCAACTCACGATACTGGGCGAGGTCAAGACGCAACGTACCTGCAACCTGCTTCATGGCTTTCACCTGGGCAGCACCACCTACGCGAGAGACCGAAAGACCGACGTTAATCGCCGGACGAACACCTGCAAAAAACAGGCTGGGCTCAAGGTACACCTGACCATCGGTAATGGAGATAACGTTGGTCGGGATAAACGCGGAAACGTCACCGGCCTGGGTTTCGATAATCGGCAGAGCCGTCAGGGAACCGGCGCCAAGCTCATCGCTCACTTTCGCTGCACGCTCAAGCAGGCGGGAGTGGTTGAAGAAGATGTCGCCAGGGAATGCTTCACGTCCTGGAGGACGACGGAGGAGCAGAGAAAGTTCGCGGTAGGAAACAGCCTGCTTGGAGAGGTCATCATAAATGATCAAAGCATGCTGGCCATTGTCCCTGAAGTACTCGCCCATAGCACAACCGGCAAATGCTGAAACATACTGCATAGGCGCAGGGTCAGACGCACAGGCCGCGACAACGGTGGTGTATTCCATGGCACCATGCTTACGCAGAGCTTCAACCACCAGGGCAACGGTAGACTTTTTCTGCCCAATAGCAACATAGATACAGTGGACGTCGGTATCTTTCTGGGCGATTATCGCATCAACACAGAGTGCGGTTTTTCCGATCTGACGGTCACCGATAACCAACTCACGCTGTCCCTTTCCAACCGGTGTCATGGCGTCAACGGCTTTTGCCCCGGTGTAGCAGGGCTCATGCACACCCTTTCGTGCAATAACGCCAGGGGCCAGCACTTCCATTTTACTGAAATTTTTTGCTTCGATCGGCCCTTTGCCGTCGATGGGCTGGCCAATACCGTCAACAACCCTTCCTTCCATCTCCGGCCCAACCGGTACCTCGGCGATACGTCCGGTACGCTTGACGACGTCACCTTCCTTGATATCACGGACATCACCCAGGATTGCACACCCGACGTTGTCCTCTTCAAGGTTAAGCGCCAGACCGAAAATATTTCCCGGGAACTCCAGCAGCTCCATGGCCTGGCAGTTCTCAACACCGTAAACACGGGCAATACCGTCACCTACGGAGAGGACAGTTCCTGTTTCCTTCAAGTCGACATCGCTTTCGTAGCCAGCGATTTGATCCTTAATAATCTGGCTGATTTCTTCGGCTTTGATCTGCATTTGACTAATCTCTCCCCTTGATAGATTCCTTTAATCCATTAAGTTGTGTCTTTATACTTCCGTCCAGTACCAAATCACCAACCTTTGCGATGATACCGCCGATTATAGACGGGTCGACCTCGGTCTGAAGTATAACTTTGTTACCTGTTATCTTTTCTAAAGTAGCTTGTATTTTCTGCTGCAACTCACTGTCGAGTTCCACAGCAGAAATGACCGCACCATGACTGATGTTCTGATCCTGATCTACCATGACTTTCATTTCATGGGCCACATCAGGTAAAATATCCGCCCGCTTCTTTTCCACCAGCAGGGAAAGGAAACCGGACATGGTGGCATCGGCCTTCGCCTTTTCTGCTATTTTGGCCATCATTTTCTGCCGCGCTTCCAAAGGATACAGAGGGTTGGTTAAAGCTTCGCCCACCCCTCCGCTTTCTTCATCATACAGTGCAGCGATGGCTCCAAGCAGTTCACTATACTCCTCTGTTTTTCCCTGCTCCTTCCCTAAAGAAAAGAGCGCCTTTGCATAACGGCGTGCTAGAATCGTATTTCTCACTGTACCGCACCTACTCTTTCAAGGAACTGTTCTGTAATCGCCACCTGATCTGCTGAGGTAAGGTTGGTAACGATTAACTCCTCTGCCATTGCAGCTGCCTGTTCTGCGACTTCCTCGCGAAGCAGACGTTTTGCATCTTCCATCTCTCCCTGAATCGATGCTTCTGCCTGTCGCTTGATGTCCTCTGCAGCCTGTTCGGCTTCGATAAGAATTCGTTTCTTTTCGTTTTCAGCCTGAGAAATAGCCTTTTCCACTACCCGATCCATTTCCTGCTCCATTCCGGCCAGACGGGCTTCAAAAGCTTTGTACTCGGCCTGCGCTTCATCACGCTTTGCCTCAAGCTCCTGCAGTTCTTCCTGAATCTGTTTCTGGCGGCCGGAAAGACCGCTGGCAATGGGCTTGGCCAAAAACTTGACGAGAATTATAACCAGTGCAATAAAGTTGACTGTGCGCCAAAAAAGATCTTTCAGCTTCTCAGGAGAAAGGGAATTGCTTACGTGGTGACCCTCGCCGCCGGCAGCGTGGGCATCGACAGCCTCACTATGGGCACCAGCAGCGTGTGATTGATCAGCCGTCTGGTGCACCTCTTCCGCATGCGCGGCATGCTTGTCGACGGTTTCCTCATGCTGTACCGTGGCTGTTACCGCCTCGCCATGTCCTGACGCAGCAGTAGCGCTTGACACTGCGCCAAAGATCAACAACAGCAGCGAAATTGGTAATAATGTTCTTGCAATACGAAACTTCATGCTTCCAGACTCCTCCCAAGTATCTTTCCGGCCATTTCTTTTGCAAATCCTTCTATTTGCGTTTGCAAGTCTGACCTGGCAGAATCGACCTGCGTACGTATTTCCTTCATTTGCTTATCCCGTTCGCCATCTGACTCCTGACGAATTGCTGCAAGCTTCTCTGCACCAGCCGCCTGAGCGCCCGCACGGGCTTCGTCCAGCGCTTTTTTTGCCTTGGTGCTGGCCTCACGCATTTTTCGGTCTAATTCAAGCTGACGATTTCGAGCACGCTGCTCCAGCTGCGCCACCTCATCATGCATGGAATCGACTTTCTGCTTCCTTTTTTCCAGGATGCCAAGCACCGGTTTGTAAAGAATTGCATTGAGCACCACCATCAACACGATCATGTTGATGATATGTATTACCATGGTAATATCAATCGAAATCATCCCAATTACTCCTCATCTCAGAAAAAAAACAAGCCATAACTCGGAAGTGAATGGCGGTTCATAGTACGACAGGATTACTACTTAAAAATACTGCCGCTGTCAATTCATTTTAAATTAAATTTATATGTTTTTTCAGTTCTGCTTGCGTACGCTTCTTTTCTCCCAGGAAACACCCTTTTAATGATACCCGTCAGTAATAACATCTTGAAAACAAGTACATCTATTGTCATCCCTCTTCGATCCACGCTACCAGACGCTGCATCCCTTCTGCAGTGCTCACCTGTTCGCTGTAACCGAGCAGGGCAGCAAGTTTTTCATGGGTAAACCAATGGGAATGGGCTAGCTGGTGGGCCAGAAACCTCGTCATTTTCGGTTCACGCGTTATGCCGGCAGCCCTATATACCACCTCAAGCAACCATCCTGCCATGTAGGCCGTCGTAAAAGGTATTTTTTTATCCACCGGATCGATTCCTACTTTGGCGAAGAGACCATTGATCCATTGCCACAGGTTCACCGGAACCTCCTGGCCAATGAAAAAGGCCTCGCCACCGGCACTGCCAGATTGATGCAGATTTTCGGCGCCAAGCAGGTGCGCATGGACCACATTGTCAATATAACTTATATCTACCTGGTTGTGGCCATTTCCAACAATAGCGAGCGATCCCTGCCTCCCCCTCTCCAGGATTCTCGGGATCAGGTGTCGGTCTCCCGGCCCCCAGACAAGATGTGGCCGCATGGCGATGGTTCGCAGGCGTGGACCATCTGCGGCGAGCACTGTCTTTTCCGCCACTATCTTACTGGCTGCATAATGGCAAAGAGGTTGCGACGCATAGGGTAGCTGTTCACTTCCTCCTTCAATGGGGGACCGGTCAAACACCACGGAAGGAGTAGAAGTATAGACAAGTGCATGCACTCCGGCATGCCGACAGGCGTCAACGATGTTTTCCGTTCCCTGGGCGTTAATCGAAAAATAATCTTTCCTCTTCCCCCATATTCCGGCCTTGGCAGCGACATGGAAAACCGTGTCTTTCCCCCTGCAGGCGAGGCGGAGAAAATCAAGGTCACGAATGTCTCCCTGATGACCTTCCACGCCGATTGCCTCCAGATCCGGATACCTGTTGCGACCGACCACACCAACGTCAAATCCTTTCTTCAGTAGGGCGTGGACTATGGCCTTGCCAATAAACCCTCCGCCACCTGTCACCAGGACTTTCTTCATTCGCTACCTCACCTCTCTGGCAATGACCTGACCAGGTCACCTTTCTCTATCAACAGTGTCGATACCGGAGTTTTCTTTCTGCCCAAAGAGCAAGTTTTTCCCGAAAAATTTTCGCGTTGTGTCGTATATCCACCGGAAATTTTGTGTGGATTAAAAATGTCTCGATTTCCGCTGTCAATGGATTGGCTGCAGCCAATGTTTCCAGGTCATGGAGCAAACGCTGTAGATTGGTAACTTTCCCTATCGGTTCCACGATTACAACCGGTCGCTGGCAGCCGACCTTACCCACTCCCACTAGCGCTGAGCGGTACACTTCGGGATGCTCGTTGAAGATTGCCTCACAGGGAATGGTGTAGAGAATGCCCCGGGCACTCAAAACCCGATGTGCCTTTCTTCCGCAAAACCACAATCTGCCGTGCTCGTCCAAATACCCCATATCTCCCATCCGATGCCAGAACCCATCATCATCGGTAATCTTGGAATACTCAGTCTCCAAGGTATTGTTGTCATAGGCTCGGGTGACCACCGGACCTTTGACCGCAATCTCTCCGATCGTAAACGGGGGTTGCTCAGCCACCTCCCTCCAATGGCGCAAAGGGCCATCAACCGGGGCGATGATGGTGATCGCTATACCCGGCAGCGCCCTGCCTACACACGTCCCCTTCCCCTTGCGGGTCTTTTCCCACGTTTCTTCAACCACCTCACGCCCTTCAATAGCCGCCACTGGCAACGATTCGGTGGCCCCATACGGAATAAAAATTTCACCGCCCTCAGGCATGAGTCGCTGCAATTGTTTTATAAGGGCTCCTGGTACGGGTGCTCCGGCCATGAGAATTTTCTTTACCGGAAGTTGAACTCCATGCTGTTCGCAATACCTGCCCACCACGCGCCAGATAGCTGGCGAGCCGAAGGAATAACTCACTCGGTAGCGCATCAATGAAGCAACAAAGGTCTGGGGGTCGACCTTGGCCGGTCTTGTAGGGTCCATGTCGGGAATAACAGCGGTAGCCCCCAGGGCAATAGAAAAGAGGCCGAATAACGGGAAGCCAGGCTGGTCCACGTCACCGGAGGCGATGCCAAAATAATCGCGAATAAACTGCAACTGGGTATGAAAGATGCCGTGGGTATACTGCACTCCCTTGGGTGGTCCGGTAGAACCGGTGGTAAATATTATGGCAGCGAGGTCGTCAGCTGTTGCGCTAAAGTGCCTCCCTTGGCAGTTGGTAACGCCGTCCCTGGTGCTACTGCCCACATCGACCTGCGGACCCGACCACCCCACCAACGTGCCAACACATATCCGTTTGCGCAATGAAGCAAAAGGGCGGGGGAAAAGTTTACTGAAAATGATGGCTTTGGGTATGCCCACCAAAATGTCGGGGCGCACCGATCCGATACAACGCAACAGGTTCCTATAGCCCATTCCTGGATCAATCAAAATCACCACCGCTCCCAATTGAAAAAGAGCGAATGTTAGGCAGATGAATTCCACCGATGGGCGAACCATCAGCATTACCCGATCGCCTCTGCCTACCTCCTGCGCATCAAGCTGACAGTTCAAGGTTCGTGCAATATGGGCCAGTTCAACAAAAGACCATGTCTGCCACCTGCCCCGAACAGGGGCGGCCAAACCGATTTTTCCCTCCATTTTATCGGCAACCTGGTCCAGAACATTGCCTATGTTGTAATCAGCCATGGTTTGCGTATTGCCGGTCAAGAAAACTTCTGACCAAAGGAAGAATCGAAGGCAGCGCGTCCTCCAGAACATAATGGCCGGCCTCTGCAAAAAAATGGGCCTCGGCGTCAGGAAATCGTGCTTGCCACTCGGTATAGAAATGTTTGGTAAAACAGAAATCCTTCCCCCCCCAGCAGATAAGCATGGGATGTTCTTTGAGCAGCTCAAGCGAGCGCTCCACCTCCACCAGAGTCCTCCAGGATGGATGGCCGGGTTGCAGGGGAATATCCTGAACAAATCGCAGCAAGGCGACTCTGTTGCGCCAGGAATCGTAGGGTGCGAGAAAACCTGCGGCAACCTTTGCGTGCATTTTTCGACAAACTGCCATATGCACGGCTGCCCGGGCAAAACCGTTGAGTCCCCGCACCACAAAATCACCAATCAACGGCCAGCGGCATACGGCAATCCGAAAAGGCATCCGCCGGGACCGAAAAGCGGCTGTATTCAAAACCACCAGTCCTTTGACCAGGCCGGGATGTCGCCCTGCCCAACCCATACCGATGGCCCCCCCCCAATCGTGGACAACCAGGGTACATTCCTCAACCTCAAGCGCAGACAGCAAGGCCTCCAGATTTGCGATGTGCTGTGAGAGTACATAGTCATACTCCTGCGGTTTGTCTGAGTACCCGCAACCGATATGGTCAGGAACGATGCACCGGTAATTGCGAGCAAGATCGACGATCAGATTGCGATACAGGTATGACCAGGAGGGATTTCCATGGACACAGACGACCACAGGCCCCCGCCCCTCGTCAAGATAGGCCATTTCCCCGCCATCAACCTTGATCCGCTTGGGCTGAAAAGGATATTCTGCGTGCTGTTCAATCATATCTACCATCGGATGCCAAGCATCAGTGAATTGATGCCCGAGCCAATACCCAGCAGCGCCGCCTGTTCCCCTGACTGGAGTTTTCCCTGTTCTATGCCCATGGCCATGGTCAAGGGAGCCGATACTGACCCTACATTGCCGAGGATCGGTAACGTCTCAAAATTTTTGGCCGGATCCAGAGCAAGCGTGTGAAAGAGGGCCTGAGCGTGTGCTTTACCGACCTGATGACAAAAGAATCTATCCACACTCCCTGCCGACCAGCCGAGCTGCTGCTGAAAACCCTGCCAGCAATCAGCGGCGGTGGCAATACCCTGGCGCAGTAATTCTTCGGAATCAGTGGCCATCAAGGTCCCCTGCTCGGCATTCTGCCCACCCTGACAGAGACGGTTATGCGCCGTGTTGGCCCGACAGTAACCGCCAGCCAGATAATGACCGGTGTCGACCCATCGTTTGTCCACCATCACCAGAGCTACAGCGCCGGAGCCGATAGTCAGAGAGGCAAAGAGCGGCTTAACACTCTTTCTTGTCAAGCGCTTTTCTGTTAACAGGTGATCGATGGTTGACCCGACCAGGTCCTCAGCCGTCTCCCCGGCCACCACCAGCCCGGCGCGCACCTGACCGAGTTCAATCATATTGGCAAGCATGGTCATGCCGTTGAGAAAACCAAGGCAGGCATTGGAGAGGTCAAACACCTGGCAGGCGGGAGACAAGTCGAGCGAATGATGAACAAAGGCAGCCGTTGCCGGTTCCATCATGTCCCGACTCACCGAAGAAAAAATAAGACAACCGATCTCCTGCGGGTCGATCGCGGCCCTTTCCAAAGCGGCTTTGCCTGCCAGGGTCGCCCCTTCACTGGGTTTGGTTCCCTCGTTCCAGAGGCGCCTGCGAGTAATACCACTCATCAACTCCAATCGTCCACGAGGCAATTTGAGTCGATCATAGACTTCGGCAAGTCGCTCCTCAATGGCATCAGAGGTCAAAACATTGGGTGGAAGCGCATAGCCAAAATCGTGCAGACAAACATTTGAAAAGAGCATGCTGAGTCGATCAAAGAGTATTTGAGTGAACGGTGCTGTGTTATTCTTCGGTTACCTGGAATTTTTGTGCCCAGGTGATCAGGAAGGCTGCAAGAGCGACATCGTCCAACACCCCAACAACCGGAATCCATTCCGGGATCAAATCGTAGGGTGAAACCGTATAGAGAAGACCGAGGGCCAGGATTACCTTGACATACCATGGTGTTTGCCGTGAGGTAAACACTGCCCAGGTATGTTTTAGCATATGTACCAACCGCTGCACCAGGTTCATCTGCGGTTGCATAGTTTTTCTCCTGTTCCTTTGCGTTTCCTGCAGGCTGGCTAACTGACAGCTTTGCTGACAATGTCTGCGTCAAAATAATTCATTCCCATGCCGGCATCCACCACCACACACTGTCCGTTGATCCCGGATGATCGGGGGGACAGCAAAAAAGCGGCGGTATTTGCAGCTTCTTCGGTCCGCAGGGCTTTCTTCCTGAGGGTTGCCTTCTCAGCAAAAAGGTAGGAATCAATGTATCCCGGGATTCCTGCTGAGGCCGACGTTTTCAACAACCCCGGACAAACGGCATTAAAACGTACCTCGGAAAAGGCGGAAAAACTTTTGGCCAAAAAGCACACCGATGACTCCAGCGCCGCTTTCACCGGTGCCATGTAGCCATAATTTTCCGCTGCCATACGGGTACTTGAGATGGAAATGGTGACCAGGGAAGCGTTTGGGGAAAGCAACGATTGAAAATGATTGGCAATGGAGATAAAGGAAAAACAACTGATATCCACCGCCTCGAGGAAATCTTTTTTCAAGGTTGCATGAAACGGTTTAAGTCCTTCCGAATAATTGGCAAAAGCTATGGAATGAACAATTCCATCTATGGGGCCTGCTATTGCCGTCCTGATCTGCTCCTTGACCTGAATGATATTTTCCTCCTCCGCGACATCACAGAGGAAGACCCGGCTGTCGGGAAAAAGTTTTGCTGCAGTCTCTGCCCGCTGCTCACTTCTCACCACATGGATGACCTCTGCCCCTGCCTGGACCAGTACGCGACCGATACTGCAGGCAACGGATTTCTTATTGGCCAAGCCAAAGACCACTATTTTTTTACCGTCTACTCCCAGAAAATCCACTTACTCCCCTTTTAATGCACAAGCAAATTCCACCTGCACGGCGACTTTTCCGCCGAGTTTCACACTTCCCTTCATAAACCACGCACCGGCAAGCTTTTCCGTCAGCCGTGCCTGGATTTCTATATTATCTCCGGGCTTAACCTCCCGCTTAAATCGAGCACCAAGGATACGGGTCAGTACCGGCACCCCTTCGGATCCCACTGGTGGATCACCCGCAGTCTGATGAGAGTGCTGCATTTCGCTGATATAAACGGCACCTGCCTGAAAAACTGCCTCACACAAAAGCACCCCTGGCATAATCGGATAATCCGGATAATGGCCCTGCAGGATATCAAGATCTTCCGGGATGCGCTTGGTGGCTTGAATACCCTCCTCTGTTATGGCCTCCACCCGGTCAAGCCAGAGAAAGGGTGGTCTATGAGGGATGCGGGAGCGAATATACTGTTCATCTGCAGTCACCATTACAGTCCTCCGGTAACCTCGAGTACAGCACCGTTAATATAGGCTGCCTTATCACTGGCAAGGAAAAGAGCCGCGTCAGCCACCTCCTGGGGGGTACCAAAACGGCGTTGAGGCACCATTTTTTTGTACTCTTTGACCTGGCTTTCCGTCAGGTCCTCAATAAAATCGGTGGCAATAAATCCTGGAGATATACAGTTGACGGTAATTTTTCGTTTGCCCACCTCCCTGGACAACGATTTCATCAGGCCGACCTGGCCAGCTTTGGATGCCGCATAATTGGCCTGCCCGGCAAAACCCAGCTGCCCCATGGGTGAAGTAATGAAAAGTATCCTGCCGTACTTTTGTTTCAGCATAAGGGGGAGAGCACATTTGGACATGGTATACCCGCCGGTGAGATTGACATCAATAACCCGTCGCCAGTCCTCTTCCCTCATCATGGCCAAGACTGCATCTCTCCTGATCCCGGCATTGTTCACCAGAATATCCACTGTATCGTACTGCTCTTCCACCCATAGAAAAAACGCCTCAACCGCGGTATAATCACTCACATCCAGCTGACGAAGATGCAATCGGTCTGCGTGGTGTGCACATGCCTGTTCCAGAGTTTTGGCGGCGGTACTGTTTCCGCCATATACCCCCAGCACCTGGGCGCCTTCCTCCAACAGGGCCATGGTGATGGCCTTGCCGATTCCACGGGTGGCTCCTGTGACTACAGCTCTTTTTCCTTGAAATTCACCCATATTTGCTTCCGTCCCTTTTGTGGTGGGATGATGAGATTAGTATAAAGGGAAGATGGCTAGGCAGACCGTTCCCGCAGGTACCCGTCAACATCATGGGCAGCAATGACTCCGTAATTGATGGCCCCCAGCCAACCACTCATGATGATTCCCACAGAACCGACATGGTAAAGGCCTGGTATCTCTTTGTGGAGTGAGCGGGAAACATCAAGTCCAGCAAATTTCGTTCCGAAAGAGGTCCCTCGGGTGTGCAGAGTGTAGCGATGAAAGGTTCGCGGAGTTGCCGATTCCACAGTATCCACCTTGCCTCGGATGTCCGGCACGTACCGTTCAAGATCAACGAAACAACGTTCTATCATGGCCTGTTTTTCGAGCTGATAGTCAGGAGGAGTCAATTCAGCCCAATCAGCATAGTTGGCGTTCATCGAGGCGACAATGGTATAGTCGGGGTTATCCGGCCGAGTCTTGGGATAGTAAACCGAAAAGGTCCGACTACGTGTCTGCATGTCGCGCATCTCTTCTGCCGAGTATTCGGGAGCGGTTGAGGTGAACAGCAGGTCGCCGATATCCTCGATCGTTTCTCCTTTGCGAATACCGAAATATACCTGGCAACTGGAGTTATTCACCTCAACGGTATCAAACTGGGCGAGAAAAGCAGGTGAAAAATTGTCCCGTCCTGCCAGATGATCGATGGTGTTGGTAATTCCAGCATTGGAAATCACTGCCGCCGCACCGACTTCCTGCCCATTAACCACCACGCCACAGGCCCGGCCATTGTCTACCAGAATACGCTCGACCTTTGCTCCGGTACAGAGCGTTACGCCCTTCTCCTGCAACTCTTTCGCCATCAGTCCGATCAGCCTATCCGTTCCTCCTTCAAACGTATAAACGCCTCTGTTCATGAAGTTGGAGAAAACTATGCCATAGGTAATTGCCGGTTCATCGAGAGTGGAGCCGTTTGCGTAGGAGATAGGCTCCATCAAGAGACGATGGACGTCAGAACGGCCGGGAAAGAACTGATCAAACAGTTCCCTCGTGGTCATGGATTGATCATCATAGAAGTTCATTCCCTCAACAGTGGAAAAAAACGCCTTTACCGTCTGTTCGTCAATGGCAAAAACCTCTTGGAGAATCCGAATAAAATCTTCCTTACTGAAGGTTGTGGTGAGGGAAAACTGGGGATTATCAAAAACGATTTTCGGCAGTTGCACGATGGAATCCCGGATCGTCCGGCCCCAGTACTTTTTACAGGTTTTCACCATCCCGTAAGGAAACCCATGCAGGGAGACATCAAAAATATGCCCTCCACGCTTAAACCATGTGGCCAGACCGCCAAGCTGAACGTGATGCTCCAGCAGCAATACCCTGTGTCCGGCACTTGCAAGCCGATTTGCACAGGTCAGGCCACCGAGACCGGATCCGACAACGATGGCATCATAAGATTTTTCCAATGCAGCAAACGATGCGTATTTCATATATATTCTTCCATTAGCCGGTAAAGTGCTCAGGAGAGAAGGTGTTTATTCACCACAGTCACTCCACTGAGCATGGCGCCAACAATGCCCAAGTACCCCTGATCGGTTCCGGCAATAAACAAGTTCGGCCAGGGTGTTCTTCCGTCCTTTACCTTAATGGGGCTTCCATAAATCGCCCCTTCCGCCTTTCGTGTAAATCGCTCCACTGTAAGCGGTGTAAAACTGTCCTGGGAAATAATATGCTCCCTGTAGGGGCCGATAATTTCTTCGCTGGTCTGAATTGCGGCGTCGGTCCACTCCGCCTTCAGCTGGGCATATGCTGCGCGCTTTTCATTTTTCCACAACGCATAGTTGGCCGAGTTAGTATTGCGAATCTGAAATCGGTCGCCCTGGGGCAACCCCTGAAAATGCTCCGGAAAACAAACAACACCCCAGGAGAGGTCGACATGGGTTGCAGGTCGTTGATAATGCAACTGCTCCTGCTGATTGTAGAAAATAATCGTTGAAGTGGTATCAAGGTGTCCTCGGGCATTGCCGTCTACCAAGGAGACGGTCTCCATGAAACTCATCCGTCCTCCGTATGCCGGCTTGGGCAGCTCCCATCCGCTCAACTCAATGGTCTCAGACATCCCAACGGTTGACAGCACGGCATCTGCGGTGATCGTTTCACCACTTGTCAATCGGACACCGCTCACTCGCTCTCCCTCTCTGCATATTTCCTCTACCAGGGAACGATACCGAATCTGTCCGCCGAATCGTTGGTACTGTTCCAGCAACATTGTCAGAAATTCCCGTATGGTCCCCTCCGGCCGAAAAAAACCTTCTTCAAAAATAGAGCGAAACATGATGACGAACTGCCCCAGCTCCATGTCGTGTTCCTCGGCATTTCCATACACCATCAACGGCAGGAGGAGCATTTCCGTCAGCTGCGGATGGTCAAGAGTCCCAGCGAGAAAACTCCTTGCGGATTTCCATGGTGCGGGACAAAAGGGATCATAGGCAGCGATCGCTTTTCTCAAGGAGATAAATCGATCTACGGCCTCAGGAAAAACGCGCGCAACTTCCTCGATGAAAAGACGCGGATCGTTGGAAAAAGCGAGAGAAACGCCAGGGAAACGTATCTCCGACTTCACCTGCTCATGGGTGGCAAAGGCTTTTCGGGGAAGCTTGAGTTGGCGAAAAAGAAGGTTGAGCGGAGCACGCTTGTCGCCCGGAGCCGCATAATTGGTCATTGCGTGCAGACCGGTTTCCAGGATTTCTCCCTGTCGGTAGTAATAGGAATTCAGCCCTCCTGGTATGGTGTGCTGCTCAAGCAAAAGCGTCTTTATCCCAAACCGGGCAGCACGAATGCCTGCAGCTATACCAGATAGTCCTCCGCCAATGATAACCAGCTGATATTCAGCCATAGAAAGTGGTAAAAAGTAGAAGGAGGGGGCAAGGGCACGGGACGCTCTACCGCCTCTTCGCTCAGGCGTCTTTCAGTTTCGGCTCCAAATAATTGATACAACTTGTCAATGTGGCCAGTTCCGGATACTCCTCCTCCGGAATCTGCAATTGATAGCGCTTCCTCAGCTCCATGACGATGTCCAAAAAATCCATGGAATCCAGATCCAACTGATCGCGAAGTGGTGCGTCGGCATCCAGGTTGTCGAACTCTGCTTCTTCGTCTATATCTTCTATAATTTCAAGGATAACGTCCTTGATCTCGTCCCGTGTCATAACCCATTCCTGGTGCTTGAAAAAGAAAATTGCCAATCGAATCCGTACCTCTGCTCTGTCAGGGTATTCCTAAGGACGCTTGAGCAGCAGTGGGTTCCCATGCAATCATAATCATATTACTCCCCCCTGTCTGCTAAACGGGACAAGGGAGACAAAACGGAAATACATACCATAAAACGGTTCAACCTGCCACAAATCTCTTGACAATCACCACCGAATTTATCCCCAGCATGCCGAAAGAATTATTTAAAATGGCATCAACCCGATCAAGTTGCACCGGCGTTCCGCTGACCAGTCCAGGCAAGTCACACTCTGGATCAACCTGATCAACATTGATGGTCGGGTGGACGAGGTGGTCGGTAAACGCAGGCAGATTGCCAGCAAGCTCCAACACCCCTGCGGCCCCCATGGCATGCCCAATACTGGATTTAGTGTTATTGATATAGGTGGAACCACTACCGGCAAACACCTTTCTTATGGCCGAACATTCTTCTACATCCCCTTGACGGGTACCGGTAGCATGGGTGTTGAGAATAGTGATGTCCGTTGGCCGCATGCCGGCGCGCTGCAGAGCCATCTCCATACACTCTTGCTGACGGGGACCATAGGGCAGTACGAAATCCCTGGCGTCAGAATTCATCCCATATCCCGCAAGTTCTCCATAGATGGAGGCTCCTCTGGCGAGTGCCTTATCGAGCCGTTCCAAGGTGAACACGCACCCCCCTTCGGAGATAACAATTCCGTTTCTATCCATATCAAAAGGGCGACTGGCGCGGGTGGGGTCAGCATGTTCGGCCAATGCTCCCTGGGATTTGAAAGAGGCAAAGATACCGAACGAATCGGTACATTCGGAAATACCGCCGCAAAGGGCAAAATCAACTTCTCCCAAACGGAGCATTTGCGCCCCCTGAATGAGAGCGGCATTGCCGGCTGCGCATGCCGCCCCAATGGTATAATGAGGACCGGTAATGCCAAGATTCATTGTAATCTCACCGGCCGGGTTATTCAGTACCGTCCGCGGATTATGGTGATGGGTCCAGTAATCAACGTTGTACTCATACTGGGAAATATTGTAGACTTCATTTTCCGTCTCTACGGTACCATGCTCGGTGAGGCCAAGATATACACCGGTTGCTCTCCGGTCATACTCCGCAAAGGTGATACCGGCATCCTGCAACGCTTCATTGGCACAGTACACGGCAATGCACCCAGCCCGGCTTCCACGCTTATTCTCTCTTTTTTTACGGTATCGTGTCTCCTCAAATGTACAGACACCAGCCGGATGGACCCCCATATACCGAAGATCAAGGGTGGATATACCGCTTTTTCCGGCCAACAAGTTGGCTCTGAACTCAGCCAATGACGAGGCTCCAGGTGCGGCCAAGCCGACCCCTGTGATCACTATACGTTGCGAATCAGACTGTTGCATAATGTAGAAGTACTATTAATGGTTACGCTGCACAGCTCGGTAAAACGGGCAGCCAGATAAAGGGAATATGGATACGAAAAACGCATATGCGGTTGCTCCACATATGCGTTTTTCGCCATATAATGAACAATGGTTTACAATACGGCAAACACTCAGCTGCCTAGAGAACCTTTGATTATGTCCGGCACTTTGCCGATGGCCTCATCCAGCTTATCGGGCATGCTGCCTCCGGCCTGGGCCATATCAGGTCTGCCGCCACCCTTGCCACCGACGATAGCCGCTACTTTATTCACAATCTCTCCAGCTTTAACCCTGGCGGTCAGGTCCGTGGAAACAAGGGCCAACAAGGCTGCTTTCCCACCAAATTCCCCTCCCAGCACGGCGATCCCGCTCTTAAGTTTATCCCTCACCCGATCCCCTATTTCACGCAGGGTTTTGGGTGAATCCAGCTGCACCTTTTTTGCCACCACCGAAATCCCTTCCACTTCGATCGCCCCTGCCAAAATATCATCAAGACTGGACAGGGTCATGGAGGCCGTGAGAGTGGCCAGTTCCTTTTCCGAAGCCTTCAACCGTTTCTGCAAACTCACAACTTTTTCTGCAGCACCTTCCAAAGGACTGCCTATCACTTTACAGAGTTTTGCTGCCTGCTCCTCATACCGGTGAAGCCATTCGATGGCCTGCCTGCCGGTTACCGCTTCAATACGACGCACCCCTGCAGCAATTCCTGTTTCATGAATCACTTTGAATAATCCAATATCTCCGGTCGCACTGGCGTGGGTCCCGCCACAGAGTTCCTTGCTGAAACCACCAATAGAAACGACCCGGACTTCATCACCATATTTTTCGCCAAACAGAGCGGTCGCCCCACCCTCAATAGCCTCTTCCCGGTCAAGAATAGCCGAGGCAACCGGGGTATTCTGACGAATCTGGGCGTTGACGATTTTTTCAATCTTGCTCAGCTCCTCGGAGGTCACCGGAGAAAAATGAGTGAAATCAAAGCGGAGCCTGTTACTGTCCACCAGTGACCCGGCTTGCTTCACATGCTCGCCCAGCACCTGTTTCAACGCTGCATGGAGAAGATGGGTTGCCGTATGATTGAGAACCGTCTCACTCCTCCGTTCAGAGACCTGCAGCTGGACCTGTTGCCCTGGCTCAAGCTTCCCTTCAGCGATTGTCCCCTTGTGAAGAATTATCCCCTCTACCGGCGCGGTGGTTTGGGTAACGTGAAAGCGCCCCCCTTCCCAGGTTATTTCCCCCTGATCTCCCACCTGACCACCGGATTCGGCATAAAAGGGAGTTGCACTGCAGAACACCTGGAGTTCTTCCCCCTTGTCGCCATGTGTAACCAGTTTTCCTTCCCGATCAAGCATGGCCTCAACCACTGATTCGCCGCTGGTGGTAAAATACCCGGTGAACTCAGAGGACTTAGCCTGATTAACAAGTTCAAGCACCCCCTGGTCGAGATGATCCACATCGCTGCCTTTCCATGATTTTCTCGACTGCTCACGCTGTTGCTGCATGGCCGCATTGAACCCGGCCTCATCAAAGGCTACCCCTCGCTCAATTGCCGCGTCGCGCACAATATCAACGGGAAATCCATAGGTATCATACAGCTTAAAGATAAATCGACCGTCAATGGTGGCATCCTGCACCTGCTCCGCTTGCAGACGCTGAATCTCTTCGTCCAACATCTGCAACCCTTTGTCCAGGGTCAGACCAAACCGCTGCTCTTCGTTAGTCACCACTTTTTCAAGTAGTTCGCGGGTATCATCAAGATGGGGGTACGCATCTGCCATGGTCTTGGTAACAACAGCGCACACCCCGGGAAAAAAGGCGTCCAAGCCCAGGGCCCGTCCATAGCGAATAGCCCTGCGCATGATGCGGCGCAGCACATATCCTCGCCCTTCATTAGAGGGAAGCACACCATCACCGACGAGAAAAGTGGTCGCCCGCGCGTGATCGGCGATGACCCGCATGGAGATATCGTCATGCTTGTTATCGTGGTATATTCTTCCGGACAGACGGGCTACGTGATCAATAATCGGCGTAAAGAGGTCGCAGTCGAAATTATTGTGCTTCCCCTGCAATACGGCGGCCACCCGCTCAAGCCCCATACCGGTGTCGATTGATGGGCGAGGCAGCGGGGTCATGGTGCCGTTTTCGTCACGGTAGTACTGCATGAACACCAGGTTCCACAATTCCAGGAAACGATCGCAGTCACACCCCAGCTTACAGTCAGCACGGCCGCAGCCGGCAGCTTCTCCCTGGTCGATATGAATTTCCGAACAAGGCCCGCAGGGACCAGTATCACCCATAGCCCAGAAATTATCCTCCTCCCCCATCCGGACAATCCGTCCCGGCGGAAGCCCATCCACTAATGACCATAACTCGTGTGCCTCATCATCATCATCATAGATCGAAACCCACAGCTGCTGAGGATCAAGGCCCAATTCAACAGTTAAAAACTCCCAGGCAAAATCAATTGCTTCCTTCTTGAAGTAATCGCCAAAAGAAAAGTTCCCCAGCATCTCAAAAAAAGTATGATGCCTGGCCGTATAGCCGACATTTTCCAAGTCGTTGTGTTTCCCACCCGCCCGCACACTTGCCTGGGCGGTGGTTGCTCGTACATACGGCCGCTGTTCTTCACCCATAAACACTTTTTTAAACTGCACCATCCCGGAATTAACAAAAAGGAGCGTAGGGTCATCATGGGGCACCAGAGAGGAGGACTTGACCCGAGTATGACCGTGCCGTTCAAAATACTCAAGAAAACGTTTTCTAATTTCTTTACCAGTCATGTTTTCCAATATATTTAATGTTAATGGGTAGTTCACCTATACTTAACCCGGCCGGCGGCAGCCGTTGCCCGCAATAGCGGATAGAGTGCGTTAAGCACAGAAACGTCATCATATACATCAACAAGGACAATGCAAATAAAAAAACGAACCCAAGGGCCAGGTGCAATCTCTCTGCAGGTGCTTTTCGTCGAGACCACAGCCAACTGTCAGAACAACTTTTCCTCCTCCTTCCTTCGTCCCAGTAGCTCTACATCCTGCAGGGTCCGCACTTCAAGCCCCTGCAATTTTTTCACCAGATAGAGAAAGAGGTACGCTGTCTGCAGGGCATCTTCCAGGGCGTCGTGTGGCTTGAATCGGGGCAAATTGAATTCCACCGTCAGGTCATCAAGCACCAGGGATCCGGGGCTATCCACGAAACGCTTTCCCTGCCTGGCGGCTGTCGCCTTGTAGAGCCGCGCCATGTTCATCGTATCTACACTGGGATTGGCCATCGCCCCACCCAAATGTTTTCTGGCCGCCAGGTTAAGAAAATGCAGATCAAGACCGATACAGTGCCCCACCAACACTGCACCGCCACAAAAAGTGATGAATGCCGGCAGTACTTCATCAATGGACGGTGCCTGTTTTAACTGCTCCGGGGTAATCCTATGTACAAAAGTTGCCTGATTGGGGGAGAGGCGACAGGGACGAACCAACGCATGAAAGGTATTGCCAAGCTCTATCTCCAAACTGGAGATACGCACCGCTCCAATGGAGATGATCTCATCTTTTCGCCTATTGAGTCCGGTAAGCTCAGTATCGCAGACCACATAGTCGTATTCCTCCAAAGGGAGCAGCGCCGAATGATCACAGCACTGCTCCCTGTTGGCAATGAGCACCTGGTTGGTTTTCTTCAACCATGTCAGCCACTGGTGCCTCACTGTTTTTCTGCGCCTCCATCCGTTGCTCCCAACTGCTCCAATAATCCGTTCATTGCCGCTACAAGCTCAAATCCATCCTTCAACATTTTTTTCTCCAATTCGGATAATTCGCCTGGGGAAAGCATGGTATCTGGCAAAATGCCGCCCTCGACCTGATGCAGTTGATGGATGAGCTGCAATTGCATCTGAATCTCGCAGGCTTCCTGCACCTTTTCGAGCAACTCCCATTCCAGTAATTTCTCTCTTCCCAGTACTACGAGCCGGGCCAGAGTATTTGTTTCCCGTATACCGTAATACAGGGCAAGGATGCGTGCAAAGCGGATGTAGGGATCCAGTCCCTGACGTTTGATGTCAAAAAGCGTCTCCTGACGACCATCCTCGGCAACAATCACGTCTCTGAAAATGGAAAGTGGGGCTCTTCGGGCAAGGCAGTCATTTATCAGGGGCCGCAGGTATCCCCGCTGCCGTTTGGCAGTGGTGGCCACTACCTCACGCAGTTCCTCTGCCAAAGGCATATACCCATGAACAGGTCGAAAATCGAACACATTAGCCCCACGAAGAAGTTCCGCCGGGCTGGACCCATCTAGCCAGGAAATAAAACGTTCTTTCCATACAACCAATGGCTGACACCACTGCTGCTCGCTTGCCATGACACCCTGCCTGCAGGGAGGATAGCCGCAGTTGACCAAATGATCCACCACCCGTTTACCCAGTTCGGAAAAATAGGCAGCCGCAGCCTGCTGGGTAGCCGCATCAGCGGGGTCGGCATAGAGCAGGGCGTTGTCCTGGTCTGTCTTAAACGTCTGTTCCCGTCTCCCCTCACTTCCCAACAACAGCCAACAATAGGGCACCGGTGGCTGGCCAAGCTCCTCTTCCGTCAACTTGAGCAACTGAGTCAAAACCCGATCATTGAGCAAGGTTATCATTCGGGCAATATTCCCGGCTTTTGCGCCCTCATTAATCAGGTTGCGGATAACAGCCGGAATTTTCTGGGCAAGGGAATAGAGCGCCGGATAGCTGGACTGGCTCCCAATCTCCTTAAAGAGCATGTACGGAGAATTGCCCTGCAATAGCATGATATCATGAGAGGTAATCACTCCCAGGCATTTCCCATTCTGCTCGACGGCAAGGTGATGAATCCCATGGGACATCATCATGATCAACGCATCGAAACAGACGGCCTGGGATGGTATGCTGATGACCGGCGCGGTCATGACGCGGCTCACCGGTACCGCTCCCTCCATTCCCGCAGCCACCACCTTATTCCGTAAATCTTTGTCAGTCATAATACCGACAATATTCTCAGCATCACCCTCATAGACCAGCAAGGAACCGACATTATACTGCATCATGATGGTTGCCGCTTGCTGTACGGAACAGCCCACATTGACTCGACGCAGCGAACGCCCGATGATATCCACGACCTTGTTACTAAAGAGAAAAAGATCTTCGTCGCTGCGCCTGGCCACCCGATGCTTTCGCAGCTCGGTGTATGCAGTGGTCACCACCTTCTCGGAAAAACTTTTGAGATAGTATTGTGCAAATCCCGACTGCGAGGTGATCAGATCAAGAAAAACCTTTCGCGGAAGTAGGAAACAGAAGGTATCTTCCACGGTCTCCACGTTCATATTGGCCACCGTTCCCCGAATGATACCAAGAGCGCCAATATACTCTCCCTCCCCACGATAGTCTTTGAGGGTGGTCTGCCCCTCCTCATCGGTGAGAAACGATTTTACCCCGCCCTGCTGTATGAGGTAGAGATACTGAACCTCTGACTCTCCCATAATCAGCAGCCAGGTCCCTTTGGGAAAAAAACCGACCCGCACATGCCGGGCAACATCCCGCAGTACCTGCTGCTCAAGGTCTTTAAACGGCATTATCCTGCCAAGAAAATCTACAACCGCTTCGGGGGTCGAAGGTTGCTGTCCGGTGTTTTTCATATCATTCCTTCGTCTACTGCAGCAGCTCGCACCGGTACTGAACGTGAACACTCATGCATCCTGTGCAAACAAAAACAGGCAGAACGCCCAAGGGTTCTGCCTGCATATTCAAACGCTCCATGCGGGGATCCTGATCCCTGCATGGAGTATAAGCCGGTCAACAACTTCAGTCTAGTCCAACTTTTTCTTCCCTTCGACAAGTTGCTCCACAACCGAAGGATCGGCAAGGGTCGAGGTGTCACCAAAATCTTTAAAATCATTTGCAGCGATCTTACGCAGGATGCGGCGCATTATCTTACCGGAGCGAGTTTTCGGCAGACCAGGCGCCCATTGGATACATTCCGGTGTTGCAATTGGACCGATTTCCGCGCGCACGTGTTTTCTCAATTCTGCAAGCAGTTCTTCACTCTCCTCGGCCCAGGACATCAGGGTCACGTAGGCAAAAATAGCCTGGCCCTTGATAGGATGCGGCATGCCGACCGCCGCTGCTTCGGCAACTGCTTCATGGGAGACAAGAGCCGACTCAATCTCTGCCGTTCCAAGTCTATGGCCGCTGACGTTGATAACATCATCCAGCCGGCCCATGATCCAAAAATACCCATCTTCGTCACAACGGGCACCATCTTCTGGATCATAAATTCCCTCATAGCGGCTGAAATAGGTTTTCTTGTACCGCTGCGGATCACCAAAGACCCCACGCAGCATTCCCGGCCATGGTTTCCGTATTACCAGGTGTCCCCCTTCATTGGGGCCGGCCTCTTCCCCTTCTTCATTGAATATCGCGGCGTCTATACCAGGCAGCGGATAGCTGGCGGATCCAGGCTTCAACGGCGTGGCATAAGGGAGTGGCGAGATCATTATACCACCGGTTTCCGTCTGCCACCAGGTATCGACGATAGGCAGTTTCTCTTTTCCAATATTCACATGATACCACATCCAAGCCTCAGGATTGATCGGTTCCCCAACCGAACCGAGGATCCGCAGGCTGGAAAGGTCATATCGCTGGGTGTATTCAACCCCCTCGCGCATAAGAGCTCGAATGGCTGTTGGTGCAGTATAGAATATGTTAACTTTGAATTTTTCCACAATCTTCCAGAACCTGTCCGGCGCTGGATAACTGGGCACCCCTTCAAACATCAGGGTGGTTGCGCCCAGGCCAAGCGGACCATAGAGAATGTAGCTGTGGCCGGTAATCCATCCGATGTCGGCAGTGCACCAGTAGACGTCATCATCCTTCAGATCAAAGACCCATTGACTGGTATGCATGGCGTAGGTCAGGTATCCACCGGTGGTATGGACAACGCCTTTGGGTTTTCCCGTTGACCCAGAGGTATAAAGGATGAACAACAGGTCTTCCGCATCCATGGATTCCGGCTCACAGGTGCTTGCAATATCCGGCGCAGCAACCTCTTCATGCCACCAGCTGTCCCGGTCCTCCAGCATGTTGATTTCGGACCCGGTGCGATTGACAACAATACAACTTTCCACGCTGTCACACCCTTCCAGCGCCACGTCGGCATTGGCTTTCAGGGGAATAGCCTTTCCTGAACGCAGCACTGCGTCAGCGGTCAACAAAACTTTGGCCTCGCAGTCCTGGATCCTGCTTTGCAAGGCAATGGCGGAAAAACCGGCAAAAACCACCGAGTGCACTGCACCAAGGCGGGTGCAGGCCAGCAGGGCGATGGCCAACTCAGGAATCATGGGCATGTAGATGGCTACCCGGTCACCTTTTTTCACTCCTTTTTTCTTGAGCACGTTGGCAAATCTGCACACCTCGGTATACAGCATTTGATAGGTATAGACCTTGACATCTTCCTCAGGCTCTCCCTGCCAGATAATCGCCGCCTTGTTGCGGCGTCCATCAGTTAAATGCCGATCCAGACAATTGGAGGAGACATTGAGTTTTCCTCCCTGAAACCACTGCACTTCCGGGACGGTCAGATCGTAGTCCAAAACCCTCTCCCATTTTTTATCCCAGGAGACGAGTTCTTCTGCACGTTCAGCCCAAAAACCCTCCGGGTCCATCATGGAACGCTTGTATAGCTCCCTGTACTGATCGAGGGACTTGATCCACGCCGCATCGCGACCTTCCTGAGGCGGTTCAAAAACTTTTCCTTCGCTCAGCAAACTCGTTATTTTATCTTCTATTTCTTTTGCACTCATATGTCCCCCTTGGACTAATTTTACGCATGGACCTTCAACAGCTATGGCGGATGAGGAGAACCCGCACTTCCCTGGACTTACACACTGATTAACGACTGGTGAGGGTTGAACAAAATCAGAGAAAAGCAGAACGTTATCAGGGACCTCCCTTTCATGATAACATGCTAGTAGGATTAATAACCCCTTATTCCTTTGTCAAGCCATTAACCAATGACTGCAGCTAACCCTTCTATGGTATGTGGTTTATTTTCCTCTCCACCTGCCCCAGGGGCAACGGCAAACCACTTTGAGTGCTTACCAATTTTCTCATTATATTCTATACTGTTAAGGAAAAATTTTCTCCTTGCACGGACCAGCTCGCCGCGCATAAAAGGGTCCAAAGAACGTACCAATCCACCTTGATCCTTTTTCTTTATATCACTGTTCACTAACACTGATAGCAAATTTGCAGTACCGGCAGGGGTTCGATATGCCCTGTACGTTCACCGCACTGAAAATACCGTTGTACCGGCTTGACAATGAGCGGGGAGGTATTTAATACTTTGCTTAAATACCCCCCCCTCCATCCCACACCCGAGCACATGAAAAAAAAGCACATTACTGAGGTTGCACGAATGCTTAAAGCCATCGCTCACCCTATTCGACTCAGCATCCTATGCTCGCTCAGGGAGGGAGAACAGACAGTAAGTACACTGGCGGAACAATCAGACACATCCTGCGCCAACCTTTCCCAGCACCTCTCTATATTACGGGAACACGGTTTAATTCGAGCGCGCAAAGAGGCAAACTATCAGTACAATTCCATAGACGACCAACGCATCAACCAGCTCATTTTGCTCTTGGACACTCTCTATTGTACATCGGAAAAACAGGCCGAACAGCAAACTCCGCCCGCTGACGGGAGGAAAACATGACACTCACGGCTATGCAACAGTTTCCACGCCGCCACCCCCGAATCATGGTTGGAACGGTGGTGCTGTTGACCATCCTGAGTACCGCGCTTTTTTTTATCACCATGGAAAAGGGGATCAACACCCTCATCGCAACAGGTGCACCCTGGAAATCCTTTGCTCCCGGCAGTCCTCGAAACTTCCACCCACCCGAGGAACTTCTGGTGATGGGGATAGTCCCTCGTACCGGCACCCCCACCATCTTCACCTCTCCCGTGGTTGACCTGTTACACACCCTGGAAACCCCGCTGCAAGGGCTGTCAGCACCAATCAATTCTTCCCCTTCCCTTCTCGCCCCCGATTACCTTTCTCCCGGAAACGTGGACATCATCGTTCCAGACCGGCTTGGAACTACCAATCACCTTCCCTTTTTACTCGCTTTACAGAGCGACGACAGTTCTTTTTCTTCCACCGCCATCGAGTTCACACAGGACGACCCGCTGCTGCAAAAGGTTTTCATCGCTGAAAGAGGGAATGCTCTCGCTTACTCCCTACCATTGCAAAAAAGGGGGCATTCCCTGCAGGTAAAACAGCAACTCGAAGCGGTTGCAGCGCAGTCAGCACAACAGAGTGCGGGTTTGGTGTTCGCCGGACTCCCATTGGCCCGGGAGTATTTTTTCAGAGAAATGCAGCATTGGCTGCCGATTCTCCTTCCAGCCGCGTTCACTGTCCTGAGCGTGTCCACCCTTTTCTTCTATACACCGCTCTCTGCTGCGACGGTGCTACTCCCCAGCCTATGCCTGACTATGCTGGTGGCCGCCATTGAGGCGCTGGCTAACTTTTCAGCAGGAATATTCAGCCTTTTTCCTCCGCTGCTGGGAGGAGTCATGGCCTTTGCTGTTGCAGCGACGGCCCTTGAACGAGCCGCGTGTGTCGAACAAATACGGACAGGGCCCGATACCTCCGCGGACGCAACCAGTCGCCTTCTCCCCTTTGCTGCCTGCACAACAGTAGCCGCCCTTGCATTGGCCCCGCTTCAGTCTCTTCGCCTGTTGGCAATCTTTTCCGTGGGAGCAATACTGCTTGCCTTTGGCATTACAGCGTTGACGGTGCCTGCCATGCTCCAACTTTCAACAACGGCAGCCCAAAAGACGGAGGATGGAGCTGGCCAACAGCTGCACCCACAAGCCATGCGCAGGCTCCTCGCCGCTCTAGGTGCAGCACTCTCCCACCTGCACTCCCGGATGGCGGCATCTCCTTGGAAATACTCCGCCCCACTGGCAGTCCTCTTTTTTTCACTGGCAGGGTACGGTGTTTTTGCTACCAGTATCACTGAAACTCCGCTGGGGTGGTATACGAACGACCACAGAATACCCAGCGATGACCGGACATTCAGCCGCCATTTTGCCGGGACCGGCAGGCTCAAGCTGATCATTACTGCCGCTGATGACTCAAAGGAGCTGGCAGCGGCACGCCATTGGCTGACAAGCGAGCTGCAACGCACCTTTGAACCAACCCCGGAAATACTGCCCAGGCTGCTGGGGGATATTGATATCGCCGCGCGACAGGATCGTCCTGCTACCAATGCATTTGCCAAGCGTCTGCGCACCCTCTGGACAAACCAGCTTTCCGCCATCCCCGCTGAAAACGACATCCAAATAGACAGATGGTCTCGGGCCCTGGATATTCTCACCAGGCTGGAGAACGAAAAGAGCATATTTTTTCACCCCGAAATGCTCCGGTATGTGGAAAAACTGCAATCAACGTCCAGTCTTCTGCAAGGCGTTTCTCACTCTCTGTCAATAGCCGATGTAACCCGGTTTATGCACCGTATTCTGTTTGAGGGCGATCCGGCATACGAGGCAATCCCGCCCACGGTTGCCGGTGTCAAGCAGGCGCTGGCTGCTTTTCACCAAAGGCGGCCTGCCGGCACTCTCTCCAGGCTTATCAACCCGGAGGGTACAGAAGCGACCATTACCTTTTTCCTGTCCTCCCCCTCGCCGACGGTAGTGCGGGATACCTGCCGGCAGATTGAAACGCTCCTCCACAATGCGAACCCACCTGTTCCTCTTCAGTACCATTGGGCAGGCACTGTCCATGATAACGCCCTGTGGACCGATCAGGTAATACGCCACCTTCCACTGTGGGCCGCGATCGGTCTTGGTGCTTCTTGCCTACTTGTCGCCTTTGCACGCCGCTCATTTTTTTTTGGCGCAGTACTTTTCGGACTTTGCAGCTTCCCGCTCATCCTCTCCTACAGCATCGGCCGACTGGTTGGTGGAGAAATAGGGGCTACCATCAGTGCTGCCATGACCGTTCCCCTGCCCCTTTGTTTTGTCCTGATCACAGCGTTTCTCCTGAATTCAGCTGCCATGGCAGGCATGCACGGGCACAACCATTCAGCAATGACTCGACTTGCGGAAATTTCTCAGGGAAAACTTCTACCGCTGGCGGGAGTTGCGGCTGCCTTCAACTTGGCGTGCCTCTTTTTCCCATCCTCGGTTTTGCCGGCGACTGGGCTGATTACGACGAGCTGTATTTGCCTGCTCACCTTACTGCTGTTACTCTTTATGCCTCCGCTGTTGATGCGGTGGCAAAAGAACCTTTTCTCTCGGGAGGTTGAATATTTCGAGGGCCGCTTGGCTCGTAAAGAGCAGGAAGGTGAGCTTGATGAAATCAGGTCAGCAACGCTGCCCCCTCCTTTGACCCCGCCAAAGGAGGGTCTGGTGGAGCAAAACACCACGTTGAGGGAACTCACAGATCTTTAGGGATAATTCACGGGAGATAAACCTTTGCAAATCTCATCAAAAAGGAGCATATACCATGGTAATTAATGACTGGATTCATGTCATGGCAGGTGTATTTATTCTTGCCAGTCTGGCCCTCGGTGTTTGGGTGAGCCCATACTGGTTTCTCTTCACCGCTTTTGTGGGCGCAAATCTGCTCCAATTCGGCTTTTCCAAATTCTGCCCCATGGCACTGATACTCAAACGCCTTGGCGTTCCAGAGCAACAACAATAAACGGATAGACAAATGACACAAAAAGAGATGTACGACCTGGTTATCGTGGGCGGAGGTCCCGGAGGCCTGACTGCCGGAATTTATGCCCAACGTGCGGCCCTGAAAACCGTCCTCATCGAAAAAGGGCTTCCGGGAGGCCAGATGGCATCCACCGACGTGGTCGAAAATTGGCCCGGTATCGAGAATATAACCGGACCGGAATTGGCGGAAAACTTCCTCAATCACGCCAAGGCATACAACCTGGACATAATACAGGAAGAAGTGGTTGCCGTGGAACCGGGTCTCGAACACCATGTTATTCGTCTAGCCAACGGAGACGTTTATCCTACGCATACCGTCATTATTGCCGTCGGCGGCAGTCCGAAAAAACTCAACATCCCTGGCGAAGACGAATACTACGGTAAAGGTGTATCCTACTGTGCTGTGTGTGATGGATTTTTCTTTCGCAATAAAACCGTGGTAGTGGTTGGCGGCGGTGACTCGGCGGTAGAGGAAGCCCTTTATCTTGCGAAACTGGCAAAAAAAGTTTTCCTGGTCCATCGCCGCGACGAATTACGGGCAGGCATGATTCTTCAACAGCGAATCCGTAAAGAATCCAAGGTGGAGATCCTCTGGAATACCATAGTGACAAGCATCCAGGCCGATGAGATGGGGGTTACAGGGGTCGAACTGCAAAACACCCTTTCCCAGGAACAATCAATTCTACCGACCGACGGGATATTTATCTTCATCGGCTTCAAACCGAATAACCAATTGATCCCTGCCGGTACGCCCATGGATGCGGACGGGTTTGTGATGACCGACTGCAAGGGAGAAACCACCATGCCAGGGATTTTCGTTATTGGTGATCTCCGACAAAAGTATGCCAAACAGATCGTGGTGGCATCTGGTGAAGGGGCTACTGCCGCGTTAGCCGCCGCACACTTTGTGGATGCTAAAAAAGGCGGCAGCCACTGACCTTTTCAGACGTATTTCCTCTTCTTCGGGTTCACCCCGCTCGCCTCTGTTGCCCGAGAATACACGACATCGTGCGCTGCTTTCCTTTCCCAGTCAGGCTGAGAAAGGAAAGCAGAAGTGCCTGTTTGTTGCTGTCGAAATGCTTCAATCTTTTCCTGCAACTGCCGTGTCAACACTTGAAAATCATCCTTGCGCAGAATTTCCTGAAACTGCTCCAGATAGTTACGAATAAGACTGACGCCTTCGACAACAACGTCATACACCAGCCACCGCTGATCACGGAAGAGCATAATGTAGGATACAGGAATGTTTCTTTCGCCATCCGTTACCAGGGTTTCCACCATGGCGCGCTCCCCTCTGATCCGCTGTTTGCCAAACACAACCTTTTGGCTGCTGTACTGCTCCATCTGACTCACATAGGCATACTTGAGCAACTCGGTAAACAAGTCGGTAAACTGCGACTTTTCCCCTGTAGAAAGATCATTCCAATGCCGGCCAAGCACCCTTTTCGACATCTCGGCAAAATCAAACCCCTCGCGAGCGACATCCATTATCTTATCAACCCTGGTGGATGCGGAGTCAGCGGTTGCCGGATCACTGAGTATTGTGAGTATGCGACCAACAAAAGGACGCAACTGTTCTGTCGGGTCGGTAATGGCTACTGCACCCTGAGCGAGGACCCCGCAGATTAATCCAGCAATGACTGCCGCATGTATGATGAGCTTCGTTTTCATTTCTCCTCCCTTAGTAGAGATTGGGCCGGCTGATGCGTTGGCCAACACCCAAACCATAGCAAAATCCAGGCCAATCGAATCACGAACCAGAGGCCCTTTGCTGCGTCTGCTCCCCCGAACCTCCCGTCAACAGGAGACAGAGGGAATGCAAGAAGCCGCAACGTGGACAAAGGGTCACCCCTGGAAAAATATTCACCTGCTCCACGGCAATCCTGCATTGGCACCTGTCGCAGTTAACCATTGGCGCTGGTTTGCCGGCCCCTGCATATGGCTTTTCTCCAGATACCATTTATACGCTCCTTTCCATGTTGCCTGCCTGTCCGTCACCGGGCAGCGACAACCAGGAGTAGTCCCCTGACAACTGCTCAGCATTACTGTCTGCCATCTCTTCTTTCGGCCGTTCCCATACCTGATACAGGGTGCAATAGAGCACCGGTATCACTATCAGCGTCAACACCGTGGCAAAAGTCAACCCCCCCATGATAGTCACTGCCATGGCAGAAAAAAAGGCATCCCACAGTAGAGGAATCATACCCAGCACGGTGGTAAAAGCGGCCATCGCCACCGGACGAACGCGGCTGACTGCCGCATCAACCACTGCTTCATACGGCTGTTTCCCGGCGTTCAGTTCAAGATTGATTTGATCAAGCAGAACAATTTCATTTTTCATCAACATCCCGGAAAGGCTTAAAAAACCGAGCAAGGCCATAAACCCGAATGGCTGTTGAAAGATAAGGAGACCGGCAACCACCCCAATCAACGCAAGTGGCAGGCCCAGAAAAATAATCACCGGATGACGCAATGTATTGAACAGCATGACAGAAATGAAAAACATCAATGCAAATGCCAGGGGCACTTTGGCCATGAGCTTTCGATTTGCATCGCCGGAGCTTTCATATTCTCCTCCCCACTCAAGCCTGTACCCCGGAGGCAGTGTAATGGCTTCGATAGGTCCACGCAGTTGCCTGAACAGGGAATCGGCGGTGCCTGTTTGTTGTTGACAGGATACCGTTACCGTTCGCGTTCGGTTTCTTCGCTGAATAACGGGATCTTCCCATTCGGTGGAACTCTCGTTGACCACTTGATCGATAGGCACTCCTTTGCCGGCGGCTTCACTCCAGACCATAACCTGGCCAAGGTTGTCGATGCCCGAACGCTGCTCCTCCGGCTGCCGCAGGACGATAGGGAGCAAATCCTCTCCCTCGCGATACAAGCCGGCAACTTTACCGGAAAAATTTGCGGCAATGGCCGTGGCTATTTCCGGACGGGTGACTCCGATCTCCCGTGAACGAACAGCTGCCATGTTCACCGTGGCGACCTTTACCTTTTCTGCCCAGTCCGACTGCACAGTCCGGGTATTATCATTGGCCCACATCTCCACTTTGGCCTGATCAGCGAGGTCCCTGAGGACGTCGACATCCGGTCCGGAGAACCTCGCCTCGACGGCACCGCTGCTCGGGCCAAGCTTAAAGGCCTCCACCTTGCTCACCGCATCCGGATAATGGCGGTTGATATAGTCGGCAACCAGGGGCATGAGTGCAGCGTTGTTTCGGTAATCAGCAACCGAAACCAGCAATTGCCCATAACTGCTGTTGGGCATCTCAGGGGAGTATGTCAGGATAAATCGAAGAGCTCCGCCTCCGACAAAAGTGGTAACGTCTGTCACCCCTTCAAGCGTCGCAATGTGCTCCTCCAGCTTTTCCAGACGTCTGGAGGTTTCTTCGATATGGGTTCCTTCCGGAAAGGTCATATCCACCATAAACTGCGGCCTGGGAGAGTCAGGGAAAAAATTCTGTTCTACAAAACCAAATCCATACAGGGCCACCGCCAACATACCGATGACAGTTGCAAGGGTGAGCCAGCGGAAACGGATGCAGGCCTGCAAAAACCTTCTGTAGAAATGGTAAAAGAGGTTGCCATGAAGGCCCGCCTTTCCTGCCGCCGTTGTTTCCGGAAGCAGACTTACGCAGAGATAGGGAACGACGGTCACGGCAAACACCCAACTCAGGAGAAGCGACATGCCTATGACCTGGAACAGGCTCCCAAGAAATTCTCCAGTAACATCCTGAGAAACAGAAATAGCAGCAAAGGCCAGGATTGCAATGAACGTGGCTCCCAAAAGCGGCCACTGGGTTTCGGCAACGGTCTCAACGGCTGCCTGGTGCGCAGGTAGTCCCCGATGACGCTTGATCACAATGCCTTCGGCAACCACGATCGCATTATCAACCAGCATGCCGAGGGCAATGATCAGAGCCCCCAGAGAGATTCGCTGCAGGTTGACATCAAAAATCCGCATCCCGATAAAGGTGGCGAGAATGGTCAAAAGCAACACACTGCCGATGATGATCCCTTCACGCACTCCCATGAAAATCACCAGCAGCACAACCACAATCACTACCGCTTCAAACAGATTGAGGACAAAGCCGTTGACTGCTTCATTGACGGTACCTGCCTGGTAGGCGATGGTGTTAAGCGTGATCCCCACCGGCAGACGAGGTTCGAGCTCAGCCAATTTCACCTTCACCGCCTCGCCCATGGTCACCACATTGCCGCCGGAAACCGTCGAGATACCGAGACCTACTGCCGGTTCACCATCCCTGCGCAGCAACTGCTGGGGCGGGTCTAGGTATCCTTTTTTAATGGTGGCCACATCACTTACTTTCAACAGCGCCCCTGAAGAACCACGTACCAGCTGCTCACCTATATCCCGAACATCACCGTAATCGCCGGAGACCCGAAAACGGACCTCCATCGACCCGACCCTCACCTGACCGGCGTCGGTCACCGCATTCTGCTGACTGATAGTTTGAAAGATCGATGACAACGGTATGCCCAGCCGGGAGGCCTTGACTCGATCGATTTCAACGTAGACTACTTCCTGTTGCATGCCCCAGAAATCGATGCGGCCTACGTCCTCGCACAGCAACAATTCCCTGCGTAGGTCTTCAGCAATTTCCTGCAGGTCATGTTGGGAATAGCCATCACCGGTAATAGCGAAAAAAACTCCGTAAACGTCGCCAAAATCATCATTAATGAACGGCGGTTGACTGCCTGGAGGCAAATCAACCGCTGCCTGTCCTATCTTTCTGCGTAACTCATCCCAGACCTGAGGCAAAGTTTCCTTGTCGAACCTATCCTGTACTTCCGCATAGATAATCGACACCCCAGCCCGGGATATGGAACGGACTTCCTCCAGCTGTTTCAGTTGTTGAATGGAGGTCTCCAACGGTTCAGTAATCTCCAGTTCCACCTCGCGGGCTGTTGCGCCAGGATAGAGGGTATAAATAACCGCCTCCTTGATGGTGAAATCCGGGTCTTCCAACCTGCCCAACTGTTCGTAGGAAAAATATCCACCAATAAAGACAAAGACGATCATCACGCAAGTCACTGCCCTGTTTTGCAGGGCATACTGTACCAGTTTCATCCGTCCAGCCCCTCTTTCCCAGCAACTGCAGGACGCACCTGCATCTCTTCCAACAGGGTATGGACCGCTGCCGTGGCGACCTGCTCCTCACCGGTAAGCCCTTGTTCAATGATGATTCCCCGGTTGGTGAGTTGCCCGACCGACACAGGTGTTTTCCGAGGATTCCCTCCAGCTGGCGGAATGACCCAGACATAGGCTCCGCCGCTATTGTCTCCGACAACCGCCTCTACAGGAACAAGAAATTGACCAGCGTCCGGATGATCAGCACCGGCTGATCCTAACTTGACGGTAGCCGTCATTCCCGGCAGTATTTCAATGCCTGTCGGCGGTTCGAGAGCGGTCACCACTTCATAGGTCTGGGATACCGGATCGGACTGGATACTATACTCGCTGATGGCAGCAGTAAACCAGCGATCCTGATCAGCATCAAACTGTACAGCTACCTCTGCAAAACGTCCGATGCCCCCGCTGGCAACAACCCTTTCCGGGACCCGAGTGACGACTTCAATCATGGACAGGTCGGCGTAGGAGATGATCGGGGAGCGCTCCTTCACGTGCTCTCGGTTCTCCACGTAGCGTTTGGCCACAATCCCGTCAAAAGGAGCACGCATTACGGTATCAGCAAGTGCTTTTTGTTTTTGCTTCAAATCAGCTGCAGCAATGTCGTAGGCTGTTTTGGCCGTATCGAACTTGGCTTTGGAGATGACTTTCCGCTGGTACAGGTCGACTGCCCGTGCATGGGCCCTGCGCGCATCGTGACAGACTGCAAGGGCAGCATCCAGGGCGTGTTGGAAATCTCTGGGATCGAGCCTTGCCAGTGCCGTTCCCTTGGCAACACTCTTTCCTTCCACAGCATGCAGTTCCTCCAGCAGTCCGGCAACGGAAAATCCCAGTTCAACCCGACGCCTCGCCCTGACAGATGCAGGAAAGGTAAAACTTTCTGCAGCGTTGACAGATTCCACGGTCGCCGTTGGTACAGGACGCTGGATTGCCGGTTGCCCTTCAGAGGGTTCTTCTGCCGTTCCCTTTATACTTGAGAGCGAATCCTTCCATGTAAAGACTCCAACGGCAGCTAAACAACACACTGCCAGTGCGACATTTCGTGGTTTTCTGATCACCTTTCTCATTGGTATCACCTTATTTCAAATCCTCAGGCAAGGGCAACTCAAGCTGCAGAATCATTGCTCTGGAAACGGTTCTTGCCGCCTGGCGGTAAAAGGCCGCATCGGTGATTCGTTCACCGCGGGCCAATTCAAGTACCTGCTCGGTTGCCGCATAATAGACTATTTGTGCATGCAGGATATCCATCCATGCATTGGCTTCTTTGCTGCCGGCCCCTGGTTTTATTTTCCGGTAAAATTCTCTTGTTTTTTCCATGTCAGGGATAAACAGCTGGGCAACGAGGGCCGGCATGGCTGAGGAGGGGTTCACGATCTCGCGCATTAGTATTTGACGCTCCCATCTGGGTTTCTCCGGCTTGAACATTTCATGAAAGTTTCTGTACACCGCAGTTCGTATGATCTCCGCCTGTCCGGCAGGATGCTCGGCAAGCAACGGATTTTCCTCCAGGACCTCAAGAAAGCCGTTGCACCGCTTTTCCGCCATGGCGTGCCGGCACGCCTCCAGATAGAGTTTTTCCTTGCTGCCAAAATGGTAATGGATACTGCCCAGGTTCACCCCTGCCTTTTCTGCAATAGCCCTGGTGCTCACCCCGTCAAATCCAAGCTTGGCAAAAAGCTCGCCGCCGGCTAGCAACAGCTGTTCTCTGGTTGACTTCGTCATGATTCTCCTGTGGTGTAAAACACGCGACCTGCTGCGCAAGCCAAAAAATCGATTAATTAAGTCAAACGACTAAACATGTCAACAGTTAATTCAATGCTTTTTCCTTCATTACGCCAAAAAGGGCCGCACGCCGACATCCGGGTGTTATCTCCCTGGCCCAACCTTGGAATGCCCTATAGCTCCGCTATCGATGCCTGTGGCTGTACACTGACCTCCCCTTGACAGTTGCTGCGGCCCCCCCCTCTGACCGCCTGCTTTTTGCGTATTTATTCGTGTACTTTCCGCTAGGAGAGAGGTATTGTTTTTCAGCATTCTGTGCATATGAAAATTATGCCAGCCTGACATCCTGCCCACGTTTTTTTCAGCGGCTGCAGAGAAGAGCTGGCTAACTCTCACTCCATTGAATAGGCGAGGTATTTATGAAGACGCGATGCAAGTACAAAGGGAGGTGTATTTATTACGGATCGTACCACTGCCAAGGCAACGGAGCACGTTGTCCGGCTAAAAGGTTGCGTCCCTTGAAAAGATCCAGATCGGGAAGACACTAGGGAGCATACTCGGTAAAAAACGTTTCAACCCATCAATTCATCGGAAGTCCTCAGCATTTACCGCTCAAGATGATGGAAGTGCAGGCTGGCGACCGATGGATACATCGCCCATGGCCCAATAGTGAAAAAAAAAGACGAGGCTTCTCATCGTTGGCCTTGAGGATACGGTCAGAAAGGGGCAGGAGGCTACCGAACCTCCCTCCCCTCGCCGCATTGACGGCGGCAAGGGGAGAGAGGGAGAAGGATTATTTTCGAGGAATTTCGCGTGGGTCGGTCATGTTTTCCGGGCGTAGCATGTCGTCAAGCTCTTCCTGGCTCAGCAGGCCTTTTTCCAGCACTAGCGCATACACGCTGCCGCCGGTCTTCAACGCCTCTTTGGCAATGGCAGCCGACTGTTCGTAGCCGATAACCGGCACCAGCGCCGTCACGAGGCCGATGCTGTTCTCCACATACTTTCTGCAAACCTCCTGATTAGCCTCTATACCGGAAATACACCGGGAACTCAGGGTAACGCAGGCATTTTTCAAAATCATCATCCCGTGGAGAAGGTCATAGGCAATAATCGGTTCTGCCATGCAGAGTTCCAGCTCAGAGGCTTCAGCCGCCATGGATACCACCATATCATAGCCCATGACCTGGTAGCAGACCTGATTTACCAGCTCCGGGATAACCGGGTTGACTTTTCCCGGCATAATGGATGATCCGGGTTGCATGGGCGGCAGATTGATTTCATTGAGGCCACAACGGGGACCAGAAGACATCCACCTAAGGTCATTGCATATTTTTGAAATTTGTACAGCTGCGCGTTTCAGTGTTGCCGACATTGCCACAAAAATGCCGGCATTTTGGGTGGCCTCAACCAGGTTTTTTGCTCTTCGTAGCTCAAACCCGCTGACTTCCGATAGCTTTCGGGTAACCAGATTTGAATACCCCGGCGGACTGTTGATGCCGGTACCGATAGCGGTAGCGCCCATGTTGATATCCATGAACTCGTAAGCAGCTCGCTCAATTGCACGGATTGCCGAATCAATCATCACGCTGTAGGCACTGAACTCCTGTCCCAGCGTCATCGGCACGGCGTCCTGATTTTCCGTACGGCCCATTTTCAGCACCAGGGCAAAGGCTTCAGCTTTTTTATCCAACTCCTCCCGAAGACCAGTCATTGCCCTGATCAAGCTTCGGTTGGAGAGCAGCACCGCCAGTTTGATCGCCGTGGGGTAGGCATCATTGGTTGATTGGGAACAGTTAACGTGATCATTGGGGTGGAGATATTGATATTCTCCTTTGCTATGCCCCATGATTTCCAGTCCACGATTGGCGATCACCTCATTGGCGTTCATATTGGTCGAAGTGCCGGCTCCCCCCTGAAACATGTCAACCGTGAACTGTTCTCTGAGTTTCCCGGCCAAGAGCTCATCACAGGCCGCACAGATGGCCTCCATTTTCTGCTGATCAAGGACCCCCAACTCATAATTGGTCAAAGCTGCCGCTTTCTTGACCATGGCCAGACCATCAACCAGATGTTCAAAATTACTGACAAAAACTCCTGAAATGGCAAAGTTCTCCATCGCTCGCTGCGTCTGAACGCCATAGTATACATGGTCAGACATTTCCCGCTGTCCCAACGAATCGTGCTCCAGCCTGAAACCACTCATCACCTGGACGTCACGATTCTGGTGATACAACTGATTTGACAACACCCGTAAACGGCGATTAATCCCCACAGCAACCCTGGAGATAATTCGGAAAAACATTTCCGGTTTTTGCTCGCGCAGCTGATCTATTTTTTCCCTGCTGATTTGCCAAACTTCGGCACCATTGCGGGTAAAGGCTCCGTTACTATGGGAATCCCCCTCGAGAAAAGCTCCTTCGCAGAGCATGGCGCCGGCAATCATGGTTGCCACATGACGCGAAGAACCGTGCAACCCCCGAACCAGTTCTATATCCCCTTCCAATATTATCCCCGCCCACTTTCTGGGGGTGGACTCCTGAAAAAGCCATTCATTGGGTTGATAGGTAACCCGCTGCCCTTCAGAAAAAAACAGAACGAGATCTTGCTCACTGATACCGGTAGCCTTTGCGGCCTGCCTGATAATGCTCTTATCTATTTCCATGAATTCACCTTTACTCAGCAGTTGTTACTAGAGAATAATACCACCAAATACAAACCCTAAAATCACAGCGAAAATTATGGTCAAGGTCCCGGGGATCAGGAATGGGTGATCAAACACGTATTTACCGATCCTGGTCGAACCGGTATCATCAAACTCCACTGCGGCCAGCAGAGTCGGGTAGGTAGGTAGAACAAACAATGCACTCACTGCCGCAAACGAGGCGATAGCCGCAGCCGGACTGACGCCCAGAGCGAGAGCTGCAGGCATGAGCGCTCTGGTAGTGGCCGCCTGGGAGTAAAGCAGCATGGCGGCAAAAAAGAGAACCACAGCCAACAGCCACGGCCGTGTCTCCAGAATATTGGCGGCAAAAACATTAATTTCGTCCAGGTGAGCGGCAACAAAGGTGGTTCCTAGCCAGGCAACCCCAAGGACACAGATACAGGCACTCATTCCCGACTTGAAGGTAGCGGCATTGAGAATATTCTTTGCTTCCACCTTGCAGAGCAAGGTAATCAGGGTGGCAGCGGCCAGCATAAAGGTAATGATGGCATGATCCCGTCCAAGCACCGGTTCCTTAATCAGGCCGACGGTAGAACTGATAGCTGTGGCGTAAAAAACGACCGCTGCTATGGCGATGGCAAAGATAAGTACCGCACGTTTGGCCTCCGGGGCGATATCTCGTTTAGCTGTTTTGACTGCAGCCTCTTTGATCAGCCCTTTGGCCAGGCGCTCCTGATAGACCGGATCATCCTGCAGGTCCTTGCCCATGAAATTGGTGCACACCGCACCGAGCATGACGGCAAGAAAACTGGAGGGAACGGCAATCAACAACAACTGCACGTAATCCACTCCAACCTTTTCCAGCTCGGCAGAGAAAAAAACCACTGCCGCTGATATGGGAGAGGCGGTAATAGCTATCTGGGAAGCAACGGTGGCTATCGCCAGTGGACGGGACGGGCGAATCCCCTCACGCTTGGCGACCTCGGCAATGACCGGCAGGGTGGAAAAGGCTGTGTGCCCGGTACCGGCGAACATGGTCATCACATAGGTGACGATCGGCGCGAGGAAGGTGATGTATTTGGGATTACTCTTCAGCACCTTTTCTGCAATATGCACCAGGTAATCAAGCCCGCCAGCCTCCTGCATGGCGGCAATTGCCGCTATCACCCCCATGATGATCAAAATGACATCGGTCGGGATGCTTCCGGGCTTGAGGCCGAATACAAAGCCAAGTACCAGTACGCCGAAGCCACCAGCAAATCCGATGCCGATGCTGCCCATCCTGGCACCAAGCCAGATAAAGACCAATACAACCAACAGCTCAATCACCCACATTGCGCCCTCCTTACTCACTCAAGCGGAGTGAGAGATATAGTTCATGCATTGAAACAGGGTTGTTGTTCAGGGAAGGGTATAGGTTCCTTGCAATTCTTTGGCGTACCCTCCCACGGCGAGGATATTACCATTTCTTTGTAGCGACAGGGTGGACCACTGAAAGGAGAGCGTCCCGGTAATACCGGTGAGCTCACCGCTCCCGCCAACGATTTCTCCGGATACCTGCGCCCCCTGGGCCATCTGCTCTGCCCTGAGCGCAACATACAGTTCCTGCCCCTCAAGGCTTCGCCAGATGCAACGGATAGCACTGCCTGTGCCCGTGTCGCCCAATCCAATACACCGGGCCCAGTAGTCGACATGCGAGCCAACCCCATCGCGCAGGTTTACATGTCCCGAAAACTTCAGCAGCGCCACCTCCCTTTCACTGCCAAAATCCATTGACTCTCTGGTGCCGCTCGCACTCCAGGTCCCACTAAATGTTCCTGACTCGGCCGCTTGAGCCCCAGCAGTCACGCCCAGCAAGAAAAGTGCTGCAAACATAATCAATCGTACCCATTGACCGACATCCATTTGTCTCCTCCTCTTCAAGTCGTTGAATCGTGCCCCCTGCTTGTTTCCTCTCTGTAATCCTTCACCACCAATCCAGAGGCCATCAGGCAAACAGACCGCTCCTCAGGGGTACGTGCTGTATTTTTCCCAGACAATTGTTGCGTGCCTCCTCACAACTCCCCCCGTTTCCTGGTTGCGTTAAGGAGCCTCGATAGCCTGCAGGCAGGGTATTGCCCTGAATTTATCGATACTCTCGGCCAAGGCTTCCTGGACGTTGATTGTCAGATTCCGCCGACCCTATAGAGTTCTAACAGTTGCAGCCGACAAAGGAGAGCACCACTGTGTCACGTGTACATCTTGCCTCTTTGGATGGTGATTATCTGGCTTATGCCTTCATTCAGCCGCCAATCGCACCAGAGAAGGCTCGTATTCACTGGGTGCGGCATATCCGAGCAAATTACAGAGCGTGGCTGCCACATTTGCCAGACCCGGCTGCTCCACTTCGGACAACACAAAGCGGTTCGAATCGCTATAGTCCAGAATAACAAAAGGTACCGGATTCTTGGTGTGCGCAACCATTGGCAGCCGCTCCCCGTTTTTTTCCGTCCACATGCAGTCGGCATTTCCGTGATCAGCAGTAATCACCGCTATCCCACCGGCGGCTTCAATGGCGGTCAGCACTCGCCCCAGGCAAAGGTCCACGGTTTCAACGGCGATACGTACCGCCGCTTCCACCCCTGTATGGCCAACCATATCCCCATTAGGATAATTAAGCCGAATGAACTTATACTTCCCGCTCCGTATCGCCTCGATCACCGCCACGGTGATCTCCTCTGCCTTCATCCATGGACGCAGATCAAACGTTACTTTATCCGACTCCACCTCTACATAGCGCTCCAATTGAGGGTCAACGTAGCCGGAACGGTTTCCATTCCAAAAATAGGTTACATGTCCGAACTTCTGGGTTTCGGAAATTGCATAGGACCGGACGCCGCTAGCGCAGAGATAGGTCGACAGGGTCTTGTCTATAGAGGGTGGCTCCACCAGGTAGCGGGACGGAATCTCCAAATCCCCGTCGTATTGCATCATACCGGCATACAGTACCTCCGGATGACGCTGGCGGTCGAACTCGACGAATTCCTGCTCTTCAAAAGCCCTGGAGATTTCTATGGCGCGGTCACCACGAAAATTGAAGAAAATTACGGCATCCCCATCCTCAATGGTACCGACAGGCATATTCTTTTCAGCAATGACGAAACTTGCCATATACTGGTCGGTCATCGCCGGGTCCTCCTGGTAATAGGTCGTAATCGCCTCGGTTGCCGAGGAAAAAAAGCGACCCTGTCCCAGCACATGTGCCTTCCATCCGTTTTCGACCACTTGCCAGTCCGCATTATACCGGTCCATGGTGGTCACCATCCGCCCTCCTCCTGAGGCAATGCGATAGTCGCGCTTGCCACCGTCTGACAACGCTGCCAATTTCTTCTCCAGGGCGCCGAAGTACTCCAATGCACTCTTGGCGGCAACATCCCTGCCATCCAACAGCCCATGCACTCGCACCCTGGATATTCCCTCTGCAGCCGCCTGCTTCAGCAAAACGAACAACTGATCAATATGACTGTGCACGTTTCCGTCGGAAACCATGCCGATCAGGTGCAGTGTTCCTCCCCTGCTCACCTTGTTCACGATCTCCAGCCAGGTCTTCCCCCGAAAGGCTGCCCCTGAAGAGAGGGCTTCGTTAACCAGCTTCGCGCCTTGAGAAAAGACACGTCCTGCTCCCAGGGCATTATGGCCGACTTCTGAATTGCCCATATCATCGTCTGAGGGCAATCCCACAGCCGTTCCATGCGCTCGGAGCCGGATAAACATTTCCGCTTCCAGTGCTGCATCCAGCACCGGCGTATAGGCGACGTGCACTCCATCACTGGCATCCTCGGGGCCAAGTCCCACACCGTCCAGAATGATAGTGACAACAGGTCCATCAAACGGCGTATAGCCGGAAAGCGACGATAATTGCTCTGTGCTGTTCATCGTTATATAATCCTGTAGTAATGGAAGAGAAGAGAATGATTCGTCCCAGTTTCGATCGCTTGGCAGTTGGCAGGTATGTCACCCCGCACGCCGCAGATGCACCTGCCAGTAAAAAGAACAAGGCGGAACAGGGCAACCGGGTTCAATCTGAATCACCAACCCATTATGTACTTTATTCCATCGAAACAAAAGAAAAAAATCTTCCCCCTCTGCAACGCCTGCCACCAGCGAAACGAGAGCGCCTGTCAGCATATCGCTGCTTCACCGTTTTAGCCCCGAAACAGCCCGCACTCCCCTTTGATTATATCCCCTCTCGGCTGCATCGTCCTCCAGAGAGCCGATCGGCAGTAGCGAGAGAGGGACGAAGGCCCACCGGTGAACAGGGCATTGATACATTCCAGCATCCTCAATCACGAAGATGCCTTGCACCTGTTCCATTGTCAAACCCTCACGGCCAGATACAGCGCAGGCCATATGCGGCTGCTTAATTCATTTTTTCGCTCCTGACGCGACATTTTACGCCCAACGTCGACAAATGCAGTAAAACAGAGAGTTAAATCAAAAACATGCATGAATTGCCTCTATTTTCCATTTGCATATTCTGTATCATTGTATATCTTTTTCAGGGTGAACTATGTTGTAGAGGTATCCTTTGGTTCACCTCCATCATACTGAGAGGCACCACGTTGAGAGAAGCAGCTGTAGCCACCATAATAACCACTGACCCGATCCCTGAGGTTCTCGTTCTCAAACGTTCCAGCAACCCGAGTGACCCATGGTCTGGGCAGTATGCTTTCCCAGGCGGCCGACGCGATCAAACCGATCAGTCACTGCTGGAAACATGTTTTCGAGAAACGTTAGAGGAATGCGGCATCCGACTGAACTGCGGTTGCTTCGTCAAAAAGTACCCGGTGCGAAAGGCCGGCAACCACCTGGGAAGCCCTACTCCGGTCACCACCTATCTATTTGAGCTGGATCACAGGCCGGCTATCACTCTGCAAGCATCAGAAATAAGTGCGCATGAGTGGCTCCAGCTGGATTATGCGGCTGACGCCTCAAATATCATCCAGCGCCCCATGAGTCCCCGCTGTCCCGATAGGTTGTTCCCTTGCCTCCCCGCTTCCCGGGGCCTGGTATGGGGCTTTACCTTTGAGACCTTGATGATGATCATAGCAGACAGATATGCCAGTGACAGTCAACCATACTTCTCCCCAGCGCTGCAATCACCTCTCCTCAATAGCCATTAGTGTGCACATTCCCTGCATCGCCAAAGCTACTCGTTCCCTGACCCGGAACATCAGGATCTGCACCATATTTCTCCGGTCTGTTTTCCTTCTCGTCCTCTCCACGTTACCCCTGGCTTTCACCGCCCAGGCAGCATCCTCTTATCACAATGCGGTGCAGCTCAACGTTGACTCTATCACCATCGATGCCGATCAGGTTCCGCTACAGTCAATCCTTAGGCAACTGGTTGAGCGGGGGATAGTGGTTAACGCCGACCCCACGATCAATCCACCGGTTTCACTCCACCTGCAATCGGTTTCCCTTGCCGAGGCCGTGAAGGCCCTTCTCAGGCCGGTCAATCATAGCGTTATCTGGGAAGAAAACAGTGAAGGAGGAGTGTATCCGTTGCAGGTAGAAGTGTACGCTCCAGGCAAACGGACAAACATGCAGCCGATGGAAAGCCTACAGCTCTTCCAGACCACTACGCACCCTGAAACCGGGGCACTGCTGGTTGCCGGAGAGCTGCTGGTGAAAAAAAAGGCTGCCGCTTCAGCCGCCAGATTTCACAACCAGATGCGTGACATCGGCGGACGGATTCTTGAGGCCTATTCCGCTACCGCCACCTATCGTGTCCGCTTTTCAGCAGATGCCGACATTGACAGGTTGGTTGCAACTACGTCCGCACTTGACTCTGTGCAACTCGTGGAACCACACTATGCTCTCACCCTGCCGGAAACGGTCGGCCAGCCAGTACTCCCTGCAGGCAGTACCGGCAGGGAAACCTCGCCTACCGCCCAAGCGGTTGCTGTCCTTGATTCTGGCATTGCCACCGAAATGCTCGCCAACCAATGGGTTGCATCCAGCTATGATGCAGTAACCCCGTTTGCTCACGCCCTGGACACTTCCGGCCACGGTACGCAGATGGCGTTGATTGCCTCAGGTTCGGTTGACCCTCTGGGGATTACAGGCCAGGGAGCCACTTCGCCAGTGGTCGCTATTCGTATATTTGACCGAAACGGGATTACCTCAACCTTCAGTGTTTTACGCGCCCTTGATCACGCACAAGCCAATCACGCACGGGTAGTGAGCATGAGTTGGGGCACGCCTGCACAGAGCACGTTTCTCCAACAAGCCGTCCAGCAGGCAGAACAACAAGACCTCATCCTGGTTGCTGCTGCTGGAAACGATCCCACCGGAGAACCCATTTATCCCGCTGCCTATGCAAGCGTGATAGGAGTGGGCGCGCTGCAGCCAGATGGTACACCGTGGGAGTCCTCCAACTTTGGAGCCTTTGTGGAGGTTCACGCTCCTGGATTCGCTGCCTTTACCCTTCAGGATTCGTCCCAGTCAGCCCTCCACGCCGGCACCTCCATCGCAACCGCCTACGTCGCCCATACTATTGCCCAGTTTCTCGACCGCCAGCCACATGCCCCAGTTGCTGAGGTGCGTACCATGCTGCGCAGTCGCTTTTCATCTCCCCGGTCGCTACAGAGCCGGTAAGCCCTCCTGTCGCTGAATGACAATTCATAGACAAAATTACTAAAAACCATTTATTTTCAATTTGTTACAGAACACAGCCAAACAGCGCTTGACTTTTTCAGCATTGATTTGTATCAATAACGGCTGGTTGGATAGCATAGGACAAACGGCTGCTGATTTCATGCCTCTTGCCCTGGCTCCATATGGCATGACAGTGCAATCTTTTGCAGCCCCTATGATCAACCAGGCAGTTGTCTGACAGAAAGAGTATGATTCCTCGACTCCGAGGTTTTGTGTTTACGTTGCGGTAGTACCCAATACAGATTGGCCTACCTGGTCTTAAGACAAACTCAGTGTAAGGAGAAAAAAATGAAAGCACCAGTTCGTGTAGCCGTTACCGGCGCAGCAGGACAAATCAGCTACTCCATCATCTTCCGCATCGCCAGCGGCAGCATGCTTGGTCCTGATCAGCCCGTCATCCTCCAGCTTCTGGAAATTCCGCCGGCAATGGATGCACTTAACGGCGTTGTAATGGAGCTTAATGACTGTGCATTTCCACTTGTTGCCGGTGTCGTTGCAACCGATGATGCAAATGTCGCCTTCAAAGACGTTGATTTCGCGATCTTGGTAGGTGCTCGTCCTCGTGGACCTGGAATGGAGCGTTCCGACCTGTTGGAAGCCAATGCCCAGATTTTCTCCGCCCAGGGTAAAGCACTCAACGACAACGCCAGTCGCGACGTGAAAGTACTGGTTGTCGGTAATCCCGCCAATACCAATGCCCTGATCACCCTGAAAAATGCACCTGATCTCAACCCGCGCAACATCACGGCTATGATGCGCCTGGATCACAACCGTGCCATGTCCCAGCTTGCTGAAAAGACTGGCGCCCACACCACCGACATCGAAAAAATGGTTGTCTGGGGTAACCACTCCGCCACCCAGTATCCGGATATCAGCTACGCCACCGTCAAAGGTGAAGCTGCCAAATCCATGGTTGATGATGCATGGAACGTAGACACCTTCATTCCTGTTGTGCAGCAACGCGGTGCAGCCATCATCAAGGCACGTGGTGCATCCAGTGCAGCTTCGGCAGCATCTGCTGCAGTTGATCATATGCGAAGCTGGGCCCTCGGCAGCAACGGCAAGTGGGTCAGCATGGGCGTATACAGCGCAGGCAATCCTTACGGTATCGATGAAGATATCATCTACTCTTTCCCCATTACCACCGAGAACGGTGAATGGAAGATCGTAGAAGGTCTGGAAGTCAGCGACTTCAGCCGTGAGCGCATGAAGCAGACCGAAGACGAACTGGTCGGTGAAAGGGATGCTATCAAGCACCTGCTGTAAATTGTATCAGTAGTACACAACAAGGGGATGCCTCAGGGCATCCCCTTTTTTTTGCCCCACCATCTGGCACTAAAAAGGAACCGGGGAGATACAACAGAGTGCATGGCCGGAAACGGGATGAACAAACTGGATCCCTGAGGCATGGAGCAGCATCCTTCCCCCCTCCTCGCCATCGCCGTAGAGTGCATCGCCGACAATAGGAAAGCCCAGGCCTTTCTGGTGACTCGCATGCAACCGCAACTGGTGGGTCCTTCCGGTTTGCGGAAAAAACTCCACCCTGGTTGTCTCGCGGTACCGTTTGATCACCCGCCACCGGGTTCGACCGGTTTTTCCGCCCACAGGATCGTACACCTGATACGGACGATTATCTGGATCCAATCGAAAGGCCAATTCAATCTGTCCGCCACTCCCCACCACCGTACCGTTGATAATCGCCTCGTATCGCTTAATAACTGTTCGACGTTCAAATTGTTGTGAGAGATGACGATGTGCTGCCCGAGTCAGCCCCAGCACCATAAGCCCTGAGGTTGCCATATCGAGACGATGAACAGCCGGTTGCGGAATACACTCCGGCCACATGCGCCGCACTCTGGAAACCACACAGTCCTGCTTGTCCACTCCTCTGCCGGGAACAGCCAACATACCGCCAGGCTTGTTCACCACAACAAAAGCTTCCTCGGCGAGAACAACATCCAAAACCTGCTCAGCCATACTACTCCCCGGCCCCACACAGTAAAAAACCGAGAATGGGTTCACACTTGGTCGCGCACGGGGGATAAAACACTCCATGCTGCCTGGAGCCGGATGCATTTTCCCTGCCCCAGAAAAACTCGGCAAGCCCAAGCGGACGAACTCCATTGATTGCTGCATGATGAAGCAACTTGGGCGCGCAACAGTCACCCGTACCGGTTGGCGGGGAACCGTTCCCCATATACACATCAGAAAGCCCGCCGCTCACCCCTCGGAAATTGGTAAAACTATACAAACGGTGAATATCTCGCATCAGTTGCTGCGACAGGTGCCTTCTCCTATGTTTCAGCACCCTCACATGCTCGCCATTTCGATGGGAAAACTCGTTAATTTCCCGGGTAAGCTGTTTCACCTGCCGCTCTCCCTCCGCGACGGTCGCTGCAAAGGCCCATGGCTCAACAACCGGTGCAACCCACCCTGCCACTGTCCACATGGAGTTATATTGGCCGGAAAAAGCATAGTAGCGGCGTTCCCGACCTCGTCGATCGATGCCCACCAGGGCACCAAACATCTTTCCCCGTGCAGGTCCAAAGAGATAGTCGGTTTGGCAGCGAGGATCGCTCCGCCTCACGGGGACCGTGTAATCAATGCGTTGGAGCGTGGAAAGCAGTTCCATCAACCGCAGGCAGGCCTGGTAGGCCTTCCCCGTACCGATACCGTGACGTCGACCGCATAAAGGGCACATTCCTCCGACCGCCGATGTCGGCCCCGTCCTCCCGTAAGCCACGCTCAACGACACCCTCTCCTCAGTGCCCTGACTACTTCCTGAACAACCACAGCAACAAGGTGATAAGGATACTGATCACCAGGCAGGTGGTAAGTGGAAAATGAAACCGAAAATTCTCACGAACTATGGAGATGTCGCCGGGAAGACGACCGAACGGGATGCTTTTTATCCATGGCCAACCAAGGCCTATGACGATACATGCCACCCCCAGCCAAACCAGTCCTCTATTCATCTTCAAGCCTCCGATATTCGCTGCCGACGATCCTGACTGAGAACAACCCCGAAAAACACCACCAGGCAGGCAAGGAACTGAACGGTGGAAAGCCGCTCACCGAGCACAAAAAAACCAAGCAGTAACGCAAACACCGGAATAAGATTGATGTATGCAGAAGCCTGGTTGGCTGGAATCCTGCTTATGCCAAAATTGTACAACCCGTACGCACCCACACTGACAAAAACCCCTAAATAGAAAACAATCGCCACCCCGGTCACAGGAAAATGGTCTGGAATGGATACCTGGGGAAGCAGGAGGCACGGCAGAAAAAAAAGAGCGCCTAGGATGCACTGAACAGCAGTGAGAAAAAAAGAAGATAGATCCCTGCTCAGGTACTTGAGCAGAACAATGTAGCCGGTGGCGCAGACCATGGCCATAAACTCAAGGAAATTGCCCAACCCAGGGTTGGGGGCCTGCTGCGTATTTGTGCCGGCAAGAGTCAGCCAGGTGGCACCGGCAGCAGCAATCAGAAACCCGAGCATTGTTTTGCGCGAAATACGCTCTCCCAGCAAAAAACCGGCAGACAAAGCTACCAGCAGGGGGAGCATGGTCGCAATCATCGATGCCTGAGAGGCAGAGGTGTGCTGCAGCGCGGCCGCTTCAAACAAGAAATAAAAACAGGGTTCGCACAACGCCATTGCCCCTAAAGGCAACAGGTGTTTTTTCTGCAGCCCGACCTTGACAAAGTGACGAATAAAAGGAAGAAAGCACAGTGAAGCGATCACCAGGCGTCCCGAAACGACGAGCAGGGGATCAAGATCAAAAAAGGCATACTTCATTGCCACAAAGGAACTGCCCCAGAGGAGCATGGCCACGAGCATGGCCAGGCCCGGCAAGAGTTGTTTTGGAAAGGAGTACCCCCAAATTCTGATACCACTATGCTGTCTCTTCATCATTTCCATCTTTCAACAAAAAAATACCTGGCCGCGGGTAGCGTGGCCCTGTCGCTCTTCTTCGGTCAATGCTCCACAGGCGTGCACGGAAAAAACCTTGACCTCCATGGCGCCAGCCAGCGCCAGACGTACAGTCTATACCAGAGAAACGGCTGTCTTACCAGCGAAGAGGCAGCCTACGGCAAGGAAATCATCAAAGGACTCAACTATCCTGCAGAACGCGCTTTTCGGCTCTTTTGCCGACTCCCGGCCCTCAGTTTTACGCAATATCAGCAAGTCTGGTCACTTCTGCTGAACTATCGTCTCTCCTACGGTCAGGTTCTCTGCCTGGAACAATGGTGCACGGTGGAACCCGTTGATTTTGAACGGCTATTTGAGGCAGTGCCTGTTTTTCATACCCTTTCCCATACTGCGGAAAAAACCCTTCTCGCTTTTCTGGAGCTTCCCGACATCACCGCCCAGTTCAGTACCGAGCTGATACCTGTGCTCAATGGATTGTCCCTACCAATGCACCTGGCCCTGCGTTCCATGATCACCGTGCAAAAAATGACCGCAGCTCGCATAACCCCGGCCATACTCGAGCTGCAACTCCTTTCGGACAGTCAAGCCATGGCATTGGCCAACTATGCTAAAATTCCGGAGATGCAATCAAGGACCCTTTTTGACGGGCTGAGCCTGATTGCACGACTGCGCCAGCAGGATGCCTGGAATGCTCATTTCCTTTTTTCCGCTCCTGAACTCAACTGGAGGGAGGCATGGGACTGGCTTGTTGCCTTTTTCGCCCTGCCCGCTGATCTCCAGGAAGAGCAATATTTCCGCTTCACCGATCAACAGAAAAATCAACTGCTGCACGGTATGTACCGCGGAGGTGAGAAGCTCATTCGGCAAATCAACGACCTGCACAGTGTAACCGATCGCTTCGGAATGGAGTTTTCCAACACAGCGCTCCATCGGCTTTCACTGCAAGAACTCCAACGACTGTTTTTTCGCCTCGCACCGGTCATCAGATACCGCTGGAATACCACCTTCTCCAAGGCATTGAACAGCGGCAACCGACCTGCTGCTGTCACTGTTTTACGGCAGGCAACGTCCGAAGCTCGGTCGCACGTGGCAGCTTCACTCACCTCGGCCAATATTTACGCATTGCTGGCCCAAGGTGGAGAACTCTATGACTCCTCCTTCAGGGATATTCTCGTTCCAGTTCTTCAGCAGCGGATAGTGGATGAATTCCAGGGGAATACCCTTTATTTTTTCCAGGCCGCTGATCCGGCTCACGTTCTGGTTTCCTCTTTTATCACCAGCTGTGCACAAAAGGGCAAACTGGCATCCTTCTTGCCCAGCGATGAACAGCAACAGCAGCAGGTACTCGACCTGGTCGCGAACTCTGCCTTTGGCGACCCCGCGGCCCTACTGGTTTTCTCCGCCAGCATGCACCCACTGCTCAAAGTACTCCAACCAACCGCCCGCAACTACCTGGTAGGAAAAATGGTTGCCGCCACCCATATGGCTTCTCCCCCTATGGCTCGGTTACTTGCGGTCACCCTCCAGTACGCCCTCCGATATCACGGGGATATGTTGTCTGCTTTCGACCGACAGCAGATCGAGAAGCTCGTTGAACGCTACGGTAGGATATCGTTTGCAGACTACCTAAAGACTCCGTTCAATGAATGGAAGGCTGACAACCGCCTGGTTTCCCTTTCTCTTTTTTATCCCGACGATGACGGCAAGCGTTCTTTTCGCTCTTTTACCGATCGGCTGCTGCAACAGGGCTATGTTTGGCAGGAGGCTGCCACTCTCCCTGAAAATGTAAAACAGCGGCTTCAAGCAACCCTTCAGCCCTCGTCAGTCTCGCCGCCCCATACTGATATGGGGCGCCTTTTCAGTAGTATGCAGCGGACCAGGGAACGCGTTACCTTCTCCAAGATGGTCAATGGCATCACTCTCTGCCACACGCTCTCCGTATATGCCGATCCGCTCAGTCAGCAACAGCAGTTGCTCCACTTCTTCACCAGCGGCCACGAAATGTTGATCCAACGCGGTCACAGTTACTGGCGGGACGAACAGATCATCGAACCGATGAGCGAACTTGTCCGCCAGGGCCTGCTCACTCCTAACATGCTGGAGCAAAAACAACGCTTTCTCAGCCTGGGGTCCTGTGGCGGAATCAAAGCCTATAGTCGGCTCAATGCCCTGTTTGACGGCTCAGTGGATGTACTGGCGACCATTGGCACTGGCCTGGCGGAAATCAACGATCCGTACAATATTTTTCTCTTTGAATTCATTGCCGCCCAATCCGGCGCTCCTTCGTGGGATGACGTCAGTCGCGGCGCGGATAAGTTTTTCAGCTCCGGTCGCGGACATGATTATCTCCAGCCAGGTTCACTGACCGCGATCCTTCACAAAATACTGCATACCATGGCACACGACATGCCATCACCCACTGAGAGTTAATCGACATGTCCATTCATACGCGTGAATCCTTTCCAGCATTGCTCAAAGAGTCGACCCACGCCCCGGCCCAATGCTACTTGCTCTTTGGTGAACGCTACCTCTGCAGAGATGCGGCGAAAAAGCTGACAGAACACCTGCTGCACGCCACACCGGGAACAATGCATGCCATTGACGGCGACCGGGAAGATATCACCACCCTGGTGTACAAGCTTCGCAGCTTCAGCCTCCTGCCAGGCCGCCAAGTGTACAAGGTCACCGATACCCGTCTGTTTCTCTCGAAAAATGTTGCCAACAACATCTGGAAAAAAGCTCTTCAGGCGCACCAGGCAGGGAAAAGCGAGCTGGTTGTCCGCCACCTGCGCGGGTTGCTCAATGCGGGGGGGATAGGGCCTCAAGACCAGGAAAGCAATCTGCAAGGCCTGACCCCGAAGCAATGGCAGCATCATTTCGGCTTCAACAAACCTGATGAAGATCTTTCCTGGACAGCCGAACCGCTTGCAACCATAGGAGAAAAGGCCAGTGCCACTCTTTCCGACGCCTCGGATGGCCCTGCATTGCTCATGGATTGCCTTGAGGAGGGCATCCCTGGGACAAATATCCTGGTTTTATTGGCTGACGAGGTGGATAAGCGGAAAAAACTCTTTCAATACTTCAAAAAAAACCATGCGGTAATCGACCTCAGCGTGGAAACCGGCGCTTCTGCCAAAGCCAAGAAACACCAGAAGGACGTGCTCCTGTCTCTGATCAGACAGACCCTGGCCGAGATGAATAAAACACTGTCTCCCGGGGTGGCGGAGCGCCTGATTGACCGGGTGGGGTTTCATCCGGTGGCAGTGGTCACAGAGTTGCGCAAAGTGATGCTCTACTGCGGTGATCGACAGGATATTACCCAAGAGGACCTGGATGCGGTGGTCGGCAGAACCCGGCAGGAAGCAATCTTTGAGCTGACCTCGGCCCTCTCGGAAAAAAACCTTCAACGCGTACTGGTGGTGGCTGATCGCCTCCAGGCCAATGGTTTCCATCCGCTTGCCCTGATCGCAGCGCTCCGAAACTCCATTCGCTCTCTTTTGCTCTTTCGAGCCCTTCAGGAACAACGCCGTTTTCACTACAGCCCCTCTCTTTCTGCCGCAGTGTTTCAACAGCAGTGCCTGCCACGCCTGAAAGAACACAGCCGGTGGAAGAAAGAACTGAGCGGGCATCCCTTTGCCTTGTTCATGCAGTTCAAAACAGCGGCCAGCCACTCACTGCCGCAGTTGCAGCATTGGCTCAGTTTATTGCTCGAAGCGGAACTGCGGCTCAAAGGATCTCCACTCTCCAGCCAGATCGTCCTCGAGCACCTCTTTCTCTCCATGCTCTCGGGACGAAGCGGTTAAACCCCGCCCCATTCGTTACCTGCGCCTTGAAAATTCAACCGAGAGCATTACTATACTAGTAGTATCGGTGGGTAATGGAAAAACATTCTCCACTCAAATTACCCTTGCTATTTTAACCTGTTAGAGAGTGTTCACAGCATGGGTCCCTGTATTGCAGGTACCTGCTTTTGAAAACTACAAAATTTTTCAGTTGTTCGGAATGGCCAAAGAACAAGCAAATCTTCACGGTGAAATCCTTGCCGAGAATAAAACCGAGTTGAAGGAACCGCCGCTGTTTAAGGTGCTCCTTCACAATGACGACTACACGACCATGGATTTTGTGGTGATGATTCTTGAGACAATCTTCAACAAGGATACTGCTGAGGCCACAAAAATCATGCTCGATGTGCACCACCAGGGAGTTGGTATTGCAGGGATATACACCCGAGAAATTGGTGAAACCAAAATTTCACAGGTACACCACCTTGCAAAAAAACACCAATTTCCCTTAAAATGTTCTCTAGAAAAAGACTGCTAATTTTCCCAGAGTCCCCGATCGTTTCACCCCGGAGAAAAGTTTGAAACCGGCCTCTGTAGAAGGATAAAGACTATGCTGAGCAAAGAACTGGAACTGGCACTAATCAAGGCCATTAAAGAAGCAAAATCCCAGCAGCACGAATACGTCACGGTAGAGCATATGCTCTATGGTCTGCTCCATGATGACCTGGCACGGCACATCATCGACAAGTGCGGTGGAAACAATGACAACATCAAGGAGCGGCTAGAGCATTTCTTCACCACGGGCATGCCGCTGTTGAAAAACAATGAAGCTGAACCAGCGCAGACGGTGGCCTTCAACAGGGTGCTGCAAAGAGCAGTAAGCCATGTGCAGAGTTGCGGGAAAAAACAGGTTGATACCGGGGATGTTCTGGTATCCATTCTTACCGAACCCGACTCCCATGCCGTCTATTTCCTGGGTTCAGAAGGCGTTGGTCGACTTGAAGTAGTGGAGTATATCTCCCACGGCCTGCCGGAAACGATGCAGCGTGAACCGCTCAGGCAGGCGCCTCCCCCGCCGAATAAAAAGAAACAACAGAAGAGTACAGCCAGCGCACTCGAAGAATTCACCATCAATTACAGTGAACGCGCTGCCGAGGGGCACATTGATCCCCTTATCGGCCGGGATACCGAGTTGCACCGCATGATGCAGGTTCTCTGTCGCCGTAAAAAGAACAACCCGCTTCTTGTTGGCGAACCGGGGGTTGGTAAAACCGCCATGGCTGAAGGGCTTGCCCTGCGAATCTACGAGGACGCCATCGCCCGCCAGGCGGACCAGCCTGACAGGGACAAACTGGTGCCCGACCTGTTGCGGGACACAGAAATATACATGCTTGATCTTGGAACCCTGGTAGCCGGAACCAAATACCGCGGTGACTTTGAAAAGCGGCTCAAAGAGGTTGTTGCAGCGATTGAGGAAAAAGACAACGCAATCCTCTTTATCGATGAGATGCATACCATCATCGGGGCAGGAGCAACAAGCGGCGGTTCCATGGATGCTTCCAACCTTCTGAAACCCGCTTTGCAGGCCGGTACCATTCGCTGCATCGGCTCCACCACTTATGAAGAATACAAAAACCATATTGAAAAGGACCGGGCCCTTTCACGCCGATTTCAAAAAATTGACATTGAAGAACCCTCTATTGAGGATACCTGCAATATTCTCAAAGGGTTGCAGTCCCGCTATGAAAAGCATCACAATGTCCGCTATTCTAAAAACGCCATTATCTCTACGGCAGAATTGGCAGATCGATACATCAACGACCGCTTTCTCCCTGACAAGGCGATTGACATCATGGACGAAGTCGGCGCCTCCTTTCGCCTGGAGGGAAGAATTGGAAAAACCGTAGGGGTACGCGATGTGGAGCGCATTGTCTCCAAAATGGCTCGAGTACCGGTTTCCAGTAAGGTGAATGATGACACCAAAGACCTGCGCAACCTGTCAACCAAACTCAAGTCCGCCATCTTTGGCCAGGATGAGGCACTGGAAGCCGTGGTGACCGCAGTCAAGCGCTCCCGAGCCGGCTTGGGCAATCCCCTCTCCCCGACTGGGTCGTTCCTGTTCGCCGGCCCGACCGGGGTCGGTAAAACAGAAGTTGCCCGCCAGTTGGCCCAGGCCCTCTCTATCCATTTTGAGCGGTTCGACATGAGCGAATATATGGAAAAGCACGCTGTGGCGCGACTCATAGGTGCCCCTCCCGGGTACGTGGGATTCGATCAGGGTGGTCTGCTGACCGATTCCATCCGCAAACACCCCTACTCAGTTCTGCTCCTGGACGAAATAGAAAAAGCCCATCCGGATGTTTTCTCCGTACTGCTGCAGGTCATGGATCACTCCACCCTGACGGATAATGCCGGCCGCCGGGCCGATTTTCGCAATGTGATCATTATTATGACAACCAATGCCGGAGCGCGGGAAATGAGCGAACAGAGCATTGGCTTTATCGGCGACGGCAAAGGCAAAGAGCAAAAAGCGATCAAAAACCTTTTTTCCCCAGAATTTCGTAACCGGCTCGATGCCATCATCAGTTTCTCCGCTCTTTCCACCAAGACAGTGGAAAAGGTTGTGGACAAAATGGTGCTGGAACTGCAAAGCCAGTTATCGGAAAAGAACGTCGCCATCAGCCTTACCCCCAGTGCCCGACGCTGGATAGCCAGTGAAGGCTACCAACCAGCGTATGGAGCCCGCCCTCTGCGTCGCCTGATCATGAAGGAAATCGGTGATCCTTTGACCGACGAAATCCTCTTCGGGGCGCTGAAAAAAGGTGGGAAAGTACGGGTTGGTCGGAGAAACGACAAAATGACCTTTAAGTACAGCTAGCCTCTGCTTCCAAGGAAAAACCATCGGCGCGCTCATCGCATGCCGATGGTTTCCCTATTCCTCTCCCTTTCGGTACAATTTTTTATACTTTCTTTCTCTCTCTCATTGACTTTCTTTTCGTAGCGAGATAAATATCCTGGATGTGATGATATTTATTTTTTTGGTTGAACGTACAACCTTTTGTACGTCTTCCGAAAAAGGAAAAAAGGAGGGGAGAGGATGGTGAAAAAAATGTCCATGATCGCTCTGGCAGGCCTGTTGGCACTGCCGGCGACCACGATGGCAGGTGCTGGCACAACGCCTCAGGATCTGGAAAGTAAAATTGAAGAACTTGCCCGGCAGCTCGATGCCTTGAAAGCGCAACTGGCCAAACAGAATGAATCCATGACCGAGTACGGCGATAAGGTCGATGCCATGGATGATCTGCTGGATGAGAAATCCGAGGCCTGGGACCTGGCAGCCCGTTTTACCTTTTATGGCGACTTTCGGGCGCGGGGCGACTATTACAATGCCAGCAACGTCTTTGCCGCAGGCACACCGCTCGGCTTGACCGGGATGGTCAACGGCCAACCGACCTTTGCCGCCCAGTCCATGGGTGACCAGGAAAACGACACCATCCTCACCAACCGTTTTCGGCTCAACATGCGGGTCAAAGCCACGGAAAATCTCGAATTCAAGGGCCGCTTGGCAATGTACAAAGCCTGGGGGATGCAGTCCACTCCGACCGGTCTCGCTAACGGCTATCCTATTTTTGACGGGAACGTTACCCGCACTCCCAACGACAGTGCCCTTTATGTGGACCGGGCGTTCGTCAACTGGAATAACATCGCCGGCCTGCCCATGTGGTTTTCCATCGGCCGTCGCCCGACCACCGATGGCCCCCCTGCACAACTGCGCCTTGGCACTGATACCAGGATGGCCACCCCCACTGCCTATTTCGACTACCCGTTTGACGGCCTTGCATTGGGTTATGCCTGGGATTGGGATTCGGAAGCCATGGGTAGCAGTCGCCTCCGTTTCTGTTATGGCCGCGGTTTTGAAAACGGCCTCCAATTCGACGAGGACACCAATCCGTTTCCATTAGATGACACCGACTTCGGTGGATTCAGCTGGGACGTGCTCAAGCAGGGCCCCCGGTTTCTTAATCTGCAGCTTTTCGGCGTCTACAACCTCTTCAATTACCCCGCCTTTCAGAGTGATTTTGTCCGGTTCGGTGCAAGCATGCCCCAGGACCAAGGTGGATTTGGCGAACAGAAAGACCTTGGCCAACTCTATCACACCACAGGAATTTACATGGATAAGATCAGCAATCTGAATTACTTTCTTGCCGGCGGCTGGAGTCATACCGATCCTAACGGCAATGGAATGTTCAACGACTTTTACGGCATGGCCATGGGCCAGACAGGAGCTAATACCAGTTCAGAGGATGGATACTCGGTTTATGCGGGCATTCGCTACGACTTTGACAATCTCGGTTTGAAACTCGGCGCAGAGTACAACTACGGTTCCCAGTACTGGATCGCCTTTACGCCGGGTAATGATGATCTTTATATGTCCAAGCTGGCCACCCGAGGTAATGCGTATGAACTCTACATGATCTATGATCTGCCCACTGGCGAGGCGATCTCCAAATACGCCAAGACCTTTATCCGCCTAGGCTGGCAGTACTATGATTTTAACTATTCCGGTGGATTTGACTGGAACGCCAAACCCTACGATCTGGACGATGACAAGGCGGCTCTGCAGGCCCTTGGCCTCAACCCCGTGGATAGCGCACACCAGGTCTACCTCACCTTTGAGGCTTATTTCTAAATCGTTGCCATTGTTGTCCACCAAGCATCAAGGGAAGGCCAGCTGACGGCTTTCCCTTTTTTTATGGTAATACCTGATGATTAGGTTCCACCCCGGTCTCTGCTACCACACCAGCAGCCTTCTTCCCGTCCCCCATGGTATGTTCTCTCGCCATGGGGGAGAAAGTCAACCGCCCTATGGGAGCCTCAATCTGAGTCACGGTGTTGGCGACAGCACTGCAGCCGTGACAGCTAACCGTGCGCGTGTCCAGAAGAGCCTGCACCTCCAGCACCTTTATGCCGCACATCAGACCCATTCCGATCGTATTGCGATCCTCAAATCCCACGCCTCCCAGCCCAACCTGCACGGCGTGGATGCCATGATCACCAACCTGCCGGCAACGGGCCTGCTCATTCAGCAGGCAGACTGCCAGGCGATTCTCCTCCACGACCCCGAACACGAAGTGATCGCTGCTGTCCATTGCGGTTGGCGAGGCAGCGTAAACGACATCATTGGAAAAACCATTGCCTGCATGGCACAGAACTTTTCCACCAGGGCCGAATTGCTCAAAGCCGTCATCAGTCCATCGCTTGGTCCCTGCTGCGCGGAATTTCAACACTACCGCAAGGAGCTTCCGCAGTGGATGCATGTATTTCAGCACCGTCGAAACTATTTCGACTTCTGGGCCATTACCAGGAACCAACTCCGAGAAAGCGGCCTCCGGCCCAAAAATATCGAGACAGCAGGGATATGCACCCGTTGCACATCTGACTATTTTTCCTATCGCCGAAGCACCGCTCATGGAAGACCCCAAACTGGTCGCAATGGATCGGTTATCGCCCTTCCAGGAGTAATGTCATGTACAGCAACCCAGATTTCTCATCAATAAAGTTTTTCGCGGAACACGACACAAACCACACAGCATGACAGTGATGGCACTGGGCATACTGTCCAAAAACACTGGTACATAGATCGGCAGAGTTGAATGGGTCTATAAAGTAAAATCGCAGACCAGTGGGGCGTGATCGGAATAGGTAACCTGAGGGATGCGGAAATGGGACACCTGCAACTCGGGACTGTGGAGAATAAAATCCAGTTCCCTTTTGGGGGCGCGGCTGGGAAAGGAGGGCAGCCGTTCGGGATTTGCGCTTAAGAGTCCGGTGGCGCCGAGGAAGAGATCAAGCTCCCGCTTGCCCCACAGCGCATTGAAGTCACCGGCAAGTATTACCGGCCGATCAACTTCTCTGATCAAACGGTATAATCGCTCCAGCTGATACTGCCGATTTCGATAAGTGAGGGAGAGGTGGACGAGAAATACTGTCACTTTCTCCATACAGGCCTGAATAATCAGTCGTTTGACCCCCTCTTCAAAATAATGAAAACGGTGGCTGACAATATCCATATTGGCAAGGATGGCGTTGCCCTGCGTCCGCAGCAATGGCATCCGTTTTGCCACGGAACCAAAGGCATATTTGGTTTCAATCACATGCTGCATCCCCAGGCGGTCGGCTATCCTTTCAGCCTGGCACTGCTGCTCTGTGCGAAAAGAGCCGCCATCGACTTCCACCAGCCCGAGTATATCCGGTTCAACGGACTGGATAAAGGAAACAATTTTCTCCAGTTGACTGCCAGAACGCTTGAGGTACCCTGCATAGGGAAAGGGAAGATGGAAACGGGTGCCATGGCCGGCAGCATACCGAATATTATAAAGCAGAAAGCGCAATGCTGTGTTGTTGTTCTTCTCCACCTGTTGCGTTTTACCCTCGGTTTTTCAACCCAAATACACCCTTCTTACTGCTACTGAAGGCGGGATTTAATCCGCGTCGACCCGATGAATTCTTCCTCCCGGATTTGACGGGCACGCTATCCTCCACCCTTTCTTGCTGCGCAGGACAAGCGAAGAGTTCCGGGTTCAATGGCTTTTCACCCATTGCGTCTCTGTATAGGCTGTAAAAACGGGAACAGTCATAATAATAACTTTTGCGCTTTAGCCACTGGGGAAGCTTCCCACCAGCATGAGCCTGGTGCAGCGTCGGCAGATTAACCAGCAACACTGCCAGTGCATCTCTTGCCATTCGTTTCATGTTAAGCCGTTCACCAATCAATGCGTCGAGTTCGGTACGCAATGCACGATTCAACTGGTGGTAGCCCTTGCCACGAACCTGGACCTGTAACAGCCCGAAACGCTGGATCGCCCACGGCAGCAGTACCGCGGCAACGAGCATGTATTCCGGCACTTTTATCGGCCTTGACGATTCAGATCCAGCGTGCAGCCTATCCAGTGCCTGCAGGAGACGGAACAGGTCTTCCCTGGCCTGCTCATCCTTGCTCGTAGCACGGGAAGATGTTGTATAGAGCGGAAAAAGGTATTGCCATAGATTATTTTCCATGCACAGGCGCACCCATGCCTCACTGGTCCCCGACCGCAGATCTTTGAGGACCTCATCCCGTAACCTGGAAGGTGGGCAGAGGGCGAGTTTGTCGCCATGCGCTGCAATGGCCTTCCGGCATGCCCGATCAATGGCAAACCCTTTTCGTGCTGCATGGCGCACAGCACGCATCATACGCACCGGATCACGGGTAAACCGACGATTGGGATCACCGACCATCCGCACCACCCCCTGGTTGAGGTCTTTGACCCCTCCTGTATAATCGATGATGGTGTTGGTTTCTATTTCATAAAACAGGGAATTGATGGTCAGATCCCGACGAAACGCATCCTCTTCCAGGGTGCCGAAGGTATTATTATGCGGCAGGACCTGCTCCGGCCCGTTCAGGTCATATTCGCTTTGCGAACGGAGGGTGGAGACCTCGATAATCTTATTACCGCGAAAAAAAACCTGCACAAGGCGGAACCGTCGCCCAATGGTCCGGCTGTTACGAAAAATCTTTCGCAGCTGCCCGGGCCGGGCGTCAGTGGATATATCAAAATCTTTTGGCTGTTGGCCCAGATACAGGTCCCGAACGCCCCCGCCAACAAGATAACCTTTAAAACCGGCATCTCGAAGGCGATAGAGGACCTTAAGGGCTTCCCGGTCGAGGTGGGATTCACGAATGGGATGATCGGACTCCGGGATAATCAGCGGTTTCCTCTGCTGATTATCCCGGTTCTGCCCTGCGTTGGATGCGTCCTTTTCCATAAATTCGAAGTTCTGCTACACCATGCCGGCTAAACGGCTTCAGCTCCCGATGCGCCGGCCTTTTCCTTGTATACCGACTCGGCAGCCTGGACGAACCGATGAAATATCTCCCGGACCGGCAATATTTCGTTCATTCTGTAGGTGTTAGCGCCGGAGAAAAAGAGACCGTTTTCCACATCGCCCTCGCTGGCGGCCACCAGCCTGTCATTGATGCAGTACTTGTAACTGCATTTTTTCAGACACTGGAACCGGCATTTCTCCATCGAGACATCTTCACCACGCTCCATCTTTTCGATAAACCCGGTTTTTACGGCACGCCCAGGCATTCCAACCGGCGACTGCACCAAAACGATGTCTTCCTTCTGGGCCTGCAGATACGCCTCCTTGAACTTCTGGGAAACAGAACACTCTTCACTCAGCACAAATCTGGAGGCGATCTGTATGCCATCTGCACCGTATTTATCCATCATTTCAGCCATCTCCAGGCCATTGGTGATCCCGCCGGCAGCAATAAGCGGTACCTTGGAAACCACCTTGCGAATCGCAGGAAACATATCACGCAGATTCTTGTCCGTACCCAGATGGCCCCCGGCTTCGCTTGCCTCGGCAATGATCGCAGCAGCACCCAGCTTTTCTGCCAACTTGGCAAAGTTCGGTGAGGAAACGATAGACACGATGGGAACATTGTATTTCTTGCCTATTTTAAAGATGTCGCGGGAAAAACCGGCACCGGTAACAATCATATCTGCCCCGGCCTCGATGGAGCCCATAACCAGCTCATAAAAGTCCTTCATCGCATACATGATATTCACGGCAATGATGCCTTTGGTGGCGCTCTTGGCCTTACGAATATCCTCTTGCAATTCGTCAACCGGTATTCCCGACCCGCCTATGGTCCCGATCCCGCCGCACTCAGCAACCGGCACGGCCAGAGCGGAAGTGGAGACGCGAACCGACATACCACCCTGAATGATGGGAATTTTGGCTATAAACGAGCCTATTTTTAATTCAGGTAATTTCATGCAACTCTCGTGTAGTAGAGGAATAAAAAAAATAACAGCCGTTGATTAAGCAGCGAGAAGGCTGAATCCAGTACATCGCCTTGCCTACTCATCGACCAAGCATACCTGCCGCATGATCAATCTCTACCCGCTCCTTCAACGACCGTATACAATACATCACACAGAATGATTATAGTCTTTTTCTCAGAAATGTGCCACACCAGCTTGACTTTTCATTCATTTTGCAGTTAGATTTTTTGTTTTTTTCCACATTTCACGACAAACTATCCATGTCCCGATATTGTTTTTTCTCGTCTTAAATGGAGTACCCCTTTGAAAATTCAGGCAATCAACGGATTTAAAGACATTCTGCCGGAGAATGCACTTCTCTGGCAACACATCGAACAGCTGGCAAGAGATATTTTTCATCGTTTCGGTTTACGGGAGATACGGGTGCCGATCATGGAGAAAACCGACCTGTTCGTTCGCTCCATCGGCGAGTCTACCGATGTGGTGGAAAAGGAGATGTATACCTTTACGGACAAGTCAATCACCCTGCGGCCTGAAGCCACGGCTTCCCTTATGCGGGCTTTTATCGAACACGGCATGCATGTACAACAGCCGGTGCAGCGACTCTATACCATTGGTCCGATGTTTCGCCATGAGCGTCCGCAGAAAGGACGGCAACGCCAGTTTCATCAGCTTGATGCAGAAATTATCGGGGCCAAGGAACCACAGATCGATGCCGAGCTCATTGCCATGGGCCACCTGCTGCTCAGCGAACTTGGACTGCATACGAGCCTGGAAATCAACTCTCTTGGCTGCCAGGCCTGCCGCCCTCCCTTTCGAGCAAAGCTAGTGGCTTACCTTGAAGCGAACCAGCAGGGTCTGTGCCAGGACTGCCGCAGGAGAACGACGACCAATCCCCTCAGAGTGCTTGATTGCAAAAAAGAAGCCTGCAGAGCGTTGGTCAAAGATGCCCCTTCCCTGCTCGATGATCTCTGCGAGGAATGCAGCGACCATTTTCAGCATGTGCAGCAATCACTTGCAGCACTTGACATTCCCTATACCCTGAACCGGTTCATGGTTCGAGGTTTGGATTACTACACCCAGACAACCTTTGAATTCCTTACCGGCGACCTGGGAGCGCAGGCGGCCGTTGGTGCAGGCGGCAGATACGACGGCCTGATAGAACAGCTTGGCGGCCCCGCCCTGCCTGGCATCGGTTTTGCGATGGGCCTTGAGCGGATTGCCCTGCTGATGGAACAGAACAATTCACACAAACATCTTGCACAGCATATCGACATTTTTCTTGCAGCGCTCGGAGAAGGTGCCGGCCAGCCATGCAGCCTGCTGACGCATCAGTTACGGCTCGACGGCGCACGGGCGGCCATGGATTACAGCGGGCGAAGCCTCAAGGCGCAGATGAAGCAGGCAAACCGGGTAAACGCACGGTATGTGCTGATAGTCGGCGACAATGAACTGGAAAAACAAGAAGCTGTCCTACGGGATATGTCGTCACAGCAACAACGGCCTTTTTCGCTGGCCGGATCGTTTGTTGAACAGAGTAAACGACTCCTCGATATGATAGGTGCTTAACCGCCCCTCTACTTCGGCACGACTGTCCCCGTGGCAACAGACGGTCCAGCTACACAACGAGCCGCAGCATATTCTCCTGCGGTCAATCTTTGGAGATGAATATGGAATCTATGGGATCGCTACGGCGAACACATAACTGCAACGAACTTGGTCAGGAAAACCTGGACCAGGAAGTAACACTAATGGGGTGGGTGCTTCGCCGTCGCGATCATGGCGGAGTTATTTTTATCGATCTTCGGGACCGCTGGGGCATAACCCAGGTCGTATTTAACCCGGAAATCAACCCCGACGTTCATGCAAAAGCACACCGACTGCGCAGCGAATGGGTGCTAGCCGTCAGAGGTCGGGTCGAAAAGCGGCCAAGCGACATGGAAAACCCCAAGCTGAAAACCGGGGCCATCGAGGTACTGGTAGACGAATTACGTATTCTCAATACCAGTGAGACCCCGCCCTTTCCACTTGATGAGGAAACGGAAATATCCGATAACCTCCGTCTCCAGTACCGCTACCTAGACCTGCGCCGGCCGGAAGTGGCAAAAAATCTCATCCTCCGGCATCAGGCACTGCAGACGGTGCGCTCTTTTCTCAATGCGGAGAACTTTCTGGAAATTGAAACACCGATGCTCACCCGATCAACTCCAGAAGGTGCAAGGGATTACCTGGTGCCAAGCAGGGTAAATGCAGGCAAGTTTTTTGCGCTGCCGCAATCACCCCAGCTGTTTAAGCAGATCCTGATGATGTCGGGTATGGATCGTTACTACCAGATTGTAAAATGTTTTCGTGACGAAGACCTGCGCGCAGACCGTCAGCCTGAGTTTACCCAGATCGATATGGAGCTCAGTTTTGTGGACGAGGAGGAGATCATTGCCATTGTGGAGGGCATGATATCGGCGCTTTTCAAGGCCACCGTCAACCATGATCTGCCCCTGCCGATCAAACGCATGACCTATGATGAGGCAATAAATCGATTCGGTACCGACAGACCCGACACCCGGTTTGGCTTTGAACTGGTCGACCTCACCCAGACCTTGGCCGGATGCGGGTTCAAGGTCTTTAATGCGGTCATCGAGCAGGGGGGAGCGGTCAAGGCCATCAATGCAAAGGGTTGCGCTGGATTTTCCCGCAAGGATCTGGATGACCTCACCGAGTATGCCGGACGCTTCGGGGCCAGAGGCATGGCATGGATCAAAATAAAGGAAAACGAATGGCAGTCGCCCATCACCAAGTTCTTCAATGATCAGGAGATTGCCGCCATGGGCACAGCCCTTGACGCTGAACCCGGCGACCTGATCCTTTTCGGCGCGGATAAGCCTGCGACGGTCCACCAGGTATTGGCGGAACTGCGCCTGGAACTGGCTCGCCGCCTGGACATCATTGACAGAGACACCTTCGATTTTCTCTGGATTACCGATTTCCCCATGTTTGAGTACGATGACGAAACCAAACGTCATACAGCCGTGCATCATCCATTCACTGCCCCCTTCGAGGAGGACCTGGACCTGCTCGAATCAGATCCTGGGGCGGTAAAAAGCCGTGCCTATGACCTGGTGCTCAACGGCAACGAAATTGGTGGCGGCTCCATTCGTATCCACAGTCCGGCGGTGCAGGAAAAAGTATTCAAAGCGCTGGGTATAGATGAAGAGGAAGCCCAGGAGAAATTCGGGTTTCTCCTCAAGGCGCTCACCTACGGGGCCCCACCCCATGGCGGGATTGCCTTTGGCGTCGATCGATTGATCATGCTGTTGAGTGGCTCATCCTCGATCCGCGAGGTTATTGCCTTCCCTAAAACCCAGAAGGCCACCTGCCTGCTGACCGAAGCACCGGCACCCGTTAACCGGAAGCAGTTGACAGAACTCCACCTCCGTCCCGACTGGAAGGAAAACCAGGGGTAATCCTTCTCCACCACTGCAACCACAGCAGCCTGCAAGCACCTGCTTTACCAACAGGCTGTTGTGGTGTTCCCGCTGGCTCAGCCGGAACCGCAGCCTTCCTGGATCAGGCGTTGTCTTTCATCTGGCGCAGAAGCCGAAAGACCTCCACCGGTGTATCTTCTGCGGCTGGATGCCCCCTGAGAACACTCTGACAAAGTTCCGGCTGGTCACAGCGGAGAAAAGGGTTGGTTGCTTTTTCTGCGGCCAGGTCCGACGGCTGCCATTGTCCCCCATCTGCACCAGCGAGTTTAACCTGCGCAAGACGCTGACGGAGCGTGGTGTTGCCAGGCTCCACCGTCTGGGCAAACTCCAGATTTGAACGGGTATAGTTATGCCCCGGGTAAATAAGGGTTTCCGGGGCAAAGAGCTCCTTGATCCTGCTTAAGGACCGGTGCATCTCTTCAGCGGTCCCCTCAAACAAACGACCGCACCCGCCGCTAAACAGGGTGTCCCCGGTAAACAACGCGTGGCCGAAATGATAGAGACAACTGCCCCGCGTGTGTCCGGGAGTGTGAAAGACCTTACCCAGCAATTCACCAACCCGCACCTGATCGCCTTCGTGGAGCGGATGATCCATGCCGGGAATACGATCCTGATCGCTTGCATGCCCGAAGATCCCTGCCAGAGGGAAATCTTCCCGCAATTGATCAATGCCGTCAATGTGGTCCCGGTGATGATGGGTACAGAAAATGGCCTGCAGGTCGAGCTGCTGCTCGCTCACCACCCGCCATACCGGATAATATTCGGACGGGTCGACCACCGCACACACACGGGTTGCCTCGCAGACAATCACATGGGCAAAATTATCAAACAGACAGGGTATCGAAAGAACGATCATGCACTCCCCTCCAGAGATATCTTAACAGGTTGAGCCTACCCCCAGAATCCGTAAGTGTTCAAAAAAAGTGGAGGTGCAAGGCGCCAACCTAATGGATTATTCCAAAGTTATATCAACATGTTGACAACGAAACAGGTGGCCGTTCTTGGGCACCCCGCAGGGCGGTTGGTAAGCCTGAATTTCTGAATACATACCAGGTATTCCCTAGTATAACAAAATAGTGGCTCAACGCAGGTTCTAAGGCGTCACGGCTCCAGGCACCCTTTCTTGCCCGGGTGGTGACCGCGATAGGCCATTGCTGCTGTTCCTATTTCCTCGCGGCTCTTCCCCAGGGCAGCGAATGTTCCCATCTCCCGAGTCATCTTCAAGGCCGCCTCTATTATCGGAAAGGCCAAAGCGCATCCGGTGCCTTCACCAAGGCGCATATGCATATTGAGCATGGGCTCAAGCCCGGTTATCTCCTTGAGCAACAGGGCTCCGGGTTCACAGGACATATGAGATGGAATGATAAAGTCCCTTACCTCGGGCTTGAGCTGGATGGCAGTCAGTGCCGCAACATTGGAGATCAACCCGTCGGCAACCACCGGTACACGACGGGCTGCACAGGCGAGATAGGTGCCGGCCATTCCGGCAATATCCAGCCCTCCGACCTTGGCCAGCACGTCGAGCGGATCATCGCGGTCGGGTTGGTGAAGCCGCACCGCATCCAGAACCACCTGTTTTTTTCTGGCAAAGGCTTCATCACTCAAACCGGCTCCCCGCCCGACAACCCGATCAATGCTGGCACCGGTAAGAGCATATAGGACTGCACTCGAGGCCGTCGTATTCCCGATACCAATTTCGCCGGTACCAATCAGGTCATAGCCTTCATCTATGGCATCGGTGGCGACCTCAATGCCGATTTCAACAGCCCTGATAGCCTCTTCACGCTCCATGGCCGGCTGCCTGAGAAAACTGGCTGTGCCGTAGCGGACTTTTCTGTTCAGTACCCGAGGCAGGTCCACATCGACCTGAATACCGATATCCACAGCAATAATATCCGCTCCAGCATGGTTGGCCAAAAAATTCACCCCCATTCGCCCGGAGGTGACAAAATCGGCCCCAATCCTTGTCACGTCCTGGGGATACATGGCAATCCCTTCCCGATACACACCGTTATCGGCCATCATGACCACAATCGCCTTTTGATGTATGGAATTTTCCACCTTACCGGTTATACCGGCAACCTGACATGCCAATTCTTCCAGTTTCCCCAGACTGCCAGGGGGTTTGAGGCAATAATCGATTTCCCGTTGAGCCTCTGCCATCACCTGTGAATGTGCAGGCCTTATCTGTTCGATTGTACGCTGGAGCAGCTTCACCGCATTACCTGTAGTTGAATCGAACAAGAATGGGCATATCGCCCATAAATTCAATTTCTGTCAGGGTGGCATTATCCACCTTGAACCTCCAGTATCCGCTGGATACCGACGCACAGAAATAATGCGCAAGCAGGGTGCGGATACAGCCGCCGTGGGACACAACCGCCAACTGCTTGCCGCTGTTGGCACCCACAAGTTCGTCAACAAAGGTGATGACCCGGTGTTTGAAGGCAGCAAAGGCTTCACTGCCTGGAATTCGGGTGTTTTCCCAATCAGTCAACCACATCTGCCAGGCATCCGGGTACCGTTTCTCTATATCTGAATAATGCAACCCCTCCCATTCACCGAAATGATACTCCTGGATGCTCGAATCGGTGATGATGGGGACGTTATCGCCGAAAACCAGGGAAGCGGTTTCGGTTGCCCGCTGCAGCGGACTGGAAAAGAGCGTATCCACTTCAAGCGCGTTCAGGCGCTGAGAAAGATAGGACGCCTGTTCCCTTCCATGGTCATTGAGGGATGCATCAGTACTGCCCACTAACACCCCTTGGCGATTTTGTTCTGTTTGTCCGTGCCGTATAAGATAGAGTCTGGTTACATTCATAGCAGAAGATTCCATGCCGAGAGAAAAAGTAACAAAAGGAGCATCTCGCAGAGTTCGATCGTTGCGCCGATTGTATCACCGGTAATTCCGCCGAGACGACGCTTGAGGTAGCGGGCAAAAGCAACCGCCAACGCTGCAGCCGCAGAGTGAAGCACCAGGGAAAAAAACAGTGCGCTGAACGGCTCCAACGCTGCAAAAATCAGTATGCCGCTGGTCAGGATCAGGGAAATGGCAGTTGCAGCAAGCGCCTGGGAAAGGCCGACACCATTGGTGAACTCCCCCATCCCCGTATTTCCACGTGCATAGGAGGCAAACGCCGTATGCCAGGGAATCGCCATGCGGGCAACGATCGGTGTACAGATACAGGCGATAACTGCACCGGGGGCTGGGATATTTATCAAGGTAATGAGTTTAAACAGTATGGTGAGGATGATAGCAACCACCCCATTCATCCCCAGGGTGGAGTCCCGCATGATCTCCAGCATCCGGTCTTTGGAACGATAGCTGAACAAACCATCTGCCGTGTCGCCGATGCCGTCCAGATGCAACCCCCCGGTCACCGTGATCAATACCACCAGTGCGAGAAAGGTGGAAACCTCGTTCCCCAACAGCGGGGTTGTCAGGGCAAGAAGAACCGCAGCAGGAGCGCCCACCAGCAGACCGACCACAGGCATCCACTTCATCCCTTCGACAAAGCGCTGCACCGTAAATTCAATCTGCAGCGGGATGGGGTAGCGGGTCATAAACTGCACCATCAAAATCAAACTAGACACCGGTATCCCTTCCTTTTATGCAAACGGGAATCCCGGAAACTACCCAGAAAACCTCATCGGCCGCAGCAGCCATCCGCTGATTGACTCTGCCACAGCAATCCCGAAAAAAGCGGGCAAGCGGGCTTGCAGGAACCACGCCTTGGCCCACCTCGTTGGTCACAGCAAAGAGATGACCGGAATACTGCCTGCTGGCGGCAAGCAATTGGTCGATCTCCTCCAGGACCCGATGTTCCACCTGTCCCATTTGTTCCGGGCTCGGCTGCTCCCAGTCAACGGACTGATGTCGGAGCATGATATTGGTGGTCAAAACAGTGAGACAATCCAGTAAAAACCCATCAAAACCCGCTGCATGTTCGGTAATAATCGAGGACGGTTGATAAGATTCCTCAAACGTCTGCCAGATCTCGGGACGCTGCCGCCGGTGTCTGGCAATCCGATCTTCCATTTCCTGGTCAAAGGCCTGGGCAGTGGCAATATAGGCAATGGTCGAACAGACCTGTCCTATCTGCTCTTCGGCAAAGCTGCTCTTACCACTTCGAGCTCCGCCGGTAATCAGCGTCAAGCGTCCCATAGCCACCCAAACTTGGCTTTTTTGTTCATAGCTTTTCGTCGCAGAATCAACAGAACAGCCTGCCGCGCGGAGGATACAGTTTACTTTCAGCGGCAGGAACTCCTATCACGAAGCTCACTACCCACAAGGGTAGCAGGTTTGTCCGTCAGCAGGAATCACCATTGGGAAACAGCACGGGACCCATCCCCGCTTCCTCCAATGACGTATCCCACGGCAGACGGGAAATATCAAATGCGGGAGGGAGTATAGCAAATCACACACCGTGTAGCCAGCCGAAAGACCAACCACTATGCGTTACGAATTGTATCGATTACTTTGGTGGTCGAACAATCATGCTCAAAGACCACCCGTTCCACCCGGCCCCCGGCAGCCTTCACCTCTGCGCCCCCCACAATCTCGTCCTCTGCCCAGTCAGCTCCTTTGACCAGCACATCCGGGAGCAGAGCGGTAATGAGTTGCAGCGGAGTATCTTCGGCAAACAGGACCACATAATCAACGCATCCCAGGCCTGCAAGCACCCTTGCCCGATCTGCTTCACGGTTGACCGGCCGACTCGGCCCTTTCAACCGACTCACGGAACTATCGCTATTGAGCCCGACCACCAGGCAGTCAGCGGTTTGGCGGGCCCGCTCCAGGTAGCTGACATGTCCGGCATGCAGAATATCGAAGCATCCGTTGGTAAAGGCGATACTGCTTCCCTGGGCGCGAAGGGCTGCAAGCTTGGCCTGCAACTCAGCCAGGGAAAAGATTTTTTCCTGATCGCGTCCGCGCCAGGGGCGTTGCCCCGGCGGACAAAAAGAACGGCGCACACGCTCCAGATCGCCTGGGTCCAGAGAGGAGGAGATGACTGACGCCTCTTCACCTGCCTCCACGAGGACTGAACCGTCAGGTGCGATAATCAACGAATGTCCGGCCAACTCGATTTCGCCACTCACACCACAGCCGTTGGCCGCCACGATATAGAGTTGATTCTCAATGGCCCTGGCTCGCAACAGTGCCTGCCAATGGTCAAGTCGGACCTTCGGCCACTGGGCACAGACCGCCAACAGTGAGGCACCGTTAAAAGCCTGCTCTCGCGCCAGTTCAGGAAAACGAAGATCATAGCACACAAACCCGCCAAGTCTGCCGCCGTCCACCTGTACCGGCGCCTCGGAACGACCAGGCTGCAAAAATCTGTCTTCCTTCCAGGCACCAAACATAAACTGTTTGGGCCAGCGAGCCACGACTCCCGCTCCCCCGGTAACAAAAAGTGTATTTCGAGGATGTTGGTCGTCAGATCGCGCCTCGGGAAGAGAACCGGCAAAATACACCCCGCTTCGCGCGGCAATCTCCTGCAACCGCTTCAGCAGCTCTGGCGTTGCAGCTGCCATCTCGCGTATACGGGAATAGTCAAACCCCGTTGCCCACATTTCCGGCAAAACCACCAAGCTCCCAGGCTCGAATCGGTGGGCATCAACCAACGATACCATGTGCTGCAGATTTGTTTCAATGTGCCCCGGTATAATGGGAAACTGAACGCAGGCGACAGCGGTAAACGGTAAATTAGACATACTGGTGCATCCTCTCCAAGGCATCTCGAACGCATTGCCTGACGGTCACCTGATGTATCACCCCATCCTCGTACAGCAAGGACACTCTTGCATCCTCTTTGAGCGCCTGCAGACGAGGCTCGAGCTCGAGCATGTTCAACCTTCCCGCTATTCTTGCGGCCAGGGCGCAGGTATCAGGATCAACCGACGACAGAAAAAAAGCAAGGTCTGCAGCGTTGATCTTATCGATCAGGTAATCAGGATATTTACCTGCCAGGCGATCAATCCCCCAGAGCAGTCCTTTTTGCAGCCCAGGCAATTCCAGAAAATTGCCATCCTGCAGCAACTCCTCACCGTCCTCCTGCATGTAGGAGACAAGCATGTGGCAATATTCACGGGCTAGCTGCGGATGGTGATACATGCTTTCCGCAAGCGCCTCAGGTGCTCCCCAGCCGATTCCGCCGGATTCATCGTTCAGGCTCCAGAGAAAGCGGCGCATGACAATGCGCGCCGCCTCAATATCCTCGGCAGCCAACCGGGCAACGGTCTCCCCCATGCAACTGATCGCCACCCATCGAACGTGTGGAGTCTCTCTGCAGATTGCTGAAAAAAGGACATTGACCACGTCTTTGGGCGGAAACTCCTGAAGACGCCGGCGGACCGTGACCAGATCCTCTTGCTCCAGCAATGGCAACACTCGTTTTTTCAATGCCCTGCTACTCATTCTCTCTTCCGTTTTCCATCCATTCTGCAGGCAAGGTAAGTGGCAAAACCCAGACTCCACCAGCTTGCTGATTCATAAAGGAGTCACCGCTGTCTGCCCCTCCTTGCTGTGCCGGCCGGCCTAATTTTCCCAGCGCCGATTACGCTTCACTGCCCGGATCAAACACCCTTTTTCCCAGTTCGTTGTCCAGCATAAACAACCCTGAAGGGTTATCCTTGATCAGCCGCAGTCTGTCAACTACAGCCCCTACGCTTGCCTCCTCTTCAACCTGCTCGGACACAAACCACTGAAGAAAAATATTGGTCGCATGGTCTTTTTCACTGATGGCGAGATCGACCAAATCGTTGATGAGACTGGTGACATGCTGTTCATGCTTGAGGATGGCTTCAAAAGCATCTAGTGGAGACTTCCATTCCGACTCCGGCTTGGCAATCGCCTCAAGGGTAACCCTGCCACCTCGCTCGACCACAAAGTCATAAAACTTCATCGCATGCATCAATTCTTCCTGTACCTGCCCGCGCATCCAGGTGGCAAACCCACCAAGACTGATGGATTGAAAGTAGGACTCCATAGAAAGGTAGAGATAGGAGGAATACATTTCCGCGTTTATCTGGTCATTGAGTGCCTTCAGCAATTTTTTCTTCATCGTCAACTCCTTAAGATTGGCCATGCCCTCTGTGCCAGGGCGCTTTTCGCGTTCACGCCTGATGCTTCCCTCTCCTGTCCAATTCCACAGCAGAATTTCAGCAGCTGCTCAGGCACCATTAACAGTAATGCTCAGCGCACCATTTGCAAGTTTCAATACTTCTTTCTAATGGAAATAATTGATTATTGCCTCGTCGTAAAGCGCTTATCCACTGTCTTGAATACTCTAGTCAACCGAGCGATACAGGGAAACGAAATAACCTATTTCGACAAAGTCCTTGTCCTAAAAAATGTTTTTTTGCTATACTTTCCGCCAATTTCACCGCCAGACATACTATCAGCAACGACCTGTCCCCAGGCAACTGAAGCCGCTCCCCGGTTGTGCGGGGGCACCTTGCCGACGACAGTCACCCCACATTTGGAAGACGATGCGAAGAGTTGTAATAACAGGAATGGGAATTGTTTCTCCCTTAGGTGATAGCGCTGACGAAGCACTCCATTCACTCAGGCAATGTCAATCTGGCATTCGCTTTCATCAGCCCTACCAGGACCTTGGACTCCGCTCACAGATAGGAGGATTCACCGCCATCAATGTCAAGGCCTGCATAGAGAAAAAACAGCTGCGTTTCATGGGGAATGCTGCGGCGTATGCGGCCATTGCCATGCAGCAGGCCATAGAGGATTCCGGTCTGACCAAGGACGAAATCTCCCACCCGAGAACCGGACTCATCATCGGTTCTGGAGGGACTTCAGCTGAAAACGTCGTGGCAACAGCGGATATTATGCGCAAAAAAGGGCTCAAGCGCCTCAGCCCGTTCATGGTTCCACGAACCATGAGCAGTACGGTTTCCGCCTGCCTCACCAGTGCGTTCGGCATTCTTGGTCTCTGCTATTCGATCTCCTCGGCCTGCGCAACGGGTTCCCATTGCATCGGAGCAGCCTCGGAACAGATTCTGCTTGGCAAGCAGGACATCGTGTTTGCCGGCGGCTCCGATGAAGAACACTGGACCCAAACAGCTATGTTTGACGCCATGGGGGCCCTGTCAACCAAATTCAACCACATGCCGGAACAGGCATCACGTCCCTACGACACCGAGCGCGATGGATTTGTGGTCGCCAACGGTGCTGGAGTTGTGGTGCTTGAAGAGTATGAACGAGCAAAAAAACGGGGGGCCACCATCTACGGCGAGGTAATCGGTTACGGAGCCACTGCGGACGGCAGTGAGATGGTTACACCGTCTGGAGAGGGAGCTGTTCGCTGTATTCGTCTTGCTTTGGGGGACGAAAAGCCCTCCATCGATTATATCAATGCCCACGGCACCTCCACTCCGGCTGGCGACCTGGTGGAACTCAAGGCCATTACCGAGGTCTTTGGCGCCGATTGCCCGCTGATCAGTTCCACCAAATCCATATCCGGCCATTCGCTCGGGGCTGCCGGGGTTCACGAGGCAATATACTCACTGTTAATGCTCAACCACCATTTTCTCTGTGGAACCGCCAACATCACCACTATTGAACCGGAAGCGGCCCATATGCCGATCCTGACAGCAAACCGCGAGGCACAACTTACCACCGTGATGAGCAACAGTTATGGCTTTGGCGGAACCAACGCCTGCCTCATTTTTCACAAGGTATAAACGCTAACGGGGCTGAGCGGGGGAGGGTGCTACTGGTCTTCCTTTTCATCCACCCGACGCATCCCCTCCATAACCAGCCCCATAAACCCTCCAATAACCGGAAGCGTGTTTGCCTCTGGGGAAATACCTGAAGTATAGGTAAAAGTGCCTTCTTTTTTGGCAAGAATGGCAAAAAACGCTTCTTTCCCGGCGACGTTGTTATACATGGCCTGGACCAGCTCACCCTCGTTGAAGAGTACCGACGCCTTGCCGTCTTCCAGTACCAGGTCCACTTTTCCGGTTTTAGTACTGGTGTTAATCAACTGAAAAAGTTCCACCGGATGAATATCGGTAAACTTACCGGTCATACCGGAACTAATCGTACCCGAACGCAAGGTATTGGCCTGGGCGCGCTCCACCAGCAGGCGATAGAAGAAGACCTGCAGAACCGGGTACTTGTTGAGCACATGCTTAAAATCCTTGCTCGACAAAGCCGCAACTTTGGTGCGTTCTCTTGAGTGAATGGAGGTTGTGACCGGTTCGCCGGATAGCAGGCTCATTTCACCAAAGATGTCTCCCACTTCCATCTCAGACAGCGTCTGCCCGTCATCACCAACAACGGCAACCCTGCCCTGCACGATGATATAGAGACTTGTCCCCGGGTCGCCTTTTTTTAGAAGAATTTTATTGGCACCGTACTCCTTTAATTCAAGCAGAGCCGACAGGTCCCGTAAATTATCCTCGTCAAGGGGTTCAAAAATATCAAGTCCGCGCAGGACGTCAAAAAACTTATCCACGTGCCGCATCCGCTCTCGCTGCTCAGCAGCGGCCAGAAGTTTCATCTGCAGGGTAGCAAACCCTTTTTCCTTTTTAAATTCGAAACGAATAAGACCGGTGCAGCCGCCACACTCGAATTTTGATTTTCTCACTCCCTGCTGGGTATAGCGCTCCATGCTCTGCCGAGTAGAAACCGCCTTCATCAGCTCCTGCACCATCATCAGACAGGCTGGCTTTGCTTCTGGAACAGTTAATCCCATGCCTTCAACCTGGAATTCCTCGCCTACATTATAGATCGGGCAGGACAACTCTTCGGTTACGACAAATATCGCATCTCGATACGCCATCGATCACGTCTACCTGTGTCCATCCTCGCACAGAATGGGCACTGCTTCTATTGCTCGTTTACTATCCGGTCAGTTTGACCGACCGAACAGCAGATAAATGATAAATCCAAGCACCCCGGCGCCACCAAAAAGCACCGGCAATACTTTTTGCATCTGGAGTTCATCGCCAACAACCAATGTCTGCATATACTCCGTTCCCGAGGCATACCAGACAGCCATCAACAGCCCCATGATGGTCAAGTCACGAAAGGACTGCTTATACAGCATATACCCGACCACCATGATAAAGGGGACTAAAAACCAGGGATTTGTGAACAGGCCGGCAAAATCAACCTCACTAACCTGTTCAGGAAGATGTGTCTTTTCCAGCATCAGGCCAATTTTATCGGCTACTGTCCCTACCCAGTTGGTAAACCCGTCAATCATTGAACCACCCACTTTGCACCTCTCTCAAGATTTGATCACCAAAAAAAACGGCTCGGTTCCATAAGCCTATGCTCATTATAGCGCCCCAGACAGCCGAATCAAGCAAGTCTCTTGCAGGGCATGTCTTCTTATCGACAAAACACATATTCAACAAACAGACCAATTCGACAAAATTGAATACAAGCAGACACAATGATTCGTATTTGTAACAAAAAACACAAGCCGCCGCCAGCGATCTCCAGCCCTTCACCAATGAGGATCTTATATAACTCCATAGAAAAAAACGAAAAACCTCCTTTATTGCTCTTTTGGCATGCTCCCTGCTAGAATATCGGCAAATTCATCGTTGCAATTACCCCCTTGGCAACGATGAATTCCACGCTTCACATGAAGTTGTCACTCCTCCTCCACGGGCTGCCCTGCTCTCCTCCTCTCTTCAGGGCAGCCCCCCTCCTTCCATCGATCAGCATCCCGAATCGGTGCAATTGCCAGAGAGTTACCCTCTTTGAAAAAAAAAGTCGTTTACGACATCACCCCCGAACCAGCTGAGCGTTTTTACCAGAACTACCGCAAAAGCGCCTATACCATTTCACACGGCTGGAAAAGCGTGCAAGATTCAGTGGTTACTGCTATCGTTAGGAGCGAAATACTACCCCACACAACCAGCAGCAAACCCTGATGGGCAGCGACGAAATCAAAGGGAGTGAAATCCGGGATATGGGAATAGTACAGCACCTGGATGACTATGGGTGAAGTGCAAATGGCAACCCTTACGAGCAAAGTCACCTCTCAGCTCGTCATTGCCGGCCGGACCAATTCCAGTTTCCACGGCCTAAACAACATCATGATGCATGCCCCAAGCTTGATCATTACCAAGGAACAAGTTAACACTACTGCAGATGTAGGTGCTACTGCCGTTGAAAAAACATTTTACCCTATAAAGTAAATGGAGACCAAACCATGATTGTCGGTGTCTTAAAAGAAATTAAAGTTGCTGAAAAGCGCGTCAGCATGACCCCTGCAGGGGTCATTGACATGATCCGTAACGGACACGAGGTCCTGGTGGAAAAGGACGCCGGCGCGGGCGCCGGCTACCCTGACGCCGAGTATATTGAAGCAGGTGCCGCCATCATCGACACCCCGGCGGATATTTACGCCAAGTCGGAAATGGTCATGCACGTCAAGGAACCCCAGCCCTCTGAGTACGACATGATCCGTGAAGGCCAAATCATCTTCACCTATCTCCACCTTGCAGCTGACGAGCAACAGACCAAAGCCCTCATGAAAAGCAAGTCCGTTGCCATTGCCTACGAAACCATTGAAAAAGACAATGGGTCTCTCCCATTACTGGTGCCAATGAGTGAAGTTGCCGGCCGCATGGCTACCCAGGAAGCCGCCAAGTACATTGAAATGCCCCAAGGTGGACGCGGCATTCTCCTGGGCGGCGTAACCGGCGTCGAGCCGGCCACCGTGGTTGTCATCGGCGGCGGTGTTGTAGGCGTCAATGCTGCAAAAATGGCCTGTGGCCTCGGCGCCAAGGTCTATATACTCGACAAAAATCTTCAGCGGCTCGCCTATCTGGACGACATCATGCCAGCCAACTGTTTTCCGGTCATGTCCGATGAAATGACCTTGCGAAAACTGGTCAAGGAAGCCGACGTCGTTATTGGTGCAGTTTTGGTTGCCGGGGCGAAGGCTCCTAAATTGCTGACCCGCGATATGCTCAAAGAGATGAAAGACGGCTCAGTCATAGTTGATGTGGCCATCGATCAGGGCGGTTGCTTCGAGACCTCCAGGCCGACCACTCATGACGATCCATGCTTTGTGGTCGAAGGCGTCATTCACTATTGCGTCGCCAATATGCCAGGTGCAGTGGCCAGAACCTCCACCCGCGCTCTCACCAATGCTACCCTCCCCTACGCCATCCAAATCGCCAACAAGGGGTGGAAAAAAGCGATGCAAGACAACCGGGAGATCAAATTAGGTGCTAATGTCGTTCAAGGGGCCATTACCTACAAAGCTGTGGCCAAAGCATTTGACCTCGACCATACCCCGATTGACGACTTCCTGTAAAAGAACCCTTTCCCGACAGTTGTCAATCAACAGTGACTTTCCTGTCGCTTGACTCATCGCTCAATTTGGGAGTACGGGCGGTCTTGGCGGCAGGAAAGATACTACTTTTTACCACTGCCCACATCAAGGAACTGGAACGGTTGAACGAGAAGATGATCGCGGAGATCACGCAGGGAGATTTCACCAGCCTGTTTGCAACCAAAAAATTCATCCTGCTGATCAAACACGGTCTATACGATTTCCCACCGCAAAATTACCTGGCGGAATGGGAGCTTGCAAACGGTGAAAAACATCGCCAGTCTACAGACTCCCTGAAGGAGGGAAAAGGACCCGAGGCCGCCGCGTTGTGAAAAACAAGCATTGGTCATTCGGGTATCAGAAGGAGTTCATCCCCACCTATTGCAAGACCAACATTGGGACCAAGGGGTGAGGAAACCTGCGCCCTCTTCTTTCACCCCGTGCACCCAGGACTGCATCAATAAACGCCCCCAAAGTGGACCAATGACGACACCCCACCCTCTACCCCATCACAGCTTCAGGTCAAAGCTATATTATCAATAAGCCGGGTGCGGCCATACTGGAGCGCACAGGCCACATGTGCTCTGTCTTCTATCCGGTCCAGATATTCCAAGGTTTCCGGGTGGAATATTTCCAGATAATCTTCTACAGCCTCTCCGACATGGTCAGCCCAAAAATCCCGCACAGCTTTTTTGATAACCGCAACATCGGTCTCTCCAGCCTGCACCATTCCCAGTGCCACCTGCAGCCCCTTTTGTACATTTGGCGCCTTGCCCCGCTCTTCTGCCGAGAGGTAGACATTACGGCTGCTCATCGCCAACCCATCAGGCTCACGGACAATCGGACACCCGTGAATAGTGGTGGGGATATTTAGATCCGCTACCATTCGACGAATAATTGCCAGTTGCTGCCAGTCTTTTTCTCCGAAAACCGCAAAGGTAGGAAGGGTCAGCATAAATAACTTGGTTACGACCGTACATATCCCTCGAAAAAACACCGGACGACTGATACCGCATAACCGTTTGGCCATAACAGGAACTTCCACCCAGGTCTGATGGTCGTCGCTATACATGGCATCCACTTCCGGGGCAAAAAGAATATCGGTCCCCTCTTGCTCAGCGATGACGGCATCCCTTTCCAGGTCACGAGGATAAGTGCCAAGATCCTCATTTTCCCCGAACTGGGCAGGATTGACGAACAGCGTTGTAATGAGCTTATCACACTTGCTCCGGGCATACCGCATCAGGCTGATATGTCCGTCATGAAAATAGCCCATGGTCGGAACTAGGCCGGTCGAAACACCGGAAAAACGCCATTGATAGCTTATCTCTCGCAGTTCATCTGGGTTGGTAACAATTTTCATAGCAGCCTCGATCATTGGTTATCTACAGGGAAGTACTCTGTATACCGACGCTTCCCATCGCCGGCAGAGAGTTGCACTTCCAGAATTCGTCATTCGCCTGGCATACGACCTGTATCAGAAAGCGCAGAGCAACCATACAGGTACACGACAGCACCGCCATTGGTATTCCAGGAGTATCTCACCACGTTGTCAACTTGACAGATGTGGCCTTACGGGTGGCCTCGTAAATCTGACCCAGTTGCCTCTTGCTCGAAAATAAAGGCACAGGCGAAATGAAAGGCTCAGACGCTCAACTGTCGCTGCTTCAATCACGGGTAACAACGGCCAACATGTACCATAGAGTGCGCCCATGTTCAAAGGGTTCGCCACATTGTTTCTTCTGCCCTTCTCCCGCTCCCTCAACTCAACAGCTCAGGGGTGTTCCTTTTTTGAACGCGCGTTCACCGCCCCATAGACCGCGTTTCCCCCGTTGCCTCACAGGATACTGGACGGTAATCCTTGATTCTGGTACCTTAGCGTATCTGCAGTCGCGTTACCTACTATAATAATCAAACCATTCACATAGCATCTCCAGCACGATTTTTCTCGCATGAGTATTCTTGATTACCATTCTGTTTTCTCGGCCATGCTCCAAGGTGGGCCCTTTTCCATCTCCTCCACCCCTCCCCTGGCAGCACACCCCTTTTCCAGGACCACCAAGGCCTGGGCTGCCGCTCTCAAGCACGACCAACTCATGAAAACCAAATACCGGCTGGTCCGAAACCAGATTTTTGACCTGCTGGATATCAGCACCTTTGACGAGGTGCTGCACCTTATCCACAACCCGACCAGGCGCAGGGCGGCTGCCGACCGCGCCCATAACCTGCTGGCCAACATGTTCGGCATCAACAACGGCGCCGATGCCGTCACCCGTCATCTCAACGAATATGCCCGGACCGCTGATGATGTCATCCACACACTGCGGGCAAAAGTCCTGGCTCCTTACAGTGCACACCTGGAGATCACCAACGAGATCGAATCAACCAGTGACCCGGTCAACCTGCTGCTCTTTCTCTTTGATGAACGTTTCAACGACAAGGCCAGATTCGAAGCCAAACGAAAGTTGGCGCTCATGGGGCTGGCCGGGTCCATTGATCAACGTGAGCGGGAAACGCGAATCACAGAAAAATTCTCAGAGTTCATCAACTTTCTCAACATGTTCGTCTGGAGCCCCAACCTCAAAATCGGTGAGTTGGAGATTGCCTACCTCTACAGTGAGCATGCTCCGGAAAATTTTCGGTGTACCCAGGTAAAGGTGATCACCCCTGCAGTGGCCGAAGAAACTGCTCCCCGCAAAGGCACCAAACTGACCCTGATCAAACGAAGGCGTTTTCACGACCGCGGCAGAGAGATTCCCATCTACGTTACCATTCGCAAAAAGGCTCCAGCAGCAAAAGTCATCAAACTCTTGCGGAAGAACGAAAAAAACCCGGCCACAGCCGTGGATGACGAACTCGGCCTTATGGCCGTACTGAATTCAGTGAACGATGTCAAACGGTTTGTCCGCCACCTTACCCGCAGTGCAGCCAAAGCAGGGTCATTCATGACCCTTGAAGATATTTCAGACACGCTCACCGGCGGTGAATATGCCGGCACTGCCACCGGCAGCTCGCCCAAAACAGCCATGCTCAAATTTTTTGCCCGTATCGGTGGCATGCGGGTTGAGTTTATAATCCATACCAACCATTCCTATCTCAACTACATCTACCAGCGCGAGGTCGCGCATGATGAGTATGAGGTAAAACGCATCTTCGACACCGGTGTTGCTGAATTCCTTTTCCCGCGGGATTTCTACCATCTTGACCTGGCGCAAATCCGAAACCTCCAGCTGCAACGTTTCCGTAAACATATAGAGGAAAATTAACTGCATCGATGCTGCACTTTACAATATTGCATTTTTTTTCACACTAAACCACTTCTCGACCGCCTTGCATTCATCCTTTTAGTTAACCTACTGCCATCACCACAAAAACCGAGCAACCGACCCCATCCAGAGTAACCGCCCGCCCAAGCATTTTCTACAATTTTGTAAATTATTATTTACAACTCATACAATTTTGAGTGGTGTTTCTTCTTGGCAACACCACCTCTTTTTTCCGCTTGATAGATAACTAACCGAATTAACGATTTATTTTTAAAAATGTCAGATTTGGCACTGCTCTTGCTTTTTACTCACCAATGATACGTTCGTTTGTTGTGAAACAGTTTATCAGCAGTACAATTATTCAACAGGAGGAAACAGAGTGAAATCCAACATCAGTACACATCGGAAAAAAGTCCTAGGAGGAGCCATCTTCCTAGCCATTATGGCAGTCGCCATACCCACCCTTGCAGAAGAAGCCCCTGCTGCCGACAGCGTTGCCGGAACCCTTGTTCAGCTTGCCTACTCCATCGACACCTTTTATTTTCTCATTTCCGGCGCCCTGGTCATGTGGATGGCTGCAGGGTTTGCCATGCTTGAAGCTGGTCTGGTTCGTGGCAAAAACACGGTTGAAATTCTCACCAAAAACGTTGCCCTCTATTCCATCGCCTGCATTATGTACCTGATCTGCGGGTATAATATCATGTACGGCGACGCAATCAGCAGCGTTATACCTGGATTCAGCCTGTTCGGCCTGACTGACAACACGGTCGACGAAGTACTCAAATCAGGCGGTGATACCTACTACTCCAACCTCAGTGACTTCTTTTTCCAGGTCGTCTTTGTTGCCACGGCCATGAGTATCGTTTCGGGTGCAGTGGCCGAACGGATGAAATTGTGGGCCTTCCTGCTCTTTGCCGTTGTTATGACCGGCTTTATCTACCCGGTTGAAGGGTACTGGAAATGGGGCGGTGGTTTTCTTGACGGCCTTGGCTTCCTTGATTTCGCCGGTTCCGGTGTTGTTCACCTTACCGGTGCCTCTGCAGCCATTGCCGGGGTACTGCTTCTCGGACCTCGGAAGGGGAAATATGCGGGCGGTAAAGTCAACGCTATACCTGGTTGCAACCTCCCCTTGGCGACCCTTGGTACCTTTATTCTCTGGCTCGGCTGGTTCGGCTTCAACGGCGGCTCTGAACTGAAAATATCCAACATTGAAGAAGCAAACGCGGTTTCCATGGTCTTTGTCAACACCAATGCCGCAGCAGCCGGCGGACTGGTAGCGGCCCTGCTGCTCTCCCAGGTCTGGTTCGGCAAAGCGGACCTCACCATGGCGCTGAACGGTGCCCTTGCCGGCCTGGTTGCCATCACCGCTGAACCGCTCACCCCGTCCCCGCTTGCATCCACAATTGTCGGCGTTATTGGTGGCCTGATTGTTGTAGTTTCCATCGTCACCATCGACAAACTTAAACTTGACGACCCTGTAGGCGCCATCTCCGTCCACGGTGTTGTCGGGCTGTTCGGCTTGATCGCAGTGGCCTTCACCAATCCGGAAGGCAGCCTCATCGCTCAGCTTATCGGCGCAGGCGTTATCTTTGCCTGGGTTTTTGCCACCTCCTTCATCGTGTGGTTGATCATTAAGGTAACCATGGGCATTCGTGTCGGCGAGGAAGAGGAAATGGAAGGCGTTGACATCTCTGAATGTGGCCTGGAAGCCTACCCGGAATTTACACGCAAATAATTTGTAAGGAGGATCCACTGTGAAAAAGATAGAAGCAATCATCAAGCCTTTTAAGCTTGATGAAGTAAAAGAAGCGCTCAATGAAATAGGCATCGCCGGTATGACCGTCACCGAGGTCAAAGGCTACGGCAGACAGAAAGGACACAAAGAGGTCTACCGAGGTGCAGAATACAAAGTAGATTTCAACCCGAAAACCAAGATCGAACTGGTGCTGGACGACGAGCTTGCCGAAAAAGCCGTTGGCGTCATCAGGGAAGCAGCCCTGACCGGCAAGATCGGCGACGGTAAAATATTCATCCTCCCGGTTGAAGACATCCTTCGGGTTCGTACCGGAGAACGAGGCCCGGAAGCAATCTAACCCTCCCTCCTCCCCCTGCTCCGGTCCGGGCTGCCACTCCGACAGCCCGGCCGGAGCTTTCTCGCCAAGCTTTCCCCTTGCTATGCCTCCTCACCCTCGGCAACCAATTTTTTGGTCTTGAGCTCGGCCCACGCCCTTGCTGCCAATCGTTGAGTCGCCTGCCACAACTTTCCTTTAACCAGGAAAAAACAAAGATAAAGAACCACCAGTGCCCAAAAAAACATCGGATGATCGCGCAACACATCAATCCATGGGGTAAGCATCTTCGGCACCCCCTGTCGAATCCAATCGAATAAGCTACTGACCGCTCCGTCCGGCGATGTCCCCTTCTGGCAACCAACCAGCCTGCAGTATACAGGTGAGGCGACAAAGACCAGGGTGGTTGCCAGCATGCAGAAATAGAGAACCTTCCGGTAGCGAATCACGGTGGCAACCGCTCTGGTCTCAGCCTTGCGCCGAACACGCTCCTGGGGAGCCTCATAGTCGGGTGGCCGCTCTTTCGCGTCATTGGTCACCACTACTTCATATTCCTGGGGCAAGCCATGCGGGACATAAGGAACAGCGTTTCGGGCGACCCGTTCCAGTACGCTGCGGTGCAATTGGGGACATCTCACCTGCACACCTGCCTTTTTATCGCTGCACAACCTTTCTATATCCCTGGGACTGTACCGGTAATATACCCCGGCAAGAGCGCGGGAATCGTGTTGAGGACCATGCCAGTTGGCATGCGCCCTGATCTCCTCCCGGCACTGTTGAATGAAATAGAGGCCTGGAATATCCTCCTTCTCCGCCTGGGCGGCAACCCGGGCAAGCATCCAGTCAAGACTTACCAGAGCGAGGGAGGAGCGGGGGTATCCACCACCGACATCGGAATGCACCCCTGGAAACCACACCTGTTCTATCCTGGAAGGATCCGTTTCCTCGCTTTCATCCCAGAGCAAGGGATGAAAAGTTTTACGCTCATCATCAACCGAGAGCGCATGACAGGCTTTTTTCACCCTGGATGAGAGCTTGCGATCGGGAAAATAGATCGGGTAAATATACCTGTCCCAGAAGCGCGCCAACCCGTCAAATGGCAATCCGTAGGCATCAACTGTGTCCCAAACGCCCATAAAGGTAATGTCTGGGTAATATTTCATCGGAGCCGATTCGGTCTTACCTGTATATTTTCGAACCCACTGGGTCAACATCCCTTCCGTAAACTGCGAACGAAAGGCATTGTAATGTTCTTTTGTTACCCGCTTCAGCTGCTCTTCATCGCTGCAGTCTGCATAGACGCCGCAAAAGGCAATCATTCCTGCTAAAAGCCGCACAGTGTACGCCCCTCGACTGAAGCCGAACAGATAGATCCTGTCACCAGGCTCATAATTATGGCAAAGAAACATGTACAATTCCTGCACATTCCTTTTCAGGCCCCAGCCGAAAACACCACCGAGCAGTTTCAATGGCAGGAACTCCTGACTACCGACTCCATCATCGTAGCATGCCACCTGTTTTCGCCCTTGAAGATCCAACGCATCATAGAGTCGCCAGACATTGGTTTTGTTCCGTTTGGCTGCACCATTGCCCGTACCGTCGGAAAGTAGGATGATATTTTTTCCCATGTGCACCGCCTCCAGTCATAATTTCCATTGAATCGGCTTAGTTGCCGACAGATCTTCACCCTTTCCCCCACACGCCTGCAAGCCAAGATAACCATAAACAACTTGCTCTTTCAACCGAGCCCCCTCGCCCTTCTTGCCGGACGGTATATCTACCCATCACCCCGTGGGTAAATACCCCAATGTACTTCCTCGGATGCAGTGCTTATTTTTTCAACTGTTACCAAATACAGTAGACACTCTCCAACGGGAAAGTATTTCATCGGCAGACGGTGTGCCGCTAAAGGTACGCTCCAACCGGATAAACTGCCCCAAGGGCGCTGGCTAGCAGGAGGCGAATAATGACTCTGTATGCGTTTGATGGTACCTGGAACGAAGACGAAATTGCAGACAGCCAAGACACCAATGTGGTCCGTTTCAAAGAACTCTACACCGGCAACAACACCGAATACCTGGAAGGAGTGGGCACCCGATTCGGTACCCTGGGAAAACTGCTCGGTGGGCTGTTTGGGATCGGCGGCAGAACCCGCATCGACGAAATGTATGAAGAACTCTGTGAGAATTGGGCAAAAGGGGACCATGATATCGATATCATAGGCTTCAGCAGAGGTGCGGCTCTGGCTGTCCACTTTGCCAACAAAATCGGCACAGAGGGCATACGCCTGGCCAACGGAACCAATGAGCCGGCGCAGGTACGGTTTCTTGGCCTATGGGATATAGTCGCCTCTTTCGGGCTGGCCATAGACACCATTATCGATTTTCAACAAATCAACCTGGGATGGAATATCGCCACAGTGCACCGGTGTGTCACCCACTGCTTTCATGCCATGGCCCTGGACGAACGGCGCGAGACATTCAACGTTACCCGGCTGGACCCGGAAAACACCTACCCCAACATCACGGAAGTATGGTTCCGTGGCGTCCACAGCGACATCGGCGGGGGCAACGCCAATGAAGCCCGCTCCAACATCGCTCTGCAATGGATGCTGGAGCAGGCAAGAAGCTGCGGACTTCACTTCAACGACACCAAAGCTAGGCTACCGCGCTACAGCACCACAGATGTTTATGCACCTATCTCGGAAAACAAGGATATTCAGATTGATCCTCGAAGAACGGTGCATCCCAATGACGAAAAACACCCCAGCGCCCACCCCCTGTACCTGGAAAAAAATCAGTCACGCACATGCAGGGTACTTGCCGGCATGCGCTACAACTGGAGCGGCGTCACCCTGCAGAGAAACTGCACCTACACCTTTACAGTTGAAAAAAACGACACCTGGAAAGATGCCTCCATTGAATGTGGTCCAGGTGGCTGGAAAACCGAGCAACTGCCCTGGTACAAGGAGGGAATCGTCAATTTTTTCGAAGACCACAAGCGACTGAAACATGCTGACTGGTTTGCGCTAGTGGGTGCACTGGACGATGAGGACGAAGAGCTCTTTCTCATTGGCGATAGCCCAGCACCCTATACGGCTCCACGGGAGGCCGATCTCTATCTTTTCGCCAATGACATGGTTTCTAAATACAGCAACAACGAGGGATACCTGATGGTCACCATTACCCGAACAGCCTGAGCTGCACCATAGTGTCGAGCCCGGCCAAGGCCAAGCTTCCTCAGGAAGCCGAAGCAAGCGAAACAGTTCGACCAAAAAGCATTTAACGCTCTATCCTCGATGCGCAACACGGCAACGGATGGACCATGCAACCTGCCTGAGCGGCAGGGACAAGCTGGAAGCAAGAACAACACCGTGACAAACCGAAAGAGTAGTGAAAGGAGAGCAGCATGAACAAGGACCAGCCCACTTCGGCAAACACAATGGCAGCGTGCAACATCCTGGATATGCTCGAAAAACAAGAACCTCAGCCACCTGCGGAAAGCCAGGTCCCAGCAGCCTCGCCTCTTGCCGAGGCCCTTGCTGCAGACAGTGGCACGCTCCTGAACCAGGAAGCACGACGAATAATGCAGCAACGGCCCTACCAGGATATAGGCGGCTCGTCCATACGGAAAATGCGCTTCCTGCTTCACCGTCTCGCGACCTCGAGCGAATTGCCTGCCGGAGCAAAAGCTCTCATCGACCGTACCGCCCTTGCCGGCGAAGGAGAGCGACTGTTCAATCTTGAGGAAATCCCAGCACTGAGTGTGTGGCACGGCAACGTGTGTACTTTTCTGTTCGACAGCACCGACAGCTCGAAAATGTCCTTTTCCTATACCGCTGCCCCTGCGCCCAAGGGAAGAATCGGATTGACTCCTGAGCCTGGACAAAAGGACTGCTGGCGGTTCAGCTACAGCCCAGCAGAGGGGGACACATTTCCCTTTTCCGTCACCATTACGGCAGATCCGCAAGGACAGGCAAATCCGCACTCTTTTATCATTACGCCCCTCCCCCACCTCCCTCCTGAGCACATCGTGTTCGACGCCACTGAGCACACCCACCCAGGTCCAGTGGATTTTCTTCGCCCGATCAATGCCGAGGAGCAGGTCGAACACACCTACCTGGCTGACAAGGCTTTTGTCTTTAACTACAAGCGCCCTTCACTCAACACACCCCTTTCTTTACGCAAAGTCCACATCCTTGGTGAGGTTGTCGTTCTTGACAAAGACAATGACGAGTATGGGCTCTATGCCACCTATCATGGTGCCACCGACATAGAAGAGCTCCATGTGACTGCCCATAGCGTCATCATCCGGAGTCCTCTGCACCTTCCCCAGTCGGATATTACGATCAATGCCCGTGAACTCCGCTTTGAAAGTGCGGCAGCCCAACTAAAAACAACACCCCTGGAAAAAAAGGATGTCCCCCAGCTTGGCAAGCCGGGTGCAGACGGCCTTGACGCCGGCAACATAACCCTCAACATCACCAGATTCGAACTGGATGACGAGGCGCAACAGCAGGCTGCATTACTTGACCTGACCGGGGGTAAAGGCCAGGCTGGAGGTGTTGGCAAAGACGGCACCGAAGGTGCCTCCATGCCGAGCTACGGCAGGACCATGCAGTGGAAGGACAGTGGCATCCACTTTAAGAAAACCGCCCCATCGGGATACCAAATCGTCTATGAGGTTGCCTACTGCACCTGTGCAATCGGTATTCCTATCAAGGCCTTCAGCCGCGGCAATCCGGACGGATGGCCGACCAATGGTACCTCGGCAACGCCATCGGGCAAACCGGGAGAAGGTGGCAAGGGCGGCAACCTTGTGTCTTCCTGCGATATATCGATCCATGCGGTCTTGGGCGGCGGACAGGCGGGAGCTGCAGCAGCTCAACCGCGCGGCTATTACCGGGGCGGTTCCCCAGGTTACCCGAGCAAAGCTATTAAGTATAAAGCAAACTACTGCTTTTCCGCTGGTTTCAAGGAACTGGGACGGCACACAACCACAGCAGGGAAGAACGCCCCCATCGCCCACCCTGTCAACCCATCCGGTGCAATGGGCACCTTTGTCCTGAGCGGTAATCCCCATGCATGGATTACTCCGTTACTCCTCCACAAACGTATTAACCATATCAAAGACGACTACCTCTCCAGCCGGATTAGTGCCGCAGCCGATGCCCTTCGAGATCACCTCCAGGCCATTGACGAGTATACCGCTGCCGACCAGTGGCAAGCCCTCGACTCGGCCAAACAACTCGAGATCGAACACCTGTGCGACGATATGCACACCCTCCTGCATCGGATCGGCAACAACCTGGACTACTTCGGCCATCCAGCCGGCTGGACGCCCCTGCTGAGTTTTGAAATCAACCGGACCATTTTTGACAATGCGGTCGACAGCGCCGCCGACATTCTCTATTTGGCCTACAACATCAAAAACAAGGCTGCTGCAGCCGAAAAACAGTTTCAATCCCTTTCGGCAATGCGCAAGCAGCTCGAAAAAGATATCGCCATGGCCGTGGACCAGTTTAACAGCACGGTCGCCCGTATTCCCCAGCTGCAGAATACCGCCGAAAATCTACACAGTCGCACCCTGGAAACCCAGTACCGACTCAAGGCAAAGGAAACCGAGCTGGCGCAGAAGGCAGAAGAGGAAGTTCGCCCCCCTGCCTGGATTGTCGGGGCCCGTCTTGGCTTGAAAATCAGCGGTACCATCTTGACCATGGTCCCTGTATACCAACCTGCCATGGGAGCAATCGGTGGTGGCCTAAACCTATTGAGTGATTTTGATCCAGACAAACCATGGGACACCATCATCGGTGCAGCCGACGTGACCTCCAGCTTCCTCAATTCCAGCTTTGACAACGCTGCTCAAGATCTGAAGCAGGAGATGGACAGCCAGAAACTGCGGCAGGCAGACCCCAGCGGCGACATGCGAAAAAAAATGCAGTACCTGGACCGGGCACGCCAGTCCTCGGCAGCCCTTTCCGCCGGATTGATGGACCTGCAGCAATTCGTCCAGAAGAACAGTGCCCCGCAGACGGAAATTGAAGCGGAACTGGAAAAACTGAAAAGCCAATCAAACGAATACCAGGCACTGGTGGAGGAAATCAGAGATCTGGTGCGTCGCAAAGGCGAGTATGTGGAAGAACTGGCTGCAGTCATGCAGAATGTAGGAGAGCTCTCACTCTTCATATCCCGCAGCATCCTGGCAATGGACGCCATGAGCGTAGACATGGAACAGGTCAGGGAAGGCTTGGACAATCATACGATTGCCTACGTGGACGATATGGAACGCAGGACCTATGACCGATTGCTGGAATATCACTACTACATGGCCAAGGCCTATGAGTACAGAATGCTTAAGCCGTACACTCATCCACTGGATTTCCACCAACTCATACAACGCCTGGAAAAGGTTGCCAAGGTCAAGACCTGGGAAGAACTTGACGGCGATGCCTTCAGGTCAATTTATACTGCAGTGTACAAGGAACGGCTGGCAGATATTGCCAACGAGATATTCCATGAATACAACAACCAGCCTAAGGAAAATTCCAACACCTTCGGTTACCTGCTTTCCCAGGAAGAACTCGACACGCTGAACGCCGGGAAACCCGTGGCTGTCAACCTGGCGCAATACCTTCCCAACGAAGAGAATCTGCGCATGGTGAATATCGGTATCCAGATGGAGCAGGACAATCAGCGCAAGGGCCAGATCGTTACCTCGCCGGCAAGTGGCAGCAGTTACCCGCGAAACGCCTACCTCGACCTGACCTTCACCCATCCCGGCATCTCCCGGATACGATCAGGCAGCAACACGTACCAGTTCCAGCACCCCTTTGTCGACCATCGCAACCCGTTGACATGGAAGGCTCGCTACGAGCCGGAATCAGACGTGGTAACCCACAGCGTGCCCAGCGCAGCCAGTGCATCGTTGCTCAAATCCTTGCTCAAGGGAGATGCACTCGCCGACCTGATGATGTATTCACGGCCATCCGTGCTGGCAGACCTGCAGATTACCCGGTCAGGCTATCCCAACGAGGGCAGCGGCATACGGCTTGAGCGACTGAAGCTGGAACTGATATACGACTACTTTAAAGCCGACAATGCCCTGATTGACAAACACGTGCTGATCACGGTAATCAAGCAGGATAGCGACAAAGGTCCGCTCCTGCGGGAAGCAACCTTTACCCCTTACATCCGGACCGACCGCCAGGACATCAATCGCAGACAGGATGGAAGAGGCCGCTTTCTGCGGGTGTACCAGCGCTCCTGGGACGATCGTCTCACCTTTACCGCTCAACCGGCCTATGGATCCTACCGGTTCAACCAGTGGACAGATGCCACAGGCAACCCCCTTCCCCTCTCCAAGGGGAACACGCTCTCTGCAGACCTTCGATCCAGTCAACTGCTTTGCGCGCAATATATTGCGGAAGATGTTGATACCGAACATGCAACGAGCCGGTTGTTTGCCCTACCCAACGCTTCTGCCTTGCTGCGGCATCTGCCGCAGGAAAAACTCACCGACAAATGAATTGACGGGGCCGTACACCAGACCCGCGATCCTTTGTGCGGAAGAAAAACACACTCCGACCGAATTAATGCTACCTGCGGGAAGAAAAGAGAGGTACATATCAAGCGTAGAAAATACCTGACTTCTCGTCGCAACCAGGAGCACCGCCATCACTTCTTCACCCCTTCGGCAACAATCGACCACCGAGGCTGTCCTTACAGCTGCGCTCACGCAAGCCCTCCTGGTCAAACAGGAAATATCAGCGGAAAGATTTCCGGTTCCGGAATTGGTGCCTCCCCCTGCCCATTGCCCGGAAGGCTGTCACGCCTGCTGCCGGAGCTGGGTCACCCTGGACCTGACGGCAGTGGAAGCGCTGACCGTCTATCTGCTAAACCGGGAGATGGTCGAACTCATCGAACGTGCGCATCACCTTCGCCCGGAGGACGACTACTGCCCGTTTCTGATCCAGAACCGGTGCTCCATTCACGCATACAAACCATCGGCCTGCCAGATGTTCATGCCGTTTACCTCTCAGGGCAAACCGACCTGCTACTACCTGGCCAAAGAAAGAGGTGACCTGCAGGTCGCAGCAGAGGGCGAACAGTACCTCAACTCCCATGCCTATGCCATCCATGGCTTGATGATGCTGCTCCAGTGCATGGTAGGTTCACACCTGCCCTGTATCTTTTTTAAAAACTCCTACCAGGGAGCGCTTTGGTGGAAAGAGCATTACTCGATCCTACCATCAACTACCAAAAACTGTCTGGAATCCATCCTCAACCACGATGCACACGGGGAGCAACAGAGAGCGGATTTTGCTTTTGCTGAAGCCCTTAGATCAGGCCTAGCCAACTACATGCAGATGACCCATCAGCGATCTCTCAAAAAACCATGACTAATGCGCCGCACCGCGCAGCCTATTTTTCCAGCCCAATAACTCCGCCCCATCTCGGCAGGGAGCGTCGCAGCTTGACCTAACGTCAACCATGAGTAATCTTCAAACCGACAATGCCCACCACGATTAAAAGGATACTGATGATACGTGGAGCATTCACCGGCTCACCGAACAACACCACCCCGAGAATCACCGTCCCCACAGCACCCACTCCAACCCACACGCTGTAGGCCGTTCCCACTGGCAGTGCTTTCAAGGCTAGGCCCAGTAGCCATACGCTGGCCCCCATGGACAACACCGTCCACACAGAAGGCCAAAAGCGGGAAAAGCCTGCTGAAAATTTCAACCCTATTGCCCATCCGACCTCAAACAGGCCGGCAATGAAAAGAATAAGCCAGTGCATATCACAGCGTACATGGTAATGAGGATATCCTCCGAGAAATCAATACGGCCGCGTTCAGCGTCAATGTTCACTCAGCCATTCGATCAGCCATCCCGCAATCGTTTCTGCCAGCCAATATCCCCTGCACCGGCAACCAACAAACTCTTGCATAAAACGCCTTTGTCAACACACCGCAACAGGCTTCACCGAAAAGGGACAAAACACATGGCGTCAGGTTTTCGATGGTTGAACCTTGCGTTCTCCCGCTATCGCCTACAATAAATACACCCTCCGAATTTCCTCTTCAACCTCCCCTAGAAGAAAAGGTTTGGCGATCCGCCCGCTGAAGCCGTAATCACGGTACTCAGCCATGATCGGATCGGTTGCATAGCCGCTGATGGCGACCACTTTGGCTCCTGCATCAAAGCCCAAAATGTCCACTACGGTTTCCTTGCCGCCCTTACCGCCTGGAATGGTGAGATCCAGTAAAACAACATCATACGGGACCCCTTGGTGGGATGCTTGCACATATTGCGCCACCCCTCGTTCACCTTCATCGGCCAAATCCACCTGGTGACCAAATAATTGCAGCATCTTTGCCAGGACCGACTGGACCTCTCTGTCGTCGTCTATCACCAGAACATGGAGGGATGGCATTGTCGCTGCGGCAGAGGTTATTGCTTCCCTGGCAACGGTTGCCAACATTGCCGTCTTATCGGCCGGCAAATAAACCGAAAAGATGGTCCCCCTACCCTTGACCGATTCAACCTCAATTTTGCCCCCATGTTTTTCAACAATCGAATGCACCATTGTCAACCCGAGCCCGCTTCCGGTCTGCTTGGTACTGAAATACGGATCAAAGATTCGAGCCGCAACGTCCTCCTCCATTCCTATACCAGCATCACGAATTTCCAGTCGTACGGTATCTGAGCCAAGGGGCGACGAACATTTATCCATATTTTCCGTACAGATGGTAAGCACCCCGCCCTGTTCCATGGCTTGCACGGCGTTGATAACCAGATTGGAGAGCACCTGTGAAATCTGTCCATAGTCAGCCACAGCCGGCCAGAGGTTTTCATTAATGGCATATTCAGCCTTGACCGAACTGCCGCTTAAATTAAAAGTGGCCACCTCACTTATCAGCTGTCGAAGATCAACGGTTTCTAGAAGAGGGGCACCGCCCTTTGCAAAGGTGAGGAGCTGGGTGGTGAGACTTTTGGCACGCTGGAGCGACTCATGGGCCAGCGAAATATAGGAAAAAGCTTTATCCTCCTGCCGGAGTTCGTTGCTTGCCAGCTCAAGATTGCCGAATATTCCGGCCAGAATATTGTTAAAATCATGGGCTATGCCCCCGGCCAGGAATCCCACCGATTCCAATTTCTGGGCTTTGAGTAGCTCGGCTTCAACTCGCAGCTTTTCGGTCTCGTCCCTGAAAACAATCACCCTCCCAAGCACCTGACCGCTACTGCCCCGTATCGGTGAACTGTTGACAGCAACCCGATACTCCTCGCCTGAACGTCCAATCAGCGTCGTCCGTAACTCCTGAACAGAGGTGCCGGTAACCTGACCATTGGGCTGCTCAAGCTTGGAGGTCCGCATAACCTCCCTGATATGCTGTTTTAGGGCCTCGCCTCCGGTCCATCCTGTCAAGTCTTCAGCAACCCGGTTCATCAAGAGAACCTTCCCCTGGGTATCTGTCGCGATAACCCCTTCACCGATGGAGTGAAGCGTAACCAACAGGCGTTCGTGCTCACTTCTTAGCTGCTCTTCCGCTTCCTGTTTCCCGTTAACCAGACGGTTAGCCGAGCCTGCCAGAAGATCAAGCTCCCGAAAGATAATCTTATCCCGGTTAATGACCTCCGTTGAAGTGGCGGCCTGTCGGAAAAATGCAGAAAAGAGCTGAAAATCATTTTCGACCCGTTTACTTAACCGCTGAAAAAACATGGCAACCAGTGCCATGGCAAGCACAAATACCGTAGAGATGACCAGCAGGCTTTTGTACAAATTCTTTCTGAGCGCGGCTTGCATCCTGCCGATTTCATCCTCGATGTCATCCAGATAAACTCCTGCGGCAACCATGAACCGACCATCTGCCGCAAGCTTGAAATAGCTGGTTTTTGGCCGGGCTACCTGGTTGCCGAGTTTGTGATACCAATAATCAACATAGCATTCGCCGCGTTCACGGAGCCCCTGCAAAAACTCCCGGCGAAACATTTTTCCCTTGGCATCCTGGTAATCGTCGTCAAGCAGTACCCCTGTATCATGGGGGCGATTGGGGTTGGCGTAAACCCGTGCAAACGCTTTCCCGCCATGAATGTTCAGTATTTCGTTGATGAAGACATAGCCCTGGCGGTTGGGGCCGAACCTGTTCCTTGTCACATAATCGACAATAATTTTCCGCAGGGATGCTTCGAGGGCATCCTTATATACACCCGCGCCGATAAACCAGTTGAACGGATCGAACTGTTTCACAAAAGAGGTTTTCTTATATACCAAACCGGCTTGATTGGGTTTGGCCCAGTTATAGCTGTAAAACCCCTCACCTTGGCGCTGGACAAACTCAACGATATCCCGAACTATATAGTTTCCGCTTGCGTCCTGCATGTCATACAAGTTTTTTCCTTCAATCTCAGGATTTTCGGCTGACATGACCGAAACCCCGTCATAGGTGAAAATAAAATAGTACCCCACCCCTTCATCAAAACGAATCGGCCGCAGGGCCTCGATAATAATGCTTTGGATGTCTTCTTTCGGAATGTCCCCATTGTGCTGATCGTAGATAGAGTGAGCCACCATAACGGCTTCCTGCACCCTGTGCTTGGCATTAGCCTTGGCCCTGATGGAATTGCTGGCAACAGCCTCTTCAACGACAACTACTCCCCGATCAACCTGTTCCTTGATTAATTGGCGCTGTTGACGAATGAACCCCTGCCGCATCTCCGCGGCACGAACATTACTGTCATGAACGTTTTTGAGGGAGTGCGTGACAAGCAAAAAAACGGCCAGGCTCAACAGGGTAAGCATGATCGCTCTTCGGATGGTTGTAATCAACGATGGTTTGTGCACGCGTCTTTTCAAATAAAATTATTCACGGAGGAGGTACTGATTTCTTGGTCGAGGGCCATCCCCTCACCTTGAGAGTTACTCCATGGTACACCTCTATGATCAATGAAATCAAATAGGTTGCGAAAAAGAGAGACAATTACGCTAACAAGGTGACGCTACCGGCATCGACCGACAAGCACAATCAGACGCTCCTACCTACCGGCGAAACAGCCTTACCGGTTTCCTCGGCAGCGGTTTATTTTATCCTACGTTGTGGTAAAAAAATAGGTGAAATACATTGTGTTTCAGGATCCGTATCATTATCATATAATTCATAAAACAAGGGATAACTCAGCGATGAATGAGCGAATTATCGTGTGGACATTTCCCCCATCAGGAGAAGGCATAAAATGCTTTGCGGAGATAGAAAATATTTCAGTCCGTTGGCCTGCCCCCATTTAAACAATGACTGGCAGGCCAGGCTCAGTATATGCTTCATTTGCCGCGAACACTGACCGTCCGCAAGCCGGATGCTGTACGCGGGTACAAACAAAAAATTACCCTTTCTGTCCTGCAGCAGTGCTTCTCGCCTGGCGAGAATAAAATCATACGAGGTCAACCATGTCAGATCCCACCACCAGCATCACGACTCATCCCCCCTCTTACATTGTTGGCATTGGCGCCTCAGCGGGTGGTCTTGAGGCTATTGAGGATTTTTTTACGCACACGCCGGCAGACAGCGGTCTTGCGTTTGTAGTGGTACAGCACCTCTCTCCCGACTACAAAAGCCTGATGGTAGAACTCCTCAGTAAAAAAACCGCCATGGCTGTCCACCGTGCTGAAGACAACATGAAGGTCGAGGCCAACTGTGTCTATCTCATCCCGCCGAAAAAACAACTGACCATTTTTCATGGCAAGTTGCTGCTCAACGATAGTCCTGGGTCAGGCAGGAGCTTAAACTTACCCATTGATATTTTTCTTCGCTCTCTGGCAGATGACCAGCAGGACAAAGCTGTTGCAATTATCCTTTCAGGCACCGGCAGTGATGGTATGCGGGGAGTACGAGCGGTTAAGGAAAATGGCGGCATGGTCATGGTGCAGGATGAAAAAACCGCCAAGTTCGATGGCATGCCCAAAAGCGCGGTGTCCACTGGCTTGGCTGATTTTGTGCTCCCCCCAAACCAAATGCCGGCACAGTTGTTGAGCTTTGTTCGTCATCCACAGGCTGCTCTCGCCGAAAAATCAGAGCTCCTGATGGAAGGGGATGATGCGCTCACCGCTGTCTTCTCCCTGCTCCGCGAAAAAAACAAGGTCGATTTCAGCTACTACAAGCCAAGCACGGTTGTACGGCGCATGGAGCGTCGGATGTCGATAAATCAGATCAGTGATCTTGATGAGTACGTCGAAATTCTACGCAAAAATCCAATGGAGCTCGCCACCCTGTACAGTGAGCTGCTTATCGGTGTAACCTCTTTTTTTCGAGACCCTGAAGCATTCAAGATACTTGAGGAAACATACCTGCCGGAACTGCTGCACCACGAAAGCAACCGTGAATTACGCATCTGGGTGGCAGGCTGCTCCTCTGGAGAAGAAGCCTATACGCTAGCGATGCTCTGCAGGGAGGTAATGGATCGCGTTGGCATTGCCAGGGAGGTGAAAATCTTTGCCACCGATATAGACAAAGATGCGCTCGCCAAAGCAAGCTCAGGAGCCTTTCCGGAGTCCATTGCCGCCGATCTCACTCCCAGGCTTCAGGCCAAATATCTCAATCACAGCGGTGAAAACTTCCAGGTAAGCGGAAAAATAAGAAAAATGGTGATCTTTGCCCAGCACAACCTGACCGAGGATCCACCCTTTACGAGTGTTGACCTGGTCAGCTGCCGCAACCTTCTCATTTATCTGCAGCCCATCGTCCAGCGACGGGTGCTGGAGATATTTAATTTTTCACTCCGGCCTGGAGGTATCCTCTTCCTCGGCTCTAGCGAAACCATTGGCGAGATGCACAACTATTTTGAACCACTCCATAATCATTGGAGACTCTTTCGTGCTTTGGGGCAAAAGGAACCTTTGGAGTTAAACAGACAATTACTGGCATCCCGGAGCAATCGCTTGGGCCGCAACCTCCCGAACCGCTATTCCTCAGAGCGTCAGGTCACAACCAACCAGGAGGAACGGATTTTGGACCGCCTGATCAAGCTGGTGGCCAAGGAATATGTTCCTCCCGCTGTTGTGGTCAACGAAGCCCATGAGGTGCTTTTCACCATTGGCGACACTTCTGAGGTACTCACTGTTCCTGAGGGGAAGATGGAAAACGACCTTACCCGAATGGTTCATCGAGATTTTTCCATCCCGCTGTCCACAGGCCTCAACAAAGTCTTCACCAAGAACAAGGAGATATCCTATTCCTTCATCCGTGTCAGGCATAAAAACGGATCACGGTTGTATAACCTTATATTAAAACCGCTGCCGCAAAAAAAGGGGCAGGAATTGCTTGTAGCCGTTTTCATACAGGAGGTGGTTGAGAAAGACAGCAGCAAACCTGCCGAGGAGGTTACGGAAAATTATGATATGGACCGGGAAGCACAGCAGCGAATCAGTGACCTGGAACAAGAGCTGCAATTTACCCGGGAAAACCTCCAAGCCACGGTGGAAGAGCTGGAAACCAGCAACGAAGAGCTGCAAGCGACCAACGAAGAACTGCTGGCAAGCAATGAAGAGCTCCAATCCACCAACGAAGAGCTCCAGTCAGTAAACGAAGAACTGTATACGGTCAACGCTGAACACCAACACAAAATCATGGAGCTCACAGAACTGAACAGTGATGTGGACAACATGCTGGCGAGCAGTAGAATAGCAACCATCTTTCTCGACGAGGATTTACTTGTCCGCAAGTTCACTCCCATGGTGACCGACATTTATAAACTCATCAACTCGGACATCAACCGTCCGTTTGACCATATCTCCCACCACATCATTAACTGCGACCCTCTGGCGCTGCTGGAGAAAGTGCGCGCAGATAACCAGTCCCGTCAGCAGGAGGTTCAGCTGGAAAACGGCCAATGGTTCCTGATGTTCATTCATCCCTATTTTATTTCACCAAAAATTTCGTCTGGGTATGTGCTCAGCTTTACGGATATCACAACAGTCAAGGAAACCCAACAAGCGCTAATGCGCAGTGAAAAGAATCTTCAATCAATCCAGGAAAACGGCAGAGTGGGCTCCTGGAACCTGGTCCTGTCAACAAACACTCTCCATCTCAGCGATGCAGCGCGAAAAATTCTCCATATCAAAGAACAGGACTTTTCAGGATCATTTCAAGATTTTCTCACCATGGTCCATCATGATGATCGAGCGGCATTAAGCAAAGCGCTGAACAAAGCCCGCAACAAACAGGAGCCCATTGACATACAGTACCGGGTGGCCAAAGCTGATAGGTTTCAGGCGTGGGTCCACCATTTGGGGTACATCCGTACCGATTCACAGGGAGTACCTGTCCGCATGCATGGTGTGCTCCGCGATATTACAGAGGAAAAGAGAACGGAGTTCATCCTCAAAGGCATCGCCCTGGCTGCGCCCATGGGAATATTTATCATTCGAAACGGCAAAATCCAATGGTGTAACCCCAATGCCGAACGATTGACCGGCTACAGCCAACGCAACCTCCTGGGCCGCTCCATAGCTGATTTTTTTTCATCCGACCAAGAACAGGAAAAAATACTCAACAATGTTCAGAAAAACAAAAAGGATGATCAAACCCTGACTGTACCTGTCTGCTGGGTAAACAAGGAGGGAAACCAGGTTCCATTACTGTTGAACACTCGAGCAGTTGATCCGGACCACATTGACGACGACCAGATTTTTTTAGCGTTGCCCTTACCGAAGAATGACTCACTGAACATGCCGCAATTCTGCTGCACAGACACGATGAAGGACGCTCCATGAGTAATCCGAAATTTACAGGTGAACCCAGCCTGAGGGCAAGGGCATTACAACTGCTGCGACAGGATAATCACCATCAAATACTGGAACTCGAACCGGCTGATTTGCGCAAAGCTTTACAAGAATTGCATATTTACCAGATCGAGCTGGAGTTGCAGAATGAGGATCTGCGACGCAGCCAGGAGGACCTGGAACGTTCGCGCCAGGAGTACAGCGACCTGTTTGAGTCCGCACCTGTGGGCTATGCGGTATTATCTGCTGAAGGCATAATTGAACAGGCTAACCAGACCCTTAGCCGCCTGTTGAATCAGGGGAAAGAAAAACTGTATAAACGGGCACTGAATAAGTTTATTCTTCCTGATGATTATCCTGTTTTCTATCAGCTTCTCAGACAAATAAACAAAGGCAAAAAGAATGTAATGATAGATCTCACCCTTGTCCCGGACAAGGGCACGCAATTTATCGCACGTCTTGTCGGCGATCGCCCTGCAGGCCATGGCAAAGGAGCAAATAACCATATTCGGGTTTCGGTCATGGATATAACCGAACAGAAGAGGTTAGAGGAAGCTCTTCTGCACAGTCGAAAACTTGAAGCCGTCGGTCGCCTTTCCGGTGGAATTGCGCACGACTTCAATAACATCCTCCACTCGGTACAGGGGTATTCCGAACTCATAGGGTTGGATCTTCCTCCGGAAAGCCATGTCAGGGAGCACCTCTACCAACTGCAGGCCTCGTTGAACCGAGCCATCAACCTTGTGCAACAGATCCTCGCTGTCGGCCGCCAAGACTTCAATCAACAAAAAGAAAGGGTCTTGCCACAGCAGCTCATAAGGGAGGTCTCCGAGCGGCTTCGGCAGCTTGTCCCTGATAATGTGCAAGTACATCTGGCTCTTGACGATAACTGCCCGCCAATCGAGGCTGATCCAGGCCAGATGTTTCAAGTCTTGCTGAACTTGTTCAACAACGCTATCGCCGCCCTGGAAGAACGGGGAGGGACCATTACCATAAGCGCAAACCCTATTCGAGTCCCTGGGAATGAGTACATTGACAGTGGCCAGCAAAAACCGGGCAAGTATGTTGAACTGAAGGTTGAGGATACAGGTATTGGCATGCAGCAAACGGTTCTCGACCAGGTCTTTGATCCGTATTACACAACTAAGCCCAGCGTTACCGATGGCACCGGGCTTGGTCTTGCCGTAGTGGAAGGCATAGTTGCCACTCACGGCGGCTTCATAGCAGTTGAAAGTAAACCAGGTGCCGGTAGTACATTTCGAGTTTGCATGCCGTCTCCCGCTGACGATGCGTATTGATCCCCCACAACAGCAATAAGCCGCTCCATACACCCTCTCGTTTACCTGTGTGGCGAATCAACCTGGCAATACCCCGCAGGTGAATGTCTTAAAAAAGTGAGGTCGCAGAAGTGGCTGTGAGCACATCGACAATCATTGGTGCGAAAGCCATGCTGACAGCAGGAGTTAATGCTGGTAAGATAGAGATCGGTCAACATATCCATTGCTGTCTAAAAAAAACGCCAGGACTGGTCAACATGGACAACCGATATTTACTGTACAAATTCTGCAAGGACGGTGATCGTCACCTCATCACATGGCTGACCGCCGCAGGGATGGAGGAGGCTAACCTGGCGGTGAAGCTATTACGGAAAAATCATCCCCACACTCCGGATCTTATTTTGGGCGAGGGTGAGTTTTTCGAAATAATCGATGAGAACCGGGTCGAGCCGGGTGAGTGGGAACAGGCAATGAAGACATTGTCCCTTCGCAAGGATGGCCTGCATTCCATGGTCACACAGAAGGAAAACAGTGACTGACGCCTACGATAGAGGGAAGAGCGGAGGATTCAGGAAGGCGTGATCCTGGGCAAACCTAGACAGGAAATAAGTCCTGCATGATGCACTTATCCATTATCGGATATCAATCACCCCTATACCCATGGATCTGAACAGTCGGGATGCAGGAAGAAGCAGTATTAGCTCTTTGGCTGCTCGTGCAATGAACAGGATGCCCCCCCTCTCCCCTGTTTCTCCAAATCTCGGCGAGAGAGCTTGCCGATCAACAATCGATTTTTTATTGCCGTCAAGAACAGCGGATTTTATCGGCTCCCCCGCTTTGGGAATGAAAAAATTGCCATAGTTGGACCATGTTCTAAGGCTGTCAAAGGTTCAGCAAAGTCGAGAAAAAACAACGTGTTCCAGCTTAGATTATCCAGCAACGTCGACACCTGGTGCACATCCATGAATGCGGACAACACAGTCATTATCCTTGACGGCGGAACAGGTCGTGAACTGGAAGCACAAGGCGCCTCCATCGACCCACCATTGTGGTCAGCAAACGCCCTGTACACCGACCCCGATATTGTCAAAGCAGTGCATAAGTCTTTTATTGCAGCCGGAGCAGAGGTAATTACGGCGAATACCTATGCCATTACGCACTATCACCTCAGCAATGCCGGCAAGGCAGACGATCAGCTGAGGTTGCTTGGTATTGCATATACCCAGGCTCGTCAAGCAAGAGAGGAAACGAATTCCGATGTTCGGATTGCCGCCTCATTTCCGCCTTTATCTGAGTCATATCGCGCTGACCTGGTACGTGGTGAACAACAGCTGGAACAGGAATATGCCATGCTCATCGACCAGGCAATAAAGCATCAGGTAGATATTTTATTGGGCGAGACCCTGAGTCAAGCAAAAGAAGCGCGAATTATTGCTCAAGTAGCCAAAAAGACCGACATTCCTCTCTGGATCAGCTTTACTGTAAATGAAACCGGAAATCTTCGAAGCGGCGAAAGCTTAAGAGATGTGGCCATAGAATTATTACACCACGGCGTAAAGGCCTTACTGGTTAACTGCTCGACAATAGAGAATATTGATTCGAGCATGGATATCTACCAGCAACTGGGACAGGAATTCACGTTTCAATATGGTGCCTACGGCAATCGCTATGATGAAATAAGAAAAGATTATACTCTGGCCCTGCAATCAACTGCGATTAATCAAGAGATTTCGCCCGTTCAATATACAGATGCGGTCAAGTCATGGATCAGGAAAGGAGCCTCCATTGTTGGCGGATGCTGCGGAATCGGCCCTGAATATATCCAGCATATGCAACAGAACATACAAGAGGGACCTTGATGATGATTTGAAGCACCACCCGTAAGTTCAACGATGCATGCTCTCTGCGGTGCTTTTCATCGCACGCACAGTATCAACACCTGAAACTGGATATCATTCAACGATTGCGCTTTTCCCTGGCAGTATACAATCAATCAACAGATCAATCAGTGCTCTCACGCAAGAAAACTGCCCGAAGGACCTTGATGATGTGTTCTGTTTCAAAAGGCGATTGTTGAATATGTTCCTTCGCGTCGTCGAGGATACGTTCCAAATCCCGCCAGAGTGCATATCGTTTAAACGTATCATCACGCCGAATACCCATAGCTTCAGCAACCAAATGAACATAATTGGTCACAGTGAAAGAAAACCGCTCTTCTTCTTTTCCGAATGTCTGCCCGCAATAATGACAAACGGTAACCAGTCGCCCCGCACCGGTTTGTTCTGCTTCCTTCAATCGACTATCACGCACCCGGGAAGAGCTTTCTTTAAACCAGCAGTCAGCCCCGCTACCGCAGCAACTTGTTTTCGGTCCATGATGCTTCATCTCCGTAAGCGTTACCCCTGGCAATTGCCTCAATACCTCACGGGGCCCATCGCTGTCTAGATTGGTGAAGGCAGTCTTGCAGGGTTCATGAAGGGTCACTCCCCCTGCCGAAGCATCAGAAAGGGAGAGCTTACTCATGTTTGCCGCAAGATATTGCGGAAAAGAAAAAATGTGGAAAGGAATATTCAAGGCGGGTGCGATGCTCTTTTCAAATCGGCAATGACAGGTTGGACACCATAAAACAACAGCTTCAGGTTGAAATTCAGCAATGGCGGTTGCCAGTGATGCGGCTAACCGCTCCCCCTTGTCAATCTCGCCCGTAAACAGACAACTATCTCCACAGCAATAATCCAATCCTGGGAGAAAGGCGAAGTCATCACCGATTGCTTCGAAAATATCCAGGGCATTGAGAATTTTTTCCGGTTGAAAATAGACGTTGCAGCCAGGGAAAAAAACGTACCGGGCCCTCTTTTTTGGGCTCGGCACAGTAATTTTGCGGTAATCAGCCCCAGAAACCTGGATGCTGGCGAGTACCCGGTGCACGCTATCCGGCTTTTGCTGGTCTTCATGTGCTTTTTCCGCCAACCCACGGGCGATGTACTCGCCCTTGATCAGCTCGTTGACTACCATTGGATTGAGGTCTTCAGGACAAATATTTGCCGTGCATTTGAAACATTCCATGCAGGAAAAAGCCTTTGTATACGCGTACAGGTTGGCTGCCCCGACTTCCATGAAACGAAAAACCCCACCTTGAATGCTCTGCGGAGAGTAATTGCCCATGCCGGTATGGGGCAAAATTGGACACACTTCAGCACATAGGCCACATTGCACACAGTGCTGCAGAAAGCGCTGTTTCTCTTTGCCGTAATGATCAGAAATTAGCATTGCACTCCAGTTCCTTTCCCCATCCCTACGAGTCAGTGTATACTGCTTGTCACTCTTGAAATCGATTCACCGGCGACATTCCTCCATGAAGGAAATTCGCAACTACCAGTTCCATCATACCAATATTGCTCTCAACATGCCGCAGCCGGTTGAACATTCTTTCCCTTCGCGCCTGACCGGGAGTGCATTTGGCAATGCTTTACCCAAGCCCTAGCTGCAGAGGACACCTGGTCAGACACCGTCTCCACATGACGCTCTATGGCACCTCTTGCTCCTGCCATGACTCAGCAACAGTCCATGCGAGTACCTTGTGAAAAGGGTGTTTCCAGATGGAGCAGTCAATCAGAGCAGGAGGTAAGATTGTGCAACCTGGTAATCGCTTCCGCTATAGCGGTCTCAGTTCTTGCATATTGCATAGCCGCTACAGTAGTGTACGTGAAGACATCTCCTTGCTTCGCTATACGTCAACAACCTATTTGTTGAGAAATGGACAATGAATTGTATTACATGGGACGAGGATGTTGATGTAATTGTTATCGGCAGCGGTATGGCTGGGCTGACAGCTGCGATTGAAGCACGTCAGCGTGGTTCAACCGTCATCGTCTTTGAAAAAATGAATGTGAGCGGTGGCAACAGCAGAATCAGCGATGGCGGTCTGGCTGCACCGGGCAATTTCCTGCAGCAACGCGCAGGTGTTCACGATTCACCGGAGGCGCTTTATGCTGACATGCTTAAGGCCGGGCTATCCCTGAATCATCCGCAGCTGGTAAAAATTATCGTCTACCAGGCAGCGGAAATAGTTGAGTGGACTCGTACTGAACTTGGTGTAAGGTACCAGGAACGACTGGATCGTTCTGGTGGCCACAGTGTTCCGCGAACCCTGACCACGCACACCCATTCAGGGGCTGAAATTATCAAGGGCTTGGTCAAAAAACTGAAGGAACTCGATGGTGAATTGCGCCTAGGCTGTTTACTGACAAAAATAATACCGGACAGCAGTGGAAAGGTAAGCGGAGTCAGCATTCGTTCCGGTTATACTTTCCCTGATCCGGACAGCGGCATCGAGAAACACATCCGTGCCAGGCGTGGCGTAGTGCTGGCAACTGGGGGATTCAGCCGTGATATCAACTTTCGCCGTCTCCAGAACCCCCTCCTGGACGAATCCCTCGGCTCAACAAATCATCGCGGAGCAACAACAGAAGGACTCCTGGCAGCCCTGAAAATTAACGGAGCACCGGTTCATTTGTCGTGGATCCAGACCGGTCCCTGGGGTTGTGCTGATGAAGTCGGCTACGGCAAAGGGGCCCGCTTCGCCGCTTACAGCGTGTTCCCGCAGGGGATTATCGTTGATCCTGCCAGCGGTTGTCGAATCCTCAACGAATGGGCAGACAGAAGGCTGCGCTCTGACGCTATGCTCAATGCCGGGCACCCCTGCATCGGTATCGTCGATGCCATAGGCGCACAAATAGACAGCGAGAGCCTGGTGCAGTGCCTAAAAAGCGGCAAAGTAAAGGAGTGCACAAATCTCGTCGATCTCGCTGAAACGTACGCGATCCCTGCTGATAGTCTTCAAAAAACAATTGCGGAATATAACCAAATGATTCAGACGAAACAGGTGGATATGTTCGGCAAACCATTGGGCGATGAAACCCAGCCCTTGAAGGAGCCACCGTTTTATGCCATCAGATTATGGCCCAAGGTACACCATACTCCAGGCGGCTTGGCCATTGATGAGCATGCCCGCGCTCTCGACCTGCACGGCGACCCAATCCCCCGACTGTTTGCTGCCGGAGAAGTGTGCGGGGGCATACATGGTGCAAGCCGTTTGGGAAGTTGTGCGCTGCCAGAATGCCTTATATTTGGAAAAATTGCGGGGAGAGAGGCGGCATCCTTGTCTGCGCATTAGCAGGATTTGTTGGCATCAATCTCTCTCGAGTCTTCGCCATCTTCCGACGTGATCAGTCCTCTACCACGTAACAAGAGGGGGCAGGTTAAGTCGAAATTACCACATGTATCTCACAGGGAAAAACCGATCTTAAACTGACAACCTGCAGGTTTTCCATTGACCGGAGCCTTAGGTGCGAGCAGGCCTGTTTTCTCGATAAGACCAAGAGGCAATATTGATGATCATCAGCATAATGGGGAGTGGTTGGTTAGGATTACCTTTAGCAGAGCATTTCATTCAAGCGGGATATACAGTCAAAGCTTCGACAACATCAGTAAATCGTATACCGGAGGTGGCATCTACGGGCGCCGATCCTTTCCTCATTCATATAGATTCACTGCCAGATACCATCCAAGACTTCCTCCAAGCAAAGACCCTCATAATCAACATACCGTCGAAAAACATTGCCGGGTTTCGTCACCTTGTTACAGCAATTGAGGATTCAGTACTTGAAAATGTATTGTTTGTCAGTTCTACATCCGTTTACCAAAACGTAAAAAAGACGATTACCGAGGCAGACACCCAATACTATTCCCCCAGTCCCCTGCTAGAAATCGAGGGCCTGCTTGCCGGCTGCAAGAGCATTAAAACCACGATCGTCAGATTTGGCGGATTAATCGGATACAATCGACACCCAGGACGATTTTTCGCTTCCGGAAGGGTTGTACGAAATCCCGAAGCACCGGTTAACCTGATACATCGAGATGACTGTATTGGAATTATCAGTCAGATAGTTGAGCAGCAAGCCTGGGGCGAGGTGTTCAATTGTTGCGCTGACACCCATCCCACCAAAAGAGCCTTTTATACTCGAGCGGTGGAGTCGGTAAATGGCACTTTACCGGAATTTGCCGCATCAGACTCTGAGGTGAATAAAATGATCAGCAATCACAAAGTAAAACGGTTGTTGGGGTATCAGTTTATACACCCTGATTTAATGAAAATCGATTTCGAAAAATGGCCGGTATAACGCGCGCCCTTTCCCGGCCAATGCTCACACTGCCTGCCGCTTTTCCCCTACACGCTTTTTCTCTTTACTCAAATTCGAGAATGTTCCTTGGTGACCGGTTGAAAGATATGCACCCAAACCCGTGACGACTTAATGAGTGGCGACGGACATCGGTAAGATCCCATTCATGCCGGACTACTCTTTCGTTGATAAGCATGCAAAAGAATACACCCTTCAAAACTACAAAGGGCAGGCCACCAAAATTCCACCCATCCCTGAACACAGGAATACACTTTTGTCATGCTGTTCCCGGGGCTGAGCTTTCTCATCCGTTGAACAGCGCCGGCAGCTCGCCCCAGACTGCGTGAGGGTCGTCGTCTATACGTTGAAGTGTCTCCTCAAACAACCGCCACATGGCCTCGCTCACCAATTCATAGGAGTGTCCCCAGAAGTAGAACAACCCTCCTTTTTTGGCCTGTTCGTAGCGCGACCAAAAATCTTGTGCCAGAAAATGGCAATTGGGGTGAAAGGCCATGGGATTGACCTGAGAAAACAAGGTACCAGCCTCACCTGTGGTGCGGGCGTAATGGTGACCCGTCTCCCGGACCAATGCCATAACTGTCGAATTAAATGCACCGAACGGATAAGCGAACCCAGTAACAGCCTGTCCAAAAAATTGTTGCAACCGTTCCCGGCTGTCGCCAATTTCCCGCCGGGCCGCATCTTCGGACAGATCGCAGAGGTTTGGATGGGTCAGGCTATGGTTAGCGATACTGAAACCGGCATAGACAGTTCGCATCTCGTCCCATCCCAGACGCCATACTTCAGTTTCCGCATACATCCAGTCAAACCGAGGATGCTTCTCATGGAGGCCGGCACACAGGTTGAAGGTGGCCGGGATTCGCAGGTGACGCAGCAGCTCGGTCAACCTGGCGTCCGTGGTGACTCCATCATCCCAACACTGGACAACCATCATCTTTTTTATTGAAGGAACTTTCATTTGTTCAGCTTTCACCTCAACGCTTGCTCCCATGATGCTCGTGCACCTCTTGCCCACCGAGGTACCCTTTGACAGGTACCTGGGAGGGATGGTAATGGATTGATTACTTGACTCCATGCCAGGATACCTGGCTCTTGCAGATGATGCGCAAAGAAATTTTCCCTTTTGGTCTCTAGTTACGATAGGGACGCACCAACCAACATCTCCAGTTTTTTATGACAAATCAACCTGTTCTTTTCGACCACCATTATCTACCGATAAAAACATGCATGTTAACCATTGTCTTTCTTGCGACCAACACCATGCTCATCACAGGCACAGGAGCTGTCTGCAGGTTTAACCAAGGACCAATGGTATGAGCAAAACCACACTGATTCCACGAACCCGTCGTCGCAGCACTCTACTCACTGTACTGGTACTGCTGCTTTTGCCAAGCTGGTACATTTCTTCTGCTTCGGGTTCCGACCTCGGGCACCAGACCATACCCATGTATGCACCGTATGCAGAGTGGTCCCTGGTTAACCCTTCCTACACCGGCAATGCTTTTGACCTGGAGGCAACCGTTACCTTTATCAGCCTTCGCAGCAACAGACAAATCACCACTGGCATGTTTTACGACGGCAACGATATCTGGAAATTCAGATTTACCGGTGTTGAGCAAGGACGCTGGCGATTCACGACCATGAGCAGAGACCCTGAACTCGATGGGCATAGCGGGTTTGTTACGGTCCAACCACATCCAAATCCGAGCATGGAAGGATTTCTCACTCACCAGGGAAACCAGTTTGCCATCCAGAAAGGAAACAACGCTCAGCTAGCAGGGTACAGCTTTACGGTTTTCATGAATCAGTACCTCGGCCGTAAACGGGACTGGCTCTTTCACCAGCTCGGCAAGGACCTGAACACTGCTGCAAAGGCGTGGAATGCATATCTTGATAATGCGTTTACCAATGGCTTTGAAATTGTTCACCTGGAGGTCGCCAACAGCTGGTTCAGCTTTCCGGCATATCGTTCCGACGAACATGAGAGTACTCATCCGGATATCTACACCTTCAGGCTACTGGAAACCTGCATCAAGCTCGCTCATGCCAGGGGCGGGCGAGTACATATCTGGGCCTGGGGAGATGACCAACGAAAAGCAACCCCGGTCAATGTGGGTGGAATCAATGGTCCTGCTGATCGAAGGATACAGCGGTATATTGCGGCCCGTCTTGGCCCACTTCCCGGTTGGACCCTGGGCTACGGTTTTGATCTTTGGGAATGGACCACTCTCGATCAGGTAAAAGCATGGGCAACCTACCTGCAAGCACAGTTCGGCTGGCCTCATCTGCTTGCCGCCCGGGGGTGGCACCTTGCTGATATTCCTTTCACCATGGTTTCCTACGGCTCTTTCGGCAGAGACGCCATCCGCACAACCATCCACGGGCCGAAGAGTTACAGGGAAATTCTGCTGGACCTGAAAATTGAACCAGATCAGCCCCACCTGTATGAGGAACGGCATAGCTATAAACGGCCAAAGTTTGCATTAGATATGAAGGGCACCCGCCGCATGCTCTGGCGGCAGACCATGGCAGGGGGTATGGGTGGTTTTTTTGGCTTTTATGCCAATAGTCCCCATCCGTATCCGGATCCAGAGCAGCTCAGAACCCATTATTCTTTTTGGCACCAGAAAGGCAGACTCCTTCTTGGCATGGCTCCGGCGAATGAATTAACCAACGGCTACTGCCTCAGCGCTCCCAACTCCAAGCAGTATATTTTTTATGGCGAATCAACCAGCCTGATACACATGAACCTCTCGGACATGAAAGGAGAACAGCCTGCGGTGGCAGTTGACCTGACAACAGGGTACAAGGAAATTCAATTAGGTCGATTGCTCCCAGGAAGTCATGATTGGAAAGCCCCCTACACAGCCGACTGGGCCATAGCTGTCGGTCACTTCTCAATATCGCCTGATATTGCCGCCTCAACGCTCACCCGCTGAGAGAAAAGTATCTTCAGTTCAGAGAAAAAGCACGATATAAAAACGGTGCCCTCCGCTGAGGGCGCTGAGTAACCCTTTGAAAATCCGAAATTTACTTGAAAGTGCCGCTGAAAAAGGATAGGGTTTCACCTATTGTTGGCTGAGGGAAAGCAATTGGTGAGAAAAGGAGGTTGGCCCCGGTTATCGGCGACCTCATGCGTTGTCTTTCCTGCCGCCAGGTCTGTCTATCAGCGACCTTGACACTCTTGTCCAAAAAAGGTGTAACCGTGGGAAAAGAATACTATCCTCCCCTGATTTTCCTGCTTTGTGCCTCGTTGTTGCTCGGAGTACTGCAGGAGGCCCCTGCATCCCCCCTTGCAAAAAAACCTCATGTTCTCTTAATAAACTCCTACCATCAACGGATGCCTTGGGTTCAAGACATCGTCCGGGGCGTTGAAGATGTGCTGTTACCAGATGAAAACTCCTATTCACTCCATATCGAAAATATGGATTCCAAGGAATTCCACTCTGCTCCCTATTTTGAGGCATTCAAGGACTATCTGTCGGTCAAATATGCTGCAACCGACATCCATCTTATTCTCGCATCTGATAACAACGCCTATGATTTCTTAAGAAGCAATAGAGAGCAGCTGTTTCCAGGCGTACCCGTTGTTTTCTGCGGGGTAAATAATTTTGCCGATGCCCAGATTTCCGGCATGGACTCCATCACCGGCGCCATAGAAATATTTTCCGCAGACACCACAGTCAACCTGGCACTGCAACTCGTTCCGAAGCTGAAAACAGTCTATGTCATCAATGATTACCTCAAAACCGGTCGTTTCTGGGAATCAGACATTCGCAAACAGCTCAAGAGCCTTGAGAGCAGTGTAAACATTGAATACAACCAAAATCTTTCTCTGCCAGAGCTCCTTGATTACGTTGCCACTCTCCCTTCTGATACCGCAGTGCTGCTCGGAGCGTATTTTTCGGACAGAGAAGGGGCATTTTACACTTACGAGCAGGTCGCCAGCAAACTTTCCCGGGCAAGCGCGGTCCCTGTGTTCTCTCTGGTCGAATTTATCATTGACGAGGGGTTGGTGGGAGGCCAGGTAATCAGCGGCTACTATCAGGGCAGAGCCATGGCGGCATTAGCCGAGAAAATCCTTCAGGGCACTGATATTGAAGAACTTCCGGTTGTCAAAGAGGGCAGTAACAAAGCAATTTTTAATTTTGAACAGCTTGAGCGTTTTGGCTTGAAAGAGGCTCATCTGCCGCAAGGCGCGCAGATAATAAACAGGCCGTTCAGTTTTTACCAAACCTACCGGCAGCAGATATGGATGGTGGCCACCTTTATCGGGATTCTGCTGGCCGTTATTGCCCTGCTTGTTGCCAGCATAGCACGGCGAAAACGTGCTGAACACGCCCTGCGAAAGAGCGAAAACAGGTTTCGTCAGCTAGCCGATGCAACCTGGGAAGCTCTGGCCATCCACGACAACGGCGTGCTGCTGGAAGCCAATAGGATGTTTGAAACACTTTTTGAATATAAACTTGAGGAACTCCGTGGAGTTCAGGTCGTCCCACTTCTTTTTCCAGAAAAATACCAAAAGCATGTGCGCCGCAAGTTTGCCACTGGAGACCTTGAAATGTATGAGGCAATGGCAAAAAACAAGAGCGGAAGAGTGTTTCCCATCGAAGTCCGGGTCCGGACCTTGGATTATCAGGAAAAAGAGGTACGGGTCGCCGCAATGCGCGACCTGACGAAAAGAAAGCTCATGGAAGAGCAGCTTGCACAGTCGAGAAAGCTTGAGGCAATCGGCACTCTTGCAGGAGGCATTGCCCATGATTTCAACAACATCCTTTCAGCCATCATCGGCTATGCCGAGATCTTACTCTTGACCAGCAAGAATGATGATGCCACATCAACAAAACTCCGCCACATCCTTAATGCGGGCAACCGGGCAAAGCTGCTGGTTCAACAGATTCTCACTTTTGCCCGCAAAACCGAGGAAAAGGTAGAGCAGATTCAGCTGTCGCAGGTTGTCCATGAAGTCGTCGAGCTTCTGCAGGCATCTCTCCCCTCCTCAGTCACGATAAATGAATCGATAGCAACCAATAGCTGTGTGCGCGGAGACATGACCAAGATGCATCAACTGGTGATGAATCTGTGTGCCAATGGCGGCAAAGCCATGCCGAATGGAGGGGTGCTGGAGATTTCACTCGATGAAAAAACCCTGGCTCCTGACGACCTGGCCGGACATCCGGAAATCTCTCCAGGCCACTTCCTGCGGCTGATCGTCAAAGATACCGGACGAGGTATCTCTTCGGAACATTTGGATAAAATATTTGACCCGTTTTTTACTGTTGACCACGAGCAAAAAGGCACTGGTTTGGGCCTTTCTGTTGTCCACGGCATAGTGAAGGAATCTAAGGGAATAATTGAAGTTGAGAGCACAGAAGGGCAAGGATCGTCGTTCATCGTCCTCCTTCCCCTGGTGGATTGCGGTGAGTCTGCCAATAAACCCACGAATCAATCACTCCCCGGCGGGCACGAAAACATTCTTATCATCGATGATGAGGAAGACCTTATCCATATTGGTGTTGAAGCCTTGTCAAAACTGGGTTATCAGGTCAAAGGATTCCACAGCAGCCGCCAAGCAATTAATTATTTTATTGCGGAAAAAGATAGTGTTGATCTGGTAATAGCCGACATGAACATGCCTGAAATGACCGGCGAGTCAGTTGCACGCGAACTACTGGCGCACAGAAAAAATATACCCATCATCATCTGTTCTGGATATGCAGCCGACGACCAGACAGATTATGTCAAACATCTTGGGATTAAACGTTTTCTAAACAAGCCGGTCGCCATGAAAGACCTGGCCTTTCACGTGCGCGAGGTGCTTGATGAAGCGCAGGTTTAATGATAGTCATTTATTGTTGGCGCCACCTTTCCCCCCGGGTGTCTGCATCGATTCAACTACTTAAAAAACCGGCATATAAGCACCCTGAGTAAGACAAAAGGCTTTCTCCTGCCTTACTCAGGGAAGTGACCTGGGCTTAACTGATGAAACGGAGAAACATCTTCGCGTTCATCCACATTCATAGCCCTGCGGACCGCCTGTTTCTCAGCTCCCCTGCACGACCTGCATAGTGCAGTGTATTGGCCTGATCAATTCCTACCGCTAAACCTTAAACTTGGTTACCAAAGCAGACAAATTCTCCGCCAACCTGGAGAGGTCATCAGCCGCCGTCTGCACATTTTTACTGCTCTCTTTCACTTCGACAGAGCTCTCTTTTACCTGATGCACATCTTCTGAGACCTCAGTCGTCCTCTGACTGCTAGTGGCAATATTTTCATTCACCTCCGAGATGCCAGCAGAAGCCTGGCTTACGTTCTCAACAATCTCGTTGGTTGTTATGGATTGCTCCTCGACTGCAGTGACAATTCCCTGGACTATATCATTCACTTCATTAACTATTTTTGAAATCCCGCCAATATCAGTAATTGTCGTGTTGGTTTGCGACTGGATGCCTTCAATTGCTTGACGAATTTCACCGGTAGCCTCAGCGGTTTGTTTTGCCAGCTCCTTAATCTCATTGGCAACTACCGCAAAGCCTTTTCCTGCTTCTCCGGCCCGCGCGGCCTCTATGGTCGCATTGAGCGCCAGCAGGTTGGTCTGTTCTGAAATTTCTGTGATCGTTTCGGTTATTTTTCCGATTGAATCTGCAGCTTTTCCAAGGCCTTTTACCGCCTCCTGGGATTTTTGAGTATTTTTTACCGCTTCTGTGGTCGTTGTGCTGGCCTTGGCACTGTTTTCAGCAATTTCCCGTATGGTTGTACCCATTTCTTCGGTTGCTGATGCAATCATATTCAAATTGGTCGCTGACTCTTCAGAAGCAGCAGCAACCGAATCCATGTTGGCCGAGACCTCATTGGCATTCTCCGCAGAACGATCTGCTACTTCGGTTGTATTGTCGGCATTGCTGACCAGCTGGTTTGCGATTGCCGCCAACTCTGTTGCAGCCGATGCGAGTGTCTCGGACGAGGCGTTTATTTCCTTGAGCATTTCACTTGAACTGGCAACCATATCATTCAGTGAGTGTGAAAGATCGCCCAGAGCGTCTTTCGATGTGACATCAAAAGTCACTCGATAATCACCAGCCCCTACCTTGGCAGCAGTGTCAGCGATTGATTTCACCCGGCTGTTAACTACCCGTACCAGTATAAAATTCAACCCCAGTCCTATACCAAGAACGATTGCACTGACGATCCCCGCTTGTGTGATCAATTTCTTGTCAAGACCACCAATGATCTCCTCGCGGTCCATACCAATGCCTATCCAGGCATCCCACTCATCAAAAGGTTCTACCAAAGCAATTTTTTCTTTCCCCTGATAAAGATAATTGAGAGTCCCACCTTTATGCTGCCTAAAAAGGGGCCCGATTTCAGGCAGCTCATAAACACTTGTATTCACATCCAGTGTTGGATGAACAAGAAACTTGCCATTGTCGCTGTACATGTAAAAATATCCAGCTCCCATTTTCGTACTACTGATGAGCTCTCGAACCTCACTGTTAATCATCAAATTGCCTACAAAGGTGGCGCCGATAAGATTTCCTCGATTGTCATAAAGAGGGCCATAGGCTGTCAAATACCAATCATTGACCACATAGGCTTTTCCAAAAAATAGCTCACCACGCTTGATAGACTTGTAGACCGGGCTGCTGGCTTCTATGGAAGTACCGACCGCTCTATCGCCATTTTCTTTGATCACAGAAGTGGATATTCGCAGCAGTTTATCGCCGACCAGTTGAAAGATTGTCGCCTTCGCCCCCGTTTCTTGAGTTATTTTATCTACATAGTCAGTATTACCATACAGATTTTCCGTCCCCTTCATCATGGTTGGTATTTCAATTCCACCAATGCTGACTGTCTTGTCCTTATCAAGATAAACAGTATCACCAGCAGCAAGTTCGAAATTGATATACCGAAGATCGCCCTCAAGTTTTTTCTTAATCTGCCCATCAAGGGCCACAAGCGAATTCATCATAGATTGATGAACAGTCTCCAAGGCTTCTTCACCTAATGTATAGAGCCCTTTGGTGCTTGATCGTATTGAAGTGATTGACAAAATTGATACAGTAAAGAGTGAAATAAATAAAATAACGATGAACATCATCGTTGTTAGCTTCATATTTTTCATATTTACAAATAGTTACAGTTATTATTTACGTAAAAACTCATGACCCATCTATCCAATCATCGTTAAGTTTATCAGTATCATTCACAACAAGCAAATTTGTTCCCTAAAAAATACCAATATACACCACCAAATTTCAGCTGTTTAAGACAAAAAATGAAGAAATTCATATTGTTGCATTAACAGACCACTCTACGCCTGAACGCGTAGGTAATGATTACCTGATATTTTCTTATGATCAACGGCACATACCTACGGGGTCTCATCTCCTGCCGTCAGGACTCCCGGCAGAGTCGTGACAAAGGCCCGTATTTGGTCTCGGACCATGCGGTAGGCGTCAAGTCTTTCCTCATCCGTCTTTGCTTTTGCCGCGAGGTGGGGCGGATCAGCAAAACCCCGGTGTATCTTTTTTCCCGGAAAATAGGGGCAGGTTTCATGGGCGTGTCCGCATAAGGTAATAACATAGTCAAAGGTTGACCGCGGCAGTTCATCAATCAGTTTTGATTGCTGCTGAGATATATCCACCCCGGCCTCGGCCATCACCCTGACAGCAGAGGGGTTCAGCCCATGCTTTTCGATACCGGCGGAATAGGCCTCGACCTCAGCACTCTTCAACTGCCTGGCCCATCCTTCAGCCATTTGGCTTCGGCAGGCGTTGCCGGTACAGAGAAAGAGGATGGTCATTTTTTCCGATGGTGCATTTTCCATGATGTCCTTTTACACAACGAGTGTGATTCTTCGATCAATTGTTGAACCAGGTGATGGTCGCTATATACAAAGGCCTTTTCACTTGCCGAACAGCTATATAACAACACCTTCACGCTCGGTCGCACTGATAACTGGGGAGAAAAGGAGCTTCCTGCTGATGCATGCGTGTTGAGAGGGAAGGTCACGCAAAAAATCTCAGCTGAAAAAAAGAGATAGCCCTTGCATATATGGAAAAGGAAGCTGTATACAAACTTACCACAATTACATCGAAAGGAGCTTCACCATGTCGCTTGAAAGTGCAATATCCTTCTTTTTCATCATTTTTGTGTTTGCCATTACCCCGGGACCAGGCGTCTTTGCCCTGCTGGCCCGGTCGCTTGCTTCTGGGGCTAAACCCTGCATCAGCATGTCATTTGGTATGGCTGTTAGTGATGTCATTTATCTGATTCTTGCCTGTTTTGGTCTTGCTGTCATCGCTGAACAATGGGCAGGGTTATTCATGTTTATCCGCATTGTCGGCGCCTTCTACCTGCTCTATCTGGGATGGAAGATGTGGAGCGCTTCTCCTGAAACATCACTCAATCAAAACGATACCCCTGGTTCCCTTACAGTGTCCAAAGGGGTAATGCAGGGATTTTTAATCTCAGCATCCAATCCCAAGGTGATCTTCTTTTATATCGCCTTTCTCCCCACAATAATGGATCTTAATGGCTTGACATCCTCTGACATAGTTTTGGCCTCAGGAATAACCCTGGTGGGACTCATGGCAGGGCTTATGACGGTAGCGTTATGCGCCTCTTCAGCAAGACGATTCTTTACCTCCACAAAAGCGGTAAAAAGCCTCAACCGCACATCAGGTGGGATTATGATAGGAGCTGGCTCTTATCTGGCCCTTCACGGATAGAAGAGAGGACGGGAGTGCTCCCTGGATTATACCCCTACTGGAATGTGGTAAAAGAAAAAATTGAGGATGCCTTTGGGCCATGAGAGCGTGTGCTTGGAAAAGCTCGCCGACCTTGTTCTCCATTACACCAGCCATAGCAATTCTCCCTGGGTTGTACTTTTCATCAATCTGATGAGGTTGACAGTTTATTTCGTTACATTCACTGGCCCCTTTGTCGGTTCACTGATAATCAACCCAGGAGGTTTTGCATCCTTCCTATTGACAGCAATATTTCTCACTCTTAGCGGGGCGATATTTTTTCTACACGTCAACCCGAAAAAAGAAAGAGTGGCCCCGAAAAGCGGCCTGCCTCATGCTGCGGCACCGCCTGAGGAGAGAAAAAGTAGCCTAACTGATCCTTCCATAGGGAAGCACGAAGCGAAAATTCACAAGAGGAGCAACTGAATGAATTTAATACAAATCGATACAGAAAAATGCCAGAAAGACAGGCTGTGTATTATTGAGTGTCCGTTTAACGTTTTGAGGGAAAACAGTAAGAAATTCCCGGAAGTAAATCCTGACACTGAATACATGTGCATGAAATGCGGGCACTGCCTTGCTGTGTGCCCCACTGGCGCGTTAACCCTGGAAAACTTGACTCCGGAGAGTTGTGCCCCCAGTAGCAAGCATATCGCCGTCGGGGTAGCTGAAATGGAGACCCTACTTACAAATCGAAGATCAGTACGCGTCTACAAGAACAAACCTGTTGCAAGAGAGCAGATAGCGCACCTTATGGAAATGGTGCGCTGGGCGCCAACAGCAAAAAACCTGCAGCCTGTGCATTGGCTGCTGGTAGATGATAAAGAAAAAATTCATGAGCTAGCCAGGATGACCATCGAATACCTCAAGGCTGGAGAAGTTTTTCCCGAAATGATAACGGCCTGGGAATCTGGTGAGGACATGATTTTACGAAGCGCACCGTTGCTTGCTATCGCCTATGCAGCAAAAGATGCATTGAACCCTTCAGTTGACTGTGCCATTGCCATTACATCGCTTGAACTGGCAGCAACATCATATGGGATTGGAAGCTTTTGGGCTGGCTATTTCATGCGGGCAGCAACTCAGTACGAGCCGATTGCTGAATACTTGAACCTGCCTGAAAACAACCTTGTTTTTGGAGCACTGGGTCTTGGTTATCCGAAATTCACTTACCATCGCATTCCCCAGCGTCAACCAAGCAAGGTTTCCTGGTTCTGATCAAACGGGCTTTCCTGTTGATTGCTTGTTGCATCTATGGAAAATCGCATTTAGCCGCAAATAAAGCACACACCCAGTAATGTGGTGTCACCACTTTTCCGGTCCCAAGCCATACTAAGTGATCTTGCTCTTGCCCCCTCCCCATGTCATGGGTAAATGATTTGCACCTGAAACCTCACCTCGGGTTGCATAACTGCGGATATGTTGTTCCTGTTTTTCTTCATTGCCCCTTCTTCGGGACACTTCCCGTCATCAACCTGTAGTTCAACCGCAGAGATGTCGAGTTCGAGTAACAGCGTCCTTTTGAAAGGTTTAACAGAATAATATTACACACTACGACATCGAATTACTGACAAGAATTAAGTATGAAAGAACTACATAGCGTCCGCATTTCCCTATCGTCACAAGAAGAAAAAACAGGACGAGGTTGATTCGCAACACCCCGGCGGCAACGGTCAGCGGGTCACCTATTATGGGAGCCCATGCTAAAAGCAGGGACGCGGCACCATACTTTTGCATGCGCAGCAGAGAGGCGTTGACTTCACGTTCTGAAGCTGTTCTGAATTTCCCCCTAAATATCAACCCGCCGTAAAACCCCAGCCCATAATTGACCACTGCTCCCAAAACGTTACCTATAGTGGCTACCATTACCAACAGGGAGGGGTTTAGACCATTGAGCAGCAGCAAGGTGAGCACTATTTCTGAGCTTAAAGGCAATATGGTAGCAGCAAGAAAGGATGCCAAAAATAATCCCACATAACCGTATTGAGCTAGTAGATCCACATTGAGCCTTTTTCAAATCAAATTCTGTATCGGCTGCTTACATATATTACAGGTAATTTGGGTCTTTGTCATAGTTGCAGAACAGGGGGTGAAGCTTCCTGTCTGATTTTTAAATAAAGGTAGTCGAGGTCACGGTAGCCGCATGCCCGTTTTACGATCCTGCTGATTGTAGCATTGAATGCCTCGAGTTTTGCAGAAGTGACCCTGTGTTTAATCCAAGCCAGAATCTCTTTTCTGTCTCGATCTACCCCTTTAGCGAACTTCACCAAGGGCTTTAATTCGGTTTCCTTGGCCCATTCAATCCAGTTGTCGAGAAATTTTGAAGCCCATTTGGGGCGAACATAGGTCCACAAGGTACTGAACGCATCTTTAAGGAGATAGGCCTGCAACAAGGATTCATTGGCTTCAAATAATGCTGCCAACCTGTCGCACTGGTTACCTTTCAGGTTCTGTGCGTTACGGAGCAAATTAAAACGCTGCCCTTTTATGAAACGTTTTTCATCCTTGTTTGCATTGCGCCATTCATTGCGTCGAACCTCGTCAACAGCGGTATTGAGATTGGCAACGATATGAAACTTGTCATAAACAATCTGTGCTTTAGGTGCATACTCTTCGACAACAGCTTTATAGGCCCCGGCCCTGTCGATACCAACTGCTTTTATCTTCTTGATTTGCCGAGGAGAGAGCTTTTGAAAAAAAGACTCCAGAGATTTTTTCTTTTTACCTTCAGCAAGGTGCAGGATTTCGCCGGTATCGCCATTCATCACGACTGTCATGTATGAGTGGCCTGAGCCAATTGATTTTTCATCAATTAAAAGAACTCGCAGATTATCCAGGTCTGGTTGTGGTAAATGTTTGGCCAGTATCCTTTTGTCCCATCTCCTGGCAGTGCTAGTTGAAATAGGCAGGAAATATGGGACCTTATTGGCTGGCATAAACCTGCAGAGTTTACACACATAGTGCATCAGTCGTTTGGTGGCATGAGCATAACCCTCAACACCAGGTGGATGAAGAGTAAAGTGGGCTTTACAATGATTGCAATATCCCTGTAGAGCCTCATAATGAACCATGACGAGATTGACCGGCCCAATGGGCAGGTCATATGCTATTTGTGAAACTTTTCTGTTCAACCCGGCTTTTCGTATGCAGTGAGGACAGTAAATGGTGAGCCGTTTATCTCGGTGAAGCTTGATAACGGCCACTTCTGGCAACACTTTCATTTCCTGGATGACCCAGCCTGGAAAATCGTATAAACAGCGTAATGAGGGGTGATTGGACATAACTGAAACCTTCCATGATCAAATAATGTGAGAAACTATCTGATATGGATGAGTTTTCAGCCAGTCAACCCCTCTTTACTTTCTGCAACTATGACAAAGACCCGGTAATTTCACCTGACATCCTTGACAGATAAGGGTTACCCCATTGGAATTTGTATTTTCATCATGAGGGCCATTTCTTATGATGCAGGTCAATCACAAACCTATGCTTATGGGGTATTGGTTTGTGGATGTGCTGCTGTTGGCTCCCCTTACCTTCCCTGACCTCGGTCTGGTCATGTAATACGTCATGTTCGCGAAAGTGAATATGTTCAATCTCTTCGTGACGATGCTCCAGAACAATCTCATCAGGCACAGGATAAATTTCCAGGAAATAAAAACCTAGAGCTGCAACAACGCCCATGAGCAGGAAGGCTGTTTTTATTCCACAAAAAGCACTGGCATACCCTGTGACAGGGCATGCAATCATCCAGCAAAAATGTGAGAGCGAGAAATTCGCTGCAAAGTAAGCGGTTAAATCAGCTCGATGGCACGACATGCGCACCAGGGAACCTGCATGAAAGATAGACCCGCTCCACCTTAACCTGACCATGAAAGGACACAATATAAACATTACCACTCTCCTCTACATTTGCAGAGGATGAATTCTTATCAGATGTTACCTTTTCCAGTGCTTTTCATCGCATCAACACCTCCTCTTCAGGTAGACAATATTCCGTCAAAGAACTTCAAAATTAATGGCACTATCATGACTGATAGATAAAAGGAAACAGCACCAGCTCAGAAAACCTGCCTCCATAATTCACCTAGCACCCTTTCCAGACTAGACAAATTTTACAATAGATTGTTATTGTGAAAATGAAAGTCGCTTCCACTGCTCGATTTTAAGAAATCGACTTATTGAGATGGGTGGAGCAATCAGATGACATGAAAATCTCTACGCTCCAGCAGTTATCTGTGCTCCCTCAACAGTCTTATTACCACTATCCTTATCTCGAGAACCGGAAAATCACACCACACAGAGCAAAATGATCTAAAGGAGGATTCCATGAAGCTGTTACTTAAAATTTTCGGCTACGCCTTCCTTAGTCTCCTTGGACTGCTCATTCTTGGTTTTGTTGCGTTACAGTTTATAAGCGATGAACAGTACAAAGAATGGATTTCAAAAGCTGTAAGCTCTGCAACTAGTAGAACTTTCGCCATCAACGGTCCATTCCATCTTGATATCGGCACGAAAATCAGTCTGTCGGCTGAAGACCTTCATTTTTCAAATGCCCCATGGGGGGCACAGGAAGATATGGTTTCAGCAGACAAAGTTTTTGTCGAACTCTCCCTCCTGCCTCTCCTTAAAGGTATCTTGGATTGTACTCTTGAGTTGGATAATCCCAACGTATTGCTTGAGAAAGATCAACAGGGTCTTGCCAATTGGGAGTTCAATACGTCCAATGACCAGCCTGAAGTGGTAAACAAAAATGACATAAAGAATGAAAAAGCGTCCTTTTCTCTCCCAATCAAACCCTACATCCGTAATTTTGAAATCAAGGGTCTGGCCTTTTCCTACAAAGATGGTGCAGCTGCAAACAACATAACAGCAGAAGTTGAGCATTTGCGGCTGTATGTTGATGGCGACAATATACCATTAAGCCTTAATGCCATGTATCAGGATGCTCTCCCTGTTACACTTGCCGGAACCCTTGGTAGCCTGTCTGGATGGTATAAAAACAATACAAACCCCATCAAGCTGGAGGGGAAAATAGGTGAGGTAGTATTGAAAATCAGTGGAACTGCTGGCCCACTGACACCTGCACCCGTGACAAACCTAAAGCTTTCGCTCATTGCTGACGCTCACTCAATAAAACGGCTGGCAAAGGTTGCAGGTACAGAGCTACCGGAGCTTGGAAACGTAAAACTTGAGGGCCATTTAACGTCGAAGAAAAAGAGGGTACGTGTGGATCCGCTTGAAGCAACCTTTGGAGACAATGACCTAGTCGCAACCATTAGAGCAACTATGGAGGATGTGGTATCTCTAACGGGCTTGAAAGTCGCCCTTGATAGCGAACTCCAATCGCTCACAGTGCTAGATGAGATAGTGGGTAGCGATTTACCTTCAACTGGTCCCTGGAAACTTAGACTCGATGCCAGCTCAGATGCACTTTTGGAAAGCCCAATGAACATCACAGGGAATATCGATGGAGAAGGAACGAAAACCACTGTGCATGCAAACATCGCAAACATCACTTTGCCACAAGACTTTGAAGCTGACCTCGTAGTAGAAGCTGGATCAGTGTCCGATCTTAACACCCTGCTCGGCCAGAAACTTCCTGAACAATGGCCACTGAAGGTAACCGGAAAGGCTGTCGGACAAGCTGGCCAATACAAGGTGTCCAACCTTCTGGTTGGGTTGGGGGAGGGTACCGTTAATGCCGAACTTACCTATACCACACCAAGTAAGAACAAAAGCAACCGTGCATCCATTCTCGGTGATATTAACATCAGAGACGTTGATATCAGACCGTGGTTTGCAATTAGCGACGCCGAAACTGAAGAGATTGACAAAAAAGCAGAACAAATCCCTGAAGATAATTCAGCAAAAAAGGCTGACCAAACGGATCAAGTTACAGAAAAAAAAGAGGAGAATAAAGTCTTCTCAAACAATCCTCTTGCAACTGGCCCACTGCAGGATTTCGATATTGATATCACACTGAAAGCTGACAACTTTACTCTTGCCAAAAATTTTAGCATTCAAACTAATATTGGCCTTACTCTTGATCAAGGCTTGCTTACCATTGCGCCAATAAGCCTGACGAGTGACTCAGGAGGACATGGAGATGGGAATATTGTTGTCGATGCAAAAAATGAAACAGCCAAAATGGCTATCTTACTTACCGTTGATGATTTCGTACCGCCAGGGCTTAATGGTAACCTGGATATAGATATCGATCTTTCCGGACAAGGTACATCAATGGCAAACGTGATGGGCAGTCTTGATGGGCATTTTATCACCTCGCTTACCGGTGTTGAAATTCCTCAATCTTTTCTGACTCGTTTAGGTGGGGGAATCCTACATCAAATCAATCCATTATCCGCTGACACTACTCTGCTTGAATGCGCCATTGTTCGTTTCGATGCAGAAGATGGAATGGTTGATTTCAACCGAAAAATTGCCTTACAAACATCTGAGGTTACCTGGATTGGTGCAGGGGAAATCAATCTGAAGACCGAGGAGATAGACATCAGCGTTTCCAGCAAACCAAGGAAAAAAGTTAGCTCCCTCACCCATTTAGGGCTTGCCGAAATGATCCATATTGGTGGCACCCTGGCAGAGCCGAGCATAGGTATTGATGCTGCAGAAATTGCGGAAAAATATGCAGGTTATTCGGCTTTTGTTGCAACAGGAGGCCTCTCATTTTTCGTTAAGAAAATGTTCGAATCCAACATTGCAGACAAAAATCACTGTGAACGTATTTTGGAAGAGGGAGAAAAGGAGGCAGAAAAAGAGAGAGGCAAAGAAGTGGACAAATAAGCCTAAAGGATCCTTGAAAAAGTAAAGAAAATAGCTGGAACTTCGATCAGGCTTCCGGATTTTAACTGAGTATTATACATTACCCAACTGAACAGCCGGAGTTACATGATTGCTGCTAATCGTGGCACCTCAGCTACTATGACAAAGCAATTCTCTGGCAAGTGCACCGCATCCACTCTGACCATATGGTTAACTCAGTTCGGACTAGAGATTGATAGGGCTTTAGGGCAACGGGCCTTCGGGAGGTTCTTTACCTAGGTAGGTCGCAATAAACTCTGAGAATCGAGCTTTGTTTGCGTATTGCCTATCGATCGTCTGGAAAAACAAACTTTTCAAGCTCAAGCGTTCATTTTCCTCGTAAATATCCCAGAAGTTCAGTACGGCATCGAAATCTTGATCTTCCATAACTCCGTTATAAGGTTAAATTTTGATGTTGCTAACTATATGAAAATTGAACAGTACGTTCAAGCTGAAAATAACAGCGCTGAGAAAGTAAGTAGCTCTCTTGCCTTTATCTTTCGAAACGGTTTATTTATAGGATTTCCTCTCAAAGGTATTTCCGTGTAACTCACCGTTACCTCCGGAGTTCATTAAAAATCCTTTCTGAATACCTTGGCACATGCAGCAGAATTTTAATTGAAAACATTAATTTTTCACCTGTGCTTTTGGAACCGTTTTCGCCAGGCAGATACTGTGATCTTTGCCTTGATCTCGACATCTATTACTTGGGAAGAGAAAACGTGAATGTTGTTGTTCCTCCACTCAGGTCATTAGAAATTTTAGCCCACACAGGCACTCTTTAGCCTGAGATAAGGTAGATTTTCATGCTAAATCTGAAAGAAATTCTGGTTGTTTCTATCGAACAGGCAGTAGCAGCCCCTTATTGTTCAAATCGCTTCGCCCAAGCAGGTGCTCGTGTGATCAAAATTGAACGAGCAGAGGGAGATTTTGCCCGCGGCTATGATAATGCTGTGCACGGGGAATCAGCCTATTTTATATGGCTGAATCAGGGTAAGGAATCACTGGTTTTGAACATCAAGGAGAGTGAAGATGCCTTGCTGCTGCATCGTATCCTTGCCAAAGCAGACGTCTTTATCCAGAACCTTGCACCAGGAGCAGCTGCTCGTGCCGGATTTGGGAGTGATGAACTCAACAAGCTCTACCCAAAGCTGATTTGCTGTGACATTTCTGGCTATGGTGACAGTGGTGACTACCGTAATATGAAAGCGTACGACCTACTCGTGCAATGTGAATCCGGCATGGCATCGATCACCGGAACTCCAGAGGCTCCTGGACGTGTAGGCGTTTCAGCCTGTGATATAAACTGCGGGCAGCAGGCCTACAGCGCGATACTCGAGGCGTTGATTGATCGTGAGGCAACTAACAAGGGGTGCATTATCAAGGTGTCATTGTTTGATAGCATGGCGGAATGGCTGGCCGTACCTTTGCTGCACTATGATTATACAGGAAAAATTCAGGAACGAGTAGGCATCAGTCATGCCACAATCTGTCCGTATGGTGTTTACACGTGTGGCGATGGGACGGATATTGTGATCGCAGTTCAAAACGAACGCGAGTGGCTGATGTTTTGCAAAGATGTGCTCGAAGATGCGTCCCTGCAGGCGGATAAAAAAGTACAATCTAACCAACTGCGCGTCGAAAATAGGGATTATGTCGACCAGTTGATAAACAATGTCTTTTCCCAGCTGGATCATCTCCAAGTAGTCTCCCGACTGCAGCAAGCAGGAATTGCTTACGGCAGACTTAATGATATCTCTGGGTTATCGAGCCATCCTCAGACGAGGAGGATGACGATCGATACTCCATCAGGCAAAGCCGAAATAGTTGCTCCGGCTGCTCTCCGTTCAGATAAAATACAGGAGTTGCGAAAAGTACCCACCATTGGCGAGCACAACGAGTTGCTTCGTAAAGAGTTTTCTGGTTCGTCCAGATGAATTCATACCCGAAAAGCCCTAACATCGGCACATCCAAAGCCAAAATGTGGGGAAAATTTTCAGAACCACGTACTCTTTCCGAAGTGGTTGACCTTGCCAATTCTAATCTCTCCAAAGCGGTAAACGTATCTCTGCAGGACGCAGTAGGCGCATCAAATTTATATGTAACTTCAATGCATTGAGATGCTCAAGGATGCGTTCTTACCTCATATTTATGATTTGTTTTTGGAAGGTGGAGAGAAGAGAGATTTGGAGCAACAATAGACATATATCTCTGGATGGTTGTTGTTTTATCCCGATATTTCATTAAGCTATCTTAATAGATTCCCGGTAAAGAATATAAACATGCTCGGTCACAGCGTTGTCTCTAAATGGATTTGCTCACCAAGCGAATTCATCTTTTATTGCCGCAAATTTGCTTTGAATTACGGGTATCTTCAAAAGTAACTCTGAGAAACAGAAAGGATTTTAACAGGAGTTTACCGCTACCGCTTCACTTAACCATCCAAAAGTATACAAGTACAAGTATATAGAGCTACAGCTCCTGTAAGACCCCATCTTTTATCTGCCATCCAAATGCTTTGGCGATATGCGCCTGTAAATCATCCGGCTCCTCCAGCATTCTCACCGCTTTTCGTTTTTTGGGCATCCACAGAAGGCACGAGTGCAGGTTGCGCATGCTCTGCATTGCCTTTTTTGCGGTGATATCAAGATCAGCTCTCCGTAATTGTAATTCAATGAGACGAAGTAATGTGAGCGCCACCACGCACGTAAAGATGTGGCATCTGATTTTGCTGTCCGTCCAATGGCGTATTGGTCGCAGGCATACCTGCTCTTCATCTTTTGTCAGGCGAAAACCATCTTCCACTGCCCATCGGTCAAGGCTGGCTTGAACAATCTCTTCTGTGGGCCACTCGCCAAGATCCGTGATGAGAATATTTTTGCCGAACTTGTCGATATATCGGCTTATTTTGTAGTGATTCTTCCTGAAATTTAACTCCAGGCAACCATTGATATCAGATATTTCCACCTTGTACAGGTCTGGTGGCAGGTGGAGTTCGAGGCATTTATCGGTGTATCGTTTCTGTATGCATGAGGCCTTTCGCCATTGCGGCGCCTGACTGTTCACCTTGCGCTGAACAGCAAACAGAAAATCCTGCAGCTGGATCAGTTTCTTTTCAAAACCATACCGCTGTTTTGTTGCCGTCAGTGGATTGTAGGTGACGACCACTGTGCGATCCTGTCCCCAATAGCTGCCCTTGGTCCGCCATGCCAGCAGCAGGTCGTCTTTTCGTCCTTTTCTTGCCAGTTCTTTGTTTTTACGTGTGTCAACAGGTTCAAATTGTTTCAACGGTACGTGAATCAGCTCTTTGCTGAAATACGTCGAGTAGGTCGTTATGAAATGAACATGCTCTCTCGCGTCAATGGCAGATATATTTTCTTCGCTATTGATTCCTTTATCAAAAACAATCGTCAACTCAGCTTGTTGTTGAGCCCCTTCTTTCATGGCTTCAAAGACATCATCAACCATCTGGAGAAAGACCTTTGAATCATGCCTGTTCCCTTCGTACTCTTTGTAAAAAAACGGGAGGCGTTTATCGCGGCTGACGAGGAGTGCCAGGCCGACTTGGCGCAACCAGTTTCGCCCCTCCTTACTCTTTCCTCGCTGCGCCAACTCCGAATCCGTATCACTGGCCATAAAAGTGTAGAAGTTGGTCGTATCGAAAAGAAAGCAGTCTGATCCGGGAGGCTCCAGCTGGTTGACGCGGTTAAAAAACTCTTGAGCCATGGCCTGCAGGTGTCCTTCTTCAACTTTCTCCCATTTGCGCCAGAACATCTGCGAGTTGAGCTGATCGGTCTGTACTGGCCGAATGTGCTGAACAGCAGTTTGCCTGTACCACTCAGGCAGCGCTCTTTTGGAGCAGGCAGCGATCATGCGATTATAGACTGCATACACAAAATATTCGCCAACGGTCGGTTTGCCGTTTTCTCTCTTCTGGGGAACGACTGCATCGACCAGCCCAGCTAAGTCGATCTGTTTTTCTACCAAATTTGCAAGCCACAGAGCCCCATACTCTTGGACCTGGAGCCTGCTCGGAATGCCTGCTTTTCCCTGCGCCATTTCCAGTATACGCTCTGGAGACCCCAGGTACACTTGATTGATGACCTTGGGTTTCCCGTCGACCCTTGCCATTTCTCGGACGTAGTAATAGGGTCTGCCATTTTTCGTTTTCTTGTGTAAATGTGCCATGTTGGCATTGTACTAATTAGGTCTTACAAATTCAAGACAAAAAAGGCGAACTTTCTGTTTTTTCATGATTTTTTAATTGGGGAGATTTGAAAAAGGCGGGGTCTTACGTGAAAGAGCGATGCAACATGCTGATATTATATGGATTTTCTTCGAAAAAGGTCGTTAAATGTTAAACTCCTGTTTAAGATTTAGATTCTTCCTGTATCTTCAATCCAGAAAATATTGCGATAGGGTGCTAGGCAAAGTGGAGAGTTGTTTTTTTCGACCTTTCAAAAGAATATGGATTTCTACAATTGATATGATTTTTGAAAATACAATACCACCTGTTGAATAAATCTCTAAAATTGCGAGGCCGTCACTGTCTGTACGATTACATTCTGCTGTTCAAAAACCCGAAGAAATTTTTCTTCCAGCGGTTTATCCGTTACCAAGTAATCGATTTCTTTCCACCGGGCGTAGTGTGCGGGAAACTTAACGTTAAATTTTGAACTGTCTGCTGCGAGAATGGTCTTGAAGGCTCTGGAAATCATCTTGGCATAGACTTTCCCTGCATCAATGAGCGCATCGCTGGGTCCCTCAGCTGTTAAGCCGCTAGCACCAAATATTGAGTAATCAACCCAGAATTGCTCCAAAAAATCAAGAGTATACGACCCATGATTTGCACCCTCTTCTGGGCTATAAAACCCCGGTGCCATCACCACTCGAATTGTTGGATTATGGCTTAACTCGGTTGCAACACCAAAAGAATGCACAATGGCTGTAATATCGGTCAGTTCGGCCGCCATTCTTCTTGCGATATGCACGGTCGTTGCACCCGAACCTATCATAAAATGCTTTGCCCCTTTCACCTCACTAACTACTTGCTTGGCGATAGCCTCTCTCTCGCTAACGAGAAGGTTATGGCGAACATTTAGCCCGGGCTCCTTGGCCATGTGAAGGATAGCCCCACCATATGTCCTTTCCAGAACCCCCTTGTCATGCATTTGATCAAAATCGCGCCTGATCGTTTCAGCTGTTACATTGAGTCTTTCAGCCAATTCATTGACCCGGATTGACGGAAATTGACTTAAGAGGTTAATGATTTCCTTTTGCCTTTTTTCTTTTTTTGTGGCCATGGAGCTTTTTTGTATTTTAGGTATAAACCGTGCAGCTTAAGGTTCAAAAATAACTTTGGGGAAATAACAGGAAACCACCCAGTTCGGTGCATCCACTATCTCGTTAATCCGCAAATCAGCACAAACACTCAGCAGCATGTATGCATCGACATCGGCCATCTTATAAGTATCGGCAACGAAGTCAACCATATCGCTCACTGCGTTTTTTGCAGACACCATCAAATCAGGCCCAATGCCCATGGTCACTTCATATCCCCTTGCGTCGAAATGATTGGAAACAGGACCGATGGTTGAAAAGCGAGGGCATTTGAGACGGGCATCCTTGATTAGCTTAAACTGTAAGGTCATTTTCATTGGAGACTCAATTGCCGTTCCACAGACCTCTCCATCTCCCTGGACGGCATGACCGTCGCCGCAAGAAAAAAGGGCTCCTTGGACACCAATCGGGAGCAGCAGTTTCGAACCTTCTGTGATATCCCTGGTGTCCATATTGCCGCCGTACATTCTGGGATTGACGACACTATGACATCCGGGATCCGGAAGCGCGTTCCCAAGAATTCCAGGGAATGGACGTAGCGGTACAACACCTCCAGCACTAAATTCAGATGAAGCGGGATGCCGCGCGTCAAACCTCCAGATATTCAATGCCGGTTCCTGAAACCTGTCGGCAAGAAGACCGAACCCCGGGATATTAGCCGTCCACCCCCATCCTTCGGTTTCGAGATTTACTACGGTTACCTCCAGGGCATCTCCAGGCTCTCCACCGTCTATATAGATAGGTCCAAACGCCGGGTTGACCTTGCTGAAATCAAAACCAGCCACATCCTCGACGGTAGAATGTGGGTCAAGCTGGCCTCCGCCAGCGTCCAGAGTGCGAAATTCAACAATCTCTCCGGGTTCAATCTTGAGTGCCGGCTCGATTGAGTTATCCCAGCCGAAATGACGCTCTTTATCATCAATGATATGTTTTTGCATTACAACTCCACTCCAGACCGTTTAGCCCCTAGCCTGCCTTGACCGGTTTTCGAATGCTGTACCAACCTGCTACCGGAGGATAAAGCCGACTTTCTAAAATAGGGGTAATGGTTCTCTATATTTCCCACCATATGAATAACTTCTAGATTTCGTCTATGGCTTCAAGGGATTCGGGAATAATTTGCCCTCCGTCGATAACAATTGACTGACCGGTAATATATGCGGCTTCATCTGACGCGAAAAATAAGGCCGCATTGCCAATATCCCGCACATGCCCCAATCGCTTGAGGGGAATGGAGGCAGCCATGGTATCCAAGTAATCTTGACCTAAATCCTCAAGTCCTTCTGTGTAGATATTACCTGGCATAACAGCGTTAATCGTAGTGTTGTATTTTGAGAGTTCCATTGCCGCTGTCTTCAGGAAGCCGAGTTGACCGGCTTTGGAGGCACCATAATGGGACCAACCAGGAAATCCGGTTATCGGTCCGGTGATAGAGGAGGTCAGTATCACCCTTCCGTTATCTGCTTTTTCAAAATATGGAATACAGGCCTTAACGCAGAGGAATGAACTTTTTAGGTTCACACTCATTACAAAATCCCAATCGTCCCCAGTCATCTCGATGATCTTCATTTGGGGGAACACACCTGCATTGGCGCAAAGAATATCGATACCTCCAAACAATTCTGCTGTTTTTGCTGCCATCGAGTTTACTTGTTCGCTGTCTGCTACGTCACAGAGGGCATATTGCGCAGTCCCTCCGTTACTCCTGATATCTTCTACAGCTTGAGCGGCCTCTTCCTCACCCCTGGCCACGATCATGACTTTGGCCCCTTGCTCCGAAAAAACCTGGGCAATTCCTTTGCCGATTCCCTTTGATCCGCCTGTAACTATGACTGATCGGTCTTTGATTGAAGTGAGCATATATGTTTCTCCTTTATTGTTCTTTTTGTAAATAGGGCGTTAGGTGTGCTAGGCCGTCCTCATTTTTTTCATCTGCACAAGAAAGCTTCGAATAATAATGGCGGTAACAACGAGAAGTATTGAGCCTGCAACAGAGAGTATGCCAAGTGTGGGAACAAGGGGCGAATACCCTGAAACCATTTTGGCATAGAGCCACTCAGGAAGAGTGGAATCTGCTCCGGTGGTGAATAGCGACAAAGGGAAATTGCCCCAACTCAATAAAAATGCAAATAATCCTGCTGAAGTTACAGCCGGCATCAGCATCGGGATGGTGACCTCCTTCATTATCTGGACAGTCGTACATCCCATATCGCGTGCGGCATCTTCCAGTGACGGATCAAAACTATAGGCCCGAATGGCTATAATAAGCGTAACAATAGGCGTAATCCAAACAAGGTGAGCGACAATGGCAGTATGCCAGCTGGGGATAATATCAAGAGCATTGAACCACATGAGCAGCGCTAGCCCCAGTACGGTTTGAGGAAAGAAAATGGGCAGCAATATCAACTTCTGGTATAGCTTCCTGAATCGCCATTGATATCGCGCAAAGGCAAGGGCTCCTAAAAAACCAATCACCAAGGAGACGACGGTGACGATCCCCGCAATTGACAGTGATGTCAACAAGAGCTCGATTACGGTGTCACTTTGCACAGCTTTTCCATACCAGCCAACGGCGTATTTTCTTATTGGGAAACGGAGGTACCTGGCTTTTGAAACCGATGCAAAGCCAACGGCGACAATCGGCAGGTAAAGAAAAAGGAGCACGCCTATCCCATAGAAATAAAGAAATAATTTTGTAAATCGCCTGTTGTTCATTTCACTTCCCCTTTCCCATCACCTTGTCCAAGTCGATTTTTTTCAGTGTGAACACAATCAAGACTGAAATAACAAGGATTAGAACCATGGCGAGAGCCGACCCCAAAGGCCAGTTCTGGCCGTAAGTAAAAGCACTTTCAACATCATCGGAAATGACGATTACCGTCTGCCCGCCAAGCAGTTTTGATTCTGCAACTGCTCCTGCGGCGAGGACGAAAGTTAGCAGTGAACCGACGACGATGCCCGGAGCAGCCAGAGGCAATTCAACTTCCTTGAAAATCTGCCAGCGGTTTGCACCCATATCGGCGGCTGCGTAGCGCGCGTCGTCAGGAATCATTGCTATTCCCTGGGCGAGAGGAAAGAGCATAAAGGGAAGATAGATATAGACAAGCCCGAAGATAATGACCGGCACATTGTATAATAGTCCATCAAATCCGTGCCCTGTCCAATGCCTCAGGTATCCTTCAAGCATCCCCCCCTTCATGAGAGTGATGACCCACCCGAATAGCCTGATGTTTTCGGAAACAAACAGGGTCATAACCACTGCAATGGTGATCACAAGTGTAAACCGACGAAACACCCGAATCATGGCATAGGAGAGGGGCCAGCAGATGATGAGCAGCAGAACCGTCGCTATGCCTGCCATTCCCAACGACCAGGCCAGAGATTTCCAGTAGCCCTCCCTGAAAAATTCGATGTAGGACGAAAAATCAGGTGTGTGTGCAAGGGTAAAAACCTTGGCAGGCATGGTTGAGAATGCGCCCACGGCAAACAAGGGGGCGACGAAAGTTAAAAGTAACAAAGCGATGATCGGCATGGAAGTGAGCATGCCGAGACGTTGTTCTCTTTTATTCATTACTCCTCCTCAATGATGTGCGAATTCTCCATATCAAAACCTACTTTGACCTGATCCCCCTTTAACGCGCCTCCGTTGTGGCTTGTAGATTCAACAACAACCTCTTTTCCGCCGGCCAGTTCAATTTCATACTGAATCCTTGAACCGAGCAGGAAGCGTCCGGTAACCTTACCAGTAGCGGTAAAATCTGCGGTCTCTGTCTCACAGAGTAGGCTGAGGGATTCCGGGCGCACCATGAGCAAATGCCTTTTATCGCTGGAAAGAACAAGGCCACCAGCTACGGATTCTGAAACGGTAAAGTTCGCAACCATATCCTCTGCGCCAGAAGAATCCTTAGGCCTGATATCGAACATGTTGACATCTCCCATAAACTCTGCAACGAAACTGCTTTTTGGTTTATGGTAGATCTCTTCAGCAGGCCCTATCTGCTCAAACTTTCCAGCCCGAAGAATAGCTATCCTGTCAGACATGACCATTGCCTCTTCCAATGAGTGGGTGATATAAATGAATGTCTTGCCAGTCCGGAGATGGAGGGCCTTGAGTTCTTTTTCAAGGGTTTTCCGCAACCTGTAATCCAAAGCCGAGAGAGGCTCGTCAAAGAAAATTATCTCCGGGTCAAAAGCTAAAGCTCTGGCAAGAGCTATCCGCTGGCGCTCCCCTCCGGAACATTGCCCTATTCCCTTATTGTAGTAATCCTCAGGCAGTCGAAACATCTCGAGCAGTTCAAGTGCTTTCGCCTTTCGTTCCGCTGGAGGCACTCCTTTTATTTTCATCGGAAACTCTACGTTCTGCCCGACACTTCGGTGTGGGAATAGCGCTAAGGACTGAAAAACCATACAAGTGGGCCGCTTATTAGCTGGGATCAGGTCCAGGCGTTTATTGCGAAGCCAAATCGAGCCTTCGGTTTGCTCTTCCATACCGACCAGCAGTTTGATAAGGGTGGTTTTTCCACTCCCGGAAGGTCCAACTATTGTCAGGAACTCGCCTTCCTTCACCTTGAGATCGATATCTCTCAAGGCAACAAATTTTCCATATTCTTTTCTCAGGCCCGCAATCTGCAGAATGGGTGATTTTCTCATTGTGTCCAAAGCGCTGTTCTTGTTGTATGTCAATGTATTCGTCGTACGATCTCTCTTGGGAGACAGGCTCTGAAGCGCACTCTCTTTGGAGAGGAAATCAAAGAGAGGCGCAATCAGCTCCTGTGTAGCTCACCAGCTCTTTTGCTCAAGGCTTATCGAAGGGGTGCGTGCGCTAAGAGCGCTTGGCTGCAGAGTATATTTTGATCAGCTCGTCATACGATGCCACTACATCATATTCCAATGATCTGGACATTTCCTCTTCGAGGCTGTCCCACTGAATTGCTTCAAGTTCCTCTTTAGACCATAATTCGAAGACTTTTTTGTCACCCATCTGGCTGACCGGGTTATACGTACCTTCGGCAAATCCAACAGCCTTTGCAATTTCAGGTTTCTGTACGAACTCCAGAAAATCTTCAGCAAGCGGGGTGGGTTTTGGGTTGTTCACCAAAGAGGTGAGTTCAATCCAGGCGACTCCACCTTTTCCCCCAACAGGACCGGTTTTGGGCGTAACCCCAAGAATATTGGTCAGACCGTCAAGCCTGGCAGGGCTTGCTGTATATGTCCCACCTGTGAAGTAAGCGTCTATTTCACCGTTGATAAGCGCGGTGTTCATCGCCACCAGATCGTCGCTTAACATCTTGGCTCCGTTGAAAATTGTTTTGGCGGTCGCCTTGAACTTGGCTAGTCCGTCGGCATCAAGTTGCTCAAAGGGGTTGATGCCCGCGGTTAAGCACATATGGATAATATTCCAATTGTCATAAGTGAGGATACCGTATTTACCTTTGAGCTTGGGGTCGAGAAACAGGTTCCAGCCCTGATCTTCGGCTGTTGCTTTACTGATCTTGTCGGTGTTTACCACAAAGCTAAAAGGCCCATATCTCTGAGGCATGCCTATCAAATCTCCTTGCGCGGAAAAGGCAAGCGGATAGGGCTTGGCAAATTCAGGCGACATATTTTCAAAAAAAGGAAGGAACCGTTCTTTGGTCAGAGGCTTGATTAGCCCTTCAGGAAGCAACTGATTGCGGGCCCAGGGCTGATTAACATTAATCAGATCCCATACCTTAACCTCGCCGGCGCGAAGTTTGTTTATCATATCCGGGTCGGACGTACCGCTTTCCGCACGCACTTTGGATCCTGGAAAAGCCTTGCGAAAAGGTCCCAGAACGTCATCAGTGTTGTACCCCTCCCAGCACAATATGTTCAGTTCATCCTCACCAGCTGCAAAGAGTTTGGATGAGTTGCCAACAGCCAAAATCAAGGCTGAGGCTCCGAGTGCTTTGTTGAATTCTCTTCTTGTGAGTGCCATCTGGTTTCCTCCAGTCTCAGGCTGATAATTCCAGTTTCTACGGGTTAGCATTGTTGCTTTCCATTTTCTTTAAAGTCGCAGATTCCAGCGCGATAATCAAGAAAAAAATGTTGTTCTTAGCACATTTTTTTCTTATAATCGCTTTCAAATGTTGGTTTTGCCACATTACGGACAATCGATATTAATCAATCCAAGTTAATGAGGGGCTGGCATCATGACTGCGACCTACGATGAAAGAACAATCCAAAACATGCAACACGGGATAAAAAGCATCCTCCACGAGTGGCAACTCCCTGAGGACAGTGAAATTTCCCTCTTGAACATTTCTGAAAACGCAACCTTTGTTGTCAAACATTCTCCAAATGATCTAAAAATCATAATCCGGGTGCACCGTCCCGATTATCACACACGGCAAGAAATAGAATCGGAGCTCTTCTGGGTGAACAGCCTGAAAAACCAGGGGGTGGTGTCGACAGCCAGCCCGCTAGACCTTGCATCCGGAGGAAAAATAGCTGTTTTACCGGGGATGGATGTCGATCGTCTTGCTGTTGGATTCGAATTTCTGCCCGGGACCGAGCCCGCACCGGCAAACGATCTAAAGGATGACTTTTTTACACTCGGTGCAATTACCGCGAAGCTTCATAACCACACTAAAAGTTGGCCAATTCCAATAGGATTCAAACGCAAAGTCTGGGATTTCGATACCATGCTTGGCTCTCAGCCGCTTTGGGGTGATTGGAGAGATGCTCTTGGGCTGGATCAAGACGGCCAAAAAGTGCTGGAACGAACGTCCGGACTGCTCAATCAACAACTTCATGATTACGGGAAGGCAAAACATAGGTTCGGCCTAATTCATGCTGACTTACGACTGGCAAACCTATTGATAGATAATGGGAAGCTCAGTGTTATCGATTTCGATGACTGCGGATACTGTTGGTTCATGTATGACTTTGCCGCTGCAATCAGCTTCATGGAGGAAAATCCAATGGTACCTGAACTCCAAAAAAGCTGGGTTGAGGGGTATCGAACCGTCACACGGCTCTCCGACGAAGAGGAGGCGGCCATACCTATGTTCATCATGCTCCGACGCATCCTGCTCACGGCGTGGATTTCGAGTCATTCGGAAACCGAAACCGCCCAAGAACTTGGTACCGCATATACCGATGGGACCGTGAGACTGGCACAGGAATATCTAGATACCTACAACACCGCACATTGAGATCGTTATGGAACCGGAAATTAGAAAGATTCTTGAGATGAATGCGTTTGATGTCGAGACATGCAAGGAAAGCAAAAGCAAACTTTTATCACGCAGGCTAGAAAACTTAGGCGCCTCATCAGTCCTGTTCTATCAGGATCCGATTGAAATGATTGGAGCAAAAGGTTCATGGATGATCGCCAAGGACGATACATGGTATCTGGATTTTTACAACAATGTCCCTTCGGTCGGCCACTGTCATCCGAAAGTGGTAAAGGCAATCAGTGAACAAGCTGCACAGTTAAATATCCACACAAGGTATCTCACCGGAATTCTCGATGATTACATCGAATCACTCAAGGCTACTTTTCCTAATGCGCTGGACAATATTCTCCTCTGTTGTACCGGCAGTGAAGCAAATGACCTGGCCATACGGATTGCACGTAAAAGGACGGGGAAGAAAGGTTTTATTGTCACGGAAACCGCTTATCACGGCAACACTTTTGCGGTTACCGAGATCTCTCCTGCTGCACTCAAGAAAAATCCTTTGCCGGATCACGTTGTTGCTATCAAGGCGCCGTGCAAACGGGAGTATGCGGAGAATTTGCGGTCTCAATTCGCGGAATCCATGGAAAGCAGTATAAAAGAGCTGGAATCCAGGGGATACGGGTTTGCCGGTTTTATATGTGACTCAATTTTTTCCAGCGACGGGGTTCACAGTGACCCTCCCGGATTTCTTCAGCCGGCAATCGATGTAGTTAAGACCTATAATGGGCTGTACATTGCCGACGAAGTGCAACCAGGTTTCGGCAGGACCGGAACACACATGTGGGGGTTTCAACGCCATAGTGTCGTCCCTGATATCGTTACTATGGGAAAACCCATGGGGAACGGATTTCCTATGGCCGGTGTCGCCGCTCGATCTCATGACATCCATGAGTTTTGCGAAGATGTTGGCTATTTCAATACCTTTGGTGGTAACCCTGTAGCTGCAGCTGCTGGGCAGGCAGTCCTTGATATACTTGAGGAAGAAAAACTTATGGAAAATGCCCACTTAATGGGCCAATCTATCCTTATTGGTTTGAAAACTTTGCAAAAAAAATATCCGGTGATTAGCGAGGTAAGGGGAGCTGGCTTGTTCATTGGGGTTGACCTGTGTAAAGACGGTGATCCCAACCTACCCGATCCGCAACTAGCTACCGCCATTATCAATCTCATGAAATCCCAGCATGTGCTAATTGGTGCGGCCGGTAAATATGGGAATACGCTTAAATTACGGCCCCCCCTATGTCTTTCCCTTAAAGAGGTAGATATCTTTTTGAGCGCAATGGAAAAATCGCTCCAAATAATTCATCAGTAAATACCATTAATGGAAAAACATTTGGTGTTTTAATTCTTCATCACAGAAGCGGACCAGTGACTCCAATGCAACCTGGTTTCCTAACCAGTGATCTCTGGTACAGTCGAGTATCTTTGCAGTGATGAATCTTTCGACCAGTCCGAACATATTGGCATATGTTCGCACCTGCACCTGACTGACGAGACGTTTGTCATCATTCGACAAGTGCTGTAGGTGTTCAATTCGTGAAATTCCGTCAGGGAGGAATTTTTTTGACAGGTGAAATGACCTGCCTCGAAGCACGTCTTTATCTATATCCCACCTGACTCGCTTGGAAACTTCAATACATTTGGCGTATTGCGCTTCATTGATATGTTGGTTTGTCAGCTGCATGGGACGGCCTCCTTTCGTATATTTATTCCGATGCACGAAACTTGAACTGAGCAATTTCAGGTTTTCTTGATTTTTTCTATCGTATTTACTAACTGCTCTGCATTTGTCCCGTTGATGCTCTTTTCTTGGGTCATCTTGATAGGCTCCGATATGTTTGTTTTAACATGTTTCACAGTTTAGGGTTGACAGCGCGTCACCAAATCGCTGCCGTTGTCCCAACATTTTGATTTTTTTCAACATCGCCTTGCGTCGTAGGTGTACGACGCCCACAACAATGTATTGTCAACCAAAAGCCTTCAGGATTGATTCATTCATATGGCATGCCTCGTCTTCGATGAAGTGTTCGTTGGAAAATGATAATGAGACAGGTTGGGAACTCATAAATACAGAAAGCCGGGTTGCCATCTTGTGATGGCAACCCGGCTTTCTTGGTAAGATCAGTGGCTTTCCGTCCCTGCTTCTCAGTAGGTTTGTTTTTTTACATCATTATTATGAGGTGTCTAACAGAGACGTTAATTCAACTATATAGGACTTGTCAAGAGTTGTACTAAAAAAAGCTGATAAACATTGACACTTTAACCCGGCTGGATATTTAGTAACCCGGGAAAGAGGTTATAAGGATCATACTTCGCCTTAACGTTTTTCAATCGTTCAAGATTTTCTCCATAGGCACCTTGCAGCAATGCTTTTCGATCTTCTATGAACCCAGGAAAATTGAGGTAATTGCCACCGCTAGAAAATGGAAGTAAGGCTTGGTGCAACGAGCGCGCCCAAGCGATATTAGCCTCAGAATCGGCACTATTTTCCCAGTTAGCTTCGATACCGATCATGATCGGGTACTGACGGTTAATAAATGCAGTTGCCGTAGGCTTAACTCGGCTTAGTGCTCCGCCAAGGAACCATACATCGATTGATGATTCCAGCGATGGACGGTTTTGGGTATAATGCTTTAGGATGTTCATGACGTCGTCGTCTAGGCGGTCGAGATAGGCCGATTTCCAATAATATAGCTTGCCGTCGGGGTAATCCTCGTCGAGTATGCGCTGGGCATCTTTCCAAGACATGTTCCCGCTCAAATCGGCAATGGGCTTAACAATCGTGCGTAGAGGTTCAGTCACTCTTTCGGCCTGTTCCATCGGTCCGGTAAAACAACCGAGCAATATTACCACCGGTTGACCGTGATTCTCGATGGGAATCTCAGGAATGGCAGGAGCACTCCAATAGACACCGATCACCATGATCTCATCAGGTGCATTCGCCATATAGTCACGGCATGCACTGATGACTTTGTCTGCATTTTCCATTGAGTAGATAGGCATGACCACTGAAACTTGTGGTCCGACAGGATGTAACTTGAACTCAAAATTGGTCACAACGCCGAAATTGCCGCCGCCCCCTTTAAGCGCCCAAAAAAGATCCTGATGATCTTGCTCAGAAGCACGAAGCAGTTTGCCATCGGCAGTGATTAGTTCTACAGCATTCAAGTTGTCGATCGAGAGCCCGTGCTTCCGCATTTGCCATCCCGCCCCTCCATGTAAAGTGAGTCCCGCCACCCCGGTTTCTGAGACTATGCCGACTGGTGCAGCGAGGCCAAAAGGAATCGTTTCGTGATCCAGGTCACCTAAGCGCGCTCCGCCTTCGACCCGTACAATGCGTTTATGAGGATCAACCTGCACGCTACGCATGTGTGAAATATCAATAACCAATCCTCGGTCGGCTATTGCAGCTCCGGAAACATTATGTCCACCGGAGCGAACAGAGAATTTCAATTCGTGTTCACGAACGAAATTAACCGTTGCCATAACGTCGGCAACACCACAACACCTGACGATCAAAGATGGATGATGATCGATGACACCGTTCCACACTTTTCTCGCTTCGGCAAAGTCTACACTTTTCTCTGTAAGTAGTTCGCCACGCAATTTATCACGAAACACGGATAAGGTGTCTTCGTTCAAATTCTTGGTTTGCCCCTGGTTGGTCTGAATCGAAACGGTTTCCATTGCTAGCTCCTCAAGGTAACTTATTGATAAGCTCCTATTTATTGAAAACATTAACTTTCATCATGGAACCTGAGAATTACAATTCTGTTATTACTTCTTGGTAATAATTTGCAAGAAAAATTCCGTAAATATACTCGTTAACCAGTTTCACCGAATACGTTGTCGTTTAGTGTGGGATTGCCAGCACTACCTCCAAACGTGTCTTTCATCAGGGAGGGTCAATTGGTTGAGTAAAACTCGAATCGGAGGGTAGGTTTACAAGAAAAAAATAAGTCTTGTGTCGTCCTTTGACAAGATGGTCGATATTGAGATACGCTTTGCCAATCCTCCAAAGGGGAAGTTGCATTGGGAGTAAGATACTTCCTACCCAGGGCCGATCCTGCAAAGTCGGGCTGCAACTCTACCTCTTCCCAGAAATATTACTCTGCTTCCACAAGCATTGGAGGGTTCACAATTGTGCTTCCAGCGCAAAAGAATGTTGTAAGGCTCCCTACCAGGAAATGTTGCTGTAGTTGTTGTATCATCGATCATAAAGGAAAATGGATGAAGAGCCGGGTCCTGTCACCCTGAAACTGAGCTTTAAGATAGACGATTAAGGAACAGTTTAATATTTTGCAGGATTTTTAGATAAGGTTAAACCAAGCTTCACACGGCCTATCTACTGCCGTTTTCGACACAATTATCCAGTTCAAATCACCTTCATCAGTTGGTATTTCCGAAATGGACAGGAAACATCTATACCGAAAAAGAAGTTAAACAACCTTATATTGCTCGGGAAAGGCTAAACCGGACGTAAAACGACGCTGACTCTAGATGGGCTACGACTCTGACGTCTCGAACGTGATACCAAATTTCTTCATGCGGAGCTGATTAAGCTTACTACCTCCAGCAATTCTCTTAAGCGCTTCGGTTGCTCTGTCGCCGATTTGTTTCTGTTGCTCGCTTGGATTATGATACCGGCCAAACTGTAAGCAGCGATTGATACACTTTGAAAGGTCACGTCCGGTCAGCGAAGTAAATATGACGTGGTCAAGTAAAAATGGACACTTTTCTTAGGCGGCTTTTTTAAATTCCATTTGTTTTTCGAATTCTGCAGGGCTGAGATAGCCCAGGTAAGAATGCAGTCTATTGCTGTTGTAAAACATCTCAATGTAATCAATCACATCACTCTTTGCCTCTTCCCTGTTCGAGTAGGGATAATCAAAAATTCGCTCAGCTTTGAGACTGCCAAAAAAACTTTCCGCGACACTATTGTCCCAGCAATCTCCTTTGCGGCTCATGCTGCTTTTCATCTGGCTTGTAGTGAGAAGTTTTTGAAAACTATGGCTACAGTACTGACTGCCCCGATCTGAGTGAAAAATAAGTCCTGGCTCGGGGCGGCGGCGGAAAATTGCCATTTGCAAAGCATTGATGACCAACTGTTTTTTCATTCTTTTGCTGAGAGACCACCCAACAACTCTTCTGGAATACAAATCAATTACAACAGCAAGGTAGAGCCAGCCCTCAGCAGTCCAAATATAGGTAATATCAGAGCAATAAGCCCTGTCTGGCTGAGAAATTGCAAAATTGCGTTTGAGTAAATTTGGGGCCACCGGAAGATTATGCTTGCTGTCTGTTGTCGCTTTGAATTTCCTTTTCTGCTTAGCTGAAATATTAGCCAATTGCATAAGGGTTGCGGCTTTGGTTCGCCCACAGGATTCACCTGTCGCGGTTAGCTCCTCAGAGATCCTCCTTGCCCCATATGAGCCTCTGGCGCGCTCATGAATTACTTTTACTTTGGGGATGAGTCGTTCTCGCTCTCTCTGGCGATTTGATTTACCCCTTGAACACCAAGAGTAATAACCACTGCGACTCACGCCCATTACATCACACAAGTTGGAGATTGGGTAGGCCTTCTTCTCGGCATCGATAAACTGATACCTTACTCCTTTTCCTTTGCGAAGAAGACCGCTGCCTTTTTTAAAATTTCACGCTCCATTTTGAGCTGCTTGTTTTCTTTGCGAAGGCGTTTGAGTTCGGCTTGCATTGCTGTCAGCTGACCTGGTGATTGATTATCATCATTCGGCTGCTCCGATTCCCTCTTCCACCGGCCAAGCAGGTTTGCGTTCACACCTAAATTACGTGCAGCTCCTGCTATAGAGTAGCCTTGCTCGGTGACCAGTTTCACCGCTTCATTTTTGAATTCATCTGTGTAGTTACGTCTTGATCGTTTACTCATGGATTCCCTCCCTCAAGATTTGATATTTCACTCCTAAGGAAGTGTCCACTAAATTCCTACCACATCAAAACCCATTGGGCCACCGAAATGTAAACAAGGCTTGGTAACATTTTTTTTCGTCACCATACTGGGAAAGGAAACTGGGTAAACTCAAGCCCTTCTGAAATTGAATTTGATTTTTCGCCATGTCGATCCTCCGCTTAATTTGCTCTTGGAGAATTATGACATAGCGGGTTTATCATATAGTGACGAACCCCCAAAATAAATGTGGCTGAAAATCAGTGGTAATCACATATTGATTAGCATTTATGTCTTCGTTTTATGGGCATTTTTCCTTTGGTACTCTTTGCCTGAATTCAACAGCTCTGCAACAGTAAACTGGTACTATGTTTTTTCTATAGTCTTATCCATATCCGCTTGTATATCGTTTATTTGGCAAGGAAAGTCATACAAAGATGGCCTTTACCATATTGCTAAACGAAGGCAATCGAGAATAAAGCCAGCTAGCAAGTCAATTTAGTCGATCGCGGAAGCGTCGACTGACTGAAACGTTCAGCTATAGCTAAATCATACTTACAAAAAAATGGATACTGTTAAATTAATAGAAAAATTTGATAAATCATTAAAGGGCTACAACGATAACTATACCTTGCGGGGATTGTTCCAGTTTGCGTTAGTAGTAGCAAATCCGGTAGTGGCAGCCCCTTTAATAGGCATAGAAACAGCTCTGTTAACATGGTTGGAGAATCGCAACAGTAAATGGCGGATCATTGCCGAGGAACTAGATCGATGGGAATTAATTTCAGAAGATTTATTAAGTAATGCAGATTTCCTATTTTGTTTTAAACAAGTTATTGAGGCCACAGAACAAACTCAAAGCTACCAAAAGATAACAAACTATGCAAAATTGTTAAAATCAACTATTCAGCCAGATATTTTCACTAATCTTGATGAGTATCAAGAGTGTTTAACTATTCTTAAAGAGCTTTCACTAAAAGAATTTGTGGTTCTAAAAACCCTAAAAAAATATGAAGAAAAATATCCCCATGACCAAGAATTAAATGATTTTGGAAATGCTGACCGTTATTGGATCAAATTCAGAAATGAAATTGTAGAGAAAAATATTGTAAATCATAATGAAATCCTGGCAACTTTTGTGAGGCTAAACAGAACAGGTTGTTTTAGGTCTACGCCCCCACCGGTGCACGATGATAAAAAATTAGGCCATGGTAAATTAACTCCTATTTATTACAAATTGGTTAGCATCCTCGATGACAAATTTTAAAAAAATATAATAACAATATGTTAAGCCAATAAATTTCCCAACTGGCCCGCGAGCATGCGCGTTTTATGGATGTTACTTCAACATCGTACAAAGCATAAAGTCGGTTTCTAAATTAACGGCAGACAACTGATAATGGACGTTAATATAGTCAACTCAAACATCTTGCCTCCTCTCTTGTCTCAAAATTTACCTTCTTCCTGTCCATGACCCAGGCCTTGCAGGTAGGTTTCAATTCAATATCTTAGCCAAAATATGACTCCATTTCCAGGGTCACTGGTATGCTCACCGTCACCCTTCAAGCACAGAAACAAGCGGTGAGGCGCTCTAATTGGCAATACTGCCATATCATCCGAAAAAAGTAGAGAAACGGAAGTTGCCCCTTGTGACAGCTGATTATGAGGATGGAGATAGCTTTTCCAGGAGCAGTTTGATGTTTTGCAGAAATTGCTGATAAGGTTAAATCTCCCTCCAAAATGCTCGCCCGCTGACGTTTTCAGGCACCTATGAAAGAGTAATTTGCCCAAACACAGTCGTATTTCCTTAAAGGGACAGGAAGCATCTTCATTTTCTATTTTTTTGAGTTGTTAGAATTGGCAAGGGATTTCTCTTGTCGCTCGAAAGTTCAGCTTGCATACCAGATAAACTGAATCTCTTTTGGTTCCTGGTTGATATGAACCATCAAGTTTGGTGCATATGCACCAAACTCTTCGCTTTCTCAACTCGTCTGTTAAACCTCACGTTCTTTTCGTTGCTTGAACAAGTTCTGTTGCCTGAACAATTCACAATAGTAGGTAATTACAAGATAACTGGAACAGCACCTGCTTAATGCCTGGCATAGACTGTCATGGCTAACAATTTAAAAGGAGAAATATCATGAAAACATAGGAAATCATTGCAAGCCTGAATCTTTTTTTCATTGATTAACGTTAAAAAATGGAGGGGAAAAAATGTTATTCAGAACAAAGCATCACAATGCGATTAGGTTGGGATATTTATTCGTAGCAGCCCTGCTCTCCGTGCTTTTAGTAACCTCGATATCAAATGCTTTCGATGATACAGATATCGCGAAGGTGGCTGGAAATACCTACGGAGAGTTGGCAGCAAAATGGTCGCAGTGGGCATTTGACACAGAATTTGCTCAATTCGGCGACGGTGACGTCGACTGCTATGAGGGACAGAGAGGAGCAGTGTGGTTTCTGGCGGGATCCTTTGCTGGTGTGCCGGTCGAGAGAACTTGCCTTGCCAGTATACCAGCGGGAAAACGCCTGTTCTTCCCACTCGTGAACTTTATTTTCTACAATCCAGACGCCAGTTGTCCCGAAGCTGATGGTAATTGCACAGTCGCAGAAAAGCGCGAGAATGCGAACGGTTTCTTTAGTGATCAGATTCCAGGAAACCTAGGGGGCGCTTTGGAGACTTATGCGTGCCAGCTCAGCGCTACTGTGGATGGGGTACCTGTTCAAATCATGGGTTATCCTATAGTACGGACGCAATCTCCGGAGTATCCGTTAGAACAGGTTAATGATTTACAGACTATCGATGACGGTTACTATGTCGCGTTACCGCCATTAGGAGAAGGCGAGCATACCATAAGGTTTACGGGTGGTATCTGCGACTTTGAGCAAAGCCCAGGAGATGTAGCTAGAGATGGCGGCCCTTCGGTTTTTAGTGTCGATGTAACGTATGATCTTACGGTTCAGCCTGACGACGACTAAAAGGAATTTAACAGAGTAAGCGTTGCCACCCCAATGTTTTGATAATCTTTTTTTGTTAAAGATGTAAAGATAGTACATAGGGGGCGAAAACCATTTTGTTGGCATGCGTAAAAAAAAGGGTGGTTCATCCGGCAAACGACTACTTGGTGCGGTTAAAAGAGTTACCTTAATCCGTGACGATATTGCAGAAAAAACTGCTTTTTTCTTCAATTAACATATCGTTTTTTCAGCACAAAAAGTGCAATAATAACCTGTGCGAAAAACTCACTCGACAGGTGAAAAATGAAACGTTTCATTCTTGAGCAATCCAACGATGAATTTTATACCAGCCATTCAGGCCTGGCCCTGGTTGGCCTGTGTATCAACAAGTTCAGCGAGATGTCGCGTACTGTTGGCCGTAAGATAAAAGAGCATGCCAATGTTATCTCTGACGCAGACCTTTTACGCAGCTACCTCGGCCTCCTTTGTCTGGGCAAGAGTGATTATGAAGCAGTGACCCCTGTAAGAGAGGATACATATTTTAAAAATGCATTGGGAATTACCGATGTCCCATCAGCCGAACGGCTGAGACAGCGCCTTGACCTGAAGCCAGAGGCGTATCTTGCCATTGCTGAAAAATGCTCCATCACTCTGTTGAAAAATACCAAGGTCCCGCTGAGCCCTGTGGAGACTGGGCACATTCCTCTTGATGCTGACGTTTTTCCCCAGGACAACTCCGGCACGAAAAAAGAACAGGTCAGCCGCACCTATAAGGGATGTGACGGTTATGCCCCCATTGCCGCTTACATCGGCCAGGAAGGGTGGTGCCTTGAGGTCGAGCTTCGTCCCGGGAGTCAGCATAGCCAGGAAGGTTTTCCTGCTTTTATGAAAAGGGTCCTGGCCAAAGCCCGTCAGTTGACCAGCAAAAAATTGCTGGTGCGCCTTGATTCGGCCCATGATGCCATTGAAAATCGGGTTTTGCTGCGTAAGGCCAAAGACGTCTCATACATTATCAAATGGAATCCCAGAAACGAAGACACCGGTGAGCTGTGCAGAAAGGCTTTTGCTGAAGGTCAGGTCGTCGAACCACGGCCAGGCAAAAAAGTTGCAACGATAACTGTTAGCAAACGTCAGCAATTCGAGGACGAAACATTTGTTTTTACCAAGATCGTCCGGGTAACGGAACGGCGTATCGATAAACATGGGCAGATGCTGCTCGCTCCCGACATAACCATTGACGGTTGGTGGACCAATCTGGATCAGCCTGCAGCGAAAATTATCAATCTTTACAAAAATCATGGGCTCAGCGAGCAGTTCCATAGTGAGTTCAAAACCGATCTGGACCTTGAGCGGTTGCCAAGCGGTAAGTTTGCCACCAATAAAGCCGTGATGGCCTTGGGTGCCTTTGCATACAACATCCTCCGCTTTATTGGACAGTTGGGGTTATTGGGCGATAATTCACCGGTGCGACACCCTGCCAAGCGGAGACGATTGAAAACCGTTATTCAGGAGTTAATCTACCTGGCAGCCCGCATAATCCGCAGTGGTCGCAGGTTACGATTACGCTTCAGCAGTTACTGTCCAGCCTATCTGGCGTTTTCTAGTCTCTATGACCGGCTACTTGAAGGCACCTAAGCTGATTGCAGGAGCCAAAACGGCCAACGGACAGGAGAGGTTTGCTCTTTTTATGAAATTTACGTCGGATTTTCAAAGATCATCTTTTTCCAGCGGATATTTGCCAATGGAACGGGTGGCAGATAAGCAAGCTGCAGTCAAAAAAAATGTGTGACAAGCTCAAAAAGAGTAGTGTCGCCTACGCGCCACTGATTCAGGGAGTTAAAGATAGACATGACATGATGAAGGTTGTTTGGCTGCCAAACCAGAAACTAGATCCAAGAGGATCATGTCATGTCTACATCCAATCTTTAGTGGTTCCGCGTATTCATAAGGCAACATTTACCATCCAAAACCGGCTGCACACGGACCCCGCAAACGACGTAACTAATATAGGTAAGCCGCACGCTAACATAGCCAATTCTAAGATTTTTATTCCGCACTTTTCTCATTAGTTAACATACTTCCTGTATCTCTTGGCGTGAGTGTACAGGAAGCACCTCAAGTAGGGGCATGATGCTAAATCGGTTATCTTTGATCTGGCAATGTTAATTGCAAAATTCTGTCGCTGTAATTGTTTTATGATCCAAAAAATCAGCTATGCTTCAACTCCACTGAAGTAGATATTCAGAGGAAACCTATGGATTGGTTAAAATCTCGTAATTCTCAAAATTTATGAAATCACCTCCATTTACTTCATTCCAGTTCACTAGCAATTTAATGGAGATCATTTTCTCATTATTCCAAATAGCCGACCTAAAAGCGGATAACTTTAAGGTTCGTTCCTAGTCATTTTTATCGTTCATCGAATAATAATTTCCGGTTTTAGGCCGGTTCGAAATATGTTACGGTACCCTGACCGAATATTTCCGTAATTTTCTGTTATGACTTGCAAAAAAATATAAAAATAATTACGGAAATAGGTTTAGAATCCGGCCACGGACTATTGGTGGTCTCTACCTTTCACTCGGTTTAATTGTTCTGATTTTATGAAAAGAAGCATGTACAAAAATAAATGTCGAGGGCTCGATATCACGATACGGCTTTTCCTTGGCCTGTCTCTGCTATTCATTCCCTCAGTATTTGCTGAGAAAAACTTGACCGGTGAGCAGACCCAAATGAATGATAGGATTATTGTATTCACTACTATATTCACGCCTACCATGCAATTTTTCTCGCAGATGTCTGAGGTCTATACAGAAGCGTTTGGCCGGATGGGCTACCGTTTCAAGCTGATCAGTCAGCCCGGGGAGCGGGCCATGATTGATGCCAACCTGGGTATCGCGGATGGTGAAGCCGGACGAATCATTGAAATAGAAATGGAGCAATATCAAAACCTAATCAGGGTTCCCGAAGCTATCGTCACAATGCAGGACGGCGCATATGCTGTTGACGATTCCATTAAGGTATCCGGTTGGGAAAGTTTGAGAAACGCACCGTATACCGTTGGGTTGATGAAAGGAATTAAATCGGTTGAGCAAAAACTACCCCTCTATGTAGAGAGCAGTCATATCGTCAGATTCGACAAGGTTGAACAGGGCCTTGAAATGCTGAAGGCAAAAAGAATCGATCTTTTTATTGTCACAACTCTGATAGAGGACATGGAGGTGATGAAAAGCGACGATTTCAGTGAGATAACGTGCGTGGGGATTGTCGAAACCAAATCCCTCTATCCGTGGATGCACAAACGGAACAAAGACCTGATAATGCCTCTGGCCGAGACCTTGAAAAGGCTAAAAGCGGAAGAGGTCAACGATCCATGGTAGATCGATACTGATATAGGATTTTATAATGACTCGATTAAAGAGCATTGTCCCCAGGATTGATCTCAACCCACTCACCTATCGTACGCTGGTCTATGTCTTGCTGTGCAGCACGATTTTGGCGCTGATGGCCACTGTTGTCCAGCTTTATACCGAGTATCGAAGAGATCTTGCGAAACTAAATGAAAATATTGAAATAATCGAGAGAGGATATCTCAATACCATAATCGCCAATGTCTACAAAATAGATCAGCAAGGTTTGAAATTACAACTGGATGGGGCGCTCAAGATCGATGGGATTGTCCACCTGGAGGTAAGGGAACAACGAGGAGACCGCATCATAGAGACTGCGGTTGGGCAGCTGAACGCGAAAAAACTTATCCGCTATGAGTATCCGCTCATCTATTCAGATGATGTAGTAACAGACCGAAATTTCGGAACACTCACCGTATCTGCAAGTCTTGACAATATCTACAGCCGGCTCTTGTCCAGGGTCTTAGTCGTCCTGGCCACCAATGGTGTGAAAACTTTTCTGGCCTCGGCTTGCATCCTGACCATCATATACTGGATGATTACCCGCCACCTTGTGCAGATCAGTGAATACACCAGGCTGCTGCATCCCGGCGAGCAAGCTAATCGTTTGTTGTTAAAACGCAAAGCCTCTGTATTGACCAGAGACGATGAACTGGATCAGCTGGTATCAGCAATCAATGAACTCCAGGAACGGGTGAATGAAGCCGTTGCCAAATACAAAGCGGCCCAAGAACAGCTGCAGATCGCTAAGGAAAAATATCGGACAGTTGCTGACTTCACCAACGACTGGGAGTACTGGAAGCGTGAGAACGGTTCGCTCGAATACGTCTCGCCATCCTGCGAGCTTATAAGTGGATATGCTGCGCATGAATTTATCAAAAATCCTCGATTAGAGACGGAAATCGTTATACCGGAAGACCTGGAAGGATGGGAACAACACTCCTGCGAAGCCCACCTCGCCGTACAGGCGGAGGAGGTTCAATTTCGCATCAGGCGAGCGGACGGAGAGATTCGCTGGATCGAACACAATTGCCGGCAGGTAATTGACGCTTCAGGCGCGTCGTTGGGTATACGGGCCGGCAACCGTGACATTACCAAGCGAAAAATGATCGAAATCGAATTACGAACTGCTTATGCGGACATCGAGAAACTCAAGAACCAACTGGAGGAGGAAACACGGTATCTGCAAAGCGAAATAAAGCTGGAGCACAATTTTGAAAATATCATCGGTAACAGTTCGGCACTCAAGTACGTCCTTTACAAAACCGAGCAGGTGTCTGCGGGTGACACGACGGTTCTGATTCTGGGAGAAAGCGGCACCGGAAAGGAATTGATCGCCAGGGCGATCCACAGCCACAGCTCTCGTAGCAAACGCACCCTGATCAAGATTAATTGTGCAGCGCTTCCACCTCACTTGATCGAGAGTGAATTGTTCGGGCACGAACGTGGCGCTTTTACAGGGGCCGAGGCACGAAAGCTTGGCCGATTCGAAATCGCTGACGGTTCCTCCATTTTTCTTGATGAGATCGGTGAGTTGCCCATGGAACTGCAGGCAAAGCTGCTACGTGTGCTTGAGGATAGAGAACTGGAAAGGCTGGGTGGCACCAAAACGTTTCAAGTAGATGTCCGCGTGATTGCCGCTACCAACCGGGACCTCGAGAAGGAAATACGTGCGGGCCGTTTCAGGGAGGATCTCTTCTACCGTCTCAATGTATTTCCGATTACGATACCGCCCCTGCGTCAACGCATAGATGACATCCCGATGCTGGCCCAATTTTTCATGCAGCGGACGGCAAAAAAGTTGAACAGCCCCGTTCAAAAGATCCCGAAGCGCGTTCTTCGTAAGCTCCAGGGTTATGCCTGGCCCGGCAATGTTCGAGAACTCTCGAACGTCGTCGAGCGTGCAGTAATCAACAGTTCAGGAACCATCCTGCAGCTGATGGACACGCTCCCGGACAGTGCAGACAGAGACAATCGTTCACCCCTAAAAAGCCTGGCTGAAGTCGAAAAGGATCATATCGTCAGGATGCTAAAGCTCACCAACTGGCGCATCGAGGGGGAAAAAGGTGCTGCAGTCATCCTGCAGATGAATCCGTCCACCTTGCGTTCAAGGATTCGCAAACTCAATATCAGCAAACCATAGCAGGACGCTGAAACACCTCGATCCAGCTGGAACTCGATCATCCTCGCCAACTGCACTCCCTGGTACATCCAAGCAGCAAGTTCGTTCATCGGCGTTAGGATACGCACGCTTCCCACCACAGTCCCTGTCCCGGTCCATCTCTTGCAAACGATCCACCCGGCAGGTGATGCCAGGGAAACCGTGATATTTCACGGATCCTGGATATTTCATAGAAATTATCTCGAATTACCGTACCGGAAACGCACTTAATGTTGATTGATTTGTAATGTATTTACAGTATATTGTTAAACTTTATTCGAAACTTAAGAAACTGGAATGGATCTTGTTTGAATTTTATTTCAAGAGATGTCTGTGATCGACTGATTCGTGACACACCTGAAGGAGTGACGGCACACGTGGAGATTATTGCAATACGCATAAAGGTTTTGCCTGACAAACGAAAAGAGATTTCTCAAACCATTCAATCGCTGGTGAGAGAAACTCAAAACAAGAGCGGCTGCCTGAGTGTCGAAATTTATCAGGTTTTCGAGAATGAGAACGAGTTTCTCATAGTCGAACACTGGGCAACCAAGCAAGACGTTGAAGCACATCAGAAATCAGAAACGTTTTTGGTGCTGCAAGGCGCTGGAGTGCTTATGCAGGAAAAACCGCAAATCACGAGTTATAAGGTCGACAGTCAAGACCCGGAAAAACCCGTAGCGGCAAGGCTGTGACACGATTTACTGATCACCGAGCTGAATCCTTGCCTGCATGAGTAGAAACAAGCCAAACAACCATCCGACAAAAGGAGAAATCATGAAGTATAGAAAAGTTACTTTTGCTGTTTTGTCAGCGTTTTTCTTTCTCTACGCTGCAACGGTCGTTCACTCAGCCAACAAACCGAATATTTTACTAATCGTGTCCGATGATACCGGCTATGGCGACCTTGGGCCTTACGGCGGCGGGGAAGGGCGCGGTATGCCTACCCCAAACATCGACAAGATGGCGGCTGATGGAACGACGCTGTTTTCGTTCTATGCTCAGCCCAGTTGCACACCCGGACGGGCCGCAATGCAGACCGGCCGGATTCCCAATCGCAGCGGCATGACGACCGTGGCTTTCCAGGGACAGGGTGGCGGCCTGCCGAAAGCCGAGTGGACCTTGGCATCGGTGCTCAAACAGGCCGACTATCAGACCTACTTCACCGGCAAATGGCATCTGGGTGAGGCCGATTATGCCCTGCCAAATGCTCAGGGCTACGACGAGATGAAGTATGTGGGCTTGTACCACCTCAATGCCTATACCTATGCAGACCCGACCTGGTTTCCTGATATGGATCCGGAGCTGCGCAAGATGTTCCAGAAAGTGACCAAGGGATCACTCTCAGGAAAAGCCGGTGAGCAAGCCACAGAGGATTTCAAAATCAACGGCCAGTACGTGGATACGCCTGAGAAAGGCGTCGTCGGCATCCCCTTCTTTGACGGCTATGTGGAGAAGGCCGCCATCGAGTTTCTCGAGAAGGCCGCTAAAGATACAAGCAAGCCGTTTTATATCAACGTCAACTTCATGAAGGTACACCAACCGAATCTGCCGCATCCAGACTACGAACACAAGTCCCTGTCCAAGAGCAAGTATGCCGACTCGATTGTCGAGCTTGACACACGAATCGGCCGTATTATGGACAAGCTGAAAGAGTTGGGTCTCGATAAAAACACCTTCGTATTCTACACGACGGATAACGGTGCCTGGCAGGATGTGTATCCAGATGCCGGTTACACGCCGTTCCGCGGTACGAAGGGGACCGTTCGTGAGGGCGGCAACCGGGTGCCCGCCATAGCAGTCATGCCGGGCAAGATCAAGCCGGGCACAAAAAATCACGACATTCTCGGCGGTCTTGACCTGATGGCCACCTTTGCATCGCTTGCCGGAGTTGAGTTGCCCACTGAAGACCGGGAGGGCCAGCCTATCATTTTCGACAGCTACGACATGTCACCAACCCTTTTCGGTACTGGCAAATCAAAGCGGAACGCCTGGTTCTATTTTACCGAGAATGAGCTGAGTCCGGGGGCCGCCCGTGTTGGCAACTACAAGGCTGTTTTCAATCTGCGCGGCGACAATGGCATGACCACCGGCGGGCTCGCTGTTGATAGCAATCTCGGCTGGAAAGGGCCTGACAAATATGCGGCTACCGTGCCCCAGGTGTTTGATCTCTGGGCAGATCCGCAGGAGCGTTACGATATCTTCATGAACAACTATACGGAACGGACCTGGACGCTGGTGACCATCAATGAGGCCATCAAGAATAAAGTAAAAAGCTACGTTAACTATCCGCCGCGGAAGCTCCAGAGTGAGACGTACACCGGTCCGATCACTCTCTCCAATTACCAGAAGTTTGAGTGGGTCAGGAAACAGCTTGCTCAAGATGGTATTAGCCTGCCGCTACCGACCGGCAATTGATAATTGCCATAAAAACTGACATCCTGGTTGGCCAGAACCGCCCTTTGGGGCGGCTCTGGCTGTTGAATAAGGAGACCTACATATGAAATCAAGAAAGTATGTCTCGCTGGTCACGGTGCAGGTTGTTGCCTGGCTGGCGGTTGCAACGTTTGCGGTGGCCCAGGGAGCCGATCCCCTGCCCTCTTGGGGCGACGGCCCCAACAAGCTGGCAATAATGAACTTTGTTGAAACGGTAACCACGCCAGGCACTCCCGAATTCGTTCCATCAGCCGAGCGTATTGCTACGTTCGATAATGACGGAACGCTCTGGTCAGAACAACCCATGTATTTCCAGCTCTTCTTCGCCCTGGACCGGGTCAAGGAACTCGCCCCTGAACATCCTGAGTGGAAAGATACGGAGCCATTTGCCTCACTTCTCAAAGGTGATGTGAAAGCGGCCCTGGGCGGAGGCGAAAAAGCGATTATGGAGATCGTCATGGCCAGTCATGCGGGCATGACCACGACCGAATTTGAACAGATCGTGCAGGAGTGGCTTGCCACGGCAAAACACCCGAAAACCGGACGGCTCTATACGGAAATGGTGTACCAGCCCATGCTCGAACTGTTGGACTATCTGCGGGCCAACGGTTTCAAGACATTCATCGTCTCCGGCGGCGGCATCGAATTCATGCGGCCCTGGACAGAGACAGTGTATGGCATCCCGCCCGAGCAGGTGGTGGGCAGCAGTATTCAGACCAAGTTCGAGATGCAGGATGGCGAACCGGTGCTCCTGCGGTTGGCGAGAATGAATTTCATCGACGACAAGGAAGGCAAGCCGGTCGGCATCAATTCCCATATCGGCCGACGGCCCATCGCGGCCTTCGGTAACTCAGACGGCGATTTGCAGATGATTCAGTGGACGACAGCGGGCGACGGCGCCAGGTTCGGGCTGCTCGTGCACCATACCGATGCGAAGCGTGAGTGGGCCTATGACCGCAAATCCCATATCGGCCAGCTCGACAAGGCACTCGATGCAGCCAATACGAACGGCTGGACGGTGGTAGACATGAAGCAGGACTGGAAGGTGATCTATCCCGTTGTAAAATAATTTAATTTCAGGCGTATATGGGTTGAAAGGAATAGAGAAAAAGGATCTAAGCCAATGGCTATTACAAAAAGAATAATTATCATTCTATCCTTTACCCTACTGATTTTTACCCATTTGCCTGCGGGAGAAATGCATGCTGAGGACCATGCAGATGCAGCAGCTCAGGCAAATAATCCACTTGCCAACATGACAGCATTTAACCTGCAAAACTACTATATTGGCGAACTGACTGAGTCCGATGAATCTGCCAATCAATTCTGGCTCCGTTTCGCCCAGCCGTTCTCCATTGCTGAAACGGATTGGCTTTTACGGGCTTCTCTGCCCATTAACACTTTCCCCGTTACTCCTTACAATGACAGGGAAACCGGTCTTGGTGATTTTAACGTGTTCGCCGCCTATCTCATTGATACCGGCAACCCTGCGGTAAGCTTTGGTATCGGTCCGCAACTAACTGCGCCGACTGCTGGCGAAGAAGAATTGGGCAGTGAGAAATGGTCGGCAGGCGTGGCCAATGTGCTCTTCAATGCCACCTCAGCGAAATTCCAATATGGCTATCTCTTCACCTGGCAGGCGAGCTTCGCAGGAAAAGATGATAGGGAAGACGTCAACGTTGCCGCCCTGCAGCCGTTCGCCTTTTACCAGTTTGGCGGCGGCACCTATCTTCGGGCGGCACCGATCTGGGTCTATAACATTGAGAACGATAACTACAGTGTTCCGCTGGGTATCGGCATCGGCCAGGTCATCAAAAAGGGAAAAACCGTCTACAACATGGTTCATAGAGCCTCAATTTTCAGTGCTTGACGATGGACCGGGACAGCCTGAATGGCAGATATTCTTTGGTCTCAATATGCAATTTCTTGAGTGATTTTTTATAAATGGTAATCAGTTTATTTACCTGTTTTAAAATCACACAAAATATGAGTAATTTTTTTATTATCAAATTTGTAACATCAGATAAATACTATTAAAAGAGGGGCACTATGAATTTTGTTCAACGTATTTTCCTTTTAATGTTAGTTTTGTTTTTAACGTGTTCCACCGCATGGGCTGATAACTATCAGGAAACAAAAAAAATGTTTGTTGATGCTGGCCTTGGAGATATGTTTTCATCTGCCTACGGATACGCACTTTTCCCAACAATCGGAAAAGCTGGTTTTGTTGTTGGCGGGGCGTATGGTGAAGGTCGCGTCTATGAACAGGGCAATTATATAGGCGATACTTCAATGACCCAGGCAAGTGTAGGGTTCCAATTAGGTGCGACGGGCTTTAGCCAAGCTGTTTTTTTTCAGGATAAGCGAGCCCTCCAGGAGTTTACCAATGGTAATTTTGAATTTGGTGCAGAGGCCCAGGTAACGGTTCTAACTGCTGCAGCTGGTGCTTCAGCCAACACAAGTGGAAGCTCAGCAACAGCCAGTGGCGGGAAGAATAACGCGAAAATTGGTAGTGCTGGTTACAATAGGGGAATGGCCACTTTCCAGATTACTAAAGGGGGCGCAATGTATGAGGCTAGTCTTGGAGGACAGAAATTTAGTTTTACAAAGAAGTAATAAGTTGATTTTTTTTTATCTAAACCCTTTCGGGGTTAGGTAAATTATCAGCTAACCAAAAACCAGGCTTAATGATAAAGCCCCCAACACCTGCAATTGGTATTGGGGGCAGATCAGTAAATTAATATGATTCACCCGGTAGTTTTTTTAAGAATATCACAAGGCATTGCGAAAAATCTTTAGTTCGTTTAATGGTTTCCATGTAAAAACAATTGATGGACGAAGCCGCTACGCGGCAGAAAAACCAATGAGCTACATGCCCTTTTTGTTTCTGATACATTGTAACACTCCGCTCTGTCTGTGATAAAACAAAGGTGTACCGGCAAACTATTTGCCACTCATATTATCCAGCCCAAAGCGGAGGTTACAATGAATACAGGCATGCCTACTGGTCCCGAATTTGCTGCCTATTACCACAAACACCAGAAGTCGTTGAAGCTCAACGGCCTGCAGCCAAAAACCATCGAGGCCTACTCCAGGGCGCTCAGGCGTATTGGCAATTACTTCGACAGCAGGATCGACGACCTCACATCCGAGCAGTTGCTCGAGTATTTCCATGATTTATTGGAGCACCATTCATGGAGTACGGTCAAGCTCGACCTCTATGGTCTGAAGTTTTTCTATTCCCATGTACTCAAAAAGACCTGGGAAGATATCCCCTTGATCAAACCACCCAAGACTTCCAGAATACCCGACATTCTGACCATTGAGCAACTGAACCGACTGTTTGGTGCAACCAATAGGTTGAGCTACAGGGTTTTCTTTTTCACTGCCTACAGTTTGGGGCTACGCCTGGGAGAAGGGGTCAGGCTCACTGTCGGCGATATCGACCCATCCCGCATGCGGGTTCATATCCGCGACTCCAAGGGCAACAAGGACCGATTGGTACCGCTACCCGAAAAGACACTGCACACCCTGAGAGCATTTTGGACAGTTCACAAACATCCTCACTTTCTCTTCCCAAGCCGAAAAAGAGGGCTTAACAACGCCCGATTGGCCGAGCAACCGTTGGACCGAGGTGGCATACAGGTTGCCATGAAGTCAGTTACCAAAGATCTCGGCATAAAAAAAAATCTCATGCCACTCACTACGTCACAGCTATGCAACGCATATGCTGGAAGCAGGTGTTGATCTCCTTGAGTTACAGCAAATCCTTGGCCACGTCAGCATCCTAACCACCGCCCGCTACACCCACCTTACCAGCAACACCAAAAACAACGCCCGTCAAGCCGTCAACGCACTGGCCGACAGTTTTGAGATTACATGGGGAAGGGTCAAATGATGTTGCTCTCCTCTGTCATTAGCCAATTCCAAGACCGTTTCCTCAGCCGATATCAACATGTTGTGCTACCTGGGCACCTTAAAGCCTTACGGGCAATGGCGCAATGCAGGCAGGAGCACGGGCCGCACATGCTGGCACAATGCTCAGAGCGGCAGTGTCAACACTCGACCTATATTCCCCATTCTTGCGGGCACCGAAACTGCCCTCATTGCCAGAACCATGAAAGCCAACAGTGGATTGAGAGGCAGCTTGGCAAATTGCTGCCAAGCACATACTACCTGATAACGTTCACCCTACCGAGTCAACTCAGGGAACTGGCCTGGAAGAACCAGCGGATCATCTTCTCCCTGATGTTTGCAGCCGTTCAGGATGTACTGAAAACCTTTGCCAAAAATGACAAAAAACTTGGAGGAACCGCTGGGTTCACTGCCATCCTCCATACCCACTCCAGAAGTCTTGACTTCCACCCCCATATCCATGTGGTTATCCCGGCCGCGAGCATCAACCTGAAAACCGGGCTCTGGCGGGTAAAATCACCGGGCTATCTCTTCAACCATAAAGCCCTGGCCAAGGTCTTCAGAGCAAAATTGCTCCAGGCCATTGCCGGTAAAGAAATGCAGGTGCCAGCCGACTGCCCATCGATCTGGGTTGTTGACTGTAAAAACGTTGGCAATGGCAACAAGGCCATCGTTTATCTTGGCAGATATCTGTATCGTGGGGTAATCCGCGAACAAGATATTCTTTGGTGTACGGACACCAAGGTCACCTACCGATACCTTCATGCCAAAACAGGCCAATATCGGATAAAGACAGTCACCGGTGAATATTTCCTTTACCTGCTCATGCTCCATGTACTGCCAAAAGGCTTCCGACGGGCAAGGTGTTACGGGTTTCTCCACCCCTGCAGCAAAAAACTCATTCAATTTCTGCAGATGGTTCTGCGGGTACCTGGATTTACATTGCTGCCGACCAGCAGGAAACGACCAACGATAATGTGTCGAAAATGCGGAGCAGCCATGCAAATCATCATGACTATGCTACCGAAGCCACCGCCAAGGAAAGCAATGTGCTTGGTATAAGCTGCAAAGGAGAAATGGTTATGTAGCCTTGGACCAACATTTTTGCCCTTGAAAAAAACCGCTTACTGCCGGCAAGGTACTCCTGCGCTCAAAAAACAGTGTTTTCATCACGCTTTGTTAAAAATGTCTCTTTCAAAGATCAGAATTCCAAAGGCTGAAACAGCCTAAGCCTTATCTGCCGACTCTGGCAACCACCACTCCCATAAGATATTTTCTATATAGGTTACCAGGCTTGTCCAACAAACGGTTCAGACCGTGGCTCGCTTCGCTCTCACGGTCTAACCTTATTCGTTATATAGCACCCACCATTTTCACAGGTGGTTAAATCGTGCTCAACTACTTAAAACAACGTGAAAAATAACAATCAATTGCAGTTTTCTGCTTTTATCTTTCACCTGCACCCAAGAACAGTGCCTGTAGAGACCCTTCGCTTTACACTTAGTTTTGGGCTTGGAGGGATGAGTGCAACACTTCTTCTGGTCCTTTTGGTAACCGGACTTCTACAGTTGTTGAGTTATTCTCCGCAAACAGATGCTGCCTACCTGTCGATACAGCAAATGTATCATAGAGGTAACCTAGCTGGTTTTATTAGAAATTGCCATTACTGGTCTGGCAATCTTATAATATTTATCTCATTTCTCCATTTACTGAGGGTCTTTTTTACAGGTGCCCTGACAGGATCTCGTCGCTATAACTGGTTGGTGGGATTATGTATTTTTCTTTTTTTACTTTTTGCTAATTTCAGCGGATATCTCATGCCTTGGGACCAACTTGCTTACTGGGCAGTTACGATATTCACCTCCATGCTTTCATACATACCTTTGGTTGGTGATGATTTAATGTACTTTTTACGAGGAGGTTTGGAAGTCGGAAAGAGTACCTTGTCGATCTTTTATGCCATTCACGTTGGAATACTGCCTGCGATTTTGCTGTTATTGGTTGTTTACCACTTCTGGCTTATAAGAAAATCCGGTGGGCTTATCCAGAGAACAAGCGGCAATGTATCGACTGCCAGGATGGCAGTAATACCGCATTTAATAACCAGGGAAGCAGCAACAGCTAGTCTGCTCCTGGGACTGGTCCTGCTGTTCTCAGCACTTGTAGACGCACCACTCGCTGAACAGGCAAATCCAGGACAGAGTCCCAATCCGGCCAAGGCAGCATGGTACTTCATGGGACTGCAGGAACTGTTACTTCATCTTCATCCCTCTTTTGCCATCTGCGTGATCCCGCCGCTGGTACTGGGCTTTCTGGCCATAGTACCATTTTATAAAAACGCGATTCTGCCAGCTGGTATATGGTTCGGCGGACGAAAAGGTCTTCTGGTTATTCTGGCGTCATTTTTTTATGCCTTGGTTCTTACCATTGGTTGGGTGTTGATAGACAACATGGTGAACCTCAGTACTGGTGGTATACAGGCAAAATGGCTTTTGTTCGGCGTTCTTCCCACGTTACTGTTTATTTTTATAGTTGTGTTGCATTTTTATTTGCTCCGTCTGACATGTCGATGTTCGGTTTCCGAGTCTGTATCAGGGGCTGTTGTTTTACTCCTGGGAACAACTATTACGCTGACAGTGATCGGAATCTGGTTCCGGGGGGCAGGTATGGCCCTTACCTGGTAACAGTGTGGTCTTACTGACATAATGTTTCGCTATAAATTTTTTCCTCTAATCTGAGTTTGCAGTCTTTTTGAGAATTGGACAGATGAATGATTAACCAAGATTATCACTCTGATAAAACAGATGCACCTGACAATACCTCTCGCCGGTCGCTGATCAGCAGAATCTGGATGTTTCTGATTGCCATTGGTGCACTGGAACTTGGCTGGATTGCGAGCTCATTGTTAAGAGGTAGAAAAAACATGCCCCCTGTAGAAAAAGACGGTCCTGCTTTAATTGAAGCGGGTAATGTCAACCAGTTCAGCCCTGGTGATGTCAGGGCCTATCCTCGAGGGAAATTTTACCTTGTCTGCCTTGAAGACGGTAGTTTTATGGCTCTTTCCAGAACTTGTACCCATCTTGGATGCTCTGTTCCATGGGATGTTGAAAAAAAACTGTTTGTTTGCCCTTGCCACGGCAGCAGCTTTGACCAAAAAGGTCTCGTGTTGAGCGCACCTGCTACCCGACCTTTAGATTATTTCCCCCTGCGAATTGAAAATGGTCAGATTAAGGTCGAAGCAACAACTCCCAAAAAGCGTGATAAGTTTGACATCTCGCAAGCAGTACAATCCTGACATGGAAAAAGATAGGCAACAGGTATCAGCACCAGCAAGTTGGCATGTTATCGGGATTCTAGCCGCATTAGTTTGCCTTATCTCCCCTTTTATCTATCTTCAGCGTCCAGAGTATGCCATTAAAAAAAAGGAGTCTTCAGTAGCATCCTTTGTTGGAAGTAAACAATGTGCTTCCTGCCACAAGGGTATGTATGAGAAAGGGGAGGGTTCTCATCATGACCTGGCCATGGATGTGGCAACGCAAGATTCAGTGCTTGGTGATTTCAACAATACCATCTTTACCGACCCGTATACTAGCTTCACCACCCGTTTTTATAAAGAACAGGAAGCTTTTTTTGTTGAGACAGAGGGACCGGATGGCAAACCAGCGATCTTCCAGATTACCCATACCTTTGGATATTATCCTGTCCAGCAATATCTCATACCTTTTCCTGGAGGAAGGCTGCAGTGCCTTAATATTGGCTGGAATTCCCGCGAGAACCATTGGTACAGGATGCCGCCTTATGATGTGGAGGGGCCCGATGACTGGCTTCACTGGACAAATGGAGGCCAGAACTGGAACAGTATGTGTGCGGAATGCCATTCAACAAAGCTGGAAAAAAATTATGACATGGCCAGAAATACCTATGATACCCGCTGGGCTGAAATTCATGTTGGCTGTGAAGCCTGTCATGGCCCAGGCTCCAATCATATTGATTGGGCGAATATACCTGAGATTGCCCGGCCTGATACAGCCAATGCCAAGCTCGAGGTGAAAACCAGTGATGTGGGCAACAGGGTGCAAATGTCCATATGCGCACCTTGTCATTCCAGGAGATATCAACTATCTGATAATGACCATGGTAAGGGACAGCTTCTTGACAAACTGGTTCCAACGCTTCTTGATGAAGGGTTATATTATGCAGATGGACAGATCTTTGAGGAAGTCTATGTGTATGGTTCCTTTAGCCAATCAAAAATGTATCAGCATGATGTCAACTGTAGTGACTGTCATGACATGCACAGTTTGCAGCTGCTCGGTGAAGATAACGCCCTCTGTCTGCAATGCCATCGCGCAGAAACCTATGATACCCCGACCCATCATTTTCATAAGCGTGAACATGAGGGTAAACCAAGCAATGGACACCTTTGTGTGAAATGCCATATGCCCGGTAAGATCTATATGGGGGTTGATTACCGTCCGGATCATAGTATAAGGGTGCCAAGACCTGATCTCAGTGAGGCTCTGGGGGTACCGAATAGCTGTTCCAGCGTGGGGTGTCATGAAGAAAAAGGGCTTGACTGGGCAAACGAGAACTACACCAAATGGTATGGTTCTTCGAGAAAACCACATTTTGGAGAGGTGTTTACTCTCGCTCGGAATCGTCAACCTGAGGCTCATGAATCACTTGTCGGAATCGCAGAAGATGGTCTTCTTGCTCCTATTGTTCGGGCAACAGCCCTGTCGCTGATGAGTAATTATCAAAATGAATCAACAGGGAATATATTTTTAAAGGCAATGGAGGATAATGAGGCACTGGTTCGGTACTCAGCCATCCGTTCCCTTAGTAACCTTCCTGATCAAGTACCAATAAATCTTCTTGAAGCAAAACTCTACGATGATGTAAAGGCTGTACGGATTGAGGCCGCTCTCGCTCTTGCCAGGGTGCCAATTGAATCCATCAGGCCCGAACATAGAGCCATGTTTACCCAGGTCCTGGATGAATATCGGCAGGCCATGATCTATAACAGTGATTTTGCTCCGCAGCGCTATAATCTGGGTAATTTGGCAGCCCTTTTAGGTAACACTGATAGTGCCATAGAATATTACAGGCAGTCTATTCAAATTGATGATCAGTTTTACCAGGCAAAGGTCAACCTAGCCATGCATCTCAACAGTAAGGGGGAAAATTCAGAGGCGGCCCAGCTTCTTCTAGAAGTCGTTGAAGCCCATCCTGAACTGTATCACGTTATCTATTCCTATGGGCTTATTCTAGGGGAACTGGAGCAGTACCAGAAGGCAGCATTGTATCTTGGCAAAGCTGCTGATGGGATGCCGGGAAACAGTCGTATCAGGTATAATCAGGCGCTGGCGTACCTCAAACTTAAACACTGGGAAGATGGAGAGGCTGCACTTTTGAAATCATTGGAAGCCGAACCAGGCAATCAGGAGTATTTTTCCACCCTGGTGCAGCTTTATCTTAATTTCAGAACGTGATTACCAACGAACTTCAGCCAACTTTAGAAGACGCTGTGGCATCGGCGGCGTTCGCATTGCCATGAATGCCAACCTATCGACCATGGTATGCAACTCAAATCTTCGGTTGAACCGATAGCAGAACTCAGCAAGATACCTTGGCAGGTGACGGGAGCTCACATGGTGGTAAGTACCATGTAGCGCATTTTTAACATTGCCGATCATGACATTGACCCATTTGAAAACACCATACTCATCATATCCTTTGTCTGTATATGCTATGATTGGTTCGTGCTTGCAGCCCGCCTTCTTTATTCCAGGGAAGCAGTTAAGGCCATCAGATACCACCAGCGTGTTGGGAGCTAAATGCACCTTTGCCCATGCTTTGAGCTCTTGTTGTGTAAAACCACTTACACGGCTCAAGCGCATTTTTACCGGATGCCCCTCCTCGGTAAGCGAGACAGACGCCACAAAGGGTGTTTTTCCCGTTGCGCCGCGGCCTCGAACACCGTCCTTTTTCTTGCCGCCCCAGTATGCATCATCTATCACAACCAATGCTTTCAATGGTTGGGTGTCGTCTCTCTCTTTCATTGCCTGCTGGAGCTTATGCTTCATGCGTAACGCAGTGTTTGCAGAAACGCCAAGGGTGCGCCCCAGGCTTAACGAAGAGATGCCACTCTTTGACTGGGTAAGCAGGTATATCGCAAGAAACCAAACGGTGAGCGGCAACTTGGTTGCCGCAAATATGGTCCCGGCAATCAAAGATGTTTGGGCATGGCAATAATTGCACTGGAGAACTTTACGCAATGCAATGTGGCAATGCCCGGGGTGGCCGCATCGTGGGCACCTAAACCCATTGGGCCACCGAAATGTAAACAAGGCTTGGTAACATTTTTTTTCGTCACCATACTGGGAAAGGAAACTGGGTAAACTCAAGCCCTTCTGAAATTGAATTTGATTTTTCGCCATGTCGATCCTCCGCTTAATTTGCTCTTGGAGAATTATGACATAGCGGGTTTATCATATAGTGACGAACCCCCAAAATAAATGTGGCTGAAAATCAGTGGTAATCACATTTCAGAATGAATGAAAAAGCACTGCAGCTCGCTGAAAAAATTTTAGCAAGAGATCCTGATCATGAATTGGCAAAACAGTTCCTCAAAGCATTACGTCAAGCGCAATAAAGACCAATATTATTAAAAATTACGTTAAATAATGAACATTAAACAACTCAAAATGGTACTCGATCTTGTATTTTGTATGACTTTCAGTAACCTATGAACTTGATATTAGCAAGTCGAAGGTCACGAATCTGATAACATGCTCCCACTTGAGATGCTTCCTGTCCATCGCCAATATCTACAATGGGTCTGGCGATCGGCTCACCGTATCCCTCATACTGAAGAGCAACAGGAAGTACACGTAACAAAACCTGTTTTTTCTTGTTAAGTTAAGCTGTTACCTGCAGCTATTTTTTCTCATCATTTTCTTCAAAGTCAAGCATAACCTCTGAGCTGAGCGAAGTTAGGGAGCGCTTATGAGAATGGGCCCTTCTATCGCTCGTCGGAGCAAATGGTTCCTGGCGTAGCGGTTCAACACCTCATGTTCCAGGAATAGAGAATACCGCTCTGCTCCATTATCCTTGTCACAGCCTGATAATAGTCACGCTGTGCTTTTACATTTGATATCCTGCAGCAATGCATGGTTGTTTGCCTAGACAACAAGCAACTTGTCTCAAGTCATGTCCTTTTTCCATTCATTTCTCAAAAGTACGCGTTTACCGGATGAACCAAAGATGTTTGGACATGGCAATAATTGCACTGGAGAACTTTACGTAATGCAATGTGGCAATGTCCGGGGTGGCCCCATCGTGGGCACGTAAACCCATTGGGCCATCGAAATGTAAACAGGGCTTGGTAACATTTTTTTTGTCGCTATACTGGGAAAGAAAACTGGTTAAACTCAAGCCCTTCTGAAATTGAATTTGATTTTTCGCCATGCCGATCCTCCGCTTAATTTGCTCTTGGAGAACTATGACATAGCGGGTTTATCATATAGTGACGAACCCGCAAAATAAATGTGGCTGAAAATCAGTGGTAATCACGTTTGAAATACTTCAGTAAAGCATGCAGGGTAGTTAACGGGTGAGGCGGACAACCTGGGATATAGAGATTTACAGAGATCAAGCTGTTGAGGTCTCCAATAATCTCTTCACTTCCGTAAAATGGCCCACCTGAAATGGAACAGCAGCCACTTGCGATAACAACTTTAGGTGATGGAACCGCTTCGTAGGTATCCAATAATGCCTGTTTCATATTTCGTGTAATAGGTCCGGTAACATGAATGCCGTCCGCGTGCCGCGGTGATGCAACAAAATCAATACCAAAACGTGATAGATCAAAAAATGGAGTGTTAAGCACGTTGGTATCGGCTTCGCAGGAATTACATCCTCCTGCAGAGACCTGACGGAGTTGCAGGGATCGACCAAAGAGTTTTTTGAAATGTTGCTTTGAATGATCTGCTAAAAGGGGAAGCACTCCAGTTGTTATCAGGTCCTCTCTGCGTGCAGCCCCCATATTGAAATTTTCACTGAAGTGGACAAACTCCCCATCTTGTACAGTTTCGCACTGACCGCAAAAGTTGCATCGTCCTAAATCGATGGTTTTTTCTTCCACATCAATGGCTTCTTGGGGGCAGAGTAAGGCGCAGAGTTTTACCACCTCATCGCCACATTCCTGGTTAATAACAGGCAGTCCCCTATAGCGATGATAAAGAGAAATTGGCTGTTTGGGGTAGGTTGAGGTTTTGTTCCCCTGTTCCAATTTATTTTTTATTATTTTCAGCATGATGAGAACCTATTTTGCGTGCGTTGAGCTGATGATTTTATAAATCAAATCCGCAATACGAAAGATTGTAACTTTTATTGCAGAGCGGGAAGTCTGATATCTCTTGATTTCGAAGTGACATGGCCAACCCTGTCCAATTGTGAAAAGATGGGTCCTTTATTTTATAGCGCTGCACCTTTCCTTTGTTATCGGTGAGAATGCAGTGGGATACCTCACCTCGCCATCCTTCGTTGACGGTCACTACAAAGGAATCCGGACAAAGTGTGCAGTCCTGCATATGCACCGCTTTTTCAGTAGTTTCTCCCTTATCAAGGAGTAGGTTGATGAGGCGTAACGAATGCACGATTTCTTCCCGCCTCACCTGTGCTCTGCTGTGGACATCACCATTGGTTACTACGTTGCTGTTTGCAGGGAGTTCTGCGTAACATTCCGTCGGGAAAGTGACCCTGGCATCGTAGGTTATGCCACATGCCCTACCGGCATAACCGACCAGGCCAAGGTCTTTGGCCATCGCATGTTCCACCGCGCCGGTATGCTCAAATCTTGCTAGTACAGTAGGGGCGTTGAACAGGAGGTCGCATATATGTTCGATTTCTGGAGTTACTTCCGCGAGCTTCTCTCGTATCAGTTGACGCTGCTCATCCCCCATAATGTGACTCACTCCCCCCGGGCGCACAAGTCCTTTCCCAAAACGATTGCCGCTTAATACCTGTAAAAGGTTAAGGAATTCTCCCCTGATTCTACCAAAATAGGCGGCTGGAGGATTGAAGGCCACGTCACCACTTAATGCGCCTATATCACCTATATGATTGCATATTCGCTCAAGCTCCATAGCTATACAGCGGACTATACTCGCGCCCTTGTCAACGATTTGATTACTAAGAGCTTCAAAAGCCTGACTAAAGCAAAGTGTATGCGCGATGGTTGTATCCCCGGCAATCGATTCACAGATAGCCGGATAGCGTTTGTGCGGGAGTGTTGGCAGCATTTTTTCGATACCACGATGCTGATAACCAAGCTGAATTTCAAGATGGAGAACTTCTTCTCCTGCGCACTGAAATCGAAAATGACCTGGCTCAATGATACCAGCATGGACCGGTCCAACCGCAACTTCGTGGATAGATTCACCATCCACGGCAAAATATGGGTAATTTCCTGGTATGTCCCTTGTGTAATCGTTTTCGAATACGTCCTTTTCACCGCTATAGTTTTTATGGTAACGGACCATCTTCAACCAAGGGTGGCCATCCGGTTTAAGGCCGAATTGTTCCGCAATTTCCCGCTCGAACATATGAAATTTTTCGCTGACAGACCGTGTCAACGACTGAAAACTGGTACCTATTTGAGTGCGTATCACATACAGAGCGCTGTTGCGTACAACAGCCAGCAGTTTGTATGTACTGTTGTCTTCATAGGCAAACAGTTGAACGATAAACCCATCGTTTTTTACAAACAAAGAGAGGCTTTTAAAAAAGATTTCAAAAGAGACATCCGGTATAGCCGCTTGCGCTACGGCTGTGCCATTTTCTATTTTCAGGAAGTTATCCATGGATACCACCTCCAACTGTTTCAATTGCTCCTGCAATCGCACTGTAAAGAACATCTGGTATCCATACACAAAGGGTAACTGAAGCGAGCAATAAGATATAGGGTGCAAAAATCCGTAAAGGCTCTTCATTTATTCGTATGTCATTGTCGTGCTCATTAAACGACATGGATATAAAAATACGTCCTGTACCGGCAAAAACGAGGAAAAGGGCAAAGAGGAATAAGCCGATGCTGACATACCTGTGTAGCTGAAACGCACCGATAATAATTATGATTTCACTGACAAAAAGCCCAAACGGAGGCAAACCCGCAATACCCACAAACCCAGCAAAAAATGAAACAAATGTCTTGGGCAGATGACGAACCACATTTCCTATTCTCTGTACTCGTTTCGTGCCAAAAGCAAGGAGGATATTTCCAGCTGAGAGAAAAAGTGAGGATTTTAACAAGGAATGATGAATCAGATGGAGAAAGGCTCCATACATGGCATAGCCACCGATGCCGACACCAAAAGCAATAACGCCCATGTTCTTAATACTGGAATAGGCAAGCATTCGCTTATAGTCTGGTTGGCCGATAATAAAAATACCGCCAAGCAGCATGGATGTGAGGCCAAAGCCAATGAGTATGTTACCTGAGAAATCCCCTAGACCAGCGATATTCATCAATACATGCATCTTATAGATGCCCAGAAAAGCGCAGTTGAGTAATGCTCCAGAGAGCAATGCGGAAGCCGGGCTTGGAGCCTGGCTATGGGCATCCGGAAGCCAGGTGTGCATTGGAGCGAGACCCATCTTGGTGCCAAACCCAATAACCACAAAGATAAAACCAGCTTTCAACCATACCGGATCCAATTGAAATGCAACGGTATTGAGTGAAGAAAACGAAAGCGGGACCACTATATTACCTAGGTCCATTGCAAGGGTTATGAAAAAGCACCCCAACAGGGCCAGCGCAATTCCCACCGAACAAATGAGTATATATTTCCAGGTGGCTTCGAGCGCTTCTTTTGAATGGTGGGTAAAAATCAGGGGTGCACTGACCAGCGTTGTCGCTTCGATAGATATCCAGAGAACTATGGGGTGCTCTGATAAGGTCACCATGGACATGGTTCCAAGAAAGAGCAGCATGCAGCAGCAGAAGACCTGCTTGTTTTGCACCTCAGTTTCTTTGGTATAAGAAAATGAGTAGATCGAAATACACAAAAAGATAAATGAGGTTACCAGTAATATCAGTAAACCTTCCGGCGACGCGCTGAAAAAATTTGGCAGCGCAGGAGTGAGCTTGCCCATCCAGGTCATAACTGTGAGCTGAAAATGAAGGAGGGCACTAATACACAGAAGCACTCTGCCCATACTAGCAGGTAGGGCCAGGGCGGTGCCCCCTGCGCCAAGTGGCAGTAAAAAAATAAATTCAATCATAATCTCAATCCTTTAACCGTCCAAGTAAAGTGGTGTCGATGTCACTGAAAGCGCTGTTGATGTTATGGAGAATAATGCCCATCACCATGACACCAACAAGGAGGTCAAGCAGCACACCAAACTCAACTACATAAATGGTATGCCGGTGGTCAGTGAGCGCAGTACCGATAAGATAGATGCCGTTTTCCAGCATCAGGTAACCGATCACCTGGGTAATGGCTTTGCTTCTGGCCATCATCAGAAAAAAGCCGGAAGCCATTGTGGTGATCGCTGTTGTGAGCACCATGTCGTGCCCGGCAGGCAGGGAGAGCCGAAGATCATTGGTTATAAAAACAGAGAGTATAATGATAACCAGACCGCTGAGGATAGATGCGTGATAGCCGATAAATGGTTCAATCTCACGCTTAATCTTGACCTGCTTAACGGCCATATACAAGAGGCCGGGAATAAGTAGTCCCTTGATAAACGTCATGATTTGGAAAAAAATAATGGCTCCGGTATCAAGTGATCCATGGCTTTTCAAAAAAAGCGGCGTAAGCGAGACCATAATACCCTGTAAGGCCATGATCCTCACCAGCACCATCAACCTGCTTGAACCAAGAGACAGCAATACGGACAGGAGTGTAACAACAAGAATGAGTTGGGTAATATCGATCATTGCAAGACCCCCATGGTAAGTATGGCTGCAAAGAACACCAAGGCAAAGGAAGTAAGAATAAATTTGGGAACAAGGTCCATTCTAAACCTGGCCATGACCGATTCAGTTATGCCGACCAATACGTAAACAAGAGACAGGACACTCAAAAAGATCACTCCACCGGTCAAACCATCCAACGTGGCAAACGGGAAAATGAGTTGGCTGATAAAGGCTGAGTAAAAAAGAAGCTTATAAAATGCCCCCAGCTCAATGATGGCCAGATCAGGACCGCTGTGATCAAGGATCATCACCTCATGGATCATGGTCAGCTCCAGATGAGTTGCAGGGTCGTCGACCGGAACCCGGGAGTTTTCAGCAAGCAAGACCATGAACATTGCTATTATGACGAGCACTAACAAAGAACCTGATTGTCCTGTCAGGGTAATTGGATTTTCACCTGTGAAATATGCACTTAAACTCAACGACCCATTCATTCTGTAAAAGAGAATCAGGACGGTGAAGATGGTGAGTTCAGCCAGGGTTGAAAAAAAAACTTCACGTGCAGCTCCCATCCCCTCAAAGGGCGATGCGGTATCAAGTGCAGCAATCACCGTAAAAAAACGCCCTATTCCCATAATGTAAAAAAGCATTATTACATCACCATGAAATGAGAGCAGAGGCGGATATCCACAAAATGGGAAAAACAGCAGAACTGTCACTGCTGTTGCAAAGGAGATTACCGGTCCTAATTTGAAGACAAATGTAGAGCTGGTGCTATAAACCGAACCTTTTCGTAATAGTTTGATCAGAGTGTAGTATTTTATCAAGAGCGGTGGTCCTTTTTTACCGGCAAAAAAGGCTTTCACTTTAAGTATGATTCCAGGAAAAAGCGGTGCAGCAAGTATGGCGAGTAGAAAAGAGATATATGTTTCCATCTTTTACCTCTGAATATATGGGCGGGAGCTATGCTGTCAAATGGTCAGACAAAGAGTAAAAGGGCAACAATGGCCACTATGATATAGCCAATATACAGTTGAATATAGCCATGCTGAATCCATCGGAGCTTTCTCATATAATACAGAAAAGGAACAGCCAGGTGATCAACCAGCGCTATTTCAGAGATATCATCCACCCTGGTATCATAGGTGCTCCTTCGCGGAAATATTTTCTTAATTCCAGAATACCTGGTCTTCACCCGCACAAACGGCCTGAAGAAATCGACCACACTCATCGCATAAGAGGTCCCTGTATACTGTATCCTTGTCGTTCCCTGGGTAAATCCACATCCCCATGTTGGCTTGCGGCTGATCTCCTTACGGAGATAAAGGACTTTACGCAGCACCATTGAGACAAGAATAACTGCGGTCAGAGCACGCGCCCCCATTGCCAGATTACCGGTAACCAACGCTACGTGGTCCGCACCGGCAGGAACGAGTGGTTTGATGCTTTTCAAGGCCATGAAGGCTATTTGGACAAAAGGTGCTGGGAAAATACCGATAATCAGGCAGGAAGCAGCCAAAATAACCATGGGCAATATCATGCTCATATCCACCTCTTGTGTATCGGAGGCCTTTGCGGTTCGTGGCTCACCAAGAAAGACGATTCCAACTACCTTGGTGAAACAAGCCGCCGCCAGTCCCCCGATAATTGCCAGAGAGAGAATGGCGAGCATGGAAAACACAAAGGAAGAGCCATTGAGATGCAGCCCATGAAAGGCACCGAAATATACCAGAAATTCACTGATAAAACCGTTGAACGGAGGCAAACCGGAAATGGAAATTGATCCGGTTAAAAAGGTGCCTCCTGTTGCTGGCATGCGCTTAATGACGCCGCCAAGCTGATCAACATGCCTGAGTCCTGTTTGTTTCAGTACAGCACCGGCACCGAAAAAAAGTAATGATTTAAAGATGGAGTGATTTAGTACATGCAGTAGGCTGCCGGCAAAGCCGAAGCTTGCCATTATGTTATTTCCTTCAGCCAGACCGATCATGCCGATACCAGCACCGATCAGGATAATACCGATGTTTTCAACACTGTGATAGGCCAGCAGCTTTTTCAAATCGTGCTTACCAAGAGCGTAAACCACCCCCAACACACCTGAAACCATGCCAAAGGTGAGGACCATTTCGCCCAAAAACAGCTCCGTCGCATTGAGTATGGCATAGAATCGTAGAATGCCGTAAATGCCCATCTTGATCATAACACCTGACATAATCGCTGAAATGTTACTGGGTGCTGCCGGATGCGCATGTGGAAGCCACGTATGGAGAGGGAACATTCCAGCTTTAGAGCCAAAGCCCACCATAGCCAGACAGAATACTGTGGTTTTTATGGTGACGGGAATCTCAGCAAAGGCTGCAAAATTGTAAGAACCTGTATAGCTGTACGCTAGCGCTAAGGCCGAAAAGAGAAACATTGCTCCGGCCTGGGTGAAAATAAAATAGATGTAGCCTGCTTTGCGTGTTTCCTTTTCGTGATGATCATAAATAACCAGGAGAAATGAAGAGAGGGACATAACCTCCCAGACCAGAGCAAAGCTGATAATGTTGTCCGCAGTGGCAACAAGAGCCATTCCCGTGATGAGTAAGGTCGAAAAGAAAAAGGTAACCCCAACACGCTTCTTTTGCTCTTCCTTGTCCAGGTAATGGAAACTATAGAGCACTGCAAGGGGACAAACTGTAAAAATGGGTATGAGAAAAAAAGCTGAAAGCGGATCAACGGAAAAAGAAAGTGTGAATATATGCAGCCATGGGATAACAAACGTTGCAACCTCTCTCCCTTGGATAGGGCCGATGATTGCGTATAAACCAATTATGCAGCCAGCAACAGTAATAGCTATGTAACCGGCTTTCATTAGACTGAATAATCTGCAGGTGAGTAAGGCAAAAAATCCACCAGCAAATAAAATAGTAAGTGAAAGTAAAAAGGTGTCCATCGTTTCTATTTGCATTAGCTCGTTAAGTAATATGTTGAACTTGCATCGTACAGGTGGTTTTTTGGCATGAAACAGGGTGAATTTTACAAACGTATGTGCAGACTGATCTCTTTGGCTTCAACACATTGACACGTGTACCCATACCAGTATTTATTGGCCATCAACGGTTTGGAATTTAGTACATGCTCGTAGGCTTCACTACGTGCTTTTATATACTCTATCCAGTCAGACGCTTCTTCTGCTGAAGTGAAAGGGCCTACTATTGCCATTGTTTCCTGTGCTTTTTCATATTTTGCGGTAAAGTACTGCGCTGTTTTTTCAGGTTCTTGAGTTATTCCAATGAGAACTGTCATAGTTTTTCCCTTTTTTAGTAATCAACGTTTCTCTTGCTTTTCAAAGGTAAACCCGTACCAGATAGACTCTTCAGCTTCCTGGTGGGTTGGAATGATTTCCTCAAAGCTGCCAATTACACTTTTCAGATAAGCTAACCAGTTGAGTGCCTCGACTCTTGAAAGAAAAGGACCGACTTCAGTAAAAGGACCTGTTTTTCCGTACCGGCGAAGGATGAATTCCTTAATTTTAATTGTATCTTGGGTGATGCCTATGATGATTTTCACAAGTAACCTATTTGAAGATTAAAATTATGCGATGTGCTGGGAATCATGGTCTAGCAATATATGTACCACCAACGCAGTGGTTAACTTAACCTGTCAAAGTTCTGTTCTTAATAGGAGACGGATTGCTTGGCTAGAGTGTAGTTTCTTTAATATTCCAGGCAATATTAAGCAAAAACTGAAAAAAAATCGTAAGCTGGTAAGAATTGGGGCAGTATGCCCCAGCTAAGGGCATAGGGCAGGATACTGAACCCCTATAGGGTTGAAGGGCTATAACAAACTTTCAGGTGACGGGATAACGTAAAAGTATTATTTGCTGGCAGGGTTTTATTTTAAAAATCTATTTAAATCAGAATGTTGCATGAGTGCTAAAAAAGAAAGCTGAAGGGGTATATTTCATGAGGATTTTTTTTGAACAGGTGATCATCAATGCATAGATCCTGACAGGACATTCCTCCCCACTGAGGCAAAATGCCCCAACAGAAGACCGATATAGTAAAACAGGGTACTGTTTCTATTTATTAAGAACACTTGCGCTGCGATGCACGAAAATCACTGTTTGCAGCGTTTTCATGCAGTTTCTGCTTGACATGTTCCTAGAAGGAAGTGAATGAGTATTCATTTTGCATAACTTTGAACCTAATCGTAATTCTTGATGATTTTGTACACAAAGCATTGCAACCCAAAAGATGAGGTCGTAAGGATTTCGATCTCCTGTGCCGAAGCTTTACGACACCGTCAATCTTGAACAAAAGGAATTGTTATGGAGCAGATATATGTCAAAGACCTCATGGTACCCATTTCCGAATATGCCACCGTCACTGTGGGCACTTCTTTAACCGATGCTGTTATAGCTTTGGAGGAAGCCCAGGAAGCATATTCTGCAAGCAAATATCAGCACAGAGCAATTCTTGTTCTTGACGAGAACAATGCTGTTATTGGAAAAATTAGCCAGGTGCTACTATTGGAAGCTATTGAAACCAGGTACGATCTTGGATGTGAGGTGGAAAGTCTGAGTCGTTTTAAATTCAGCGATCAATATATAGCCGACAAACGTGAACAATACAGACTGGAAGGTCCAATATTGGACCAGGACTCTTTCCAGGCAGTAGCGCAAAAAAAGGTAGAAGAGTTCATGCAGCGCCCAACGCCGGGTGAATTTGTCTCCGAAGACAGCTCGTTGGATATGGCGATCCATAAACTGGTATCAGGAGCTCATCTCTCCCTTCTGGTCACACGTGGAGAGGAAATTGTTGGGATTTTAAAAACAGGAGACGTTTTTGCCTCTGTTTATCATGAAATGCGCAAAAGAGTGGATTCTCTGGATGATTAAAAGGTAGAGGATTTCGCCATTGGCAGCTGTTTTATTTGATATATTCATCCTGTGTATAGTGCATTTCTTAGATAGAGGACAGATATGAACGAACTGCAAAAGTTATATAATAGAATTATTCAACGGGTAAATATTAACCTCCGTGAACTCGATTTTGATACTCAACCATACTCCAAAGGCATTATTCAGCCAGAGCAGATGGATAAGTTTTATGCGTTTTACGGGATAACAACAGATCATCCATTGAGTCTGATGTTTAAAAATTCAGGGTTGGCTGGGAGCTATTTTCTGGGAAAGTGTCGAGTTGCAAATTCATTGCTCTACAAAAGTGATATTCGGGGAGATGAGCTAAAAAGAAAAGGGACATCTTGTCAATGTCATGGATTTACCATAGACCTTCATGATGATGAGCTGATCGATATTCAAGATTCTGCTCTAGCCAAAACCCTGGTGCATAATTTTTCCCATGATCCTGAAACACCTGAAGTATTTTATATTAAAGACACTCTTGCTATGGATTATGCCAATATCCATGGTGCGCCAACTGATGGAGCTTTTTTAGGACCCTTTGCTACTGTTGACTTAACTACGGTTCATGACTGTGTTATTGGAGCCTATTCCTATATCCAGGCTGGTGAAATCAACCATATGAAAATAGAGCCAGGCACGATATGGGTACACGCTCCAGGAGCCTTTAATTTTTATTATCGCCACAATCCTGATAATCTTGAGAAGTATGTAGGTGTTGTCTCTGGTAACCGTCCACACGGTATGATACTAGACTTTGTCGAGGCTCGTGAAGCAGCATTTCAGCATCTTTTTGATGCGGTTAATATTGAGGCGATCAAATCTGTTCCTAAAACAGCCTCTCTTGATAGATATGCTGTTATTCTTCCGAATACAACTATTGCTGATAATGTGCTCGTTTCGCAAAGGGCCTATTTAGAGAATGCGTACCTTGGCAAAGGCTCCAATGCTCAGGAAAATTGTTATATTATCCACTCAAGATTAGAGGGATTCAACGTAACCGCGCATGGTGCAAAAATTATTGAGTCGGATCTTGAGCGGGATGTATTTGTTGGTTTCAATAGTTTTTTATTGGGGAAAAAAGGAGCAAAGATAAATATTGGGGAAGGTTGTATCGTGATGCCGCATACAATCATAGATGTTGATGAGCCCTTAAATATTGCTAAAGGTCATCTTGTTTGGGGGCTAATCAGAAATAATGCTGACCTTCAAGAACACAGTATTTCCTTTGATGACTTGAAAGCTCAAAAAACTGCATTCAGTAGAGGTAATTTGCATTTTGAAGGTAACGGGTATCTGTTTGTCAAAGGATTCAAAGACCGAATTGACCATATTCTCGATGCCAATGGTGCCTTTTTTGACAGAGGAAGCAATACCGGTCACGCTCAAAGGAATCAGAATTTGTCACTCAATACCATACAACCGTTTCAATTTGGCCCTATGAAAGGGCTGTATCCCAATATCACTATAGAGCTCTAATGCACTTTGAAGTGCTCTTTCTGTCCAGCTCTTCCGGGAAAGCATGGCGCTTACTGCAGTTGCAGTGAGCGCATGCTTCGTGCCAATCAGTTGGCAATAACGAAAGGGTTTTAAAAGCAACAATACTTGAAGAAAGATTTGGTGCGGGTAAGCAGCTATAGATTTTTCTGTTCCTCATAGCGCTGTAATTTTCGATAAAGGGTCTTCCGATCTACCTGCAAAATACGTGCTGTCATAGTCCTGTTGCCACCGCTGGTCTTGAGCACATGCATTATATAGCGACGCTCCATCTCTTCCATTGAAATCAACTCCATGGGGTCCTGATCTCCTACCACGATATACTCCTTACTAAAGAGACGTATTTTTTCGGGAAGATCTTCAGGGATAATTTTGTCAAAACAGGTCAGGGCGACCGCATGCTCCATTGCATTTCGGAGCTCGCGAACATTTCCAGGCCAGGAATAATCCATTAATTTTGCGACGGTATTATCAGCAATACCAGTAACAGCCTTATTCTGTTTGGCAGAAAAATGTTCGACGAATTGTTTTGCCAGCAACAGGATATCTGTTCCGCGAGAACGCAGTGGTGGCATCCCAAGCTGTATTACATTGAGACGATAGAACAAATCTTCTCTAAAAAGGCCATCTTCCACCGCAGATTCAATATCCCTGTTAGTGGCTGCAATGATACGCACATTAAATGGCCGTTCCGTTGTTCCCCCTATCGGTCTTACGCAGCGCTCCTCCAGAGCCCTTAACAGCTTGGGTTGTAAATCAAGAGGAATTTCACCAACTTCATCAAGAAACAAGCTGCCGCCATCAGCCTGTAAAAATAACCCTTTATTACCAGTCCCAGCATCGGTAAACGCACCTTTTTTATGCCCAAAAAGTTCACTCTCAAGCAGTTGACCGGGCATGGCTGCGCAGTTGATGGTGATCAGCGGGTGATTCTTTCTCCTGCTGTGGGTGTGCACAGCTCTTGCGACAAGTTCTTTTCCTGAACCACTCTCACCGGTTATCAGCAGTGAGGCTTCTGAATCAGCAATACGACCAAGCTGAGTAAAGAGAGCTTCCATTACCGGGCTTTCCCCAAGAAGCTTATCGAAATGAACGGGTTGTTTAGTACCACTGCTTAATTTTTTTACTGTTTGCTGCAGAGTTCTGTACCGTACAGCCCGCTGGAGCGACATAGTAAGGATATCAAGATCCAGTGGTTTGGTGACAAAATCATAAGCTCCAGCCCTGATTGCTGCTATAGCCGTATCCATACTCCCAAACGCTGTCATTATGATTACTGGTATATCCGGCACATTTGATACAATTGAAGTACATATATCCAACCCGTTCATGTCCGGCAAATTGATATCAGCAAGGACCACATCGGTAGCATGTACATCAACAGCAGCAAGCCCTTCTTTGCCAGAAATATATGTGGTTACTGAAAAATCCCTTCGGCTGAGCCCAGCCTTTAACAGGTCGCACATGTCCTGATCATCTTCGATTACAAGAATATTGCCACTCATTCTTTGCTCTCTTTCAAAGGGAGGTACACAGAAAAGCACGCACCATTTCGCACATTACTTTCCACATCAATCCAGCCGCCGTGTTCTTCAACAATTCCATGAGCTATGGACAAACCAAGGCCTGTTCCGGTACCAATAGTTTTTGTTGTAAAAAAAGGCGTGAAAATACGTTCAAGATCATTTTTACAGATGCCTTCCCCTTCATCAATAATACGTATTTTCAAGAAACGTTGTGGATCTTGATTTTCAAACCGGGGCTCGGTAAGCATTTCATTTTTCACATTGACGGAGATGGTACCACCATTGGGCATCGCCTGAACGCTGTTCATCAGCAGGTTAATCAGTACTTGCTGAATTTGAGCACCGTCAATGAACAGTATCACTTCAGCGTCTTCCTCCTGATGCAAAGCAAAAACAACATGCTGTTTGGTTGCCAACGGATAAAGGAGCTGAAACATTTGCTTTATCAGCAGTACTATATTTTCTGCGCTGATATGTTGTTCAGGGCGTCTTGTAAAATCAAGTAATTGCCGAATAATGAGAGTCATCCGCTCAGCCTGACTTTTGATGATGGAAGCGCACTCTCTCGTTTCTTCAGCGGTCAAATGTTCACTAATGATCATCTTTGCACGACCGTCAACAACATTGAGTGGTGTCCCTATCTCGTGAGCTATACCGGCAGAGATGAGACCAAACGTGGACAGCCGTTCCGTATGGCGGAGTTGGTCCATGGTTTTCAGGCGGGCATCGTATTCGAATTTAATCTTTTCTTTGGCGATGATCAGGCGCGAGCACATATCATTCATGGTTTTCGCTAAATCGGCAAGCTCGTCATTGCCAACCACTGCATGATTCCCCCTGAGTTCCCCCCTTCCAATCAGTTCTGCCTGACTGGTGAGCCTGTTGAGTGGAATACGAATCTTTCGATGAATGAAAAAATAGAGGATCACACCGCAAAAAGATGCAAGTGCAGCAGTAATGATAATTGCACGAGTCAACATTCTTTCCGAGTACATCCGTAAAGCCGAAAATGTCTGACGTAATTCCAACGCCCCATTTCTCTCCACACCTATTTCCACAGGGATATAGGTATAGAGAAGCGTTTCTTCGTTTTTGTCATGAATTTTCAAGGTGGTTGTTGTTCTCAAATCAAGTTTTTCCAATTGTTCTTTATCGCTCGTAGCAATCTTTGCGTTACCTGAAAAAGTATCAGCCCATACCCATCGAATTAGCATTGTGCCGGATTTACTTGCGTCCTCAATGAGTTCAAGGGCCTTTTCCTCGCCGCTCTCTTTCCACGTATGTGCAATCATGCCAGAAATGGAGTTGCCAGTCTGTAAAGCGTTGGTAACCATGTCTGATTCAAACTGTTCGACCTCGGCTTTAAAACTTAGGTATTCATCCATGCCAATCATGATGATCATACCAAACAGAAGGGGCCCGAAAAGATGGTAGAAAAGCTTCATAAACCTAATCAGTTAAGGAAAGGTTAAAGCCGTGGTCGATCGTCGCCGACCAGGTTTTTCGTATTAGAAGATATTGTGAAAGGAGGTTTCGCTGAGTGAATCAGACAAAGGACAATGCAAATTAGAGTAAATCAATCTAAAAAGCGGAGTCTCTGAATTAATTCAGATTGTATGTACCACCGGATGTGATAGATTACAACACGTAGCATATAGTTATGCTGGTCCTGATTAAAAAGGACAACAGTCTTATTTTCTGATCTTAAACCACAGCCTATCACTGGCAAGATCATAGTGATCTTAACAATCCTGCATGAAGAAGTTTCCTGTCCATCGCCGAATTTGACCCATCGGAGCAGTAGTCGCCATTCCAACTCCTGACCTCTGAAGTGCAACAGGAAGTTAAAGTTGGCGCAAGTGACTAGACCGATCACCTTCGTCTTGGCAATGTTAAATCTGACCATCAGTTTCTGAAATTACCTGATGACAAAAAGCGTAAGTTAGTACAGGCTGAGGTTGCCTAGCACACCATATTTATGCGTACAAGACTGTATTGAGCTGCTCATGAACAAGGTAAGGTATCAGATCGCTATCCTATTGACAGATTTTACCAATTGCCTCTAGTCAAGATATTATCACTCTTTTATTATAGCAAAAGTATTTTTTTGCTTATACTTTACACGGCAAAATGCACCTTACATTCCCACTTTTATTACAAAAGATATAAAAAAAAGAAAATATTAGTCAATTATATATGTAAATATTACGGAATATTTTATATGGTGCATGTGTAAGCGCTAAAGTTGCTCATAAGGTGATAAATATTGGCCTTATTTGCTTGAACATTCATGACAATTTGAAATCAAAAACTTTGCTCATTCATGTGACTTATTACCTAGTCGCAGCCCTCAATACAGCTTCGCGTGTATAATTACTGTATCAAGAAGTTGTATAGCAATACAACATCAGGTCAAGAAATATTGAACAATAAGAATGACAGATAAACCAAGAAGCAAGTAGCGCAGCCAGCGCTTATAAAGTGCCTCGTTTATTCTGCGTCGAAGGACCATTGCCAGCAGCGAAATGACAACAGAAAAAACAACCAACAGAAGGGAGAACTTCAACACCTGTGCGGTAAAAAGACCCGCCTGAAAAAAGACACCGCCCTGGGTGAGTTTGCCAAAGAGAAAACAAAGATTGAACACCTGGATCGTCACGGTTTTTTCCATCTTCATCTCTAGGGAAAAAATGACAAGGGCGGGCAGCATAACGTTCACGGTACCACCAAGCAAACCCGCGCCAATACCAAACACCGCCATCCCGACACGAGGATGGGACCGCACCCAGGAAAAGCCAACCCCTAAACGTTCTGCATTGAGATAGAAAAGAATAGCCGCGGCAAGCAGCGGGCGGAAGTTTTCCGGCGGAACCACAACCAACACCTTCGTTCCTAGATAGGACCCAAGAACGCCGTATATAGCCAGCGGCCAGTATTGAGCAATACTTTTTCCCCAGCCGCCACCCTGGACGATGTTGATGAGGTTCAAGGTAACAGTGGGAAGTACCAGAATCAGAATCGCTGTACGAACATCAGTCACCAGGGCAAGCAGCGGGGTGGCGATCATCGGAAAGCCTATTCCCACTGCGCCATGGACTGCAGCAGCAAACGCACATATCAAACAGAGCAAAGACGACTGCAGGATAAAGCCCATAAGAAAAACTTATGATTTCAGAGAAAAACGGAATTAACTCAAGACATAGCAAGTGGCATAAAAAGCATAATGACTACTTGATAAACTTAATATGTTTGTAAATTTCTTCAACAACAGACCCTTTTTTACGGTTGAATTCGGCCTTGTTTTTATCAAAGAGGTTGTTGCCGTGGGTGTCAATGGAAATGATAAGGGGCCCGAAGTTTTTTACCCTGCAGACCCATAGGGCTTCTGGCATGCCGAGGTCCTTCCATTCGACTTTTTCGATCTGCTCCACCCTGCTTGCAGCAAGGACAGCGCAGCCGCCCGGGAAAACAGCATGGACCGCCTTGTGTTCAGCACAGCCCTCCACCGTTTCAGGTCCCATCCCGCCTTTGCCGACAATAAGTTTTACCCCGGTCTCTTTGATGAATTCTTTTTCATGCACCTCCATGCGCATTGAGGTTGTGGGTCCAATGGAGATCATCTTGTAACCGTCGCCGTCTTCGGCGACAATCGGCCCTGCGTGGAGGATAGCGAGCCCTTCAAGATCTACGGGAAGCTTCATCCCCATATCGATGAGCCGCCGGTGGGCCATGTCACGGCAGGTGATGAGATAGCCGTCGAGGAACACAATGTCACCGACGGACAACTGTTCCACATCTTCACTTGTGATCGGTGTTTGCAGAGTCTTTTTCACAGTGTTACCCCCTTGTGGGAAAGAATTTCGTAGCTCATGTCCTCATTGATGTGAATCGTCCCACGGCGATGCGCCCAGCAGCCGACGGATACCGCCACGCTGATGGTTGAAGGGTGGCGGGCTGCTTTTTCGATATGCACCCCCATGACGGAACTACTGCCAGAGAGCCCTTGGGGACCAATTCCGATCTCGTTGAGCCCTTTTTCAATGAGCAGCTCCATCTCAGCGCCCTTTTCATCACTGCTGCGTGAACCGATGGGGCGAAAGATGGCCTTTTTCGAGAGATTGGCCGCAACCTCAATGGACCCGCCGATGCCGATCCCCACAAGCAGCGGAGGACAGGCGTTGACCCCGTAGGAGGTCATGACATCAAAGACAAATTCAGTCACACCTTCATAGCCGGCAGCGGGCATCAAGGTCTTGCCCTGGCCGGGCAGGCTGCAGCCGCCTCCCGCCATATACACTTCCAGGGTGATACCTGAATCGTTTGGCACAATCTCCCAGTCGATCCAAGGGATGCGATCCCCAGTATTGTTGCCGGTATTCTTTTCCACAAAAATCTCCACCGCATTGTGCCTCAACGGGGCCTCTCTGGTCGCCCTTCTCACAGCCTCGTCGAGGATCGGACGAATGTCAGAGAGAAGGGGGAAATTGGCTCCAGCCTTAATAAAGTACTGGATTACCCCCGTATCCTGACAGCACGGCCGGTCAAGCTCGTCAGCTTTTGCGAGATTTTCAAACATCGAGTCATAGACAACTTTTGCGAGCATACTGTCTTCCTGGGAGCGCAGCTCACCCAGTTTATCCATGATATCGCCAGGGAGGTGTTTCCCGATATAATTGGTAAATTTCGCCATGATATCCGTCATGGTTTTTACCGCTTGATCATGTTGCATTCTTCACTCCTTCTCATCTTTAAAAAAGAAATATCTTCCTTCCCTGCCGCCTCAGGCGAGCATACTCATCTCCCTGCAGAGATCCGCTTTACCTTCAAAGCCTATTCCAGGCAGCTCAGGCAGGGTGACATGGCCGTCAATAACTTCCACCCCGTCCGGGAAGCCTCCATAGGGCTGAAAGAGATCGGGGTACGACTCATTGCCGCCCAGCCCAAGACCTGCAGCGATACTCAGAGACATCTGATGGCCGCCGTGGGGAATACAACGCTCCCATGACCAGCCATATTCCTTGAGCATGGTCAGCGTTCTCAGGTATTCGACAAGCCCGTAGCTAAGAGCACAGTCAAACTGCAGCCAGTCACGGTCAGGCCGCATCCCACCGTACCTTATGAGGTTGCGCGCATCCTGCATAGAAAAGAGGTTTTCACCGGTGGCCATGCTCCCTTGGTAATGCTCTGCAAGTTGTGCTTGGAGTTCATAATCGAGAGGGTCACCCGCCTCCTCATACCAGAACAGGTCATAGCCCGAGAGAGCTTTTGCATAGCAGATCGCGGTATCGAGGTCAAAGCGTCCGTTGGCGTCCACGGCGAGATGCTGGCCCGGTGCGAGAATCTTCAGAACTTCCTCGATACGCCTGATATCTTTAGACAAAGAGGCCCCGCCGATTTTCATTTTGACAACGGTATAGCCGCGATCAAGATAGCTGCGCATCTCATCGACGAGCCCGCGGTTATCCTTGCCCGGGTAGTAATATCCACCGGCTGCGTAGACAAAAACCTTCGGGTCCGGCAAGCCTTGCCCATAACGCTCGGCCAGCAGCTGGTACAGTGGCTTTTCTTCTATCTTTGCAACCGCATCCCATAGGGCCATATCAATGGTTCCAACAGCCACAGAGCGCTCCCCGTGACCGCCGGGTTTTTCGTTTTTCATCATGCAGTCCCAGATGCGGTGCGGGTCAAAGTTATCCCGATCTGGGTCGAGCAGGGTGTCGGCTGCTGCGTCGAGCAGTCTTGGACGAAAGCGTTCGCGGATCAGCGCACCCTGCCCATAGCGGCCATTGGAATTAAAACCGTATCCAACCACCGGACGGCCATCCCGTTTTACATCGGTAACAACGGCCACAAGACTCAGCGTCATTTTCGAAAAGTCGATGTACGCATTGCGAATCGGCGATGCGATGGGTTTTGTCACTTCACGTATGTCAACGATTTTCATAAGAAACACACAAGGTCCAGAACAACCGGAAGCAGAAGGGAGTTCTCCCCTGCGGCTTTGCCACGATGACAGCAAAGCAGCCTGCAACAATGTTTTTATGGTACGCCCCTCTGAAACTTTAGAGGCGCACCACATTTACACCAATTTATTGGCAGGAAAATATCATCCGACTAAAAAAACATCCCCGTCGGCAGTGGCACATACAACACCTTGGTGAAAATGAGATAAAAAAACGTCACCTCCGCAATCACGATGGGGATCCAGACCATAAATTTTTTCACCGTCAACGTTGTTCTCGCTTGTGCCAGGTAGCCGACTATAATGGTCATGAAGATGACGGTGCTGACAAAAAAGCCGAGTACAGGCATACAAAGCACCCAACCAAAAAACAGGATGCCGGTGACGATCCACCTGACATTTGACCCCACGCTGAAAACCTGACGCATTGTGGGCTTGACAAAGCCCAGGACAATCAGAATAGCCGAGATGAAAAACAGGATGTAGACCACCGTCTTGGGAAAGACGATGCTCATCCAGGAGACGTCTTCGAGACCGAAAAAAAAGACAGTGGTTATTAGCAGGCCGATGATGCCACTGATAAGTTCAGTATTCACTTTCCGGTTCACTGCGCACCTCCCCTTCTGCTGGCCATTTTTCTTTTGAGTTTGCTGATATACGGCCATAAAGCAGAAAAGAGAATCATGCCTATGAGAATGTGCGAGAGACCGTTTTCAAAAAGCATCAGCACAGGATAGTCGGATGCCTGGCCACTTAATATCGTCTGTACATATCCCATCTCCGCAATGGTCCCCAGGATGAGCCCCAGCACGATCGGCGCGGGAGCAATGCCGACCTGCTTGAAAAGAAACCCGAGGGTTCCAAGTGCCAGCATGATGATGACGTCCGTGTGGCTGTTACGCACCGCATAGGTCCCGAGCATGGTAGCCATGGCGATGGTCGGGACAAGAAAATAGACAGGGGTTTTGAAAATAACCTTATAGATCAGCCGACCGCCAAGAAGCCCTACCGGGACCATAGCTATGGCAGCAAGACCCATGGAGATGATAAAACCGTAGGTGAGATGGCCGCTCGTGGTAAACAGCTCGATCCCCGGTCTCAAGCCGTGCAGCATCATGACACCGAGGATGACGGCATCAGGCGGTGCGCCTGGAATTCCAAGTGTCAACAGGGGCACCATGCTGCCTGCGACCGTGACATTGTTGCTTGACTCGGTGGCCACAAGCCCTTCCGGAAGACCTGTCCCGAATTTTTCCGGATGTTTGGAGGCTCTTTTCGCCTCGTTGTAGGCGACAAGGTTAGCGACATTGCCGCCTGCGCCGGGGATAATGGCTACAATCTCACCAATAATGCAGGATCGTATGAGATTGCCCGGCATGGAAAAAACGGTCTTGGTCACACTCCAGAATGAGCTGCGTTTTTTCGAATCCACCTCCACAGCGGTGAGCGCCGTTTTACCTTTGGCGGCCATGTTGTAAAGCTCGGGAAGGACAAAAAGGCCGATCAGAGCTACGATCATGGCCACCCCACCCTGCAATACAGGCATCCCGAAGGTGAAACGGGTTTCACCTCCTATCGGGGCAACGCCGATAGTGCCGATAATCATGCCCAGTGCGCCACCCAGCATACCCTTGACACTGGAGCCTTCAGAGAGACTTGCGATGAGGGTGAGGCCCAGAATGGCGACCCAGAAATACTCCGCAGGACCAAAACGAAGAGAGAGCTGTGCAAGGGGCGGCGAGAGCAAAAGCAGGAAGAGACTGCCCGCGATCCCGCCGACGGCAGAAGCCACGGTCGCTATGCTCAAGGCTTCCAGAGCCCTGCCCTGCTTGGACATCGGGTAGCCCTCAAAAGCGGTGGCAATCGATGACGGCGTCCCTGGAGTATTGACGAGAATAGCTGCAAAAGATCCACCGTAGATGGCCCCCATGTATACAGCCCCAAGCGCAACAAGACCATGCAGTGGAGGCAGGGTAAAGGTAAACGGCAGGAGTACGGCAAGGGCCATGGTCGCCGTAAGTCCCGGCATCGCCCCCACAAAAAGGCCGGCAGAAACCCCGACGAAAATGGAGAGGAGAATTACCGGATCAAGCAGCATCAGGAATGTCTCAAGAAGCATAACAATATTTCCCTTTCAATGGAGCAACCTGTTAGGCTCTGCCGACAGCAGGGGTAGTCTTTCAGAGGTTAAAAAAGACCCCGCCGACGGCAGAACCGGGTACGATCAGGATGAAAACTTGTAGTTATTTCTTCTTGATGTCTGCCAGTACATCACCGTATGCAGCACGCATTGAATCGATCAGTTTCACTGCATCGTCACCGGTTGAGTACTTCATGACAAAACCAAGGTCGACCTGCTTCTTGCTGATCTCCTTGTTGGCCTCGGTAAAGGCATTTGCAAGCCTGTCAACAACGGGTTGCGGGGTTCCAAGAGGTGCTGCCACACCACGGAAGGCACCGCCGACGATGTCATAACCGAGTTCCTTGAAGGTGGGAACGTCAGGCAGGGCCGGCACCCGCTCTTCTGCTGCAACGGCAAGCGTCCTGAACTTGTCCTTGTAGTTCACGCTCACTGGAGTGTAGGTCATCGCAGCCTTAATATGACCACCCATGAGAGCCGGAATAACCGGTCCTGTACCGGTGTACGGAACATAGGTTAGATCGATGCCTGCGGCCTTCATCAGTCGCATGGTTTCAAGATGGTTTGCGCTGTAGGTTCCGCTGCCGCCAACGGTGCCGACAAAAGGCTTCTTCTTGGCAAACTCGATGAAATCATCAAGGGTTTTGAGGGGGCTGTCCTTGCTCACCACAAGAGCGTTGGGAGTGAAATGGAACCACATGACAACCTTGAAGCCATCAGTCTCGTACCCGGCATCCTTACGGATCAGCGGCTGGCCGATGATGTGGGGAATATTGCAGCCGACAATACTGTAACCATCGGGCTTTGCCGTGCGCTGAAAATCACTCCAGGCCACCGCACCGCCACCACCCGGCTTGTGGGTGACGTTTACTGCCACACCAAGGTCTTTTTCCAGTTCTGGCTCCTGAAGCCTTGCGGTTATATCCGACTCACCACCTGGATTAAAAGGTATCGTGTAGGTGATTGGCTTTTCCGGGAATTCTGCAAAGGCGATGGCGGGTACCATCAGGACACTGCAAAGAATTGCCCAAACCGAACATTTCATTGTTGCTTTCATCTTTCCTCCTTCCATTTGGATTTGTAATGAACCAGCAAGGCTGGACCAAATTGCCGCAGCCGCAAGGTACAATGAAACTCCGAGCTTTAGGAAAAACGCCTTCCCAGGCTAAAGAGTTTCAAACAAACAAAAAACGCTTACTGGCAAGTGGACAAAAGAATCAGCCCACATTACCTGCTAACATGCGAATTCTTGTGCACACTGCCTCGGTAACCTCACGAGTATTTGCCCGACCACCGACATCAGCGGTGGTAATTCCCGCTTCAAGGGTCTCGCGGAGGGCCTGCATGACAAGATCTCCTTCGTCTGCAAAACCCAGGTGCTCAAGCATCATGGCCCCACACCAGATCTGCCCCATAGGGTTTGCAATCCCTTTGCCCGCTATATCCGGGGCGGAGCCGTGCACCGGCTCAAACATTGAAGGATATTCCTTGGCCGGGTTGATGTTGGCCGACGGAGCGATGCCGATGCTTCCCGCAATTGCAGGCCCAAGGTCGGTTAAAATATCACCAAAAAGATTACTGCCGACCACCACATCAAAATCTTGCGGATGTGTTACGAAGCGTGCACAGAGTGCATCGATATGAAATTGATTTCGTTCAATATTTGAATAGTTTTTTCCAACCTCCTCGAAAATCTCGTCCCAGAACGGCATGGTGTAATTGATTCCGTTGGATTTGGTTGCCGAACTCACCTTCTGCCGCCCCGTTTTTACGGCGAGTTCAAAGGCATAGCGTATAACCTGCTCCACACCCTGGCGGGTAAAGACCGTATTCTGGACAACAACCTCACGCTCCGTTCCCTGGTAAAGGCGCCCGCCCATGTTGGAGTATTCGCCTTCATTATTTTCACGGACAACGAGAAAATCGATGTCTTCCGGTTTTTTATCGGCCAGAGGCGTCCTGATACCCGGCATCAGTTGCACCGGCCGAAGATTGATATACTGCTGGAAGGTTCGCCTGATCGGCAGCAACAAGCCCCAGAGCGAGACATGGTCGGGAACACCAGGAAAGCCGACAGCACCAAGAAATATTGCGTCGCAGGGGCGTAAGGTTTCCAGCCCATTTTCCGGCATCATGGAGCCGTGCTTGAGGTAGTACTCACAACTCCAGTCAATATCGAGGTACTCAAAACGGAGCCCACCATGGGCCTCACACACAGCTTCCAGAACTTGACGACCTGCGGGAACTGTTTCTTTTCCTATGCCATCACCGGGGACGGACGCGATTTGAAATATCTTCATTATGCAACCTCATAAAAGTTGGTCCAGCGGTAGAGCTGTTGCTGATTGCTACAATATCCTGTATTGCCATATCCGTGCCATTAAAAAACCAACATTATTACAAATACTTACAAACTTCCTCTTGTTATATTTTCACAATTGTTGCATAATTGTTTCAATCTATTTCATTTGCGTTTCAAAAGGAGCCAGTTATGCCATTGATCGCCTGCATCCTGCCAGATTCCTCCCTCGTTGAGCAAACGAGGTTCACTTTTTTAAACGGCCACGACGATATCCGCATCGAGGTCGGCCTGATGGAAGAAGGGGTGCAGCAGGCGACAAAGCTCGCCGAAGAAGGCTTCGACGTCTTTATAAGCCGTGGCCGTACCGCACAGCTCATCAACAACAGCAACCCTGAATGGTCGGTGGTTGAGATTCCGTTTACCGTTCTTGATATTTTTCAGACAATCAAGCGATCCAACCTGTACGGCAAAAATATCGGGGTTATCGCCTTTGCCCCAATGATTGCTGGACTTGACTATTTCAGTATAGTCATGGACACCTCCATACGCTTTTACCCTCTTAACAACGAAAGCGAGATAGTACCTGTCGTACTCCAGGCGATAGCGGATGATATCGACATGATTGTCGGCGGCGCCGTCATCTGCTCTATCGCCAACCACTACAAGATTCCTTTTGCCGTCATTGAAAACAGCCCGGAGAGTATGCGCCAGGCGGCCCAAGAGGCGAAAAACATTACGCTTGCCAAGCAAAAAGAGCAGACCAAAGGCAATCTTTTCCGCGTCGTCCTCGACTACGCCTATGACGGCATCATCTCCGTTGACGCGAAGGGACGAATTACAATCTTCAACCCCGTGGCGGAACGAATCACAAAAATAACCGCTGCAAAAGCTGTAGGGCGGAATATCTCCGAAATTCTCCCTGGCTTTGAATTCCACCAAGTACTCTCCTCACGAAAAGAAGACCTCGCCCAGCTGCTTACCATCAACAACGAACAGGTGGTCTGCAACAAGGTCCCCTTACGGGTAAATAATGAGGTGGTGGGTGTCGTCATCAATTTCCAGAATGTGACGAAGTTCCAGCAGATGGAAGCCAAGGTGAGAAGGCGTCTCTTCTCAGCAGGGCATGTTGCCAGTATGCATTTTGACGACATCATCGGCACCAGCCAACAAATCAAAAATTCTACATCGCTTGCGAGAGATTTCGCCCAGACCGAATCGGCCATACTCATCCTCGGAGAGACGGGCACGGGGAAAGAGGTGTTTGCCCAGAGCATCCATAACGGCAGCAATCGAAGCCAGGGACCTTTTGTTGCCCTGAACTGTGCGGCGCTGCCGGAACAGATACTGGAGAGCGAACTGTTTGGCTACGTCGGCGGAGCCTTTACTGGAGCAAGCCAGAAAGGCAAGGCAGGGCTGTTTGAGGTTGCCCATGGAGGCACTCTCTTTCTTGATGAAATCGGTGAAATGACGTCAGTCACCCAGGGAAAACTCCTGCGGGTGCTCCAGGAAAAACAGGTTATGCGCGTTGGCAGCGACCGGGTGACCCCCATCGATGTTCGCATTATTTCCGCAACCAACAGGCCGCTGAAACAACTCGTCAATGAGAAAAAGTTCCGGGCCGACCTCTACTACCGCCTCGATGTTTTGCAACTGCGACTCCACCCTTTACGCGACCGCAACGAGGACGTTATCGCCTTTGCCCGGTTCTTCCTTGAAAAACACGCGGCAAAGATGAATCGCAATCTCAAGTTTTCTTCTAGCGCTCTCAAAGAACTGACCCGACACAACTGGCCGGGCAACATCAGGGAGCTGCAGAATGTGGTGGAGAGGATTCTAGCAACGCTTAGAGGCAAGACAATAGATACCAAAATCGTGCAGATGCACCTTGAAGACCAATTTGACAGCGAGATCAGTTTGCAGCTTCAAAACGCCGAGCTGGAGGACATTCGCCGGGCTCTGGTTCTCAGCAGAGGCAAACACTCCGAGGCAGCTAAAATTTTGGGTATCAGCCGCTCGACCCTGTGGCGGCGGTTAAAAAAGATAAAAGCCTGAACGCTCCTAAATACTCAAAAAATGCAGCTTCCACATCATCAATAGAGATATTAATCGTCCTTAATCCGTGACGATTGATCAGTAAAAAATGCAGTGAAAGCTGGACAACATATTGATTTTCAATCAAGAAAATATCAACATGCACCTGTTGCAAAAACTCACTCAACAGGTGAATGTATGATGCGGTTCATTTTTGAACAATCCCACGACTAACTGCACACCAGCCACTCCGGCCTGGCAGCCAGCATTGCCAGGAAGGATTTATCGGATACATGGAGCGGGTGCTTGCAAAAGCCCGCGTCTTTACCTCCAAAAAAGCTGCTCGTACGTTTGGACTCCGGCCATGATGCCGCGCAGACCTGAGGCCCTCATACTCACGGTGGACGGCTTTGTCATGGCGACGATAGTTGATCTCGGCAAAATTATGAAAGATGAGCCCCAGCACCGGCGTACTATATTCGGTGGCCTTGAGGTAGGAGTTAGCTCGCAAGTTGTCGGCGGCTGTCCAGAGATCATCTTCAAGTTGTTAGAGTTGTTGTTTATTCAATGACTGTCCAAAAAATCGTGTTGAATTTTCTATAGTTGGCTCTTGTTCTCCTCACCTATAATCTTCCTCAACACCCTTTTATACGTCGGCCGTCAAACTCGCCGCAAAAGATCTGCTCCCAGGTACCGAAGTCAAGCTGGCCATTGGTAACAACCACCACCTCACGCCCCATGATCTGGCGTTTCATGTGCGCATCGGTATTATCTTCATGCCTGTTGCAATTAACACATAATGATAACAGTTGGTTACATTACACATGGCGATTACACAGGAGAAAAGGCAGCAATGCTGAAAAGGAACGATTATAGAAATATAAACAGGATGCATGTCAACCTGCTCCGCTTCTCAGCAGATTACTAGTGGTCGTCAAAAGCAAGGATGCTGGCTAAAAAAACAACCTGGCAAAGCATAGGGTCGGTAGATTTCAGATTTTCAACAACCTGAGAGATTTGCATCTGTTAAACTAATGTTCAGCCTTTAGTATACCCAACCAACACAGAAAGGATTCCAAATGCATTTCCGTCCCGATTTTCTGAAGAACATCTCTCCGCATCATGGTGAGGTATTACGCAACGTGCTCAGCAAAGAGACACGGGAGAAATTAGCAACCAAGCTGGACGCCATGCCGAATGGGCAGACGTGGTACGCAGACATTTACAAAAATGCTATCTACGGCCCGATGGTCTTCCGCGACAAAGAATTGAACCTCATCGACACCATAAATAAGCTCTTACCCAACTACCGTATTCTGGGCGATCTCTATCTGGAGAAGACACCCGATGACCAAGGTTTCCCGTTTCACACCGACTTCGACTCCATCGGATTCATGGAGCGCCCCGAAGATATGCTAACGGTTTGGATTCCACTGATGCCGGTCAAGGAAGCCGGCTCTGGGCAGCTGTCCATTGTCATGGAAGAGGGGGCGGTTCGATTGTCGCTCATCCGCGAAGCTAGCCAATTACACACCCTGGTGCGCATCGTCGACCCGTCGGTGCCCGAACACGTGCCCTTTCAAATGTCGCAGCATGAGTATGACTACTTAGAGAGGACGAAGGTCACGCCTTCGCTCGATGCCGGCGATGCGCTTCTCTTCTGCAACGCCTTTTTCCACAAGTCAGAGGACGTGTTTCACGGCAGTCGCGCCGCTTATATCATGCGCCTCGTGCCAAAGGATGCCGAGTTCAGCCGAACACGCCTCCTTGCGCTAAGGCAGCTCGGCCAAAACTTGGCAGTCGTCAACGAGTTGCTTGAACAATACTACCCAGACACATTGTAGGTGATAGGTGAGAGATCATCGCTTTCTCCTGCGCCGTGCATCAGGCTGCCAGACAGCAAATGATCCAGCAATTGGTGAAAAGAATAAACGTGGTGGAAGAAAAGAGCCTGGTCGCGGTTGATCGGTTGGGGAAGAATGACGGGCCAGTGTTTTTCCTGCACCTAAGCAGCCCAATCAACGATAAATGGAGCATTAAGAATACTTGTTTGGTTGGCCATGTTCGCCTCCTTTTTCTTTTTGCAGAAAAAACAGGACGTTGATGACCATAGCATACTACATCATCGTTCTATTTTTTGTTACGTATAAACAGGAAAAGTCTCAAGTTAAGGCATGTGGTAAGATTCGTTACCTTCGATAGGGTCAGCTCTTCTTTGAAGTTACTCTACTTTTTTCCATTTCCAATCAGATAGAAATATCTACCCTGTCATGGATAACTCAAACCGGCAACTCTCAGGTAAATGGTAGCGACAACCCAAAAGCTGTTAACATAACTCCCGCAAGTTTCTCCACATAAAAAACCCCGTTTTCAAGTGAACTCTTGATTCGTCCACGGGATAATATATATACCACTGTCGCATCCCAGAGAAAAACTACCGAGGTCATCCATAACGCATACATCCCTTTTGTTGCCAGCGCTGTTTCCCTGGAAACCATAACGGTGAAAAGCGAGAGATAGAAAATGGCATTCTTTGGGTTCAGAATTCCTGACATAAAGCCAACAAGAAACTGACTCAGGTTGGAATGTGTGTCCAAGATAGAATCCTGGTACTCAGTCGTTTTCTGTAAGGTTTTTCGGGGAGCCTTTAATAACAGTATCCCGATGTAAATCAGATAGGCTGCACCAAAAATTCGGAGACCAGTGAACAAGATGGTCCACTCCCGAATCACCTCAAGTCCGCATACAGCACAACAGAGATAGACACCATTTGCGGTGGCAATCCCTGCACAGATGGCAAGGCAATATCGCATAGGGAGCCTGAGCGCGGCCCGGGTAATGAGAAAAAAGTCGGGACCAGGGCTTAAAAGTGCAAGAAAATGCGCAGAGATTATGAGCAAAAATTCCATATCTTCCTCCATAAGAGATTTGTACGTTGGGGAGGACGATAATGTGATGTTCGCCAAAACTATTGTACGAAATTGACCTGATACTCTTTTGGGGTGATCGTTGTCATTGCCTTAAAATTTCTGTGCAGGTGACTCTGATCGAAGAAACCGCACTTTACGGCCGTTTCCGCAATATCATCTCCTTTTTGCAGATATGATTTTGCCTTCTCGATACGGTGGTTCATGCGGTAAGCGTGGGGAGTGAGTCCTGTTTCCAGTTTGAATTTTCTGATTAAAGTATAAGGATTTACCCCTAACCTGTCAGAGAGTGAGTCGAGGGTTAAATCTTTTTCCAGATCCTCTTTAAGTAACTCTTTTAGATGTTGTATATTTTTCGGCGTGTTATGCAGCTCAGCTGTAGGTTGACAACATTGCCGAAATACCATTGAGGCAAGATCATAGGCGATTTGTTCTTTTTCCTGCAAATGCACCTGGTGATGTATAATTGCCTGCATTCCCTCGCAATACTCGTCATAGAGTTTCTGGTCATCAATCTTAATTACAGTTGATGGCAGGAATTGTTCTACTCCCCAAAGCCCATTTTGGACTGCTGTACACCAGTTAAGATCCAGATAGAGCATAAAATAACTACGACCACCTGCTGAAACAGCATTGCAGGAGTGCAATATTTCAGGATTAATAATTGCTAGTGAGCCGGGCTCAAGCCTTGCACATTCTGCACCTACCAGATACTCAACACACCCCTCATCCACAGCACCAATACTAAAAGTCGTGTGCATATGCGCTTTGAAAACGGATTGGCTGCTCTTGGTATATCTTGCCTCAAAAAAGGGAATTCTTGGATCTTTGAAAAAATGTTCTTTATTCATGCAAGTTTTGTTTTTTTAGGCAGTTAATCAAATAAAGGCAACGTTCAATGACAAATAATCATCACCAGAAAGGGGACTTTGCGTGAATAGAAAAATATTTTGATGGTTTTTACTCCACAGGTGTTTTCATCACCGCTATCAAGCCTACAATTAGCTCTCTTCTTGAAGATTTTCAATAGTTGCGGATCCACAAAACAATCATGATCGCTGAGCACTCTCATCTCATTGGTTACCTGCCAGAGAGGCATGACAGGTTGCTTAGTATTTGAAACAATATGACCACCCGGGGAGATTTATACTGCCACCCCCAAAAGGTGTCCCCGATCACCAGGTTGACATGTAGAGAATAGAGGTATCTACGAACTGACGATCCTTTTTACGGCAAACAATGGCTGTTCTCGGAGTGAGGGAAGCGAGGCATGTTGAAAAAGATGTTGGCTGACTGGAGGTTATTCGGTATCTGTGTCACTGCATAGAAAATGAAACACTTGGTACTGTGTGACAGGCTGGACATGATAGTACAAAAAATTTGTTACTGATCGAGGTCTGCTCAAAATATGATGCAGGTATTTGATTCCAGAAAAGTGCGTATTAATGGTTAAATCAGGAAGATATAATGTATCTGGCTGAACTCTCTGCTTTGACTGCAGCTCTATGCTGGTCATTTGGCGGGTTGCTCTCGACAACTCCAGCGAGAACACTGGGTGCGGTCAGGTTTAACCGGGTTCGCCTTGTTATTGTCTCAATGATGCTTGTTGCAACCTCTTTATTTAGCGGCGGGTGGACAACCCTTGACTGGCATGCTGTCAAGATACTGATTTTATCAGCAATAATCGGAGTGCTGATCGGTGATACATGTCTGTACAGTACTTTGAAAAGGCTGGGGCCTAGACGCACAGGTATTTTATTTACAGCAAATGCACCGTTTACGGTGATTATCGGGTACTTGTTTTTACATGAACGGTTAGAGCCAACCACCATCGGCGGATGCCTGTTGATTATGGCAGGAGTGGTACTGGCTATATTTTTCGGTACCGGTTCTGGGCAAAAACATTTGTTTGAAAAGGTGCAGGGTACTCTATCTGCTGGGATTTCATTTGGAATACTCTCCGCTCTCTGTCAGGCTGTTGCAGTGATCATTGCCAGGCCGATTATGGCTTCGGGCGTCGATGCCATATCAGCTTCCGCCCTGCGAGTCGTAGTATCAGCTTTGGCTTTGACCCTGTTTCAATTGGTTTACCACAGAAAGGGTACCGGAACAGGAGAGCCGCTGACAGTTAAGTTGATTGTGCAGACCGGCCTTAGCGGTTTGGTAGGAATGGCCCTTGGCATGACTTTTCTTCTCTTTGCGCTCGCAAATGGATCTGCAGGACTGGTTTCAACACTATCTGCTACCTCACCGGTCTTAATCCTACCGATCCTGTGGCTTTCCACAGGAGAAAAACCGGCACCCGGTGCATGGTTGGGAGCATTTCTAGCTGTTATCGGGGCAGGATGTATATTCATCCTCTGAGGGGGTGTGCTACTTGCTGGTTCATACTTGCTACATGCACCAGAAACGAACCACCATTGACCCGATCGAATCGGTTGGAAAAACTGCTGTTACTGTGAGATCTTTAATGGGTCTACGCATCTCGGAGGCATCCTGTTTCAGCAGCACGATCAAATGCATAATGCATTATCTGAACTTTTGGAAGGCACGTATATCGATCGCCGCAGCGCACAACATGCCACCCATAAGCGCACCAGCGATCCCGGGACTCATGACGTCCTGACCAGATAAATAGAGCCCGGGAACTGGTGTACGGGCATTGAGTGCGCCTGATAACATGCGACGCGGTGTCGTTTCAACGCCATAGAATCCACCCTTCTCGTGGCCGGTGAACGAAACGGTGGTGAGCGGTGTACCGAGTTCTCGATGGACGACAAACGGCGCCAATGCCGGGAACTTCTTACTAAAGAACGCCATCATCTTTGACTCGATACTCTGCTTGAGTGCCGCCCACTCATCAGCGCGTGCCTCAGCACCACCAGCCGCAAATTCTGCCACCGACGACCAATCCGCCAAAATGAGTATTTCACCGGTGTGCTTTTTCAACGGCCCCGGATCATGAGCGGAATCCTTGAGCGATGGAAACGAGATGAACATCATCGAAATTGGCTTTCCGTATGCCGCCGTCCACAGATGATCATTGGTGTCCCAGCTTTCATAATACCAGTGGTTCGAGCGGGTTGCTCCATATCGGGCAATGTCTCCCTCGAAGCCGAGAAAGAGTTGGAAGTGGCAGACCGACGGCCTGAAAGTGGATATCTCGCGAGCCCATTGCTGTTCGCGAAATGCCTCAGGCAGGAGGTGCTTGACGGTCTCACCAACTCCAATCGCCGAGACGATAGAAGACGCGTTGATTTCTTCGCCGGAACGGGTCCGCACGCCCACGGCTTTGCCGTCTTCAAGCAATATTTCGCTGACAGGCGTCGCGGCCCGGATGCTGCCGCCAGCCGCTTCGATGACCGGAACCAGACCTCTTGCGATGGCAGTGGCACCGCCCACCGGATAGGCGGCGCCTTCGAGATAGTGGCCCATAATGGTGGCGTGCATAGCGAAACTTGCTTCTTTTGGTTGACCACCATAGGTCCCCCACTGTGCAGACAAAATGGCGGCGAGCTTTGGATCGCTGATATATTCCGAGATAACCTCGCTGGTGGTGCGGCTGCACCAACGCTGGATTTCCTTTTTATTCCACAAGTGATGCACAGAACGAAACAGTTCAGGCATTGCCCGCTCGGCACCAACTTTGTGACCGGCTTTCTCCGCCGACAGCAAGGCCTCGAAGTAGGCTTCAATTTCAGCGGCATTGCCAGGAAACAATTCTTTGAGCTCCATCTTGTAGGCTGCGGCCGGTCGCCCCACGGAAACTTCGATTCCATCCGGGAAGTGCAGCGTGTCGTAGACGGTGCCGACCGAACGAAACTCAATTGTTCCGCCGCTGAGCCAGGCCAGGATCTTGCCCGCAAACTGCTCATGGCCAAATGAGCCGCAGTAGTGGAGGCCGACATCCCAGGTGAAACCATCGCGACTGAAAGCATGAGTCAGCCCGCCTATCGACGGAGCTTGCTCAACAAGCAATACTTTATGATCCAACCTGGAGAGCGCAGCGGCCGTTGTCATCCCACCCATGCCTGACCCGATAACAATGACATCGAACTCGTTTGCTGACTGCTTAGCTGTTTTAAACGGCATCTTTTCCACTCCGTATACTTTGGGTATAATACCAGCAAGTTATTCAATCGCAGCCAACCGATCGATCTTGACCGAGAGCAGCTACTTGCATGTTATAGGTGTGCAGGTGCTTCCTGTTCCGGCTTAAACCCGCACGAGGCCAATAGAATCTATACGGGATCAAGAGGTGCCTCCCGGCAGGTGGAGTGCCTCCCCTGAAAAAGCCGAAACAGCGGCCACCATATATGCCCCACCAGCCACCACCAGCACCACGGAAAAGCCGAACTCAACAACGATAATGGTTGCCAGGCCGGCGGAGACCACCGAAGAACACCCATTGATCCCCCATGCCCAGGCAGCCTGCCGTTTACTCTGCCCGGCCAGATGCGCAAGCCCCAAGGGAAATGGCACCCCCATAATAAATCCGGCTGGAGCGACCACCAGCAGAAAAAATAAAATTTTCCACGCCATCGACCCAACCATGGCCCACGTGAGTAGCGGAGACAGCGCCTGGCTGTAAAATACCAGCAGAATGCCTGCTCCAAGACAGCTCAGGCCGCGAATACGATCATGTGCAGCCAGCCGTACAGAAAAACGACTGCCAAGCCCGGAAAAAACAAGGAGGCTACAGATGCCGACGGCTGCTGCATACAGTGGATTGCCGAAATACAAGGTCAGCTTATGAATCAAAACGATCTCAAAAAACATAAACCCTATTCCAAGGCCAGCAAAGTAAGGAAAAACCCACCGCTGCAAACCAGTATGAACAGGCCGCCCCAATCGCAACAGCGGTAACAGAATAAGCACAACAGCAGCCACTACTACCTGAAAAAAACTGACCGCCACCACCAGGTATCCCAGTTCCAGAAAAGGCATGGTTCGTTCACCAAAGTGGCTGGCCAGCAAAGGGAGAGATTGCCAGCGAAGAAACTGGGAAAAAAATGGGCGTTCATCGCGCACCGGACGAATATCAAATGCGTACCCGGCATACAGCTCCTGTCGTCCTGCTGGAGATGCAAGCATATCAAGGTTCTTGAAAAAATCCGGGTCTGCCACAGCATGGTAGCGCTGTCGTTCTTCAACTCGCAGGCCGGGCAGCAGCATCGGGTCAAACTGCAGCTCTGTACAAAAGAGGCGAACCTGCTGCACTTCCCTGCTGGTAAGCGGAGACCGCTTTACAACAAAGGTCGCCAGGTTCCAGTTGCCAATGGCAGCTGTGTGCATGGTAGGATCAACACCCTTTCCTTCCAGTACTTCCCGGATCGTTGCCGCCAGTCGCAGCGTACTGCGGCTAGGAGTATCGAGCCAGGTTGATATCTGCAGGATGCCGTCATCTGTAAGATGCTCCCACAGAAGGGCAATAGCCTCCTCCGTGTACAGATACTGTTCCTGCAGGGCTGTCAGCCCCGAACCTCCGCCAAAACGTCCTGCAATGGGCAAGGTTATCAAGTCATGCTGTTCCTGGGTGCGGGCAATCCACGTTCGCGGATGAAGAAAGGCATAGCCTACCTGCTTCCTGCTTTTCGTATCGGCACGGTACCACCCGGCATCCACCCACCCCATTCTGGCAGCATGTTTATGGGGCTCCACGGCAATAATAGTCTCTGCTCCGTTTGCTCTTGCCTGGGCAATACCTGCCCCTGTTCCGGCGCCCAGCAGGAGTACGCGTTTCCGTTGCCCAATGGCGTAAGGTAGAGCAAAGGTTGTTGCCTGCTGCAATCGGGGAGGAACATCGCTGACCGCATCAAACCAGTCACCATTGGTTAGGACGATGGCTTTTACTTCCGGTACCTCTTCATCGTAGGTCAGACTGAGTCCCGGTGCATACCGCAGGCTAGGAGCGCGCACCTTCTGAACCAGCCCCTGGGGATCAGGTTGGATAGCCACGACTGCGGCACCGGGAATATCCAGCATCCGCTCAATATCCTTATACGCTGATGGTTGCGGCTCCGGTGGCCGCACAATCAGCGCCACTATCCCTGCGAGACTGAGCACAGCGGCGCACCACACCGCCGCCCTCCTGTTGGCGGCAATAACCAGGCAACCACCTACCCATGGCAGCAGCGCAGTGATAGCGGGAAGAGACTGGGGCAAAACCTGGGTCATGAGGAGAACGGCCCCCGCTCCACCAAGGCCCGAGCCTATAAGATTCGCACTGTAGAGACTGTTGATTCGCTCACTGTGGGCGATAAAAACCAGCCCCATAGGGAATGCGCCGAAAAAGAACACCAGCAGGTAAACCCCTTGACCGAGAATCAGGGAAACCGACTGCATCGGCTCAACAAACAATAGAAAAATATCAAAATCCTGGGTTAAACCGCTGGAAAGCGGGAGTGCAATGGCCATCAACAAAGCGCAGCCAAACATCAGGACAGGCAATAACCACTCCAGGTGGCGCAGCAGGAGTGGTCGAAACAGGGCAATACAGGTGCCGCTTGCACCGAAACCAAGCAGGGCAACGGAAATGACCAGATAGGCAAAATGGTGCCATTGTGCCATGGCCAATAGCTGCATCTGCTCCAGTTGAAAACCGATCAGCGCTGCAGAAAGCAGCAACAACGACAGGTGGAGCCTGATACCCGTTGCAGCCCGGCCCTGTTTCACGGTTCTCTCCGGAAAGGGACAAAGCGGACCGGCATCAGACTTCGAGTGGTTACGGCATGGTTTCTCTTCTCCACCAACATGAGGTGCTGTACAAAAAACGGGGACCCGACAGGAATGATCATTCGCCCGCCCTCCCGTAATTGACTCAGCAGGGGCGGAGGAATAAATTCCGCAGCTGCGGTCACTATAATGGCATCAAAGGGAGCCGCTTCAGGCCACCCGTGATACCCGTCACCCTGCCGCACCCGGACATTGGCATAGCCGGCATTTTTCAAGCGCCGCCCGGCAGAAGAAGCCAGCTCGGGAATGATTTCCATGGAATAGACGTGGTCGGTCAATTCCGCCAGTACTGCGGCCTGATATCCGGAGCCGGTACCGACCTCAAGCACGGCATGGTGCGGCTTAATCGCCAGCAAATCGGTCATATAGGCAACGATGTAGGGCTGCGAGATGGTTTGACCGTGACCAATGGGCAGGGGGGTATCAGCATAGGCACGGTGCTGAAGCGTATCTGGAACGAACAGGTGGCGAGGCACAGCATTCATGGCACCCAGGGTTGCCGGCGCTGTTATTCCCCGGTCGCGTATCTGCCGATCCACCATGTCCCGGCGATCCTGCTCGAACCCGACACCTGATTCACTCCAACACGGAACTATCGTGCCAACAAACAGCAACACAACTACTGCAATAGCCCCTGCAACCACTACCATTGTGGAACTGCTACCTCGTGCGACGGAACAATCAACTTCGGCAGTCATACGCACCTCTCTTCGGTTCCTGATAAAAACCGGCTGCTGGTCTTCCACGACACAAGCATGTTGCTGATCTTTTCGGACGCAGATGACAATATAGGTATAATAATTATACTCTCTTTCAGGGATGGACAAATGAGAAAAAAGCCGAAAAATACAAAAGTTGCAGGCAGAATCCATCAGATAACCGTGCCCTCTTAACCGGCATCAGGCAATGACGCTCGACAGGAAAAAACTGGCTGTTATCCACATCGTCAAAAAGGAACTGGGGCTCTCTGACGACGACTACCGGGATATTCTCGAACGGGAGACAGGTGTTCGCTCGGCAAAAGAGCTCGACCAGCAGGGATTTTACCGCCTGATGCGGTACTTTACCGGCAGCGGTTATTACCGACTCAACCAACACGGCCTCACCTTCAGGCAGAAAGCGTATATCAACCACCTGGTAGAGGAAATCGGATGGGATGAGGGCCATTTCAACAACTTTTTAATGAAATACTTTAAACGGCCATCGGTAATGAAACTCAGCAAAAAGGAGGCGAGCAAGGTTATCGAGGCATTGAAAAGTATGCGCAAGCGCAGCGCACACTCCTGATCAGCCAGGCGGTGATACAGAGGGCCAAAGTTCCATGCGAGGACAGATGAATAGACCTTTCACTGAATCCGGGTGAAAGCAAATCATACCGCTTTCTGACCGCCCATGTATCGCAGCCCAATCAACAGAGGAAAGCCGATGCCTAATCGACTGCAGGAATTAATGACCCGGATAAAACAGCTTGAAGATGAACTGCTGGTTGAGCTGCAAAAAAAAGAAAAGGAGTACTACTACGAGATACGGGATACAAAGGTATTCTTTACCCGGGCAATAAGAAAAAGAAACAAAACGCTCGTCAAAACCGTGCGTCGCTACCTCCGCGATGCCCCGATCCTCAATACCCTCACCGCCCCGATAATCTGGTCTTGCCTGCTTCCTGCTCTGTTTATGGACATGGTCACAACTCTTTACCAATCCATATGTTTTCCCATCTATGGTATTCCCAAGGTCAAACGAAGTGATTTCATCATTATCGACCGTCAATACCTCAGTTACCTCAACCCCATTGAAAAGTTAAACTGCTGCTACTGCGGATACTTCACCGGGGTTGTTGCCTATGTCCAGGAAATAGCGGCACGGACCGAACAATACTGGTGCCCCATTAAACACGCCCGCCGAACCAAAGTGTACCATAGTCGGTACAAATATTTTCTTGACTATGGTGATGGGGAAGGATTCCGAACAAAAAATGAAAAGCTTCGCCGTCAATTCAATGACCTTGAAGAGTAAGCCGTCACCGCCTGGACTGCCACAGGTGGCTTAGTGCAACAACACCCCCACTCCAGCGAATCCTGCCACCAAGACAATAATCGGTATCTGCAGGCGGCTCAGGGCAAATACTCCCCCCATAACAGCGGCCATTTCCAGGGGTGTCCTGACCGCGCTGATAAATACAGGGGTATACAGCGCAGCCATCAATAACCCAACAACTGCGGCATTGATCCCCCATACCGCCCCCGCAATTCTGGGTTTTTCGGCCAATATCTCCCATGCCCCATGCATGCTCAGTACCAGCAGAAATCCTGGAAGGAAAATACCGCACGTAGCGAGCGCGGCTCCCAGCCATGCAGATCCGGGGGAGGACAATTCGGCACCGAGAAAGGCAGCCAGCGAAAACATCGGCCCCGGGACAGCCTGTGCTGCGGCATAGCCAAGCAGAAATCGATCAGTGGATATGGACTCGCCGAGCATCTGCTTAAGCAGGGGAAGAACAACATGACCTCCGCCGAATACAAGGCTGCCGGATTGATAAAAATCAGCAAACAGACGGACCGATGGCGACAAAAATGCAAAGAAAGGCAAACTGACAAACAACGTGACGAACAGTACCAGAGGAAACCACTTGACCTCAACCGCTGCGTCCACAGGCAGGTTGCGCGGGCGAGGTCGAAAAAAACCCGCCAGCGCCGCTATGGCTAAGGCGATCATCTGCGTCGCAACACCGGAAAATACCAGAACAACACCACCCGTCATAACAGCCAGTGCCGCACTCGATTTTTCTCGACAGAAACGTGTGTACATGTTCACCGTCGCATCTGCTACCACCACCACTGCCAGCAGCTTCAAACCGTGCGTCACTCCCGAAAAAACCAGACTGGCCTGCTGATCAGCGCCAGTCATGGCCAGGAAAGAGAGCAGCAAAAATGACGGCAGGGTAAAACCGGCAAAAGCGGCAAAAGCTCCTCCCAGTCCAGCCCTGCGCAATCCAAGGGCAAAACCAATCTGGCTGGAGGCAGGCCCCGGAAGAAACTGGCACAGAGCAATCAATCTGGCATATGCCTCTGCATCAATCCATTGTAATTTCTGAACGAAACTCCGCTGAAAATACCCTATATGGGCGGCTGGCCCGCCAAAGCTAATACACCCCAGGAGCAAAAATCGCCAAAACACCTCAAGGATTTTTTTCATCTTACCGTGTTCGTTAAAGGAATAACGGTTTCCACCACCCTTCGCCTCTACTTGCCTTCCCTTTTCAACTCTGGTAATGCTGTGCTGCCTGTACCAAACCCCTTTTTCTCCCACATCGTAACCGAATCAAAACAATGAGCAATATTCCACAGAATGTCCAAGAATTCCTAAAAAGGCATGATTTAACCGCCCTTGAATTTGAGCCCGGTTCAACGCCAACTGCAGAGGCAGCAGCCCGGCGAATTGGGGTCCCTGTCGGTCAAATAGCAAAATCCATCCTGTTCAAGGGAAAAGATGACACCTACCGTTTAGTGGTAGCGGCCGGGGATAAAAAAATCAACAGCGGAGCGCTAAAACGGGCAACTGGAAGCAAACACCGGATGGCCAGTGCAGAGGAAACAAAGGCAGCGACCGGATTTCTTCCCGGTGGAGTGTGCCCATTTGGACTGGAAGACGCTCAAGTGCTCATCATGCTCGACGCCTCCCTTGATGCCTATGAAGTCGTGTATCCAGCGGCCGGTACAGATGCCACAGGTGTCCCCCTCAGTCCGCAATTCCTCCAGGAGATAACCGGCGCAAGGAAGGTCGAGGTCACCTGATTGTCACGTACATACCGGAAGTGGCACGCAGCCAAGGCTCCTGCGGGAACGGAGAAACACCACCCGCTTACCTGCCCCTCTTGCTTTCCCGGTTCGCTGCAGGCTCCCCTGGTTCGTCGACGACTCTTTCGGTGACAGCAAGATTCACAGCGGGAGGTTTCGCGCCACCATTACCACCTCATCAGCTGAATACAGGTTGGTTATGGTTGTCTCGACTTCTGCACCGAGTGTTTTTCTATACAGGCTTTGGGCGTAGTTATCTGCCCGGGTGGTTACAATAACATGTTTGAGGGTTGCATCCTGTGCGGCAAGTTGAGTGCGGACAAGTGGCAGGGAATACTCTATCAGCGCTCGTCCGACCCCCTTTTTTTGCCTGGCTTGCCTGACGGCAATCTGATCCAGCTCTACTATGGCCTGCGGCCGGAAGCCACTCTTTTGGGCCCAGACAATATACCCAATTACCCTTTCCGCCTCGACTGCGACACAGCACAGCATGCGCGGAAAAGCGTTGAGTGTGCATTCAAGCCACGCATAAGAATGGCACTGGCGGGCGAAGGCTTCCCTATGAATCTCTGCGGCTTGCGGTAAATCTTCAACCCTCATTTTCCTGATCAGCATACTTCCCTCGTCAACGTCCGTTTATTCTCCGGTACACCCGCACGATTGTCGGATAATAAGCTTTGTCTTCAAGGTGACCGCTCTGTTGGACCGGGTCGGATCATTAATTCTCTTTATCAGGAGTTCCGTTGAGGTGCGGCCTATTTCGTATGTTGGCTGCTCTATCACCGTCAGGGGAGGTTCGATGAGTTTGGCCCAACTGGTATCGTCAAAACTGGCGAAAGCGATATCACCAGGAATCGAAAGGTTGCACTTGCGGATTGCCTGAACAATGCCGGACGCAAGCAGGCTGTTGCTCGTAAAGATTGCATCCGGTCTTTTCTTTAACCTCAACAGCTTCATAGCTGTCTTAATCCCTTCCTCTTCTTTGGCATGAACATACTCTACCAACTCTTTGACCGGTTTGATGCTGTGATCCCTGAGGGCCTTCATAAAGCCCTCACATCGTTCACGTCCGGTCGTACTTCCGGCACCGAATATCCCTGCAATACGCTTATACCCGTGTTCAATCAGGTGCGTGGTGATGCGGTGGGCTGAGGAAACGTTGTCGATAAGCACATTATCCACATCAAAATTACGCACGTGACGGTCAATCATAACTATCGGAATATCAGGCGAGTAGGTCTCCTTATGGTTCTTGAGGCCTTTCAGCGTAGGGGAAATGATTATACCTGCCACATTTTCAACTCGAAGAAGATCCAAGCACCTTTTTTCTTTTACAGGATCTTCATCGGTGTTGCAAAGGATCACGTTGTATGCCGCTTCCTGGGCAGCATCCTCCACAGCCCTGCTCACCCGCTGAAAAAAAGGATTTTCAATGTCAGCGACAACCAGCGCGATAATCCTCGAGGTATTGGCCCGAAGACTTTGAGCAGCTCGATTTGGTTGGTAGTTCAATTCTTTAACCACCGCCATTACCCGCTTTTTGACCTCCTCCCTGACGTGGGGTTTGTTACCAAGGACACGTGAAACTGTGGCCGTCGATACCCCGGCGGCATCAGCAACATCTTTAATTTTCACCATCGAAACACCTTCCTCCTGGAAAAAAACCTGAATTGACCGAACCCTTTTCAATGTAAACGATTTCAAAAATTTCGTCAAACACCTTGCCCTATTTATTTTCCAACTTCCCCTCCAACCCCTCTCCCACGCTTGCTCCACTGAAAGAGGGTTGTCAGAAAATCCCCACAAACCTAATTCCTCCTGTGATTTAATTAATTCAGGTTTTGATACAATGCGCAATCACCTCGCACAAGCGCAAAAAGGAAACGACGGACAGGCTTGACCCTAGTCAATGAGCGCTAGCGACAGTGTATGTTACAAAAATAACACACCGCTCCTTGTGCAATTCCATAAAAATAGATACAAAATTCTTCATTCCTTGCAGACCCTTCAAGCAGAAAAACCAAAAAAGGGAAATACATTTAATGATGTAAATACAGAAAAATAGAACACATATACCTTTTCAGCCCCCCAGAAAAAATATTGCATGAAAAAGCTTGACATTCATTCATGTAAACGTTTACAGTAAATTTATCACTAAGAGCTTGCTCCTGAGAGAGGAGAGGCAAGCGCTGAGCGATTGACAACAGGAAGAAGCAGGTTGCAGGTTCACGCCAAATTTTACGCAAGGGGGAAGGTGATGTCCGCAAATACGTCAAATACGAATGTTGCAAAAGTGGGGGTCCAGTCCTTTGGGAGATTTCTCAGCGGCATGGTGATGCCTAACATCGGTGCATTTATCGCCTGGGGGTTGCTGACCGCGTTGTTTATTCCGACCGGCTGGCTGCCCAATGAAAAACTGGCGTCCATGGTCGGCCCTATGATCACCTATCTGCTGCCCCTGTTAATTGGTTATACCGGTGGCAAGATGGTAGGCGGCGACCGGGGAGCCGTAGCGGGTGCCGTGACGACAATGGGGGTCATTGTCGGCAGCGACATCCCCATGTTCATGGGGGCAATGATTGTCGGCCCATTGGGAGGATTGGCAATAACAAAATTTGACCAGAAAGTTCACGGAAAAATAAAGCCTGGCTTTGAAATGCTGGTCAACAACTTCTCCCTGGGCATTATCGCCATGCTGGTGGCCCTGGTTGCCTACATCATCATTGGCCCGATCGTCTCTTCACTCACCAGTGCACTGGCATCCGGAGTCGGCTGGATTGTGAACATGCACCTTCTGCCACTGGTGTCCATCATTGTGGAGCCGGCAAAGATTCTTTTTTTAAACAATGCCATAAACCATGGCGTATTCACGCCCCTGGGTGCAGAGCAGGCCGCCAAAGTCGGGTCCTCCATTTACTATCTGATAGAAACCAACCCTGGTCCTGGCATGGGTATCCTTCTCGCCTACATGGTTATGGGAAAAGGTACGGCCCAAAAGTCCTCTTATGGAGCTGCCATCATCCACTTTTTTGGCGGCATTCATGAAATATATTTCCCTTACATTTTAATGCGACCCAGACTGATCGCTGCTGTTATTGCCGGCGGCATGGTGGGAGTAGGGTTCAACATGGTCACAGGCAATGCCCTGGTTGGGCCACCGTCTCCGGGTTCTGTTTTCGCGCTTACCCTGATGTCCACCAAAGGAACGGGTATTCTCCTGACCTTGAGCTCCATCGCTCTGTCTGCTCTCACTTCCTTTCTTATCGGAGCAGTCATTTTACGCAAGCATCCAACCGAAAGTGATGATCTGGAAGCTGCCAAGGCTGCTGTTGCCGCAAGCAAGACCGAAGCAAAAGGTGAGACGGCACCGGTGGCGACAGGAAGTGTTCGATCAATCGTCGTAGCGTGCGATGCGGGTATGGGATCTTCAGCCATGGGAGCCACCATATTGCGCGGTAAAGTCAAGGATGCGGGCCTGGACATTGAGGTGACCAACGCCGCTATTAATGACCTGAAAGATGCGGACATCGTCATTACCCAGAGTGAGCTAACCGACCGTGCCCGGTCTATGCTGCCCAATGCCCAGCACTTCAGCATCGATAACTTCATGGACGCAGACTTCTACGATGACCTGGTAGCCAAGCTGGTATAGCCTCCTTCGGGACTGACCGCAGTAAACGATACGGTGGCAGTAAAGTTGCAGGCACAAGGCACAGGGCCTGTTAGAAGATCGACACGATTACAAAGGAGCTCATTATGTCATTTTTTAAAAAATTACTCGGTGGTCAAAAAAATTCGGAGAGCATCGAACAACCCGAGGTAATCGAAAAAACAGTTCAGCCCCCTGCACCGCAAGAGGACCAAGCCGCCGCAGAAGATAATCTGACGGTCAGCCCCGGGCAGGTTGCCCTCCAGATTGATGCGGCAACCAAAGATGAGGTCCTGGAACTGATAGCCCAGAACCTCTCCTCATTAGGCCTGGTGAAAGGAGATTATTTGCCCGCACTGCGCGAGCGCGAGGAAAAAGTCAGCACCTACCTGATAAACGGAGTAGCCATCCCGCACGGGGTAAATGAGGCAAAAGACCAGGTCATACAGACCGGTGTGTTTATCGCGCAGGTTCCCCAAGGTGTCACTTGGAATGACAAGGGCGATGTGGCTCGACTGATCGTCGGCATTGCGGCAAAAGGCAAGGATCACTTGAGCCTGCTGCAGCGCCTGACCGAAGTTGTCATGGACGAGGCCTTAGCAGAACAGTTGACATCCACGACGGATAAAACCGACATCTTGAATGCGCTCAATGCAGCGGAGCATAGGGCATCAGAACAACTGGAAGATTATTCTGTCGCAGAAGAAGCAACGGTTGTTGATGTTCAGGGGATGCATGCCCGCCCCGCCAGCCTGATTGCAGAACGCGCTGCAACATTTACAGCAACGAATATCCGCGTTCGCAACGATAAGAAGACAGCTTCCGCGAAATCCATGGCATCCCTCCTGGCCATGGGTGCAAACCATGGCGATACCCTAAAAATTTCAGCTGAAGGGGATGATGCGGAACAGGCGGTTCAAGTTCTGGCTGCCATGATAAATCAGGGGTTGGATAATGATGAGGAAGAGGCGAGCGCATCCTACCATCCATTGACCGTTTTATCCTCTCTGCCCGATGTGCAGTGCCGCCTGATTATTAACGGTGCTGCGGCATCACCTGGCATTACCATGGCGCCTGCATTTCGACTGCAGGCAGGAAAAATCCATTACGAGGAGAACGCTCAACATCCCAAAGAGGAGGCTAGCCTTTTCAGCTCCGCCCTGACCGAGGCCGCTCACCAACTGGACGAACTCCAGGCCAACCTGCAGGATACAGCACCAAATGAAGCTGCTATCCTGCATGCGCAAAAGCAATTGCTGCAGGATGAACTGGTCCTGACCGACAGCGAAAAGCTGATTGTCAATGGTAAGACTGCTGCCTGGGCTTTTCATCAAGCCATTGAAAAGCAGGTCGAGTCCTTGAAAAAGGTTGACAACGAGCGGTTGAGGGCAAGGATTGCCGACCTGATCGATGTGCGAGATCGGGTAGTGGCGCTTATGGTACCCGCTGCATCTGCCGTTGATTACCCTGAAACCGATTTTGTTCTCATGGCCAAAGATCTAACGCCCTCCCAGACAGCCGGACTGCATGGCATGAAGGTACGCGGCATCTGCACTGAACTTGGCGGCCCTAACAGTCACATGGCCATCCTTGCCAGGGCCTTGGGGATTCCCGCGGTAGTCGGCCTGGGTGAGGGAAGTCTTACCGCCATAGAAGACGGAGAAATGGTTATTGTCGACCCCCAGGCATCGTCCGTTTACGTCGCCCCGGATGAAGCAACCCAAAAAAACGGACGAGAGTGGATTGACCAGTGGAAACAGATCCGCAAGGCAGAGGATTCACAAAAACATATGGCCGCTGAAACGCAGGATGGTCAGCAAATCACCGTTGTGTGCAATTTAGCCAAACCCGAAGACGCCAGGCTGGTTCTGGAAAATGGCGGCGAGGGGGTGGGATTATTACGAACAGAGTTTCTTTTTGAATCCTCTACTGCTGAACCGACCATCCAAGAGCAGTGTAACAGTTTACAAGCTATCATCAAGGAACTTGGCAGTCGTCAGCTGATCGTAAGGACGGCGGATATTGGCGGAGACAAGCCGGTGTCCTGGCTGCATGTCCCCCATGAAGACAACCCATTTCTGGGTATGCGAGGTATCCGTCTCTCGTTCAAACATGAAAACATGTTCAGGCGTCAGCTTACAGCCATTTATCAGACAGCGCTCTGGCAGCAGGAAACCTCGGGAGCAACTGGGCTGCACATCATGTTTCCCATGATAGGCAGGATGTCGGAATGGAACAAAGCGCGGGATATTGCCGAGAGCGTCCGCTCAGAGCTCAACGCCCCCCGGCTGCCGCTGGGCATCATGATTGAGGTGCCATCCGCTGTGATGATTGCCGGGGATTTAGCCAAAGAAGTGGATTTCTTTTCCATCGGTTCAAACGACTTGACCCAGTATACGCTGGCTATAGATCGCATGCATCCCGAACTTTGCTGTGAAGCCGACAGTTATCATCCTGCCCTGCTGAAAATGATCGAGATGACAGTAAAAGCCGCACAGGCGCACGGCAAGTGGGTTGGCGTGTGCGGCAACGCCGCCGCGACCCCTAACCTCGCCACATTACTGGTTGGGCTGGGCGTAAGCGAGCTGTCAGTAAGCCCAACTAATGTAGCAGCCGTTAAAAACATAATCCGCGCAGTGAACTATGGCAAGCTGCAGGAAAAAGCGAACAAAGCGCTACAGTTGGACAGCTCAGAAGCAATTATGGAGCTGTACAAAGTGAACGACGACTTATTGTAGTATATTTATTTCAACGCCCAAGGAGAGCATAATGACATCACAATATAAAAAATATCACTCCCCAGACGCCACCGTGCCTGAAACAGGACTGGCATGGAATATGTACGGGGCTGGAGAGGATCAGATAGGAAGAAACGGCAGTCCCGAGTCATTGCCCATTCCACAACCGGGACCACACCAGATGCTGGTCCGTGTTGACTCGGTTGGGCTCTGCTTTTCCGATGTGAAACTGATTAACATGGGGGGAAGCCACCCCAAACTGTACAACCGTGATCTAGCTAAAGAACCGACAAGGCTCGGTCATGAAGCATCGCTAACGGTAGTGGAAGTGGGCGAAGAACTCAAGGACAGGTATTATCCTGGACAGCGCCTGGCAGTACAGCCGGATATCTATCAGGACGGCAAGAGTACCGCGTATGGCTACACCATTCCTGGTGGGCTTATCCAGTATCACCTGATCGGCCCGGAAATGCTGGAGACCGATGAGGGTGAGTGTTTACTGCCGGTCGACGAATCCATGGGGTATGCTGAAGCATCGCTTCTTGAGCCCTGGGGCTGTGTTCTGGCCTCGTATACCCAACGCAGACGTCTTGAGCCCAAAGAAGGCGGGGTAATGTGGATAATCGGCAAGCCGGGTGATGACGCGGTATATACTTTTTCCTCGGGCCTCGACGCACCGGCTGTCATTGTTCTCTCCGATGTCCCAGACAATATAGCCCAGCTTGCGGAAAAGGCATCTGCCCAGGTAACGGTGCGCAACGGTATCACTGCCGAACAGTACCATGACCTGGCCAAGGAGTTCACCGGTGGAAACGGATTTGATGATATCGTCCTCCTCGATCCCCGCTCTTCGGAGCTTGTCGGCAAGGTGGCCGGGTACATAGCCCGTCGGGGAACCATGAACATGGTTGGCAAAACCCAGCTGGACGGACTGGTCGATACGGATGTGGGGCGTCTCCATTACGACTACATCGCCTTTCTCGGCAACCAGGGACCGGATATTGCTGCCTCCTACGGGGAGCAGCGCAATCGGTGCGAACTGAAATCCCAGGGTACAACGGTCTTTATCGGCGCCGGCGGACCCATGGGGCAGATGCACGTCCAGCGAGCGCTGGAGCTCCCTGATGGGCCGACAACAGTCATTGCCACGGAAGTGAGCGACCAGCGCCTCGATGCGATCAGCAATCGTTTTGCTCCATTGGCGAAAAAAAACGGAAGAAACCTGCTGACCTTTAACCCCCAGACCAGCCAACAATCACTCCGTGATTTTGTGCTGGAGACAACTGGTGGAAAAGGAGCGGATGACGTGGTGGTAAGCGTACCCATTGCCGCTATTATGGCCGAAGGAGATACCCTGATGAATGAAAACGGCATGCTGGTTTTCTTTGCAGGTGTCCCCAATGGTACCATGGCTCCCATGAACCTGAGTAATGTCTATCTCTCCAATGCCCAATACACCGGCACCTCCGGCCTCACGCTCGAAGACCAGCGACAGGTGCTCAGCCAGGCCTCCAAAGGCTCCCTGTCCCCCGGCCGAAGCGTCGGCGCCATCGGCGGGATGAGGGCGGCAAAGGAAGGAATCCAGGCGGTTATCCAAGGCAAATATGCCGGTAAAATTATAATTTTCCCGCAGATTGAGGATTTACCGCTCATCGGCCTCGATGAACTTGGTGATATCCTACCCGAGGTTGCTGCAAAGCTTGAGCCGGGAAATATGTGGACAACGGAAGCGGAAGAAACGCTGTTTGAAAAATACTGGAAGGAGTGAATAATGATATTTACCGTAACACTCAATCCAGCCGTTGATCGGGAAATGACCGTTGATGCCATTGCCTTCAACACCGTCCTTCGAGCCACTAATTGGCAGGTAGACTGCGGTGGTAAAGGGTTTAATGTTGCCCGTATGCTCACCTCACTTTCCACTCCCAGCGTGGCTCTCGGTTTCGCCGCTGGAAAGAGTGGAGAAATGCTGGAGACAAAGCTCCATTCCCTGGGTATCGAGACCGAGTTTGTTTGGGTTAAGGGAGAAACCCGCACCAACGTCTCCATCGTCAGCGCAGAAAACGGTCAATATGTGAAGGTTAATGAACCGGGGCCGACCATAACCGAGGATGATCTTGCGCATCTGACGAAAATGATACATAACCGGGTTGAGGCCGGAGACTGGTGGGTGCTTGCCGGCAGCCTGCCTCCAGGGGTAGCACCTGACTACTATGCTGAGCTGATTAACATTATTCAGTCGGCCGGGGCTAAGGTTTTCCTGGACACTAGCGGAGAGGCTTTGCGTCATAATTGTGCGGCAAGCCCATTACTGGTCAAGCCGAACGACGAAGAGGCACACGAGTTGACAGGCTTGCCCGTCGGCACCATGCAAGAGGTTGCCGCTGCCGGAAAGGCAATAGCAGGCATGGGACCGACCAGTGTGATTATCTCCCTCGGAAAAGAGGGTGCCGTCCTCGTAGATAAGGGGAAAGCGTGGCTGGCTGCAAGTCCGCAGATCGTGGCGGCCAACCCTGTCGGAGCAGGTGACTCGATGGTTGCCGGAATTATCTGGGGACTCAGCCGTGGAGACAGCTTGCAGGACGCCCTCTGCAAAGGCATCGCCTGCGGTGCTGCAACCGCCAGTCAAAAAGGTACATCGGTCGGCTCACTGGAACAGGTGAACCAATTACTGGCTAAGGTACAGATACAGGAAGTCTGAACGGTCAGTTTACCCATCTCCCCGGACTGCTCATGAGCAATTCGGGCTACGCATAATTTACGGAGGCTTACAATGGTTGATTCTGCTCCTTACGAAAAGATCGGATTAGTAAACACCAGAGAGATGTTTCACAAGGCAATGGAAGGCAAATACGCCATCCCTGCCTATAATTTCAATAACATGGAACAGCTGCAAGCCATTATCGCCGGTTGCGTTCAGTCAGGCTCGCCGGTTATTCTCCAGGTGTCGGGCAGTGCCAGAAAATATGCCGACCCTGTGTTTCTTCCGCATATGGTGGAAGGCGCGGTGGCCATGGCAAGGGCAATGGGCAGCAACATCCCCATCGCCCTGCACCTGGATCACGGTGACACGTTTGAACTTGCCAAGGAGTGCATAGACAGTGGGTTTTCCTCGGTCATGATTGACGGCTCACACCACTCCTTTGAAGAAAATATCAGGCTTACAGCAGAGGTAGTGAAGTACGCGCATACAAAAAATATAACCGTGGAAGGAGAACTCGGCGTCCTGGCCGGGGTTGAAGATGAGGTTTCTGCAGAGGTCTCTCATTATACCAGGCCCGAGGAGGTGGAGGAATTCGTCGGCAGAACCGGCGTCGACAGCTTGGCCATCTCCATTGGCACCTCCCACGGTGCGCATAAATTCAAGTTGGAGCCAGGGGAGCAGCCGCCCCCATTACGTTTTGATATTCTGGAAGCCATCGAAAAACGACTCCCCGGTTTTCCCATCGTCCTCCATGGCGCATCTTCTGTGACGCCCAAGCATGTTGAAATGATCAATACCTATGGCGGTACCCTTGAAAGTGCGGTGGGCATTCCGGTGGAACAGCTGCGTCGTGCCGCCAGGTCAGCGGTCTGCAAAATCAACATTGACAGTGACGGCCGCCTGGCCATGACCGCGGTGGTCCGCCGCATTTTTTCCGAAAACCCTGCAGAGTTTGATCCGAGAAAATACCTCGGTCCAGCCAGGGACGAACTGATCGAGCTCATACGCGAAAAAAACACCAACGTACTTGGCAGTGCAGGACAAGCCTGAGCAGAATGCCTCGGAGAAGAGACCAAGACACCACAGGAGACAGCAAAATGACTGTACGTATCGGAATTAACGGATTTGGACGTATCGGAAGGAATATTTTCCGGGCCGCTGCCACTGACCCGGAGTTTGCAGAAATTGAAATCGTGGCGATCAACGACCTGACAGATACCGCAACCCTGGCCCATCTCCTCAAATACGACTCGGTTATGGGCCGGATGGAGGCAGATGTGGAGGTATGCGATGGCGGCATACTGGTTGATGGCAGAAAAATAACCGTCTGCAGCCACAGGAAACCTGCCGATATTCCGTGGGGAGATATGGGTGTCGAATATGTTGCCGAATGCACCGGTCTTTTTCGTGATGATGCTACAACCGTTTCCCATATCGACGGCGGAGCGGAAAAGGTGATCATCTCTGCTCCGGCAAAAGGCAATGTGAAAACCATTGTCATGGGAGTGAACGAAGAGGAGTACGAGCCGCAGAAACATCATATCGTGTCCAATGCCTCATGCACAACCAACTGTCTGGCACCGTTTGCCAAAGTGATAATGGATAACTTCGGTATTGTCCGCGGCCTGATGACCACGATCCATGCCTATACCGGCGACCAGCGACTGCTCGATTTCCCCCACGCCGACCTGCGACGGGCAAGAGCGGCCGCGCTATCCATGATCCCGACCAAAACCGGTGCTGCCGCTGCCGTGTCTCTGGTCATCCCCGAGTTGAAAGGCAAATTTGACGGCCTGGCAGTTCGAGTACCGACCCCGACTGTTTCCCTGGTGGATGCGGTGATGGAAGTGGAAAAGGAAACCACGGTCGAAGAGGTGAATAACTCGCTGCGTGCAGCTCAGAATCGCTATCTCGGTTTTACCGACCTTCCTCTGGTTTCCATCGATTTCCAGGGCGACAGCCGTTCTTCCATCGTCGACGGCCAATCCACCAAGGTGATTGGCAACACGGTGAAGGTCATGAGCTGGTATGATAATGAGTGGGGCTACTCCAACAGGATGCTCGACCTTATCCTGCATATGCGTCAATCAGCTGTTCTTTAACTCTTTCTGCACAGAATACACGGTGGAGTGAGGAAGCAATCGTGGATGTCTCGGGGTAACAGCATTGAGGTGGCGGAGTTTCTGTGGACACTTTCTGCAGATTGCATTACCAATCCTTCAGGAATTGCCTGATGCGAAGAGACAGACAGATTGAAAACTCTCGCGAGACCGTGGACACGATATCGCAGCGTGGGTGAAGGCAGGAACCCTGCGCTGCGGCTGCCTGGAAAGATGAGAACTCGTGATACCATGCATGGTCTGCGCCGTCCTCCGCAGCAGGTAGATACTGCAAGCGATATCCCCACAGGAGGAACCTTGAGCTACGAAAATCTGCTGCTTGACGTCAAAGAGACTATCGCCACCCTGACCATAAACCGGCCTTCGGCGCTCAATGCGCTGAATGCTGCAACCTTAACTGAACTGCACTCGTGCCTGCGGAACCTGGCGACCATGAGTGAGGTTCAGGTGGTGATTCTCACCGGTGCCGGAGAACGCGCCTTTGTCGCTGGTGCCGACATCGCCTTTATGCAGAGACTGTCTCCTAGAGAGGCCCGGGCTTTTGCTCTCCAGGGACAGGAGGTATTGCAACTGGTTGAGACCATGCCCAAGCCGGTCATCGGTGCCATCAACGGGTTTGCCCTTGGTGGCGGGTGCGAGCTGGCCATGGCGTGCGATTTTCGCCTGGCCAGCGAAAACGCCAGGTTCGGTCAGCCGGAGATCAACCTCGGCATTATGCCCGGTTTCGGCGGCACCCAACGGTTGGCGCGTCTCATTGGCAAAGGTCGTGCAGCAGAGCTCCTTTTCACCGGGGATATGCTCGAGGCAGACGAGGCCCACCGCATCGGACTCATTAACCGCGTGGTCCCGTCAGCCGATCTCCTCAGCGCCTGCTGCGAAATCGCTGCCAAGATTACTGCCAAGGGCCAGGTGGCCATGGAGTTCTGCAAAGAGGCGCTCAACAACGGCCTGGAAATGGACCTTGAGCGTGCCTGTCATTTTGAAGCCGACCTGTTCGCCCTCTGCTTTTCCACCGCTGATCAGCAGGAAGGCATGACCGCTTTTCTCGAAAAACGTGCTGCCCGTTTTCAGGGAAAATGATGCCCATATGACCTGATGAAGAGGTGAGGTACGAAGCACCCTACGCAATTGCGTCCACGATCGATTACCTCGCCCTTCATTTCCGTGCCCCCTCCTTTTCAGGCAGATAGAAAATGTTCCAGGGAGTCGACAAGCTGTTTACGTAACCACTCAACCATACAGTCGACCGCCGTCACAGGAAAAAGATACTCTTGCGCTCAAGTGAAGTGCCTGACAATGAACTGAGGAAGGTACTGGTGCTGTACAGCGGAGAATACGGAGAATGGAGGTAAAAACGTCTTCCGGACAGATCCACCTTTGCTTGATCTGCCCGGTATAGCCGGGGAAAGGGCGACAACACCTTTCCTTCAATTGGGACCCGGTAAAATGGGGTCGAATCATAGAGCGATGCAAAACCATAATTTGTTGTTGATCAGCGGTTCCATCACCCCCTGATATACTTATGGAGAGTGCGACAGGATGAGTAAAAAACAACTATCTGCAGGTCGATGAGAGGCAGCGAGACAGCCGTTGTTCATGTATCGTTCAATGCCGTCACATCGACCATGACCGACAATTGATGGCGCCCTCCACCGAGAACAACTCCTTTGACGGGCGCAACATCCCCGTAATCCCTGCCCCAGGCGACAGTGATGTATCGTTCATTGGCTGCTGAGTCATTGGTGGGATCCAGATCCACCCACCCGAAGGTCGGGACGAATACCGAAATCCACGCATGCGAGGCATCTGCCCCTACCAGCTTGGGTTTTCCCGGCGGTGGCAGGGTCTCAAGGTATCCGCTGACATACCGTGCAGCCAGCCCATGTGCTCGCAGGCAACTGATCGCTACATGAGCAAAATCCTGGCATACGCCGCGCCTATTGGCCAGCGCCTCAGTCAATGGCGTATCAACCTTGCTGGCTGATTTATCGTAGCTGAAATCACGAAATATCCTTTTGACGAGGTCCATGGCTCCGGCAAGTATGGGTGCTCCCGGCGGGAAAGAAACCTTGCCGTATTGGCAGGACTCTGCTGTACAAGGGATGAGGGGGCTGGAAAATACATACTGCCGGGCATCAAGTTCATCAAACTGCTGATGTTCAACAAGTATAGAGGCAGTCTCTTCCCAAGACGGAGTAGAGGCGGGTTCCGGCATCACAGGTCTGGAGGTGTTGACCAGACTGGTTACAGAAACAGTCAGCTCCTGATGAGGATGCTGTACCATGAACACATGTGCCTTATTGCCGAAATAATCTATTCGCTCATGCAGATATTGTGGAGGAGGATCAATCACCAGTTGACTCTCCCTCACTTCCTGACTTTTGGTGTTTCGTGGAAAGAGAAACAGTTCATTCTGCGAAAGCGAGGCAGGAGCAGAATATTTATAGCCTGTTGTATGTGCCACCCGATAGATCATGGAGAATGCTTACTCGAAATCATCGCATAGTGAGGTGTTGCCGGAATACGTGTCAGGTAATGAGCACTCAACTGCTGTGAAAAATCTTTCAGCTGTTCTTCAGCCTTTGCAAGAAATGCAGAGAGGGCATCAAATCCGGTTCCATTATTCCCGCAATGTATATCCGATAAATCAAGCAGTCGAGTGGAAGTGAGCAGCTCCAACACGATTTGTTCTTCCCTGCTTGCAAATGTTCTTTCATCTTCCCGGGGTAAATATTGGACATGATCTGCAAGCTCGGCAAACTGGAATGCCAACGACTGGGGATTCCCCTCATCGGCCAGGAGCAGGTCCAAAACAGGCGCCACCTGAAAAGTGGAGCGATATCGGCCTCGGTAAGTCATCACACTCTCGGAGATTCGCAAGAGGGCCTGCAGGGTACTATGCGAATCATTACATAGTTGCCCAAGAGAGAAGCGAATGAGCGAGGCGAGGTTCAGTGCCCGCTCAACCCTGCGTCCCATATCCATAAAGCGCCACCCCAGCCCTCGCGTCATGCTCTCCATCGCCAGGCCACTAAAAGCACTCAGGGTAAGTAATGTCTGATCGAGAATGTCTATGGGGTCGTTGCCGGCAGCTTCCCGGAAATCCTCCAGTTTGTTGATTACTCTGGTTGAGTCGATAGACAATCGGTCACGGACATTATGCGCAGTCTGGCGAACATTCCGCAGTATGGAGACAATGCTTCCAGGGCGATTCTTGGTGTATAACGCCTCCTTGAGGTGCATCGTCAACGCAGCCTCGGAGAGTGGGCGCTGCTCCTTTTCCGGCGGAGAAGGTATAATCTGTTTTTCGTGGAGAATGGTCAACAGCAATTTCAACGCAGGCACTTCTTCCGGCCTATCCTCTCCGGAAAGACAGCCGAAAACAGCGCGCAACAGCCGAATCAAGCCTTCAGCACGCTCCAGATACCTCCCCAGCCAGAGCAAATTGTCGGCAACCCGGTTGGGCAAGTCACTGAACCGTTTAAATTTTGGGATGACTCGCAAACCGGCCATCATCGAAAATGGCTCCACCGGTTCTTCTGAGATAACCCAGATATCCTTGCTGTGCTGAGACTCGGGAGACCCTGAGAGTAATGAAGGCACCGCTGTTGATGTGACAGCCAATCCGCCGGGCAGCACAGAAAAACCATTTTCAGTCGCGCACGCGAAAATCCGCATTATGCAGTAGGTGCCATAAGCGCCATCATCTCCCCAACTCGGAGCGGACGAAGGCAGCACAGGAGCTGACACCACATAATCAGACGGTGCTTCGCGCACTTTTGCAAGCACGTCTGCCTGCACATCAAACCATTGATCATACTGCATGGCCGACATAACCGCCGAAGGAGCAAGTAGACTATCCAGATTTGCCGTGCCCTCCTCGCTCCCGCACCACCACGTCGGATGATTGTCCAACAGCAACCCTTCACCCAGCATGCTTTGGCACAGTTCGGGTAAAAAGCACTTTAGCAACGGCGTGTCTATAAATCCGCTGCCAACGGGATTAACAACGTCAATATTTTGCTCTCGGCAGGCCTGTACCAGCCCGGCAACCCCGGAGGCCGTCTGGCGTCTCAGAGCAAAGGGGTCGCTGTCCAGATCATCAATATGCCGAAAAATCGCTTCAACAGGTTCCAGCCCTGTTAACTTCTTCAGAAAAATGCTTCCGTTTCGAACGGTAAGATCCTGCCCCTCCACCAGTGGATAACCAAGATAGCGTGAAAGCATTGCATGCTCAAAATAGAGATGGCTATTGGGACCGGGCGAGAGCAGCACAATACCTGGATTATCCTTTCGAAGAGATAAGCGCTGGGTCAGCGCCTGATGGAACGATTGAAAAAATGGCGCCAGACGCCGTATACTGGAGCGGTGGTACAACGTGGAAAATAGGCGTGAAATGACAATCCTGTTCTCCAACGCAAAGCCCAGACCTGCCGGTTTTGCACCATGATCACGGAGCACCCGAAAGGAACCGTCTGGCGCCCGGTAGATATCCACTGCATAAAAGGTGAGAAAACGATCCCCTGAAGGCTGAACCCGATGACACTGGTGGAGAAAATTCGGATTGGCGAAAACAAGCTCGGCAGGCACGTTTTTGTTCTTCAGCAAATCCTGAGCCCCATAGGTGTCTTCCAGGATTTGCTCCAGCAGGTGCGCCCTCTGTTTCACCCCAGCCTCAATATTCCTCCACTCCCTGTCCGAAAGGAGGAGAGGAACCATATCCAAGGCCCAGGATGTGGTCTGCTCGGTCAGGTCATCGAAGGGATTGATCGTAGCGCCATCCTCATGCCGCATTCGCCTGGCACGGTCATTGTCGGCGGCCAGTTCGTCAAATGTCTTCTTGCCAAGGGAAGAGAGAAGAGATTGCCAATGCGGCCTTGGCCTGGCTGGATCCGTATACCCCTCACAATAGGAATTATCCGGCCAGGGCAGTGCATCAAAGAAGGCAGGTGAAGCGCTGGCAGCGCTGGCACCACTGGATCTTATATTGCTCATAAAGATGATTGAATACGCTCAGGCGACTGGGGAGACGTCATTGAATCCACGAGGTGGTACTTACACTGTTCCCCTTCGCAAATCAAGTGTATACGGATACAGATGATTCACCTCTGCGGGCGGAGTCAAAAACTGTTCACCCGGAGTATGCCCATGTGGAATAAAACGCGAGTTTCTGCGTCCTTCCGCCTCGTATGCATTGACAGGAAAGATATCATAACTGCGTCCGCCGGGGTGGCCGACATGATAAGTACACCCACCCACCGCCCGCTGTGACCATGTATCATAGAGGTCTATTACAAGGGGGGCGTGTACCCCGATGGTCGGGTGCAGGCAGGATGGCGGTTGCCAGGCTCGATACCGCACACCACCGGCAAAAACTCCACTTTCCAGGGTGGGCTTGAGCGGTACCTTGCGGCCATTGCACAGTACCAGATACCGATCGTCTGTCATACCCGAAACCTTCACCTGCACTCTCTCCACCGAGGAGTCGACATAACGTGCGGTCCCGCCGCCGCCGGCTTCCTCACCAAGAACATGCCACGGCTCCAGGGCCTGGCGCAATTCCAGCTCAATGCCCATATAGTTTACCTTGCCATAAATCGGGAAGCGAAACTCAAAATGCGGGTGAAAAAAATCCATGGTCACCGGATATCCGGCTTCACTGAGGATATGCAGCACATCGGCAAAATCATCCCGTACAAACTGGGGGAGCATGAAACGATCGTGCAGACGGGTTCCCCAGCGGACCAGTTTCTGCCGGTAGGGTTGTTGCCAAAACCAACTGACAAACACCCGAAGCAGCAGCTGCTGGGCAAGGCTCATCCGGGCATGGGGCGGCATTTCAAAGGCCCTAAACTCGAGGAGACCGAGCCTTCCGCTGGCGCTGTCCGGGGAATAGAGTTTATCAATACAGAACTCCGCTCGATGGGTATTGCCCGACACGTCAACCAACAGGTTTCGGTATAGCCGATCCACAAGCCAGGGTGAACAGGGCTGATCGCCTGACGTCTGCCGATCCTGCTCGGCAAAGGCTATTTCCAATTCATAAAGGCTGTCATGCCTCGCCTCGTCAATACGGGGCTGCTGACTGGTCGGCCCGATAAAAAGTCCGGAGAACAGGTAGGAAAGTGATGGGTGGTTATTCCAGAAAGTAATAAAACTGCGCAGCAGGTCGGGACGACGAAGAAAAGGGCTGTCAGCAGGCGTTGCCCCGCCGATAACGATGTGATTACCACCGCCGGTTCCGGTATGACGCCCATCCACCATAAACTTTTCCGTACCCAGTCGTGTCTCACGTGCCAGTTCATAGAGCCTGGTCGTGCAATCCACCATCTCCCGCCAGCTGTGCATGGGCTGGATATTCACTTCAATAACTCCGGGATCAGGCGTAACCTTAAGACTTTCCAACCGGTAGTCAGAGGGCGGAGTATAGCCTTCCAGCACCACGGGATACCCTGTAGCATGAGCCGCTTTTTCGACACATTGAACCAGTTCCAGGTACCCTTCAAGGATAGTAATCGGCGGCATAAACACGTACAGCCTGCCCTCGCGCGGTTGCACACAGAGTGCTGTGCGAACCAGCCAGGCGGCCGATTCACCGGGCACAGGTTCAGGTTCCTTGCTGGGACCTGGCTGGGGGAGAATACCTCTTCCAGGTTCCGGCCCGGGGGGCTCGCCTGCTAAGCGCTGCTGATCCAACAGGTCTGGTAGAGGACCGCGCTCTGCCATGGGGTCCATGGTGTACTGTTCGGGAATGTCCCCAGGAGCAACCCATGGCAGGGAATCCAACGGCAGGCGTAACCCAGCCGGGGAATCCCCCGGCAGCAGATACATGTGTTTGCTCCTGAATGTCCACGGTCCGCTCCTCCAGGAGCCGTACTCGAGCGGTAGAACATACCCGACAACCGTGCCAAGCCCTCGTTGAAAGGCCTGCACCAGTCTCCTTCGTTCTTCCGGATCATCAATTTTCGGGTCGTCCGGGGTGACGTTCACAGGCAGAGCCTGTTCCTTGAGCAGATAATGCGTTATATCCTCGTAGCTCTCCCTGATATACTTTTCATCAACCCCAAGCAGAGCGGAGAGTTTTCTGATAAACCTCTCCGCCTCTTTTATGCCAAAGCCATAATCCCTGGAAACATCTGCCAAAAACTCATGATTTTTCCATACAGCTTTCCCGTCTTTTCGCCAGTAACAACCAAAAGCCCACCGCGGCAGCGATTCACCAGGATACCATTTTCCCTGGCCATAATGCAGGAACCCGCCCGGCGCCCACTCCTTGTGGAGTTTTTTTATGAGGTTCTCCGAAAGCCGCAGCTTTTCCTCTCCAAGAGCCTCAGTATTCCATTGCGCTCCTTCCATGTCATCGATGGAGACAAAGGTAGGCTCTCCTCCCATGCTCAGACGGACATCATGATCACCGAGCTCCCTGTCCACCCTGTCGCCCAACAGCACAATCTCTTGCCAAACGTTTTCCGGGTACGGCTTGGTAGAACGAGGCGCTTCAAATATCCGAGTCACAGACATGTGATGACTGAACTCCACCTCGCAGGGGTCCAGCGCACCCGTTATCGGTGCAGCGCTTTGCGGTTCAGGAGAACAGGCCAGCGGTATATGCCCTTCTCCTGCAAAAAGCCCCGACGTCGGATCCATACCGATCCACCCTGCTCCTGGAATATAGACCTCCGTCCAGGCATGCAGGTCGGTAAAATCCTCCTCTGCACCGGAAGGGCCGTCCAATGACTTCACGTCCTGCTTCAGCTGCACCAGATAGCCGGAAACAAATCGTGCTGCAAGTCCAAAGTAACGAAGAATATTAACGAGCAACCAGGCTGAATCCCTGCATGAACCGCTCATTTTGGTCAGGGTTTGATCACATGTCTGTACGTTTGGTTCCAGCCTGATAAGATAGCTGATATCCCGACTCAGCTTCCGGTTTATATCGACCAGAAAATCAATGGTGCGCCTGGGGGCTGTATCTATCGCGGCAATGTATTCCTGAAAACGCTCTCCCAAACTCCGCTGAGTAAGATACGGGCGCAACTCTGCCCGCAAATTGTCCTCATACGAAAACGGAAACTCCTCAGCATCCGGCTCCAAAAAATAGTCAAAGGGATTGATGACGATCATGTCTGCAACAAGGTCGACCACCACCTGAAATTCCGTTGTCTGCTCAGGAAAGACCAACCGGCCCAGATAATTGCTGAAAGGATCTTGCTGCCAGTTGATAAAATGATCTGCGGGAATCACCTGCATCGAATAGCTGAGCACCGGCGTCCTGCAGTGCGGAGCCGGGCGCAAACGAACAATCTGGGGCCCCAAATGAATCGGGCGGTCGTAAAGGTAAGAGGTTTTGTGATGTAAAGCTATGTGGATGCCCATGGATAACTCCTTGATAAATGCGGCCCTTGACGCCGAACGATAACACCTTGAGTGCGTGGCATGAATCCGGCAGCTCAAGCCTTTGCAGCAGGAAGAGGAAAAAGAGCGTACCGATTGCCTTTTTCCCGGGCAGAGAAAGTACTACTGCTGGTTTGATGCAAAGGTTTTTCGAACCGGTACATTGAAGAATATTTCTCCTATGATTCCGCCTAGTTGATTTAACTGAACCTGCAGATTATCCAAAAATTCGTGCAACCCGGAATCAATAGCCTCATCAATATCCGTATATTCCAGATCAGCCATGAGGCGGCCCAGCTTCTTTTCCGCCTGGTTTGTTGCCGATCCATGGGGCGACCCGCTAATTCGATGCAAACAGATCTGTGCTTTTGCTAGGCAATGATGGATCGAACGGGGGAAAAACTTATCGAACACCAAGAAATTACTTACATTCCGAGGACTTATATGGTGCATCTCCTTCCTGAACATTTCAAATGCGCTCGTTGATCGTAAAACAGATATCCATTGGATATTATCAATCGGCGCATTCACCATACTCGGTTCCGGAAGCAGCATGAAATATTTTACATCAAGAATACGTGAAGTTTTATCAGCACGTTCGATCATCATGCCGATCCGTGCAAAATTCCATGCCTCGCCATGACTCATGGTACAATCTAGGAGCCCGGTAAAAAGATGACTGCGCATTTTGATGATATTGTAAAAGCGGTTTGGATCCTGAAGAGCCATTTTAATTGACTCCTCCTTGATCAACTCAAGGTAAAAGTTATTCAGATGTTCCCACATTTCCGAGGAAATGATTTCTCTGATGGAACGGGCATTCTCCCTGGCAGCGGCCACACAGCTCAAAATCGAATTTGGATATTCCCTGTCAAAGGTGAGAAACCATATGACCTCCTCCTGGCCGTAGGTCTGCTCTCTTTTCTCATACAACTCGTGATCACCGGTTGTCATTATCAAGGGTGCCCACTGTTCTTGTTCAGAGTGGGGCATATCAAGCAGGAGGTTGAGGTTAACGTCTATAAATCGGGCAACATTCTCCGCCCGCTCTATATATCGGCACATCCAGTAAATTGAATTGGCCACACGGCTAAGCATTTCACTCCTCCTCTTGCTTACTTGGCTGCAGTACCCAGGTATCCTTACTGCCACCCCCTTGGGAGGAATTGACAACAAGCGATCCTTTTTTCAATGCCACCCGCGTCAGCCCGCCGGGTTGCACATAAATTTCCTCTCCGAACACCACATACGGCCTCAGGTCCACATGTCGTCCTTCCAGATGATCATCTACGATTGTCGGTACGCGGGACAGCGAGATTGTCGGCTGGGCTATATAATTGCGGGGCTGTTGGATAATTTTTTCCGCAAAGGCTTTCTGTTCATTTTTCGAGGAGTGAGGGCCAACCAGCATCCCGTAGCCGCCGGATTCATTGGCCGCTTTTACCACAAGCTCGTCAAGATGCGACAACACATAGTCTCTTTCTTTTTTTTCTTCGCAGACATAGGTAGGGACATTAGGCAGTACAGGATCTTCTCCAGTGTAATATTTAATTATCTTGGGAACATAGGCATAAACAACCTTGTCATCAGCTATGCCGGTGCCAGGAGCATTTGCCATCGCTATCCTCCCGGCGGTGTACACTTCCATCAGCCCCTTGACCCCTAAAAGAGAGTCAGGACGAAAGACTGCCGGGTCAATAAAATCGTCATCAATTCTTCGGTAGAGAACATCGACCCGCTGCAGCCCCTTGGTAGTAAGCATATGAACATAGCCATCAGCAACTTTCAAATCCCGCCCTTCAACCAGTTCAACCCCCATCTGCTGTGATAAAAAGGAGTGCTCAAAATAGGCGCTGTTGTAAATACCGGGGGTCAACACACCTATGGTTGGAGACTCTATTCCTGCCGGTGCAAGATATTCCAGCATCTCCAATAGCTTCCCCGGATATTCGTCTACAGGCCGTACCCTGGTTTTCTCAAACACATAGGGAAAGGTCCGCTTAAGGACCTGTCTATTTTCCAGCACGTAGGAAACTCCGGACGGACACCTGAGGTTATCCTCAAGTACGTAAAAACAGCCATCAGCGCCTCGGATCAGGTCGGTGCCTGTTACATGACACCAGATTTTTTTCGGGGGAGTAAATCCCTCGCACTCTTTTCTGTAGGTCTTGCTGCTAAGGATCAACTCTTTGGGTACGACCTTGTCCTTAATGATTTTTTTATCGGTATAGATGTCTTGTAAAAACTCGTTGAGCGCAAAAATACGTTGCTTGAGGCCGGCCTCGATTTGTTGCCAATCCCTGTCAGAGATAATCCTGGGGATGAGATCAAATGGAAAAATTTTCTCTGTGCCCTGTCCTTGGCCATACACATTGAAGGTAATGCCCATTTTCAGAAGCAGGGCTTCCGCCTCTTTTTGCCTGAGCTTCAAGTCACCATCCGGCAGCGATTCGATCTTTTCCACAAGCAAATGAGCACCGGGCCGCGGGTTGCCATTTTCGTCAATCAACTCATCAAAAAATCCTTCTGGATCATACGATGTAAATGTTTTCATAAAATCTCATCCCTGTCTCTAACCTGCTCTTTGTAACAAACGGGCTTCTGTATTTACAAAAATGTCGTTTTTACTGATTATGAACGGCAGATGGTCCCTGAGCGTGCTCCATCTCCACAGCTTCCACCCTGGTCAACCAGCATGTTCACACCTCACATCTACTATTTTTTCAATTGGATATACAGGTGGCCCAAACTGATTGTAGATGGCAACATCAGCCGCGTCACGGCCATACCCTAAAACTACATATGTCCTCTTCTCTCGGGTCTGGACGGGATCAAAAAGATACCAACGTCCTGCCACATAGGCCTCAAACCAGGCGTGCATATCCATTGGCTCCAAACCATGGAGATACCCGACAACCATACGGGCCGGTATGCTTAGCGCACGGCAAAGAGCAATCCCCAAATGAGCAAAATCTCGACAGACTCCCCACCCCCTGGTGTTCACCTCGCTGGCTGTAACAGGGGCATCACTGTCATCGAACGCATAACGTATATTGGCCTGAATCCAGGATTCAATTGCCGCAACCTGATCATACCCCAATGCAACTCCGGCAGTAATGTCAGCCGCCATCTGACCAAAATACTCTGACTCACAATATCGGCTGGGCAGCAGAAATATCAGTGCTCCATCTGGCAGATTCCGTACCTCTACAAATTGCCCGCCCGGTTCCCGATCCACCCCTTCTGCAACGATAACCTGCGCCTTGGTGTGAACAGAAAACCTTCCCGGGGGAGCAACCAACCGCTGGCATAAATTACCAAAAAGATCTGTAAATTCTGAAACATAAACAACAGGATCCAGTCTGTAGGTCTCACTGGAAACCCATTGATACGCGCCACTGCGCGGCCGCAACATGAACACAAACGGCGTTGGCACACCAATCTCAAAAACCAGGGTACAGTTGGTCAATACATGCATTGTAAAATTTTCCCTCACGTTTCCCGAAAGAGATTGCACACCATACGATCACCATGCAATTTATATACCTTTGAAAGGTCACCTGCAACCCCACACCATGCCATGGCAAGAGTAATTCCCAACACCTCTGCAGAAATGAACCATCTAGAGGACATAGCAATAAATGGTGATGTACTGGAATGTACTTCCCGCCAAAACGCACACATGCCATACCCCATGATAATGCTTGACCCGTTTTTCATTTATGTAAAAAAATACTCCACATGTATAAAACAGACCGCCCAGCAGCAGCCAGGCAAAGCCGGAAACGCCTATTGCATGAATCAATGGTTTGATGGCTATTAAAATTATCCAGCCCATCACGAGATAAATGAGTATCGACTTCGCTCTATTTTCGTTGTGCAGGAACAATTCCAGCACAATCCCCAGAAGTGCAAGCCCCCACACCAGGCTAAAAATGATCCATCCCAGACCGCCCCTTAAAGTAATCAGGGCAAAAGGTGTATAGGTACCTGCAATAAGCAGATAAATTGCGAGAAAATCTAATTTTTGAAAAATACTTTTCGCCTTCCCCCGCAAACTATGGTTGAGGGTAGAAAATACATACAACAGGACAAGACTGATTCCATAGATACATACACTGACAAGGGACAGCGCCTCCCCTTTTCTGCTGGTCACGGTAATCAACGCAACTAGACCAGCAATAGCCGCTACAGAACCTGCAAGATGCGTAATGGAATTAAATCTCTCGCCTTTGTACATGCTGTTTCCTGATGCCGATTCTCCCATTGTTTACGGGAAAAAACCGTGCTGTACGCTATTTCAAACCTTTCTGCCAAAATACCGTCATGCCCCATACCAAGGCCACCCCGTCTCACCGTTTGACAACTGGAGCGTGATCGCTCAGCCGATAAATAGAGCGCCCCGGGACTCCTCAACACCATGACCCAAAAAACCGCTGAGCTCATGAACGTTGAGGAATCTACGTCTCGCTCCCTTCCGGGCGGAGCACAGTTGAGTAGACTATAGACTCTAATCCATGCGCTTTCAAGGACAGGGCAAGCGCATGCTTTGACCGTACGCCGTGATCGACAATAATAAACAACCGACCCCAAAGGGGCCGGTATTGATTAACCCCTGAAAGGGGATAAATTGCTTTGCCTCTAAAAGAGGCAAAGGGAGTTGCCCCCAAATTTTTCAAAATAATCGACGCTGTTGTTCGTGATAACTATCCCGCTCATCTTGATACTTGACATATTTCCTTATCATTTCAGCATCAAGGCCAACGGTATCAACACAATAGCCGCGTGATCAGAAATGATTACCCCAATAGGGTTCCCTTTCGGAATCGACTCATTGCTTTCTCCTTCTTCTACGTTGTGGGGACAACATAGTTGAAGATTTAGCAATGAGTCGTCCATACGGCAAAGCCTATGAACTCTGACCTTGGCCAAAGGCCAAGGGTTTCTATATTCGACTAAATACTATAAAGACCCCTTCACCCACCAGGCCGGTTCCCCTGAGCCTGTCCAAGAGAAAACAAGATTGGAACAGAACGGCAACGGTAGTTCGCACCTGACAAACATGGTCAAAGGCTCGGTGTCGAGAAATCGTCTTCAAAACCAGGGGTCCCGCATCCAACCCAGGCCGGGAGTGATCTCCCCAGGGCTTTCTGCCTTTTTTTTACCTGCAGGAATAAGCAATGTCAGGTGATCAGCCGATACAAAAAGAGAGCAAGGGGTTTCTGGAGCATTACTTGCTTGGAAAAAAAGGTAAAGGGGACTGGAGAGGCCAGTCCATCTGTCCCGGACGCTCGCATACGATGTGCTAAGAGATTATGGAAATACACAAGACTGTACAAACCACTGGGCAAACGCCAACCATACCTCAACTGGCAAAAACATCCGGCTCTTTTCAAGAAATGCTCGCCGGTGTGGTGGCTTCAGCAAAGCACGTCCCTGGACATCGGCAAGGTAAGGACGATCTGCTGGAAATTGGCACCATCACCACACAGACGCCCACCGTATCGGAGCTGCTGTACCAGCATGCGGATTTGAAAAAAAGAACCTGGGAAATCCTCCGCAATCCCCACAACCAAAAGAAAAATTACAGAGCTATACAAGCGGGCACCACCATATATCTTAATCCCCAATCTGGTGAATTATCCTGGTCACAGGGAACTGAAAAACATCCAGCCGGTCAGCTGAACAATGTGGTTAACGCGGTGCAAACGCGCTCCCCTGCACCTGCGAGAGGAGAGAGAGGACTGACGGCAAAGGAAACGCCGATGACGTCAACGGAGAAACCTGTTCGACTTGGCGTCATCACTAACGATGCGCCTACGGTTTCCCACGTTTTACGCAAAAATTCACGCTTCCGGGATCACGTCTGGAACATTCTCGACCAAGCGGTTAATGCAGAGAAACCCTTCCACCGTGTTCCGCCAGGCGCTACAGTAATGCTCAATCCTGCGACCATGGAGATTACCTGGGAATCCAAGGCAGCCGCCACCAGTTTCGCCCCTGTTGCCCAGTCACTCGCAGCAGAGAATAAAATAGCTCCTGCTGCAAAAGCACTCCCTGGCCGAGAGGAGACAGTTGCCGATCTCAGCCAGGCGGTACAATCCTACATAGGAAAGCCCTACAAGGAAATAGACTGCTACGAACTCCTGGTCAATGGCCTCAAACAGCTGGATATTCCCTACAGCGGGACCAATGGCCTCTACAGCAGATTAACCCGGTTAGCTGTTGATCGGGGGATGGCGGCAAATGCCTATCTCAATGGTGAGGGGATCGTTGAGGTGGCGGGTTCAACCATACTGGCCAAAAACTACCGAAATCTTACCGACTGGCAGACCAATGCCGAGAAATTGACCAGGGAAATGGAACCGCTGTTGAGTAATGGTCAAATCCTCTCTTTTTCAACTCAAACCAGGGGGCATACCGGAATTGTATCGCGCCAGGACGGCCGCTGGACCTTTATCAATTCCGGTATGCTGGACAATCCCGTCGGTGAGCCCACGCTTAACCGTGGTGTCGGCGAGGAAATCCTAAGCAGCGAAATTCGCAATTGGTTTAGACTGGCCCATAACAACGGAGAACCTCTACGGGTCACGTTGGGCGAGCTGCGACAGGAAAAAATTCGCACTGCTGCAAACAGCAGCCAATTGCCGGGTAACCGGATTTAATTCCGCTTGCCAGCTTCCCCCTTGACAACCTCTCGATTCGTGCCGGAATCACCTCTCATTTTTAAATCTCCCTGAATACATGCGCGGCGATTCACCCCCTGAGTCGTCACGATCTGGTTTCCTCCAAGGCAGAGAGGTTCGATCACCATTCTCCTCATTGGCTCCACACTGTCTTCATACTTTCCATGTACGTATACCTATGCATTAACCATGCAGAACATTGAAGGAAATCATCGGTCATCGCCAGTTGTCTATTGAGGTCTCGGCACTGAAAACGGATGGCTGCAAGGTTTCCCATCAAGGGTACTTACTGCCCGGAAGAATAACCAAGAAGCAAAAGATGAAAAAGGTATTTGCAGTCATTCCTGCACTGCTGCTTGCAGGTGGTATGGCAACCGCAGCAGAATTCGAGGACAAGTCCGGCATCACCATAACCGGTGACGCCCGCGCCCGTGTCATCTACAAAGATGACTATGAGTTCGGCAACAGCGATGACGATGCAAGCACAACTATGGACTCACGCGTACGGTTCGAAGTGACCGGTACCGCAGCCGGAGGCGCATATGCCCACGGACGCATTCGCCTGGCAGAGGAAAAGTTCAACGGTGAAACCGACATTGCACTGGACAACAATATCTACGTTGACAAAGCCTACATCGGCATCCCCTTTAACGACGCTTTTACACTGGAGGCGGGAAAATACCGCGTGAGCTACGGCAACGGTTTCATGTATGATGATATCGGCCTTGCCGGTTTTCGCGGCATCTATAATACAGACAATTTCCGCCTGATTCCATTTCTCGAAGTGGAGTCTGAGGGGCAGGAATCTGGTGATGAAACCGATGTCACAGAAGATAACGACAGCTACCGTTATGGTGCTGCCGCCAATTACGCCATAAGCAATTGGAATCTTGGCGGTATTGCAGCGTACCAGACGGATGATCGTTCGGCCGTTGACCCTCAGGAGCAAGGTTTTTTCGGTACCATGTTCGGGAAATGGAAAAACGGACAATTCGGGGTGGAAGGCGAGTTTTCTTACGCCGAAGCTGACCTCAGTGATTTTACAGGTGATTCAGACGGGTTTGGCGGGTATCTCCGTGGTTTGTGGTATAGAGACGCACTGACCATGTCGCTCGATCTCGGCTTTACCAAAGACGGGTTTACGCCTGATGAATACTATGGCTTTATCATGATCGGTGGCGACCACCCGATTACAGTTGACGAATTCGGCGATGATACAGGTGACTGGACCTGGGGCGGCCTGACCGCGACCTACGCGCTCACCGAGGCACTCAGCCTCACGGGTAACATCGTCTACGTTGACATTGACGATGGCGATGATGTTGACGTTACCGACGAACGGCTAGCCAACTATCTGGAGGTCTCCGGTGCGCTCAGGTACACTCTCTCCAAAGGCTGCACCCTCTCCTGGTATGCGGGGTATTTACAGCCTGACTACGATGGCCGGCTTGACGGCGTGGCGGTTGAAGATGACGGCGCATTCGGTTCCTATGCAAAAATTGACATAGAGTTCTAACCATTGCCAAGAAAAAAGCGGGTCTTTCCTGGCCCGCTTTTTTCTTGGTGATCCCGCGACGGCATCATTTCGAGCTGAGCGTACTCTTTCAAGCCTCGGAACGTTATCCGTTCTTGCCCGCTGCCGCCGGTGCCTCCACCGGCTCTCCCTCTGCTGTCGGGAGAGCCTTCCCTGCCGGTGCATAGAGCCGATGCAGCAGTCGGCCGAGATCATCACAGACCAGCACCAGGCAAGGGATCAGTACTAACACAATCAAGGTCGCAAAGAGAATGCCATAGCCCAGGGAGAGCGCCATAGGGATCATGAACCTTGCCTGACGGGAAGTTTCAAAAATCATGGGCGCCAAACCGCCAAAGGTGGTCAGAGTAGTGAGCAGGATCGGCCGAAAGCGCCTTGTGGCTGCACGGTGGATGGCCGCATAAACCGAAAGCCCCCGGGCACGTTCTTTATTGGCAAAATCAATCAGCACCAGGGAATCGTTCACCAGCACCCCGGAAAGGGCTACAATGCCCATCATGCTCATGACACTCAGATTGTAGCCCATGACCATGTGGCCAAGCACCGCACCGACAACCCCAAAGGGAATGGCAGTCATAACGATTATCGGCTGAACATAGCTCCTGAAGGGGATCGCCAACAGGAAATAGATCACCAGCAGCGCCCCGCCGAGCCCCAGGAAAAGGCTGCCGATACTTTCCTGCATATCAGCCTGCCGCCCCTGGTAGCTATAGGAGAGGCCGGGATAAATCTTGACCAGTTCCGGCAGGATGGTGGTATCCAATGCCGTCCGGACAATTCCGGTCTCACCAATGGGCTCCACATCCGCGCCAACAGTCACGGTTCGCCTCCCGTCTCGTCGCTTGATTACACTGTATGCCCTGCCCCGTTCCATCTCCGCCACGTACGATAGGGGCACATAATCGCCGTCAGGCGTTCGAATGAACATGGTCTCCACATCATACTCGCTCAACCGTTGCTCCTCGGGCAACCGTACCTGCACCGTCACTTCGTTTCGTCCACGCTGTTGCTTGAGGGCTGCAACCCCCTGAAAGCTGTTGCGTACCTGGCTGGCAATGGCCGCACCGGTCAACCCCAGGCTTTCCCCCTCCGGGGTAATCCTGAAATCGAGCTGTTCCTTGCCGGGCGTGAAACCGTCATCCACATCGGTCACCTGACTGAAACCACTGAGTTGCTCAGCCAATGCAGCGCTTGCACGATCAAGGGTATCAATATCCCGATGTGATAATTCAACAGAAAGTGATTTTCCCCGTCCCGGACCTCCCCGGTCAAATTCAAAACGCAGTGACTGCAGTCCCGGGATGGAGCCGGTTTCCTTTCGCCATAAGCCGGTCAACTGTCGGGTGGACAAGGTGCGCAGCTCCGGATCAACCAGGAAAGCGCGCACTTCAACCTGGCTATCATCGATGCTGGTAAAAACATCGGTCACCGGTGTCTGGCCATCCTGCCTGTCTAGTATCCGTTGCAAGGAACCGACCAGCCGCTCACGAACCTGCTCAGCCTTTTCCATGGGACTGCCATAGGGAAGTGTGGCGGTCACCACCGCATAGTCAGACTCCACCCTGGGCATGAGGATTAACCCTATTCTTCCACTGAAGACATACCCTGCGATCACCATAAGCAATGCAATGCCTGCGGCAACCGTCAGGTAGCGGTAACGAAGAACCCCATGGAGTACTGGACCGTATACCGATTCAATGAAATGGGTAAGGCCACGGCTGACGGCCTGCTGTCGATCAGCAATATAACGCCCAAAGCGATTGCCCCGACCGGAATGGCTGTGGGCGAGATGGGCCGGAAGAATAAAAAGCGATTCCACCCATGACACCACAAACACGGTGATGACCACAATCGGGATCACCTTCCAGATTTTCCCCATCACCCCGGGGATAAAGAGCATGGGCAGAAAGGCCGCAATATTGGTCAGGATGCTGAAGGTAATGGGAACTGCCACATCCCGCGCCCCTGCAATGGCAGCCTCCAGATATCCATTGGTATGCCGACGGTACTCGTAGATATTCTCCCCGGCAATAATGGCATCGTCGACCACGATCCCCAGGGCGACAATAAAGGCAAACATGGAGATCATATTGATTGATACATCAAACCCCGGCAGCAGGAGCAGACACCCCATAAAGGAGATCGGGATACCCATGGTTACCCAGAAGGCCAGCTTGATCTCGAGAAACAGCCCCAGCAGCACCAGCACCAGTGCCAGGCCGATGGCGGCATTCTTCAACAGCAGTTCCAGGCGTTGACCATAGACCTCTGATTGATCTCTGCTGATCTTCCAGGATATGCCCGGCGGGAGGTCCGGTGCGATTTCCGCCATGGCCGTCCGAACGCTTGCCGCAACTCCAATCGGTGTTTCATCACCCACCCGGTAGACATCCATGGCAATGGTGGGTTGGCCGTTAAAAGTGACAGCCCGATCACTGTCTTCAAACCCCTCGCTGACCTCCGCAATATCATCCAGGTAGAGCACCGTTCCGTCATCACCACTGATGACAGGGATGTGGGCAAATTCAGACGCCCAATCACGGCGATCACGTACCCGCAACAGTATCTCTCCGGCATCGGTCTTGATCTCACCGCCAGGAATTTCCACCGAGGCCTCCTTGATCGCCGAGGCAACCATTTCCATGCTCAGCCCATGGGCACGGAGTGTTTCCTGGCTCACCTCCACATGAATCTCCAGATCTCTGGCGCCGACGATACTCACCTGCGAAATCCCCTGCTGCTGGAGCAGTCGATCGCGTACCTGCTCTCCCAGTTCCCGCAGCACCAGCTCACTGGCGTTACCGTACAGGCTGAGCTGCAGCACTTCCCGCTTGCGCGAACTCAGGGAGACCACCGGTTCTTCGGCATCATCGGGAAAGGTGGTGATTCGGTCGATCTCCTGCTTGACCTCCTGCAGGACTTTCTGGCGATCAACCCCATCCTGCAACTCCGCGGCCACCTGTCCACTACCTTCAGAAGCGGTAGCGGATATCTCGCTGATACCCTCAATGGAGGAAATCGCCTCCTCCACCACTAGGATGATGCCCTGTTCAACTTCTTCCGGACTTGATCCCTGATAGGCAACGCTGATACTCACTGTATCAAGCTCAAATTCGGGAAAAACCTCTTTCTTGATGTGCTGTGCGCTGAACACCCCGCCCAACAGCAGAAACACCATAAGCAGATTGGGAGTGACCCGGTTGCGGGTCATCCAGGCGATGGGACCGGAGGACTGCTTCAATCTATTTTGCATCGGTTTGCTCTCCTTCGGGGCGGGCTCTCTGCTCGTTGGCAACACCTTTTCCTCCTGTTTGCCCCTGACCGGAGGTGTGCGAACCCAATCGGCTGAGCACCATCCCCTCAACCGGGGTGGAGATGTTGGTGGTAATCACCTCTTCCCCATCACTGATACCTTCGGTGATCAATACACTCTCCCGATTTCTGAAGCCTATTTCCACTTCACGAATCCCCAACTCCCCTGAAGATGAAAAAACCCATAACCGATTGCCGTCGTGCAGGTACTCCCGAGGGAGTTTGACGGCCATATCAATGGGTCTGCCCTCGATAACCACCCGAACAAAGGAATCTATTAATACCTGCGGTTTCCCTGTATTCTCCGAGAGCAGCGCCAGCGGGTCCTTCACCTCAATCAGCAGCCTCGCCATGCGTCCCTTGGTCTCGAGCCCCGGGAGTAACTGGATCACGCGGCCTTCACGATAAAGGACATCATTCCATGCCGTTGGGTTGTACACCTTGACCAGGCTCCCGGTTTTTTCCAGACCGGAGGGCAGCGAAATCCATTGAAGCTGTTCTTCGGGGACCGATACCTCCACCCAGTAATTATCCGAACCTACCAGGGTCGCCAGGGGGGTAGCGGTTGACACCCAGGTACCGATATCCACGCTCTTTGCCTGGACAACCCCGTTAAAGGGCGCCCTGACCGTGGTTCTAGCCAGATTAAGCTGTGCCTGTTCCAACTTGGACTGAGCAATGGTCAGTTCTGTCTGCAGGGTGCTGAGCTGGGGCTCTCTGAGCATCAGTCGTTTTTCCGCCGCCGACACCTCTTCTCCCAGCAGTTCAAACTCCCGCTTCACCACCAGTTGATTTCCCTCTTCAAGTATAAGGTTGTTGCGGGCCTGCACCACCGCATATTCCTGCTGGGTCATGGCCAGCAGATAATCCGCAGGATCAAGCTGGAGCAGCATATCCCCCTCGACGATCCTACCACCAGGGACAAAATGTTCACTCAGGGCCGTCACCTTCCCGCTGACCTGAGGATTCAGCTCAATCGACCGCGCGGCCTTCACCACGCCCATGGCATGGAGCATGGTCGGATAGGCGTCATAGGCAATGGTTGTTGTTCGCACCCCAACGCCAGTTGTTTTTGGCGGGACAGGGCGAGCCTGCGGTCCGGTATTCATCAATAAGAGGGTGATCCCCGCTCCAACCGCCAGTGCTGCTACCGGAAGCAGGTAGCGAATACAGAAAAGCACCGCAGATCGCAGAGCCCGGCCCTGTGGTGCCGGTGTTTCTGCCGATAACCGCTGATCGGGCAACCTGTCTCTTTCCACGTCTTGCATATTCATATCCTCTCATTACTCTTCTTGTCTGTTTTCCTAACCCTCCAGAGGGATCACGCCTTACTGTATTTCCAGCCACTGCCCAGGGCTCGGCACAGTTCAATCCGGTACAACAGGAGTTCCTTGTGGGCGCTGATCCGCGTTTGCTGAAGCGACTGGAGGGAAATAAGTGCCGTCAACACCCGTTGATAATCCTCCACCCCCTTGAGATAGCGATCCTTGACCTGTTCCAGGGTTTTTTCTGCCAGGTCCAGCTGTGCATCCAGGCTCTGGATATACAGTTGCTGGCGACGCTCTTTCACCAGGGCGTCCTCCACTTCCCCCACGGCGTCCAGTAGGGCCTGGCCATAGAGGTGCAGTTGCTCTGCTGCCACCGCCCGCGTCCGTCGCACCTCGGCCTTCCGCGAACCGCCGTCGAGAAGAGGTGCGGTCAGCCCGGCCATGAGGGAACCCAGATAATCGCTGAAAATGTCTGTGGAGGGTCTATTGATGGTTTCAAGCGACGCGCTCAGGCGCAACGAGGGGTATCGGTCAGCCACGGCCACCGCCACCCGCTGGTCGGCCGCCTGAAGAGCCAGAAACGAGCTGCGGACATCCGGACGGGATTGAATCGCCTCCGCCGGGATGCCGGTGGCAGGCAACCCCGGCAATTCAACCAGCTGTGCAGGCACTGACCACTCGCCAGAGCCGGGAACCGCCCCCAGTAAAATGGCCAGCGCATGCTCTGTCTGCGCTTTTTGGGCCAGCAGTTGCTCCCGGTCACCCTGTTGGGACTCGATCAGCTGCCGCTGCTGGAGTACGTCAGCAAAGGGAACCTGGCCCGTGCGAAACTGGACCGTGATCAGGTCCAGTCCCTTGGTATTGGTCCTGATCTGCACCTCAAGCAGCCAGAGGGAGGCGCTTTGCCCCACTAAATCAAACCAGGTGGCGGCAACCTCCGCAGCCAGGGTCATGGCGGCGGCATCAAGATCAGCCCCGGTCGCTTCCACATCGAACCTGGCTGCCTCCACCTCTGAACCGATCTTGCCCCACAGATCAACCTCATAAGCGGCGGCAAGCCCCAGAGACAAGGTATCACTCTTTTCCATCACTCCGTCAGTATGCTCGAACGTATGGCTGCCGTCCGCTTCACCATCCAGGGAGGGAAACAGGCCGGACCTGGTTCTCCCATACACCGCCTGTGCCTGGTGCAGGCGATCCCAGCCACTCTTGAGGGTAAAATTATCGCTCAATGCCTGTTCGATGAGCGTATTCAATTGCTGATCGCCAAAAGAGAGCCACCACTTTTGCGCCAACACACCGTTACCGGAACGGGAAAAGGCCGCCGGAAGGGCAATCGAAGCTTCCGGCTCCCTTGTAACCCGTGCAGTGCACCCTGAGAGCAGAAGCACTGACAGCAGCGAGCACAGGAGCTTACGGCTGATGGGATTTTTTTTTGTGGTATTCTTCATGAGCATTTCGTTGAAAAAACTGGAGTGTGGTTACCTGCCTGGCTTACAACGTAGTCTGCTAATTTCGAAGAAATGAGAAAACATTGTGCAAAAGAAGATTTCTTACACAAATTGTCCTATTGTCATGGGTGAGGACAAAACCAGGAAAGGTACCTTTCTCCCCCCATGCCTATGAACCTATCGATTCAATATAAACTCTTCACAGCCATACTCTTTGCCGCCCTGGCGGTTGTCGGCTACATGGCGGCGGTGATTCAGTGGAGTTTTGACCGTGGCTTCCTTGAATACGTCAACCTGGAAGAGCAGCAGGAAGCGCAGCAACTGGCCAGGCAGATAGAGACTTATTACGCCGAATACGGGAAATGGAAGCTGCTCATGGACCGTCCCCTGATGATGCTGGAACTGCATGCGCGTACCATGCCCGAGGGAAAGAAAAGGGACCGTTTACTGGAAATGGCCAAAAAGAATGAACTCCCGGACTGGATATTGACGCCACCGGAAAAAGGGAGCAAGCGTCCCCGCCATCCTATCCAGCGAACCGTTATTTTCGATATGAACCAACAGGTCATTTTCGGTTACAGGCAGGGCAGGAAAAAACCGCCCCACCTGATTCCGATCATGCATAGCGGCTCCCAGGTCGGCACCCTCGGCCTCTACCCGCCGCAGAAGATATCCGAGACCCACCAGCTCCTGTTTGTGGAAAAACAGCGACTGGTGATCCTGCTGGTGGGCATTGCCGCGGTCTTCATCACCATCGGCATCTCTCTGCCCCTGGCCTACCACCTGACCAAACCCATCAGGCGTCTCTCTGATGCAGCCAGAGCGCTGATAGGCGGCAACTACGCCACCAGGGTTCCTCAACAGGCAAAGGATGAGCTGGGACGATTGTCTGCCGATATGAATAAACTGGCAGCGACCCTGGAGGAAAACGAAGTTCAGCGAAAACGGTGGGTAAGCGATATTGCTCATGAACTGCGTACCCCGCTTACCACTCTCCGTGGGGAAATCGAGGCCCTGCAGGATGGCATCCGCCATCCGGACCAGCGGACCTACGATAATCTGCACCGAGGGGTAATGCGATTGAGCCGACTGGTGGAAGACCTCAACGATCTGGCCCGTGCCGATAGAGCCTCTCTCTCCATTATTACTGAAGAGCTTGACCTCTGCCGGGTGGTGAAAGACGAGCTGAACGCCTATCAGCAGGAGGCAGAGGAGGCAGGGCTTCACCTTGACATGCACCCGCTTCCCGAGACGGCACTGGTCCGTGGTGACCGTCAACGGCTGCAGCAGCTGATCGGTAACCTCCTAACCAACTCGATCAGGTATACGGACAGGGGCGGGACAATCACGGTAGTACTGGAGAGAGATCCGTTATCAATCCGTCTGGGAATACGGGATACCCACCCCGGGGTACCGGATCAGGCACTGCCCCGCCTCTTTGATCGACTCTACCGGGTTGAGCAAAGCCGCAGCAGGGCCCTGGGCGGCTCCGGTCTCGGGCTCGCCATCTGCAAACAGATCGTGACCGCGCATCAGGGAACCATCACTGCTCAACATGCCCCGGAAGGGGGGCTCTGGATTCAGGTCACCCTTCCGACTCATAAGGAGACAACATGAGCCAGATAATCCTCGTCGTAGAAGATGAACCACCTGTGGCTGAACTGCTCAGCGATTACCTGGAGGCTGCAGGGTTCTCCGCCCACATCCTCGATGATGGCGGAGAGGTGGAGAACTGGGTCAGGCAGCATTCGCCACAATTGATTGTGCTCGATATCATGTTGCCGGGCAAAGACGGCATCAGCCTGTGTCGGGATATACGCAGATTCTCCCAGGTACCCATTATTATGGCCACAGCCCGAGCGGAGGAGATTGACCGATTGATAGGCCTTGAGCTGGGGGCGGATGATTACATCTGTAAGCCCTACAGCCCCAGGGAAGTGGTGGCCAGGGTAAAGGCTGTACTCCGACGGGCGAGCACGAGCCCGTCATCTGAAAGTGAGGTAGTGATGGTTGACAGGGAAGGCTTTCGCGTCTTTCTTCGCGACAAGGACCTGGGGCTCACCAAGGTGGAATTTGAGCTGTTTGCAGTCCTCTATTCCCAGCCTGGCCGAATTTTCTCCCGGAGCCAGCTCATTGATCGCATCTACCAGGATCACCGTGCAGTCAATGATCGCACAGTGGACAGCCACGTCAAGAAGCTCCGCCTGAAAATAGCGCAGGCCTGTCCCAACCTGGAGCTCATCCGCTCGGCCTATGGCATCGGCTATAAATACGAGGAACCAAACGGTTGACAGGAGGGTACCGAGTGCAATGACTCAGGGAAGCGCACCTGTTCCCGAGGTAATATCGGTGTAATCGATTAATTTTCTCATCAGGTCATTGTACACTCTGGCCGGACCGGTACCTCCGTACACCCCATCCATAGTCGTCGGTTGATCATTGCCCAGCCACACCCCTATCACCAGGTCGGCAGTATAGCCGATAAACCAGGCGTCAACAAACCCATCGCCGGTGCCTGTTTTTCCGGCAAGCATGACTGCGCCAGAGAGGCCTTCGGTTGCTCGCCGACCGGTGCCGTAGCGGACAACATCACGCAGCATCGAGTTGAGGTCGGAGATATCTTCGCGTCGAAAAACCTGTTTAGCCTTTTCTTCCGGTCGGTGCCAGATAGTCTTTCCGGATTCACTGGTTATTGCCCTCACGGTATATGGCTGCACCGCTTTTCCGCCATTGGCAAAAACGCAGTAAGCCGCTGTCATCTCTATCAGGGAAACCCCGTTTTGGCCAAGCGCCACGCCCCATTGTTTTCTCATGGTATCCGGCGCTATGCCAAGACGCTCAACCGTGCCGAACAATCGCTCAAAGCCCACATGACTGTACAGAAGGTGAACCGCCGCCGTATTGATGGAATGGACCAGCCCATCGCGCAGACTGACATAGGCGTACTGCTTCCCATCGTGATTTCTCGGCTGGTAAGGTTTGGCACTCCCCTGCATGGGGATGGAGACCGGCCCTGCATAAATACGTGAGTCGGGCTCAAGCCCCGACTCCAATGCGGCCAGATAGACGAAAGGTTTAAACGCAGAGGCTGGAGGACGGGGCAACAGGCCCTCTGTCCGTTTAGCTCGATTGAAATATCGCCCTCTCTCTCCAACCCCTCCAGCCATGGCCAGCACTTGCCCATCGGGACGCATGACGACCACCGCCCCCTGGCTTACCGGTTTCCCCCTTTTTTGCAACCGCGCCACCTCGTTATGCAGGGCTTTTTCCGCATATATCTGCACTTCTGCATTTAAGCTGGTCAGGACCTTGTAGTTCCCATCAGGCATTGATTGCATAATCGGCGCAATATCACTTTTGGCCCATTGCCACAGGTGCCCCAGGTAGGGTTTATGCACCTGTCTATTTCCGCTCCAGGGCCTGAAATTTTCAGGCAACACGTGGTCCGCATCCGTGTACCCATGCTGCCTCATCAGGGCAAGGATGAGCCTGGCGCGCTGGCTCGCTCCCTCCCGGTCCTGATGCCAATTCCATCCCGGTCGTTTGATCGCTGCAGCCAGATAGGCCGCCTCCGTCGTTTCAAGGTCGGACGCCTTTTTCTGAAAATAGTCGCGGGCCGCCATTTCTACCCCATAATTTCCGTTGCCCAGGTAGATGCGATTCATATACAAATTAAGGATTTCATCCTTGCTCAAGCCGGTTTCCATCTTCAACGCCCATAGCAGTTCACTGAGCTTGCGGGCAACTGATCGCTGTTCACTCAAGAACAGATTTCTTGCAAGCTGCTGGGCAAGCGTACTGTTCCCATGGCAGGCTCCGCCTGAGAGGGGATTCAGCTTCGATGCCGCACACATTGCGCCGGCTTGGGCAAATTTGGCCAGTATATAGGGGGCACTATGCTCATAAAAGCGGTGGTCCTCGCTGGCTATCACCGCCTGTTGAAAAGCTTCAGCAATATTTTCTCGACTGATATTCAGGCTGTAGTCATATCGATTACCAAAAAGCGTAACCCTGCTTTTCCCTTGGACATTCTTTTTTTTCACGTGAAAATGGGCGGAGCGGGCCAACTGTCTGGTTTCGTCCGCTCCAGGCAACGTACTCCACTGCAAGGCTACTCCAAGTGTGATCACCACCCCAACAGCCAGGGCAGCAACTGCCGACATCCTCGCTATCCTGAGCAATGAAAAACGGCTCGCATCCTTTGCCGGACAGGCACTCAATAACTCGTCGGCATGTTGACGAACCCTGAGGTCTTCATGCTCAGTCAATCGCTGTAAGAGCGCACGCGCCTTGCCGGCCTTATTGTTTTTCAGGTAGGTCTTTGCCCTTGCCAGCAGTTTTTCACCGTCACGACTTGCCTGCGCTTGGGTTCGACGAGGCTTTGCCTCTCCGGCAGCAGCATGCGACGGTTTTGCGCCAGCGGTCCTGGCTGCTCTTTTTTTGCTGAAAAATCCTGACCACGCCTTTGCCTTGTCGCCCTTTTCCGTAAAAGGCGGTGAATCCATCCCTGCATACCCATCGAGCGGCAGCGGTTTCTCCCCGGTCAAAAATGTCAGGGTTGATTCCCAGGCAATGTACTCCTCGGACGCTGGACCCTGACGACGGGCCTGTTCTATCAGGGCTGCAAACCAGATATCGTGGCGCCGCATTATGCCAAGGCTGACAGCCTGCCCCACAAGAGCCGCCAGGGACATGCCAGCCAACGAACACAACACAACCACCCCGTGGAATGGATGAGGAGAGGCGGCGGCGGTTATCGAAGCAAGAGGCAAATGGGCGAGAAGAACAACAATCGCAAAAACCTGGGCAACAGGGTTGCGCCGTACCTGATACTGAACAAAAGCATTGCTTCCATCCCTCGAGGGACGATGCCGCTTGCCCGCCATTGCCCCCAGCAGCCACCAACCGAAGGCGACAACGCCAAGATGGGCCACCCCATAGACAAGCCAGGGCGTCCCCCTGCTGCCTAAGTCCGGCAGCAACGGAAAAGTATAGACCAGAGCGAACGGTCCGGAGGCGAACGAGGAAAATTGGAGTTGCTGCAGGGCCTGCAGAGCAAACAGAAGCCCCAGCAGGCTGGTTACAGCGGCACCTGTAGGTCGCCGCATTCGCAGGCGAAAATAATGCCTGAGGGGTTGAGCAGGCAAAGGATGGCGAAAAACCGCTTTATGGTGGGATCCTTTGACCGTATACACCCATAACCAGAAACCTGCCGTGTGCCACGCGCAAGCCATGCAAAGAAAGGCGGCAAACAGATCCACCTCAAAGGCAAGGGGGAAAAATTCGAGTGTCCTCTCCACACCTTCACGGTAAAACGCTCCCCCTCCATCCCACACAACGGAGACCGCCCAGACCAGCAGATACAGTATGCCGAGCCGTATTCCTCCCCTGATCAATACCTGCACTCTCCTCATGTAAATGTTTGCCGGTACGGCAATGCCTGCTCATCCGGTCATCCTTGAAGTAACCAAAAAAGCTCTCTATTGTACCGCAAACCGAACTTGAACGCTCCTGGTGCCCTAGGATTCAGGCCCGAGATGTCAGGCAACTCAGGCAAACTGGAACCATGGACAGGTAGGCCAACGGTCACGGCCCGACGGTTAATCAGAAGCCTGATGCTCTCTGGCTGGCCTGGTTGATGGCGATCACTGCGTTACCGGGATGATCACTACCTCCACCCGTCGATTCATGGCATCACTCGAGGAAATGGGACGGCTTTCACCATAACCGATAGCCCTTATCCGGCTAGCGGCCACACCCTGCTGAATTAATGCGCTTTCAACAGCACGAGCCCTGCGCAGGGAAAGCTGCTGATTATACTGCTCAGACCCACGTGTATCGGTATGGCCGGCCACCTCGATCTGGGTTTGCGGGTACTTGTTGAGCACGGTCGCCATTCTGGAAATTTCTGTGTATCCCCCAGGCAGCAGGGAGGCGGAATCATACGCGAAAAAGGCCTCTCCCTTGAAGGTGGCAATCAGAACATCCTGACTCCGGCGAATACTTGCAGCTTCCGACATGGCCATCACATTCCGCAGTTCCCGTTCCTGGTTGTCCATGTAGAGCCCGACTTGGTTACCGGCAATACCACCGAGAGCCGCTCCTATGCCGGCACCGATCAGGGTCGATTCCGTATTGCTGCCAATGGCTTGGCCGAGAATTGCCCCCACTCCGGCCCCGACCCCGGCACCGATGGCAGTACCCTGTTTCTGGTTGGTGTCGAGGCTGGCGCATGAACTCAGGGAAACGGCCAGAGTAAGAACCACGAGTATATTTGCCCAAGATTTCATCTTTTTCCTCCAATATTCGTAAAAAGGTAGCCGAAAGGCCGGCGTGGTCACAGAAGGGTGACATACTAGAAAAAATGCCGAGGGTTGTCCAGTGGCGAGAAGCAAAAACTGACCGGATACAGGGTGATGTCTACACGATGTCGGGTCGGGTTACCTGGGTGTTGCGTCGGCGCTCGACCTCTCTCTTGGGAGGCATCGGTGCGGAAAGGTCACTGCGGTTTGCAGGCAGAACGGCAGGGAAACGCTGTAAATCCAGCCAATGGCCATCTCCCACTGGCTGGATCAATACCGTTTGTTTCAGGTTGCGGTTATGTTTCGCCGTCAGGAAAAAAAGCAAAAAAAAAGCCCCGCACTGAGTGCGGGGCTAAAGCGATGCGTAAACGTAGATTTTACAGCTGCACCACATTCGCGGCAGCGGGACCTTTCGGACCATCAACCACCTCAAAGCTCACCCGAGCGTTCTCATCAAGCGATTTAAACCCCTGGGCCTGGATGGCGCTGTGATGCACAAACACATCCTTGCCGCCGTCCTGCTCAATAAAACCAAACCCTTTTGCATCGTTAAACCACTTAACTGTTCCTTCTATCATTTTCTCCAACTCCTTTCATTGCCACCCCGACTGGGGATGGCTTTTGTGATACGGTCAGGTCGGATACCTTTCCTGCTGACCGGCAACCCCGAATGCTTATCACCCGGAGTCACCATACATTCGTACTGCGCTATGCTGCAGGCACCAGAGGAAACAACCGTTGTGCGACGCGTCCCTCTGTTGCCGATATATGTTGTTCGTCACCTGCCCGTGGCGTTTACCCCAGGCAGGTTCACAAAACGCCGAGCTCGCTTACAGCTGCACCACATTTGCGGCAGCGGGACCTTTCGGACCATCAACCACCTCAAAGCTTACCCGAGCGTTCTCATCAAGCGATTTAAACCCCTGGGCCTGGATGGCGCTGTGATGCACAAACACATCCTTGCCGCCGTCCTGCTCAATAAAACCAAACCCTTTTGCATCGTTAAACCACTTAACTGTTCCTTCTATCATTTTCTCCAACTCCTTTCATTGCCACCCCGACTGGGGATGGCTTTTGTGATACGGTCAGGTCGGATACCTTTCCTGCTGACCGGCAACCCCGAATACTTATCACCCGGAGTCACCATACATTCGTACTGCGCTATGCTGCAGGCACCAGAGGAAACAACCGTTGTGCGACGCTTTCCTCTGTTGCCGATATATGTTGTTCATCACCTGCCCGTGGCGTTTACCCCAGGCAGGTTCAAAACGCCGAGCTCGCTTACAGCTGCACCACATTTGCGGCAGCGGGACCTTTCGGACCATCAACCACCTCAAAGCTTACCCGAGCGTTCTCATCAAGCGATTTAAACCCCTGGGCCTGGATGGCGCTGTGATGCACAAACACATCCTTGCCGCCGTCCTGCTCAATAAAACCAAACCCTTTTGCATCGTTAAACCACTTAACTGTTCCTTCTGCCATTTTCTCCAACTCCTTTCATTGCCTCCCCGTCTGGGGATGGCTTTTGTGATACGGTCAAGCGGAAGACCTTTCCGTCTGACCGGCAACCCCGGATGCTCATCACCCGGAGTCACCATAAATTCATTACAGATTCCGTTATCCGGCAATGGGGGAAATGACTTTTGTTCGCCGATTCCTCCCCTTACCAGGGTATTTTCTTGGTTGATTGCCTGCCGATGGCCGCTGATTATTGCTCTTCTTCTTTTCCATTTCCACAGGCAGATCCATGGTCTCCAGCACCATTTTCATCCCGAGATTGCGTTCAACCTGGGCTATCATCGACATGTCGCCCCGGTCGGCAAAAGAAATGGCATGTCCATGCTTTTCTGCCCTTCCGGTCCGGCCAGTCCGATGAGTATAGGTTTCAGCCGTATCAGGGACATCATAGTTGATGACATGGGAGATATCGGACACATCAATACCACGCGCAGCAATATCGGTGGCAACCAGTATTGTAAAGGTGCCATCACGAAACCCGTCCATCGCTCGTTGGCGTTTCTGCTGAGACATGTTTCCCTGTAATGCAACGGCCTTGTGTCCCGCCTTTTCCAGTTGAATGGCCAGATTTTTGGCCTTGAACTTGGTGCGGGTAAATACCACGGCACTGGTTATCTCCTTGCCGGACAACAGCTTTTTCAGAAGAACCGTCTTACGGGGCTTTGCCACCTTATACAGTGCATGGGATATGGTTGCTGCGGCAACAGTGTGATTCACCTCCACCTTAACTGGATCGATCAGTATATCGTCAATAAGACGTTGAATGGCCCGAGGCATAGTGGCGGAAAAAACAAGATTCTGCCTTTTTTGCGGCAGTTGCCTGATTATCCGTTTGATATCAGGAAGGAATCCCTGGTCGAACATATGATCAGCCTCATCAAGAACCAGTGTTCCCACATGGTTGAGAGATATCCCCGGCTCAGTGAGCAGATCAAGCAGTCTCCCGGGGCAGGCGACGACGATATCCACTCCGGCGCGCAACCCCCGTAACTGGGGCTGCTTACCGACACCACCATAGACCACCACGCTTCGCAATGAAGTATTGTGAGCCAGACTCCGCACATTCTGGTGAATCTGCTCTGCCAGCTCTCTGGTCGGGGCGATAATGACCGCTCGAATACCCTTTCTTTTCCCGTTGAGCAGCCGCTGCAGGATTGGCAACACAAAGGCTGCTGTCTTTCCAGTGCCGGTCTGGGCAAGCCCGACACAGTCCTGACCGGCGAGAACAGGGGGTATGGCCTGTTCTTGAATCGGCGTTGGGCTGGTATAGCCGCAGGCAGCGATGTTTGCACATATCTGCTGCGAAAAATCAAATGTATTAAAACTCATTAAAACTCCGTCGTATAGTTGACATGCACACAACTAAGTGGACCAATTTCCAAAAAAGAAATGCATGTCTGGTCAGGTCAACAACCCAACCATAGAGGGATAGCCGTCGGCATGACAAGGGGCCGACTCGCAGCAATCCACATTCATACCGTTTTCCAATGTAAATAAGCAGTAGGAACTTCTCTAGTGACGTTCAACGCTGGACAACAACGAAGTTTACGAGGACTACATAAAGGAATGTTGCTTCTACTTTAGAGGATGTTGCGCACACCATACACTACTTGGCGATGAATGCAATTAATAATTATTTTTATCGCTCTTTTTTTCTCCTGAACCGGTTGGTGTACCAGCGACAGGTGGCAGGCAGAGCCGGCTCCACCGCATCTCCGCGCTCTATTAAATACCCCCCTCCCCTACAGGAAGGACTTTTTAACCGTTTTCACTACAGAGTGCCAACAAATTCATACTGCCCTCTCGCTCCGATATGCTGCTGAAACGCTCCTAATATTTCTCTCCGCATGATGATGCCATTACAGCTGGCACCATACTCTCAATCAGTGACTGCTGCGCATCTCCATATTCCCAATTGTCGGTTCCCTACATACTCAATCCGTGACGGTATACAACACGATTTCTGCCGATAGATTGGTGACAGAGAAGAAAGCTGGTACGAATACAGACACTGAGACTCATCAAACCGACCTATCAGACATCCATGAGCGCTTCAGCTTGTGTTGGCAACCATTGATGTATCAGTGTACCAGCAGATGCGTTGCTCCATTGCACCTGCACGCTCCGTCAACCCTCATTGATCCAGCTCGACAAAAGAACGACAGGATCAATCACCATGTTACAGCAGAATCTTCCTCAGAAGCATTGCAAAAACTCAATTTTTTTATTGTAATTTAATAAAAAACCACACAGAAGAAGATACGAAAAACATGTATATTCATTTTCAATCGAGATTACCAATCACCACTTTGTAGCATATTAATATATTTTAAAAAAAACACAGGAAAAAAATGGCATTCTGGAGTAGTATTCATTGTACGTTGATGCTGTATTCGAGAGGTAGTGCGAAAGAATCATCCTTCTAGGCAGAGAGGTGCGCACACGATGAAACGTCTCTTCAAACCGCTCGTATTCATTGGCATAGGCATCATTATCGCCTTTCCACTGTTCAGCCTGCTCTATTACACCATGGCCCGCACCTCCACCCCCCACTTCTGCGCGGGTTGCCATGAAATCGTTCCTGCCTACAGGTCCTGGCAGACTTCGAGCCACGTAAACAATCCCCAGGGCATCGTAGCCAACTGCATGGATTGCCACCTCCCCCCGCCTGAAAAAACCTTTGCCTTCTTCTACAGCAAGACCCTGCATGGTTTAAAAGATATTGTCGTTCACGTGATCGAGGGTCCCCAAGGCTATGATCGTGCCGAGAACAGAAAGGCCGCCTACGGGTATATGGAAAATACCCACTGCCAGAAATGTCACCGCAACCTGCTCTATATTCCAACGAGCCGCGGGGCCATGCTTGCGCACCGTTCCGCGCTTTACGGCCGGCCAGGCTACGAGCGAAAATGCGTTGACTGCCACAACATGCTGGTCCACGTTGATCGCGCCTATTATGCGCACAAGCAGGCCCGGGGGCCCTATCGCGCCCCGGGCATTACGTTTAATTCCAGAGGAGAAGTTGAATATCCAGGTACTTTCGGGGGTACATTATGAACAGATGGTTGCCTATCGTTACTGCTGTACTGTTATTTGTGGCCGCGAGCCTTACCACTGTCCCGGCTCAGGAGGAAAGTGTCGCGGACGAATCGGCAACCGGCAACTTCATGCAGGTGCGCCAATTTCGCCTGGCGCGCAGCATGCCTGAAGCTGCCAGGGCCTGCATCGAATGCCACCAGGAGCAACACCCAGGACTTTTTGCCGACTGGGCAGCCAGCGGCCATGCCCGCTCAGGCATCACCTGCCTGGACTGCCACATGGCAGACCCAACCGACCTTGACGTCAGCACCGCCCATGCCAAAGTCTATGAGAGCGGCAACTCCAAATGGGCAGACAAACAATATTTTGTTCCTGTTGCCGCAGCAGTCACACCCAAAGACTGTTCGCGCTGCCACCCCGACGAATCACAGCAGTATGCCCGCAGCAAGCATGCAAACACCGTCGAAATCATGTGGAAGCTTGACCCATGGCTTAATGGCGGCATGAACTCCGATTCCGAGCGCAAAGCGGGCTGTTATGCGTGCCATGGCACGGTCCTGAAAATGAAAGATGGTCACATCGACCCTGAAACCTGGCCCAACGTTGGGGTCGGAAGGGTCAACCTGGACGGCTCGCTCGGCTCCTGCACCAGCTGTCACACCCGCCACCGGTTTTCTCTGGCTGAAGCCAGAATGCCCGAAGCCTGCGACCAGTGCCACCTCGGTCCGGATCATCCACAGATAGAGATCTACAACGAATCCAAGCATGGCACCATGTACCACGCCTACAAGGATGAATACAATTGGGACGCCGCCCCCGGCACCTGGACTCCTGGGTTGGACTATCGCTCTCCCACCTGCGCATCCTGCCATATGTCCGGCGCTGGCGAGGTAATGACTACTCACGATGTCACTGAGCGGCTCTCCTGGGAGACCCAGGCGCCCCTGACCATACGGCCATCGGAATTTAAACCGTTTCCAGCGAATACCAACTGGCAAACTGAACGCGATAAGATGAAGGCGATTTGCATTCAGTGCCATAGCCAGACCTGGGTCAACGGACACTACTCCGACCTGGATAAAGCGGTGGAAAATTACAATGAGAACTATTTCAAACCGGCAAAAAAAGTCCTGGATGAGCTTTACGCCAAAGGACTGCTCGATAAGAGCAAATTCTTCGATGAAATGCTGGAAGTGGAATATTACGAGCTCTGGCACCATGAAGGCCGTCGAGCCAGGATGGGCACCGCTATGATGGCCCCGGATTATGCCTGGTGGCACGGTTTTTACGAGTGCAAGCACCGTTTTAACCGCTACATGGAGGAGGCCAACCACTTGCTCGAATCAGGTGAAAAAGCCTACATTTACCCAACCTTCCCAAGCGCCACAGGGGACACCACCCGCCCGGAAGCTATCTTTGGCGCCTCACAATAGCAGGGCCCAGCCCTGCTCGCCGTACCTGTTTGGTTCCCTCTAGCTGACCCATGAATGCCGCGCTCCACCGGGAAGCGCGGCATTCACCCCCCCTCTGCTCCACTCAATAGCACAATCGCCCCTCCTTTTGTTCTTGCCGGCTTGGCTCCTACTTGTTTAAGTATTCGTTGCCCATAGCGGTTGAATATTCAACTCTTCTGCCCAAAAGACATCGAGGCAAAAATAAAGTTTGAAGACATCAGACATGTTCGCAGGGCCACCAGCTTTTTTTGACCAAAAGAGAGACGTTCCCGAGCAACCCCTGCATATCTCCTTCTTCCCAGCAACGTCCCCCTTCGGGGTTCCACCTGCGACCGTGAAAGTTGATGGTCCTGCGTAGAGCACGAGGCCACCAGCCTGGGGTTTGAACCCCATCCCATGGGGTGGCTTTGATCACCAAAGCGTCTGTAAAGAAACATCACCAATAGCTACTGTTTGTCGCTACTGATTGCGGTTGGCCATCGCAAACCGGATCTGGAGTTGCCGCCGCCGAAATGGAAAAAACCGATCCAAGAAATCTGCGTTTCATTTATCAGGCAAGAGCATGGAGCACCGAAAAAGGAGTGTTGAGGAAACAGACGCACTATGGGGACACGCACAACACATCCCGCTTCAGCTGTAGCTATGCCGACACAGGGATGTGGCTGCACGCTGGCACCATTCGGCGCTACGTAGTAACCTCGCCACTGCTTACCAGGTGGTACGAAAAGCAATGCGGCGCAGAGCATAATACTTTAAACATATTGATATTTTTTAATTAATGCGTAGTTTTGGCATGTTGTTGAGGATCAAACAGCCATCGCACATACCCCGCACCTAAAGAGGAACCAATGGAAGATCTCAATCTCTTTATGCGCCTGATTGAACTGATGCATCAACAACATACGTTGATGCTGTTTTTTATTTTAGGCCTTGGATACCTCATTGGGAATATTCGACTCGGTAGTTTTTCTTTTGGCCCTATTGCAGGGGTTTTATTTGCAGGGTTGTTTTTTGGCTATTTTGATTTTCACATCACCCCAGGAGCCCAATCTGTCGGCTTTGCTCTCTTTATCTTCTCTGTTGGTTACCAGGCAGGACCGAGATTTTTTGACGTGCTGCGCACTGATGGCCTGAAGTATTTCACCCTTGCTACTGTTATAGCAGCCACCGGATTTGCAGTAGCTCTACTGGCAACGAAGTTCCTTTCGCTGGCCCCAGGTACCTCTGCCGGCTTACTCGCCGGTGGCCTGACCAGCTCACCCACCCTGGCGGCCGCTCAGGAAGCAATCAGAAGCGGCCAGGTCGTCCCTCCTGACGGGATAACCGCAGAAGTAATGATCGGTAATGTTGCAACCGGCTACGCCATTACCTACATATTCGGTCTTGCAGGGTTGATTGCGATCATCAAACTCCTGCCCGGTATAGTTGGGATAGATTTAAAAAAACAGTCCGCAGAACTGGAGGTAAAAGGTTCTGAAAACAAAAAGCCCATAGATCGAAATTACTCTACACGGGCGCTCAGGGTGATAGACGAGCAGGCAACCCTGCTGTCAGCAGATGAGCTAAAGGAGAAATTTTGGGACAAATCAGCAGTCGTCCGCGTCGTCAGGGATGGAAAGCTTCTCGACGACGACGAGGGCCGTGACCACCGCTTCCAATTGGGAGATGAGATCTACATTTTGGCAGGCACCCGATATTTTACGGATGTCTTAGGGAAATTCGCAACCTACTGCAAAGAGATCAACCCGAAGGTGAATCTGAGCGACTATATTCAATCCGCTCAAATTGTAGTGCTCAACAAGGACATTATCGGCATGTCTCCGGAAAACCTTGACATTCCTCTCACCTACGGTGTTCTGATTAAAAGTGTGGTTCGCATGCGGATGGAGATGCCCCACTCACCAAATCTGAAGATACGAAAAGGCGACATCCTCAATGTGGTCGGCTCAAACGAAAACATCGAAAAATTAGGCAAAAAACTTGGTCATGTTGAACAGGAGATTGCCGAAACCGATATGGTGACCTTCTGTTTCGGCACCTGCCTCGGCGTACTTATCGGCCTGTTGGCCATTAAGGTCGGCCAACTCTCCATTGGTCTTGGCTCTGCGGGGGGACTTCTTTCAGCAGGGCTGATCATTGGTTACCTGCGGAGTATTTCACCAACTTTTGGTCGACTTCCCGACGCAGCCCGCTGGATCTTGATGGAATTGGGATTGCTGTTGTTTATGGCTGGGGTCGGTCTCAGGGCAGGCGGCGACATCATCGCGACCTTCATGGCCGCCGGCCCCCTTCTGATCATCGCAGGGGGCATGGTAACAACGATACCTATCGTAGTCGGATACGTTTTTGGCAGGAAAATACTCAAAATTGATCCGGTTTTGCTGTTTGGCGGCATCTGCGGATCAATGACCAGTGGGGCTTCGCTCAGTGTTGTCACCAAAGAAGCTGACAGCGCCATGCCATCTCTCGGCTACACCGGTGCATACGCCTTTGCCAATGTTCTGCTGACCATTGCCGGAAGCGTGATCTTATTTTTTTAATGCAAGCAAAATTACATTTTTTTTACCCATAGATTAAGCACCGCTCAAACAAGAAGACTTGACCGCTCAACCGAGGATTCGACGACGGTCACCAGAAGTGGTAATGCTGCTGCCTGAAGCCCTACAGAAACGGCAAAGACAAAAAACAGCAGCCAAATTTTACACCAAGCCTATGCGTAACCCATTCTGCAGGCAGTGTATATTTTCAGCATATGCAACATGCTGACTTCACAGTGAAAGAATCGTTAGCAATACTCCTCCACTCAGTTAGCCATCAGCACCACTGCGGTCGGCATTTTTCCATCGGCTTCATCGACGCCTGCTCACCTCAACCAACAGAGTAAACAGGTTCATGCATACAAAAATACTCCTTCTGATTGTTGTCCTTTTTTCTTTGAGCTTCACTCATCTTCAGGCTGAAGAAGAGAGTGACACCATCGAATTACTCCATGACGCATTTGTACTTGATGAACCTCTTGTCATCCAGGGAGAGCCCATCATGGCAACAGGTATCCTCTCCCTCTTTTACCAAAGCCGGAATTTTGAACCGGCCTGGAGCGATCTCGATTATGCTCACAGTATAGTTGCCTTGCTTGGCAGTAGTGACCAGGAAGGGTTGTTCCCTCAGGATTATCACTACGATGTCCTTGCACCACTGCTCCAACGAATAGACGAAGACACCTCCCATTTCTCACGAGAAATGGCGGAATTGGATGTATTACTCACCGATGGCCTATTGCTCTACGCTGCCCATCTGGCAAATGGGAAAATTTTGCCAGCACGATTCGAAAAAACTTGGAATTACAGCAGGAAAGAACTTCTACCCGACGAAATAATCCTCGCGCTCAATACCCATGTAGACAACCGAACAGTTGCCAGCGCTCTTGAGGCATTAAAACCTGACCTTGCTGTCTACGGGAAATTGCGACAGGAATTGCTCTTTTTTTCTGACCTGGCCGCACAGACATCATTCACAGAGATACCAGGGACCACACCACTGCACGTTGGCGATGAGAGTGCTGCCGTTGCGCAACTCCGTCATAGACTCCATGTTTTGGGGTTCCCTTCCGACAATCAACACTCCACCCTTTTTGATGAGCACCTGAAAAACAGTGTTCAACGTTTTCAGCAACGCTACGGCTTGGAGGCTGATGGAATTGTGGGCCAGGCAACATTCCATGAATTGAACATGCCGTTTTCCTATCGGGCAGATCAGATTCGGGTCAACATGGATCGTATCAGGTGGGTTGTTAATGATATAACCCCGGAATTTATTCTCGTGAACATAGCAGGGTACAGGCTGTGGCTAGGGCAAAACAACAGGGTAATATGGTCCACCGATGTAATGACCGGGACCATCAGCAATCAGACCCCTATCTTTAAGTCGACCATGACCTACCTGGTCTTTAACCCAACATGGACCGCACCGAGGAGTATTACCAGAGAAATGTTCCCCCGGTTCAGCAGGGACCCCTCCTACCTCACCCGTAACAACTATCAATTACTCAATGCTGACGGCAAACGGGTCGATCCGGAACGTGTTGACTGGAACACGTTAACTCAGCGTAACTTCCCCTATGCCCTGGTACAGATGCCTGGGGAAAACAATGCCCTTGGCCGGGTTAAATTCATGTTTCCAAACAAACATGCCATTTACCTGCACGATACTCCGCACAAAAGCCTTTTTGCCAAAACACAGCGAGCATTCAGTCATGGTTGCATACGAGTAAAAGATCCCCTGAAGCTTGCCGAATTACTCCTCAATGGTCAGGAAGGTTGGGACAGGAGGGCAATCGATGCAGCAGTCAACAGCGGTAAGTTGACCACTGTTTCACTGAAAAAACCGATTGATGTATTTTTAATGTACTGGACAGTACAACCCGATGCAGAGGGAAGATTAGGCTTTGTGCCGGATATCTATGGCCGCGATCTTGCTCTGATCGCCGCTTTGAAAAAACCTATTGGTAAAACATCAATCCGCGACGATTGATCAGAAATAAATGCAGGGATAATTGCCTGGTTTAAGCGGTCAAGCATCCTGGCGTCTAAAAATGAAAAAGGGCAAAGATAATGCTTCCGCCCACTTTGCCCTTTTGTTGTAAGTAGTCGATTACTATCTTACTGCTTTTTCATTTCCTTCCCGCAACATTGCAGAGGTACTGTGCAGCAACCATTAGTATCTGGCTTACAGGTGCATGGTGCTTTAACAGTTAGCTCGAGTCCGCAAATTTCACAGATAAACTCATCTCCTTTTTTCATGTCACAGCAATTTGCCATTTGTTAATCTCCCTTAGACGGTTCTAGTATGCACATCGGATCTTTCCCGAAGCACTGTATATATATAAAAACATTCTATTTTTAATCTTTTCTACAGGCAAGGCCTCCTCTATCAACCACAAGTGAGGTGAGTTCAAGGTGCAGCACCTCCAACTCTTGTGATTAAAGCTCTTGCTACGAGATTGCTGCAAAACATATGTCCCTATTTTAATACTGCCTGGAACTTGTCTGCGACCTGCTGCAAATTTACCATCCAGTCTTCAGCCAGAGGATCGGCAACGACCACCTGGCCACCGATCTCCCGGGCCACCAATTCAGCGCTTTTGGCTGAAAATTGAGGTTGAACAAATACCACTTTGATACCTTTTTCCCGAGCATGCATGATCAGTTCTTTCAGTTGGGCTGGTTTTGGATCTTTACCCTCCACCTCGATAGGTACCTGCTTCAACCCGTAGTCACGAGCAAAATAACCCCAGGAAGGATGAAACACCATAAATTGCAGCCCCTCTTTTCCTGCAAATATCTGTTTCAGCTGGACATCCAGCTGGTCGATCTGCTCAATGAATACGTTGTAGTTGCTTTCGTAGGTAGCTCGATTTGCCGGATCAGCTTCTTGAAGTGCTGACAGAATCGTCTTGGCCTGAACTTTTACTAAAGCTGGGGATAACCAGACATGAGGATCAAGCCCGGCATGGTCATGATGATCTTCATCGTGCACCTTTTGGTCATGACCACCTTTTTTTTCATGATCATGCTCGCCTTCGTGGTGTTCACCTTCATGGTCATCATGGTGGTGAGCAGTCATGGTAAGCTTTTTAATACCATGGTCTGTGTGGACAACCTGCATATTGGGGTTAACTGCGGAGATGTTTTTGAGCCAAGCATGTTCAAATGGAACACCAATGGCACAGTAGATTTTTGCCTTTGATAGGGCAGTCATCTGTGTCGGTTTAGGCTCATAAGTAGCAGGACTGGCACCAGGCAAAACCATGACCTGCACATCCACTAAATCCTTGCCAATTTGCTCGACAAAGAATTTTTGCGGCACAATACTGACAAATACAGGAACCTTATCTGCCGCCATGCTGTTATTTGCCTGAAATAATAACAGCATGACTATGGGCAAAACCATTCTCCAGATCAATCTCATTTCTCTCTCCATTTAGATTAACTAACACTGGCCTTTCGCCTGAAATGATACTGCAAAATCATTTGCAACTATAAATCGACCGAACTCTTCCGTCAATCATATTGCAAGTTAAGTTGCAATAAATGGCAAAAGGTTTTAGATTTACCTCCCAGGAGGTTAGATTAATTTTGAAAAGAGTCACAGCACAGAGAAAAGCTATAGAAGGTGTCTTCAACCAGCATGAACGCCCCCTGACCGTGGAGGAAATCCATACATATAGTCGTTGCTCCGTACCTTCTCTCAATATTGCCACCGTTTACAGGACATTGAAAATACTCACTGATAATGGCTGGCTGGAGAAAATTGTTCACCCTTCTTTTGGAACCCTCTATGAACGATCAGGCAAAGATCACCATCATCATTTTTTTTGCCGTGAATGCAAACGGGCGTATGAGTTACCAGGATGTGCTTTAAAATTGGAAGATGCCACACCTGCCGGTTTTGTTGTTGAAGATCATGAAGTTTTCTTAATCGGTAAATGTCCTGACTGTACAACGGCCTAATTTCTTTGTATTAGATTTTTGTTCTGATTGATGCCAATTGTCTCCCATCACACATTGCACAACAACATACTGGAAACTTTGGCTTTTTGACTCATGCCTTGGCTCTATCGGTCAGGTGTTACAGAAACTGAGCCACTCATGTATCTTTAGCTTCTCAAAGGTATCGATTCTCCCTTAGCCCCAGGAAAATAGATTTCTTCCCGCAGATCGAAGATCATCGATCCACAGGAAGAAGCTTGCACACACAGGCTCTGCTGAACCTGACTATAGCTCAGGAACACCTTTAGGGATCAAACAGGCAAAAACAAAATCCTTGTCCGATTTATTGCGCAACTGATGTTCTTCGTTTTCGGGGATAAACACCACAGCTCCGGCCGATACATCTTTCCAAACCCCTTCCTGCAGCACCTGACCTGTTCCTGAGTGAACCAGAACTTCATGCTCCCACGCATGGGAGTGACGCGGTGTAAAGCCACCCGGTTCAACAGTGAAGACACGCATACAGAAGTTCATAGCGCCGTCGTCTTTACCAATTACGACTCGCCCCGCGACTCCCTTGACCTGATCTCCATTGTAGCGTTGAGCCTCTACTTCAGAATAATGCGATATAATTTTCATGATACTCCCTATGGGTATACTGTCGGTTTTAAGTTCTGCCGTTACTATCCGCTAAGAAAATTGATAAGGCCTGATGAGCTTCTTTCCTGAATAATGGTGTTACTCACAACACATTAACATAAAAGGAGATTCATGCGGAGGCTCACCGTAACACGGTATTGGTACAATTGCTCAATCTTATCGATAGACATTGAGGCACCTTATCGGCCGCGCGAAAGTACCGGCCATTGAGCCGGTGAGGCTAGTTCACCACTTTGATACCAGTCTCCTCACCGGCTCGAAAGCCAGTGTATGGCCTCCTCCTGTTCGTGGGGCAGGTTATCGAGACCCGGAACAGGCAAACAGGCTCTCTTTCTCATCAACAATTGCCATTTGAAGCAGAACAGAAAACTATCAAAAAATGTTTTTTTTATTTCAGATAACTATTTCTGAACACCAGTGTCTTGAGGTCAACAAGGGGCGCTTCAAACAGGATAACTTTGCTGCGAGTTCAGTATTTCAAGCAGAGGAAAACTTCAATTTATCACTGATTCCACAATAATAACTTGCATTTAATTTTATCGCAGGCATATAATCAACAGCCAACGACACGTCTTCAGCTAACTCACAACCTGTACACAAGAGTTTAGTTGCATGATTGTCTACAGCTGGGCAAAAATTTCGGCGACTCGTATTTCAGAAGGCTTTTCATTTTTAGGGAGGTCAGCATGAGGATATTGTACCCGAACTGCCACATCTGCATTGCTTTACTTTTCTTCACCGCATTACCTGCTACTAGTACCGAGCTCTATCCTTCCCAACAATACATGACCGGCGACTGGGGTGGCTATCGAACAAAGCTCCACCAGGCTGGGGTTGATATTGGCCTCACCTATACAGCAGAGCCTGCAGCCTCTGTCTCTGGAGGCTTTGAGCAGGATAGCACCTACCTGCACAATATCAATGCTGAACTTCGCCTGAATCTTGCCACACTGATCGGTTTGCCCCAAACGGTATTCCTGGCAAAATATTCCAGCCGAAGCGGTGACAACCTGTCTGAAGAATATGTGGTTCCGGCCTCAACTGAAGATGGCCGGTATGTCTACGGTGAGTACTACAACAAAAGCCAGGAGGCGTTTGGCGGGCAGACCACTAAACTAGTGAATTTTCAATTCACGACAGCGTTTGGAGAACGTCTTTCTCTAGATTACGGCCGCCTGGTCATGAATGACCTCTTTCTTCGTTCGGACCTCTACTGCAACTTTATGAATAATGCGATATGCGGCAGCCCGAAAGGAGTCTTTACCCCATACTCCCTGAATGCCTACCCTGATGCCACTGCAGGAATTCATGCTCAACTTCAAGCCGGTGAAATGGTACAGGTGAAGGTCGGTATTTTTGACGGAGGCTGGACCGAGCAGGACAACAACGGTTGGGACTGGACCCTTGGCAATAACGGGGTAGCGCTAGCCGCTGAACTGCAGTTGTATTTCAATCGTGACTCCAGGTCCGGAGTCGACGATGTATTGAAAATCGGGGTGAATCATCATACCGGTGATTTCACCGCTTTTCATACCGATGAGATCATTGAAGGACAGACCTCATTTTGGCTGCTTACCGACTGGATGCTGTATCGTGAGCAAGGCGCTGAAGATCAAGGCCTTGCAGCCTTCGGCTCTGTTGTCTTTAACAGTGATGATGAAATTTCCGCCCTTACCACGAGCTACACCATTGGGTTTGTGTACAAAGGCTTGATTCCCACACGGGACAGGGACAAATTCGGAGCCATGCTTACCTATGCTGAGCACTCGGAATTCAACACCTATACCCATGACTTTATTTCCGGTAAAGAGCGCACCAACGAGACACTTCTTGAACTGACCTATAACCTGGCACTTGGGCGCGGTATCGAACTGATGCCTTCCTTTCAATACATCTCCAACCCCAACGGGTCCAGGGACTTCTCTGATGCGACGGTGCTGGGACTGAAGTTCAATCTTAATTTCTAATCATCTCTACGCATACAAGGAATAGAAGCATGGATAACGTCACTGTTAAAGCTCCCTTATCCGGCGTGATATTTCCGATCGAGCAGGTGCCTGACCCTGTCTTTTCACAGAAAATGGTTGGAGACGGCATTTCTATTGATCCTGTCAACGATACCTTGACCGCGCCTTTTGCCGGCAGAGTATCGCAACTGCACAGCGCCTGTCATGCGGTTACCATCACGCACGCCTCCGGCCTGGAGGTAATGATGCATATAGGGATTGATACCGTCGCCCTGAAAGGCAACGGCTTTATTGCTCATGTCCAGGAAGGCCAGGAGGTTGCCCTGGGCGATCAACTCATCAGTATGGACCTTGACCTTGTTGCAACCAGCGCCAAAAGTCTGTTGACCCAGGTTATCCTTACAAACAGCGAGCTTGTCGCAGGAGTTGATAAGGCAAGCGGTGCAGCGGAATGCGGCATAACCGATCTTATGACGGTAACCCTGCAGAAAAAAGCAGAGGAACAACAGGAAGAGCCCGGGCTCACGGTTGTCTCAGAGGCCCTGGTTATTCCGAATCCGACCGGCCTTCATGCTCGCCCCGCCGCCGTGCTTGCCGGTTTAGCCAAAAAATTCGACGCCAGAGTTGAATTGATAAAAGGTGAAGAGAGCGCTAATGCCAAATCCGTGGTCGGGATCATGAAGCTTAATGTCGCCCATCTCGACAAAATCCAGTTAAGGGCGGTAGGGAGGGATGCCGAGGCAGCCGTGGGAGAGCTATTTCCCCAGATAGCAGGCGGCCTCGGCGATGAGGGGACCACCCCGATTTTGGCGCCGGCATCCATAGAAATCACTGAAGACCAGATGATGCTCTCAGGGCCCAAAAGTGGTGATCCGGATCTTCTGCTCGGTGTTTCTGCCGCACCTGGAATTGCCGTTGGCAAGGCCGTAATGGTTCGTGAAGAGGTCTTTGAATTTGAGGAGGAAGCACAGGACGCACATCGCGAGAATGTCCGTCTCGACGAGGCACTTGAAGAAGCCAAAAACTATCTTGAGGCATTACAGATAAACCTGCACAAGCAGTCGGATGATGTCCAGGCGGCTATTTTTGCTGCACACCGGGAGATACTTGACGACCCGGATCTGCTTGAAATTGCCAGAAGCCTCACCGCCAAGGGGAAAAGCGCCGAGTATGCCTGGCAGCATGCCTATGTCACCTATGCAGAACAGCTCGCTGTATTGCACAACGAAATCCTTGCCGGACGGGCTAACGATCTGCGCGATGTTGGAAAACGGGTGCTTCGCATATTGACCGGCAAAGAGACCGAGGAACTGCAATTGCCCGATGAAGCGGTACTCATCGCAGAGGAGCTGACCCCTTCGTTTACCGCCACCATAGATACGGAACGGGTCAAGGGGTTCTGTACCACAACCGGTGGAGCAACATCCCATGTGGCTATCCTCGCACGATCCCTTGATATTGCAGCTGTTGCGGGGATCGAGGCTGCAGCACTGGAAATCAAAGAAGGAACCATGGTCATTCTCAACGGAACCAAGGGGACACTGCGCGTTAACCCATCGGAAGAGTTGATACGCAGTACGCTCAAAGAGCAGACCCTCCTGCGAGAACAAAAGAAAAAAGATCTCGCTGTCGCAAGCGAACCCGCGGTAACCACCGACGGACGGAGAGTGGAGGTCGTCGCCAATATCGGGGGAGTGGACGAGGCCAGGGATTCTATTCAACTAGGGGGTGAGGGAGTGGGCCTGCTCCGCTCGGAATTCCTGTTTTTGGAGAGAACTGCCGCGCCGACCGAAGAAGAGCAGTACGAGGTATACCGGGATATCCTACTTGCGCTGGAAGGGCGCCCGCTGATTGTCAGGACCTTGGATGTGGGCGGGGACAAGCCTCTTCCCTACCTGCCGATGCCGATTGAGGAGAACCCCTTTCTAGGCCAACGAGGTATTCGTATCGGCTTGGAGCGACCGGAAATTTTTCGGGTTCAGGCCCGGGCAATCCTCCGTGCCGGGGCACATGGTAAGATCCGTATCATGTTTCCGATGATTGCAACCATGCAGGAACTTCGCGAGGCCACGGCAATGCTGGAGACCGAGAGGGAAAAACTCGGCGTCCAACCGATTGAAGTCGGCATCATGGTTGAGGTTCCCTCCACTGCCGTCATGGCAGAACAGTTTGCAAAAGAGGTGGATTTCTTTTCCGTCGGCACCAATGACCTGACCCAGTACTGCCTTGCCATGGATCGTGGACATCCCAAACTTGCAGCCAAAGTGGACGGAATGAATCCGGCGGTACTAAGGATGATCCGATACGCAGCAGAAGGTGCCCACGCTCAAGGAAAGTGGATAGGTGTCTGCGGCGGGCTTGCCTCTGACCCCGACGCAGTACCGGTGCTTCTGGGTCTTGGAGTCGATGAACTGTCGGTATCCGTACCGGCCCTGCCCTCTATCAAGGCGGAAGTACGGAAGTGGTCGAAAACGGCCTGTCAGCAGCTGGCGGAAGATGTCATGCACTGTGTTTCCAGTTCCGAGGCTCGCGAACTGGTAGGAAATGCGAGGTAAAGTCATGGTAAAGCAGATCTGGGGTCAGGGGTTCGCCTTTCTGCAAAAAATTGGTAAATCACTCATGTTGCCGGTAGCCATTCTACCCGCAGCCGGTATTCTTCTTGGTGTCGGCAGCGCTGAGTTCGCTGTCTTTCCCGAGGTCGTCAATTCCATGATGGCTGCTGCCGGTGGTGCAATTTTCGGTAATCTTGCCCTGCTTTTTGCCATTGGCGTTGCCCTGGGACTGACGAGAAATGACGGTGTCTCTGCCTTGTCGGCCGCTGTGGGATATGCGGTAATGGTGGCAACAATGGGGGTGGCGGCGAGTTTACTGGGACTTGAGACACGCTCTGTTCTCGGGATGGACTCTATCGATACCGGTGTGTTTGGCGGAATACTGGTCGGTGGTCTGGCCGCTTTTCTGTTCAACAAATATTATCGGATTACGCTCCCACCGTATCTCGGTTTTTTTGCCGGTAAACGCTTTGTACCTATTGCCACCTCATTCGCTGCCATTGTGCTGGGTGTACTGCTCAGTTTCATCTGGCCGCCAATTCAAAACGGCATTGACGCTTTTTCAGAATTTGCTTCAACCGGCAACACTACCTTGGCTGTTGGCATCTATGGATTTGTGGAGAGGCTGCTGATCCCTTTTGGCCTGCATCACATCTGGAATGTCCCCTTCTTCTTCGAACTGGGCAGCTATACGACGCCGGACGGTGAAGTGGTTCGAGGGGTATTGAATCGATTCTTTGCAGGAGATCGTCAGGCTGGGATTCTGGCCGGCGGCTTTGTATTCAAGATGTTTGGCCTGCCTGCCGCAGCTCTTGCCATCTATCATACGGCAAAGCCTGAAAACAAGATAAAGACCGGGAGTATAATGCTCTCCGCCGCGCTAACCTCCTTTCTCACCGGTATCACGGAACCCCTTGAATTCGCTTTTATGTTTCTGGCACCGCTGCTCTATCTTTTCCATGCCGTCTTGGTATCACTGGCGTTTGTTGTCACTTACCTGTTGGATGTGCGGATGGGGTACTCTTTTTCTCACGGGCTGATCGACTACCTGCTTTTTTACGCCATCAACATCAAACCATGGATGATTCTCATCCTGGGGCCGATTTTTGGCATGGTTTACTTCGGTGTTTTCCGTTTTGCCATTACCATGATGGACTTGAAGACGCCAGGAAGGGAAGAAGCCGAGGCCGATTCTGAGGAGGCACGAAGTGTGGCAGCAGACACCATGGCAAGACAACTGGTCCTTGCCTTTGGCGGTCGGTCAAATATCGTCAGCCTCGATGCCTGCATCACCCGACTGCGTGTCGAGGTAAACGACATCACCAAGGCCAGCCCTGAAAAGCTGAAAGCTCTCGGGGCGGCCGGTGTGGTTACCGTGGGAACAGGGTTGCAGGTTATATTCGGCACCAGGTCGGAAAACCTGATGACCGATATGATGCTCTACCTTGAGACCGCAGGAGACGATGCCGAATTGACAGACCTGGAAAAACCTTCAGAAGTCTCCTACAAAGAACCTGGGGTGCAGCCTAAGCTCCGAGATCAAAATGCCCCGAAGAAGGTTGCCGACTGGCTGACTGCCCTGGGTGGACCAGGCAACATATCCACGGTTGAAGCTTGCGCTCAGACCAGGCTCCGCATGCGGGTTAAGGATTCTGCCAAGGTCAATGATGAGGCCCTCCAGGATATGGGAATCAAAGCAGTTGTCCGCATCGATGACTCATTGATTCATCTGCTGACGGGCCTGAACGCCGATCAGTATGCTGCGGAAATGATTGGCCAGCTCTCGGGGCAGTAACCGACAATATTCCGCATGGTCTCCCTGCTCACCCGCTCATTTTTGAATGTACGAACGCTTCTGCGCTCTTTGATCATTTCAACAGCATGCATAATGTTCTTCTTTGTTGTTTCTCGTTGTACTGCCCGGGCGTCCAGGCGCGCCCGGGCAGAGTGAATTACCCGCACCAAAGGGTGGTTAACAACGGCACACCTGTCTCTTCCAGCCGCCTTTTTACCATGGAGTGGTCTGCAGCACCTCCTGGCTCGTGACCGGATGGTGGGCAATGGCATGATCAACCTTGCGAAGAAAAGCCTCCCTATACGCTGGCAACATCCCTTTCAGGGACTCAATATTGTTGCTGTGGTCTCCCCAGTAGAGCATATCGAAATCTTCCAGGTGCTCCAGCAGATACTTCTCCTCTTCAAGGATCTGCAACGGGGTGGCCTGAAGAAAATCATCAGATGCAACCTGCTCCTGCAGAATGGTTCCCGGCTGGATGGTCAGCGCCATGGGGGCCAGCTCTTCTGGCTGGAGAATGTTGAGCAGTTCTGTGGTCGCCGAAATATGCTCCCATGACCGATCCCTGCCGCCAATGCCGAAAATAATGGAGATAAGCACGGCGATACCGGCTGCCTTGGCATGGGCCATGCCCTCTTTGGCCTGCTCAGGGGTCAACCCTTTGTTGATCTGTTCCAGGGTCAGCGCATCGCCGGACTCAAGCCCGGTATACACCTTGGTTAAGCCCGCCTCTTTGAGCCGTGTTAGCTCCTCAACGGATTTTCGCCTGAGGTCATTCAACCCGGCATAAACCGATATCTTTTCACATTCCGGAAAGGTGGCGGTCAACTTGTCCAATACCTTGAGGAGAAAATCTGTTTTCAGCGCCAATACGTTACCGTCAACGAGAAAAATTGACCGTACGCGGCGAATATACGATCTCGCACGGTCGATATCGCTGAAAATGTCATCAATACTTCTGATACGAAACCGCTTCTCCCTGAACATATCGCAGAACGTGCATTTGTTATGGGTGCAGCCAATGGTGGTTTGGATCAATAAACTATCGGCCTCCATCCAGGGGCGATATACTTTTCCTTCGTAATACATAGCTCGCTCTTTCCTTAGTTGTCCTACGGTGTGATCGCATCCAGAACCGCTTCAATAGCATCTACAATTGCCTGACATTTCCGGGTATCGATCGCATCAGGGTGCGGATCGGCAAACCGCCCGATATCATTATCGAAGTATTGTCCGGATGCAGTGGCGAATTCATCATCTAGCGCTGCCTTGCACAGAATGTCCGCGCCAATGCGGACATCACCGCCGCTGGTCCCGTATGCCTGTTTCACCATCTTCGATCCAAGCAAAGATCGTGGATTCACCGCAATAATTACCGGGCCGTCCTTACCCAGAGAAAGGGCCAGGTGGCGGGACCACATGGTGAGGGCCAGCTTGCTCTGGGCATAGGCCGCACTATCTGAAGCCAGGTGTTTTCGCCCTCGCAGTGCATCTGGATCGACCGGCGCCTGGGCAGCGGAAGAGAGGTTGATCACTCGTCCGGACAGGTCCATCAGCGGCAGCAAAGCGCGGGTCAGCAGGTAGGGTGCAACGGTGTTCACCGCAAACCGCACATCCAGCCCTTCATTGGTCATTGGTTGTGATGTCATAAAGACCCCGGCATTATTGATGAGCACATCGAGCCTTTGGTGTTGCCCTCTCACGGCCTCAGCCAGTGCTTCCACCTCCGCAATGCGCGACAGATCGGCCACGTAGCACTCAACCTGTCCTGCTCCTTTCACACCGGCCAGCTCTTCAGCAACGTGCTCCAGTTTTGAGCGATTGCGCCCATGCAGCAGGAGCGTATGCCCCATGGGGGCCAGCATTCTGGCGGTCTCCAGTCCGATGCCGTCAGTGGCCCCTGTAATCAACATTGTTGTATGCATGTTTTTCCTCCCTCCTGATGTGATGTGCTCACCGGCGCAGGTATATTTGGGCGATGGCAAGCTCCTCGAACTTCGCTAAATCTCTACAACGACTTTCCCCATGCCCTGACCGCTGGTCAGTCGGTCATGGGCCTTTGCCGCGTCCACAAGAGCAAACCGCTGTTCATCCAGGACCGGATGTAAGCCGCTGGCATCAACGATATCCGCCAGTGCAGCGAGAATTTCAGCATGCTCTTCCCGTTTATAGTTGTGGATCATCGGGATCAGCATAAAAACAACATGCAGCGACAACCCTTTAAAATGGGCAAGGGACAGATCCAATTCAACCAAAGACACAGTGGTCGCAACCTGACCATTGAGCCCAGCCGCTTCAAAGGAGTTGAGCAGATTCAGCCCGCCTACGGAATCAAAGACAACATCAAAACCAGCCCCGTCTGTATACTTTGCAACGTACTCGGCAACCGTTTCCGTTGTGTAATTAATTCCAGTCGCCCCCAGTTCCCTGATCAATGCCAACTGTTTTTCACCACCACCTGTTGAGTAGACCTCTGCTCCAAAGGAACGGGCCAGCTGCACAGCAACATGGCCGACCCCACCTGAACCGCCATGGACCAACACCTTCTGCCCCGGCCCGACCCCGGCCCGTTTTAGGCCTTCATAGGCAGTGATGCCAACCAGAGGCAATGCCGCCGCTTCACGCATAGTCAGTTTTTTCGGTTTGCGGGCGATCAACCTGGCATCAGCAGCGATGTATTCTGCCAGAGTGCCCGGCAGGTCACCCAACCCGCCGGCACAGCCATACACCTCATCGCCGACAGCATAGGCAGCAACACCCTCGCCCACTGCCTCGACAGTGCCGGCGAAGTCCATACCCAGAATAGCCGGGAGCTCTGGCGAAATGGGCAAGTCCTTGCCCATCTCACGAATCATGGTATCCACGGTATTAATACTGGTTGCCGCAATCTTCACCAAGACGTGGCCAGGGCTCGCCGCCGGTTTGTCAACTGCCGCAGGCGCAAATACGTCGGAACTCCCGAACGCTTCAATGATCATCGCTTTCATATCTTTCTTCCCTTGAAAATGCAGTGGCCAGTGGGATACGCTCACCGACCTTTTCTTTATTGTGTGCGCTGCCCCTCATTGGCCTCCTGAACCTTCATCACCAGGGCACTCCATCGCAGCTCTTCTCTTGTGGGCGAAACAATAGGGTTTTCTTTATTAGAAATAAACAGTATAGTTTTTGAAACATTATTAAAATATTTTTAACAATATGCTGCTCGAAGATCTCCAGGTCGTCCTTAAAGTTGCCCAATTACGCTCCATTACCGCTGCAGCAACCCAGCTGGATATGAGCACGCCAAGAGCCAGCACCGCAATAAAGCGGGTGGAGACCGCTCTCGGGGTGGAGTTGTTTATCCGTACCACCAGGCAGCTTCGCCTTTCCAGTGCAGGTGAACGCTATATTCCTCACTGTGAACAGGCCCTGCAGATGTTGGAACAGGGCAGACAGCAGATACGCAGTGATCTGGCGGTGGTGGAAGGCGAACTGCGAATAGCCGTCGCCTCCGACCTGGGGAGGAATCTGGTCAGGCCGTGGCTCAATGAATTTATGGATGCCTATCCTGACGTAAGCGTGCGGCTCAGTCTCAGTGACAGCAATGTGGACTTATTCAGGGACTCCATCGATATTGCCCTGCGCTACATCCGGCCCGGATCGCTGAACGACGCAAACCTCTATGGGTTCAAGCTCTGCAGTGTTCCCCATCTGCTCTGCGCATCCCGGATCTATCTGGATACATACGGAACACCAACCCACCCCAACCACCTGCCCTCTCATAACGGTCTGTTGTATGAGTTATATGATATCACCAACGATGTATGGACATTCAGTAACGAGGGAAAGGAATACCGGGTAAAGATGAAAAGCAACCGTATTGCCAACGACGGCGACCTGGTGCGCCGGTGGTGTGTCGACGGACAGGGACTGGCATTGAAATCCTGCCTGGATGTATCTACGGATCTGCTCTCCGGCAACCTGCAGAGTATCATGCCGGAGTTCAGGGCTTCTGCCACCGAACTCTGGATCATCTTTCCGAGCAGGCAGCTGATTACCCCGGCAGCACGGCTGCTGAGGGACACCATCAAGGAGAAATGTGCCGGTATCCTGAGCCAGTTAAGGGAAAGTGGTATAATCGAAGAGATCGCCTTTGATTAGCTTTGGCACAAAGGTTGGGAAGTGAAAGGCCGAAATGGCCGGGAAGAAGAAGATTGCAGCTTGGTTATGAGGCGGAATCCAAGCCAAGGTACCAGACCTCAGCTTTTATATACATGCAGCGTACGGTGAAACTGCTGCTGACAAAAACTGCGGATCTTTTCGGCAGGGATCATAAACCGCTCCATCAGTTCACGTTGAACCTCCTCCGCTATTTGCTGCTTTGCTAAGGCCTGTTCCATGCAGGCCAGCCAGGAATCACGCTCCGGGATACCGATATCATACAGCGCATGCACGTCAGTCAGATTGATTCCTGTACCATGTTTCTCTTTATACAGAAACGGGCCACCCAGAAAACCGCTGAGAAACAAAGCGAGGTTCTCCCTGGTAGCATCCAGATCTTTCGGATGCATGTCACGGATTGCTGCTGCTTCCGGTGAAGCTTCCATGATGTCATAGAAACAGTTTGTGAGTTTCCTTATCCCTTCAACACCCCCGACCCTTTCAAACAATCCACCATCATTCGTCTTCCGTGTCTGCACGTTTCTCCTCCGGCATCCTTTCTCTCAACAAAAGGGTCAATATAGGGTCAATATCCCCGTTCCAATAGATTCTCTGCATTTTAAGAACATACAGGGAAGGCAGATAATCTGTTCTCGCTGATAAATCATCCACACCATTACATATCGGACATCGCCCTTTTTGACAAGAATCTGTATCAGCGAAACAACATGCCTTGCCCTCCCCGGGTTTCCCTTGCTCTTGCTCGACGACAACGGGGAATAAGGAATCTCTACAAGAGCTTGATCGAAAAAAGAGACTGCCGTACCCTCCGGCAATAGGAAGAAACAGTGGCTGACTGCCCACTCCTCTTCCCGGGGAGTACAGAAGTTATCAGAAAAAGTTGAGGGTGTGCGCCCCTTCAAAGCTCCATCCCCTGCAGCCATGCGGCGAGGTCATGGGCAACCCTGTTCGACGCCCGGTTGAGCGCGACAGCCCCATCGCCTGCTGCGGGTGCGGAGCTGGGAAACCGGGCGCTAAACGCTCTGGTGGCGGCCACCGAACGCGTTGCGGTGTCGATCAGGTAAAAACGTACATGGACAACCCCTTCCGAGGGGCTGTCCGCATGCACATGATGGCTGAAATCGAGGAGGGTGCTCTCCAGGAGAAAGTCAGCTTGTGCCGCAGATGGAGAGCCGATAACCGCACCAAACCTCCCGCTTGCCTCAAGGGCTGTTTGAAAGAGGAGGGGCAACACCCTCACAGGCGCATCGCTCCACTGACTGTAGGCATAGCTGCTTTGCTGGTACCTGGAAGCGGTATACACCATATCGGTACTGGTAAACATCCGTGGTGCCTGCATGGGTGCCAGTTGAAGAACATGGTCTCTCACTGTATTGGTGCTTGCGGGAAGGGTGATGTTCCCGCTTTGTCCTCCATCAGCAACGATGGTGTAGATATCGCTGGGCGGAATGGTCTTCACGCTGCAGCTGACAAGTGCACAGCAGAGCATTACCGCTGCGATGCCGCTATTTTTCCTCATATCCCCTTTCTCCCGGTCCGGGTTTAGGCTGACTGCGTTTAAACAACAGGTCGCTTGGACTGGCCTGTATGGCTTGGGTTGCACGCTGCAGGTCTCCCACGAGAAGATCCAGGTCGTACAACAGCTGATTGAAGAGTTCAAGGCTCTGTTGCACGTCCTGCCGCAGGTTAAGGCCCAGATCCGTATAGCTTGCCTCCAGACCTTGTGCCGCTGTTTGTATGCTTGCAGAGGCCTCAGCAACCTTTTCAAAAGCCCTGGTCGCCTGCTGCTCCATGACCACTCCGTGGTCAATCAGATGCTGCACCCCTTTCAACTGGGTTCTGACATCGCTGACAAGCAATTTTGTTTCCGCAAGAATGCCCGTAATATTTGCGAGATTATCCTCGTTGAGTATCCGGTCAAACTTAACCATAGCCCGGGTCGATTGCTGTACCAGTTGCTCCAGGGAACCATACATTTGGGTAAAAGTAGAGGGAATAGAAGGAATGACAGGAATCGTGTCGCCTGAGGATTCCAACAGTGGCGCATCGTTACTGCCGCCGCTGAGCTCAATAAAAGCCAGGCCGGTTATGCCAAATGACTTGAGTTGAGCAATGGTGTCGGTCTTGATGGGAGTGCCGTGGACAATCTGCAGATGGAGGACTACCTCCTCGGAGTTCTGAGGATTGATCCCCAACTGCTTGACCGTGCCCACATTCACCCCTTTATATTTTACCGAGGCGTCAGTACTCAACCCTGCAACAGACTCCGTCATATAGACGAGATAGGGGACATACTCCTCTTGGCCTCCATGTTTGCCCAACCAGTAGGCAGAAAGTATCAGCCCAGCCGTCAGCAGTACGACGAATAAACCGACAAATGTATAGTTGATTTTACTTTCCACTTCTGCTCCGTATTTGCCCCCGTGGCCCTCCAAAAAACTGCCTGACAATGGGGTGGGGAGATTGCACGACCTGGTTGAGCGTTCCTTCTGCGATCACTTTTTTTTCGCCCAATACAGCAAAACGATCAACAATGGTCCAGATGGAATCCAGATCATGGGTAACCATAACCACCGTTAATTCGAGAATATCCCGCAGTTCAATAATCAGCTTATCAAACGCCTCAGCGCCGATGGGGTCCAGCCCGGATGTGGGTTCATCGAGAAACAACAGCTGGGGATCCATGGCCAGGGCACGCGCCAGGCCTGCTCGTTTGACCATGCCGCCGCTCAATTCAGCCGGATACAGGCTTGCCGCGTGAGGCGGAAGCCCAACCATGTTTATCTTCATCTGGACCAGATCCTCAATCATGTGTTTCGGCAGGTCGGTATACTCCCGCAGCTTGATGCCGACATTTTCTGCCACGGTGAGTGAAGAGTAGAGGGCTCCTCCCTGGAACAACACTCCCCAATGATGGCGCAGGGAGGCGGCATCCTCACGGCTGATGGCCATAAGGTCGTGCCCGAGCAGAGATATTGCTCCCGACTCTGGACGCAGCAGCATAATCATCTGTTTAAGCAGGGTAGACTTTCCCGAACCGCTGCCACCCAGCAGACCGTAAATTTCGCCCCGACCCACGCTGAGGCTGATGCCGTCATGGATCAAATTGGCGCCAAATCGGGTAACGATATCCGATACAGTGATAATCGTGTCGTTCAAATGCCAAGCTCCGTAAATACCACTGAAAAAAGTGCGTCACAGGCGATCACCAGAAAGATGGCATTGACCACACTGATGGTGGTGTAGCGGCCGATGCTCTCGGTATTTTTTGAGACCTGCATTCCGCGAAAACACCCCACAGTGGCAATCAACCAGGCGAAAAACGGCCCCTTCCCGATGCCCACCCATACATGTTTCACCGCCAATACATTCTGTAGCCGGTTGATAAACTCCGAATAAGAAAGGTTAAGGTGAACATGGGAAATGAACATGCCGGCACCGATGCCGATGATATCAGCAAAAAATATCATCAATGGCAGGGCTATGATCAGGGCAAAAATGCGCGGCAGCACCAGAAAACGATGGGGATCAAAGCCCATGGTGCGCATGGCATCGATCTCCTCGGTTATCTTCATCACGCCTAGCTGAGCCGTATAGGAGGAGCCGGTTCGACCGGCAACCACGATGGCGGTAATGAGGGGGGAAAGTTCCCTGGTAACGGACAGGGCGATCATATCCACGATGAAAATATTGGCGCCGAACTTCTCCAGCTGCACCGCTCCCTGGTAGGCGATTACCACCCCGATAAGAAAGCTGGTCAAGGCCACAATGGGCATGGCCCGCACCCCTGCTTCCTCAATGTTTTTCACAATAGCGCCAAAGCGAATGGTGCGGGGATTCACCAGGGCAAGCAGCAGGTTGACGAAATTCTCCCCAATAAAGGCTAGAAATTCGCGCAGGTCCCTCAGAAAAGCTACGAATCGTCGACCGATCCTGTTTAACGGCGCCAGCAGGCGCAAGACCAGCGCAGTTTGAGCAGCGGGATGTTCGGCAGCATACCGGTATACCAGCTGATAAATTTTTTCCTGCTCCCTGGTTGCCCCCGTCACCTCAATGGAACACTGGTTTGCCCGCAGCGCATTACAGGTCCGAATAAACAGCAGCATACCGGCGGAATCTACTCGGCCCGTGTCCGTCACATCCCACCTGACAGTGACATTTCGACAGCTGTCGGTAAGCTCACCCAGCAAAACAGCAGCATCGTGGAGGGTATCCATGGTCCAGTCGCCCGAACTTTTCAACCGCACCGTACGCTCTCCGTTCTCGCAGGGCAGCCTTTCCACCGTGGCATATTGTGCGTGCGTGGCATGCATCAGCTTCCCATCCGTTTATTTCAGGACCACGCTGCAGCGCTTGAGCCGCTGCAGGTTGAGGGCAGTACAGAAAACGAAACGGTGTGCCAACCGGAAGAGTGGTAGGAAGCAAAGCTGAAGGGGGCAGCGGTGAAGGGTCGGCGAACAACCAACCAGACACCATTGCGGCTGGACAGGAGAAAGAAGACCGCATGTACCTTTCTGTGCATCTGTGCTCATCATCGTGTGCACCCTGGGTGGCAATGGGATGTGGCAGAAACGATACCGACTCTCAGTTATTATAGCAATTCAGCGCACCGATTACCGGAAAAAAATTGCCTCAACAGGAAAACATTTCTCCTTAGAATCACTCGTCTAATTGAGCAGCCTGGGCGCCTGTATGATGCGAGGGGGAAGGAGGAGCACACCTGAGACGACATCAGCCTGGTGGAGGATGTAGCCACCGACAACACAGCCGGACCTGTGGCCGCCTTCCCGGCGCACCACGGATTGTTGGATTACAGGGAGGTGGTGGTTCGCCAAGGTCGCTTTGATCGGTAAAAAAAGGTGATGACGCACAAATACAGCAACGATACTGGGCCATATCCGCGTGGATGTTTATGGTTAATCTATACTCCTTATGTATTTCCTTTCCTTAGTTTGTGGAGTGGATATGGAAACCTTTACCAACAAAGACCTTGTGTATACATACACCTGGTCCGACTACGCGGAAGATGATCCCAGGGTCTCCGGAATACCCGACACAACGCCCTTTAACAGAAAAGAAGGATGGCAAGTACTCTATATCATCAACCATCTGACGGATCACTTGGCATGGGACGTTGACAGCTTCGGGAAAAAAATAGAAAAAATGATCCACGATCGACTTCCACAAGAAATCAGTAATCAAAAGGATACGATACAGTGGATTAAAGACAACTGGAAGCGTTGAACAGTGTGCAGGGCGCTCCACCTCGCGCCAGGTCGGTCACGTGTGCAGCCTTTTTGCTTGGAGCATTCCTAATGAAAACCCTCATTTTTGGCGCCGGTCCTCTGGGATCTGTGTACGGGCACCTGCTGCACGAGGCAGGCAGGGATGTGACCGTCCTTGCCCGCGGCAATCGCTACGACTGGCTCATAAAAAACGGGCTGATTGTACAAAATGAACTTACGGGGATGATCGGTTCATCGCGTATCAAGGTGGTGGACAAACTCAAACCCGATGATGAGTATGATCTGGTGATCGTTCTCGTCAGAAGAAATAAGCTTTGCCCTGTATTCGAGATTCTCGCCGCGAGCCCAGGGATAAAGAATATCCTGTTCATGGGGAACAACACACTGGGTTTTGATGCGTACACAAAGCGCTTGCCGGTAGAGAAGATACTTTTCGGCTTCCCCGGCGTGGGTGGCGGAATTCACGGCCAGGTCGTCCACTATGCCGATCGAATAAAACCCAACCGGAACCGGCGAGCCGTAATCATTGGCGAAATCGATGGTCAGAGCAAGGAAAGAACGCTAGCGGTCAAAGCCCTTTTTGCAACTGCTGGAATTCCGGTCAACCTGACCACAGATATCGACGGATGGCTCAGATACCATGTCGCACTGGTCAATCCGCTGGCCGGCGCCCTCTACAGGCATCACTGCGACAACTATCAGACCGCAAAAGACAAGGATACGCTGTGTGCATTAGTCCGTGCGGCCAAAGAGGGCGGCCGCGTACTCAGGGCCCTCGGATTCCTGAAACGCCAGCCTTTTGAATTCAATCTCTTCTACTGGCTCCCGGAGTTCATGAACAGGGTGGCGGTAAAAAAGTTACTTGAGAGCAAGTTCGCAGAGGTGGCCTTTACCATGCACGCGAAGGCTGCCCGAGACGAGATGGAAAACCTCGCTCGCGATTTCCAAACACTGATTGCAAAAACGTCCATTGATACCCCTAATATCGACATGCTGACAAACTTCATCACCAGCAATGGGCAAACCGAATCACCGGGGTGCAGGGGATGAAGAAAATGGTCCCGATGCTATGAAGTGCAGCAAAAGAACACAGGTTTACCGGGTAACACGTCTCAGTTCACCTTTGACGTTTCAATTGCGTTAATCTGCTTCGCCCAAACGCCTCGAACCTGTACCGTTAGTGGTGTGTTCATGCAATACTCTTCAGCGATCCATTGATGTGCTGGCTGATCTGCTTCCCCACGCACTGGAGCGCTCGAGTGAATGCAGAGTAAACAGACACTGAAATCACCTACCATGCACACTACCGAAAAATCTTTCCAACGGGCGGAGGAGCGGCCAATGACCGAAACAAACACAACGTACCTTGTTACAGATGAAAGTGGATTTTCCAGGTGCTGGTGGGGGCATGAACCTGCGGATTACCGTGCCTACCACGATGAAGAATGGGGCTTTCCGGTTGCTGATGACTTCAAGCTGTTTGAAAAAATCTGCCTGGAGGGATTCCAATCGGGCCTCTCCTGGCTGACCATACTTCGAAAGCGTGAAAATTTTCGAGAGGCATTCGCTGGTTTCGATTTTTACAAAATTGCTGCCTTTGATGGTGATGATATCGCTCGCCTCCTCGGCAATGCCGGCATCATACGGCATCGTGGGAAAATTGAGGCAACCATTACCAACAGTCGCCGAGCGCTTGAAATCGTCGATGAGTTCGGTAGCCTGGCAACGTATATCTGGCGCTGGGAACCTGCATCCCGCGAGCCTGGAATGGGGAAAAAAGACAGCGAGGCCCCTATCCCAAGCATTACCAGGACCTCACAGTTACTCAGCAGGGACCTGAAAAAACGCGGCTGGAAATTTTTCGGTCCAACCACGGCATATGCCTTCATGCAGGCTGTGGGACTGGTGAATGATCATGTGGATGGATGCGCTTTTCGGAAGGGTGTGGAACAGGCGCGAAAAGACTTTCAACGCCCATAGCAACTTCGCGCACGAGGAGTTACGGGACGCACCACAAAAAGTGGTGCCGATGTGGTGGCACACGAGATGGCCTTTTTCCGGTTTCATCAGCTGCGATGGCAGTCCCTGCAACGGCTGGTTTGCCTCAGGTAATGGACAAGTGCCGGAGAAGAAAATCGACGATAAGCACCGGCTGATTCAGGTCCAGTTGCGGGACATCGACCTCTATTTCACCATCAGTGACAACGGCAATCAGGTTCGGGTCGTGATTCTCCCCGCGACAAAGCAGCACACCACGGTGCTGGTGGCGATGGATTTCAATTTTCGGTAAACCAACCCTTTTGAACCCTTCGATCAGAATAATATCAACATCAGGAAAATAGGTTGTCAGCATCTCCTCGAATGTCGGTGCTTGCCGGACCTGTTTGACCAGTGCCAGTTTATTGTCAGCGCTGATAAGCATGCTGTCCGCACCGGCCTCGGAAAGGCGATGGCTGTCTTTACCGGGGCGATCGATTTCAAAGTTGGGGGGACCATGTTTGATGGCACCTACTGTATAACCACGTTTTTTTAACTCGGCGATCAACCTGGTCAGCAATGTTGTTTTACCGGCCCCGGAGCGGGCAATAAAAGAGACAGCCGGTGGATGCTGACTGACGAGTCGTTCTTGAGCCATGAGCGGAGTATTGGCGTCGAGCAGCGAAACATTTTCGGTGGCCGGTCGAGGTGCTGAATGGGTCGCCAGATCGTTGGCCTGATGCAGGTTGGGCATATAATTTTCCTTCGTCAAGAAATACCCGTCACCGAGATGAGGAACCCCTTTTAATTGTTGCCCTGTTTCAGCTGCGGCTGATCCGTGTCGATCACTGCGCCACGCAGACGGAAATAATCCTCAGGCGTATTGATATTCTGAAAGCTTTTTTCTTCAGGATCAATACGGCGAATATCGCTTGCCGGTAGCTCAACCTTTTCCACCTTGTCAAAAAAAGCTATGATGCGTTTGACGCCGGCGTCAAGGACCTGCTCCATCGCTGGTAAACATTTTTTACTATACAGTGCGTGCAAAGGTTCATGTCCGTTACTGCTGTACGGGATCACGACATCTCCCTGATCAGCACGTGCACAAATTTGTTTGACCACCGCTGGAGAAATGAATGGCATATCACATGCAGCGACGAAGATTTTCTCACTCTTGGCATGGGACAAGCCGGAATGCAATCCTGCGAGCGAGCCTTGCGCATAGTAGATATCCGGAACTTTACGACAGGGGATTTCTTTGTAGAGGTCGGGGGTGTTGGTGACGATAATGACCTCATCAAAAAGGCCGATCATGCGCCGATAGACCTGATCGATGAAACGCGCGCCGGCAAGCGGCAGCAGGGACTTATTACTGCCCATACGGCGACTCTCCCCACCGGCCAGGATGACCCCGGTAACGCCGCTGATTCGCTCTCCGGCGTTGTTGACCAACAGTTGCTGCGGGTGGGTGTAAATATCCATATTCTGTCCACGCACATACCCGACCAGGGTGATGCCGGCCTGCTCGCAGAGGGCAACGGCTTTATCAGTTGGCGAGGTGCGTGAAGCGATCAAGCCTACCCCGAGTTTTGCCGCCTTGGCAACCATTTCGGTGGATACTCTTCCGGAGGTGACCAGCATTTTGTCCTGCAGGTCAATGTTGCGGATCAAGGCCTCACCAGCCACTCGATCAAAGGTATTGTGGCGGCCGATATCCTCGGCGTGGAGCAGCAGCATTCCGTTCCGGTCGCCGACGGCTGCGGAATGGATACCGCCATGGCTGCGGTAACGCTCGGTCAGGTCGTTGAGTTCCTTCATCAACTGCAGCAGCGCGCGCGTATCGTAGTACCGCGGCCGGTGCTTGCTCTCGTCGAGCAGCCGGGTTGGGAGTTTGTAGGCGATTCCGGTACCGCAGCCGGAGGTCAGGGTCGGCTGCAACCGCTCCGGCAACTTGCCATTCAGGTATACTTTGGCCAGGCCGTATGTATCGCAAACATCAAGCGATTCAATATCGTCGAGTGATTGGATAAACCCCTGCAAGTGGAAAAAACCGATCAGCAGAAATTCAAGCTGGTGCGGGGAACAAACCAAAGTCGCCAGTTCGCGACCATTGACCTGCAGACGCAGAGGGTATTCAGTGACGGTATGACGTTGAAGGTGTTCACTGCGGCCCTGTCTAACGCGAACAATTCCATGTGCCTTGTTATTATGCATCATGAACCCATTGGATAATTTTTTTACCTAATATGCCTTTGTTCCTGTGGTACTTTCCTCCACGCATTGGCCATGCGGTGGAGGAAAGTGGTCAGTGGTACCGAAGACCTGTCCGGTCTTCGGTAAAAAGGGATCATGCCCCTTTGGGAACGGCGTCGTCGATTTTGCCAAACGAGTCGGGTATGGAGTAATCAACAGTTTCGGGATGATGCTCGAAGATCGGGAAGTACTTAGCGATCAGCACGAAGAACAGGACATGTGCGGTAATGATGCCAATGGTCACTATGGATTCAATAATGGATGGATAGTATATATGGGTCGAATCCATCATGCCGAACATGGAGACGTTGAAACGATTGAGTACCAGGCCGAAAATCACCAGCAGAGCGGCGTGCGACCGGAGGCGATCGTCGTTGCGGACCGTGTTGCTGATGAACATGCAGAAGGGAAGGATAAAGCCTATGCCAAACTCCAGCACAAACAGCAGGGTCAGGGTCGGATTATCGAAAAGTGGTGTTTCCGACAGCGCCAATAGAGAGTAGATGCGCAGCGCTATGTATAGACCGAGGGTGAATGGCAGAATTTTCGCTAGTGTGCGCAACAGCACGCCCTCGTTCGGCTGGCCCATCCATTTATGGGTGGCGGTTGCTTCGAGGATGATAATACACATGCCGCTGCAGATGGCGCTGACCCAGAAGAGCAAGGGCAGCAGCGGGTTGTACCAGAGGTTGTGCAGTTTATCGACGGCGATCAGGAAAAACGTACCCAGTGACGATTGATGCAGGGTCGAGATTGCCGCAGCAAGGATGACCAGCGGCATTTCCAGCCAACGCAGAATGCGCAGAGGGATATGCCAGCCGAATTTTTCTGCCACCGGCGAGAGAAATTCAAGGAACAGTACGGTGGTGTAGGCCATGACGCACATGGAGACCTCGAACATCGGCGAGTGCAGGTTCCAGTAACGCAGCACGTGCCAGCCTTTGTGCGGTTGCCCCAGGTCGAGAAGCAGACCGACACAGACCAGTGAATAGCCGAGAAAACCGGTAACAATCGCCGGACGAACAAGCGGTTCGAGTTTCTTGATATGAAAGCAGTGGACGATTGCCCCCAGAGTGAAGGCCCCGGCTGCCAGCGGGACGGCGGTGACCACGTCGAAAGAGACCCAGAGTCCCCAGGGATAGGTATCGTCCATATTGGTGGTGGCGCCCAGACCGAAGACAAAACGGGCCATTGCGGCCACACCGCTCAGGGCAACGATGAAAATCATGAATTTGATGAATCCGTGATATCCCTTGACTTCATTTATAATAACGCGAGCTGTTGACATCGTTACTCCTCCTTCTTTTCAGCAGGAGTCTCGACCTGCTCGACGGTTGCATTTTTCTTCATCAGCCGTTCACGACGGTGAGTTATCCAGGAAAGGGCTGAAAGGGTGCCGCCCACGGCGAGAAACGACGCAGGGACAAAACGCAGTGCCTGCCAGGTATACTCGGGCAGAGGGCGCTGGGTGACGTCTTTGAAGCCCAGTTCGTTAAAGGGCAGATTGGTCAGGTAAAGGACCGTTGTGCCACCCGCTTCCTCCAGGCCGTAAATTTTGCGGATGTACTTGTCCGGATGATTTGCAAGCCGTTCCTCAGCGATCTTGACCATCTCCTCCCGAGGACCGTAGGTGATAGCGGTCGGGCAGGCGGTGGCGCAGGCCGGCTGGAGCCCTTCCTTGATCCGGCTGTAGCAGCCGGTACACTTTCTGACCAGCGGCAGCCCTTTGCTCCATTCGTATTTGGGAACACCGAACGGACAGGCGATCATACAGAAACGGCAGCCGATGCAGCGATCCGCTTTGTAGATGACCGGCCCTTCGGCGGTCTTCTCAAACGCGTTGACCGGGCAGACCGAGGCACAGGCCGGATCATCGCAGTGCATGCACATCTCTTTGTAAAAAGCGAACTCGTTCTGACCGTTTTTCTGATAATCGCGGAACTTGATGCGGGTGAACGTATACTCTGACATTGCCGGCGGATTCTGGTACCCTTCACCGGTGAAAAACTCCGTCTCCTCCGCTTCCAGCTGATTCCACTGCTTGCAGGCGACCTGGCACCCACGGCAACCGGTACATTTTGTCAGGTCAATCAGAAAGGCATTCTGTTTGGGGCTCTTGTTGCTGCTCATGACTTGATACCTCCTTTCTCAATATTGCAGAGGAAGGCTTTGTACTCCGGAATGGTCGTATTGGCACAGCCGACCGCTGCGGTCAGGGTGTTGGCAGTACCACCGGTGGCCATGCCGTTAAAACCGAAATGCCATGGCATGCCGACCTGTTCAACCAGTTTGCCCTGCACGCGCAGCGGCTTGATCCGTTCGGTGATCAGTGCTCGTGCCTCAATCTGCCCCCGCTCTGAACTGACGGTGACCATATCGCCGTTTTTCAGGCCCTTCCATTCAGCCAGCTGCTCACTGATCTCGACAAACATGTCAGGAACCAACTCAACCAGCCAGGGCAGGTTGCGGGTCATTGCACCGGCCTGCCAGTGTTCAGAGACCCGGTAGGTGGTGCCGACGTATGGATACCTGCCGCTGTTGTCAATCTTTCCGGGAACAGATACCGCCGGGTTGCACTGCTGTCCGGTCATGGCGTTGGCAACCGGGCTCTCCATTGGTTCATAGTGCTCGGGGAGAGGCCCGTCAGCCAAGCCGGCTGCGAACAACCGCCCATAGCCTTCGGGTATCATGATGAATGGCGACTTGGTACCATCTTCGCTCATTGGTACCCACCCGCCGTCTGGCACATCGCCTTCCCATTTGCGGGTCAGTTTATTCCAGCTGATAACCGGCTTTTCCGGATTCCAGGGGCGACCATTAACATCCACTGACGCGCGGTTGTAGAGCACTCGCCGGTTGACAGGCCAACACCAGGCCCAATCGTGGTAAAACCCCATTCCGGTCGGATCCTCCAGCCCGCGGCGCATCATCTTGTTGCCCTCCTCGGTGTAGGAGTTGCAATAGAGCCAGTTACCGCTCGAGGTTGAACCATCCGCCTGCAGGTAGGCGAAGCTTGGCACCTGTTGCCCTTTTTTGAACGCCTTGCCTTTGATCACCACATCACGGGTGAATCGGCCGTTGCACTCGCGCGCGACCAGGTCGATATCCGGCTCATGGCCGTCACCATAGTTCCAGGCCAGATCGACGATAGGATCAGGAAAAACACCGTCCTTGCTGTACAGCTCTTTGAGACGTTTGACCCACTGGTCAACGATATAGGCGTCGCTCTCAGCGTGGCCGGGCGGATTGACTGCTTTGTAGCGCCATTGAGCCCAGCGACCGGAGTTGGAAATAGATCCTTCCTTTTCCACCGAAGAAGCGGCCGGCAGCAGGAATACCTCTGTATCGATATCTTTTGGATCGACTCCAGGACGTTTCCAGAAGACCGAACTTTCGGTTTCCCACAGATCCACGGCGACCAGCCACTTGAGGTTATCCATCCCCGAGGCAATAGCATTGACATCCGGGCCACCAACGATCGGATTGGTTCCCATGAAGATCATTCCCTCGAAACCTCCGTGCTGCAGACGTTCCATCAGTCTGATGTAGGAGTAATTGCCACTGCGTTTAGGAAGGTAATCGTAGCAGAAATCATTTGCTTCAGTGGCAGCATCTCCCCAGTAGGCCTTGAGCAGGCTGGTCATGTACTTGGGGGTGTTGCTCCACCAGTTGGCGCTCTGGGAATCGCTAGTCTGCGGGGTCCACTTGGCGTTGTATGCCGCCAGGTCCGCATTGTCGTATGTCGGCACTTTCAGGTAGCCGGGCAGGATATGGTAGAGGATCGCATAATCGGTCGATCCCTGGACGTTGGACTCACCACGCAAGGCGTTTATTCCACCGCCGGCCAGACCAATGTTGCCGAGCAACAGCTGCATCATAGCGTAGGAACGTACGTTCTGGGTCCCGTGGGTGTGCTGGGTGGTGCCCATGGCGTACATGATGGTCGCTACCTTGCCGGCTTTATGCGTCGAAGCGAGGGTGCGGGCCACTTCCATGTAGCTCTGCACTTCGGTTCCGGTGATCTCACACACCTTTTCCGGAGTGTAGCGGGCGTAGTGCTTTTTCATCAACTGGTAGACAGTGCGCGGGTGCTGGAGACTATCGTCACGTTTGGCCATCCCGTTATCGTCCAGCTGATAGGCCCAACTCTCTTTATCGTAGCTGAAATTTTCAGCGTCATAGCCGGAGAAAATGCCATCGTCAAATGCAAAATCTTCGCTTACCAGGAACGCCGCATTGGTATAATTGACCACGTAGTCTTTGTGAATCAGATCATTTTTGAGTACGTAGTTGATCAAACCACCCATGAAGGCGATATCGGTCCCGGGGCGGAGCTGGGCATAAAGATCCGCCTTGGACGAGGTACGGGTATAGCGTGGATCGACGGAGACCAGCTTGGCGCCTTTGTCCATCGCCATCTCCACGTATTTGAAGGAAATGGGGTGGTTCTCTGCAGGGTTTGAACCGATGCACACGATGACATCGGCGTGCTGGATATCATTCCAGTGGTTGGTCATTGCTCCACGACCGAATGTAGCCGCCAGACCGGCGACAGTTGCGCTGTGTCAGATGCGCGCCTGGTGTTCGATATAGCCGACCCCCATGGCACGACCGAACTTGCCAAGCAGATAACACTCCTCGTTGTCCAGCGCAGCAGCACCGATCATGGCCATGCCTTCGTTGCGGTTAACGGTGTAGGTCTTACCGTCGATCTCTTCCTGCTGGACAAAATTACGGTCACGGGTTTCCTTCATCAGCTGGGTCATGCGCTGCATTGCCCAGTCCCAGGATTTTTCCTCCCATTTTTTACTGCCTGGTGCGCGGTATTGAACTTTTGTCAGACGGCGTTCGTTGTTGGCCACCTGAAACAGGGCACTACCTTTGGAACAGAGCGATCCCCTGTTGATTGGGTGTTCTGTATCGCCCTCGATGTTGACGATCTTGCCGTTCTTGGTATGGACGATCATGCCGCAACCGACCGCACAATAGGGGCAGACGGTAGTGCTGGTCTTCAACCCTTTGGTGCGCAACTCCGGGGAGTCAACACTCGCACTGGCCGCTTTACCGGTCAATGCAACGGTGCCAGCCGTTAGTGCGCTCCCTTTTAAAAAATTACGTCTCGAAATTCCCATTCTTTTCTCCCCTCACGTGGAATTGTTACTGGAAAATTAGAAAATAATTAAAAATGGATTATCAGTGTTAGGCAAAGGGCATACCAAGCCGTATGCTTTTTGTTGATGGAGCTGAAGGTGCTGGAAAAAAGAAAAAAAGTTTCTGTTTTCTGTCCAGAAACGAAAGATGGGCTGCGTCTACTTTCGGCAGGAGCCCTGCTCCATTCTGTCCGTCGCCGGACAGGAATACCCACTTTGATCAGGTTGGACAGGAAAGGCGGACGGGAAGCTCTTTGGACTAAACCATTTCTATTCCATGAGCAGGCGAATCCCCGAGAAGGTGTGTAAAATATCTGTATCTTTCAGTGGACGATTGCCCAAACCGTTAATCTGGTTATACTCCTTTGAATAAACGAAAGTGGCGTGTACCTTGCCTCAAACAAAACGCATGGTCTGAACCCGGCCGATGGCGGACACTCGTTGATACATGACAGAGAGGCTATGACGACAAAAATATTGATCTGTGATGATGAACAGGGGATGCGGCGTTACCTCAGCAAAATGCTGAAGAACTGGGGGTACCAGGTCGAAAGTTTTGCCGATCCGTTATTCCTGCTCAAGAGCCTGGAGAAAGGTGATGGCGATGCCGATCTGTTGCTGCTTGATGTAAAAATGCCGCAAATGGATGGTATAGAAGTCCTGAAACAGTTGCAGCTGAAGAGACCGCAACTGCCGGCCATCATCATGACCGGACATGGCACCATAGAGTCAGCGGTCGAGGCGATGAAGGTCGGTGCCTATGATTACCTGACCAAGCCCTTCCCGCAGGAAAAACTGTTTGCCGTGGTCAAACACACCCTTGAACAGCATCGCCTTCGCGAAGAGAACAGTTCCCTGAAAAAAGAGCTGCAGGAACAGAAAGTCCCTGCCGACCCGATATTTTGCAGCGATACCTTTCGTCAGGCCTATGAGTTGGCGCTCAGTGCTGCTGACAGCGATTTAAGCGTCCTGGTATTGGGAGAGAGTGGTACCGGCAAGGAGCTGGTAGCCGCCGCTATCCATTATACCAGCCCGCGTAAAGGCAGTCGTTTTCTGGCCCTGAACTGCGCTGCTTTAGCGGAGACCCTGCTGGAAAGCCAACTGTTTGGTCACGTCAAGGGCGCGTTTACCGGAGCAGTTCAGGCGCAGAAGGGGTTGCTTGAAGAGGCTAATCAGGGAACCCTGTTCCTCGACGAGGTCGGGGAACTGAGCCCGCCGCTACAGGCCAAGTTGCTGCGAGTACTGCAGGAGGGAGAGTTTATCCCGGTCGGTTCGACCACCATCAGGAAGGTCGATGTCCGCTTCGTCGCCGCCACCAACAAGGATTTACAGCAGGAAGTCGCTGCCGGGACATTCCGCGAGGATCTGTTCTATCGCCTCAACGTCTTTCCTGTGGAGCTGCCGCCGCTGCGAGAACGCAAAGAAGATATTGAGCCCCTGGCTGCGCATTTCCTGAAAAAAATCGCCAAAAAGACCCGACGCACAGTGATAGGCATTGATCCTAAGGCATTGGCGGCGATGAAAAGGTATAGTTGGCCCGGGAATGTGCGTGAGTTGGAAAACGTTATGGAGCGCTGCTCAATTATCGCCCGTGATCAGGTGATCATGCCTGCACACTTGCCGTTTACCAGCCAGCCGCCGCAGCCGGAAGATGACCAGGCGTTGCCCCTTAACCTGCGCGAGACAGAGCGGTTGCAGGTTACTCGTGCACTTCGGCAAACCAAATGGAACAAAAAACAGGCAGCGAAACTGCTCGGGGTGACACGCAGGACCATCGATCGAAAAATAAAGGAATTCGATCTAAACCAAGACGAGTTACTCGACGCATGACCAGCCCTTTCTCCTACGGTTTCTACTCGATTCGCAGTAAACTGACGCTGGCTATTGTAACACCACTGGTGCTCATTTTGGTACTGGTGGCGCTTGCCGCTTCCTTTCTGATCAACGCTTCAATCGTCGAGCAGACCCAAAAGCAAATCCGTAATGATCTGAACGCCGCGCGAACTGTCCTGGAACGGGAACAGCAACGGTTGTACGAAGTAGTGCGCTTTACCGCCCGATCATTGCCCCTGAGCGGCACCTCGAAGAGCGCAGACCCTGCCGCTCTCGGCACCCTCCTCAGTGAAATCCGGCAGCAGGAACAGCTGGACATCCTCAATATAGCCAATCCGCAGGGGAAATTACTGCTGCAGGCCGGCGTTGAGCAGGTGCCACGCGCCGCCGATTTTGTCCTCAGAGCCCTGGCCGACGGGCCCTACCAGGGGATGGTATTGCTGAGTGAAACGGAAATGGAACACGAAAGTCAGGAGCTGGCTCTGCGTGCTCAAATTGACGGCCCTGCAGCCGGGGGTAAGCCGCTGGAGCGGCGTGGCATGTTCCTGGTTGCAGCTGTCCCGCTGCTTGATCGGTCTGGTCTGCCTGTCGGCTGTCTCTACGGCGGGGTGATGCTCAACAATAATGTGGTCCTGGTCGATCGAATCAGCGAACTGGTATACGGTCAGGACACCTTTGAAGGGGTTGCCGTTGGCAGTGCCACCATTTTTCTTAAAGAATTACGGGTGGCCACCACTGTACGCTTGAAAAGTGGTGAACGCGCTATAGGTACCAAGATTTCCCCCCGGGTGGCCGAGGCAGTATTAGAACGAAAGGAAATCTGGCTCGACCGGGCACTTGTGGTCAATGAATGGTACCTCACCGACTACGAACCGATTATGAATGACAGGGGCGAGGCGATTGGTGCACTCTATGTCGGTATGTTGGAGAAACCGCTGGTTGCGGTAAAAAACCGTGCCTTCCTGACCCTTTTTGGATTGCTGATTGTAGGTAGCCTGTTCGGCGGTCTGCTGGCTGGTTGGCTTGCCCAGCGATTATCCAAACCTGTTCTGGCCTTGGCTCGCTCTGCGGAAAAAATCGCCAGTGGCCAGCGAGATGTGTCTTTACCGGTGGCCGGTCATGACGAGATCGGACACCTCACCACCGCTTTTGCCAAAATGACCAACGCCCTGCGAGTCAGTGACCTGGAACTGCAGGAGCTCAATCGCCAATTGGAAAAAAAAGTTGCCCAGCGAACTTCGCAGCTGGAAGAAAAAAGCCTGGAGCTGATTCAAACCCAGGAACAACTGCTGCACCAGGAGAAATTGGCGGCAATAGGCTCGCTGGCATCCGGGGTGGCCCACGAGATCAATAACCCGGCGGCAATTATCCGTGGCAATGTTGAAATTCTGCAGATGGGCCTGGCGGCCGACGCCGGCGAACAAGAGGAGCTGGCCGAGATACTGAAACAGGTTGAACGGATTTCGCTGATCACGCGAAATCTGCTCAGCTCATCCAGGGAGCAGGACCTCGACCTGGAGCCAGTGCCCATACCTGACCTGCTGGATGACATCCTTGACCAGCTCAGCCATCACGCGCCGATGGCCGGAATCGAGATTAAAAAAAGCTTTGCTACGCAGCTGCCTGCTGTCGAAGGGGATCGCGAGCGATTGCGGCAGGTGTTCACCAATATTCTGCTCAATGCGGTGCAGGCCATGGCAGGGAAAGGAGAACTGTGTTTGTCCGGGAGCGCCCATGGGCAATGGGTGCGGGTAAAGGTGGCCGACACCGGACCAGGTATCAACGAGACAGTTCGGGGAAAAATTTTCAATCCTTTCTTTACCACCAAAAGCGACGGTACCGGCCTGGGGCTCTCAGTCTCTTACGGGGTTATTCGGGCCCACGGCGGCTCAATCACCGTCTCCTCCAGCGAAGGACAAGGCACTGTTTTCCAGATCGACTTGCCGCTTAAGCGGAGGTTTACTCATTGATTTTGCCGGTACTGCCAACAACGCGTAATTAATGCTCCTCCTTTCAGCGTACGTCATTGAGACGCCAATCATAGTCAAAGAAGGTAATGGGTACCTTACCGGCAACGACCGCATCAGCCTGCTGCCGGTCCAGCCCAAGACTTTGGCGGTAACGAAAGAAAAATGTCGGCAGCGAGTCAACCCCCTGCCAGCCGCGCTCAAAATCCTCGCGATACCATTTAAAAATGGAGCTTACCTGCAGACGGCCGTCTACCAAGCGATTCCTCGTACGGTCAGCGAGAAACAGACCAGTTACCCGCTCAAGCTGAGCGTCTAAGGCTGCGCCTGCATAGGCATGATTTGCCAGAGCCGGGCAGCCGATACTTGCACAGTTGACCGCGAAATGGATGCGTGGCTCATTGTACCGCCCCGATTCTCTGATGAGGCCGTGCTCAATGTCATCGAGCGACAGCTGTTCGCCGAACAGGGGGATGAACTGTTTTTTCCATGGCGAACGGAACAGCGACCCCAGGTCTTTAATCGATTCCAAGTCAGGGTATTTGCTCAGTATCAATTTGACGGTCCACGCGTTGTAGGCATTGATCAGAAAGGCGAGTTGTTCCTCCTGGGACCACTGCGCAAAGGATGCCCGGCTGACCGCGCCCAGTGCATCGAGGTATTGATCAAGTTTTTCCTCGTCAACAGCCATGCCCCGATAATCAACCTGGCTCGCCTGGCCCTGGTTGATCAACTGTACATGCTCGCCAAGCAGCCGGTCCCATATCTGGTGATCGAAGGACGCCTCAACTCCGGTAACAGGCGCCATCATCAACAAAACGGTCAACATCAGGACACGCATCATGATCTCCCTCCTCTTTGAGAGCTATGGTATTTTTCCTGGGCGGCCAATAGCTTGACGATAGACAAACGGGCTTCGGCACGCTCAGTCCAAGCTGAGTGGGCACTCCCATCCATCTCCTGCCCCTCGACAACTTAGCCCGAATTAAGAAGGTTGCAAACCCTCCTGCCCTTTGCCCACCTCAGCCGGAAATGGAGGAGGCTGCAATGCGTGAGCAAATTCAGCTCAATCAAGAAAGCAACGATTCTCCCAGCCCCCTGCCGTCCTCCGCCTTTTCAGGGGAGGCACCAATGTCGGCACGTCCAAGACTCACCCGGTCTCACCGGTTGGAATCAAACCATTCTGGTCCCATCCTCTGTGCAGATAGTAGTCTTGCAGCAAGTACTCCATTTCTTCTGCAGTGAGCGTACTCCCATCCGCTAACGCCTCTTTGTGGAGCCTTTGAGGCAGTCGGTCGTCCTTAGGTTGTAGTCCCTCCCTCAGGTTATATGCTCTGGTCATATTCGCAATGTGTGCCGCGATTTTCCTGAGCCTCTCCTGTGGGAAGGGGGCGCCGGTAACCAGCTCAAGGGTTTTTTCAAGTTCCTCCCAAGAGTAGAGATCTCTATAGAATCTGCAGAGCGTCAGGGTATCAAATATATTGAGCCGGTCCTCATACTCGACCACCATTTCCGCCTTTCCCTTAATCTGATCAGGAGGGATCCAGCCGGCAAGCTCCGGTTTATAAAATGTTGTTCTCAGGTGACAGGCTCCCCTGGGCGAGGTGCCGAAAGTCAGCCCCATGCCTTTGAGTTTCCGCGGATCATACCCTGCCGGCTCCAGTCCCTTGACATGGATAGCAAGGTCTTCAACCTGAAAATATCTCGATGCGGGAAGGATGCCATCAGCGAGAATATCGCCAATACCTTGCCGCATGCCAATCTTTTCCACCAGGGCAATCACCTGATCCGCATGGCCATACTCTATCGCATATTCGACACGGCCCTGGGCTTTTGCCTCCATTACCAGGGCACAAAGATTCCCGGCAGTGATGGTATCGATGCCCAACCGGTCACAGAGATCGTTGAGGTAGGCGACCTCTTCCATCTCCTCTACCATGCACAGGCCGCCAAAGGAGTAGATGGTCTCATACTCCGGGCCTTCAAGTTGCAGCCCTTTATGACGTCCTCTGGACAAGGTGGACAACCTGCCACAGGCCATGAAGCATTTCGCACACGCATGCGGCTTGATCTTGTGTTCATCGTGATACTTTTCACCACTTATTTTTTCCCAATGGTCACAGGAGCCTTGACTCCAATACTTTGCAGGAAAGGCACCGGCAGTATTCATCAGGGAGACCATCATGGTTGTTCCCATTTTACGGTAGGCCTTGACCCCCGGATTCTGCATATGCTGCGTGGAAAACGCCTTGGCATATGCAGCCACCTGATCAGGCGCTGCATAGACGCGTTTCCTGTCACCCTGAAAGACAATGGCCTTGACCCGTTTAGATCCCATCACCGCCCCTACCCCGGTTCTCCCGGCACAGCGCCATTTATCATTGGCAATGATGGCAAAATTCACCAGGTTTTCCCCGGCAGGGCCAATAACCACGGCACCCGGCTTGCCATACCCCTCTTTGCCGGTACCATACGTCTTTAACGCCTCCTCCTCAGCGGCAAAGGTCTCCATTCCCCACAGGGAAGCGGCATCATGAAAAAACACCCCGTCCGGATGAATGACTAGTGCTGTCGGCCTGTCCGCCCTGCCGACCAGGAGTATGGCATCAAACCCGGTGGAATCAATGGATTCGGGCACCCTTCCTCCTGAATAGGATTCGGTGTAAAAACCAGTGAGCGGAGATTTGGTATAGACACCAAACCGACTGGCCCCCCACAGACGGCCGCCGCAAAAGGGACCCGTAGCAAAGATCAAGTGATTTTCCGGGGAAAGCGGATCAACTGCAACGGGGTTACGCTCAAGGAGCAAATGGGTAGCCAACCCCTTGCCTCCTAGGCATTGCTCAAGAATATCGTCGGAAACGTTTTCAATATCGAAAACTTTCTCTGTTAGATCAATGGTCAGGATACGGTTATAAAACCCGTGCATTTGTCACTCCTCGGTAAAAAGGCGGGTAAAAAACAGCATGACCTGTCCAGGGTACCACACAGTCCAGAGCAGGTCATGTTTGAAGGCATAGGAAAAGAAGTGTTATTTGCTCAAAGCGGCAAACCCCTGTTCAAGGGTTTGCAAGCCTTTGTTCAGTTGTTCATCGGTTATGACCAGGGGCATGAGAAACCTGATAACGTTCCCATAGGTGCCGCAGGCCAGAATAAGTAAGCCATTGTCAAAGCAGTATCTGACCAACGCCTTGGCTTCGTCCGCAGCAGGTATTTTTGTTGCTCTGTCTTTGACCAGTTCCATGGCAATCATCGGCCCGATACCGCGTACATCGCCTATGAGGTCATACTGCTGCTGAAGCTTTGCAAACCGGTCTTCCAGCGTACGCCCCAGGGCGACAGCTTGCTCAAGGAGGTTTTCGCTCTCAAAGATATCAAAAACCGCCAATGCCGCCTCACAACACAACGGATTACCGCCGTAGGTACCACCGATGCCCGAGGGATGGACCGCATCCATGATTTCCTTTTTACCAACAACCGCACTAAGAGGCATACCGGCAGCAAGACTCTTTGCCGTGGTCGTGATATCAGCTTCAACCCCATAATGCTCCATGGCAAACATATGACCGGTTCGACCGATACCTGTCTGGATTTCATCGGCAATAAACAGCACGTTGTTTTTTTCGCAGATGGACTTAAGCCGTTGAAAATAGTCCCTGGGCGGAGCGATGAATCCACCTTCACCCTGAACCGGTTCCACGATGACCGCTGCGGTTTCTTCCGCTGCCACGGTATTGATAAACATATGCTCCAGGTGATCAGCGCATTCAAGATCACACGCCGGGTACTGATTATTGAACGGACATCGATAACAGTTTGCATAGGGCATACGGTATACTTCAGGAGCAAACGGACCAAGGCCTAGTTTATACGGTTTCACCTTGGAAGTAAGGGACATGCCCATCAAGGTGCGCCCGTGGAAGGCACTGTCAAAAGCAATGATGGCCTGCTTCTTTGTAAAATATCTGGCTATTTTAACCGCATTCTCCACGGCTTCCGCCCCGCTGTTGGCAAACATGGCGGATTTGGGAGCATTTCCCGGAACCGCATCACATAGTTTCTGTGCCAGCCGAACAGCCGACTCATAGGGAGAAACCATGAAACAGGTATGGGTAAATTTCTCCGCCTGGTCCTGAATAGCCTTGACCACCTTAGGATGAGAATGGCCCACATTCATCACCGCAATACCGCCAGCGAAATCGATATACTCTTGCCCCTCGACATCGGTGATAACCGCTCCCTGTGCATGAGCAACATAGGAGGACGTGCCGCTGACATTCCCTTTTGCAATAACCTGATTGCGAATTTCCTGCAGTTCGGCATTACTTTTTACAGTACGCATTTACTTTCCTTTATATGTTTTATTGTAATAGGTTCAGTCTATCCCAAAACCTTATTTGGCAACCACAGGACAATCTGAGGAAACAGCATACAGATGACCAGAACGATAAAGTTAACGGTTATAAAGGGGATGACGGAACGGTAAATTGTAGCCATACCTACCCCGATCGGGGCAATCCCTTTTAGGTAAAACAGGGCAAAACCATACGGCGGTGTCTGGACTGCAATGAGAATATTGAGGATCATCAACACTCCGAACCATATGGGGTCATAGCCGAGAGACACTGCTACCGGCGTGAATAAGGGTGCACACATGAGGACGATGATAAATTCATCGATAATGAAGCCGAGCAACAACATGATCACCTGGAACATGATGATGATCATGATAGGCGGCAGGTCGAGATTGAGGGCAAAGTTGGAGACCATGGACTGCACTCCCATCAGCAGGTGAAAGTTGCTGAAAACAGAAGCACCAAAAATGATCCACATGGCTACACTGACCAGGATGGATGTCTGCAGACCGACACTGAGAAACATCTTCACCTTGAATCGTTTGAAGATAATCGACAACAGAACGGCCCCGGCAACACCAATGGCGCCTGATTCGGTCGGGGTGGCGATCCCTGTTATAATACTCCCCAATACGGCCACGATAAGCAGCATGGTAAGAAAACCGTCTCGGGCAATGGAGATTTTCTCGCCTAACGGCCGCTGCTGATTGTCTGCATCGGCAGCGGTAATAGGCGCTTTCTTGGGATTGAGCTTACAGCTGATGAATACATAGGTAATAAGTAGTATCACCGTTAATAGCGCCGGCATCATGGCACCGATAAACATCTTTCCGATAGAGTTATGGGTTGCAGCGGCAAACATGATCATGGGGATGCTCGGGGGAATGAGGATCCCCAAAGCGCCTCCGGCCATGATGACTCCGAGGGCTAATCGTTTGTCATAGCCCCTATCCAGCATAGGTCCCAGAGCAATACTCCCTGATGTCATTATACCGGCTCCGATAATGCCCACCATGGCCCCGATCATTGAACAGACCACAATGACACTGATTGCAAGCGAGCCTTTAATTTTTCCGATGAGCATCTGGCTCGCATCAAACATCGCGTCTCCAATACCGGATTTGGTAAAAAACTGGCCCATGTAGATATAGAGCGGTATGGCAAGGAGAATAAAACTGAAGTAGGTGGATTCAATGGTTGTCGGGATGACGTTAAACACCGCTTCCCCCCAGGTAAAATATCCGACGCCCATAGCGATACCGCCAAGGGCCAAGCCCACCGGCGCACCCAACGCAAAGAAAAAGAATATACAAAACAGTAAAATGGCGGTCAGAGCTTCAATTCCCATTGTCCTTCTCCGCTTGCAGGTGGCTTGATTGAGATGTTTTCTTTGGTGTCAGTTCACTGCCGGTAACCAGGAAAAAAACGTTGGCAATGATGTCCTTGCCAAGCTGGAGGATATAGAGCGCGCAGGCTATAATGGTCATAATCCAGAAATGGTGCATTGGCGGCGCCCATTCGCTCTGCCTGCGGGTATTGAACTGGAGAGCATCCTGAAGCTTGTCCGCACTCAGGTAGAGCATGAGCACCAGGAAAAAAACACCTACGGTAAAAGAGATAATGTCAAATACCCGCCGGGTTCTCCGCGAGACTTTTTTGTAGAGAATATCAACCGTAATATTTGCTCTCCGCTGCTGGGCGTACGCTCCGCCCAAAATTGCGATATAGCCAAAAAGAAACAGAGACACATCAAAGGCCCAAATAGATGGCCGGTTGAGAAAGTAGCGACAGAAAACCTCAAAGGAGACAATAAACGCCAGCACAGGCATAAGAACTGAGGCCGCATAGCCGGCGAGCTGAGAGAGCAGGTCGACTTGACGACAAAACCAGCGCAATATGGATACAAACATGGATACACCTACACTGTTGATTCACGGAGTACGGCAAATTGCTTGACGTACTCCGTTGTGGCTGAAAAGCACCTGTTGAATGAAGAGGGTGGAGCTATTTTTCCATGAGGATATCTACAAGCTGTTTGCTGTATTTATCGGCACCGGCATACTCCTGCCACAGTGTTTCAGCCGCTTTTGCCCAGGCTGCCTTGTCCGCGTCGCTTGGCTCGGGACTCCACTTCAGGCCCTTGCTTTCCATTTCTGCCACGGCCTGGCTCTCCCATTCCCTTGAGTTGTCCAGTTGGGCTTGTGCATGGATCCTGGTCGCCTCAACCACTGCTGCCTTCAACTCATCAGAGAGTTTGTTCCATGCCTTCTGATTCACCAGTATGGGAAGCACCTGCGCGCTTGCAAGAGGAAGTGGATACATGTATTTGGCCACTTCAACATGGTTACCGTCGCGATGATCGATCATGTTGCTGCCAATGGAACCGTCGATGACCCCTGTAGCCAAACTGGTATAGATTTCACCCCAGGCAAGAGAAACAGGTGAGGCGCCGAGGTTTCGGAGAAACTTTCCGTATGCACCTGGTGCACGTATTTTGAGCCCTTGAAAGTCTTCGATGGATTCGATCGGCTTTTTGGTCAGCACGTAGACCGGCGGCTGAATATAGGGCTCCAGCCAGACCAATCCGTGCTCTCCATAAGCCTCGGTGAGGATTGGTGCCCACCCCTGCTCATGAAAGAGCGCGTACAGTTCCTCGGGAGTGGAGGTATCGCCAGGCAAGCCGATTTCAACTATACCTGCGGGGAATTCTCCGGCATGCATGGACTGAAACGGTGCCACCATGGTGATCATGCCTGATTTGGCCGCACTTAAAAGCCCGGAGGTACCAACTCCCTCGCCAGAGTACAGTACCTGGACCCTGATCTTTCCGTCTGAGAGTTTTTCGATATTCTTACCCAGTTCTTCGTAGAGTGCGCCGAACGCAGTTCCTCGTCCGTACAGATTAGCAAAACGCCAGTTATACGTTGCTGCTGCAGCATCGGTAACGACCATACCGCAGATCATGCCAACGGCCAACGCCGCGGCAATGAGTTTATTTTTAACATCCATCACTTTCTCCAGCATAATACGCTCCTATCTCGATTGAATGACGCGAGCAGGCGACAATGACGCCGGCGTGTAACGCCTGCCCATAATGGTTACTGTGGGTTAAAGCAACTAGCATGCCCAAAAAACAGGCTGAAAATTTATACATAAATTTCAAATAGATAAAAGATAAATTGAGTTCTTCGAGAGGAGTTTTTTGTTGAATGTCAACCACCATGTCAACCAGGGTTGACACTGTCAAGCACGGTTGACTCACGGGGGAAGGGGAAAAGAGTACTCCTGTATCCGTTGCACACAGGGTACAATTCCCAGCAGGCTGGTCCATGAATAGCTGAGGGAGGGCGCCACCCTGCACGACCTGTCGCCTTGCATACGTCCAGATCATCTGGCGTGATATTTGCAAAAATTAGGAGAACTATGCACGGCTCCATGCAGGGACAATCGAACGGTTCCCCCCTGAAAGGTTTCCCTCACCGACACCTCTTCTATTGTAGAAAGATCATGAGCTTTCAAAGTAAAAAGAGCATGCTGATCATGCTGATCATTTCCATCGTCGTCTTACTGGCGGTCGGCCTGAACTACCGCATTTCACGCGACGTTGTAAAACGGACCATTTTTAAGCACCAGGAGGAGGCAGCAGAAAAAACAGCAAATATTGTTGAAATCTGGATGGCGCAACAGAAAAAAATTCTCAGAGCCGCGATCGAGTCCTTGCCCGAGGACAGCATAGGGAACAATCGGGAAACCCACGGGCCGCTGCAGATGGCGATGAAAGCTGGGTATTTCAGTGACGTCTACATTGGACTGGAGGCAGACGGCTCCCTTATCGATGGTGCCGGCTGGGTCCCGCCACCCTGGTATTCGACCAGCTGGCGCCCCTGGTACCTCCATGCCCTTAAAAAAAACACAATGAGTTTTTCCACGCCGCACATCGACCTTGTCACCAACAGCCTGGTCATCGCACTGGTCAGTCCTTTGGTGGTGGGCGATGAATTCGTGGGGGTGGTAGGCGCTGATACGGTATTAGACACCCTTGAACAGAATATCCTGAAACACAAGTTCAGTAAAAACAGTTTTGCCTTCATCGTGGAAAGCAGCGGCACCATACTCCTTCATCCCGATCGGGACTACGTCATGAAGGAAAATGTCTTCCGATTGGAATCAGAGCTTTTCAAGCAGATGGAGAGCTTTGGGGGTACTGCTGCCCAAAGTGTCCGTTATAGGTCCCGCAATCTCGAAGACTCTATACTTTCCTATAAAAATATTTCCGGCTCGAATTGGTTTTTATGCATCACCTCCCCCTACGTGGAAGCCAGGGAGCAGGCCCGGCAGAATACCATGATTTTCGCCATCGAACTGACCTTGAGAGCGCTCGGCATATTGGCGTTAATCGTCCTGTTCAGTGTTGGCGGCAGCGGGATGATGATCCTCATGCTCAGTCAGCGGTACAGTTCCAGCCTCTTGGAGCATAAAAAAGAAATAACTGGTATTACCAAAGACTTAAAGTGGAATATTGTGAAGAGAAAGGAGGTGGAAACCTATTATAAAACACTGTTTGATGTAGCCAATGATGGTATCGTCATCAGCAGGGGCCATCGGCTTTCAGAGTGCAACAAAAAGGCGGAAGAAATGTTCGGCATGTCCAGAAAGGAACTACTTGAGGCATCCCTGCTGGACCTTTCACCGGTGTACCAGCCGGACGGCACGCCCAGCCATGAAATGCTTGATCAAATATATGAAAAGACCAAAAAAGGACAACAGTACTATTTCAGATGGTCTTTCACCAAACGGGACGGAACCCAGTTCCCGGCTTCAGTCAATATCAAATTGTTACGACTCAATGAGGAAAAATTGCTCCTTTCCAGTATCAGAGATATATCCAAAAGAGTGGATGCAGAGGCACAGCTCATGCAAACTCAGAAAATGGCAGCCGTGGGGGAAATGCTCGGTATGATTGCCCACCAATGGAGACAGCCGCTCAACACGCTCTCTACTTATATTTCAAGTCTCCAGGCAGCACAGTTGAATAATGTCTTAAGCGATGCCTTAGTCGACAAGATCGTTACCGGTGCGGACGACCAGATTAAATTCATGTCAAAAACCATTGATAATTTCCGCAACTTTTTCAAACCATCCAAACAGAAAAAGAACTTCAATGTCTTTGATGTTGTTTTCAGTTCAGTCAAACTGATGGAAGCACAGATAAAAAATGCGGATATCAACCTGTCGGTCACCAACCTTTCCGGTGCCAAAACACTGATGATTTGCGGATATCAGAGTGAGTTTGTTCACGTGCTGATAAATATCATCACCAATGCAAAGGATGCCCTGCTGGACAAGGCATCGCAGGGACACAGTCCTTTCAGGAAAAAGATCGAGATTACCGTGGATGGCGATGATGCAGGTGTTTACCTGAATATAATGGATAACGGACCAGGCATTTCCAACCACTCCCTGCCCTTGATTTTCAATCCATACTACACCACCAAATCATCCGGATCCGGTACCGGAGTAGGACTCTACATGGCAAAGATGATCGTCGAAAAAGAGATGGGCGGAACCTTAACCGTGGCAAGCGAGCCGGGCTCAACCATATTTTCAATCAAGCTAAAACGAATTGAAAAGGACACCCCATCATGATTACTGCAGAGATGAAGAGCTGCCGAGTTCTTCTCGTTGATGACGAACAGGCTGAACTGGAAGCCTATACCCTGCTGCTCAACTCCATGGGGGTGGACAATGTGGTGACCGTCAGCGACAGCCGCAAAGTACTCTCCACTCTGGAGAGGAAGCAGGCCTCGATCGTTTTTCTTGATTTAAACATGCCTAAGCTGAACGGCATGGAAGTGCTGAAACAGCTACGGGCCGACAAACCGCATATACCCGTTATCATTATCACGGCCAACTCAGAGGTCGAAACCGCTGTGCACTGTCTGAAGATGGGGGCGCACGACTACCTGGTGAAACCCATAGACCTGAAGACATTCAGTTCCGCCCTGCGGAATGCCCTGGAGATAGGGCTGCTGCGCAATGAAGTGCTCTCGCTGAAAGGTATTCACTTTGGTGAGCGAGCCAGGACCAACAAAGCCTTTGCCCATGTCATCACTACCAATGAACAGATGTTCTCCATCTTTCACTATATCGACGCGACAGCGCCCAGTGGACTGCCCACTCTGATCTTAGGGGAGACCGGCTCGGGCAAGGAACTGTTGGCAAGAGCCATTCATGAGGTAAGTGGGTTGCCGGGTGAGTTCGTTGCCGTTGATGTTTCTGGACTGGATGACACGTTATTTTCCGACACCCTCTTCGGACACAGGAAAGGCGCATACACCGGGGCCGATTCCGACCGACCAGGCATGATCGACAAAGCCAAAAACGGGACAATTTTTCTTGATGAAATCGGCGATTTAGTCGAGTCATCACAGGTAAAGCTCCTCCGCCTGCTCCAGGAAAACATTTACTATCCCCTCGGGTCGGATACACCGCAGCGATGTCAGGCACGCATCGTTACTGCAACCAACAAGGATTTAAGAAAACATGCCAGCAGAGAGGGGGCGTTCAGGATGGACCTTTATTATCGCTTAAGCACCCATTTGATCAACGTTCCTCCGTTGAGGGAGCGGCAGGAAGATATTCCCTTGCTCATACAGCATCTTTTGCACAAGGCGGCCGAAATGATGAAAAAAAATGTCCCTCACATCAGCAAGCAGGCGATGGAGGCGCTTATAAAGCATACTTTCCCAGGTAATATCAGAGAATTAAAGGCTTATATCTATGATGCGGTTGCCTTGAGCGATGCAGGGGTAATCAATGATGAGGTTATCTTCAGCCGCTTGGCAGGAGCGATTAAACCGTCCATGCCCACCACAGCAACAACGAACCCGCTGGTATCGATTTTCGGTTATTTCCCAACCCTGAACGAATTAAGTGACTATGCGGTGGAACTTGCCCTTGCCGCTTCCAATAATAACCAGAGTCAAGCCTCCAGGCTACTGGGCGTCTCCAGACAGGCGCTGCATAAACGACTGAAAAAAAATGCAGAAAACAACGAGTGACATCAGTATGCTTCCCCTGCAACGAAGCATCAGCCGGCACACCCATGGCAGCCCTGTGCAAAAGGTTCACAGAAGTCTCCTGTCTACCGCAACGCCTTTTCCTGGAAAAGTCATAACCCCAGGGGTACCAGAAAGGAGCGCTTCAGGTCCGTCTGTCTCAGGATGCAGCGTGCAGCCATCATGAATACTCATATTTACCAGGCCACCTTCATACTTACCTTTCTCTGCATCAGCGTGGTTGCAATTCGCGGTTCATCAAAGGTCAAGTCTGCGGAAGATTTTTCAGTGGCCGGCAGGTCACTCTCACGTTCCGGTGTCTCGTGGGTCATTATCGGCACCCTGGTCGGCGGTGTATCCACCATCGGTACGGTTCAGACAGCCTATACCCATGGCATTGCCGCCGGCATCTTCACCTTTGGCAGCGGGCTCTCCTGCTTTCTTCTCGGCTGTTTCTTTGCTCGTGCGCTCAGGGAGGAAAAGGTGATCACCGTCTCCGAATACCTGGGCAGGTATTTTGGCCAAAGGTTCAGGTACTATTGCAGCACCCTCAATTCGGCAGGCATGTTTATCCACGTTGTCGGCCAGTTCCTTGCGGCCATAGCTATTCTGCAGGCAGTGTTCAACCTTGGCGATGTGTTCTCCATCCTGGTCACCATGGCCCTTATCGGCATGTTTGTTCTATCAGGGGGAGTTACCGGTGCGGGATTGATAGGGAAAATCAAATTCTATATGCTCTATTTTGTCATGTTCATCAGTGCGGCAACGGCACTGTATAAAGGCGGCGGCATGGCAATGATACTTTCCGGTTTACCCCAAGAATTGGATATGCTGGGGTTTAGCCGGTATGGAGAAAAAACGGCGCTGATCGACATTGCCTCCATGCTCATCGGGGTGCTCTCCACCCAGATCTACCTGCAGGCGATTTTTTCGGCTAAAGATGTGCGCGAAGCCCGAAACGGAGCCTTTATCAGTGCCGTCATTATCCCGCCCATCGGCGTTATGGGTATTCTTGTTGGCCTCTACCTCCGCGCTCAATATCCCGAGGTAGCTGCAAGCCCAGCCCAGGCCCTGCCGTTCTTTCTCCAGCAGGCATTTCCGCCAGTACTTGCCGCCTTGTTCTCTGCCGGTATTCTTCTCATTGTTCTTGGGACAGGCGCGGGGCTTGTGCTTGGGGTGACGACCAATATCTACAATGACTTTTTGAGCGGAAAAAATGCGCTCAGCAAGAGCATGGCCCCCATTCATCTGGTGAGACTGAGCGCACTGACTGTCCTTATTTTTGCCGCCTTGCTGGTGGTTACCGGTCTTGAGTCGACCATTCTCAAGTGGAGCTACATGTCCATGGGACTGCGGGGAACAGCTGTTTTTGCCGGTCTGATCATTGCTGTATTTTTCAAGCAGCTCGCCGCTTACCGAGGAGTGCTGCTTTTGCTCTACCTCCTCCCCCTGTCCTATGTTCTTCTGAACGCGGGGTGGTAAAAGTGGTTGAGCGCCGTGTGCATCCTCCCCTTAAGGCCAAAGTGGCCTTGACGGATCAATTGCCCCCCTTGCGCATTACTCAGCTGTGATATATTTCACCGGGAAGCCTCGAGCCTTCCACTCGACCAAACCATAACGCACATTATAGATGTGCTTAAATCCTCTGTCGATCAGGATCTTTGCTGCCACCGTACTCCGATTGCCAGTGGCGCAGTAGATGAGAACCGGTTGTTCCTGGTAATCGAGCAGTCGGGTATATTCCCGCTGCAGCACCTGCACCGGCAGGAGGGTAGCACCAGCAATAAATCCGTCTCTGGCATACTCCTCCGGGGTACGGACATCCAGGAGCAGCGGGGAAATATTGGCGAGAATCTCTTTTGCCTCCTCAGCACCTACCGCACGGTAACTTGCCTGCTGATACTCAATAACCCTGATCTCGCCTTTGCTCTCCCCGTACGCAAAGGCGTAGGAACCGGTGTGTTTGAACTTCACATAGTTCTTTTCTCCCTTTTCAGCGGGAAAAACATGTAGGATGTTCAACCCCGGAACCAACAGGGCTGTGCTCTCTCCGTCCACTACAGGAAAGACCACATAATCGCCACGATAGACAGTGAGGACCTGAGAGGCGACTTCCTCCGGAGCCAGGACGCGCAACCCGTTGAGCACCTTTCCGGAAATATCCGCTGCCAAGGCATTGGCAGCAGCAATGCACAGAAAAACAGAAAAGATGACCGAAGTGTGTACGCCTTGCATAGAGAGAACTCCCCTGGTGAATGCTGAAACGTTCGTCGCATGGAAATGTACGCGCTCCCTTTTCCTGACTTTAATCACCGCTGGGACCATGACAACTCTTTACCCTGCTCTGCTCTCCTTCGCCGCCAGGGAACCGTGCATTGGAAAACAATGCACCGCTGCTGCAGTATTCCCTGACTGCCCTTGACCAGAACGTGCGCCTATGGACTCGCGGTGATGCCATCTCCCCATCTTCTCCCCCTTTCCCCGGTTGACTGATCCGGAGCAGCAGGATAAAGGGAGGGTGAAGTCACTTTTCAGCCGCAATTAACAATCACTGCATTCAACTCCAGCTCTTGCAAGGACGGTGCTACATGGCAACAGCTCAACACCATAGTCGGATTACCCTCCTTGATGGCGGCATGGGGCGCGAACTTATGCGGATGGGAGCCCCGTTTCGGCAACCGGAATGGTCAGCGCTTGCGCTGACTGAGGCACCTGATCTGGTACGAAAGGCGCACCAGGCTTTTGCTGCGGCCGGGAGCGACATACTGACAACCAGCAATTACGCTGTTGCCCCTTTTCACCTGGGTAAAGAACGATTTCTCGCCGAGGGGAAAACGCTGACAGCACTCGCCGGTCACATTGCCCGTGATGTGGCGTCGAGCTCCGGTTGCCGGGTTGCAGGATCCATTCCGCCGCTCTCCGGTTCCTACCGCCCTGACCTTTTCATCGCTGAACTGGCCCAACCATTGCTGGCAATCATCATTGATGCGCTCAAGCCCTCTGTGGACCTATGGCTTGCGGAAACCATCAGCTCTCTTGCTGAAGCCGAGGCAGTGGCTACCGCCCTTTCAGGAGAAGTCCGCCCGTTGTGGTTGTCATTCACCCTGATGGATGGCGCAGGATTTGATGAAGAGACCCCGTGTATCCGTTCCGGCGAGAAAGTGACCAGCGCCCTACGTTCTGCCAACGAGCTTGGGGCATCAGCCATCCTTTTTAACTGCAGTCAACCAGAGGTGATGTCGTCGGCAATTACCGCAGCACTCAAGGAATGCAGGCACCTGCAGAGAGATCTGCCCATAGGGGTGTATGCCAACGCCTTCCCGCCCCAGAAAAAAGAAGCCCTGGCCAATTCCGCACTCCTGGAACTCCGCCAGGAACTCGACCCGGCAGGTTACCTTCATTTCGCTGAAACCTGGTGTCAACTCGGCGTGACCATCATTGGCGGCTGCTGCGGTATTGGTCCAGAGCATATAGCGTCCCTGCACGGATGGTTGAGGGACAATGGATTTCGCTAAGGCTAGGGGCTGCGAAAACAGCCCCCTGAAGACATCTCCTCCGGCCATCATCCCCCTTGATTGTTTCCATTCACTATCCGAGCACCGCCCCTCCCTTCCGGTCATTGATTTCTGGTAAGCCATCGAAGCAATTCCATCAACTGTTCAAGCTGATCCTCGCTCAGGAATACAGCCATCTGATCGGTGTTTTCTCCTATAGCGATGCCATCGGTTGGCCGGTCGTTCCAGGGTGGCTGGCATCCAGCCTCTCGGTGGCCTCTTGCTTGAACTTTTTGGACTGCTTCTGGTAATCCTTGAGAAGAGGCATGCGTTCAGCAGCCTGCCCCTGGTTGAGGTGGATTTGAGGCAGGGAAATATAGTGGCAACTGCATTCGCAGGACCGGAGTGGGCCTATGCACAACTGGCGGGAGGCTATTTCGACTGGATCAACCTTCCCCATGTCAGGCCGCTTTAGCCAAAAACTGCGGACGGCACTGTAAGTGGAGGGGTGTACCCGAATGCAGCGCCTGAAGTGGGCACCTACGCCCAAGGCTCCAACAGGAGGAGGCTCGGCTTTATGGACGACGGTACGGATTCGTACCGTCGCCTGCTGATGGGCCGACAGCCCTTTTTTCGGCTTTACGTCAAGTTTTCTGGCGCAGCGCAGGCGAGCTCACTGCTCACCAATACGTTTTTCCAGAAATCCCTTCATTTTCTCCTTGTTCAGCGCGATCTCGGGAGAGACCATTTCCCCATCAAACAGCGCATTAGTGGAGCTTCTGAAATTATATTGCAAGGCTTCCGGAGAATCGATGGTGAAAATTCCCACCTCCACCTTGTCTCCAAACAGCTCCTTCATCGCTTCAGCTATACCTATAGCCTGTTTACATGAAGCTCAATGGGGGTTGCCGCTGTGAAATACTTTGAGATCAGCCATGATATTCTCCTTGTATGGGGTTAACATCCGCTACAGTCTGCACGGCACGATACCTGATGCAGCAACTGTTGTTATGGTGGCACTTTTTCCTGCCGGCACTCGTCAAGAACATTTTTTGTCAATAATATCAAAGGTCTTTTACCAAACCAACGGTACGCTACTCATCGACCCCTTCTCTGTGGATTGCCCTGGAGGGAGCTAGTCGGTCACTGCATATGCGCACAAGGTAGAGAGTAACCAACATCCCTATGGTCACCAGGCCCACAGTCACCCATACATGTTGCACCAACAGAATGCTGACCAGCAGGCCGAACCAGAGCATCGCCAATGCTTTTCGCAAAGTGGCTCGTGATATAGTCCTCTGCTGCAGATATTCCCGGATAGTGGAACCGAAAACCGGATGTTCAAGCAGCCATTGTCTGATTCGGGGGGAGGACCTGTAACTGAGTGCGGCAGCCAGGATAAGAAACGGGGTAGTAGGCAGCACAGGGAGAAAGGCTCCCAGCAATCCCAAGCCAAGCGAGGTGATTGCAGCGGCTTTCAAGAGGATATTCATCAAGGGAACGTACAGGGTCTTCATACTTGCATACAATTTACACAAAAGAGAGGGGATCAACCCTCAGAGCAATAAAATCAAAAAATATCATCCAGACACGTGCAGTCAAGCATCAAACGGCTCTCTAGCGAAACCCGAAAAAGAGAAAACCGACCAGCGGATAGCAGAATCCGGACCGATTTCATGTCGTTCTTGACAAATGGCCCGATACTCTTTAATCTGGCATTCTCTCATTTATCTCAGGAGGTTGAATGTTCGATAACGCAATGGATATTGTGCAGCCTGTTACTGATAAGAAGTAGCACGACGCACAACAGCGTGATCAGCACGTAGTACCACATCCCAAAGCAAGGTGTCCCACCTCTCTTTGACCTGTCCGTCCCTGATCGGTTCTATCGAACCTGTGCAGTAGAGCTGTATCTTCTTACAGTAACACCTTTCCCTTAGTGATTTCAAACTGTAGAAAACCGACCGCACAAACAACGCTACTCATGGTCTGCTTGGTGGCAGCCCATTTGGGAGTTGTCAGCTGCGGCAAACGAACACATTGGAAAGTGCGATGCTCTCACCACACACAGAACATACCGATACTCAAAAAACAAAAAAATTCCCTCCCCGACATCTGCACCATCTGGGATGGTCTCCCTTTTTTCAAGAACAATGGAAAGATTCGGACCTCGCCTCCTCACCGGCGAGAATCGTCGGAGTGCGAAAAAACGCATTTATAGTAGACCAGGGGCGTGGACAACTGCTGGCCACTCTGGCAGGCAAACTGCAGAAGACCTTCGCCACCTTTCACCCGGTGGTGGGCGATTGGGTGCTCCTAAACGATTCGCTCATCAACGCAATACTCCAAAGAAAAAATGTGCTCTCCAGAGTTGCACCCGGCCGGAAAAATCGCCACACGGGCGGAGGGCCTCCGCGGGACCAACTGATAGCGGCAAACCTCAGCAGGACATTCATTGTCTGTGGATTGGACCGTGACTTTAACCTGCGACGCATAGAACGTTACCTCACCCTGGTGTACAACTGTGGGATCACACCGGAAATTATACTGACCAAGGCCGACCTCCATCAGCACCCACGCCGCTATGTCGATGCGGTCGGATCAGTCGCAATGGGGGTACCGGTGCACCTGCTTTCCCTAGCAGACGAGGATGCCATTGGCCGCCTGCAACACCGTATCGCCGAGGGTGAAACCGTCGCCCTGATCGGTTCGTCAGGGGCTGGAAAGTCAACGCTCATCAATGCGTTGTATGGGAAACCTATACAGGCAACAGGTGCTGTGAGCAGGCGATTGGGCAAAGGAACACACACCACCACCCATCGCGACCTGATCGTGCTGCCAACCGGTGGAATGGTGATTGATAATCCGGGAATAAGGGAAGTAGCCGTTGGCGCTGGTTGGGCGGGATCAGCCTCTGCTTTTGCTGATATTGACCAACTTTCCCTGCTGTGCAGGTTTCAGGATTGTAGCCACAGCCATGAACCAGGCTGCCAGGTGCTGCAAGCTGTCTCCAACGGCCTGCTCTCTCCGAAAAGACTGGAGAACTACCGAAAAATCGAGGCTGAACGCACCTATATCGCCGAACGGGAACAAAAAAGTGGCGCACGAGTTGAACGGGAGCGATGGAAGGACGTCGCCCTGCACATAAAGGCGATGAAAAAAAGGAGACAGCGATAAACGCCGCATCCAACCTGTCAGGAAAAGGAAAACAAAGCATGCGGCTCGCCACCCCTGGTCAGCCGATATAGACAACAAAGAGGAACGGGGAATGATCATCAGAAAGGAAACAGCGGCTGATTACGCTGCCATCACCGAAGTAACCATTGCTGCCTTCAGGACTATGGTTATCAGCAACCAGACAGAACACCTGATCATCGATGCACTGCGAACGTCAGGAGGATTGACCATCTCCCTGGTCGCTGAACTAGAGCAGAGAGTGGTCGGGCATGTGGCGTTCTCGCCGGTGGCGATTTCCGACGGTACAGCCGGTTGGCATGGCCTTGGTCCTGTGAGTGTGTTGCCGGGATATCAGCGGCAGGGCATTGGCAAAATGCTGATCAACAAGGGCCTGACGTTGCTGAAAGATATGCACAGTCAAGGGTGTGCCCTTGTTGGTGACCCCAACTATTATAACCACTTCGGTTTTCACAACATTCCTGATGTCAAGTACCAAGGGATTCCTCAGGAATTCTTTCTGATCTTGCCATTCACCGAAAAAATCCCCCAAGGAACTGTCCGTTTTCACGAGGCATTCTCTGTGAAGCACTGATGTAGCTTCAGCCGGGCTGACGCCTCTCGCCACGTCGGCCGGCAGCAGAGAATTCTGCAAAACTGTCTCATGACCCTTTTCTTGGACAGAGCGTGATCATGCCAAATGCAACCAGCGGCTCAATTTGGTATCTTTCAGGGAACCTGTCAGGCTGCACTGCCATAGCCCCAAGGCCATGGCAGCAAATGACCCTGGCCAGACTTTTCCCTGTGCAGGCATGATGCGTATCACGACCAGCACGGTTGAGACCGGTTCAACCTTATCAACAGGATTGCACTTATGATCACCTACATGCTTGAGGCTGGAATGTTGACGGCCCTGACTCACTTCCTGGCCGTAATCTGCGTGTTTGTACGTATTGTCATGAAACGTCCAGTACCAGGGGTCGCGCTGGCCTGGCTGCTGGTGGTTACCTTCATCCCCCTCCTCGGAGTTGTGCTCTATTTACTCGTAGGTGAACGGCGTATTGGCGGCCAGCGGGCAAAAATGCAAAAAAGACTGCTACAGAGTTATGCCAACTGGGTAGAAAAAATTCTTGAAGATGATATTTCCCGCGTTAACTGGGACATGCACGTGCCAGCATGTCGCCGCATGAATCAACTGGGCATTGCTTCTGTGGGAATTCCGACCCTGTTTGGCAGCCATCTGCAGCTCATTGCGGACACCCAGGAAATCCTCCGTGCCATCATACGGGATATTGATAGCGCGAGGAGCACTGTTCACCTGCTGTTTTACATATGGCATCCTGGTGGAACGGCGGATGAGGTGGTGGAGGCTGTTCTGCGGGCCCGAAAACGGGGAGCACGTTGCCGCATTGTCGTTGATGCTATTGGAGGAAGTCGTTGGTGGAGAAGCGACCTGCGTAAAAGATTGCAGGCTGCCGGAGTTGAAGTTGTTCGTGCCATGCCGACCGGTCCACTGCGCATGCTCACCTCGAGAAACGATCTGCGGCTTCACCGCAAGATAGTCGTCATTGATGGCGAGATAGCCTGGACCGGATCAATGAATCTGGTTGACCCACGCTTTTTCAAGCAGGAAAGCGGCGTTGGTGAATGGGTTGATGCCATGGCGCGAGTCGTTGGACCAGCGGTTGAGCCACTGCTGATTATATTGCTCTCCGACTTCAAGGCAGAAACAGGCCAGAGCATTGATCGGCTGATCGAGACTTCAGACATCAAACGGCTTGAGCCCTGTGGTTCTTCAGACGTGCAGGTTATTCCCTCTGGTCCAGGGGAAGGTCAGGCCGATGATGCCATATTGCAAATGATTCTGAGCATGCTCTATGCCGCGCAAAATGAAATACTGATCACTACGCCCTATTTTGTGCCCGACAACTCAATGCTCAGAGCCCTGCGAAGTGCTGCTGCACGTGGTGTACGGGTGGAATTGATCGTCCCGGCCAAAGTTGATTCCATACTGGTACACTATGCAAGCCGCTCCTATTACGCCGAGTTGATGCAGGCAGGGGTGCGCATCCAAAAATTCAATGGAGGCCTGCTGCATACCAAGTCGATTACTGTCGACGGCTCGATTACGATGTTCGGAACCGTCAACCTGGACATGCGAAGTCTGTGGCTGAATTACGAAATAACCCTGTTTGTTTATGACAAAGCCTGGGGAGAAACAATCCGCAACCTGCAACTCAGCTACCTCCAGCAGTGTCGACGGCTGGACAGAAGCCAATGGCTTGGACGCCCTGCCTCGATCCGCTTCATGGAAAATCTGGCCAACCTCATGAGCCCCCTGCTGTAACCAGGGAAGGACAGCAGCCTTATTGCAGCGTGAGGGGAAACTACCTGTCCAGACACCAGAAAAAGTTGCGCCAAACCACTTTTGCTCGCTGGAACCACATACGCGGGATGTGCAGGGTTGCACCTCTGCATGCGTGGAACGGCAGTCACCCCGTGGATCTTTGCTTGTGTTCCTCTTTCCACGATAGCCTTACCTTTAGCCATTTACTTCTCGGCCAAAGCTTCCTATCATCTCTTCATGCTGAACCGACAACACCAACACTTCTCCTTGTTATGGACAGATTGAGATTCTCAGCAGTTGTTATTCTGCTCTTCACCGTTTTGACCGGTTGTTTTTCAGGAAAAGACTGGCGTACTGCCAGACGCGACTCAGCCGGAATAGCTCCTGACCCGGCCAAGACCAAAGAGGCGGTGGTCCACGTCTATGGCGCTGACGCCTGGGGTTGGAGAGGTTGGTTTGCCATCCATACATGGATTGCGGCCAAACCTTCACAGGCAGAGCAGTATATCGTATATGACGTGGTCGGGTGGCGAGGCCATCGCGGACAACCGGTCATGAAAATTGCGCCCGATATTCCTGACCGGTACTGGTATGGTGAGAAACCACGGATCCTGGCGGAACATCGAGGTCCGGGAACAGACCAACTGATAGCAGCAATCGATCAGGCAGCCCGCGCCTATCCATGGCAAACCACCTACAAGGCCTTTCCCGGCCCGAACAGCAATACCTTCGTGGCCTGGGTGGCAAAGCAGGTACCGGAGCTGGAACTGGATCTTCCCTTTTCGGCCATTGGCAGCGGGTATATCCGACAGAAATAAACTACTTTTCCACTTGTAACTTTCCAGCAACATTTCATCAAGATCCCATCTGTCTCAACCATGAAGCCCAGAATAACCTACAGGTCCTCAGCCATTCCCGGACTGGAAGCGCTCTCCTGTGAGAGTGGGCACGCCTTCCGCGACCACCTGCATAGCGGTTATGTGCTCTGGGCCAACTCCGATGGTGGCGAACAGTTCCGATTCAATGGGCAAAGCGACATCCTCCAGCCGGGAAGTATCAGCATCATTGAACCGGGCGTGGTGCATAGCAACGGCCCTGCGTTGCAGGGCAGCAGACACCTGCGCAGCCTGTACCTGGGAGAGGATTTTTTTCACTACCTGGATACGCTCTTTACAGGCCAGGGTGATCGTTGCCCAGGCCTTCCCTCGACGGTCATTACCCATCAGTACTATTGGCACCAGACCATTGCCCTCCATGAAGCGCTTATCACCGGTGCCGACCAACTCCACCTTGAGGAAAGGCTTATTCCGCTTTTTGCCGGTTTGGCCAATGGAGCTTTTTCCGCCACCTTTGACCGTGCCGGTACCGGCAACGCCCGCCCGACCCTTGACCGGGTAGTGGAATACATGCGCTCCATGCTCCAGGAACCCCTCAGCCTGGAGATGCTTGCAGCCATCGCCGGCTGTACCTCCTTCCACCTCATGCGCCTGTTCAAAAAACACCTGGGCATGCCTCCCCATGCCTACCTTATCCAGCTGCGCCTGGAACGGGCCAGAGTATTGCTCAACCAGGGGCACGCTATCGCCGACGCCGCCCTTCTTACAGGATTTTCCGACCAGAGCCACCTGACCAGGCGCTTCAAACAGCGATACGGCCTGACGCCCGGCGCTTACCTCCGGCAGCAATCCCGCTGACCGTAATTCCCGCCGGAACCCCAGGGTATGTCAGTTTTGTTCAAGACAGCCCGGGTAAAGCTTCCTATCATTAGGGACCTTTTATTCCATCCATGGTTTTTCGGAGAACCCGATGAAACACTATCTCTACGCCCTTGGCGCCATCCTTTGCTGGGCAAGCCTGCCGGCGGCAACCGGTGCCGGCCTGAAAGAACTTTCAACTGAAGAGCTGTTGTTCTACAGCTTTTCCGCAGCTGCCCTGTACCTCTATTTCCAAGATGGTATCCTCCAACGAAATTTTCGCCTCATCCTTCCCCGCTTCAGGGCCTGCCTCTTTGGCCTGTGGGGACTCTTTCTCTACCACTGGGTCTATTACCTGGCCCTGGACCGTGCGCCACTGGCCGAGGCAGCGATCCTTGCCACCACCTGGTCGCTGTGGATCGTTATATTCTCTTCACTGCTCCTGCTGCGACGATTGGCACCTGGCATCCTTGCGGCCGCCCTGATGGGCTTTATCGGGGCCGCCATGGTCATCAGCGCGGGAAAAGAACTTGCCTTTGACTCCTCCCACATGCAGGGCTACCTGCTTGCACTCTGCTGCGGGGTCATCTGGTCGAGTTTTTCCGTAGGACTGCCACGACTGGGGCTGACCAGGGAGCCCATGGCCGCTTTTACCCTGTTAACGGCGCTCTGCTCCGGGGTATTCTACCTGGTAACCCTTCCCCACCAGGTGCCTTCTCCCCAGGCCCTTTTCTCTGCCCTTTACCTTGGCTTGGTACCGCTTGGCCTCTCTTTTTTCCTGTGGAACCGGGCCGTCACCGGCGGCAATATGGTGGTGATCGGCTTCCTGAGTTACCTGACGCCGCCACTGGCCGTCCTCCTGGTGGCCCTGGTGCACGGAGAGGCAGTTTCCCCCCAAGTGTTGGCGGGCATGGCCGTCATCATTGGAGCCTCCATGCTTGGCAAGTATTTTCTTGGCAGACTCACCCAACCACCTGCGGCTTCGACGGATCAAAACAAGCAGCCACAGGTTTCACAGTCAACTTGAGACCTGGCGAGATACCCACGCTATCCGACGTGTTCAACGCGCCATTGTTACGGATAATGTTCGGTTATTTTCAGCTGATGCTTGGTTGACGGCTTCAGGTGCGCTGTGACGAACGCGGTAATCAACCTCCAGGCCAAGCCGAAACAAACGCATCTTGCACCCTTTCAATCAGCAGATGGTACAGGCAGAGGTTTTTTTCCTTGAGCAGGCATATGGTTTCCAGTGTACAGGCTCTGCCGCATACCTGACATGGTACGGTAAGGTGGTGGGGCCGCGTATAAAGGACTCTTGGCTCCAGCGGCTTGTTGCTGGATTGCTGACCAAGAGAATGCGGAATGACGCAATGGCGTATCGGTTCATGTTGCATGATGAAAAGACTCCGGCTCTGCAAGTGAACGGATATAATCCACCGGGATAAACAAGGTGTAGAGCATTTCAACAGGAATTGAAGGGGCAACCACTTCCCGCTCAGGGTTGCGAAAGGCCTGCTGAGCCATTGCAAAGTGATCGTATATTTCCACCAGGAGCGAACAGAGAGCGACTTCCTGCTGTTCGGCCATGCGCAGCAGGGCTAACGGTGCCTCTAGGCTGCTTTTCTCTGGGTCAAAACACTTATCCCTCATCGCTGCATATAAGGAAAAAAGAAAGGCACATACTTCATCGCGTTCTGCGGTTGAAAGTCGGTGAATATTTCTCCCGATCAGCTGCCCTAACCCGCTGAACTGTAAATATTGTTCCAAAGGAATACTGGGTGCTGCCTGCAATTCCTCTATAGCCTTGTATTTTCGTGTGTTAATCGGCTGTAACCGGTCTAGCTCCGGAAAACGATGAAGCCCATTCTGGATTGCCTGAATACTCATTGTTCACCTCTTTGGCGCTTGAACAGCGCCGGATGTCGGTATAATACAGTCTGCTGTACAATCGTCCGTTCACAGATAGGGGCTCTCTTCTGTACTGCGCTGTTTTCGTGCCACGAGAGCCCTCATGTAGGCCTGATATTTTTTCAGCTGCTTGTCGGACAGATACTTTTTCAACTGAGTGACAGTCGCTGTGTGTACCGCAAGTAATTGGTTTCGTACTCCTGATGGTAAAGGGACTCCGAGATGCTCTATCCTTTCAGCGATAACACCGCTTACCTGTTCGTGAAACTGTTCCATGATCGGCCGCACCTGAGCAGTTTGGGATGGCGTAAGGTCCAATTTTTCCGTTATGCTCTTCATCATCTCCTCTACCCCGGGAATGTTCGCGCCGGTATCGTGTTTTGCCAGCGTGTGGGCCGCATAACCGGGCTTTCCTGCAAAGAGAAGAAAGAGCATAAGAATAAGTCCGGAACCAGCCATAACGAGGGCCTCCTTCCACCTGTGCGTTGAGCTTGAACTGGCATGGGTTAATGCGGTAGTCGTGTCCATTTCTCTTTCCTGTATGACAATTTTCAGTGTGTCAATCATGCCAAGGCACAAGCTGCCATGCTTCGGAAAAGGAGTGAAAAAACCAAAGCATGGCCGCCGGTGCCGCTTAATGGGCATGCAAATCCCCTTTTGCCAGGTCAGCATGCTCCAGCGTTTTTTTGTGCTTATGTGCCGTCAGGACGCTATTGATTTCCTTCATCATCATAACCTCATTAATCGCCATATCTTCCAGCGCACGGGCAACAGGAACAAACGCCTCACGAATAGCGGTCTCTTCCGAAATAAACCGGAGCTGCTGGTTGAAATCACTCTGTACACTCCGCAGCTTTTGCTCCAAAACTGTACGCTGCGCCCTATAGCTTCGAGAGATAACATCGATTGCAATAATCTCCTGTGCGTCCAAGTCGTTCAATATCTGCTGTAACTGCGCATCGATCTCGCCCTGTATCACCTGGGGGGTCGTACTGATGGCAAAAGATGCCTGGGCGGTTATGCAAAGCGCTCCAAGTACCCCTAAACCCCACAGTGCAAGTATCTTACCGATTTTCTGTGCATTCATTTGACCTATCTCCATTGCTGACCCGCCTTTGCAGCAGGGCGCTTTCATTTTGCAGGGACCACAAGCAGTGGACCCTGCTGCCAAGGACCGATAAAGTTGAGCTGGTACCCTTGCTACCGCTCTGATGGAAAGAACAGTAATCGTTGAATATGAAATGAATTGGGAAGAAATAAGGAAAGAGCAGTGGTGGTAAACAATGCGAACCCTTCCCGCCACCAGCAAAGTATCAGGACGCCATCATGGCCAGGTGAGCATGCCAGGCATACGATGCCGCTCCCGGCGGTTTAAGCAAAGAAAAGAAGAGGGAAGGGGGACGTCAGGTGAAAAAAGTGGACACCATACCACGTTCGGATAAAGAGGTAATGGTATGAGCAATATGGCGTCCACCCGCTGAAAGCGCAGTGAGGAGCAGGAGGATTCTACACCGGCCAGGTGCCAAAAGGCTGCTTCTCCAGCTGCATTGAGCCGTCAGCGCCCTTAAAGATATTAATCCATGCCTGCCAGTTTTTCTCATCTGGCTCAGGATAATCCAAGCGAAAATGGCTGCAGCGGCTCTCTTTGCGCATCAGAGAGGCCCTGAGCTTCATTTCCGCACTGATTACCATATTTTTGGTTTCATGCGCCAGGCGCAGCTCGTGCATATCAGCGGCCCGCAGCATCGGTACATGATGATCCCGCAACTCTTCGACGTATGCCAGGGCTCCTTTCAGGAGGTTTTCTTTTTTTATATACAAAATGAAATTGGGAATCATAATACCCTGCAGCGTCTGGGTAACCCATGCAGGGCTATACCCGCTCTCCTTTTTCAAGGGCGCCAGGATCGCCGCCTCTATGGCTGATCGCTTCTTTTGGGCGAGGGGTTCAAGAACAATCTGGCTGCTGTACGCCGCAGCAGCTTCTGCAGCAACCCCTCCCTGAACTGCCGACCCGGCAAGCGAGGAACCGACTTGAGTATAAATACCCCCTGCCATGTACGAACCAAGTGCATCTCCAGCTGCAAACAGGCCCGGTATGGTCGATGCACATTTCTCGTTGATGGGCGCCACCCCTTCTGATTTATGGATCGCCATGCCGGCTGAGGAGCCCCCCACCGGCATGCCGCCCATCCCCGGAGGCGCTCCCCTGTCCTTCCGGCCTCGCGGGTTACCCCCTGCCATGCTTTGTTCCGCCGGTCTGCCGTCGGGAGGTGCTCCGTCCGGAGGACCGGATTGACCGAAACCCTCAGGCCGGTAGGGGCCGCCCTCTATGTTCCTCGGTCCTCCTATCCCCGGAGGACCACCCCCCATGGCTCCTCCGGACATGTAGGCAGCATAATTGAGGTCTACCCCCAGATCATGGCGGATTCCAATGCCGGTCACTCCCGGTTTTTGCTCAAACATGCCGTGCCAGCCATCGAAACAGGCAGCCGGGTTGCTTGTCTGCCCCGGGTGCCCATCATTCCACTCCTTGCCCGTCACCTTGGCCCCGATGTCATAGGCCATAACGGTACCATCGTGGGTAAGGTCGCAAATTGGGAAACCGTTGGGTTTAAAGCCACCGGCGCCGGTACAAAGGATGACGCTTTTTGCCCTGAAGAAGTGAATTTTCCCATTATCAAGACTGAATCCCGCAGCACCAGCAATTCGGCCCTTTTCCTTAATGAGATGGGTGATAACGATCCGTTCAATGAGTGGTATATTTCGCTCTTGGATGGGCCGGGTGAAACATTTGTTGTACAGGGAAGAATCAAAAAAGCCCCAATCGCGCAATTCATTGACCCTTGCCAGGGAATGTTCTGCCATTTGCCTGGTATACACCGGGTTATTCGTCCCCAGTGCCGAACGGGAAACCGAATCGACAAATTCATCAAGGCTCATTTTCTCCCTGGACGCATCATAGGCAAATATCCCTTTGGCAAAGGGAGTCTGTCCTGAGGCGCCAAGCCGCCCTTTAGAAACCATCAGGACTCGTGCACCGGCGTCATGGGCTTTGACGGCAGCAAAAAGGCCGGCAATACCGCCGCCAATCACCAAAACATCCGTTGCAGATATTTCCGAGGTGATCTGATTCACTGCGATAGTGGTGATCTTGTGGTTTTTCGCTCTATTTTCAGCCGAAAAGCCGATTGCTGAGAGCGCTGCCGCGCCGGCCAAGCATCCGGCCACTGTCATAAACCTGCGCCTCGACCTATTCTCCACAACTGACCAAGCATTCATTGCTGCTGACTCCTCTGTAACGCCGTTGATGACACATACAATGATGAAAACGTGCTGACCAACCACAAGACTACCCCACTGACGGCAAGAAAAAGCAGCAGCATGGCCATAGGCGCATGTACATGTCGGCCCAGGTCAATGGCATGCCCTACTCCAGAGAGCAGAAACACCATTGCCAATGCTCCATGGATCTTTCTCCAGAGTTGGTACCCCCATGGAAGCTTTCCTCGCAACATGGAGGTCATGCCGAGTACCACCAAAACCACCCACGCCACCATACCGAGAACGACGCCAAGGCTGGAAGTGGTGGTCACTATGGCAGTCAGGGCCTCAAGTGGCTTTACACCATTGGAAAAGAAACGCGGCATCACCAGCAGGAACGGGTGGAGTGCAAGAATAACAACAGATACGTAGCCCAGCATCTCATGGGTATGGCGAATCTGGTTCATGTTCACTTTTTTTCTGCTCACAGAATTTGTTCTCGACCAGTAAAATTGGCCCATTGCCAGACAGAAGGCGAGAAGAACAGCCATAGAGACTCCCTCCAGGATTACAGCCCGGTTCGGGTGGTTGCCCAGGAGGAAAAATATGAGCGGCAGCCCCGTGTAAAGGCCAAATGGCAGTAAAACTGCAGGTGGAAATTTCCTTTTCATATGATCACCCCCAGGAAACAATAACCGGAATGGATTTTTCCGGTGTTATGGTTATGGCATCCACAGGACAGTACATCCGGCACAGATGGCAGATCTGACAGTCCTCCGGATACACGACAAAGGCTTTTCCACTTGCCTCATCCTTTCTGATAACATCGGTCGGGCAGGTTTCAACGCATGTACCGCAACCAATGCACCCTTTTATCGCTTCAATAGTCATTGCCCTGCCTCCCAGTGCAGCGCGAAAAAAACAAACCCGAATCCGTGAATTCATAGAGTGCCTGGGGTTGAGTCAACTGGAACGTTGCCCAGCAGCTCGTGCCGCTACCCTTCAACACTCAGACTCCGAAGTTCATTGCTCACAGATGCAGGACAGATACGAAAGATCGGGCGAGATGTTATTCACCTCCCGCCCGCTTGCAACTGCCTTTAACCATGGTTATTGGTGCCGGGATGCATGTCCTTCCGGGACTGCCACCAACTGATCGTCCACCATCTGGCAGGTCCCGCTCAAGGACTCTCCCCTGGGACCGTCAAACGTAACACCGTCTCCTTCCGACTTACCGGAACAGGCTTCTATCGCCTCCGGTGGCGGCCCCTGCATCCTTCCGCGCCCGCCCTCTCGCTGACCGCTGGCGCAGGCAGCTATTGCCGAACCGAGCGCAATTACCACGAGCAGGCTAATAATCTGGATTGGTTGTCGTACATTCATTGTTGTTCTCCTTGAAAGTCGTCGACTTTCCATACGGTTGATACGTTGTGATATCTCTATCGCTCATGATGAAAACAACCATACCTGCTGAATAAGCAGAAAATTTGAAGAGAATAAGGAAATACTTTTTTCAGCATTTTTCCCGGTCCGAGAATCCGAAAACCCCGAGCGCCGAGGCATCAAGGATCCAGATCCGATAGCCGAGGCTAATTGCAAGGCGACGCCCTCTCGTTGCTGGCGCTGGAGGGTCCCACTTAAAGCAGGGGGAGGGAAATCCGCTGCAGTATGGACGTGGATGGCTGCTTCTGAAGAGTTGAAGCATGGAGGAAGGAAAAAAGGCAAAGGTAAGCGAGAAAGAGGGTGTCTTCAAGCCCCAAACCCATCAGCGCACCTTGCGCAAAGAACCTTTACTGTTCACACAATGCAACCCTGATGGGTTTTCATCTCACCCTCTGTACCCCTGGATCAGGCTTTAACATCTATAGGGGTGATAGTGCCGTCCTGCTCAGCTGTTCCCTTCTGGAGTATCTCGATTAATTGACTGATCGAATCTTTACCGGAATGCAGGGCATATGCCTCCAGGGCCCTGGTAAACAATTCACTGGTAGGCTGCATAGCTTCACTGTTTTCCTGGGCACTCGCGATTTCAGGAGGGGCAATGCCATAATTTGACAACATATCCAGCAGTTCTTCGCCACTCAGCCCGCCATCGCTGTCCCTGTCAAAATTGGCGAGCAGTTGATCCTGGGAAATGTCTGTTTCCCTCAGCTCGGAAACGGCCCCTGCAAGGGCCTCAAGTTCTTCAGCAGACACCACTCCGTCCTGATTGGTATCCGCTACCTGAAAAGCGTCCTGTTCGGGCGGAGGCGGCTGACGCCGCTGCGGTTGATTATTGAGCGCTGAAAGCATATTAGCTGCACCACTGATTGCGTTTACCATTTTTTTCTCCACTTGATTACAACGATCCATTCAACGGTTAATACACCTGATGCACTCTTGCCCAACAATATGCAGAAAATAGGGAGAAATGGAAATTTTTCTGTTGGTGCATTCGTGAGCATGCTGTTCAACTACCTGATAAGGAAAAAGGCACCAGCACCTCAACCGCAAAAGCACCTCCGTTCACTCTCGGTCACCCCCCGTTTTCTCTACTGCTCATCATATTTTTTGCACAATTATCCATTACAGTGTCATTTTGAGGTCATGAACCTTTGCAGGTTCAGCAACAGCTACTTCAACACGCACGTACCATGAAAATCGGTTTAAAAATACGGCATAAACTGTTCCTCGCTCTGCTGACCAGCAGCGTTTTAGTGGCGGCAGGACTTTTCAGTTTTCTTCAGTGGAATTTTGACCGGGGATTTCTGAACTATGTCAATAAACAGGAACTGACACAACTCACCCATTTGGCAGAGCGCCTAGCGGCATTGTATAAGCAGGAGAACAGCTGGTTGTTCATACGCAGTAATGAACAGTTGTGGCATCGTCTGCATGTGGAGACCTTTTTTAGAAAAGAAGGGATCAGGATGCCTGACAATGATCATCCCTTTCCACCACCGAAACACCGCATGCCACCGCCCCCCAAACATGGTCCGGAAAGCATCGGAGGGCGAATTGTCCTTTTTGATGCCGATAAACAGAGCATATATGAAGGACTGCCGGAAAAAAGTGAGCACCTCACCATGCTTCCAATATCGCTTGAAAAAGCCACCATCGGCTACCTCGGCCTCATGCCTGTAAAAGAATTGTCCAACGTCAGCGATCTCCTTTTTGTTGAGCAACAAACCTCGTCGTTTGCACTGGTTACCGGAGTGATGCTTTTTATCTCGTTTCTTATGTCCTTTCTTGTAACCGGTCATCTGCTCCGTCCCATCAATCTGCTCATAGAGGGAACCCAGCAGTTAATCTCCGGATGGTTTGCCACCAGGATTTCTGTGACCTCCAAAGATGAGCTTGGTGTGCTTTCCACCCATTTCAACAATCTTGCGTCAACCCTTGAAGAAAATGAAAAAGCCAGGCAGTTGTGGGTAGCAGATATCTCCCATGAGCTGAGAACGCCCTTAGCCATTTTACAAGGAGAGGTTGAGGCGTTGCAGGATGGTATCCAGCCAGCCACTCCGGAAGCGCTCTCGGTCCTCCATGGTGAGATACTGCACCTTGGACGCCTGGTAAACGACCTATACGAGCTCTCCATGACGGATATCGGGGCATTATCCTACAAAAAAGTGCTTACCTCCCCCGCTCTCTTATTGGAGGAAACATGCAGGCTCTTTGCCCCCCGGTTTGAGCTGTCAGGGTTGACCTTGACATTTCACCCACCGCTCTGCAGTTCCTCTTCTATGCTCGCTGATCCAGATCGCCTGCAACAGTTATTTACCAATATTCTCCAAAACAGCCTCAAGTATACCGACAGTCCCGGAAGGGTAGATATTTATGCAAAAACAACAGCCAACGCCCAGCTCTTTACCTTCATGGACAGTGGCCCCGGGGTGACAGAGGAGGATATGCCCCACATTTTTGAACGGTTGTATCGAACCGAAAAATCCCGCAACAGAGCGCATGGAGGAGCTGGACTTGGACTCAGTATCTGTAAAAATATAGTAAAGGCGCACCAGGGAACGATTGAGGCTCAAGCCTCCCGGTTAGGAGGCCTGCAGATATCCATCACCCTCCCGCTGGTCCACTAATCTCGAAAAGGCGAACGCTTCCCTCTTGCCCTGCTCACAACCAAAGAAAAAAGTGCAAGGAAACATTATGGAACCAACTATCCTGATAGTAGAAGACGAACCACGCCTTGCAGATATTGAACAGAAATATCTGCATCAAGCTGGATATGCGACCCACATCATCAATGAAGGCAGCACCGTTGTGAGTTGGGTCAAGGACAATACACCCGCTCTTCTCCTCCTCGACTTGATGCTGCCGGGGAAAGATGGCCTGGAAATATGCAGAGAGATTCGCCAATTTTCCCAGGTACCAATCATTATGGTAACGGCGAGGGTGGAAGAAATAGATCGATTACTGGGTTTGGAACTGGGGGCTGATGACTACATCTGTAAACCATTCAGCCCACGGGAAATTGTCGCACGGGTAAAGGCCGTTCTCCGTCGAGGAGCTTCGCCAAGTCGGCCGAACGATGCTCCGTTGCAGCTGGATGAAGAACGGTATACAGCCCGGCTTAACGGGAATGATCTTCACCTGACCGCGCTTGAGTTCCGCCTGCTGCACCTGCTGGCATCGCGACCAGGAGTCATTTATTCCCGAGATCAATTGATGGAACACATATACACTGACCAGCGTATCGTTTATGACAGAACCATTGACAGCCATATTCGCAACCTCCGCAAAAAAATACATACAGTTCAACCGGAGTGTGAAATAATCCGCTCGGTATACGGCGTCGGCTACAAATACGAAATCGAATGAAGCGCCACTGCCTACGACAGGCTGTCCGGTGCGCCTGAAAAGAAGACTGAATCCATGAGTGTTCAATTAAGGGCAGAGAATATGCCCGGCGTCAAAGTTTCTCCAGGCTAATTAACAAGAAAAAAAACATTGGCCATACACACCTCGCATATGCTACCCTGAAAGCGAACAAGCGTGCAGTTAACCAAAGCTAACGAGTCAAGGGCGACCATGAGGCAATGGTGGAAAGACTGAGAACAACACCGGCTCAGGAAAATTACATAGCGGCGATATATAATCTGTCGCTGAAAAAACCGGTACGTCCCGGTACACTTGCCGCAACACTTGGCGTTAAAAAAGCAAGTGTTTCTAAATATATAGCTAAACTTGTGGCCATTGGCCTCGTCCACCACATACCGCGCGGCACTATATCGCTTACCGACCAGGGGATCGAGCTCGCAGAACGTTTACTGCAACGCAAACAGTGTTTAACCCGACTGCTGGTCGATCTGTGCAATATGAAACCAGCAGATGCTGCCCCCGAAGTGCACAGACTTGAACACCTGGTTAGTGATGATGTGCTTTTTCGCCTCGAAACACTCGTCAAGTTTGCCTGCTCTTCCAGCGCCTGGTTAAAACGCCTGCACCTTCGCCTGGAAAGCGAACAATCGACTGGTGCGATGCCGCAGAGGATGAAGGTGGGTAGCAGCCAGGTGCATCCTGTTGAGAGCCTTGAACAAATTGATACCCATGAGCTCAAATGAGACGACCTGGACATTGACGAGGTCATTGATCATCAATATGTTTTGCTGCATGGTTCCCTGTTTTTAAGGGACAAGGCTTTCACCGGGCGAGACGACCAGGGTCCACTCCCCATCGCTCTCATCGACAAAACCATACTCAGGCTGATATGCATCTTGTAACAGGAGTTATTATTGCCGCACTGGCAGGTAAGGCAAAACAAAATAAAGTACTGCAAGGCCTGCCCATGTTGCAGACAGGGCCAATTCAGGTTGCGCATGCGCTTCCTGGCCGGATTCGTTTTTTCATTCCCGCTCTGCGAAATAACCAGGAAAGGATGAAAGACGGAATTGAACAGCTCAGCTCGCTTGAGGGAATTGACAGCGTCACTTCCAGCGCAATAAGCGGCAGCTTGATCGTACGGTTTGACCAGGAGCGTGTACCACCGCCCCTGCTCTTTGCCGCCATCGCCCGGCTTCTTGAGCTGGAAAAGGAGCTGGAAAAACCTGTCACCGCTGGAGTGCTCAGAGAAATCAGGCAGGTGGGTGGAAGTATCAACCGCATGCTCTACGACGAAACACATGGCATGGTGGATTTGCGAACCCTTGCTGTTGGCGGGTTACTCCTACTCGGCGGTAGAAAGCTGCTTACTGAAAAATGGGCAACAATGCCCACCGGCCTGACCCTCCTTTGGTGGGCTTTCAACCTGATCAACCGCGCTGAAGGCGGGAGCCGTTGAAGCTGCTGGAAGAGGGGTACCTATTGCTGGCAAAACCGCGGGTTGTTCATTCCATTCCCGGGCGTTTGAGGCTCCAAATTCCTCTGTTGAAACGGGTTGGCCGCGAACACCAAGAAGTGGCAACGCATCTCAGCCGGCTGTTGAAAATGCCGGATGGAATTGATGATGTTTCAGTCAGTCATGTCACGGGCACCGTTTTATTTCATTATGACGTTCAGGCACTATCGGAAAGAGAAATACTTTCGTTCATAGCAGCCGTCAACAGGGTCTTTGTTGCACAAAAAGAAGATGTACTCCGGTTATTGGAAAAGGATTCCGACACTGTATATGCCTATTTAAAAAAATGGCTGCAAAAAACGATTAAACGGCAACTGCACCTAGACACCAACCAGAGGATATTGCCGGATGATTTCTGCTAAACGTCCCCCCTTGATGAATTGCGAAATCCGCCACTCCCTTCCAGGTAGAATACGGATTTACTGCAGAGGCCTCGGCTTTCTCAAAGAATTTTCTTCTCACATCATTCAGGAAATTGAAGACGGGGTATCGGTCAGCTCTGCATCGCTCTCCACTGTCAGCAGAACCGTGCTTATTCACTACAACGCAGCGGAAGCCTCCTCAGATGAAATTTTAGAACGCGTTTCCTCCGTACTCGGATCGTGGTCGCTCAATGCCTTTAAACAAGAGCGGGCAGAACGAAATGCGATGTTGCTGCAGGAGCGCCGGCTCGAAGAAGAGTCCATACCATCGCTCCTCCAACGGATTGGTATCACCTCAGCAACACTGCTTTTTTCCTGGTTGAAACCCGGCCCGACCCCACAGACCTTTATCGGCAGATTCCTCTCCATGCCCGCACTTACAGCTATGAGTCTGGCCTGGCCAATTTTGCGCAATGGCATTCGCTCCCTGATGGTGCAAAAAAGACCCAACGCCGACACGCTCAGTTCCAGCGCGATTATCGCCAGTGTTGCAGCTGGCCAGAGCGTCTCTGCATTAACTATTATTTTATTGGCCGATATTGCCGAATTATTGACAGCCTATACCATGGAGCGCACAAGAAATGCCATCCGCGACATGCTCTCGGTAGGAGAGGAGTTTGTCTGGCGCATTGATGAAAGCGGCCATGAACAAAAAGTCCCACTGTCTGCCCTTCGCCAGGGCGATCATGTTATCTCCAGAACAGGCGAAAAAATTAGCGTAGACGGCCTGGTTCTCTCTGGAGAGGCCGCTGTTGACCAAGCGTCCATAACAGGAGAATATCTGCCTGTCCGAAAGGTTCAAAACGATGAGGTTTTTGCTGGAACCGTTGTCAAATCAGGACGGCTGGTGGTTGAGGCAAAGCGGGTTGGTGACCGAACAGCGATTGCTCGAATCATCAATCTGGTAGAAGAGGCGGCCCACAAAAAGGCAACCATCCAATCCAACGCGGATCGTTTTTCAGCACAACTCATTCCGATAAACTTTGCTTTAGCGGCCATAGTGTTCTTTATCACAGGCAAGGTCAGCCGCGCCCTGAATATGCTGATAATCGATTACTCCTGCGGAGTGAGGCTTTCCACCGCAACTGCCCTCTCTGCAGCTATCTGTACGGCAGCCCGCAACGGTGTCCTGGTAAAAGGCAGCAACTATCTGGAGGCGCTGTCTGAAACAGATACGGTGGTCTTTGATAAAACAGGAACCCTCACCGAGGGCCGGCCTGTAGTAAGCTCGGTAATCTGTTCCCAAGACGAGGTAACGGAAAAAGAATTGCTCAGCATGGCCGCAGCCGCTGAAGAGACGAGCAACCACCCGATGGCCGTGGCCATTGTGGAACGGGTGCGCCGAGCAGGCTGGCCTGTCCCCAAGCACAGCAATAACGAAATAATCACCGCCCGTGGAGTCACCACCAAGATTGGCAGATCGATTATCCGGGTTGGCAGCCGGCGATTTATGCAGGATTCGAAGATCAACCTTTCGCTGGTTGAAGAAAATGCGCAACGCATAGCGCGAAAAGGGGAAAACGTCATTTATGTGGCTCGAGGACGCACACTGATCGGTATCATTGGCGTTCAGGATGTCTTACGCGAAGATATGAAAAAGTCACTCAACCGCTTACGAAATCTCGGCATGGATGACATTATTCTCTTAACAGGGGATGTTGAGCAGCACGCTGAGATTGTGGCTTCCCGTATGGCGATGGACCGTTATCACGCCGAAGTTATGCCTGACGAAAAAGCAGAGAATGTATTACGGCTTCAATCCAAAGGTACTTCCGTAGTGATGGTTGGTGACGGGATAAACGACGCCCCTGCCCTTGCTTACGCAGATGTCGGCATAGCCATGGGCAACACCAGAACAGATATTGCCATGGAAGCGGCAGACATCACCATCACCGGTGACGATCCACTCATGATTCCCTCCATACTCCACCTGGCCCAGAAAACGATGAACATCGTTCGCCAGAATTTTGCTACGGCCATTGGCGTGAACACCCTTGGTATAATGCTCGCCTCAGTTGGCGTGTTGCCGGTTTTCTGGGGCGCAGTACTGCACAACAGTTGTACAGTTGCGGTGGTAATGAATTCATCGCGCCTGCTCATACACGACATGGATGACAGTAAATGACTTCTCCCTTCAGCGTATCACTGCTCCATAGTTTACCCGGTCGAATTCGCATGAAGCTCTCCGCTTCCCCTGTTGACCTGCAGCGCTTTCACCAGGCTATCATGTCTCACCATGGGTTAAAAACCGTCCAATTTAACCCCATCAGTAAGAGTCTGCTGGTGACCTATGCAACCGGCCACCTCACCACAGAGGAAATTTTACTTCGTACGGCGATTGCCTTGTCAATGGAGCACGAATTCAATCCGGTGCAGGTTCATATCGGTGAAGATGCTGAAGTGATGACTGATGCATCTATTGTGGCAGGATTACTGCTACTGGCGGCAGGCGGCTTTCATTTTATCAGCCAGGGAAAAGAGACAACCTGGTTGAGCCGGGCCAGCGGCATTGCAGTTGCTCTGGCAGTAGGTGAACACGGCTGGCGTGAAGCACGTGAGCAAGGGTATATACACCCCGAAGTCCTGTCGGTGGGGTATCTATTCGCCTCCTGGTTACGCGGTAATATTCTTCGTGGTGCGACCGTGACCTGGGTAGCGAGCTTTGGCCGTCACTTATTGCAGGGTCCGGAAAAATGCATTGATGTTCGACCAATCAACAAACACTCTGCGGAAAACGAGCCCAAAACATATCAGGTTTCGCTTGTCCCTCAACAGCATCCTCGCTCTCCCCTGTTACGCTGGGCGTATGGTATTCTGGGCATTTTCGGCCTGGGGGGATTAGGAGGAACAGGCGATTCTCTCTTTGAAGAAATCCAGAATATGGCACAGGCCCATGACAGGGTAATGGAAGGATTGGACCTCCAGCCAAATGGAATACCATTAACCTTCAGAAAGGAGCTTCACTATGAATATTAACTCAAACCATATCGTTGGGTTTGCCGCCGGCATTGTCGTTTCCGCAGGTGGCTTTTACCTGTATAAAAAAAATCAATCCCGCGTTGACGGATGGCTGAGAGATCAAGGAATTCGCATACCGAATAGAACAGCTGTCGATCCCGAGACAATGACCCTGGAAGAACTCGTTACTGAAAAAGAACGCTTGGAAGACATCATCGCCACCAGAGAAATGGAAGGGGCATTGGATGAGGGCGGGGCAGAGCAGGCGCAGTAATTTCCTTTGCACCTGCCAGTGGAAAACCTTGTGCGCTCACCCTTGACGCAAGCTCGCGGTATGACCGCAAAGAGGCGGGGGAGTGCAGGTCATGAAAAAATAGATGTTTTCCTCCAGCCCATCTCCACGAGAGAGATGGGCTGGCCGGGTGGTAGGCGTTCTATGCTACCTGGGAGACAAATTTTTTTATGCACTGAATCCTTTCATCCCTGGTAAAAAAGAACGCCATCACTTCTTCCGTAGGATGCCTGTTTTGATCTCCGCATAAAAGAGTACACGCCATACGCCACCATTTCTTCATGTGCAGCCTTCCGGCACCTTGCACATTCCCCCATTGCCGCTCCATGGACGGGGCACCTCACCAGTGCTGCGACAGTACCCACCTCATCGTCAAGCCCAGCTTGGTCGCAGGCAGGCATGAAACACCCTTCAGCAATGGAGCATTGAGCAGGGATAGTCCCAAAAAATCGCCACCATTTCCACTATTTTTCGACAAGACTTTTCTTTGCCTCGTCTATGTTGAATCCATAGGTCTCGGTCACAAAATCCAGGTCCTTGTCACCTCGTCCGCTGAGGTTGACCAAGATGGTCCCCTGCTTCATTTCCCGAGCAAGTTTCATCGAATAGGCCACGGCATGGGCGCTTTCAAGAGCCGGGATAATCCCCTCAATAAGGCTCAGCGTATAAAATCCTTCCAGCGTTTCTATGTCATTGATTATTTCATAGCTGATGCGGCCTTCATCTTTCAGGGCGCTGTGCTCCGGACCGACACCAGGATAATCCAGGCCGCTGGCAATGGAATACACAGGAGCGGGCCCTCCCTCTTCATCCTGGAGCAGATAGCATTTAAAGCCATGGATAAGTCCCGGCTTACCAAAAGCTGCAGTGGCCGCATGATCACCCAGGTTTAACGAACGGCCGCCAGGCTCCACCCCTATTAGCTTGACCGGATCATTGATAAAACCTGAAAAAATCCCCATGGCATTACTGCCCCCGCCCACACAGGCACACACCACATCCGGCAGGCCACCGGTCATATCCAAAATTTGTTCTCGGGATTCAACCCCCACTACATGCTGGAAATCACGCACCATCATGGGAAAAGGGTGAGGTCCAACCACCGAGCCGATGCAGTAAATGGAGTTCACCGGATCCTTGAGATAGGCTTCAAAAGCTGAATCCACAGCTTCTTTCAATGTTTTCAGCCCAAAGGATACTGGCACCACCGTGGCACCCAGCAATTTCATACGGGTAACATTAGGTGCTTCTTTTGCAATATCCACCTCACCCATATGAATTTCACACTCAAGGCCAAAATAGGCTGCAGCAGTTGCCAGGGCTACGCCATGCTGCCCTGCTCCGGTTTCTGCAATTAGCTTTTTCTTTCCCATGTACTTGGCAAGCAGCCCCTCACCCATGCAATGGTTGAGTTTATGGGCTCCGGTATGATTCAGATCCTCCCGCTTGAGATAGATCTGAGCGCCTCCGCACATTTGAGACAAACGATCGGCGTGGAACACCGGGGTAGGACGCCCCTGGTAATACTTGCGGATGGAGCGCAGTTCTTCGATAAACCGATGGGTTTTACTGATTGTGTGATAGGCGTCAGTGATCTTATCCATCTCCACCTGCAGTTCAGGCGGGATATACGAGCCGCCGTATTCTCCAAAATGGCCGCTGGAATCTGGAAATTGGTGTGGGTAAAGCGAGTAATCCTTGGTCATGGCAGTCTCCTTAGCTGTGTACATGATTAAAAATATAAAAAAAGGGCTATCGAAGTATTTCCGACAGCCCTTAAAAATGATAACTGCCGGCGCGTTGTATGCCGGCAGCGAATTTTTTTCTCTAATAGATCATTGACCTGCTGGCACATGCATTGATTGGTGCCAGCGCCAACGTCTTTTGAGTATATGTGGCCTTTTTTGATTCATATGCCATGTATAATGCATTCATTCTCTCCCTGTCAAGCACGTTGAAGGTACGTCACTTTTCAGATGACGGCTCTCTCTTCCCAGCCTTACTCATGCAAAATATCTCGAGCCGCCATAAGTGGCCAGATGCTCCTGTCCACAAAAGAGTCTGTGGCAGCAATATGCGGGATTAAAATGCTCTCCGCCTCATCCAGTGACCGAAGGTCCTCACCTTTACCAGGAAAGCGTCTTCACTTCCGGATCAAACAATAAGCCCGTCACAAGCTCTTCATTGCCCATGACTACGCCCTCTATAAAATCGGCGTGAGAGAGACCTGCCGCTTGTGAGCAGGCAGCGCAGGCGATGACCGTCCCACCATCTTGCATAAAGGCGCGCAGCATGTCTTGAACAGACTGCCTCTTTTCCTTCATCAACCCGTGAACATGTGAGGCTCGTTTCTTATCTGCCAGGTAAATACCACGTACATTGAGCCATATCGCCACCGGTTTATGTCCACGCTTGAGGACCTTTTGATGGGCAAACATAATGGCCTTTGTCGCTGCCCAGGTATCATCGGTGGTCAGGTTGACAAAGAGCCCGCCTTTCTGATCCGCGGCATGTGCAGACGCAGAAAAAAAGGTAATAAAGACGATTATCAATCCGGGAAGAATGCTTTTGAAGCTTTTCATTGTTTGCTCTCTCCTTGTTGAGGTTTTCCAATAAATCATTATGGTTCCATAAGGATAGATTAAAAATTGGAATCATTCACCGCTCCACATCTCTTCATACCGGATATACGGAACAGTGGGCGAGCACTACCGAACGAGCCACCTGAAGCGATCACTGAAATACTGGTCGCCCTCTTCAGGAACAACATCTACTGTTTGCTGTTTTTTCCCAAGGCAGGAAGCACCAAAACCATCCTCTTTCGCCTGGTTCGTGAGCGTTGAAAAATGATGGAACTGCAAGTACGGCAGCATCATTGATGATACTGGAAATATATCAATATGTTGCCAACACAGCAGGTGTGCCATTATTGGACACCCCGCGGGGCGGCTGGTAAGCTTGGATTTCTCTCCCCGCATCAAACATTTTGTATCAGAGCATGATATAAGCTTACCCCAGGCTCTAAGCCGTCACGAATTCAGGTTTCAGCAAAAAAACCAACGGTGCTGTTGCTTCCCCCATCCTGATCAAATAGCGCTATTCACCTAAAAAAGAAATTGTTATTTCATAAATATTGGCAGGAAAAATGTGCATATTTAAAATATTCTCTGATGACACACATTTCGCCTCCCCGACTGACAGTTTTTTCAACTCACACCACGCATTCCACCTCCTCAACACGCCGACGGCCCCCTTAGTCACTTTTTTCTTGGTGCAGAAGTCGCATCCACAGTATGATCTTCTTTCATTCCTTGCTCTTGCCCACCGTCTTGACATCCACGGTGAAGTTGGCACTATGGCACGACCGACAGGTACACAACTACCGGAGAAACATCATGGAGTACAAGGCCTATGAAGCGGCATGCTCAACTCTGCGAAAGAAGAATCAACTCCTGCTGGATAGCTTTCAACAAACACTTAAAGCCGGAAATCTGTCCGAGAAAACAGTGAACAAGCACATCTCCAATGTTGATTAACATCAATGGAATGGATGACAGGGGTGATCCGGTATGAAACAAGTATTTCACCCCGGGACGCCTGGTAGATTATGGAAACAATGCAACCACCTGCCCACACAACACCAATCGGGTGGACCTGATGGAGAGTAATGATGGCTAAATTGCTGCGGCGTCTCTATCACTTTCTTCTTCGCGAGAACTTTCTCAAACTCATGGGGCTGATCCTGATTATCATCCTCTGCAGCGGGTACCTGATTGCATTTTTCGAACCCGGTGTTTCCTTTGCTAGCGGTCTCTGGTGGAGCATCGTCACCCTGACCACAGTCGGCTATGGCGACATCTCTCCCAGTACCCTGGAAGGCAGAGTGCTGGCGATCATCATCATGTTTTTCGGTATCGGGCTGCTGGGGGGACTCAGCGCAACCCTGGCAACCATGTTAATCGGCATTCGACTGAGGGAGCATAAAGGAATGGGTGACTTTACAGTAACCGGACACATCATTATCTGTGAGTGGAACCACCGGACAAAATCCATCATCAAGGAACTGCGTTCCGACCCGCAGACAGCGGAAACTCCCATCGTGCTTATCGCCGATATTGAGGAAAAGCCTTTGGTCGACCCCAAACTGGTCTTTGTCCGGGGAATTGTGAACGAAGAGACCTTGCTTAAAGCCAATCTGGAGCAGGCCTCCACTGTGGTGATCCTTGGTGATGACTCGGTGGAAACAACAGCCAGAGACGCGAAGGTCGTGCTCACCGCCCTGACCGTTGAAAGCATGAACCCTGACGTGTACAGTGTGGTTGAGTTGGTCGACAAGGCCAATGAACAGCACTGCCGCCGCGCCAATGCCGATGAAATCATCATCGGCAGTGAGCTGAACAGCCACCTGATAGCCAGTGCCGCCAGCGACCATGGTGTCAGCCGTATCATTACCGAACTGCTCAGTAGTCGCTATGGCAATGAGCTCTATTCCATGCCTGCTCCCCGCGAGATGATTGGTCAGCCTTTTCTGGAGGTGTTCATTGCCATGAAAAAAGAGCATGCTACCACCGTATTCGGGATCCAAAAAGGCCGTGGCGGGGATTTCATTTCCAATCCAGACGCCGAGTATGTGCTTGAGGAAGGTGACTACCTGCTGGTCATCTCCAAGGATAGAGGGTACAAGTAAGAGCAAAAAGAGGACCATCAACCGTGGAATCACCCCAACTGAAAATTATCGGCGTTCTTCATGGTGACTTGACCAGTCGTCAGCAGGCACCAAAAAATTTCGACGAGTCCGACCACACCGGCACCCTGGAAATATATCCGCCGTACTGCGACGCACTCGACGGGATCACAGCTGGACAAACCATTGTTGTCCTGTTCTGGCTCCACCTGTCCAACCGAGAGGTACTCAAGTTGTATCCCAGGGGAGACCGGTCACGCGGCCTCCATGGGGTCTTTGCCACCCGCAGCCCGGCCAGGCCCAACCCGATCGCGATCTCAGAGCTCAAGGTGCTCGCCGTTGAGGATACCCGAATACTGGTAAAGGGGCTTGATATCCTCGACGGCACCCCCATCATCGACATCAAAAAAAAAACTCGGTCCTGTGCACTCCTAAAGCTCCTGTACACCATCCGTTCTTTGTTCCCTGCCTGATGGCGTCTCCTCCTTTGCTGCTTCGAAGCGCTACCTCTGTTCTGCCCTCTCCAGAGCAAGGCACACACCGCGCACCCTTGCAAAGGAATACATCTTATTTTCGCTTGCACCGTTAAGCAAACCAAGTATATATAGGGTCTACAATTTCAAAAGTAGAGAAGTTACGTCCTAATATGCCGTCCTCACAACCTGGTCGTCGTCTCAGCGTCGTTGATGCCATAAAAGTTCAGTTACTTGCTTTACAGGAAGAGAAGGTAACTATACGGGTTTCGATACATTACCGGCCTAGCAGGCAATAGCGCTCGACACCTCCTCTGCCGCCTCACGTGAGTGAATTTACCAAACAGCTGCCATTTTGCCCCTTCCCGGCACCTTGCTGTGGAACCGATGCACATGGCACCGGAGATTGAATGCGTTTTACCCAGCATCCCTTTCATCCTGCAATCCACACCAATCTTTCACCCTTGGACTATATCAGCCCGACCCCTATACCGAAAAAAAGGATCCCGCTTGTCCGGGTCACCGGCCGCACAGGCCGTGCGGAAAAAATCGGAGCGCCAATCACCTCTGCCGATCAGGATGCCAACGAGATTATCTCACGGATTGAACGGCTGTCGGCCCCTCGGCGGGAAGCTATTGCTGAACCGCTCCGAAAAAGGAAGCCAAAGAAAAGATCCTCGCCCCGGCAGACGCCCACGCAGAAGAAGACGGCCGGCGGATCAAAAAAAATACAACAAGAACAAAAGAGACAGAGCCGTCGCTTTTGATTTTGGAATCAACCCCACCTGAAAGCAGGGTTGACACGCTTTATCTGGATCTACCAGATAATCCGTTAAGCCATCACATGGTGGTTTAACATTATTACCAAGCGGCTCCCTTTGGAGCCACCACCCAGGAGTAGCACAAATGGCTGAAGGAACAGTAAAATGGTTTAACGATTCAAAAGGTTTTGGATTTATCGAGCACGAAGGCGGCAAGGATGTATTTGTCCACCATTCAGCGATTCAAGCCACCGGTTTCAAATCTCTTGATGAGAATGCCCGGGTAACCTTTGATATTGTCGACGGCCCTAAAGGTCCGTGTGCAGCCAACGTTGTTCAATTGTAACAGCTGCATACAATAAAAGGGGCTGTTCCGACAGATGGAACAGCCCCTTTTCCTCCCCTATCGCTTCTGCACGCGCACAACAGCGGTTGCAGGTCAACAGGCAGGTCCTGTCAAGGTACTTTCCCCGTCATGCTTCACCTATGGAGTTCTTTGCGTGCATCAATCCGCCGCCTGAGCAACTCGCACTCCTTTTCCGCCACTGCCAATTCCCTACGCAGTCCCTCTGCTTGCATGCCGGTCGCCTTTTCCAGCTCACCCCTGAGCCGATGCACCTTCTGCTGACTTTTGTAGAGTTCCACCGCCAGTAATCGTATTACCATCGCTTGCCGTCTATCCCTGTGTAGATGACCGCTGCATCGGTCTTTATTTCTTTTTTTGGCTGCAGAGTGAACGTACCTGTTCATCTGGCTTGCTTAGACAATCTACCAGCTGTTTGGCTTGATCATCAGTGAGCACCGTCCCGTGATCAATCATGGAGTTAATGGTGCGCCGCCAGGTCCAACTGCCCTTTCCCTTGTTCAAATCAGGGCAAATATGGGTAATAAAATGACAACTTGCGCATTTCTGTTCAAGCAACGGCCTGCATTCCGCAGCCTCAACTGAAGAATACGGAACTAGGGTAAAGCAGCCGGCAACCATTAACAGCTGGAGTAACAAGGCAAAACGCGTTCCCCGTCCACCAATTATTCGTCCACAAACCAAGTTCATCTCTCCTCCCTGTTTCATGAAAAACGCCCCGCAGCCCGCCGGGGGCGACGAGACTGTGAGGCGTATAGGTTATAACGTACATAGACCGGCAAAACAATCGATCTTGACCGTACACTCCTAATGAGAGAACAATGGCAGGTGTTTTGCGGACATTTTATACAAAAAGACCCCGATGGAAATAACCCCCAACGACACCATAAACTCTTTCCACGAGGGCGAATAGCTCAGGCCGCGCCAGGCATTGTAGCTCTCCTGGCTGAACAGGCAGACGTTCATTCGATTGAGCAATACCCCGATGATGACGATGATATTCACCGAAAAAATGATCCTGGTATTGTTGCGATATTTTTTCACCGCCAGAATGGCGACAGGAATAATAACCCCGATCAGCATTTCCAGCAGATACATATTGCCTTCCACCGAACCGTCAAAGGCCATCCCCGGACTCGCAACGGTGAACAGTTGATAGAGCTTCAGCAGCAGATAAAAACTGAGTACAATCAGCAGTCCCCTGGCAAGGCCGGTAAAAATTCCCTTGTCGACCTTGTGGTGAAGAAACTTCTGGCTCAGTGCGGTTTCAAAACTGACCATTGCCAGCCCCATGGCCACCGCTGAAACGAGAAAATGAAAGGGAAGCTTGGTGTCCCACCACAGGGGTGACATCTTGGAGGGAGAAATAAGGAATACGGCTCCCAGGGAGGATTGATGCAGGGTTGACAACATGACCCCAAAGATAACCGCCCCGACCATGATTTTCCCCACCGCCCGGCGCGCTTTTTCCCACCCCAGCCGTTCAAACAACATGGGACTGAACTCCAACGCCAGGGTTGTAGTATAAAAAATAACGTGCATGGCCACCACCCACATGACCGACTGGTATTGCCACATGATCCCCGGATGCCACAGGCGAAACGGATGACCGATATCCAGAAAAAGGGCCAGTACAGCCATCAGGTAGCCCAAAAAAGCTGTCAGGATAGCCGGGCGCACGATGGGCCGATACTTTTTCCAATTGAACAGATAGACAGCGCAGGCAATGATGAACCCGCCCGCAGCCATAGCTACCCCGCCAAGCACGTCAAGGCCGAGCCAAAAGCCCCATGGGTAGACGTCATTGAGATTGGTTGTTGCGCCTAAGCCATACATCATTCGGTATACGGCGACCGCCATGCCGACCACAATCAGCACCACCATGACGATCGTCGCAGGGGTCCAGGTTTTAATGTTCGGATTTGATTCCATCACTCTTCACCTCATAGCCAAAGTTACGAAGTTGCTCAACCACTGCGCTGATTATTTTTTCCATGCCTGCCTCAACCTCGGAGGTGAGTCCGATCCCCACCTCCAGATTTTTGGGCTCTATCCCGTAGAGGAACAGTTGCCCGGGCAAACAATCGGTGAGTTGCGCAGCGGCCAGTACATCGGAAATCCCCAACTGATGGGGCGATATGGAATTAAGAAACGCTTTGGGCACATCCTCCCCCTCTATCAACACACAGGTTCCCGGCTCCATGTCGTTGCGCATGGCATCGATCAGAATGACCAGGTCCTTGCCGTCCATCAGGGAAAGGAGCTCAAATCCGGCAGTACCGCCGTCTATACATTCCACCTCAGGCGGTAGCCGGTAGCGCTTGTTGATTTCTTCCACAGCTGCGCAACCGATCCCTTCATCACCGATCAGCAGGTTTCCGATTCCTAATACCAGTGCTTTCAAGTGCATTCCCCCTACAGGACTTTCACTTTGCCCAGTGGCGTACGTTTATTATCCACCAGATGAATGGCACAGGCGAGGCAAGGGTCAAAGGAATGAACTGTCCGCAGTACCTCCAGTGGCAGTTCGGCATCGGCTATCGGATTCCCCACCAGAGAGGCTTCATAAGGCCCAAGCTCTCCCTGATCGCTTCGCGGCCCGGCGTTCCATGTTGACGGCACCACCGCCTGATAGTTCTTGATCTTGCCGTTTTCAATCACTATCCAGTGAGACAGGGTTCCGCGCGGCGCTTCATGAAAACCAACGCCCCGCTGTTCGCCCGAGGGAAATACCGGAGCATTGAACGTGGTATAGTCGCCCTTACCGATATTCTCGATCAATGCCTGCCATGAGGCGGTCATCGTGTCGTGAAGGACGGCACATCGTATGACCCGGGCAGCAATGCGTCCGATGGTGGAGTGCAGGGCATCTATCCCGACCGTGGTCCCGGCAAGCTTGCTCACCAGTCCCAGCGTGGAATCGACATACTGCCGGGTCCCTTCGTGACCGGCGAGGTACATGGCAACCACATGCGGCAATGGCCCTACCTGGGCAGGCTCTCCCTTGAAACTCGGTGCCTTGACCCACGAATATTTATTGTCATAATCAAAACCGGTATAATTGGGCTCGGTTTCCCCCTCGTACGGCGACCGATCCCAGTCTCCCTCATACCAGGCGTGTTTAATCGATTCCTTGATGTTATCGTAGAGCACGCCTTCAGTCTGGGTGGCGATCTGTTCAAACTGGGTGACATCGCCGCCCGGAATGTAGCCGCCCTGCAGTTGGTACTCCGTTCCCTTGGAATCCATCGGCATCTCAGGAACCGACAGGTAATTGAGCACCCCGGCACCAAACTGTGTCCACTCTGCATAGTTGGCACCGATCGCTGCGACATCGGTCAGCATAGCCTGCTGAATGAAATCCCGGACCTCATCGATCATGGTCTTGACATTGAACAGTTTCTCGATGGTCAGTGAGGAGGGGCTATCCGGATTGATCGGGTTCGCCACGCCGCCGACGGCCAGATTCTGCACATGAGGCGTCTTGCTGCCGAGGATGGCCACCACCTGGTTGATTTTTCGCTGATACTCCAATGCCTGCAGATAATGGGTCGCCGCCAACAGATTGACTTCGGGCGAGAGCTTCATCGCCGGATGCCCCCAGTAACCGCTGGCAAAAATACCCAGTTGGCCGGAATTGATAAACTTCTGGAGCCGCTCCTGGACGGCCTTGATCTCCTGATAGCTGTTGCGTTTCCACCCGGACAGCTTCTGGCCGAGTGCGGCCGCCGAACGCGCATCCGCTTTGGTTGCTGACACGATATCCACCCAGTCAAGGGCGCACAGCTGATAAAAATGCACCACATGATCATGGATGCCGTGGGCAGCAATGATCAGGTTGCGGATGTACTGCGCATTCACCGGTATTTCCAGATCAAGGGCATCTTCAACCGCCCTGACCGATGCCATGGCATGGACGGTTGTGCACACGCCGCAGATGCGTTGGGTATATGCCCAGGCGTCACGGGGGTCCCTGCCCTGGAGGATTATCTCGATACCTCGCCACATTTGACCGGATGACCAGGCATTGGTCACCTTACCGCCGTCTACCTCGCAGTCAATGCGCAAATGCCCCTCGATTCTGGTTACCGGATCTATAGTAATTTTCTTGGCCATATTCGTTCTCCTTATGGTGCTTCTCGCAACGGGGTCGGATATGATCCGGACCCGTCATCACCGGGTGATATTCGTTGACTATTCGCTGGGTTCGTCGGTGTTGTCCTGCTTGCTTTTGTCCAGTCGCTGGGTGACAAGTCGGGTCACGGTTCCGGCAACCAGCAGGGTGCCGATCAATTGCGGCACGTGAGAGACATAGTCCCAGGTAAACTCAGGATATACCTGGTCAGTTACCCGCGGATTGAAACCGAGCTTATCGAACTCTACTCCGGCAAGAAACAGATACTGGGTGCCGCCTGCTTCATCCATTCCATACACGTGATCAACGTACTCCTTGACCACCTGCTCAGTGGTCTCGTTGCCGTCGATCCTTTTGACGGGATAGGCATAAGTTTCGCCAGGCTCAAGGGTGAGCCGCCGCTTGGCTTCCTCTCTGAGGTCGGTCACCTTGCCGAACAGGGATGCGCCCGTAGGACAGGCTTCACAGCAGGCTGAATATCCACCCTGAGCATAGCGATGATTGCACAGCTGACACTTGACCACCGAGGGGGAGGCTTTTTCCCATTCATACATTGGTATACCGAACGGGCAGGCGACCTGACAATACCGACAGCCAAAGCATCGATTCTTGTCGTAGGTGACGATCCCTGTTTCCGGCTGCTTCTTCAATGCGGCAACCGGACAGACCGAAACGCAGGCAGGGTCGATACAATGCAGGCAATGCTGCTTGATAAAGGAGAACGCGCCATCGCCTCCCTCCTCTTCAGGTTTGCCGCGGTAAGCTTTTATGATGCACAGGGTTTTATCGGAAAGCGAAGTGGGGGCATCATACTGGCCGTTTGCCCCCGCTCGCTCAAAGGGTATCTCACCGGCTGTCTCCTTGTGGTACAGGGCTCCACCCGGTTCGGAATTGACTTTTTTACAATTGACCATGCAGGACATACAGCCTATGCACAGCGTTGCATCGTAGAGGATCCCCACTGCATCGGGGTGCAGTTTTGCTTCTTCCACGGAATCGCTGGCCTCGGCATCGACCGCAAGCACCAAACCGGTACCGGCGGAATACTTGAGAAAATCTCGTCTATTTATAGCCATGGTTAGCACGCTCCTGGTAATGGAAGATCACTCTTCATCCTTGCCTTCATCCTTGCCACGAAGATTGGCAAGGGCCACGGCCGTTGCCCCTACTGCAGCACCGCCAACCCCGAAGGCAAAGCTTTTGGCACCGCTGCCCTTTTCGGGCACGGCCTCGGTAAACTGGAGTGGCGGAGTGGGAAACGCCACGTCGGCTTTGGAAAAAAGCGGAGCATGAAAACCGACCCCTTCCTCTGAACAGCCGAAACAAGGGGCGCCGGTTCCCACAGGCCAGCAGCCGGTGGAACGGACATCACCAAAGTGGAGAGTGGAACAGTTATTAAACGTTTCCGGGCCTTTGCAGCCAAGCTTATAGAGACAGTACCCCTTCTGATGCCCCTCATCACCAAATGTTTCAGCAAATCGACCGGCATCAAAGTGGGGGCGCCGTTCGCAGTTTTCGTGAATGCGGCGGTCATAGGCAAACTTCGGTCGCCCCTTGTCGTCCAGGGCCGGAAGTTTGTTAAAGGTCACAAGATGAATAACAGTGGAGAGGAAATTATACGGATTGGGAGGACAGCCGGGAATATTGACCACTGGAATGCCCTTGTCCTTCAAAATGACATGGACCGGTGTAGCCCCTGTAGGATTAGGCTCTGCAGAGGGGACCCCTCCCCAGGCCGCACATGAGCCGATGGCGATGACCGCCGCTGCCAGCGGAGCGGTTTCGTTAAGAATATCAAGAACAGGCTTGCCGGCGATCTGACAGTAGACCCCACCATCCTTGACCGGGATGGCGCCATCCACCACCAGAATGAACTTGCCTTTATTTTCTTCTATGGAAAGTGCGCGATGATGCTCTGCCTGGTGCCCTGAACCGGCATTGAGCGTTTCGGAATATTCAAGAGAAATGAGATCAAAAATAAGGGCATCAATGGCCGGGTGATAAGTACGCAGCAGGGACTCAACACAGCCGGTACATTCCTGACCAGATAACCAGATGACCGGAGGCCGGCGTGGAGAAGTCGCCGCTTCTGCCATCTGTGGAGCAACGCTCAGAGGAAGCCCCATGCTTGCGGCAACCCCTGTACAAAATTTAACAAAATCCCTCCGTGTAACACCTCCGTACTGCTTCTCGTTGCCGTTCGCTACCTTGGATTCCATCAGTTACCTCCTTGGTCTGCATTGAGGATCGCTCCTAGACAAACTGATACAATGGACAAGTTCTGCCGTCACAGCATACGGTCACGCACGATTTACATCGCCGGTATACTTACCTTCGGGTTGTTCTCTTTCTTATACCACTCTCTTAACTGCGACAGCCCTCTCTTACCTGTTCTTTCCGGATACTTGAAAAACACCACCGAGCGAACGGAAGAAATGGCAAAGCGCACGAATCCCTCCTCTGAATTCACTCGTATGCAACAGTGGTCCTTTCTGTTGCTATATTAAAATTTTCTCATACTAGCAATCATTTTTTTAATATTTTGCACATCCTGCACATTTCCGCACAAACAACGAGTTAACCTGCTCCAGTTAATCTTAAAAATGCAGGACCTCAACGACACTTTGCACATATATATGCACCACTATGTAGGATGTTCATCGTGCCTCCCCACGGCCCTTCCCTGTCTCCACCGGGCAACAGCCGGTCATTTTCCCCATTTCCCCACAGCAGAGCAGAAAAACAACTGCTGCCTGTCAGTAAAGTATCTAGCCCGTCCGAAAACAAGCAAGACGCTGCCACTCCTCACCTGTCCATCTTTACTTGCGCACTCCTGGCAAAAAAGGTAGCTTTGTAGCCTGAGAATTTCCTGAAAATGAGCATTGTTGTTCAACACCGTCATAGAGCCGACATCGAGCGTTAAAAAAATGCCGCAGATGCAGCCAGCGACTGCTTTGGGGAAAATTCGACGCATTATTCGAGATAGCTCTGTTCTTCTTCCCATGTCCATCAACACAACAGCAGGAGTAAAGGTATGAGTTCCTATTATAAAGATCCCGATCCGGCTGAAACCACTGACTGGCTTCAATCTCTTGAGGGGGTTATTGAAGCGGAGGGCAAGGAAAAGGCCGACTACCTGCTGCGAGTGCTCACCGACCAAGCGAGAAAAAAAGGGGTGTCGACATCACCCGGCATCCTCACCCCCTACTGCAACACCATCCCACCTGACCAAGAAGAGCATATTCCCGAAGAGTCTTTCATTGCCCGCAATGTTGCTGCCTATGTCCGCTGGAACGCGATGGCCATGGTGGCCAGAGCCAACAGGGACGGCAAGGCTCTAGGCGGACACATCGCCACCTACACTTCCGTTTCCGCCATGTTTGAAGTGGGGTTTAATTGGTTTTTTCGCGGTCCCAATGCTCCCTTTGGCGCAGACATGGTCTACTTTCAGGGACACAGTTCTCCCGGCGTGTACGCCCGAGCATTTGTTGAAGGACGCCTCGAGGAGGAACAGTTGACCAACTTTCGCCAGGAGGTGGCGGGAAAAGGCCTCTCTTCCTATCCGCATCCGTGGCTCATGCCCGATTTTTGGCAATTCCCGACAGTTTCCATGGGCCTAGGCCCTATGGCCGCCATTTATCAGGCGAGATTTATGCGCTATATGGAAAACCGCGGCCTCCATTCGGCTGGCGACAGAAAGGTCTGGGTATTCATGGGTGACGGGGAGTCGGACGAACCTGAGTCCCTCGGCGCCTTGTCCCTGGCGGCTCGAGAAAACCTGGACAATCTGATCTTTGTGGTTAACTGCAACCTGCAGCGGCTCGACGGACCGGTACGCGGCAACGGTAAAATCATTCAGGAACTGGAAGGAAAGTTCCGCGGCGCAGGGTGGCATGTGATAAAAGTCCTATGGGGTAGCGAATGGGACAAAGTGCTCCGCCGCGACGTCGAGGGAAAACTGTTGGAGAAATTCTCCTCCATGGTAGACGGAGACTTTCAGACCATCAGGGCAAGGGGACCCGCCTACCTTCGCCAAAAGGTATTTGGCGACGATCCCTACCTGGCTAAGCTGGTTGAGGATATAAGCGATAACGAACTATGGCAGATGAGCAGGGGCGGCCATGACCCGCGAAAAGTCTATGCCGCCTATGCCGCTGCCACCGCCTTCAAAGGAAAACCTACCGTTATTCTCATCAAGACCATCAAAGGCTTTGGCATGGGCCAGGCCGGAGAATCGGTGATGGTGGCGCACAATGTGAAAAAAATGGACCTGGATTCGCTCAAGGAGTTTCGTGACCGATTCCATGTTCCACTGGAAGATGACCAGCTTGCCGAGCTGCCGTTCATCAAACCCCCGGCCGGAAGCCCGGAGGAACAGTTCCTGCACAAGGTACGCAAAAAACTCGGGGGTCCGGTACCCTTTCGCGACACTGAACATAAACCACTACCGGTCCCGAAGCAGGACATATTCAAGGCCCTGCTTGCCTCATCAGGTGACCGTGAGCTGTCGACAACCATGGCCTTTGTCCGCTTGCTGGGCACGCTGGTCAAAGACAAGGGCATCGGTAAGCATGTCGTACCCATTATTCCTGACGAAGCCAGGACTTTCGGCATGGAGGGTCTTTTTCGCCAGCTTGGCATATACGCCCCCACAGGCCAGCTCTACGAACCCCAGGACTCGGAAACCATTGCCTGGTACCGTGAGGACCCAAAGGGTCAGATACTGGAGGAAGGCATTACTGAAGCCGGCGCCATTTCCTCGTGGCTGGCCGCTGCTACGTCCCACGTGAATTACGGTCTTGCCATGGTGCCGTTTTACACTTTTTACTCCATGTTCGGCTTCCAACGGATTGGTGATCAGCTGTGGGCTGCTGCCGATGCCAGGGCCAAAGGCTTTCTCATGGGGGCGACCTCCGGGCGCACCACCTTAAACGGCGAAGGACTTCAACATCAGGACGGTCAGGGGCTGCTGCATGCGTCTCCTATTCCCAACTGCATGGCATATGACCCGACGTTTGCTTTCGAAGTCGCGATCCTGATCCATAATGGACTGGAGCGGATGTATGCAAAAGGGGAAGACCTGTATTACTACATCACCCTCCTCAACCAAAACTACCAGCAACCGGAAATGCCGGAGGGTGTGGAAAAAGACATTGCCTCCGGGATGTACCTCTACCGACGCGGCAAACAGGGAAAACATCGAGTCCAACTCATGGGAAGCGGTGCCATTTTTCTTGAGGTCCTTGCGGCGGCGGAACTGCTGGCCGAACATTTTGACGTGGCCGCCGACATCTGGTCGGTCCTCGGCATCAACCAGCTGCATCGCAACGGGATGGAGAGCGAGAGCTGGAACCGCCTGCATCCCGACAAGCCGCGGAAGGTGCCTTTTGTTACCAAACGCCTTGAGGGCCATACCGGACCGGCTATCATCAGTACGGACTATGTACAGGCTTACCCGGAACAAATTCGGCGCTTGATCCCCAATCCCTTAACCATTCTGGGCACCGACGGATTCGGTCGAAGTGACTCCCGCGAGGCATTACGTGATTTCTTCAGGGTGGATCGCTACCATATTACGGTAGCCGCTCTGGCTGCCCTGGCGGAACAGGGGGAGATTGACACTGAAACCGTCTCCGGAGCAATCAGGCAATTCGACCTGAAAACGGAAGACCTCCATCCCCTGCAACGTTAAACAGGAGCAACAGTCATGACCATTGAAACCATTACTGTTCCTGAATTCGGCGACGTTCAGGACATCACCGTTATCGAGGTCTTCGTGCAGGTTGGAGACACCGTCGCGCCGGAAGACGCACTGCTCTCCCTGGAGAGTGAGAAGGCGGTCATGGATATCCCTTCTCCTCTCGGCGGGGTCATCCAGGAAGTGCTGGTCCAGGAAGGCCAGACCGTTGTCAGCGGTGACACCATTGCCCTGGTGGATACCCAATCAGCGAAAACGACTGAGGCATCGGCAGACGCAGCCGACGAAGCGGATAACGATACAGATGTGGAGACGGATACTTCGCCAAAGGATGAATCTCCAGAAGCGGAACCTGCTCCGGACCAGGAGCCGGCCACCGAAACAGTCACCATCCCCGACTTCGGCGATGTCCAGGAAATAGTTGTGATCGAAGTGTTCGTCGCTCCTGGAGATACCGTGGAAAAGGAGACACCGCTGGTCGCTTTGGAGAGCGAAAAGGCGGTGATGGATATTCCTTCTCCAGTTGCCGGAACAGTGGATACTGTGGAACTGAAAGAAGGCGACACCGTCCGAAGCGGTGACACCATTGCCTTGATTAGTCGAGAAAAATCTGCGGCCCGGTCAACTGCCCAGGCACCTGCTGAACGTCCCTCGCCGCCGGCAACTGAAGAGCAGCAGGAACATCCCGTCCCATCGCCTTCCCCCGCCGAGGAAGCGCCGCCTGCCAATGCCCAGCCACTTGGCGCAGTGTACCATGCTACACCTTCGCTCCGTGCCTATGCCAGGGAGCTCGGCGTTGACCTCGCGCTTGTGGCAGCCACCGGCCCCAAAGGGCGAATCCTCAAGGAGGATGTGCAGAAACTGGTCAAGCAAACCCTTAAGGAGCATGCCCAACAGGCCGATCGCCCATCAGGAGAGGACAGCGCCCTGCCGGAAATCGTCCTTGAGGACTTTTCGGTTTACGGCCCCACCGAAGAGGCGGAGCTTGGGCGTATCCAGCGGATTTCCGGGCCCCATCTGCACAAAAGCTGGGTAAATATCCCTCATGTTAGTCATTTTGAGGAGGCGGACATCACCGACCTGGAGCAATTCAGGCAACAGCTCAATGACCAGCATGTAGACGAGGGGATCCGTTTCAGCCCACTGTGCTTCATCATCAAGGCTGTTGTACGTGTTCTCCAGCGCCATCCACTGTTTAACAGCTCCCTGGTGCCAGGCAAAAAAATTATCTATAAATATTATTACAACATCGGCGTGGCAGTCGACACTCCCCAGGGGCTGATGGTTCCGGTCATTAAGGGCTGCGAAAAAAAGGGGTTGATCGAGATAGCCAATGAGCTGTCGTCCCTGAGCAAGGCTGCCCGTGAGGGGAAGCTCACTGTTGCCGAACTCCAGGGTGCCTCGTTCACCATTTCCAGCTTGGGCGGAATCGGCGGTACCAATTTCACACCTATTGTCAACGCTCCACAGGCAGCTATCCTCGGCGTCGCCAAAAGCAGCATGCAGCCGGTATGGGATGGCGAGCAGTTTGTCCCGCGCATGATGTTGCCCTTTAGCGTCTCCTATGACCATCGGATTATCGATGGTGCCGAAGCCGCACGGTTTGCGGTTACTCTGGCAGCTGCTCTTACCGACCTGAAACGAATACTCCTTTGAGACCTACAGGAAAAGGAATTACGATGCATCATACTATGGAAACGGATGTTGTTGTACTCGGCGGCGGTCCTGGTGGATACACCGCTGCTTTCAGAGCGGCGGACCTCGGCCTGTCCGTCTGCCTGGTGGAAAAGGCCAGTCGTCTCGGCGGGGTCTGCCTCAATGTAGGGTGCATTCCATCCAAGACCCTGCTCCATGCCGCAGAGCTTATTGCAGGGGCCAGCGAGGCCGAGCAGCTCGGTATACGGTTTGGGCAGCCGACTATTGATATGGATGCCCTTCGCTCGCATAAGGAACAGGTCATCAAACAGTTGACCGACGGGCTGGACGGACTGTGCAAGGCGCGTAAAATAACCAGGTTGCATGGCAGTGGTGCGTTCACCGCTCCCGACACCATGATCGTGGAAGGAGAAGAGACGACCACCGTTACCTTCAAGGATGCGATCATCGCCACCGGATCGACCCCGGTAGTACTTCCCGGAACTCCGGATGATCCAAGAATTTGGGACTCGTCCGACGCGCTTGCGCTACAAACCGTACCCGAGCGATTGCTGATCGTGGGGGGTGGCATCATCGGCTTGGAGATGGCCCAAATATATCACTCCCTTGGCAGCTCGATCACCATTGTCGAACTGATGGACCATATCATCCCTCCTGCGGACAAGGATATGATTCAGCCGCTGTTTCTTCAGCTGAAAAAACAGTACCAGATTTTCACCAAGACCAAGGTGGAGAAAATTATCGCCGATGATTCGGGAATATCGGTCACCCTGAACGGTCCCAAAGCACCGGAGAAGGGAGACTATGACGCCGTGTTGGTTGCAGTGGGGCGAAGGCCTTCGGCTGGAGGGATCGGCCTGGAATCTCTCGGCCTTTCACCGGACGACCACGGATTTCTGCCGGTCAACGAGCGCCAACAGACCTCGGTCCCCCACATTTATGCCATCGGCGATGTGGTGGGCGAGCCCATGCTGGCGCACAAGGCCACCCACCAGGGCAAAGTGGCGGCTGAGGTCATCGCCGGACACAAGGCAGCGTTTACCCCGGTCACCATCCCGTCGGTAGCCTATACAGCTCCTGAGGTAGCGTGGGCCGGAATGACGGAGAAGGCGGCCAAGGCCGCGGGCAGAGCGTACACCAAGGGAAAATTTCCATGGGGGGCAAGCGGCCGGGCATTGAGCTCCGGTGCCACCTCAGGCGTAAGCAAAGTCCTGTTTGATGCTGAAAGCGGTCGGCTCATCGGAGCGGGGATCTGCGGCCACAATGCCGGCGAGCTTATCCATGAGGCCCTCCTTGCACTGGAAATGGGAGCAGATGCCGAGGATATCAGCAAAACCATCCATGCTCACCCAACCCTGGCCGAAACCTTTGCCTTTGCCGCCGAAATCGTTGACGGGTCCATCACCGATATGCTGCCGACCAAGAAATAAGCGTTGGGGTGGACTGCCGCCCCCTCCTTCAAAAAAGCCACAAACAATCTGCCATGGAACTGACACTTGATACACCGCTGGATATGCATCTCCACCTGCGCGAGGCAGAAATGCTTCGCCTGGTTGCACCGATCAGCGCGGCCCTTTTTGCAGGAGCGGTGGTGATGCCGAACCTGCAGTCACCGGTGGATTCCCTGGAAAAACTGAAAAATTACCGCAATGCGATTCACAGCGCCTGCGCTGAAGAGCATTTTATACCGTATATGACCCTTTTTTTCCGTTCATACTCCCGGGAGGAGCTCATAGCAGCTCGGGAGCACATCATCGGCCTCAAGCTTTACCCGGCAGGCATTACCACGCAGAGTGAGGCAGGAGTGCACGATTTCGCCGCCATTGAACAAACTGTGGCCATACTCGAGGAGCTGGATATTCCTCTGCTTGTTCATGGGGAAACCGGGGGGTTTGTCATGGAGAGGGAACGCGAATTTTGTGCGATTTATCGCCGGCTCGCCAAAAAATTTCCCCGGCTTCGTCTGGTGATGGAGCACATCACCACCGCAGACGCTCTGGAAGTCCTTGACGAATTCCCTCAGGTGGCCGCCACTGTTACCCTCCACCACCTCCTGCTTACCCTGGATGATGTGGTTGGCGGGCTGATGCAGCCACACCTGTTCTGCAAGCCGATTGCCAAGACCCCGCGCGACCTGGAAGCCTTGCGGTCAGCTGTTTTCGCAGGGCATCCACGACTGTTTTTCGGGTCCGACTCGGCTCCGCATCCCACTCAAGCCAAGGAGTGCTGTGGGTGTGCGGCTGGCATTTTTTCTGCGCCGGTGGCACTGGCCAAGCTGGTGGAACTGTTTGACCATGAGCAGCGACTGGATATGCTGCCCCCCTTTCTCAGCACCAATGCCCGGAACTACTACCGGCTGGAACCGCCCCTGAAAAAGGTGCATATGTCCCATACGCCATGGACCGTACCGGAAAACTATGGGCCTGTGCGTCCATTTCTTGGCGGCGAGACCATACAATGGCAGGTAAGCGCCGTAGAGACTGCGTCCAGCTAGCGCTACCCTTTCCACACAGCAATAGCCAGCCACAACCACCCGAGAATAAGCAGTGTGCCCCCCACAGGGGTTATATACCCCGGGTCCATGATGCCAAAGGCCAGCACGTACAAACTCCCACAGAAAATAAATACCCCTGCTGCAAGCAGAATACCGGCAATCAGCAACGCTCCAGCGGCGTTCGGCCACTGACCGATGGCCCAGGCCACGGCAAAAAGAGCAAGCGCGTGATGCATTTGGTACCGAATCCCTTTCTGGATAAGCTCCACCTGCTCAGGACCGAGCATTCGCCCCCCCGCATGACTGCTCCATGCCCCAAGCACAACTGCCAGGCAGCCCAGTATGGCTGCTGTTGAAAAAAGTATCTTCATTGCTGTTTCCCCTCTGTAATGACCATCTTTGCTCGACTGGTCTGAAAAGTCGAGTTGATTGTTGCTGCAACCTGCCCTCAGTTGAGCAGACGTTTCCCAATAGGCTTATCAGAATTTCTGATCCTTCCTATCAATATTTTACAAGACCCTTCTCTTGTGACACCTTCTGCCACATCCAGCTGCCCTGCAACCTTACCTGCCACCCTCACTCACAGCGAGCATGTTATTTTACCTATTAAAATTATTCCCTTTTATTGACACTCTTCTCCTTCAGCACTAGCCTCTCCACTTGTTAACCAACCTTCCTTTTTCCTGGGTGCAAGGATGCTGTCCTCTCCACTCTTCTCCTCATCACTACCGCAATATCGGTCCCACTTGACACCCCTGAAAGAGAAATGGTAAGTACTATCATTTCATACCTTTAAATCCTGCCCGCCAACAGAAAAAAAGTTACTGGAGCCCTTCCCTGCACCCAGGGGGCAGGTTGCGTACACAAACACTCGGAACACCGCCTGTATAAGGTATGCACCGTCAGCCTGCGCACTGCCCAAGAGCGGCAAGCTGCGCCAGTGAGCATGAGCGCGGGCCACGTGTGCTTTAGATTGATATGTTAAACGGTTAGGAGACTACCATGCCAAAATCCATGCCCCAGGCATTTGCCCGCAATTTCTTAGGCAATGCCCCGAAATGGTACAAGTTTGCCATTTTGCTTTTCCTGGTGATCAACCCGATTGTGCTGTACACATCAGGCCCGTTCATTGCCGGCTGGGTACTGATCGCTGAATTTATCTTCACCCTTGCCATGGCCCTGAAATGCTACCCGTTGCCAGCTGGCGGGCTGCTGGCCATTGAGGCGGTCGTTATCGGGATGACTCATCCCGAGACCGTCTATCACGAGGCCTTAAACAACTTTGAGGTGATCCTGCTGCTGATCTTCATGGTTGCCGGCATTTTTTTCATGAAGGACTTTCTCCAGTTCACCTTCACCCGTATCCTGGTCAAGGTACAGTCCAAGGTAACCATTTCCCTGCTGTTCTCCTTTGCCGGAGCCTTTCTCTCTGCCTTCCTCGATGCTCTCACCGTTACCGCCGTTATCATTGCGGTGGCCTACGGCTTTTATAATATCTATCATCGCTACGTTTCCGGTAAAGACCACCACACAAGCCACGACCTCACTAGCGATTTGGCCGTAAAAGAAGCAGAACGTGAGGAACTTAAGCAATTTCGGGCTTTTCTGCGCAACCTGATGATGCACGGCGCTGTCGGAACCGCGCTGGGCGGGGTATGCACCCTGGTCGGCGAACCGCAGAATCTACTTATTGCCAGCGAAATGGGATGGCACTTCCTGCCCTTCTTCCTCAAGGTTGCCCCGGTTTCCATGCCGGTACTGGCCGTGGGGCTTGGCACCTGCTATTACCTGGAAAAGAAAAAGTGGTTCAGCTACGGGGTGGAAATGCCGGGCAACATCCGTTCCCACCTGCTGGAAACAGAGATTCAGATGGAGGCCAAGCGCGGCCATCTCGGTCGGGCAAAACTGATCATCCAGGCACTGGTCGGCATCTGGCTGATCATTGCTCTCGCCATGCACCTGGCTGCCGTGGGCATCATTGGCCTATCGGTAATAGTTCTACTCACCTCGCTTAACGGGGTGATAGAGGAGCATCAGCTCGGCAAGGCGTTTGAGGAGGCCCTGCCGTTCACCGCCCTGTTGGTTGTCTTTTTTGCCATTGTGGCAGTTATCCATGACCAGCATCTGTTTACCCCGGTCATTGAATACGTGCTCAGCCTGAAAGGGCAGGCACAGCTGGCTGCCTACTACATTGCCAACGGCGTGCTCTCTATGATATCCGACAACGTCTTTGTGGCCACGGTCTACATCTCAGAAACAAAGATGCACTTTGTTCATGCCCTGGACGCGCTGCAGAATATCGGCATGAGCGGCGAAGAACTGATGGACAAACTGACCGACCCTCACCATCCCCGCAGTGAAGTATTGGCAACCCTGCCTGAGGCAGCAGCCGAAAAGGCAGCAGCACTTATGCACCAGTTTGACCGGCTCGCGGTCGCCATCAACACCGGTACCAACATACCCAGTGTAGCGACCCCCAACGGACAGGCCGCATTCCTATTCCTATTGACCTCTGCGCTTGCCCCGGTAATCAGGCTGTCCTACGGCCGCATGGTGTACCTTGCCCTCCCCTACACCATCACCATGTCCATAACAGGACTGGCAGCCACCTATTTATTTCTATAGGGTATTTTGAATAATGAGCATGTTCGTTCAAGTTCAAAGCAGGCGAAAAAAATTACCACAGGCATCTATACAATATTCCGGGGATAATTTTTTGAGCATAACGGAGAGATTGGACGAAAATACCATTATGCAAAATGGCCTATAGTTGGCCGAGTTCCACCGCTGTGAGGTTCTCTTCTCAGGCCTGCCTGTCTTCAAGACGGGCAGGCCTTTTTTGGTTTTGCCAAAATCCGTGAGCGTTCAGGAATGGAGGAGCCTTTCAAAGGCATACCGGTTATTTTCTATGATAACAATGCGTAAGCCTGATTCAGGCACAATGCTGTTACGGATACAAGGTTTGAGCCCTGCCGCATTGTTTCAACGATGGTTTTCATTGATCATTGCCAGTGCTTCGCTCCCTGGACAGAGGTCTGCTTCTTTCAAGGTGTTGAGCGGGATATCGCTGGTGTGGAGAATGTCATGGGTTTCTTCACTGTCGGGATCGATATATAGAATACCGGTGAGGATTAAGCCCTTTTCCTTGTACTCTTCCAGGGCATCGACGGCCTGTCGCCGGTCGGTTACCTGCACCGAGCTGTCCCCTTTGTGCAGATAAATGGTACTCTGATCATGAAGGACAACCCGCTCGCTGGTCCCCTCCTCATAGTCGGTGGTAATTTCCTGACGAAATGGAACATAATCAAAGGTATTGGTCGCTTCACTGTGCTCCCTGACCCAATGGTAGCTCTTGGTGGATTCCGGGGTGTTGTTGAAGGTGACGCAAGGGGAAATAACATCAATAAAGGCCATCCCGGTATGGGACATGGCTGCTTTAAGCATAGGCACCAATTGCCGTTTGTCGCCGGAAAAGCTCCTGGCCACAAAACCGGCGCCCAACTGGATAGCGATCTCGCACAGGTCAATCGACTCGAGCGGGTTCGGCTCGCCTTTTTTGCCCACCGACCCTTTATCGGCGGTGGCTGAATATTGTCCCTTGGTCAACCCGTAACAGCCGTTATTCATTACGATGTACACCATGTTGAGGTTGCGCCGAACAGCATGCGCAAACTGGCCCATACCGATAGAGGCGGTATCGCCATCGCCGGAAATACCTAGATAGAGCAAATCCCGGTTGGCCATGTTAGCACCGGTGACAATGGAGGGCATCCGGCCATGGACCGAGTTAAACCCATGTGCCTTACCGAGCAGATAGGCCGGACTTTTGGAGGAACAGCCGATTCCAGAGACCTTCACTATCTTATGGGGCGGGATTGACAGTTCAAAACAGGCCTGGATGATGGCAGCGTTGGTTGAGTCATGGCCGCAACCAGCACACAAGGTTGAGATACCGCCCTCATAATCCTTAAGGTGGTACCCGGCATCATTGGGCGGCAGATCAGGGTGACGGAAACTGGGACGGAAAAAAGTCATGCGCTCTCTCCTTTTGGTATGCTGGAAGGATTGATTGCCGATGCAATAATACGAGCAGTTATGGGTAAACCATCGTAATGGAGAATGGAATCAAGCAGGGCAGGGGCGACGCCCAGCTCACTGATCAACAGGGTCCGCAGCTGCCCATCCCGATTCTGCTCAACCACATACACTTGATCGTGCTGGTCGATAAAATGGCGAACCACATCCTGGAACGGAAAGGCTTTGATACGCAGCAGATTCACCGCTCTCCCCTGCTTTTTGAGCAGATCCACGGCTTCATCCACGGCATCACTGCTGGTCCCAAAATAGATTAGGCCGACGGTGGCATTCTGATCATGGACAATAATATCCGGCTCAGGAACCAGAGATTTGGCGGTTTCCCATTTGAGCAGCAGGCGGTCCATGTTCTGCACGTAGGCCGCCCCCTCCTCAGTATACCTGGAATACTCATCATGATTGGTCCCCCGGGTAAAATAGGAGCCTTTGCTTGGGTGGGTTCCTGGAAATGTTCTGAACCCTATTCCATCGCCGTCCACATCCAGGTACCGGCCCCACCGATCCCCGAGCTCTTCCACCTGTTCCTTGCTCAAAACTTTTCCCCGGTCATACTGTCGACTATCATCCCATACCAAGGGAGGACTCATATGATCGTTCATGCCCAGGTCCAGGTCACTCATCACGATAACCGGTGTCTGCAGCCGCTCGGCAATATCAAACGAATCAGCGGTCATTGTAAAACACTCCACCGGATTGCTCGGAAACAGCAGGACCTGTTTGGTGTCTCCATGGGAGGCATAGGCGCAACTCAGGATATCAGATTGCTGGGTCCGGGTAGGCATGCCGGTCGAAGGCCCTGTCCGTTGCACGTTAATCAATACAGCCGGTATTTCAGCAAAATAGGCCAACCCCAGGAACTCACTCATCAGAGATACACCAGGGCCGCTGGTTGCCGTAAAAGCGCGTGCTCCATTCCACCCCGCGCCGATGACAATCCCCATGGCAGCCAGTTCATCCTCTGCCTGAACAATCGCGACCTTTCGTTTTCCGCTCTCCTCTTCCCGGCGAAAACGATCAGCATACCGACCGAAATATTCAATTACTGAGGTGGAGGGGGTTATCGGGTACCAACCGACGATGGTGGCACCTCCGTAGAGCGCACCGAGGGCGGTGGCAGCATTGCCGTCGATGACGATGGCGTCCCCGACATTGTCCCGCCGCCGGACTGACAGCCCGCAGGCGTCTGGGTAGTGTTCCCTGGCATACTCATAGCCTATTTCCAGCGCCCTAAGGTTGGGCGAGATGAGCTTGGACTTTTTACGGTACTGCTTTTCCACCGAAGTCGTCAGCACCTCCATTTCCATATCCAACAGGTAAGTGAGTGCACCTACGTAGATGATATTTTTCAATAACCCTCGCATTCGCGGATTTTCAAAGGCTTCGTTGCACAGGAGGGTCAGGGGAATACCGATTGATACCAGGTCTGTTCGGTCATACTCTTCGGGCAAGGTGCGCGACGAATCGTACACAAAATACCCCCCCGAGCGGACTCCCTGGTAATCCTGGTGCATGGTCTGACCATTCATAGCCACGGCCATATCCACTTCACCATGCCGGCCCAGATATCCCTGCTCATTAATCCTGACCTCGTACCAGGTGGGTAGGCCCTGTATATTGGAGGGGAATATATTTTTCGGACTGACCGGCACCCCCATTCGAAAAACAGCCTTGGCAAACAGGTTGTTGGCACTGGCCGAGCCGGAGCCGTTGACATTGGCAAAACGAACGACAAAATCGTTGGTGCGTTCAAGTGGTTTCATTTCCGCTCCACCTGTGGTGATTGATAGATGTATTTCTGCATTTCCCAGGCTGACGTGGGGCACCGCTCGGCACAAATCCCACAATGGAGGCAGACATTCTCATCCTTGACCATCACCCGGCCGGTAGGCAGTACCTCGGAGACATACAGGTCCTGGGTAAGCACGGTAGCGGGCGCATTCAAACGGGTGCGCAGGTCCTCTTCGGTTCCATTTTCGGTAAAATTAATGCAGCGTTCGGGGCATGCATCCACACAGGCATCGCATTCGATACATTCCTGATAGGTGAAAACTGTCTGCACATCGCAGTTGAGACAGCGAAGGGTTTCCGTATGTCCCACCACCTCATCAAACCCAAGTTCTACTTCAATTAACCTGTCCCGCAAACTCTTTGCCTTGTCGACCATTGGAACGATCTGGCGATCTTCGTCATCAATCTGATTATGATACATCCAGTCGTGTACGCCCATCTTCTGCCCTTCCAGGTGTACCTTGGGTCGGGGGCGATTGGTCAACGATTCCCCACGGCAGTAGCGGTCAATAGAAATGGCCGCCTCATGCCCGTGAGCCACTGCGGTAATGATATTTTTCGGTCCAAAGGCAGCATCGCCACCGAAAAAGACCCGGTCCAGACTTGATTGGAAGGTTCCTTCCCCCAGCAGCGGTAGGCCCCACTTGTCAAACTCTATCCCCACATCCTTTTCGATCCAAGGAAAGGCATTAAGCTGGCCAACGGCAACAAGGACCTCATCGCATGCCATAAAGACGTGTGGTTCTCCGGTGGGCACCAAGCTCCTTTTCCCTTGGGCATCATATTCAGGCAGGACTTTCTCAAAATGCATGCCTACCAGCTTGCCATCTTCAACCACAAAGTCTACCGGCACATGATTTTCATAAATAGGAATATCTTCCCGTTCCGCATCCTCAATCTCCCAGGGGGAGGCCTTCATTTCCGCCTTGGGACTCCGAACCACTATACGCACATCTTCACCGCCCATCCTCCTGGCAGTCCGGCAGCAATCCATGGCCGTATTGCCGCCTCCAAGCACCAGAACCCGCTTACCGATGGATTCCAGATGGCGAAAAACAACCGCAGCCAACCAATCGATTCCCACGTGAATGAAGGCGTCCCCCTCCTTTCTTCCGGGAAGATCGGGCAAGTCCCTCCCACGCGGGGCGCCCGTTCCGACAAAAACGGCTGTGTAGTCTTTGTCCAGTATCTCCCGCATGCTCGATACATAATGATTGAAATGGGTAGAGACCCCCATGTCGATAATGTAGCCGACCTCCTCGTCCAGGACTCTCTCCGGCAGACGAAAAGACGGTACCTGGCTGCGCATGAAACCGCCGGCCTTGGACTGGTCGTCATAGAGATCCACCTCGTACCCAAGGGGAAGCAGGTCGCGGGCAACGGTCAATGAAGCCGGTCCGCCACCGATCAGGGCGATCTTCATCCCGTTCTTTTCTGCCGGTATCTTTGGAAAACGTTGTTCAATCCCGGGATTTCGGTTGTCGGCTGCCACTCGCTTCAGCCTGCAGATGGCCACCGCCTCCTTCTCGACCCGGCCTCTTCTGCAGGCCGGTTCACAGGGGCGATCACAAACACGGCCGAGGATGCCGGGAAAGACATTGGATTCCCAGTTGACCATGTAGGCATCATCATACCGTTTTTCGCTGATCAGCCGGATATATTCCGGTACCTGCGTATGGGCCGGGCAGGCGTACTGGCAGTCGATAACTTTGTGGAAATATTCCACGTCTTTTATATTTGTTGGCTTCAAAGGGGCAACTCCTGTGTAACCGTTGGTAGTAGTAGCATTGATAACAAGAATGGGTATCACAATCTTTTTAACTATAAAAATACAATTGAGAAAGGGAAATTATTTTTTCCATATATCGTTGTTTCCTCCCCTACCTTCAGGCACACATTGTGTGACCTTTCATGGTTTGCATTTTTCGTTGGAATGTGGAACTGTTTAATCCCCTTTTAGGAAAGGTGCCTAGCGGAGACAACACTTCGATTCGTCCACGGTCTGCTCATAGAAAACGATGCTGTCTCCTCCTCACCGGCCCTGAGAAACAGACTGGATTATATGCATGGGAGCTCAACGTGTTACTGGAAGAATGTGCGTATCCGGAAGTGGATGCCTACCTGAAAAACAAAGATGCGCTCCTCATCCCGGTTGGCGCAGTCGAACAGCATAGCCCATATGGTCTCATCGGTACGGATTGTATGGCTGCGGAGGCTGTGGCTAGAGCAGCTGGCAATCGTTTGCAGCTGATGGTTGCCCCGGTCCTCCCTTACGGTGTTTCTCCCCACCACATGGGATTTCCCGGCACCGCTACGCTCCAGCCCACCACCATGCTGGCGGTCTGCTGCGACCTGATCCGCTCCTTTACCTCCCACGGCTTCAGGCGGATTTTCTTTATCAACGGTCACGGCGGCAACCGCCACGTTCTGCACGCGGCCCTGCAGCAATGTAAAATGGAAAATCAGGAAGGCATCTTTGAGGTATTCTCCTGGTACGAGTGCACCGGGGTAAAACGTTTCAATACCCGTTGTTTTCAACGCAAGGAGGGGCGCCATGCCACGCCTTCCGAAATATCATTAACCATGCATCTCCGACCGGGGGCGTTTGCCGGGAAAGCAACCCATCCGCAACCAGTGACCCAGCAGCAGACATACTGGCCGATGACCGCTGAGGAAATGAAACAAACCTATCCAGACGGACGAATGGACTCTGCGCCATGGCTGGCAAACGGCGAGACCGGCAAAGCGATTCTCGAGGCAGCAGTGGAGGGATTGTGTAAAAAACTCCACCCCTATCTGGAAATGAAGCAGGTCTCTACCCGTTGATAGTTTACTGCAGCCTCATAGGGCTGCGCAGAGGAACCAGGTTGAGCAGGCCTGGGAGGGGAAAACGCCCGGGTTCGGCAAGCTGGAGAAACACCGAACCGATTCCGGCCAACCCCATCATCAAGCCCGGCGTTTCGCCGCCCTCCAGGATACCGCAGCGCCATCGTCCCTGTTCACGGGAGGCGACCTGGGCAGCAAAAAACCCGACGTCCCTGCCGCGACGCAACAGCTCCCCACTGTGAAGCACCTGGGAGGCATAGAGAAAGAGTTCGACAATACTGCCAAGTCCGTGACAGACGCTCATGTTCACCTCCCGGGGGAGATGGGGAACTTGACCGTCCCTGGGAAGAAATGACCGAACCACCCGGCCTGCGGCGTGGATGGCGGCAGTCGCCTCGGCAAGCATCACCGCCTCTCGGGTAAGACGGTAGGCATGAAGCCTGGCCAGACCTATCCCGGCTGCACCGTGGCACCAGTAGACGGGAAAGCTCAGCTCATGGACCAGGCCGGTTTCCAACTCTCCTTCAGGCCCTCGGTTATCCGGCCAGTTACTCGCTGTCCGATCAAACCAGGTTCGTTCATAGCGCATGCCTTGCGCGGCCGCAGCTGCATACTCGTTCCTGCTGAGCAGCTGCCACGCCTCCAACAACGCATAGGCAATACCTGAGGCACCGTGCGCCATCCCGCACAAGCCGTCCGCGCCGCCCTCTTTTCCTTGTTCAGGCCAGTATATTCCATAGGGCGTTTCCCGTCCTCTGGACACCAATAAGTCAGCCAATTGGGTGCACACCGGATGGAGCGTGGGGTCGTCGGTGAAGCGTGCAACCTGCACCAGCCCACTGAGCATGCCTGCCACGCCGGAGACCACATCCATTGCCTCCCCGTGACCATGGGTGGTAATACGATTACAGATAGCGTCAACCAACTGCCGGCTGCTGTGCAGAAGCCCGTCGTCGTGTAACTGCCGGCCCAGCGAACAGGCGGCAAGGGCGATGCCCACCTCCCCGTCATACAGCCCAAGTGGAGCCTTTGCCACTCTAGGCAACCGGCAGCGGTACAGGGAGTGACGGATGGCAGCCAGCGCGGTTCGCTGCATCTCCTCATTGACAAAATACTGCCCGCACCACGACAGAAACAGGGCAATACCGGCGTTGCCCGAATAAAGATAGGGGTCAACGGTCTGATGGATGACCTTCCACTCACGGTCGATAAGGGTGTAATCGTCTCCTGTCCAGCCGCAGCGATCTTCATGCCATATTGCCGACCGGGACAGGCGCTGACCAATGGCTTTAGCAACGGCTGCAAAGTCGGTTGAAGCGCGGAATCGTTGCGCAGAACTGTCAGCTTTCCGGAACATCCTACGCCTCCCAGTCATAGTCTTTTCGCGCCGGAGGATTAAGGTAGGGACGATCCGGGTCGATACCGGCCTCCTGTAAGGATAGCTTTACCAGCTCTGCCAGGCGGGAGGGATCATGCCACCTCTTCGGGCCTGCTGCAATAATCGCATCAGCAATCAGCCGACAGCGGTGCAGGCCAAAACTTTCATTCGCATGGGGAGGGTCTTCTGCGAGCCCGAGACCGGGAGCCAAAACCCGGCACATCCCGGGCACCTGCGGCCACAATCTAGGCTGCATGTGCCTGTGGATACCGACCAATGTTGGACGTATCTGGGCAAAATAACTCGCCTGGATATACAGCACCGCCGCATCAGCCCGCTGAAAGCCGATGGCATCGACCGGCAGCTTAAGACTGTAAGGGACCGTATCACTGATGTTCCTGGTCACCTGTTCTACCAGCAGTGCTCCACCTTCCGGGTCTGTATTCCAGTACAGACGAAGTAAACCCGGTTCAAGCTGGTACCATGCCGGAGAGGCAGTTATCCAGAACCCTGGTTGTTCATCGGCAATTTCCCGGCGAGCAACCACGCTAACAGACATCCCCGGCCGAGGCAGCAAACCTGGTTTTTCCGGAGTAAGGTAATCGCCGGGAGCCACTATCCTGATCTCCTCATCCCGGCTCACCATCAGTCGCCCGGCAGAGGAGACCTTCTGCACCAGCCACCCCGGTTCCCACTCCCCGTCCCCTCGATGCATCACACGGTAAACCTGGGGATAATCCGGTTGCGGGAGAGGAGAAATATTTTTTTCCTCGGCCGAACGCGTGTACCAGGCCTGGTAGCACCCATCGATGAGCTGTTGTCTTTGTTGAGCCGGTGCAATAACCGATAAGGGGAGGATCTCATCAACGATCACCCCTACCGCCTCACGGATCGCTGCATCCAGCAGAGAGGAGGTTTGACCGGCATTCAGCGGCTCACCCATCAGCAACTCCCCGTGCCAGCAAAAGGCTAAAACGTTGGGGATCGCTGAAGATCTCCTCGGCCATGGCCAATACCAGGTCCACCCCCGAATCAGGGCCCAGCCCATAGACAGCAGCAGATTCAAAACCGGTCTGCAGCAGTCGGGCTCCGGTAAAGAGCACGGCCCGATACAAGGTATCTGGCGCAGGGGAAAGATATCTACGGTAGCGATGTAAGGTCTCATCGAGTATTCCCTGTTCAATCATCGCTGCCACCGAGATCCCGTGAAGGCCACTTTCATATCCGCGAACAAACAAGGTATCGCTGAGCATGCTTCCTATGTCCCAGGCCGAATCGCCGTAGCCGGCAAGCTCCCAATCCAGCAGGCAGATGTCGGCGTTGCCATCCCTGCGCACCACCAGGCAGTGCTCCTGCTTGAGGTCGCCGTGGACCAGTGCATCGGGCTGCCACCTGCTCCTGGCCTCCTCCAACCCCACCTGCAGCAGATTTGGTCGCACAGCGCGGTTGACAACCGATTCCAGCCCATGCGGTCGCCATCCGGCATCGCTCCCCAGACAGGAGAGCACCCACGGCTGTTCAACCGGTGCGACCTTGCCGAGGGTATCTGCGGTGACCGCATGCAGGTACCCCACCAAGGAGGCCAAGCGCCCTTCCCTTTCGTCATTGGACAGGCCCCCTTCCATGCCGGCTGAATCCACCCAGCCCATCACCAGTATTGCATTCCGCCTGTCCGCACGCACCAGCGGCGGAGTGCAGTCGCGTACCATCTCGATCCCCTGCAGGCAGGCATAGGCACGCGCCTCCTGCTCTATATTGCCCCTGTACTCAGTTGCAACTGCCTGCTTGACCATATAGGTAGGCGTCTCACCGACAGTGACTCTCGTCAACAGGGTCCGGTCGCGCACCTCGTCCACCAACTCCACGCCCATGTCAATTACTTCTGTAGGCAAAAGCAGATCATGCCTGAGCAGATAATGAAGAAGTTGCTCGTTTTTGATGACAACACCCTTGGCGAAAGAACATAGCGAAGCCGCCGAAACAGCCGTCAGCGCAGCAGCCAAGCGACTCTACAGCCGTGCATCATGGTCTCAATAAAAAACCGCAGGCAGTGATCTGCCTGCGGTGATAGTAGCCGAATGCGCTGGATGAGGAAACCCTATTTTCTACCACTCACCCTCATCATCCAGGTCCCAGTCATCATACGTCTCCTCATCGTACCACTCTTCCTCATCATATCCCTCAAGTTCTGCGTTTTCATTCCAATATTCCGCTGCCTCGGCCTCGTACAGTGCGTAAAGTTCCTCCTCATCATAATACTCAGGGTACGTTTCATCATACCAGTATTCCGGCGCATCATATTCAAAACGCGGCGGCGGGGTGCACATGGCAGCGGAAAACGTCGGACGCGGACAACCAGCCAGCGTTGGCCGTGGACAGTTGGCCACAGTGCGCCGCAAGCATTGCGGACCGCTTAACGTCGGGCGCAGGCAACCGGGGCTGCTCAGGGTCGGACGGATGCAGTTCGGCCCGCTGAGTGTCGGCCGAGGGCAACGTGGCCCACTCAAGGTCGGACGTGGACACGTCGATCCTACAACAGTTGGCCGGGGACAACGAGGACCGCTCAGCGTAGGACGCGGACAGCGCGGACCGCTCAGGGTCGGTCGCGGACAGCGTGGACCGCTCAGCGTAGGACGGCAGGTGATCGGCCTGGTCGGCCGACAGGTAACAGGGTTGGTCGGTCGGCAGGTAACCGGATTGGTCGGCCGGCAGGGCGGTGCCAAGGTCCGTATGGCCGGCCTGGTCAGACGCCTGTAGGCTGCAAGAGCCTGGATGATCCCGGCGCCGGAATGCCGATCAAACCCGGCCGGCCCGATGTCCTTGGCCGTGGCTTTGAGTACAGACTTGGCCTGACTCTGGGTCAGGGATGACCGGGCCTGTTTCAGCAGGGCCACAACGCCCGCACAAATCGGCGTTGCTGCCGACGTACCTGAGTCGCTTGTATTATAGCCGGTAAAGTGACTGATGGAGCAGAAATCGGGTTTGTTGGGATCCAAGGCTGCGGGTCCCTGGCTGCTGTACCCGATAAACTGCTCATTCTTATTCACAGCACCAACGGTCATTACCAGCGGGTGACCATTGGCTCCCCAGATACTCTTTCCTGGACCGGAATCAGAGCCGCATCGGCCATCCGGGCAGGTACCGCCGCAGTTTCCGGCAGCAAACAGTACCAGAATCCCCTCATTGATCGCTTCCACCACTTTCCGGGTAAACGGATGATTGGGATTACGGGCATAGGTGGCATCCCAGGTTTCCTGGAAGATACCCCAGCTGTTGGTCAGGATGTGGGGGGTTCCGTCCACCCTGTGTTTATTGATCGCCCAGTTAAAAGCCTGGAGGGCACGACTGATGGTTCCGGGTGAGCCACCGCTGCCAGCTATACGCAGGTCATACAACTGTGCATCAGGGGCCATGCCCAGCACATCAGTGGCACACATGTTGCCATGATTGCCCCATTTGCCCGATTCAGTACCCCAGTCGCTGGCCGGCCACCCTCCGATTACCCGGGGTATGCGTCGACTTGTCTCGCCTGGTTTTACCGGTCGCCCCTGGGCGGTGATCCCGCTGTCAAGCACCCCCACCACAATCCCTGTTCCCCGAAACCCGGCTGCCCATATCTGATCAACGCCGAGATAATTGGCCACGTCAGCCATGTTGCCTTTGGGGGTTGACGGCGAGCAGTCACAGGGTGAAATGGGGCAGGGAGCGGCCGCCGGTGTTTCCTGCGGCTGTGGTTCGGACTCCCAGTCAGGAAACGGCGCAATCGGTGTATCCAGCCACACATCAGCGACCTCGGGGAGCCCGCGCAACGCCTCTATCTCTCCCTCATCCTTGACGGTACCACGGACCACATAGGTTTCCACCGAGGGATCGACTCCCCCACGCATACCGGCTGCAGCACTGCTGAGGCTCACCGGCTCAAACTCTTCGTCAAGATTGAACCCCGGCAAGGCCAGGCCACGGGCGGTTCCCATTGCCAGCGCGGGAGAGACCCCTGGCCCATGACGCAGTTCGATCAAAACGCTATAGTTACCGTCGCTATCTATGGGTTGAGGAATAGAACCGTTTACATCACCACTGCCAGCCTTTTTCTTCGGTGCTTTAGCCATAATGTTTCCCTCTAGTATATTTTTTTATTTATGCTTATCGAGGATTGACAAAAAACCGCCTCACAGAGCTACTCCGTAGGTTCGAGAGGTTCAACAATGGTATCCTTCCATACCTGTGCGACCGTCTTCACTGCCTGAAGCGTGCTCATCACCTCAGGGGTCGCCGCCCAGCCATGAACAATGGCTGTGGTTGGCGGATGCTGGGGACCGCGAGCGTACATCAGCACTGGTTCGTACTCGGAATCGAGCACAAATCCGTCTATATGCCACTCTCTGCATCGCTCCATCACCTGGTCAGCATGGTCATGGTCATCTGACAGGGTGATTTCCACCAGAATACTCAGGCTCATTCTGCCCCATCCACCTTTTCATTGTTGCGCTTGGCGGTTAGTTCCTTGATAAGCAAAAATCACTCCTAACCCGAGTTGAACCGTAACAGACTGTCTCATGGGGTAATTTGAGCGCAATGCCCCGGAGGCAATGGCCAATATGGTGCATATGCACCACCATTGCTGGTGCATATGCACCATATTGGCATACGGCCATGCCTACAACTGATCTGACCCCGCAGCGGTTGCTCATCGGCTCATACCAAGCGGTGCCCTTACTATCGGGCAAACACCTGACGAACCAAAGCGGTAACAATCGGTTCTCCGGTATCCACAATGCTTGCGGAATAAATCCACTCCCTATTGGCATTCCCGGATACCGCTATGGCATTCTCTTCATACTCAACCAGGTTTAGCTCCCCATTTTCCGGGGGGATACTGTCCTGGATACTGGTTGAGGTCAGTCGGTAGGAAAAATCCCTGCTTTTCGGAAAAAGCTGCTGAAACTCACCATTCTTCACAATCCCGATATATACCCCGTCCATTCTTTTCTCCATGGGCGATCTAATCGTTGATATCCTGATTCCGGTCAACTGTTCAGGGCTGCTCAGCTTTTCTCCTGACTGATCCAAAAAGATAGCCGGCGATAGCCCCAAGGATACCTATGGGTGCTGTAAGCTGCTCTGTCGTCTCTGCGGAAAAGCCTACAAAAATTACTCCTTCAATCACCAGGATCAGCCCAACGGCGGTCACCAGGTGTTCACTGGCACAACCAGGCACTTTCTTTAAGCAGAAAAGCACCAGAGCCATCAATATGGGCGTGGTAAGCACAATGCCGCTCAGCAGCCACATCCTGTATTTTTCCTGCATTACCCTGTATTCATACTCGAGCACTGCCCACTCCTTTTCCTCGCTATTGATCTGCCGGGAAGGTGCCTGCTGCACTATTTCTTGAAATCGTTTATCTACAGCAGCAGCATCCTGGCCATCTCCGGCAAGAGTGTTACCGGCAATGCCGGCGAAAAAGAGACACCCCAGGAGAAGCATTACGTGCAGTTTCCACATTCCACACCTCCCTCCTGGTCAATGACTACATCCATCCAAACGGATTTCATCATTGACAGCGTTAAGAAAACGACTGAAGTAGCTACGGTCTTCAGCCGTGGCTGCATTGGAATACTCGCGGCTGAGCTGCAGGCGTAAACGCTCCAGATCCTGGCAACTATATTCGGCAATATCCCTTCTGAAGCGCTGCACCTCCCGATCGGTCTGCGAAACCCAGCTTGGGGGTACTGCCTGCTGCAGCTGATTTGGACGAACAGGCATTGGAAAAGGTCGCAGCTCTGCGCCGGAGACGTGCAGCGGCACCAACAACACAAAAAGCCACCATACAACAAACATTCTTTCCCTTTGGCTGCGCTGCCCGACTCTGCTGTGGGTTGTTGACCACCATGCTCGTGCCATTTGAGCCCTCCTTTCATCATGGCGCCTGGGCCAGCCCAACACCTCTGTCCGCCACATCAACTTCCTCGGCAAGGGGAGCAGTAACCGCTGTCGCAAGCAGCCTCGCCTGTACAACCACAGCCTTGGGGGGCAACGGCTGATTACTGACCGCTTCCCACCACAGGGCAGTGAGGCCAGCGACATGCGGGCAGGCCATACTGGTACCGTTCATCGAGGTCAGCCCTCCTCCTGCTTTTGCCGAGACGATAGCAACGCCTGGCGCGGCTATCTGGGGAAAGGTGTTGGAAAAGTAGGCTATCTGCAGGCCGTTTTCCCCCTGTTCCAGTGCTCCAACAGACACCACCCCTTCGGCTGCGGCCGGAATGGACACCCCTATTTCATAATCCGGATTCTCATTTCTACGGCTCTCATTACCTGCCGCGGCAACGACCACGGTCCCGGAACCAAAAGCCCCCTGACGCTGTATCATCAGCATGACGGCATCAAACATTCGCAGGTTCGCCCTGTAGCCCTCCAGTGCACGGGATGTGGCCAAGTCCGGCGGCAACCCCTCGTTGTTGACCATATGACTGACCCAGCCGGGAAAATCAAATCCCAGGGACATGGAAATTACGCGTACGCTCTGGTTGGCTGCCCACTGAATCCCTTCAAACAGCATCTGCGAATTGCCCCGGCCGTCGTCTCCCAGTACCTTGCCGATCAGAGCCTTCTCCACCCCGGGTGCAACACCGATACGCAGCCCCTCAACGTTACGACCGAACACGGTGCCTGCACAGTGGGTGCCGTGTCCCTGAACATCGCCATCCCCGCTGCCGGTAAAGTCTTTTTCAACCAGATCCACCCCAGCGAAGGCGGGATGATCGCGATCAATGCCGGTATCCAGCACCGCAACCAGCGTTCCTTTGCCGTTATAGCTTGATTCAACGGCACCGACCGCTTCGATTCCCCATGCGGGGGGTCGTTCCTCGATTCCCGGCAGGGCAACCGGTTCAATCAACCGGGTCGGCATCACCGGAGCCATGGCACTTACCTGTGGATCACGGGCAAGGTCGACCACCTCGGCTGTCCGCAAGGTGGTCGTCTCCACCTGGGGATGCATTTCCCGCGGCACATCAAACCCCCGCGTTCCCGGAAAGCGTTCAAACGGTGACCCTGTCTCTACTGACCCCATATTGCGCAACACTGTATACTGGCGTTCCATTTGTTTTCTCCCATGCTCCATCGTTTATTGCCTCACAGGGCTCCGGCAGTGAACGATATGCCCTGCCCTGCGCCCGGCTTGCGAGCTCGCTTTCTGCTTACCGCATTCAGCAACTGTTCCTGCCCGCGCTCACCTGCTAGAGGGTGATGTCTGTCGCCGAATCCACTACCCGGTATCCGCGATGTTCAATCATTCCCAGCGGGTCATGCATCGCCAACTGCCCGAAACGCAGCCCGGCCTTATTTTCCACCAACTGGATCGGTACCTGGTAGGTTTTGTATTCACCGAATACAAACTCCAGATCTTCAATGAACCTGGCCTGACTCAGCAGGTACCCGGTTGCCGACAACTGACCGGTAAAGGTATTGACACACACCACTACCTTCCAATATTCCTGTGGAACAAGCACATCTCGATACTCCCGATCGCATGTTCCGAATACCGGACCGGTAAACACACTGACCTTCAGCTCGTGGGTAGCCGCATTGTCGAGGATATACGCCTCCAGGTCAAGCCAGCTCCGTTGATTAAGCTGGGCATGCTGGGGATGAGCATTAGTGTAGTAAAAAGTATCCTCAGCAGCCTGGGCAGCCTCCTGCCGCGATTTTCCCCATGCCGGATCAAGGCGACGAACCAGATGGCCCCGATCAAGGGGGTTATTTCGATAGAGTTCATTGCCCACCTGGTAGCTTTCGTCCATCCGTGGATCAAGCGCCCATCGATCGCGACGACGGGGAATGGCATAAAGTTGCTCTCCATCAATGTTACAGGCCGTAAACAGTGCCAGCCTGCGCTGCTTGTGCATTACCACGGTGAAATGCAGATAGTGCAGGCAACCGTCATCTCGCCCCTTCACCGGGGCGATGCTTGCCGCCTCAGCCTCAGGGAGTGGAACCGTCTCGCCAAGAAAGGACGGATTGTACCCACTACGGGACTGCAGATCGGCAGAGATACTCTGGTCCTCTTGTGCGGCAGGTTCGGGGAAACAGATCACACTTCGTCCACGCAGGTCCGTCAACCGGGCCCTGATCGTCTCACTGGTCACCGCAAAGTTGTTTTCCCGATAGGATCCGGCAAAATGCAGCGCAGCGGCCTTTCCATCCTCAAGATTGATAACGACCGAACCCGAGTTTCCCCCGAGTGTGGTACAGTCGTGGGTCAATATAAATCGATCTTCCCGGACGCCGGTTACTTTACCCGGGCTCAACCGCTTGACGTCATAAATATTTTTAAAGATTCGTTCCATGACAAACGGATCATTCCTCGCCGCATCCCGTGCCGGGTAACCGATGACCGCTATATCATCGCCCCGCTGTGCAAGCCTGGTTGAGAGCTCTATCGGTGACGGCAAGTCGCCGTGGCGTTGCAGACGAACCAACGCCATATCCGGCCTGCCAGGTCCCTGCTCCTCGATAAAGATGACTTCAGCCACCTCCACTTCAAAGGCCGGGTCAGGGGAGTTAAATTCTTCGTTAAAATCTACCTGGACATCAAGACGTACACCAAAGGGGTTGGTCCGAAGGACAATCTGGCTCCCCTGTGCAAAGGCAAAATAGGTCGCGACATGACGGTTGGTTATGAGGATATCTTCTTCGATCATCCATCCGGTCCCGACATACTCCATGGTGGGATCATTGAGTAACTCCACTCGCCCCACTTTGGGAATTGCCGCCTCGAGCAGGCCAGCTGTAGAAGCAAGCCTTTCTCTGACGACCTGCAATTCTGGCTCCTCCCAGATACCACCCCGGATGAGAAGCGCTGGCCTGCCGGTGGCAAGGATAATCGCCTCAGCCGAACCGAACCGGCCGGAGACCACGTCCCTGCTCTCCAAAAGACCCTGTGCGGCTTGAGCCGTTTCCATTGCCAGCGTCTCTCCTTCAGCGGCATCGGCCTTGCCCGCTGCAGCAAGCACAGCGGTATCCTTGTCCCACAGTTCCGGCCGCGCCTGTAACTCTTCCACTACTGCTGCATCATGCAGCAGTGAGGTCAATGGTGCATTTTCATTTTTTTTTCTCTTCATTACTGCCATGCTCCCTGCTCAAGCCAGCGCCTATCAGCAGACCGCCCTGGGGGGTTGACCATCCCAGAGGCATGTCCTGCTGCCCTGAAACATACTGAGCAATTGTCATACCAATTGGCCACCAAAACATCGGATATGCCCCAGTCCTGTCTCCAAGGTGCAACAGCAAGCGTGGCACAGACCATGCCAAAAGACGTACTGGTGCATATACACCAGTTATGGTGGTGCATTTACACCACTCACCATTTTGAGACCAGGTAAGGAAGAGAAGCGAACGGCAGGCTGTTTGTCAGCCCGAAAAGCAAAAGAAAGAGAAGAACAACTCCTGTCCATCCTGAAAGGCAGGCCCTCTCCAGCGAGAGGAACAGGTGATGGCGCTGAAAGTCAGAAGGCGCGATGTATAGCGTATTTTTTCATCCGATAACGCAGGGTATTTCTGGTGATCCCTAGTTTTTTCGCTGCCCTCGACTGATTCCAGCCGCTCTGTTCGAGTGCATCCTGAATAAGTTTTTTCTCATGAGAGGAAAGGTCAAGTACGGTGCTGTTGTTTTCCTGGGGTACGATCTCCTCAGAGCGGATTTTTTCCGGCAGCATATCCTCGGTAATCGTCTCTTTGTTACAGACCAGCACCACTCTTTCGAGCACATTGCGCAACTCACGCACATTACCCGGCCAATGGTAACTGGAAAGCAGGCGCATAACCCCTGCTGACGGTACAGCCCGCTTTTTTTTCTGTTCGCTGCAAAAAACATCCAGAAAATAGTCAACCAGTTCTTCAAGGTCCTGTCCGCGATGTCTGAGCGGGGGTACATGCAGCGGATACATATTGAGACGGTGATAGAGGTCACTCCTGAATTGTCGACTGGCTACCATTCGATCCAGGTTACGATTGGTCGCGGCAATAATTTTCACATCCACAAGCTGCGGTTTGGATGAACCAACCGGTGTAACCATTTTCTCTTCAACAGCATGGAGCATTTTCGGCTGAAGGTCCAGGGGCAGATCACCAATCTCGTCAAGAAAGATCGTCCCGCCGTCAGCCTGCATAAATGCGCCCCTTCTGTTTTCCACCGCACCGGTAAAGGCCCCCCTGACATGACCAAACAGTTCGCTCTCCAGCAGATCGTGGGGGATAGCCGCACAATTCACCCGGATAAAAGGTTTTTCCGACCGTCCGGAATATTCATGGATTGAATGCGCTATCAGCTCTTTGCCGGTACCGGATTCACCAGTGATCAGGACGGTCATCATGGTCGCACTGATCAGCTCAATATCAGCGTGCAGCCTGCGCATGATATCCGAGGAACCAATTATCCGCCCAGTGCAGGCACTGCTGATTTGGGATACCCCGCTTTCTTTGCGGTTATCATTTATCGCCTTGTCCACTACCTTGACGAGCTGCTCGTTGTCGATTGGCTTGGTCAGGTAATCATATGCCCCCTGTTTCATTGCGGTGACGGCACTTTGAATCGTGCCAAAGGCGGTGAGAATGATAAGCGGGGTTTGCTGGTATTTACGATTTCGAAAATCAAGCACCTCCAGGCCGTCTGCCCGTGCCATCTTCAGATCGGTAAGGACAGCATGCGGTTGTACTTCATGCCACAGCGCCATACCCTCGATCCCGTCTTCAGCGGCCTTGACCTCATATCCTGCACCGGAGAGGACCAGGGCCAGCAGATGACGCATACGCTGTTCATCCTCAATAACCAGTATTCGGCCTCGCTTCATCAGTATTCCATCCGCACGTAATTAGGCTTCCGCTGCTCCATCATGCCCCACAGTGACCAATGGGCGCAGCGGCAGACGAATCACCACCGTTGCCCCTCCTTGATCACGATTGAGCAGCTTGATACTCCCGTTGTGGGCACGGACAATCTGCCGGCATACCGGCAAACCAAGCCCCACCCCCTTTTCCTTGGTGGTAAAAAATTTTTTAAACACCAGCTTTAAATCATCCTCTGCGATTCCGGGGCCAGTATCGGCAATGATAATTTCAAGACGCTGCCGGTCAATCTCCGCAATGGTTATGGCTATTGAACCGGTTCCCCCCATCGCCTCCTCTGCATTGGCGACACAGTTAACCAACACTTGACGCAACTGCTGAAAGTCGGCATAGAGCACCGGGAGGTTCTCCGGCATCCGGACATCTATCTTCACCGAGGAGGAATGTTCATCACATTCAAGCCACTTGCGCATAAACGCTTTCATCTCCGCATGAAGATCAACTTTTCTGAACTTGGGCGGTTTATGCCGGGCCAGACCGAGCAGATTGTTGATCGCCAAATTAAGACCATCCACCTCCTCAATAACATACTGCAGCAGGTTCTGCTGTACATCGAGCGGGCGCTGTTCACTGAGCAGGTACTGTGCTGAACTCCGAATGATACCCAGGGGGTTGATCAGCTCATGAGCGAGCATGGCGGTCATTTCGCCGAGGGCGGCCATTTTTTCCGCCTGAACGAGTTTATGAAAGGTGGTCTGCAGCTGGTCGTTGCTATTGACCAACGATTCCAAATTCAGGGAATTAACAACGGCAATGGATACCTGGTTCGCCAGGGTGCTGAATGCCTGCACATCGCGGCTTGTATACTCAGTTCCGTCCTTTCTCGGACCGAGCAGCAACATGCCGGCAAAAAGTGAGCCCCCCTGCAGACCGTACACCAAGGAAAATCCGGCTGCCTCTATCCCCAACAGCTCATCGGTGAGAACCGGTTCGCCAACCACCCGCTGACAGAAATAGGACTGGTGACCGTCCCGAAGCAGCTCGATCAGGCGACTTTCTGACCAAAGATTGGTCCCGAACCGCAAATTTTCCGGGTAGAGGCGACTCCGTTTTTCCTCCATAATCATCAGCCCAATCGCAGTTATCTGGAATTTCTGCGGCAACTCATTTACCAGTATTTCTACCAGATCGGGCAGGTTGAGGGTGGTTGCAATCCTGCCACTGAAGTCGCACAGTAAATTCTGGTAATCGGGACGTCCGCCAAAAATAACCCGGTCCACCGTATATTGGACCAGTCGCCTCAGCGGGCTGTAGACCAGTGCACACCCGAGAATGACCAGCAGCAGAAGTTCGGTTGGTACGTCCCTGGAGTTGGGAGATAATTGATCAAGAACAGCCAGCAGGCAGGCATATAAGCCATAGAGCATCCCGAGCAGGACACCGAAGGTAAACCCACTGCTTAAGAGACGATCCAGATCCACCCTGAAAAAAAAACCGGGCCCGAGAAAAAGGAGGAGAAAAACAGTGCTCGCCACACCTGCCGCAACAGGCAAAGAAAGAAGCTGGTGATCAAGGATCAGGAGCGGCAGCATGTGGAGGTAGACAAAGGTCAGCAAACCGAACCAGCAGCCTATAAAGGCGAGAATGGGAAGGTCTTTTTTGCTGATCAGCAGAAATCGCGACATAGAGAGTAGGTCCGGCGATAATCGCTCAGTGGGACAGGGAGGGGCCGGAATTGACGACCATTTCCAGTGCTCCTGCGCGCACTTCAATCATTGGCAACCTTAGCACTGCAGGATCTGCATCCTGCGGACTGAAATACGGCAAGGATCCGGTGACCCGAAACTGCTTCCTTATACCTAACTATATCAAATCAGGCGGATAATCGTCAATGCTAACAACAGCTGGCAAAAAACCACTGCGCGGCAACACTTTTCATCATTAGTGCGGCTGAGCCCTTGTTCACCGGCACCGACCACCGATGTGGCAGGCCCCACCTAGTCACTGGATCGGCGCAGCCGGAGAAGATAGGCCCCCCAGAGCCCGGCAGGAACCAGAAAGAGCAAAGCCAAGACCGCTACAATGGTGCGCGGAGACACGCCGGCTCCCAATGCCCTGCCTGTCAACACTGTCGACAGACTCATGGTCAGGGTCAGCAGTGCCATTTCCGCGGCAAATACTCTCCCGCGATACTGCTCATTAACCCGTAAATGGAGAAGCGCTGAACTGAAAACCCACTGAATGGAACCTCCGACATGTCCGACGAAGACCAGCAGACAGGCAATGTAGAGATTGGGCGCCTGACTGAACAACAGGTAGGCACAAGCCGAGAGAACAAAGGCAAAACCAATTGCCCGGCGCATATCTGTAGGACGCGAACCGAACCAGCGCCACGCAAGAAAAGGTCCAACAGCCGCCCCGAGGCCGCGCATGGAATAAAACAATCCGCTCAATCCACCACGACCACCTTCAGAGAAAACCTGCTCTCCGAACACCGTCAGCATGACGAGAATACCGCCGGAGAGGGCCCATCCACTCTTGACCAGCAGCAGCGCGCCCACTCTGGGATGTTGACGCAAATAATGCAATCCTTCAAGGAGCGAGGCTATACCGGTAATCGTTGCAAGGGATAGCCGACGTTTTTTTCGTGGACGAGCGAGCAGCATGACCGTACTGATGAGCCCTGCTGAGCCAACAAAGGTGACGCAGTCGATAATAATGGCGGCTTTCCACCCCAGCCAGGCGGTGACCAATCCCCCCAGGGCCGCACCAATGGCTAAATTTATCGACCACGACATCCCAAAAAGCCCATTGGCGATATTGAGTTCCTCTTTGGAGCATAGGTCGGGAATCGAGGCTTGGCGGGCAGGATGATTAAACGTCCACACCGACTCCTGGGCAAATGCCAACAGGTAAATGAGCCAGGCCTGCGATGCTTCCCCTGCCAACAGGTAGCAGGAAACCACCGCTGCACGCAGCAGGTCGCAGCAGACCATTATCGTCTTACGGCTGAACCGATCGGCAACCACGCCGGCAATGGGGCCAAGCAGGGTCGTGGGAAGAAATTTGGCCACCAGAAACCAGCTGATGGCTTCACCCGATCCGGTAATCTCCGCCAGCAGAACAAAGATAGCAATATAATTGAACCAGTCACCGACCTGGCTGACGATGGTTGCCAGCCAAAACCGTCTGAATTTCCTGTTGGAACCAAGAAAACGGAGATACGCGCTTAGTTGACCGGCTACCGGGACCTCAACGTCTTTGTCTGCCTCGCTGACCATGCTGCTATCGTAGGTGGATACCGCTGACAGATGTTCTTCGTTGCCCCGGCCCCTGAGCAGCTGCCGGAGATTTTTTGACTAGCTCAATTCATAGCAGACCTTGAAAAAATTATCTCACACTATTTCCGGTGCCGGTTTGAGCCTTATCATGCGACACTGGGGAAGAGCGCACTGTCATCCATCAGAGGCTGCCGCAGCTCCACCATGGACAGGGCAGAAAGGGTGCACAGTTTCCCAGGAGGAAAAACTAACAAAAAAAGCCTGTATTTTCCGTCATGTCGAGACGGAAAATACAGGCTGGAAAGAGCGCAGATAAACAACGACCGGTTTAAAGAAGAGGATCGGTTATGCCGAAGACATAGACCGCCAGAAGTCCCAAGACACCGGTTGCCATCACATAGTATATGGTCGGCAGGGCAGTCATGCGCAGGGTCTTTCCTTCCTGGCCAAGCAGACCGACAGTAGCGGATGCTGCAACAACATTATGAATGGCGATCATGTTGCCCGCTGCTGCGCCAATGGCCTGAAGCGCGACCATTATAACTCCTGAAATACTGAGCGCACCGGCCACTTCAAACTGAAACTGACTGAGCATCATATTGCTGACTGTATTGGAACCAGCGATAAAGGCGCCCAGTGCACCAACGGTCGGAGCGAATATCGGGTATACAGCACCAAACGACTCGGCCACGAAACTGGCCATGGCAACCGGCATGGAGGCAAGGTCCGCTCCATTGACGCCGGAATTGATAAGAATACGGACCATGGGGATAGTGAATACCAAAACAAACCCTGCTCCAACCAGCGTTTTTCCGGCATCAGCAGCTGCATTGGCGAGCTGAGACACCTTCATCCGATGGAGAAAGAGAGTCAGCAGACAGACAAACAGCAGAATTCCACCTGGAAGGTAAAGCGGCTGAATGGACGCACTGATACCGGTTTCTCCCAAAATATTGGTGAAACCGAAACTCACACTTTTCAACAGCCCTTTAAAGGGAGCGGAAACACGACTGGCAACCAGGATAAGGGCAACCAGCACATACGGGGTCCAAGCCAGGGGAAGGGAAATCTTTCGTTCATCTTTATTCGGCTGCTTTGGCGTAAGATTGCCCAGCCAGGTGCCAGGCCACATACTCTGAGCAGGAAAATCCCATACTTTTTTCGGCAACAGAAAGCCTTTTTTTGCTGCCGGCACGACGATGGACAGGCCGACCAGTGCACCGACGATGGATGGAAACTCCGGCCCGAGAAAAACACCGGTTAATGCATAGGGAATGGTAAAGGCCAGCCCGGCAAACAGTGCAAAAGGCAGCATGCGCAACCCTTCGGCCCAGCTTTTCTTCTCACCGAAAAAACGGGTCAGCATGGTTACCATCAACAGCGGCATCAGGGTACCGACAATGGCATGGCCAATGGCCACTTGAGAGGTAATCATTTGCAGAAAAATTTCCCAACTGGAGCCAACCGAAGCAAGCTGCTCACTGAGGGCCCCATGATCGAGTCCGTTGGTCACCCCAATCAGAATAGGCGTACCCACCGCACCGAAAGATACAGGAGTGGACTGGATCATCATCCCTACCATCACCGCAGCAAGGGCGGGAAAACCAATGGCGACCAGCAGTGGCGCAGCAATGGCCGCAGGTGTACCAAAACCGGATGCACCTTCGATAAAACAACCGAACAGCCACGCGATAATGAGTACCTGAACCCTCCTGTCAGGGCTAATGTCGGTAAAGCCTGCTCTGATGGTGGAGATGGCGCCGGAGTTCTGCAGGGTATTGAGCAGCATGATTGCCCCAAAAATGATCCACAGCACGGCACCGGTAACGACGATTCCCTGCAAGGTCGATGCAAGGACTCGACTAAAACTCATATCCCAGAAGAGCAGTGCGACGGCAGCCGCTGAGAGATACACCACAGGCATGGCCCGCCTGGCAGACCAGTGGAAGCCGAGCAAGAGCACCGCTGCCAGGATAATTGGAGTTGCAGCCAGTATGGCCTGTACAGTCATTGACATAAAACACCTCATCAAAATTGTTTCCAAGACGGGAGAACATCTCGATGCTGTTCTCCAGCCGTGTTTAACGGCTCGATCATCATGTACCCGAAAACAGCTGACGACCAAACCCCTCCCCGGCGACCAGGCGTACGCGGCCTGCATAGATCAGTAATTGGTACTACCAATACGGGCCAAACAAGCAGCCTTTCCACCTCCTTATTGCAGCCAATGGTATCGGGGCAAAACAGGGCTGTCAAGCAAGATATTTAGTCTTATTTTTAGGTTAACGTCTTATTTTTAGGACAAAAAACCATAAGCCAAAGATATCATAGATACTAACTCGCTCCTGCTTCTTAATTGGTAATACCAATTTATTTTTCTTTACTCTCTTCTGCACCTGCAGGAAACTCTCTCGGAAAAACATTTGTATCTGCAGCAGTTCATATAATACGCTGTCTCCTCTTCATGTTCGTGGGAGAGAGCTGCGGCCAGGTGAAGTCCCGACCTCACTGGATCGCCGTGTTGCTCTCCCTTCCCTTGCGGCCCTGCATCCCATTGACCTCCGGACGAGGCTGCTGTGTGTTGTGGCCGCTATTTGGAATCCATATATTGGTTGCCATTTCTCTGCTTGTTCTGGTAAAGGTTCGCTTCTTTCTATTCACAAACTCCTGTTGTTGTCATCCTATGCAGTACCAGCAATGCGCTCCAGCCCTTTGTCCGGCAGATCCATTGACGTGCTGACAAGGATGCTCTGGAGGCGCTTACCCTTTTCACCCCCATCTACCTAACCTGTATTCGATTTATGCATTGTTCAAGCCAACCACAGCAAGGGGTCCACAGCCCCCTCTCACCACCACCGCTCACGACTCGTCGACTCTCCAAAGAGGCCATCAACGCTCTCCCTCTGGGCAGGTGGGAGGGACCGACCTGTCTGGTATCCGCTCCTGAGCAGGTCGCTCCCGCCACCCGACGGCTCCAGACAGCTTCCATTCTTGGCTTTGACACCGAAACCCGTCCTGCTTTTCGCAAGGGGCAACGCCATCTGCCCTCGCTGCTGCAATTGGCAACCAAACACGAAGTTTTTCTGTTTCAGCTCAAACGGACAGGGCTGCCGCAGGAAGTGATTTCCCTGCTCAGTAACCAGGCGATCGTCAAAGCAGGTGTAGCGCCCCGTGACGATGTGCTGGCCTTGCAGGAATTCAGCCATTTCACCCCTGCCGGTTTCGTGGACCTGGCCTCGCTGGGGCGAAATTTTCAGCTGAGGCATTTCGGGCTTCGAGGGCTGGCTGCAGTGACCATGGGGATTCGTATTGCCAAATCAAAAAAAATCAGCAACTGGGCCAAGGATAACCTTTCTCCCGGACAGCTGGTCTATGCGGCTACCGATGCCTGGGCAGGGAGGGAAATCTACCTGCGGTTGTCTCGGGAACACGCTGCGCACAGCACCGAGCACGGTGGGAAGAAAAAAAAGGGGTATGACCTGAAAAGGGATTGCCGCACGCTGCATTACGGCTACTATGAGAGGCAGTCATCATCAACAACAGCCATGGGAGAAAACAGATGAGCAGCGAAAAACCAAACAGCCACTATCAATACCTGGTGAACACCTTTCCCGAGGTCCTTACTGCGGTCGAAAACCTCGGTTCCACCATCCGCACAGCGGGTCCGCTGGATAGAAAAACCACGGAACTAATACAACTGGGGGTAGCTGCAGCCGCCCAATCTACTGGTGCCGTGCACTCGCACGCCAAGCGTGCCATGGCCGCCGGAGCCACGGTGGAGGAAGTGCAGCATGCCCTGCTGGTTCTGATTTCCACAATCGGGTTTCCTAAAATTGCCGCAGCGCTGGCCTGGATCCAGGATATAGCTGTTGATCGCTGATTAGCGACCAGCGGGGATCACCGCATCACTCTATTGAGCCCAGCCACGGTCAGCGAAAACGCTGGCCGGGCAGATGCGTTCACTATCAATATGGTTCTACTCTATTACCGGGCAGGTCCACCTTTTCCTGCAGCCGCTCCAACTGATCTTGCAGATCGGCGATTTCCTGCTGCCAGTAGGCACGTGAACCAAAATTCGGCATCACCGCTGAGTGCCCATCCTCTTTGACCTGGTACGCGCACCATGCCGTATAGTGCACAAATCGCATGGCCCGGAGAGGTTCTATCAGCACCAGGCTTTTTCGGTCAAAATGGCGAAAGGTCTCATACCCTTCGAGAAAGATATCGATTTCGACAAAGGCGGACTGCAGGTCTCCGGGCAACAGCATCCAGAAGTCCTGCACAGGGGGTCCGGTGACCATATCATCAAAATCGATAAGGTAATACGATTCGCCCGGACGATAAATCAGGTTACCGGAATGGCAGTCACCATGAATGCGGATCATCTCCGTCTGCTCAAACAAGGGGGCTGCAGTGGCGATCAGCCGATGGACCAGGCCGGTGTAAGCCGAAGCAAGCTCTTGGTGCAGCAAACCGCTGGCAAGGATATAGTCCAGTTGGGCCTGCGTGCTCTGCCCGGGCTCCATCCGCGGTCTATGCGTGAAGGTTCCCCCGGAACCGATCAGATGCATCCTCCCCATTAACCGTCCGAGAGCAGCCCACTGCTCATCATTGAGTTCATCGACCAATCGCCCGCCGCGCTTGGGAAAGAAAGCATAATTGATCCTGCCGTAGCTTCCAAGCGTCTGCCCATCCTCCAGCGCTAAAGGAGCAATGACCGGAATCTCGGCTTCCGCCAACTCGTTGAGAAACGTATGTTCCTCAAGCAATGCTTCCTTTGTCCATCGCCCAGGACGAAAAAACTTAACTATAACCCCCTCTCCATCCTCGTCCTCCAATTCATAGACCCGATTGATATAGCTGTTCAACGGCCGGCACACATTGGTCAGATACCTGCCGAGCTGCTGTTCGGCGATGTTGAGGATGGTGTCTGGAGTCAGGCCATTGAAGGCACCGCCACCCTGTGTTCTCTTGTCTTCCACTCAGCGCTCCTCCACTTCCCAGATAAGTCGTTCCACCTGCCGTGCTCCTTCCCGGTATTCTTTGCCGACAAGATACATGTATGGTAATATTTGTTGTTTTTATTGTGGATTACTCTTCCTTGTCCTGCACGCCATGACGCGTTCGACCGGTACACGGCTCAGCGCCACAGGGAGGAACTGGCCTTAACAGGTACCCGCGCTGCACAGTCCCCCCTTACGGATGGGGAAGAACAGTCCTTATGGCGCTCAGGAAGCCAAAATGGGCAGCTATGCAAAAATCGCATCCATGCTGACGTTCTACGGCATTCTCCTCTTTTTTGCGATGAAATTAGTTGGCCACAATCATACACTCACCAGGCCCGGACAAAGACATGACCGGCGCCGGTTACCTGCTGTTCAACCTTTTTTTACAGGAGAGCTTCTATGAAACGATGGGAATGCACGATCTGCGGATATATTCATGAGGGGGAAACCCCACCCGAGGAATGCCCGGTCTGCGGCGCTGACAGCAGTGCATTTATTGAAGTGGTGGAGGAAACAGCCGCTGACCAACAGCAGCAGCCACCTGCCGAAGACACAGCTTCCGTCAATACAGCAGCTGTGAACGAATCCATGCTGGACAAGGTATCCGACCTGATCCTTCGCTTCCACCTGCACCCGATTATGACGCATACCCCCAACGGTATTATTCCCCTGGCATTTCTGCTGATGCTGATGGCCTGGATGATTGGAATGCATTCCTTTGCGACGGCGGCCTTCTACAACCTGGTGTTTGTCCTGCTGGCCATGCCCCTGGTCCTCTATACCGGATGGGTAACCTGGCAGAAAAAATATAAGGGGGCAATGACCTCGCTTTTTCGGATTAAAATCGCGGCCTCTCTGGTTTCCACAGGGCTGCTGATCATTCTCGTTATCTGGCAGGCAGCGCGACCGGACCTGCTCACCACCCCTTCTTCAGCCAGAATGCTCTTTGTCCTGCTGGCCTTTCTGCTCCTTGGTGCAGTCGGTATAGCCGGCCACCTGGGCGGCAAGCTGGTTTTTGGCGGGGCAGGAACCAGGCGCTAATGATAATTTATATTAAATGATTTTTATTCTCAAAAATATTGCAAACTTTTGCAGGATACGTTACACATCTTGCATATTTGTTCGATCGACCCTAACTCATCAATACCTTTTAGGTAACCAACACAATCAACAAAGGAGTAAAACCAATGGCAACCACCAATGAAAACCTGCAGGAAGCCTTTGCCGGCGAGAGTCAAGCAAATCAGAAATACCGTGCATTTGCAAAAAAAGCAGAGAAAGAAGGCTTCGTCAATATTGCCAAACTTTTTCGAACCACCGCTGAAGCAGAACGGATTCATGCAGAAGGACACCTGAAGGCCCTGGACGCTATTGCCTCTACCGCTGAGAACCTCCAGGCCGCTATTGACGGTGAAACGCATGAATTCACCGAAATGTACCCCCCCATGGTTGACCAGGCCGTTTCCGACAGCCACAAGGCAAAAACCATGTTTAAATTTGCTGTGGATGCGGAAGAAGTCCATGCCCAGATCTACAGCAAAGCCCTGGAAGCCGTAAAGAATGGAACTGATATGGATGTCAGCGATTTCTATCTCTGTCCGGTTTGCGGATACATTGAGCTCGGCGCAGCACCGGAAAAATGCCCGGTTTGCGGCGCTAAACAACAGGTATTCACCACCATCGCTTAACGCTGCTCCTCCCGGTGCCGGCACCCTTTCCATGGAAGCCGGCACCGACCAGCGCCTCTCCTCTTCTTGCTCGACCAACGGCAAGGAACAGGGTCCACTGAAAACGCCACCTATTCTTTCGGAGGTATGAAAATGAGTAAACATCTCATACTGTTCCTTCTGCTGAGCCTTCTTCCTTCGTTGCCGCTCGCAGCCGCATCAGCGGTACCGACCATGGAACCGCAGGAACTGCAAGAGCTGATGGGCTCGCCTGAACTGGTCATCCTTGATTCCCGCTCTGCCGGCGCCTGGTCGCAAAGTTCGGAAAAAATTGCCGGCGCAATTCGCGCCTCCTCAAGTGAATACAGGGTCTGGAAAGATACCTATCCCCGTAATGCGACGATAGTCCTCTACTGCAGCTGACCGAACGAAGCAACCAGTGCCAGGTTGGCACAGCAGATGATCGACAACGGCTACTCCACGGTATACGCACTCAAAGGCGGATGGAAGGCCTGGAAGGAAAAAGGATTACCGGTTGAAACGAAATAGGTAGAGCGCACCTGCAGCAGGTGGCTGCTATCGATGCGGTAGCGTTCAGACAGGCTGAGCCCAGCCTGCCAACGCCAGAAAGACACCGTCACTCATTGCGATGGTGAGACCTTCTCCAGCGGCTTAATCTCTGTCTGCAGATGTGGCTGATCGTTTGTTCCTAAGCTTTCACTGCAACTGGCGCACATGGTACCTCCGGTGGAATGACACATTCCAGTGAGGCCGTGACGGGTGCGTGCTGCGCGTCGTCGACAAAAAATAAGCAATCCAGTAAAGCCGGCAAAAGCAGTAAACGCAATGAGAAAAACCAGCAGAAATTCGCCCATGGGTTGTCAGCCCCCAAAGTCATCAAAATAAATATTTTCCTGCTCAACTCCCAGGTTGTCCAGCATGGTCAGCACCGCTGAAATCATCATCGGTGGCCCGCAGAGATAGTACTCAACATCTTCTGGAGCCGGGTGTTCCTTCAGGTAGGTATCATAGAGCACCTGGTGAATAAAACCGATTTTGCCTTCCCACTCATCCTCGGCCAATGGTTCGGAAAGCGCCACATGAAAACTGAAATTATCAAATTCCTCGGCAAGCTGTTCGAATTCCTCGGCATAAAAAACTTCCTGCAGGCTGCGTCCACCATACCAGTAGGAAACCTTTCGCTTGGTCCCCTGGCCCTTGAACAGTGAAAAAATATGGCTTCGCAAAGGGGCCATACCTGCTCCGCCCCCGATGTAAATCATCTCAGCAGAACTCTCGTTGATAAAGAACTCTCCAAAAGGTCCGGAAATAGTAACCGTGTCCCCCTCCTTCAGGTTAAAAATATAGGATGATGCCTGTCCCGGAGGAATACCGAGCGGCCCACGGGGAGGTGGACTGGCAATGCGCACATTCAACTTGATAATCCCTTTCTCTCCCGGATAATTGGCCATGGAATAGGCACGGGTCACCGGTGTATGCACATGCGAAGAGTACTGGAACATTTTAAACTTGGTCCAGTCACCCAAAAATTCTTCATCTATATCAAAACTCTTGTAATTGAGTTCATGGGCCGGAACCTCGATCTGGATGAAGCCGCCCGGCTTGAAGTCGACCTCTTCCCCCGGGGGCAGCTCCAGCACCAGCTCTTTGATAAAGGTTGCAACATTCCTGTTTGAACGCACGGTACACTGCCACTTCCTGGTTTCCAGCATCTCAGCCGGCACCTGAATTTTCAGGTCGCGCTTCACCGGCACCTGGCAGGAGAGCCGATATCCGGCCTTGGCCTCGTAGGGTTGAATCGCATTCAGCTCGGTGGGGAGAATCGCGCCTCCCCCTTCCTCGACCTTGCAGCGACACTGACCGCAGCTGCCTCCCCCTCCACACGCCGAAGAAAGGAAAATTTCATTCTCCGCCAGAGTTGTGAGCAATTTCCCCCCTGGCGGGACAGTCAATTTTTTGTCGTCATTGATGAGGATGGAGATATCTCCGCTGGGCAGCAGCACTTTTTTGGCAGTGACAATCAGTGTGACCAAAACGAGCTGGATAGCAAGAAAACACAACACACCAAAAATAATCTCATTCATCACACATGCTCCGTGAATATGGAGGTGGCTTTGGTTTGTTCATTGGCGTCCATGGGATTAAAATCCTGCTAAGCCCATAAAGGCCAGAGCAATCAATCCGGCACAGATAAAAGTGGTCCCGAGACCGCGAAGGGCAGCCGGCGGATTGGCATACTCCAGTTTTTCCCTGATCCCGGCAAGCAGCACCACCGCCAGAAAAAAGCCGCCCCCGGCGCCAAAGCCATAGGCCACGCTCTCGCCGAAGGTCTGGTCGCGCTCCACCATAAACAGGGTCCCCCCCAGGATGGCACAGTTCACGGTAAGCAGGGGAAGAAAAATCCCCAGCGTGTTGTATAGGGCGGGGAGGAAGCGATCAAGCACCATCTCCAGAATCTGGACAATGGCGGCAATAATGCCAATATAGGTGAGCAGGCCAAGAAAAGTCAGATCAATGTCAGGCTGCCCGGCCCATGCCAAAGCGCCGGGTTTGAGCATGTTATTGAGCAGAAGGTTGTTGACCGGCACGGTTATCTGCATCAGAACCACCACCGCAAGCCCCAGGCCTACAGCGCTCTTCACTTTTTTGGAAATGGCAAGAAAGGTACACATGCCAAGGAAAAAGCTGAGCGGCAGGTTTTCGATGAACAGCGAACGAAAGATGATATCAAAATAATGGGCCATCATGCATCCTCCTGCTGTACCGGGTCAATGGTTCTCAAAAACCATATGAGGACGGCGATAAGGAAAAAAGCGCTCACTGGCAGCAGCATAAACCCGTTTCGTTCATACCAGCCGCCGTTGGTGGATAGCTGAAAGACCTCATACCCGAACAACGTTCCCGAGCCGAACAGCTCCCTGCAGAAGGCAACAAACATCAGTACAAAACCGTATCCAAGGCCATTGCCGATACCGTCGAGAAAACTGTTAATCGGTGGATTACTCATGGCAAATCCCTCTGCCCGGCCCATTACGATGCAGTTGGTGATGATCAAGCCGACGTAGATGGAGAGTTGCTTGGACAGGTCAAAATAAAAGGCTTTCAGAAACTGGTCCACCAGGATGACCAGGGTGGCTATAACGGTGATCTGGATACCGATCCGAACTGAATTGGGAATCTGGTAGCGAACAATGGAGATAGTCAGACTGGAAAAAGCCACCACCAGGGTCACGCAGATAAACATCACAAAAGCGGTAATCATTTGCGAGGTGACAGCCAGGGCCGAACAGATGCCCAGCACCAGCAAGGCTATGGGATTGCGCTCAATGATCGAGCGCAGCAGTAAATCTCTCTTTCTGTCAGCCATTGAGCCCTCCCTCCTGTTGCAGCCGGTCAAGTAGCGGCTTAAAGCCATGGTCGCCAAACCAGAAACGCATCAGGTCACTGACGCCGTCAGAGGTCATGGTCGCCCCGGACAGTCCGTCCACCTGGTATGCGGCTGCCGGATTGCCCTCTTCAACGTTCCCCTTCACCACCTGGAACTGGACTTCGTTTTCCGGGCCGTACACCTTCTTTCCCTGCCAGCCCTGTTGCCATTGGTCGTTTTCCACTTCTCCTCCCAGGCCCGGTGTCTCGCCATGGGCATAAAAACTGATCCCCCGGATGGTAGTCAGGTCGGCATCCAGAGCGACGTAGGCATACATGGTCGACCATAACCCCTTGCCACGGACAGGCAGAATCAGCTGTTCCACTGCCTGATTATCTCCCATGACCAGATAGACGGGCGCATATTTTTCAACCCGCGAAAGTCGGGCAAGATCGTTATCCTCTTGCAGCGGTCGTCCCCATTCATCACTGAGTGCCGCTTTGGCCTGGTCTCGAGCCTGCAGTGGTATATCCTCTTGAGGGACGAAACGACCGGTTGCAAGCTCAACCAGCCGGGTCTGCACCCCCTCAAACTGCTCGGCAACCGGCAGATCAGGGCGCAGCATCCCTGCAGCACGAAGAATATTTTTCTTCTGATCCAGTTGCTGATTTGCCCGCTGCAGAGGACGAAGGCCAACAGCGGCACCTGCCACCAGCAGAGAGCAGGCAAAGGCCAATACCAACACCGAATAAAAAGGTTTGAATGGAGATTCTTCAGCCATGACGCACCACCCTTCGTTTAATATTGGCCTGTATGACGAAATAATCAAGCAACGGCGCCAGTACATTGCCCAATAAAATCGCCAACATCACCCCTTCCGGATATGCCGGATTGGCAACGCGGATAGCAATGGCCAAGACCCCGATGAAACCACCGTACAGCCACTTGCCCAAGCGGGTCTGGGCGGCTGATACCGGGTCAGTCGCCATAAAGGTCAGGCCAAAGGCAAACCCGCCCATGACCAGATGCCACTGCGGTGGAACCTCCAGCAATGGATTGGAACCAGCCGGCAGCAGATAAAAGACCGTGCCCATGCAGAGACCGCCCAAGAGCATGGAGAGCATTATTCGCCAGGAAGCAATGCCGGTGACCAACAGCAGGGCAACCCCAAGCAGGCAGGCCAGGGTCGAGGTTTCTCCCATGGAACCCGGGATAACCCCCAGAAAAGACTGTGACCACGTGTAGCTCAGGTTCTCCATAACCTGTCCAGGTTCACTGGCGGCAATCATCCCGATGGGCGTGGCTCCGGTATATCCGTCCACGGCTGTCCACACCTTGTCGCCGCTCATGCGTGCAGGGTAGGCAAAGAAAATAAATGCCCGCGAAACCAGCGCAGGATTCATAAAGTTGCGCCCCACGCCGCCGAAGACCTCTTTGGCGAAAATAATACCAAAGCTGATTCCCATGGCAACCTGCCACAATGGAACCGTCGGCGGCAGGGTCAGAGGAAAAAGCAAGCTGGTTACCAAAAAAGCCTCGGATATTTCATGGCCGCGGACAATATTGAACAGGCACTCCCAGATGCTGCCGACAATGACCGTTACCAGGTAAATGGGCAGAAAATAGAGTGCCCCATGAAGAAAATTGCTCACCATGCTGCCGGGATCACAGCCGACCAGGCTCATCACGCTTCCGCGCCACCCTTCCGGCAGGACAACGCCCATCTGCTGAAGCCCGCTGTTGGCCTGATAACCGGTATTCCATAGCGCCATCACAACACAGGGCACCAAGGCGATAATCACCGTTATCATGATCCGCTTATAATCGGTCGCATCACGGACATGCGGGGCGGTTTTGGTGATCCTGCGGCTATGAAAAAGAAAAGAATCGGTGGCTTCGTAGAGCGGATACCAGCGCTCCAGCGGACCGCCCTTTTCAAATTTTGGTCCTAACTTCTCGAACTGATCACTGAGAAATTTCATGTTCCTGTACACGCGTTGAATTTCTTTTTTCAGTCAGTAAATGCGCAGTTACCCTTCCAACTCAATATCATTGAGGACAGCGCGCAACATGGGACCGAACTCATTCTTCCCTGGGCAGACATAGGAACACAGGGCAAGATCCTCCTCGACCAGCTCAAGGCAACCCAGCAACCTCGCCTTTTCCGTATCCCTGACAGACAGGCTCTTGAGCAGCGGCAAGGGCATTATATCCATCGGCATAACCTTTTCGTATACCGGCAAGGGATAGATTGCCCGCGGCCCGCCCCAGAGAGCCGTAGAGAAAGAAAAACGACGAGCTTTAGGTGCCAGCGCAGAAAGAAAGAGCCTGGTGCTGGAAAAACGATCCTTTCCCGGATGCATCCAACCGAAAAGAGCGCTGCCGCTGTCGATCTTCACGGTGGAAACCTGAGTTGCATACCGGCCGAGATAGCTGGTGCTGTCCCCTATGGGCCGGCCGTCAAGAACGCTTCCGGAAAGGAGTCTGTATTCATTGGGAGCAAGGAGTTCATCCGCGCACAGCTGATCAAGCGAGGCCCCTATCCGGGTTGCGATCAGCGTCGGTTGCCTGACCCCCTCGCCGCTCAGGGCGACCACCGTTTCGGTTGACAGGCATCCATGGACGAAAAGATGGCCGATACGGACCAGGTCCTGGTAATTGACATGCCACACTCGCTTGCTGGCGCCTACCGGATCAACAAAATGAATATGGGTTGACGGCAACCCTGCCGGGTGCGGTCCGCTGAAGCCCCACACAGTCACCCCTTCTTCTTCCATCGCTGCCAGACTAGTATAATCCGGAGAAATACAGAGGTGAATGGGAACAGAGGCCATCCTTCGAAGCACGCGAAGACCGGCGGTGAACAGGTCCATGCGCTCTTCCAGCACCACCGAAGGGTCAGCGGCCAGGGGACGTGTATCAACAGCAGTGACGAATATGGAGGACGGGTTACCGTCAACACCTGCTATCTTGCCATAGGGCCGCTGTCGAAAGCTGGTCCAGAGGCCGGATTCCTGCAGGATTTTTCGCACATCTTCCGGTTCCTGTTCCTCGACCGGCGTGGCTGCAGCCGCATCAAACGACACCTGCTCCTCACTCTCCAGGGCAATGACCAGGGACTCAAATTTTCTTTTTGCCCCGCGGTGAATGGAGACCACGGTCCCGCCACCAGGAGAGGTAAAAGGAAAACCTGGATTTTTCTTATCGGTGAACACCGGTTGGCCCAGCTTGACGCGATCACCCTCTTCGACCAGCATGGTAGGTTTCAAGCCGATATAATCATCTCCAACCAGCGCCACCTGCTGTATCGACGGCCCCTGGCGAATGGTTTGCCGTGGCTGCCCCTTGAGCGGAAGGTCAAGGCCTCGCTCTATCGTAATTGTTTTCATATTATCCCTGGAACCCGCTGGTACGATAATGACGCAGATCTTTGCCGATCAGCAGTCCTTCACAGTTCTCTGCCGCTTCCAATACCTCCATGGCCTGGGTTGGTCCCATAACCATGGCAGCCGTAGCCAGGCCATCGGCAAGGGCCACTGATGGTGCAGTTACCGTGGCACTTGCAAGCTCTGGCGGGGATATGCCGGTACGGGGATCAATGATATGATGGTGCAGCATATCCTCGGTATACCACTGGAGATAATCTCCGGATGTGGCAATGGCCGTCGGACGATTCACCTCCATAACCAGCAGCCGTTGAGTGTTCTCCGGCCGTGGATTACGTACACCTATCCGCCAGGGAGCGTCTTGGGGCTTGGAACCGGAAACCATCAGGTCGCCTCCGGCTTCCACATAGACATTCTGAAAACCATGCTGCTGCAACACTTCGACGCCCTGATCGACAATATACCCTTTCCCGATGCCATCCACGGTTATGCCCATGCCCGGCCGGTGGAACTGGGCACGTTTGCTGTTCCAGCTGATGGCACGATAATCAACCAGTCGTCGGGCCGCGGCAAGGTGTTCCGGAGCTGGCAGAGCTGCCCTGTCATACAATTCCAACAGCGGCAATACGGTAATATCAAAGGCCCCGCCCGTCATCCCGCTGATCTGCCCAGCCAGGTCAAGGACCGACTGAAATGAGGATGAGGGGCTGTCGACCTGCCCGTGACGGTTAAGCCGTGATAACTGACTGGACTCCAGGTATCTGCTTAATACCTGTTCAACCGCCTGCATACGTCCCAAGGTGGCATCGATCACCTGGTAACAGGCATCACGATCAGGACCACACACCACCAGGTTAACCTGTGTCCCCATCAACTGTCGACTTTCACGAACGATTTGGGCAGGGGTGTCGGCCCGGAAGTGCGCGCCCAGTTGATAGAGTCCTCCGGCAGCACCGGCTGCCGCAATTATCTGCAGAAATCTTCGTCGATGAAAACGTGGGTCGCGTTGTCGGTTCTCAGTCATATCCCCATACCTCAAACACTTAAAATTTCATAAATTAACCTCCTCCCCACAGCAATCATCACCTCGTACAGGAAAGCTTCCTCAACCTGGTCAAGTTGGTTTTCGATCACTTCGGGCAGGAGCCATGAGCTCAGCAGTGGTTGATCGTCAAGTCCCGTACAGACAAGGAGGGTTCTCTGCCGAGCGACATGACGTAAGCTCGTACTTGCTCCCCGTAGCGCCAGACATGACGACTATAATGAGCGAATTCGCTGAGTTGGGTGGTCAGCTGACTGCATTCATTTACGGTCAATTGAGTATTGTACAACATGATCAAGAGTAACATCAAGGTGTTAAAATAGGTCAGCCCCGAATTCTCCGCCTGCCTGAGCACCTGTTTATCTTCGGAAATGACGGCTAGCTGGTGGCGAGCGGCCACAGGACACAGGGCACTGTCTGCAGGACCGGAAGGTGCACTCACCGTGACTAGTGTTGAAGGGAGACTTTGTCCATGCTCTGCAGCAACCTGCGGGATCAACAGCAATCGATAGCAGGTGGCAGCGGATTCAAGCAGAGCAAGCCGCTCAAGGTAGAGCAATGATGAAGTATCAATGGCACCACCCTGGAAGTGATGCATATCCCGTATGGTGGAATGGATATCCATGCAGAGTAAGATGTTAGGGGATTGGATGGGTTTATGGTACCATACCCCTTCAGCAAAGGCAGTAGAGACAACCATAATTCACTCAGAGGAGGGATGCAATGGACTTGCGACTAAAGATCGACACAGAGGCCTGTATCCAGTGCGGAGCATGTGTTCAGGATTGTCCTTACCATATACTTGAGCTTGACCCCGACTACCCCAGGGCGATTGATGACAAAAGCGACCAGTGTATAGAGTGCCAGCATTGTCTGGCCGTCTGCCCCACCGGCGCCCTTTCCATTCTCGGCTTTGATCCGGTTGATTCACTGCCGCTCAAGGGACAGTTTCCAACTCCGGAGCAGATGGATGTGCTGATCAGGGGCCGCCGATCGGTGCGACGATACCGCTCCACCCCCCTGGACAGTGAGGTCATCGACAGGATGATGGCCACCATTGCTCATGCCCCAACCGGTGTTAACAGGCGCCAGTGCCTTTTTACTGTGGTGGAGGACCCGGCGGTGATGGAACGGATCGCTCGCACCACCATTGAGGGCATACGGCAAAAGGCCGACGCAAAGGCACTGCCCGAGGGGCTTGAATTCTTCGCCGGTATTGTCAGGGCATGGGACAAGGGCAAAGATGTCCTTTTCAGGAAAGCGCCGCACATGTTGATTATCTCTGTCCCGAAAAACGGACCATCTCCCGGGGCAGACCCGATCATTGCTTTCAGTTACTTTGAGTTGCTGGCGGCAAGCATGAACATCGGTACTCTCTGGGATGGATTGGCGAAGTGGGCCTTTACCGTTATTGTTCCTGAAATGCAGGAACAGCTCGATATCCCTGAAGATCACCAGATCGGTTATGTGATGCTGTTTGGAAAGCCGGCAGTGAAATATTTTCGTACCGTGCAGCGGGACCCGCTTAATATCCGTCGGGTAGTCTAGGCGGTGAAAAGAGAAAAAGAAAAGCCGTTTCCCATAGGTGGGAAACGGCTTTTCTAATACTGCGGTAACCGTCCGTAGGGGCTTTAGCCAAAACGACCGGTGATATAATCCTCGGTCAACTGGTGCAGCGGGTTGGTAAATATCCGATCAGTGGCGCCGACTTCGACCAGGTCGCCAAGATGAAAATAGGCGGTCCGCTGGGAAACCCTTGCAGCCTGCTGCATGTTATGGGTAACAATCACGATGGTGTACTGCTCTTTCAACTCGGTGATCAAGTCTTCCACCGTGGCAGTGGCAATGGGATCGAGTGCAGAACACGGTTCATCCATGAGGATTACTTCAGGCCGAACGGCAATGGCCCTGGCGATACAGAGTCGTTGCTGTTGCCCGCCAGACAGTCCCGTCCCTGGCTGCTCAAGTCGATCACTCACTTCCTGCCATAGGCCGGCTTTTTTCAGCGATTCTTCGACAATCCCATCCAGTTCAGATTTATTATTCACCAACCCATGAATCTTCGGGCCATAGGCGACATTATCATAAATGGACTTGGGAAAGGGATTGGGTTTCTGAAACACCATCCCCACCTGGGCCCGCAGGGGAACAACATCCACACTTTTATCGTAGATGTCCTGTCCATCCAGCAAAATTTCCCCTTCGACCCGGCAAATGTCCACGGTATCATTCATTCGATTCAGGCAGCGGAGAAAGGTGGACTTTCCACAGCCGGACGGTCCGATCATGGCCAGCACTTCGTTGTTGGCCACATCAATGGAAACGTCTTGAATGGCCTGCTTTTCACCATAGAATACATTAACGCCTCGGCAGGTCATGCGTGGGTCGTCAACAAACTGGGTGCCGACCGTAGCCCGCTCTTCGCGGCTGACTTTTTCGCTTGCCGCCTCATCGACCTTGCCGAGAACATTCTCTCCAGCCAGATAAGTATCACCCATATCCAAAACCGTATCCATACCCATTGTCATTACCAGGATTAATCTGCCGAAAAACAGTCGGGCTGTTTTTCGGCAGGTCTTTCATTTAATTATACTACCGTACTACCTGTTTGTCAGGTCTTACATAGAAAGGGGCGCCAGCGCCTTTGCATCGGCAGCGAACTTATTGCGTTCTTCAGTCGGGGCCGGGATCAACCCTTTTTCGGTGAGGTAGCCATCGTCTCCCCAGGCCCTTTCGCTGGTGAATTCGGCAAGGAATTCAGCAATACCTGGAATAACGCCAACATGCGCTTTTTTCACGTAAAAGTACAGCGGACGGGATACTGGGTATTTGCCATCAGCAATGTTCTCAAAGGTGGGAGCTTGACCATCGACAAAAGATCCCTGAATCTTGTCGCCGTTCTGATCAAGGAAGCTGAAACCGAAGATACCGAGACTCTGGGGGTTGGCCTCCAGTTTCTGGACGATCAGGTTGTCATTCTCACCAGCTTCGATGTACGCGCCGTCCTCACGAACGGTGTGACAGTACCCTTTGTAGGCACTGCTATCCGACTTTTTCATGGCCTTGATGAAATCAAATGTTTTACAACCGCCTTCCATGGCCAGCTCAACAAAGGCGTCACGGGTTCCGGAGGTAGGCGGAGGACCGAGTACTTCAATCTTGGTCGCAGGCAGTTCCGCGTTGACATCCTTCCAGGTGGTGTAAGGGTTGGGTACCATTTTTTCGCCACCCTTGGGATCAGGAACATCTTTGGCCAATGCCAGGAAGAGGTCTTTGCGGGTTAGCTTCAGCTGTTCGGCCTTTTTAGAGTTAGCAACAACGATGCCGTCATAGCCAATCTTGATTTCGACAACGTCTTTGACGCCGTTCTCCTGGCACTTCTTGAACTCAGAGGCCTTGATTCGGCGAGAGGCATTGGTCACGTCAGGGGTTTCAACACCAACACCGGCACAGAACAGCTTCATGCCTCCACCGGAACCGGTGGATTCGATTTTCGGAGTCTTAAACTGGGTGGTCTTTCCAAACTGCTCGGCAACGGTGGTTGCAAAAGGATAGACAGTGGATGAACCAACGATGGAAATATAATCTCTTCCGCCGGCGGCCATTGCATTGTTTGCGACAGATGCAGCAAAAAGGGCAGCTGCCGCAATGGTCAGACTTTTCTTCAACATACTATTCTCCTTTATCATACTTTTCATTCTTCAGTTTTTCCAAGGACAGTCAGCTGCCCTTGAGTATAAAAAAATGCCTGCACGACATTTCTTCTTACTTACCAACGCCGCTCAAATTTCTTTCGCAACAGTACTGCCATCGCATTCATACAAATGAGAAAGGTCAACAGCACCATGATGGCGGCAGAGGTTCTTTCCACAAAGGCCCGTTCCGGTGAATCTGCCCAGAGGTAGATCTGTACCGGCAGGACCGTGGAGGGATCGGTGAACCCTCCGGGGACATCGACTATAAAGGCAACCATCCCGATCATCAGCAGGGGGGCGGTCTCTCCAAGCGCCTGGGCCATGCCGATAATGGTCCCGGTCATCATGCCGGGCATGGCCAGCGGCAGCACATGATGGGTGATGGCCTGCATCTTGGACGCCCCAACCCCCAAGGCTGCTTCCCTGATAGAAGGCGGTACCGATTTCAACGATGCCCGACTGGCAATAATGATGGTAGGTAATGTCATCAGGGTCAGTACCAGGCCACCTACCAGCGGAGCGGAACGAGGCAGCCCGAAAAAGTTAAGAAAGACTGCAAGCCCCAACAGACCGAATACAATGGAAGGTACGGCGGCCAGGTTATTGATATTCACTTCAATCAGGTCGGTGAATTTATTTGACGGGGCGAACTCCTCCAGATAGACAGCAGCAGCGACCCCGATGGGGAACGAAAGCGCCAACGTCACCAGGAGGGTGAACATCGAGCCCATGATCGCCCCTTTGATCCCTGAAAGCTCGGGCTCCCTGGAATCACCGGCAGTAAAAAAGGTGGTGTTGAATTCCAAATCAAGCCGGCCGGCACTGACCAGTTGATCCACCCACCGGATCTGGTCGTCGGAAATCCGTCGCTCCGATTCGGGAACATCCCGGGAAACGTGCCCCTTGAGCAGCATATCCACTTCATCGTCGGCAGGCAGACGAACAAGACGGGTCGTACCGATCAGTGACGGGTCACGCAGTACCATTTCCTGCAGTTCAAAGGCTGCCCCGGAACTGACCAGCTTATTCAATCGTCTGGTCTGGCTCCTGCCCGAGACCTCGGGAAAGAGGTCGCCCATGGACGATTTGATGAGCCGGGCATAATTGGCATTGCGCAGGTTCTCGACCTGCAGCACCTCCTCATCAAAGGTGATATCCAGATAAATGGAGGCCTGGCGGAAGGCTGTCCAGCCATTGCTCACAATGGAGCTGAAGAGAATGACCAGGAAGAGGATACTGGTGACAATGGCGGCAAGGCCAAGCAGCCGGAACTGCTTCTCCTTACGGTATCGCCTGGCCAGACCGCGATTAACGATCTCCATGGTTGACGGGGTCTGTGTTTCCATATGCTTTGTACTCTGTACCATCTAAGATGGGAGAATTTATTCGTACTCTTCGCGGTATTTTCTGACCACGTAGAGGGCAATGACATTGAGCACCAGGGTGATCACGAACAGCAGCAGACCAAGGGCAAAGGCAGCAAGCGTCTTGGGACTGTCGAATTCCTGGTCACCAACAAGCAGGGTGACGATCTGCACCGTCACCGTGGTTACCGCCTGAAGCGGATTAGCTGTCAGGTTTGCCGACAGGCCGGCGGCCATCACCACGATCATGGTTTCCCCTATGGCCCGGGAAACAGCGAGCAGGATGGAACCGACGATACCGGGAAGTGCCGCTGGCAGAATGACCTGGCGAATGGTTTCACTTTTGGTCGCTCCCAAACCGAAGGATCCGTCGCGAAGCGACTGCGGTACGGCATTGATAACATCATCGGAAAGCGAGGAGACAAAGGGAATAATCATCACACCCATGACAACGCCGGCGGCCAGGGCACTTTCAGAAGATACCGACAGACCAAAGGTTGCGCCGGTGTTGCGGATGAGCGGCGCAACCACCAGGGCGGCAAAAAAGCCGTATACCACTGTGGGCACCCCGGCCAGAATTTCCATCAGCGGCTTGACAATGGCCCGGAATCGATTTCCCGCGTATTCCGAGAGGTAGATAGCAGCCATTAGCCCGATAGGAACAGCGACGGCCATGGCAATACCGGAAATCATGAAGGTGCCGGCAAGGACAGGAATGGCCCCGAAGCTGCCGGAGCTGCCGGCCTGATCAGCTCTGATGGCCATCTGCGGACTCCATTTGAGCCCGAACAGGAAATCCGTCAACGGTACCTGCTGAAAAAACCGGTAGGATTCGAACAGGACGGACAGGACAATACCGAGGGTGGTAAAAATAGCTATGGCTGAGCAGAGGATCAGGACAATTTTGACAATACCTTCCACATGATTCCTGGCCCGCATGGTCGGTTTGATCCGCGAGCAAATAATTGCCCCGCCGACCGCTGCAGCGGCAAACATGATTACTGTCAAAGCCATATTGCCGACACGCTGCATGGCAATAAAACGATCCGCTGCAATCTGCAGTTGAGGATCAATGGTTCCGGAGACTATATTTCCTGCTACCAGGTTCCGCAGGTCATTGACCAGGAGATTCATCCGCGCAGGATCAATCGCTTCGTCCGGGCCGACCACGGCTCCCATGACCAGATTGGTCAAAACCATATCCGAGCAGGAGTGCCACACGGCGAAAATCAGCATGGCTGGAATGCCGCACCACAGCGCAGTGAGTGCTCCGTAATAGCCCGGCCTGGAGTGGAGCTTGATCGGGTGCCCCTCTCCGGCGACGGAGAAAGCTCTTTTCTTGCCAACCATGAACGCGATGGAACACAGGGCAAGAGTGAAAACAAGGAGGAAATTTGGCGACATGAGGGTTTACCGGAAAAAGTTAGTTAGTCATCAGGCGCAAACCTTACAGACCCTTTGTTAACCATGCGTTCGGCAATTGTTAGAATTTGGTTAGAGCAGTTGCCACTGCTTCCACTTTCTGCTTATGGTAGGGACCTTGCAATCAAATGATCGGGTGAAGCCTCCTCTGATGGCCATAACTGAAGGAATCTCACAGCTTGGCTCCCCCATGCAAGGCGCTGGGAGGGAAGCTGGTAAAACCTGCAATGATGAATAAGGTGTGCCTATCGTGGATGTGCAGACGATGAACAGGCTCAAGGAGAAGACCATGGGGAAATGTATAGGTGTACTAACGGCAGGAGGCGACAGCCCGGGACTGAATGCCGCAATCAGAGCCATCGGCAAAAGCGCACTCAATGCGCACAACATGCGGGTTATCGGTTTCAAGGACGGTTTTCGCGGGCTCATGGAAAACAGGACCATCCAACTGGAAGGCGACGCCCTGTCCGGTATCCTGACCCTTGGTGGCACCATTCTCGGGACCAGCCGCGACAAGCCACACAAGATGCCTGTTGGTTCAAAGCTGCAGGATATGACTGAAGTGATGCTGGACAACTATCACCGGCATCATCTTGAGGCCCTCATCTGTATTGGTGGCGGTGGGACACAGAAAAATGCCAACCGGCTCGTGAAGACCGGTATGAATATCGTCACCCTCCCCAAAACCATTGATAATGATGTTGCCCGCACGGATATCACTTTCGGTTTCGACACCGCCCTGTCCATTGCCACCGATGCCATTGACAGGCTGCATTCAACCGCCCACAGTCACCACCGCATCATCGTGGTCGAGATCATGGGTCATAACGCGGGTTGGCTTGGCCTGGGAGCGGGAATGGCCAGCGGAGCGGATGTGATCCTCATCCCCGAAATACCCTATGACGTGAACATGGTCGCCAACGCCATCCGTCGCCGGCGGCACAGAGGAAGAAATTTCAGCATCGTCGCAGTGTCGGAAGGCGCCCTTTCCAAAGAAAGTTATAAGGAACTCAACCAACTGCAATCGAAAAAAAAGCGTGCCAAAGAAAATGGCGACGAAAAGAAGTTGCGCAAGGCCAGTGATGCACTCTCCACCTTTAAATCCGGCCAAAGTGAAAATACGCTGCTGCTCTCACGCAGACTGGAAATGATGACCGGACTGGAAAGCAGGCTGACCATCCTTGGACACCTGCAACGAGGTGGCACGCCTTCTGCTGCTGACCGCATCCTTGCCACGCGCCTTGGGAATGCCGCCGTGGAGGCCATTTGCCAGAAAAAGTTCGGCTGCATGGTGGCAGTGGACGGCGAGTCGACCACCCTTGTGCCCCTTAGAGAGGTCGCCGGCCAACGTAAAACCATCCCCCTTGATCACCCATGGATACGATCGGCCATTGATACCGGCACTTGCCTTGGCGCACAGATTTAGCTCTCCAGCCAGCCGGGAGTGACGCGCTAACCGCGGCCACTCCCGGTCTGCTAGACAAACAACCGGCTACACCTCTGCTCCACCGCCGGCACGGACGATTTCCCCCTCCACCAGGTAGATGACCTCCTCGGCAATATTATTGGTACGGTCACCGATACGCTCAAGATGTCGGGCTATGAGATAGAGATTGACCAGCCCCGCAGCATTGCCGCTCTGCCGGTCCAGTTCTTCAATGACCGCCTTGTAGGCTAGGTTACGATACCTGTCGACCTCCTCGTCCATAAGAAACACGCTGCGGGCGAGATCGGCATCTTCTGCCACCAGAGCATCAAGGCTGATTTTAACCATGGCCAGCGCCTTTTCCGCCATCGGCTGATAGTCAAAAGTCAAGCCACCGATTTCTTTCTTTTCGATGGTCAATACTCGCTTGGCCACATTCACCGCCAAGTCGGCTATACGCTCCAGCTCACTGTTGATCTTGATTATCGCCACAATTAACCGCAGATCCCTGGCAACAGGTTGATGCAACGCCAGAATTTTCAGGCACTCCTCCTCAACCATAATCTCCATATCGTCAACTTCCCAATCCGAAACAAGCAGGTGTTCAGCCTGTTGTTTATCAGGGTTGGCAAGGATGTTACATGCCCTGCGGACCTTGTCTTCAACCAAGCCGCCAAGCTCAAGAATTTTCTGTTTCAGCATCTCAATCTCACGGTGAAAATGCATATGCCTTGCCACGGTATTCCTCCTGTTATTGTAAAGAGTTGAAAATGGACGCGTTACTAAAAACAATAGAGATTATCGCGTTGTTAGCAAACTGTTAAGAATCGGTTAGCCTTTTTATTTTTTGTTGCAACCCCTTGGTCAAAGAGTACATTACATTGCAACATCATTATCATGCACTGAGGGAAAAAAGTGAGTAAACTCAGAATATTAATAGTTGAAGACGATGCTGACATTCAGCAGCTCGTCAGCTACAACCTGATCAAGGCCGGGTACAATGTCACCTGTGCCGATACCGGAGAAGAGGCATTACAGGTTCTCGCCAGTGAACCTATCGACGCCATGGTGCTCGACCTGATGCTGCCAGGCAAGGATGGCATGGAAGTCTGCAGCATCGTCAGAGAGACGGAAAAAACGCGCACCCTGCCGATTGTCATGCTCACCGCCAAGGGTGAGGAAGACGATGTCGTCATGGGGCTTGACACCGGAGCGGACGACTATGTAACCAAACCGTTCAGTCCCCGGGTGCTGCTCGCACGAATTGAGGCGGTGCTTCGTCGACTCTCCGAACACCAGCAGGGTACCAATAATAACGATGACGGAGCTATCACCGTTCACTCCATGGAAATCCATCCCGGTCGTCACGAAGTTCGCATCAATGGCGAACAGGTACACCTCACCATCACTGAATTTACTATTCTCACCCTGCTTGCCAGCCGCCCAGGGTGGGTGTTTTCCCGTCAGCAGATTATTGATCACGTTCGCGGTTATGATTATATGATCACCCCACGGGCAGTGGACGTGCAGATATTTGGTCTGCGAAAGAAACTCGGGTCTGCGGGCACTTACATCGAAACGGTCCGGGGGATCGGCTATAGAATCAAGGAGTGACCACGGTCACTTGCCCACATCACTCCCCCTGTATCCACACATTAATCTCTCAAACCAGCTTATCCATATCGCCATGAAGAATATCCGCCTATTCTGGCAAATCTATCCGGCAATTGTCTTTACCACTGTCATCTCCCTCATCGCTGTGGTCTGGTTCATTAGCGAATCCGGCCGTACCTTTTATCTCAGCCAGCTCGAAGAGGGGCTGCAGCGTAGAGCCCAGCTGATAGAGTTAACCATTGCCGCCGCAGCAACGGGCCCCGACGACAGGCTGCAGAGCTTCGTCCGGCAGGCAGGCCGCAAGGGCTCCACCCGCATCACGCTTGTTGACATCAATGGAGTGGTGCTCGCTGATTCCAACGAGGATCATACCAAAATGGACAACCATGCCAACCGGCCTGAACTGCAAAAAGCTCTGGCAGGGCAGCAAGGTTCATCCATCCGCTTCAGCCGCACGGTCGGACAGAACATGCTCTACGTGGCTATCCCCATCCAACTGAACAACGGCAAGCAGGCTGCCCTGCGTTTGTCTGTTCCGACCACTACCTATGAGGAGAAGCTCACCTCCATCCGCAACAAAATCATCTTTATTGGGCTTGGTATTATTGCTCTGGCAGCGGTGCTTGCCCTCTTCAGCGCACGACGCATCAGCAGGCCGCTGGAACAGATGAAGCAGGGTGCCGAACGACTGACCAAGGGGCGCATTGATCAGCTGATCAAGATCAGCAGCGAACACATGTCGGTGGAGATGGCCGGTCTCGCCGGAGCACTGAACAAGATGGCTGACGAAATCAACCGACGGGTTCGGGTTATCATCCAGCAGCGCAACGAGTTGGAAGCCGTGTTCTCCAGCATGGCCGATTCTGTGGTGGCCATTGATGTGAACCGAAAAATATTACGGATGAACAATGCGGCCACCAACCTCTTCAAGCTTTCCTCGGAGGCGGTCAAAGGAGAACCGGTCAACGGGGTGATCCGCAACCAGGATCTGCTCAACCTCATTGAAGAGGCGCTGACCAAGAATAGAACCCTCAAGGAGGAGGTGACTCTATTCGACGGGACCGAGCCCCTGATCCTTCAGGTCCATGTGGTTCCCTTGGCCGACGAACAGCAGCCCATGGGGGTACTGCTGGTCATGCATGACTTGACCAAGCTCAATCGGCTGGAAAACATACGTCAGGATTTCGTGGCCAATGTTTCCCATGAGCTCAAAACGCCGATCACCGCTGTGAAGGGCTATGTCGAAACCCTCCTCGACGGTGCCTTGGAAAACACAGAGGATGCTGTCCGTTTCCTCACTATTGTTTCCAAGCAGGCCAACAGGCTCGATTCGATCATTGACGACCTGCTCGCCCTTTCGCGCATCGAAAACAAGCAGGAGTCCGGGCAGGTTGCATTGACCTCCCAGCCGGTCACCCCGGTTTTTGAGGCCGCGGTGCAAACCCTGAGCCGTCATGCCCAGGAAAAGGACATCACCGTGAAGGTGGAGAGCCCGGATTCGCTGACCGTGCCGATGAATAAACCACTGCTTGAGCAGGCGATCATCAACCTGCTGCAGAACGCCATCGCCTACAGCCCGGCCAACTCCACGGTCACCCTTCGGGCCGTTCCCGGCGAAGCCATGAACGGGGGAAAGATGGTAAATCTCAGCGTTATCGACCAGGGACCGGGAATACCGAAAAAGCATCTGCCTCGTCTGTTTGAACGGTTTTACCGCTGCGACAAGGGGAGAAATCGAGATATGGGCGGTACCGGTCTGGGCCTGGCCATTGTCAAGCACATTGCCCACAGCCATCACGGTCGGGTGGATGTAACCAGTGTGACCGGCAAGGGATCAACCTTCACCCTTTCCATCCCCGTCACCACCGAAGCCTGAGGCAGCTTTCCTGCATCGGTCTCCGGGAAGGGGGAGGGGTACCTGCCTCTCCCCTTTGCCTGCCTGGATATTAGCCCGAATTCCCGGCGAAAGGTTTCTGATCCAATCCAACATCCGGTCGACCACACCGCACTCCCTGGCCAGGTTGCCCTGCTTCCAGGAAAAAGTGTTGAGTTTCCCCCATTGCTATATTATCGTGATGCTCTTTCTGGCTGTACTCTCAATGTGTTCTGCTCTTCCACCATTCAGGAAACATACCCATGATGTTCAGATCTTCCAGCTTATCGACACCTGCTCCTGCCTCAGCCTCAGCACGCCTGCGCACTGCACCCCCCAGAACTAAAGCCATTGCCTGTCTTTGTTCCCTTCTGCTTGTGGCCTTGCTCGGCATGACGGCTGCTCCCGGAGTATGCCAGACCCCTCCCCCGGCCAAGGTGCGGGTTGCTCCCGTCACCAGCGACACGGTTGCGCGCAACAAACCTTTTCTTGGGGTACTCTATTACGATCGAGTGAGCAAGGTTTCCAGCGAAGTAGCAGGACTGGTTGAATCGATCAAGATCCGCATAGGCGATCGGATTCTCGAAGGTGAACCTCTGGTCTCCCTCAATACCGACCTGCTCGATAAGGATATCCAATTGAGTACAACCCGGGTCGAACAACAGCGACTGGAACAGGAGCTGACGGCGAAAAACTACCAGCGGCAGAAAAGCCTACTGGAAAACAGAGGGGCAAGCGAAAAAAAATACGATGATGCACAGTTTGCGTTGAGCAATGCAGAAAAGGAACTCCAGGTTGCACGGTTAACCCTTGCCAGGCTGCAGTTACAGAAAGAAAAAAGTGTCATTAAGGCGCCATTTGACGGTGTTGTTCTGGAGAAAAATGTCGAGGCCGGCGACTGGGTCCAGCAGGGCAAACAGGTTGCTGTGATCGGTGCCAGTGACGCGCTGTTCATCAATGTTCCCATCGGCGAAACTCTGCTGCAGTATATCGAACCGGGGGCAACGGTTGATGTGCGTATCAACGCCTATGACCTGACCATGACCGGAACCATCGACACCATTGCCCCTCGGGCAGACGCAAAAACCAAAAATGTCTCCATCAAGGTCCGTATACCACCTATGGAGAACGGCACAGAGAACCTCTCCGCCACCGTGCATCTTCCGATCAGCGAGAAACAGCAGTTGAGTATTCTGCCCAGAGATGCATTGATAAAGTTCAAGGGCGATGATTTTGTCTATACCGTCAAAGAAAACAAAGCCGCTATTCTGCCGGTTAACATTGTTACCTATCTGGGGGACAGGATCGCTGCCGATAACCCCTACCTGGTCTCGGGAATGCCGGTCGTCATCGAAGGCAACGAGCGACTGCGCCCCGACCAGCCTGTTACCGTGATCGGAGAATAAACCCATGGACATTATCCGTTCATCCCTGGACAAGCCTGTGAGCGTCGCCGTTGGCGTCATCCTGGTAGTGCTCTTTGGCCTTATCGGTCTCAATGCCTTGCCGGTTCAGTTGACCCCGGACGTGGAAACACCGCAGATCACGGTCAACACCACCTGGAGCGGTGCAACTCCCTACGAGGTGGAAAAAGAAATAATCGAAAAACAGGAAGAAACCCTCAAGGGACTGCAGGGCCTGACCAAAATGGAAAGTGCCAGCTACAATTCCTTTGGGGAAATTACCCTTTCCTTTCAAATCGAAACCAGCCTCGACGACGCCCTGCTGCGTGTTTCCAACAAACTCAACGAGGTTTCCGATTATCCAGAAACCGCCAAGAGACCGGTTATCGAAGCAGCCGGCGCCCAGAGCTCACCGGTCGTGTGGATGGTTATCCGCCCTCAACCCGAAAATTCCACACCCATCAACAACTACCGGACTTTTTTCGAAGATTACGTGCGGCAGCACCTGGAACGTGTTCCAGGAGTCGGCTCCCTGTTCGTGTTCGGGGGCACCGAGAATCAGCTGGAGGTCATCGTTTCTCCTCAGGACATGGCCCGCTATGATGTAACGATCAATCAGATCGTCCAGGCCGTCCAGCAGGCCAACAGCAACATTGCCGCCGGGGTGCTGGGTATTGAAAAAAAGAATTACCGGATCCGAACGGTCAGCCAGTTCCAAAATCCTGAGGATGTTCTGCAAGTTGTCATTGCCGACGACGGCATCAACCGGGTCTATCTCCGGGATGTGGCTACAGCCAGGCACGGTCATAAAAAAGAAGACGTTTCCGTGCTCCACAACGGCAGCCAGGTTATTGTCGTCGGGGTGCGCAAAGAACAGGGAGCCAACGTCCTCCACATGAGTGATCGACTGGAAGAGGTGGTCGATACCCTCAACGCCACCCTGCTTGATCAAAACGGGCTCTTTATTGACTGGGTCTATGACCAGCGGCCGTACATCAACCGCGCTATTGCCATCGTCAAACAAAATGTGCTTATCGGCGGCCTGCTGGCTATCGGCGTACTGCTGCTCTTCCTCCGAAGTGTCCGCTCCACCGCCACCATTGCCATGGCGATTCCCGTCTCCGCCATTGGAGCCTTTATCTTTCTCTGGCTGACCGGGAGGAACCTCAATGTTGTCAGCCTGGCGGGTATCTCCTTTGCCGTCGGCATGCTGGTGGACAACTCCATCGTGGTCCTGGAGAACATCGACAGACATCGTAAAATGGGCAAAAGCGCCATGAGCGCGGCCTATGAGGGGACCAAAGAGGTGTGGGGAGCCATCTTCGCCTCCACGGCAACCACCGTGGCCGTCTTTCTTCCTGTTGTTTTTATCCAGGAGGAGGCCGGGCAGCTCTTTCGCGATATAGCCATCGCGATCACCTCCTCGATCCTGCTGAGCCTGTTTGTTTCCATTTCCGTTATTCCCACCCTGATCAACCTGCTCTACCGCAAACGGGGGCAGAGCGAACCAAACCGGTTGCAGCGTTCCTACGTCGGCCCGTGGCTTGCGGCACTCATCATGCGAATATCCGACCTCTGTATGCGCAACGTCCTCACCAGGCTATCCTCGGTATTCGCTTTTACCGCGCTGTCGGTGTTTCTTATCATCTCTCTGCTGCCCAGTGCGGAATACCTCCCCCAGGGAAACCGAAACCTGATCCTCAACATCCTCATCCCGCCACCGGGCTACTCGGTTGAAAAAATGAAGGACATGGGCAGATACATCTACAGCGAATCCGCTCCGTACTTTGAGGAAGACGGGAAAGACGGCATCCCGCAGATCAAGCAGATGTTCTATGTCGGTGCCGATCGGATCAATCTTTTCGGCGGAATCAGTGTCCATGAGACCAGGGCCGCGGAAATGATGCCGCTGTTCAACAGGATCATGCACTCGATCCCCGGCATATTCGGCGTCAGCATCCAGGCCGGTATTTTTGAATCTGGGATAGGCAAAGGGCGAACAGTGGAGGTCAATATCGCCGGTGATCAGATTGACAACATCATAGAGGCGGCACGAACACTTTACGGTGCGACCAGCCAACAGATCAAAGGCGCCCAGATCAGACCGGTCCCGTCACTGGAAACAAGCTACCCCGAAGTAAAGATCATACCCAACAAAGAACGGCTTCGCGCCAACGGTCTTACGGAAGCGGACCTGGGAATCTACGTTGACATCCTCATGGATGGGCGCAAAATTGATGAATTCCGTCCTGAAGGCACCAAACAGGTAGACCTGGTCGTCAAGGGCGATGAAGCGCTTATCCTCACACCGGAGGACATCCTCAACGCCACCATCGTTTCCGGAAACGGCGATCTGATTCGTGTCGGCGACGTGGCCGAACTTGTCTACACCGAGGGAATGCCCCAGATCAACCATCTGGAGAGAAATCGTACCATCACCCTCCAGGTGACGCCGCCGCAGGATGTCGCCCTCCAGTCGGCAATGGAGATCATTGAAGAGGAGATCATCGCGCCCCTGAATAAAGCGGGAAAACTCGATGGCGTATCCACTTCCATCGGCGGCAACGCAGACAAGCTCACCGAAACCCGTGAGGCCCTGCAGTGGAATATGCTGCTCGCCCTGGTGATCACCTACCTGCTCATGGCGGCACTGTTTGAAAACTTTCTCTATCCGTTCATTATTCTTTTCACTGTGCCACTTGCCGCCGCCGGCGGTCTCATGGGACTGCGAGTCGTCAACGCCCTGATTGCTCCCCAGGCACTTGATGTCCTCAGCATGCTCGGGTTTATCATCCTTATCGGTACAGTGGTGAACAACGCAATCCTCATTGTTCACCAATCCCTGAATAACATCCGCTACAAAGCTATGACAGGGGACGCGGCCATCAGTGAAGCTGTCCGAACCCGTATCAGGCCGATTTTCATGAGTGCCACCACCTCAGTGCTCGCCATGTCGCCGCTGGTCATTGCCACAGGATCAGGGAGCGAACTCTACCGTGGGCTGGGTTCTATTCTCCTTGGCGGTCTGGCGATCTCCACCATTTTCACCCTTTTTGTCATTCCCTCGCTGTTGACTTTTTTCATCATCTTTGAGAAACCAAGAACCGGAGGCGCGCCCGTCATCTCCGAATAATCGTTTTGTCCACCCGTCGGTCAACGACCGTCGGAGTACACATTCACTCCTGAGTAGAGGGTTCATGACTGCGCTGCATACCTTTCTCCGTCAAGCGGACAAACTGCCGACTCCACCGGCAATTGCCCTGAAAATTCTTGAGGCGGTTCGCCAGGAAGAAAATAATTTCAATGACCTGGCGAACATTGTCACCTCGGACCCGGTACTCACGGCCAAACTGCTGAAAATTGCCAACTCCTCCATCTACAGCCTCCCGAAACAGGTAACCTCCCTGGCCCAGGCTACCGCCCTGCTCGGCACCCAGACCCTGCAGAACATTGCCCTCTCCTTTGTGCTTGTTGATACCTACAAGGACCTTCCACAGAGTGGTTTCGATATTGACCTGTTTTGGCGCCGATCGATATCCACCGCGGTGTCTGCCAAACTCCTCGCCCGAGCAACCGGCAACCATGCTGAGGACCTGTTTATCACTGCGTTGCTGCAGGATATCGGCATCCTCGCCCTTTTCTTGACCGCTCCGGTTGCCTTTACCGAAGTACTCGACAACAAACGTATCAGCGGTAAAAGCATGTATGAGGCCGAGCAGGAGCGGTTCGGTTTTGATCACAGTGCGCTGGGTGCTCATCTGCTGGAGAGCTGGCAACTCCCCGCAGCAATTTACGAACCCATTCGCTGCCATCACTGCACCGAAGAAGCTTCCAAGGGAGACCTTGCACTGCTTCTTGATATTGCCGATCGGATCGGGTCCATCTACCACGGAAATCGGGGAAACACACGATACGCCGAGGTGCACCGCCTGCTCAGTACCACTTTTGCTATGGACCGTGAGCAGATAGATAAGCTGATTGATGATATTGGTGCACAGGCCCGGGAAACCATGGACCTGTTTGCAGTGAACCCAGGGGAAATGAAGCCGTTCTCCCTGCTGATGCAGGAGGCCAATGATGAACTCAGACGCCTCAACTTTTCCTATGAGCAGGTGGTACTGGAATTAAAACAGGCAAAAAACAATGCTGAACAACTGGCAGTCAGTCTCAAGGCGGCCAATGACCGTCTGCGCGAACTTGCCTTTCGTGATGACCTGACCGGACTCTATAATCATCGATACTTTCAGGAAATTCTTGAGCGAGAGGTCCAACGATCAATCCGCTATAAGCATCCGCTTTCTCTACTCCTCCTGGATATTGATTTTTTTAAAAACGTCAATGATACCTACGGCCATCCTTCGGGGGACCGGGTGCTGCAGCTGGTGAGCCGCAAAATGGAGCAGCTGGTGCGTCACTGCGATATTGTTGCCCGATATGGAGGCGAAGAATTTGCCATAGTCCTCCCGGAAACCGGGAGAAACGGAGCCAATGTACTGGCTACCCGCATTCGCCGTGGAATTGAACAACTGAAGATCAAGCTCAACGAAAAGGAAATCAGCGTCACGGTCAGCATCGGACTGACCAGTACCGACATTGACCGTGTGCCCCTCAATCGCGCTGCCCTGATCGCTCAAAGCGACAAGGCACTCTACAGGGCGAAAACAAAAGGGAGAAACAGGGTCGAACGTGCCGCCTGAAATGGGGCTGCCCATCGTCCCCCGGCCACCCTCCATTGCTGGCCCGGGCCCGCACTCCGCTCGCCACCGCCATCAGCAGGCCCCGCTTTCTTCTTTTATGCCCCGGACGCAAGGGACTGACCGTCCAGCACACGTCGAATGGCCCTACCGATTTTTTCCACGGAATAGGGTTTTTGCACGTACTCTCCCACCCCCATGAGTAACGCTGTCTTCACCCGTGCGGTTTCTGCATAGCCGCTGGCAATGATCGCCCGCTGCCCCGGGCAGATCTGCAGAATGCGCTTGTACGTTTCCAGTCCATCCATATAGGGATCCTCTAAGATCATATCCAGCACCACCAGGTCAACGGGCATATTGCGCAGATACTCCACTGCCTCTTCGCCGGTAGGCACGGCAGCGGTTGTATATCCCAGTTGGTTCAGAAGAGCCACGGCCAGATCTCGCTGTTCCTTGATATCATCAACAATCAGCAACCGCTCTCCATGCCCTCGAAAATCCCTTTGCAGGCTGGCTGCAGCCTCGCGGGCGATATCCTCGCGGGTGGCCCGAAAATAGAGCTCAAAAATGACACCCTCGCCGTCATCGCTGGTAACATTGATAAATCCATTATGCTCCTGCACCGTTTCCCATATGACAACCATACCGAGCCCGGTACCGTCGGAGCCATAACGCCTTTGCAGATAAAACGGCTCAAAAATATGGCTTATCTCCTCTCGTGGTATGCCCCCTCCCGGATCCATCACCTGCAACACCACGTACTCACCCTCCTCGACCTGCTGCAAACCGTCAAGGAAGCTGTCCACGTAACGGTTTTCCGTTCTGATGCGGATGCGCCCTCGCTGCAGGCGGCTCCCGGCTGCAGTTCGCAGCAGGTGCATCAGTAATTTTTCCAAGCGGACCGGAACACCCTGCATCTTCATCAAGTCGGGCGCGAGATCAAGCTCAATGTTGATCGGGCCGTAGCGCTCAATCGTTTGCCCATGGATATCTCCCTGGAGATACTTTTCAACCAGGTCGTTGAGGTTGAGCACCATACGCTGTTCCCCGCCTTGCGTGGCCAGGGTGAGCAAATCGCCTACCACATCGGCTGCTTTATGGCCGGATTCCTTAATAATCCCCAGGAACTTTCTCTGCGGGCTCTTTGCTGGCAGGCTGTTCATGAGAATATCCGGGTAGCCGACCATGGAGGCGAGGATGTTGTTCAGATCATGGGCGACCCCTCCGGCTAGCATACCCAGAGTCTCCATCTTTCGGCTCTGCCGCACCTTTTCCTCCAGCTCCTGTAGGCGTGCAGCTTGCGCCTCCTGCTCATCGACCATGCTGTTGGTCGCTCGTACCAGCGGATGAAACTCCTCGAACCGTACCTCCCCGACCTCCATATTTTTCCCACCAAGGACAGCCTGCTCCATAAAGTCTGTGCAGACTGCGACACTGTCGGTTACCGAACCAACCAGGTAACGAATGAGCAGATATATCGGCAAAATGCTCAGAAGAAGCAGGCCAAAAAAAATGGTAATATGCCGCCAAATTTTTTGGAACAGCTCCTGCCGCTTTGCAGCCAGACGGGCATTTATGGCGTCGACATACAGACCGGTGCCAACCATCCACTGCCAGTCCTGAACCCCTTTCACATAGGCGATTTTCGGCGCGGGCAGGCCGGTGCTGGGGCGAATGGTGCCCACATACTCCACAAATCCTTCTCCCTCCTCCCGAGCACTGGCAATCAACCGTTGCAGGACCGGTACCCCGTTGGAATCGAGAAAATGCCACTGATTGACCCCGACATTTTCCGGTTTATAATGGGCCAGGGTGTTGGCTTGATAATCATAAATAAAAATATAGCCATCTTCGCCATACCTGATCTGCTGGACCCACTCCAATATCTTTTCCTGTATCTCAGCGGTAAAATCCTCCACATAGCAACCAGTACCGATCCACCACCCATAATGGCCAAACCGCTTCACAAACCCCATCTTTTCTTTCACAGCTGACTGATTTTCTGGCTTAAACCAGTTCCAGTCAAGAAAGCCCTCGCCGAAGGTGTTGATGATTTCGGTAGCCCGCTGGATAAACAACCGGCCTGAACTGTCGCAGCCGGCCTGCAGCGCCCGCCCTTCATGCTCAGGCGAATGGGGCATCAGCACACATTGTCCTTCCAGGTCAAAAATAAAAAAGTATCCCCCTTCTCCATCGTATCGGATATTGCGCAGGGCTTCGACAATGCGGCGCTGCAGCTCGACCTCGCTCATCGATCCTGCATAGGCGCTATAAATACTCTCTGCCACGGAAAGCGCCGAATCGATCCTGGCTCGCAGATCTGCCTTGAGGGTTATTACCGTCTGACGGCGCTGGTGGTGGATAAAATCGACGACCCGGTCTACCTCGGCCCGGGCCAACGCCTTCTGATTGTTGATATGTTCCTGTTTCTGTGCCCTGGCCTGCCCGTCGTAGGCGGCTAATTCGCCCATTGTCCATAAGGCGCCCGCAGCAATAAAAACCACAACCGCAATCAACAGCATACTGGCGGTTATGGTTTCCTTAAACGTAAGTTTTTGCAACCCCTTCATGGCACCTCTCGTTTCGGGCATCCCGATCATGGCAAACATGCACCTCGGCTGAATCGATTGTCTTTCCCCATTGAAATTTCCCCGTTATTGTCCGGGTAAGGCCCCGGTAGGCGTAACCGATTCAGGATTCGTCCTTGACCTGCACACTATAGGCCAGATATAAATTCGTTGTCAACTGACCAGCCGAGCAGCTGGAGCCAAAGCGTAACACGCATGGAACGGAACACCCCAGGCCGGGCAGCTCACCCAGCGCAAGGAGAGGCTAATGTATATCAACGGACAATGGAGAAAAACCCCGACCACCTTTCCGGTGGTCAACCCGGCTACCGGCAAGGAACTGGCAAAGGTGGCTGATGCTGGGCCCAAGGAAACACGGGAAGCCATTGCAGCGGCTGCATCCGTCTTGCCCACATGGTCGGCCACCACCACGTATGATCGATCGGCGTACCTGTACACGGCTCACCAGCGCATGCTTGCCAATGCCGATGAACTTGCCCGTCTGATGACAGAAGAACAAGGCAAGCCATTGAAAGCAGCGCACACAGAGGTCCGCTATGGCGCGGATTTCTTGCTCTGGTTTGCTGAAGAGGCGAAACGCATATACGGAGAGACCATCCCTTCTTCACGGAGCAATCAACGGTTTTTGGTGCAACGGCAACCGGTTGGGGTAGTGGGAGCCATTACCCCATGGAATTATCCGATTTCCATGATCACCAGAAAAATTGCCCCTGCCCTGGCGGCAGGCTGCTCAGTGGTGCTCAAACCGGCGGAGAAAACGCCCCTGTGTGCTATGCGCCTGTTTGAGATCTTTGATAGCGTGGGGCTCCCGCCGGGAGTACTCAACCTGATCACCGCCGCTGACCCGGCGCCGATTGGATATGAGCTGTGCACCAACCCTCATGTGCGAAAAATTACCTTTACCGGCTCCACCGCTGTTGGCCGACGGTTGGCCACCGATGCTGCCCCCCAGCTTAAGCGGGTTTCCATGGAGCTGGGAGGGCACGCCCCTTTTATTGTTTTTCCGGACGCCGATCCGGTGCATGCGGCCAAAGGTGCTGCACTGGTTAAGTTTCTCAACACCGGCCAGGCCTGCATTTGCCCCAATCGAATATACGTACACCGCCGCCTCCTTGCCCCTTTTCTCGATACTTTTGCCCGGCGCATAGCCTCCATGCAGGCAGGTTCCGGACTCCAGGATGGAGTTACCATCGGCCCGCTGGTCAATCAGGCTGCGCTGGACAAGGTAATGCGCCAGGTTGAGGATGCGCTCGCCAAAGGGGCCACGCTCCTCGCCGGCGGCAAAAGACTCACGGGCAACCAACTGGAACGAGGCTTTTTTTATGCGCCCACCCTGCTGAGCGATGTAACCCCGGAAATGACCATTTATCGGGAGGAAACTTTTGGTCCGGTAGCAGCAGTCATCCCGTTTGATGACCATGACGACATCATTGCCATGGCCAACGACACCGACTACGGCCTTGCCGCCTACATCTACACCAGCGATATGAACACAGCGCTGCGCACCTTCGAGCAACTGCAGTTTGGCATGGTAGGTATCAATGACATCAACCCCACCAGTGCAGCGGCTCCCTTTGGAGGGATACAACAGAGCGGTCTGGGCAGAGAAGGGGCCAGAGCCGGGCTTGAAGAATACCTGGATACCAAGGTTGCCGGCATTGCCCTCACCTGAGCGGATCGGGACACAACAAAACGCGAGGGTATATGGCAGGAGTGGGAAAGGGACTATTCTTTAGTGCCCCACACCTCTCGAACCACCTGCTGCCGATCGTCCGGGTTCATCACCCGACAGGCTATCACCCCCTCCTCAGAGGTTCCATACAGGGCGTGAAGAGGAACACGGAGGGTGCCGTCATCCTCTAGGGGGACCATGGCCACCACATCTCCACCATTGCCAAGGGTGAGTTCACAGGGAATTTTACGCATAGCTTCGGCCCTCCATCTTCACTGAAATGATAACAACATCCGCAGCACGGCTACCGACCAGCCGCACAGGACACCCACCTCCGCTGCTCGCAGCAATAACCGACAGGCCTCATCAATATGGGCAACTGTCGGTGGAGCAAACGCTCCACCGATATATGGTTTCTCCACCAGCACGCCGCCATAGTAATTGGGGCCATTGAGTCGCACGCCAAGGGCGCCGGCAAATGCTGCTTCCGGAAATCCGGCATTGGGACTGCTGTGATTGCGGCCTTCTCCTCGGCCGACATGCAGCGTACGGCGACCGCTTTTCAACTCGGTCAGCTGGGCCGCCATGGCGATCATGTATACAGAAAGCCGCGCAGGAAGGTAGTTGGCCACATCATCTATCCGAGCCGCGGTTTTTCCAAAGAACAGGTAGCGATCATTTTTATACCCGACCATGGAGTCGAGGGTGTTGATCATCTTATAGGCGAGTGCCAGCGGACCACCGCCAATAACGGCAAAAAAGAGCGGAGAAAGAAACCCATCAACAAAATTTTCCGCCACCGTTTCCACGGTTGCCCTGGCAATATCATCGGTCTGATAATCCGCAACATCCCGACCTACAATCATTGCCACCTGGCCGCGGGCCGTGTCCACCTGTCCATTGCTGAGCGAATGGTATATTTCCCGTGCAGCCTGGGCAAGTGATTTGACGGAAAAACAGTAAAACAACATCACCATCTCAAGCGCGAGGCCGGCCAGCGGATGGATCCAGCGAAACCCAGCCAGTACAAGGGTAGCGGCCACCCAGCACCCGCCTATCAAACTGACCGCAAAAAGGGCACCTGCCCGTTGCTGGCCCTTGATATGGCGACGAAAAAAGGGCTCGCTGAACTGAATAGCGCACCCCATCCACCTGATGGGGTGCGGCAGCCAGCGAGGGTCACCGACGAACCTATCCAGCAGAAATGCTGCTGGCAGTATCAGCAGCGACAACCATGTCCAGAATGACGGCGTCATGCATCAGGCCTCCAGAGCGGCACGCAGCAGCCGGGCAACCTTCTGGTTGGCGGTCGGCGACTTGAGGGAAACGCGAACAAAATGATGATCCAACCCATGAAAATTACAGCAGTCACGCAGCAGAATCCGATCTGCCAAGAGCTGTTCACAGGTCGCCGCCGCTGTCCACTCGCCGGGCAAGCCAATCAGCTGATAAGGGGCGACCGTAGGGAAAAGGGTGACTCCGCACCCGTCCAGCGAACGATGAAAGCGATCCATTTCCTGACGCAGGTATTCTTTGGTCCGAATGACAAACGCTGCCACCATAGACCGGTTCCCCACAAGGTAGCCAACCGCCTCCTGGGCGAGACTATTGGCACACCACGGCTGCATGTAGCCACCGAATCGGGCAGCAACCGCTTCGCTTCCGATGAGAAACCCGGCCCGAACCCCGGGGATACCATATATTTTTGAGAGCGACCAGAGAACAATCACATTGTCCAGCCCTGTGCTCACCATGCTCCGGTCATGGGATGCCGGTGCGAAGGGAAGGTAGGATTCGTCAATTATAAAATGGGTATCCGGAAGAGATCGGCACAAGGCCTCCAGGGTCTCATGGTCGATCAGCGTCCCAGTCGGATTATTGGGGTTGCAGAGAAACACCGTATCGTAATGTCGAGCAGCATCGGCAAGACGATGGCAGTCAACCTGGAAGGCCTCCTCAGCCCGGCTAAGAAAAAAATCCGGTTCAATCCCGTACATCCTGCAACTTGAGGCATAGTCCGCGTAGGTCGGCCCAACAATAAGGACCTGCCGGGACCGCAGGGCCGTGCAGGCGGTATAGATGAACTGGGTTGTTCCTGTTCCCATAAGAACCTGCGCCGGCTCCACCGCCAACATCTCGGCAATGCCAGCAGCAGCAGCCCCGGCATCGACCTCCGGCAGACGCATGATGGTATCCAGGTGCCCCTGCAGATGTTCCAGCAGTCCGGGAACAATACCCAACGGGTTGATATTGCTGCTCATATCGACTATGTCTTCCGGACGGCAACCTAGGTGGGCCGCAACCGCAGCAGTATTCCCTCCATGCCCCTGAATCATGCCCTTTCTCCCTCCTCCTGACCTTCAACCAACGACAGTATGGCATCGACCTGCAGGTATTTCTCCGCATGCTCGGCAAGCTGATCATAGGCATGATCACGCGCAGCAGGTCCATGCAGCTCTCCTTGCGGATGCAGGGTTTCCAGACCGAGAGTCTGCAGCCATTGCCGGATAATCTCCGGGGAATCGAAGATTCCGTGTATATAGGTCCCCATGATCCTGCCGTCGTCACTGACACACCCATCGCTGTCGGTCAGGGGTTCCCTGTTTCGCGCGTGGATGTCCACCAGCGGCCGCCCGCCGGCCACCACTGTCCGCCCCATGTGGATCTCGTAACCGCATCCCCGCTTACCTGCCCAGGAAAATTCCGTCAGGGTGGTTGTCTTCGGTGCTTGCAGGGTTGTCTCCACCGGCAGCAGCCCCAGCCCGCGGGTTGAACCGGGAACACCCTCAATCCCATTGGGATCATGAACCCAGCTGCCGAGCATCTGATAGCCGCCGCACACCCCCAGGACGTGCCCTCCCTCTGCAACATACCGCTCCAGTTGATCAGACCAACCGTTGTCTCGCAGCCATTCCAGATCGCTGCAGGTGCTTTTCGAACCCGGCAGGATAACCGCAGCAAAAGGTGACAGATCCTGTGCTTGCTGCAGGTACGCACACTGCAGTCCGGAAAGATGGACAAGGGGATCGAAATCGGTAAAATTGGAAATATGAGGCAGGCGGATAACCGCAATCACAGGATCACTCGAGGCACCCGCAGTATAGCCCGTGGCCTGTTCGATGACCACGGCATCCTCGGCTTCAATATGAAAATGCCTATACCATGGCAACAACCCATACACGATCTTTCCGGTTTGTTCTTCAATCCACTCGATGCCGTTGCGGAAAAGGCTGCTGTCGCCCCGAAAACGGTTAATCACAAAACCTGTGATCCGTTCCTGGCATTCCGGGGGAATACATGCCAGCGTACCGACGATTTGTGCAAAAACTCCGCCCCGGTCAATATCAGCCACCAGAATAACCGGTGCATCAGCATAGGCGGCAGCTCTGAAGTTGACGATGTCATTGACCATCAGGTTGACCTCGGCACAGGAGCCGGCCCCTTCCATGACGATGACATCATACAGGTCGCGCAGGCGGTCGAGGGCACTGCAGCTCTCCTGGAAGAGGTAATCTTTTTTCTCGTAGTAGGAGACGGAAGACGCCTCCATCCAGGCTTTCCCGTTGAGCACCACCTGGGACCCCACATCGCTGGTCGGCTTGAGCAGCACCGGATTCATATCTACATGGGGGGGAATTTTGGCGGCCTCGGCTTGGACGATCTGCGCCCTGCCCATTTCAAGGCCCTCTGCAGTGACCCCCGAGTTATTCGACATATTCTGCGCTTTAAAGGGGGCAACCCGATACCCACGATTGACAAGAATACGACAAAGCGCCGTGGTAACGATGGACTTTCCCACATCCGAGCCAGTGCCCAAGACAGCAATACAGACAGCTTTCTCCTTCATCTCCCCTCTTTGTGCTTCAGATTCTCTTATCCCTGGTCAGCCTGCAGCAAATTCACCCCATCTACAGACCTAGATTATCAACAAGATGAACACCTTAATATGCCATGAGCCCTTGCGCCACCCCTTTCATCACAGGCGTCCTGTTCGCGACTAACTTTCAATCCCCTTACGTGCAAGAACTCCTTTGGAGTAGTAATGCTTGACCAACCGCATTTCCGTGACCAGGTCGGCCTGTTCGATGACGCTGCCCGGAGCGCCCCTGCCGGTAAGCACCAGCTCCACCTGCGGCGGGCGAAGAGTGATCAGCTCCAGCAGTTGTGCTTCCGTTAAAAGTTGGCAGGTGTAGGCAACGTGGATTTCATCAGCTATGACCACCTCATACTGTCCGCTGGTCAACACCTGCTTGAGGGTTGCAAACCCCTCGGCTGCCGCCTCAAGATCTTCCTGACAGGGATCGTTGAAGATGAAACATCCCCGGCCATATTGACTGAAGGTAATAGAGTCAGCCAGCCGCTTGAGGGACGTCAATTCGCTGTAGGGCGCATTCTTGATAAACTGGCCGATGTAGACCCGTAACCCTGCCCCGGCAGCACGCAGGGCAAGACCAAGCGCAGCGGTAGTTTTTCCCTTCCCATCCCCGGTATATACCTGAACATATCCTTGCATATCCCTCCTCCGCCTTTTTCGGCCCCGGTGGATATCGGATCGAAATCCGCCTTAAGTCGATGTTGTCCTTCGGTTGTTTGTTCTGCCATGATGTGTAGTAGAAAATAGCGGTGATCCCGTCAATACCTTTTCTTGTCTTTCAGCTCAACAGCCCGACAACCTGCTTGACTATCAGCATGCCTGCAGGTAAGGTAGCCTGCACTATTCTGCAGGTTGCGCATGCACGCATGAAAAAGGGGAATCCGGTTGCAAATCCGGAACGGGCCCGCCGCTGTAGCCGGGGACAAATTCCACAGTATCGCCACTGTTCATCATTGACTGGGAAGGCGTGGAAGGCGACTGATCCGGGAGTCAGAAGACCTGCCTGCAGAGGACGGCTCTTTCGGCAAAAGGGTGGTCAATGAATCAGGGATACAAAGGGATGACCTGAATCAACACCATGGTTGATTCAGGTCTTTTTTTTTGGGCAGTCCACAGGCAACCTTCGTGATGTATACAACCCACGGCCTGTTCCCTATCCACTCCATGATCTCAGGCACAGCGTATGAGCGAAAAAAATGCAATTGTCCTTGCCATGTTCGGCACTACGGCCGAATCTGCTCTTCCTGGGCTGATCAGCATTCTCGACGAATACCGGCAGGCTTTTCCAGCCACGCCCATTCGCATTGCCTTTACCTCCAACATCATTCGACGCGTCTGGCAAAAACGGGCTGCCGATCCCCACTACAGGCAGCAATTTCCACATATCCCTGACGACATATTCTCCGTGCAGGGACAGTTGGCTGCAATTGCCGGCCTCCAGGACCGGGGATATCGATCAATCGTCGTACAGGCCGTCCACATGGCCCCTGCAGAAGAATTTCATGATCTCGGCAGCTGCGTACGGGCGCTGGCCGGTATTCGAACCATGAAGCCGCACTGGCGTCCTTTTGAACGCATTGTGGTAGGACGTCCGATCCTTGGCGCCTACAGTCAATCGTTTCCTTATGGAGAGGATATTCGTGCTGCCGCCGAAGCACTCAGAGAGGATGCTGATCAGGCAATTGCCGAGGATGCCGCTCTGGTCTATATGGGGCACGGCAACCCCCTCTTTCCCACCGGCGGTCTCTACCTTGAACTGCAGTCAAGGATGAACAGCCTCTACCCGCAAATCCCGATCTTCATCGGCACAGTGGAAGGATATCCATCACTGGATGACATTCTCCCTGTCCTGCATGGCGGGAATCGAAAAAAGGTCCACCTCAAACCGCTCCTTATTACCGCTGGGGCCCATGCCCTCAAGGATATGGCCGGACACGGTGAAACATCATGGTTATCGCGCCTCCGCGGTGCCGGCTTTGATGTCACCCCTGTACTCCGAGGACTGGGAGAGCAGACCCCGTTTATCCGGCTGTTAATTGATCACACCATCCAGGCTGCTGCTGATGCCGGAATTGAGTTGAGACGCGATGAATAGCGTTACCAGGGATTTTTACCCACTGCTCTTGCTTTCCGCCGCCCTGTTTGGGCTGATCGCCGTATCAGCAACCATGGGGTTTCTCTCGGTGTCAGTACAGGATGTGCTCCGCATCATCGGTGCTGGCCTGCTGCAACAGCCGCTTGACAACATTGATCCAGTGGCTGTCACCGTGGTCACCGACGTCCGACTGCCGAGAATTGCTGCGGCAGTACTGGTCGGTGGCATGCTCGGTGTTAGCGGCACCGTCTTTCAGGCCATTCTCCTCAATCCTCTTGCCGACTCCTACACCCTTGGTATTTCTACGGGTGCGGCCTTTGGCGCGTCGCTGGTGATTGTGCTGCAGATTTTCGGTCTTACCCTGCCGCCAGCGGTGTCTGTACCGATTTTTGCCTTTGGCGGCGGACTGATCACCCTTGTGCTGGTCCTTTTTCTGGCAGCCGGTGACCGTCGCCTCTCCTCCACGAACCTGATCCTGGCGGGGGTGATTATTGCGGCAATTCTCTCAGCAGCAATTGGTTTTCTAAAATTTCTGGCCGATGAGCAGGTCGGCATCATTATTTTCTGGCTCATGGGCAGCCTTTCCGGAGCCACCTGGAAGAACATCCTCCTCCTGTTTCCCTTTGCCCTTTTGGGAACCGGTGTGGCCTTTTTCTTCGGCAGGGACTTAAATATTATGGCCACAGGGGACAGGACATCGGCTTCACTGGGCATCAATACCATCAGGCTGAGGATTACGCTGCTGATCTGCGGCACCCTCATGACCGCCCTTTCGGTGGCTGTTGCCGGTATTATCGGCTTTATCGGACTGATCGTGCCCCATCTCCTTCGCCACCTCACAGGTCCTGACAACCGGCGCCTGATCCCCTTTTCTTTTTTTACGGGCGGCATGCTCCTGCTGATCGCCGACACCATCACCCGGGCAGTGCTTCCGGCTGAGGTTCCCATCGGGGTACTGACAGCACTCCTGGGCGGCCCCTTTTTCTGTATCATATTCAAACGCAGACAGCAGGGCGGCAATGCAGGATTCTAGCGCTACCATATCGCCCCTGTGGGCGCTCTCGAAGGTTACCTTCAGCTACGGTAAAGCTGTAGTGATCGACAACATAGATATGGAGTTCCTTCCCGGTCGCTGTTACGGCATTCTCGGCCCCAACGGAAGCGGAAAGACCACCCTGCTCGATATGCTCGCCGGTGTCCTCAAACCCTCTACAGGAGTAATAACCTTTCAGGGAAAGCCTTTGCATCACTGGCCGCGGAAACAGTTGGCCAGGGTTCTTGGCCTGGTGCCTCAGGAATTTATGGTACGTTTTGGATTTTCCGTTCGTGAAACCGTCGAAATGGGATTGCACCCCCGTATGCACCGTTTTGCAACCCCAGGCAAACAGGAACTCGCCATAATTGACCAGGCCCTCCGGGATACCGGCATCAGCGACCTGGCCGACCGGCCCGTCACCCACCTCTCCGGCGGGGAAAAGCAACGGGTTGCCCTGGCGAGAACCCTGGCCCAGAACCCCCAGGTACTGCTTCTCGACGAAGCGACGTCCAACCTGGACATCCACCACAGTCTGGAAATATTACGTTTGATCCGTAATCGCCATCGCCAGGAGGGGACCCATGTGGTAGCGGTGATGCACGATCTCAACCTGGCCAGTTTTTTTTGTGATGAACTCATCTTCATCAAAAACGGCCAAATCCTCTACCAGGGGACTACGGAGCAGATAATGACTCCCGAAATCATCGCCGACGTCTATGAAGTGGAAGCGGAAGTCGCCCACAACGAGTTCACTGACTGCCGTCAGGTCAGTTTCCGGTTACCGCAGGAGGGCACATCATGAGATCGATGCTAACCATCGCCTCCCTTGTGCTGATCACCTTACTGCTTGCCCCCTCACTGTGTCTGGGTGCATTCATCACCGACAGCGACAAACGCACGCTCATTTTTGAAAAGCCCTTCCAGCGGATCATTTCGCTCTATCCGGCCCATACCACCAACCTGATCGATATGGGGGCAGCCGACACGATCATTGCCACCGGCAGGAGCGACAACCAGCTGCCCGGACTGCCCAAAGTGCACTTTCGTGACGATCCCGAGCGACTTATCGCCCTTCGCCCGGATTTGGTGCTCATCCGGCCGATGATCAGCAGAAGCTACCCCCAGCTGATCAAACGATTGCAGGAGGTGAATATTCAGGTGGTCTCGCTCCAGCCGGCAAGCGTCGACGAACTGCTTCGCTACTGGTCCACCCTGGGCAAGCTCATCGGGAGAGAACAGGCCGCCGATGCGCTCATTCATCGTTTCAGTCAGCAGCTCAGCCAGCTTCATCAGATGACAGCCACTGTACCTTTCACGGAAAGAAAAAAGGTCTATTTTGAGTCCATCCATAAGCGGATGAAAACCTTTGCGCCCGACTCCATGGCCATTTTTGTGCTGGAAAGCGCCGGTGGAATCAACATTGCCACCGACGCCGTCCAGGTCCGCTCCACCAATATCGCCGCCTACAGCAAAGAACGCATTCTCGCCAAAGCAGACCAGATTGAGGTGTTTCTTGCCCAGCAGGGAAGAATGAACCCTGTTTCCCTTGAAGATATCTACAAGGAGCCTGGGTTTGACACCATCAAGGCAATTCAACAGGGTCAGGTCTACCTGATCGAGGAAAAGAAGGTCTCGCGCCCGACCATGGAACTGCTCGACGCTGCGACGACCATCCAGCAAATCCTCTACCCTGAACTTTCGTTGGAGAATGAATCGTTATGAGCATGAGAACCGCACTCCTCATAGCCGGCACCCACTCCGGATGCGGAAAGACCACCGTTACCCTGGGGATTATGGCCGCATTAAGGCGTCGCGGCCTGCCGGTACAGCCATTCAAGTGTGGCCCCGATTTCATCGACCCCACCTTGCACCGGATGGTAACCGGGCGGGTCTCAAGAAACCTTGATGCCCGGATGTGCGGCCCCTCCTTTACCAGGAACTCCTTTGTACGCAACACCACGAAAAAGGACTGTGCGGTTGTCGAGGGCGTGATGGGGCTTTTTGACGGAGGAGAGGGTTCGGCAGCCGCTCTGGCCGAACTGCTCAACCTGCCGGTCATCCTGGTTGTCGATACCCGCTCTGCCGCCGAATCAGTGGCTGCCGTCATCCACGGCTTCGCCACAATGGATGCCAATGTCAAGGTGGCAGGGGTCATCTGCAACCGGGTGGGATCGGCAAGACATCAACAGATGATCGAGGAAGCTGTGGCAAAATACTGTCAGGTGCCTCTGCTCGGCTTTCTTCCCCGCAATGAAAACATCACCATTCCTTCACGGCACCTGGGGCTGCACATGGGTGAGGAAAATCCGCTCCAGCAGCAGGGAATCAACAAGCTGGCAGAACTGATGGAAGCCCATCTCGACCTGGACCGTCTGCTTGCCCTTGGCCAGCAGTGCCGGCTGGCCGAAGACCATTCCTGCCCGCACGTTGCGAAAAAGCCAGTTCCACCGGTGCGTCTCGGGATAGCGCGTGACAATGCTTTCTGTTTTTACTATGAAGACAACCTCGATCTGCTGATCCAGGCTGGGGCAGAGCTGGTCGAATTCAGCCCCCTTGTCGACAACGCCCTGCCAAAGGAACTGGAGGGGATATACCTGGGGGGCGGATACCCGGAATTGTATGCAGCGCAGCTCAGTGGGAACGCGGAAATGCGTGCAGCTGTCCGACAATTCTGCCAGCAGGGGCGGCCCGTCTATGCTGAATGCGGGGGATTCATGTACCTGACCCGATCATTGACGGATATGGAAGGCGACACCTTTCCCATGGCAGGCGTCTTCCCCTTTGATACAGCCATGCAGCCGAGACTGAGAAGTCTTGGCTACAGACAACCCCGGCAGCGGTGCGACTCGATTCTCGGACCACGAGACCTGGTTCTCCACGGACATGAGTTCCACTATTCAGCGGTCACCGGTAATGCAGAGGCGGCCACCGTCTACAGCCTTGAAGACGGCAGAGCCGAAGGTTATTGCTTAAAAAATACCCTGGCAGGTTATATGCACCTCCATTGGGGACGAACCCCCCAGGTGGCCGAACATTTTGTCCGTGCCTGCCGTAACCCATTTCCCTCTCGGTAACAAATGGTAGATATTCTTCAGATTGCTCCACAGGATATAGAAGCGGAAAGCTTTCGCATTATCGCTCAGGAACTGGGCCCCACCACATTCGGGGCTGATGAATTTGCCGTTGTCCAGCGGACCATCCACGCAACCGGTGACTTCAGCTTTGCCAACAATCTCCAATTTCATCACGACCCCATCCACGCCGGCCTCAAGGCAATCCTGGCAGGAAAAAACATCCTGGTCGACGTGAATATGGCGGCCAGCGGTGTATCAAAAAACATGCTGGCCCACTTCGGCGGCAAGGTCATCTGCCGAATCAATGAGCCGGAAACAGCAGCACTGGCCCAGAAAAACGGCACCACCCGATCGGACGCAGCCATTGTTCGTGCCGTGGAGGACAATATCGGGATTGTGGCGGTCGGCAACGCCCCGACAGCCCTGCTCAAGACCATGGAACTCATTGAAAGCGGCAAGCTCTCACCGGACCTGGTGATTGGTGCACCCGTGGGCTTTGTCAACGCAGCGGAATCGAAAGCGCTGCTCGCGGAAAAACCGTATCCGCACATTGTCGCTCTCGGCCGCAAGGGAGGAACACCGGTCGCGGTAGCTGCAGTCAATGCCCTCATTCGTCTGGCTCGCTCCAAGCACTCGTGAAAAGAAGTAGTCAACAGAGAAAACTCCGCTCCGGGTATACCACCGGGGCGTGTGCAGCTGCGGCCGCCAAGGCCGCAACTCTGCGCTTCTTTACTGGCAGCGCCCCTGAAAGGGTCACCATTCCCTTCCCGGACGCCACTCGGCATTCTTTTGCGGTCTGCCGCTGCACCGGAAACGATCATGGTGCCATGGCCACGGTGGTCAAGGATGCGGGAGACGACCCTGACGTCACTAACGGTGCAGAAATTGGTGCACGGGTAACGCCGGCTGCCGAGGCCTCCACCCATCCGGAGCCCATCCGGCTGCTCAGCGGAGAGGGGGTCGGGGTGATCACCAAGCCCGGCCTGCCGGTACCAGTGGGTGAGCCGGCCATCAACCCGGTACCGCAGGAGATGATCCGGGCAGCAGTCAGCGAGGCCCTGGAAGAATCGCAGAGTGGCGGCCAGGCCCTTGAAGTGGTCATCTTTGTGCGTGATGGAGAGGTGTTGGCAAAAAGCACCCTCAATCATCGGCTCGGCATTATCGGCGGGCTTTCCATTCTGGGAACCAGCGGCATTGTCCGGCCGATTTCCGCCAAAGCCTGGACAGATACCATCGAGGCCTCGATGAAGGTTGCCAGAGCCGCCGGCCTGACAACGGTATTGCTTTCTACCGGCCGAACCTCGGAAAAAGCCGCCCAGATGCACCTCCACCTGCCCGAGGAAGCGCAGGTGATGATGGGAGATTACCTTTACTACGCCCTGGAGGCGGCGGGAAGACATGGGTTTACCACTATTGTCCTCTCCGCCATGTGGGCCAAACTCCTCAAGGCGGCCATGGGCATCCCCCAGACCCATGTCCGCAACGGCGCACTTGAACCGGTGCAGGCCGCCAGCCTCCTGAGACAACTGGGCCTGAGCAGCAGCATGGCAAAAAAAATGGCCCAAGCCAACACCGCTCGGGAAATTTACGATCGACTGGTGACGGCCGACAGAAAAGACCTGATCGACGCAGTCTCCAAAAAAGCCCAGCAGCAGGCGCAGGAATGGTCTGGACTGCCGGTGGACGTCTATCTGGTTACCTCGGAACAGGGGGTGGTTCATCATGTCCCACATTGAACTTATCGGTATCCATGGCCCGTTCCTGGACGAACAGCAGCGAACGCTCATCGGCCGCTGCCGGGCAGTGGTCGCCTCTGGCAGACACACACACCTGGTGCAGGATAGTGGACTGCCCATTATTCCCATTGCGCCGATTGGTCAAATGGTAGAGGGGGTTCAGCAGCATCTGTCCATCGGCGACGTAGCCATACTGGCGAGCGGTGATCCCCTCTTTTTCGGCATCGGCAAAACCCTCCTGCGCTATTTCGACCCCGCTCGCCTTCGCGTGCACCCGGCGCTTTCCGCCGTCCAACTGGCCTGTGCACGATTCACTGTCCCCTGGGACGACCTCACCCTGCTCAGCCTCCATGGACGGCATCCTGACGATGTGGCAGGTAAAATCCTGACCCACTCACGGGTAATGGTTTTCACCGACCAGACTAACAGCCCCGACTGCATCGCCCGTCAGCTGCTGGACGCACTCAAGGCCAGCGGGGATGAAGAACGCAGAGCAACCGTACGGATACGGGTGGCGGAAAATCTCGGCCTGGACGATGAAGCGCTCTTTGCAGGCAGCCTTGAAGCAGCAGCCGCCCGCCAGTTCGGACCGCTCAACATGGTGCTGATCGAGCAGCCTCCCCGGCAACAACACTCTCGTTTCGGACTCACAGCAGCCGATATCCACCATTCACGAGGCCTCATCACCAAGGATGAAGTCCGAGCAGCGTCGGTGCATAAACTGAGCCTGCCTCTCACCGGCGTCCTGTGGGATGTGGGCGGCGGTTCGGGCAGTGTGTCCCTGGAAGCCGCGCGCATCAACCCCGATCTCTCGGTATATACTATCGAGAAGAAACCAGAGGAACACCAAAATATCCGGCGCAACATCAGATCGTACGGTGCCTACAACATGCATCTGATCTGTGGTGAAGCGCCGGAGGCCCTCAAGGACCTTCCCGCCCCTGACCGTGTCTTCATAGGCGGCAGCGGCCGCCGCCTGGAAGAAATCATCACCCTCTGCGCAGCTCGCCTCAAGCCGGGCGGCAGGATTGTGGTCAATGCGGTTCTGCAGACCACAGCCGGCAAGGCGCCGATGTATCTGCGACAGCAGGGGCTGCGCGTGGAAACGGCTACCATTGCGGTGACCCGCACGACGACCGATTCGCAACCAACGGTATTTAACCCCATCACTATTATTACAGGCAGCGCATAAGCATGGAAAACACACCGCCAAGAGGACATCTCTATCTCGTTGGAATCGGGCCGGGAGACCCGGAACTGATTACCTACAAAGCCGGACGCATCCTCAATAGTACCGCCGTGTGGGCTGTGCCAAAGGCAAAACACGAAGGCAGCTCAAGCGCACTGCAGATAGCCGGCGGCCTGATCGATGCCTCGGAAAAAACTATTCTCGAACTCCGCTTTCCGATGAAAAAGGTTTTTCTGGGGCAAACGGTTGATCAACAGCTGCTCAAGGCCTGGCGAGCCTCAGCCGATGAAGTCATTCGTTTTCTCGACCAGGGCGAGGATGTGGTCTTTCCCACCCTTGGGGACCCGACCCTCTACTCCACCGCCTTCTACCTGCTGCCCATGATCCAGGAACAACGCCCTGAAATTGAGGTCACCGTTGTCCCCGGCATCACGGCCATGGCTGCCTGCGCTGCCGGATCATCCACTCCGCTGGCACTCGGCAATGATGTACTGACCGTGGTGCCTGCAGCCTTTGATGACGATCGCTTACGGGAAATCCTGACCACCCTTGATGCCATCGTCCTCATGAAGGTACATAAAAAAATGGATACCCTGGTCACCCTGCTGGACGAACTTGGCCTGACCGACAGCGCGGTCCTGTTCGAACGATTCGGTCTGCCCGGTGAAAATGTCTACACTGACATCCGTACGGCCTTGGGAAAACAACTGCACTATTTTTGCACCATGGTGATCAGAAAAAAACAGGTACAGGTATAACATGACAACCCAGCACACCGCCCCGATGACCGAAACCACCTCCCCTGTTTGTTTTGTCGGTGCCGGCCCGGGAGATCCGGAACTCATCACCCTCAAGGGACGTCGACTGCTCGACCAGGCCGACCTGATCATCTACGCCGGCAGCCTGGTGAACACCGCGCTGCTGTCCGGTGTACAGGGCCAATGTCTCGACAGTGCAGGCATGGACCTTGAGCAGATTCTGGAGCAGATCATCCACGCATATCGGAAGGGGTTGCGGGTTGTGCGTCTGCATACCGGTGATCCGGCAATCTATGGCGCGATTCGCGAACAGATGCAGTGGCTTGATCGGGAAAACATTCCCTACGAAGTTATCCCCGGCGTCAGCTCAGCCTTTGCCACCGCTGCAACCCTGAAAAAGGAGCTGACTGTACCTGAGGTCACGCAGACGGTTATCCTCACCCGCCAAGCCGGGCGGACGCCGGTGCCGGAACGCGAGTCACTCCGCAACCTGGCTGCCGCCCAGGCGTCCATGTGTATTTTCCTCAGTGTCTCCATGATGGACAAGGTTGCCGAGGATCTCATCGCCGGTGGATATACCGCGAACACACCGGTGGCAGTGGTCGAAAAAGCAAGCTGGCCCGATGAAAAGATCCTGACCGGAACGCTGAGCAACATCGGAGAAAAAATCAAGGCGTCCGGAATCAAAAAAACCGCAATGATCGTGGTTGGCCCTGCACTGGATATGGAGAGCACCATTGCCTCCAAACTCTATGACCGTGCCTTCCAGCACGAATACCGCTAGGGCGACAGCTGCCTGCGATGAACATTGCCGTACTAGCCATCACCCGGGGCGCCCAGCATCTCGGTCAACGACTTGCCGCTGAACTCGGTGCTGATTTTTATCCCTGTAAAGGCCGACTGCGGGCCACCATCTCCGAGGCCTGGCAAGACTACGACGGGATCATCTGTATTATGGCTGCCGGTATTGTGGTCCGTGCCGTTGCCCCCCTGCTCACCGACAAGCATCAGGACCCGGCAGTGGTGGTGTGCGATGAATGCGGAGCCTTTGCCATATCGCTCCTCTCCGGTCACCTTGGCGGGGCCAACAGCCTGGCAGAACGGGTGGCCCGAATAACCGCGGGACAACCGGTGCTCACCACGGCCTCCGATGTTCTGGGAAAGACCGCCCTTGACCTCTGGTGCAGGGATCTCAACCTCCAGATTGCCAACAAACGGGACTTTACCGAAAAAATGGGGAAGCTCGTCGATAGTGGCTCGCTCACCCTCTACAGTGAATACCCTCTGCCGTCCCTTCCAGCGGACCTGATTGCGGTTGACCGCCCCCAGGACGCCGACCTGGTGATTACCAAGTATGCCGAGGTAAACACAACGGCCGCCTTGCTCCACCCCAAAGCACTGGTCATCGGCATCGGGTGCAAACGAGGTACACCGGCCGCCGTCATCCGCGGCTGTGTGGAGGCCACCTGTCAGGCTCATAACCTGGCCCTTGCGTCGGTTGCTGCTCTTGCCTCGATCACCCTCAAACAGGATGAAGAGGGCCTGCTTGCCTATGCGGCCGAGGAGCAGCTGCAACTCCACTTTTTTTCCAGCAACGCCCTCAACACCGTTCCGGGAAGGGCCTCCTCCCCAACCGTCCTCAAGGTTACGGGAGCAAAGGCGGTTGCCGAGCCGGCCGCCATGCTGGGGGCAGGTACCGATACACTGCTGGTGAGCAAATCCAAATGGCAGGGGGCAACAACTGCTGTAGCAGAAAAAACCGATCCCTTGATTAACGACTAATCTTCCACCCAACCATATATCATGACCAACTCAACAACGGAAAAGCGTACCGTCCTCTCTGTCGTCGGCCTTGGGCCCGGAGCCCATGACCTGATGGCGCCGAGGGCCAGACAGGCCATCACAACAGCTGATACGGTTATCGGTTATCGAACCTACCTGGACCTGGTACAAGACTGTATCCCGGTCGACGCAGAGGTGATTTCCTCCTCCATGATGCAGGAGATCGACCGATGCCGCACAGCACTGGAACTGGCCGAGAGCGGGAAAAAAGTTGCTCTGGTCTGCGGCGGCGACCCGGGTATCTATGCTCTGGCCGGACTGGTTTTTGAGTTGGCCAAAGCCACCGAAAGCACAACAACCATTGAGGTCATTCCAGGTATTGCGGCGATCAATGGGTGTGCCGCTGTTCTCGGTGCACCGCTGATGCATGATTTTGCCGCAGTCAGCCTCTCTGACCTGATGACACCGTGGGAAGTCATTGAACAACGGCTGGAAGCCGCAGCTGCCGCGGATTTTGTCCTTGCTCTCTATAATCCCAAGTCCAAGAAGCGAACCAGCCAAATCGTACGGGCCAGGGAGATTCTGCTCGCTCATCGTGACGGTGCAACCCCGGTGGGCATTGTCAAAGGAGCATCGCGGGAAAACGAATCGGTGGTGCTCGCAACCCTTGATACCATGCTGGACAAGGACATCGGTATGCAGACCACGTTGATTGTCGGCAATTCCCAGACCTTTGTCTGGAATGAGCGGATGATCACTCCCCGAGGGTACAGTAAAAAATACGGCCTGTAGTCGACTGCGTAGGGAGATGCTATTCTCCTCCAACACACTCCACACACCGACCGAACCGAGGCTCCTCTCAATGCCGGCTCCTGAATTGACATGGACCCCTGTCATCCGCCGCCTCGCGAATTTTGAGCAATCGTGATGCAGGAGGAACCCGTTGCCCGGAAACAGACTAGCATACCAGCGTTACCTGGACGGCTGCACAGCGGTTTTCTGCCGCAGCCAGCCTCAAGGGGGGAAGCACAGTCCTGAGCCTGAGGGGATATGCTCAGCCGTCATCCCGGCGGCGGTCACCCCCTCCTTTTCATGACCCTGTACCCATACAGGAGCAGCAATGCGCCCCCAACGGCCAGCAGCAGGCTTCCCAGATTGAAACCGGTTACCGTTCCCAACCCGAGTACGGACCCAATGAAGCCACCCACAAAGGCACCGCCTATACCCAGGAGTATAGTCACGATCAACCCTCCCGGATCTCTGCCCGGCATGATAAACTTTGCCAAGATGCCGACAAGCAGCCCCATGAGTATCCATGATAGAACGCCCATCACTCACCTCCTTTGTTTCGGTTGATTGAATGCGCCGGGTTAGGGAGGAAGTTGTCCTCTCCTGTATCTCCCCGGTCCTACATCCTGTAGGGAAACGTCAACAGGCAGACGTAATGGGCCTGCCGACCTCTGCGACTCCCCGTTGCTGTACGTTGATGATCAACAAGAGCATGTCCTGGGTTGCACGCCGTCCCACAATAACAATACGCATTTACCGCTCCGGTGAAAAAACGCTGTGGCAACTTTTCCCAAAAGGAACGTACCGCGGTCCACAACTCAACGTCCCCTGGACTCTTTTCGCTTATCGCGCTTGAGCATCTGCCGGATATACTGCTTGATCTCCCGAAGGCTGGATGCAGGGGGCTGGACGGAATTCTGCACCCGAAGATACTCCGCTTCATCCTGGCGCTGCTTGACCACAGCGGCAATCCGATCAGCAACTTCCGGATGTTGATGGAGAAGCTTTTTCATGGTCTCGAAGTCGATACGTATGAGGGTTACATCAGTCTGCGCCATCCACTGGGTATGGATGGGATGGTCGGTGAACATGGACACCAGGCCATAACTCTCTCCCGGCCCGAGCTCTCCGGTAACCAGCTGTTTTCCATTGGGAAGTTCTATCGAGACCTCAACCATCCCGCTTATGAGGATGTTAAAGGCATCGGCTTCACCTGCCTCATACTGGATCGGTGCGCCGACATCAAAATACAGTTGCTGGCTGGCCCGGGCAAGCGCTTCAATTTCCTCCTCAGCAAGCGAGGAAAAAATACCCTGGCTTTTCAGGGCCAGCTGAATTGTCGGCGGCTCGGCTACCGGAACCTCGGCCCGCCGCCCTCTCCATTCGGTGATCACCGGCGCAGGCGTGACCCCTGCCTGCTGCAGGACGTAATGAACCTCGCGATAAAATTCTTCACGCCCGCGAAACATTGACAGGTAGTTAGGAAAACATATCCAGCACATGTAGGTATAGGGAATGGTGGACGCATTCTCCAGCCGAACCACAGGGGCCGGATGTTTCAAAACATGCTTGCACCTGTATATCCCCTCCAGGAGAAGCTGCTTGGCAAAACGGGGGTCGATCTCAGCAGGCATTTTGATCAGGTACCACGGTCGATGATAGTGGTACTCCCCGCCCAGGTTGGTGAATCCCTGTTTGGCAAGTTTCGAGTTGGGAATAATGTGGGTGGTATTATCCCAGTCATGGAGCCAGGTAGCCCGCCAGTTGATATCTATAACTGCTCCCATGGTCCCGTCCTCCAGCCGCAGCCAGTCGCCGATTCGAAAACCACCTTCAACGCCCATGGCCAACCCGGAAAAAAAATCTCCCAGGGTCTGCTGCAGGGCAAAACCGACCAGCGCGGTTGCCAAGCCGGTTGAAACCCACACCCCGGTGAACGAATACCCTTCCTGCCAGAGAAACAAACCAATTCCCAGAAAAATACAGGAGCCATAGATGCCTCCACGGAGCAGACCGGATACGGAATTGGACGAGGCACTGCGCACAGCCACATATTTTCGGTGCACAAGAGCGTGCACAACCTTTGCCAGCTGCCAGCTCACAATACAATAGAGCACCAGAGTGACAAGGGATTGGGGCCACTGCTCATGCCTCAAGCGGAACATTTCGGTAGCAAACCAATAAAGCATTGAGGAGCCGAAGACAAACAGCAGGGGAATGAACACCGCCCCCAGGCAGGCAAACACCAGGGGTAACTTCCGCTGCAGAGAGCGAAATAGCGGCAGGGTATGCAGGATGAGCCAAGCAAAAAATAATGCCGCGAACAAGGCGAGCAGCCAGGGGTATGCAGAATAGAGTTCAAGAATTGCCTGATTGCTATGCATGAGTGGGTATACGGTGAAAAGGTGAATATTGTCAGAGACGTCTTTCCGCAATGAGAGGAAAAACATCTCCCTGCCGCGTTCCTCTAATAGAATCGCCAGATGCCAATCGCGCAACAATATCATCCCTTCCCGTTCCATGCAAAAAAGCATTGCGAATATATTATTTGACAATATAATATTATACAATACAATATGAGAGAATAATACTTCTCCACGTTTCTCGATGCACCTTCCTCTTGATTCTACCCTTTCCGAACCTGACCACGAGGTACTCCACCATGTGCGGCATTTGCGGCGAAATTCGATTTGATCAGCAGGCCTCTTCTCTTGCCTCTCTTGAGGCGATGATGGCGAAACTCATCCCTCGAGGACCAGATGCCGGCGGTATAGTCCAACATCAGCGCGTCAGCCTGGGCCACCGGCGCTTGAAAATTATTGACTTGAGCGAACAGGCACGACAGCCGATGGTTGACGCCACGCTTGGTTTAGACGCAGTATTCAATGGCTGCATCTATAATTACCGCCAACTGAGAAAAGAACTGGAAGAAGTCGGCTACCGTTTTTTTTCATCCGGCGACACAGAAGTCATCCTCAAGGGATATCATGCCTGGGGGATTGATTGCGTAAAAAAAATGAACGGCATGTTTGCCTTTGTTATTCATGAGCGGGATACTGGTCGGGTCATTATGGCCCGCGACAGGCTGGGCATCAAACCGCTCTACACCACCCACGTCAATGGTGGGTGTCGATTTGCTTCGACACTGCCGGCGCTTCTTGCTGCCGGCGATGTAGATACCACCATTGATCCGGTCGCCCTGCACCACTATTTTCACTGGCACTCGGTGGTGCCTGCACCCCTGACCATCCTCAAAGGCATCCGCAAGCTCCCCCCGGCCACGCTGCGAATCTATGAGCCTGACGGACGATACGAGGATACCACCTACTGGCGCCTTTCCATGCACAAACACCGCGCATATCGGGATCGCTCGCCGGACCAATGGATCGACGCTCTCAGCGAGGGCCTGGCAAAGGCTGTAGAACGAAGAATGGTCGCGGATGTCCCCGTGGGTGTGCTGCTTTCAGGCGGGGTGGATTCCAGTTTTCTGGTGGGTCTCCTGGCCGAACAGGGGCAGCGCGGTCTAAGCACCTTCTCGGTAGGCTTTGAGGGTGCCGGCGGTGAACGAGGCGATGAATTTTACTATTCCGACATTATTGCCGATCACTATCAGACCGACCATCATCAGATCTTCGTCCCCTCCAGTCAGCTTCTTGCCACCTTGCCCCATACGATTCAGGCAATGTCGGAACCCATGGTCAGTTATGATGCCGTCGGTTTTTATCTGCTGAGCCAGGAGGTCTCCAAACATGTCAAGGTGGTGCAAAGCGGGCAGGGGGCTGACGAGGTCTTTGGCGGCTATCACTGGTACCCGCCGCTCTATGGGAGCGGCTCTCCGGCCGAGGACTACCGCGATGTATTCTTCGATCTTGCTCCGGGACAGATGCAGGAGGTGGTCACCGACGGCCTGATCTCTACAGATTACAGTATGGCCTTTGTCCGGGACTACTTCAAGCAGCTGGACACCGACCACCCGGTTGAGCAGGCACTGGCACTGGATACAACTGTCATGCTGACTGACGATCCGGTCAAACGCGTTGACAACATGACCATGGCCTGGGGCCTTGAAGCACGGGTTCCTTTTCTCGACCACGAGCTGGTCGAACTGGCAGCACAGATCCCGGTTGAGCTCAAGGTTCGAGGGGAAGGCAAGTGGGTCCTCAAGGAAGCGGCCCGGCGCCTGTTGCCGAAACAGGTCATTGATCGGGAAAAGGGATATTTTCCCGTTCCTGCCCTCAAACACATCCAAGGTCCATACCTTGAATACGTCAGGGAATACCTCACCAACGAAACAGCAACACAGCGAAAACTCTTCAACAGTTCCCATATCGAGACGCTCCTCAACGATCCAACAGGTCATATTACCAACCTGCGCGGCTCACGGCTCTGGCAGTCGGCGCTGCTGGAAATGTGGCTGCAACAACAGGGAATCTAGGCACCATCATGAAATCCACCGAAAAACCATGCAACAGCCCGCTTGACCCCAGCTGCATGTCTTCGCTGAAGCACTGGGGCGAACCGCTGCGAACCGAACAGCACACCTCGATGCAAAAAAACAGTACGGTCAACTGCGGCTGGGGTCGGCTCCTGTTCGGACAGACGTTTGACGACCCGAAAACACTGGCCAGATCGATTGTCAGAGAGCAACGGGGGAAACGGGATATCGCCATGTATGTTCGCGATCCCCACGTGGTTACCTCCTATGCTCCCCAGGAACTCTTCATAGATCCGTCCCTGACCTACCGACTTGATTTTGACGATTACCAGGAAACAAGCTACGGTGCCCCCTGTCTGCAGATTCATCAGGTTCGAACGGTTGAAGAGTTGCATGCAGTGAACAGAATCTACCTCTCGCGCAACATGGTCCCCTGCGATGATGATTTTGTGGGCTCAGGAGAGAACGGGAAAGCAGTGACTCTGCTCTACGCCAGGGAGGCAAGAACAGACACCATTGTAGGCGCCATAACCGGAGTCGACCACTTTCTTGCCTTTCGTGATCCGGATAACGGTTCCAGCCTCTGGGCTCTAGCAGTCGATCAACAGAGCCTGGTCCCGAAAGTAGGTGAGTTTCTCGTCCGTGAACTGATTCTGCGCTTCATGGAGGCGGGCCGACGGTTTATTGACCTGTCGGTCATGCACTCCAACAACGAAGCGATAGGACTCTACAAAAAACTCTCCTTCAAACAGGTCCCTGTTTACTGCATCAAGAAAAAAAATTCCATTAATGAGCCGCTGTACGTTGGCAGCAGGCCAACCCAGGAATTAAACGTCTATGGAACGATTATCACTGATGAAGCACGACGACGAGGTATATCCGTCGAGGTGCTTGATGCTGCTAACGGCTATTTCCAGCTGACTCTGGGCGGTAGAGCCATCACCTGTCGAGAGTCGCTCAGTGAGCTCACCTCGGCCATAGCCATGAGTCGATGCGACGATAAATCCATCACCCGCTCGCTCCTGCTCCACGCCGGGCTGAAGGTCCCTGCACAAATCGTCGCCGATGAACGAGAGGCGGTTTCCCGTTTCCTTGACACCCATGGACGGGTGGTGGTGAAACCGGCCCAAGGTGAACAGGGAGAGGGCGTCCGGGTGGATATTGACGATCCTGAAGAGGTTTTCGCTGCCATGGCCGAGGCAGGGTCATCGGGAGCCAAGGTCCTGGTGGAGGAAATGGCCCAGGGTATGGATCTGCGTATAATCGTTATCAACGATGAGGTCGTGGCAGGGGCGGTGAGAAAACCGGCAACCATTATCGGAAATGGCGAGCTGTCCATTCGCCAACTGATTGAAAAACAGAGCAGAAGAAGAGCTGCCGCCACCCGCGGAGAAAGCAGCATACCTCTTGATGGGGAAACAGTGCGAACAATCAGTAAATCCGGATATTGCCTCGATGATGTACTGCCTGCCGGAGTTGAGCTGGCAGTGCGGAAAACCGCAAATCTGCATACCGGTGGCACCATTCACGACGTCACCGACGAACTGAGTGCAACCCTGCGGGAAACAGCCATCACAGCTGCCCGCGCACTCAATATACCGGTCGTCGGTCTGGACTATATACTGCCCGACTTCTCAGGGGAGGAGTATGTGATAATTGAAGCCAATGAGCGCCCCGGACTGGCAAATCACGAACCGCAGCCAACAGCCGAGCGATTCATTGACCTGTTGTTTCCCCAGACCAAAAACGCTGCAGGAGGGCTGGAGCAATAATGCAGAAACACATTGATGCCGACTACCTGCTTGCCATTCTCGACGAGTTGCTTCAGATCCCCAGCCCAAGTGGCATGACCGATGATGTCGTACGCCTGGTCTGCGGCGAACTGGACAAACTCGGAATTTATTACGAACTTACCCGAAGGGGCGCAATTCGTGCGCATATCAAAGGCCAGCAAAAGCGGCCGCGTCGCGCTGTTGTCGGCCATCTCGACACCCTGGGCGGCATGGTCAAGTGCCTGAAAACCAACGGCAGGCTCAGCCTGGTTCCCATCGGGACGTGGTCGGCACGTTTTGCCGAGGGGGCGAGAGTAATTATCCATTCTGATGAAGAAAAAATGACCACAGGAACCGTCCTCCCGCTCAAAGCCTCGGGCCACAGGTACAACGAGGAAATAGACAGGCAGCCGACGGACTGGGCCAACCTTGAGGTACGCATAGACGAGCCCTGCACATCCATTAATCAGCTCTGGGATCTGGGGCTCAGAGTGGGTGATTTTATCTCGTTTGCACCGCAATACGCCGCCAGTGCGAACGGCTACATCAATTCCCGCTTCCTTGACGACAAGGCAGGCGTTGCTGCCATACTCGCAGCGGCAAAATATATAATTGACCACAAGATTTCGCCAGCCCGCGACTGCTATCTGCTCTTTACGATCTCCGAAGAGGTGGGAGTGGGAGCGTCGCACATCTTGCGCGGGGATGTGGCAGAAATGGTCTCCATCGATAACGGCACCCTGGCCCCGGACCAGAATACCTGCGAGATGGGCGTGACTCTGGCCATGAAGGATTCCAGCGGTCCCTTTGACCGGCACCTCACCGATCACCTTATCCAGCTATGCATCGAGCATGAGATAGAATTCAGCCGCGATGTCTTTCTTCACTACCGGAGTGATGCTGCCGCCGCCCTGGAGGCAGGCAATGACATTCGTACAGCCCTGGTCTGCTTTGCCCTGGATGCCTCCCACGGCTATGAACGGACCCATCTCCATTCACTGCAGGCAGTTGCAGGACTGATTGCTGCCTACGTCGGTTCAGCGCCGCTCTTTTCCAAGGGAAGGAACGTTATCGGTTCGGAACAGGACTATCCATTGATCAAAACATCCTCCGAACGGCGCCCGTGGTAGCCCCCTGACGGCGCGGCTGTTGTCCTCAACGGTATCCAGCCGTTTACTTTGCAGAAACACCGTATTGAAAAATTTGGACCATGGTGCTAAGGAGAGACATGTCCCACTGACCTGCAGTTCTCACCAATCCATTCCGGACAATTATCGTGCGCATTCTACTCTATGGGGCCACTGAGATCGGTTATATGCTGGCAGCCCAGCTTTCCCAGGATCACGACCTCACCGTCATTGACGAAGGTACCGAATTACCCGAACGCTTCCGCAACCTGGATATCCGGCACGTGGTCGGTAACGGAGCGGACATCGCAGCCCTGGAAAAGGCCAACGAGCCGGCAGCAGCCCTGTTCATTGCCTGCAGCAGCCCAGACGAGGCCAATATTGTCGCCTGCTGGACCATCAAAAAAATCACCTCCCTGGAAACCATCTGTTTTGTTTCCAAACGAGAGGTACACCACAACCTGATTGCCCCTGACCAGTTTAGCTACCAGACAGCCTACGATATCGATACGGTCATCTGGCCGGAACAGCTCCTGACCCAGGATATTCTGCGCATCATCCTGGTTCCGGAAGCCATTGATGTGGAATACTTCGTCAACGGGCAGGTCAAGCTTTTCGAATATCGGATCAAGGAGGATTCTCCCCTCTGCAACCGCAGAATCATGGACCACCATTTCCCCCGCGACGTCCTGATTGTCGGCATTACCAGGGACGATTCACTCTTCATTCCCAAGGGCGATTCGCGGATCCTGCTTGATGACAAGATCATGTTCATGGGGACCGGTCAGGCCCTTGACCTGCTGGCTGCCGACCTGTTCCAGATCACGGCGACCACGGCTACAGCTGCCATCATCGGCGGCGGCAATGTCGGTTTTTTTCTGGCCAGGCAGCTCGAACGGGCCGGCATCAGAGTCAAAATTATCGAGCATGACCAGCAACGCTGCATGTACCTTGCTGACAACCTCAACAGCACCCTGGTCCTCCACGGTGATGGAACAGATATCGAGTTGCTCGAAGAGGAGGACATCGGAGCCCTGGACGTGGCGGTCTGCGTTACGGACAATGATGAAAAAAACCTGCTCTGCTCGCTCATGGTTAAGCAGCTCGGGCTCAAGCGGGTGATAACCCGGGTGAGCGGCCTGCGCAAAGCCCAACTGTTCGAGCGTGTGGGAATCGATGTGGTGGTTTCTCCCAGGGAATCGGCCATGAAGGAGCTGCTCAACCACCTGGAAGCCAAGGATATCGATATCCTGGCCCTGGTCGGTGGCGGCCGTGCCGAGGTGATGCGCCTGCAAGTGGCTGAAACCTTTGCCACGAAACGGATAATGGATATTGGGCTACCCAAGGGAGCCATCGTCGGGGTTGTCAAGCGAGGCAAGGGGATCATCATTCCCCACGGCGACACCGTTATCCGTCCTCTTGACCGGCTCAAAATATTTACGCTCCCGGAAAACATCGATCGTCTCCGGTCCCTTTTTACCCGATGAAAGCCGATTCCATTTTCCCTGCACTCAGCACCATTCTCCTCGGTTTCGGCCTTATTGCCCTGACGCCGGTGGCAGTGGCGCTGCTCGAACGGGACTACATGTCCATTCTCCCTTTCTGCACCGCAGCGGTGCTGAGTATCGGCATGGGGTGCGCTGCCAGGCGACGCAGCAGCAGCGGCACCATCGACAGGGCAAAACGAACGGAGGTCCTGCTGCTGGTAACCATCACCTGGGCATTGACCGCGGCGGTTGCTGCTATCCCCTACCTTTTTTACGGACTCTCGCCGGTCGATGCCTATTTTGAATCGGTTTCCGGGATCACGACCACCGGCGCCACCATCCTCCAGGATTTTTCCCTCTACCCCAAGGCCTTTTTTTTCTGGCGCAGCCTCACCCAGTGGCTGGGGGGTATGGGCATCATTGTTTTGTTCGTGGCTATACTCCCGCAGTTCGCAGTTGCCGGCCGCCAGTTGTTTTTTGCCGAAGCACCAGGCCCGACCGAGGACAAACTCACCCCTCGCATCGCCCACACCGCCAAGGCGCTCTGGCTGGTCTATGTCTTTCTCACCACCGTAGAAATCGGCTTGCTTCACTGGGCCGGCCTACCAGTCTTTGACGCGGTCTGCAACGGGTTGACCACTATGGCGGCCGGAGGATTCTCTCCCCATCCCCTTTCGATCATGGGGTACGATAACAGTACGGTCACCTGGATTATTTCCCTGTTCATGTTCCTTGCCGGCAGCAACTTTGCCTTGCAGTACCGGTTGCTGGTTCAGTTTAGACCGCTCTCTTTACTTACCAATGAAGAGTTTCGTGTTTACTGCGGTATTATTGGTGTTCTTTCCCTGTTGCTGGCCCTTTTTTTAATAACCGGTGAGCAAGGCTCTCTTGCCGAGAGCGCCAGGGACAGTGTGTTCCAAATTATTTCAATCATCACCACTGCCGGTTTTTCTTCGGCCGACTTTGCCCTGTGGGCGGTGCCGGCCCAGGCAGTCCTGCTTATCGTCATGTTTGTCGGTGGATGTGCCGGGTCAGCTGGTGGTGGGATCAAGGTCGTGCGTGTCCTGTTTATGTTTCGCTACCTCCGACGGGCGATTGTTCAGGCCCTGCATCCCAAAGCGATCGTCCCGGTTAAAATCGATCGCAAGCCCATCGCAGAAACTATTCAGCACCAGATATTGAGTTTTCTTCTCTTCTATCTTCTTCTGCTGGGCGTTTCCGGGCTGGCGGTCACCATGCTCGAGGGCAGTCTATCGGTTGGTTTTGTGGGAGCTGCGGCGACCATCGGCAATATCGGACCGGGATTCGGGGAAATCGGACCAATGGGTACCTTCGGCACCCTCACCACCGCCAGCAAGCTGCTGTTTATCCTCAATATGCTCGCCGGACGGCTGGAACTGATCCCGTTGTTGGTCATGCTCCATCGCGATTTCTGGAACCTGAATCCGTGACGGTTCAGGCTGTAAGCCGCCACCGATTCAGGTGGAAACAAAAGAGAGAACTATCCAGCCTCATCGAGCAGGGAGCCGTCGGCAGCGAGGAGTTGAATGGTCCCGCCTGCCTGGCCCAGACAGTGGGTGGAACAACTCAGGCACGGGTCAAAGGCCCGGATGACGGCCTGGAGACGATTGACAGCCGGTTCGCTCAGGGTCGTGCCGTCGATAAAATGTTCAGCGACCTGCAGTAGTCCACGGTTCATCGCCAGGTTGTTGTTGCCTGTGGCAACGATGAGGTTCAGGCCAGTCATGAGCCCGTTTTCATCTGCCAGGTAGTGATGGAACAGGGTCCCTCTGGGAGCTTCCACCACGCCGATACCCTGGGGAAAATTCGCTTGCGCAACCGCGCGAACCCGCTGCCCGGCAATGTCTTCATCACCCACCAGCATCTCCAGCAGCTCGAGACAATAAAGGATTTCGATCAACCTGGCATAGTGGTTGTAAAATGAACTCTGCTGCGGTCCTTTGCTCAGCTCCCGGTATTCCGCCCACGCAGCCTGCGCCAGTGGAGTGGAGATTCCTTCACAGACATTCAGCCTGGCTGCCGGACCAACCCGGTACATTCCCTGCGGGTATCCCAACGGCTTGTAGAAAGGCGACTTAAGATAGGAAAAGGCCTCAACCTGCTCGTCGATATACTGCTGATAAGCGGCTGGGTCAACCTGGTCAGCCACCGCCTCGCCCTGGGCATCCATAAAGCGCAGTCGGCCATCCACCAGTTCCAGTCTTCCCTGCGGATCGACCATGCCGAGATACATGGATGGAAAATTGGCAAAGGTCCGGATCTCCTTTTTCAGTTTCCAGAGGGATTGCTTGAACAGGGATAGCGCCCGTCCGACAATATCCACCGCCTCGGGGATCACGACCTTAATCTCTGCCTGGTGCTCTGCAGCCAGCGGGGCATTGACCCCGCCGGGAACCACCCACGAGGGGTGAATGCGCTTGCCCGCCAGCCACTCGATGACCTGCTGACCGATCTGGCGCAAACGGATTCCGTCCCGGGCAAAGGCCGGGTTGGTCTTGAGCAGGCCGAAAATATTGCGTTGCTCAGGTTGAGCATCCATGCCCAGGAGAAGGTCTGGGGAGGAGAGATAGAAAAAACTCAGGGCATGAGACTGGATAAAAGCGCCGCAATTGATCATCACGCGCAGTTTCCGGGCCGTTGGCGGTACCTGCACGCCCATAATCTGGTCACACGCTTTGGCCGAAGCCAGCGAGTGACTGATCGGGCAGATGCCGCAAATCCTCTCCACCAGTGAGACCATCTCGGTAAACGGCCTTCCCTGACAAAATTGCTCAAAGCCCCGCAGCTGGGTTACATGGAACCTGGCATCCGCCACCTTCCCCTGCTCATCAAGGGTTACCGTAATCTTCCCGTGACCTTCGATCCGGGTTACCGGCTCAATAACGATCTGTTGTCCCATGGTCCTTGCTCCTCCTGCTTTACGCCCCGAAACGGCTCTTCCCGGCTACCTCAGGAACACGTCCTTCCAGCAGTTCTGTCAGCAGAAACGAAATCGCCTCACTGGCCGGCGGACATCCCGGCAGGAAGGCATCCACCGCCACGTAAGCGTGCAGCGGCCGGGCCTGCTCTAATAGGCGCGGCACTCCCTGATTGGGCAACCGTTCGCCCTCTGGACCGTGCGTACCGTAGACCTGATCAAGGATAGCCTCCACCGGCCACCGGTTGCGCATGGCCGAAACATTGCCGGTCACCGCGCAGTCGCCCAGGGCAACAAGCAACCGGCTGCACGCACGCAACCTGTGCAGCTTGTGTTGATCAGCTTCCGTGCCCACCGCGCCTTCGACAATGGCGACATCAACAGCCTCCGGAACATCGGGCGTATCAACCAGCGGACTGTATACCAGCTCGACCAGCTCAGCGAGCGTTGCCAGCTGCTGGTCAATATCCAGCAGGGACATGTGGCAGCCGGAACAGCCATCCAGCCAGGTCGTTGCAATCCGTATTTTTTTCATCGCAGACTCCCTCAAATCCATGCTTTGCTCGTGTTCCATTCCGCGTACTGCCGCCCTCCCTTTCTGCAGCGGTATTCCGCATGCGGTCAGTAATGCTTATAGTTCCGCATTTCCTCCAGGTAGGGCAGAAATTCACGTTTCTTGACCATCTCGGCCACGGATTTTCCTTTTTCTGAAAGCGCTCCGGTTGGACAAACATGGACGCATTTACCGCAACTGGTGCAGGTAGTGGATTCCCCCCATGGCTGGTTGAGATCAGCAACGACCTGGGACCATATTCCCCGATGCATCACATCCCAGGTATGGGCCCCCTCCACCTCGGCACACACCCGGACACACCGCAGACACAGTACGCAACGATTTGGATCATACAGAAATCGATGATGGGAGGCATCCACCGCAAGAGAGGGATACCGGTAGGGGTACTCCACATGGTCTATCCCCAGCTCCATCGCCAGCTGTTGCAGTTCACAGTGGCCATTGGAGACACAAACCGAACAGACATGATTGCGCTCAGAGAAAAGCAGCTCCACGATCTGTTTCCGATGCTCCCTCACCCGCTGGGAATCGGTGATGACCTCCATCCCCTCGCGCACAGGAGTGATACAGGCCGGTACCAGCTTTCCACTCTGTTTTTCTTCAACCATACAGATACGGCATCCGCCATAGGGCGAAAGTCCCTCAAGGTGACAGAGGGTAGGGAGAGGTATCTTGTACTGCTGCGCAACGGCCAAAATGGTTGCCCCTTCTCTTGCGCCAACGTCCTGGTCGTTTATCTTTAACGTCAGGATCCTGGCGTTTCCGGTTGCCGAAGGAAGTTGCGGTTCGCTGGACACGGCTCTCATTCCCGTTCCTCCCCGGTGTTCACCGTCCTGCATGAACCGGCGACACACCGTTTATTCTCGATATGGGCCAGGTATTCTTCCCTGAAGTAGCGCAGGGTGCTTCTGACCGGATTGGCTGCCGTCTGGCCAAGACCACAGAGCGAGGTTGTCTTGACCAACTCGCACAGTTGCTCGATTCGATCCAGATCGCCCGCTCTCCCCTGCCCGTTGACGATCCGGCTGAGCAGGTCATGCAGTTGAAAGGTACCGACCCTGCAGGGCACGCACTTGCCGCATGATTCGCTCATACAGAATTCCATGAAATACCTGGCCACATCCACCATGCAGGAGTGCTGATCCATGACGATCATGCCCCCCGACCCCATAATGGAACCGACCTGTGCCAGGGTTGTGTAGTCCACCCCCATATCGAGAAACTGCTCGGGAATACACCCTCCAGACGGGCCGCCAGTCTGGACAGCCTTAAAGGCACCCTCATCGACAATGCCTCCACCGATGGTAAAAACAATTTCACGCAAGGAGGTGCCCATCTCCACTTCGATCAACCCGGTCTGGTTGACCCTGCCTGCCAGGGCAAAGACCTTGGTCCCCCTACTTTCCTCGGTCCCTATTGCGGCAAACCAGTCGCCGCCATTGCGCAGGATGGCAGGAATATTGGCAAAGGTCTCAACATTGTTGATCAGGGTGGGACAGCCGTACAGGCCGGATTCGGCAGGGTAAGGGGGGCGAGGCCGAGGTTTGCCAGGATATCCTTCAATGGACGCAATAAGCGCCGTTTCCTCGCCGCATACAAAGGCCCCGGCACCGAGGCGCACCTCAACGTCAAAGGTAAAGCCGCTGTTGCAGATATTTTCTCCCAGTACCCCGACGCGACGGGCCTGAGTGATGGCCTTTTTCAGCCTTTTCACGGCAAGCGGATACTCGGCACGAACATACAGGTAGCCCATTTCGGCCCCTACTGCATAGGCACCAATAGCCATTCCCTCAAGCACCCGGTGCGGATCGCTTTCCAGTATGCTCCGATCCATAAAGGCACCCGGATCTCCCTCGTCACCGTTACAGACAACGTATTTTTTTCGGCCGTCACCGGCTGCGACAGTGGACCATTTGAGGCCGGTCGGGTACCCGGCTCCTCCCCGGCCACGTAAACCCGATCGCCGCACTTCGGCTATGACCGATTCCGGACTCATCTCCCGCAGGCAGCTGTAGAGCGGCAGGTAACCTCCGACACCGATGTACTCTTCAATCCGTTCGGGGTCGATCCTGCCGCAATACTCCAGCACAACCTTTTTCTGTTGCCTGAAAAAAGGAGCATCCGCCGACAGGATAAGGTGTTTCACCGGCTCACCGTCCAAGGCATCAAGAATGGCATCCGCATCATGCGCTTCGCATCCCTGATAGACAATATTCCCGGGCTCAACAACAATAACCGGTCCTTTTGCACAAGGGCCCAGACATCCGACCCCCTTGACCAGCACCTGATCATCCAGTCCCTGCTCCTCCACCCGTTGCTTCAGAGCACGCAGCAGACCGTCGCTGCCGCAGGAAAGGCAACCGGCAGCTACACAGACATGGATATGGTGTCGAAAGCTATTGTGGCGAGCCTTCTCCTGAGCAGCGATCTCCTGCAGTCCCTCAAGTGACAGCGTCATGCTCACCCCACCTGTTCAATTGGTCAATGATGTCTGAAGGCTGCAGCTTTCCACACACCTTTCCATCAAAAACCGCTGCCGGCGCCAATCCGCAGGAGCCAAGGCAACGGGCGGTTAAAAGAGAAACCTGCCCATCATCGGAGGTCTGGCCAGGGACAATGCCGGTATGCGCTCTCAGTGCTTCAAGCAGTGAAGGCGAGCCGCCAATATAACATGCAGTACCGGTACAGATGACACAGGTATGCTTACCAGATGGTTTAAGGGAGAAAGCGTGGTAGAAGGTGGTTACCGCATAGACTTGACTGAGCGGCACGTGCAGTGCATGGGCAACTCGCTGCATTGCCGTCCGGTCTATATAACCGAAGGCGTCCTGTACGGCATGGAGGGTTTCAATCAGGGCCTGGGGCTGGTAGCCGTTGGTGCGCATAACCCGATCAACGGTCTTCCATTGCCGTCCCCCGTTTGCGCCTCCCTCCTGCACAGCCTGCAGAGTATCTCCGATAGCCTCGGTCATGGTGCCTCCTTGATAAGCCTGCTGCTTACCCCTGACCAGACGTCATCTACTCAAAGACACGAGTAGTAAGTGTATATGTACTTATTATATCGCAGATGTTCCCAGATGCCAATGGCGTACGGTATTTTTTCAGGCTTGCCAGCCGGCGGGCCAGCGGCAACCAACACGGCTGAAAAAAGAAAAGGAAAGGAAAGGACAAGGTTCACTCTTCAAGCAATGTGCCTCTCAAGGGGTGCGCCCCAAAAAGCCGGCAGTGAGCTGCTCTTGAATCTCTTTTGTGGAAAGGTCATTGTTGCGCATCAGTTGCGCGTGCAGGTACGTCTGCGCCAACCAGACAAGCATATCCTCAATACGCTCTGAGTACCGGCTGTTGTTGGCCATATAGCGATCAAAGTTGTCCGCCTTTCCGCATCGCTCTCGCTTTTCAATCCGCTGCTGCCGTATGTCGTCATCTACATCGAGGACAAGCACATGGACACCGCGGACGTCGCACAGAGCGGCAAGTGCTTTGGCAAGGGAAGAGGAAACCCGTATCTGCTCAGGGGTCTGGTAGCGATGCCCCCAGTAAAAAGCAAGACCGCGGAGGCAATTGTGGCCAACAACAATAACCTGTTTACCGGACCTATCAAAACGACGAATATCTCTCCGCAACAGGATGGTAAGGACCAACGGCAGTATCCACCCCAAAAAAGGAAAAAGAAAGAGAAACAGCTGTTCCAGCAACAGCTCAACAGGATGTTTGCCGGCGCTTGAGGCACCCTGGACCACCTTGCCGTTGAGCCATCGTTTTCGCCGCTCGGGCTTACCCCCTGCTTTAGTGATCAATTGTTCAATGATGCCGGCAACGTGGTCCTTTCCGGCGGCATCGGTTCCGACCACCAAAATAACCGGCGGTATATCTTCCAGGGGGAGGTTCAATCGCTGTATGCTGTTCAGGGAGATTGTTCATGGCCATATTGACTACCAAATACATACCAGAGTTGGCCACAGCTGAATAGCACAGAATGGATACGACTCTCCATGGGGCTAACAAATCGCCGCACCATTTTCCGTTGACAATCCTTGGCCGGCTACTCTCCACTCTTCGCCAGGGGCTTATAATGGCCGCGATACGCACAACCTGTGTAACGCTTGTTCAAGGCCCCTTGCCAGCTCCTTGCGCATGGTGGAGAGGGGATGGAAACGGTAAACCATGGCCATTCTGTTGTCCCTTCTTTCTTGTTCCTGCCCTCCCACCTGTTGACATTCCATTGATATGCTCAGGGTGAGGAGTAGCCATTCCATTGCCGGCATGCTCTTGTAGGGTTGGTGAACGCTTACTGTTTCAGATCTTGATCCTGCTGGAGAAAGAGCTTGAGCCCTTTTTCGCGGTATTCCTCCAGAAATAGACCAACCTGGATCTTTATCTGGTCTCGGATTTCTCTGACCTTGGCCAACACCTCCTCTTTATCTCCCTTGAGCGCTGAAGGATCTGGAAACGGCCAGTTGAACCTGAGGGTCCTGCCGGGAAACAACGGGCATTTTTCGTCTACCTCCGGCGAACAGACCGTTATGACCATGTCATACTGTCGCCCCTGTCGAAAAAAATCCATCACACTGTTGGTGGTGTGCCCAGAGATATCGATCCCTTCCTCGGCGAGCACCTCAATGACATTAGGATTGATGTTCCCGGCTTCAAGGCCGGCGCTTTCGACCTGAAAATCGTTGCCGCCAAGATGCCTCAGGTAGGCTCCCGCCATCTGGCTCCTGGCAGAATTATGTTCACATACAAAAAGTACTCGAATCATATCTGGTTTCCTTGGATTTCAACCTCTTGCATACTGAAAAATACAGCGTACCATCTTTGCCTCAAAAACGACCTTCTAACCAACTATGCTATGGTTAGACTTTCGTTTGGAATTCGTTACGATTCACCCTTGAATGAGGCAACTCCTCGATCCGCGTAACCACGCATACCCACCTGCACGCCTTCTCCAAAAAACAGTTAAAGACGGTCACCTTTCCCCCTCCACACAGCCAAGTGTTGCTATAGAAAATAACCCAAAAAACTGCAGGATGGACGTCAACAGTAGGCAGTACCGTGCAGAATGCAGGATTTTGGGAGAAACGCTGAAACACCCCATTGCACGGGTGTGCAGAAAAAAGGGCCACGCCTGAACTTCTCCACACAAGGAAGCATCTATCCTCTGAATAGGCGGTTGACGAGTCGACGGAAACCGCTCCTCCCTCTGCCGTTATCGGTCGAGTTCCTCTCGCAGCGCACGAGACAGTTCAGCCAGAGAGTAGGGTTTTTTGACATAGGTCCCTGCGCCCAGTCGCTGTGCTTCCCGAACCTTTTCATTGTCGGAAAACCCGCTGGCAATAACCGCTTTCTGCTGTGGAGAAAGGGTACATATCTTCCGATAGGTCTCCAGACCGTCCATGCCGTCCGGCATGATCATATCCAGCAGGAGAATATCTACGCGGTTCCGCTCCACATACTTCAACGCCTCTTCTCCGCTGCTCACGGCTTCAACCGAATATCCCAACCGTTTGAGCATAATTGTGGCAATGTCTCTCTGCTGGGCTATATCATCGACCACCAGAACCATTTCCCCTTTGCCGGTCTGCAGGGGAGTGGGCCCCTCTGGGACACTCCTTTTTTCCCTGGTGACACGCATAAGGGGAAAATACAGGTCAAACGTAGTCCCCTTGCCTCTTTCACTGGTAACGTTAATGTACCCGTTGTGGTCCTTGACCGTTCCCCACACCACCGCCATACCCAGGCCCGAGCCGCTGCGCCCCATTCGTTTAGTGGTAAAAAATGGTTCAAAAATACGCTCCACATCTTTCTCGGCAATACCGATACCGGTATCTTTTACGCTGAGTTGTACATATTCGCCCTGCCGCACCTGGTCATACCCCCGGAATACAGTATCTATATAGGCATTTGATGAGGAAACAGAGATAGTACCGGTATGCTCTATGGACTCTGCCGCATTAGTGACAAGGTTCATCAACATCTTCAGCAGATGCACCTTGGAACCGGCAATGGTATCCATCTTGGCGCGCAGCGAATGGTGCAGTTCAACCCCCGGGTGACGGACCTGGATGCTGTTCATTTCATGACTCTGACAAAATTCCTCGACCAATGCATTCAGCGAAACCTGGGTGTATTTTGCCACCCCTCTTCGGGCCATGGCCAGCAAATCCTCAACAATGGCCGAGGCTTTTTCCCCGGACTCCATGATAATCTGCAGCGGTTTTCTGAACTTATGATCCGGCGGTAAATCCATCAGGAGCAGCTCCGGATAACTGACAACGCCGGAGAGGATATTATTCAAGTCGTGGGCAACCCCGCCGGCCAGGGTGCCAATGGCTTCCATCTTTTCAGCCCGCTTTAACCGTTCTTCAAGCTCGCGCCGCTCGATTTCTTTTTTCTTTCCCTCCTCTATCTCGGCTGATAAACGTATATTGGTCTGGGAAAGTTCAGCGGTTCGCCGCACCACCTCCGTTTCCAGCATTGCATGTGAATCGGCCAGGTGGTCGAACTTTCTGCTCACGGCTTCGCCCATGAGATTGAGCGCCTGAAAGATGGAAGCAAATTCCTTGAAATCAGTGCATTGCAATGGAATTCGATACCCATGGTTCAACTCAATTTTGCGGGTCTCGACTGCCACTTTTTTCAATGCTCCGAACATCTTACGGGTTATTAAAAAAAGAATAATCAAAACAGCCAGATTGATAGCAAACGACACGCTCTTATTCACCTCCACCTTCCTGGTGAACGCTGCAAGCCGCTGCTGATGTTCCGCCTTGCTTGACGCCAGGTTGTCCAGAAAGGCCAACCGATTATTTTCCTGAGCCTGTAAGGCATTTCTGATCCGCTCCTCAATCAGAAGGAATTTTTCAAATATCCGTTCAAACGACCCACCGTCAATCAATAATGCCTCAACCAATAACCCATCCTGGGCGTCGAGTGACAGGTCTTCAAAACGAGTGGTGGCGATGTAGAATCGGGAGATAGACTGTTGAAAAGCGTTATGAACCAATGCAGGAGAGGCTCCTGCCTGTAAACGGGAAAACAGTTCCACCACTTCCATCATCGCATGTTGAATATCTATAGCAGCAGCGATGATGTCCAGCTCAGCAACAGCCATCGCATATTCACCGCCAAAGGACGCAGGTGCCAACTGGCCGGTTTTGGTAGCGTCATTCTTCACCATTTCGCGTAGGTAGGATATATGGTGCTTGTGGATGGAGCTCATACTGGTAGCCAATGCCGGCAACGTGGTGTTTAATCGGGCATGGAGTTCGCTCTTTTTAGCCTGCAGGTCCAAGAGATCCGTGAGGGTGGCACAGCGCTCCTCAAGGAGGTGCTGGTCCAGGCCAAGATCAGCCGTACCATTCTCCGCAATAATGTGCTGGTATCGTTCAAACACCTCCTCTTTATAGGCCAGGTCATGCTGCGCCTCCTTTTCCAGCTCCAAGACAGCCAGCAGACGATGTTCCACCCTGGAAAACTGCTGCTGTCGGTCTATAATTTGTCGGTGGCTAAAGTAAAAATATTGATCCATCACCAGCAACAGCACCTGCAGGGTTACACAGGCGATGATGATGTAAAACGATCTTTTCACAGAGCGAAAAAGCATGAAACCACCCGGGCTACCTGGTTGGGTATCTGTGCTTGAGCCAACCACGCATCCCGAATTCCAGGCCATGCAGGTTGTCAAAACCGAACTGGGACAGATAACGAATGGCGAACTCGTCTCGATTACCGGTTTCCGTCAAGGTGACAACCGGATGATCTCTGGGAATGGAGGCCCTCACCTGTTGGCGAAGCAAGTCATCGAGCTGGAGAATGACAACAGGACAGACGGTGACTATGGCTGGAGGCGGGGACGCCGGCTCAAGATAATTATCGACGCGAAAATCCAAGATAGTCAGAGCCCTTTGCCCATCCTTTTCCCGGCAAAAAGTTGCATTTACCTCCTGCAGCCGTTGGTACAAAAGTTCTGTTTCCATAAATGCAACCTCTGCCTCAGGCAGAGGTTTTTCCCTCACCAGAGGAAGACCGTTTTTTCGCCACTCTTCAATCCCCCCGTTATAGATCAGCACATTGGTATAGCCCAGTCCCTTGATCGCGACCGCGATCTTGTAGGACAGTACTCAGCGATATCCCATGCAGTAGGAGATCACCAGTCGGTCTTTATTCGGTCCCAACCGTGAAGAATTGGAGGCAAATTCACTCCATGGGATGTTTATCGAGCCGGGTATGCTGTGGTGGTCAGCTATAAGCTGGTCCAGGGCGTTTACAAGCACAAAATCAATCTTCCCTTTTTCGCGTCGACCGAGCAGGTCACGCAACTCCTCGCTGGTGATGATTTCAAAACGCTCCAGCGCCGATACAGACGTACACTGGACAATCAGACAGAAGACAGCAACCAGAGTTTTTTTCATATACGCGATTTTTTTAAAGAGAAACATTGCCCACCAGGACCTGGGCTGGAAAAGAGTACTGCGCCGCTTATCCGACACATATATTTAGTGTATTCGCCAACGCTTTTATTTTCCAATCATTTGAGTCATTCCAACCGGTATTCCTGTGCTACGGTTCACATAGCCGGCCAGAACCATTGTGGATATATATCCACAATACGATCCTCCCTCCGGCAATGCGGCTGATGCCATCCTGTCCCGCACCGAAACCGTGCACAAGAGGTGCATCCCGCCGCAGCCTTCTCCCGCAAAAGGCCCTTGCCGCCGGTGTTCGTCCCGGCGTCCCCTGCACGCCAGACGTTGCTTTATCCCATAAGACCGTAATAGACAATTGTCGTGAATATCCCCACAGCACTGACAACAAGGAATGAAAGGCTTAACTGATGAAAAAGTTGCCTGCTTCCCAAAGTGAACACATAAAAAAGTTTCACCATCGTATTGGATATTGCTCCCAGAACAAGGTTAAAGCTTGCCCAATCCAAGGTGATAATCCCAGCGCGCTGGGCATCACTCAGGGAAAAGGCAATGGCATCGACATCCACCAACCCGCTGATCACCGCCACAAGCGGCAGCCAGCGATCACCCAGATAAATGGTCGCCATACGGGTAATAATCAGTATTCCTGTGAACACCGCGCCAAAGGTTATTGCCGATTTGAGGCAGAAGGGATTGGACAACTGCATGGTAGCGCTGCCCTGCTCACTGTCGGCCTTCATTTTTCGCGAGAGAAGAAGGGCAACAATCCCCCCGGTGACAGCCATGGCGATGATCGGCACGGCCATATTTTTCATCAGGGCCCGATTCACCACCGCAATCTCAAGCAGCAATCGGGGAAACATGATGGAAGAAGCCAACACGATGGCGACCGCAAAACTACGGTTAAAGGCCGGTGTCTCCACACTCCTTCTGGCAAAGGAAACGGTGGTAACCGTTGAAGAGGCAAGTCCGCCTATCAATCCGGTTAAGCCTGTACCGGTTCCCGGTCCCAGTATTTTTACTGCCACATAGCCTACAAAACTGATCATGGAGACCAAGACAACAATCAGCCATATTTTATAGGGATTTATCCCCTGGAGCATGGTGTACAACCAGGCATCTCCCACACGGTGATAAACAAGCTCCCCCTGGGCAAGGGTTGCTGCGCTGTCTCGGGTCAAGCTGCCTTCCAGCCGGGATTGGGCGGCGGCCCAGTCAGTGAACGTGCCAAGAAACCTTCCCTGTTGGTCATACAGCGCAATCTGTTCCCCCGGCTGGTAGCGTTCCGCTTTCTCCACGGTAATCGCCAGCCCACCGGTGCCGTGCTCTATGGACCACACAGAGCCAACGGGCGTAAGCAAATAATCGGATAGCGGATGATTGGGGAATACAGGCAATACAATGAAGGTAATGACCAGAAACTTCAGGGTTGCCTGGAGTTCATAAATCTTTATTTTGGAGGTAATGGCTGCAATAGCTTTTTTCTGGGACAGGATGATAAGGGTCACTATGGCCAGGGCTATGGCGAGCTCCCGGGCATCAAAGACTATCAACACACCGAGGAAATAGGTCAGTAATGCGGCAATCTCGGTGGTAATTCCTGAATCATGCCTCCTGTCGAACCAGTAGCCCAGCAGCAGAAGCGACAGGGCTCCCAAAAAACCAGTCATGATGACCCACGGACTATTGAACACCTGGGCGAGGTAGGCCGATACTGCTCCAATAAGCGCGATCAGGATAAAATCCCTGGTACCGGCATGGGGATTTGCTGAACCAGCCATATCCCGTTCCAACCCCAAGGCAAAACCGATAAGGCCGGCCATTCCGAACTCAAAAAACTGCTGCAGCAGGGTTTCCTGCATGCTCACCTCCTGTCACCGTCATTCCGCCTCCAGCGCCATGTATATGCTGCAAGCACCGAAGACCATCGTTTTTCCAGCATAAAAGAAATCGATAAAGAATCAACACAATACCACCTGAATCTCGTGTTGCCCCCCTGCCTAAACCCGATGGTGCACACCATGCCGTCCAGGAGCACGGACGGCTTACCCACCGATCACCTCTCGCCGATCACGCACTCCATTACACTCCCATTACATTTTGCTGGCAGTTTCGTTAGCTGCTGCTTGTCCCGACACCACTCCAACACCTGAAGAATAATTATATAACAGTAATTTACGCCCTAACCATCTCCTAATATCCCCTATAACTGAACAATCATACAATCAAATTCTGTTTGAAATTTTTCCCCTCTATATTCCCAGCAAACATTTGGGCAGAAGCCGGAAACTCTTTTTCCCCTGTCTGCTGCCGATAAATATCACCACAAGCACACCATGGAACGGGAAGAACTCAATTTTTTCATGCAGAAATCGCCAGCCCAGAATATTTCGAACCTTTGCCGTGCAATACGGGAGAGAGCCTCGGTCGAGCAGATCCAGAAACCAACGCCGCAGACGCTCCTGGTTCCGGTCAGGGATCCCATAAACGGCGGTACCTTTCTGGGCGGAGAGGTCCTTGTCACCAGTGCAATCACTCAAGTCAACGACAACAATGGCTGGGCAATGGTCATGGATGACAATCCGCAACTGGCAGCCGACCTGGCAATCATCGATGGCGCCTTTGCTGGAGGCATATGCACTGACGAGATCATCCACATCGCCAAACAAGGGCAACAGGCGTACGAAGAAGAAAAAGCGAGGGTAAATGCCCAGATTGCGGAAACGAGAGTGGCTTTTGACCTTCTCTAACATCGGACGTCGTACCAACCACACACGCTGAGAGATGAAGAACCAAAACGATATAGAACGAACAAACAGGCTGAACTTCCGTTCATGCCTCGAAGCGCTTTCCCGTCCGGGCCACATTCAGGAAATACAGCCGCTTTTTGATTCACCACTACAGGCAATAGCAAGTGTCATGCTCTACTCGGAGGTATCCTACTGCTACCATGGTAATGAGGATTTCCACATGCTCCAGGCCATCTGTGGGGCAACAATCAATTCAGCAACCGAGGCAGATTACCTGTTTGTTGATCATCCTGACACGGCCCTCCTCCGTGTTGCCAAAGTTGGTACTGCAGAAAGCCCTGAGTTGGGCGCCACCCTGATTTTCCGATGCGAACAGCTGGAAACGGATGGGACACCCGTACTCCTCACCGGGCCAGGCATACAGACTGCCCGCAAAAAAACCCTTCCGGTTGACCGAGAATTTATTGGACAGCTGAACGAGAAAAACGACGCGTTCCCCATGGGCGTGGATGTCTTTTTTATCAGCAATACAGGACAGCTTGTCGGTCTTCCCAGGACAACCCGCCTTCAGGTGACGTCATGAGTTATGTAGCGATCAAAGGCGGTACCGAGGCTATTCGGGCATCCAAGCACTTTTTCAGCAGCTCTCTTCGAGCAGCCGAGCGCATCGATGACGAATCACTGATAAAAGGGATGGTGTTTTCCTGCGACAGGGTGATGAGCGAAGGAGCACTGTACACGGAAAAACTGAGTGCAGAGGCGATCCGAAAAAGCGGCGGCGACCTTCTTGAGGCTGCCTTTTATGTGCGGGCACACAGGTCCACCTGTCAACGCATTGGACAGATTGAACCGCTTGATACCGCAAAACTGCGCATTCTGCGACGTATATCAGCAGCATTCAAGGATATTCAGGGTGGCCAGATTCTCGGCCCCTCCTGTGATTACGTTATCAGGCTGTTCACCACGCGCAAGGAAAAAGCGTGGGAACAGACCAACCAGCCAGGTAACGGCGCTGCCGAAGTGTATCTTGAAAGTGCCCTGAAACCACTACGGGATGAGGACAAGGTTATCGTTCTTGAAAATAAGGAAAGCGAGCCATTTGACATAACCCGAACCTTTCCCCTGCCGCCCTACCCGAGAAGCGCGTTGATGCAGGTGATGAGCCGTGGAGAAACCGGGGCCCTGCTCGCCTTCGCTTATACCACCATGCGCGGCTACGGTGATGTGCACCCTACCATTGGTGACCTGCGATTGGGAACAACAGATTTCAGCTTCAGGCACCCGTTCACCGGGAAAAAGGCGAAAGTGGGAGAAATGCGCTTTACCGCCTGCGAAACGGCAGGCTCTTTTAACCGCGACAAAAAAGACGGCCGGATCAGACTCTCTGTAGGCTACGGCTTCTGTTTCGGCTTCAACGAAACCAAAGCTATTTCCATGTCTATTCTCGACCTGGCCATGCACCATCAGGGGCACTCGGTCGGTGGAATGGATATCGCCGCCAATCCGGAAATCATCATCCATCATGTGGACGCAGTGGAATCCATGGGATTCAGCAACCATTTTAAGCTGCCTCATTATGTAACTTTCCAGGCTGACCTTCACGTGTTTGAAGCAGCCAAAAAGAACAACAGCGAACAATGACCACAAATACCGTAACCTTTGGCTTCTTTGATGAAGATGCCAAGAAAGAGATCAGGAGAGCAACCCTCAAAGCGGTTGCCCTGCCAGGCTATATTGTACCTTTTGCCTCAAGAGAGATGCCCATTGCCCGGGGCTGGGGTACCGGTGGGCTCCAGCTGACCTTGTCCCTGATCACTGAAGAGGACATCTTGAAGGTGATTGATCAGGGATGTGACGGATCGGTCAACGCCGTCAATATTCGTGATTTTATCGTCTCCGTCACCGGGGTCAAGGAGACCCTGGCCACCGAGGAGGCAACGGTCATCCAAACCAGGCATCGTGTTCCGGAATATCCGCTGAACGCACAGCAGACATTGGTTTACCAGGTACCAGTTCCGGAAGTGCTGACCACGGTTGAGCCGGATACGGCAAAACAGAAAGAGATGCATGCCAGTGTTGATTACTCCAAGTTGTGGGTGCTGCTCTATGAGGACACCTCCCAGTTTGGTGACAGTCGAATCTCCAGCAGATACCCGGTACGGGTTAACGGCCATTTTGTTATGGACCCATCCCCCATACCCAAATACGACATCCCCAAACTGAGCAACAATCCGGCACTGCAGCTTTTCGGTGCAGGACGGGAAAAACGGATATACGCGATCCCCCCCTACACGCACGTCGAACCACTGAAATTCACCGACCGGGAATTCAACATTGAAGATTTCAGTGGCAAATATTGTGAGCGGTGCGGTGCCACCAACATCTATATGGACGAAGTGCACCAGGAAGACGGCGTACACTACTTCTGCAGCGACACCTACCACTGCGACACCAATAAAAAAAGAGAGGAACAACATGCTGCTTGAACTCAATGATGTAAGTAAGATATTCGGGGTGAGCTGCGGCAGCTGCCTGGATCTTACCGTCAGCAGTGCTGACAGCGGAATATGCCCAAGATGTGGCGCGGTTGTCGCTGTCAATCGAGTGAACCTCTCGGTAGAAGAAAATGAAATCGTTGGCGTGGTCGGTGAGTCGGGAAGCGGCAAGTCAACGCTCCTCCAGATGATCTACCAGGATCAGGGAGCGACCTCTGGAGAAATTTTTTTCAACGGCATCACCGACCGGAAGCACAATCGGATGAATATCCTTGACCTTCCGCCCGGCAAGGCCGCATGGGTCAGGAACCATGAGATGTCCATGATCTACCAGAACCCCCACCTGGGCCTGAATTTCAACTTCAGCGCAGGGGGCAATATCGCGGAAAAAATCCTTGGGTCTGACGAAAAACGGTATCAGGTTATCCGTGACCGTGCGCTGCACTTCTTTGGCAAGATTGAAATGCCCTCCAGCAGGATAGATGATTATCCTGAGGCCTTTTCCGGAGGACAGCAACAGAGAATCCAGATCGCCAAGGCCCTCTCCAGCTCTCCCCGCCTGCTGCTGCTTGATGAACCGACCACCGGTCTCGACGTTTCGGTGCAGGCGAGAATTCTTGATCTGATCAAAGCCCTTCAATATGAAATGGGTTTCTCCATGATTGTGGTCTCCCATGACCTTGGGGTGATCAACCACCTCACAGACGTAACCGTGGTGATGAAAAACGGCTGCCTGGTGGAATATGGTCTCACTGACCAGATTCTTGAAGATCCGCAGCACCCATACACCCAATTACTCGTTTCCAGCAAACTGTAACGATCCATCATGCCTACGACCATCAACGGACACAGACTCGAGGTTCGAGATCTCGCCAAGCAGTTCACACTGCACAGCCGAGGGGGAATCCACGTTGAAGGATTTCGGGACATACACTTTACCCTCGACAACGGACAACTCCTCGCCCTCTCCGGACCATCAGGGGTGGGCAAATCATCGATACTGAAAACCATATTCCGAACCTACCTCACCGACCACGGCGAAATTCTCTTTCGCCGCAGCGATGACAGTGTGGTCGATATGGCCTCCTGCTCGGAGAGTATGATCATTGACCTGCGTCGTCGGGAGATCGGCTTTGTCACCCAGTTTTTAAAAATTTTGCCGAGAATCTCCGCTCTTGACGGGGTTGCCCATCCGCTTATTGAAATCGGGATGGAGGAAGAGGAGGCGCGGGAACAGGCGAGGCGTATGCTCCAGCGTCTTGGCATACGGGAGGAGCTGTTTGAGCTTTCTCCTCTCACCTTCTCCGGAGGAGAGCAGCAGCGGGTAAATATCGCCCGGGGAATTATAGCCCCAAAAGATTTAATCCTGCTGGATGAACCAACAGCTTCCCTTGATGAACGTAGCAGTGATATTGTCCTGGAGCTGCTTGAAGACCTGAAAGCGGAAGGGATCGCGCTGATCGCCATATTTCACGATCAGCGGAAAATAGATCGTATCGCAGACCAAGCGATCAATGTAAGGAGGACGGACGCATGAATCGGGTATTTCGATCCCGGCGGGTTTATACCGGTGGAACCATCCAGGCGGCAGATTTGGTCCTGGAGCATGACTATATAGAACAGATCCTTCCCTACGGAGCGAGTCCGGAGGCTTACGATTTCGGCAACAGGGTCATTGCTCCCGGCTTTATCGACCTGCACTCCGACAGCGTGGAGCAGGAGATTGAACCGCGACCGGGTGCAGCGTTCCCTGTACACAGCGCCCTGGTGGAACTTGATAAAAAACTGACCATGGCAGGGATCACCACCATGTTCCACGCCATCGCGTTCAACGACGAATCATTGGTTGGACGACGCGGCACCGAAGTCGCGGCCGAAATCATCAAACAGGTCTGCGACTGCAACAGGCGGCTGCTCCATATCGACAACCTGGTTCATGCCCGCTATGAAATCACCTCTTTCGGCTCCCTTGCCACACTCAAGAAATTGATTGATTGCGGCATGGTGCAGATCCTCTCCTTTATGGATCACAGCCCGGGTCAGGGGCAATTCCGTTCCCTGGAGCTGTGGAAAAAATACCATGTTCCGGTGTTCAAGCTCTCAGAGGAAAGGACACAAGAAATCATTACCCAGCAACAGGAGAAAAAAAGTCGCAGCCAGCAGTACCTTGAAGAGCTCATCCACTATGCCAAAGAGCGCGCCATCCTCCTTGCCTCCCACGATGACGACAGCTGCGAAAAAGTAGATTTGCTGGGTGAGATGGGCATCACCATTGCGGAGTTCCCGCTCAACAGTGAAACGTCAGCCTATGCCCGTTCCAAGGGGATGGCAACCGGGATGGGAGCGCCTAACGTGGTGCGGGGCAGAAGCCAAAGCGGCAACATCTCAGCCAGAGAGCTGCTGGAGCAAGGCCTGTGCGACTTCCTCTGTTCAGACTATCACCCGACCTCTATGCTCCAGGCCGCCTATGTCATGACCCGGGATATGGGCTGGGATCTCGCTGATGCCCTGGCCTGTATCACTTCCATCCCTGCCCAGGTTGCACGACTCGATGACCGGGGCGAGATCGCCCCAGGAAAACTGGCTGACCTGGTGGTCATTGAGGATGAGGATGTGGCCAAGGTCGTCATGACCATCAAATCGGGCATACCGGTCTACAATGGCAACAGTTGCTTCTGTATGTCAAAAGCCGCGTAAAGGAGTCCCACCGTATGAAGCGACTCTCAGAAAAGCCGGATATTGCCCCGGATGCAACAGTGAGTGAGTCCGACCTTGGCGAATACACCGAGATCGCCGCAGGGGCTCAGCTTATTGAGAGCAGTCTGGGCGACTATTCCTATGTCATGGAACGAAGCGATATCATCTACACCGATATCGGAAAATTCACCAATATTGCATCGGATGTGAGGATCAATCCCGGAAACCACCCCATGGAATGGGTGAGCCAGCACCATTTTCTCTACCGGTGCAGGCTCTATGGATTTCGTGCACAGGACAACAGCGCATTTTTTGATTGGCGAAGACGGCAAAGGGTACGTATCGGACACGACTGCTGGATTGGCCACAGGGCAATTATTCTCCCCGGCCTTACCATTGGCAACGGTGCGGTGGTGGCGGCAGGTGCGGTGGTGACCAAAGATGTGACGCCCTATACGGTGACAGCCGGGGTCCCGGCAAAGCCGGTGAGCAAACGATTTCCGCGGCAGATCTGGCAGGCACTCGAGGAAATATCCTGGTGGGACTGGGACTATGCTACCCTGAAATCCCGCATGGATGATTTCTACGATATCCGGAAATTTTTACACCTGTATGGAAGAAAAACATGCAATTGATACTGCTGGTCGGTCCCAGTGGTTCTGGAAAGGACACCCTGCTCAGGGCCGCTCGGCAGCAATTTCACGGCTCCTGTGAACTGCATTTCGTTCGCAGGTATATTACCAGGCCGCCTGATGCGAATGAAGATAACTACTATGTCGACAGCACCTGCTTTGATGTACTCAAAGGCAACGGTTTTTTTGTCTCCTGCTGGCGAGCGCATGGCAATGCGTATGGCGTTCCACGCCATGCCCTTGCCGGCAATGGCGGTCACCAAAAGCTTCTCTGTTCCATCTCCAGGGGAGCTATTGCTGATTTTGAAAAATTTCATGATCATGTAACGGTTCTGCAGATTACCGCTCCCAGGGAACTCCTCAAGAAACGCTTGCTGGGAAGAGGTAGAGAGCAGAAGGAGGACGTGGAAAAACGCCTCCAGCGGGCAACGCGTCCTGTCCATGCGCGAAAGCTGATCACCTTTGACAATTCGACAGGCATTGACCAGTCACAACGGGATTTTATCGCTTTGCTCGGGTCGCTGTAAACCTGACGCATTGTCACCCTTTTCCATCAATTCAAGAACACGGTTCAATACCTCTCCCATGCGCAGATTCGCCCTGTATTATGCCCCTCAACCGGAAACCGCTCTTGCCAAAGCTGCTGCGGCGTGGCTCGGTCGCGACCACAACGCCCTGGAGTGTTCACGACTGACCCCGACCAAGCTTACTGAGGAGCGGTGGAAACAATTAACCGCAGCCCCCTTTCATTACGGATTTCATGGAACCCTGAAAGCGCCCTTCAGATTAGATACAACTGCATCCACGACCCAGCTGTTTGACATGCTGCATCATTTCTGCAGCCGACAAAAATCCTTTACACTTCAGCGTATGGAAATTGCCTGGATGGGAAGGTTTCTCTGTCTTCGTCCCGTCGTGCGGTCAAGCCAGCTGGATCAACTCGCTCAGGAGACGGTACAGCAATTCGACCTGCTCAGGGCGCAGATGAGCGCAACTGAACTGGCAAGAAGATGCAACAAGGGGCTCACTCCCCGACAGGACGCCCTGCTCAGGCAGTGGGGCTATCCGTATGTCATGGAGGAGTTTCGCTTCCATCTCACCCTCTCCTCTCCTCTAGACAGGCAAACGGAACGCGAGCAGATTGAAGAGGAAGCCCACCGACATTTCCTGCCGCACCTGCTGAAAAATATTCCGGTGGATGGCATTTCCCTGTTTATTGAAAAGGATGGGCGCCCGATGCAACTGGAACACTTTTTTCCATTTACCCCTTAGCATGGGCCTCAACCTTTGCCGCCGTAAAAGCCCCTTTCCCTGCACGGTGTATCAGGTATGTCAACTCCACCAGCAACAACAGCCATCTTGCAACACAAGCATATCCGCTTGGTCACCCTCAATAGCTGGAAAGGAGAGGGACAGTATACCCAAAGAGTCGAGCTGATGGCCCTGGGGCTGCAGCACTGCCAACCGGATATTGTCTGCCTGCAGGAAGCCCTGCAAACTGAGGATGGAACAATGGATACAGCCGGCTCTCTCGGCCGGGAGCTGGGGCTTGAGGTCACATTCGGGCCTGGACGCTTCAAGACCCGATCCGTTGAGGGATCCCGGTTACCCTGTTATAGCGGGCTTGCCATCCTGTCAAAAATCAAACCGTTTGCCTTCCACCTGAGCCCGCTTCCATGTTGTGATGACGACCCGGACCGTACCGTGCTGACAGCACTCATCGACTGGAACGGTCTTCCGCTCACCATAACCACAGTGCACCTCACCCATATCCCCGGCAAAGACAGGCTCCGTGAGCGACAACTCACCAGTGCGCTGCATCGTTCCCGCCTCCTTACAGCACAATGGGGAATGCCGAGCCGGACCCTCTCCCTCTGTTGTGGAGACATGAATCAGGAGCTTGACAGCACAGTACTTGCCGGGTTGCAGGCAAACACAGCGCTCTCTGTTCATGACTGCTACCTGGAGGGCGGAGGGAGGTTACCCGGCTGCACTTTCGGGACAGAGGAAAAACCTCCATGCAGAATCGATTATATCCTTCACCTGCAGGGAGAAGGAAATGCTGCCGTACGCTGCTCGAACGGCAGGGTAGTGCTCAACCAACGAAACAGGGAGGGCCTGATGCCTTCAGATCACCGGGCAGTTATGGTGGACATTCTCGTACCCCAGGAGAGCGCCGGAGCACCCCCTTTCCCGCCGTCATCCCTCTAGACACCTCTCACCTGTTTCCGTTTCCCTGGATCAGCCTTCTGCGCAGCCAGCTGGAAAATTTATCCATGGCAATAACAAGGAGGAGGGTAAGGAGAATCAGGTACAGGGTATTTTCCCAGTCACGGGAAGTCCTGATGGTTTCAACCAGCATCAGGCCAATCCCGCCGGCTCCAAGCGCACCGATAACTGTGGCGGAACGAATATTCGATTCCAGGTAATACAGACTCTGCGAAATAAAGAGCGGAAGTATCTGCGGTATGACCCCGAAACGATACACCTGCGGTTTTGACGCCCCGGTCGAGCGTACCCCGTCCACCTCTTTTTTATCTATATTTTCCAATGACTCGGAAAAAAGCTTTCCAAGTTCACCTATTTCGGTAAAGGCAATGGCCAGTGTCCCGGTCAATGGACCGAGACCGAAAGCCCGGATAAAAATCAGCGACCATATCAGCATGTCGATGCCACGCAACAGGTCGAAAACTCGTCGAACAACAAAGAGCAGCACCTTTGACGGGGAAAAGTTCTTTGCCGCCAAAAACGCCGCAGGCAGAGCCACAAACGATGCGACAAAGGTTCCCAGAATGGCCATAAGCAGGGTCTCGAGCAAGGCGATAAAAACATTTCCATGCTGCCAGTCAGGATTGTTCCAGAACGTATCGAAAACAACCCGCCAGTTTGCCCGTTGCGGATCAATCCTTTCTCCACTCAGGACAAGGGAAAGAATTTCCATGCCACTGAGTGCAGAGAGTTGTGAGTTAAATGGAAAGAAAAAATTCTCCCAACCGGTAAAATGTCGGTGGACCTCTATTTTTGCCCTGGACATCTGCACCCTCTTGTAGAGGTCTGGCCGAGCATCGAATTTTCCACTGGTGGCGCGCAGCCACGCAGGTGCCTCCTTGCCTTCAGGCAAAACGGTTTCAATCCGCTTGTTGTTTAAGGCAACATGAATCGTTCCATATTCCGGGACAATCATTTGTAGCGATTTGTCCTTAATCTTAACCCGAAAGCCGTCGCCCAGGTCCACCGCAGTGTGCTGGTCCTGAACCACCACCCAGCTAGGCGGGGTCGTGTAGGTGGCGGTACGCTCGCCTTCTATAGCCACCTCCAACACTCCAGTGCGCATGGATTGCGTGACATGCACTTTATGGGCAATGGCATCGCTGGCCAGCAGAACTGCCCGCTCTGGTTTCGCACTTCGGATGAGCCCGGTCATGTCAAAAGCGAGCCAGGTGTAGCTCAGGTAAACTAGCAGACCGATAAGCAGGAGAAACGTATGCACCGTCCGTCTGCGTATTTTGGCAAGGACCTGCACCCGGCCGCTCATGCCGGATGGGAGCGCTGCTGTTGCGGTGTTCAATGTCCCGCCTCCCCGATTTCCCCGGTGATGAGCCGGTTGCGAAAGTATGACGATATCTGGTCGATAAGGAAAATGGTCAGGATCAGGAGGAGAAACAGGGCAGCCGTTTCATCACCAGCTCCCTGCCCCCAGCCGATAGTGCGCCGCAGTTCGGTCCCGATACCGCCGGCACCGACAAAACCGAGAATCGCTGAAGCACGCACATTGATCTCAAAGCGGAGCATAAAATAACTCAGGTAATTGGGGAGCACCTGGGGAAGCACACCAAACTTCATTCGCTGCAACCAGTTGGCACCGCAGGACTCAAGTCCTTCAATAGCCTGTAAGTCAATGTTCTCATTTACTTCGGAAAACTGTTTGCCAAGTGCCCCTGCGGTGTGAAAGGCAACAGCTATCATTGCCGGAACAGGACTGGTACCGAGAACAAAGATAAGAAACAGGGCCAGAATCAGTTCAGGAAAGGCACGCATAATATCGGTTACCCGCCGGGCAAGAGGGACAAACGGTGGCCATACCTTGAGATTATTCGCACCAAGAAAGGCAAAGAGAAGGGCGAAAAGGCCACCCAACAGTGTCGCTACCGCCGCTATATTGATGGTCTCAATCAATGCCGGCAGAAAGCGGTACAGAAGGAGCGGAAAATCCGCACCCGATTGCCAGGCCTCCACGATGATCTCTTTGGGGTAATCAAAGAATTTACGCAGGCCTTCGGTAAAATGTCCCGAATTCATGGCGTTGGCCTGAATAAAGCCGGAGACAATCAGGGTTCCGCACAGGAGAACCACCACCGTGGAATAGAGTCCGCGGCGTTTTTCCAGAGCTATGGCGTCTTTACGCAGTCTATCGTTCATGAAAAGCAGGGGGAAATCCTAGAGAAAAGGTGTCGGGCCGTGCGCTGCTACGGCCCGACCGGTCATGGGATGATTACTTCTTGTTCTTGCGCTTGCGTGCTTCAATGATAACTTGGTAATCTTCGTGGGCGATGGGTGCGATGGCCTTGATTTTTCCGGCCATGAACCCGTAAGCGCATTCAGCATCCGTTGAAGGCAGGCTCGCCAGCATGGCGACCATCTTCAATTTCACCTCTTCAGGCAGGTCCTTGCGGAGTACAATCGGACCTTCAGGAATCACCTCCGAGCGCCAGATCTCTTTGAGCTGGGTCATATCAACAAGGCCGGCATCGGCAGCTTTGCGAAACGCTCCGCTGTTGTAGCCATCTTCCCATTCCCCCAGACCGTCAGCCCAGCTGACGCCGGCATCGATATCGCCGTTGGCAACGGCGATGATCGTCTGCTCATGGCCACCGGTAAAGACGACATCCTTAAAATAGGCGGCCGGCTTCATAGCATAGCCCTGGGCAGGAATTTCGATGGAAGGAATAAGATACCCGGAGGTTGAATTCGGATCACCAAAACCGAAGACCTTGCCTTTCATGTCGTCAAGGTTGCTGATACCGCTATCCTTCCGGGTAAAGCCGATGGAATAATACCCAAAAGATCCATCTTCATTGATCTTGGTCAACACAGGCTCCACAACATCAGGATTGGTCAGGTATACTTTGGCATAACCGGAAGCACCCAGCCAGGCCATATCCAGATTTCCTCCGAGCAACCCCTCAATTACGCCGTTATAGTCAGCAGGGGCAAACAGCTTGGTTTTTACCCCGAGCAGTTCTTCAGTCTTTGCCCGCAGGCACTCGTTGCTGCGCAGTCGATCAGAGGCATTTTCACCGCCCAGCACTCCAATACGGAACTCAGTGATGCTGTCGGCAGCAAAACTATTTCCTGCAAGCAGAGCGCCTGCAACGGCAAGGGTAGCAATTGATTTGAATTTCATTGTGGATCTCTCCTCAGTAGTAATATGCAGTGGTATGTGAAGCTGCATGGCTTGTCAAGACTGATCAAGCTGCAGCAAAACTCAAGTCTTCAGCCAAACCTGAAGGGTGTGGTATTGGTTCATTAATGCTGGTTGAAGTAATCGATTCATCAATCTGTTGTTCAGCACCGTAGATATCGCGTACAGTCTGACTGGTGAGTTCGGAGGGCAGTCCGTCGAATACCACTTTGCCCCGTCGCATACCGACCACGCGGTCACAATAGGTACGGGCGGTATCCAGGGTATGAAGATTGCAGATGACCGGCAGCCCATCGCGCTCATTGATTTCACGAAGCGATTGCATCACCACCTGGGCACTCAAGGGATCTAGTGAGGCAATGGGCTCATCGGCCAGAATCATTTTCGGTTCCTGAGCAAGCGCGCGCGCGATAGCAACACGCTGTTGCTGCCCACCGGAAAGGTTATCGGCGCGCTTGAGCGCCTGCTCGGCAATACCCAGCCGTTCAAGAGCGGAGAAAGCACGATCAATTTCTTCCTGGCCAAATATATTGAACAGACTTTTCAGGATACTGTGCCGGTTCAATCCTCCAAGCATCACGTTGGTCACCACATCCAACCGAGGAACAAGATTGAATTGCTGAAATATCATGGCGCAGTCGCGCTGCCATGCTCGCTTTTCAGCGCCTTTGAGTTCGAGGATGTCTTTCCCGCTGACGATGACTTGACCGCTGGTGGCCGGAGTGAGACGATTAATCATTCGGAGAAACGTTGACTTGCCAGCACCTGACGGCCCTATAACCCCTATCATCTGGGGGGTAGAGGCATCCAGGTCAATGCTGTCAACGGCGGTGACCGGTCCGAATTTTTTTGTGAGTTGCTCTATCAGCATATATGCTCCCTCTCGGTCTGTGAACAATGCAGCTCAGTATTTGTTCTTTATGTATTCAGCTACCTGAGCCAATCCCTGCTCAATGTAGGACGCAACATACGCCACCTATTTTCCCTTACCGTTAGGTTGTTATTAGAAATGCGTCATTGTGAATATTAATTTGGGCGAATGCAGCCCATGGAGAACAAAAGGGCACGGGAGCCTTGAAGGGACGGGAGTTTCCCAATGACGCGCCCGGGGGGTGGGGCGTCACCAGTTCAGGAAAGCGGCAGAGGCGTTGGACACGAAAAAGAGATAACGATACTGATGAGCAGATGGAAGACAATCAGCCAGCTCCCCCCAACCTGCGAGCAAAGCAAGCGGATAGGTTTACCCGAGCACTCCCCTTTTCCCCTGCTTTGCGCGGATTACCTCATCGATACAATTCTTTCGCAGGGCAAAGCACTAGTCACGTAGCTGGACTACCCTACCGCGAGTGAGGTGTAACGTAGCCCCCGCGGAAAGATCTATTGGCCAGAAAGGAAAATAAGCAATGCTGGAAACCGGACGCCCTGCTGAAACGCAAAAACAACCCTAACCCTATCCTAACAGGGTCGTGGTAGAGGAGTAGTCTCATGGCAGGTGAACACCAAAGCAACAGCGGACAAGCAAGTGAGCGAACCAATCAGAGAAAAACAGCGGGAAGAGACCCTCTCTTCCATCAAGCTCAGCACACGAATCCAGAACGAATTCCTGGGTGCTCTCAAGCCTGGGGAACGCCTCCCTTCGGAGAACGAACTCATAGCGCAGCTCAACGTGAGCAAGCACACCTTGCGGCTGGCACTTGAAGTACTGGTATCCGTGGGTATGGTGCAAAAAATCAAGGGCAAGGGCACCATTGTTCTCCACCGCCCGGTACAGTACCCAATTCACAGGTATACCCGTTACACGGAGACGCTGGAAAAATGCGGCAGAAAGGCGCACAACAAGGTGTTAAAAAAAATCGGCATTCCGGCTCCCGCCGAGGTGGCGGAAAAGCTGCAGATCACTGAGGGAGATCCGGTTATCCTGCTGGAAATCCTGGGGTACATGGATGGTGCCCCATTTTCCATTGGCAGCACCTTCCTGGTGTTCGAAAAAGTCTATGATGCCATCAGGCAATACAATGGCGGCTCCCTGCACCAGTTTATTTTTGACCGCTACGGTACCCGGCTCAAAAGGACGCAGAGTCTGGTCTCGGCACATCTCCCCAGCGAAAAGGACTGCGAACTCCTCGAGATTGCTCCCCATGTCCCGGTTATTCAGGTAAAAAGCCTGAATGTGGATGAACGTAGCGGCATGCCTATCGAGTTTGTAGACACCAGGTTCAAGAGCACGGCCGTGCAGTTGTCAATTAACCTGGATTAGCCACTGCCGCTGTAGAGGCAACGGCCTGCATGGGTTCCGTTGATGGCTCAGAACTTCCGCAATCGGGTAAACGGCGTCCCCTTTCTCCACTTGAAGGCTTCGATATCAATTTCCAGCCCCAGACGTGCAGCATTCTCCAGGTGGTAGCGTTCCCACTGCTGCACAATGGTTGCCATTTCGCGGTTGACCTGGTCCGCTGTGCTCCGTCCGGTCAGGATTTTCTTTCGCCAGACTATTCGGCTCATCGCCACTCGGGGCTGGTTGCGGAGTACGTCCGGATGATTTTCGAGATACTGCAGATATTGTCGGGTATCACTGGTCGCATCAGGATTGGCCTTCACTCTCTTTCCTCCGAAAACAGACAAAATCTACGGGCAGTCCAGCCCTTTTCCCCCTCCTACAATAAGGCTCACCAGCTGCTCACGCAACCCGCTTGCCAGAGCTTACCTGCACAGGAAAAAGATATTATCAACAAAATCTAATATTTTTCAAACAAGGCGCTGGTAGAAAGAAATACACAATCCAGTCACTCTCTCCACTCACCTGCCGAACGGGAGCAATCGAAGATGATGAACCGACAAGAAAAAATGGGCGTAATGGAGGCGGATAACGCCTCCCTCTCCCATCAAGCCACACAGAAATCACACACCGCTTTACAGAAAAGACAACCACCCGCGAGTCACCCGTTACCTGACCCTGACCGACCGACCCCGACCCTCATCCCCGGAGCGCCATGGATCAGGCCTGTTTTTCCGGTCAATGTATGGTATTGACCAGAAGCAATGACAGCGTGCGTAGAGTTACGCATGAACCGATGGCACAGTAAATTCACCTGGTGACACAGTGGGAGGTGGGGAAGAAGGACGGCCAGAAAGCAATAGCCTTCCCTTTCCAGAAGTTATCTGCTCCACAGAAATATTTAACGTTCCGTGTCTCGGAGCAGGCCAAGCAGGTTGTCCACCACCTCCAGGCGGCGAAACATCGGTCGTTTCTTGACCTGGTGCTCCTGCATTCTGCTTAGGATATCACGCAGGCTGCAGACGGTATCAACGATATTAGGGCCTTTATTGAGCATAACGCATTCCGCACGCGCCCCCATGGCGGCATCGGTTATTTCCGCTCTGCTGGGCAGGCCTTTCTTGGCCAATCCCTCCAGTACCTGGGTTGCCCAGATAACCGGCATGTGGGCAGCTTCACACATCCACAGGATCTCTTCCTGTAGTTCAGCCATCCTTTCCCATCCGCATTCAACCGCCAGATCGCCCCGGGCGATCATCACCCCGGACGGTGCATCACGCTGCATTGCCGTAAGGAGCAGCATGGGCAACTGTTCAAACGCCTGACGATTTTCAATTTTAAGGACCACCCCCAAGCCCTGCCCCTGTACACGCTCAAGCGCATCGTAAAGGTTTTCCAGATCCATCGGCCGCCGCACAAATGAATAATTGACCATATCGGCATGCCTGGTGATGAAGGCGAGATCCTGTCGATCCTTGGCAGTAAGTGCGGGCAGCTGCAGGTCCGTATCCGGCAGGTTAATGCCTTTATCCGCACGCAGTTTGGTCCCCTGTTGCTTGGCATGGGCAATCTCAACCACCAGGCGATGCCTTCCTGCACTCACCACTGTGCCTCCGATCTTGCCATCATTAAAAAGAATGCGTTGTCCTTGGCGTACATCCGGGAAAATCTCGGGGAGGGTGCATCCTATAGTAGCATGATGCAGCAATTTGCCGTGGGCATCATAACTGGCCGGGCACCCCGGGGTTTCCGGGCCGGTGAGAATAAGTCGGTCACCTTTACGCAGGACGAGAAAGGGCTCTTTTGATGCTATCTCCCCGAATCTGTGCGAGGCATCAGATGAACAGGCTCTCTCATGGCCGTCAACTGGAGAGAGCACGGTATCAGGGGTCACATAGGTTGTCTGCCGTGATTCGGCCCACAGCCCGAATTCGGTTCGCCGGGTTATGGTAATTTTTCGCTGACGTCCTCCAGCATCGGCAAAGTACAGCACATCTCCGGGACCTACCTGATGCCATGTTTCACCTGCTGCCTGCAGCACAGCGTCGGCCGGCCCCTGGTTGGGCATTCCGGTACTATCGGGCTGTCCTGCAAAACTAATCCAGATACGAGCTGGCTCGGTGACGCGACCATATGCATCTCGATGGGGATGCCACCGTACGACCCTTGGCCCCGGCTTCATCTGCCCGGTACGAATTTTGGGCCCTCCCAGGTCCATGGCCACCCTGCATTCTCGACCCAGATCCGCTGTTGCCCGGTGGAGATGATCGATCATGCTGCCCCAGGCGGCCTCGTCATCATGGGCACAATTTATTCGCATAGCGCCCATCCCGGCCGCGACAAGGTCACGAACAAGGGTGTAGTCCTCTGCCGCTGCCGAAGGCATGGTTACCATGATCACTGGTCCGGAATATCCGGTCTGGCCACCCAGCAACTGTCTGGTATTCTGCTCCATCAGTCTTCTGCCGCTGCTGAGCGAAACAGGCTTCTGGGCCCGGGTGAGCAGGTCTACCTCCTTTCCCGCCACCTGCTGAAGCACGGAGAGTACACTCTCCACACTGGAAATAACGTGCGATTCGCAGCGTCCCAAAGAAGAGAGTCCGCGACCTACAAGCTCGAGTTGCAGTGTTCGGATGTCGCGGCAACGCAGAGCGATATAGTGGAGTAAGTTTCTGGCGCTTGCTTTTCTGACAGAGGGGATATGGTGCAGGTGGTCGGCAAAGTCCGCCTCAAGCTGCAGCATGGCGCTGCGAATCTGGTGCAGTTGAGCAATGAGCGTATCGACCTCATCGCTCTGCCACCCCTGTTGCCCGGCAAGACCTTGTGGCTGCCTGCCAGGAAAGGAAAAATCTTTAGTAGACATGGGCAATAACTCCGGCATGCGTTCAGATTTATGCCTGAAAGGCGTAGCACCCATTTGCACAGTATGCGGCGACAAAGCTGCCGTCAACCAGGAGGCTATCGAATTCTTCCCGATATGCCGCCCGCGCTTTGGCCCTCTCTCCCAGTGATATATCCGCTAGCGTAGCTTGACCGAGGTTCTTTAGCACACTGTTTAGAATTGATTACAATACGGTTGCATCTCCCCTTTCCCCGAAAAATCGGGTATCCTATTGGTGAAAGTATACAGGTTCTCCAAGCAGGTATCCATCAGGCACGAGGGAACCGAACAGTACGAAACCGGACTCGCACAACTGCGAGTTACCGATCCGGGACTCTGATGGACCACGTCACGCCATCTCTAGGAAAAAAAAGCCTGGCAAAGGCCTTGATACCGACAGTACAGCAATACCCGTCCTGCGCCCTCAGGCAGGAGCAGAGAATATTCTTTGCGATCCTGTTTCATTTCCACATGAGCATTCGCGACGAAGAGTGGTCCCTGCTGGCGGACCTCTTTACCCATTGGTAACTGGTGACAGCTCCTCTGGCATTGCAGACAATGGAATACCTCCACTAAAGGGAAAGTGCTCACTCAACGACAGCGAGAGGTCTCCCTTCTTCTGCCAATGGCCTACGGCTGTGACATGCACCCCAAGTGGAGTGAATAAAGAGACCTCATCAAGCCGCCCTGGGCCTTTCCGTTTTTTGCATGTCACTGATTGAAAGATAAACATAACCAAGGGGCGGATTGCCCCTATTCTCCACCCCATCCCAACAGATATGATGCGCGTTTTTATTATTGAATGTCCCAATCCCATAGACCTGCTCCAGGGAAGAAACGAAGGGAAGAGTCTAGAACAGATCTGCAGGCTCGTTGGCCATGAAGTCATCAGCTTTCAGCCAAAATCAAAAAAAGACCTTGCGACCGTCTGCCGGTATATCTCGAGCATCGATCGGGAACACGACGGGTCGGATAATCCGGACCTGCCCATCTGTATCCATATTTCCAGCCATGGTGAAGAGGACGGTCTGTGGTTTGGGCAAGACTTGACCAGCTGGAACGAACTCCTGGACGCACTTGAGCCTATCTGCACCAAAAAATCGATTTATAAAGGAGAAAAGCTGCTGATTATTTCGGCCTGTGAGGCAAAGGAACAGCGCTTAACGGAAAAATTTCAGAAACGAAAAAAGCTGAACAAGGGGTTTCAGCCGCCAAAGCACCTGTTTGTTACGGCCTCTGAAGAGGTATACTGGAAGGATGCGGTGGTTGCCTGGGCCCTCTTCTACAACAAAATCCCCAACACCAACCTCTCGAAAAAGAAAAAAATCCTCAGCGTGTTGAACCTGATCGAGAATGCGGAACTCGGCACTATCCATTATTACCGCTGGTCAGCAAAAAAGGAGCGGTATACCTGCTATTGCGCTACGGGGAAGATTGCTGAGGACTGAACGCACTGCGCTGCAGTCCCACTATAGATCGGAAATAAACAGGGGCTCCCGCATTTAGCGGCAGCCCCATATAGCTCCTACGAAGGAGCGATTATTTCTTCTTCGCTTTTTTCCCTTTTTTTACAGCTTTCTTTTTGCCTTTCTTCAGGTCTTTCTTCTTGCTTTTTTTCAGATCCTTCTTTTTACCTTTCTTCAGCTCTTTCTTTTTCGCTTTTTTCTTATCCAGCTTTTTTTTCTTGTCTTTTGCCATGGTTTCCTCCATTCTCAGATTTTATCTGGCAGCCTCATCAAAAGACCATTAATATAACCCATGGTTATATTTTATACCCACCCTTTACCAAGGCCTGAGACCGGCGTCAAATTATTTTTATGGCTTTTAACCATATTTTATTACTTAACACCGCTACAGGTTCTAACCACTACCCGACCCATAGAGCTCGAACAGGTTTTGCCGATGACTTTCATAGAATTCAAAAAAATGTTGCTGGACGCGGAAATCACCCTTCCCAAATTCTGCAAACTCATCAAGGTGAGTGACAAAAATATCCAATCGTACAAGAAGAAAGGCGACATACCCAACACCATCGCCGTCATTGCCACATGTTTTGCCGAAATGCACAAAAACCAAATGGACTATCACTCGCTCATTGACTCGCTCGGTCTGAAAAAACAGACCAAAAAAGGTGGGTTCAAGAAAAAAAATGCAGATGTACACCCGCCAAAGGCTGCAGAGTCCGGCACCCTGGCTGATGACAGCGAGAAAAAAGGGTAGCTTCCCTGGACGAAACCCGGGAAACGAGAGTGATGTCGACACAGCACCCTCGGTGCCATACTGCAGGCCAGGGCAGTGCAACAATATCTGGGGCATTGCCCATCGCTCATGCTCCCGTACTGGACACATTACACAATTTCCCCTCCAAAAACGTTTCTGCCCGCTCATGACACCCACTGTCTGGTAGTGCGCCGGACAACCTTTCCCGCTCCCTCTCTCTCACCAACGAAAACAGCTTGCCAATTACGACCATGTGCAATAACGTTGCACTAATTTTAGCTGCGGTTACAATGGAATGCGCTGTGGTCAATTATCTCCTCCACGCACATCAGGCACCCTTCGCTGACAGACCCTTCGGACGAATATCAACCGAGCTTCCCGTCTCCAGCACGGAGGCAAGGAGAAAGCCGGCTTTTCAGTAAATATTACCGACACGGTCTTTGCTCGTGCACTGTATCGTTTCCGGCATACAGTTTACCTTATTCGAATTTTCCATGGACGCTCCCCTGATCGAAATAGAGCACATGTGCTACACCCGCAACGGCCGTGATACCTTGCACGATATCAACCTCACGGTTCGACGCGGCGACTTCATAGCAATTATCGGCCCAAACGGCGGCGGAAAAACCACCCTGTTGAAGCTTATGCTTGGCCTGCTCCCCCCCTCGCGAGGTACGATTCGGGTTAACGGTTTTGACCCGGGTAAACACCGTGCCAGCATTGGTTACGTACCGCAACACGTTAATAACAATCTCAGTTTTCCGGCAACCGCTCTGGATGTGGTCCAGATGGGGTTACCGCGAGGACAGGCTCGTTTTCGCTTCAACAACAAAAAAAAGAATCGACAGGCAGCACAGCAAGCCCTGGAAAAATTAGGGGTAAGTAATTTGGCTCCCAGGAAAATCGCCTCGCTCTCCGGTGGGGAAAGACAACGGATCCTTATCGCCCGCGCGCTGGTATCTCGACCGGAGCTACTGATTCTTGATGAACCGACGGCTTCCATCGACACCAAGGGCCAAACGGAATTTTATGAACTCCTGCAGGTGCTCAACAAGGAGGTAACCATCATCATGGTGAGCCATGACATCATGATCGTTTCCTCGTATGCCAAATCGATTATCTGTCTGAATCGGAGAATGCACTACCATCAGGCCTTCCATTCTTCCGGGGACCTGCTTGAGGCCTTTTACTCCTGCTCGGTTGAGGAAACCTGCCCGGTTAGCCTGGTTGCCCAACAGACTCACCGTCACGATAAACGGAGTACCCCTCATGCTTGATGCGCTGCAGTTTGAGTTTATGCGAAATGCCCTGGCAGCCGGATTACTCGCCAGTGTCATTTGCGGGGTCATCGGCACATTGATCGTGGTCAACCGCCTGGTCTTTCTTTCCGGCGGTATTGCCCACAGTGCCTACGGCGGGATCGGCCTTTCCGCGTTCCTGGGTTTGCCCTACATGGCAGGAGCGACTTCTTTTGCCATGTTCTCAGGGTTGCTTATGGCCGTTGTCACCATGAAAGCCAAACAGCGGGCCGATACCATTATCGGCGTAATGTGGGCTGTGGGAATGGCCACTGGCATCATCATGCTGGATCTGACTCCGGGGTATAATGTCGACCTGATGAGCTATCTCTTCGGTTCCATTCTCAGCGTACCCGGCTCTGACCTGGTCATTATGTCCCTGCTTGCATGTACCATCCTGTTTATGGTGATCTATTTTTACCGTGATCTGCTGGTCATGTCCTATGATGAGGAATATGCCTCCGTGCAAGGGGTACCGGTCAAACCCCTCTATTTCCTGCTCATCGGCATGGTTTCACTGGCAGTGGTGATGATCGTCCAGGTTGTCGGCCTGATCCTTGTCATCGCCCTGCTGACCATCCCCCCCTATATTTCGGAAAAATATACCACCTCCCTGGCGCAGATGATGGTCTTGTCCACGCTCCTTGGAGCCATCTTTATCACCACCGGACTCTGGTGTTCCTACACCTATGACCTCACTTCAGGTGCCGTAATCATCATGGTTTCCGGCAGCGGGTTCCTTTGCTCCCTGCTGGTCGACCGTCTTATTGCTGCTAAACATCGATTTGTCTGGCGCAGGTCCCACCGCAGCCTTTAACCCCTACCCGCTCACGTGTTCCGCACGGGCTTAAGCTGCTGGCACCTCCCGGTTGCAGGGGTTTTTCCTTGCCCGAGCACAAAAACAGCCAAAAAAATCGCCTCTGAGCGCAATGGCGGGTGTTTCTACCAAAAAGAATGGTTATAATGATAGATTGCTCGAAAAAATGCGTGAAAACACGGAGAGCAAGTGGAGGAGTGAACCGCCTGGTCGAGGTCTTACACCCGACCCCTTTTCACTTCCCTGCCCAATCCTCAGCCCCGGCAGTGTTACTCTTTTCCTAATGAACGCGAGGACAGAATGACAGGAAAAAAGAAGATGTTAGAAGCCCTCAAGACAAAGGGCGTTAAATATATATTCGGCTATACCGGTGGCGCGATCATGCCGCTCTTTGACGAGATGGACAAGCTCGGTGATTTTCGGTTCATCATGTCACGCCATGAACAGGGGGCCGCTTTTATGGCTCAGGGCCTCTCCAGGGCTTCTCTCTCCACTGATAGCCCGCAGATTGGAGTGTGCATGGCCACCTCAGGACCGGGAGCCATGAACCTCACTACCGGCATCGCCGATGCCTACATGGATTCCATCCCGGTGATTGCTGTTACCGGTCAGGTAGCGACCGGCGTCATTGCCACTGATGCCTTTCAGGAAAGTGACGTGGTCGGAGTGATGATGCCCATCTGTAAACAGACCTACATGCCCCTGAATGCCGAGGATGTGGAACCTACAGTCCATGAGGCTTTTTATGTGGCAGCCACCGGACGCACTGGTCCGGTGCTGATTGATATCCCAAAAGACGTGCAGGATCAGCAGGTGGGAGAGGACTATCATTTCGATGCCACGGCCTTTCATCCCGATCTGCCGGGCTTCGATTACCATCCCCTGCCTGAGCGGGAAGCCATGGAGCGGGCAATGAAACTCATCAACCGCAGCGAACGCCCAGTGCTCTTCTGCGGTCACGGGGTTATCAGCAGCAACGCCGGAAAACTGCTCCAGCAATTTGCTGAAAAGGTCAATATTCCCATTGCGTTTACCTTTCATGGCCTGTCAGCAGTACCTGCTGACCATCCTTTAAGCCTGGGCATGATGGGCATGCATGGGACGGTGGAAGCCAACCGCGCCATCATGGAGTCAGACCTGCTGATCAGTCTCGGCATGCGCTTTGACGATCGGGTCACCGGCAAGCTCAATGAATATGCACAGAACGCCGATGTCATCCATGTGGATATCGACTCCTCGGAAATCGACAAAAACGTCCCAACCACCGTGGCTATCAATGCCGATGTTTTCCCCACCCTGAAAGTACTCATCGGAGACCCGATGCTGACCTACAAGCCCAGAAAGCGGTGGTTTGGGAAAATTGCCGCTTACCGGCAAATCATGGCCGAAGACCTGCAGCAGGAAATCGAAAGCTGTGTGGGTGACTCCGGAAAGCTCCTGATGAAATCCATTGTTCACCAGCTTTCCGAGTTGACCGAGGGCAAGGATATCATCGTTCCGGATGTGGGCCAGCACCAGATGATGACCGCCCGATTTTACAATTACCAGACCAGGAACAGCTGGTTTGCCTCAGGCGGCGCCGGTACCATGGGCTGCTCTTTGCCCATGGCCATTGGGGTCAAATTGGCGCGACCCAACGAGCGGGTGTGGTCCATCAGCGGTGATGGCGGTTTCCAGATGAACTTGCAGGAACTGGGAACGATCATGGAACAACAAATCGACCTGAAGATCCTTCTGTTCAATAACGGCTACCTGGGTATGGTTCGGCAATGGCAGACCCTGTTTTATGACGGTCGCTATGCCGGTACGCCCATGCACAGCCCCGACTTTGGCTGTATCGTCCAGGGGTACGGCATCCCCTACGTGAAGGTCGAACAGCCCGAGGACATTGAACCGGCTCTCCAGCAGGCCATTGACCACCGTGGAGCGATAATGATCGAGTTCGTCTGCGACCCGGCAGAGGTCATCCTGCCGATGATTCCCTCGGGCGGAGGGTTTGAGGATATGATCACCCAGCACCCCAAAAAAGCAGTATCTCCCGCCAACGAAAACCCAGGAGAAGAATCATGATCCGACGTGCCATACTTGCCTTCATGCTGGACCGGCCGGGAGTGCTCAACAAGGTCTCCATGTTGATCCGCAAAAAAATGTACAATGTGGACACTCTCACCGTGTGCAGTTCACGGGTCCCTGGTATCAGCCGGATGACCATTACCCTCAGAGAAAACGACCAGGCCAAAGTACATCAGATCATCAAGCAACTGCAGAAGTTCACCGAAGTCATCTCGGCAAAGGAGCTGGATACCGACCACAGCTACTGGCGTGAAGTGGCTATCGTCAAGCTGGAGGTCGACGGCCAGCACCTGGAGAGTTTTCACGGTCGGTATAATTTTGAAGTGCTCGAAAAGAAAAGCGAAGACACCCACATCCTGCAGGTCGCCGGTTCAACCCGTCAAATCGACTCCTTTCTCGACGAGGTCGGCAGGGAATTTATCATCGAAATAGCCCGCACCGGGGTTACGGCCATGGAAAAATAGCAGGCTTTCCCAGCGAGAGCGCTTTTTTCCACCCTCTCTTCAGGCAAGCAATACCTGCGGCAGTGCCTCTGGTGGGCAAAGAACTGCAACCTGGTTTTTCTGGTATCGCACACCCGGCGGCAGAGCGGTTTCTCGACTAAAGCTGCCGCTGTTTTTTCTTGTTCATTAACCAGTTGATCGCGTCGGCAGGATCCGGTTCTACCTTATCCACTGTCCTGGCTCCATGAGCAACCCGCTTTTTCGCCGCCGCAGGCTGCTTGTCGCGGACCTCGCGTGTGCGTTGCAAGTCACCACCAAAGGAGCCACCAGCAAGAAACCTGCTCAGGGCTAATGAACGCGGGAAGGTTGCCGCCTCCCGCCTCACAGCATTCTTCTGTTTTTCCGGTTGCGGGTAGAGTGGTCCTGCCATCGGAGTTTCAGGTTCTTCAGCACCAGGAAAATTATCCTCCTGCAGCAGACTGCCGGCAGCCTCTTCCAGGTGTACTTGAATCTGCTCCCGAAGCTGTGGGAGCACCAAATTTTCTCCAGGCAGGGCAACTTTTTGCGTGACCACTGATTCCGAGAGTAAGTCGATTTGCTCCTGCGCCTGCAGATCAACAGATGCATGACGGCCGCCTTCTTGTTCAGCCCCTCTGTGATCAGTTTGCGGCAAAACGGTACCTGCTGTTCTTGCCAGCTGCGCCAGGTTGAAAGGACGGAGGCGTTCCCCCGCTGGCTGTCCTGATTGGTATTGGACAGTGGAAACAACAGCGGGGAGACCGCTTTCCACCCTATCCGCGACCTCCATTCCCGCTCCTGCCGATACCACCTCCCCATGGAAGAGCAATAGGCGAGCATAGTAGAAATACGTAACACTTGCCAAGACGAGACACACCAGCAGTCCCCCCACTAAAAGGACCGATCGCCCCAAGAATGGCGCCTGCTGATTATACCTCCCCGCCTCACGAGCTTGTGACTTCTCTTTGGCAAACACCTCTAGTGCCGAGATTCTCTCGCGATCGGGAATGGCTCCTCCTTTCTGCTGGTCACAGTGGACGGACAGATCACTGCCACTGGTGATGGCAGGAGCCGGCATGGGCTCTCGTTGCGCTCCCTGCACATTGGCCCGGTCGTGTACTCCGTACTGCAGCCGTTCAGCAGTGGCGTGAACGAGGGCGGCATCCACCGTTTGTGCACCGAGGAGGCTCCCGCTATACAACGCCATATCACAGAGGGAATTAATCTGCATGGGGTAGCCTCGAGAGTGGTGCTGAACCACCTCGATCGCCTCATCCTGAAAAATTTTCCGTGTTGCACCGGCAACTGAAAGCCTATGGGCGATGTAACCGGCTGTTTCTGCTGTTGTAAACGGTGCTACATGATGCAGCACCATATCATGGCGGGCAAAAAAAGAGCGGAGATGAGGGTTCAGACGCTCCGCCCTGTCCAACTGACCCACCAGGCAGACGGAAAGTCTTTCCCGTTCCGGTCCATGGAGGGTTATGATCGCTTCTATTTCTGCAACGAGTTGGGGAGAAAGCTCTTGAGCTTCATCGACAACCAGAAGAACGTGCTGCCGGGCGCTACGCCTGCGAAGCAGCTCCCGCAGCTGGGCAAAAAATGGCTGACGGTCGGTGATGGTCTTCGACAGTCCCAGGGCATGAGCTGTGATGGCATAGAACTCCTGGACGGACAGTCGGGAATCGGAGAGCATGGCCACCAGCACAGAAGGATCGAGCGCCGCCACCACTGTATTGACCAGGCAGGTCTTGCCGCACCCTGGCTCACCGGTTATGAGGTTGATCCTGGAGTGGTGCTCAAAATCAGTTTTCAACACGCTAAACAGTGTATGCAGCTGTGCATTGCGCCAAAAAAATTCAGCATCCACCCCATACTGAAAGGGAGCCTTGTTCAGCCCATACCATTGCAGATACATGTCAGCCACTGCCTGTTAAGTGTTTTCCCGTTCAGGTCATCCGCTTGTTCCTCAAACCTCCTGCATTCGCTGGCAACCATGCACTTCCCCCGGGGTATACTCTCCGGCGAGTCTACTCCTGCAACACCTCCTTAATCGCCTCCAGCACAGGATTAAAGCGTTCCGCACGCTCGGCGTGATGCAGACCAGCCAACCTGTTGCTGACACAGTCATACTGTTCCCAGCCTTTCAGCGGGACATCCAGATCCACAGCCTTCCACTTGGGATGACCATTTTCCCGCAGCCATTCCAGATTTTCATAAATATACCGGCCTACCTTTCCCACGTTTTCACAATTCCGGTTACGAAAATTATACGATACCAGAACAGCTTTCACCGCCATAGTCGAGACCAGATCACTCTGCCAGCTGTAGGTCCCGGCGGGAATCTCCACTGCAGGATAGAATTCGCCTATGGCTGCATTGCGAATCGGGAGCAAAGCGAGACCATCACCTTCGCCTATTTGCTCGGCAAATAATTTGACCGGATACCCGGCTACATAGAACATGGCATCAATCCGCCCGGCTTTCAGTTCAGCAAGTGCCTGGTCAGTGCCGACGGTCACCATCTGCTCCGGGGTAACTCCTGAAAGTTCAAACAGCAGACGGGCGGTCAGATAGGTGCCGCTTCCTTCCTTGCCAATGGCGACCTTTTGTCCTTCCAGCCCGTCAAATGCACCGAGCTCTTCCCGACCGACAAGATGGATCTCTTCATTGTACAACGGAAAAACCAACTTTATCTTCCTGGCGATCTGCTTGAGGACCGAATCCGTTTCCATGCGTGAAACAAACGCCAATACATCGGCCTGGACGATACCCAGTTGCGTGCGGGGTCGTTTAAAAACAGCGTAGACATTTTCCACGGAGCCGCTGGAGGGTGCGACCTGCAGTCGAATCCCCTTGTCCTGGACAAGCTCGGCAATATTCAAACCAAACTGATAATAGGTGCCGCTGGAACCGCCAGTGACCATACCCATGGGAATTGGAGCAGCGGCATTACAGAATGAAACGGTGAAAAAAAAGAAACTCAGAGTCAACAGAGCCTTCCTGCAGGCGAGTTGCATGGCATGCCTCCTTAGAAGTGTACAGTTAAAGGTCCCACCCGACGCCATTGCAGCGAACGCAAAGAATTTGCGGCCGAAGTATTCTCATTTACCATGCCGAACCCTGTGGTTTCTGTCAAGTCAATCCACTGCACAAAAAATATGGGAATACCTACAGATATGTAGAAAAACAACAGGCTGCTGTATTGACAGAGGATAAGGTTTGCTGACTTTGCTGACCACTGTGCACTGGCAGACACAAAGCCCCTGTCAGGCTGGCATGCATTCCAGTTCTTTAATTTTTTCCCCTCAACAAAACCACGGACAAATACGGTCTCTTGACGCTCCACTTCCAATTGCATGGCAAGTTCAGGGGCCTGCCGGCTCGCCAGCAGGGACAGGATAGACACTGGTATCAAGCTGAGATCCCACTCAATCCAGGCCACCAGCCATGGTGAAAGCTTGAGCAGTTTCCCCATGCGCTGCGACCATCTCTACTATGACACGCTGCATGCCCTCATTGCTCTCCGCGGCACGATCAACCTTTATTTCTTTCTCCGTCATGGGTTTGCCTCCACTCTTTGCAATAAACAATATACTGTACGTTATGGACAGGAGGATCACCTCGATCAATGCAACAGCATAAACGCCACTTGCCCCTCTCTTGTCTGCAACCGACATGCCACCTTCCCTGTGGCATGCAGCCATAAAAAGAAAAACAATTTCAAAGCGTTAAAAAATGCCTATTTTTTCATACTGCTCCTCCCTCCATACGCTGGTGGATATGCACCAGCAGCTGGTGGTGCATATCCACCAGCGTATCGCTCTCCCTTTTTCTCCGAGAAGTCAAATCCTCCCTGTACCAGTGTCTTACGGCTCATCGGCTGCACCTTGCCAATTGACGAGCCACCCATTGGTGAGTAGGATGAACAGTAGTCAGCCATAGAATTCCTGTTGCAGATTCCTTGCACTACCGCAGCACCTCGATGCATTCCCTGCAGTCGTCTCTCCACCTGAACAAGAGGAAAAACGATGAAGACCAGCCTTGTAGAAATACTCATCTGTCCCCGGTGCCTGCCCCGTGAAGTTCCTCTTGCCGCTGATATCCAACAGGTAACTGACGAGGATATTGACCGCGGCACCCTGGTTTGCCCCCATTGCAGGGCTGCCTTTCCCATAAAGGATGGCATCGCCTACCTGGATCCCCTGCAGGACGACCTTGACCCGGCGAAAAATAAGTATGAGCAGGAACAAGTTGTTTCCGCCTACCTGTGGAGCCATTACGGCGACCTGTTCGACCCGGAACACGCCTCAGACGCCTACAAGGCCTGGGCAGACCTCATTATGCCGGTCAGGGGCATGGCTATGGATGCCGGCGGAGCGGTTGGCCGTTTCACGTTTGAGATGAGTTGCAAATGCGACTTTGCCGTGGGTGTGGATAATTCCGTTGCTTTTATTCGCGCCGCCCGTTCCCTCATGCGAAATCGACAGATAACCTTCCACCTGAAAGATGAAGGCACGCTGACCAGGGAGGCCAGTTTCGCCCTCCCGGAGTGCTGGGAGAGCAGCAAGGTGGAGTTTATCGTCGGTAATGCGCTGGCATTGCCTTTCTGCCGGGACAGTATGGCAACCTTTGCCTCGCTGAACCTAGTCGACAAAGTCCCCTCTCCCCTGCAGCATCTTCAGGAAATGGATAGGGTCGTGCGACAACGGCAGGCACAATGCTTACTCTCTGACCCGTTTTCCTGGTCAGAGGAAACCGCACCACCGGAACAGTGGCTGGGCGGGACTACACAGGGAAGATTTGCCGGTAAAGGGCGGGGAAATATTATCAGCCTGCTGACGGAGGAGAATGGGGACCTTTGCCAAAGATGGCAGCTAGAGGCCACAGGCAAGACATGGTGGAAGATACGAAACCATACCAACCATTACGAACTCATTCAAAGCTGTTATCTTACTGCCACTCGATAGGAGAAAAGTCATAGGAATACAGCCACGGCCTGTTGCCTGTCCTCCTGTTGCTGTCCGCAACAACCCATTATGCTGATAAAAGCAAAGATTGCCCCTTTCGGGGAACCATGGCCTGGCGGCAAACACATTTTCAGCCTTGTCAGCAAACCGGGTCGTGGATTTGTTTCCCTGTCAGTTTCCATGTTGCCTGGGATGGGGGCGAGCGGATGCCCTGGCCGACCTCAACCTGCTCCCCGGGGACAGGCAGCGCAATCGGCCTACCGGCACCTGACCAGCCACAGCTCCATCTGTTCGGTTGCGCAAATTGCTGCCCCGCCTGCAGACAGTTCCCCCGGACCCGGTTGTTTCAGGCCCATAAACGGTGTACGCCCGATCGCTTTTCACTGGAAAAGCGGTCCATGTGCCAGGACCATCCATCACCGCGCAGCTGGCAGCATCGGGTTACAGTTTTTAATGGTTACCTTGCCCTGCAGCAGATTGCCCTTGGAGTACTCGGTAAAGTAGCAGGAATTGGTTGCCGGATCGTAATTTTCAATCCACAGGTTGTCTTCCTTCCAGGTTGCCCCCAGGTGGAGCTGCCCCTGGGGAACACTGATGGACATAACTCCTCCGTATCGTTTGACAAAAACCTGCTGGAGCCGAAAATAGTAGGTCCCCCACGCAACGATCAGGACAATGAGCGCCAGGACACCACCCACCTTCCAGTTCTTTCCCACCACGGTAAAACCATAAACAATACCACCAGCCAGCAGGAGAATTCCAGTCCAGTACAAATAAGTAATCATTGCAGCTACCTCTTGTTTTTTCCGTAATAATCATGCGCTCAACAGGGAGGATCTTCGCGGATCGGAGAAATCCCAGTCCCCACAGCGGGTTAAGGTTGCATAATCACCCACCCTTCCATTATTCTAGCCGATACTGTTTGTTCCTCTCCAGCCCCCTTCACTCTTCAGAGGATAGTACCATGTCAGCAGCCTTCCGTTTCAACCGCATGGAACTTGCCGGTTCCCTTGGCGACCTGGGAACGATTCTGCCCCTGGCAGTGGGCATGATAATGATCAATGGCCTGCACCCCACCGGTGTTTTTCTGGGTTTCGGCCTTTTTTACATTTTTTCCGGCCTTTATTTCCAGGTAACCTGTCCAGCCGAGCCGATGAAGGTCATCAGCTCCTATGCCCTGGCAACCGGTATCACTATCGGTCAGATACAGGCATCAAGCCTGTGGATATTTCTCTTCCTGCTCCTCCTCGGAGCAACCGGGATGATCGCGCCACTGGGAGCGATTATTCGTCAACCGGTCATTCGGGGCGTTCAGTTAGCAACTGGATTGATGCTGGTTATGCAGGGAGCGAAACTAATGGCAGGAACATCTCCCATACAGCGATTACAGCACCTGACCGAACCCAATATGGTAATGCAATCCATCGGCCCCCTTCCCATGGGATGGCTGATCGGCGGCCTGCTAGGCCTGCTGGCGCTGCTGCTGCTGGATAATCGACGCATACCGGCAGCGCTGTGCGTTGTCGGGACCGGCCTTCTGCTCGGCCTTATCCTGGGGAAACCGGATACCCTCCATCAGATTCGCCCCAGCCTTGCTTTTCCCAGTCTGCTGCCCTATGGTCTTCCCAGTCTTGATGAACTGAGCTTTGCACTCGTGGTGCTCGTCGTCCCCCAGCTGCCCATGACCGTAGGTAATGCCGTCATCAGCAATGCCGATCTTTCCGCCCGGTATTTTCCGGAAACCGGCAAGCGGGTGACCTACCGCGGCCTCTGCCTCAGCATGGCCTTTGCCAATCTGGGGAGCTTTCTCATTGGCGGCATCCCCATGTGCCATGGCGCCGGCGGCCTTGCTTCCCGCTACCGATTCGGTGCCCGTACCGGCGGCTCCAACCTGATCATCGGCCTGCTGTTTGTCCTCCTTGTTCTATTGCTGGGCCCAAATACACTTGCCCTGATCAAGCTGCTCCCTCTCTCGGCGCTTGGCGTGCTTCTTGTATTCGCGGGCTTGCAGCTCTCTCTCACCCTTCTGGATATGCAGACCAAAAAGGCGCTGGCTGTACCGATTATGATGACCGGGATCACCCTGGCCTCCAATCTTGCGGTGGCCTTTGCCGTCGGTTTCTGCTTTGATGCCCTGCTCAGGTGGGAAAAAATTAGAGTCTGAACAGGCCGCTGCCTCATCCTTTTTTCAGGTCGGCAAGTTTTTCCATCTCTTCGGAGCGCATGGTGAAGCCATGGACAGCTTCCGGAAAGGCCCCGTTTTCCACCTCTTGCTTATAGTGCTCAATCGCCTCGACAATTGAGGCTCTGACCTGGACATACTGCTTGACGAACTTAGGGGTAAAGCCGTCGAACAAACCGACCATATCATGGGTTACCAGGACCTGACCGTCGCAATCGCCCCCTGCACCGATGCCAATGGTCGGCACCTGCACCGCATCGGTAATCAACTGTGCGATGGGAGAAGGGATTGCTTCCAGCACAATGGCAAAGCAGCCGGCATCCTCCAAGGCGATGGCATCGTCCATCAGTTGACGGGCTGCCTCGGCACTCTTGCCCTGGACCTTGAAGCCGCCCAGTGAGGGAGCGGTCTGGGGAGTGAGGCCGATATGGCCCATAACCGAAATGCCTCCATTGACAAGCGCTTCCACTGTATTCGCCATGGAGAGGCCTCCTTCCAGCTTGACCGCATCGGCACCGGCTTCTTTGAGGAAGCGTGTCCCATTCTTTATCGCGTCGGCAATGGAGCTGTTATAGGAACCAAAAGGCATATCAGCAACCACCAGCGCACGCTCAACGCCCCTGGAAACCGCCCGAGTATGGTGCAGCATTTCCTCCATGGTGACCGAGACGGTGCTTGGGTGACCTAAAACCACCATGGCCAGAGAATCGCCGACCAGAGCTATATCAATTCCGGCCTGATCTATCATCCGGGCCCATGGATAATCATAGGCTGTGAGCATGGAAATTTTTTCCCCCTGACTTTTACGCCTCTTGATATCCGGTATGGTGAGTTTCTTCATGTCATCCCCCTGCAGGTATTTCCTGAACACGCCGGGTATAGGTCGCCTCCAGCGCTTTGATCATACGGGTCAGCATTTCATTCACAGGCGTTGCCACCCCAACCTCTCTTCCCTTGGAAACGATGGCGCCGTTGATGACTTCGATTTCTGTCACTTTCCGCCGCAGGGTATCCTGCAGCATACTCGCCCGATTGGCTGCCGTATCCCGGCACACCTTTGCCACCGTTTCCATTGGCTCGTCATACGGCAGGTTGATCTTCAGTGCGGCCGCAACCGCTGCCGCTTCACCTACCGCATCCGCCATGATCTCCCGGCAACCATCCACTTCAGCCAAGACGCCGTTATTCACCCGGAGAAGAGCTGCCAGCGCATTAATCCCCACATTGACCAGCAATTTGCCCCAGATCAATCCATCGGCATCGTCACTGACCTGGCATTCGATCTCGGCCTGGTTGAAGAGCTGACGCACCTGCTGCACCTGGTGCTCCTGTCCAGGTCGAGCGGCAAGCAATGTCATGCCGGCACCGGCATGACAGGTATGACCGGGACTGAGCACATTGGCGGCCTGGGCGGTAATGCCGGCAATGGCAATTGGGCGACCGAAGACCGTGTCAATCTGCTCGACGTTGCCCACCCCATTCTGCAGGCTGAGGACCATTCCGCCCGCTCCCAGTAATTCCCGGGCAGACTCGGCTGCCTTGCGGGTGGCATGGGCTTTGGTAAAAATAATGGCCAGATCGGCCTGCTCCCGATATTGCTGGGCTCGACCAATAATTTCTATCGGATATCGGCGCACGCTTTTGTCCATCCCGGTCACCACCACCCCGTCTGCAGCAATATGCTCCACCGTCGCCCGGTGCACGTCACAGAGCGTCACCCGGGCTTTTTGCGACAACCACGCGCCAAACAGGCACCCCATGGCGCCGGCACCAAAAATAATTACTCGCATTGCCTCCCCCCCTCGCCTCTTCTGTTCCATCATCTTGAATAGAACCGCTATACTGTCTCCTGCATCGATATTCCCTTTTTCAGCAACGGGTCATAACCAGTACTGTATCAAGCATACGATTGGCATAGCCCCATTCATTGTCAAACCAGGCCATCAGGTTGACTAACCTCCCCCCGCTGACACTGGTCTGTGAGCTGTCTAAAACAGCGGACCGGGGATCGTGATTAAAATCACAGGAAACCAGCGGGAGATCGGTGTAGCCCAGCACATGGAGCAACTCCCCCTGGCTGGCTCGGCGAAAAAGTGCATTGATATCCTCAGCTGCAGCATGCTTCCGGACAGTGGCGGTCAGCTGCATCAATGACACATTCATGGTCGGCACCCGCAGCGACACCGCCTTGAACCGCCCCTGCAGATGAGCAAACAAACGATCAATCCCCTTGGCCAGCCCGGTATCCACCGGTATGATCGAGTTGCCCGAGCTTCGACTCTTGCGCAGATCGGGATTATGGTAGGCATCAATCACCGGTTGATCGTTCATCATGGAATGGGTGGTAGTAATAACTCCGTGCTCAATCTCCCAGTGCTCATCAAGCAAACGAATGACATGACTGATGCAATTGGTGGTACAGGAGGCATTGGAAACAATGGTATCCCCTTTTTTGAGCAGCTGGTGGTTGAGCCCATAAACAATAGTGGCATCCACATCGCTCTGCGCCGGGCAGGAAAAGAGCACCTTGCCGGCGCCGCTCTGCAGATGCTGTTCGGCAACGGCACGGTCGCTGTATCTGCCGCTGCACTCAAGCACCACATCCACGCCGAGTTCTTTCCAGGGCAATCGGGCAACATCCTTCTCACAACTTACCTGTATAAGGTCCTGATTGACCACGAGGTTGGTGCCGTCGCAGGAAACCGTTCCGCAAAACTTGCCGTGGGTAGAGTCAAAACGGGTTAAATGGGTGAGCGCATCCAGGCTTGCCAGTTCATTGATCCCAACGACCTGTATCTGCTCCCTTTTTCCTGATTCATACAGCGCCCGTAAAATGCAGCGCCCTATGCGACCATAACCGTTAATAGCAATACGAATACTCATGGATTTCGTTCTAATCTTACCACTTCTTTGCTGTTCAGCCGACCTGGATGTTCCCTCACCCCCTGCTCACCAGATGGAGAGCAAGGGGGTACACGCTCATATACACAACAAATCCTCATCTTGTTAGCCCTTTGTACCACTTTTTACACTTTTCTGTGCGTCATTCCATTCTGCGGCCTCAGGGGCTGGCGACCGCGACTTTGCAATACTTTTCAGAAACAGGTAGGGTGCCTGACATATACATTTCCCAGATTTTACAATGGACAAAACACAATGCACATCTATCTCTGGCGACACAGTACCCTTTTTTCCAGTTGGTCCATGCTTGATGAACCGCAGATTTACCGCGATCGCTATACCAGTGCCGAGGTGGCCATTCTGGCGGCCTCCAAGGAAGAGGCCCTCCAGCTTTTAGAGGCCAGCGGAGACTGGAATGTGGAGGATCTCAAACGCCTGGAACCTGAAATTATCCCGCTTACCGAGCGCCGGATCATTGCCAGCCACGTGACCTATTAACCGATGCAGCCTGGGCATGACGCACCCAGGCATTGATGTTTCTTTTTTGTTCAGAATCGGTATAATACGTCTTTTTGCTGGTACATTTGGTTGCAAAGGCGGTCGATACAGCCAGTCACCCGACAACGGCTGACCGCGTAATGCTCACCCCACAATAGACGAAACTATGAAAACCACGCACCTGCTGCTGTTGTTGGCCGTCCTGCTCCTTTCCTGCCTGCCACGCAACACGCAGGCCCTCGAACTCCACACTGCCGCATGGCCGGATGTAGTCGCCCACGCAGCAGGCCAGACCGTTGACTGGTACATGTGGGGCGGTTCGCCTGCTGTCAACACCTATGTCAACGAATACATCACCCGCGAGGTAAAAGAGCGGTATAATATTACCCTTCGCCAGGTACCGGTAAAAGACATCGCCGAAGTGGTAAGCAAACTGGTGGTGGAAAAGCAGGCTGGAAAAACAGCTGACGGCAGTGTTGATCTGATGTGGATCAATGGTGAAAATTTCCGCACCTGTAAACGCCACAATCTGCTGTTCGGTCCCTTTGCCCACCAACTTCCCAACCAACGATTTGTTGATTGGAGCAGATCTTCCGTCCACAACGATTTCGGCACTCCGGTGGATGGACTGGAATCTCCGTGGGGCAGCGCCCAGGTGGTCATGATCCATGATACAGCCAGAACGCCCGAACCGCCCCAAACACTGAAAGAGTTGCTGGTCTGGATCCGGAAGCATCCAGGCCGCTTTACCTATCCCGCCCCACCGGATTTTACCGGCTCGGTCTTTGTGCGCCACCTGTTTTACCATGTCGCCGGAGAGGTGGATCGTTGGCAGGGAGCATTCACCCAAGAGGAATTTGAACGGGCCGCCCATGCCACCTATGACCTGCTTAATACTCTCAAGCCCTTCCTGTGGCGTCAGGGTACGACCTACCCTGAATCACCGGTGCGGATGAACACGCTCTTTGCCGACGGGGAGATCGACTTCACCTTCTCCTATCATCAGGCAGAGGCATCGCGTAATATCCTGGACGGCCTCTTCCCTTCCACGGTTCGCTCCTTTGTCTTTGAAGAAGGCACTATCACCAACACACACTTTGTTGCCATCCCCTTTAACGCTGCCGATAAGGCTGGGGCAATGGTGGTTGCCGATTTCCTGCTCTCTGCGGAGGCACAGTTGGAGAAAGCCAAGCCCGAGGTATGGGGTGATTTCCCAGCTGTGGACATTACCCGTCTGTCGCCGTCACAACAGCGAGCATTTACCGCTCTGCCCAAGGGACCAGCCACGCTCCCTGACCAGATCCTCCAGGCACATCAGCTGCCGGAACCCCCCAGCAGCATTCTGATTCAGCTGGAAAAAGGCTGGCAGCAGCATGTCCTCAAAGGCCGTTGATGTTTGCTCGTGTCGCTGAAGCAGACCAAAGGACCAGGCAAGCGGCCACCGGTCACCTTCTGCTGCTCGTCGGGCCTGCCCTGGGTGTCATCCTGCTCCTTTTTGGTGGAGGACTGTTGCTCGGTACCCTGCAGGCGCTGGGCAGCCAGTCCCTCTCCGGCTCCTCTGCCTTGACCTTTACCCATTTTCTTCACGTTTTCACCGATCCCGATTTTGGAAGGAGTTTTGCACTCACCCTCTATATTGCCACCGTATCCACCGCAGTGGCAATGGTGATCAGCCTCGGGGTAGCCCTCTGCCTGTTGCGGGTTGCAGCGGAAAACCGTCTGCTCAACTTTCTTCTCCAGGTGCCGCTCACGGTGCCCCACCTGGTCATTGCCGTCTCCATGCTGCTGCTCCTCTCTCCCACAGGGATGATTTCCCGTTACAGCGGTCTGCTCGGCTTCACCACCCAGACCTCCCCCTTTCCCTTGCTGGTCAACGATACCTATGCGGTAGGCATTCTATTGACCTACATCTGGAAAGAAATTCCCTTTATTACCTTCATGGTGCTGGCAGTGCTGAAAAATAGCGGGGTGGAGCTCCACGAGGTGGGACGAACCCTCAAGGCATCAGTCTGGCAACGCTTTTATCACATTACCCTGCCCTTGATCGCTCCCAGTCTCGGTGCTGCCGGGTTCATTGTCTTTGCCTTCACCTTTGGCGCCTTTGAGGTTCCCTATCTGCTGGGAAAAACCTACCCCATGGTGCTGCCGGTATGGGCGTACAAGAACTATGCAGACATCGATCTGCTGGCCCGACCGGAAGGGATCGCCATCGGTCTCATCATCGCCGGAGTGGTTACCTGTGCCCTCCTGCTCTCCCAGGGACTTCTCAGGATTGCCAGTCGACAGGGAGTTCATCGATGAAGCCGCTTCCCCTGCTGCTTGGCTGCATCCTCATTGCCATGGTTGCCCTGCCGTTCCTTCCGCTCCTGCTGTGGTCAGTGAGTGAACAGTGGTTTTACCCCGCTGTTTTTCCACAGCAATTCGGACTGCGCGGATGGCACTACATTCTGACAACCGCCCGCCCCCAGCTCATCCAGGGCCTGCTGCACAGCACGGTCGTGGCCACAGCCACCACCTGTTGTTCCCTGTTGCTTGGCCTGCCAGCAGCGCGGGCCCTGGGCCTCTACACCTTTCGGGCAAAAAAACTCGTTGGCCTGCTGCTGCTGCTGCCTGTCATTGTGCCTCCGCTCTGCGTAGCCATGGGGCTGCATATGTGGTTTATACGCCTCGGCCTTGCCGAAACCTTTGCCGGCGTGGTTGCAGCACACCTTACCTTCTGCCTGCCTTACACGATATTTGTCCTGTGGGGAGTATTTACCGACTTCAACCCCGAAATCGAACAGCAGGCCCGTTCCCTGGGCGCCACCCCAATACAGGTGCTGCTCCATGTGACCCTGCCGATGATTGTTCCGGGAATGGGGATTGCCGCACTCTTCGCCTTCCTTCTCTCCTGGTCCCAGTACCTTTCCACGCTGATCATCGGCGGAGGCCGTCTGCTGACCCTCCCTATCCTCCTGTTTGCCCTCATGGACAGTGGTGATCGACCGGTGGCAGCGGCGGTGAGCCTGGTTTTCGTCCTACCTGCGCTGCTCGCCCTCCTGGCCAGCGCCCATCTGGTCGGGAAAAAAGGTGTCGCCGGAGTACGCTGATGACACAGCTCAAACTGGAAAATCTCGCTGTAGGGTACGCCGATCAACCGGTGATCAAAGACCTTTCGCTAAAGGTTGCAGCCGGAGAGATGGTATCCATCCTTGGCCCCAGTGGAGAAGGAAAGACCACCGTGCTGAAAACCATTGCCGGTCTCCTGCCACCCCAGGCTGGGCATATCTCCATCAACGGCAGGTTGGTCAACCGGATCGCTGCCGAGCAACGGGATGTGGTCCTGATTTTCCAAAAGCCGCTCCTGTTTCCGTTCCTCAACGTATACGACAACATTGGCTTTGGCCTTCGCATGCAGGGGACCAAGGGTCCCGCAGCCAGGGACCTTATTCTTGAAATGACAGAGCTTACCGGCCTTGCCGGCCTGGAGCAGCGAAAGGTGCACCAGCTCTCGGGTGGGCAACAGCAGCGGGTCGCCCTGGCAAGGGGGCTGGTGCTGCGCCCCTCCATTCTCTTGCTTGACGAACCACTCTCCAACCTTGATGCAGACCTGCGCCGACAGATGCGGGAACTGATCCAACACGTCCGCAGAAAAACCGGCGTCACCACCCTGTTTGTCACCCATGATCAGGGCGAGGCACTCATGCTCAGTGATCGTGTTGCCCTCCTACTCCACGGCAAACTGCGCCAGATCGGCACCCCCCACAACCTTTTTTATCAGCCGAAAGACCGGGAAGTAGCTGCGTTTTTCGGGTGCTCCAATTTCCTGGACGGAAGGATTCGCAACAACCGCTTTTTCAGCGGAAACCACTCCATACCGGTAAAGGCAGGTGATCGGCAAAGGTGCACCGCCGTTATGCGGCCGGAAAAAATCAAGGTGACCACCACCCCTTCTCCAGAGAGCCTGGTGGGAAAAATCACGGCAGTCTCTTTTGAGGGAGCGCTGACCAGGATCGAGGTTGCACTCGATCGGCAGACAATAATTACCGTCCTCAGTGATAATGACAATCACCGGGCAGGAGAAACGATAGCGCTTACCATTCCCCCCGATGCCCTCCACCTGCTCCCTGCCACCGAATAACGGAACCACCTCATGGCCAGCAACCACCCGACAGCCGACCACTCCCTGTTTACCGAGTACCTGCCCCAGGTCATCAGCTACCTTAACCGATGCCGGCCGCCTCTCCCGGGTGATGCTTCACCGGCATCGTTCACGGTGAAGCCGCTTGCCCAAGGGGAATACAACATCAACTTTCACCTCAGCGGGCCGAAAGGCGATGCTGTTTTTCGTATTAACATCGCTTCACAAATCGATCGGAAAGACCAGATACTCTACGAATACAACGCGCTTCGCCTGTTGCAACGCTCAGGAGTCACCCCGATCCCCTACCATGTGGATGACTCGAGGACAGTGATCGACAGGGGCATCCTGATTATGGAGTATCTGCCGGGCAGGCCGTTGGATTACACCACCGATATCCACGCTGCAGCCAAGGTATTCAGTACCATTCATCAACTCGAGGTCAGCGCTGCTGACAACCACCTGATCAGGGAAACAGCACCGCTGAGCCTCATCTACCGGGAATGCAGCGGACTGCTGGACAGTTACCTACACTCCCCCCTGGCCACCCCCGACCTCGCGGCCCTGCTGCGGGAGATCGACCGCTGGGCGGCGGCAAATACGGCCGGCGAATGCTATTTTCAAGAGGATCCATACCTGTGCATCGTAAATACCGAGGTAAATTCGGGCAACTTCATCGTCAATCCACACCAGCAAACCACACACCTCATTGATTGGGAGATGCCACGCTGGGGTGACCCCTCCAGCGACCTGTGCCACTTTCTCTCCCCGCTGACAACCCTGTGGAAAACTACCTATCGTTTCGACGAACCAGCGACCAGACGTTTTCTCGCGACCTATACCGATCACCTTGCCGATGCCCACCTCCGCGAAACCCTCAACGAACGGATACGCATTAAGATGCCCTACGTGCTGCTGCGCGGTATTGCCTGGTCGTCCATGGCCTGGGTCGCGTATCAACAGGACTATGAAGGCGTGCGCAATGCACACACCTGGCAAACCCTCAACAGGTACATGGATGCCGACTTCATCCGTTCACTGTTCCAGCCCTACATTTCCCGCTGCTGAGCGTTCCCGTCATGCATTCCAACCGCCTGATCCTCTTCACCAGGTTTCCAGAACCGGGCACCACCAAAACCCGGCTTATACCCAAGCTTGGGCCCCAGGGGGCAGCCGACCTTCAGCAGCGCCTGACCGAGCAGGTTGTGCACCATGCCCGGCAACTCGTCCAACGCCAGAAAAGCGAACTCATTATCGCTTACCAGGGCGGAACACCGAAACTAATGGGTGATTGGCTGGGCAGCGATCTCCGCTACATGCCGCAGCGGGGACAGGATATTGGCGAGCGAATGCACAACGCCTTTGCTGCCGGCAACCTCCAGCCTGTTGAACGTCAGGTGCTGATCGGATCAGATATCCCCGACATCAACGCCCCTCTGCTGGAAAAGGCCTTCAGATTACTCGCTGTTTACCCGGTGGTTATCGGCCCTACAGTGGACGGCGGCTACTACCTCATTGGCCTGCAACGGCGGTCCCCTGTCGAGCTCCTTTCCCTTCTATTCAACGACATACCGTGGTCTACTTCTGCGGTATACCAGACCACCATGGACCGGCTGAAGGAAAAGCGCCTTTCGGCCGCCATTCTCCCTGAGTTGCAGGATATAGACCGGCCCGACGACCTTTGCTTCCTGACGATGAAGGATGCGCCATGGAACCGATTCTCTCGATAATCATCCCGACCCTCAATGAGGCCCGGACCATCACTCGAGTGATTGATGCCGCAGCACCCGATGATCGAACCGAGGTACTCGTGGTGGACGGCGGCTCCACGGACCCCACCTGCGCCCTCGCTGCCCAGGGGGGAGCGCTCGTCCTCCACTCCAGCCCGGGCAGAGCGAGGCAGCTCAACACGGGTGCTGCCAGGGCAACGGGACGATTTCTGCTGTTTCTTCATGGAGATACCCTGCTACCGGCCAAAAGTTTTGACCTGATCGACATGGCGCTCCAACAACCCGCCATCGCCTGCGGAGCCTTTTCCCTCCGTATCGACAGCCAGCGACGCGCACTGCACTGCATTGCAGCCATGGCCAACCTGCGGTCCCGTCTTTTTCATCTGCCATACGGGGACCAGGGCCTCTTCACGACCAGCAGCTCTTTTCAACGGGCCGGCGGTTTTCCCGATCTCCCGATCATGGAAGACTATGCTTTTGTTCGCCGAATGGCCCGCTTCGGTAAAATAGCCACCCTCAAGCAGGCAGTAACCACCTCCAGCCGCAGATGGGAAAATATGGGGCTATTGAAAACCACCCTGCTCAATCAGGTAATCGTTGCCGGCTACCTGGTCGGTGTATCCCCTTCCAGGCTCGCCCGGTGGTACCAGCGGGCCAAAGGTGTCGGCGAGGGTCCCCATGCTTGACCGGCAGGCATTGCTCCTCCTTCGTCAGCCGCTGCAGCAGGCAGCATACTTCCTTCAACGGCGAGGAATATGTGCCGACCAGGTGACGATTGCCGGCTTTGCCATCGGTTTGCTGGTCATCCCCGCCCTTGCCCTGCACTGGTACCAGGCAGCCCTGGGATGCATTCTCCTCAATCGATTGGCCGACGGTATCGACGGACCGCTGGCCCGACTTACCGCAGCTACTGATAGCGGGGCATTTCTGGACATCGTCCTCGACTTTCTCTTCTATGCGGCAGTGGTCCTCGGCTTTGCCCTGAGCGACCCGGCCCGTAACGGGCTTGCGGCAGCCTTCCTTCTGTTTACCTTTATCGGCACCGGTTCCAGTTTTCTGGCCTTCTCGATCATGGCCGAACGTTTCCAGATGATAAACCTACGCCTTCCCCAAAAAGGTTTTTATTACCTGGGCGGCCTTACCGAGGGCACCGAAACCATCCTGTTTTTTTTCTTCTCCTGCTTGTGGCCAGCCCTTTTTCCACTCCTGGCCCTCCTGTTCGGCTGCTGCTGCCTGGTTACCACCTGCACGCGAGTACTCTACGGTTATCGAGTCCTCAAGAAAGGTAGAGATATCGCAACGTAGCGAAAAAACCGGAGAAGAACGTGTGCAAACAGCAGCAAATGATTATAACCTAACTATACGTTCATTGTGTCCAGACATACCTACGGGCATGGTATAGGGAAGCAGTATCTCTTAACAACAGGTACACAACCAGGAGGGGAAACCAGTGAAAATTTTCATGACAGGTGGAACAGGTTTTGTCGGCTCAGCCCTTAGCACCCGATTACTTGAACTGGGGCATGAAATCACCGTTGTCGGCAGCAGCAGCCACTGCCGGCTGCCGGCACACCCGCACCTCTCCTATATTTCGGCAGATACGAGCCAACCGGGGGAATGGCAGCAGCAAGTCGCCGACCACGAAGCCTTTATCAACCTGGCGGGACGATCGGTTTTTAATCTGTGGACGGCAAAATACAAAAAAACGATTTACAACAGCCGCATTCTTACCACCCGTCACCTTGTAGATGCCATGCCCTCCGGCGGAGAGACCTTTTTACTGAGCGCTTCTGCAGCCGGCTATTACGGCAATGGCGGGGAACAAGAAAAACGAGAAACCGCTGAAAACGGAACTGATTTTTTAGCCGAAGTCTGCCGCGAGTGGGAGGCTGAAGCGCATAAGGCGGAAAACAAGGGAACGAGAGTAGCGATTATGCGCCTTGGCGTCGTCCTGGGAAAGGGCGGCGGAGCTTTGGCCACCATGAAGCTGCCTTTCAAGCTTGGCTTGGGCGGCCCGATCGGGTCCGGCAAGCAGTGGTTTCCCTGGATTCACCTGGACGACATTGTCAATGCATCGCTATTTCTCCTGCTAAGCGACGATGCCCACGGCGCATTCAATTTGACTGCCCCGGAAAACGTCCGGCAAAAAGAATTCGCCCGTCAACTGGCCGGCGTCCTCAATCGACCTGCTGTTTTGCCTGCCCCGGCTTTTGTCATGAAACTCATCCTGGGCGAATTTGGTGAATCCCTTCTTCAGGGGCAGAAAACCATCCCTGAGGCCCTGGAAAACAATGGCTATATTTTTTCCTACCCGGAACTGCGTCCCGCCCTGCAGGAGATTCTTCGTGGCTGATGCAAAAATTTTCTCTCATTCATCGCACTTTCCCTGCTCTGCATACGAGCTCTACTCGTGGCACAGCCGAGACGGTGCCCTTGAACGATTGATCCCACCATGGGAAAACACCACGGTCCTTGCCCGCCAGGGCGGGATAGCTCCCGGCGGTACGGCCACACTCCGACTTCACTTCGGCCCTTTTCCCTACCGGTGGCATGCACGGCATGTTGAGGATATCCCCGGCCAGATGTTCAAAGATGTGCAGCACAGGGGTCCATTTTCCAGTTGGGAACACACCCATCTGTTTTATGCGACCGAACAGGGAAGCCGACTGGAAGACCGGATCGCCTACACACTTCCTGCCCAATCGTTGCTGCCCGGATTCACCGAGGATGCGGTGGCCAAAATGCTCCATCGCATATTCTCCTACCGCCATGCCACTCTGCTGGAAGATATCAAGCTGCACCAGCGATACAGTAAACGGCCGATGCGTATCCTTATTACCGGCGGCAGCGGCGTACTGGGAAAGGCGCTGCGGCCCCTGCTGACCACCGGCGGCCATGAGGTATGGATGCTGGTTCGGCGAAAACCCGATCCAGAAAAGAAGGAAATATACTGGGACCCACAGCAGGGAATCATTGACACGTCTTCCCTGCCGGAACTTGACGGGGTCATCCACCTTGCAGGCGACAACATCGGCGAGGGCCGATGGACCGAGGAAAAAAAAGCTCGGGTCATTGCCAGCCGGGAGCTGGGGACCGGCCTGATAGCGAAAACCATTGCCAATCTGACTCCCAGGCCACGTGTATTGCTCAGTGCCTCAGCTGTCGGCTTTTATGGAGACTGCCAGGACTGCTGCATGCGAGAGGAGGACCAGTCGGGACTGGACTTCATCTCCGATGTCTGCTCGCTTTGGGAACGAGCGGCAGACCCAGCGGCTGCGGCCGGTATTAGAACCGTTTTCATGCGCATCGGCGTGGTGCTCAGCCCGAAGGGAGGGGCGCTGCAGCGCCTGCTCACCACTTCGCCGGTTGGGTTTAGTAAAAGCTTTGGTTCAGGTGAACAATATATCAGCTGGATTAGTATTGATGATATGATCGCGGCCATGCTTCATGCCCTCTGCTGTGAAAACCTCTCCGGGCCGGTCAATATTGCCGCACCCACACCGGTAACCAACGGCGAGCTGATGCAGACCCTGGCCAAAGTGATGCGACGTCCCCTCCTACCGGCTATTCCGGCCGGGCTGTTAAAAACCCTTTACGGACAGATGGCCTCTGAGGTATTACTTGCCGGGTGCAGGGTATCAACGGAGAAACTGCAGCACTCCGGTTTTACCTTTCGCCACCCAAGCCTGGAAATCGCTCTGCAGAGCCTGCTTGGCAAACACTAACCCTTATCCACACGACGGAACACGCAAGGTGAGCTGGAAACTGAAAGTACTTTTTCTGACCATGATGACCACTGCTTTGGCCTTTGGCTTTCTTCATCATCTGGTCCCCCCGGAAATACGCAATTTTGAACGACTGCACATCTTCCTGTTCAACCTGTGCAGCGGCGGCACCATGCTGATCTACTTTACCGAAGATCAGCCGCAGCTATCCATCCGGGGAAAACTCTTTCTTTTTCTGGCCCTGGCTTTTGCCTTTTGCGCCTTCATGCACTGGTACCTGCCGGCAATGATCATTCCCCTGGTGCTCGCCGTCATTATCGAACAGGTACGGGTCAAACAGTTTGGCAGACGCCTGCCGGTAGCCCTCTTTCGCTGGGAAGAGAGCGTAGCCAAAAAATTTCATCAGGCCGCATTGCTTTGCCTTTCCCTCGGCCTGTTCATGTCCAGCCCGGTCATCCTCAATGCCGAATTCACCAAATGGTTCACCATTGAAAAACTCCAGCTCGACACCTTTTTTTTGGGTTTCTCTTTTCCTATTTCCCTGATCAGCATGTCGGTCATTTTTTCGCTGATGAAAAACGGTCGGGTCACGCTGACGAGCGTATTCAAGGAAGCGGCCTTCTGGACCATCAACCTGGGGGTCATCATCTTTTTTCTCTTTATCCTTGCCGAGGTCTTTATTCCCCAGGTGGTCATCTCCACCGTCCTTTTTGTTACCGTCGCCTATATTCTCTATCTCTACTGGCACCAGGGCATTCGGCTACAACAGAAGGCGTTTCTCACCTCTGGAATCATGTTTTTACTCATAACCTCGATAACCGGTATTGCCTACATCCTGCTCTCCCTCTCTCCCTACTATATAGAGAAGATCAGTCACCCCCTCCTCAGACTGCATGCCTTTACCGCTCTCTATGGTTGGAATCTCAGCGGCCTGGCAGTTATCAGCCGGCATGCAGACTTTCCCATCCAGCTGCACTCACAGCAACTGATCATGCTCCACTGGCTGACGGTTCTTGTCCTGTGCCCCATCGGCTATTTCCTGCCGTTTTTCGCCATACTGGCCGTAGCGTGCTACTGCTGGCTCCTCATTATCCTGTTCTTTAATCAGAGTACCGTTGATTCACGCCTGGTCTCCGTGGAAGACGAAGTCCTCGCCCATTCTCCGACCAGCAGCGGCAACTGATTGCCGCAAGGGCTTGTCCCCGAGGACCAGCTGCTTCAGCTTTTTCGGCATTCTCAGGCAGCTTCCTCCCCTTGCGGCCTGTTTGCCGCCTGGGGACGGACATCATGTTTCAGCCTTCAGTACCCCATTTAAAACATCCCAAAGATGGCTCATGGTATACGGCTTGACCACGATGCCTTTAAAACCGTAATCAGCGTAGTTGGCCAGAACTGGATCATTGGCATAGCCGCTGGAAACGATGGCCTTCGCCTTTGGATCAATTGCCAGAATCTCTCTGACTGCATCCTTTCCACCGACCCCGCCGGGGATAGTCAGGTCCATGATGACCACGTCAAAAGGTGTGCCTTGGTCCAGCGCATCTTTATACATGGTTATGGCCTGATCGCCATCAACGGCCGTCTCAACGGAAAACCCGACAAGTTTGAGCATTTTAGTGGTTGCATCGCGGATCATTTCATCATCATCCATCACCAATATCCTGGTGGTGTTTTTCCTTGTCGACAGCTTCGGTGCAAGCTGCGCTGTCTCCTGCGGATACTTTGATGAAGAAACAGGAAGATAGAGAGTAAAGATTGTTCCTTTTCCGAATTCGGACTCAACGCTTATATGTCCACCGTGTTTGTGAATGATGGAGTAGACCGTTGCCAGTCCAAGGCCGTTTCCTGTATGTTTGGTACTGAAATAGGGGTCAAATATCCGGTTTAGGTCCTTCTGCCTCACACCGATCCCTTCATCCCGTACAGTCAGTTTGATATACCTCTTCTGATCCAGGCCGGATATCTCATTTTCCTCGAGGTGTGCATTCTCCAGGGTTATGTAAAGGTGACCTCCATCTGGCATTGCCTGGTTGGCGTTCGTAGCAAGGTTGGAGATAACCTGCTGTATCTGCCCGTTATCCACTTTAGCGACCCAAAGGTCCTCATCCTGACTGAACACAGGCATGACATTGCTGCCAGAGAGATCAAAACGAACAACCTCCTCAACCAACTTGCCAAGACTGACATCCTTCATGATGGGCTCGCCTCCCTTGGCAAAGGTCAGCAGCTGACTGGCAAGACGAGACGCCCGGGTCATGGATTTTTCAGCGTTCTCAAGGTCATTGAAACCGGGATGATCCTGGGAGAGAGTACTTTTGGCCAAGGAGATATTACTATACAAGCCGGTGAGGATATTGTTGAAATCATGGGCGATACCGCCGGCAAGGGTACCAATGCTCTTTAACTTCTGTATCTTATGCAGCTCTTCTTCCGCTTTCTTGCGTTCGGAAACATTGCGAGCAATGCCACACAAGCCGCTTATCTCGCCGGAGCTGTCCCTCATCGGCACCTTGATCACATCAAACATGTGCTGACTTCCACCTACCGGTATGGACTGTTCCTCTTCAACAATCTCCCCAGCAAGCACACGAGCATCGATTTCCCTGATGCAGGCTCCGGCTGTTTCCCCCATCAGGTCTTCATCGGTCAATCCAATCACCTCGGCAGCGGAAACCCCGAAAATTTTTTCCATCGCCGGGTTGATATGCGTATACTGCAGGTCGCAATTCTTGATAAAAATTGAATCCTGAGCAGTTTCAAAGATGGTCCGAAAACGCTCCTCACTTGCCCGAAGCGCATCCTTGGCTTGTTTACTGTCGGTAATGTCGTGCATGGAGCCTGTCCACCAGCTCTCCGGGTCGCCTTTTTCGATGAAAAACGTCACCCAGCGATGGCCGCCATCAATGTACGACAGGCACAATTCAGGGATAAGGTACTTCTGTGCGCCGTTTTGCAGGTTTTCGATAAATTTCAGCCAGACTCTCCGGCTTGGCTCAGCTACAAAATCAGTCATAGGCCGGCCGGTGGCTTCGCTTATTCCGATGCCTGTCACCTTGGTCCAGGCCGGATTGAGAAAAGTGAAGCACAGAGAATCATCGGCCTGAAAAACTATTTCATGCAGGCGCTCGATAAGGGCCTGATAGCGTTGTTTGGAAAGGGAGAGATCTTCGATGAGAAAGTAACGGGCCTGCAGGTCAAGCTCATGCTGATCCGGATGATACGCCACCCCGTTTACCGTCAATGCCTCTAGCGAACCAAGCAACAACTCCTGGCTGTCAATCACTTTGGCGTAAAGCGGAAAGATCTTTTCACAGAAAAAAGACTGTTCGATCGCTGTGCGACCGGCAGTGCAGTCACTGAGAATATGGACTCTGTACCCTTTTTCAAAGGCAAACCGGGCGGTGGAATCGATACATATGGATGACACTGCTCCGGCCAGGACAACATCCGTAACCCCTTTCTCCTGAAGCACTTCGTTTAGCTGGGTGTTGGAAAAGGCATTAAACCCCGACTTTCCGGGAATTTCCAATATCCGGTTGCTGAACTTCGCCAGTTCGGGCACGGTATTGGCCCCATTGGTCCCGGCTTTAAATGCTCCCTCCTCCTTGATGGTGAGTAGGATACCGACCGGATCAACGAGTTCGCTGTACTCCGGGGTAAAAATGATTGGCGTCGAAATCAGATGAATGGGGGTATGCAGGAGTTTTTCGATCAGCGCAACCGTCTTCGACAGAACCTCCGAAGCCTGGCCGGGCTCTTCGATTACCGCACGTAATATTCCGTCCTCGGCAAAATAATCATTTTGATAGCCGATGAGAATCAATGCGGTTTTGTGTAGATCCATAGTATCTCTTTCAATAAATATTTTTACCGATACCCGGCACAATACGTTTTTCTATAGCCTCAACCCCGCTCCTCTGCATCCGCTGCAGGCTCCTGGACTGCACAGAAGACAGAACAGAGGGCGCGGCAACATGGCCTGCATCACGCCAGATAGGACGATAAACAGGTTGGGGTGGTTTTTGTTTCCAGTTCCCGAATTTCCGTGGGTCCATGTCGATCATCTGCGTCTTCGATGGGACTGGAATGCATCCTCTCAATACACGGCCCGCCAACACTGCGGGAAGGTTTCCCCCCCTGGTCGCTGGATTCAGCCAGCTCCAGTACGCCCTTTAGAATGAGGTCAACAATCCGATCATGCCGGGTTTCGTCGGCAAGTATCTCCAGGGGGGGCTGATAGCGGTTGATGAACAACAGTTCTTGATACACCGCATCGTTTACCACGTAAGTTGTGAAGTAGGGGTTATCCGGAACGAAAAGTTCAACCTGCTGCTCGCCTCCTGAAGGGTCAAATTCGATGCGAAACCTCAGACCGGGCCGGAGCCGAATGGAATACTGCGTCTGCGGACCCCTCCTGCACGCAGCGAGTCTTTGTCGCTGCTCAAAATAATGTGCCACTTCATCATGAATTGCCCGTAATGGATTATGAATAATTCGGTAAAAATACGATCCATTTTCCATGCCGCTCAGTTTCTTGATGAAGATATAGCCGAAATTTACCGTGTCGATCTCTGCCTGCCGGTAGTTACGCACCCACTTTTCCAGTTCCGTGTTGTACGCTTCAAAGCTCTGGTTGAAAGGAAAATGACTATGGGGGACGGCAAAAAGGATTTCATCACGATCAGCGGTACCCAGGACGAGTTGATGAGTCGCTCCGCCTTGCCACCAGTGACGCAGTTTGTCGGCATACCCGCCGACATCGACCAGATCGGCAACAATATGCAACTGTGCTTCCGGCCCCATATATCTATCAGCCTGGCTGATGACCCGCGCAAGGACTGCTTCCCCGGAACGACCGCCGTCTCGGTAGTGCAAGTTGCCATGGGGACTGGGAACAAAAGGCGGATTGGCAAGGATAATATCGTAGGTCTCCCCCTCCAGTTCCTGATAAAGATCCGACAACAGAAAGCGCACGTTGGTGATGCCGTTGAGCTGGGCATTGAAGCGGGCGAAACGAACCGCCCGCGGGTTCAGGTCCACCCCCACCGCCCGGGTGGCATAACGACTGCCCGAGAGGGCCTGTACGCCGGAACCCGTGCACAGGTCCAGCAGCCTGGCACAGGGCTTGCGCGGCGCTGCATGCACCAAACCCCGACTATCCAGGCCGATATACATCACCGGCATCTCTGCCATCTCTTTTTCCTCACCCAGCAGATAGCGATGATCGGTGGCCACATACAGTCCTTCAACGCAGTAGAGATCAATACGAGATGCCCATCGATCACCACTGGCATACAGTATGTCAAGACAGGCAAGGGCCTCGAACATCTCATTGCCAAAGAGGGAGCGGAGCGATGCTTCAGGCAGGGCAACCCGAAGCATGAACAGGCGGATGAGGTCAGCGCGCGGGGTATCGGGCAGATGAAAATGGTCGTAATAGTAGAGGTGCGTGGGTTCAATGGACTGCAGGGAATCCACCTCGAGCAACGCACAGATGGCAGCCTCATTATATCCTGCTTCCTCAAGAAGCGTACGCAGGGGTGCCAACAGGGAAAAGAGCCGAAAACCTTCCTCGGCAAAGGGTTCAAGGGTCCTATCGACACGCTGCGGCAAGGGACTATCTTTAAATGGACAACCGTCGGCAGTACTGGCGCCAATCTTTTCAAGCCTCAATTTATGAGGCCCCAGTCGTTTGGCCATGGCAGCGATTTGCTTGGCCCAGGCCTGGGTGGTACACTGGCGTTCCAAGCGCAATCGTTCCAGCAGTTTGCTGTCACCTTGCAGAAGTCCCTGCAGCAAACCCACCTCAGGCCAAGAGAGAAGCGCGGCTTTAGTCGCGGCACTTTTGTCGACCAGCTGCGACCCGTTTATAGGATCGATCAAGAGGACAACGGACGGCGACAGCCTTGTTCGGGGGAGCCCGCCAAAAGGACTGTCCGTAAAGGCTCGGCTCGTCTCCTTGAAAATCGCTCCCCTCCGCGACAGGGACCGCAGTTCCGTCATTGACCAGGGGCAGTTCTGCGTTTCTCCAAAAAACAGGGCCCTGTCCAGCTGCCCCATCAAATCCTTGACCGAATGCTGGCCGCCTGGCAGGCCATGGGGCAAAATCGAATCATGTACCTTTGCCAGGTGTTCCTTGTACTCTAGTACGGGCGCACCGCGCTTGGTGATACGATGATTCTCAAGAAAAAGATAGTCGATATTGGTGTTGAGAAAGGTCTCTATTGCTTCATCCGGCGTTTCAACAATCGGCTGCCCCGCAATATTAAAGCTCGTATTGAGGATCACTGGCGGTCCCTTGCGTAGAGCAACCATCTTTCGGCACAGGCGATGAAAAAAGGGATTGTCCTCTGCCGTTACCGTCTGGACCCGACCTGATCCGTCAGCATGGGTTACCGCCGGAATCTGCTCTTGATATTCCGCTTTAATCGGGGAGACTACCAGCATAAACGGGGAAGGTACTTTCTGCTCGAAAACTTCCGCAATGTCCTCCTCAGGGACAACAGGAGCAAACGGTCGAAAAGATTCACGAAATTTCACCCGCGCATTCAGGATGTCCTTCATGTGCGTAAACGTCGGGTCAGCGAGGATGGAACGCGATCCAAGAGCTCGAGGGCCAAATTCTGAACCGCCCTCAAACCGTGCAACCACGTAGCCCTTTGCCAGAGCACGAGCAGTCTGTTCAACGACCTGATCATCCGAAAGATGCTCTACCTGGATATGCCCGGCAAAACGTTCCAGCGCCTGATCAATGGCATCATCATCCCAGGCATAACCCAGGGCGGCGTGCCGCATGCGCTTGCGTACCCCGCCTTTTTCCTGCTCGGCATAGGCCCAGAGAGCGCAGCCGGCAGCGATACCGGCATCTCCCGCAGCCGGAAAGATGAATATATCTTCCAGGCTCAGTTCATGCAGCAGCTGGTAATTGGCAACGGAATTCAAGGTGACGCCACCGGCAAGGCAGAGTCGGCGCAATCCGGTTTCCTTCACTGCCCGACCAACAATGTGCAACAGGGCCTGTTCGAGTTCATTTTGCACCTTGTATGCCAGATCAACAAGGTATGGCCGCAGGTAGGGTTTTCCCTGACCGTCGTCATACCGCTTTTCCAGGGCAGCGATCTCCAGAAAAATGTCGTATGCCGAAATATCCACATGGTAACTGTCGGGAATGCATCGAAGCCAGCGCTCCCAGTTCTCCTGAGGCCCGCCATAGGCAGCCAGCCCCATCAACTTGCCTGCCTCGGGAATGCGGATGGCGGAGCCGACTTCTGTCATAAAACCCGCTTTCCGACTGACATATTCGTACAGAAAGCCAAGGGTTGAAAGGGCAGCCAGGTGCGCTGGCACCCGTTCTTCGTGTATGGTCCGAATCTTTCCTCCGCGACCGGTATAGAGGGTGTATGATTCGGTGAGTCCATCATGGCTGCTGCCTGACGCGTCGACAACAAAGATCAACGCGTCCTCAAATCCCGAAGGCCAATAGGCTGAGTATGCATGCATAAGATGATGGCTGGGCGGAGAAAGGATTTTTCCCTCGAATTCCTGGGGCAGGCTGCGGCGAAGGATCTCCGGACTCTGGTCTTCACCAGGCATGTTGGCGCTGATGGTGGCGATGTCGGTCAACCGAATACCACAACTTTTCAGACAGTACTGGATTGCCTCATGGGGCAACTGAATCTGCGCTGGATTATGAATATCCTGGTGCAAGAAACCAACACTGTGCTTAAGGCGATCGAGACGCTCCTGATGAATGGCGACGACTATTTCTCCATCTCGCACCACCGCCGCAGCGCGATCATGCCCTAAATTTAATCCCAGGTGGTAATTCGACATTACAGTTTTTCTGATGGTTTTCGAGGTAAGCAAAGCATTGAGAGAAAAACGCCGATATCAGGCTCAAGAAGCAGCATCAGCGCATGCCCCAAAGAGGTATTCATAAAGGAAGCCCTCTCCTACGGGGTGGTAAAGCCCTAGTCGTTGTATACAGCATCGGTTCAAGCCTGGTCAATGCATGGCCGGGTTCTGAACGGGTTTCATGCTGTGCCCAGATCGCAGGTCTTGCACTCTTCGTAACTTCACCAGTTAAAAGCAAACAGCAACTGCCCCAAAAGGTTGGCGGAGAAGAATCACCCGAAACCGTTCATCTGGGCAGAAAACTCCATCGACGGTAATCTCTACCTTAATCGACAAATACTCCTGTTCTCTGTAGTATATCTGTTTATTGAAAGGAGAAAAAATAAAAAGAACGCATCTTCCTGCAGCTGGCAGGCATTAAAAACCCTAATAAAACACGATAACAACAGGTTACAAAAGATATGGCTTAACTGGGCAGGTGATTTTTTTACAAATTTCGCCTAAGGAGACGGTGGAAAGAAGCATTATGCAAAGATGAGAACGTCACCACCGAACGGAGAAACGTCTGTGATCGTCAATCGAATACCTGTCCTTTGACGGAGAAAAAAGGCAATCGCCGCAATGAATGGAGTGTAGAACTGCCCATTCATTGCGGGGCCGGACTCGGCCTCACGGTCCGGCACGCTTTCAGCAGACATCAGGCACTTCACGGAATTGAATCAATCGCCGCAAAAGCCGGCTCGTGCAAGGGAAGTAAAATATCTGCCATATTCTTGACGTTGAGCATAATATCATAGGCCTCAAAGGCATTAACCAGGGTACCGGGAGGAATCACCTCCATTTCCATCGCCCGGATTTCCCTGGGCGGTTCAAAATTCTCCTGGATGACGCAAAAACCTGTAATCACCGCCTTTCCTTTCGCCGTTTCAATCACTACACTCATGCCGCCATCGGTATGCACAGGGGTATGGATGCACCGTATTCCATCGACCACCTGGGTATCGCCGGTCATGATCTCCAACTGACCGCTGGCCTCGATATCCAGGATGTAGTCCTCCAGATAACGAAAATCGAGGGGATGAGGATGATGAATGCGCCTGAGTTCTGCTTCGTGAACATACACCCTGGCATTGGTGCATTTATAGTCATTTTCGCAATGATCATTATGCAGGTGGGTATGAATGACGATATCAATGTCATTGGGGACCAGACCAAACCGGGCCAATCCTTGTTCAAAGGTGTAAATTTTTCCCCCAATGGCCTCCTCCCTAGCTGCAGACTGAATTGGACTGATCTCACCGGTATCGACCAGAATACGCTTTTCCCCCCCCTGAATATACCAGCAAAAAATCGGGATGGTAAAGGTTTCACCGGCACCGTGCTGGTAGGTCATCATACTCTTATCAAACACTTTGGTGCCGACCACAATGGGGTGAATGGTATATGTTGCCATGTCTTCCTCTCCTGCCTCACGAACTGATAATAAAATGACCAGCAGCAGTACTGTGCGGGAGCGCATCCACCCTCTGCTGGCATACGACAGGGGCGAACTCGGGCTGTTGCCTCTCCACTCACCCCCACATTCTGTGCATATACTCACCTGTACCGCTGATTGTTTGTCATGGCAACATCCAAAACCGCATTGCCAGGAGTTTCTCTTAAATCCGTGACGGCTGAGAAACTGCCACGAGTTAGGCTGTATTTTTCCAGAAGATAGCGCTGGTTTGGTCCCGGTGCTGCTGACAAAGACAGCGCCTCCTGGTCGCGCTATCCTGCTGTTCGCTTACTGTTCCCTCTCTTTACTTTTTTGGGAGGAGTGAAATAAGCCAAGGCATTCCATCAGGTTCAGGCTCCATCAATTTCAATAATACCCAATATCAATCAGTTAAATACCGCATCTCTTTTGCTTCCGCCTGAAATACCTGTTGACGAATACGCTTATGGCGATTAATTATCAATTAAGAATTGATTCCTACAAGGTCAGGTCTATGCACATCAACACCCAAGAAGTTGCCCAACGAATGGAACGGTTTGAAACAGTGTGCCGTGACAAAGGAATCAAGCTGACCCAGCAACGGATGGAGATTTTCCGCGAGATAGCGCAAACAGGGGACCATCCGGATGCAGAGCAAGTGTTCAAGCGTGTCAGAAAACGATTACCTACCGTTTCTCTCGATACTGTCTACCGAACGCTCTGGCTGCTGAACGATCTTGGATTGGTGGCAATTCTTGGCTCGAGCCGGGAGAGAACCCGTTTCGACGCCAATCTGAACAAGCATCATCATTTTGTCTGCAGAGAATGCGGATTCACCCGTGACTTTTACAGCAATAATTTTGATGCTCTCCACCTGCCAGATGCAATACGCGCCTTTGGCGAAGCCAGGGAAACACACGTTGAAGTGCGCGGCATCTGCCAAGGATGCCTTGCAAAAAAACAAGGCGAGGTACCATAGAGACCCGCTGGCAGCAACACACCGTGTTCACCACTGAATGGTGAATACGTTTATCCAACAACGGGAGGAAAATTCATGAGCGATGAAAAGAAATGCCCCGTAACGGGAAAAACCAACAAGCACGTTGTAGGCGGCCGATCCAGCAAAGATTGGTGGCCGGATCGCCTGAACCTGGATATTCTTCGCCAGCACTGCCCCAAATCCAGCCCCATGGATGACGATTTCGATTACGCCGAAGAATTCAAAAGCCTGGACCTGGAGGCCATCAAAAAAGATCTGCATGCCCTGATGACCGATTCACAGGAGTGGTGGCCGGCGGATTACGGCCATTACGGACCTATGTTCATCCGCATGGCCTGGCACAGCGCCGGCACCTACCGAACCGCTGATGGCCGCGGCGGCGGAGGGACAGGCAACCAACGCTTTGCCCCGGTCAACAGCTGGCCCGACAACGTCAACCTCGACAAGGCGCGCAGGCTCCTGTGGCCGATAAAACAGAAATATGGCCGGAAAATATCCTGGGCTGACCTGATGATCCTTACCGGAAATGTCGCTCTCGAATCCATGGGATTTAAGACGTTTGGTTTTGCCGGTGGACGCGAGGATATCTGGGAACCGGAAAAAGATATCTACTGGGGCGCTGAGGAAGAGTGGCTCGCAACGAGCGACACCCCTCAAAGTCGCTACAGCGGTGAGCGCGATCTTGAAAATCCCCTGGCAGCCGTTCAGATGGGACTTATCTACGTCAACCCGGAAGGGCCTGACGGCGATCCTGATCCGCTTGCCTCGGGCCGGGATGTCCGGGAAACCTTTGCACGCATGGCCATGAATGATGAGGAGACTGTAGCCCTCACCATTGGCGGCCACACCTTCGGCAAATGCCATGGGGCCGGTGATGCCTCTCTAGTCGGTCCGGAACCTGAAGCTGCCGGTCTTGCTGCACAGGGCCTTGGCTGGAAATGCAGCCACGGTACCGGCAAAGGCGGCGATCAAATTGGCAGCGGACTGGAGGGCTCGTGGACCCCGACGCCGACTCAATGGGATATGACCTACCTGGACATGCTGTTCGGCAACGAATGGGAGCTGACCAAGAGCCCTGCAGGTGCCTGGCAGTGGACCCCGAAAGAGTCCACAGACAGCAACATGGCCCCAGCTGCGGACGATCCGTCCAAAAAGGTCCCGATCATTATGACCACCGCGGACATGGCGATGCGGATGGACCCGATCTACCAAAAAATCGCAAAGCGCTTCCACGAAAACCCCGAAAAACTGGCTGACGCCTTTGCCCGAGCCTGGTTCAAGCTGACCCACCGTGATATGGGCCCTCGAACACGCTATCTCGGCCCGGAAGTGCCTGAAGAGGACCTGCTCTGGCAGGACCCGATCCCTCCGGTTGATCATGAACTGATTGGTGAACAGGATATTGCCACCCTGAAAGAGAAAATCCTTGAATCCGGCCTGTCCATACCCGAAATGGTAACGACCGCCTGGGCATCAGCTTCGACCTTTCGCGGCTCAGACTACCGCGGGGGTGCCAATGGTGCCCGTATTCGCTTGGCCCCACAGAAGGACTGGGCTGTCAATCAGCCGGAACAACTGGCCCGCGTACTCAAGACCTTGGAAAGCATCCAAAGCGATTTCGACAAAAAAGTATCGCTTGCCGACCTGATCGTCCTGGCCGGTTGCGCTGGAATTGAGCAGGCTGCGAAAAAGGCCGGGTATGACGTCAAGGTACCCTTTACCCCCGGGCGTATGGATGCCACCGCGGAACAGACCGACGCAGCATCCTTCGAATACATGGAGCCGGAGGCAGATGGTTTCCGAAATTACCTCAAGGCCAAGTACATCGTCCCGGCAGAGGAAATGTTGGTGGACAAGGCGCAGCTGCTGCAATTGACGATTCCAGAGATGACGGTTCTGGTCGGCGGGATGCGTGCTTTGAATACCAATTTTGACGGCTCCAAGTATGGCGTATTCACCGATCGCCCGGAGACCCTCACCAATGACTTTTTTGTCAACCTGCTTGACATGGGAACGGTGTGGAAGGCAACCACTGAGGATGAAGACCTGTTTGAAGGGAGCGATCGCGTCAGCGGTGACCCAAAATGGACCGGCACCCGCGTTGACCTGATTTTCGGTTCAAACTCCGAACTCCGCGCACTGGCTGAAGTGTATGCCAGCGCCGATGCACAGGAAAAATTTGTCAATGATTTTGTGGCAGCCTGGAGCAAGGTAATGCACCTCGATCGTTTCGACGTTGCCTGATCGCCTCGAAGCACTCACCTCTCTCACCAAAAAACTCGCGGCGCTTTCAACAAAGAAAGCGCCGCGAGTTTACTCCGTATGCCAGGGTTCACCGTAACAGTAACGCCACGGTGGCCAGGGAGAACGCCTGCCGGCACCCCTGATTTTTTTGGTGCATGCTGTTTACCGTAAGGCGTACTGCTTCTTCAAGTCCTTGTAAACCAAGGTCGAAACCTGTCTGATGACGCCGCCCCTTGACTGCATCCAGCGCTTATAGTTGGAAGGACGGGAACTGCGCTCTATAATCCCGACAATCGCGTAGGGGTATCTGTTCCTCCCCTTGGCCTTGGGTGCGAGAATGCCCATATCACCGCAAAGATGGGCTGTTGTTCCTGTTTTATTATAGACCAGGGTTCCCTCGGGGATAGGGGTACCGTGGTACAACCGGTCACGCCCCGGCAACGACATCAATCGTCGGATCTCCCTGCCGTAGGGTAACTCCTTATTCCACAGGGCACGAAGGAATCGAATATAATCCGAAGGCAGCGCCTTGTTGCGATAGGTACGTCCACCTTTAGGAATGTACTCGACAATATGCAGCTGTTTGAACAGATGCGGATAATGGCGGGTCAACAACCGTTGGCAACTGGCTGGGCCGCCCACCTGACGCATGACCCAGTTGGTAGCCGTGTTGCTGCTCCGCTGAATCATGGCCTCCATCTTGCTCCGGCTTCGAGGCCCGTATTTGATGACCCCCTGTTTCACCTGATGAAAAAAAGCCAGAGCAACAAAAGGCTTGATCATGCTGGCAGCCTGAAAGGATTGATCGGCATTGATATCCACCAGACTGACATCTCGCTCCAGATCGTATACCACCCAGCCGGTTTTTTCGTCGCTGCGTATCCTTCCTTTTTTGCGTAATTGTTTGATATAGCCTTCAACCTTTTTTTCGATATATGAACTGGAGCCGGCCCGCAACTCTCCACTTCGCGGCAAGGGCGCGGGTTTCGCCTGCGCGACCGACGACACTACGCGTCTGGCTGTCCCCTTATGGACCGCTACTTTTTTATTGCCGGGACGCAGAATAACCGGATCAAGAGTGGACCCGGCAACCACTGCTGAAGATGCCTGCTTTTGCTCATCGCTATCCCCCCGATCCTCCTTCGGTTTGTACGCATCACGCTCTGCCAGCCCCCCCTTTTGCTCACCTTGCTCGCCGTGAAGATAGGAGGATTCGCCATAAACCACCGGATTATTGAATTCCTTGGAAATAGCGGTTTGAATGCCTTTTTTTCGCAACAGGCGACCGTGTCTTTTGGCGACAGTCATCGTAGAGGCACGATCTCCGCGCCGTCGGTAGACCAGCATGTACTTGCCCTTCTCATCCTGCTCAATAAAGAGGTCCTTGCCCACAGATTTCCCGAGGTAGCAGTATATTTTTTCATACTGCTCTTTCATGGCCTCCAGGTTGGGCCCATACCCGTAGCTCACATTATACAGTTCATGATACCCGGTATCTTCAACAGCAAAGGCCTGGTCCAACCCCGCTTCCTGAAGCACCACCCCCTGCTTGACCATGACCTTGAGGATGGAGGTGACCGAGGCATTGCAGTCGAAAACCACCCCATATTCGTCCTGACGTTGCACCACTTTAAGACGCTGACTGATTGCCGGCTCAAAGAGTTCTTCCAGCTCCTCTTTGTAATCAAGGATACTGTCGAGGTCCTTGTCCCAGGCATAGGCCAGATCATACTGTTGTTCTACAGCCGCCTGCGCCGAGCCTGACCAAGGGAGTGCAAGTGTGCAGAGCAGCACTGACAAAAAAATATGATAAACCAGAGAAGACATATATATACAGGGGTGGTGCATTGAACGCTTTGTAGGTTTTCCAGCTGCCTTTAAAGGACTATACCAGATACGCAGCTCATGGCAAACCGCTACTGTAAAAAGCGTGGCCCCAATCGTCACCTTTGGTCGACCGCTCTTCGGGGTCGTCCTTGGCCAGGCCATTGTCATGCGCTCCTTACCCGGGCCCCTTGCATGAGCAACCAGCCGCATCATGTCTTTTTTCCGGGCCAGGGAAGAGAGGAAGGAGGAAAGTACTGCGCCAACTGAGCGATAGCCTCCGGAAGCATGAACAGCTCTCCTTGGTCAGGATCGAAAGTGAAGGCATACTCTCTGCCATGATGACAAAATTCGATCCGCCAGGCATGGAGGTAGGAACGGTCCGCCGCTTTACCTCCATAGAGGGTATCCCCAAGGATCGGGGTTCCCAGGGAGGACATAGCAACGCGCAACTGATGGGTTTTTCCGCTCAATGGCCTGAGTAAATATAGCCGCATCCCGGGAATGACGGTAGAGGAAAAAAACTGGGTGACGGCTGGCGCGTTCCTGGAACGGAGCAGCTTGTACTGGCTGCGACGAGACTTAGCCATGTCACCGATTATGCGGCCCTGCTTCTTCTTCGGTTTCCCCAGGGCAAGCGCAACATAGTACTTCTGCACCATATGTGCGGCAAACAGGCCCCCCAGGGTACGCGCTGCTTTAGCAGATCTGGCAATCAGCAGCAAACCGGAGGTCACCGTGTCAAGCCGATGCACGGCATACAACTGCTCTTTTCTCGCCCGCTCCAAGGACGCAAACAGCCCCGGATGACCATCTTGACTATGAAAATGCACCCCTGCCGGCTTACAGACAACCAGAAAATCGGGTTCTTCGGCTATGATCTGGAACATAGACACTCCTCCAAGGGGCCAGGCTGCCCCTTCCATCGAACCCGAAGAGCTGGCAAAGCCCTGGGGCAACACCATCCGCCACCGTTTGCCCGAATCTGTGACGGCTTAGAGCCTGAGTCGAGCCAACAATCTGTTATTACAGAAGACAACGTTGATGCATCAAACAACTCAGGATCAACAAACGGCCCTATGGACCATATCATCTTTTTCTCCACTGGACAACCAGCACACTCCTTCTCACAGCGTGGTACATACTCCTCGTCGACGGGCAGCAAAGCTTAGCTGCGTCTAACATCAACACTTCTTACACATACCTATCAATTCGATTTATCTATTTTTTTTCTCCCCTCATTGAGCCCATTTTTTTTTCAGCATCTCCTGTCACCCGGCCCCCTGAAAGGTACGACCAAAAACCTTCAATCGGAACCGATAGTTGTCACCCTTTCCGTAAACCAGCATTTCAATTGAGCGTATTGTGCAAAATGTAACACAGGGAAAAGTGCCGCAAAATTCGCTTGCAGACCTCTGAAGTTCATACTATACGAGATTCTATTCACTCTCCATACCAATCCATATCCCGGCCAGGAGGAGGGAAAATGGCACTTCTCACAGACAGTTTACACAATAGGCACACCGCTGCTTCCATCGCTCCATCTGCACAAGAAGTAACCACTCCCGAGGTAGTCATTTTCGGATGCGGTAATATCTACCTGGGGGATGACGGCTTCGGCCCTGCCGTCATTGACTCCCTGGTTGGCCGCGGCATACTCCCGCAAACCGTGGAAGCCATTGACGCAGGCACTTCCATACGCGACCAGCTTTTTGACTACCTCCTTGCCGAGGAATTACGCCCCAAGCATATTATCATCGTCGATTCCATTGACCGCGAGGACCGTCGGCCTGGAGAGGTATTCACCATTGCTCCGGAGGATATCCCGGCAAAGAAGATTCACGATTTTTCCCTTCATCAGTTTCCCACCGTGAATATGCTGCAGGAGCTGCAGGAATTCACCAATGTGCGAGTTTCCATCGTTGTCGCACAGATTAGCGAACCGGCACAGGAGGTCTGCGAAGGACTTTCTCCTGATATACAGCGGGCAGTCCCGGCTGCCTGCACCTTGATAATGGACATTGTGTCTGCGACTCAACAATGAGGTGACAGTACTATGATGTATGAATTCAAAGCTGACGACCTCGCGGATGAGTTTGGTGTTCGACGCAACACCATCCGCGACTGGATCAGAACAGGGACCATCCCGGCCAAAGAAGGCCCGGGAGACAGGTACATGATGGACGTTGCAGAGTATGTTCGACTCTGCGACAAGTTTGGCCGAATCCCCAAGGTTGACGCCAACATGGCCCTGGAGGTCGAAGAGATCAAGACCCTGCAGGCAACCGAAAACGGCAACCAGGTAATTGAACTCAACAACCGTCATACCGACACCCTGTACAGCGATCCCTCGTGGGCCGACATCTGCCTCACTTGTGGAACCTGCGCCAGTGCCTGCCCCATCGCCGGCGTCGATGACCTGGATCCAAGAAAAATCGTACGCATGGCCATGTTCGGCATGGAGGAAGAACTCATTCAATCCGAATGGCCATGGAAATGCACCATGTGCGCCAAGTGCGAAAATGCCTGCCCGATGAATGTGGAGATCGTTGCACTCATGCGCCGTTTGCGCGGCCTGCGGGAACGGGACCGCGTGCCGGGACCGATTCACAAGGGAGTCGCCACCTGCCTGGAAAGAGGCAACAACTTGGGCATTCCCAAGGACGATTTTCTGTTTCTTCTTGAAGACCTTGCAGAAGAACTTCAAGAGGAGGGCTGCCCTGGGTTCACCGTACCGGTTGACAAGCGTGGTGCCCGAATTCTGGTCACCATAAACTCCAAAGAACCCTTTGCAGAGCCTGACGACATGAAGTTCTGGTGGAAAATTTTCCACGCTGCAGGTGAGGACTGGACAGTTGCCAGCGAAAACTGGGAGGGGGTCAACTGGGGGTTATTCTCAGGGGACGATGCATCGCAGAAGATCATTGTCGGTAGAATCGTGGACAATCTGGAGCGACTCGGCTGCGAAGCTTTGCTCCTGCCTGAATGAGGCCACGCATATTTCGCGACCCGGTCCGGGTTGCAAAAATGGTTTCCTGAAATACTGGAAAAAATCACCATCTATTCCGTATTCGATCTCATGCTCGAATACATCAATACCGGAAAGATCACCCTGAGCCAGGAGTTCCATACCCTGAAGGCCACCTACCATGATCCCTGCAATTATGGCAGGAAATCAGAGAAGGCCTTTGGCCATGGATACTACGAGGAAGGCCGCATCATCACCCAGACCTGTTGTGCTGACTTTGCCGACATGGAGCCCAATCGAGAGTTCAACTACTGTTGCGGTGCCGGTGGCGGGGCATGGGCTTTGCCCTATTCCGCTGAGCGAATCTTCTACGGCAGGATCAAGGCCCGCCAGATTGAAGATACCGGGGCAGAGCTGGTTATTGCGCCCTGCCATAACTGTAGAGACCAGCTGATGAAATCGCTCAACAAGGAGTTTGATCTCGGGATCGAGGTCAAATACCTGTGGGAACTGGTTGCCGACTCACTGGTTTTACCAGATCAGAACGTACATGCTGAACAGGAAACAGTTGAATAACACGGAAGGTACAAGGGAGGATCACACGGTGTCTCAAAAACAAACAATAGGATCAGTCATGGTTGTTGGTGGTGGCGTCGCGGGCATGCAGTCGGCCCTCGACCTTGCCAACTCCGGGTACTTCGTTTATCTCGTTGAAAACAGCGGGGCTATCGGAGGTGCCATGGCTCAGCTGGACAAGACCTTCCCCACCAACGACTGCGCGATGTGAATTGTCGCGCCAAAATTGGTTGAGTGCGGTCGGCACTTGAATATACACCTCATGACCTTAAGCGAGGTCATGGACGTAGAAGGCAGCGAAGGGAATTTTTCTGTTACTATCAAGGAATCCCCCCGCTATGTGGACATGGATAAATGCATTGCCTGCGGGGAATGTGCGGCAAAATGTCCGAAAAAGGTAACCGATGAATACAACGCCGGGACCGGTAAACGCAAAGCGATTTACGTGAAGTACTCCCAGGCAGTGCCGCTCAAATACCAGATAGACCCGGAAAACTGCATCTACCTTAACAAACCCGGACGCTGCGGCGCCTGTGCCAAGGTTTGCCCGGCGGATGCGATCAATTTCGAGGACCAGGAAAAAATCCACGAAATCCAGGTAGGTTCCATCATTATGGCACCCGGCTTCCAGACCTTTGACCCGCAGAAAGCCGGTATCTGGGGATATGGCAAATACCCCAATGTGGTCACCACCATGCAGCTGGAACGATACTGTTCGGCTACCGGCCCCACCGAGGGGCACCTGCTGCGTCCTTCTGACGGCAAGCCGGCACGCAAGGTAGCCTTTCTGCAATGCATCGGCAGTCGTGACGAAAACAAATGCGGTAACGGCTACTGCTCTTCGGTGTGCTGCATGTATGCCATCAAAGAGGCGGTGATTGCCAAGGATCATGCCCCGGGCCTGGAGACTACCATCTTTTTTATGGACATGCGGACCCATGGCAAAGATTTTGACCGCTACTACGAAAAGGCCAAGCAGGATGCAGGGGTTCGGTTTATCCGCAGCCGCGTCCATGGCGTGGAACCGGTCAATGCAGCCGGCGACCTGCGCGTGCACTACATCAATGAGGACGGAAGGCAGATCGAAGAGTTCTACGACATGGTCGTGCTCTCGGTAGGCCTGGAAACCCCGAAACCGGTAGTAGAACTGGCGAACAACCTGGGTATCGCCATGACAGGCGGCAACTTTGCCCAGACCTCCAATTTCCTGCCCGTGCTGACCTCTAAACCGGGTATTTTCACTTGCGGCACCTTTGCCGGCCCCAAGGATATCCCTCAGTCGGTCATGGAAGGATCGGCAGCCGCAGCCGGAGCAGCCCAGCTCCTCAGCGACGCCAGGGGAAAGCTCACCCGCGAGCAGACCTTTCCCCAGGAGCGTGACGTCAGTGGTGAAGACCCGGCGGTGGGTGTCTTTGTCTGCCACTGTGGCTCAAATATTGCCGGGGTGGTTGACGTGGAGGCGGTGGCCGACTATGCCGCAACCCTTCCCGGGGTAACCTATGTGGAGCGCAACCTGTTCTCCTGCTCTCAGGATACGCAGGACCAGATGGCTGCACGGATACGGGAAAAAGGGCTCAACCGGATCGTGGTTGCTGCCTGTACCCCCCGCACCCATGAGCCTCTCTTTCGAGAAACCCTGAAAGAGGCGGGAATTAACGAGTACCTGTTTGAGATGGCCAATATTCGCAACCAGAACTCCTGGGTTCATGCGGCCGAGCCGGAGTTGGCGACCCAAAAAGCCAAAGACCTCATACGCATGGCTGTGGCCAAGGTCCTCCCGCAGACGCCGCTCTACCAACTTTCGGTAAATGTCAATCAGAGCGCGCTGGTCATCGGCGGCGGCCTTGCCGGCATGACCGCCGCCCTCAACCTGGCCGATCAGGGCTACCCGGTTCACCTGGTGGAAAAAACCGATCAACTGTGCGGATTTGCCCGAAGGCTCGATCATACCTGGCAGGGGGAGGATATCCAGCCCCAGCTCGCCAAGCTGACCGATCGAATCACTGGTCACTCCAACATCACCCTGCACATGGAATCCGAGGTTACCGGCGTAGAGGGGTTTATCGGGAACTTCACCTCCACTCTCCAGGCAAAAGACGGAGCAACCGTTTCCATTGAGCACGGTGCCGGCGTCATCGCCACCGGCGGCAAGCGCTACCGGCCTGTAGGGGAATACGGTTACGGAAAACTCAAAGGCGTGTACACCGGCATTGAGTTTGATGTAGCCAGACGTGCAGGAGACAAGAACACCAGGGCCGCCAAGTCGGTGGTCTTCATTCAGTGCGTCGGCTCCCGGCAGACCGATCGGCTTTACTGTTCCAAGGTCTGCTGCACCCACTCCATTGCCACTGCCATCAAGCTCAAGCGTGAGGATCCGGCCCGAGACGTCTATATCCTCTATCGCGATATCCGTTCCTATGGTGAGCGGGAGACGCTCTACAAGCAGGCTCGCAAGATGGGCGTCATCTTCATCAACTATGAACTCCATGGCATGCCGGAGGTCACCAGGGATAAGGAGAAGGGATTGCGGGTCAAGGTGATGGACCATGTCCTGCATCGATCTGTATCCATTCAGGCAGATGCCGTGGTCCTTGCGGAAGCCATCCTGGCCAATCCCGACGCTGGAAAAATAGGCACCCTGTTCAAGCTGCCGGTTGACAGCGACGGATTCTTTCAGGAAGCCCACGCCAAACTGCGTCCGGTGGATTTTTCCACCGAAGGACTCTTTGTGGCGGGCCTCGCCCATTATCCCAAGCCTATAGAGGAATCCATTGCCCAAGCCATGGCAGCTGCTTCCCGAGCGGCAACCGTGCTTTCCAAACAGTCCATCAACCTTGAAGCGATCAAGGCAGTGGTGGTGGAAGAAAACTGCGATGGATGTGCACTGTGCATCGATGTCTGCCCTTTTCATGCCATCAGCCTGACCGAGACAACCGCTCCCGATGGAAGCGTGAGTAAGCGGGTGGCAGTCAACAAGGCAAAATGCAAAGGATGCGGGCTGTGTCAGGGCACCTGTCCCAAACGGGGGATCGATGTCGCAGGCTTTACCCTTGAGCAGATTCGCAAGCAGGTTGTGGCAGCATTGGCGGTCTAAGGCATCTTCAGATGCATTGACCTGCAACGAACAGTGGATGCAGGGGCAAGATCCGCCGCTGGAGGGTTGTGAGACCGAAGGCTGCACCAGCTTGCCCCATCCATGACAATGAATAGGAGCTAATTATGAGTTTTGAGCCGAAAATTATCGCGTTTTGCTGCAACTGGTGCTCTTATGCCGCAGCAGACCTGGCGGGTATCTCGCGCATGGAGTATCCCTCCAATGTGCGTATCGTCCGTGTCATGTGTTCCGGCATGGTTCACCCGGAAACAATACTTGAAGCCTTTGAACTCGGTGCAGACGGGGTCATGGTCCTTGGCTGACACCTCGGTGAATGTCATTACCTGGATGGTAATTATAAAGCAATGACCCGCTCTGAGATGATCAGCACCCTGCTTGAAGACTACAATATCGATCCCGGACGTTTTCAGATCAGCTGGGTATCCTCTGCTGAACCGGATAAATTCGTGGCAGCTGTCAAAGAGGTCACTGCCCGGGTGGCCGGGATGGGGCCAATCAAACCAACGGAAATCGCAAACTAAGGAGGCAGGCAATGGCTGTACGTGTAGCAGAAGAATGGCTCAACTCGTGTTCCGGATGCGAAATTGCCATTCTCAATATTGGCGAGCCTCTGGTAGAGTTGCTTTCCGCACTTGAATTCGTCCATATTCCGGTCCTGATGGATAACAAGTACTTCGGCCAGCTCGGCGACGGAGAACACCTGGAGATCCCAGAGGCAGATGTGGGCATTGTCTCCGGCGGTGTGGCCAACGAAGAGCACAAGGAAGTACTCGAGGAGATGCGCCGCAAGTGCAAAATTCTCATCGCCCTCGGCACCTGCGCCACCCACGGTGGCCTTCCGGCCCTGATTAACAGCTGGGGAACAAAGGCTGCCTATGAGGAAGCCTTCTCAACGGCCAGCACCGACAAAGACGCCGAAATTCCCAGCCAAGGCGTACCCCGCCCGCTGGACCGTGTCTATGCCCTGGATGAGCTGGTTGACATTGACCTGCTGGTGCCTGGATGCCCGCCCAACCCGGAGCATATTGCCGGTGCCATCACCGCGCTGTTGGAAGGAAAAGAGGTAAAACTCCCGACCAAGAGTGTCTGCGATACCTGCCCGACCGTGCGCAAAGGCAAGGGCGATATCAAGGATGTAAAACGCTTTCTCACCAATGCGGATTATGATCCGGAAAAAGGCATCGACGAGATGCGCTGCCTGCTTGAACAGGGATTCATGTGCATGGGGCCGGTCACTGCGGCCGGATGCGCTAAGCGTGGGGCGCCAAGCTGTATCAGCGCCCGCGTTCCCTGCCGGGGCTGCTTCGGCCCGGTACGCAATGAGGGCAACCAGATGCTGGACATGATGAACGCCCTGGCCAGCAACGGCATTGATTTCACCTCTGTTGTTGACCGCAAAAACCTGCTTCGGTTCTCCGGTGCACATAACAAGCTAAGATAAACAGGTACCACGACTATGGGAAAAGTAATCAATATACAACCGGTTACCAGGATCGAGGGGCATGCCTCAATTGCCATCGAGCTGGATGACCAGGGCAACGTCCATGATGCGAAAATGCATCTGATGTCGCTGAGGGGATTTGAAAAATTTATCCAGGGGAGACCGGCGGAGGAGGTTCCCCGTATCGTCAATCGCATCTGCGGCATTTGCCCCTGGATGCACCACCTGGCCTCCATCAAGGCGGTAGACGGCTGCTTTGGCGTCACCCCTTCTCCCACCGGCCATATGCTGCGGGAGCTGTGCCAGGCCATGGCCCACATCAACGACAAAATTCTTCACTTTTTCTTTCTTGCTGCCCCGGACTTTGTCATCGGGCCGGACAGTGACTACTCAGTGCGCAACGTCATCGGTATTGTCAAGCAGGCGCCGGAACTGGCCACCCAGGTGGTGAAGATGCGCCAGCTGGGCCAGATGATGATCGACAAATTCGCCGGCAAGGCTATTCATCCCATTGCTGCGGTCACCGGCGGTTTTGCCAAGCCGATGCAGGAAAGCGAGCGTCAGGAGTTGTTGCGCGACTGTCGCACTCTGCTTGATTTTGCCTGCTATGCCCTTGATTTTGCAAAGGATAACGTTTTCAGCAAATACACCGACGCCATCCAGCAGCTGGGTGTAATCAACACCGGGTTTCTCGGTACGGTAGATGAGAACGGCGGCCTCAACATCTATGACGGTAAGCTTCGTCTGATGAAGGCCAGCGGCGAATATACCGAATTTGCGGCGGCAGACTACACCGACTACATCGGCGAGCACGTCGAACCGTGGTCCTACGCCAAGATGCCTTATGCCAAGACCTGGGAAGAAGGATTCTCCATGGACCTTGACCAGCCCAAAGGCATTTACCGGGCCAACACCCTGGCCAGACTGAATGTCTGCGACCATATCGCCACTCCCAAGGCCCAGGAAGCCCTGGAGGAGTTCCGAACTACATTCGGCCGCTACCCCCAGTATACCCTGCTCTACCATTATGCTCGCCTGATCGAACTGATCTACGCCTGTGAGCGGTCATTGGAGCTGCTGGAAAATCCCGCCATTACCGACACCAATGTCCGGGCCAAGGCTGAACCGGGCGCTGGGCGCGGAGTTGGTTTCGTGGAAGCGCCACGCGGCACCCTTATTCACGACTACCAGACCGACGAAAATGGGTGTATAGTCAAAGCAAACATGATCGTTGGTACCACTCATAATGTCGCCCCCATGAACATGAGCGTCAAACAGGCGGCATCCTCGCTCATCAAAGAGGGGGTGTACGATCAGGGCCTGCTCAACAAGGTGGAGATGGCGGTGCGCGCCTACGACCCGTGAATTTCGTGCGCGACACACCACCTGGATGGTGGTACACCGGTATCTGTCAAGATCGTTGACGCCAATGGCGAAGAAGTGGCAAACCTGACCAACATGGAATAAACAGCGGGGCTGCAAAGCAGCCCCGTTCCGTTCTTGAACGACATGATAAAGGAGATGCCAGATGAGCGAAAAACAAGGAAAGAGGCAGCGCCGAGTGGTTCGGGCCACCGCTCCGGACACGGCCTGCGGAGATGTTGGTCACATGACGGTGGATGAACTCGTGGCCGTGGCTGCTGATGCCGAATTTGAGGTAAACTGTCCTGCCTGTGGTCAGATTCACCTCAGCAGGGAAGAGATTGAGGAAATCGAGCAGGAAAAATTCACCGAAACCGAGGAATACAAAAAGACGGTTCGCCAGGCGCAGGCTCAGGCCGAGTAAGCCCGGTGCCGCCCCGCAATTCGACGCCCGATTCCCAAAGGCACAGCCAATAAAAACGCTGTGCCTTTGTTCCCTTTTCTCCAGACAGGGGTGAGCCAGAAGGAAGGCCTCTCAGCATTGCGTGTCCACTCCGGCCTCAGCAAATGAGGCCATATCGCACATCACCCGGGCTGCCAGTTCCGCCACCTGAATAGTCATGGCTGCTCCGGTCCCCTCGCCCAGACGCATCCCCATATCCAGCACCGGCTCAAGGCCCATGAAATCCAGTGCAGCCTGCTGACCGGTCTCCACCGACCTGTGCCCGGACACCAAATATCCTTTCACCTGCGGACAGAGCAGGTAAGCGAGCAGTCCTGCAGCGGTAGAAATGATCCCGTCCAGCACCACACACGTACCTTGGCCGGCAGCCGCAAGTACAGCCCCGCAGATGCCTCCCAGCTCAAATCCACCGATCCTGGTTAGGATATCCACCGCGTCCTGCGGGTCAGGACGGTGATAGGCAAGCGCCCTGTCAAGGACCTCGATTTTTCGCCGTAAGCCTTCATTATCAATGCCAGTACCTCTCCCGGCGAGTTCACTGGGGCTTTTTCCGGTTATGGCGCTGATCACAGCGGTGGCGGCAGTGGTATTGCCTATGCCCATCTCACCCAGGCCGATGATTTCCTGGCCTGCAGCACTGCCACTGGCTATCACCTGGGCTCCGTTCTCAATCGCACGGATGGCCTGCTCCCTGCTCATCGCCGGGCCAAGTGCAAAGTTACGGGTCCCTGGAGCGACCTTTTTCTCGATCAGCAGAGGGTGAGGAGCAAAATTTCCCTTTACCCCCATATCAACAATTCTCAGTTCAATTCCATACAACCCACAAAACACATTAATCGCCGCACCGCCAGCCAGAAAGTTTTCCACCATCTGTACCGTTACCTTACCCGGATAGGCAGAGACCCCCTCCTCCACCACCCCATGATCGCCGGCAAAAACAAACATCCTCCGACGCCCGATGCGCGGGGAAAGAGTGTTCTGCATTACACTCAACGAAACAGCGAGAGGCTCTACTCTTCCCAGGGCGCCAAGCGGTTTGGTCTTCAGGTCAATCTTTTTCTGGGCAGCGGGCCGCAGATGATGGGCAACCGGTTGGACTCCAGCTACCAGGCGCATCAACCGCTCCGGGACCACTGCCCCGGAATGAACACCCTGTGGCCGGGTATGGGGTTTGGATTGTATGGGACGTGTTCCCGTCCCGGTGAAATCGATAATATATTTAAAGGCCTGTCCACGGAATATGGTAGGCATCAGTGCTGGAACGGCGTCCGGCGCAACAATCGCCTCCACCAGCAAATCCAACAGCTCCCGATGGTCGCGGCAGAAAGCAGCTGCTTCTACAACATGCTCACGCCGTGGCCCGTAGGAGCCGACCACGGAAAGTTCACGATAATGGATCAGATTGAGAAGGCTGCAGTCGACTTCGGCATCCTTCTGGACCCCTGAAAAATAGGCGAACTGTCCTCCTTTTCTCAGTTTGGTCAGGCATTGGCTGAATGCCGCCGGACTGTCGCAGGCATTGATGGCGCAATCAAAATCACCTGCAACGGTCTCTTTGCAGACCACGACCCCGCTTGCCTCGATAAACGGGGTGGCGCGGTCAATCTTTTCCGCGCTCTGTTCCACCACCACCGGTTCTGCACCCAAGGCGCGGGCTGCCAGCGCCGCCAGGAGGCCCAGCACTCCTCCCCCGTAGATAATCAGCCGTGTTCCCTGCCCAATGGACAGCCCGGAAAATCCATTGACAATACAGGCAACGGGTTCGGCAAAACAATACACATAGGGTACTGATGCCTCCGGTATTGGGACCAGGCTTGCCCGAGGCACTTCGACCGTATCAGCAAAGCCGCCGTCACTGTGAAAGCCGATAATCTGCATGGAATCGCAGAGATTTTCCCGATTGTTGGCACAATACCAACAGTGGCCGCAGCTCTGCCCGGGCCACAGGGTGTACCACGCGCCGGTTGCTTCCTCCACAGCGACCACTTCATGGCCAGGCACCCTGGGGAGGACCAGATCACGGTGTCCCTGGTGCCACATTTTCGCATCGGTGCGGCATATGGCACAGTAGCAGACACGAAGAAGGACGCTGTCATCCTGCCCTGGCGCCGGGGCTGTCGAGCTTGTTTCCAGAACCATTTGACCTGGACCATGGAGAGCGAGCTTCATACGTCCTCCCCCTTTGATTGGATAAAAGGTTGCTCGGTAAGGGATAAAAGCATGATGCGCGCCCCAGCGCATCCTTCATCCAGGAGCTGGCTGTGCAATGCTTTCACCTGCGCCAACTGCTGCATGGGATACACACTGGCCTTCTGCAGACTGCAACGGACATATCCATCCCCGGAAAAGCGGAAATAGTCGGCGCCCTCCTTGATCAACAAAAGCTGTTCCATGGCACTACCCCCTCTCCAACAGCTTATTGAGGGTCGCCAAACCTTTCTCAGGGTCACGATTCTGGACAGCAACCCAGCGGGTCAGCACCTCTACCGGCCCCCCATTCACCATACATTGCTCAGCCATTGCCACCCCTTCCCGAATGGAAGACGCCTTGCCGGTAAGCTCAAACAGGAAACCGCTGTTAAGCAGCACCGCGTCCCTACGGGCCCGATTGCCCTGCCCCCGAAGCAGGGTCACCATTCCCTGTGCCGCATCCTCCAGGCTGCCATCTGCGGCAAGCGCCTGTGGCGGGTGTTGCTGTAGCCCGCACTCTTCGGGGGTGCAGGAAAACTCCGTAATCACGCCATCGACGAGCCGGGCCCCAAAAGTAGGGCCGCACACCGAAGCTTCGTCCATCCCTTTCCTGCTGCCCTCAATGGCTCCGTAGACTACCGTTGCCCTGGTGTAGCCGATGGAGCGCATCACTCGTGCAACCGGCAGGATCAGCTCCTTGGCATACACACCCCGCACTGCCATTTTCGGCAACGCGGGATTCGCCAGCGAGGCGGCAATATTGAGCGGAGAGCCGAAATATATCTGACTAAGGATCCTTCCCAATGCCAGTGGATGGACCTTTGGGCTCATTCCGTTAAACAGCCCCACCCCCACTTTATCTATGGCGTCAGCCACATAGGCAACATCGCACTCAACATCGACGCCCAAAGCCTCAACAATGTCCACCGTCCCGCAGGATGAGGTAATCCCTCTGGCCCCGTGACGGGCCACCCGTACCCCCCCGGCAGCCGCGACAAGCGAGGCAGCGGTACTGATGTTAAAGGTCTTGTAGGTATCCATGCCGGTGCCGCAGTTATCCACCACCGGCCCTTCGGTGGTGAGGGTTACCTTGGTCGTGTCCAGTTCATAGATGGCCTGCCAGCCGCCGGCGACTTCGTCGGCCGTCTCCCCCTTTCCGGTAAGTGCAGCAAGAAAGGCCCCTTGCTGCATCTCCGTCACCTCATTATTGACCACCTGACAGAAGGCGGCATAGGCCTCCTCTCCACTGAGGTCTTCACCGTGGACCAACCGGGTTATCACCTGCCCGAAGGCTCTATTTTTTATCCTATCCATATACTGTTTCCCTGTGGTTATCCAGCTGCGCCGGTCTTTTACCTCCCACACTGCAAACGACGCACCGACGCACCTTTGGCGTACGTCCTGCGGCAAAGCGGGCGGAATACTCCATTTTATTTTTTTAGAGAAATGACAACACAGGTATCCAGCGGTGGCTGTGGAACTAGGTCGTGACAACCCTCTGGCTCAGGCAGGCTTTCTGACTTACGAAGGATGCCAACAGCGACGGCCTTCCCGGAAATATCTACTTCCAGTGACTCCCCAACAGGGGGATGCTTCCCGTATTGCGCGGGCAACATTCGCTATGGACTTCGAATACAGCAATGACTGGCTTGTGACGGATTCTCACCGCCTTTCCTTTTACCATACCATGTATGCACCTGAACCATTGCAATATACAAGAACCTCTTGTTTTTTCAATGGCTATAAGAATCTCTACAGGTGCTGGTTGCCGGGAGAGGAGCGTCAAGCTCCCAAAGGGAAGCACCCTGACCTGGGGTGCTGGGCGAGAGGACGGTCAGGGTGCTGTCTTCAATGAAGGAGAGATGAAGACACTTTTATAATAATTATTCTCATCCCGGTTGTCAATTGAGCGCTTGCAACAATTCAGTTGCCGAAAACCGTTGATCAGTAAGGGAAGGGGCAAGAACAGCACAGGTGCAAGGCGATGCCGTGGGACTAACGATTCCCCTCAGCGCCGTTTTTCGCTGCAGTTCTCGTCGTAACCTGCTATCTTTTTCCTTGGGCCGACCGGTGACTCCCTTTTACTCACTGGCGCAGGCCGGGCTTTCCCTCTGTTTTCCCAACCGTCCAATCACCGAGCAGCAGCATGAAATGAACAACGTATTACTTGAGGACGAGTCCCTCAGAGATGGTTTACAGCTTGAGCCCCAAGTTCTCCCTGTAGAAGAAAAAGCGCACCTTTTTCACCTTCTCGCCGATGCTGGGCTGCAGCGCATTCAACTCGGTTCCTTTGTCAACCCCAGGCTCGTTCCTCAAATGGCGGATACCGATGCCCTTGTTCGGTTCGCCAGAAACAGAGAGAGGGTCACCACCACCGCCTTGGTCCTCAACACTCTCGGTTTAGACAGGGCCATGGATTGCGGGCTCACCCACCTCACCGTCTCCGTCTCAGCAAGCAATGCCCACAGCGCCAAAAACGTCGGCAAATCGCATACTGCCGCTTTACAGGAAATCCTCCCCCTCATACGCCGAGCGACTGCCGCCGGCATCACCGTTCGCGCTGGAGTGCAGTGTGCCTTTGGCTGCATCGAAGAAGGCGCGGTTCCAACCGCTCGCATTGTGCAGGCCCTTGAAGGCATGGTGGCTGCGGGAGCCCGAGAAGTCAACCTGGCCGACACCCCCGGAATGGCCACTCCCTACCAGGTAAAAAAAATGATCCACCAGGTGAACAAAGAACTGCCGGAGCCTACCCTTTCTCTGCACCTGCACGACACGAGAGGGCTCGGTATCGCCAATATGCTTGCCGGATACGAGGCGGGTGTTCGCCTATTCGACACCAGCGTCGGCGGCCTCGGCGGCTGCCCCTTTGTTGATGGAGTCGGCGGCAACATCCCCACTGAAGATGCAGCCTACCTCTTTGCCTCATTGGGGGTTGCTACCGGTATCGACCTGAAAAAGCTCTGCCAAGCGGTCACGGCCTATGAGCAGCACCTGGGACGCAAACTCCACGGCCACCTCTGCCCGCTGCTTAAATCCCTCCCCGACGGAACAGCCGGTCTCTACCCGACCCTCTCTTCCCCCGCAAGGCCATCAACGTGACCACTTCAGATCGCAACCTGCCGTTGACCGGAATACGGGTGCTTGAGCTGGGCCATACGGTCATGGGCCCGACCTGCGGCATGATCCTGGCAGACCTAGGTGCAGAGGTCTACAAGGTCGAGCCCATCGGCGATGGCGACCCCACCCGTTCACTCGGCGGATTCGGTTCAGCGTTCTTCCCCTGCTTCAACCGCAATAAACAAAGCCTGTCTTTGGATCTGAAAGCTTCTGCAGGCAGAAACCTCTTCCTTGACCTTGTCGCAACCGCAGATATCCTGATCGAGAACTATGCCCCCGGCACCATGGAGCGTCTCGGCCTGGATTACCCTTCCTGCAGCAAGCGCAATCAGGGCCTCATTTACTGTTCCCTGAAAGGGTTCATGCCGGGCCCCTACGCTCATCGTCCCGCCCTGGATGAAGTGGTACAGATGATGGGCGGCCTGGCCTATATGACCGGCCCGACAGGCCAACCGCTGCGGGCTGGAAGCTCAATAACCGATATCTTTGCCGGGAGTTTTGGCGTTATCGGCATCCTGACAGCCCTGCATGAACGCACAACAACCGGCAAGGGGAAACACGTCCAGTCTACCCTTTTTGAATCAGTCGCCTTTCTGGTCAGCCAGCACATAGGCGTAGCCGCCATCTCCGGAACGCCGCCCCCGCCGATGCCGGAGAGGGGCCGGGCATGGGCAATATACGACCTGTTCACCACCGCGGACAACAGACAAGTTTTTGTCGGCATCACCTCGGAACAACAATGGCAGCGCATGTGTTCGGCCTTTGGCTTTCAGGACTGGGCCAACGACCGCCGCCTTGCCTCCAACCAGGATCGAATCAACGCCCGTGAACGGCTACTCCCGGCCTTGGCCGAACGATTTGCCGGGTTTACTGAGGAGCAACTCCTCGCGACAGCAGACAGGGCGAGGATACCCTGCGCGCCGGTGAACCAACCCATGGACCTGGTCAATGACCCCCACCTGCTAAAAACAGACGGTCTTGTTGCGGTCCAGACACCCAACGGCAAGACGGCAATGCTGCCCCGCATCCCCCTGCAGATGAACGGCGCAGGTTTTCCTCTTCGCAGCCAGCCTCCGGCAGTCGGTAACGGTACCCGGGCTGTCTGTCGCGCATTAGGCTTGCCTGAGGAGGAAATCGAGCAGTTGATCAGTACCAATGTTATTGAAGTCGATGATTGAATGCTTTAGCGCTCCCGTTAACCCGGCTGCTCTGGACTTCGCTGCTGCTGTCAAAGGTGTCCGGTGCGGGCAAGCGAGCTGCTCGGGTGAAATAAAAGCTTGATTAAACACGAATCATTCTTAAGAGTTGTGGAATACCTATACGACATTTCCACGCTCCCGCTGCCTTCTACCAGCGGAAACTGCAGAAAAACATTCTGCATGAGCTATTCATTGCAACAGGAGTAATTTAATGGCGAAAATCAAGGTCAAAAACCCCATCGTTGAGCTGGACGGCGATGAAATGACCAGAATAATCTGGGACTTCATCAAGAAAAAACTCATCCTGCCGTACCTGGATGTTGATATCAAATACTTCGATCTATCCATCCAGAAACGTGACGAAACCAACGACCAGATAACGGTTGATGCGGCCAACGCGATTAAGCAATACGGCGTGGGCGTCAAATGCGCCACCATCACCCCCGATGAGGCAAGGGTCAAGGAATTCAACCTCAAAGAGATGTGGAAATCCCCGAATGGGACTATCCGTAATATTATCGGCGGCACGGTCTTTCGCCAGCCGATCATCTGCGACAATATTCCCCGCCTGGTCCCGGGCTGGAAAAAACCCATTGTTATCGGCAGGCATGCTTTCGGCGACCAGTACCGTGCCACCGATTTTGTTGTTCCGGGTCCCGGCAAGCTGACCATGCGATTCGAGCCCGCTGACGGGAGCGAAGCGGTGGAGTACGAGGTATTTGATTTTCCGGGCAGCGGTTGTGCAATGGGCATGTACAACCTGGACGAATCCATTCGAGGCTTTGCCCGATCCTGCATGAATTACGGATTGAACCTGGGATGGCCGGTCTACCTGTCCACCAAGAACACGATCCTGAAAAAATATGACGGCCGCTTTAAGGATCTCTTTCAGGAGGTCTTTGAGCAGGAATTTGCCGACCGTTTTGCGGCCGCAGGTATTACCTACGAACACCGGCTCATCGATGACATGGTTGCCGCCGCCCTCAAATGGGAGGGAGGATTTGTCTGGGCCTGTAAAAACTATGACGGTGATGTCCAGTCGGATACCGTTGCCCAGGGTTTCGGTTCCCTCGGCCTCATGACCTCCGTGCTGATGACAGAAGACGGCAAAACCGTTGAAGCCGAAGCAGCCCATGGCACCGTCACCCGCCACTACCGGGAGCACCAGAAGGGCAACAAGACCTCGACCAATCCCATTGCCTCCATCTTTGCCTGGACCCGAGGTCTGGCCTACCGAGGCAAATACGATGACACCCCCGAGGTAGTCGGCTTTGCACAGACCCTGGAACAGGTATGCATCGATACCGTCGAATCAGGATACATGACCAAGGACCTGGCCTTACTGGTGGAAGGCGACCAGCCGTTTCTCACCACCGAGGAATTCCTGGCCAAACTCGACCTAAACCTGCAGGCTGCCCTCAAGCGTTAAAAGAGGATACCAAGCACCACAGGAGGCAGAACCTCTTCCGAGGCTCTGCCTCCTCCCACCGCTTATTAGGACGTCCCTGGGAATCTCTGCTGGGCTGGTGCTTTTGCACCACCATTAAAGGTGCATATGCACCAATGGACCGCCTCTCTTCTCTGCCCGCCCCCTACTGACTCGCAACTATTTATTTTTTAATATTTTTTTTAAACCAACCTTCCCCTGCAGCTGGCACGTTTACTGCTTCTCCCCCTATAAATGCACCATCACGGAACCATCTTCAGGGAGGTTGAACATGCCGAGTAATCGAATTTCCACCAAGCCACAGGATCCGAACAAGCTGATCGTGACCAGGGAACGTGCACGCTACCTGGCAGATCTAAGCCAAATGGATGCAAAGGAATTTGCAGGAAAAAGAGTAGGCGAAGTCCATGAGTTGCTCAAGTGGCGAGTCGACCCGGAGCTGCTGCTTTTCCGAAGGGTATGCGGACGGGTCGTCAAACAGGATGCCAACGGCTCCTTCTGTCCGGTACCCGGGGCGACCGTCCGAGTGGAGGACACGGACTGTTCCTTTCTCGGTTATTTTCCCCTGGGATCTCCTTTTTTCTGGCTTTTTCCCTTCAAGTGCAGACGCGAGGAAATAGCCGTTGTCACCACTGACAGCTGCGGACATTTTTGCGTCAACCTGCCTTACTGGGACATAGACAGGTTACTCAGGCTGCGAAAAATACGCCTGTGCCTGTACGATCTGTATCGCCCAAGGCTCAAAGACCTGCTGGAATTGCTGCCGGAGCCGCCGGTTATCAAAGATCCCCGGCCGGAACCGGACCCGCTCCCGATCAAGCCCTGCTGCCTGGAACATATCGAACAGGTTCGGGTTAATTTCGGCGAAGAAATTACCGACCAGCTGCGCGTGTTCGCGGAAATGCCTGAATTCGGCTCCTCGGCGGCAGAGGTTGCATCGCTCATGGAGACTCCGCTTCCCAGTACACCGCCACCGCTGCACACGCTCATGCAGCAGAAAAAAGACCGTGATTTCAGCGCAGCGGCCGCCGCAACCGGGATGGATAAAAAAGCACTGGCCAAGGTCGATTTTGCCCGGTTCAAAGGGCCCTTTATCCGCTGCCGCGACGCATGGGTAGCGGAGTGGACCCCTGTTCTTGATGTCCCGGACATCACCTTCACGGTCACTCAGGATATCGACGCAGACGGAGCAGAAGAGACCATCTACAGTGAAGGTTTCTTTGATGTGCGCTGGAATGCCCCCTCCTTTCTCAAGGTCACCCTGGTTGCCAATGCCAATGCCCTGTGCGTTCCCATCTGTGAACCTGTTCCGGAAATACCGTGTGCCGATATTCCGGTGATCAACACCGCAGGCTATATGCCCCTGGCCAACAGCCACCATGATGACGGGACAGGCTACGGCCGAAGGGTCAATCGACCGGTCAGCGTGCCAGGCGACTATCCGCCGCCTCCGGCAACTGGAATGGGCGCCAACAACGGCGTGGCCCCCTATGCAGCCTCGCTCAACCTGCACGGGTGCCATCGAATAAAAAAAGCCACCCATTATCGACTGACGTATCGACTTAACGGGGTCGGCATCCCCGTACCCTTCACCGGTCTCTCCTGGTGGGCACCGAGATCGGCGGCTTCTCCCGGTCCTCCTATCCACGTGGTTCCGGACCCGGAAGGATGGTACCCTATCCTCGATGCCGCCCTGATTGAGCATCCCAGCTGGCTGCTCCACTGGAATACGCGCCGCTTCCCCAACGGTACCTACGAGTTGCGCCTGGAAACCGGCCGGTTGACCGCCAGCGGGATGAAAATAACCAGCACCAGCGATCCGCGCACCTTCACCGTGGACAACAGCAAACCTGAGGCTGGATTTCTGGAAATACGGTGGCGCTATGAAGACGTTGGCGGTTCATGGACTGACGCCAACTCCAACCTGCTCCCGGCTATTTGCCCGGTCATAGAACGTGATCCAGTACGGGGAGCCGTACGCGTGCGAGTCAGCTGGCGGGCAACAGCCGCCCATCTGCGGGACGCCCATCTCTCCTTTACCGGATGCGGCGCAGGCAATCCGCTCCTGGTACAGCCAACACCTGCTGCCCCTGACATCGAAGCATACAGGCATTGGCATACCTCCGCTCTTGACAACACCGTCCTTCAGACCAACGAGTACCGGTTACCATCAACCTTGGCCCCCGGCTGCTACAGCTTGTGGATTTTTGCCGCCAGCAGGGCCTTTAACCCGAGTGGGTTCGATCACGGCCCAGGTTCGAACTGGTTGATCAACCAGACCCTGTTGTGGAGAAGAACACACCGGGCAATATCCCTGGTGAATCTCTGATATCCAGGGTTCTTTGTGATCGGCAGGAGGCAGTGGCACGCCTTCTGCCGCTGCCGGCTGCGCAATGAACACCGCAGCTTTCCTTAGCAACCTACACCCCTGGAGGTTTCCATGCCGGTCTATCCCGTAGAAAACTATGTACTCCGTTATGATCTTGATCAGGAAAAAACGTGGATCATCGTCCACTACAAGAAAGATGGCAGATGGAGAAATGTCAACTGGTTTCCCCCGCAGGAAAATGCCGTGTATATAGCGGACATGCTCCGCAATGAAAAACCGGTCTACTACGTTGAAAACAGTGGCGGCAGGAAATGGTTGACCACCTCGTCAGAAGAAATCGGTGAGGAGGAGACCTGACGTCTTTACCACAGGACAGGTGACCTGGCCGAGTAGCCTTCCGCCCACTCATCAGGTCACCTGGGGCAAGCAGCAGTCCATTTCCCCATCAGCATAACTTCCCAGGTTTTTTTCTGCTACGGGTATCATTTATCGTGGAGTTGGTGGATTGCATACTCCAGGCAGCCGTTCTCTTACCGGACTTGGCACGGCAATAGGCAAGCATGGTCTTGCCGCTTTTGTTCTTATAGCTGTTTACCTGGGAGCAGGAAAAAATCACCCCAAACAGCGAGAAATTGAGTACAATGCCTCGACGAAATCGATCGTGGGATCGGGTGGTAAGCCTGCAAATGCAAACCATTGAACGACCAATCAGCAGACCGTTTCCGCCAGTCACCCCCGCCCCGCCTTACCAAACTTACCGGTACATACCATGAAAAACTGCTTGCTTGTCCTCCTCATCAGTATACTGCTCACTACTGCATCCTGGGCCGGAAGGGCACGAATTGAAACAATAACCGACAACCCCTATGTCTCAGCCATGGTTGTGGACGCCGAAAATGGTCAGGTCCTGTTTGAAGAAAACGGCAACGCTTCGATTTACCCCGCCTCAGTACTGAAGATGATGGTCCTGCTCCTGGTTCTTGAGCAGATTGAACAGGGGAAGCATACCCTTGATGAAATGGTCCAGGTCACCAACGAAGCCGCCAGAATGGGAGGCTCGCAGGTCTATCTTGATCCCTCCGAACAATTTTCCGTTGAAAACCTGCTCTATGCCCTGGCTATCCAGTCCGCCAATGATGCGGCTGTGGCCCTGGCTGTGCACACTGCCGGCTCTAAGGCAGCGTTTGTTTCGTTGATGAACCAACGTGCACAGGAACTGGGCATGCTCAATACCCGTTTTCATTCAGTCCACGGCCTGCCGCCTGCTGAAGGTCAGCTCCCTGACCGCACCACTGCCAGGGATCTGGTCCTGCTTTTTCGTGAACTGGCCAGCAGGCCGGAAACCTTTACCTACACCGGCACCAGGGAGCGTGCCTTTCGCGACGGTGCGTTTATGATGCGCACCCATAATCACTTGCTCAACCAGGTGGTTGGATGTGACGGGTTCAAAACGGGGTATTTCAGGGCTGCCGGTTTTTCCATAGCCGCCACCGCCAAACGAGACGGCGTGCGCCTCATCGTGCTCGTTCTCGGGAGTGAGGATCGGCATGTACGGGATGCAAAGGCTGCAGAACTGTTGGCCAAGGGGTTTGCCATGGTACCGCCAAAACCAGCGAAAGCGGTGCAGGTGGTTGACGGCGCGCCTGTGCAAAAACCCAAACAGGTTGCCGATACGGGTGCACAACAGGCGCACGCGCGCGAAACCGAAGAAACCAGTGAAACCAGCAGGCAACAAACGACAAAAGATCAGGCAGACGGAAAAGTAGGCATATTTTTTTACGGTTTCTTTGCGGGGCTGATCCCCTCGCTCTTGCTGGTTTTCCTCAGGGGTCGAAGACGCCCGAAACGCAATCGCCGCATTTCGTGATCAACGACCAGTCGATGAACGCTTGCCCATGGCGTCCATCATCTTTTTTGGGGGGAGTTTTTCCATCAGGTCGTGTAAGTGATTGTTAAAATGCTGAGAGTCGCTATCCACCTTGATATCGTTCACGGTCAGTGGTCTGGAGAGGGTTAATCCGCAGAGTTCACGACACCGACTCAGGGCAACATAGGTCTGGCCATAGGCAAAAGCTCCTCTCCCCAAATCCAAGTGCACCTTTTCAATGGTTTTCCCCTGGCTTTTATGGATAGTGATCGCCCAGGCGAGGACCAGTGGATACTGTCGGTAACTGCCAATTTCCACTCGCTCTATTCTCTGTGCTTTTTCATTCCACTGGTACCGAAAATTTGACCAGGTAGTCTTCCCCACCTCGACGATCTCCCCACTTGCCTGCAATTTCACCTCTATTCCCCTGTCGACGCGGTGAACGTTTCCCACCGTTCCATTGACCCAGCGTTTTTCCGGATCATTGCGGGTAAACATTACCTGGGCTCCTTTTTTTAGATACAGGGAAAGCGGTGAGGGCAGGTTTGCAATATTGGCCGGATAATCTCCGGCCAGCTCACCGTCAAAACGGAAAGTCCGTCCAGGAAGCTGTAACAGTGCTGACCTGTTTGCCTTTTCCGCCTCCTCTCTTCTGGGTACCAGCCACACGGCACCTGATGTCCGCTGAGCAGTTATGCTGCAACCTGAATTGATAACCTGCAGGGCTGCATCCAGGTTCGCGCCCTCGCGGATGTCGGCTAGCACGTCTACGAACACGGCATCAGCCTGCCTGAAGGTTCTGGTCAGCTCAACAGCATAGTAGGGAATGGAAGTCTCGGTCAAGGAGCGGGCCGCATAGAACTTGCTCTGCCCGCCGTAGTGTTTATCGAAAAGGTCAGCCACCCCCGGCTTAACCACCGGTGGCAATTGAAACAGGTCGCCGACCAGCACCACGGGTAAACCGCCGAACGGCTTGTCCACACCACGGTTCTTCCGTAAAAAAGCACTCACTCCATCCAGGAGATTGGCGTTTACCATGGATATTTCATCGATGATCAGCAACTTGGCCTTGCGTATATCCAGCCGATGCGGGGCAGAACGGATACTCCGCTGGATTATCCACTGCAGAGGGAGTTGAAAGAGGGAATGAATGGTCTTCCCCTCAATATTGGCGGCAGCTATGGTTGTCGGGGCGGCAAGCAGCACACGCCCTGCATAGTGATGGAGCAACCAGTGGATAAAGGTACTCTTCCCTGTCCCGGCCCCGCCGGTAACAAACACCATCGGATACTCTGCCTCAATGAGCTGCTTGACAAAGCGGTACTCTGGCAACTCCTCGATTTCTTCAATCTCTATCCCTGCGCCGGTGATGCTCAATTGTCCTGGAACAGTTTTTGATCTCCTGGCGCCCAGAATACCGGGTTTCCCCCATGTTTTTTTTCCTGCACCCGAGGCTTTTTTAAAGACAAAACCCGCTGCCGTCGCCAAAGCGATTAGAGAAAAAGGGTCCATGTAGTATCGTGGCAGAGTTATTCTTCGCGCTGTCACCCACAGGCCCCGGACCAGAAAAAACAGGTACGGCACGTGTTGATGAGCATTTCATATGCTGAGCGCTGCCCATATCGCCACCATACCATACTTTTTCATACATGCCCTCCTCACCTGCAGCCGCATTCCCGCGTTCCAGAGCAGTACAGGCGCAACGCGTCAATATGCCGGAGTTTACTGCAAGTACATCAATAGGTTGCCAACGCAGCAGATGTGCGGGTTTCGGACACCCTGCAGGTAGGATGGTGAGCCTGACTATTCGGCTGCACACGAAATATATCCTCATTGAACAGGATAGGAGCTCAACGGAGCCCCTGAGGTATCACTGATTCAGGTAGGCCTTCATGGTAGTTCTGATTGTGGAGGGGGAAGGCAAAAAATACCACTGGATTGATGCCAGTTTTGACGGTTGATGCAACTCTAGGGGCAAAAACATTGCAGGAAGGACTGTTGCAAATGCAACGACCGCAGAGGCACTGATGGCTTACGGTCATTTGCTCTATTCGACATCCACCTCCTTGCCACCAATCACTTCAAGGGCCTTATCAACGGTAAAGGTAAGCAGAAACCGTTCTTTCAACTGCCCGTCTTTTTTCGATACAGGAGGTCTGCGTGAAAGCGCATTGATCTGCTCCTGATCGGTGGATTCTTTGATCAGCCGGAGAAATAGCCGTACGCCTTTGTATCCATGGTCACACTCGAGAAACATGTAGTTGGCATGAGGATTTGAACGAAGATTGGCATGTGTCAAGCGGTCTCCGGTAATAAAGGACACCGTTTCCGGTTCCAGGAAATGCGGCTTGGCATAAATGGCAGTGTCTACCCTGCCTTCAGCATCTGCCGTGGCCATGATTCCCACTCCGGATGCATTAGAAAAATACTCTTGTAAATTCATCATTCCCCCATCAAAAATTAGGTCCCGCCCCAAATGGGGCAGGATCGATCAGGCTACCAACGCTCTGTGCCGATGAGTTGGTTCACATCCATGCACTGGGCTTTTTCTTCTTCAGTCAGGTCTTCTTTGGCTTTGATATTTTTAATGTCCTTAAGATAACAGGCATATTCCTTTCCATCTTTATCCCGCAGCCACACCATAGATTCGTATCCACCACCGCTGCTGCTCATGTTTTGGTATTCTTTATTCAGATCGGTCATTGTCTTTACCTCATGGTAGTCATTGGTTTATCTTCATTAAGGCACTGCTTCATCAAACGGTACTTCTTCATCTTTGATTTATCTTCGGGTGGTTACCACCTTTCCGTGCCGATAATCTCATTCACATTCATACACTGTTTCTTTTCTTCTTCGCTCAACTCTTCGCGGTCTCTCAAGTCGCCCTTGAGTACGTCCACGGAACATACAAACTCCCTTCCTTCCTTATCTTTAATCCATGCGAGTGATTCATATCCAGACATGATGTTCTCCGTTTGTAGTAGGTTGTAGGAGGAGTTTCTTCCCTGTTGCTTTACACAGTAAACATGCGCCCCTCAACTTCAATAAGAGCAAAAAAAGGAAATAAAGATAGTCTATACTACCACTAATTACAGAATTTCACCCTCCAGCTCTTGGGAAGGCAGACAAAGCTTTTCTTTTTTACCAAGCGTGGTACGCTGGCGACTTTCCCCCGTACGTCTCTCACGAAAAAAGTGCAAGGGTTGCAACGGATAGATCCATGCTGGGCTTCACCCTGCATGGTGCTATTTTACAATTGACAACACACTCCCGAAAGGATAATCTTTATCAATTGAAAATTATAATCAACTACGCCGAGTGATAACGAACATAACGCCAGATAAGCGCCTGGAACAAATGATACATCGCCTCAAGGAGAATGATCATCGTATCACTCCCCAGCGGTACGCTATCCTGCAGGTACTCTCCCGAAGCGATAATCATCCTTCTGCTGAAGCTATATACGAGCAACTCGTTACGCAGTACCCTACCATGAGTTTGGCTACGGTATATAAAACCCTCAATCTTCTCAAACAAAATGGAGAAGTGCTTGAATTGGAGTTCAGTGAAATGGGGAATCGTTATGATGGGAACAAGCCCTATCCGCACCCCCATGTCATATGCACAGGTTGTGGAACCATCATAGATCCTTCCATGCAGGATCTTGAACAACTCACCAACAAGATGATGCAGGAAACCGGCTTTCAGATATTCAGCCACCGTCTCGACTTCTACGGACTGTGTCCGGCATGCCAAAAAAAATAGTTTTTTTTGCCAGATAATGGAGAATCATTTTCCGTAAAAAGAATATGCTCGAGCCGGAAACGTAAACTGTTCACCTGTTCGATGGTGCCTCTTGCCTCAGCTTAAGAAAACGTGGCGCACAGGGCCTGTCTGCAGATAACCTACTGATTGTGTAGTCAATCAGTCACCAACCAATCCTTTCCGAGGGCATGCATGATGCTTCCTGACGGGGGATTTATTTCACAGGGGAGGCTGTCTATGAAAATTCTTAAAATCAACCACCTTGGTATTGCGGTCAATAGCATTGAAGAGGGCAAGAAATTCTGGGGCGACGTCCTGGGGCTTGAGTTTGAGGGTGCAGAGACCGTAGAGGAACAAAAAGTCACCACCGCCTTTTTCCCGGTGGGAGAAAGCGAGGTCGAGCTGTTAGAGTCCACCTCTCCAGACGGTCCGGTGGCCAAATTCATCGAGCGCAAGGGTGCGGGCTTCCAGCACGTTGCCTTCCAGGTGGAAAACATTGAAGAGGCCTTGGCCGAGCTCAAGGAAAAGGGCATCAAGCTTATTGACGAAACTCCGCGAATTGGAGCTGGCGGGGCAAAGATTGCCTTTCTCCATCCAAAAGCCACGGGCGGCATACTCGTCGAACTCTGCGAACGCCATTAATCCTGCTTTTGTTTCCTACGCTGCTGGTACCGGGGCACCTCCCGCGTACCAGCAGGCCGTGACTCTCGCTGTCCCATAATTCCACGCCATTCTTTACGTCAAAGAACACCCAGAATCCACCCTTCGATCCGGGCAGCACGCAGCTGATCAGGAGATATCTTGGGAGAGAGATACGTTCCAAGGCTGCCGTGGAGATCAGCCTGACGCAGCCAGGCAGCTGCCGCATAGGCATCCTGTTGGTCGGATGTACGCCCGTTTCGGGAAAACCTTCCCTTCCACAGAGAAGGATACACTTCTGCCAGAGCAGAACAATTAGGAGGAATATCCCACCCGTCAAAGGGCCAGCAGTGAAGTTGGCCTCCAAGTTGTTGCCGTAGAAAGCGCAGCCAGGGAATACCTGCGTGGGTTGACTTGGCTACTGAACCGGGTACATCAAAATGAAAGACCGATTTCGCTCGAGCACGCACTTCGGTCAACCGGCGCCAACGAGCATTACCAGAACGCTTTTCTCCCTCGCCGCACAGCCCCTGCCTAACGAATTCAACGCGGGTGTTTTCCCCATCCGTCGGCCAATGCCGGCAAAAATCCTCAAGAAAAGCCGGCCAATCAGGTTTCAATCCATGCATTTCGAAATAATCCAATGGAAAGGAGAAGCCATGGTCAATGCCGACAAACGTCGGTACCTCTTTGGCCAAATTATGCGCCAGCCAGTTGGCCGCCCCGCGGCGAGTCCACTTTTTTTTCGAACCGGGCGGCGGAACCACTTCCTGCGGCAGGGATTTCCGGTCCGCCATATAGATCCTCAGGCCTTGCAAACCGGAATCCGGAGTCTGCGCGCCTGAATAATCAATACCCACAAAGCGGCTGAAGGAGGGGATGGTCATCAGTTATTCTCTGGTTTGCTCATATTTGCTGAATCATTTCATTCGACGGCAATAAGTGGTTCCACCGTGTAATGGACACCTCAGCAAATACCGTACGGGCTGAGCCGATAGGAGCCTTGTGGCAGGTGCGCAAGTAAAACCGTCCGCCTGATAAATAGCGTATTGCGCCTGAACGCTGTTGCGGTTCTCTCTTTTACCCTTACCTTTTACTGGTGAACATGCAGTGAGGTGCTACTGCCAAACCACCTAACTATTTTTCATGGAAAGGAAGGAGGGTAATTATATGTCAACACAACAGTCGTTCACCAAAATTGAGAAAGACATTCTGCCAAAATTCCGAAAGGATATGAATCTTTCCGAGTCCACTGAAGACGTGAAAAAATTCTTCACCTACTCCATGCAAAGCCTTCTTTCCCAGGCGCTTTCCGAAAATTTCGCACCAAACTTTGAAGACATACAACTACAGCCAGACCAAAGCCCCCCCTTTCATCTGAGTGATGATCTAACAGGACTTGATGCTTTTGCTGCCATTTGGAAAGATTCTGATCTGGAAGAAATCCTACATCGTTTTGCTCACATAGCGAAAAACCGCCACGACCATCTTGCGAAAAAACCAGAGAAAACAGAAGCAAAAATTAGAATGTAATCCGTGTCATCTACCTGCAGAGATCCTACGGGTCCGTAGGGCGGATAAAAGCTTCTGGCTTGCGTAACGCCTTAAGGCACAAAAAGCATAAAAATTTCTTGCCGTACCCAAGGTGCCGCAAACTCAAGAAGAGCAGCCATGCTGCTCTTTTTTCCGTACAGCGCAGGCAACCCAGCTATGGGTTGCCGCTCCTGCTACACCGCCAACGTTTCAGCCGCTTTTTCATAGTCGTCTGCTTTGACGTAGATAAGATAACCGTAGCTTCCCCGCCCGTCGGTTACCCCACTGGTTGCGTATATATTTATTCCTGCTTCATATAATTGCCGATGCAACCTCGCCAAAGCTCCCAACTCATCATCACCACGGACTAGAAAGGCGTGGTGCGGTCCTTCAGTAATCATTCCCGCGGCTTCCGCTTCATGAATAAATGTAAGCGGTTCCTCGGGAAAAATAGCCAGCTGTGTTGAATTAGGCCCCACTGGAACGGCAGAGAAAGCGAGTTGATTTATTCCCCTGTCCGCCAACATATTGAGTAACTTATATGCCTCTCCCGGCAGATCTGGAACGGTTACGTAATAGTATTGCACCTTCTGGATAGTACACGACATATTCCCTCCTTTTTCTGGCCTTGAAAAGAGATCCCACTCCCGACCTATATATAATCTAATCATGGGTCACCTTCGTTCAACCTACCAATCGCCAGGCCCCGCCATGTAAAAAAGTTGAAATGCTGCAACTGTATGCGCAGTCCTTCATACTTTTCGTCGGTGTGCTCTCCTTTGTCTTTGCCATTATTCTCTTTTCTGCTCTTGCCCTGTCCCCCTGCAGGCTTTAGTTTAAGATAAACCCATTATTTCTTTAACGTTAGCTCGAGAGGATACCTATGCTGCCCAGTGTGAAGAAGATACTTTATGCTACCGACCTGTCAGAAAATGCTAAGCATGCCGCTGGATACGCGGCGTTGCTGGCTGATAAACTGGATGCAGAAATAACCGTGCTGCACGTGGTTGATGACTTGAGTTCATCAGGGAGGAATCTGGTTGCAGACTACCTCTCGGAGGAACAGCTCAAGGAACTGGAGGCCCACAAATCAAGCAAGTACAAGGAATTGATGACCAATCGCATCAGTCGGTTTTGCAGCGAAGTCGAAGGGGAGATAAAAGAATGTAAGTTTTTCGCTGAACGAACCCTGCTCAGAGAAGGGAATCCTGCACAGGAAATTATCGAGGAGGCTCATAGCGGGGGCTATGACATGGTCATTATGGGAACGCACGGGCTTGGAGCATTGACCGGCGTCCTCATGGGCAACACTGCCCGACGTGTGGTCAGGAGATGCCAAGTACCGGTAACGGTCATCCGCTTGCCTAAGGGAGAATAGGCCTCCCAGCCGGTCAGGTCTCTCTTTTTTTGCCATATGATGCACGCCCCCGGCAAGCCGGTAGCACGGTGCAGTAAACGTGCAGCATGCAGTGTAAAGCCCCCCGAAAGACACGCTTATTTTCGGGGGCAATAGACTTTTTGCCCCCTGCCATGAGTTCCCCGGTGGACTCACTTATGACAAGGCACGACAAAGCATCCTTTCCAGGAAATTCAATGCTCTGCCGGCACGCTTTTCCTCATCCGGGATAAAGGATACGCCCCTCCTTTCCCTGCCGAGAAGTGGTCCTTTTTACTTTTTGTGCTTCATTCTCTGACGCTGAAGAACCATCTCGTTATGCGCCTTGTTGCGCAGGTAGTCCTGCCTCCTGAGCTCATTGGTAATAATTCTACTGCGTTCCATTTTTGCTCTGTACTGCTGTACTTTCCAATCCGCCCTTGCCTGCTTGACTCGCATACGGTTTTTTGTGTACTCCGAGGGCCGGCTGAACACATCGTCCATCAAGGAACGGCGCGCCTCAGCCATAGAGACCCAGCAAAAAACCAGTGCGGCAATGATCAATACGACTCGCATATATCCTCCTCAAAAAAGGCTGAAAGCCACATGCATATCTACTACTCTATACCCTCTTACTCGTAAAAAAAAGGTACCGCGTCACCTTTGCGCATCACTTTTACACTCAGCCCCCTTAAATGCCCACTCTTCAACAATTGATTGAGTTGAGGTGTTGGCAGAAGAGTTAACGACGAAAGATAACTGCCCGGTAACAACATTTAACGGCATCAGCCAATGAAGGTTCATATTTGCCGGACGAGGTTGACCCAAAAATCAAATCCAATCCTCTCCTGCTCAAGCCGGATCCGGTCGCCCCAATGGTTATGGAGGAGCTGACGGTATAAGATGTTTTCCTCATGGGTCAACCGTTCGAGATGGGTACTTTCAGGCTGGGTTTCAATTCCCCAAAGTTGCCGATGGCGCAGGAGGGTCTCCTCATCCATGAGAAAAGACATGGCGTGCGGAAATAATCCACGCAGCTGATTGAGGATGGCAAAGCCATGTGTATCGATATCTCCCCAATAATAGATATCCTTTTGCTGAAGCCATGCGGAGGTAGCGAGATTATCAAAGCCGTACCCAGCCCCGAAAATCACCATTGCCTCCGGGACCAACGGAAAGGCGAGAAAATTGATTTCATTTTCAGTAATGAATATTTTCGTCACCGGCAGGTCAAGTGAGGAAAAAGCAGCCTGCGTCAAGGTAATGTCTTGATCAACATCCTGATCAAAATACGCAGGCAGCAGCCTGATAGCGCGGTCCAATACCCGAAAACGCACCCGGGCGGGTTTCTCCAGGAAGCCGTAGCGGCGGCAGAATCCGGAGACGCCCGTGTAGGTTGCTTCAACGGCTTCCCCCGGCAAAGCAAGATCAAGCAGCTCGGTGAGCACGCCTCGATGTCCTTCAATCAACTTGGTATGCACTCCCGGCAGGTCAACCTGACGCAGGTACATGGCCGGACGGGGGTGCTCACGCAGCCAGTCGACAACCGCCAGCAGCTGTGGCCAGTCATCAGCCAGCTGCAACGCCCGCAGCGGCCGCCTGGTCAGCCAGGCGACCAGTTCGGGTTGCCGCTCGCCGGTCATTTCAACCAATGCTGTAAACTGCTTGGCCTCCCTCCGTTTGCCGATCAGCCCGAGTGCATCTTCCAGCGTATCAACCCAAATTTGCGTAGGGATGTCGTTTGCCCCGAGCACCCGGTGGTTGACCCTGCGCCATTCTATTCGATAGGGACCCGCGGCGGCTGACAATCGGGCGATCCATTCCCGCACCTCGGGAAAGCGTTCGCTCAGCTCACGGGAACTTGGGCCCCTGAACGGTAGACGTCTGGGGAAAACAGCCTCACCACCGGATAGGCAGGCCAGCAACAGGCCACGATCCCAGAGCCTCTGCACCTGCGCTTTAAGGTCAGCCGGCGTCGTCCACTTCATCCCTGTACCCGTTGCTTCTCGGCCCGGTATTCCTCGATGCTCAGGTTGCGCAGTACAGAGTTGCGCCCGTCCTCATTATGAACAAATCCCACACTGGCGACAAACGGTTCGATAATGTGGATTTTCTGCAGCGGGGTGACGATCAGCAGCTGCAGATTGAGTTGTGAGAACAGCTGCAAACCATACTGCGCCGATTCATCAGAACCGCGCCCAAACGCCTCGTCGATCACCACAAAGCGGAATGATCGCGAGCGCACAGCCCCCCATTCCAGACCGAACTGGTAGGCCAGGCTGGCGGCAAGCACGGTATAGGCGAGTTTTTCCTTCTGTCCGCCCGATTTCCCGCCGGAATCCGCATAGTGTTCATGTTCGGTGTCGTCCTCACGCCAACGCTCGCTGGCGGCAAAAACAAACCAGTTGCGCACATCGGTTACCTTGGCCGTCCAGCGCCGATCCAGATCGGAATGCTCTTCCCGGCCTCGAAAACGTTCAATGATACGCTTTACCTGTAAAAATTTTGCCTCCGAATACTGCGTATCCTCTGAACCGGTAAGCGCCCCTTCGGTACAGGCGCGCAATTCGGTCTGGAAATCACGGATGTCGGCATCGAGATTCATCTGTGCTTCGAGGCTGATATACCGACCGGGATTGTAGTCAATCTGGGTGAGCGATTCATTGATCTGGGCAATCCGTTCCTTGATGGTCTCCCGTTCACGGGCCAGCTGGGATTGAAAATTCGCCACCTCCCGAATAGTATTCTCATTCAGGAGTTCCTTGAAGCGCCCCTCAAAGCGTGGCAGGTCGTCGGCCTGCAGCCTGTCAAGCATCGCCCTGAACTCAGGGCCGGCGGCGATACTGACATCCACCTCCCTGGTTTCCAGGGGCCATTCGCTCCTGTACTCGGTCATCGCCTTGATGATCTTATCGGACAGCCGTTTACTCTTTGCGTCTTCGGCGTCAATTTTGGTCTGCAGCCACTCGCGCATATCGCGCTCACGGTTGTCACAGGATTCAACCGTCAGCACATGCTGGCCAAGCGCCTCCTCCCGCATCGATTCCAGCAGCGCAAAACGCTCGGCAGCATCCTCCGCTGCCTGTGCCACCAGGTCTTGCGCCTGCTGCTGCAGCTCTTTAGCGGCAGTGATTTTCTGCTCTGTCTTGGAGCGTTTATCCTTTCGCTCGTCCAGCCGCTGCTCGGTTTGCTTCAGCGCACCTTCCAGCTCGGCCAGTTGCAGTGTAAGGGACTTGAGCAGGTCAGAGGCAGCTTCAAGCTCTCGCTTCTCATCTGCAAGGCGCTCGATGGCCACTGCTACCGGTTTCCAGTCCAGATCACGGAAGTCTGCGTGTTCGTCCAGCTTGGAGAGGATCGAAAGACGCTCCTTGAGACTAGCCTGTTCCTGCTCCAGGGTACTGATACGGCTGGCGAGTTCACCAAGCAATATTTCCTGCTGCTTGGCCTCCCTCTCCAATGCCTCGATTTTCTCGGCATTGCTCCATCCCAGCACATAGCGGCGCCGATCATTGAGGCGGTGGCGGTCATCCTTTTCATGCCGCTCTCCGGGGGCCTTGATTTGTCCAGCCCTGGTGATAGCCCGTCGCTCCCGGCGAAACTGCTCCTGGGACTGGCAGCAGGCCAGGTCAAACCGATGCGCCACCTCCCGTTCAATCCATTCGTAAACCGGTGAATCCGGTTTCACTTGCAGCTTGCGCACCAGAGAATCGGGATGCAGCCCTGGCAGCTCCCCGCGTCCCCGCTTACGCACCCGAAAATAAACCAATCTTCCCCGCAGGTGGGTTTGGTCAACCCATTGTGCCACCGTGGGGTAATACTGGTCCGGAACCAGCAGTGACAGGCCGAAACCGTGGAGCAGTCGTTCAATGGCTCCTTCCCACTCGCGTTCCTCCTCCCGAACCTGCAGCAACTCGCCGGCAAAAGGCATCTCTTCTTCAGCCAGATCCAGGGCCTGGCAGAGCGAACGCCGCATGGCGATCTGTTTTTCGTCAATATTGCTGACCCGGGCTTTCAACCCTTTGATTTCCGTTTGCAACAGCTCATATTCCTGCCGCCCTTGCACAAATTCAACTTCGGCCTGGGTCCGGTTATTCTGCACCGTGGCCTCCGCTTCTTCGGTTGTTTCGCGCCAGGTTGCAATGGCTGACCGCTGGCGAAGAAACTCCTCTTCGGTCGCGGCAGGATGCTCTCCCAGTGAGCGCACCAACTCCTCATACCGGCCGGCTCTCAGTCGACGCCGCTCCAGCTCACCCTGTTGTTGCTTGATCTCCTTTTCGATACGTTCAATCCGGTCGCCGCCATTGTCCGCAATACTTTGGCGAAGCTCCCGCTCCTGCCCTTGCTGAGTGCGGCGTTGTTCCTCCAGCCGTCCGATGGCAACCTGATGCCGGGTGACCTCCTCAGCCAACGAAACGAGCCTTTTCTCCAACAGGTCAAGTTTTAAGACGGCAAACCAGGGTCGCAGGGCATCACGGCAGGCTCGCAGCTCTTCAGCCGCGTGCACCAGCTCCCGGTAACGTTCACAATCAGCGACCAGAGGCTCCAGCATCTCGACCTGCCGTTTGGCCTTGATCACCGCGGCATGGGCCCGGCTAAGGTCTTCGAAGTGGCCGATCAGGGCAGCAATGCGCGGCGCCACATCAAAGGGCTCCAGCATGTGGCTGCGCACAAAGTCGGTCAGGTTGCCGATGGACTTGAGGGAAACAGTCTGATGGAACAGGTCCAATGCCTGCTCGTTGTCGATACCGAATCGGCGACGGAACCAGGCACCATAGGGCGGGAAGCTGTCGAACAGCTCGATACCATTGCCACGCAGCTGCTTACGGAGGCCGGCCATCTCGCTGCCGAATCCGGAAAAATCGGCCGCAATAGAAAGGTCTCGTTCACAGGCAGCATACAATCGGGCCGGCTGTGCATGCGCGTCCTTCATCCAGAAAACCTGCGCCAGGGTGACAATTTTCTTGTAGCCAGCATTGTAGAAAACACCGAGCACGACCGAATAACTGTTGAAATCGCGCAGGGCAACGGGCTTGGCGCTGCCTAAGGTTTCCTGCCGTTCTGATTTGTAATAGCCAAGCACATAGGAACGAAGCGACCGTTCGCGACTATCGGCACCCGCTGCTTTATTATAGGCAACGCGATGGCTCGGCACCAGCAAGGTGGTGACCGCATCGACCAGCGTCGATTTGCCGGATCCTATATCACCGGTGAGGAGACTGTTTTTCCCTTCCGGATGCAGCGTCCAGACCCGGCCGTCAAAGGTCCCCCAATTAAACACCTCAAGCCGCTGCAGGCGGAATCCGGCCAGCCGGTCGTCGGCAAGAAACTCGAGAAAAAGTGGTTCAGCCATCCTCGCCTCCCTCCATGTCCCCGGTCATTTGCTGCCGGTACTCCTCCAACCGCTCATCAAATTCAGCCAGCCATTGGGCGTCGATATACGCCTTGATGATACGCCGCACCTCAATCATCCCTTTTTGCCCGCGCAGGCGGCGAATAAAACCCAATTCGGCAATTTTGTTTAAGGTGGCATCGACCTGATTGATCAACTTGACCTCGTTGCTGCCGGCCGGTAAAAAAATCCGGACCAGCTCCACCACCTCATCGCGGGAAAGGATCAGACGGGTTTCACCGCCAACGGCGTCAAATTCAGCGAGCTTTTTGCGCAGGAGCGCGAGCAACAGGCTGACCGGGTACGAGAGCTGCCGCCGGGCAACCAATCGCGGGGTAGCTGCTTCCTCATCCTCTGCGACTTCCTGCCGGGAGCGTAAGAAGGCATATCCCTCGGCCTCGTCGAGCACCAAATCCAGGCCGAGCACCGCCACGTAATCCCGCACACTCGCCTGCTGCTGGAGCAGGGAACCCCATAACCCCGGTTTTTCCTCTTCGTAGATCACCCCCTTAAGTAGCGGCACCACGACGAACGAGATTTCCTGAATCGGGCTAATGCGATGATCCGTATCGGTTGCAGTAAAGCTCATGCTCAGTTCCTCAACAATATAATGCGGGGTAAAGTGGCCTGCCGTACTCTGCCGTCGTCCGTCTGCCAGCGTACCTGTTCCTGCACGTCATCATCCACCACCGCCTTGGACCACTCGCCCACCAGCTGCAGGTAGGCAACCAGCTCGGCCAGCCCCTGGCGCAATGGATGGCGGGTGATCACCTCGGCAAGACTGATCTGGCTGCGTTCCTGGAGTTCCTGCCGAATATTGCTGGCGATCGCAGCCCGGTCAACCACAACCTGGGCGTAAAGCACCGCCGTATCCACATCCGCCTCCCCTTCATCGGGCACCACCCCGGAAATATCCGGCTTGAGCGCCGGTCGAAAAAGGGGCCGTTCCAGGGGGAGTTCGATGGTGGCGGCGGTCTCCTCCAGGGTAATGAAATCGCCGGCCGGGAGTTCTTCGCGCAATGCCAGCGCATGATTTTCAATGCTGTGCAGGATATCCATGATGCGGCGGTTCTCCAGCCATGCCTGGTCGTCGAGAAACCGCCGCAGTTGCTCGGAGAGCCTGGCCACGGTCCGCTGAGTATGCTCGCCGGCTTCCAGCCAGTCATAATGTACGCGACGCAATCGGGCATCCGGGTGCATGGCCAGAATCGGCTCCAGAGACAGCACCTGTTCCAACAGGCTGCTCAACTCCTCCTGCCGGGACGGGGACATCAAAAAATCCCAGAAGGCACGAAAACTTTTTCCCTGATCCGAATCGGCAATGGCGTCACGCTCGCCCATGATCTGTTCAAGCAACTCCCCCTTGGCGCCCTCCCAAAGGGCCATGCGTTCACGAACCCGCCGGTCGAGAGCCCGAAAGTTATGCTCCACCTCGCGAAAATCGGTCAGCAGTTCCCGGGCAAGCTGGAGAAACTGCTGAAAGCGATCTTTTAGCGCCGTCTCATCCAGGAGCGGGATATCCCCTGCCTGAATACGCTCGATTTCCGCATCGATATCGCTGCGTCGTTTCTCCAGTTCAGCGATCCGCAGTTGGGGATCGGTCTGGCTCCCCTCACTCATCTGGCGCAGCAACGCAAACAGCGTGAGCAGGCGCGACTCCGTACCGACAAAGGTACGTTCGGTCAATCCTTCCAGCCAGGCCAAGGCCTTTTCCGTAGACGGAGTCAGGTCAAAATGCGGTTCGTCTGTTCCGGCCGGATAGAACTTGCGCAGCCACCCCTTGTCGTTTTCCGCCCAGTCGTTGAGGTAGCCCTGCGCGCTCCCTGGAAACGTCTCAGCCCCCAACTGCTCCCGCAGGGCAAACAGTTCATCCTCCAAGGCCTCAACCAGGTCAGCCTGAGACAGATTTCGCACATTGGGCTCGATAAAAACCCGATGCAGAAAACCAGCTACCAACGGCGCATGCTTGGCGCACAGCAACCGCCAGGCTGGATGATTCTGGCGGAGCAGTTCTAAGGTGTTATAATCGAGCGCCATATCGTCATATCGGAGGGAATCGCAGCCGCGCTGAGCCGGCCGCTATCCTTCTACAAGCTGCAATAATCCAGGGGAAACATTCCACTGGTCACCGTCGTCAGTGATGATACTGACGGTTTTTTTGTTGAGGCGAAGCACGTTACCTTCCACCCTGTCGCCTTCGGAGGTTTGGAAGTAAACCCGTTCCCCTTTGGTGAACCTTGCCATCTGACTGGTGGCACGAGCCTGGGACAGCAGTTTCAGCCGCTCAACGATCATACGGTTGAGAAAAAGCAGATCCTCCTCGTTCAGCTGCTTTATTGCCTCGACGGCGGACATGCGGTCGATGATTTGAATAGTATCGGATTGCATAACGGTTCCTTATGGTACTGGCCTGTCATAGCGGTTACGGTTGGGCATACCCGCCACCGGCGAGGTGTCAGCGCATGCTGTCAGCCCTCGCCCCGTTCTGTGCAGGGAGGTCCGCCTGGATGCGAGGGGTGTCCGTTTACCAGCCCAGGACAGCCAGGAGACGATGCCCCACAGTTCTGAGTAAAGACCGCGGAACCGGGAAGACGAAGCCCTGAACTCTTATTCACGACCAGTTTATCCCTGCTTGAGATGTTGTATGATGAGTGAGGGCAATCAGGCGGACTGCCGTCAATATTTTTATTCACTGGAGCAACTCCTCATCAAAGAAACAAACAGGAGGCCGAAGAATTTGGCAAGTTGAAAATACTCTCTGTATCTTTTCGCCTGTCCTTTCTCCAGAGCAGGCTAGTTCTGAACAAATCAAAATATAATCAGCGACAGGTCAACGGGTTTGCTCAGATCGATGTCATTGTCTGTTGCTTTGGCTTGCCGCAGGCATCAGGAGGACTGCTTGGTTCCTGCGGGGTACGGATCGAGACCGAGCAACCTGCGATATGCCGCGATAGAGCGAGCCTCCTCCGCTACCTCCGGAAAGACAACCTCAGAGAGCGCCACCACATATTCGGCCCCGTCCTCTCGACTGCACCTTGCCGTCAAACCGCGCCGTTTGTTACCGTCATAGTCTATTGCAATCACTGAAACCGGCTCCCCGATGACGAAGCCGCCGGTTGGCAGGTGAAGGTTATCCTCGAAGGCCTGCTTAAAAGCCCAGAGCTGTTCATCATCACCGTATGCGTCGATGGTGATTTCCTCAATGAGTCTGCCCAAGCCTTCACATTCCTTACCCTCTTGCGGGCTTCGCGCACTCACCTTTTATTAATCCTCCCAGATACCAGCCTTTACCAGGCGTTGAATCAGCGCTTTACGCCGCGTGTGACCGGCCATCTCATCCGCTGTTAATGGCCGGTCAATGGCAAGAAACTCGTAGTACTGGTATTCGCTCATGATTCCAATTCCCGAAACAGTTTATAGCTAACGCCCGCAACCCAATATACCCAGCATTCCCAACGAAACGAGTTACTTCTTTTGCTAATGGAAAATATCTCCAAATTACAAAAGACACCAATGAATGATTCCGTCCCCTTTCTCCCAGTTCCCACTGGCAAGCCATGGAAGGGACAATGGAGAGGGCTTTACCAATACACTAGGTAAATATTCCTTCACAGAGATGCAGCAGGTATGGCCCCCTGCATACCAGGGAGTTGCAACTGTAGGACATATCAGTGGCAGCCGTAGGCAGAGTATGGTAACAGATGACAATACCTAAGAATTATATACTTTTTCAATGCCTCTCTACACCCAGGGTCACATGTGCGGAAGACTGGAGACTTACCTGATATCCTTTGCCGGGCTTCGAGTCGATAAAAACAGAAAATCCTGGTCCCCCCTTACCCAGCACTGTTCCCCATACAAACCGATCCTTCTCCTTTCTATCCTCGATCACATTGCATCGGGGCAGATCACAACGAGTTTCATCACCCCTTCTTTTGAGCTGACAGAAACTTTCCTTGGGTATATTGCACTGCTGCCATATAACGGCAGACAAGCCAGTATGGCCTACCCCTTTTTCTACCTTGAAAGTTCAGGTTTTTGGGAGTTAGTGCCAAGGGAGGGTACAGAACACCGTAAAGGAATGGCAATACGCTCCATGAAAAAATTGCGGGAGCTTTACCTGGGAGCAAAAATTTCCGAAGACCTGTTCATGCTCATGCAGATGAGCCAGACAAGAGAACAGTTACGATCGGTCCTCATTGAAAAATACTTTGCCCAGCAAATACAAAAAACTATCCGGGAACAATCCGTCCTCAACTGCGCTTCCGACCAATATTCGCACAGCTTGCTTAATACGGCCGAGCCTTTATCAATTTTCTTTCCCGAAGTGAGTAAGCCGAAAAACAAAGAAAAAGTGAGAAACCAAGGCTTTCGCAAAGCGATCGTCCGCCTCTATACACACCGCTGTGCATTGTGCGGGATCAAAATGCTCACCGCCGAAGGACATACTGCTGTCGACGCCGCTCATATACGACCATGGAGTGAAAGCCATGACGACCATCCCACCAATGGAATGGCTCTGTGCAAACTCTGTCATTGGTCATTTGATGAAGGCTTGATGTCTGTTGACCGACATTACCGGGTCCTGATTTCGCCTTCGGTAAAACAGGATCCAAATCTTCCCGGACACATGCTGACCTTGTCAGAACGACCGATCTTCAAACCACAGGAAAGTCAATTTTGGCCTGATCTGGTAAATTTCAAATGGCATCGCCAGGAACGATTTCGCTGACTCGCTGCAACACATGCCCTAGCCAGATGTCCTTTGGCCGCAATCGGGAAACCTGTCTTGAAAAATCTACAACCTCCAACCCGCAAGCCTGGTACACCTCTTCAATCTCTTCCTTACCCCAAAGGGTGAACTGCCGACCATCCGGCAAGGAGTAACAGCCGATTCCTTCCTTCATGGTGATGAGCATGCAACCGCCAGCGATTAAAGCCTTGGTGATGGATGCAAGGACAACATGCAAGGATGACCGCGGCAGATGAACCAGTGCCCCCACTAGAACTAATGCATCAAAAGCCAACCCACTGAAATCAAAAGTACAGAAATCCCCTTCAATAACCGGACAGTCGGCATGCTCCCGTGCTAAGCTCGCCAGACCGGTAGATTGCTCAAGCCCGGTAGGCTTAAAACCCCTTTCTGCAAGCCACAGCAGATCTCGCCCTGAACCGCACCCTATATCAAGGGTTGTGGATTGGGGAGCAAGGAACCGAGTTAGAGGGGTGAGAAAAGAAGCGGGATCGATATTAACTGTAGAGGCAAAGTATTGCCGATAATTTGCTTCGTAGAAGAGATTCATACCGCCAGGAGGAGAGAGTGTTTATCGTAAAATAATACATAACGCACATGATAATAGGAGCAAACAAAAAACCCGAACTCATTGATTGAGCCCGGGTTTTAAGCCTTTCCAAGATTGCCTTTGACTATGTTTTGGTGGAGGACACGGAGCCTTATCCCAATTCGTTCTCCAAACCAAATAATATCCACAAATACTGTTTATTCAATACCTTACCACACATCAAATGCCTTCAAGATGCTGGACACCGAGAGAAATTTAATTTTCTACATTTTCCCGAAACAGAGAACGGACGTGGGTTCGATTCCCGCGCGGAGGCCTCCTGTAATCATTCCGCAAACCCGAGTCTGAAAGCGGCCATGTCACAAGTTTTGTCGTGAGTTTGTCGCAAATTGCTGTCACAGCAGTTGTCATAGCTTTGTCACAGCTCCGTGTCACAGCTTGTCATAGCTCCGCTAAGACATAGTGGCGGGTTGGGTCTGTTGGTCCTGCGCCGATCTCCAAAATAAGCTTCTTATCCAGCATTCCTTTGAGGTCGCGCTGGAGGCTACGTCGATTTACATCGGGGCAGATGTTTTCAAAATCTTGGATGGTGAGTTTGCCGTTTTGCAGCAAGTACCCAAGAGCTTTGCTTTGGCGCTCATTCAGGCTGTGTTTTTGAACCAAGACATCCCGACGAATGACCTGTTCACCGCGCTCTTTGACTTCGATCATCTGGGTTTCGAGGCCGGTGATGAAATAATCAAGCCAGCCGGTCATATCCATATCGTTTTCACGGACGCTCTGGATCTTTTTGTAAAAGGTCGGACGGTCACGATCATAATATTCGCTGATGGTGAAGAGGCGTTTGAAATCGTATCCGGCTTTGTACAGGCAGAGCGTCGATAGTAGGCGTGACGTTCTGCCATTTCCATCGAGAAATGGGTGAACGTGCACCAACTGGAACTGAGCAATGCCGCTGATCAGCACTGGATGAATATCGAGGTCACCATTCAGCCACTTGACCATCTCAGACATCATGAACGGTACTTCCACAGCGGATGGTGGAGTGTAAATCACTTCACCGGTGGAGGAATTGGCCACATAGTTTTGAATGCGACGATAGTTGCCGGGATCGGCTTTGCCGCCTCGCACACCTTCCACCAGTTTGCGGTGAATCTCACGAATCAGCCCTTCGGTGATCGGGTCACCACTATCGAGGCAATCCGAAACGAATTCAAAAGCAGAGCGATAATTAAGCAACTCCCGCGCATCATCCGGATCGGCTTCAGGAACCGCTTCACCGCGCCACAAGCGTTCCGCCTGATCCAGTGTCAACTGTGTGCCTTCAATGTGGGTTGTGTGATGGGCTTCCTTGATCAACGCCTCTGCGCCCATATTCCGCACCCAGTCGTCCGACAGTCGCGCCGCTTCCAGAAATCCGCGTGCCCGTTCAATATGCGTGATGGCGGCGGTCATGCGGTTGGTGATGGTGAATTTTGGATTAAATGTACTCATGATTACACCTCACGTTCCGGCGGTTCTGCCGATGCTGCACACTTCGACTTGATGAATTCGAACATGTAGCGAAAAACTTCAAAATATTCTGTGTCTAAGGTAGGGACAACGTCTTTTGCAAAAGTAACTTTCTGGCCATCTCCTACAAATTTCGTAAATCCATCCGTTCTCTCTGCATCAACCACGAAATATGATTCTAGGCCGGGGATGCCGTGGAACAACAATTCGATGGTTAGAAGTGATCGATTGCCGAAGTTCCCGCCCGTGCGTGGGTTTATGACCTGACTTTTGATCGGATCAGCCGCTGGCACCGGCAAGAGGATCGCATAGCTGTCTTGCGAGTTATGTTTTTTGATCAGGCCTTTTTGCGGATCGGTTTCAACATTATTCCTGCCGTGTTGATTCCAGTCGTTGTAGGCCGCATCAAAATCAAACAGGGCAAAGAAGGTGCGTCCGGGATTATTTTGGTAAAGCTCATTCCGTTTGATCAGGTTGCGAAGAAATGCGCAATCAAAGGCATTCTGGATGTCAAATGGGCAAGATTGGCCCGGATATAACTTGCTCCAGGCCGTTTCCAGAATGATTTCATCAGAGATTCCTTCCGTAAATAAAACGGGACCACTCGTATTCTTCAAGATATGCTGAATATTCAGCCGAGCTTCTTCTTCTGAAAAAGAGATGAATCCACCGGATAGTGTTCGAATGATATCTGTCTTGGCCACCTTTTGGCATCGAACAGAAGAGCCGTCAAAATCAAATAGATTGATGAGTGTTTCGTTCAGGTTCGTTATGGTGGCCGCACTATGGCTGCTCATGAGGACGTGGTTGGTCTTGGCGGCTGTGTCAGTAATTTCAAAAACCTGCTTTAGGAAGTCGAACTGCCACTCAGGGTGGAGGAAGGAGTCGGGCTCGTCGAGCAGAGTGATGCAGTTTCGGTCCTTGAAAAGTTCTGTGATTGAGTAGATGTAGACCGACTGAAACTGTCCGTCGCTGAAATGCGCAATGGTGGCGTCTATACCTCCGGCCAGCTTCAGAGGAATTGTAATCTCTGCAAGCATCCCCAGTGTTTTGAGATTATCGAATTGGCGGAACAGTTCCTGAGGGCTGAACTCGGCGAATTCCTCTCGGATTTTGGCGATATCAAAATAGAGGATGTAGCGGTCTGGTTCTGCAAAATAGCCTTCCGAGCGCACCGGGCTGCCGCTGGCGGTGTTGATGCTACCATGGAGCCGGTCGAGAAAGGTTTTGGTGATTCCCTCCGGTTTCCAGTAACGGTCGGTTTCGTCATTCTGTTCAATATCAAAACGGGAATCGGCGGCGTAAGCGGGGCGCTCCAGCACCACCTTTACCTCTGAATCCACGGTTTCAATGCAGAGTTTCTGGCAGATGAACTGCCGGGCTTTGCATGTCTCGGGCTGCATCAGCAGAACGGCCAGTAACAACTCTTTGTATTCGGGGCCGATGCCCAGAAAAAAACGGGTCTCGTCAAAATCAGCACGTTTGATCCGCTTGCGAAAGGTTTCTTCATACTGTTCGACCAGATTAGCCACCGTATCGTTGTGGCCGGAGTAGTAGATCAGCACATTGTCGGGCAGCGGCGTCTTGCCGATGGTTTTTCGGTCTTTATCGTTGATCGTCAATTTTCCGGAGTTCCAGCCGATTTCGGTGGCCTTGCCATCAATCTCGAAGCCGATGCGGTAATTGAAATCGCAGGGAGTCTTGTCACGGTCATACTCGACAATGTGGCGGAAGATCTCGATAAGCGCCTCGAACAGGTTGGATTTTCCGGTACCGTTTTTGCCGACAAAAACATCAATGAAGCTGGAGCCATCAAAGCTCAGGGAAAAATCCCGCAGGTTCTTGTATTGGCCGATGTAGAGTGATGTCAGGCGCATAATATCTTCCTACACCTGCGCCATCACGGCGTTGAGCAGTTCGGTTTGTTTATGGGTGGCGGCGTCGATCTGCTGGTCGAGCGTGTCGCACAGCACCATCAACTGGTCGATGCGCGCGACGATGCGTTGTTGTTCGGGGAGCGGAGGAAGTGGAATTACAAATTGCCCAAGACTTTCGAGGTTTAGCTTCGGCATCTTTACTCGATTTTCAGCCAACCTCACTTGAGCCAAGAAAGGTTCTGACAGAATGGCTTTAAGCATAAATTCTGTATCTGCATGGCAGATAATTGGATACATGTCTGCACTGCACAGACCGTCGTATGGTGCAATGACGACCTTGTTCAGTGAAGGACGAATTTTCGAATAAAGAATCTGCCCTTCGTAAAAACGATTGTTGGGGCCAGTGGCACCTGACTCTGCAACGGTTCGATGAAACAGCAATCTACCAGTATCTTTTTCGATCGAGTCAGGCGCAATTTGATTGTCGTCTGGGTAATCCCTAGCGGAGACCAGTTCAGACTTTACAGTGTTGGGGTCGAAAAATCTCACCCACTCCCAGCCTTGCGGGAGTTCGTAGGGGATTTCTTCCGGTTTGATGGGCGGGAGAGGTTTGGGCTTTTTGATTTTCTTTTCTTTGATGAGGCGCTGTTTTTCGGCGTCGATTTGTTGAAGCAGTTCGGATGCGGGAGGGTCGTTGGGGTCTTGGGGGACGAGGCGGCCCATGACGGCGAGCTGGTGGATGGCTTTGCGCAGTTCGGCAATGTTTTCTTTGACGGTGTAGAGTTCGCCGAAGTTTTTTTGAACAAAGTCCCAGGCCGTGCGGTCCGGCCTGTCGAGCAGTTTTCTGATGGCGGTGGCGTGGACAGCCAGCCGCATTTCTTCCCGCTCCTTGCGCAGCTTTTCCAGTTCATCGCACCGCGCCATCAACTGGTCGACTTTAGCGACGATGCGTTGTTGTTCCTTTAACGGAGGGAGTGGAATTGGCAGCGCCAAAAACTTTGCCGTAGACACACCGCCAATGATGCCGGTCATGGCCGCGCTGAATGATTGCCTGAACACAGGAGAAAGATAAAGATAGAGAATGAATCTTGAAGTAATGCCACCAAACGGTTCATTGGCATAGAGCTTATTTCCAAAGCAAATATCCTCTTCGGTTATGCCGCACTTTTTGCCTGCACTTCCGCCTTCTGAGCAGATCAACACTGCTCCTTTGTGGGCTACTTTAAATTTCGGCTCAGACTCAGGGATATTGATTCCATTTTTATAGTCTAAAGGCTCAAAACCGTAACCGACATCCTTGGTTGCGATGTAGGGAAAACCACTTACACCGGCATATTTGCTTTGCTTTTCACGGGCGTTAATACTGTTTCCGTTAAAAATATTGCCTATATTTCCGAGGCGAGTCCATATCCAGCTGTCCGGCAAAGCATAAAGGATATCGGACTCTTGAACTTTAGGAAGCGGCTTTGTTTTTTTGATTTTGCCAGCTTTTACTAAGTGCTTTTTTTCAGTCTCAATCTCCTTCAGTAGTTCACTGGCGGGCGAATCATTAGGGTCCTGCTGAAGCAACTTGCCCTGCAAGGCAAGCGACAAGATTAAATCACGCAATTTGGTGATACCGTCCGGTGCAGCAAAGGCAGTGTCGAAGTGCTCTTCTAAGAGTTTGGAAATGAAGGCGTTCATGCATTGCCCCCTAAGCAAGCCATCAGCTCGGTTTTGAGGGCGAGTTGTGCTGCATTAAGCTGTTTTACAATGTCCTGATACTCAGCCATCAATTCTTCAGGGTCCATGTGGATAATTTCGTCTTCATGCGGATTTTTGCAGTCGAGGTTGTAGTTGCGCTCAGCCAGCTCCTTAGCTGATATCTTCCATGCCTGCTCAGTGGTCTTGCGCCCTTTGCGATCGGCTCCGCCCCACCAGCTTTTTTCAAGGTCGAATTCGCCTATGGTGAGCGGTTTGGAGCGGGAGTAGGACTTGTAGCCTTCGGGATAAGGGTGTTCAAAGAACCAGACGTCCTTGGTCGGCCCGCCTTTTTCAAAGAAGAGGATATTGGTGGCGATGCTGGTATAGGGGGCGAATACCCCTTTTGGCAGTCGCACGATGGTGTGCAGGTTGAATTCTTCCAGCAGCTCGCGCTTAAGAGTGGTTTTGACGCCTTCACCGAACAGGAATCCGTCGGGCAATACCACAGCGGCTTTGCCGGTGTCGTGTTTGAGCAGGTGCATGATCAACGCCATGAAGAGGTCGGCGGTTTCGCGGGTCTGGTATTTTTTGAGGAAGTTGGATTCAATGCCGTCCTCCTCCATGCCGCCGAAGGGCGGGTTGGTGATGATGATGTCCACACGGTCTTTCGGGGTGTAGCTCTGGAGCTGTCGGGCCAGTGTGTTGTCGTGACGAATGTTGGTGGGGACGTCGATGCCGTGCAGCATCATATTAGTCAGCGCCAACATGTGCGGCAGTGGCTTTTTCTCTACACCGTGGATGCATTTTTGCAATTGCTTGAGATCATCGTTATTTTTGATCTGCTTCGTACTCTTCAGGTGCTCGATGGCGCAGGTGAGAAAGCCGCCGGTTCCACAGGCCGGGTCGAGGATCGTTTGACCGAGTTTGGGATCGAGAATATCGACCATAAATTGGGTGACGGCACGGGGTGTATAGTATTCACCCGCATTTCCGGCGGATTGCAGATCGGCAAGAATCTTTTCATAGATGTCGTTGAACAGGTGACGGTCGCCTGATTTATTCAGGTCCAGATCCTCTTCAATGGTGTTGATGACCTGACGCAGGAGCGTGCCCGATTTCATATAGTTGTAGGCATCCTCGAACACGGAACCGACGACTTTGCCGTGATCGGAGACTCCGGCCTTGGTGGCCAGTGCCTTTAATGCCGGGAAAAGGTCATTATTGACAAAGTCGATCAGTTCTTCGCCTGTCATTCCTTCCGCGTTTTTTGCCCAGTTGAACCAACGGAAGCGGCTGGGGAGCGGTGATGTATAGTTCGGAACCGTGAGTTGCCACTCCTGTTCTTTGTCGTCGAATATTTTGAGAAAAATGAGCCAGACCATCTGACTGATGCGTTGGGCGTCGCCATCGACACCCACATCTTTGCGCATGATGTCCTGGATGGATTTAATTAAGGTTGAAAGTGACATAGTCGGTTATCTCCAGTTCTTTTGTTCAGGCGCCATAGAGCGCCTGTTCCAATTCGTTAACAGCTTGTTGATATTGCTCCAGTCCGCCAAAGGTGCGAATAATTTCCATGGGGGTGCCCAATTCGGTAAAGGGAGCGATGGTGAGAATTTGCGTCTCTTCGATATGAGCCACCCCTTCATCGGCATATTTGTCGAGCAGGGCTTCTAAAACAATGCGTGCCTGCTCGCCATATTTGGTGAAGTAGTTACGCTTTTTTACCTGCTCTGCCCGTTCCTTACGGGTAAGCGGCGGCATATCCCACGCTACATGGCAGACGAGGTCAAAGGGGTCGAATTCTTTTCCCGATTCCCGACCGATCTCATCGGCCAGGGCTTCGAAGAACACACCTTGCTCGGAAAGCTCGTCAATGATGGCCTGTTTCTTGTCCATGCTACTCCAGCGCCGCAGGAAATCGTCGAGAGAGGCGTATTCTTTGCTGAGGGCTTTGCGGGTGTAGTCTTTGAGGGACTCTGTGATCAATTTTCCGTTTGCATCGAAGTATTGCACCCGTTCCGCAGCAACTTTTACCTCGACATTGGCTACCACATAACGACGAACGCTTCCGTCACCATATTCCGAGCCGGACTCTCCAACGCCCATCCACTCTTGCTCCTCATTGGTGTCTGGATAGGTGAAACCATCATCGCCCGCATTTTCATCGGGGACGTCTGGAGGTACGGGGGAATCATCCCCTTTGGGTTCGTAAATCTGCACCGGGTCACCGTCGAAATCGGGATCTGCAAACAACTCGGTGGCTTTTTTGAAGTCCATAATGGTGAAATAGTATTTGTCGTAATCTTCATTGATCCGCGTACCGCGTCCGATGATCTGCTTAAATTCGGTCATGGACTGAATGCGCTGATCCAGCACAATGAGTTTGCAGGTCTGAGCATCCACGCCGGTAGTCATCAGCTTTGACGTCGTGGCAATAACCGGATAGGTGCTTTCCGGAAAAATAAAGTTGTCGAGTTCTGCCTTTCCCTCTTCGTTGTCTCCGGTGATACGCATGACATATTTGCTGTTTTGAGCCACAAGATCGGCATTTTCATTGACCAGCGCTTGTCGCATACGTTCGGCATGGTCGATGTTTTCACAGAACACAATGGCTTTATCAAAGCGGTTGGTCTGCTTGAGGAATTCTGTGATCTTTTTTGCAACCAATTGGCAGCGGTTCTCTAAAACCAGAGTTTTATCAAAATCCTTTTGATTGTAGATGCGATCTTCTATTTCATTGCCATACTTGTCGACCATCCCTTTGTCTGGTCGCCAGCCGGTTAAATCCTTGTCTATGTCAATGCGCACTACTTTATAAGGAGCTAAAAATCCGTCATTAATCCCCTGCCTGAGGCTGTAGGTGTAGATCGGGTCACCAAAGTAATCGATATTGGAGACCTCTTTGGTCTCCTTGGGAGTAGCGGTCAGGCCTATTTGTGTCGCTGAAGAGAAATATTCAAGAATCTCTCGCCAGGCAGAATCCTCCGCAGCACTACCCCGATGGCATTCATCAATAATAATCAGATCGAAAAAGTCGGGGCTGAACTGCTTATATATATTTTTTTCTTCCTCGTTGCCGGTGACGGCTTGATAGAGGGAGAGGTAAATCTCATACGACTTGTTGGCCTGCCGCTTCTGAATCTTGGTCATGGCGGAACCAAATGGTTTAAAGTCGTTTGTCATGGTCTGGTCGACAAGAATATTTCGATCAGCAAGAAACAGGATTCGTTTTTTTGCCCTGGACTTCCATAAACGCCAGATGATTTGAAACGCTGTAAATGTTTTGCCTGTGCCGGTTGCCATGACCAGCAGAATACGGTTTTGTCCCTGAGCAATCGCTTCAATGGTTTTATTGACAGCAAGCAACTGATAATAACGTGGAGTTTTACCGCTTCCGTCGCTGAAGTAGTCCTGCGTAACTAATTCATTTTGCTGATCGTTGAGACCTCGATATTGCGCCCACAGTTGCCATAATGTTTCCACAGAAGGGAATTCATTAAGAGACAGCTCACGCTCGACAATGCCATCGGATGCTATTTTGTTGTGAAATAGAAAACCATCACCGTTAGAACTAAATACAAATGGAACTTGCAGCATGTCTGCATAGCCAAGAGCCTGTTGCATACCATCACCAACCGTATGGTTATTGTCCTTGGCCTCAATAACGGCAATGGGAATATTGGGTTTATAAAACAGGACATAGTCGGCACGTTTATGCTTGGCGCGAGTATGTAGCTTGCCACGCACGATAATACGCCCTTTGGTAAGGGAAAACTCTTCTCTCACTTGAGTTGTGATATCCCACCCGGCCTCTTTCAGAGCCGGGGTAATGAATTTGGTGCAGATATCGCGTTCGGAGAGTTGCTTTTTATTCATCTTCAAACTCTCCCTGTTTTCTTTTGTCCTCGCAAAACTGTTCAAACTGACGTTGAGCCAACTTTGACGGGCTGGTCTTTCCATTCTCCCAACGATTGACCGTGGCGAAGCTGACGCCGAGGGCATGGGCCAGCTCTTCCTGGCTGAGATTCAGTGCCATGCGCACCGCCTTTACCTGCTCTGAAAATGGTTTAGTTCCCATGCCTTATCACCTCATGTCTTTTACAGGGTCATGTTATCAATCACCATAGAATATAACATCTGCTATAGCTTGTGCAAGAGCGTTTATTGGTCAGAGATGAAAAAGTGGTTCAGGCTCCCGACACGTTCTCCGTTTCTCCGGTAAGTAAGGTGCAGAGAAACCAGAACACAGGAGAAACTGATGGATATTAATGATTTGTTTGACGGGATTGCCGAGGCGTTTCGGCAGTATCAAGCGGAAATGGTCGAGCAGGAGCAGACTTCAGTCAACCCGGCTCCCACTGGACTTGAGCCCAATGCAGAAGCTGAGAAAACGGAGAAGAAAGTGGCTACAGAGAAAGGAATTGAACAAGATTTCCCAAAACGGGAGTGAATGCGGAGCATTCAGCAGAACGCGCTAATCGACGTAAGTCGCTAATTTATAAAGACAAAAAAACCGATCCCGCGTGCCGGACTCGGCAACAGGATCGGTTTGTTTAAATGTTAGTGGTGGAGGCGGCGGGAGTCGAACCCGCGTCCGGAAACTCTCCCCTTACGTCTCTACATGCTTAGTCTCGGGATTGGTTCTCACATCCGCGTCTCACCCGAAACAAGGATAAGCAGATGCCAGCCTGGAAGTTCTCGTCTGCTGTACCTCAGGCATGTGCAGCAGACCAGCCTACAGAGTCGACGCTCCGGCTCCAACCTGGCAGGCGCAGATTGGTGGAGCGGCACAGCAGCTTACGCTGCCAGTGCGTAATTATAATCGTCTGCGATTATATTTAAAAACCGCCAATTTTACGAGCTGACAGCAACTCGGCATGCAACAATAAGCTTCAATATCCCCGTCGAATCCGTTTCGCCCCCATATGATGATCTGTTATTAATGATGATCAGGCTGCGCCTCAACCACCGCGCCGTACATCGCGTTCGATATCGCGCTTAGACTGTTTTTCCTTGAGCGCAGCCCGTTTATCGTAGAGTTTTTTACCCCGGGCAAGGCCCAGTTCAACTTTGGCCTTCCCACTCTCTATAAAATATATCTTCAAAGGGATAAGCGCAATCCCCTTCTCGTGCAATTTACCGATTAATTTTCGCAATTCCTGCTTATGCAGCAGGAGCTTGCGCACCCTCATGGGATCCTGGGCGATATGGGTGGCAAAGGTGTAGGGCGAAATATGCACGTTATAGAGAAACAGCTCCCCATTTTTAATCTGGGCATACCCATCCCGCAGGTTCCCTTTGCCCGCCCGCAGAGATTTCACCTCCGGCCCCTTCAACACCATCCCCGCTTCAAAGGTCTGATCAATATGGTAATCGTGAAAGGCCTTCTTATTTTTGCAAACTACTTTTATCCCCATACTGCCTGTTCATTCACCTGTTAGTATACCATGGTTGTCCAGTAGCGTTCACGCATCCCTGGTGACCCGTAATGCCTCTTCAACGGTGGTCATCCCGCTCCGTACCTTGCGCCAGGCATCCTCACGCAGCGTCGCCATCCCCTCGCGCACCGCTGTCTGCCGAAGCGCCTCCACGGCAGATCGGGAGGCGACCTGCTCCTTCATCCGATCCGACATGGGGAACACCTCAAAGATACCGAGACGTCCGAAGTAGCCCGTCCCACGGCAGGAACGACATCCTGCGCCTCGTTTAAGCGTTTGGGTTCCGCTCTCAGCCACCGGAAATCCCAGTTTCTTCAATTCTGCACCCTCAACCGCATAGCTTTCGACGCAATGGGGGCAGTTACGGCGTACCAGTCGTTGGGCAAGGGCTCCAAGCATGGTGGAGCCGATCAAAAACGGCTCCAACCCCAGATCTTCCAGACGCACGATGCTCGATACCGCATCATTGGTGTGCAGGGTGGAAAACACCAGGTGTCCGGTCAATGCCGCCTGTACTGCGTAGGTCGCGGTGTCGAGGTCACGGATCTCACCGATCATGATCACATCCGGGTCCTGGCGCAGGATGTTGCGCAGGATAGTGGAAAAGGTGACATCCACCTGCGGCTGCACGGCAATCTGATTGAACTCCTCGTGTACCATCTCCACCGGATCTTCTACAGTAATGATATTCCTATCCGGGCTGGCTAGCTGCTTGAGTGTGGAATAGAGGGTGGTAGATTTGCCGCTGCCAGTGGGGCCGGTCACCAGGACAATCCCGTGGGGCGAAGACATAAAGCTGTTGTACACTACCCGGTCCCGTTGGGAAAAACCGAGCCCGTTCAGATCCTGGAAAATAACATCGGAATCCAGTATTCGCATGACCGTTTTTTCGCCAAAGGCAACCGGTACGGTCGAAACCCTCACCTCGGCGTCACCATCCTCCTCCCTGCGCCCGATCTTGATTCGTCCGTCCTGGGGCCGCCGCTTCTCGGCAATATCCATCCTTGCCAGCGATTTGATCCGCGAGGTGATCGCCGAATGCACGGCCTTAGGCAGCTTATATATGGTATGCAGGAGGCCATCTATTCGAAAGCGGATCAGGCATACATCCCGCTTGGGTTCCACATGGATGTCGCTGGCCCGCTGTTCCAGGGCGTAATTAAAGAGATGATTGACCGCCGCCTTTATGTGCTGATCCGTCGAGGTCAGTTCCCGGCTGGAGCTGAGACGCACATACTGCTCCAGATTACCGATATCCACCGTGGTTGCGCCCCCGGTACCGCTGAACTGGGTTTCCGCAGCAGAAATGGAGTGCTGAAAGCCGAAAAACTCTGCCAGTATCTTCTTGATATCGGTCCGAGTCGAAATATAGGCCCTGATCTTGACCTGGTTGGCCCGCTCAATATCTGCCAGCGGCCCACGGTTATCGGGGTTGTAGGTCACCACCTCAAGGATACCGTTGCGCAGGCCGATCGGCAGGATCAGGTGACTGATCGCAAACGAGCGCGGGATGGTCTTGGTAACCGTCTCCATGTCCAGTTCAAGGGGGTCAAGCTTTTTGAACGGGATCTTCAGTTTACGGCCAACCGCACGCATGATCAGCTCTTCGCCAAGTAATTCTCCATCTGACCCGGGAATTTCCAGGTTCAGTGAAGCCGTTACCGCCACCAGGTCCGGATACCCTCTCTCGACCCTGTTGGGGTCATCCTTGCGTCGGCCCCCTACCTGGCGCAACAGTTTCTGGCGCTGCTTTCCCTTTTCCAGGATAACGAAGCGGCGCTGATCATTGGTCAGCAACCCTTCGTCCACCAGCAGGTCGAGCAATTTATCACTATTCAGGTAGCTCATAGGCAGTCTCGAAAGCGGGAATCTCAGCCGGGAAATGCTCAGCGAGCGGAAAAGATCATCGACAGAGCCGCGGTGGGCCCCTCTCCGTCTCGGCAATCAGGCAGGTTACAACAATACTTTGACCACAATAAATCCGCCCACCAATAATACAAGAAAAACAATGGTGAGAATATTAAAATATCGGCTGATGAAATACTGCACAGGTGCCCCGAACTTGTAAATCAGCGCGCCGACAAGAAAAAAACGGGCTGACCTTGCCAGAAGCGAAACCAGAACAAAGGTCGGAAAGTGAATCTTAAACGCACCGGCGGTTATGGTGAACAGCTTGTAGGGCAGCGGCGTAAATCCTGCTGCGCCCACTGCCCAGGCATCATAGCGCTGATACAGGTCCTGCACGGTGAGGTATTTGTCCTGCAAACCGTACGCCTGAAGGATTGGCTGACCAAGGGTGTCCATAAACCCCAGCCCCAAGCCGTAGCCGATAACCCCGCCGATCACCGAACCGATGGAACAGATCAAAGCAAACTTGAATGATTTGTGCGGCGCCCCCACACACAGAGCAACCAGAAACACATCGGGCGGGATGGGGAAAAAAGAGGATTCAGCCACGGCAATCAGGAAAAGGGCCCAGATGCCAGCCGGTGTCTGGATCCACTGCATGCAACGGTTGTAGGTCCTCTGCAAAAGAGAGAGTTGCTGTGTGGTCATAGGATTGCTACCACCCATAGGTGCCGATCAGGTCGACAAAACGGACATATTCTATAACCTCCACGCGAGTCTCTCCACCCTCTTTGACCACAGACTGCAACTCCTGCAGTCCATGATCGCCCACCGGAATAACCATACGACCCGGGTCAGCAAGCTGCTCTATCAGGGGCTGGGGAACGAACGGGCCACCGGCAGTGACGACAATCGCGTCAAAAGGCGCTTCATCCAGCCATCCGCTGGTCCCATCGTCAATGCGGGAAACAATGTTGTGGTAGCGCAGTTTGTCAAATACTCGGCGGGCCCTGCTCAGCAGGCCGTCAATACGCTCGACTGTATACACTCTTTCGCACAACCGAGACAGGATCGCCGCCTGGTATCCGGAGCCGGTACCGATCTCCAGCACCCGCTCACCGCCCTGCAGCTGCAAGGCCTGGGTCATCAGGGCAACAATATAGGGCTGGGAGATGGTCTGCCCGCTGCCAATGGGCAGGGGAAAGTCGCTGTAGGCGTTGGCCTGCATGGCATCTTCAACGAACAGGTGCCTGGGTACCGTACCCATGGCTTCCAGCACCTTGGGATCGCTTATTCCGCGGGGAATAAGCTGTTCCTCCACCATCCGTTGACGATTTATCTCAAACCTGGAAGGGGTGCTCACTGGACATCTTCCCAGGTAAAATCATCAACCCACTCCTGGTCAGCCTCGCTGAAAGTGCGAAACTCGCAATTGGTTACCAGGTCATCTTTCAGGGTAATAATTATCATTTCATAGCCTGCTGCATCCACCCAGGAACTAATTACCGGGGTATGCCCCATAAAACCGGGCAAATCCTCATAATAGACATACTCTTCTACACCCGGAGAAATACTGCGATGTCCGTTCGGTTCTCCCAGGTAGCGCTTGACCTCGTCCCGTGTGGTCTGGCCCGGCTTGATCAACGACGCATCGGATGCCAGGTGGCGTACCTGCTTGGACTGGCAGCCGGAAAGCGCCAGCAAAATTGCCAAAATTATTAGTAGTTTTCGCACGTATACCTCCCCTTTCTTTTGCGGGAAATCCTTTGCCCATTGCACTCTCATCGACGCTCGCCGTAGGCTGCAGTCAGCTGTTGCTGGTATCTGAAATAACGCCGAAGCCCCCGCTCTATAGTGGTTGCCGCCTTAAAAGCGGCACGCCGAGGGAGGCTCAAGAGGAACCCCAAATAAAAAAGGTTGTGTCCATATATCGTGAACACAACCTTTTTTCAAGCCAAGACTGGGCACTAGGCCCATGGGCGAGCGTTCTGCCGCTTCTGGCGGAAAGCTGGCACCAACCGCGCAGAGGAAGCCTGGGGGCGTAACCGCACCCTTTTACTCCTCACCCACCGCCCGTTCCAGGATACGGTAATTCCTGCTCACCATCTCCATCGGGTCGACCACCAGACCGGCCTGAATCAGGGCGTTGTCATATACCTGATCAACGATGATTCCCGCAAAATCAGGGTCGCCATCCTTCAGGGCAGCCAAACGCCTTATTAACGAACTGGATGGGTTAATTTCCATATCCTTTTTCGACTGCATTCCCAGTCCGGCCTCTTGCCCTGAAGCCTGCATGATCCTCTCCATGGAGGAGGTCATGAACCCGTCCACATTAACGATCATTGCCGGACTGTCCACCAGGCGGTTAGAGGCCTTGACCTCCTGGACCCGATCGCCGAGACGTTCTTTGATCCACTTGCACAGCGCCTCCACCTGGTCCGCAGCCAAGGGTTCCCCCTGCTCCTTGCTCTCGCTCTCATCAACTTCGCCGGTTGTCTCGGGCAAACGCAGATCAGCAGTATCGGCAGAAACCAGTTTCTTGCCCTGATACTCACCCAGATGATTGAGAACAAAATCATCGATAGGCTCAAGGGTGTAGAAAATTTCGACCCCCCGCTTTTTGAACATCTCCACGTACGGACCACTTTCCACCGCTGCTCTGCTCGGTCCGTTGATGTAATAGATATTGTCCTGCCCGTCCTTCATCCGGCTGATGTAGTCATCAAGGGAGATCATCTTGCCTGGTTCGCTGGAGGAAGACTCAAAACGAAGCAGTTTCCCCAGATCATCGCGGAACTCAAAGTCCGAGGTAACCCCCTCTTTAAGAAAAATACCGAAAGTCTTCCAGAACTCCAGGTACTTTTCCTCGTCCTTTTTCGCCTCTTCGTTGAGGAACTTGATAAACCGCTTCGTCAGCACCTTGCGCAACTTGTACACCAGAGCATTATCCTGCAGCGACTGGCGGGAAATGTTGAGCGGCAGATCTTCGGAATCAACCACCCCTTTAAGAAAACGCAGCCACTCAGGGAGGATGTTTTCACTATGCTGATCGATCAAGACCTTCTGGCAATACAGGTTGACGCCGGGCTGCATCCGACCCATACCGAACACCTCAAAGTTATCCTTGGGCACATAGACCAGCGCATTGATGGCCAGCGGCGCATCTGCGGAAAAATGAAGACGGTAGGTCGGCTCATCCCCTGCGTTGCCGATAAATTTATAGAACTCGGTGTATTCCTCTTCGCTGATCTCGCTCTTGGATCGCGCCCAGATGGCCTGAACCGTATTCACCTTTTTCCCTTCCACCATGACCGGAAACGGAATAAAGGTGGAATACTGCTTGATGATATTTTCAATGGTGAACTTGGTGGCATAGGTCTCGGCATCATCCTTAAGGTCGATGATGATCCGGGTACCGCGATGGAGCCCTTGGCACGGACTGATCGTGTAGGTGCCGCCACCGTCGGAAATCCACTCATGCCCTTCACTGCCGTCCCAGGAACGGGTCTGAACCGTGACCTTTTTGGCAGCCATAAACACCGAATAAAAACCGACCCCGAACTGACCGATCAGACTGACATCCTTTTTCACCGCTTCAGCCAGTTCTTCAAAAAAACGGCCAGAACCGGAATGGGCAATGGTTCCCAGGTTGGTTTCCAGCTCCTCCCTGGTCATACCGATACCCGTATCGGTGATGGTCAGCGTGTGTTTTTTATCATCGCAGTCGATGGTGATTTCCAGCGGTACATGGGCATCGAACTCCGCTTTTTCCACCAGGCTTTGATGACGAAATTTTTCCAAAGCATCGGCAGCATTGGAAACCAGCTCACGTACAAAGATATCTCGCTCGGTGTACAGAGAGTTGATAACGATATCCAGGACCTTTCTGGTTTCCGCCTGGAATTGTTTGGTTTCGACCTGTGCTTCAGTCATGATACTTTCCCCTTCTGTGGACATACTCATATTTTGTTGATAATTCGGCAACCAGGCACGATAGCGACCGGGGATTTCAACAGTGCTGCTATCTCCATTGAATTCCACCTTTTTTATGCTACTGCACCACGGCCAACATGGACCTTTCAATTATTCGGCAATCATGTTAAGCACGATTGACCGACTGTCAAGACTCGGCCCTGTAGGCCGCTATGCCCACTCACACTCTGCTCTATTCCGCTCATGAACGACCACACCTTTGACGTCTGCATTGTTGGTAGCGGCATCTCCGGTTTATCCACCGCCGCTTTTCTCCTCGACCAACGCCCGAGCCTGCGACTGCTGCTGCTGGAAAAACACCACCAGTGCGGTGGCGCCATCAGCAGTTACCACCAGGAAGGCTATCTGGCAGAATGGGGGCCTCACGGTTTTCTCGACAACTGTGCGGCCAGCAGAGACCTGATCCGGATCGCCGGCCTGGAGGATGAAAAGGAGATGGCCCCCCTGAAAGAATTCGTCCGCTACCTCTGCCTGGGTGGACAGTTACAGTTAATACCCCAACATCCGCTGCGGATTCTGCGCGCACCTTTGGTTTCTCTTCCGGCAAAACTCCGCGTCCTGGCCGATCTCTGGAAAGCCCCGCTTCAACAGGAGCCAACGGTTGCCCAATGGGTAGAACACCGGTTCGGCAAGGCTCTCGTTCCCTTTGCAGACGCAGTTTTTACCGGCACCTATGCCGGGGATATCCACCGTCTGCGAATCGATGCGGTCATGCCAGGGGTACGAGAGCTGGAAAAAGCGCGTGGCTCCGTGATTCGCGGCCTGATACAGCGGATGCTTGCTGGCCGCAAAAGCACGGAAAAAAGCAGGGGATTGCCGGCAATGACCAGCTTCAAGGAGGGCATGGGCAGGCTGCCAATGGCGCTGGCCGAACAAATCGGCCGCACGGCTGACCTGCATTACCAGACGGAAGTCACCTCCATCGAAAAAAAGACCACCCAGTGGCAGGTGAATGCCGGTGAAATTGCCTATAGGTGTACCGACCTGGTGCTGGCCATGCCGGTGAATGGGGCACTCCCCCTGCTCGGCAGAATCCCGAAACTGCAACCACCACCTGTATCAGCTATTCCTGAGGCACATATTGCCTCGGTTTTGCTTGGCTTTACCGAAGAAGCACAAATCCCTTTCGGGTTCGGCTACCTTGCTCCTGAGCAGGAACAACGCTTTTCCCTTGGCACTCTTTTTTCCTCGCACATGTTTCCCGGTCGTGCACCTGGGGGGCACCAGTTAATCGAAGTGCTGGTGGGTGGCAGAAGGCATCCGCAGCGGCTCACCCTCTCGGATGACGAGCTGATCAACCAGGTGTATGCCGATATCCGACAGTTAATGCCGCTGCCCAAGGCGCCCTGCTTCAGCCGAGTATTGCGCTCGCCCCACGGCATACCCCAGCTGGAGAAAGGTTACACCGATCTGCTTGGCTGGAGGGAAAACATTTTGCAGCGGGAACCCAACCTGCACATCTGCGGGTTCGGATGGAAAGGCATTGGAATCAACGATATGACCAAAGAGGGACAGCGCATGGCACAGCGGATTCTCACCCGCCAGGGCGAGAGGAGAGGTGCCGAGGTCAAACCGGTTTACTTCTAAAGTCAGCCGGACTGCTCTCCCCAGCATCATCGGCAGGCGCTGCCCCCTGCCGCTTTCCAGCACAACCGCTCGGGCTCGGGCCGATTATGGCTCGAGCTTGGCGCACAGCATTTCAACCTGCTCTTTAGTGGCACTGTGGCGGGCCATATCGCGGGTAATGACTTTGATGGCATGCATTACGGTGGAGTGATCCCGATTATAGAGTCCACCTATATCGGCCAGGGAATCCTGAGTGAACTTTCGGGTAAGGTACATGGCAATCTGCCGGGGATAGGTGATCGAGCGCTTCCTGGATTTTGATTTCAGCTCCTCCTCGGATACCTTGAACTGGTCAATCACCAGATCCCGTATACCGGTTGCGGAAAGATCATTGACTGCGCACAGGATTCCGGAAAGTACCTCTTTGAGCAGGCAAAGGTCAGGCGGCTCATTTCGCAGAGTGGACTTGGCCTTGATGCCGATAATGGCGCTCTCCAACCGACGAATATCACCTTTGAGCCTGCGCGCCAGGTAATCAACCAGTTCTTCATCAAGCTGTAACTCGTTCACGCGCAATTTATGCTCAATAATGCGTACCCTGGTTGCATAATCCGGCGATGCGATGCCGGTGATCAGGCCGGAGGTCATCCGGCTGCGAAAATCCTCATCCAGCCCTTTGAGCTTTCCCGGGGCCAGCGCCGAAGTGAGAATAACCCGACGACCGGACTTGATCAGGTAGTCAAGAATGGTATTGAGCTCTTCCTGGGTCTTGTTCTTCCCCACCAGGGTATGCACATCCTCGACCAGCAACAGATCACAGCTGTTGATATATTTCCTGGAAAACTTTTCCATGGAATTGGATCGCAGATTTTTCACCATCTCCGCGGTAAACTGCTGGGCAGTGAGGTACTGCATGCGTGTGCCCGGTGCCGTATCAAGGACCTGGTGCACCACCGCCTGGGTCAAATGACTTTTCCCGAGACCGGTTGAACTGTTCATAAAAAGACAGTTACCGTAGGTTCTTTCCCCTTGGGCAATCGCCGTGCATGCCGATTTTGCCAGCAGGTTGGACTCTCCCACCATAAACTGGTCGAAGGTATAGGCCGGATGCAAAGAGCGAAATTTAGACATATCACGGCTCACACCAGGCAACCGCAATTGTTCCTTGCTCTTATTCTCCAGCTGAAGGACAGGGGAATCGTCGATAAGGAGCCTGATCTCGGCATGGCTGCCCAATTGCCCTGCAGCGCCCTTGATCAGAGGCAGGTAATGATCTTCCACCCATGTGCAAAAATACCGATCCGGTCCGACAAGCTCGATTTGCTGCTCATTTTCTGCTTTACACTCCAGCGGCTTGATCCAAAGGGAAAATTCGCTTTCGGGCAAAGAAGCAAGCAATGACGATCTGATCGCATTCCAAATCATGGATGTTTACCTTTAACACGTTGATATTATAAACGATTGAAAAATATAGAACCACTGAAACAGCAATGTCTTGCTGTGGCCATTGATCTACCGAAAATCTATTTTTCGGTCAAAATCGATCTACGCTGATTTCAGGATACAAATCATATATAAATCAACAAATTCAAGGGTAATGAAAGATTCACCGTATAGAGCCCACTCCCGAAGCATCTCCCCAACATATCGACCGTTTCTTGCGCATTTTCATAAATAGACAGAATTTTAGACAAATACGACCTAGTCGCACATTCTTTTAACAAGTTATCAACAATTCCCTAACTCAACTATTCTCCACGCAGCTCATTATAACTTTCATATGCTCCATTTTTAGCTTACAGTTCGCCAGCCTGTGTTAATCCCCCTCTATTGCGTGGTTTCCGCTTCAGTTTTCCATCAAAAAAAAGTCGCATTTTTCTTACACCTTTGGCCGGCGGAGCCATGACCTTGCCAGTTGCATTTTCCTGTTTTTTATCATCATGTCAAGCTGTTGAAAAAGAAAGGGGATTCATCAGCATCGCCACACTCATCCTGCTTTTCCCGATGCTGCCTGCCTGGGGGAGGGGTGGTACAGCTGTTATTTTTTAAGGCTGCGCGCTACGGCAAACACCTCAATCCGCTCCGGGTTATGCCGACCCACAGTCCGGGCACATTCATTGAGGGTGCTGCCGGTTGTAAAAACGTCATCTACAAGCAAAACCTTTTTATCGGCAACAGAGGACGCGTCGGTCAAAGCAAAGCACCCGGAACAGTTACGGCGCCGTTCTCTTCCGGAAAGGGAGGACTGGGGAGCCGTTGCCCTGGTCCTGATCAGCAAAGAAGGGGCTATACGGTCGCGCCACTGAGGAAAACAATGGCGGGCAAGCAACAGGGCCTGGTTGAAGCCTCGCTGGCGAAGACGCGTAATATGCAGCGGAACAGGAAGAATGATATCCGGTTCGGAAAAAACAGCCAGCACCCCTGAGGCGGCGCTCAATGTTCCGAGAGGGGTGAGCGAATCGGTGCGGTTGGCAAATTTCAAAGCCAGGAGGAGTGAGCTGATGGGCGGCTGGTACAGAAATGGTGAACGGGCGAAATCGAAAGCGTAGGGGTCAGGGCCGAGACAGGTCCCGCACAAATGGTCCTCTCCAGCCGCATAGGGCAAGCCGCAGCATGTGCACCAGGGCGAGTGAAGAGGTTGGAGACCGTCTAGACAGCCAGGGCAGAGAACCGGCGGCAGGGAATGGTCCAGCCGCAGTCCGCAATGCAGGCAGTGGGGAGGAAAGAGCAGGTCATGCAGAGCTCCGATCAGGGAGCGCATGCCTGTCCCTTCCCGCTTCTATCCTCCTCCATGCGGTCATGGTTCCAGTAAGGCATACCCCACCTCCCTTGATGATCATTACAGACGGTCGATTATAGCCTGCCCAAAGGCTGAGCAGCCCATTGCTTGTGCTCCATCCATCAGCCTGGCAAGATCAACAGTGACCTGCCCGGCACCGATCACCTGCCCTATAGCGCGGCGCAGAGTGACCGCCGTTTCGCCCCATCCAATATACTCCAGCATCATAACCCCGCTTAGGAGCAGGGAACAGGGATTAGCCTCGTCCTTACCGGCCAGCTGCGGCGCGGTGCCGTGGGTGGCTTCAAACACTGCCACTCCATCACCGATATTGGCACCGGGTGCCATCCCCAGGCCGCCTACCTGTGCAGCCAGAGCATCGGACATATAATCGCCGTTCAGGTTGGGCATGGCCAGCACCGAATACTCCTGGGGACGTAAAAGCGCATGCTGAAACATGGCATCGGCAATGCGGTCTTTGATCAGCACCTTACCGGCAGGCAGCTTGCCGCCACATTCCCGACGCAGCGTTTCTTCGGTGAGGGTTGCATCGCCGAACTCCTCGGCAGCCAGCTCATAGCCCCAATGGCGAAAAGCGCCCTCGGTATATTTCATGATATTGCCCTTATGCACCAGGGTCACCGAATCCCTCCCGGCATCCAGGGCAAACTGAATCGCCTTGCGCACCAGGCGCTTGGTACCGAATTCGGAAATAGGCTTCACCCCGATCCCGGAATTATCGCGAATATGGGTTCCCATCTCTCTGCGCAAAAACTCTATCAGCTGATTGGCCTTTTCCGACCCCGCCGGCCATTCAATTCCCGCATAGACGTCCTCGGTATTTTCACGAAAAATCACCATATCTACGTTGGCCGGCTCGCGAACAGGAGCAACAATTCCCTGAAAATATGTGATCGGACGAACACAGGCATACAGGTCCAGCTCTCTACGCAAAGCAACATTAACGCTGCGAGCGCCCTCTCCGACCGGTGTCTCCAGCGGACCTTTAATGGCAACACGGTGCCGTTTCAATGCCCGCACAGTTGCATCCGGCAGACGCTCGCCCGTTTGCAGCTGTGCTCTTTTTCCGGCAAGCACCTCACGCCAAACGATGCGCTTCCCGCCTCCATGGACGCTTTCCACAGCAGCATCAATTACCTGTCGGCTCGTCGCCCAGAGCTCCGGCCCGACCCCATCTCCTTCGATATAGGGGATAATGGGATTATTCGGGACGTTGAGAGCCCCTTCAGGCGTTAACCTTATCTCATCTCCTGACAAAACAGTCTCCCGGTTGCTCACGAATTTTCCTGCACCCTTTTTCTCGACAGGCAGCAGATGCGCTGTACGCAAAACGCCGCACACCAAGATGAATACTCAGTCCCAGGTTTCTTTTGGCAGGGCACATGGCTGCAGGCAACAGGACGAGGTACCCTTGGCTGGTACATAAACTTGCAGATTTTACCTGTCAATGTATATTCTGTCCAGAAACGTAAGCAGGATGCGCCCCTGCGCCAAATGTGCCCCTCAACCCAATGCCCCTCAACACGATGTCACCACTTCAATATATTCGCGCTGTTACTGTTCTTGTTCTTGCCCCGCCCATGACCTTCATTGTCTCCCTGCTTGCCTGGCTGGACCTGAGCTATTTTCGTCAGGCTAAAGAAAAAGCACTGGTGTTTCCACGGTTCTGGGGCCGATGCATCTGCCGCCTTGCCGGGGTGAAGGTGCAGTTTGAGGGATTGGATCAGATCGCCCCCGACCAGACCTATATCTTTGTCGGCAACCACTGCAGCCAGTTCGACATCTTCAGCTTTCAGGGGTATTACCCATACGACTTTCGCTGGGTGGCAAAAAAAGAATTATTCAACATTCCTGTCTTCGGCCAGGCCATGAAAAAGGTGGGCTACATCTCCATCGACCGATCGCGGGGACGGCAGGCGCTGAAAAGCCTGGATCAGGCGGCCGAACAGATTGCTGCCGGAGCGTCGGTCCTGATTTTCCCAGAGGGGACCCGAAGCCCCAGCGGCAGGCTCCAGGAATTCAAGACCGGAGCTATTATGCTGGCGATCAAGGCGGGGGTTCCGGTGGTCCCCATTGGTTTCAACGGCTCCTTCCCTGTACTTCCCAAAGGAAAACTTTTTGCCAACAAGGGCACCATAACCATCCGTTTCGGTACTCCGCAGCCCACCAGCCACTATAAAGCCAGGGACAAACAGGCTCTTGCCTCCAGTCTCCATCAGGATGTGGCTCGATTGCTCGATAACGAATACCAACCTGAAAACGAGGCGGTCTCGTCCCCTTGACCAACTCAGTCCTTTCAGCAGGCAACGTTTTCATCCTCTTGAAAAAACCGGCCTCTCCAACACCCGCGGCACGGTAATGCAGCAGAATTATAATGCTTTGCAAAAACAGTGGAACGTGTAATAATGCCATCCGAAATTACACAGGGCGGACCCGCCACGGCAAATCCGTTTTCCCCGGCCGCCTGCGCAAACAGTCTAAACAGCTTGCCTGATACAGCTACCTTTCACGGGAATTATTCCATGCAGTTGCATACAAGAAGAACAGGCCATATTCTCTCCAGCCTCGCAGTGCTGCTGGTGCTTATCTGCCTCCTTGGCGCATCCCCGGTTCAGGCCCTGGAGCAAAATACCGCCTTTATCCCCTTAAAAATTAACGCTCCGGATCCAGAATCACTTGTTTTTCCGGCGGACAGTGCCCTTGAATCGGCACTGGCAGAAAGAGACTATCTCCTGCTCGCCAGAGACAAGGCAGCAACGCTCCTTGACTACAGCGGCACCTGGCCGCCTCCCTCGCAGACAATCAACCGAATATCTGAAACAACCGGATACGATTACGTGGCGATCGGCAGCCTGACCCAGCTAGGAACGACCTACAGCCTTGATGTGGCGGTATTCGATGCACTCCAGCCCGGCGCCCCGTATACTGCATTTCGGGAAACCCAATCCATAGATGATCTGCAAAACGTTCTTGCTGAGATTGTGGCGGAAGCCGTTCGTTTTGCCAACCGGAGTTTTACCATTGCCTCCATTTCACCGGCCGGCAACCAACGTATAGACGCTGGTGCCATCCTGCGAAAGATATCCACCAAACCTGGAGATGTGTACGACCCAAAGGGTCTGCGTGAAGACCTGAAAGCGGTTTTTTCCATGGGCTATTTTGACAACGTCGAAATTGAGGCCTCAGACAGCGAAAGCGGGAAAAAAATCCTTTTCCGGGTACAGGAAAAACCACTTATCGGCAGCGTGGTCATTGTCGGCACCGATAACATCAAGGAAGAGGACGTCCGCGACGCAGCCAACATCGCCACCAACACCATCCTCAACCCGACCAAAATCAACGATGCGGTCACCAGGGTGAAGGAGCTGTACAAATCCAAAGGGTACTACACCACCGAGGTGAATGCCAATGTCAGTTACCCTGCCGAAGACAGCGCTGAAGTACGGTTCGTGGTGCAGGAGGGCGACAAGATTACGGTAGAAGAAATCAGCTTTCAAGGCAATACCAGCTTTGACGACGATGACCTTGAGGACGTTATCCAGACCGGGACCTATACCTGGTGGCTCTCCTGGCTTACCGATGCAGGGGTGCTCAAGATGGATATTCTCAGGCAGGATGCCGCACGCCTTGGCGCCTTTTACCAGAACCACGGTTTTATTGAAGCCAAAGTGGGCACCCCGGTTGTCGAACAGAAGGATGACGGCCTCTACATCACCTTCCCCATCGATGAAGGCCCACGCTACCGGGTTGGCATTGTCGACATCACCGGAGACCTGATCCGTGACAAGGATGAACTTATCGCCAAGCTGCAGATCCGCCAGGAACCGTTCCTCAATCGTCAGATCCTGCGCGAGGATACCACCCGGATCACTGATCTTTATGCGGAAAACGGCTTTGCCTTTGCCGAAGTTTCGCCCAAGGTCAGTAAGGCGGACGTGGGGAAACGGGTAGATATCACCCTGCAGATCGACAAAGGATCACTGGTGTATTTCAATCGGGTCGAGATCCAGGGCAACACCCGAACTCGGGACAATGTCATTCGCCGGGACCTGACCGTTGAGGAGGGAGGAGTCTTCGATTCCAGGGCTATCCGCACCTCCACCCTCAAGCTGCAGCGACTCGGTTATTTCGAGGAAGTAACGGTCACGCCCAAACCCACGCTCAACCAGGACCAGATGGATGTGGTGGTGGATATCAAGGAGAAATCTACCGGTCAATTCAGCATCGGTGCCGGGTATTCCACTTCGGAAAACCTCATTTTAATGGGAGAAATCACTGAAAACAACTTTCTGGGCACAGGCAACCGCCTCTCCCTTACCGGCAACCTCAGCAGCAAGACTGCCAGGTATAACCTTAATTTCACCAATCCGCGCCTGTTTGACTCCAATGTCTCAGCCGGGTTCGACCTGTTCAACTGGGAACGGGAATATGATGATTACACCAAGGACTCCACCGGCGCAGGCGTTCGTTTTGGTCACCCCTTCTTTGAAAAATGGTACATCTACTACGGATACACCATTTCAGACACAAACCTCAGCGATATCGCGGAAAACGCCTCTGAGGTGATTAAACAATCAGCGGAGATCAATCTTGAAAGCTCCGTACGTTTGTCCTTGGTCCGCGACACCAGAAACCGTACCTTCGCGCCCAGCAGTGGCTCCCGTAATGCGGCCAGCATTAAATATGCCGGGGGCCCACTTGGCGGCGAAGCCCAGTTTACCAAGCTCGAAGCTTCGTCCTCCTGGTATTTTCCCATGGTATGGGAGACGGTATTCCACGTCAAAGGAGCTGCCGGACAGGCCTTTGAAAACGAGGACGATAAATTGCCGGTCTATGAACATTTTTACCTCGGCGGCATGAACTCGATCCGCGGTTTTGAATCCTATTCCATCAGTCCGATAGACCCGGAGACCGGTGAAAAAATCGGTGGTGACAAAATGTGGTATGCCAACGTCTCTATCATCTTTCCGCTACTCAAGGACATGGGAATGCAGGGAGAGATTTTCACTGACTTCGGTAACGTATACGGCACTGAGGAAGACTGGGATCTCAGCGATTTCAAAAAATCAGCCGGTGTCGGGCTGCTTTGGCTTTCCCCGCTTGGCCCTCTACGCATTGCATGGGGATACAATCTTGATCAGCAGGAGGGAGAGGACAGCTCCACTTGGGACTTCAGCATGGGTGGCACCTTCTGATATTCCCCCATCTTTGCACGACAGACATTCATCATGCAGTCGGTAATTGAACGGCTGTGCGAGGGCAGTTCATCAGCACCTGATATTGCGGGACTGAACAGCGCTTCCACTGCTTTTTTTATCAGCCAGACGCTGGAAAAACTGGGAAAATCCATATGCTGTATCCTCCCCACCGATGATCAGCTGGAGACCTTTGCCCAGGATATTGCGCTCTTTACCCCTGTTCCGGCACTTGTCTACCCCAGCTTTGAAATCCCGCCCTACACCCCGCTCTCCCCTGATCCGGCAACCGTAGGGACGCGGCTTTCCACCCTCTACCTGCTGCAGGAAGCGGTGGAACCGATCATCGTGCTCACCTCGGCCGAGGCTGTGCTGCGCAGGATACTCCCCAGGGCCGCCCTCAATGACCATTGCGAACTGCTCATGGCCGGCGAGGACATTGACCGCGACGGCCTGATTGAGTTCCTCGTGCGTGCCGGCTACCAGAACTGCGAACTGGTACAGCAACAGGGTGACCTGGCTGTTCGCGGCGGGATAGTCGATGTGTATCCGCCATCCCATACCACCGACGGCACTGCGGGACCGCTGCGGCTCGATTTTTTCGGGGACACCCTGGAAACCATTCGCACCTTCGATCCGGTGAGCCAGCGATCAGTGCATGAGTTGGAAGAAGCGGTGCTCCTCCCCGCATCCGATATGCTCTTCGTCCATTCCGGCAATCAGCCGCTTTGGCGTGCAGTCATAACTACAATTGCTGAGCAGGGACAGTGGCCGGAAGATGCAAGGCGGCAGATCGAGACCAATTTTTCCAACCAATACCGCTTCCCCGGCATTGAGTGCCTGCTTCCCCTGCTCTATGGCGGCAGCGATAAACTGCAGAGTTTTTTCGACTACCTGCCTCCCGATTGTGCGCTCTTTCTCTGCGACCCATTTGAAGTACACCGTTCCATGGAGCTTGTCCGTGATCGTATCCAGGCCAATTTTACCGAAGCAGTTGCCGGCGATGTAGCTGCACTTCAGCCGGATGAGCTGTTCCTCTCCACAGAAGAAATCCAGAAGGCCTGCTCCGACCGACTTGCGGCACGCATTGTCTCCTTGCCGGACCCAGACAACCCAGAGCCACCGCTGACCATTCAGAGCGGCGACCACAGCCTGTTGCGCCAGGAAATAGAACTGCAGCGAAAAAAACGGGGTCTGCTCGCCCCGCTCGCTGACCGCATCATCCCGTGGGTGGAAAAAGGTGCAACGACCCTGCTTGCCTGCAAATCGCAGCGCCAGGCTCGCCACCTGGCCGAACTATTGGAAAATTACTCGCTCAGATCGCGGCCGATAGAGGCCCCTGTCAACCTGAACGAGCTCTCTTCCACCAATGAGATCCTCCTGGTTGACCATCCCCTGTCGCGGGGCTTTGATCTGCCAAGCGCCAAACAGCACATTCTCTCGGCCAACGAACTTTTTGGCGAAAAAAGACTGCAGAAAAAGCGCCACCGACGCTCTGCAGGAGCCGCCAAAGGCCAACCGCTGGACCTTGATCAGCTGGCCGATGGTGATGTGGTCGTCCACCGGGAACACGGTGTCGGGATCTTTCGAGGATTAATCAACATGGAGGTCACCGGCAATCGAGGCGACTTCCTCCTGATTGACTACCGCAACGACGATAAGCTCTATGTACCGGTGGATAAACTCCACTGGGTGAGCAAATACCAGGGGCTGACCGACCAACAGCCCAGATTGGACAGCCTCGGCACCCAGCGCTGGCAAGCGACCAAAAAAAAGGTCACCGATGCCGTGTGGAAGGTTGCCCAGGAGCTGCTGGAAATTTACGCCAAACGTGCAGTGCGCCAGGGCCATCGCTTCTCTCCGCCCGGTGAACTCTATCGTGAGCTGGAGGAATCGTTCCCCTACGAAGAGACTCCTGGACAGGCCCAGGCCATTGACGACACCCTCGCCGACCTGACCAGCGAGCAACCAATGGATCGACTGATCTGCGGCGATGTCGGTTATGGAAAGACCGAGGTCGCAGCCAGGGCGGCCTTCAAGGTCATTGAAGATGGATACCAGGTCGCGCTCCTGGTACCGACCACCGTCTTGGCCGAACAGCATGCCGCCACCTTTCGTGATCGCTTCACCTCGTTTCCGGTGGAAATACGCTGCCTCAATCGTTTTCGAACTGCCAAGCAGCAGAAGGAAATCAGTGCCGGGGTAAGCGACGGTACCATTGACCTGGTTGTGGGAACCCACCGGCTGTTGTCAAAAGATATTCAGTTCAATCGGCTGGGGCTGCTCATCATTGATGAAGAGCATCGATTCGGGGTCAGCCACAAGGAAAAAATCAAGCGGCTCAAAGCGTCGGTTGAAGTGCTCACTCTGAGCGCAACCCCCATCCCACGGACTCTGCAGATGTCGCTGCTCGGTATACGCGACCTCTCGATCATTTCCACTCCGCCCCAGCAACGTCGAGCCGTGAAGACCTTTCTGGCCCGCTACGATCAGCTGGTCATTCGCGAGGCTGTCATCAAGGAGCTGCAGCGCGGAGGCCAGCTATTTTTTGTACACAATCGGGTGCGGACCATTCATCGGCTTGCGGAAACCATCGGCGAACTGGTTCCCAACGCCCGGATTGGCGTTGCCCATGGCCAAATGTCCGGCCAGCAGCTTGAGGAGGTGATGGTACAGTTCATCCAGCATGATATTGATATCCTGGTATGTACCACCATTATTGAATCCGGCCTGGATATTCCCAATGCCAACACCATCATTATCAACCGGGCTGATCACCTCGGCCTGGCAGACATCTATCAGCTGCGCGGACGTGTCGGTCGCTCCTCCCGCCAGGCCTATGCCTACCTGTTCGTTCCTTCCCTGGACAGCCTGAGCGGTGATGCGAAAAAGCGGCTTCGTGCCCTGATGGATAATGCAGAGCTTGGCGGTGGATTCAAACTGGCCATGAACGACCTCCAGATACGGGGGGGTGGCAACCTGCTCGGGGTGTCCCAATCAGGCCATATTGCAGCTGTCGGCTATGACCTTTACCTGGAATTATTACAGGCCACAGTGGCGGATCTGAAAAAGCAGAGCGAGGCCCGTAAAAATGGTCAGCCGACCTTTGACATTGATCCGGAGGTCAAGCTGCAGACCGCCGCCTTTCTGCCTGATGCGTACATCACTGATACGACCCAGCGCTATCAGGCCTATCGCCGGATATCGGCACTGAGCAACGCCACTTTCGAAGAACTCCAGGACCTGGAGGACGAACTGCGTGACAGGTATGGGAATCTGCCAGAGGAAGCCCGCAACCTCCTGCGTATCATAGGCCTTAAGCAGCGGTTGCGCCCACTCTGGATAACCCGGCTTGAACAGTCTCCGACCACCCTGGTTTTCCATTTTGCAGAAAACAGTCCCCTTGAACCACAGCGGATCATACGGGTCATTCAGAACCAGTCGGCAAGTTCGGGCAATCAGGCCACCCCGCGCCTGACCCCTGACCACCGCCTGTTGGTTCCTGTGGATTCGCAAACCCCTCTTTACCAACAGATTAACCAGGTGCTGAGTACCCTGGAAGAAGAGTAGCCATGATACATCAATCCTGTGAAAAAACCATTCCAGGCTTTTCCTGGGAAGCCATCGATGTGGTCCTCCTGGACATGGACGGTACCCTGCTGGATAAACACTTTGACGATTATTTCTGGGAACAATACCTGCCCGAACACTACAGCCTGGCCAACGATATCCCCTTGGATCAGGCCAAAAAAGAACTGTTAACCCGCTACTCCGACGTCAAAGAGACTTTGGCCTGGGCAGACGCCAGCTTCTGGTCAAAGGAACTGGGGCTCGACATACCGGAGCTGAAAATGCGGATCAACCACCTTATCGGGGTACATCCATATGTGATTGAGTTTCTCGAATACTGTCTGAAAATCAGAAAAAAACTCTACCTGGTAACCAATGCCCACTCCAGCACCCTCTCCATCAAGCTGGAAAAGACGGCGATCGGTCCCTGGTTTGATCGCATCGTCTGCGCAGAAGAGGTAGGTTTTGCCAAGGAGGAGCCGCAGTTCTGGGAAAAACTGGAGCAAATGCTCGGTTTTGACAGAGAGCGTACCCTGCTGGTCGACGATACGGAAAAGGTGCTTATCTCTGCCCAGAGATATGGTTTGAGACACCTTCTTTTCGTCGCACGTCCGAGCAGCAGGCAGCGGGTGGAATATTCCTGCGACTTTCCCTCCATTGAGTATTTCAAGGAACTGCTCCCCCGCAGCGCCACTTGAGGCCACCGCACCAGTAGCCTGCCCCGGTGCTGCTCCTCTTCCGGCAAAACTTCGAACCTGTCGCCGCCTGAACTGATGAGCAGTTAGGGCTTTCGCCCGGGTTGCAGGAGGTGCGTGTGCTTAGTGCAGGGAATCTGCCGCCGTTGTTCTCGCTTACCGATTCCCCGGGTGCACAAAAAAAAGCCCCGCTCCTGCCAACGCAAGAACGGGGCCTAAGGCATTAAAGCCCGATGATCAACGACGGGGCATTATCCGCGACGGCACTGACGGATGTAATCCTTGGCCAGTGAGGGATGATCTTCAATGATCTGTCCTTTTTCCGATCCCATCTCCTTGACCAGGTAACTCATCACCTGGGCATAGGTCATATCTTTTTTCAGCGTTTCCTTCACCAGCGTCTGAATCTTTTCCTGATCCTTCAGATCTTCAAAATAGCTGAACAGGCGGTGCTGGTCTCCACTGCCAGCACCTTCAACTTCGGCACTCTCCTCTTCCAGAGGATTCTGGGCCAGGCCTTGAATTCCTTCTTTGATTTCCGACTGCAGTCGCTCTACCAGGTCAACGATCGGTTGAATATCGGCCTTACTGGCAACATCCTGGCTCTCAATGGAACTGACACGGCTGGGCAGATCACCAAGCAGTTTCTCGGAAGAAATCTGCTGCAGTTTCCCCTGGGCCGACTCCACCTTCTCCTCTAAACCGGTGAGCAGCTCACTGAGTTGCTTCAGGGCATCTCCCGAAGCTGAAACCTCGCCGGCAACCTGGTCGAGCTTGTCGCTGGGTGCAAACGCTTCCATCTTCGATTCAAGGGCATGTATCTTATCGGACAGCCTATTGAGCCTGTTTTCCAGCATGTCATGGATCTCATCCACCTTGGCATTTTCGCTGATAACCGCCTGTGATGGAGCCGCTGCTGCCGTTTCCTGCTCTCCAGATGTCTTCAGGCTTCCAATTCGAGCCAGTCCGTCTGCAAGCCAGGTGGCGAGCGTTGCCTTGAGCGCAGTATACATCTCAGCTGCACTTTCCCTGTTGACCATTGCTACGGCGCCGAGAAAAACCCCGAAAAGGACAGCCAGACAGACAACCAACCCGATGACCATACCGATCGCCCATTGCACCAACCGTATGGCACCAATGAAAATCATGGCGATACTTTTCCACACGCTACCATCAGCCGAGGTGCTGGTAAAATACACCAACAGTGCAAAAATTAGGAGCACCGCCCCGGCTTTGAGGAGTGGAGTTCGCATGATATTCTCTTTCATAAATGATTCCTCCATTTCAGAATGTCGGTACTGCCTGCCGGGTAGCCTCCCCGACTGACAACACGCAGGCATAAAAGTTACAATGTTTCTGTGCTGTTTTTTTAGTGTATTTGCACGTGAACGGCAAGGGAAATATGTGAAATCATTTTTGTCAATTTCATCAATATTTCTTATATCGATTCTGCCCCCCGCTGGTGGGGGCAACTGTTTTCCTGCCATAACGCCGTCGAATACCATGCATCTGCTGCTGGCAGCTGACCAAGGCCTGAACAACCCCGGGGTCAAACATCCGTCCGCTGTTGTCTGCTATGGTTTGAACGGCTTCGGCATGGCAGGTCTCCTCTGTACCGGCAGTGCAGCCACGGGTCATTTCTTCGTAGGTATCGACTACCGCCATAATCCTTGCCGCCAGCGGTATCTCGGCTCCGCTCAGTCCATGAGGGTAGCCCTTGCCATCCCACCGTTCATGATGAAAATAGGCGATGCTCTTTGCCATGGTCAGAAAGCCGCTGCCGTGCCCTTCTGCCTCCATCGCCTTTATCACGTTCCCCCCTGCCAGCGTATGTGCCCGCACTCTTTCCCGTTCAGGCTCTGTGAGCGGTTCCCGGCTTCGCAGCAGGTGATCGGGGATGGTGACCTTGCCTATATCATGGAGCACCGAGGCATGAAAGATATCATAGATAAACGAATCGTCAATATCAGCGGCATAGGCATCCTCCACAGCAAGCGTAGTAGCAACCACCCGGCAATACTCACGCACCCTTTCCAGGTGATGGCCGGTGGTTGTATCACGGTACTCGGAAAGTTTCGCCAGGGCCAGTATCGCCGCCTCCTCGGTCTGGCGAATCGTCTGCAGCGAACGAACCAGTTCTTTTTCCAGAGCGAGACGAACACTGATGTCCCGTAAAACGAGTTGGACGCCAACAGCCTCGTTCCCATGCCTGAGCAACGACGCCTGTATTTCCATGGTGCGCAACTGCCCGTTCTTTGGCTGCAGATCGACCTGGTAACCGGTCAGTGCTGTACCGGTGCGGAGGACCTCCTGCATGCGTTTTTTGAATTTGCGCTGCTCTTCCAGGGGAAAAAGGTCAAAAATGGAATGCTTCTGGGTGACCTTTTCCACCCCGAAGTGTTCCTTGAATGCGGCATTGGCCTGCAGGATCATGCCGGCGTGGTTCACCAGGACCACATCATCAGCCAGTGCATTGAACAAAATCTGATATCGCCCTTCTGATTCCTTGATCTGGCCCGTTTGATAACTGACTTCCTGTTCCAGCTGTTTGGCCTGCTGTTTCAATTCGCTTGCGGCCTGTTGCTCCTGCCGGCGAAGAGCATATTCCAATTTTCTGGCTGCCGTTTCAGTGGCGCTCTGGGTAGCGGCTATACAGACAAAACAAAACATAAAAAAAATATTGCTGAAAAGCGGCATCGCTGATTCCGCAACCATGCCGCTCCCCGCCACCAGCAGATACCCGGCAACGAGCAGAAATCCGCTGAGCAGCGTTTGGCTGAGGGTAAGCGGAGTGAGGGTGGTGTAGATGGTCATGATCACGATCAGGCCGACATAGTAGGGTGACTGTACCCCTCCCATTGTATCGATCATCACCAGAATAACGCCTCCTGCAAGAACATAGCCCAGTAGCCCTATGGGCAACGACCATCGGCGGCACTTATCGTAATAATTAACGAGCAACAGGATCATTCCGCAGGCACAGACCACAAGTCGATACCAGAAAAAACGTTGGAAAAACTGCGGTACAAGCAAGAAATCAAGGACACTGAACCCCAGCATCAACAGCATGCCGAGCAGTAGGATGTAATAGACCCTGCGGTGATGAAGTTCTCGCAGTTCGGTCGCATATCCTCCCTGGTTATCTGCTCCATGCATGGACATCGATTACCTTCCCTACCCGTTCAGGAGAAGATTTTTTCTTACTCGTTGAAACTCGGCCTCCTGATGGAGGAAAGCCTTGACCACCAGCGGATCAAAATGGGTGCCGCTACGATTGACAATATATTCTTTTGCCTCTTCATGGGTAAAGGCAGGTTTGTACACCCGTCGGGTGGTCAGGGCATCATACACATCCGCCAGGGCGACAATGCGTGCTGCCAGCGGTATTTCCTCCCCGGCCAACTGTTCCGGATATCCCGTGCCATCCCATCGCTCGTGGTGGAAATGGGAAATATCCTGTCCCATGGTTAAAAAGGAGTGGGTCCCTGAGAGTTGTTCAGCATTATGCAGCACCTCGCTGCCAAGGGAACAGTGAGCATGCATGACGGCCATCTCCTCTGCGCTCAGCTTGCCCGGTTTAAGCAGAATTTCATCAGGGATTGCGACCTTGCCGATATCATGCAGAACGGCTGAACGGTAGATATCCTCTTCAAAACTATCGCTTATAAAGGGCCGAATTTCCGGTTCTTGAACAACCACCTCGGTAAGGAGACGGGTATATTCGCGAATGCGCTGCAGGTGGGCCCCTGTCTCCTCGTCCCGACATTCGGCCAGATGGGCAAGACCGAAGATGGCGGCCTGGCGCGACGAGTCGAGCAGCCGGCTGGATTCAAGCACCTGCTTTTCCACCTGCTTGGTGCTGCTGATGTCGCGAATGATCAGCTGATAGGAAGTTTTCTCCCCGGGCATGGGAACCTCCATACCACTCACCTCGGCCTCGAGGGTACGGCCATCTCCAGCCAGCAGCCGCAGCTGAAGACCGCGAACGGTTTCTCCCTCTTCCAGCCGTTCCAGCAGCCGGGCCGCCGCTTTGGCGCTTGCCTCGTCTGGAAGGAAAAGGTGCAGTTCCATGCCGGCCAGGATTCCTTCTTTTGCGGCAAGCAGTTGCTCGGCACTCCAGTTGCCCCCCTGTATTCGCCCCTGCCCGTCGATAACGACAATCAGCTCATCAATATTGTTATACAGATCCTGGAATCGCAACTCCGACTCCCGGACCTGCTGTACTCTTTTTTTTACCAGCTCTTCAAGGTTGCCGGTATACTTTTTCAATTCGTTTTTGAGCGTACGCAGGCCCCTCTGCGCTGCCAGCGCTTTACGCTGAATACGCAAGTCATCAAAACTCTGAATGGCAGTCACGCCCGTTATACAGGCAAAAAAGAAGGTATTGTTCATCGCATAGCGCCAGGCATGTTGATCCGGTGCACCTGTTCCATACCAAACAGTCGCCGCATAGACCAGATACATGGACAGACCGGTAAAAAGAGCCTGGAATACGGTAAAGGGAAGGACCGAAAAGCCACCGGCCATCATCAGCAGGATGCCAACATAGTAGCCGGAAACAAAACCGCCAAGTTTGAGCGTCATCAGGGAGATGGTCATACTCCCCAACAACATCGCCGCGAACATGATCGGCCGGACCAGTCGCTTTCCCAGGGGATGCTGCAGCAGCAGCAATATGCACAACAGGGCCAGGACAAAAAGGAACCGATACAGACCAAAGAGAGCAAAATGGTGCGGATAACAGATGTAATCAAGCAGGGAAAAGAGGGTGAAAAAAATAACTCCCAGCCAGAGGCAGATCAGGCTCCGCTGATAAAACAACAGGTTCAGTTCACCGACAAAGGCGTGCCTTGCGAAATCGTTTGCCCTGTCGATCATCTATTCCCTGACAGCCATGGCAAAAAGATTCACCCCTTCACTTTCCTGCACGACCGTAATGGAGTCGCCGAAGGGGGTGGGAGCAAAAAGCTCTTTAAGGTCCTCTTCACTGCGGTAAATGAGTTCCCATCGGAGCAGTTTGTCGAGAAAAAGGGAGTCGCTGTAAAAGCTAAAGTTACCTAGCACAAGGGAGCCACCCGGCTGCAGATGATGATAGCACTGGGTAACCAGAGCGCGAAACAGCCGGGTGTCGAGATAATCGCACAGGCCGGCGGAGTAGATGATATCCTGCGGTTCTATCCGCTGATTGACCCGGCCAAGCGACCACTTAATGACATTCTCACTCATCAGCCGTATGGAAGCCCGGTGCGGAAAGACATTGACATGCTGATTGGTATAGCGGAGGGCATCGGCATCTATATCAATACACAGGGCCTCTATCAGCTCACTCTGTTCGCATTCGGCGAGGAAGTCAAACAGTTCGCGATTGGGGCCGCAGGCAAGGTTCATAATTCGTGTTTGCTCCCCTCTTGCCAAACGATCGCTGCACAGACGTGCAAGTTCTTCCCTGAGCAGACGTCTTCTTCCGCGAATGGCCAGTGAACCGGGACGCTGCAGACAAAAGCGGTCGATAATCTTCCCAAGGGTCCCCTCTCCTTTTGCCTCATCGGCGTAGATATGCTCCATCATGAGAAAGTCGCCGGCATAGCCCTTAGGCTTGAAATAAGCTCGCTCGGCAAATTCGCTTCGCATGAAGTAGGGGAAAATTTCCTTGAACACATATCCCCACATCACCTGTTCGTACCCAGTTCCCTCCATGGTCTGTTGAAAGGCTGGCAGGGCGTCATTCAATCGGTCAAGCACTGCATAGCACTCGGCTTCACCCTCAGGATCCGACTCGCCGACAGCCTCCTTCTGCTGCAGCCTGTGGGAAAGATTAAACAGTTGAGCTTTCAACTGCTCAACGGTACTGCTAACCGTGTGCCAGCTGTCGGCATGGATAAGCGACGCCGGCAGCGGTTTTGCATCGCTGTAGCGAATAGAACGTCGGCTTGAAAGGGAGTCAGCATAGCCTGCCACCGGCTCGCGCTCTCCGGCAATCCTTCTGAATTTTCTACAGATTTTCCGCGTGAGAAAAACAAGAAAATCCATGTAGGCCTGCGGCTCAGCTGCCTGCATCCGCTCCATAACGCCACTGTCGAATGTGCCGATAGTCACGCTGTTAATGGCTCGAATATCCCGCACCCGTGACTCCCCGTCAAAAAAGCCAATTTCACCGAAAAATTCACCGGTTCCTATCAGCGCAACGGTGATCCGGGTATCGTCATTATCCGTATAGCTGACCTCAACCTTCCCGTCGATCAGATAGTAGAAAGCATTGGTATCCTTTCCCGGGCTAAGAATCGGTTCATCATGGGAAAATGAGCGTTGAACGGCAAACCCGAGAACGACCTGCAGCAGTCGCTCCTCCTGCGCGGCAGTCTGCGAAATGGTTGAATCAACTGGTGTTGCGTGCATGGTGCTCCCTAAAGGATTGGAATAAACGATAAAATCGATCCCCAGCCATCAACAAAGGTTCAAGGGGGGCAGATGCCGACCTGAGGTCAAAATACATACCGCAGGCCGATGGTCACGGCATGCGCACCACCCTCGGTAAACGACCCGTCAATTCCGGTAAGCCCCGCATAGCCATCATTTTCTACGGATCGACTTTTGGTATGATGGTACATATAGGAAAATGTCATATTCAGCTGCCTGGTAACAGCATACTGCAGACCAGCCGCATACACCACTGCATCCGCATCCGGCAATTCAAACCCCAGGGTGGACTCGGGAACCGGTGTTTGCTCAAAAGCCAGGCCAACGGTGGTGCAGAACCTGGGGGTCCACTGATACCACAGCCCAAACCTGAACGCGTCACTATCTTCCCAGTTTTTGGCAATCGGCATGTACAAACCGTTGAAGAGCGGACTCACGCTGTCACCTGCATACTCGCTATCCAGGGAGTCAACCGCTGACCAAAAAGTTCGATCCCACACAAACTCAAACGTCCACGGAGCGACCTGCCAGGAAGCGGCAAAAGAGAGAACCGCAGGCAGGGGGACATCAAGCTCCCCTCGTCCCCACAGCTGCTGTACAGGACCACTGTCGACGGCAGCGCTCAGCTCCGCTTCCCCCTCGAAATGCAGAATCACCTCAGAGCGAAAGGTGGCAGAGAGATGAAGGGGTTCCAGCGGCACCACGGTGACGGCCAGGTTATAGCCGTACTCCCATGCATCGCCATCCTGATTTCGCCGGATCGAGGATAATCCCCCCAACTGTGCTGCGGGCGGATTGGTGACAAGGTTCTCCATCTCCCCCATACCATAGATAAACCGCACCCCTGCTGCCACCGTGAGCCACTCCGCAGGGGTATAGGAAACAGACGGGTTGGCTTCAACCGTCAACAGAGAAAATTTTCGGGCAAACATCCGGGGATAGGCTTGCTCCCATTGTTTGACGAGACCAAAGGGGTAGATCAGCGAAAACCCACAGCGGAAATCACTCCATTTCGGGGAAACAGCATGCAGCAGAGGAAAAACAAACCACTCTTCATCTGCGCTTCCGGCAAACAGCGGCGATCGGTCGTCCTGGTAAGTGATGCTGGGAAGATGCAGGGTAGTGAGATCAACCTCAATCTGCCCCTCCTCTGCAAGCAGGGCCATATTGGCGGGGTTAGAGTATGCCGCGTCCGGACCGGGAGTATAGGCGACATGAGCCCCTGCCAGTCCGACCGCTGCAGCAGACTGATTGGTAATGCGAAATCCCGCACCGTATACCAAAGGAGAACAAACAAGCGACGCCAGGAGGACAATGCTCCAGCAACAGGCAAAGGACAGCTTCATATTTCGATCAGCAGGGTTGGATAAATAAAACGCGCGAGTCCAACAGACGAAAGGCCAGCGGTCAGCCTTCCCTGATCACATTATGCGCCAGAATAGGAGACAAAACAAGGGATATTCACAGATCACGGTCCCTGTACCGCCATTTGCCCACACCACTTGTGAGCAACAGAAAAAGATAACCGTCACCCACCAATACCGACAGATCTCCCTCCCAGGCCCGCCCACCTGTTCCTCATTTTCGCGGACGCGGGGTCGCCGTTTCCTCTCCGGCTTCCGGATGGTGAAAGCAAATGATCGCTGCAGCAATTAACAGTTGCCCTTCCACCGTGAATCTGTCATGCTCGCAAAAAGTAATCAGCGGTAATTATTGGCAACATAACCAGCTCGTTGCCTGAGCAATGTTGCCGTTTCTTATCCCTTCCACTCTGAGGAGAAGCCATGAAAAAACTGATAGCCATCATGACCGTGGTCACCATCGCTCTCGCCGCCAGTGGGCCGGCAATGGCGAAGAAACTGACTGTCGCCTGCGACACCAATTTCCCCCCGTTTGAATTTAAGGATCCTAAAACTGGAGAGCATACTGGGTTTGATGTAGAGCTCTGGGATGCTATCGCTCAAGAAATAGGCGTGGAATACACCCTTCAGCCCATGGACTTTAACGGGATCATCCCTGGACTGCAGTCAGGCCAGATAGATGTTGGCATTGCCGGCATCACGATCAAGCCGGAACGGGCAAAGGTGGTTGATTTTTCCGATGGCTATTACAATGCCGGGCTGCTCATCCTGGTCAGCAAAGACAACACCGATATTCAGGATATCAAAGGACTCAAGGATAAAATCGTCTCAACCAAGTTGGGAACCACCTCGGTTGATTTTGTCAAAGCCAATGCCCAGGCCAAGGAAGTAAAACTTTTTCCCAACAACGATGCCATGTTCATGGAACTGATGAGCGGCGGTGCCGATGCAGTGGTTTTTGACTCTCCGGTGGTCAGCGACTTCATCCGTAAAGCAGGCCAGGGAAAAGTCAAAATCGTTGGCCCCATCTACCAGGGACAGTCTTACGGCATCGGCTTCCCCAAGGGTAGTGCACTGGTCGCGCAGGTCAACGAAGCCCTGCAAACCCTGCGCAGCAATGGAACCTACCGGGAACTCTACGTGAAATGGTTTGGTACGGAGCCGAAATAACGTTCAACGGCCGCCAAACCGCCGAGTGGCCCGTCAGCTATTGCCGGACAGCACCAGTTGACGGTCGCTCGCGCTTCGAGACAACACCATTTCGCCCAATAACCTGCCTCTGAACGACCACTGATCCCATGGCATTCCAATTTGAACCAACGGTTGTTATTGAAACCTTTCCCATGCTGATGCGCGGCCTTAAACTGACCCTGCAGATAACAGTCGGTGGGATTTTTTTCGGATTCCTTCTCGGGTCGGGTGCGGGCCTGATGAAAATCTCCCGGAGCTTTGTCGTGCGCAAGCTTGCCGGTGCCTACATCGAGTCGATCCGTGGCACGCCCATGCTGGTCCAGGCCATGTTCCTCTACTACGGCGTTCCGATGGCCATCGGCATCCGCATCCCGCCTATTACGGCGGGCATAATCATTATTGCAGTGAATTCAGGTGCCTATATAGCAGAAATTGTCCGTGGTGCAGTGCAGTCTATTAATCCAGGCCAGATGGAGGCCGGACGCTCCATCGGCCTTACCCACGGCCAGACCATGCGCTATGTTATCTGGCCACAGGCCCTAAAACGGATGCTGCCGCCGCTGGGTAACCAGTTTATCATCAGTCTCAAAGACACCTCCCTGCTAATGGTCATCGGCGTCGGCGAGTTAATGCGGACCGGCCAGGAGATCACTGCCGTCAACTTCCGTGCGTTCGAAGTCTATATGGCGGTAGCGCTCGTCTACCTTGCCATGACCATGTCAATCTCCAAAGGCATGCGGATACTCGAAAACAGGCTTAGCATCAATCAGAGGTGAGAGGATGATTCAGATTATTGATCTTCACAAACGGTTCGGTGACCTGGAAGTGATAAAAGGCGTTGATCTCCATGTGCAGCCCGGTGAAGTGGTCTGCATCATCGGTCCCTCGGGATCAGGAAAATCGACCGTTCTCCGCTGCATTAACCGCCTGGAGGAACCGACCTCCGGAAGCATCATCGTCGATGGCCATGATATCATGGCAAAAAAAACTGACATTAATACGGTACGCGCCGAGGCCGGAATGGTCTTTCAGCAATTCAACCTCTTCCCGCACATGACGGTGCTGGCAAATGTAACCCTGGGCCCAGTCAAAGTTCGCTCCATGACGAAAAAAGAGGCTGAGGAACGGGGCATGTCTCTGCTGAAAAAAGTCGGACTAGCCGACAAGGCCGCCGTCTATCCCGAACAGCTCTCCGGCGGCCAAAAACAGCGGGTGGCCATTGCCAGGGCCCTGGCCCTGCAACCCAAGGTCATCCTCTTTGACGAACCGACTTCAGCCCTTGACCCCGAACTGGTAGGAGAGGTGCTGGAAGTCATGAAGCAGCTTGCCCGTGAAGGTATGACCATGGTGGTCGTGACCCATGAAATGGGCTTTGCAAGAGATGTGGCTGACCGGGTCATTTTTATCGACCAGGGTAAAATTCAGGAAGAAGGGCCGCCTGATCAGTTTTTTACCCATCCGCGCAACGAACGGCTAAAAGAATTTCTCGGCATGGTCATCGCCCATGGATAGCCGTAATTCGTGGAGTCGTGTCCGTAGAGAGTGTACAGCCACTCGTCTGGCCCATTGGTCGAAGCTGCCCTGCCCTGCGTTAACCAGGCTTATGGAGAGAGGGCAGTGATGCAGCGAATAGTTTACGTAAACGGGGCCTTTTTACCTGAACAGGAGGCCAAGGTATCTATTTTTGACCGGGGTTTTCTTTTTGCCGACGGGGTCTACGAAGTCACAGCGGTCCTTGAAGGCACAATGCTCGAAAATGACCGTCACCTCAAGCGGCTTCGACGATCACTGGCCGAGATTGACATGCGATTCCCCCTGAATGACCAGGAGATCACCGCCATCCAGCAGGAGCTGCTCCAACGGAATCGACTGAAAGAAGGTATCATCTACATCCAAATTACCCGTGGATGCGCTGACCGGGATTTCACCTATCCCTCATCGCCTCAACCGACAATGATCGCCTTTACCCAGGAGAAATCTCTGCTCGATGCACCGCTTGCTGACAGAGGTATTCGCATAATCACCACCCTGGATAATCGCTGGGGCAGGCCGGACATCAAAACCGTTTGCCTGCTTGCCTCCAGTATGGCCAAAATGCAGGCCCTGCAGGCTGGCAAAGACGATGCCTGGTTCGTTGACGACAGAGGCTTTATCACTGAAGCCACTGCCAGTAATGCCTATATTCTCACCGCAGACAACACCTTGGTGACCCGGCACCTCAGCCGTGCCATCCTGCCGGGGATTACCCGTCAGGCAATCCTTGAACTTGCGGCTCGACACAATATCCGTTGCGAGGAGCGGCCCTTTACCGTTGCTGAGGCACAGAGTGCCAGTGAGGCATTCATGACCGGTTCGGCCGCGTTTGTTATCCCGGTGGTGGAAATCAACAACCATCTCATCGGATCGGGTACACCTGGCCTGTACACCCGAAAATTACGTGAGCTCTATATTGAGAAAGCCCTGTATCAGCGAAAAAGCTGAGCGAATCAGCGGATGAGCAGAAAGAAAATCCACCTTCCCTCTCCTTTTCAGTTCTCTGTCTTGCCTTGAAGAAAAATTTGATGCATAATCAAAAGAGGATTGAACCGTTCACTTTTCCCCAGGCACCTCTCGGCCCTTTCTGCTGATTACACTTTTTAACGAGTATGCGATTTTTTCACAACCTCTCCATCCGTTCCCGATTGTATTGGGTCTACGGAGGAATTTTTCTGCTGATCACCTTGGCCAGCTGGTCGCTGCTCTACCACCATTTCAAGACCAGCCTGACGAACAACATAGAAGACGAACTCTACAATACCAATAAAGTAATCAGAGACATGGTGGAAACCACCACCAGTGTAGCGATAAAAAACCATCTCCGCGCCATTGCCCAAAGCAATCTCTCTTCCCTGAATAGCATTTATGATAAGTTCCTACAGGGAATGCTTTCCGAAATCGAGGCCAAACAGTTGGCAATTCATCTGCTGGAAAGCCAGGTGGTTGGAAAGACCGGGTATGTGTACTGTATCGACAGCAACGGCATCGCCCAGGTTCATCCCAGAGTGGGGGTGCAGGGCAAGGATTTTTCCAATCATCTGTTTATCCAGGAACAGATCAACCGGAAAAGCGGGTATCTTGAATATCTCTGGAAAAACCCTGATGAGGAGACAGAACAGCCCAAAGCGCTGTACATGGTCTACTTCGAACCATGGGATTGGATCGTCTCCGTCACCTCCTACAAGGAAGAATTTTTTGCACTTATCGATATTAACGATTTTGAGGAAAAAATCCTGGAAGTTCGTATCGGTAAAACCGGCTACCCCTTTGTATTAAACACCCAAGGTGATATTATTGCCCATCCCGAGGTTGAGGGGAACCACTACTCCACGGTCGACAGCAACGGCCGCCCCTTTATTCAGGAAATCATCGCCAGCCGCACCGGGCGGATTCAATACAGCTGGCAAAATCCATCCGAGTCTTCCCCGAGAAAAAAGCTGGTTGTATTCGATATCATTCCCCCCTTCGACTGGATAGTTGCCACCTCGGTGTATGCCGATGAGGTATTCAAGCCGCTGAGCCAATTTCAACGTTTATTTGCACTCTTTCTGTTTGCCACCCTGGTAATCATTGGCATTGTTACCCTGCTGGTCAGTTCCACCATCCTCCATCCCCTAACCGCCTTTATCCGCCGACTGGAGGCGGGTGGAGAGGACTGGTCCATCCGCATGGACAGCACCCGGAAGGATGAAATCGGCCGATTGGCAACCAGCTTCAACCTGTTCATGACCAGGCTGGAATCGGCCAATGATCAGCTTCGCCAGGAGATACAGGCCCGCCAGGACAAAGAAAAACAGCTCTTTCTCTACGAACAGGTGTTCAACAATATCGTGGAAGGCATCTGTATCATGGATGAACACGGCATCATCCAGGCCGCCAATCCCGCCTTTGAGCAGATCAGCGGTTACCGGATTACTGAAACCCTCGGCAACCCGTTGCGCGAATTTAAACGCGATCAGTACAATGAGCACTTTTTTGACACTATGTGGGACAGCCTGAGCAAACAGGGGCGGTGGTCAGGAGAGATCTGGAACCAGCATAAAGATGGTACCTTCTTCCCCGAACTGCTGACCGTGAGCGACATACGCAATGCATCAGCTGACCGGATGTACTATGTAGCGGTGTCACATGATATTTCTGAACTGAAGGAGAAGGAAAAACAGATTACCCACCTTGCCTATCATGATGCGCTCACCGATCTCCCCAATCGCTCCCTGCTTCAGGACAGATTAACCCAGGCCATCGCAGCTGCTCACCGCAAGGGTACGCAAATCCTGCTGCTGTTTATCGATCTCGACAATTTCAAAAAAGTCAATGATACTGTTGGTCATGCCATGGGCGACGTCCTCCTGCAACAGGCCGCTCAGCGCCTGCTCTCCGGGGTGCGCAGCTGCGATACGGTTGCCAGACTCGGCGGTGACGAATTTATCATCATGATTCCCGAAATTGAAGTCCGGGAAGAGGCCAATGCCGTAGTTGAACGGGTCTGCTCCGCACTTAGGCCTGCATTTGTTTTGGGAGAGCATCATTTCCACCTGACATGCAGTATTGGCATAACCTCGTTTCCCAATGATGGAAAGACACCTGATGATCTGCTGAAAAATGCCGATCTCGCCATGTACCAGGCCAAGCATCATGGCAAAAACACCTTTCATATTTTTGATCCGAAAATTGAAGAACAACTCCAATACAAAGTACGGCTGGAACACGAACTGCGTGGCGCCTTGGAGAATGAAGAATTCCAGGTTTATTTCCAACCCCGAATCAACAGCCTCACAGGTAAAACGGTCTGCCTGGAGGCCCTGGCTCGATGGATTAAACCAGGTGGCACAATCGTTCCTCCAAATATGTTTATCCCGCTGGCAGAGGAAACAGGACTGATCATTCCCCTTGGCCGCCAGATTCTGCACAAAGCCATCAACGGTATCCAGGAGATATGGCGACAGAGCGAGTGCCGGCCAAAGCTCTCGGTCAATGTTTCCGTCAAACAGTTCAGCGATCCGGGCTTTCAGGAAATACTCGCCCAGGAACTCACCGAAAGCGGTTACCCGCCGACAGAGCTCGAACTGGAGTTGACCGAGTCGTTGTTGATGGAATCCATAGATTCTACCCAGGCATTATTGAAATGGTTGCGCCAAGAAAAAATCATGCTGGCTGTCGATGATTTCGGTACCGGGTACTCCTCCATGGCCTACCTGAAACGACTGCCAATATCGGTACTCAAGATAGATAAATCCTTTATTGCGGATATTCTTACCGACAGAGAGGATTTCACCATTGTTGAGACCATTGCCATCATGGCCGACAAATTGAACTTGGGGCTGGTCGCCGAGGGCGTCGAAACCATAGCCCAGCTTCGTTGCCTGCAAGATATCGGCTGCAACGAAGTGCAGGGCTACCTGTTCGCCCGTCCCATGCCGCTGGAGGAATCGGTGCACTTTCTCACTCCGCCAGCAACCGCGGGGAAACAGGGGGATTAGCCGCTCCCTTCAGTCAATCTGCGTGGTACAGGTGCCCCATCCGTCGGCCGGTGCATGTGCAAGCGATCCCCTGCTGCGCGCCCCTGCTGATAGGCATTGGGGTTAACCCGCATTCCGCGGGAGCGAACCCGTTTAAGTCGTGGAAAACGGCGGGCAACAAAGTGATCGATCATCGCCTCGGTGTGCATCAGGGCTTTTTCCCTGCGAGGATCCGCCTCCCCATTCTGCCGAGTAGCCCCCTGCTGCCGTCGCTCTAGTTTTTCTCGAAACCCTGCCAGCACGCCAAGATAGTAACTTTTCCGGGTAACCCGTCGCTCACCGGACAGGTTGTGATGGTTTCGCTCCCACAGCGTCTGCAGGCGATCAAGCAGAAAATGATAGCAGTGTTCCGCAATGGCGACATTTTCCCGCAAGCCCAGCAATTCAATGGTCGCGTTCCGCCGGTTTGCAAGCGGATCATAGAGTGTGGCACGGATCACCCGCACCCTGAAGCAGGTACTGAGCAGGGCGCAAATGGTCTTGAGATGGGCGGCCATCCGCTGGCGGCCCGTGTCTATACTCCGGTGCTGGAAATCAGCATGTTCGGCAAGATGATTCATGGACAGGTTATGCCGTTCAAGCAGTTGCCCGGCCTTTTGCATAGCCAGTGCGGCCTCATGTTCATTTGCCGACTGCCCCAAAGCAAACAGCTTTTGCACTTTCTCCAGAACCTGCTGATGTGGTGCCGGTATCGCCTCTGCCGGTTGGAGGAGCAACCGGGCGGTATCAGCCCCTGCCCGGCGAAAAGGCCGATCAACCCCCAACTCACGGCAGAGCTGCTGAAAGAATGGTCCGTGGTCGAGCCGCTGGCGTTGATGCACTTCACTGCAAAGCTGGTGCGCCATTTCATGTTTAAGGACCTGGAGGGTCACCGACCATGGGTGCTCTGCAATCAGGTACCGACTGATGGACATGGTACGCGATAAAGGCGACCAAGAGCCCAACACCCGCTTTGATCCGGAGATCTGGATGACCGGTGGCCTGAGGGGAAGGGAGTGCTGAGCACAAATATGATCGAACTCCATCGCCAGCTGGGCAAGCCATGACCGCTCCAGCCGGTCATACAGTTCCTCCACCAGGTGATCCCTTTTGTCCATGCGTTCTTGAGTGGTCATTGCTGTTTTTCGGAGAAGTTTTCCCTTCAGTCCGCTTCCCCTGCATGGTTGGCCGCAGCCGGCAGCGCCCGCAACGCTTCGATTCGCCGGAGAATCGGCGGGTGACTGTAATGGAGAAAAACATGAAGAGGATGGGGGGTCAGATTGGAGAGGTTGCTGACACTGAGCTGCTTGAGGCCATTAATCAGGCTGTCGCGATCACCAGTGGTCGTTACCGCAAAAGCATCTGCCTCATATTCATGTTTTCTGGATAAGGCATGAAAAGCGATGGAAAGGATGGTCGACAACGGTGAATAGAGGAACCCAAAAAAGATCAGGCTGGCATACACCGAAAGATGCTCCATCCCAAAAGCGGCAAACAGCTGGGTATTTTCCAGAAACAAAGAGAGAATGAAAAACATAATACCGGTCTGAAGGATGGAGGCGGCCATCATGATCATGATATGCCGTTTCTTATAGTGGCCCATCTCATGGGCCAGGATGGCAACCAATTCGCTGGTGGAGACCTGCTTGAGCAGCGTGTCGAAGAAAACGATTCGCCGAAACCGGCCGAAACCGGTAAAAAAGGCATTGGCGCGTGTAGACCGTTTCGAACCATCCATGGTGTAAATCCCCTGGAGGGCAAAATGCTGACGGCGGGCATACTCGTTGACCGCTGTCTTCAGCTCACCGTCTTCCAGCGGGGTAAAGGTGTTGAACAACGGCATGATGATTGCCGGAGCGAGAAACTGCATCACCAGAATGAACAGAACGACTGCCAGCCAGCAATAGAGCCATGCCCACTGGCCGGTGGCGCCAAAAAACCAGAGGATAAAGCCGAGGAGCGGGCCTCCCAGCAGTAGTGCAAGCGCAGCACCCTTGACTTTATCAACCAGGTAGGTAGCAAAGGTGGTGGTATTGAAGCCGAAACGCTCTTCAATGACAAAGGTCGAGTACAGGGAAAAGGGGAGGTTCACCACAGCCGAGAGCAACCCGAGCAACGCGGTAAAGAGCAGTCCGGTGAGCACCGGAGAGAACCCGAACGATCGTGCGACAAGATCAACCTGGTTAAATCCACCAACAAGGATAAACACCAGCGTCAGAAAGGTGATTATGGTGGTTTGCACCAGGGAAAAACCAGTGGTCACCCGTGTGTACTCCTGGGACCGTCGATATTCCTCTTCTCCATAAACCCCGGTAAACTCTTGGGGCAGTGCAGAGTCAAGCGAGCGCAGATTCAAGGCAGCAACCACAATATCCAACAGGTAGTGGACCGCAAGAACCCCAATGATAAATATCAGATAACCGTTCATAACCGTTCCGTCAGGCAAAATAAGGTACAGCCATTGCCGCAGCGGCAACGGCTCATTTGCTGCAATTAATGCTCCTTTACCGATCATGGACGCTCTAGGCAAGCAAATTATGACCAGCATCCGAAGAGTGCAGTACTCCTGATCACCACAAAATTGATTGGAACCAAGGGACAGGTGTTCCTGGTGCGGCTCCCTTTCCAGCGCTATCAGCTCAACGGCACCAGCCATTTCCCTCTCAATGCTCCCAGACGGGCATGGGCCGCAATGGTCCGACCTTGACCGAGGAAAAATCACCACCCCCATGCCCCCCTGTATCCGACCACTTGGGACAAGAGAATAGCGGTTTCCCTGGTCCCGCGTGAATGGTATAACAGTCCATGGAATCGATGAACGCTCCGGAGTATCACCGGTGCAAGGCGGCGCCCCATTGACGCTGCGCTCCTCAAACCTCCTGCAGCCCGGACAGTGGCGTAATTGACCGCCCAAGGGACGAACTGGGGAGCCTGAGTTGGCAATCAATGGTTGTTTGTCTTTTTCCCGCACATCAGCAAATCGCCCCAGCCCCTACACTGCCACGGATAGGGCATCCGTCAGGCTGGCAAGGAGAAGCACATGGACCAATCCGCGCAACGTTTTACCGGCAGGCAGGTGGTACTCTTCCTGCTTGCAGCCATAACGCTGACCGTCATCACCACCATCTTCACCACCCGCGTTCTCCTTTCTCCCAGACCCTTCGTCCCGGTCACCCTGACAGCTGGTGAGCAACAGCAGTTGGCGGCTAAACTGGAAAAGTTGGGACATTCCGGAACCGAAAAAAGCCCACAAGTGCACAAATCACAGCCGCCAAAGAGCGACAGCTCTCCACAGGTGCATCCGGAGCCGTACAGCGAGCGCAAGGAAGACCGCAGCGTGTATCTCAGTCAGCGAGAGCTCAACAGCCTGCTGGCGGATAACACGGACCTTGCCCAACGGGTGGCCATCGATCTGGCCAAGGATCTGGTCAGCCTCAACATGCTCCTACCCGTGGATCCGGATTTTCCAGTATTGGGCGGAAAAACCCTGCATATCCGTGCCGGGGTCGAACTCGCCTACCGGGAGGGACGGCCGATAGTCATTTTTCGTGGAATATCTGTTATGGGTATCCCCCTGCCCAAGGCGTGGCTGGGTGGAATGAAAAATATTGACCTGGTCAACGAATTCGGCAATGAACAGGGGTTCTGGAAGGGCTTTGCAGACGGGGTAGAGTCGCTGGAGGTTGACGAAGGCAGGCTGCGGATAGTACTCAGAGAATAAAAATACTGCGGTGAATACAGAACGCTAACCACCTTTTTTAGGGTGTAAAAGCCTCAGCAGCCCATCTGAAAACGAGGAGATTTTTTCCCTAATCACAGGTGCTGGGATTGTTTTTTCGCCAATCTTCATTATGGTAAGGCAACATGTGTCTACCGGGCATGCGGTCCGCGGAAAAGACACCCGAACATATAGAGGTACAGGTATACCCGATAAATGAAGCAGTATAAAATATTCAAACATCCTGATGGTTCCATTGAGGCCGTCAAACAGGGATGGTCATGGCCGGCGTTTTTCTTCAGTTGTTTCTGGGCCCTGGCCAAAAAAATGTGGCTCACCGGAAGCGCGCTGTTTCTCGCTTCCCTGCTGCTTGGTGCGTTTATTGGTCAGGCAGACATGGGTACACGGGGAGACAGCATCATCAACCTGCTGTCCATCGCCATCAGTATTATCTTCGGCCTGAAGGGCAATGACTGGCGAGAAGCCCTGCTCTACAAACAAGGGTTTGAGGAGCAGGAGATCATTTCAGCCCAAAGCCCGGAAGGAGCACTGGCCATTTTCTATAAGCAGCACCAGTAGCGTTTTGTCCGGTCCGCCTGTGCCAGAACTACTCGGACTCGGAACCATTCGATATGGTTCCGAAACGATTTGAAAACATCTTTTTTGCTTTCTTCATGCCCTGATGATGCCCTTTCTTATAGCAGGCGTCATCGCTCTGTGCGATCTCGGACCGGACAACGGATTTACCGGGCTGTAGCTCTGCATGCCTTTACCAAGGCCTTTGCCGCAGCCTTGCCTTGGGTGCTGCGGGGTATTCCCCTGGTTCGAAAAACCGTTTCCCGACTGGTAGCACAGTACTGAGCTATCGCCTTTTCTCCAGCCGGCAGCAGAGGCTGCTACCGGTCCCGGCAAAGAGAGAGTACCAGTTCACCATCTTCCTGGGTGGACCTGACACCCAACGGGACAAGTAGCTGAAAGAGAGGGCGTCCGAAGTAAAACAACTCTCTGGTCACCGGCAACGCATAGGATCGCGTGGCTGCTGTGCGATAGCGCAAGTCCAGGTTCACCGCATGGGCCAGGGAACGCAGCAGTTCCCGGTGGTCGCCCTGCCCAGCCAATTCCTTACCGATAGCGTGCAGATCAGGGCAAGGACAGTTCTGCTCATGTTCCCTGATCAGCGGCAGTAATGGGTCTTCCTGGTCAATGCAGTCAAAACGGGTAATGAGCTGCTTGCCGGCAATGGTCAACAGGGCTTCAGGCGCAGAACATTCCAATACCCGACAGGCAAGCGGACGCTGGGTGTACATACTGCACCGACTGCGCTGAGAGTCATAAAACTTACAGCTCCAACTGCCAGGATTTCCCTGTACCTTAAGAAACTCTTCCGCGACCGGTTCGGCCTCGGATGCTAACGGAGCAATGGCGAGTTCTCCCCGACGGACGGTTACCAGGTCTTCAAACCCATACACCCCATTGCGAACAAGGGGAAGATCCTTGGTATGTAAAGCCGGTCCGCCTTGCTGACAGCAGGTTCCGCAACGGTCACACTGGGTTTTCCTGCTGCTCACGATGTTTTTTCCTCCCCGCTCTTGCGTACCTGCAGTTCATCACCGCAGTGGAGGGTTCCGGACTTGATCACTTTGGCAAAAATCCCTTCCCGGGGCATAATACAATCGCCCACCTGCTGAAAGATAGCACAGCCGTGATGGCATTTTTTCCCGATCTGCGTGACTTCGAGAACCACACCGTTACCTTCGAGAATGGTGCCTACGGGCAACGCAGCCAAATCAATTCCGCGGGTGGTGATATTTTCGGCAAAGGCCCCTGGCTCCAGCTCCAATCCCTGGCGACGCATGAAGTCTATCGACTCCTCTGCCAGCAGACTGACCTGGCGGTGCCAGTCACCCGCATGGGCATCCCCCTCGATGCCATGGTCCACTTTCAAGGCAACGCGCTCAACCGGTTCCTTGTTAACACCCTTCTCCCTGCTTACATTCAACGAAATAATTGTTGCCATCAATCGCATCCTTTTAAGTTATCCTCAATCCGTGAGCGTTCAAGAATGGTGCAGCTGCAAGGCGGAAACGTCATTGATTTTACTTGAGTATATCAATACATTGCCAATGCAGCAGGTATGCCGTTCCTGGCACGCCCCACAGGGCGGCTGGTAAGCCTGAGTTTTTAAATGGGTACCAGTTATCTTTTACAATAACGAAATATCAGCTCGACTCAGACTCTAGGCCGTCATGGATTCAGGGTTATTCCATCAGGTCAGTGCTCAGGTAGCGTTCTCCGGTATCGGGCAACACCACCACTATTCGCCGCCCAGCGTTTTCTTTTCTGGCAGCTATGTTCAGGGCTCCCGCCAGGGCTGCTCCGCAGGAAATACCACACAGAATACCCTCATTGACGGCGAGCTCTCTTGCCCGCTGCACGGCTTCCTCGTTTTTCACCTGGACAATTTCATCAATTACACTGCGATCCAGGATATCCGGCACAAAGCCTGCACCGATCCCCTGTATCTTGTGAGGGCCAGGCTGGCCGCCCGAGAGGACAGGCGAGTCTGCCGGCTCCACGGCAATAACCTTGACCGGCAGCCGTTCTTTCAGATATCCCCCGACACCGGTAATAGTCCCTCCGGTTCCTACCCCGGCAACAAAGAAATCCATCTTCCCTTTGGTCTGCCCCCACAATTCCGGCCCGGTGGTTCGTCTGTGCATAGCCGGATTTGAAGGGTTGGCAAACTGATTGGGCATCCAGGCACCCGGAGTCTGCCGCTGCAGCTCCAACGCCTTGGCAACCGCCCCCTTCATCCCCTGCTGGGCCGGTGTCAGCACCAACTCCGCGCCGAGGTGTTTGAGCAGCTTGCGCCGCTCCATGCTCATGCTCTCCGGCATGGTTAAAATAAGCCGGTATCCCCGACTGGCAGAGAGAAACGCCAACCCAATGCCGGTGTTGCCACTGGTTGGCTCGATGATAACGGTGCCAGGCTGCAGGATTCCGGCCTCTTCAGCATCGGTAATCATCGCCAGCGCCACGCGATCCTTAACGCTGCCAAGCGGATTCATCGACTCCACCTTGGCCAACAGCTCCACACCCCATTTTTCCGAGGTTTTACCAAGGCGAACCAGGGGGGTCTTGCCGACAGCTTCTCCGATGTGACTGCAGATGGACGAACTCATCATTCCTCCCCCTGACCGAGATAGAGCAACTGGGGTTGTTCCAACAGCACCTTGGTATCCGGCCCGACCGACTCGGTCAACCAGACGTTACCGCCGATGATGGAACGGGCACCCACCACGGTTTCTCCACCCAAAATCGTCGCATTGGCGTAAATAATTACATTGTCTTCGATGGTTGGGTGCCGTTTGATATCGCGCAGCCGCTCCCCGGCATCACGAGGCAGGGAGAGTGCTCCCAGGGTGACCCCCTGGTATATCCTGACCCGGTCACCGATGTGGGTGGTCGCACCGATCACGACCCCGGCGCCATGATCGATAAAAAACCAACCACCGATGGTCGCTCCAGGATTGATATCGATTGCTGTCCGGTGAAAGGCGTGTTCACTCATTATCCGCGGAAGCAGTGGAACCTTCAGGTTGTGAAGGGTATGGGCGAACCGATATACCATGGTCGCAAACAGACCGGGATAGCTAAATATGACCTCATCACGATTGCCTGCGGCCGGATCCCCTTCCAGGGTGGCTTCGATATCGGACTCCAGCAGCTCCCGTATCGTGGGAAGAGCCTTGACAAATGCCGAAGCCATCTCGTAGCTCCGCTCGCCACAGCGGGTGCAGTCCTGGTTGTGTCGAAAACAGTCATGGCGAATGGCCGAACTGATCTGTCGGGCAAGGTTCTCATAGAGGAGGCTGAGCTGCTGACCGAGGTAATATTCGAGATTATCGGGACGCATGACCATGGAGGTAAAAAAGCCAGGAAACAGAATGCGCTGCATCTGTTCAATCAGCTTGATGACCTCATCTTTCGAGGGGATAGGCACCGGCTCGATATGACTGGTCAACCGTCCGCTCTTGAAGCCCTGGGCAAGTTCTTCCACCACCGAGGGAATGGGGTTACCCAGATTTTCGGCTGTAACGGCATCCGTGCTGCAGTCAACACTGCAGGAACCAACCGCCAGTTCCTGGGGGCCGCAAGGAAAATGTTCTTTTATCGTAATCGCCATTATACACGCTCCAGCATCATTATTCCGTAGGTGGCTCGTAAATTTTTCAAATACCGCACTGTATTCCCATGAATATCGTGGTGATGGGTATTGATCGCCATTTCCTTCACCACCCGCACCCCGGTTTTATGGAGAAATCGGTGAAAGTCACGAATGGATATGACGCGAATATTGGGGGTGTCATACCAGTCGTAGGGTAACTGGTCGCTGATCGGCGCCGAGCCGAAAAAAAGCAGCTGAAGCCGATTAGACCAGTGGGCAAAATTGGGAAAGCTGACGATCACCCGTTTCCCAATACGCAAAAGGTCCAGCAGCAACTCTTTGGGGTCGCGGATTTGCTGCAGGGTCAGGCTGAGGATGATCACATCAAACCTGTCTTTGGGATAGTCTCCCACTTCCTGACGAAAATCACCCTGGAGGACCGTCAGTCCACGCTCAATGCAATGGGCAACTTTTTCCTCGGAAAAATCTATGCCGGTACCCACAACCTGCTTATGCTCCTTGAGATAGGCAAGCAAATCGCCGTTGGCACAGCCTAGATCCAACACTCTCGCCCCTGCATCTATCCAGGAGGCAATAACCTGGAGATCAAAACGCATGGATGCTCCGGCTCTCTCAGCACTGTTCATGATATACCCTGCTCAGAAAACCGCTGATTAACCCATTGAGCCGCTCATTAGGGAGCAGAAAGGCATCATGCCCGCCCGGCGCCTCAATTTCACAGAAACTGACATCACTGCCGTTTTTTTTAAGAATCCCGACCAAAGCCTTGGACTGATAGGTGGGGTAGAGCCAGTCTGAACTGAAGGAAAGGACGAGAAATCTTACCTTTTCCAGTCGCTCGTTCACTAATATGCTGCCGTCGCCGCGCCCCAGGTCGAAATAGTCGGCAGCTTTGGTGATATAGAGAAGCGAGTTGGCATCAAAACGATCAACAAACTTTCGCCCCTGGTAGTGCAGGTAACTCTCTACCTGAAAATCACTGTCAAACCCGAACGAGAGCGCATCCCGGTAAAGCCGACGACCGAATTTTTCCCGCATGGCGTCGTCGGAGAGGTAAGTTACGTGACCGATCATGCGCGCTACCGCCAAACCGTGGGTAGGACCGGGCCCTTGGTAATAGTCACCGTTATTCCATTCCGGATCGGCCATGATTGCCTGCCTGGCTACCTCATTAAAGGCAATGGCCTGGGCCGAATGCCGGATAGTGGTGGCCAGGGGTATAGCGGAATGAACCATTTCGGGATACTCCACGCACCACCGCAGCACCTGCATGCCGCCAACCGAACCACCGACGACCGACATCAGTTTCTCTATCCCCAGATGATCAATCAACTGCTTCTGGGCACGAACCATATCCCTGATGGTGACCATGGGAAAGGTAAGGCCGTAGGGCTTTCCTGTGGAGGGATCGATGGAGGAGGGACCGGTGGAGCCGACACAGCTGCCCAGGATATTGGAGCAGATGACGAAATACCTGGTGGTGTCGATGGGCTTTCCCGGACCAACCATGGTATCCCACCATCCGGGACGCCCATCATCTGCATGCAGATATCCGGCAGCATGAGAATCACCAGAAAAGGCGTGCAGCAGTAGCACTGCATTGTTTTTCTGCTCGTTTAAAGTTCCCCAGGTCTCATAGGCCAGGGTAATGGGTCCCAGTTTCTCCCCGCAATCCAGCTCCATTTCGTCAGGCGGCTGGGCAAAGGTGAAATATTGCCGCTCAACGAGTTGTTTTTTTTCTTTTCCCGAAATATCGACAGCCATGGGGTATCTATGGGCAACAATAAAAGCAGTACGTCAAGACCAACTGAACGTACAGTAAAAATCACAAGCCTTCCGCCTGGGCGGCGGGTACACGTCAGCCAATAAGTACCACGATGTGCTACTTAATCCAACTTGAAAGATCTGCATACCTAGCACAAACAATAGCTACAAGTAAGCACAAGTCCATAACCTTGCCACCAAAAAAAATGCGGGTCCATGCTGGACCCGCAGTAGCACAATCACTCATCTCCGGTGATGCTTAGAGCCTGGACCGTTCTTCAACACGCACGGATGCAGAACAAGGGATCAAAACTTAACCTCCAACCGGGCATAGGTACCAAAGGCTCCGTCATCCTCAACGCCCACGCCATCAAGGCGACCATCGAAATCAGGCTGCAGATACCCTGCCTTCCAGGTAAAATCGGCGCCCTTGGAGATCACATAGGTCAGTGAACCTGATATCTCCATCAGCTTGGCCAAGCGCTTGTCCTCCACACCTGCGTTGTCGTTGCCGTCAATGTTGATCCAGACAAAATTGCCGACCAGTCGCAGCCGTTCGTTGACATCATAGGTGACGGAAGGCGCGATCCAGTACCAGTCGCCGGAAACACCCAACTGATCGAATACGGCAATGGGCTCATTATTACCGTTACCCGTCATGATCCAGCCGAAGTCGTTATCAACGGCAAAATTATTGACAGACAGCCCCACATTCAATGACGGAGTGAAATTCCCCATGGGATAGTCTACCTTGCCATACCAGCCCCACCCGTCGTCCGGGTCGGTGGTAGTCACCGGATCGAAAAGCCTGGTGTCCTCCTGCCTTGAATTGACGAAACTAGCATCTTTGTAGGCAAGCTCAGTTTCCATGCTAAATTTTTGCAATAGACCCCGCATATACACAGAGGCGACCACACCACTTCTATCCAGTATATACTGCCCTGTGGCAAACTGATCGCGCTGGTCATCGAAATATGCCAGATTAAGTTGCGCAAAAAAGTTTTCGCTGAAATCTCCTTTGGCCACCAAGCCGTACATCATCCAATCATTGTCTTCGAGTTGGTCAATGTCAACATCTGCTTCCTGTCCTTCACTCAGCGTATCGACCAAACCAATAATATGATATTTATCAACACCCCAATCAACGCTCAATCGTGCGACACTTTGATCCCACTGAAGAAACTTGGTGATATTTGATTTAATCTTCCCAGCTTCAACCACTGTCGGTCCGATGGGAACACCTATGTAGGCGTAGTCGACCCAGATATTCTTGTCGTCTGCCGGATCCGCCGCACCGTTCATGCGGGTATCTCCCAGGCGCAATCTCCCTTTGGCATAGGCACCACCGGCGGCTGTGCCTGTCATGACCAGACGGACACGACTGTCGCCAAAACTGGCAGCATCTTTATCAGAATTGCCAAAGTCATAGTTATCCTTGTAGATCACCCGTGCACGAGCGTCCCCACTGATGGTGACACCAGCATCTTCAGTGGCGACAGCGCTGCTGACAAGGAATCCGGATACGCACAACGCTGCGCCCGCAGCAAACAATTTTTTCATCTCCCCCTCCCCTCTCAAGGATTGATTACTGGCACCTCTCAGAAAGCGATATGATTGCCACCGGTAGCGGCTTTACCTGGTCAATTGCCGGTAACGGATACGGTGCGGTTGCTCGGCATCCGCTCCCTTTCGTCGCCGGTAATCCTGCTCATAATCGGAATAGTTCCCTTCGAACCACACCACTTCGGAATTCCCCTCAAAGGCCATGATATGGGTGGCGATCCGATCCAGAAACCAACGGTCATGGCTGATAACCACCGCACACCCGGCAAAATTCTCCAACGCCTCTTCCAGGGCGCGCATGGTATTGACATCCAGGTCATTGGTCGGCTCATCAAGCAACAGCACGTTGCCGCCCTCTTTAAGAGTACAGGCCAGGTGAACCCGGTTGCGCTGACCACCCGAGATCTCGCTGACCTTATTCTGCTGTTCGCTGCCGGTAAAATTAAACTTGGCCACATAGGCGCGGGAATTATACTCCTTGGTACCCAGCCAGATGGTATCCTGTCCCTCAGAGATAGCCTCCCAGATGGTCTGGTCTGGGTCAAGGCTGTCGCGACTCTGGTCCACATAGGCCAGCTTGACGGTGTCGCCAATGCGGATTGTTCCGCTGTCCGGTTGCTCCTTGCCGGTGATCATCTTGAACAGAGTTGATTTTCCCGCCCCGTTGGGACCAATGATGCCAACAATGCCCCCGGGCGGCAGGGAAAAATCAAGCTGATCCATCAACAATCGCCCATCAAAAGCCTTGGTCAATCCTTCTGCATCAATAACCACTTTACCCAACCGGGGGCCGGGCGGCAGATACAGCTCCAAGTCGCTGTCGAGCTTGTCTGTTTCCTGATTGAGCAATTTTTCATAAGCCGTTATACGCGCTTTAGATTTAGACCGCTTGCCCTTGGGGCTCATGCGAATCCAGTCCAACTCACGCTGAAGGGTCCGTTGTCGCTTGCTCTCCTTTTTTTCCTCCTGGGCAAGACGTTTTTCCTTCTGCTCAAGCCAGGAGGAATAATTGCCCTTCCAGGGAATGCCTTGACCGCGATCGAGTTCCAGGATCCAGCCGGCAACATTATCGAGAAAATATCGGTCATGGGTCACTGCGATAACCGTTCCCGGATACTGCTGCAGGTGCTGCTCCAGCCAGGAAACAGATTCCGCATCCAGGTGATTGGTGGGCTCGTCAAGCAGAAGGATATCCGGCTGTTTGAGCAGGATCCGACACAGCGCCACCCGTCGCTGCTCACCCCCGGAAAGAACATCCATCTTGGTTGCACCGTCTGGACAGCGCAGGGCGTCCATGGCCATATCCAGTTTGCTGTCAAGGTTCCAGGCATCCAGGGCATCCAGCCGATCCTGTACTGCTGCCTGCCGGTCAAGAAGGTCCTGCATGGCATCATCATCCATGGGTTCGGCGAACTGCTCATTGATGGCATTGAACTCCGCCAACAGGTCCAGGGTCGCCTGGGCCCCTTCCTCCACGACCTCCCGCACGGTCTTGTCCCGATCAAACGCCGGTTCCTGAGGGAGATAGTCGATGGTATAGCCCTCGGACATCACTGTTTTGCCCTCGAACTCGGTATCCAGACCAGCCAGAATACGGAGCAAGGTACTTTTTCCGGAACCGTTGAGGCCCAGTACCCCGATCTTGGCACCATAGAAATAGGAGAGTGAGATATCCTTGAGGATCTGTTTTTGTTTATATTTTTTACTGACCTTGATCATCGAATAGATGATTTTGTCAGGCTCGTGGTTGCTCATCCAATACTCCTCGTATAAAGCCTCTTTAGAACTCCTCCGCAAGGGAGGAGTAACATGGTCGTTGTAGCGCTACGTGCATTACGCCGCAGTACCGCTGATTGCAAGGAAAAATAGCGATTCTCGTTGCAAGAAATTATTTTTTTGGTTGCCTGAGCAGCTGCTCCGGGCAATAGGGGTCCCGATCGACAAAGGGATCAAGTCCATGGCCGGCAACCACTGCCGGGCAGCCTCGGCAGACCAGATTGATGCGGCAATCCCCGCACGCTTCGCTGCCAGCGCGATAGCGACTCGCAAGCGGCGAGCGGTAGATGGCTTCAAGGTCCTGTTCAAATATATTGCCCAGATAGGAAGGAAATTTGCGACAGGCATGGACTTCCCCGTCGGGCAGGATCGAAACAAAATTAAATGCCGCGCCGCAGCCAAAACCAGCGCATCCGCCAAACAGTGGACTCTCGGTGCAGCAGAGGTGGCGATTGAGCAGATTATCCTTTAACGACATCACCGGATTGGTCGCTGCCGCCTCCAGATACCCCGCAAGCAGGGTTTCAAACTGCTCCTGTTCCACCGGTTGCAGACTTGCCCCCTCACCGAACAGCGTCAAGCGGTTGAAGGTAAACAGATCGACCTTGTCCCGAAGGTACTCAGCCAGCGGAAGTACCTGCTCGCAATTTGCCCGGGTCAGGGTCAACATGACCATGGAGTAGACCTGGCGCTCTCGAAGGACGGCTAAAAATTCGATCACCCGCTGAAAATGGCCTTCCCCGCGGATACTGTCGTTGTGGGCCTCCATTCCCTCCAGACTGACCTGGTAAAACTCCGGTTTGTGGACCGATATCAATTCATCCACAATGGATGCCGTGGTGGGGTTGCCAAGCAAAGCGAGCATAAAGCCGCGCTCTGCAGCCGCCCGATAAAGTTCCTTAAAGCGGGGGTACATCAAAGGGTTGCCACCAGTAAAGGAAATCTGTCCGCGGACGTTGTTGTGCCGGCAGAATCGGTGCATTTCATCCAGGACCTTCATAGCCCGATCAAAAGGCAACCGAACACGATCACTTCGGTCATAACAGTGCTTGCAGTGCAGGTCGCATGCCTGGGTGACATGCCACTGAAGAGTAAAGACCTGCGCAGTGTGATAGGATGGATCAATCAGCTCCGGTTCTCCGCCCTCTGTTTCACGACAAAGCCGGGAGGGAGCACGAAGAATTACCCCGTCTTCCACCGCCTGTGTGAGCACCGCTTCTATCGCTCCCACAGTCACCTTGCCTTCACGGGCCGCGGTGAACGTATCCAGCTCTTCATGAACAAGTTTCAGGGCCAGCAGGTCGTTGGTCTGCACTGCTCTACAGTGCACGGCACCGGTTTGCGGATGTTTCCAGACCAACACCTGCTCTTCGCCCGGTTGGGGAGCCACATCCTCCCGCTCTTCAAGGACCTCAGCAAGCCCGATCCAGTTCATCTGCAACAGCTCCAGAGATGGATTGATGAAATACCCGTGAGCGGCTGTCAGCTGCTCATCCGGAAAGATTTCACACCCCCCAACCGCCTGCCGCAGCTGATCGATTGCTTCCCGGAGGGATCCATGCTCAAGCGTTTCCTTTGTCACACCGTCACCTCTTGCACCTGTACCGTTCTTTCGGTCGGTTTTCGTTCCTCGCACCGTACAATACCCTCCAGGAGACAACAAGGGAGAAAAAAACCCGGCCACCTGGGAAAATCAAGGGGCATATCCGTTATAACTGCTCATCTCTTCGGTCTTTTTTCGCTGTTTGACTCGTAGCCGGTACCCTTCAGCGGGATAGCCGAGGGTAATGACCAGACCGATCCTTTTCCCGGAAGGGATGGCAAGCAGGCCCTGTATTCGCTTTTCGTCAAACCATCCGAGCATGCAGGTGCCCAACCCCAACTCCGTGGCCTGCAAACAGAGGTGTTCGGCCACGATTCCTATATCTATCAGGGAAAAATCTCGCTTTTTCAGGTGGGCGCCAATCTGGGTAATAACCCTCGTCTTTTCAAGTACCACGACAATCAGCACCGGGGCCTGTGGAGCAAATTTATTGAAGGATACCAAGGAACTGTATGTTGCTTCCGCTACCTGATTCTTTAACCGGGGTTCAGTCACGAAAATCAGGTGCCACGGTTGTCCATTACTGGCCGAAGGGGCCAGCCTTGCCGCTTCCACCATTTGCTCCAGCTTTTCCTTTTCCACCGGACGCTGGTCGTAAGCCCGCACACTCTGCCGTGCCCGTACCAGATGCTGGAAGGAATCAAGAGAGACCACCGAATCGCTGCTCATCTGCTGCGCCCCCATCTATTATTGTATCGATCACCCTTTGGTGTGACGGCAGAGGTTGCTCCCTGCGTGTTACCTGACAAAGGTCCCGTCCTTATCCCTCACCCGCGATACCCCTGGAATTAATGTCTGTGACCCTTTGACACCGCGCAGATTGCGGACATGATTATGGGTAAACTGAGAGATCAATTCCGCATCGGATGTCAGCAGGTCACGCATCAGGGTCGCTTTGACGATGAGGTCGATGGACCCGTGGACGGAATGCAGTTCATCAACTTCCTCGAGCTGCATCAGCTTATCCATAACCTGGCTCTCATACCTCCCCTCCAGGTTGAGAAGAATAAAAAAGGTTATCTCCCGCTTCATTTCCGGATATTCCGCTGCTCTGTATTCAGCCATCTTGGTTCTGAACGCCTCCATGTTTTTGGGAATCAAACGATCGATCCCGATACCATAGCGCCGTTGGCTGCTCTGCTCCCACTGGTGAACCGAAATGTAGAGGCAGAGGTCATCCACGGTTCGCCCGGGGAATGACCGGGCCAGCCCGCTCGCTGCCACCATGGAGCGAAGCGGCTTGAAAATGGTCCGGTACCAGTCGAGCGCAGCATGGCTGTAGTCCACATTCTGGTCAGTGGTCTGTTTCAGGTATTCCTGGTGGACCATGATCTGCTGTTCGAAATGAATATATTGATCGGGTTCGGTCAGGTCGATGGTTTCCGTCAGACCGGCCTTGTCACGAAAGAGGATCTTTTCCCGGTAGAGAATGTTGTCCAGCTTATCGGTCCCCGGCAGTAGTTCCAGGATACGTGCCTGTATATGCGTATGTCCCAACTCCCGATACGCGGTAACGCGGTGGTGCCCATCCAGGATAAAAAAATCATCCTTGATCTGATAAAGGGACACAGGGGGCATGGGGCGGCCGGCCACCATGGCCTTGAGTATGCCCTGGAGACGGCTGCTGTACTCCTTTCGCCTGGGCCTGAATCGCTTATCAAAATCGTGGTAACGCCCTACGGTACCGACAATTTTCTCCAGAGGTACGGTCTGCACACCTCGATCAATGGACTCAAAAGCCTGTTCCGAGTTCTGCACTGTATCGAAACACTGCAGCTCCTTTGCCGGCTCAACCTGCTCCAGGTGAATAAAAAAACTGCCCAGTTTTTTTCGCAGTTGTTCAAACATGGAGGAGATAATACCCATAACAGTTAATCACCCGGGTGGTGCCCAGCCAGCGAATCCGTTCCTGGTCACTGCCAAACAGGGTATGGATATGCCCATGGAGCAGGTAGGCAGGGCTGTATCGTTCAATCAAGCGATGAAAACAGCGAAACCCCCGATGGCAGGGATCTTCAGCATCACCTACGCCGCGGGGCGGGGCATGAGTAACAATGATATCCACCCCCCGACTGCGGATCAGCGGCAACCAGAGACGGAACAGAAAGCTGCGCATCTGGGCCTCACTGTACTGGTTGATCCCGCCATTGTACCAGCGAGATCCCGCAAGGCCGACAAGGCGTATCCCGTGGTAGGCCACGATACGCCGATGGATGTCCAGGCACCCCTCCAGGGGCTTGTCCGCATAACGGATATCATGATTACCCATGACATAGTAGACCGGGACGCCAGTACGCCGGCTCAGTTCAACCAGGTACTCGGGCGGTAGATCCCCGCACGAGAGGATGAGGTCAATACCTCTTACCGGCGCAGGGTCCCACCGCTCCGCAGTCAATTCCGGGACCACTGTATCTGCAACCACTAGTATTTTCATCTGCTCGTTGGCAGGGGTTCACTCGGCTTTTCGGACAGCCATTTCTCTTGTTTTCCCCATACCGGACACACCTCTATTCAGTCAACCTGGTCAGGCCCACAAAACTGCCGTTATTATCCTCTGCAAGGCGCCGCATCAGAGCGGCAAACCTGATCAGATTATTATCTGCACCCTGCTGAGTAAATAAAACGGGAAAGCCGATGGCATGAATGCGAACCCTTGTATTGCCATCCTTATCGCGCCGGTTGCTTCGGCTGATGCTCTCCACTACCTCCTGCAGTCCTCCTCGGGAGAAGTCGTCGCCAAAAATATACAGGGACACCTTTTTATCCTTGCTGTAAAATCTTTGGATTGCGTGCGTCACCCCTTCCACCGGACTGGAATTGGAAAACGGCGCCCACGACCCCAACCGCCGGAGAACGGCATTTCTTCGCGCCGGGGTGTCCGGTATCCACCGACCGCGATACTGGGAAAACATGTACTCCCCCATATCGTTCATCACCTGGATCCCCTTCACCTGCGGATGGACGGCCAATATCTCCGCCATCTTCCGACGCACAAGACGCCAGGCATATTGCTGCATAGAGCCGGAGGTATCGATAATAAAGATAATGTATTCACTGTCCACCGGCACCCCGCCCACAGGCCTGTCAGGGACCGGCGGTGCGGTTCGCCGCTGCAGGCGTCGCATCTCCTCTGTTAATACCTGCCTGGCCGCCTCCATCTCTCCTACAAGTACCTGCAGCGCCAGTTCGGAACTGCTGGATTCTGCGGTCTGGGCATCAAGCCGGGCAAGGGTTGCGTTCTGTTCAACTAGCTCCTGCTGTGCTTGCCTCACCTGTTCCCTGGTCTGCTGAAGCCGCTGGTCAAGCGCCCGGGCCTGCTCCCTGGTTTCTGCCAGCGTCTCCTGCAGTACTGATGTTTCCACGCGCAGAGTCTCGGTCAGGGTTGCCGCAACCTCCGGCTCTCCGATCTTGCTGATAACGAGCAGCAGAACAATCGCACCGAACCCGCAGGATACCACGTCTAGAAAGGAAAGTGAAAAAATCTCTATCCCTCGTCCTTTTCTGCTCATGGCCAGTCCCTTGTCGGCGTCATGAAAGAGCCCTTGGTCTCAACCGCAAGCTGCCACAGCAATTTGGAGGCCAGCGGATCCCCTTCCATGGGAAAGAGAATGGTGTTCACCGGCAACCCTTGGGGCAGTCGCTGCCTGGCCTGATGGAAATGCCGTACCCGCTGTTTCCCGGATACCGCTCCTGCTTGCGCTCTGCCGCCTCCCTGGGTGGGCAGTCCATCGGTCAGCAGAATACAGTTGTCGGCCTGGGGACGAAGCGTGGCAAGGGTGGTAAAGGCCTTGCTGAGGTCAGTTCCTTCCGCAGGAAGCATGCGCCGAAGCTTCGCTACCATGGAATCAACCGCGGCATGATCATTGACTGCCACCCAGGAAGAATCGGCAAGGGTAAGCGCGCTGTTGTTGAAGGTTATAATCTGCACCTGGGCCGAGGCATTCATATTGGCCAGCAGCCACTCCACGGTCGCTACGGTCTGTCGCCATTTTGGTGCGCTCCTCTGTATTTCCGGAGACATATTGCGCCGCCGCAGAATATTCACCACCGTGGTATCAAGCATGGACGCACTCACATCCACCAGCAAGGCAATCCGCCGTCCGCCTAAGCGAAGCCCGGTAAGATACTGCCGGTTGCCCTCGCCCACAAAACGCCTTGCCCGGTCACCTGTGTCAACTGCTCTCTCCTGGACAGTGACCTGTTGTCGCTGGCTCGCCAGTTCCTGCAGAGACAGCTGGGCACGGTCCAACTGCCGACGCCTCTCCCCGGTCTTTTCCGCCTGGTCGGCCAGTTTCGCTTCCGCAGCAATGATCCGACGGCGGATCGCCGCCGTGCTCTCAGCAGTCGTGCTCAGCTCTAGTTCCGTTCTTTGGACCGCTGCTGTCAAGTCGTGAAGGTGCTGTTGTTCGATTGCAACGGTCCGAGCCAATCGGTCCTTTTCGGCAGCATGTTCGGCGACCTGGGCTGTCCGTTCGGCTACCGTCTTGGCCTGAACAATCAGCACCAGCAGCACCACAGCACCAAAGCCGCAGAACATGATATCGAGAAAGGCCAGATTAAAAGGCGTGATGCGACGACGGACAGCCATGATAGACCGTGGTCAGGGGTGGGCGCGTAGGCGGGATATCAGGTTGCGATCGCAATAGCTCTCGGTATCAAGCACCAGTCGGTCCTGCAGTAGCTGCAGCTGATGAATAAAGAACATGAGGACAATGGAGATGACCAGGGCGATAAAGGTCGAATTAAAGGCCACCCCCAGGCTTTGGGTCACACCGGTAATATCTCCTGCAACCGCCTTATTGGCCTGAGCAAGCGCAGCCCCGATCCCGCGAACAGTGCCGATAAAGCCCACCGAGGGGATGGCCCAGGCGATATAGCGGATAGTGGAGAGCTCCGCCTCCAGGCGCTCTCCCTCAGAGGCGCATACATCGCGCAGGGCGGTTGCAGCATCCTGCACATTACGGGTCGCACCGAAGCGTCGGATGGCCGCACCAAGGGCCCGCGAGAGGAGATACGTCTCCCGCTTGCCCGAAAGCTCCTCGATCCTGGCCTTGACTGCCGGGGCATCTTCCGGTCCCAGCGGCAGGCTCTCGGGCAACTGGAGCAGATCTTCACCCAGTTGTCGTCGCTGCCGCCACATGATCACCCCTTTGTACCCGAGAATGGAAAACGCCCACACCATCAGGATCAGACAGGCCTCCTGTTCATAATCCTTAAGGACCACAAAAAAGTTCCGCTGCTGTACATAATCCGGGTCCTGGGCCACCAGCTGCTGCTCCTGGACCAGAAACCGCTCGGCCTCCGGCCGTATGACCGTGACAAAGGCTCCATGGACAAGCACGAAGGCCGTCAGCAGGGAAAAAATCTGGTAAAATAATTCCAGTGGGACTCTTCTTGGCATCTCGCTTGCTCCACGCATCAAATATCTGCAGGAAAATCGATAACCGTATCGGCATCCACCTGTTGGGCAGGTACAAAGACGGTATACCTGTCCTCCCTACCCGACCGCTCCGGTTCACTCTGTTCCTGGAGTTGCGGCTCCTTCAGGGGAACAGCCGCCTCCTTCCCCTTTTCCGCCGCTGCCGCAACAGTCTGCGCGTACAGGACTAGCACAAGGCACCCCGCCAACCATACTTTCTGTTTCATTGCAGGTACCTCGCCACTCGAAACCCCAGGTCATCACGTTTGTCTTTTTCATAGGAGCGGTAACTCAAGCGCAGCTCGACCACCGAGCCGTCGCGCCAGCTTGCATCGCGAACAACGTGATGGGCCCCCATTTTCGGACCACGCGGATCTACTTCGGCCGTTGCACCGTCCCCCCTGACAAACGAATAATAATCATGGCACCATTCAGCCACATTTCCCCCCATATCAAACCGTCCAGCTGGGTTAGCCGCATACATCCCCACCGGAGCACTGACCGGATACCCGTCATCATACCCGGTGAGGGTCAACCTGAGCAACCCGGCGATGCGCTGGTCGGCATAATTCCCCACTGCTTTTCGGGGTGGAAACGGCCCCCCCCACGGATAACGGCTTATTTCCTGCCGCCCGGCCAGCCGCGCACCATAAGCCCATTCCGCCTCAGTGGGCAGCCTGTACCCCGTGCCGATGGCGGATATGGCTCGCAGCCCGCCGGCAGTCTCCTCGTAATATGGAGCAAGCCCTTCTTTCTTGCTCAGCCAATTGCAATAGCGTGCAGCGTCCTCCCAGGAAACATTGACCACCGGCTGAGTATCTCCGTCAAGGGTAAACTGGTTGAAGCTGCCGGATCGGTGACCTGGCCGAAAACGACGAAATTCGCCATTGGTCACTTCATGGGCGCTGACGTACACCGGCCTGACAAGCTTGACGCGGTGCAGTTGCTCATTAGCCCGCCGTCCCTGTTCTCTGCGGGATGCGCCCATGGTGAACTCAACCGGAGCGGTAAAAAGCGCTAAACGGGAGGTTGTCATTTTCTTTCCAGCGGTAACGCCCGCTGTGTTCCCGGTTAGGGGGTCCAGGGTTACCTGCACCTGCCGGCTATACCCCTTCCTGGGGATGACAGTTACCTGTTTATCTCGATATCCCTCAAGGGAGAAGACCATCCGGTGCTCTTGCTCAGCTGGCAGCAGCAGGCGCCCCACCGCCCCATTGTCAACCGGCTGACCATTGACGCTCATACGGGCGTCTGCCGGAACCACCTCGACAAACACCACTCCCATTTCCTGCTCCAGGGTCACCTGCACTTCGAGTTCTTCTCCGGCTGCCGGCTGTATCTGACGTACTGCCTTCCGATGTCCGGGGTGACGGATTTCAAGGGTACGCGGTTCTCCCACCGGCAACTCAAGGGTAAGCGGCGTTTGTCCTCTGTAGATGCCGTCGACCGTGACCGCTGCACCGTCTGGTCGCGAGACAACACTGACAGAAGCCGGAACAGGGTACAGCACAACCTGCTCCATCACAGTGGTCTCGCCGCCCTGGACCACCACCATTTGTTCGACTGACTGGTAGCCCGTTGCTGAAAACCGCAAAAGGTGTTGGCCTGCCGGCACCTCAAGTATTCCCGGTGTCTTGCCCAACAGCTGGTCACCGAGGTAGACGTGAGTTGCTGGCGGTGAGGTTGTCGCCTCCACCATCCCCCAGGCCGGCTGCAGGGTAAAATGAAAGTCCTGGGTGCGGCCCATGCCCTGAACATCGACCTCCTGGATCAAGGGTTCATACCGCTCCTTGCCGAAGCTGAGCGTATGCACCCCAGCGGCCAGCTGATGCGCCAGAAGCGGTAGTTTTCCAGCCGGATGTTCATCAATCGTCACGCGCACTCCCTCTGCGGGCTCACTGGTGACGTTGATGTAGCCAGGCAGCTTGGTGAGACGAAAATGAAAGGACTCCCTTTCCTGCCCGTCAACTGTCAGGGCTACCTGCAACGGTTCATAGCCCTCCCGCCACGCGGATACGGTGTATGGACCCGGCCATCCCAGGTACCGCCCCTGCACATACACCACCGGAGGAAACCCGATGATTTTAACGGTCTCAGGCTGCGGCTCAATCACCAAGGTAAATACCTTACTCCGGAGCAGAAACAGGGTCAGGGCGGACAAAAGCACGCACAGCACGATACCTGTTGCTACCAGCAAACGGCCTTTGCCATCCACGGTATCCGGCGGGCGCACCGTTCTCGGCAGTGATCTGGACCCGCCCGGATCGAGGTTGACAACTGGCCTTACGCCATCCATGGTCTCGGTGGGGGCAAGATGCAGCTCAACCAGGTCACCCTGCATACGCACCACCATCTGCTGCTCACCTATGCGGAGCTGGTCCCCGCTTTTCAACCAAACAGAATCAGTAACCCGGGTGCCATTATGCAGACAGAGCGGTGCAGCGGGCGCAGGCTGGAAAAAAAGGTGCCCATCAGCCAGAGCCAGCCACCCGGCCTGCTCACTGCCACCTGAAAGCGGTACATGAGCGCTGCTGGCAGGCCCCACGCTCAACGGCAGATCGCTCTCACCAAAGCGGCTGGTCTCTCCCTGGCAAATGACCTCAAACAGGCGACTCAAATCGGTTCCTCACAGTGAATATGCACCTCTGGTGGCAGGGTGCCGTCAGCGGGCACAATCACCATCCGCCGCACATCCCGGTAACCTGGCCTTTGGGCCACTACCGTGTATTTACCCGGATACAACGACAGCGTGTGATGATTGAAGCGCCCCAAAGAACCCACCGTATACACCCGCACTTCAGAATTCTCATCGGAAATAAAGTGCACCGGTACCGGCTGCCTGGCTCGCTTGATCAGATCGTTCAGTGCCTGCTGCTGGCTGACGAGCCGCCTGCCCGAGGGCGACACGCCTGCTGCAGTATCCCGCAGGCGCACTGCCGCCTGATAGGCTCTCTCATCCCTCAGTCGTAATGGCTGGTCGAGCACTTGATCAATACGCTGATCAAGCTCCATACGAAAGGCTACCTGCTGCTGATATTGCAGGGCAAATCCGGCCTGGCTGTCCACAGCCAGAGCCTGCTGCAGCAAGCGGGAAGCATCCGACCAGCGCTCGGCAGCAATGGCATCGAAAAATTTCCGCTCCAGCGTCCGCAGGGTTGCTGCCTGCCGGGCTGCGTCCAACTGTCTTCGCGCATCAACAAGTGCAGGATCACCTGCCCGGAGAGCAGCAGCCCGGGCGAATGCTTTTTCAGCGGCTGGAAAACGACCAGCCTCAAGCGCCTGAAAAAAATCTCCCAGCGCCTTCTGGAAGGCCTGTTCTTTCACCATCCGTTCGGCCTCCGCCGCCAGGTCCACGGCTCTCGTGCTGCGGTCATCAAGATGCCGAGCTTGGCGGGCCTTTTCCAGCGCCGCTGCCGGCTGCCCCGAGCGCAGTAGCCGCTGCCCCTCCTCGGTCAACGCTCTCACAGCATCCGCAACCCTCGCTCGCTCAAGGCCTCTGCGTGAAGATGCATCCTGCTCATCCAGGCGAAGCAGACGGAGAAAGATAGCCTCAGCTGTTGCCGGTCGGCCCTCCTCAAGAGCTGTTTGCCCTTCCTCTTTCAGGGCAGCTATCCGCTGCTCCCGCTCGGAGAGCAACTGCTGCATTCGAACGGTGGCCGCCCCATAGACCTCGGCAGCTTCCCGATACCGCCCCTCACTCTTGGCCGCATCTCCCATGGCCGCCATCTCTGCAATGGCGCGATGCTCAGCTTCCGCCCATATCTCTGCACCGCTGCTCCTTGCCCTGGCCTGCATTTCCAACCAACCGGTAAAAGCCGCTTCCGCGGCAGGGACTGCGGGATCAGCAGAGGAAGGGGCAGAGAAATTTCCCTTTGGAGAAATCTCTTCCGCTGGAAGACGTTTTTGAATTTCAGCAGTGTCCACGGCCTTTGCGGCCACGTCTTCTCCCTGCTGCACCTGATACCCCCATAGGAACAGCAACAGGCCATTGACGATCACAAAAACTGCCAGCAGCAGCACCAGCCCCCGCCTCGGAGATGTCTGGCCAGATTGCGGTGCACTGTCCGGAGGCTGCAGTTTCATAAATGGATCGTCCTCCATTGCAAGGGAAGAGCACACCCGGAGGTTCTCTTTTTCCGACTCTTTCTACTGTTCCACCTCAATTGGCTCACCGATTGCCCCCCCTGTTTCCCTGAGGTATATCTCCTGCAGCAATTGCCGCCAACGGGCATACTGCTGTTCAGCCGAACCGGTCAAACGAACCGTTTCCCCCTCAACCTCGATGGTCAGCGGCTCGGCCTCGGCCTGAAACGATTCCCCCAACTCCTGGATGGCATCCCGGTTTATCTCACTCTCTTTTCGCTTCTGATAGCCGCTGTAGGTGGCAGCGGCCCCACCCACAACCATCACATCACGCAGGGTTCCGGTACGCGATCGAGTTTCACTGTCTGCCGCGGCTCCAATGGCAATCGCACCGATAATAGCCGCTATTCCCAGCACCTGTCTGGTGAGGGCCTCGCGCTCAAGCTTTCGCATGGCAGCAACCTCTTCGCTGCGAAAACGGCGCCAATGGCTGTAGGGCGCCCACAGCTCGTGATAATAATTGTCATAATACCCGTTCATCACATCAATGAGCATCTGATCACGTGCACGCAGGCCCTGAATCCTGACGTACATGGGATCATCGACTGCAGGCAGATGGGTCACCGTCAACTCACCATCACGGTCCTGCGACAGATAGTCTGCAAACGCTGCGGGCGCCATGGAGCTGGCAAAACGAAGCGAGGCTACCCGCCTGATAGCGGTCACTTCATAAGCATCCAGCTGCTGACGAGCGATAACGAGATCATTGGCTATGGTATTGAATAGATCCTGAAAGGTATCATTTTTCTCCGGTTCAGTGCGTTCATGCTCGTGCCGTTTGGCGGTTTCCGCATATATTTTACGAAACCATGTTCTTCCCCGAGCATCCCTCGCCTCGATCTGCAGTACCACGCTTTCGCCATCAGAGTACTCTATCTTCCCTTGAATGAGCACCTCGGCCCCGAAATCATCTCCCGGTACGACCCTAACCGCTCCCCAATAACCTGTCCGCTGCAGGGAATACTTCAGATGAACGGGGAAAAAACGGGATTCGGCTTCCCTGATACTCTGTGAAAGCCCCTGCCGCTCATCTTCGTCCTCAGGCAGTTCGCCTGGATCAAATATCTGGATCGAAACGTCCAACAACACACTTTCTGGCAGTTCCTGTGCCACTGTCATCGGTTGCACCTGCTCTGCCACCTGATTTCCGGGGATGCCTGCGCACCCAGGAACCAAGGCCGCCACCAGCACGTAGATTACCGCCCTTCTCCAGTATATCCAACTCGACGCTCCAATGGTTTCCCACCGTTCCGTTGATCTGATCATGGATTCCTGCTCCTTACCAGGCGCCCTCCGAGGTTATCCAGCTAGCGGTCCTTCCCCGTATAGCGCCGATACTCTTGCCATAGTTTCTCGCGCAATTGAGGGTCAGTCTCTTTTTCCGCTGCTTCCCGCAGCTGTCTGGCCACGATATCCTCATCAACTGCCAACCGCTCCCGACCGGCAACGCGGCCGCCTTGATCGCGCCCTGATGCCGCCCCGGCCTGAGCTGTGTCGGCAACTTGCCTTTGTTCTGGTGGCGACGCTGTCCGCTCTGCCTGTTCCTGTCCTGCTCCCGGCTGACCTTCCTCATCATCACCACCTTCGGCTGTCCCTTCGGTGACTTCACTGTCCTGTCCCCCCCTGTCGCCCTGTCCACCACTTCTTTTTGCTGACCGTTTTTCGGCCACCCGTTGCTCTTCAGTCAGCAGCATTTCATCAAAATCCCCTACGGCTGCGGTCAACCGGCGATCGAGCGCTTGGATCTCTTCCTCAGGTGTCAGCACGGCCGACGGTAGGTCCGGCCTCATCGGGAATCCACCCGCAGTTGACGGGCATGGCAGTTGAAGCACGCTCTCCGCCCCTGCAAGCTCTCTTAGCTCAATGCAAAGTTCAGCAATCCTGGTCTGCAGATAGAGGGCAAAAGCACGCATCTCCCGCTCATGCGCTGCCCCCAACCGAGTGTCTCCCGCCAATGCTGAGGCATTGCGGACGGCCTTATCAAGCAGAAAAATACTGGTCCGCAGCTCCTGTTCCGCCTGGTGACCACTTGCTCCCAGTGCAACCGGCACCGCTAAAAGCCCCCATCCGGCCAGCAGCAACGCCCAGTACCACCTCAGCTGAGCAGATCTTCGTTTCACTGCGCCCTTTTCTCCCATAGTGCTGTTCCCTCTTCACCGTGGACCAAACATCATGCGATGCGTAAAAATACGAGGCCGCACGCACCTCCAAGATTCAGCCTTGCCAGCACCAGTTCTCCCTGCAAATGAAGTGCTGGCCTTAAACGGACTCTGGGAACGGCCCAGAGCCTGAATGGAGCTGGTGGGCACTCCAAAACGCAGGCTCAATGCAACAAGAACCAAAAACACCTTCTTCGAGCAGCGCCTTTACCTACAATAGGGCACCCTTCGCCCAATGACAACCACCGCGCCCGCACCGGCGGCTGCCAGCGGCACCTTTCCTCCCTGCCGCACAAGGTGCACAATAAACCTTTACCTTTTTATCACGATAATGTATTCTTTTCGCCTTTCCATCAAACGATTGTTACTTTTTTGAAAAACCGTGGCAGGCATTTGAAAAAAAACACTCCTCAATGAAAATCTGATTTGTATTAATGCATTTTTTGAGTAGGTTTGCTTTCGAATAATAACGGGTTACCAGCAGTATTCACACTAACAATGGAGGTTACAAGTGAAGAAGACCATTGCAACAGCATTACTCTCCTGCTCTGCCCTGCTTTTTGCCGGATCAGTTCTGGCTGCAGACACCATCAAGATTGGGTACAACATCCCCATGACCGGAGATATTCCCAAGGTTGGTGAATCCTCCAAATTATCCGCTGAAATGCTCAAGGCCGACATCAACGGTGCCGGCGGGCTGGAAGTCGGTGGAAAAAAATACATGCTTGAATTCATTTATGAAGATAATGAGGCCAAAGCCGAATCTGCTGTTACCACCGCCCTCAAACTGATCGAAAAAGACGGCATTCTCGCGATGATTGGCCCAAACAGCAGCAAGCAGGCAGTCCCTGCGGGACAGGTTGCGGATGACAACTCCACCGTCATGGTCACCCCTTGGTCCACCAACCCTGATACCACCAAGGATCGCCCCTGGGTATTCCGGGCCGCCTTTCTTGACCCTTTCCAGGGACCAGTTGCCGTCAACTTTGCCGTGAAGACCTTTAACGCCAAAACCGCGGCTGTGCTGTACGACCTGTCCAACGATTACTCCAAAGGACTCGCGGAAATTTTTCGTGATGAATTCGAAAAGAAACTCGGCGATGGTTCCGTGGTCGCCTTTGAAAGCCACGGTACAAAGGACCAGGATTTCTCTGCCCAGCTGACAAAAATAATCGCTGCCAAGCCGGACTTTATCTTTGTTCCCAACAATTACAACCAGGTGGCACTGATCGTTCCGCAATCACGTAAACTAGGATATAAGGGACAGTTCATGGGATCCGATGCCTGGGGCTCTTCTGAGCTGATGACCCTCTGTGGCGACGACTGTAAGGGGCTGTACTTCTCCACCCATTACGCAGCAGCAGGTGCAACCGGAGCGACCAAGGAATTCATTGATCGCTATGCGGAAAAATATGGATACGTGCCTGACGATGTTGCCGCATTAACCTGGGATGCGACCAGAATCGTCCTCCAGGCTATTCAGGACACCGGCGGACTGTCAGGTAAGCTGCGCAAAGACCGCAAAGCCATTCGCGAAGCCATGGCGGCCATCCCCTCCTTTGACGGCATTACCGGCAGCATGAAGTTTGACCAGGAAGGCGACCCGGTCAAGTGTGCCGTGGTTGTGCGCATCAGCGACAGCGGCGAATTTGAATTTACCGAATCCGTCTGTCCCTGATACTTCCCTCTAACACGGATACATTCAAAGAGCAGACCGTTCCCCGACCGGTCTGCTCTTTATCATTTTACCACTTTTCAACCACCACCACGCGAACAAAGGTCAGAGGCGATTCATGCTAGCGACTCTTATCCAGAACATTATCAATGCGCTACAATGGGGCAGCTTTTATGCTCTGATCGCGCTCGGCTATACCATGGTGTACGGGGTCCTGACCCTGATCAACTTTGCCCATGGCGACATTTTTATGGTAGGTGCCTATATAGCCTTTTTTGTGGCCACCTTTGTCCTGACCCTCCTGGGACTGCCCGGGTGGGCCGCCCTGGCCATGACCATACCGCTGACCATGATCCTTACCTCCATGGTCGGGGTCTCCATCGAGCGGGTCGCGTACCGGCCTCTGCGCCGCAAAGGTGCCCACCGACTGTATGTGGTCATCACCGCCCTGATGTGCGGCCTGATCCTTGAACATGCCAACCTGGCAGTGCTCGGTGCGAGCAGAAAGGCTTTTCCCTCCCTGATCACCGAGCACGTCTATACCGTCGGCGGAGTGACCTTTACCAACCTTAAAATAGCAGTCATCATCACCGCGGTCCTTGCCTTTTTCATTCTCCACTGGATCGTTACCCGGACCAAGGTGGGAATGGCCATGCGGGCTATCTCCTACGACAAATTCGCCGTCCCCCTAATGGGCATCCCCATTGATTCGATTATCGTCATCACCTTTGCCCTTGGCTCCTCCTTTGCTGGCCTTGCAGGCATCCTGTTTGCGATGAGTTATCCTGTGCTGGAACCCTACATGGGAGCCCTCATCGGCTGGAAAGCCTTTATTGCCGCAGTGGTAGGCGGAATTGGCGACATCAGGGGGGCCTTTCTCGGTGGTTTCCTCCTTGGTGCAGTGGAGATCATGGTGGTGGCAGTCTTCCCTTCCACCTACAGGGACCTGATCGCCTTTACCGTCTTGCTGATTATCCTGTCGCTGAAACCGACCGGATTGTTTGGCATCGCCAAAACCACCAAGATATAAAGGAGACCGGTGCCAATGCTGCGTCAATATTCGGTTCAACTCATTCTTGTCACCCTTGGCGGTATCATCACCTATCTTGCCTATGAAGAGCTTATAGGCCTGTACACCCTGTCGGTGTTGATGTTCATGGGCGTTAATATCATCATGTCCACCAGTCTCAACCTGGTGAACGGCAACATGGGCGAGTTTTCCTGCGGTCACGCCGGATTCATGTGCGTTGGGGCCTACGTTTCCTCCCTGCTCGGTGTGCTCCTTTTCAGCAAGGACAAGGTTTTCGGCCCGCCGTTGCTTGACCCGGAACTGGCGGTCTACGGTTTTCCCCTTGTCATCATCGCGGGGGGGCTGGCCGCTGCCCTTGCAGGCCTGCTGGTTGCCCTGCCAAGCTACAAGACCAGGGGAGATTACCTGGCCATCATCACCATTGCCGCCAACTATATCATCATCAGTGCCATTGAAAACCTCAGTGTCATCGGCGGTTCCCGCGGCTTCATGGGCATGAAAAAAGTGGTCAACGCCATGGAGGATGTGATTTATCTGCCATGGATGGTTATCTGGGTGTTCATTTTTACCATCGGCACGGTCTGGCTGTTGCGGCGCTACACCTCCTCTACCTTTGGCAAAGGGGTCAACGCCATCTGCCAGGACGAGGTCGCGGCAGAGATCATGAGCGTGAATACCAACAAGGTCAAAACCATCACCTTTATGCTCTCTTCAGGCCTTGCAGGTGTTGCCGGGGGATTGTTTGCCTACATCATCGGCTACGTCAACCCAGGCAGCTTCAACATCCTGAAATCAACCGAAGCCATGGTCATGGTCTATCTCGGCGGGATGGGTTCACTCTCAGGCGCGGTGCTTTCGGCCATCCTGTTCACCCTGCTGTTGGAGCTGCTCCGTCCGCTGCAGATCATCAAGTGGGTGGTCATCCCCCTGCTGCTGATCATTCTGATGCAGTTCCGTCCTGAGGGCATTATGGGCAACCGTGAGCTGAGCGACATCTTTCCCCGACTCAAACGTTTTTACAAGTTCAGGTAACTATGCAGACACAGACAACACCCGCCGCGCCGGTGCTTGAAATCCGCAAAATGACCCAGCGGTTTGGCGGCCTGGTCGCGGTTTCCAACTTCAGCATCACCCTTGGCCAGAACCAGCTTACCGGTCTCATCGGCCCCAATGGCGCAGGTAAAACCACCGTGTTCAACCTGATCTCCGGCTTCTACCAGCCCAGCAAGGGAGAGATCCTGCTGAATGGGACCCCAACCGCCGGCCTGAAACCGCACAAGGTCACCTCTTTGGGTGTTGCCCGCACCTTTCAGAACATCAGGCTGTGGAACCAGATGACTGTGCTCGACAATATTCGAGTTGCACAGCATGGAGCACTCGGCTACGGTTTTTTCGGTTCTGTACTGCGCAGCCGGAGTTACAGGGAGACCGAAGCGAAAATCGAAAAAGAAGCGCGTGAGCTGCTGGAAATTTTTGAACTCGACCAACAAGCCGACGAACTGCCCACCAACCTGCCTTACGGCCTGCAGCGAAAACTGGAGATCGTACGCGCCCTGTCGGAGAAGCCCAGGCTTCTGCTGCTTGATGAGCCGGCAGCAGGCCTCAACTCGGTAGACTCCCAAGAACTTATCCGCCTCATTCGCTGGATTCATAAAACCTTTGACGTCACTATTCTCCTCATCGAACACCATATGGACGTTGTGATGGAACTCTGTTCAGAGATAAAAGTTATAGATTTCGGCCAGACCATTGCCGAGGGAACACCTGACCACATCCGCAACCATCCGGCTGTGATTTCAGCATACCTGGGGGATGATACGATATGAGCCTGCTCGCCGTTGAAAACCTCGTTGTCAAATACGGGAACATCCAGGCCCTCCACGGCATAAGCTTCCATGTCGAACCTGGCGAGATCGTCACGCTTATCGGCGCCAACGGAGCTGGCAAGACAACCAGTCTCTACACCATCACCCGCCTGCCGCCTCCCGAGGCGCCCCGCGTCGTTGCTGGCGACATCCTCCTTGAAGGAGCGTCCATCCTCAAAACCCCGCCGTCAACGGTGGTCAAAGAGCACAAACTCGCCCTGGTCCCGGAGGGACGACACATCTTCGGCAACCTCACGGTCATGGAAAACCTGGTGCTGGCTACCTACTCCCGGAAAAAAGGAACCGATTTTACCGACGAGTATGAGCGCATCTTCGACCTCTTTCCCCGCCTGGCAGAACGCCGGGATCAGCGCAGTGAGTCGCTCTCCGGCGGTGAGCAGCAGATGCTTGCCGTTGGTCGCGCCCTGATGACCGGCTGCACCTTTCTCCTGCTGGACGAACCCTCCATGGGCCTTGCCCCGGTGCTGAAATATGACCTGTTCCGGACGCTCAAACAACTCAATGAAGAGGGGATGACCATTCTCCTGATCGAACAGAATGCCAACCTGGCGCTGCACCTCGCCCATCGCGGTTATGTGCTGGACACCGGGGAGATCGTGGCCGCTGGCACTGCCGAAGAATTGCTTGGCAACCCGGAGGTAAAAAAAGCCTACCTTGGCGGCTGAGCAGCTACCCCTTTGCCCGTTCGTCCCGGCTGCAAAGCTGTCGGGGCGAGCCTCTCGGCCCGAGCGCCCTTTCTTCTTTCCTCAGCCCTACTCCTTCTGCCCCCACAGGCATCCATACCGCTCGTCAACCAAACAATAACAAAGACCTGATGGAGATATAACATGAGGTCGGTATCTCTATTGCCCAGGATTTGGTCAAACACTAACGTTTTCTGTTTTTCCTGGACAACCCCATGCCATCACCACCAAAGCGCATTCTCTTTCTCCTTTCTGACACCGGCGGCGGACACCGAGCCTCGGCTGAGGCTATCGGCGAGGCCATTGAGCATCTCCATCCTGGACGATTTGAACTGATCATAGACGATCTGTGGAAAAACCATCTCCCCTGGCCGATCTGCTGTATTCCCGACACCTATGGATGGATGACCGGCCCGGGTAAACCGGTATGGCTGACCCTGTGGAAACTCACCTCGTACCATCGGCTCCAATCCGCGCTGTTCAAGGGTCTTTCGCCGCTGATTGAACGAAACATGGTCGACTATATCGGCTCTGTCCATCCGGATATAATCATTTCGGTTCACCCCCTGATGAATCACCTGGGGCTGCAGTGGATGAAAAAAGCCGGCCTGCAGATCCCTTTTGTCACCGTGGTCACGGACATGGTCTCCCTGCACCCTTCCTGGATCTGTCCTGAAGTAGACCACTGCTTTGTCTCAACCCGAAAAGCCTGGGAGCGGGCAGTCACCTTCGGGATGCCCAAGGAGAAATTGACCCTTCATGGTCACCCCGTGGGAATGAAATTTGCCAGTGGCAAGCAGGATAAACAGCACAACCGGCGCAAACTCGGACTCATCGACGATTGTCCAACCATACTGATGACCGCCGGCGGCGAAGGGCAGCGGCAACTCTACCGCACGGCAAGACACATCGCTTCGACGCTCCACAGCGGTCAGCTGTTGATCGTGGCAGGCCGCAATAAAAAACTGGAAAATCAGTTGCGAAAGGCCGCCTGGCCGATCCCAACCACTATTTATGGATTTGTCGACAATATGCCGGAACTCATGGCTGCTGCTGATATCCTGATCACCAAGGGCGGCCCGAGCACCCTCTGCGAAGCCTTCATCACTGGCCTGCCTGTGCTGATCTCCGACTATGTCCCCGGTCAGGAGACAGGCAACGTCAACCTGGTTGAACAATACCAGGCCGGGGTATATGTGCCGCGCAACAAACAGCTGGCAGCAACCCTCAGCCAATGGCTGCAACATGGCGAGGACACACTTGAGAAGATAGCGGCGAATGGCATGGCGCTGGCACGGCCCAATGCGGCCCTGAAGATCGCCACCGACATCTGCAAGATCGCGTGACCAATGGTGATGCCCTACGTGCTCCTGTTTATCGCCGTAGTGGTCGAAGGACCGCTGGCGACCCTTGCCGCCGCTGCACTTGCGGCACGTGACCCGATGTGGGACACCTCTACCGTCCTCGCAGTCGCCATGAGCGCCAATCTCACGGCCGACATCTGCTGGTTTTTCCTTGGGAGCATAGGCAAGCATGCCGGGATCCTACGATGCATTCCCTGGATCCGGTATCAAAACGGATTGGTTGAACGGGCCGCTCTGGAGATCAGGCATCAGGGCATCAAGGTATTTATTCTGACCAAACTCAGCTTCGGTATCGGCACCATCCCGCTGCTTGTCGCAGCCGGTATGCTGCATGTTCAGTGGAAACAGTGGTTGCTCGCCGCCATCTGCACCGAGGCGGTCTGGTCAGGAGCCTTAGTGGCGGCAGGGACCTTTGCCGGTATGCATTTCCAGAGCACCCTTGAGGCTTTGCTGCAAAACGCTTTGCTGTGGGGATCGAGCATCCTCCTTGGGGGCGTTGCCTTGCTCTTTCTGAGAAAAATGTCTCTGCACAAACGAGCAACCAAAGGGCCAGGCTGAACCCTGTCGACCCACCACCTTCGGCTCATCGGGATTTCCTGTCTGCTCATCACACAACTTAACCAACCACAACCCAGATTCATCCATGCGCATCCTTCTGGCAGGACAAACCTATTTTCGAGAGGACAACGGGCAGGCGGTCTTCACCTGTCGTTTGGCCAAAGGTCTGGCTGCACAAAATCACCAGGTCCTGGTCATCGCGCCCTCCCCGGATAAAACCACCGGCTATACCGTCCAGGAGAGGGTTCTGCTGCTGCAGGTTCCCACCCTGCGCCTCCCTTTCAACTGCAATTTGACCTTTCATGCCCGCGATGCCATTGCAGAAGCCATGGAATCTTTTCAGCCGGACATCGTCCACCTCCAGGACCATTACTTTCTCACCCGAAGTGTGTTCACGGCCGCCAGAAAAAACGGTGTTCCTCAGGTAGGAACCAATCATTTCCTTCCCGATAACATCGCTGATAACCTTTGCCTGCCCAGGTGGTCGCGGCCACTTGCCACCCGACTCCTCTGGGCCCACATGCTTGCACGCTACAACCGGCTGCACTACGTGACTGCACCTACCCGGACCGGCGTAACCATCCTTGAGGAACAACGATTGCGGCCACCGACGCAGCCGATCTCCTGTGGAATCGATACCGACAGGTTTCAGCCACCGACACTATCAGCACGCCGCCTGGCGCGAAAGCAATTCGCTCTTGATCAGGAACAGACAGTTTTCCTGTACGTCGGCCGTCTGGATCATGAAAAGGGACTTGATACGGTGGTTCGTGCCTTTGCGGCACTGGACGACGACCAAACCAGGCTGATCCTTGCCGGCAGAGGCAGCTATCGTACCGCTCTGATCAAATGCTGCACCCGGCTGAACATCACCCAAAAAGTCCTGCTCCCGGGGTTTGTGCCGGAGGCTGATCTTCCCGCCCTGCTGCACTGTGCCGACTGTTTCATCATGGCCGGCCATGCCGAACTGCAGTCCATCGCCACTCTGGAGGCCATGGCCAGTGGCTTGCCCGTTTTGGCCGCCGACGCCAGAGCCCTGCCCGAACTGGTGACCGATCACTGTAACGGATTCCTCTTCCCGCCCAGGAGCGTCAATGCCCTTGAGCAGGCCTTCCGACGCTTCCTCCGCAACCGGCATCAATGGCCGACATGGGGAGAAGAGAGCCGGCGTCGGGCCTGCACTCACGACCACACACGGACGGTTGAAGCTTACGCCCGACTGTACCGGCAAGTTCTACAATTGGACACATAAATGGCACATCCGCGTCCTACCATGGCTGACAGCAGGCGAGTTTGTCAACAAGGAGGCGGGAAAAACGTGCTCCAGTTCTCATCAGCACCACCTCTCTACCTGACCGCAGAAGGCCGATACCCCTTTCAGCGCTCCGGCTGCTGCCAGTGAAAGCGCAGGGCCTCGTCACGGCAGACATCGATGCACTCACCACAGTTCCAGCAGTAAGGGGAGGCGCCTTCGTCCTGTTGCGGAACAAGCCCCATGGGGCAGGTCCGGGCACATTTTCCGCACCCGGTGCAATTTTCCGCGACCATCTCCACCCTGAGCCTCCTTTTTCTCCCCAGGAAAGCTAGAAGAGCACCGAGCGGGCAGAAACTGCGGCAGAAAAAGCGCCGGGTAAGCAGTTCCAGCACCACGATCAGCACCAGCAGCAGCCCCTCCAGGGCCAGGGTATGAAAAAAGACCAGCATCATAATCTCCCTTCCCACCAATCCGGGGGGAGAGAGAAAAACAAAGAGCGGTGCACCGAGTATCATGGAAAGGAGAAGCTCACCGATGAGGGTAAACCAGAGGACCCGCTTGGCAACCAGCAACCGGTTGCGAACAAACGGCCTCCGGCTTACCGCCTTGCGCAGCCGGTCAAACAACTCAAGGAGAAAGGTAACAGGGCAGATCCAGGAGCAGAACACCCGGCCCAGGTACAGAGCCACAAGTACCGGAATAGTCATGCCGATCAGGGAAGGGAGATACACCGACCGGGTCAGGAGTAAACTCTCCAGGCCCTCCAGGGGGGAGACAAACCAGAGCGAACCGATGCCGATGGACTGGTACCATCCCTGGAGAAAATGGATACCCAGGTAATAGTTTAGCAAGGGGCTGATACCGATGAGCAGGAACGCTGCTAAGAGCACCCCAAGGCGGAGGCTCGTGTACCGTTGTTTTTTCATTCTGGCAGCGGGCTGAACCGCTCGCTCTTGTGGCGGCACCATCACACTCACCGGATCGCCTTCCCCAAAGCATAGATGGGTTCGATATTGATGGCCTTTCCCTTTTCAGTAGTCACCGGGCAGCCGTGGGTGCACAGACCGCAACCGGTGCAATGATCGGGGTTGACCACCGGACGTAACTGATCCAGCCTGATGGCCTCTTCCCGCAGAGGGCACTTATCATAGCAGGTTCGGCAGAGAATGGTGCCAATCCAGGATACACAGCTGAAGGTGTCGATGACTGCCAGCCCCATTCTGGTCTCGCGCTGATCGATACGTTCCAGGCTTCCTGTAGGACAGACATCAACACACTTCATACACAGATAGCAGGGAATGCGCTCCGCCTCGATCAACGGCGTACCGGCGTGCACCCCTGCTCGAATATCGAGCATGAGAATAGATCGGTAGGGGCACACCTCCACGCAACGGCCGCAGCGGATACACTTGGCCGAAAAAATTTCCTCAGGAACCGCCCCGGGCGGACGCAGCCGATTCAACCGCACCGGGGTGGAAAACACCGCGGTAGTTGCCTGCTGCGGCCAAAGACCGGACAGGCTGCCTGCGGTCGTTCCCAGGAGCAGGAGAAACGTCCGCCGCTCCATCCCCATTAGTCGCCATCCGCACGGTTGATGGACGGCTTGCGAAAACCAAAAGGATTGGAGATATTTTCACCGTCAGCCAGGTGTTCAGCCTCGTCCTCGGTATTCAGGTAGGTAAGCCCAACCCCGAGGATCTGCTCCTGCCGGTTCAATGCGGTGATAAGCGCCTCCATTTCTTCCGAGGTCTCGGTATCAAGCACGGCCACAATGTTGCCCGCCTCATCAGCGCCATGGACTTCAACCCCCCTGTTCCCTGCCAATTCCGCCAGTACTTCCCGGGTATGCTCCTTGCGGCAGTTGATGACCACCCCACCTATCGGCATTTTCCCTCCTCTTGCCCATAAAGGGTATATTTTCTTCGGTTTCTTCGCACAACGACCGGACTGCCACCACAGCAGCCCGGCCGCCCACCAAGTCAAACGATATAGGGCTTCAGCGCTTGCGGACCGGAAACCCGCCGCACCTGGACCGCACAGATCTTGAATTCCGGTTCCTTGGAGGCGGGATCAATGGCATCCTTGGTGACCTTATTAATCATCCGGTCTGCATGCTGATCATGCCAGTAGGCAAAGACCATACCTTGGATCGGTCCTTCATAGACCTTTGCCGGCAGGATGTTGACCCCTCGCCGCGATTTGATCTCTACCATATCCCCGGGCTTGATTCCCAGTTTTTGGGCATCGCTGGGATTAATCTCCACATAGGCATACGGATTGGCCCGGAGGAGTTCGGGCACTCTCCCGGTCATGGACATGGTATGCCAGTGATCGATGATCCGTCCTGTGGAAAGATAGAAGGGATATGCACTGTCAGGCATCTCTTCCGGGTCAGCCTGATCCCGTTGCCAGATCCAGAGTTTACGATCCGGGTGAGCCGGTCCGTAAAACTGATAGGGCAGGTCATCCCTGGACTCGGTATCAGCCATGGGATCCCGACCTTTGACGAATTTTTTTACGGTTCCGCCTGTCAATGCAAAGGCTTCTGTGGGCGCCGGCCATTGAACGCCATCGGCCATCTGCTCCAGCACTGCATAGGTTGCTCCACGCAGATCATTGTCGCGATGGGCGGTCAGTTTTTGACTGTACTCATCCCAGATGGCCTTGGGTAGTTCATATCCCGCTTCGAGGCCCTCAAAAGGCTTGATGCACTGGGCGATCACCGGATCGTTGAGCTGCTTTGCCAGTCTTTTCGCCCACTCCCGCACAATCCACACCTCTGGCCGAGCTTCTCCGGGAGGATCAATAGCCTTAACGGTGATCTGTGATCTCCGCTCGGTACATCCGTATACGCCGGTCTTCTCAAAATGAAAAGCGGTCGGCAGTACCAGATTGGCCTTCTCGGTGGTCAGAGTGGGGAAGATATCGGTACAGACGATAAAGACGTCCTCTCGATCCATACCCCTGTTATAGAGGTTGCAGTTGGGCAGGCTCTGCACGGGGCTGGTACAGTTAATCCAGATGGCCTTGATCTTTCCCTCGTTAATCGCCGAAAACATAGCCATGGTGTGCAGGCCCGGTTTGGGAGGAATGCGACCCTGGGGGACTCCCCAGAGTTTTTCCACCTGGTGGCGGAGTTCCTCCTTGGCCACCGGGCGGTGTCCGGGAAGAATGTGGCAGAGTCCGCCGCCTTCGCGCACGCCGCCGCAGGCATTGGGCTGCCCGGTCAGGGACAGGCTGTCAGCGCCATCGGTCATCAGCTGACCGGTGAGGATATGCAGGTTATGCACCAGATTGTTGGCCCAGACCCCTTGTTTTCGCTGATTGAGCCCCATGGTCCAGAGACTGACGGTTCCTTTGGAGGTCGCAAACCAGCGGGCCACCGTACGGACATCATCGGCCGTAAACGCGTCACCGGAGACCTTGGCTGCAGCTTCAGGTGTATACTTGGCCAGGTGCGCCGTATAATCCTCAAAGCTCATTGTCTCCTGATTGCCTTTTTTGAAGGTGGTATATTTGGAGATAAAATCCTCATCGTAGAGCTTTTCCTTGACAATAACATGGGCCATAGCATTGAGAAGCGCCAGATCGGTGCCGGGCTTGAACTGCAGATGCATATCGGCAATCCGTGAGGTTTGGGAAAGCCTCGGATCAACATTGATCACCTTGACCGTGTCCGGGTTATCGAGCTTGCGCCGCATAATCCGGCGAAAGAGGACCGGGTGTGCTTCGGCAGTGTTGGAACCGATGATGAAAAAACAATGTGCATGTTCCAGGTCCGAATACCCGCCGATGGGCTCATCGGCACCAAAGGAAGTGACATAGCCCCCCACTGCGCTAGCCATGCACAGGCGTGGATTACCCTCAACATTATTGGACTGCAGTCCACCACGCATAATTTTTTGGAAAAAATAGGTCTCCTCGGTCAATGCCTGACCAGAACCGTAATAGGCAACGGCCTCACCGCCTCCCGTGCCATGAGCCTCGGCAAATTTGGTCGCGGCAATATCGAGGGCCTCATCCCAGGAAATTTCCTTAAACGCGTCGGTTTTCCGCTTGCGATAGAGCGGCTTGGTCAACCGATCAGGATGGCGCATGCATTTCCAGAAATGCATGCCCTTCATGCAGAGATACCCGAAATTGGTGCGGGACTCGGGTACTCCCCGCAACGCCACGGGGTTACCATTCTTCACCCCCAGCTCCACGCGACAGCCAACACCACAAAGACGGCAGCTGCCCCGGTGCCAGGTCATATTTTCTTCTGCCCGGGCAGCATGCTGCCCGCTAATAGACAGGTTCATACCCACATAGGAAGCCGCCGAAAGCGCCGCAGATCTTTTGATGAATTCACGTCTTGTCTGTGTCATTACATCCTCCTCCGCTGTGTATCTGTTTAGGCGCTGAGCTATTTCTTTGTTGTAAACGAGTGGGGTATATGGCACTCCCAGCACGGTTTATCATTGGGACATTTGTTGAGCATATCTGCATGACAGATGGCACAGTCCGCTTGCGAGGGCGTCACCTTGAAGGTCTCGAAGGTGCCGTGGCACTGGTAGCATTTGACCATTGCTATGCCATGAACCGAATCAAACCACTCCTTTTCAAGCTCAGGGGTCGTCTCCCTGTGACAGTCGGCACAGGGCTGCAGCATTTCCTGCTCACTCAGCTCTGGATGTTGCGGCGCTGCTGTCTCTCCGCTCACCGAAGATACGGAAAGAATCATCATTGCCAGGATTCCCAGCAGCACGCGTGCAAAAGATAGTGTTTTCTCCTGTTTCACCATGCCCCTCCTTTTTTCGGGTTGAGTAGCGTTTCCCTCTCTTCCCGTACAGATGCTGCAGTATGCTCCACACTGCTCTAGCTTCTTCCCACCTGTACGAACGACGACGGCTTTTGCAATCGCCTCTGGGTGTATGCTTAAAAGTGCTCGCCTGAAATAGCGAATATGGCGTCGCAACTCCCAGAGGAGTTGGGCTGGACTGCAACACAACAAACCTTTGCAACCCTGGCCGCAAAAATTAACTGCATTGGTGCTGATATGACAAATAGAGTAAGAGGTGAACAGTATCGCTGCCGCCACACTCAGGCAGCAGTAACCCACCAGCGAGAAGCATACCGAAAAAACGGCGTAATGCAAAGCAGAATGCTAAAAAATACCCGATTTTCGGTCATTTTTGCCCGTCTTTCTGCCAGATACGGTTGCCGGAACCTGCCTCTCAGGACACAATACAACAGGCACTATGTGAAAGCGACAGAACCGACACCGGCGATTCGGGAGACCAGGGCCCTCTCCGCACGAAACGGAAGGGGTGATAAGGGCAGGCAGATACCCATCCGGCATCCTGCTGGTTCCACCATCGCGAGGAGCGGTGCGTACCAAGCGCACAGCTTGAATGAGTCATTCTTCGGCCTTGCCAGTGGATAACCCCTCCAGAAACGCACGCACATTGTCCCCCAACACCCGGTGGTTATACCCGCCTTCAAGGATACCATAGCAGCCGCCGCCATTGCGTTGCGCAGCCTGGTGCACCCAGGCACCCATGGCACGATAATCAGCGGTGTAGAGAAGTCCGCCCCAATCGTTGATGTGGTTATCAAACCCTGCAGAAACGCCAATCACATCCGCCTCGACCCCTGCCAGCATCCGCTCCACCTCTCCAAGATAGGTTTCCCGGTCATGCTCTTCGGGGTTATAAATCTCTACCCACGATTCCCCACCGAGAATATTGACGTTGCCGTCGCCGAAGTGAAGATCAAAATCCAGCACAAAAGCCCGTTCGATGCGATGTCGATTCTTTAAGGCATAGAGGGAAACCGCCATGTTGTTGAAAAAACAAAATCCCCAGTAGCTGTCGCTGGAAGCATGATGACCCGGCGGACGAATCAGGGCAAAGGCAGGGGCCTCCAGACCGGCCTCTGCCGCCTGGATTGCCCCACCGGCGGCCAGGGCCGCAATATCGTACACCCCCAGACGCTCGATCTCCCGGATGTGAGGACCGGTGTGGGCTGCGAGCAGATCGGCCTCCTCGGCATACTCACAAGCGACAATTCGGGCCAGCGGGGCAATAGCCTCGACCACGGCCTCCATTCTTCCGGCCTCGGCCGCAGGATCATCAGTATAGACCTCATAAAACAGCGGATCAAAAAACACCTTCATCGTTCCCTCCTCTGATTCATGCATCTCGTTGGTTCGTGTTGGGCCTGCCTTTACACCAATAGTATGCATTTCCCTTTCCTTTGGGCAAAAAATCGCTGAGTCCTGCCTGCAGCGACGGGCTAATGCAACCTTTATCGATTCGTAGCACAGGCCTAACACGCCCTCGGTAGCCTTTGTCGCACCGTTCAACTTTTACCGTCATACAACCATCCCATGACCAGACCAACGCCAACCTTTCTACCCGACCGTGCAGGTTGTTCGCTTGAAGAACAGGCGGAAGGCTTCCGCCGTCAGGTGCTGCAGCCGTTGCCTGCCCCGTTTTTCGGTGACGATGTCAGCGCCGGGATGGAAAATGAACTGCAGGTGGCAGTTGAGGGGGAACCGACAGCGGTTGACCTCTCTCTCTCGCTCAAGGAATCAGGCTATTATACCAACCTGATGCTCAGCGCTGGTCGCGGGGACCTACCGCTGCGACGAGTTGAAGCACTCAATACCTTTATAGAAGAAAATCAACAAAACATTTGGGAAAATTCATGGGTCCGCTTTCCCTGCCACCTGCTCAGCGGGCGGACGGCAGCGGTTCTGGAGCATGACCTTACGGCCGACAAAGAGACTGGCACCCCCACACGACGCGGTGACGCCGAAACCTTCAGCTTTACCAGACAGGGCGAACCATGGCTGCGGCTGCCGCTGAGTTACCTGCTCAAACTCTCGCTGATCGAGGCTGTACATCAACCGGGCTGGGATGCATCGTGGCTGCACTCCACCGCGCAGAGAATATCCCGCCATTTGATCAGTGATAATATTTCTCCGGAAATCACCTCCTTTACCCTGGCAAATGGTACAGCCAAGACCCTGCCCGGCGGAGAGCTGGCTGACGAATGCAGCCGGCGCTTCTTTTTCGCCCACCTCCTGCTGGGCTTTGCCGAGAAAACGTTTCACCTTGATCGCAACGGTCAGCGGCTGCACCTCTACTTTGCTCCGACCCCACCACTCAGACAGAAACACCTCAATGCCCTGATCTCGGACCAGCTGTACTGCGATCTCCTGCTCAATCCCTGCCTTTCCGGATGGGCGCGGGGTGAGGAGAAAAAAGCCTACATGGGGCTGTGCCACCGTACCCTCTGCCGCAGTCAACTCAATACTCTTGCCATCCTTAAGGAGGCAGGAATCATAGCCAACAACCTGATTGTCCTCCCCAACACCTCCACCACCTCTCTGGCCAACAACGGCACCCACATTACCCTGGGCAGCAGATGCCTGAGCACGAGCTTTCGGGAAAACGGGGCAACGGCCATGGAAAAGTACTTTGGGGACCTGGTCATCAAAATCACTGAACATTTTCTTCCCCTCTTTGTCGGGACCTATACGGCTGCTCCTTACCGCATCGGCTTCAGCGATTTTCATCCGGAAAAGGTAATGGGGTTCCTCCCGCACCAGCTCGAGCCGACCCACCTGCTGATGATCTGGCGGCGTTGGAAAAAAAAAGCACAATTGCAGCGTTGCGGCCATGCGTTCACTCCCATGGGACCGGAATGGATCGACCGCCTCCTGGGCGAGGGATTACGCCTTCACGGCGATATGGTGATCGACAACCGGCTCATCGATTACCTGGTGGCTCTGCGCAGCCAGGAGTCCAGCCCGGCCCTTAACGGACGAATGCACAACCAGGATCTGCTGAAAAAAGACCTGTTTGAGCTGGGGGTCTTCAATCCACAGATGCCCATGTACCTGCCCCTGCGACTTCGTGACCAGTTATCCTATGGTTTTACTGGGCTGGAGGGGAGACACTACTCCCTCTTTCCAGACTTTCAGCACCAACTGGCAGGTGCGGCCAACCTGCAGACCATTATTACCGCCCTTGCCTGGCAGTGGGTGATAGCGGGAGACATCAGCCATCACGACATCCCTGACACGCCGTTTGTGGAAAGTGAACGCCGCCAAATATTTTTCAACACCGCTATCGGCATCCCCACCTTTTACGTGCGGGCAGACACCGATAACCGATTCTTGCGCCGCATTCTGGCCCGGGTGAAAAACCAACGTACCAGCCGCCGCTACAAGGGATTTATCCGCATAGAACTCAAGGCCTACCAGGAAGCATGCCTGGCCTTTCTCCACCACCAATCCACTGGCATTACCAATCAGACCGGGTTCACCGAAACCCTGCATGCATTGGAAGCGGTTATCAGCGGCAGGCAGCCCTCGGCCTATGCAAAACTGTCCCGCAACATCCTGGTCAGTTCAGGGCGACAGGGCCCAGCCCTGAAAATGCAGGCAGAAGAGTTTAACCGGCTGGCGGAGTCCTACTACCGGACCGAGCTCTGCGCCGCTCACCTGCACGAGGGGTTGGCATCGTTTACAGCGTACAGCCGTCAACTTGCCAACTGCAACAACCGGGAGAGCAACCACCTGATCGCCTGTCTGACCGGCAATACCCCGCCAACCGAATATATCGCCCGTGAAGGCAGAAAATTCCTGCAGGGCCGCGCATCGATAACAACCATTCATCGCCTGCTCCTGCTCTTTCTGCTGGTTGCGCACACGGAAACTGCCACCGGCTAGCCTGGTTGCTCCACTACACACGATCATAATGGAAATGCATCAATACATTGCTCGGGAATCCAACGAGATCCACACTGAAAAACTCATCGGCGACCGTTCAATCGCCTTTCTCTATAATACCCTGCGGGAGCATTCTCCCAGCATGTTCAACGCCCTGACCTCGCGACGGATGTCCAGCCTGCTCGGTTACCTCCACTTTGACCTGCTTGCCGAGCACAGAACCCGGTCCGGGATGCAATTGCTGAGGAAGATGCAGGCCAATTGGGAGGAATGCGTGGAACCGCCCGGGCATTTTACCTCTCCGCGTAAGGTATTTGAGCGACAGATCAAGTACTGGCAATATCGCCCCATGGACCCATCGCCCACAGCAATCGTTTCACCGGCCGATGCAAAAATTCTCCTCGGCTCTCTCCTGGAGACCCCGGATCTCTATATCAAGGAAAAATTTTTCTCTGCCAAAGAACTCCTTGGTGCCCATACGCGCTGGTACCCGTTCTTTCACGACGGAGATTTTGCCATCCTGCGTCTTACTCCTGACAAATACCACTACAACCACTTCCCGGTAACCGGACGGGTGGCTGACATTTACGAAATCGGCGGCAGCTATCATTCGTGCAACCCCAACGCGATTATTGCCACCGCATCGATTCACGCAAAAAACAGACGAATAGTTACCATCATCGATACCGATGTGGATGGTGGCGCCAACATAGGAATGGTGGGCATGGTAGAAGTGGTCGCCCTGATGATTGGCGATATCGTCCAGTGCTACAGCAGCAGCCGCTATGACGATCCCCGTCCGGTTACCCGAGGGATGCTGGTCACCAAAGGGTCTCCCAAAAGCCTGTACCGTCCTGGGAGTTCCACAGATATCCTGTTGTTTGCCCGCGATAGCATCACCTTTAGTGACGACTTGCAGAAAAATGCACGAAGGGCGGATGTATACAGCCGCTTTTCCCCCTCCAGGGAACACCCTATGGTCGAGACAGACATCAAGCTTCGCTCCACCATCGCCCGGGCCGAAACTCCGGTTCCCCGCACGGCCAGCTGAACACCAACCGCACCACACTTTGGGAGGATACCAATGAACGCCCTCTTTCTCATGACTTCAGCCATACTCTTTACCGCCCTTCTTATTGCCGGAGTACGCTACCTGCCAGGAGAACGCTGGCAGTTTGCAGCCGTCATACCGGTATACAAAAGGTCAGACGCCAACTGGCAGGGCACTAATCTTACAGCCTATGGTTTACTGATCGCCACCTCGACGGTGGTCTCCATCCTGTACGCCCTCATCCTGCTGCAGGCAGCCGGCGAGCCCCTGGGCGCTATTCTGGCCGTGGTTATCCTCCTGTTGGCTATCTGTGTCCCGGCTGCCAGGGGCATGGCCAGGCTGGTGGAAAAAAAACAGCACACTTTCACCATCGGCGGCGCTTTTTTCTGCGGCCTCATCGCCACCCCTGTGCTCATTTTCCTGGTCAATGCGGTGCTTGCCTGGAGACAGCTGCCGCAGATGCATGTCATGGTCGTGCTCGCTGCCGTGAGTATAGGTTATGTGCTCGGAGAAGGGCTTGGCCGGCTGGCATGCATTAGCTTTGGATGCTGTTACGGCAAACCGCTGAAGGCCTGTTCCCCATTGACCAGAAAGCTCTACGCTCCTGTAGCTGTTGTTTTCACCAGTGCGACCCATAAAGCGGTCTACGAGGGCGACCTGGCCGGTGAAAAACTGATCCCGGTACAAGCCATCACCAGTGGCGTGTATACAGCGACGACGCTGGTTGCAGCCTACTGTTTCCTGCAGAGCCACTTTACCACCGCCTTTCTTCTCTCCCTTTTCGTCTCCCAGCTCTGGCGCTGTTACTCGGAAACCCTGCGCGCTGATTTTCGAGGCTTTTCGGCCTTTTCCGCCTACCAGAAGATGAGTCTGGCCGCGCTCCCACTGGGCCTGCTCGCCGCCCTCCTTCTCCCCACCGCGGGTGTGTCCACGCCCCTTATCGCCGATGGACTCACGCTCCTTTTTCAGCCGTTGCCCATGATTTCCCTCCAGGTGCTGTGGGTAGTGCTGCTGCTGCATTTCGGCCGCAGCACGGTAACCACTGCCACGCTTCAGCTCCATATAGTTGAAGATCGCCTGTAACCGCTCACCCAACAGGTGTTCGCGGCCACCCCTCAAGCATCCTTACGCAAAAAAAGAAAATGTTAAAATTTTGTTACGCCTCGGTTACCAGAAAACAATAGAAAAAAAACCAAGCCGTTATGCCACGCAAATATCTGGCAGGTACCATCCCATCAGTTGATCAATACTCTCCGTCACTCGCCAGATCCCCGGTGGCTAAGCGTCCTGTCCGGCGGTAGTGACGAATATTATCTAACGCTCCGCAAACGGTTGTCCACCAACCAAGGAGGGATGTATGTCGCAGCTTCATTTCCGATCCATCTGGATATCGGATGTACACCTTGGGACCAAAAACCTGCAAAGTCAACACCTCCTCGACTTCCTCCTCAAGACGGAATCGGAGTATCTTTACCTGGTAGGCGATATCCTCGACCTGCTCCAGGCCCAGAAAAAATGGTACTGGCCAGCCATCAACAGCCGTATTGTCCAGGCTGTTTTCGACAAGGCCGCCAACGGAACCAAGGTTTTCTACGTTCCCGGCAACCATGACCACGTGCTGCGACAGTTCAGCGGCAACACCATCAACAACATCCATATTGAAAACCAGGTCATCCACACTACCGTGAACGGCGGACGATACCTGGTCATTCACGGTGATAAATTTGACCCTGTCATTCAAAACAACCCCTGGCTGGCAAGCATAGGCAGTTCCGCCTATGCTATGCTGCTGGTGCTCAATCGTTGGCTCAATCTCGGCCGCAAGGCCGTGGGGAAGGATTATCATTCCATTTCCGCATGGATGAAGCACCAGGTGAAAATTGTGGTCAACTATATGGGCAAATTTGAAGATGTCGTCACCAAAGAAGTCCTGGAAAACGAGGTGGACGGCCTGATCTGCGGCCATATCCATCGAGCCGGAATCCGCGAAATGGGTAATGTCCTCTATACCAACTCGGGCGACTGGGTAGAAAGCTGCACAGCCATCGCAGAAAACCATCAGGGTCGTCTGGGAGTAATCGAATGGGTCCAGAATGGACACGCTCAAACCATGACAGCGACGGAAGAATATGAAAATATGTATCGCGACCGATGCCTGGCATCCTCAAGTTAACGGTGTTGTCACCACGCTGAGCAAAACCATGCACACGCTCAGGCAGTGGGGCCACCAGGTCGAGGTAATTTCTCCTGAACATTACCCGACCATTCCCTGTCCAACCTATCCTGAGATTCGTCTCTCCCTGGTCACCACCGGAGGAGTACGAACGCTCCTGCGTCGACATCAGCCCAACGCTGTCCACATCGTTACCGAAGGGTCTATCGGCTGGGCAACCCGGCGCGCCTGCAAGGAAGAGGGCATGGATTTCACCACTTCCTACCACACCAGGTTTCCTGAATACATCAAGATGCGGCTGCCTGTGCCTCTGTCAACCAGCTACTGGGTGGTGAAGAGGTTCCATGGTGCAGCCAAACGCACGATGGTCGCCCCCACGCTCATCGACGAATTGGCCGAACGCTCCTTTACCAACCTTGTCCCCTGGTCACGAGGGGTAGACACAACCCTGTTCAAACCCCGCCCCAAAGATTTTCTCCCGGGAAAAAGACCTCTATTCATGTATGTGGGAAGGGTTGCAGTGGAAAAAAACCTGCCTGCTTTTCTCGACCTGGATCTGCCTGGATCAAAATATGTTATTGGCGCCGGCCCGGCACTGGAAACCTACCGAGAAAAGTATCCTGATGTCCATTTCACCGGCATGAAAAAAGGCGAAGAACTGGCCCGCCATGTCGCTGCTGCCGATGTTTTTGTCTTCCCAAGCCTTACCGACACCTTTGGAGTCGTACTCCTCGAAGCCATTGCATGCGGTGTTCCGGTGGCTGCCTTTCCGGTAACCGGACCGAAATTCCTGATCAACAACGGAGTTAACGGCTATGTAAGCAACGATCTTCGAGAGGCGGCGATGAAATCCTTACAGATACAGCCAATGCATTGCCTGCGCTCAGCCAGGGAGTATTCCTGGGACGTCTGCACCGAACAATTCATCAATAATCTGGCAGTGATGCACTGATCAATCAGCAGGAAACAGTGTTTCTCCAGCCTTCTGCTGCCCTTCTTCGATCAATTCGATGCGGGTGACAGGGGTGCCGGGCAACCCGTGAGTGGCCTGGTACCTGACAAACACCCCATCCTTTTGCCGGAACCAGTAGGATGCGTGCCAGAAGGGGGCCAGTACTCCGCTTTTTGTGACCTCTACCTCGCACACCGCCCCCTCTTCGCTCCCCCCCTGCTGGGGACCGCAGCTTTTTCTTTTCGCGGTCAGCCTGACAACGGTGTAGTTGTCCGGTCGCACCATCCAGAAATGGAGTGCCCGCTTTTCACCCGTGACCAGCGGTCTGAGGCCGAAGGAGAGCGGCTGCATCCAGGGACGTTCATCCAGGGTGACGGTCGTATGGAGTCGCTCCCCGTCCACTTCCCCTTGGAGGACAAGTTTGTCTCCCTCTCTGCGCGCCACCACCTGATCGCCCCCCTCCATTTCCACTCTCCAGGAAAAGGTGGCACCATCCGGGGAGCAAACGGTGGTAAAAGATTTTTCCGGGCGGCTGGAACGGATAGTCACCAGTTCCCCCTGCTCCCGCAGGCGCCAGAGATAGTCCACCTGTTCCTCTCCGGTCTGCTGCCGGTAAAGCATCAACTGTTCCATGGCTGCAGAGCCGAAAACAGGAGGCGACACGAACATCCAGACCAGGCAGAGGGCGGCGATGCCCCGGGAAAAAACCTGCATCACAAAAGCTCGCTGGCAAGCATGGAGAGGGGAGAACGCTCCCCTTTGGCCAGGGTAATATGCGCGTACAGTGATTGCCCCTGCATTTTCTCAATCAGGTAGCTGAGACCGTTGGACTGGGTGTTCAGATAGGGATGATCTATCTGGTGGATATCGCCGGTGAATACCACTTTGGTGTGTTCGCCGGCGCGGGTGATAATGGTTTTGACCTCATGGGGGGTAAGGTTCTGTGCTTCATCGATGATCATGTACATCCTGACCAGGCTTCGCCCCCGAATATAGGCCAGAGGCTCGATAATCAGCTTCTTTTCCTCCAGCATCCGGTCCAGCCGCTGAGCGGCTTCCGACTGCTCTGGAAACTGGGCTCTGATTACCGCCAGATTGTCATACAATGGCTGCATGTAGGGACCAAGCTTTGACTGGATATCACCGGGCAGGTACCCGATGTCTTTGTTGGATAGGGGAACCACCGGGCGGGCGAGCATAATTTGCCGATACTCGCTGCGCTGCTCCAGTGCTGCCGCAAGTGCAAGCAGCGTCTTGCCGGTACCGGCTTTTCCCGACACCGTTACCAGGGAAATATCCGGATGGGTCAACGCATGAACAGCAAAACTCTGCTCCGCATTACGGGGAACAATGCCGTAAACGGTTCGTTTGTGGACAGCGGCAATCGTCCCGGGCCTTTCTTTAAAACAGGCCAAGGCCGATTGTTTCCCGTTGCGCAGAATCAGATACTCATTGGCCAGGAGCCGCTCCTGCAGCAGTAATTGATCGGCGGCACAGCCCTCTTCCTCCCTATAGAGGTTTTCAATCAGCTCACCGGTTTCCACCTCTATGCAGCGGTTGCCGGAATAGGTAGACTTACAGTCATTGACATGATCGGTGGTATAATCATCTGCCATGAGGCCCACCGCCTTGGCTTTCATCCGCAGGTTGATATCTTTGGTCACCAAAATATACCGTCGGTTCTCATCCTGCCGGGAAAGGTGGTAGCTGATATTCAAAATCCGATGGTCCGGTTTTCCACCTGCAGGAAAATGGTCGTGCAAATCAGGGTGTAGCGGATATTCAAGCTTCACACTGACTCGTCCCTTCCCTGCTCCGATGGGTACACCACCGTTGAACAGTTTATTGGCACTCAGGCCATCAAGTATCCGTACAAATTCCCTGGCGTGAAAATTCAGGCTCTGGCTGCCCTTTTTAAACTGGTCAAGTTCCTCGAGAACCGTAATCGGTATGACCACATCATGTTCGTCAAAATGGTGAATGCAGGAAGAGTCATGAAGAATGACATTGGTGTCGAGAATAAAGGTTTTCGGCTGTGATAGATGCATGGTGACAGTGTTCCTCTTCTCCTGAAAAACGCTTGGCAAAAACAAAACGGTGCAGAAAACGCAAAGGCGTTCCTGGCCCGGTTTCTACAAAAAGGCACATCGCGTCGATCATAAGAGGTTCAGCACAAACTGATGAAAAACAGCTGGAAAGCGCAGAATAGATCACCTCCTTTTCTCTACTCTCTGTGATATAAGATGTCAGACGAATCTGAAAACGGTACTGCTCAAACACATAGGGATACCCCCAGGCATGGAGGTTTTCTCTTTCTCTGGTGGTCAGGATTCCTGCTTTCAGCCGGGCATACTCACTTGGGTTCAGCGGGGCACTCAGCGGCTGCAGTGTCTGAATGACAGCGGCTGCGATGCCGCTGAGTTCGGTGGGCTCGACCACAGACTCAAGGCGAAAACGCCCATGGCTGCACCGGAGGACAAGTCCCGGAAGAACAACCGGCCGTAGCCTGGCAGTGAGCTGCTCAACCGAGTCCACTAGTCGTTCAATGGAGATAGTGGCCCCCAGACGAAAGGGATATTTTATCACCGCCTGCATACCGAAACGGCGCGCAGAACTGGTCAACTCCCACAGTCGGGGAGCATCCACTGCTGACACGTGCTGTTGAGGGAGACTCTTACCGACAATGGGATCGAGTCCGAGCCAGCGGCAGCCGATCGGCCAAAGGGTCGAGGCTATGGCTGGGGAAAAAGTTATGGCATAGCGCATGAAAAATTCCTGATGTGTACAGAGCGGTCAGCAGCAGGCACCCATCGCCAGGGCATTCCGATCCATTGACTGCATTATGCCACGCCCCCTTTAATGATCAGTTACAAATTGATTAGGAAAAGGTCACCCATCCCTGCCCCCTCTCCCCGGCGCGCAATGACGCAATTATAACAGCAGCGTAACCCCTTCATAACACGTGCCGTTTACATCTTGACCAGTGCAATGGAAAGCCGACAGTACAGTGCATGTCGGTACACACCGGTGGACCGGTCACAGGTCGGCTCACTCTATTGTCCCTGCGTATGGAGGAGCATATGACAAAAATGCTGTGTATTGTAATCGACGGGTTACTCCCGGAGGCCTTGGAGTGCGCCCATGTCTGCAGCCTCAGGCAACTGATGCTGTCCGGGACCACCATGAATCACCTCTACCACCAGGGGCCCAACCTCCCCCTGCCCGGCCTGGCGACACTTTTCTCCTCCATAGGCCCTGAGGAGCATGGGGTGGTCAACAACAACCAGGGACTGATCGACTCCCGCCACGCTACCTCCCTCTTCTCTCTGCTGCGGTACCATCACCTTTCTTCCGCCCTGTTCCATAGTCGGGAACACCTCCAGCACCTGGTACCCTACGGAGAACTCCACGCAAGCATGTATATCAATTCCCAGGGCATACAGAATAATGACAGCAAGGTAGCTGCCCTGGCGGGCACCTACATCCAGGCCCATCAGCCAGACCTGTGCTGTCTCTGTCTTCAGGGGGTTGATATTACAGGTACGCACTTCGGTTACCTCTCGGAACCTTACCTCGAGAGTATCGAGCAGGCAGACCAGGCCATAGGGCTCCTTCTGGAACAACTTCGTCTGGTTGGCCTGCATAACGATTATACGATTATGGTTACTGCCGGCTACGGTGGTTCATGGACACAGTCCACCGGACATCGCTCACCCATTTTCCTGCCGTGGATAATCAGCGGCCAGGGAATATGTCACCACCTGGTTATCGAGGCAGAGGCCTCTTTTCTTCATGTCGCCCCGACCATGGCGGCAATCCTTGATATTGCACCACATCCAAGCTGGAAGGGGAGTGTTCTGGAAAATATTTTTTTACACTCTCTGCACCCCACCCCGGCCCTGGCCGAAGAACAGCAGTACATGCACCTGCTCAATGAACATTGCATTCGACCGGCAGCCTGATGGCTGTCCCCATAACAGGAGATACTTCTCATGATTCGATTCGCGACCATCAACCTGGACTTCGAAACCAAAGCCGATGACATCCACCGGCAGCTAAGGCCGGCGATGGAAACCGTTCCTTTCGATATCCTTTGCTGTCAGGAGACCATCCCTTCTGGAACCGATTCCCATACAAAGATCCGTGACCTTTCCCGCATGCTGGGTATGAATTACATGCACTCCATTGTCACCCATAACCGGTCCGACGCAAAGAGCGGCCACCCGCAACAGACAGGGCTTTCGATCCTCACCGGTAAACAGGCATGGATGCTTAACAGCGGCAGCCTTTCGCTCAAAGACATCCCCGGGGAGCCGCGACAGGCACAGTTTGGTCTGATCAGACATAACAGCAACTCCATCCTGGTTGTCAACCTGTGGCTGGAAAAACAAAACAAAGGAAAACAGCTCGAACACCTGCTTGAAAAGGCGATTTTCAGCGGCCAATTCAGTGCCCTCCTGCTCTATACCAATGCGCCCGGCGTGATAGACGGCAAGGATACAAAAAAGATGCTCGACAGCAGGCAGCTCGCCCTGTGGCGGACAGGCAGCAATGACATGCGCAAGCCCCATATTTTCATCCTTACCCGCAAAGACGCCCCTCTGGCCTCGGTGCACATGACTGCCAACGAGATGCTGCCGCTGGGAGACGGGCAGGTCACTCATATGGATATCCAACGGCTTCCCAAAGAACATCATCGCAAACAGCGCTACCTGCCGCTTTCTTTTCGTGAACGATGGCTTGGTTCACGCGATGGTGACAGGGCTTTTGCCTTCTGAACCCTCCCCGACGTTCTCTCCCTTCGCCTCCCGAGCAGGGGAGAGAACCTACATCTCCCCCGCTTTCTCTGAGCACTCCGTGCACGCCCAGGCGGTGATCGTCCTGTAACTGTTTCCTTACACAAGCCTAACATTGAATCTCTACAAGAGGGTAGCGGTAGCCGTTCAGTCACAGCTGCCAAAAAACTACAGCACTGACAAGTGCTTCAACAATAAAGGCGTACCACAAAGTGTCTACACCAACAGCATTGTCAACACCAATGAAAACCAGCGTAGAATCGTTACTGGAGACTATTCTTCACGAACACCATCTATCGGTGCACTTTCAACCGATAGTGCACCTCCAAACCCAGCAGATATACGGATACGAAGGACTGATTCGCGGACCGGTCAACACGGTACTGCACTCTCCCACCCGCCTGTTTGAAGCTGCCGCCCGCCTCAACCGGCTGGCAGAACTGGATATTCTCTGCCGCCAACAGGTCATTCACAGGTATGCCCAGCTCAATCTTCCCGGCCGCCTGTTTATCAATGTGGATCCGGTGACAATGCTCCATGAACAGTTCAGAGAGGGCCAGACTCTGCAGATAATCGAGCAGGCGGGCATAGACCCGGGAAACATCATCATTGAGTTGACCGAAACCCATCCGGTTGAGGACATTGAACTGATGCAGCAGGCCATGCGCCATTACCGGGAAATGGGATTTCGGGTGGCCCTCGACGACCTGGGCGCAGGCTATTCGGGTTTGAAGCTCTGGTCGGAAATACGACCGGATATTGTCAAGATCGATCGTCACTTCATCCAAGGCATCGATGAAGACCGGACCAAGCAGCAGTTCGTCAATGCCATCCTCAATACGGCCACGGCTTTAGGGTCAAGGGTCATCACGGAAGGGGTGGAAACGGAAAAGGAGTATGCCACCTTACGAAAACTCGGCATTGAAATGGTACAAGGCTACTATTTCTGCCGGCCGGTAAGCATCCCGCCTACGAGCCTCTCGCACAAATTGTTCAGGAAAGAACCCCGAACCGGCGAGTCATTCGAACTGTTGACCGCTGAACACATCAAACGGCCGGCGGTGTCCATCCAGGCGTGCGCCACGGTCAGGCATACCGGCGAACTGTTCACCTCCATGCCGGAGATGGAGTCGGTGGTCATTCTCCAGGAAACCGAAGTGCTTGGCATGGTCCTGCGGAAAGAGTTCATGAACATGTACGCCAGCCTGTACGGCAAGGAGCTCTACGGCAAGCAGCCGATTCTGCGGTTTGTCAATCGCCAGGTATTGCAGGTGGAAAAACACCTGCCCCTGGAGGATGTGAGCTACCGGCTTACTACCGGACTGGACCTGCATCGCGAAGAATTCATCATTCTCGACAACTGTCAATTGGCCGGAACCGGACGCCTGATTGACCTCCTCCATGAAATAACCCAATTGCAAGTAAATCGTGCCCGCCACGCCAATCCCCTTACCCTGCTGCCGGGAAATGTACCTATCCAGCAGCAACTGCAAAAACTCTTTCGCCGGAATATATCGTTTGTCATCTGCTATTTTGACCTGGATAATTTCAAACCGTTCAACGATGTTTTCGGCTTCAGCCGAGGCGATCAGGTCATCCGTTTCCTTTCCGAACTGCTGGTGGCCAACATCGATGACCAGGGAAATTTCATCGGTCACATTGGCGGGGATGATTTTGTCGCCATTTTCGAACATACCGACTGGAAAACCATGGTTAATCGGATCATCAGCCAGTTTGACCAAAGTATTTCTGGATTTTACAACGGCAATATCGGCTGCAGCATTCGCACCAAAGACCGTCATGGCAACTACAGGGAGTATGACCGGATGACCCTCTCTGTCGGAGCGGTACTGGTCACCACCTCCCCCACCCACTGTCATTTCGACCTGTCAAAGGAAGCGGCCGTGGCCAAAAAAATGGCTAAAAAAATGGATGGCAGTTCACTCTATATTCATCGACTTTCCTCACCCCCGATCAATGGCGAGCGTGTCAATCTCTCGTCGACGAGTTCCTTTCCAAGGATATAGATCCATGCACTCTTTTCGCTCCCGTCTCTCTCTGCCCCTCGGGGTAAAGCTCCTTTTCGGCGTTGCACTGATCTCTAACTGTTTTATGGGATTGCTCCTTTCCAGCAATCACCTTGCCGCCGCCAAGGCAGACCAAATGGTTGGTGAACTGCTCACTGTTCGAGAACAGCTAGGTGATAACCTCCGGACAACGATCATCGATATGCAGGAAGAATTCCGGAGGCTTCCCGAACTTTTTCACTCCGACCCCACTGCGGCCCTGCTTGCAACCATTACCGCTGAGCACCAGGTCCTCGATCAATGGATACTGGAGGGAAGAAAGAGCTACGGCCCCCAATTCACCCGTACCCAAAAACGAGATATCGCCAAAGGCAAGTTGGTCATCACGGTGCATGAAGGCCGCCTTCTTCTCACAGCCGGTCTGTTTGATGAGCAAGGCCAGTTTCTCGCCAATGTGCAACAGCAGCACCTCCAGAGCCCTGATCCGGCCGAGGAAAAAGAAACCCTCGAACAACTCATCCGCGACGCCTACGCCAACCAGGATGACCAGGCCAACCTGGTAAAAAGTGTAGCCCAACTCAAGCAGCTGGTTGCCGACAAGGGGATAGAGGCTGAACAGACTCGAACCGAAATACTTGACCATGTTGACCAGCTCAACACCATGACCCGGCAAATGGAAGAGCAAAAAAAGCATCAGCAGCGGTTAAACCTCTCTATTGCTGCCATGGTGATCATCGGCAACATGATCGCCCTTTTTTTCCTTACCCGCATCATCGTCGAACGTCCACTGGGTCAGCTGACCACGGCTATTTCGGCACTCGGTAGAGGCGAATATCCTGAGATACCCATGCTCGGGCGACGGGACCAGATCGGTGTGCTCAGCACGGCCATTGATGCCTTTGGCAAAACCCTCAAAGACCTGGAGCGCCGAGGTGTTCGCCAAAAGAAGGAGCAGCAGATCATCAACCGGTTGATCCACTCCACCACTGACCATATCAACAGCCTGGATACACGAGCCAGGAACTTGACCGAAACCTCACTCACCCTGGAGAAACTTGCCCTGATCACGGAGCAGGAAACAGGTAATGCGTCCACCTTTGCTGATTCGACGGCCACGCACACCGGAGAGGTAGCCAAGGTGGCAGGGCTGCTCAGTGAGACAACCCGCAGCATCAATGATCAGATGGAAAAACAGGATGCTGCCATGGACCGAATCGTCCAGGGAATCGAAACGGCCACCCAGCAACTGGAAGATTTGGGCAAAGCCGTTTCAGCAATAGATACAATTATCAGCACGGTCTACAAAATTACAGACCAAACCAAGATTCTTGCCCTCAATGCAACAATAGAAGCAGTCAAGGCAGGAGATCGCGGTAAAGGGTTTGCGGTGGTTGCCCAGGAGGTCAAGCTTTTGTCCCTGGAGACAGCAAAGGCCGCCTCGGAAATCATGGAGAAGGTGCGCACCATTGATGGGTACAGCCAGACATTCATCACCTTCTTTACCACCCTGGAAAACAATGCCGATGAGTTGCGCCAGATAACGGATGCCATAGGCACTACTGCTGCTGCACAGCAGCAGCACATCACCGACATCGCCAACTTAAGCGTGCAGGCATCCGGCAATACTCGCCAGGTAAACGACAAGATCAAGGATGTCAACGCGGCAACCGCCAATATGCTTGAGTTGTGTCGACAGGCCCATGCCTCCTCAGAAAGCGTCTCCCGGGCATTGGCCGACCTCCTGCGCAACAGCACCGAGCAACTCGGCGCTGTTGGCCAAGGGGAAGAGACCGCGGAACCCACCCCTTCACCGACAGACGGGGGCCAGCAATTGACGCAGATGCAGAGCAGCGCTCAACAGGCCTCTGGCGCTGTCACGCCCTTGCCCTGCTGACCCGCCGAACAGGTACGCTCGCCACGGCTGCACACAGGGAGAGAGGACAATATAACCGGCAGAAATAAATACAAAAAAAGCACAATCTGCTTGACATCACCCTGTTCGTTCCAATAGGTTTATATACAAGGCAAACAGCATGCGGCGGCTTTTACCGATTGCACGGTGGTCATTGTCGTCTTGCGACGACTTTTTCCGAGGAGGAATTATGTCAAGATTCCTACAGCCTGTGACAGCCCTTAGGTTGAGCGAGAATAAATATTTCCTCGATACACTGTTGTTGCGTGGATTCACCCTGCTCCTCATCCCGGCACTCCTCTTCCTTGCCGGGTGCGCTCCACAGGTGTACTCCAAAATCGAACATAACCAGTTAAGCCTCTCAGCCAGTTTACTCAAGCATGAAGGCTTGGCGTTTATGACACCATCCACCGTCACTGGTCAGGAACAGGAAAAACAGGCTGTAGCCTTTGTTTTCTACAACACGCTCAAGGAGGAGCGCAGTGACCTGAAATTCATCTCCCTTCCGGAAACCTTGAGTGCCATTAACCGGGCGGGACTTGCGGTCGAATACGAGGATATGTACAGAGATTACAGGGACACCGGGGTGTTCAGGCCTGATATTCTGAAGAGGATTGCAGAGTCGACCGGTACCCGCTACCTGGCCCAGCTCAAGCTTGCCGGCTTTCACCAGGGGGCGAGCAATCGGCTGGGTGTTTTTGGCCTGCGCATGATCGAAACGCGCAAGGCCACACTTCGTCTCTTTTTTCAGGTGTGGGACGGACAGAAAGGAGAGATTGCCTGGGAAGCGCTGCAGGAACTCAACTGGTCTGAAGAGAAGGTCTCAGAAGAGGTGGTCACCTTGCAGACGGTTATCGCAGAGGCAGCGAAGAATATCGGGAAACGGCTGCCGAACTGACTCAGGAGGCGTTTTTTTTGCGAATGGAAAAGCCCAGTTGCACCAAGCCATCGCATAACTCCTGATAGGCTTTTTTCAGGAGCAATTCTTTTTCCCCGATACCGGTTATGGTCATGATGATATCCATTTCCGGTCGCTCTCCCAGGGTAGTTGCCAGAGACTTGGTGTAGATCTCCGGATAGGCCTCAACGATGCGAATCAGCACCGGTTCGAGCATTGATTCATCGTTGCACTCCACGGCCACACTGCAGGAAAGCGCGTCTCCCTCGCCAAAGGTCTGATCGAGAAATTCTTTAAGCGACTGGTTGATAATCACCTTCAGCTCTGAGGGAACACCGGGCATGCTGATTATTGCTGTCTGCTCCACCCGCAGAAACACTCCCGGAGCAGTACCAACCGCGTTAAACAACGGTTCTCCCCCTTGGGGAAGCCAGGCCATTTTCTCCCGTGCCGGATTCAATCCCCCCTGATCCATGATCCCCTGCTCAAAGAAATAATCATACTGCTGTTTGACCATATGCAAGGCGCGCTGGTCCAGTTTCAGTTCCCGGTCAGTACCCATGGCTATGGCCTGCAGGGTCAAGTCATCCGAGGTAGGGCCGAGGCCCCCGGAGGTAAAGAGGATGTCGACTTTTCGATCCACTGCCGCTTGAACGGCTTGTGCCACGTTTTCCAGAACATCGGGCAGGATCGTCACCCGGCCGATGGTTCCGCCTCGGTCATGGACCAGCTTGCAGAGCCAATTGGTATTGGTATCAATTATGTCTCCAGTCAGGATTTCGTTGCCAACTATGATGATTTCAACGGTTGCTGATTTTTCCATGGAGCCTCAAAGTGGTAAAAAACGACGTCAACTGCAGCATGACTTCTGCCCATCATGGCCGCTGGGTAGTCAGGACAATAAACCACACAAGCCCCTCTCCATAAAGTTTTTTTCAAGTGTGCAGGAAAAAAAGCGGACCACTGCTGGGACAGGCGTTTGCAGGACCCTTACGGCAGCAGGCTTGAATTTTATTGCTGCGGACACCGGATCGTCAAATGACGCGGAGTGCACGAAAACAAAGAAAACTCCTGCCCCTTTTGCCGTCCGCACGCTGAAATAAAAGCCACCTTGCACCAACGATGGAACACAACAGAATAAATCATCACTTTTCTCAACAGTATGGCCTGGTTCATCAAGGCCAATGAAAACACAAGAAATGGTCTGCTGCACTGAAAAGAGCGATCAGACAAGCGGACGAATACCGAAAAAATGATTATTGTTTCTGCAGTAATCCTATTCAACTGAGGTGCAATGGAATGCAGGTAACAATAGATTCATTTATTGATGATCTGGGTCCGGCAAAAATTCTCTGCATCCAGGAACCATCCATTGGACTGCAGGGAATCCTGGTAGTTGACAATGTCGCTGCCGGTCCTTCGATCGGTGGATTGCGCATGGCCGCCGATGTGAGCATGGAGGAATGCGCCCGCCTGGCCCGTGCCATGACGCTGAAAAATGCGGCCGCCGGTCTGGCCCACGGGGGCGGAAAATCCATACTGGTCGGTGACCCGAAAATGGATCCTGCCCGCAAAGAGCAGTTGATCAGAGGGTTTGCCCACGCTCTCCGCGGAGAAACAGACTATATCTTTGGGCCGGACATGGGGACCAATGAGGAATGCATGGCATGGGTAAAAGACGAAATCGGACGGGCAGTCGGCCTTCCCAGTGAAATCGGCGGAATACCACTCGACATCATCGGTGCCACCGGCTGGGGCCTCTACCATGCCATTGACGTGGCGTTAAGCTATGCTGATTTCCCCCTGCAGGGGTCACGGCTGGTGATCCAGGGATTTGGCGCAGTTGGCAAGCATGCAGCCCGTTTTCTCACCGAGCATGGAGCCGTTCTCATCGGTGCTTCGGATTCCAGTGGTTCGATTCATCATCCGCAAGGGCTGAATGTCAATGAACTCATCGAGCTGAAGCAGGCGGGAAAAAGTGTGAGCAAGGCCACCCGCGGCACCTCTGGAGACGTCGATGCCGTGATCGACATAGACTGCGACATTTGGGTCCCGGCAGCCCGGCCGGATGTCATCCGCAAGGACAACATGCACCGGCTTTCCACCCGACTGGTCGCGCAGGGTGCCAATATCCCGTTTACCGAAGAAGCCGAGCACTACCTGCACAACCAGGGAGTACTGGTCATCCCTGACTTCATCGCCAATGCGGGCGGCGTCATCTGCGCGGCAATGGAATATCACAATGCCAGCCAGACCGCTTCCATGGAAGCCATTGAAGAAAAAATCCGAAGAAATACAGGAGCGGTGCTGGAGCTGGCTGACACCAAGAACCTGGTGCCTCGCGATGCCGCTGTTCAATTGGCGAGAGAACGCCTGGAAAAGGCCATGAGCCTTAAAAGGTGGCGTATCTTTTAGCGACGATCGACGGCTTGGCCAGATGGGCATGGGTAAGGAGGGTGAGACATGTATCGCATTCGCTTTCACGGGCGCGGCGGTCAGGGAGTCAAAACCGCCAGCCGAATTCTGGGAAGAGCCTTTTTCCTGGAAAACTATCAGGTACAGGATGCACCCCGTTATGGCGCAGAACGACGCGGTGCTCCAATTTTTGCCTATGTCAGGGCCTCACGCGCGCCCATTCATGAACGGGGGATCATTCAGCATCCAGACTGCATCGTGGTGGTGGACGATACCCTCATGCCAGTGCCAGCCGCCGCTATCCTCAACGGCTGCCGGAGCGCTACCCTGGTCGTGATCGTCACCGACCTGCCTGCCGGAAAATGGAAGGAGCGTCTGCGGATTCCAGGTCAGGTCCTCTGCCTGCCGCGAACCGGGAATAATCATGGATCTCCTTTTTTATGGGGCATGCGCTGTGTCGGTACCGTAGCCGCCCTGGTTGGAGTCCTTTCCCGGGAAAAGCTGGCAGCGGCGCTTGACCAGGAGCTGCAGGACCTTGATTCGGATGCAGCCGAAGAGAGCATCAGAGCGGCACTGAACGCCTATGATGCCGCTGATGCCACTGCCGTGGCAATTCAGGAGTCACCAGCCGCCGCACTCGCTCCGTCGCCCCCGGATTGGCTTACGGTGGAGGCAGAGGAAGGGCCGCAGACTGCCCCGGCCATTTTCAATGCCGCTACCAGTGAACACCTTGCCACCGGTTTATGGCGAACCCAGAAACCGGTTATTGACTACTCGGTCTGCAACCGCTGTTGGTGGCTGTGCAGCACCTTCTGTCCTGAGGGTGCCATCCACCTGGACGATTCGGGCTATCCACGGATTGACTATACGCACTGCAAAGGGTGCCTGGTCTGTATGACCCAATGCCCGACCCATGCCATCCAGGTCATTGACGAAAAGGAGGCCTCCCGGTTACCCGGTGAGGAGAAAAGGTGAAGAATCGCGAATTACTCACTGGTAATGGTGCGGCTGCATGGGGAGCCAGACTGGCACGAATCGCCTACCTTCCGGCCTTCCCCATTACTCCGCAGACAGAAATCATCGAAACGCTATCCCAGTGGATAGACAGCGGCCAGCTCGAGTGCAGAATGGTGACCATGGACTCCGAACATTCCATGCTCACAGCCGCTGGAGCGGCCGCTGTGACCGGAGTGCGGACCTGTACCGCCACTTCCAGCCAGGGCCTGCTCCACGGCATGGAAATGCTCTATACCATAGCCGGCTGGCGCGCTCCGCTGGTGCTGATCAATGTCTCCCGGGGCTTGGCTGCCCCCATCACCCTGGAGCCTGATCATAACGATATCCTCGCTGCACGCGACAGCAGCTGTATCCAGTTTCACTGTTCCACCTGCCAGGAGGTGGTGGATCATATGTTGATCGCTTTCCGGGTGGCGGAAGACCCGCAGGTTCGGTTGCCGGTGATCGTTAATCTGGATGGATTTTATCTCTCCTTTACCCGGGAGGCCCTGGAACTGCCCGATTCGAAGGAGGCTGACCTTTTTCTGCCGCCGTTTACCAGCAATGCCCTTCGTTTTCGTGCCCATGAGCCGGTCAGTGCGGGAGTTGCCGTGCTTGGCGGAGGCACCTATTCCTACTTTCGCTACCAGGCACACCTGGCATCGGTTGCGGCTTTATCGGTCTATGAAGCCGCCTGCGATGATTTTGTGACCTCCTTCGGCAGACACTACGCGCCAGTGGAGGAGTACCGTTCTGGAGATGCGGAGTACGTGTTCCTGATGATCGGTTCCTTTGCAACCAAGGCCAAACAGGCGGTGGACAGCCTCCGTGAGCGGGGATGGAAAATCGGACTGGTCCGTCCAAGGATGTTGCGACCGTACCCGGAAGCCGCCCTTTGTCGAGCCCTGGAGGGGAAAAAAGGCGTGGCCGTCGTTGACCAGAACATCTCCATGGGCAAGGGGGGCATTCTTGCCACCGAGCTCAAGAGTGGTCTGTATGGCCTCAACCATGCCCCCGTCATCGCCAGCTTCATCGGCGGCCTCGGCGGCAGGGACATTCCTGAAGAGGAATTTCATGGCATGGCCGACGTCCTTGCAGAGGCAGCAAAAACCGGTACGCCACCCCCGCCGCGGCTGCTCTATACCAAACAGGAGATGCGGGAAATGCGGGCACTGCAGACCATTGCCGGTTTTCCACCGGCACAACCGGGAGCAAACGGATGAAAACCACCGATTTTACCAGTAAACGCGACCTGCCTCAGCAGCACATACTCGGGACCGGCACGCCCATGTGCCCGGGCTGCGGCGGGTTGGCCGCCCTCCACGAAATATACGACATCCTCGGGGAAAAAACGATTTTTGTCAATGCAGCCGGCTGCATGACGCTGCTCTCGGTCTACCCGTTCACCCCTTTTCGCGGGGCCTGGCTGTACACCGCCATGGCCTCGGCACCGGCCGGGGCTCAGGGGGTGCGCGATGCCCTGGATATTCTCAAGGCCAACGGCACGATTACCGAGGAGAATGACCTTGAAGTCATCGTCCTCACCGGTGACGGCTCGGCCTATGGCATGGGCCTTTCCGCCACTTCAGGGGCCATTGACCGTGATCTGGATTTTCTCTACCTCTGTTATGATAATGAAGGCTACGGCAATACCGGTCACCAGTATTCGGCCGCCACTCCCCACGGGGTGCGAACAGCCACCAGCAAAGGCTCCAGGGGGTATCCAGGCTTCAAAAAGGATCTGTTCGCCATATGGACTGCCAACCGACCAGCCTACGCTGCCACAATCGTTGCTGCCGAGCCTTTGGATCTTGCCCGTAAAATTGCCAGGGCCACCGAACTCGAAGGTCCCCGACTACTGCTCGCCCTGGCACCGTGCCCCACAGGGTGGAATTTTGACCCCAGCCTTTCGGTGGAAATAGGTAAAAAAGCGGTAGCCAGCGGTGTCTGGCCGCTGAAAGAGTACAGGAACGGAGCGGTTGTCCACACCCGAATTCCTTCTCCCCGACTGCCGGTGGAAGAATACCTCAAGCTGCAGGGGCGCTATGCTCACCTGTTTCATCCGCATCGCGATGAAGCAACCCTGCAAGATATCCAACTACGCATTGATGCCTACTGGGATGCGGTAGAACGCTGAGGAGGGCGAAAGCCATGGCCAGGACAAAGAGCTATTACCGAACCAATGGCTCGTCGCCGCTGCTAGAGGCAACCATCCCCGAACACTTTAGCGCCATCGCCAAAAAGTATCCCGACCATGAAGCGATTGTCTCCCTCCCTCAGCAACGCCGTCTGCGTTATGACGAGCTGGCGGTCGCGGTAGACGAACTGGCCAAGGGGCTCATTGCCCTGGGGTTCAGTCAGGGGGACCGTATCGGCATCTGGTCCACCAATAATATCGAATGGCTGCTGCTTCAACTGGCCACGGCCAGAATCGGGGCTGTCCTGGTCAACGTCAATCCTGCCTATCGTCTCAGGGAGTTGGAGTATGCCCTGCAGCGGTCCGAGGTGCAAGGGCTTTTCATGATTCCCGCCTTTCGCCATTCTGACTACCTGGCCATGGTGACTGAGCTGTTTCCTGAGCTGGCAAGCGCGACTGCGGGCGATACCCTGCACAGTGCCAGGTTTCCGTTTATGCGTCATATCGCCCTCTATGATCCTACCAAACCGAAACAGACCCGCTCTCCGTACCTAGGCCTGCTTCCCTGGCAGGACATCCTCGCCGCAGGACGCGGAGTTGCCGCCAGCCGGCTTGCAGCTGTCGGTAAGACCCTTGGATGTCATGATCCGATCAATATCCAGTACACCTCCGGAACCACAGGCTTTCCCAAGGCCGTGGTACTGACCCATCACAACATTCTCAACAACGCCTACTTCTCCGCCTTGGCCATGCGTTTCACCGCAGACGACCGGTTATGCGTACCGGTCCCGTTTTACCACTGTTTCGGGATGGTACTGGCCAACCTGCTCTGCCTCTCGGTTGGCGCCTGCATTATTATTGCCTGCGAACATTTTGATCCGCTGCAAACCCTTACGGCCATTGCCCAGGAACACTGTACCGCTGTTCACGGGGTACCGACCATGTTCATTGCCCAGCTGGAGCACTCCCGTTTTACGGAGTTTGACCTCTCCAGCCTGCGGACCGGCATCATGGCAGGCGCCCCCTGTCCGCCCCGGTTGATGCGGCAGGTGATGCAGGACATGCACTGCCCGCAGATTCTCATCGGTTACGGGGAAACCGAGGCCTCACCCATCACTCACCTGACCCAGCCCGATGATACCCTCCATCGCCGCGTGCATACCGTTGGCCGCAATCTCCCGCACCAGGAAGTGCAAGTGGTGGACCCGGTCACCGGTGAGCAGGTGCCGCTTCACACCATCGGCGAACTCTGTTTTCGCGGCTACCACATCATGCAGGGGTACTATGGCGACCGGGAGGCAACGGCCAAGACCATTGATCCTGCGGGATGGCTCCATTCAGGGGATCTCGGCAGTATGGACGAAGAAGGATATGTGGAGATAACCGGACGGCTGAAAGAAATGATCATTCGCGGCGGAGAAAATATCTATCCCCGCGAAATTGAGGATTACATCTTTACCCACCCCAAAGTTGCTGCAGTGGCGGTGTTCGGTATCCCTGACGACGTATTCGGCGAAGAGATCATGGCCTGGGTCCAGCCCCACGCTGGGATGACCGTGACTGAGGAAGAAATCCGGGATTTCTGCCGCGATCAGATCGCCCACTACAAAATCCCTCGCCACGTCTGGTTTGTGGAGGAATTTCCAATGACCGTTACCGGCAAGATCCAGAAGTTCAAAATGCGGGAAATCGCGGTGGACAAAATGGGACTTGCCACTTAAACTGCCCCTGCCCAGGAGAGATTATCCTATGGACGCTTCCAGCGATACCAACCAGCGATCCTGGTTGGGAAGAATATTCAAAGCCCTGCAGCCCCGCTCCCCCGAATACAAACACACGCTGCAGGTCCTGGAAGCTGCCATCGAGATTGCTGACAGCCGTATTCGTCTGGCATCCAGCTATAGGCCGAAAGCATTGCCGGCAATAGAACATGCCATGGCCTACAGCCATGAATTGGTTGCCGCTATTCCCGGACCGGTGGAACTCGCCCCTCAGCAGTATCATTCCGAGCCGCTCCTGCGAGCGATCTTTCACTCCCCTGAACAGATTACAGAAGTGCAACAACGTCTGCTGGCGGAAAAGAGCAGGCTGTCAGAACTCTCCAGGGAGATGGTAGCCCTGCTGACCATGTCCCGCGAAATCAAGACGACCTTCGGCCAGCAACAGCACGGACAGATGGTGATGCGTGATGTGGCCATGCAGACCGTCGATTTTCACGACCTGCTCCTGGTAGCGCCCTCCCAGAGCGTGGAAAGCACACGGACCCTGCTCAGAGAAAAAGTAATGGAAATTCTCGCAACAACGGTTATGACAACCATCGCGGAACTGCGCGAGGAGTTAACCGAGCTGCGGGAGCGTCGGACCCACCTTCACTCCATGAAGTGGATCCTGCGCGGCAAGAGTCATGCCCTGAGCCAGCTTGCTCCGCCTGACCATGCGACCCGAAAAAAAATTACTGAGGTTGACAAGCAACTCCAGGCAACGGAAAAGGCCATTGCCGAGAAACAGGCCCATATCGGTGAACCAGAGAAATCATTGGACCATTTCATTTCCATTATGATGCAGCCGGCAGCATCGCTCTCCATCCGCGAGCTTTCGCTCACCCTGAACTGGATGAACGCCATCGTTGACAACGAAGATCAGGACGATGTCCATACCATTTCCCTGGCCGAGTTCGCCGCAGGAGGAGAACTGCAGCGGCAGGGGATTCTGGTCCGGGTTTCAACAGGGCCGTAAGGCCCACACCCACGGCCTCCCTTTCGGCGTCAGCAACAGGTGGTGTACGGCTTTGGTGGTGTGGTGCATATCCACCACCACTTCTGCTCCATATGCACCAGTTTCCTCATCCCTGTTTTCCCCTTCCTTGCTCTCCCTTGGGCGCTCTCCAGACCGCACAGACACTTTGCGACGACCACCGCTGCTGGCGCGAATCCTGCAAACCCTACGGAGTAGTACAGGCCAATACCCTAATACACCAACAAAGAGCACCTTCATGGCGACAGACCATCACAGTAACAGTTGGTCTGCACCGAGCTGGAGGCTTCCTTTACGCATACGACAAGAGGGCTGCTCATCATCAGGAGGAAAATGAATGCTCAATAAAGCACAATTGGCGAGTCTGTTGTGTATGGTAGTGATCGTTGGCGGCTGCGCCAGCCTGCCGCCGCCGCAGGAGGGAATGCCAACAAGCTGGGCCGAGCAGGGCTGGACCAACGATGAACGTCACTGGTACCACCATGCCCACCAGGGAACCAATACCTTTGGCATACCCTTTGAGTGGCTTATGGCTCTGGAGCAACCAAGCCTGCAACTGTTCGGCACCCCGAGTAAACTCATGGATCAAGCATACCTGGCTCGCATGGGCTTTATTCCCAGCCCCACTACAGTGAAAACCTATGGTTCGGGTGAATCCTACGGTTATGCTGCCTCAAATATTCCCTCGCAATATTCAGGAGCGGATTACAACCTTGCCGACCTGCCGGTGGGATTTGCCGTTGGCGGTGAATGGGTCAACATGGGGACAGGCGATAAACTGCCGCTGCCCGGCACAGGGAAAAATGCCAGATCCGTGGGGTTGACCTGTGCCGCCTGCCATACCGGCCAACTGGAATATGAGGGGCAACGCATCCTCATCGATGGCAGCCAGGCCATGGTGAGCCTGGATATGTTCCGGGAAACCCTGGGCCTGGCCATGGCCTATACCACCTACGTACCGGGACGTTTCAACCGCTTTGCTGAAGCGGTGCTCAAAGAACACAACACAGCGACAAACCGGAAACGCCTCAAACAACAGTTCAACCGATTTGTTGTGGGGGGGAAGGAAAAAAGGAAACTTGAAAATACGATCGCCGCGCTGTCCGTAGAAGAAGGGTTTACCCGTCTTGATGCCCTCAACCGGATCGGCAATCAGGTCTTTGCGGTGCAGATGAAGCTTCCGGAAAATTTCCACCCGACCAGTGCTCCGGTCAGCTTTCCCCACATCTGGAATACCTCCTGGTTTGACTGGGTCCAGTATAACAGCTCCATCCAGCAGCCCATGGTGCGCAACCTGGGCGAGGCACTGGGGGTGTCGGCACCGGTCAACCTGTCCCATCCCGGGCCGACCCTGTTTGCCTCAGCAGTCCCCATTGATGAGATCCACCGCATGGAGCAACTGCTGGGCGGCGAAGAACATCCCCTGGACGCCGGAAAATTTGGCGGGCTTGCTTCGCCGCAATGGGAAAAGATACAACCACTGCCACCGCTGGATAAGGGATTGGTGGCTGCAGGGCGCAGACTGTATATGGGCGATCCCGCAGCCAGCGATGAACAATACCGGAGGGGATTATGCGTGCGGTGCCATCTCCCGCCACTGAAGGAGAAGCAAATTTTTGCAGATACCTATTGGTCGTCCCCCACAGAAATAAACGAGAAACAATACCCTTATCGTTATCTGGCCCTGCGGCCGCAGCCGGTGATGAAAATGGGTACCGACTGCGCGACTGCCTATGATATGGCCTATCGTACGGTTGTCACGCCCACAACCATTCCCCTCAAGCATGCGGGGACGTTGATCAACGTCACCTCCCATCCGCCCGAGTGCCAACCGACACCTGTCCCATCGCCGAACCCCAATAGCATGAACCGCACCAATTTCGGGGTCGCCCTGGGCGACATCGTTGAGTCGACTAAAGCGTACTGGTATGATCAGGAAAAAATACCCCCTGAGGAGCGCCTGGCACTTGATGGGTATCGTCCCAACGGTATCCGGGCCACCATAGAATACAGGCAAACCCCTGAAGGATACATGCCTGCCAACTATCCTTCAGGGAGCAGCTCGGCGGTTGTGGAAGAACTGCCGGCCTACAAGCCGCGACCGCTCAACGGGGTGTGGGCCACCGCTCCTTTTCTCCATAACGGTTCGGTACCGACTCTGTATCTGCTGCTCTCCACCCAGGAGGAACGGAACAGGGAGGCGCAGACCTTCTATCTGGGCAGTCGCGCCTTTGACCCGACCTACCTCGGCTATGCCTTTCGTGGGAGTGCGGGCCCGGTACAGCCGGAGATGCAGGTCCTGGGTGATACCCAAGGACTCTTTAAACTGGATACCACCATCCCCGGCAACCGCAACACTGGCCACCTCTTTACCGATGCCGAGGTGCCGGGTCGGATAGGTCCGCAACTCTCCCATAATGAGCGGCTGGCCCTGCTGGAATTCATCAAATCCCTGTAAACCAGGCGCGGGCGCTGGCCCATTCCCGGCGCCCGCAATGCGGCACCTCCGCTCGATGTACATGCTTGGAAAAATACCGCGAAACAGTTCCCTTCACCCTAGAGAGCAAACCAGGGACGAATATTCCTGATCCTTTTGCCCTGATCACCTTCTACTCAAGAGAATATCATGAATCCATTCTCCTACTCACCTGATGGCTGGACACTCCCACTGGCAATTATCCTACTGCTTTTCGCAGGCGGATGCGCCGAAACCAATACATCCTCCGGCGCGAAAAATTTTGAAAAAATCCCTCCGGGCGAAGCTGAACAGATCGCCCATATCGCCGAGCTGACGCCTGAACTGCAGGACAAACGGGCCGTGCTGCCTGAGCAAAACGGGCGGGTACTGCGGGGCGTGCACCCCAAGGCCCACGGCTGCGTGGAGGCGACCTTTACCGTGAACCAGGGTATTGCGCAGCAATATCAGATCGGCCTGTTCCGGCAACCGGGCAAAAGCTACCAGGCAATGATCCGCTTTTCCAATGCCTCGGTGCGAGTGGCGCCGGACCTTGAAGGCGGAAAACACGGCAGCCGGGGAATGGCGGTCAAGGTCTATGACGTGGAAGGACCGATGCTAGACCAGGACGACGGCCGCAATACCCAGGATTTTCTGATGATCAACACTCCCCAGTTCGCCTTTGCCGATGTCCGCAGTTATGGCTTCCTCACCGACGCTCTCAATGCCTCCCCCCATGGGAATGACCCCTCGGCACTTTTCGGGCTGGTACTGCTCCTGGCTGAGGTAAACCGGACACCGCCGCCATTTCCAGCACCGCAACCCGAGGATCTGGAAAAACTCAGAGCCATCCTTGCTGCGCAGAACAAGAACTTACCCCCGGGTTTTACCCTCAAGGATCTCAGCCACCTTACTGACACCCTCAATATTGTAGTGACCAAAATCCAGGCCGAGCCTGTTCGCAACCCGCTGCAGGTACGGTACTTCGGTGCGGCCTCTTTCCTGTTCGGGCCGGACAGGGTGATGAAATTTTCTGCCGCTCCCCGGAAGCCGGTCAAACAGGAACCGTTCACCACTCCACCGCCGGCCGACTACCTGAGGGAAGCCCTGGCAGCAACCATGCAGGACAGCAAAGACATCCTCTTTGACTTTCAGGTTCAGGTGAGGGACCGGCAGACTGATTTCGGAAAGGATCAGGCACTGATTGAAAATACCTCAACCACCTGGGACACTGCGGACAGAAAGGAAATAGATGCATATATTTCTATTGCAACCATCCGAATCAATGCTCCTCAAAATACGACCAGTGAAGCGGCCAGAGCACGGTGTGAACAGCTTGCCTACTCACCGTGGCACTCCCTTTCCGCTCACCAACCGGTAGGAGGGATCAACCGCCTCCGACGAAGCGTGTATGACATGTCGATCCATCATCGAAAAGAGTAGTACTACACCAGCATCTACAGGTGGGAAGTATGGGTGAACAAACCTCGAAAACGCACATCCCGCAGCACCACACGCTTTTGGTGGACGGCAAGGCAATTCGCCCGGTCTATACAAACGCTGTGCGCAAGGGAAAGCTGATCTTTATGGGCAAGGTGTACTGATGCGACCCTTGAGCGTGCGCCCATGGACGCCGTACTACTTCTTGAACTCGATAACCGTCGTCCCCGGATCCTCAAAATTCACCCCTGGATTACAGATCAGCAGCTGCGCTTCGTCAATCCCGTGGTTGGTCAGCAGATACTCTTTCACCGTCATCGCCCGATGTTCTCCGATCTCAAACAGCTGCTTGCGTGCCTGGGCATTGTTCATGAGCGAATATGTGCTTGCTTGCTGCTCCTGGACTCCATCCAACTCAGAGACAGCAACCTTTGCGCAGATACTATAGGTGGACGTACTGTCTTTGCCAATAGCCGGTCCCACCTTATCCAGTATGGCCTTCTGTTCTTCGGACAGCTCATTGCCATCGGGAGCAAAACGTATTGAAGGAAGATCGGTCTCGAGCATAGCCTGCCCGACTTTGCCCCCCATGTATACCAGGGCGCCGGCCGGTCCGAGAAAGGTGTAGGCTAGATAAGGTGCTACGGCTACGGTGATGGCCTTTCCCAGGGCAGTGACGATAATGTCGTTTAGCCCGAAACTGAGATCATCCACGTTCCCGGAAATGGGGACATCCAGTTCAATATTACCCTTGTTGTCGCGCAGCATGGATAAGGCCAAATCCAGGGGCACAGGCAGTTGATTGTTGAGCTGTGCGGCCAGTTCATCATCGACTGTCCTGGCCTGAATATCCTGCAGGACCAGTTGATTATCCAAGTCCAGGTCTTTCCCTTTGATCTTTTTAGTGGATGTCAGGGCCAGCTCCCCACTCTCAAAGTAGGTACCGATAGCGTCCACCACATACGGCGAAAGTTTCTGCAGGGAATAATTCTTCAGGATCGTCTGCTGCTCAACCAACAGCTGCTCGGCAAGCGGTGCACTGCTTCCTTCAATAATCAGCGGCGAATATGTATCGAACATCCCCTCAAAACGATAGGTAAACGGCTTTTCCGGATCATTGAGGTCGATGCCGGTAATGCGGCCTGAACGCAGCAGCAGCTCAGTCTGAAACGGAGTGCTCAAGGTCTGATCGGTAAAGGAAAAACCGGTTTTCCCAGACAGATTGATCTCGCCGATCATAACCGGCAGACCGCTTGCCAAGCCGCTCTCATCCTGTTTTTCCGGAGGCGGCGCATCAGTTGTTGATGGTGCTTCGGCAGCCTGTTTCTCTCTGACCAAAACGCCGTAGAGAGCGTCAAGATTCACGCTCTCGCAACGAAAGCCTTCTGCTGCGGACCATTGTAATGCCCTTGCCTCCATGGCGCCTAACGTCAATAGAGGAGGGAGCGCAGGATCGGCTCGAAAAAGAAAGTCGCCGTTGCGCAGCACCAGTTCCTGCGCAGCCACGTCGCCGGTCGCAGCCACCTCAATGGTCTTTGCTGCCAGTTGGTTCAGGGACGCCATTCGCTCTCCAGGTTCCTTGCCGGCCACTTCAGGCTCAGTGATCGTCACTTCACCCACGGTAAAGGCGGTAAAATCAGCAGTGGAGATGTCGGTAACCGCAGCCAGGGGGATGGTAACCGTCACAGGACCTGTTCCGGCTGCCGCAACCTGAAGATTGTGCATCTCCACCCGCGGTACCTGCAGTCCGCCGCTACCGTCACTTCCTGCATCGCCAATGGTCAGCTGTTCCAGTGCGCCCAGCGGTTCATCGTTTTGCAGCAGCTGCAGTTGCTCGACCTGGGCGCTGATTTTTCCTTTCAGAATAGGCTGCTCTGCGAGCTGCAGAGCCAGATCGCTCTCCAGCACGCTCCGCTCCTGGCTCACCAGGACATTGTCGGTATCGAGTCTGAGCGCAATTTTTTCTGTTGTCAGCCTTCCATCGGCCGTAATCTCCTGGCCATCAGGACGCAGTGTATAGCCTCCCGCGCCCTGCCACTGCAGGCTATGCCCGTCAACAGTAAGCACATCCTCGGCCTCCAGGCTGGTGACGCCGAGGTCAATCTTTCCCTGATAGCTGACCTGGACAACATCACTCAAGGCAACACTGGATTGACCGTCAAGGTCCAGGCTTTCTTGATCGTAGGCAAACCCTGGCATTGCCAGCTGGAGGGCCTGCCCGAATAAACGCCCTTTGGTCTCCACGGTGGCCCCGTAGGCTGCACCCAGTTGCTGCACATACCGCACCTGGCCCTCATAGGCCAGACTATTCCCCTGCACCGTGTTGTTCGCTTCCTCGCTACCAACGCCCAGCCTCGGGGCATCGAGCTTCATTATGCCGTCAGTGGCAACCTCCAATTCCGAGGAAGACATCTGCAACCCGGCCTTTCCTATCCAGTTGGCCTCCCCGTCAATCGACCACTGAGGGCCGCCGATTTTTGCACCGGCATAGCCGATCGCTCCGTCATATGCAACATCAAGCCCCTCGCTTTCGTCCATGGTAAGGGCGAGGGTGCCATCAAGTCCGACAACCCCTTGAAAAGGCGACACCGAAGGCTCAAGCAGCGGAGCGAAACGACTGAGATCAACCGCAGTCACCTTCACCCTCCCCTGAATAAGCAGGTGCGGAGCAACTCCAACCTGGTTCAGGTCCACATCAAACGGTGCATCGTTGAACAGCCCCTTGATGCTGACGCTGCCTGTAGGTTCCTGCGGGTTGGTACTGAACCGGACAATACTGCCTTTTTCGATGAGCCAGTCCGCTTCCAGGTCCGGTTGACGGTAATGCACAGCAACATTCTCCAACTCAACCTGCTGAGCGTAAAGCAGCCACGGGGTGATAGTTTCCGCCTCCGGCTGCTCCACCGCCACCTGCACCTCGGGTTCGGCAGCTCCCCCAGTCAGGGTATACGAACCTATGCGGATACTGCCGTCCCCTGCCCGTTCGATGTCCAGCATGACATTGGCCAGCCTGGCCTCCTGGAGGTGAGCCTCACGACGCAGCAACATGCTGAGGCCGAAATTCATGTATATGCTGCTGTTGGAAAAAACGGAGCGATTCTCGCGCTGAATGCTCACCCCCTCCAGAGAGAGGCTTCCACGGAAAGGATTAAACCAGATTTTTTCTATGGTGGCGGATTCAGCCCCGTTATCCACCAACCATTTTTGCAGGTATACCTTTGCCCCGAACGGTAGTAAAAAAATGACAGCAATGCCCACAACCAATAGAGAAATGAACACTCGAATCATTCTCTTCATTCAGTCTCTCCCAACGGATCAGTATCGGTTTTCAGGGCATCCTGTTTATGCTTTGCCCCTGCCTCTCTTGCATGGAGGTATGTGGCACCATAGCAAAAATCGGCAGGATGGTCACTTACTGAAACCGGAGCGTCGTCTTATTTCCACGTGCAAATTGCTCTAGATTGCTTGTCCTGATCGCCCATCCCTCCTGTTAAAATTCCTCCACCCGTTGTCCTCGCCGGATAATCTGGCGGATCTGATCAATCTGTCGTTGTTCGACTTCCAGAGCCTGGGCAATGCGCTGGCAGACCGGGTCATTTTCCCCCAGCACCTGGTCTGTTTTCTCCAGCAGGAGCAGTCCCTGTTGGTGATGCTGCTCCAATTCCGCAAGCATGGCTTTGCGATGTTTCTGCTTTTTTTGCTCGGCATCGATCACTGGCAGCAGACGGCTGATCGACACTTCAACCAGCACATCCCGGGGCATCCCATACTGGCGTGCGACTTTTTCCAGCGAAATAAGGGAGTTTCGACTCAAGACCAGGGTTTTCTGACGCCGCTCTTCCTGGGTTCCCTCGTATCGCCTTGCTTCATCAGCCACCTGGGCCAATATTTCTCTGTCTTCAACAAGCTGATCAAACAGGGTTTTTTGTTTAATCCCCAACTGTGCGGCAGCAATACTGAGCAGCTGTATGATATCAACCGGTAACCTGAAGGTCGCCCGGATTGACTGCTTCCCTTTAAGGACTTCCGCCGTCAGTCCCAAATCAGGCATATCTGCTGTCATTTTCTCTACTCCTCACAGAATATTAGTCTTGATGGAAAATATGATAGCAGCGCAGCATTACTTTGTCAATTTTTTAATAAAAAGTAATGAAAAGTAAAAATTATTTTTTTTCTTATTACGCTTGACACTGTGAAAGCAATAATTATTTTTCCCTCAGAAAAGAAAACGACCACACTCAACCAACTCAGCGATGGAGGAATACACAATGTGGACGCGAATGAATGAACTGGAGAGAATGATAAACAACATGGACATTTTTCGTTCTCGGTTGGGCAATGCGTTCCAGGAATTTGACCGACTGACCGGTCAATCGCACCCGTGGGCTGCTGCCGATAAATATCCACGAACCAATCTCAATGACACCGGCGACAACCTCGAAGTAATGGTGGAACTCCCCGGGGTGTCCAAGGAGGACATCAACATTAAAATTCAGGGAAACTATCTTGCCCTCAGCGGCAAGCGATCCCGTACCGTTCCTGATGGATACACCGTGCACAGGACCGAACGAGAGGCGCTTTCGTTCTCGCGAAGCTTTACCCTGCCCTATGAAGTTGACGCGGAAAAAGTGACCGCCGCTCTCCATGACGGAATCCTGGTTATGACGCTGCCAAAATCAGAGGCCGCCAAACCGAAACAGATTGCGATCAATTAAAGCGGAGCACGTGTCCATTCATATCGAGCCAATAAGGAGAACACCATGAGCGAAGACAAAGCACTTACTACACAACCAAACACCGAGGTTGCAGCTGCAAAACAACTGCCGGTGGTAGCGCCTGCAGTTGATATCTTTGAAAATGATAACGAAATTCTTCTCCACGCCGACTTACCCGGCGTGCAGCGGGAAGATATCGCCATCAACATCGACAACGGCAAACTGAGCCTGAACGGCACCAGGACAATCATTGATACGGGAGCATCCAGGTGGCGGGAATTTGGTGCCCTGGAATACAGCCGTACCTTTTCCGTACCTCAATCAATTGATGTGGCAAACATCAAAGCCCATCTTCAGGATGGGGTACTTGAACTGCATCTGCCAAAACTTGAGTCAGCCAAACCAAAACAGATCGAGATTACCACCGGCTGACAGCCTCGGCTGTGCGGCGCAACATTTCCTGAACACCGGAGGGGGGAGTGAACGGGAGGGATCCCGACCACGCCCTCCCCACTCAAGGGAGGAAGCCATGGAACTCAAAAAACTGGCCCCATGGAATTGGTTCAGCAAAGAGGAAAACCAGGAGGGCAACGTTCCGGTCCGCAAAACGCCAGACCGTAGCTGGATGGAAAGCGGGGGTCTACAGCCCGGAATGGACAGCTTGTTGGCACATTTTTTCGGGTCGCCCTTAGGTACCGTAAGTGGAGAGCGCCATTCGACCCCTCTTGGAGCCTACGGTCTGCTCAAACCGCGCGTGGATCTGCGTGCAGAAGATAACGCCTACATCCTCACGGTAGAGATACCTGGCGTAAACAAAGAGGAGGTGCAGATCAATATCGATAACAATACCATGACCATCACCGGCGAGAAAAAGCAGGAAAAGGAAACCAAGAAAGCAAATTATTACCGCATGGAACGAAGCTATGGAGCATTTCAGCGTGTGCTCTCTCTTCCCGATGATGTCGATCAGGAGCAGATCGCAGCACATTTTCAACAGGGCGTACTGACGGTCACCATGCCCAGACAGGAGGTGATAGAACACCAGGGTAAACCCATCGAAATTACCACTTCCTGACCCGATTCTTCTCCCCAATTAGGGATCCGTGAACAACACGCGATATGCTCAACAACAGTCCTTTGTGCTTACACAGCACAAAGGACTGTTGTTTTGTGCAAAGGACCATCCACTGGCAGGACAGGTTTTTTCCGCTTACTACCCTGAAAATCGACAAATCGTTTGTCCAGAATATTGGTGGAGACCAGAGCAACCTGGCCCTGCTCCAATCAATCATCGGGATTGCAAAAAGTTTTCACCTCAATGTGGTAGCCGAAGGGGTGGAGACCAGAGACCAGTGTTCCGCCCTGGGGATGATGGAATGTGATGAACTGCAAGGCTATCTGCTGAGCAAGCCGGTTCCCCGCGAGGAGGTAGAAGAGCTCCTGCAGGCCTCCTATGCCCCGATCGAGGAGGAACGGTAAGCTTTTTCGCGTTGCGTGACCTAGAGCGTATTTCAGCCGATCAGCTCCGGCTTTTCACCGGCATTGCCGCCGCAAGCCCCTGCCAGGGAAGGTTGTACCCGGCAAGTCGTATTCCCTCCCTGCTTGACCTGATCATAGTTACCCTGCCATACTCTGACTCCAGGCGAAACAGATGGCTCAGCGGCATACCAAGGAGATGGCAGACAAGTACCCGAATGACGCCGGCATGGGTGACCACTGCCACCTGTTGCTGTCCGGCAGCCATTATTTCCCTGACTGCCGGCCATGCCCGTTCAAGGACATCCTGGAAGCTTTCCCCCTGCGGCGGACGAAAATCGCCTAAGTGACGTCCTCGTTGCTCATACGCTCCTGGATAGCGTTGTCGTACCTCATCAATGGTGAGCCCTTCCCAGGCACCGAGATCAATCTCGGTAAACTGCCCATGTAGCTCCGGCTCATAATCGAGAGCTTCCGCGAGAACCTGCGCACTGTGCCGGCAACGACTGAGAGGGCTGGTGAACAACCGTTCTAGCCCTAAGCCGGGCAGCACCGTCGCAAGCTGCTCCATCTGTTCCCGGCCCTGCCGGGTGAGCGGAAGGTCGGTACGCCCGATGTAGCGACGGGGCGGGGGGAAGAAATATGCCCGTGGCGGACAAGCAGCAGAGAGGTCACCCGCTGTGCTCCCGACCAAGCACTGCTGCCAGCGGCCGGGAAACCACCTGTTCAAATGCCTGCTGCAGCAGCAGGGCATTGCGTAGCCGGTTGCGAATTGCGCTGCAGGCAGCCGGATCATCCCTGTAGAGGAGGAGTTTTTCCTGAAAACGCTCTTCCACTGCAACCGGCCTGGTTCCACGCACCAGTTTATCAGCCAGACAAACCACCTCTTTTTCCCCCAACGCCTCCGGCGCCACCGGCTGGGCATCACGATGGCCGGCAACAACCGGTGCAAGGGCAGAGAGTCCGAGTTCCCGCATCAACGCGCCTCCTCGACGTTCGTGGTCGGCCTGTCCCTTGGCAACATCATGAAGCAAGCCCCCATTATAGACCACATCGGGATCAAGGGAAATGTCTTTGGCCTGCAATGCTTCAGCCAACCTGGCAGCAACCCTTGCCACAGCCTGTCCGTGGGCAATACCTCTGGGCGGCATATGGATGGAGGCCACACTCTCCGCCTCCTCCCGTGACCCCACCTCCCTGTTCTTCCACCTGCGGGTAAGGCGGAGAAAATCTTCAGGGGTGTCGGCATCCATAAAGGCACCGTCATCCCAGACCTGCACCTCGGTGGTCGGGCATCGCTCCATGGCTGCCTTGAGCCCGCCGCTTCCCTGGTACTGCAAAATCGCTGGAATCAGTTTACCGGGAATAAGCGGCGGGTGCCCCCGCAGGCCGTCACGAACCGGATGGATCACCTGATCGCCGTCAAAGGCTGCGTGCAGGGATCTGACAGTTGCCGGGCGAACAAGGGGAATATCCACCGGGAGGATGAATATGCCATCCATCTCCATTGCCCTTGCCAGGCCGGCACGTACCGAGGAAAACATGCCCTGGGCAAAATCGGGATTCACCACCACCTCCGCACCAAGACCTCGGGCAGCCTGGGTCACCTCGTGTCCACGATGACCGACCACCACCAAGACCTCCACCCCGATATGCTGGAACAAGCGGATGCAATGGGAAATCAGGGTGTGGTCCCCCAATCGCATGAGCGGCTTGAATCCATCCATGCGCGACGAATAGCCAGCAGCCAGGATTACCGCAGCCAACTTCATTTTTTCATCCCTGCCCGGACTTTGACCAGTTCCGCCACGATGCTCATCCCTATTTCCCTGGGGGTATCTGAACCGATAGCCAATCCAATAGGACTGTGAACGCGCTCCAGGTCACCGGCGCTAAATCCTGCTTGTTCCAGGGAGGCGTAGACTGCTTTGCGTTTTTTACTGCTGCCAATCATCCCTATATATCCAGCATCTGTCTGCAGTGCCTGGGCCAGTACGTCGCGGTCGTACTGATGTCCACGGGTGACGATCACCACAAAATCATCGGCACCGAGCGCGAAAAAGCACTCTTTGAACCCCTCAACCACCCGTATCTCCCTGGCCTGCGGGTAGCGCTCTCGATTGGCAAACTCCTCCCGGTCATCCATCACCACCACCTCAAACCCTACATAAACAGCCAGTTCGGCAGTGGCAAGGGCCACATGCCCCCCCCCGGCCAGGTGCACGGTTCCAGGCTGTACCAGCGGTTCAACAAAAAGCTGCTCTCCCCCATGGTTAATCACAAACGGTGCCCGGCGCAATCGTTGACCGACCATCTCCCGGATGGTATCCGGAACCTCTGCATCCCTCCCTGCTCCCAGGCTGAGCATTTGCGGCGGCTTGTCCGCTGCAGGAAGACGGGTCAACAGCATGGGGCGCCTTCCCTGCCGATACTCCTCACGCAGGGCCACAAATCGTTCTTTCTCCGTGGGCTGTATTGCCTGCAGCAGGACCCGAACCGTACCACCGCATACCATTCCCTCATCTGCTGCTTGGGCAGCGCTCAGGTTAAAGTGCATCTCCCTATAGAGCCGGGAATCAGTGAGCAACTCCCTGGCTGCCCGCTGGCAGGCGCCCTCAACCATCCCTCCCCCTATGCTCCCATGAAGCGATCCGTCCGCCAGCACCAGCATTCTGGCTCCTGAGGTGCGCGGGGCGGAGCCCGAACTCTCGACAATGGCACCAAGCACGGCCGCATTTCCCTTTTCAAGCGAGGCAATGAGCGAATCAAGAACAAAACGCATTTCTCTCTCCTAGGTAACGTTGATCTGCAATAGTCCGTTTCAATGTATGCACAGGGGCAAAAGCGGTTACCGGCTCCACTTCCCCCACCTGCAAAGCTCCTGCACTGATCGCATCCGCGATGACCGGGACGCGGCTCAGTTGCCGTGCGAGCAGGCCTGCCAGATTACCGGCAGCGGGCTCAACCATGTACTGCAGATGCATCCGGTCCATCCCGACATGGTCGATACGTGCTCGATAATCCAGCAGGCCCGGCAGAGAGAACAACACATCATCCAACTCCTGACTGTACACTATCCCGCCGGTGGCCAACTGGCAACCCACCATTCGTCCCCGAATGTCCTTCAGTCGTGCAGTCACTCCCCCACACTCACAGGTTGACCGTTCCAGCACAGCGATATCTCCGGTACGGTACCGCAACAGGGGCATGGCCTCACGCTGTATGGTGGTGATAACCACCTCCCCCGATTCTCCTTGAGGCAGCTGCCTGCCGGTGTTCGGATCAATTATCTCGACCAGCAAGTCCGATTCCCGCAGATGACACCCATTGTGCATCCCGCACTCCACCCCTCCGCCCAAGCCTGATTCAGTGGTACCGTAATGAAGAAAGGTCGGGCAGCCGCAGTCCGCTTCCATCCGTTTTCGAAGAGCAGGCGCTGCGTAATCGGAACAGAGCAGCAGAGAGCGGAGACACCCTGGTGGTACGGCTGCAGAGAGCGCCAACAGGTGCTGGGGCAGCCCCACCACACAATCGATGTTCCTTGCCGCAACCTGTCTTCCCATTTCACTCGCAGAGGGAGGAGGCCACATGCCTTGGGCCTGGACGCCTCCCTGGAGGAGGGCTTCCACTAACAGGCTGCCAACGCTTGCGGGCGCTTCAGTGGGCAACAGCACCAGCACCCGTTCGCCAACATCAACCAGGGAAAGCATCCCTTGCAGAAAAAATTCTCCGGTTGCCGCCAGGTCAGTGCGGCTGAAAAAAAACCGCTTGGGTGCCCCGGTACTGCCGGAGGTCTGCAAGGTGACTACCCGCTCCACCCGGCTCTGTGAGACGCAGAGGAGGCGCTGGCCCTGATCGAGAATAACGTTGACAGTCAACAGCGGGAGCTGTTCCATGTCCGCATATGTCCGGAGGCCTGGTATATCAACGGAAGCAAGGGTCTGTCGGTAATAGGGGCTGTTACGGCGAGCGTGCTCTGTTGTTTTTTGCAGCACCAGCATCTGGGCCTGTTCAAGTCTTTCCCTGGTCATCCGCCCGCCAATGCCCAGACGTCGCTGTACCAGCGAATCCACTGTGGTGCATGCCACGGCAGCGGCTGAGGGAGAGGGCGCGGACCGTTGCGCAACGGTCGGGCGATGGAGCGACTGGCCGCTGCGCGAGGTGAGATTGAAACTGCAAAACGGAATCAACCTGCCGTCCGGCCGAGCGACATGGATACAGCACCCCTGCAGCCGCTCCAGATTGAGAGACCAGCAGTCCTGGAAAGCCATACCGGAAATGGAAAATGTATGCGTCCGAGCACGCTGCAAAAAACGCCCCAGGGCATCATCAGCCTGCGATGCCGCTTTTTCCTGTTCGCTTGGCACACCGCTCCATTGACGAGCCGTTACCCCGATGGACCGCAATGCTCCCTCTTCAGCGGGAACAGGCCTACAATCACAGCTGCTGCCCAGACGCTCCAGGCGGCCATCTGCATGGGTAAGGTAGCGGGCGGAAAAAGAGCAGAGGGCATGTTCGCACCCGGGTGGCTGGAAGTCGTCCACCTCAATCATCCCCCTGCTCTGGCGGGCAAGCCCACTCATCACCTCGGGCAGGGTGACATGTGTTGGAGAAAAATTGCAGGGAAATCTGCCGAAATAGCTCATGGGCTGGAAATGTACCCCCCGGACATGGGGCTGGCGCTCCAGCCCGAAACAGGCAATATCCCACAGCTGGTGGGTGTTCACCTCGTGAGTAATGGTCGGCACCAGCACCACGCCTATCCCTGCCTGGCTGAGGTGCTCCACGGCCCGGCACTTGGTTGCATAGAGCGCCTGTCCGCGCAGGGTCCGGTACACTTCATCATCCACTCCGTCAAACTGCAGAAATACCGAGTCCAAACCAGCCGCCTGCAGTCGAGCGACAAAGGCCTGGTCCTGGCTGAGGCGAAGGCCGTTGCTGTTGAGTTGCACAAAGGTAAAACCAGCCTCTTTCGCTGCTTGAACCACCTGGGGAAGGTCATCACGAACAGTCGGTTCCCCTCCGGAAAGCTGGAGATTGCACCCGCCGGTAGTCGCCATGATGGCGGCAAACATTCGCTGAAGGTCGATCAGGTCCAGGTCCGTACCAGCCTGACCAGTGCCGCTGTCGGCAAAACAGACCGGACAATGAAGGTTGCACCGTGAAGTGATCTCCACCAGGGCCGTGCAGGTTCGTTGGGTATGGTGTGCACAAAGCCCGCAGTCATAGGGACAGCCTTTGCCCGGAGAGGTTCGCGGCCCGCCATAGAATGGGATCTTGGGACGGTACCAGGAAGTAAATTCGGGCTCACCTCTCCAGACCACCGTAGAAAAATGCCCATGCTCCGAACAAACTTTCTTCAGCACAACCCGATCATCACTGCGAACCAACTGTCCTTTAACCCGCTTCAGGCATTCCGGGCAGACGCTCTCGACTGCATGGAGAAATTTACTCATCATGCGTCAGCTCCGGATCAAAACCATGCTCTACCAGGATCGTCAAGGCCTGGCCGTAACAGTCGGCAATCAACCCGCCGCAGATACCCGCGTCCGGTTGACCGCCCACCACAATCTGTTCACAGGAAATACCGCTGTACCGCTTTTCGCAATAATCGTTAAACCATTCTGTCAGTTGACTGAGCATCAGGGGCAGTCGCTCATCCTCCTCCTCGTCGGCTGTCCCTTTGCCGGCATAATATCCCAACAGGAATGCGGCACCGCCAACAGCCCCGCACGGACCAGCTGCATCAGGAAAGCCATGGCACAAACCGGAGGCGGCCCGCACCAATCCTTTATTCTCCCGTCCCTGTACCTCCAGGGCCATCAGTAGCACAATCTGGGTACAACAGTATCCCTGGTTCGCCAGACGCAATATATCAAGCTCATACGGGTTCATACTTTTTCCATTGGGCAGTGAGTAAAAACATTCCCGGCAGCGAAGCTGCCGATGCTGTACAGACAGCTGCCGCCTGCTCGCCACAGCCAGTGACCGTCTCCCAGAAGCCGCGCAGGGAACCGTGGGCAAAAACACATTGGGCTGCCGTCTGTCGCAGCAGCTGACTATGGTCTTCCAGCTCCATAAGCGTAAACCCCTGCTTCTCCACCTCGGATACCACCTGTGCCAGGCCGGTCGCCTGAGCGAAGCAGGAACGCTTGGGCCAACTGCCCCGGGCCTGCATGCCATGGCGGTTACGAAAAAAAATGTCTGTCATTCCCAACCACCCCTGTGGACGGAGCACTCTGGCAAACTCCGCCAGCGCCTGCGCTTTTTCGCTCAAATTCCAGGCACACTCGCAGACAACCATATCCACACTGCTGGTGCGAAACGGCAATGCTGCCAGATCACCTGCAGCCACGGTACCCCCTTTCCTGGATGCCTCCTTGAGTAAACAGGTGTCCAGATCCACGCCAACGACTCGAAACCAGCCTGCTCGATGCATAAGCTGCAGGGTACTGCCACCGCCGCAACCGGCGTCAAGGATTAGGTCTCCGGGAGCAGGCCGAAGGGAGTCGACCATGCGGCGGGTGAGCGCCTCTCCTCCAGGCCGCAAACACCCGCCAAGGGTCTGGCGCACGGTTGGTTGCAGATATAGCGGCTTCATTTATCCTCAAGCAGCCGCTCCACCTCGAGCATTCTCCCGGTGGCAAGCTCCTCGAAAATGAGCACAGCCGAGCATTTGGGACAGACCGGCAGTTCTACCTGAAAAACCGAATTGAGATAGCATAGTTCGACCTTCCCCGGCCGCAGCTTTTCGCCACAGGGTTCGCAGGTCCAGTTCATATCTTCGGGAAGAAAACTCAAATTCATGTCGCCCCTCCATGGATGGTCATGCGATGGCTCCACCCCGACTGTATAGTGTACCTGTCGTCCTCTAACGAATAGAGCACCCAGAAAATAACCGCTCCCAGCTGAGCAGAGGCCAAGCGGGTGTTGCCCGCTCCATGCCTGAAGCACTTTCCTTGTTCACCGGCGGTATAGAGCACCCGACGGATATCGTCTTCCAGGATTCTCCGCTGTTCCAGTTTGGCGGCCACTGGAGCGGCAATCTCCAGCTGCAGCGCCTCCCAGGGCTCCCTGGGAGGTAACTCTTCCGCCGAATAGTGCGACAATACCTGTTCTCGGAGACGACGCCGGTTTATGCGCCGTGCGGAAAGGGTTTGCGGTTGCGCATCCGCCGGAAACGCGTGATCAGGGTAGAGGAAATCCAAAATATGGGCAACCGGCCGCCCGGTTTTAGCCAGCTGGTCTCGGCACATGGCGCAGTAGGTGAGCATGGTCGCCTCTGTCTGGCTCACTCGAGCCTGGGCAACCTTGGCCGCCATCGCAGGATTGGCATTTTCCATCAGCCCGCCGAAACCGCAGCATTCGGTTACTTCTTCAGACATCGGCAACGCCACTCTGCGGTGACCAAGGCGCTCAACGAGTACTCGCACGGCCTCGCGGGTTTTTCGGTCGTATCTGGCTGTACACGGATCGGATATGGCCACCTCGCCGCCACCTCGCCCTCCTTCTGGCACCTGATCACAAAGCACCTCCCATACAGAATGCACGGGAATCTCCGGCAGATTTTGGCGGAACATGGCCAGACAGGAAGAACAGGCAATCAGCAGTTCCGGTTGTCCCAGGGCATTCCACTGTGCAGCCAATCGGGCAGTGCTTGCGGCAAACAGTGTTTCCCGACCAGCCCAATGAGCCGGTATGCCGCAGCAATCGAGCCATATACCCGTTGCGGGCTCCATTTCGGCGAGGGTCGCATAGAGATGCAGGGTCTGTTCGGGTCTGATCCCGGCCAGCTGGCACCCTGGAAAAAAAAGGAACGTGCTGCTGTCCCTGCCCGGAGCATGACAGGCCAGGGCGGCCTCCTCCTGCGCAGCCTGCATCTCCTCCAGGGCAAACCAGTGGGCCGAAGGCGGCATCCGGTCTTCACGAACCATGAGCTGACGGGCCTCAAGGCAGAGATCAGCCATGGAAAAATCATTCGGGCAGAATTCTTCACATTGCCGGCACAGCGAACAGGAATTGATAAAGGCGTTTGCCTGATGTGTCCCCTTGACAATGGCGGAATTATTATACACACGGCGGGCATAGGTTTTGGGGTAGCTCCCATACTCGGCAAGATAACGACAGTGGCGCACGCATTCCAGGCATTGACAATCCAGGCAACGTGCGGCCTCATCGGCCGCCTCCTGCTCGTCGAACCCCGCGGAAGATGCTGGCGCAATGCGGGTGATGGGTTCAACGGCTCGGGTATTGGTATAAAGATCGGTTTTTCCATGTGCAGGAAATTTTCGCCCACTGGTCAAGGATGCTTTCTGCAGATAACGGTCGATAGAGACGGCCGCCTCCCGCCCCTGGGAGACATCGGTAATAAAGCGATAGCTGTGGTTATGGGGACTCAGGCCGCCGGCAAACCACCCCTCGCGCTCCAAGGCACGGGTCTGCGGATCGGCTTCCGCCCTCAGGCCCTGAAATTGATCGGGCAACGCATCATCGAACCCTAGAAAGAGGGCCTGGGCGGTTTCAAATACCCTGGCATCGCAGTGATCTAACCGGTGAAACTGAATTCCGAGCGTCTCAAGTCGCTGCAGTTCCTGGTCCATAACTGAGGACGGCAGCCGATCCTGGGCTAGATGGCGTAGCCAGGCGCCGGGATATTCGCCGCTATGATAGACAGTAACAGGATACCCTTTTTTGGCCAGATCATAGGCAACCGTCAGGCCGCTGGGGCCTCCACCGGCCACCGTCACCTGTGCCTTCCGGGGCGGGAGGCGCAAGAGTTTGCCTTTGGCTGGAACAGTGGATACACAGTACCTCTCCAGTAAACCGATGGCGATTGCCCCCCCAAGTTCCCGGCGCAGGCAGTATTGCTCGCAGGGCGCTTCACAAAGACGCCCGACAATACCTGCCAGGGGCATGGATTTTTCCAACAGGGTACGAGCGGCAGCTAAATCGCCACGGTGCACCGCCTGCACAAAACCGCGGGCGTCCACCCCTACAGGGCATCCCGCACTGCAGGCCGGCGACTCTTCCTGAATGCAGCGAGCCTCCCAGGCCCGCAATTCTTTTTGTTCCATTAGCCCTCCTTGAGCATCAACGCAGAGAACCTTCCGGGGTATATCCCCGGAAGGTTCAACGCTTGGCCACGCGACATCTGTTGCGCGTATCGTCAGCCCATCGGCCCGCCTGGGACCCTGGAGGTCCTAAAACGCGCTGCCGCGCTGCCGAATACCATCACCGCCGCAGTTTATTTCTGCAGTCCTGCCAACACTTTCTCAGGCAGCGCGGGAAGCTCGGTTATGCGCACGCCGCAGGCATTGTATATGCCGTTGACGATTGCCGGATGCGGTGCGCAGAGTGGAATCTCGCCGACCCCGGAGGCACCGAACGGTCCGTCGGACCGCGGAGTTTCCACGTAGATGATCTCCATATCGTCCGGTATCTGCTTGATATACGGAAAGCCGGCACCCTGCAGGGTGGAATGCTTCTTGATGTCCTCGTAATTCTCGGACAGTGCCAGTCCCACGCCCTGTGCCAGACCGCCGTAGATCTGCCCATCCACCACCAGGAAGTTATTGACTTTGCCGACATCGGCGACCATGGTCATTTTCTCCACCGTGGTTTTGCCGGTTGCAAGTTCTACCGCCACCTCGGCCATGAACACCCCGTACATATAGCAGCAGAAAGGATTGCCCTGACCATTTTCATCGCAGTCGCTCGCTGGAGCCGTGAACTTTCCATGGTAGCGCAGCTCTTTTTCCTCTGCCTGCATCTCCTCGTAGCTGCGGAAAGAGCCATCGGCTTTTTTCATGGCATCAATCAACTGCTCACAGGCATTCTTGGTGGCCTGTCCAGCCATTACCTGGCTGCGGCTTCCCCCGGCAGGACCGGCATTAGGTGCCTTGCTGGTGTCATTCATCACCAGTTTTATCTGCTCAGGCGCAAGATTCAGCGGCCGCAGTGCTTCATGGGCTGTTCCAAGGGAACCCATGTCAGCGCCCTGTCCGTGATCCTCCCAGCAGGTGAAGACGGTAACGGTGCCGTCCGGGTTGAGCTCCACATCCACTTCCGAACTGTCCGGACCATCAAGTCCGGCGCCATATACACCGACCGCAATGCCCACTCCGCGTTTGACCGCCTCAGTGGAATCGGCTGCCGCCTTTTTCTTGGCTGCCTCATATTTTGGACGAAGCTTATCAATCATCTCGGGGAGGGAGTAAACTTCCGGATCCTGCCCGGTGGGAGTGGTTGCCCCCTTACGATAGACGTTCTGGTACCGTAGTTCCAACGGGTCCATTCCCAGCTTTTCGGCAAGTTCATCCATGAGCAGTTCTGAAGGAAACTCAGCCTCTGGGCCGCCATATCCGCGGAAAGCAGCACCCCAGGCGTGATTGGTGCAGACTGTTCGCCCCTCTCCCCTGATGGCTGGGATATCATACCCGGCACCGATATACTGGGCACCACGCAGAGTCAGCAGGTCCCCGAACTCGGAATATGGTCCGTGATCGACCGTCCAGTCTGTCTCCATCCCCAGCAGCTTACCGTCCTTAGTGGCCGCCATGCGGACAGAGGTGAACTGTGGTGATCGCTTGCCGGTATAGGTCTGCTGCTGATGATAATCATAGCCCAGGTAGACAGGTCTGCCGGTTGCCAGGGCCGCGGCTCCAACTAGCGCTTCCATGGTCGGGCTGAACTTGTAGCCAAAGGTACCGCCTGTCGGATTCTGCACCATGACGATCTCCTCAGGATCGACTCCCAGGCCGGGAGCAATCATGTACAGGTGGAGATGCAGGCCGATGGATTTGGAATGGATACAGAGCTTGCCTTCATCATTGAGGTAGGCAAACCCCACATCAGGCTCTATGGGCAGGTGCGGTTGGCGAGAGGTGAAATAATCGCCTTCCACCACCACGTCGGCCCCGTCAAAAATAGGGGCAGTGTCTTCGCCTTTCGCTATCTTCTGGGTAAAATAGACGTTGGGGGTACCCGGATGGATTTCCATTGCATCCTCAGCCATGGCAGCGGGAGCACTCATGTATTCCGGCAGCTGCTCCAGTTCGACTTTGACCAGTTTGGCAGCTTGCTTGGCGATCTTTTCATTCTCTGCACAGACGATGGCAATGGCATCACCATACTGGAACACCTTCTCATCGCAGAGGATCGGACGGTCCCATCCGTCACCTTTGTTGGTGGGGAAGGTAATCAACCCGGTAATCCGATTCTTGCCTTTAACATCCTTGTGGGTCACGACCTTGACCACGCCATCCACTGCTTCAGCCGCAGAGACATCAATGGAAAGAATTTTTGCATGGGAAACTTCGGCCTGAACCAGGGCGCACTGGAGGGTATCGGCAGGCATTTTGACCCCGAGGTCCGCACCGTAGTCGCAGGTGCCGGTCACCTTGGCAACAGCGCTTGGGCGTGGAAACTTTGTTCCCCAGATTCTTCCGTCTGCCGGCATCTGGAATGCCAGTTCATCGAGGCTCATCTCACCACGCAGCACCTTGGCCGCGTCCATGGTGGCATCAACCAACTGCTTATACCCGGTGCAGCGACAGGCATTGCGATGCTTATGGAACCACTCGCGGACCTCCTCTCTGGTGGGTGAAGGATTGGTGTCCAGCAGGCCTTTGGCAGAGACAATAAAGCCTGGACTACAGAAACCGCACTGGGCACCGCCGTGTACCATCCATGCCACCTGGATGGGATGAAGGTTGTCAGGGGTGCCGATGCCCTCGATGGTGGTTACCGCCGCACCGTCAGCAACCCGACGCATTTTCAGGGCGCAGGAACGAACCACCTTGCCGTCGACAATCACACTGCAGGCACCGCACTGCCCGGTATTACACCCTACCTTGGTTCCGGTAAGGCCCAGGTTTTCCCGCAGGACCGTGGCCAGGGTATCTTCTGCCCCGACGACCAAGCGCCTGGCGATACCGTTAACGACTACTTCTTTACTGATCATTTTTTCCTCCAACGTGTGTTTTTCGCTGATAACAACTGGTTGAATCATGCCTTTCCAAATCCACAAACCGGGTATCGACATGGCTCGCATCCCTCGCATAAGCCGCCATGGCCAAGGGAAAGGATATCTTCGCGGCTGAGGCGCTCGCCTGTGAGCAACCTGGGCACCACCAGATCAAAAATGGAAGCCTTGTGGTACATCACACATCCCGGTAAACCGACTATCGGGACATCATGGAGATAAGCGAGCAGAAACATTGCTCCCGGATACGCCGGTGCACCGTAGCTGATAACCTGGGCACCGGTCTGCCTGATGGCCGAGGGAGTCTGGTCATCGGGGTCCACACTCATCCCACCGGTGACCGCAACCAGATCGACACCCTCTGCAACGAGAGCGTTGATTGCGGCAACCGTCATTGCCACCTCATCGGAAACAAAAAGTTGATCGACCACCGAACTGCCCAGAGCATGGAACTTCCGTTTCAGCACCGGTCCGAAGCCGTCTTGTATCCTGCCGGAATAGACTTCACTGCCGGTGGTCACTATCCCTACCCTGGCGGCCAACAATGGTCTGACATCAATGATCGCTCCCCTTGCCCGGCAAAGGGCTTCTACCTTGCGTAGCAGGTTCTCGGGAACAGCCAGGGGAATAACGCGGGTCCCGGCCAGGGTTCTTCCCTTGCGGACAAACTGGTGGCGATGAATAGTGCCAAAGGTCACGTCCTCCAGCCGGTTGAGTGACAGGAGCCCGTCCACGTCAATCTTCAGTAGACCGTCCACCCCTGCTTTCAAGGTTATTTTACCCTCACTCGGCCCCTCAAAGACTATATTCCGGCCAGCCGCCGCCGTTGCCAACCGCTGTGCCGCATCGTCTTCATGGACATAGCCGTCCCCCGGGTCATAGACATAGAGGTTGGTTTTACCTATATCCAGCAGGGTCGGGATATCCTGATCGGTAACCACATGCCCGCGCCTGAAGGCGGGACCTTTGGACTCGCCGGGGATAATTCGGGTAATATCATGGCACAGGACGGTTCCCACCGCCTGTTCCACAGGAATAGCCTTCATTTCCGCTCTCCTTCATTTCTCCACCGGGATGAGCCCGCCAGAAAGCAATAAAGTAATTTTTAGTTATTATGAGTTATTTATTATTTATTAAAAAAATTTAATTACCAAACAGAGCTTAAAAGATAAAAATAGACATAAAAATACCAAGCAAAATGCGGTCCAGCTCAGCGCCAGCATCCAAAGAAATAATAACTAACTGGAAAAATTAAAGATTTTACTTGAAGCGATAACAGGAAATGATAGCGGGACGGCAAAAGTGTGAAGGAAGTGTGAAGCACCTGTGACGCTGAAGGGGCAAGGGTCACAGGTGCTTCACACCTGACCGGTATTCAATGGCGGATATCGTACCGGTGCATGCGGTTATAAATGGTTTTTCGCGATACCCCCAATTCTCTGGCAACCCTGCTGACATTTCCCTCATGCAGGTCAAGCAGCTGCAGCAGCTGCTGCTTTTCACGCTCATGATGTTGACGTCGGTGCTGCCGCAGGCTGGCAGCAGGTGATCCCGCAGCAATGGTATGGAGACTCCGCTTGCCGGGCTGGGTGAGTTCTCGTGGTAAATGGTTAACGCCCACAGCCCCATTAATGGCAAGGTTGGCAGCCCGCTCCACCACATTCTGCAGCTCACGAACATTTCCAGGCCAATGGTAGGCGCAAAGATAGGCCATCAGACTGCTGTCGACGGTCAATCTGGCACCACGATCAATGCAGAGTTTGGCAAGAAAATGGGAGAACAGCTGTGGAATATCCTCTTTTCGTTCCCGCAGCGGGGGGATAGTGATGGACATCACATTCAGTCGATAATAAAGGTCCTGCCGAAACGTTCCGTTGGTAACTTTTTCCTGCAGGTTTTTATGGGTAGCGCAGATGAGTCGCACATCCACGGGTATTTCTCTCAGGCCCCCTATTCGGGTCAGCCGTTTTTCCTGTATGACCCGCAGGAGGGCAGCCTGATGCTCAAGCGGCATATCACCGATCTCGTCCAGAAAGAGGGTTCCACCGGATGCCAGTTCAAACTTTCCCGGCTTACCGCTCTTGCGGGCCCCGGTAAACGCACCGTCTTCGTAACCGAAAAGCTCGCTGCCGACCAACTCTCTTGGGATGGCCCCGCAGTTAAGCGGAACAAAGGGAGCAACACGGCGATGACTCTGATTATGAATGGATTGGGCAAATATTTCCTTGCCGGTTCCGGACTCTCCGTGCAGGAGGACGTTTGAATCACTGTCAGCAGAGAGTTTGGCCAGTTGGACAGCCTCCTCCATCCCCTGGCTATCGCCAATAATATCTGAAAATTGCAGCGATGCCAGGTAACCGCTGTACCGGTGCACAAGGCTTTGCACCGCCTTGACCGGACGCAGGGTGATAAAGCTGCCGTTCACCGCATCCTGTTCATCGACAATAGGCTCCACGGAAGCGAGGCAGCGGCAGGGTCCCTTGGCCGTTTCAACGGTCAATTCGATCTCTGCTTTTCCCCGTCGCTGGCCATCAGCAACAGCGGCGACCTCTTGAATGACTTCAGCCTCTTTTCTCCCGTTTTTTCCCGACAGCAGCCTATGCAGGGACATTCCTGCCAACTCGGTACGGGTTCGACCAAAAACCCGCTCGGCAGCTGGGTTGAGCTCCGCCACCGAACCATAGCGGTCAAGGATCATGACCGCATCGGATACCATGTTGAAAAAATCAACCAACTTTCTGTTTGCAAGTGCCAGCTCGTTGTTTTTACGTACAATACGCAGATGAGCGGTGATTGCCTTGGCAGCGGAAACCACCATCCCGAGGGTGTGGGCATGAGCCCCTTCACGAGCTCCGGATATATTGAGGGTTCCGATCACATTGCCAATGCTATCGTAGACAGGCGCTGCAGAACAGGTGAGCCCATGATGCCGCTGGCAGTAATGTTCGGGGCCTGTCACCTGAACCGGTTGATGCTCTACCAGTGCGGTACCTATGGCATTGGTGCCGGCATCCTTTTCCTGCCAGCTGGCTCCAACAAAAAAGTTGCGGGTCATTGGCACCTGGGCGACATTGGCGTCACCATACAATTTAAGGATGTACCCGGCATCGTTGGTCAGCACCACCACAAAGCCCGTTCCGGTAACAATACGATACAGATCGGCCATAAAAGGGCGCGCCACGCTGATGAGGTCCTGACCTTCATCGAGAGTCTCGGCAAGCGCATCCCCCTGGATGGACACCGGAGGGACACGGGCAAAAGGATCAACTCCGGCCTCCACGCACCGACACCAGGAAGTGAAAATCTCTTTTCTCACCCCAGGCAGTTTCCGCTTGCCACCGATGGCAAAGGCCTGCCATTCCTGATACAGTTTTTCCTTACCCGAACACTCCTTACATTCCATGCACACCCTGCCTGTCCTCTCTTACGAATGAAGCTGACGAAGGACAGCATGTCCCCCGACCACACTTACCTCCCCGCTCAGCCTGGACATTGGCGCTCCGCTGACGAGTAGTGCAGAAAGAACCGTTTTTCAACCTGTTAAAACCTCTTTGCATGGCAGCTTACCATCAACGGTCAGTAAAGAGCATTATTTTCTTTATCATGACCATTTCTGACTAATTCTAACAGTTGAACACTTTCTCTCTTGTCCAATGTTGCTCTGGAGAGCCTGTGAAAAAATCTGTTTCTATCTCTCCCCATCTCAAGTAAGTAGAGGTGGCAACACAACCCGATCCATGCCTCCTCTCCATCACTCCTCCAGGTACGCACAGGTAGACCCGTGACACCACATCCCCCCTCTGCACCACCGCTGAACGCAAACACTTCCCAGCCCTCTGCTTCCCCTCGAGCTGTTGCCATTCATATTCTGCTGGCATGGGATGCTGAAAGAAAACCGATCGATTCCTTTGTTACACCGATGACGCAACACCTGAATAGCCGCGACCGCAGTCTCACCCGAACCATGGTCTACGGGGTACTCCGCTACAGGCACTACCTTGACTTCATCATCGAACAGTTCTCCAAGCATCCATTGAAAAAAATGAAGCCACGAACACTGGTCACCCTGGAAACAGGGGCTTTCCAGCTGCTTTTTCTTGATCGCATTCCCTCTTCAGCTGCGGTACACGCCACCGTGGAAACGCTCAAACAGGCCGGACAGCCCCGATGGTTGATTGGCTTTGCCAACGGCCTGCTGCGCAACATCAGCCGGAAAAAAGGCGCACTTCCCGGTCCGGAGCAGGCGAAAAAAAAGGGCGCACCGATCCTTAATCATCCCCAGTGGCTGGTCCAACGATGGCAGAACCGATATGGCCGCGAGCCGGCCCAGACCATTTGCCGACTGAACAATTACGAGCCGATGCTCACCCTTCGGGTCAACGACCGGGTGAACTCGCCGGCTGAGCTCCTCAGTGCCCTGCGTGAACGAGCCATTGAAGCCCGTCCCTGTCAGCACAGCCCGCTTGGTATTCAGCTGCCGGACTATAGCGGCCCGGTTACAGAACTCCCGGGATTTGCCCAGGGAGCTTTTCAGGTGCAGGACGAATCAGCCCAGTTGGCAACCCTGCTTATGGGGGCGTTTGATCCAGCGGCAAAGATCCTTGACGGCTGTGCCGGGTTGGGCGGCAAGACAAGCCATCTGACGCAGTTGCTTCAGGACGAAGGGCGACTGGTGGCAACAGAACCCGACCGGCGGCGCTGCCGACTATTGAGCGAAAACCTCTACCGACTGCAGCTTGACCACCGGGTGACGATTATCCGTACCTCGCTTGAGAGCTATGCCCAATCGAACCCGGAACCCTTCGATGCCATCCTCCTTGATGCCCCCTGTTCCGGGACCGGAGTTATCCGTCGTCAACCCGATATCCGCTGGAACCGCCTCCCCGAGGACCTCCCGCTGTTTCACCAACAGCAGGTACAACTGCTCGCCGCCAGTGCCTCGCTGCTTAAACCCGGGGGCACCCTGGTATACGCCACCTGCTCCCTTGAGCCGGAGGAAAATGAACAGACCATTGAGCGGTTCCTGCGCGACTTTCCCGGCTTTTCCATTGATCATGCATACCCTTTTCTTCCGGACTCGGCCCATTGCCTGGTGGATGCAAACGGTTTTTTCCACCCCTTGCCTGCCGCTGACCACGATGGTTTTTTTGCAGCCCGTCTTGTCCGAGACGATACCTTGTAGTTTGCCGCAACAATGCTTATAATCGCAGCCCATACATCCTCCCCCAATCACCTAGTAAAGGAGCGTACCCCTGATGGCTGAAATAAAATCCACCATGGATCTGGTAATGGAGCGGGCCGCCCGCATGGGCATGGCGACCAGCGAAGAAATAGAACAGGATGCCGCCCGCAAAAGGGGAATGCAGCTCGCCGCTGAATTCCTAAACCAGCAAAAAGAACCGCTCACCGACATCCTCGCCCAGCAGGATGGTTCTCAGCAGGAGACAATACGCCAAGGCATGCTGGAAGCCCTGCTGCGAAATATCTTTCTGGCCCGGGATGAAGAGGCAGGCAAACGCATCGCGCTCGCGCTCCAGGGCATTATCGACCTGGGCGGCGGTGCCGGGGACATTGCAGCCATATGCGGAGAGCTCCAGAACATCACCGGCCAGTACGGAAAACACCGAGAGCAGTACTATGAACAACTCAAGGGCCAGATGCAGATGCAGATTCAGCAGATGCTCGCCCAGAAGGGGATGTCAGCCGAAGGTCTGGACCTGGACCCGACAGCCGAGCCCCAATTCAGGGAGGAATGGTCGCGTATTGAGGGAGAACTCAACGGGCAGTATGAGCAAGCCCTGGAGCAGTACCGTCAGCAGCTCAAATCACGACTTGGGTTCGCCTCATGAGTAACCACCTTCACCTCGACAGGGTAAAACGGCTGCAAAAAAAATTACGCAAAAAAGGGGTGGACGCTCTCCTGGTCAGCCAGCCGGACAACCGCCGCTACCTGAGCGGATACACTGGAGGCGATCACGGCATCCAGGAAAGTTCAGGCCTGCTGCTGATTCCTTCAGCCGGAGAGCCCCACCTGCTCACCGACGCCCGCTTCCTGCTCCAGGCCGAGGAGGAGGCAAAGGGATTTGCCGTTACCCTCTACCCCAAAGGCCTGATAAAGCTGCTGAAAAAGCTGCTCCCATCGCTGGGTATCGAATCCCTGGGATTTGAAAGCCATTACACCCTTCACTCCACTGCTTCGCGTTTGGAGAAAATGGCGGTCAAAACCGGCATCCGGCTGCAGCCGGTCTCCGACATCATTGAGCGGATGCGGATTATCAAATCCGCAGAGGAACTGGAGCTGCTGCGCGAATCCACCAGGCTCAACGAGCAGGTGTTCCAGATGGTTTACAACAGCATCGAGCCGGGCATGACCGAACGCGAGGTTGCCCTTTCCATCGAGCTGACCATGCGTGAACTCGGAGCGGAAAGCCCCAGCTTTGAGACCATCGTCGCTTTCGGCACTAATGCGGCAAAGCCCCATGCCATACCCACCGACAGAGCACTGGAGGCGGGCGAGCTGGTACTCATCGACATGGGGCTGGTGTACAAGGGCTATTGCTCTGACATGACCCGTACCTTTGTTGCCGGAAAAGCTGACCCCACCTATGTCGCCCGTCATCGCCTGGTTCGCCAAGCACAGCTGGCAGCGATTGCAGCAATTCGCAGTGGTGCACGCTGCAGCGATGTCGATCGCGCCGCCAGAGAAGTGATCAAGGAGGGCGGTTTAGGGCCGGCGTTCCAACACAGTCTCGGTCACGGAGTAGGCATTGCCGTCCACGAAGAACCCCGTCTGTCGCCGTTGAGTCGAAAAAAACTGAAAACCGGCATGGTAGTCACCGTTGAACCGGGAATCTACCTGCCGGAGTGGGGAGGCATACGCCTGGAAAATATGGTTGTTGTCCGAAAAAACGGTGTGGAGCTCCTCAACAGCGACACCACTTTTCTTGACCTCTGAGCCCTTTTTCCCTACACATTGCCCATGCCCGAAAAATTTTTCATCCTCGACACCAACGTCCTCCTGCACAACAGCAGGGCTATCCTGTCCTTTTCCGATAACACCGTGGTTCTCCCCATGACGGTTATCGAAGAGCTGGACAAATTCAAAAAAAATAACGATGAATTGGGGCGTAACAGCCGCGACGTTATCCGCACCCTGGACCGTCTTCGGGCCAGGGGATGCCTGGGAGAAGGCGTGGCCCTGGACACCGGCGGCACGCTGCAGATTACCGTCGACCGGGAAGAGATGAGCGGCACCTGCCTCAACCTCACCATCCCGGATAACAACATCATCGCCACGGCCTACAACTTCAAACAGCAGGGCAAACGATCAATTTTTGTCTCCAAAGACATCAACGCCCGGCTCAAGGCCGATGCCCTGGGCATCGAGGTGATGGATTTTGAACAGGAGAAAGCTGATTTTGATCAACTCTATACCGGCTGGCGGCAGCTGATCGTACCAGCCGAAACCATTGACGGCCTCTATCGTGACGGAAAGCAGGCCCTCCCCTCGGAAAACCTCCAGGCCAACGAATTTGTTCTGCTGATTGATGCAGCCAACGAAAAACATACCGGTATCGGGCGGGCGATCAACAGCACCGAGGTTGTCCCCATTAATCCGGGGTACGAAACAGCCTACCACCTCCAACCAAGGAGCATGGAGCAGCGGATCGCCCTAGACCTGCTGATGAACCCCGAGATTCCCCTGGTATCGCTCATCGGTCAGGCCGGCACAGGAAAAACACTGCTTGCCCTGGCCGCCGGCCTTGCCGCCACTGTGCACGAAAATCGCTACGAGAAACTCCTTGTTTCCCGACCGGTGATTCCGCTCGGCCGAGACATCGGATACCTGCCTGGCACCAAGGACGAAAAGATGAAGCTGTGGATGCAGCCTATTTTTGACAATCTCGCCTACCTGATGGGACTCAGCCATCAAGGCGATGATACGGAAACATCCCAGCAGATGGTCAACAGCCTGATCAGCCATGAATTGTTGGAACTGGAAGCCCTCACCTACATCCGCGGTCGTTCCATCTCCAGACAGTACGTTATTATCGACGAAGCCCAGAACCTGACACCCCATGAGGTAAAAACCATCATCAGCCGCGCTGGAGAGGGAACGAAAATGGTTCTCACCGGTGACCCGGAACAGATTGACAACCCTTACCTGGACGCAAGCAGCAACGGACTTACCTACACGGTCGAGCGCCTCAAAGGACAAAGCGCCTGCGGCCATATCACGTTGACCAAGGCGGAGCGCAGTCACCTTTCGGCCCTGGCTGCCGACTTCCTCTAAACGATCAAGCAGAACAAGAGAACGACCATGCGATATTTTATGATTGACGAGCTGTCATTTCTTGAAAAAGACAACCTGGACAGTTATCTCAAACGCACCCTCAAACCCGGCACCATCGAAGGGGTATTCTTCCTTGAAGTTCCTCCGGATCTGCTGGGAGAAGCCCAGCAAGGCCACGATGATTGCGGCCCTTTTTACTTTTCCGTTATCCTGGAAGAGACCAACCTGAAATTTGAACTGCTAGTGCGCAGCGCCAGCAACATGCACTGTTCGTGCATTGCCCAGGCCACCCCGGCCCAGCGTCGGTTCGTCCTGGATTTTGCCGATCGCATGCTCAAAGAGGAGATGATTACGGCATGAAACGGTCTGCCATTGCCCTTGAAGAGCGCATTATTTTTGCCCTGGACGTGGCTGATCCCCTGGAGGCTGCCTCCCTGGTCGAACAGCTTGACCACCAGATAAAATTTTTCAAGGTTGGTCTGCAGCTCTTTTTTGCCGGCGGGTGGCCAGTTGTCGACCATATCGTCAAACGCGGCAATCGGGTGATGCTGGACCTGAAACTGTACGATATCCCGGCAACCGTCACACTGGCAGTGCGGCAGTTTGCCGACCGGGGGGTGACGCTGACCACGGTCCACGGCTACACGCCGGTGGTGGAAGCTGCCCTTGCCGCAGATACCGACATCCGAATTCTTGCCGTCACGGTCCTCACCAGTATGGGAGAGGACCACCTCCGGGAATTACATTACAACGGTACTGTTGATGAACTGGTTGCCCAGCGTTCGGCAGCAGTGCTGGCCAGCGGATGCCATGGAATTGTCTGCTCTGCCCGGGAAGCGTCAACACTCCGAAGGACACTGGGCCAGGAATTTCTCATGGTTACCCCTGGAATACGCCCCAAGGGGGCTGCCGCCAATGATCAGCAGCGCATTGCCACCCCTGCACAAGCGATCGCCGACGGAGCTGATTACCTGGTGATCGGTCGCCCTATCCGCGATGCCGGTAATCCGCAGCAGGTTGTTGCTGCAATCCAGCAGGAGATCAATGACACTCTGCATGCGCACCCCACCACAGGGTGAGTACACCCAGGAGTCGACCATGACCGCCAACAGCCCCACTTCCTCCCTCATCCTTGGCATCTGTATCGCCATCGGCCTCATAGGCGCCGCTTTTCTGGGTGGCCAGTCGCTCCTGGCATTCAAGGCAGCAGAACGCTCTGTCACCGTCAAAGGCCTGGCTGAACGGGAAGTTGCCGCCAACCTGGTTATCTGGCCGCTCTCGTTTGCCGAAGCAGGCGATGCGCTTCCCGCGCTCTACCAGGCCATCCAGGAAAAACAGACGGCTGTCACGACCTTCCTGACCACCAACGGCATTGCCCACGAGGCCATCACCACCAATCCACCGGATATTACCGATGTTCAGGCAAGAAAATTTTCTCCTGCCCAGCAGCAGCAACGGTATCGCTACCTGGCACAAGCTACCCTGACGGTCCGCTCCGAGGATGTCGACCTTATCCGAGAGCTCATGGCCAAGTCCAGCGAACTGATCCGACAGGGGGTGCCTATCACTGGCGATGGGTATCAATCGCGCCCTGAATTCCTCTTCACCGCACTGAACACGATCAAGCCGGACATGATCCGCGAGGCAACCAAAAACGCCCGCCAGGCAGCTGAGCAGTTTGCCCGCGACTCCGGCAGCAGGGTGGGAAAGATTATCAGTGCCCGTCAGGGAATCTTTACCATCGTTGACCGCGACCGCAATACTCCCTACCGGAAGATTGTCCGAGTGGTCACCACCATGCATTACCAGCTCACCGATAGCTGAACGGTGAGCAACCTCCCGGCATCGCTCTCCTCCTGTTAGCTGGCGCGGTTGTACATCCCTGCGATCTCAACAAAGACCGGATGATCGCCACCATGACGGATAACCTCCCGCACATCGGAGAGTTTCCGTATCTGTTTAGTGATCTGGTCGAGCCGATTTTCCTCGCACACCTGAAGATAAATCCTGCTGGTCCGCCCATCAGCGACCGGCATGCAAACAATCCCTTCCACATTATATGCCCGCCTGGAAAACAAACCACACACATGGGACATGACACCGGGGTGGTTTCGGACCAACAGTTCAAGCACCGCTGTTGACGACGGTTTATGCGCACTCATACTTTCCTCCTATCATGACGGAATTGGCCGCACCCGGTGGCACCATGGGGTAGACCTCCTCATCCCGACCTACCGGGATATTGATCAGGCAGGGTCCGGGTGTCTGCAGGGCAACGGAGAGCAGTTCATCCAGGACCAGGGTTTCTCCGGCATCAAAGGCCTGCATGCCGAATCCGCGGGCTATGGCAGTGTAATCCACGCAGTGCTCATATTCCGAAGCAAACACCCGCTGCTCGTAAAACAGGTTCTGCTGCTGGCGCACCAGACCAAGCGAGCGGTTATTGAGGACCACCACCTTGACATTCACCTGTTGTTCAGCCGCAGTCGCCAGTTCCTGCAGATTCATCAAAATACTCCCGTCCCCGCTGATGCACACGACCGTCCGCTCAGGGTTTTCCAGGGCCGCCCCAATGGCCGTGGGCAGTCCAAAGCCCATGGTTCCCAATCCGCCTGAAGTGAGAAACTGACGGGTCCGGTTAAAAGGATACACCTGAGCCGTCCACATCTGATGCTTGCCCACATCGGTCGCCACGATAGCCTCTTCGCCGACGATTTCGGCAATACGCATGATGATGCCGTAAGGACTGGCAAAATCAAAATCCTCTTCACAGAAAAATGGGTACCGTGCCCGCAGCGTCTGGATGCGATGCTTCCATTGCTGCCGCTTTTTCGGCTCAACCAGCGGTAACAGCCGTTCCAGAGTTTCCCGAATGTCGCCGACCAGCCCGAGGTGGGCCTCCTTCAACTTGCAGATCTCACTGGGATCAATATCGATATGGATGATCCGCGCCTGAGGACAGAAAGAGGTGATCTTGCCGGTTGCCCGGTCGTCAAACCGTACCCCGACCGCAATGAGCAGATCACACTCATCGAGCATGAGATTGGTTGAGCGGGCGGCATGCATGCCGAGCATGCCCATGTACAGTTCATGCTCTGCCGGCACCACCCCCAATCCCATCAGGGTCATGGTCGTCGGCAGCCCGCCTTTTTCCGCAAAACAACGGGCGATCACTCCGGCATCACTGTGCACAATACCGCCACCGGCATAGAGCACAGGCCGTCTGGCCGAATTGATCATGGCTGCAGCCCGCTCCAGGCCTGGCTGATCAGGGGTATCCACTGGATCACCGTGCGTCCGGGGCGGCAATTGATCCACCTCAAGGGACTCCAGTTGCACGTCTTTGGGGATATCGATCAAGACCGGGCCGGGACGACCCTGGGTGGCGATGCGAAAAGCCTCGGGAATAATGGTCAGCAGGTCCGCTGCAGAACGGACAAGAAAATTATGCTTGGTAATGGGGATACTCAGGCCGTAGACATCGACCTCCTGAAAGGCATCGGTCCCGATCAGGGTTTGGGGAACCTGCCCGGTGATGCAGATGATCGGGATAGAATCCAGGTTGGCATCGGCGAGAGCGGTCAGGATATTGGTCGCTCCAGGACCAGAGGTAGCAAAACAAACCGCCGGACGACCGCAGGACCGTGCTATCCCCTGGGCGATAAACCCCGCACCCTGCTCGTGCCGGGCCAGCACGTGGCGAATCCGGGTGGATGCCGACAGGGCATCATAGAGGGGAAGATTCGCCCCTCCGGGTATTCCTGCAATGGTGGTAATCCCATACTCCTCCAGTAACCGAATGGTCAACTGGGCTCCAGTGAACTGCTCCATGACAAACCTCCTTGATCAGTGGTGGCCTGTCGGTGCAGCGGGCGGGAATAAAAAAACCCCCGCCGGCAGGCGCCGACAGGGGTTGAAACAAACACATCAGTTACCGCTACGGCGCCTCGCTCCTCACATGAATAAGCACCACCACGACCACTGCACCCACTACTGCAACAGGCTTGGTAAGCCCAGCGATGTTGCGTGTGGAGAACAGGTTGTGGTTCATGTACGTGCGCCGTTGGTTTTGATTATGCGTAGATGATGATAAAATAGTGGGTACCAGGGATAATTGAATGCGTCAAGGAAAATAATCCTGCCCCCTGCATCCGACCAGCCCCCCAGCAGGAAGAATTGCGGCCATGGCAGGGAAAATCAGCCTCCTAGACCGTTTTTTTTTCTGCTGTACCGTGGCTCACGCGGCCTTGGCTTTCGTCATGCAAACGCAGCATGGTTTCCGACTTGAGCGTGTCGAGGACAAAAGAGGTCTTGATATTCTGGATTCCGGGGATGCCTGAGAGTTTATTATTGATGAATTCTGTATAGGTCCCCACGTCCTTGATCGCCACCTTGAGCAGAAAGTCGACATCACCGGTAAGCTGCAGACACTCCAGCACCTCCTCCAGCTCGGTCAGCCGTTCCTTCACCACCTGTAAGGAAGATATCTGATGCAGACTGAGCGAAACAATCACGATGGCCAACAGGCCAAACCCTGCCTTTTCCCGGTCAAGAATGGCCACGTACCGGTCAATAACGCCCGAGGCTTCCAGTCGCCTGACCCGCTCCAGCATTGCCGGCGGCGAGATCCCTATCTCCTTTGCCAGCTTTGTATTGGTGATCCGTCCATCCTGCTGCAGAATATTCAGGATTTGGATATCTGTTTTATCAAAAGACATTGGCCCATCCTTCTCCAAGCTGCTGCCTGTATCAGAGCCTGAACTGTACGTATTGTATGTCGTGTAACCATTCCCCCGCCATCGGCGGAGCAATGCTGTCCCTGCAGGCCGTTCTGGTGGCGGTCAATCTCCGCCCAGCACCTTATTCGCTTTCCATTGGCCAGTCATGTGAGCAAGAAGGGACTATCCCCTTCACTGCACCTCATGCATCCTGCATATTTTCTGCATCAGGCGAATTTTTATGGGTACCCCCACCCGCTCGCTTACTCTCTCTTCTGTATGGTACATCAGTCTTTCCAGGTCTTTTATTTCATCGGAAAACAGCTGATTGTCCACCACCAGAGCTATCTTGAGGAGTTCCACTCCTCCCTGGTTGAGTTTCTCCATTTCGCAAACCGGGGAAGGTATCCCCAGCGTCCGTTGAAGATCAACCTTTACCTGATCCAGAGAGACCTTGATACCGGAGATGATCATATAATTATCAGCCCGCTCTTTGCACCAGACCATCTTAAGAAATGGAGACCCACAGGAACAGCGCTCAGTTACAAACCTGGCCATATCGCCGGTCCGGAAACGGATAAGGGGAAAGGCCCGTGCGGAGAGGGTGGTCAATACCAGCTCACCTTTTTCTCCTGGGGCCGCAGGGAGGCCTGTGGCCGGATCAATAATTTCCGGAAGAATATGGTCATCGTTGATATGCAGCCCGCAATGACTTGCACATTCATAGGCAATAGCCGGCCCTGGAATCTCGCTGAGCCCGTAGTTGAGCCAGACGTCAACATGCAGTCGGTCTTCGATACTTTCGGCAAAGTCCCTGTCCACAGGTTCCCCTACCAGAATAATCCGTTTCAAATTCAGTTCGCTGGGGTGGTGTTCCTTCTGAAACAGGTAGTGCATAAGGTACTCGGCAAAGGCCGGAGTGGTCACCAGGGTGGTGGTTTTATAATCCCGCAGTACCATGACCGTCTTAGACAACGAGAGCGGAGAATTCGGGATAACGCCGGCACCCACAGCCTCTCCGCCGTCCTTGTAATCCCTCCCCCAATTAGCCAGCCCTGGCGGCAGATGAATCTGAACAATATCCATTTTGGTCACGCCTGCTGCTTCAAGGCTTCTGGCCACGAGCTTATTCCAGATCAGCAGGTCGGCCTTGGTATAGCCGCTGATAGAGGGCCTTTCGCCGGTACCTGGTGCAGTATGGATACGTACAATATCCCTCAGGGGAACGGCAAACAGGCCGTACGGATAGTGGGTGCCCAAATGTGCCCGTCGCATAAAGGGCAGTCGTTCAATATCTTTGAGTGAGACGATGTCCTGGGGAAAAAGCTGCAGCTCCTGAAAACGATTCCGGTGAAAGGGCACGTTTTTATAGGCCCGATTCAAGGTACTCTGCAGTCTTTCGAGTTTGAGCTGTTCCTTTTCTTCCACGCTGAATTCAGGCATCTGCATCTCCGCCATTACTGGTTCCTCCCATCATAAAAATCGCCATAGTCCTGGCCCAGGTACGCCCTTTTCACGTCGTCGTCCACCAACAGTTCGTCAGCACTTCCCTGGAGAACTATTTTGCCGGTCTCCAGTACATATCCCCGGTCGGCAATCTTCAATGCAGCCCGGGCATTCTGCTCCACCAGCAGAATGGTCCTTCCCTGCTCCTTCAAGGTCACGATGGTATCGAAAATCTGGTCCACTATCTTGGGCGCCAGTCCCATGGAAGGCTCATCAAAAATCAGCAGTTGCGGCCTGGCCATCAGGGCCCGGCCTATGGCCAGCATCTGCTGTTCGCCACCAGAGAGGGTTCCTGCCACCTGTTCCGCCCTTTCCCGCAGGATAGGAAACATGCCGAGCACCATTTCCAGGTCCTTTTCCACCTCGACCTTCCTTCCTTTACGGTACATGGTGTATGCACCCATCTTCAGGTTATCCATGACACTTAGCGGAGCGAAAATCTGCCTGCCCTCGGGCACCATGCTGATTCCTGAACGGACGATAGCTGGTGGCGACATGCCTTTGAGGGAGTCGTTGCGAAAAAAAATTTCACCGGACCACTGCTTCAGGAGACCGGAAATGGCAAGCAGCATGGAACTTTTACCGGCACCGTTGGCACCGATAATGGAAATCAGCTCTCCCTCCTGTACGGAAAGACTGACCCCATGAACCGCAGTGATGCTGCCGTAACTGCATTTAAGATTTTGTATTATCAGCATCCGTCACCCCTGTCCCAGGTACGCCGACATGACCGCTTCATTATTCTGAATTTCCCTGGGAGTGCCTTCTGCCAACTTGCTGCCCTGGTCAAGGACGATCAGCTTATCGCAAATGGCCATGGCAAGACTCATGTCATGCTCGACCAGCATCATGGTCACGCCTCGTTTCTTGACCCGGGTAATGAGCGCTCCCAAGGCCTCAGTTTCCACGGCATTCAGTCCAGCCGCCGGTTCATCAAGCAGAAGCAGCAAGGGATCCGATGCCAGGGCTCTGGCAATCTCCGCTGTCTTTTGTCTGCCTACAGGCAGTTCTCCGGCCGGGTAATGGGCATAGTCCATCAGGCCGGTAAACTCAAGCATTGCTTCGGCCTTGGCAACCGCCGCCTTTTCCTCTCGCTTCACCCAGGGTAATCTGGTCACCGCTCCCCAGAACCCGGATCTGGTCCGCACATGCATGCCCACCAGCACATTCTCCAACAGGGTCATGGACCCGAACAGTTCCACATGCTGAAAGGTCCGGGCAATACCGGCCCTGACCAATTGGTGAACAGCCATCTTCCGGGTGTCCTGGCCGTTGAAAAGCACCTGGCCGCCGTCCGGGGAATAGATGCCGGTTATCAGGTTGAAGAGAGTGGTCTTTCCTGCCCCGTTTGGTCCGATAAGGCCGCAGACAATGCCGGAATTAATGGAAAAAGAAATATTATCCTGTGCCTTGACCCCCCCGAACATTTTTGTCAGGGAGTGTACCGCCAGCAGCGGTGTGTCAGGATGTTTGGGTGAGGAGGAGTTCATCGCCTTTTCTTCCTTGCCTTGTGGTACATATCAAGAATTCCACGGGTAAGCCCCTGGGGCATGAAAATCATCACCACCATCAGGATCAGACCGAACACTATCATTTCGTATTCGGCAAAACCGTGGAGAACCTCCGGCAACAAGGTGAGGAGAGCGGCACCAAGCAAGGCTCCCCACACACTGGCCATACCGCCGATGACCACCATGGTCACGATTTTCACTGAAACCATGAAACCAAATGATTCCGGGCTGATGAACAGGACAAAATGGGCATAGAGAAATCCGGCAACAGCAGCCAGGGCAGCGGAAAACATGAAAACCTGCAGCTTGAGCGAGTGGGTGTTGACCCCCACTGCCAGCGAGGCTTTTTCACCGTCGTGAATGGAACGCAAGGCCCTGCCCATACGGGAGTCAAGAATCCTGCGGCAGATCAGTACCGCTCCCAGGACCACCGCCCACACCAGAAAAAAATAATACTGTCCAGACATGAACGAGACCGTGCCGACCTCGAGAATGGGGATCCCGACAAAGCCTGACGAACCGCCGGTAACACTCGCCCACTCCCTGAACAGAATAGTGACGATCATGCCAAACCCCAGGGTCCCCATACCCAGGTAATATCCGGACAGGCGCAGGGTGGGCAGTCCAACGATAAAGGCAACAAGTACTGCGCCTCCCACGGCGCACGCCAGGGATAACCAGGGGTTGAGTCCGTAAGTGCTGGAGAGGATGGCTGTTGTGTAGGCGCCAATCCCATAGAAAGCTGCATGCCCCAAAGAAACCTGCCCAGCGTATCCCATGAGCATGTTGAGGCCCAATGCCAGCAGGGTGTTGATACCTATGAAGGTCAATATCTGGAGATAGTAGGTGTTGCGGGTAAACAGCCCTACAAGCAGTATGATGGAGATAAAGAGCGCATTCTCTATCCTGTTTCGGTTTGTCTTGGCATCCATATCAGAACCGTGTTGCCTCTTTGGCCGAAAACAATCCGCCTGGCCGCACATAAAGAATGAGCAACAGGAGAATAAAGGCTATGGCATCCTTGAGTCCCGAGGAGATCAGGCCGGCACCCAGCGACTCCAAAACGCCCAAAAGAATGCCACCGGCAAAGGCGCCCCACAGGCTGCCGAGACCTCCGATCATGGCCGCGCAGAATCCTTTTAATCCCAGTATAGTTCCCATATCGTATGAGCTCATGGTGACCGGGGCGATAAAAATGCCCGCCATGGCACCGCATCCGGTACTGATGGCAAAGGCCAGTACCGCCATCTTTTCCGGAGGAATTCCGCTCAACCAGGCAGCTTTCTGGTTCACTGCCGAGGCGACCATCGCCTTACCGATCAAGCTATGTTTGAGAAAAAAATGTATGCCCCCGGCAAGCAGCAGAGCGGCGACCACTATCCAGATGGATTGTGGCATCAAGGCGGCTCCGAATATTTCGATGGAGTCATGGCTGGAAAACGGGGGTACGCTGAAGGGATCTTTTCCCCAGGCGATCATGCCCGTTCCCCTGAGAAAAATTGAAGCCCCGACAGTAATGATGACCAGGACAATCGGTTGGGGCGTTCTGGCGGTCCGAATGGCAAACCGTTCAAACAGTAACCCCAGTCCGCTGCCCAGGGCCAGGGTGCAGCCAATGGCCACAGGCAGCGGGAGTGCCATATGCACCCAGAAGGTCACCATGGCCATGGCGCCGATCATGACAAATTCACCATGGGCAAAATTAATGAGTTCGGTGGAACGGTAGAGCATAGACAGCCCCACGGCAATGACCGCATAGATGGCCCCGGTGGTGATGCCTGAAAAGAGGTATTGAATAATTTCCTGCATGAATTCTCGTGCGCTCTGTACAGCAGGAGAAAATGTCCTCAAGCAGTGCCGCTCAGCGCTTCGCCCGGGGTATTTTCCCCTGTCTCAGGTTCTAAGGGGGAGGCGCCTACTCCTTAATTAATTTCCAGGTGCCGTCGTGAATTTCCACCATAACGAAAGCTGCTGGCGACAGACCGTTGTGGTCCTTTTCCGAAAAATTGAATTCACCCGTTACCCCAATGTAGCCCCGGGTAGTTTCCAACGCTTCTCGGATTGCCTTTCTATCGCCGTTGCTCCCCTGTAGAGCACCAGCAAGGAGGTTCACCGCATCATAGGCATACCCCCCGAATCCGGAAACATTGGCGTTGTACTTGGCGCTGTAGTCCGCCTGATATTGCTGGAGGATGGTTTTCTGGACATCGGTGTCAGGAAGCAGATCAGTGACAAGAATTTTTCCCGTGGGGAGGATAATCCCCTCAGCCGCGTCCCCCGCCAGTTCGATAAATTTGGGCGAGGCGACGCCGTGGCTCTGGTACAGGGGGATATCAATTTTGAGCTGCTTGGCGTTTTTGGCAACCACTGCCGGACCGGGGTTCGTTCCCCAGCAGACGATGGCTTCCGGTGCTGCCGCCTTTATTTTAGTGAGCTGGGCCGTGGTATCGGTATCTTTTGCCCCGAAACTCTCGGCCAGGACCACCTCAATACCAAAATCCTTGGCCTGGTTCAGGAGTTGATTCTTGCCGCTTTCGCCAAACGCGTTGGCCACGGTGAGCACGCCGATTTTCTTGATACCAGCGTTCTGCATATGCTGATATACGGCTGCCACCGCCAGCATGTCGCTTTGAGCGGTTTTAAACACCCATGGCTTGACCGGAGATGTAATCTTGATGCCTGCGGCACAACTGATCAGGGGAACCTGGGCCCGCTCCACAAAATTGACAATGGCCAAGGTGGTCGGGGTGGTTGAAGGACCAATAATGGCGAGGACCTTATCCTTGTGAATCAACTTGTTCACGGCGCTGACCGCCTTTGCGGGATCACCTTCGGAATCATAAATCACTGCTTCGAGCATATGCCCATCGATACCGCCGGCCTGGTTGATTTTTTCGATCATCATCTCCATGGTTTTCTTTTCCGGGTCACCCAGGAAAGAGGCCCTGCCTGTGGAGGAAAAAATCCCCCCCACCTTGTAGACGGCAGCGGCCATTACGTCCGATGCCGCCAGTACCACGAGAACAAGAAAAGATGCTGCGATGACGGTTTTTTTCATTACCACACTCCTCTTTCATACTGTTTTCATTGAAGGAAAGAACCTCACCAGACACTGCTTCTGCAGTGCCTTACAACGAAAAAACAGGGTGATTCTCCCCACGGCCCCTTGCTGTCCGCACGTTGCCTGTTTCAGAATGCCATTTGTTTTGGGCAACCACCATACCATATTAATTTAAATTTGCAATTCAGCTAACAAGGTTAACAAATAAAGGATTCAACTGAAGCAATTCTATTATTATTAGGCCGACACCTCCCGTGATGCAATCATCAGGCAGTGTGGAACCTGCAGCATCACCATCGGCACAGCCCGCCGGTTCCAAGGACATTTTCCATGTCATGGCTCTCTATAGCGGCATCAGCAGGGAGAGGAGGGTCCTGAGGCTACAGACAATCATTGACGTGAGCGAGAATTCAGCATACTTTTCCTGCAGAATCCGCTGCATCCCTACCACCATCCGGTATCACCGCCGCTCACCCCGGAGAATAGATGATGATGAACCTCTCCTCTATGCTCATCCTCTGCTGCTGCATCCAGTGGATGCTGCCAACCGCTCTCAGGGCCGATGAACTGGTCTCCCCGCAACAGTACAGGCGGCAGGTAACCCTCAGTGGTTTCACCCAGGCAAAACGCAGGCAGACCATCAGCAGTGAGGTTACCGGCCGTTGCCTTGAGGTCCTGGTTGACCGCGGCGACACTGTTCCCCTCTCCGGCAGGATCGTGCGCATAGATCCCACTTTCATAACGCTTGATATACGCGACAACGCGCTGGCCCAGCAGCGCCTCGAACGGCAGCTCGACACTGAACAAAAGACTCTGGAGCGCTATACGACCCTGCATGGACAGAAATCGGTTCCTGAGGCATCCCTTGACGAGGTGCGCCTCAGTGCCGACCTGCATCAAATCCGTTTGTACGCCCTAAAAAATGAACAGCAGCGCCTGCAAGAGCGGTTAGCCCGTCACACCATTACCGCCACCCCGGGGTGGCAGGTCCTCGATCGCCTGATTGAAGCCGGCGAGCTGGTCCAGGAGGGACAGCCGGTTGCCCGTCTCGGGGATTACCGACAGGTCATTATTTCCCTTGCGCTCAGCTATACTGAACTGGCCGTCCTCCAGGCAATGGAAGGGATAACCGTCTTCCTGCCCGACCTCGACCATAACGCCCGAGCCAGCATATTCCGTACTTCACCGGCCTATGACCCGCAGACCAAAAAGATCACCGTTGACCTGATTCTTGACCAGGAGGAGCCGTCGATGGTCCACCGGGGCGGCATACTGGCCCAGATCCAACTCAGCATTGACTCCGCAGCCGATGAGTACCTGCTGCCGATTTCCGCCATCGTGAACAGGTACGATGCCCATTGGATTGTACGGGCCAATGGGCAACGTGAACGGGTGCTCTTCCTCGGTACCACGGAAGACGGAAGACAGGCCATCATCTCCTCCCCGGCCCTGACCCTGCAGGACCGGATTTACCGCACCGTTCCCTCCGAGTTCACCCCATGAGCATTCTCCTTCAAGGCAGCACAACCGCGCCTTCAGGGTGGTGAGCATGCAGCGATTCGTTCACTTCACGCTCAAACAACGGGTGGTCATCAACCTGCTCTTTGTCCTGCTTATCGTCATCGGCGCGTTTGCCCTGCTCAGGGTGCCTGTCGACCGTTACCCGAATATCCATTTCGGCAAAATGACCATCAACACCTATTTTCCCGGCGGGTCACCAGAGGAGGTGGAGACCTTGGTCACCCAGGAAATTGAGGATGCGCTCCAGGGGCTGGAGGGCATTGATTATGTTCGTTCTGCCAGTTACCGTGAACGATCCCATATCGTTATCAAGTTTATCGATGACAGTGATTACAGAAACCGTTTTGACAATGTGCGGATCAGGGTCCTCTCCATGATCAACGACCTGCCAGCGCTTGCCGAACCGCCGGAATTCAATTTTCTGGATGTGGGTGACTGGTTCCCTGCCATCAGTGTCAACATCTCGGGCCGCCACACCAATGCCACCCTTGCCCTGGTTGCTGAAGAAATAAAAATCCCTTTGGAGAACCTGCCCGGAGTGAGTGAGGTCAAACTTCAGGGGGAATATACCCGGGAGTTCCACCTCCTCCTGGACCCAAACAAGCTTGCCCGATACGGTCTGACTTTTCCGGCGGTCGCCGAGGCTCTTCGGCTACGAAATATCAGTGTCCCTGCCGGCCACGTCCTGACCACCGGGGGAGAATTCACCCTGCGGGTGGACGAACAGCTGACTACCAGAAGCGAGGTGCTGGAAACCATTATCCGCACCGATGCCGACGGGTCCTTTATCCGAATGGCGGATATAGCCAGCGACGCCCTCCTGACCTACCGTGAACCGCTGATCATGGCTTCCATCAACGGTGAGGACTGCGTCACTCTCCAGGTGCAGAAAAAGGAAAAGGGCAACACCCTGCGCATTGCCGACCTGGTGAGAAAAAAGATCGAAGAACTGCAGCCGCTGTACGGTGCAGAGGGAATCACCCTGACAGTGACCCAGGACTCCAGCATTCGCATCAAAGATTCCATGCGGGTGCTTGGGACCAACCTGCTGTTGGGCACAGTACTGGTCTGCGGTATCATCTGGGTATTCATGGGGGTTCGCAATGCCGCACTCACCACCATTGGCATCCCTTTCGCCTTCCTGGTCACCCTTATCTTCATGGCTGTTACCGGCAACTCCATAAACGAAGTGTCTCTTTTTGCCTTTGTGCTGGTTTCCGGTATCATTGTGGATGACGCTATTGTTGTGGTGGAAAACATCTACCGTCACATCCAGGCGGGCCGCGGCCCAACCGAGGCCATTGTCACCGGAACAGCCGAAGTTTTCCTGCCAGTGGTCTCCGCTACACTGACAACAGTGGCAGCGTTCCTCCCAATGCTCCTGATGACCGGCATGGTCGGCGATTTTTTCTCCATCATCCCTATCACCATCGTCTTTTCCTTGATTGCCTCCCTGCTGGAATGCCTGGTCATTCTCCCCTGCCACTATCTGGAATTCGGTCACCGTACCGCTACGGGCAACCGACCGGCCGACAGGCCACATCCGATGCCCTGGCAGGAGGAGGACGGCAGAATAATGCGGGCCACCCGTTCTTTCCTCAATGCTCTTATTCGGCTCGCTCTCCGTTTTCGTCTCACAACCCAGTGGTTGCTGCTGATGAGTTTTGCGGCAGCAATTCTGCTCTTTATCCTCTCCTTTCAGGGACGAACCAACCTGATTCGCATCCAGTTCTTCCCCGACAACTACTCCCTTTACTACATCGAGCTTTTCGGTCCGCCAGGGACATCCATCTACCAGACCCATGACCTGGTTAAAACCATTGCCGCCAAGATCCATAGCGGTGGTGCGCAGACTGCAGAGTCCGCCCTTGGTTTTGCGGGTTACTACATTGATGAAGATTTCACCCCCCATTATGGTGCGACCTTAGGGCATGTCGCGGTGACCCTCCCGCCAACGGGAAAACGGCACTTTGCCGATTACCCTGAAAATGATGTGATAGACCACCTGGGACAGGTGCGCACCATGCTCGACCCCCTTGTTCCGGCCAATTTCAGAATGATGGTACGGCCGGAAAAGGACGGGCCACCGGTCGGCAAGGATATAACCATCCGCGTCCTTGGGACTAACAGCGAAAACGTAGCCCGGCTGGCAGAACGGGTGAACCGTTATCTTCTGGAGACCGACGACATCTCCCCCTGGCTCACCGACCTGAGCGATGACCAGGGCAGCAACAACCGCCTTTTCCGCATACGGGTGCTGCCCGAGCGGGCAGCAGAACTGGGGCTTGATCACACCCGGATAGCGCGCCTGGCGGCTTCGGTGGTCAACGGAGAATTCATTGGCACCATGCAACTGCCGGACGAACAGATCGACCTGATCATCAAGGTGGCTCAACCGGCAACAATGCGGCTTACCGATATGCTCAACACCCCGATCATCGAGTTACCCCAGGGGACAGTGAAACTGGGAGATATCTGCAGTGTTGAATACGCATTTGAACCAGGCATTCTCAACCATTTTCAAAACCAGCGCTCCATCACCCTGACGGCCAATATCACTCCAGCCGCCCCTGTTTCCCCGGCATCGGTGGTCAACTCGGTGGACAGGTTCCATGACAGCGTGCGCCAGAACTATCCGGGCGCCACCCTCAGCTTTGCCGGCGAATACGAATCCACGAGAAAATCCTTTCTCTCGCTCTCTTCGGCCTTTGTCCTTGCAACCCTTCTCATGTACCTTATCCTCACCGCCCAGTTCAAATCCTACCTCCAGCCGTTGATCATCATCTCGGCCGTGGTCTTTGCCCTGACCGGCGTCATTTTCGGCACCTTTCTCTCCCGAACCCTGTTTACCATTAACAGTTTTGTTGCGGTTATCGGTGTCGCCGGGGTAGTTGTCAATGACGCCCTGGTACTGGTAGCTTTTCTCAACGCCTCTGCCAGAGATGGACTTGCCCGACGAGAGGCATTGCTCCTGGCGACCAATACCAGGCTGCGGCCGATTCTGCTCACCACGCTGACCACGACCCTCGGCCTGCTGCCCATGGCCCTCGGCATTCCCGAGTATTCCAATGTGTGGGGCAGCATGGCCATGACCTTTGTCACTGGCCTCTGTACGGCGACCCTGTTGACCATTGTTTTTGTCCCAGTGCAATGGGACCTGCTGGCTGATCTTCGCCACCGCACCCTGCGGCGAAAAAAAGCGGCAGCCCATCCCCGCAAATAGCGCAGAGCGAGGACAAGAAAAAAACCGTTAGCATTTAGATCGCAGGTGCTCTATACAGAGGGAGACGTGTAAGAGGTGACGGACCATTGGCCCGTCAAATTACCCACTGCTGTTCGGACAATCACCGGAGGAATGCACCATGGCAGAAGTAAAATTGGATCAGGATGAATGTATTGGCTGCGAGGCGTGTGTTGAAACCTGCCCCTCGGTTTTCGGCTTCAATGATGATGAGGCCAAGGCATACGTCATAGATGGCGCCAATGCCGATGAAGAATGCGTGGACGAGGCCATTGCCTCGTGCCCTGTGGAGTGTATTACCAAGGAGTAGCCAGCTCCTGGTCGATCCCGACCTTCTGTCGGGACGACCGCCTACCCTTTGATGGAACGGATGTATTCTGCCACGGAAAATTTCCGGCGGCACCCGTTTTCATTCATGTAGCGAATTTTACCAAACACCTTTCGTTCCGGCCAGGCCCGGTCATGCACTCCCCCGATGGACCAGGCAATGCCGGCATATCCGTTGGGATCTCGGCCGTCCAGTGAATACCTGTCATTGAGCAGGATGGCAAAGGCAAGCGCCTCCTCGGGTTCACGAGTCCACTCAAGTATTTTTTTAGCCCAGTACATCCGCAGGTATCCATGCAGTTTCCCGCTATCCACCAGATCCTGCTGGCAGCAGTTCCACAACTCTTCGTGGGTTGCTCCGTTTTCCAGCTCTTCCAGCGAATAGGTATATGCACGCCGATCTGCCCGGTGGGCATTGAGCGTTTTCTGCGCCCACTCGGGAAACCCGTCAAACTGGTCATAGTTCGGCTGATAATAGCAAAAGTTATCAGCCAGTTCCCGGCGTACGACCAGTTCTTCAAGAAAGGCTGCCCGATCATCAGCACCCACCGAAGCTTCCCGCACCATCCACGCCACCCGCTGGGGAGCGAGGTGGCCGAAATGAAAATAGGGCGACAGCCCTGACTGTGCCTGCTGGCAGGGATCGTTGCGTTGCTCTGCATAGTGCCGGATCCGCTGGCTGACAAAGCTTTGGGCAGCGATGACGCCGGCGTCCTCGCCCGGGGTGATCCAGTCAACCTCGCTCACCCCGCCATCGGTAACCCAACGGATAAGCTCATCATATTCTTCCATCGGTCTATCGGCATCCGGTCCAACGGGGTGACGCCTGAGCGAAGGGATATCGGTCAGGTAATCATCAAGCAGTCGATTGATTTTCGGGCGCAGGGTATACGCTGCATACTCTCTTTTTTCCGATACCGTCCACGCCGGAACAATATTATGGGCATCCACTTCCACCAGGGGCATGGCCAATTGCTCGGCAAGCCTGCTCTTCCATTGCTGCTTGATCCGGAGCGGATCGAAATCGGTAACAACCGTATGGGCATCAATCTCTCTTAAACGACGAGGGAGCATCTCCACCGGGTCACCACACAGGAGAGTAAAGCCGATATTCAGCCCTGCCAACCGTTGTTGCAGTGCTGCCATCGGTTTGAGCATAAAACTATAATGCCGCCTGTTGGCGCCCGGATAGTTGGCAAGAAGACAAAAAACAACCTCCAGGGGCTTTTTATGGAGGATGGCCTCCTGCTGGGCATAGAGCAAAGCCCAGTTATCCTCGCTCCGCTGATCCCTGGACATCCAATAGACCACCGGTCCCTCTCCGTTGTCGCCGTCAGCTATCAGGCGACTCCGCCGATCGATATCCTTATTTCTCCTGTCCATTGGTCACCTCTTCATCCGTCATCCCGAGTTCGCCCTCTTTTCGATCCAATTCTCGCCGTACCGCAACACCCAGCTTTTCCATGGTATACGGCTTACTGACATAGCCGACCACTCCGAGAGCACGTAATTTCTCCCGCCGGTCAGCACCTGAGTAGCCGCTGACCACAATCGCTCGCTGTCCCGGATTGGCAGCGGCAACGCTCTGGTAGGTAGCCAATCCATCCATCCCACCGGGCATGACCATATCCAGTATCAGCAGGCCAACCGATTGCCTGTCCAGCACTTTCAGCGCCTCTTCACCGCTTGCCGCCGTCAATACCGTATACCCCAGTTTACTCAGCATATCGCGGCCGATCTCTCGTTGTTGAGCTACATCATCCACCAACAAAACGGTTTCCGTCCCTCTGTAGTGGTCCAGGGCAATGGCGTGCTGTTGACCGGCAGGTAGCTCCCTGGTAGAGGGCAGGTAGAGAGCAATGGTGGTTCCCACCCCTACCTCGCTCTGTATATCAAGGTAACCATTATGATCCTTTATCGTTGCCCAGATGACGGTCATTCCCAGTCCTGTCCCGCTCATCTGCATTACCTTTCGGGAATAAAAAGGCTCAAAGATTCGCGGCAGATCCTCAGTTGGGATACCGGTACCCGCATCGGCAAAGGTCAGGCAGACATACTCGCCTTCCGGAATTCTCTCATATCCTTCATAAGGCAACTCCAGGTAGGCGTTGCGGGTAGATATGTGCATACTGCCGCCATCGGGCATAGCCTCCAGGCCATTATGGAGGACGTTCATCACTACCTTGGACAGGTGCACCGGTGCCCCACAGACATGCAACAGCTTTTCCTGCAAATCGGTTGTCACCTTAACCGCAGGATGTGCAGCCTGGAGTTGTCTCCACTCTGGGGATTCAAGGTACTCATGAATAATATCGTTGACCTGCACCACCTCCTTCACCTGTACATTTCTCCGGGCAAGAGTCAGCAAATCTTGAACAATGGCAGCGGCTTTCTTCCCGGACCGCTGTATCAAGGCAATCTTCTCATGCAAAGGATCGTCTTGAGGAATCTCCAGCAGCAACAGCTCCGGATAACTGACTAGTCCTCCCAGAATATTGTTCAGGTCATGAGCCACACCGGAAGCAAGACTGCCGACAACCTCCATGCGCTGCGCCTCCAAAAGCTGCTTTTGCAGTCGTTTTCGTTCGGTAATGTCCCGGACAATTCCTTGGGTGCCCTGAAAACGACGGTCGCCGCCTGCCTCATCCTGATAAACACCCGAAGCCGATACGCTAAAGTAACGCCACTGCGCTTCCTCTCCCGGCATGGTCAGGAGCAGGCGTACTTCCATATCCAGGGTTGCACGGGCCCCTGTTCGCCGCTCATTGAGTCTGTATTGAGCTTTTTCCATGTCTTCGGGAACGACCAACTCGAAAATGGACCGACCGAGCAGTGACTGAGGATCACTGCAATAGGCGGAAATGGAGGGGCTGAGAAAAGTAAGTCGGCCCTGCGCATCAAGGCGAAAAATAATATCTGGGACGGTCTCGAGGATGGATTGCAATTCCCGTTCACGCTCGATCAGCTCCTGATGGGCATACTCTCGCTCAGATTGCGCCTGCGCATGGGCAAAGCGATACCTGAGCACGGCGAGCAGACCGGCAAGGCAGAGCAAGGTGAACGAGGGAAGCAAGGGGGAAAAGAGCAGCCCGCTGGCCTGAAAGACCCACCCGGCGGCAAACCAGCATAGGCCGGCGCCGGCTATGCAAACTATTCCGGCGGCAAGAATCGGCAGAAAGAGCATGGACAGCACTGCCGCCATACTCAAGAGGAAGGTTCCTGCTGCCTCATAGAGGGGAAATGCTGCTGTTCGAAGAGGGTGTCGCTTTGCAAGCAGAGATTCCAGAAAACGCTGTTGAATGAACAATGGTGAATAATAGGTGGCAAACGGGGTAGTGAAAACCTGGGACAGTCCCGATGCCGAGATCCCGACAAGCACGATCTTGCCAGCAAGCTGGCCTGGATCAATGCGTCCTTCTAAAATATCTGCTGCGGAATAAACTGCCCCCTGCTGCCGTGATGGGCGGCCAAGGCGATAATTTCCATGCGTGTCGACAGGGACGCTGATTTTTCCCACTTCCAGTTGATAATAACCTCCAGAACGACTGTGGAGCTGCACCTCCTCCACCTGCCACACCTGTTGGAGCATGGCAAGCAGCAGCGAGGGGTAGAATGCCTCCCCAAAGGATATGACCAGCGGAAGCCTCCGCAAGATACCGTCTTCGTCCGGGGAGCCGTTGAGAAAACCGGACGAGGAGGCTGTCTGTGCAAAGGGTGGATGATTGCAGACAATACCGCGGGCGCGGTAAAATTTGGTTGCTGCTGGCGCTGACACCGTGCCGTCGATTGTCAGGGCAACAGACCGTAGAGTACACTGCTCAGCGCTCGGTGCATTTTCTGCAAAGGTAAATTCATTGCCCAACACGAAGGGTCCGCCAGCAAGAGCCGAAGCAAGACAAGTGTCACCATCTCTGCAATGGTCGTCTCTCCTCCGGGTTGCCGAAACAACATGGCCTTTCTCCTCTGGCTCGGAAAAAACCATATCTATTCCAACCACTGCCGCACCGCTATCACTCAGGTGCTGCAACAGGTCGCCGACCAGCGCCCTCGACCATGGCCACTGACCATATTTCTGCAGGCTCCTGTCATCGATCTCTACCGCCACGACAGTGTTCGCTCCTGCTTCGGGCTCAACGCGGTCCTGTGTTAAATCGGTTGACTTCAGGGTGAGAAAATGAACAAACGGGGGGGCAAGGAAATACAGAAGAATAAAGGTTGCGCTCAACGCTCCAGCGGCAATAAACAGCAAACGCCGCAATGCTCGTCTTTTCGGTGGCGAAAATTCAACGGATCCATCAATCGCTTGGTGTTGATTGTACAGTTTATACGAATGGCTGCTCACAATCCCCCCGGCTGTCCATGGCTACCGCACCACTACCTCGACCCGCCTGTTTCTCCGCTCGGGGACATTATCCGCCGTCAGCACGAGTGGATTATTTTCGCCATGGGAAGTGACGGTGATAGAATCGGCGGCCACCCCTCCGTTCAGCAACAGTTGCTTAACCGCTTTTGCCCTGCGATTGGAAAGATTGAGATTATAGGTGGCATCACCGGCGGTATCGGTATGCCCCACAACTGCAATGGATTGCGATTCTTTGGCCTTTACAGAAGCAAAGATTTCCGGCACCACCTTCTTGGACTGCAACGTCAGCTCGATTGATTCAATGGAAAAATAGAGGATAAAATGTTCGGGTGGTTCTGGAAGCGAATCAAGCACCGTGCCATAATCCCGTTCAATTTCCTGTTCTGATACAATAACTGGCGCTGCGGGATGTTTGGCCCCCTTTACCTTCGTTCCTTCACGAGTGCGAGTCATTTCCACTTTGCCGGTCTCGGTTCCAACAATAACCTTGCCCACCTTGCCATCAGGGTCCGGCAGGAGAACCACCGTTGTCTGCTTGGCGCAGCCTGCCACCATCGCAAGACAGAGCAGCATTGCTCCCATACCTCGCTTGCTCCAGCCCATCACATCAGTCATACCTTCCTCCTGTACGTCCTCAATCCACCTTGACCAGCAACTTGGTTCCACGGACGCCCAAGGTGGCATTGGGGGTTCGCAATTCGACCTTTTCCGGTGCTAATTTTACAATCTGTCCGGAAATGAGAGAAAAAGTTCCACGCACCATTCGAGCAATAAACGAGAGTTCCTGCTCAAGCGGGTTAAACTGAAACTCTTCAATGGTCAACTCCGTGTTGGCTCCCAGAGAAAGGACAGTATCATCCTCAAAAATCAACCCAACACTGCTGCTCTTCCCGGTTTTCACCCTGTCCCCCTGGAAGAACAGCATATTTGGAACTGCAGCCACTTCCTTCTTTTCAAGGCTATTGGTTATCGTGACTATTCCAGAAACATTTTTCACCAGACCGGCAAGGCCCTCCCCGGCATGGCTGCTGGATGCGCCGGTAGTCCATATGAGCAGTAACACAAAAAAATACCGCATATTCCGCCTCCAAAAAAAATTACATGTAATAGTCACACCTTATCATAGTCTTACAAGAAAGAGCAAACAAAGATGCCCCGATCGGCCTGTCCCCACCTGCGACAGCCTGTCCTCCGTCAAACACGGATGACCTCATAATGGGGCGAGGGTGCTGTAAGGCGTGGTAACTGTCTGTCATTCTTTTTCCTTTTAACTGTGCATATGTTCTTTTTCCTTGACCCGAAAGCCACGCAAAACTATAGGTTGGCTCATCGTGTTTACGGTAACTTCTTATCTTTTACCTAGGAGACCACATGTATAGGTGTAATCGTTTCTTTACCTCTCTTCTTGTCCTGTCAGCGGTGATGCTGCTTTCTTCTGCTGCTCTGGCGGCTGATAAGGAGAAACTCATTATTTTTCATGCCGGCAGCCTGACCGTGCCGTTTCAACAAATTGAACAGCAGTTTGAAGCACAGCATCCGAATATTGATGTGCTCCGCGAATTCGGCGGCAGCACAAAAATGGCTCGCATGATTTCCGAGTTGGGCAAGCCAGCCGATATTATGGCATCGGCAGATTATGTGGTTATTGACAAAAATTTAATCCCTCGCTTTGCCGAGGTCAACATCCGCTTTGCCACCAACCAGATGGTCCTTTGCTATACCCCGCAGAGCAAGTATGCTGAAGAAATCAACAGCTCCAACTGGTATGAGATCCTCAAAAGAAAAGACGTCGTCTGGGGGCATTCTGATCCCAATCTTGATCCATGCGGCTATCGAAGCCTGATGGTGCTCCAACTGGCAGAAAAAAAGTATCAACAGCCTGGTCTCTATCAAACCCTCCTCGACCAGAGAAAAAAAGAGTGGGTCCGACCGAAATCGGTGGAACTCATCTCCCTGCTCCAGTCCGGCAATATGGATTATGCCTGGGAATACCTCTCTGTGGCTGTCCAGCACGGACTTCAGTACGTAACTCTTGACGATGAGATCAACCTCAGCGATTACAGCCACAACGATTTCTACACACAAGCTACGGTCGAAGTCAGCGGGAAAAAGCCCGGAACAACCATCGAGCGTAAAGGAAAATCCATAACCTACGGCATAACCCTGTTGAAGGATGCCCAAAATCCGAAAGCTGCTGAACTGTTCCTCAGCTACCTCCTCGACCCCAATGGCGGCCTCAAGATTCTGGAATCCATGGGCCAGCCTCCATTCGTACCCGCCCGCGTCACCTCCTCGGAAATGAAGGAGCACTTGCCCTCTTCACTGCAGGCACTGGTAGAAGTGAAACAATAACTCGGCTCCCCTCAACACCCATTCTTGCCCCTCACCAGCCTCACCCCTGCCGGACGGCCCACTCGTCCGGCAGGGGTATACCTGACTGTGAAAAACATCTATCCTCCCAACCTCTTCACCTGTCTCTGCCTGGCGGCAGGTATCATGGTGCTTGGTTTTATTCTCCTGCCCCTGGGGCAAATGGTTTCCCAACCGACGATCAGCGACCTTGGCGAGGCGATTACCGACAGCGAGGTACGCTCTTCGATCCTCCTTTCGCTTAGTTGTTCCTCTGCAGCAGCTGCCATCTCTTTTTTCCTAGGTACGCCCCTGGCGTATCTGCTTGCCCGTAACAGTTTCCGGGGAAAAAGGCTGGTTGAATCCATCATCGACCTGCCGATCATGATTCCACATCCGGTTATCGGCATCGCCCTCCTCAGCCTTGCCGGAAGAAACCATTGGCTGGGGGCGATGATGCAGGATATGGGCATCCGGCTCCTGGGAACCACTACCGGTATCATCACTGTTCTCACCTTTGTTGCCCTGCCTTTTTACATCAATACTGCCAAATCAGGGTTCCAGGCGGTTCCCCGTCGCCTGGAACAGGTGGCCAGAAGCCTGGGAGCCGGGCAACGGGCAACTTTTTTCCGCATCACTTTTCCCCTTACCTGGCGCCACATGATCACCGGTTTTATCATGAGTATGGCCCGGGCGATCAGTGAGTTCGGGGCGGTCGTCATCGTGGCCTACCACCCTATGATTGCTCCGGTACTGATGTATGAGCGGTTCACCGCGTATGGGTTGAAATATTCACAACCAGTGGCAGTCTGGCTGATCCTCATCTGCCTGGTACTCTTTCTCATGCTCAGGATCGTCTCTGCACCAATCGGGGAGAAAAGGTGATTCGACTGGATCAACTCAGTTACCGCTTTCGGCACTTTGCCCTGGGACCGATTACCCTCCACATCAAACCAAGGGAATTTTATACCCTGCTCGGTCCGACAGGGTCTGGAAAAACCATCATTCTTGAGTCCATTGCCGGTCTGCAACATCCGCACACCGGTTCCATTTACCTCTCTGGGAGGGAGGTCACCAAAGTCCCCCCGGAAAAAAGGCATGTGGGTATTGTCTACCAGGACCAAGCCCTTTTCCCCCACCTGAATGTCCGAGAGAACATCACCTTTGGCCTTCGCTATCACCAGGGTGGCATTGGTAATCAGCGTACCCTGCTGGAAAACGTAATCGAAACCCTGGAGTTGGAGACTCACCTGGAAAAACGACCCAGCACCCTGTCAGGCGGAGAAAAACAACGGGTCGCTTTGGCGCGGGCACTTGCCATCCAGCCTCAGCTGTTACTGCTCGATGAACCTTTATCAGCAATAGACCCTTGTTTTCGCAGCGAGATACAACAACTCCTTAAGCAGTTGCACCAAACCGTTGCCACCACCTTTCTCATGGTCACCCATGATTTTCATGAAGCTGTCTTTCTGGCCGACACCGTAGGCATCCTTCATCAGGGGATCCTGGAACAGAGCGGCACGGTAGAGGAGGTCTTCCATCATCCACGCACCCATGCCGTGGCGGAATTTGTAGGGATGAAAAATCTCTTTACTCCTACCTGGAACGGATCATCGTGTTCGTTTGCAGGGATCACCTTCCACCCCGAGCCACCGTGCAATGGAGGATCCATCGGCCTCCGTCCGGAAGATATTCTTGTGGACACAACTCCCAGTTTTCCTGCCGGTTTCTTGGTGTGCAGGGGCACGCTGGCCAACATCCACCTCCAAGGTGTTGGATGTGAAATGACCATTTGCCGAAATGGCCTGACCTTTATTGCCCACGGCCACAAAGGCCTCCTCCGTCAGCAGGGACTGGTTACTGGCGCGCAGGTTTACCTGGGATTTGCTCGGGAATCGGTTCATTTTTTTCCTGCTCAGCCGCATCCCGACTGACCCGGCAACAGTCATTACTCCAACACCACGCACAAAAAACCAGGTTCCCCTGCACCATCACCTGTTCTGTTGCCGGGTCAATGGCTATGCCGCACGCAGCGCAAGCGCTCATCCCGTCCTTCTCCATTGATTGCTCTCCCTTTGTCCTCTGTTTTTTTCACCCGCACCTATAAAAGCGTATGCCCCTTCCTTTCGCTTTGATAGTTACAGCTATCAATAAACAGTTTTTATACTCCCATTGCTGCATGGCTTTTCCTGATTAACTTTTACAGCAACGAAAGAGAAAAAACCGCATCTACTTTTGACATACGGAGGACGAAATGAGCGATCTGAATAAAGAATATCAGAATATGAGCACCAACGGCGGCGGCTACGAATCCATGGTTTGGATCAGAGATAAGGACGGCAAGGAATACGCCTGTTATCTCAAAGACATCAAGAATATCAAAACCAAAGAAGACCTCACTGAAGAGGAAAAAGCACAGTGCATGGACGTCAATCAGCTTGTCGGTACCGAACGGTGGTAACAGCCCTTGGCACCCTCACGATAACTCACAACAAGAAAAATACACTTTGAAGGTGAATGACATGACCGATCTGAATAAAGAATACCAGAATATGAGCACCAGCGGCGGCGGCTACGAATCCATGGTCTGGATCAGAGACAAGGACGGCAAGGAATACGCCTGCTATCTCAAAGACATCAAGAATATCAAAACCAAAGAAGACCTCACTGAAGAGGAAAAAGCACAGTGCATGGACGTTAGTCAGCTTGTCGGTACCGAACGGTGGTAGTCTAAAGTATCTGCACCCCAAAGGAGGCTGCGAATATTCCGCAGCCAGTAATGGCCTGACATCTCTACGCTCGCGCAGAGATGTCAGGCCATTTACGCGCGGGGCATACCGCATCAGCCAAGACCGCCCGACAATTTTTTGCCTTGTCGATACGTTGTTAACCAGGTAAACAATACCCAGTGTTTCTGGGTAGAAAGTTACTCCTCTCCCTGCTTGAGCCCGGGCTTTTCTCCCATCCATCATCGATGAGGTTGACCATGTTTATCGATTTACTGCGCAAAAGAAGAAGTATACGCCGGTTCCAGGAAAAACCGGTCAGCCGTGAAGACGTCGACCTGCTGCTGGAGGCGGCCTTACGTTCCCCATCTTCCAAGGGAATCTGTCCATGGGAATTTATTGTCGTGCAGGACAAACAGCGGCTGGAACAACTTGCCGCAGCCAAACCCCATGGGGCGTCTTTCCTGAAAAACGCTCCATTGGCCATCGTCGTCTGTGCTGACAGCGCAAAATCCGATGTATGGGTGGAAGATGCCTCCATCGCCGCTCTCATTCTCCACCTGGCTGCCGCAGATATGGGTCTTGGTTCGTGCTGGGTGCAGGTCAGGCTTCGTGCGCACAATGCGCAACAGTCCTCCCAGCAATATCTCGGCAACGTGCTTGGCTTACCGCAAAATATCATGGTGGAAGCGATTATCGGTATCGGTCATCCTATGGAGGAAAAAACGGGCCATACTCAGGAAACCCTTCTTCACAATCAGGTGAGCTACGAACAGTTTGATCGCCGGTCGTAGGCCCGCCGCTTCCCAGGTCTATTAGAGATGGAATCACTGATCGAAAAAAACACTCATCGTCTAGCCATGGTGGCTAAGCTGCGAGAAGCGCTTCCCCAGGCCATGGAGCACGAGTCGGCCAAGTGGGAATCCATTTACCAAAACGGTGCCCTGAGCACCAAGACCAAGCGGCTGATGGCCCTGGCCATTGGCCTGCGTGCAGGCTGTGAAAACTGTATTATCGCCCAAACCTTGCACGCCCTTGACGCCGGGGCGACGACGGAAGAAATCATGGAGACCATCAGCGTCAACATGGCCATGAGCGGCACCACCGGTATTGGAGAAGGACTGAAAGTGATACAGCTGCTCGATGAACTGGAGCAGTGAATCGCCCCGCTTGCTCCGGCAATACCGGGCAGCCCTCAGTGTCTGTCGACCTTTGCCTCACACCAGCGGCCGGAGCAGGTGAGCACAAAACGTTTTTTGAGAAACTCCCGGCTTTCCCTCACCGAGGGACGCCTCAGCCAAGCCAGTAATCGACTCTTCAAACCACCTATGCATCGGCATTTTTCCATTGTTGCCGCCAGCTCAGGAAGGCTCGTGTTCAACATCGACGACCGAAATGTCCCCCTGCAGACCGCATCCCTTGCCCTGATCAATCCCGAGACCCTGCGCAGCGCTAATCCTCAGCCGCAAACTGGTGCAGCAGCGAGTGGATATCGCCGGAACTGCGTATGCCTGCGGCATCTTATGACCAAAGTCACTTCCACCGACCTTTCAAGGCTATGACAACGGTCACTCCCAGTGTGTATCTGCAAAATTTACTCCCTCGCCCCACTCTTCCCATCTGCACTGCAGGTAAACCATGCTGACCGCTCTCTTTCCCTTCCTTGATTGGTTCCGCGGCTACACTACCCAAAATCTGAAAGCGGACGCCACAGCCGGCCTCACTGTTGCTCTGGTCCTCATTCCGCAAAGCATGGCCTACGCCCAGCTCGCCGGTCTCCCCGTCTATTATGGACTCTATGCCTCGTTTCTGCCGCCGATTGTAGCGGCGTTATTTGGTTCCAGCCGACAACTGGCCACCGGTCCCGTCGCCGTGGTCTCGCTTATGACCGCGGCGTCCCTTGAACCGCTTGCAACTGCAGGAAGTGAGAGTTATGTAGCCTATGCCGTCCTCCTGTCATTGATGATTGGTCTCTTCCAACTCCTGCTGGGAATGCTGCGCCTGGGCCTGGTGATCAACTTTCTTTCCCACCCTGTCATCATCGGCTTTACCAACGCAGCAGCCCTGATCATCGCCTCGTCGCAACTCTCAAAATTTTTCGGAGTAACGGTGGACTCGGCCCCCCACCATTATGAAACCCTACTGCGTGTAGTGACTGCAGCCATGCACTACACGCACCTGCCGACCTTGGGAATCGGACTAGCGGCCTTTCTTGGGATGTTCCTGTTGCAAAAATTTTCTCCACGGCTCCCCACAGTGCTGCTGGTCGTGGCCGCCTCTACTCTTTTCTCCGCACTTATCGGATTTGAGCAAAACCAACCGATACCAATTGAGGCAATCCGCTCCCGGCAGGCCAAGGACCTCCTCTGGAGCTATACGATTCAGTCGAGGCTCCATGCGAAATTAATCGAACAACGATCAGAGCTGGGGCAACGCGTGGCCAACGTTGACCAAGGGACCAAGGAATGGATCACCCTCCTTCAGCGGATCGATACCCTCTCCCATAACATCCGGGTGGCTGCCAAGCATGCGGACAGCCACCGCAACATGGCACGGGAGCTGCTTTTTTGGCGGGTCCCGGCTGGGGACGCTGCCGGTTTTTACCTGCGCGACACCCTGGCTTCAGGGCTGTTGACCGATGGCCGCACCTGGCGTCTCCAGCTGCCATCCCAACCCAAGGATACCGAGCATGTGGTGATGATCGGCGGCGGCAGCGTTATCGGTACCATTCCCCAAGGGCTCCCAGCTTTCCATTTCCCGGTTCTTGAACTGCAGACCATCAAGCAGTTAATGTCCTATGCGGTCATCATTGCCGTGATCGGCTTTATGGAAGCCATATCCATCGCTAAAGCCATGGCTGCGAAGACAGGCGACCGTCTCAATCCGAACAGGGAGCTGATCGGTCAGGGCCTGGGAAACATTATCGGCTCCCTGGGGCAGAGCTACCCAACCTCGGGTTCTTTTTCCCGGTCGGCTGTCAATCTGCAGGCCGGTGCTGTCAGCGGTCTCTCGTCGGTGCTCACCGGACTCACCGTCGTGCTGGTCCTGTTTTTTTTCACCCCACTGCTCTATCATCTTCCCCAATGCGTGCTCGCAGCGATCATCATGCTGGCGGTCCTTAAGCTGATCAACCTCCGAGGGATCATCCACTGCTGGCGGGCGCAATGGTATGACGGGGCTATAGTCCTCATCACCTTTGCGGCCACCCTTTTTTTTGCCCCTCATCTGGACAAGGGCATTCTCATCGGGGCAAGCCTGTCCATTCTTATTTTTTTATATCGGAGCATGCGCCCTCAGGTTGCCTCGCTTTCCCGAGGAGAGGACCAGTATCTGCACGGTGCTCTTGCTCACGGACTGCAGGAGTGCAAATATATTGATGTCATCCGGTTCGAGGGCCCCCTGTTTTTTGCCAGCGCCGGCTACCTGGAAGATAAGGTGCTCGATAACATGGAAAGCAAACCGGGACTTAACCACATCATTATCGAATCCTCTGGCATCAGCCTCATCGACGCTTCGGGGGTCGAGGCATTGGAATTGATTGTTGACCGGGTGCGCCGGGCGGGAATCGCCATCTCGTTCAGCGGGGTCCATCGTTCAATGATCGACGTGCTGATCCGTACCGGGATGATCAAAAAAATCGGCATACAGCACTTTTACCCCACCATGGAAAAAGCCCTCAACGCGGTCTACGCTGATGCCCATAAAGACCATGATGATGCGGTATTCGACTGTCCTCTTAAACGAGTCATCTATTCCGCACCGGAACAGTCGGGCGACAAGAGTTCCGGTAGCTACGATATTGCCGCGATTTGGAAATTCGGCGGGGTCAAGTAGGTCGACGCCATCCGTTATCGTTCAAGCCATTCATTCAGGCGCCGCAGACGGGCAGGAGGAACGGTTTTCGACGACCGCAACCAGTCCAGGTGGCGATAATACAGCCCTTCGTAGCGTTGCTTTTGACTGGGATTTTCACTCTGCTGGACAAGCCAGGCATAGGTAAAGGCAAGATAAAAATGGCTATAGGCGTTGGCCGCATCCAGTGCAAGCGCCTGTTCAAAGGCAACAGCAGCTTCGGCATAGCGCTTTTGCAGATAGAAAAGATAGCCGGTGAAATTCGCCAGGAATGGGTCGTCCCCTCCTTTTGCCCGTGCAGCGCGCAGTGCGGTCAGGGCGCTGTCATACTGATAAAAACCGTTCACATGGGCAATGGCCAGGTAGCGGTAGGGCTCAGGAGCCTCCGGCCGCAGCTGTTGCGCTTGATTAAGGTACTTGATCGCCTTTCGGCTCATAGAGGTCAAGGCATAGAGCCGGCCAAGCTCAAGCAGGGTGGCATACTCACTGACGTCGGTCGCAGCCTTGGCTTCCAAGGCAAGGACAGAAGCGGCGATCACGGAATCATCCGCATGGTTGTACCGCTCCTCTGCGGCGAGCGGGATATCCTGTCCATAAAAACGGTATGCATCCCACAGCAGCAGCATATAGGGGTGATCACTGAATTCCACACCCCAGGTTGGCGACGGTCCCATACGGATAAACCGTTTTTGCCGCACCAGGTCAAACTGCCACCCGGTTTCGGTCCGGCAAAAAAGAAACGGTGCATTATCCCACCCCTCTTTTTTACCGAAATAAATCACCCCATAGTCACCCTGCTTCAGGACCTGATATGGTCGCTTATGATAGGTACGGTACTGTTGAGCCAAGCGTTCGACGGGCATGGTCGAAAAATCTCGATAGGCCAGACGTCCTGTCGGCAAAAACACCTGTAGAGAAGGATCTCGCTCCTTCTCTTTCCAGCGCCGAAGGAGGCTCTGCCATGCCTCTTCGACGGTTGCGCCGGCTGGATAGCGCGGATTAACCTCCTCTGCAGGCAGAGAAGGCTTCTCCGTTGATTCCATCAGAGCGACTCGCGCACCGGCGCCTTGGGAAAGATAGCGGGCATCCCGTTTACCAATGGCATCATCGATATCGATTTCCGCCTGGAGCAGCTGAGCCCTCGCTTCAAGTTCCTCCATCACCGCGATCAGGCCGATCTCCAGTTCTTCTGCAACAAACCTGCTCCGCAACTGCCTTCGCTCCACGCTCCCTGTAAACTGATCGGTATAGATGCCCTCCAGCTCAAAGCTGACTTCCAGCTTGACCTCCTTTGCATCATCCACCAACAGCAGCAACACGCCACCACCGGCAGTGTCTCTGCCAATACCCCATTGACTGAACAACGTTGCCGCTGCTTCGTTGACCGTGTATCGCCCCTGGAGAGAGGGAAGCACAACCACCAGCATCTCTATATGGTGCCGACCGCGGAAATCGCGCAAAGAACGGGTAAAGGATTCCTCCAGATCAGTCAATAGCCCTGCCTGGTCGAATACCAGGCGCTGGGTATCCGGCCGATGAGCGAGCATTGCCTCAAGGTCATCTTCCTGCCCAGGCGAGCACCCCCAGACCGCCACCAGGAGGAGGAGGGGTGCCATTACTCTCCATATACGACGGCCAATCGCCCGATGGCCTCGCTTTTGCCTAATAAGACCGTTTTCCCCCGGTGTGTCAATTGTATCCAAGACGCCCCTGGTTGCTCTGGCTATCATGGCAAAAAATAGGAGGCTGCCATGGATTTTTTTTGATTGCTGCAGTTCATTTTTTCGCCCTGCTGAGCCATGACGCGAATTTTCTCATCATGCAGACATCCCGCCCCATGCCGCTTCGCTTATGCCGTTTGTGTGGGTATTGCCGTGGCCAATGTTCTTTATCTGACCATTGCCGTACTCGGCTTGGAGGCGGTGCATGATCTTCCTTTGCTGATGGCGCTGCTCCGGTAAGGCGCCGCTTGAAGAAAAAAGTCTAACCACCGTCAAGAGGACGCCGACAAATGCGCCATAAAGAAAAAAATGGTGACTGTGAAAGGAACGCAAAAAAACTACCCACAGTTCGTCACCTATTTTTTCCGGAGCTGCAACAGTCCGACGATAATCAGAATCAACGGCCACCACTCTCGGAGAATGGCCTTGACCTGTCCCATGGGCAAAAAATCAAGATTGGAGAGGAGAAAAAAGGTCCCAATGACGATAAGCAGGATTGGAATAATTTGTGATCCCATAGTTTCTCCTTACCCTTCAATCGGTGACCAGGCACTGACTGAGCTTTTCATATGTTGTTTTATTCTTAAAAGGGTACACCTGCACGCGTTGGCACCACCCAGAAGCGCACAGCCACCCTCCTGAAAATCTGCTGTGGTGGCAGTGTATCGATTACGCGAAATAAACGCATCCAGAGGGGTCACTATACACCGACTCCGCTGCCCAATGATTGGCAATGGAATAAACCGGCGATCTTCACGGAAAAGACGTCTGCTGCGAATCGACATTATCGATTGTCGTCGGAACTGAAACTGGAACTCCCCGGCAGCAGGCGGACCCGCTTCACCTCGTATACGGAGACAACGAAAAGCGAGGCAAACGGTGTGGTAATCAACGATCCCAGCCCAGTGGAACTGCCCAGCGAGGTCAGGACCAGATAGACCGCGACCACAGCCACATGCTCACTCACCGGCTGCTGAATCGCCATCCGGTAACTTTCCTGGAGGGCAGCAACAAGACCGAGTTTCTGATCAGTCATCAGGGGTAACAGATACATGCAAAAAAAAGCGAGAGCAACAATAATTGCCAGGCCGGGAAGCACCAGCATGGCTAAGCCAAAAAAGACAGCGATCCCGATCAGCAGAGTAAATCCCAGCAACGGAAGAAACAGGTGGAGTTGACCAAAAAGGTCTTTTACCTGCGGCTTCCTTCCCTCTCTCATTGCCAGCAGAAGAGACTGCATATACCCGGCAGTCAAAACCGGTGCAAGCACTCCGAAGCTCAGGATGCACCCTCCAAGCAACACAATAGTAGAGATCAACATTCCTGGCAGAAATGCAGTAAAGGTCTTCCAGGAACGCTCAAAATGTAGTTGAAAATCCATCGTTTCTCCTTTATTTCCGTGTCAAGAGGGAACCAATCAACCTGTCTGCCGGAACGAACCTACACACCGTCGCCGCTAAACAGGTGCTGGGCAAGCCCCTGAACAGTACCTACCGGTACACAACGTATTTCAGTCTTTTCCCACCCCTCAGCCTGACGAAGGCTCGACTCTGGCAAAATGAAGGTGGTAAACCCAAGCCGTTCGGCCTCGCGCAAACGCATTTCCATCTGTCCCACTGCCCGAATTTCGCCAGCAAGCCCCACCTCTCCGCATACTACGGTTCCCGGGTCCACGTTCCTCTCAAAAAGACTGGACAGCAGCGCCACCACCATCCCAAGATCCAGGGCAGGTTCATCAATCCGGATTCCACCGGCGACATTGAGAAAAATATCGTGATCGAAAAGGGTTACCCCTAATTTTTTTTCCAGCACAGCCGTCAACAGCGCCAGACGCTGGGGATCTGCGCCAATGGCGGTTCGGCGAGCATTGCCGGGGCTCGATCGGGTCACCAGCGCCTGCACTTCGACCAAGATTGGGCGCGTGCCCTCGATGCTGGGCATAACTACCGATCCGGGAACGTTGACAGGACGCTCAGCAAGCAGCAAAGCTGACGGGTTGGCCACTTCGGCCAGCCCATCCTCCTTCATCTCAAACACGCCTATTTCATTGGTCGAGCCGAACCTGTTCTTGACCGTGCGTACAATACGAAAGACCTGTCCACGGTCACCCTCAAAATATAACACCGTGTCCACCATGTGTTCCAGCACCCTCGGGCCAGCAATCGCTCCATCCTTGGTCACATGGCCAACAAGGAGAATCGGCAGGTTCTGTCCTTTGGCCAGAGCGAGAAGACGAGCTGTTGATTCCCGCACCTGGGTAACAGAACCAGGTGCGGAGCCGACCTCCTCAGTGTACATGGTCTGGATGGAATCGACCGCCAGCAGCACCGGCTGCATCTCCCCGGCCATCCCAATAATGGATTCAACGCAACTCTCGGTGCTGAGAAAGATATCAGGGGCATTAAGCTGTAGCCGCCGTGCCCGCATCCGTATCTGCTGAGCTGACTCCTCACCGGTTACATAAAGTACCTTGCGGTCTCTACCACTGAGCGCAGCTAAAACCTGAAGGATAAGGGTGGATTTTCCAATCCCCGGATCACCGCCCAGTAAAATCAACGATCCCGGAACAATGCCCCCGCCGAGGACCCGATCCATCTCCCGTATGGAGGTGATCAGACGCGATTCATCTTTTTCCTCGATCCCGTGCAGCGATTCCGGCATTGGCGCCGGCTTGGCAAACGAGCCAATAGGTGCCTGCTGTTCATTCATCGTGTCCCAGGCCGAACATTCGGGGCACTGCCCGAGCCATTTTCTGCTCGAATAGCCGCACTGGGAGCAACGAAAGAGTGTCTGTTGTTTTTTCTTTGCCTTCATTCACTCTGTCGCGGCTTCAGCATCCCGCGTCGTGGGTGTGGTGAGAAAAATTTCATCGTAGAGCTTACGGTATTTGCCAATGCTGCTCTCGTCCAGCCACCGCTCGTAGGCGCTCCTGTAACGGGCTGTTGGCCGCTGACGCACAAGCACCTCATTAATGGCCTGAATTGTCCGTTTGCCCCATTCGGTTTTAGAGCAGGCCACATAGGTCAGCATGGCTTCGTGATCCTGCAGGTTTTCTTCGACAGTGAGGGTCATAATCTGGTCACGGATCCCGAAGGTTTCTGCAAGATACATCGCCTCCTCCGGTAATCCGGGCAAGGCATCTATACGCCCGGCGAGCAGCATCTTAAACAGGTTCAGTGATAACTCCGCCCCCTCATAGGAAAAAATATTCTCCTCTGTGCCGTATCTGTCAAGAATTGCATCAAACACAACCCCGTAAGATCGTTTCTTCGACCGGCCGATAATGAATGTATTGTCAGCAAGCACATCCTGCAGTCGAACAACCTTCTGGCCGCCAAAAGCACTGAACCGCTCTTTTTTTATGATCAACACCGGAGGAAGGGTAAAAACGCTGGGAATGGAAAAATAGGTGAATTCCAGGCGCTCAGGTGTTTTATACATGGCCAGGCTGCAGGCAGGTTCACCCTGTCGCCACTGGTGATAATGCCTGGAAATAGTGGCCGGCATACTTACATGCTCATACTGCGGCAGATTTTCCTTGAGGATATCGGTAATAAGATCCTCATACCCCTGCCCTTTGAGCGGTCCGTCATGGATAAAAAACGGCGGAGCATCCGCCTCCATCCAATAGAGCTTCTCCTTTGCCATGGAAATCTCCGGCACCTGCAACAGGATGCTGCCTACCACCACCAATAACCACTGCATTCCACGATTCATATTTCCCCTGCCTCTCCTTGCCTTGATCCAGCATCAGTAACGTTGTCGCCGTGGACCTGCACCGTCTTTGAACGCTCACTGATTCTGGTTTATACCATTTTTTGCGTTTCAGACATCATGTTCATGGAAACAGGACCGACCTGACCATCGTTCCCAACTGCACCAGGGTATACGGTTTTGCCAAAAAACCTCCCGCCCCACACTGCAGACTTAGCTGTACATCTTCATCCTCTGCATACCCACTGACGATAATCGCTTTTTGTCCGGGATGCATCCTGACGACCTCCTCATAGGTTTGCCGGCCGTTTAACTGTCCTGGCTCCATCAACATATCCACCAGCATCACGTCCGCTCGATGTTCAGACAGGTAAGCTATCGCCTCTTCTCCCGATGAAACGGCTACGCTCGCATACCCCAACGTATGGAGCAGAGTGGTGGCTATTTCCCTCTGCCTGGGGTCATCATCCACCACCAGCACCTGTTCCCCATCCCCACGCAGCATGTGCACCATGTTGTCAGGGGCATTTTCCGTAATCGGCTTTGCGGCATGGGGAAAGTAGAGGGTAAAGGTTGTGCCCTCTGCGGTGCTGTTTACCTGAACCGCGCCTTCATGGTCACAAACGATATTCCACACCACAGTCAACCCTAAACCGGTTCCGCTCCTGCCCATGGACTTTTTGGTAAAAAACGGTTCGAAAATCTGCCCTATTTCCTCTTGCGCTATCCCGAGACCGGTATCGCTCACTGACAGAGTTACATAGGAACCGCCATGCTGCAGCCCCAGCTTTTCAGCTTCCTGCGGATTCACCTGCAAATTGCCGGTGCGTATACTAACGCTCCCGCTGCCGTTGATCGCTTCCGCCCCATTGGTTACGAGGTTCATCAGGCATTTGCGGATATGTATCGGTGAACAGGCAATATTGCCCAATGCAGAATCGAGCCGGGTAGAAATAGAAACCGCCGGATGCCTGGTATGCAGCTCCATGAAATCCGGAGACTGAAGGTAGTCCTCGACCAGAGAATTGACCAATACGACCTCTTTTTCCACAACCACTCCCCGAGCCACTGTCAGCAGATCAGCGACAACTTCGCTTGCATCAAGCCCAGCGGTACGAATACGTTCCAATGGCTTACGCAGCGAACTGTCCTGCGGCAGATCCAAGAGCAGCAGCTCTGGATAAGTCACTATGCCTGAAAGAATGTTGTTGAGATCATGGGCAACCCCCCCTGCCATCAAACCGATGGTCTTCATCTTCTGGTCCTTACGGAGTTGTTGCTCCATCCGGTGTCTTTCAGTAATATCAATGCCAACCACCCGGGCACCGGCAACCAGCCCGTTTTCTACAATAGCCGAAGCACACAGCAACAGCGGAAAAGACTTTCCATCCGCGCCCCTGGCCGTATACTCCTTGAGGCTGGTGTCACCGGACTTGAGAGCCTGCACGAAATGGGCGCCACCCTCCTCCTCTTTGCGCTGAACCGCATCAAAAAGGTTGGACCGATTCCCTGCGCCGACAGCCAGACCGAACCGCTCCTTGGCCTCCCGATTGGCATAGGTAATCGTTCCTGATGTATCGGTTTCCACAATCATTTCCGGCAACAGGTTGACCAGGTCATGAAAACGGCGTTCACTCTTGCGTAAATTGCGGGTGCGCTCTTCCACGATCCTCTCCAGGACCTTTCTTCTCCGGGCAAGAGAATAGATCACCATCGCGACAAGCAACAGCAGCAGATGGAGAGAAAACAGGTTGAGCAATGGATAGACTACCCGGACGTACTGGGTACCGTATAATGTCCCTATCTCCATGCCGCGATACACAATGCCAGACTCCAACCTCCTTTCACCGATCAGGCCCAACCGATGCAGTGCCCCGGATACTCCCCGAAGCGGGGGAGAAACCAGGTGAAGGAAAGCCTCGTCCCCGGGAATGGAGATCGTCAGTTCACGAAAGTGTTGTGTTCTTAATGCCAACTGGAGGTAGGCACCGGCACCGTCCGGGTTCAATGCCCAGACATCATCGGCGATAAAGGCGGTGTGATTGTGAAAATCCCGTACGGCCTCTTTTTTTGCTCTGTGCACATATACAGTCGAAGTCAGACCGTACAGCAGTACAAAAAGGAGTACCATGACCAGGTGGTGATGGTTGAAGTGAAAACCTGTGGTCATAATGGTGTGGTCCGACAAATCGAAATCACTGTGTATCAGTGGGTGAAAGAGAGGAATTTCCAGACGTAGGCTTTATGGGAGCAACCATTTTTTCGTACTCTCCGGAGAACTGCAACTGTTGAAACGCCATCCGCAACCGCTCCACCAGCACCCTGTCAGACCCTTTGGTAACCGCTACAAAGCCGTCCACACCAATATCCAAGGGGAGCTGTCGGCGGAGCACTTCCTGGGGCACATAGCCCAGTTTTTCCAACTGATAGTAGGCTGTGGTCTCGTCAACGGCCCACAGGTCAATCCACCCGAGCAGCAGCTTCCTCGCACTGGCCTCGGTGGTGGTCTCATCCACCAACCGGGTAAACCCTTGATTTCGCAGATACCGGTCACGGACAGCGTTGCGCAGTACGCCCACGTAGAGATGCCGGGCATCTTCTATGCTGCTGATTGCTATGTCTTCACGACCTCGGAGGGAGTAAAAATAAGATGCTCCTCTGGCGACCACACCGATCCACTCAAACAGATTTTCGCGTTCTGCCGTCCGTACGAGGGGGTAGATAATGGTGTTGGGTTGTTCAAGAGCCATTTTGTAGGCTCTGCTCCAAGGATACGATTCGATGATGGCCTCCTCCTGGAGGCGATCAAGCAGCCAGGTGACGATGCGGGTAGACAGCCCTGTCACCTCACCCCTTTCCACCATGGAAAAGGGTGGATACTCCGTGGTGACCACCCTTGTCTCCCGGCAGAGGGACTTTCCGCAACAGAGCAGGATAACCGTCAGGATCAGGAAAAGACCTCTCCACGCTCGAGTATGTCCCATTTTCTCTCTCACTCGCGATCCAAGCACTGATTGTACGCCCTCCATGTTGGTCTATTCCTTGCCCTTTTTTGAGTCTATGTGGTCAGCGTATCCGAAACAGCGACCCCAGTCAAATCAGGCTGCAAGAAAAGCGTGCCTGGGAAAAAACAAATCACGGTGCGCCTCCGCCAATCGGCCCAGAACCCACTCTTGATCTACAGTATAATTTTTTACCTGGCACAAATAGAAAATTAACATATCTGTATCATCATGGTCCTGGTAAGCTAGCCACTACATCTCGTCCGTCGCGGCGACCGGACCACTCAATCCAGGCGGAAGAGAATTACCCACTCCATGGAGAATACAGTGACCAGAGAATTGATACCCGGCAACAAGACCAAAATAGTCTGCACCATCGGCCCTGCATCGGATGCTCCTGAAATGCTCGAAAAAATGATTGTTGCAGGCATGAACATCGCGCGTCTCAACTTCTCTCATGGTGATTTCTCCACCCACGGGGAAATCATTCGCCGAATCCGTGCCGCATCGGCCAAAACCGGACGTAATGTTGCCATAATGGCCGATCTCCCCGGACCGAAAATACGCATCGGTTCCTTAGTCAAGGAACCGGTGGAGGTCAGAATCGGGTCCCGGTTCACTCTCACCACTGAAGAAGTGGAGGGAAACTGGGAAGAGGTTTCCGTCACCCTCAGCAATCTGCCTGAAGTGGTCACCCCTGGGGACATACTTTTTGTCAACGACGGCTTGATCCAGTTGCGGGTGGAAGAGATTATCGGCAATCGGGTCCACTGCATTGTGACTGCGGGAGGAAAACTCCGTTCGAAAAAGGGGCTCAATCTCCCCGGCATCGACCTGGGAATTTCAGCATTTACCGATCATGACAGAGCCTGCATGCAGTTCGCCCTGGACCACGGTGTCGATGCCATCAGCCAATCCTTTGTCAACGATGCGGCCGATATACATGCGGTACGTCAGGCTGCCAGGGAGATGAAGTACACGCCCTTTATCATCGCCAAAATTGAACGATCATCCATCCACCATAAGATTGACGAAATCCTCGAGGCATCCGACGGGGTAATGGTCGCCCGAGGAGACCTGGGAGTAGAGATTCCCATTGAGGAGATCGCCATGATGCAGAAAAAAATCACTGCCAGGGCCAACCTCTTCGGTAAGCCGGTGATTACCGCCACCCAGATGCTGGAGTCCATGACCACCAACCGCCGCCCCACTCGTGCCGAGGCCACGGATGTGGCCAATGCCATCCTGGATGGTACCGATGCGGTCATGCTCTCTGAGGAGTCGGCGCTGGGGAATTATCCTTTGGAAGCAACCAAGATGCTTGTCCGGATTGCAGTGGCCACCGAACCGCACCGTACCAGTCGAAACTATACCAAGACCCCCAATGAACCGATTTTCAACCAGATCAGGGAAGTGGACTACATCGCCACCAGCGTACGCAGCATTGTCACGCAGACCGATGATGTGGCAGCTATTCTTTCCCCGACCGACAGCGGGCTCACCGCCAGACGCCTTGCCCGTTTTCATCTGCCCACCTGGATTCTGGCAATCAGCTCCAACAGAAAAACCTGCAAGGAACTCTGCTTCAGTTACGGTGTATTCCCCATTTACGAACTCAACCATCCGGTGGACTGGACCGATTACGCCAGGGACTACTCGATAAAATACAACCTCAAGGGAAGTTGCATCATTCAGACCGAGGGCCCCTCCCCGGAAAACCCGAACCGTAATCATAAAATGGAGATTATCGACCTGCGTGAACTGCAATAACCCCACAGCAAGGCATCACTGCCCGGGCAGGTTGCACCATTCCCACTGAAAGCGAACTATGGTACACTCCCTGGAGCAGATCGTAGCATGAAAATAGCTGGGCAGAACCTGCACCGGTTTCTGCCTGCGACAACTTTTTTTCTGCCTTATGAACAGCATGCACCAACAAGTTGCCACCCAGCTGTTGCCGGCACCAACCAACCCCGACGACCGCATCAACAAACTCAAACGCGCCCTTGCCTACAAGTTGTTTTATCAACTGGCCAAGACAACGCGCTCGGTCTCACTTAACGACTACTATCTGGCAGTTGCCTACTCTCTCAGAGACAGGATGCAGCCCCTGTTCATCAACTCTTCGGAACTCCACCTGGAAAGCGGGGTACGAATCGTCGCCTACCTTTCGGCCGAGTATCTCCCGGGACCACACCTGCTGAACAATCTCATCAACCTCAACCTCCTCGACGACATGCGACAGGCGGTTGCGGAAACCGGCCTTAAGCTGGGGGACATTCTCCAGGCTGAGGAAGAACCCGGGCTGGGCAATGGCGGGCTGGGCAGACTTGCCGCCTGTTTCATGGATTCCATGGCCACCCTCCAGATCCCTGCCATCGGCTACGGTATCCGCTACGAATTCGGCATGTTTGACCAGGAGATCGAAAACGGCTGGCAGGTCGAACTCAGTGATCGCTGGCTCCAGGGCGGCAACCCATGGGAAGTCAAGAAAGTTGACCTTGCCCAGGAAGTGGGATTCGGTGGCCGCACGGAAACCATTCACAGCCCGGACGGAGCTTTTCGGGTCCGCTGGATTCCGGCCCGGGTTATCTGCGGCATCCCCTACGACACCCCGATTCCCGGCTACAGGGTCAATACCGTCAACACCCTCCGGCTGTGGAGCGCTGAAGCCCCTAAGTCGTTCGACTTCGAGGACTTCAACGTCGGTGACTATATCGGGGCGGTAGCTGAAAAAATTGCCGCCGAGAATATCACCAAGGTGCTCTACCCCAATGATGCGCAGTACGCCGGTAAACAACTTCGTCTGGAGCAACAGTATTTTTTTGCCAGCTGTTCGCTTCAGGACATGCTCCGCATCCACCTGTTCAATAACGAGCCGCTGACCACCTTTCACCAACGTTTTGCCGTTCAGCTCAATGATACCCATCCCGCCATTGCGGTGGCGGAACTGATGCGGCTGCTGGTTGATGGTCACTCCATGGGGTGGGAGGAGGCGTGGCAGGTCACCACCAGAACCTTCTCGTATACCAACCATACCCTGTTGCCCGAAGCTCTGGAAAAATGGCCCTTGCCCCTGTTCGACTCGCTGCTGCCGCGCCACCTGGAAATTATTCTTGAAATCAATCGCCGTTTTCTTGACATGGTCCGGCTCAAATTTCCCGGCAACCAGGAAATGGTGAACAGGCTCTCCATCATCGATGAGAGCGGGCCCCGCTACGTGCGCATGGCCAACCTGGCATGTATCGGCAGCCATGCCATCAACGGAGTATCCGCTCTCCACACGGCTCTGCTCAAGCAACGGACGCTTCAACCATTTGACCGTTTATGGCCCAGGAAAATTCGCAGTATCACCAACGGCGTCACCCCCCGTCGATGGATGCTGGTCGTCAATCCTCGTCTCTGCAGCCTGATCAACGAGGCCATCGGTGATGACTGGATCACCCGGCTCGATCAATTGCACCAACTGGAATCGCTGGTTGACGACACCGCTTTTAGCGAATCCTGGCACGCTGTAAAGCTCGCCAACAAACGGGCATTTTCCGAACTGATCGGCAAACAGTTCGCTATGGCACTCAACCCCTATGCCCTGTTTGATGTCCAGGTGAAGCGTATCCATGAGTACAAACGCCAGCATCTTAACCTGCTGCACATTATTACCCTCTACATCAGGCTCAAACGGCACCCAGAACAATCCTTTCCCCCACGGGTGTTTATCTTTGGCGGAAAAGCGGCTCCCGGGTATCAGATGGCCAAATTACTCATTAAACTGATCACAGCCGTGGCCGAGGTGGTCAATGGTGATCCCGACATCAAAGGCAGGATCAAGGTCCTTTTTCTCCACAACTACAATGTGAAAACAGCGCACACCCTCTTCCCGGTGGCTGATCTCTCAGAGCAGATATCGGTCGCCGGCACCGAGGCCTCAGGCACCGGCAACATGAAATTTGCCATGAATGGCGCCCTTACTCTGGGAACGCTGGACGGAGCTAACGCAGAGATACGCACGGCCGTTGGACCTGAACATTTTTTTCAGTTCGGCCTCTCGGTGCAGGAGGCGGAGAGCGTCATCCGCAATCACTACACTCCCCAGGCAGTGTATGCTGAAAACGATGAACTGAAGGAGGCGGTAGACCTCATCGGCAACGGTCACTTTTCCCACGGCGACCCCAACCTGTTTCGACCGCTGATCGATGAGTTACTGCACCGCGATCAATACCTGGTTCTTGCTGACTATGCCGACTATGTGGCCTGTCAGGAAAAGGTAAGCGCCCTCTATACCGACCGAGAGCAGTGGGTGCGCTCCTCTATATGCAACGTTGCCCGCATAGGCCGCTTCTCCTCCGACCGCGCCATTCGTGAGTATTGTCGATCCATCTGGGCCATCGATCCTGTGCCCATCGAGCTTAAATGGAAACGTATTCCTGAAGGAGGCGTTATCTTTTCCCCATCGAGCCACCAACAGCAGGAGCAATCATGAATACGACCACCCTTTGTTCTTTTGACCGGCAGGAGGCACTGACCGCCAAACTCGTCCGTACAGTGACGACTGCCCTGGAACAGGGCATTCAACGGCGAGGACGCGCATCCCTCGTTGTCTCGGGAGGATCGACCCCTATCCCTCTTTTCCAGGCGCTCTCGCAAACCCCCTTCGCCTGGAATCGCGTACACGTCACCCTTGCCGATGAACGGTGGGTCCCGCCAGACGCCCCGGAGAGCAACGAACAGCTGGTTCGCACCCACTTGCTGCAGGGAGAGGCGGCGACCGCCTCCTTTGTCGGTCTGAAAACAGAAGATTCAACACCGCACCAGGCCGAATCCACTGTTCAACGCCGCCTTGCCGCACTGCCCAGACCCTTCGACCTTGTCCTGCTCGGTATGGGGAATGACGGCCATACCGCCTCGCTCTTTCCAGGCAGCCCTGAACTGGACCACGCCATTGCCCCTTCGACCTCCATCACCGCCTGCGCAATTACGCCTGCCAACGCACCGCACCTCAGGATGACCCAGACACTGTCAAGCCTCCTTAACAGCCGGATTATCTTCCTCCACCTCACCGGAGCCGAGAAAAACCGGGTCTACCAGCAGGCACTCAACGGTACCGACAGCGCCGAAATGCCTGTGCGGGCCATATTGCACCAGCGACAGACTCCGGTCACGGTCTACTGGGCCCCATAGCGCACACGCCCTTTGCTCTTTTCCCCTGCGCACAGGAGATGCAGCATGAAAATCGTCGTAGCCCCCAACGCCTTTAAAGGCTCCCTCAGCGCCACTGCCGCCGCCGCTGCCATGGCCGCAGGCATTCGCCGGGTGTGTGCCGGGGCAGATATTCGTCAGGTCCCGATTGCCGATGGTGGAGATGGACTGGTTGAGGTTGCATTGGAGGTACTGCCCGGCATACGCAAGGAGATCCAGGTTACAGGACCGGACTTTACGCCGGTATCGGCAGCATATTGCCTGGTGGAGGAACGCGGCCTGGTTGCCCTGGAGATGGCTTTGGCAAGCGGTCTCGCCCTGCTCCCCCCGGCGAAACGCGACCCTACCAAAACGACCACACTGGGTACAGGCGAACTCCTTCGGGCCGGATTGGATACTGGTGCAGATCACATCCTGCTCGGTATCGGCGGGAGTGCGACCAATGATGGCGGTATAGGGGCTGCAGCTGCTTTGGGGATCGCTTTTCTCGATCAGCATGGCCAGCAGGTCTCGCTGACCGGCGGTGGGTTGTCCACCATCGCCCATATCGATCCAGGCAACCGTGATCCGCGCCTGGATCGGGTTCGCCTGGAAGTTGCCTGTGATGTGACCAATCCCCTGACCGGCCCTAACGGGGCTGCCAGGGTCTACGCTGCGCAGAAAGGAGCATCTCCTGGTCAGATAGAGCAGCTTGAGCAGGGTTTGTGCCATCTTGCGGCCTGCATAAAGCGAGACCTGGGCGTGGACGTCTCCGCCCTTGCCGGTGGCGGTGCTGCCGGCGGCCTTGGGGCCGGCCTCTATGCCTTTCTGGGGGCAGCCTTACGCCCCGGGGTGGACCTGATTCTGGACCTTGTTTCGCTGAAACAGGAGCTCCAGGGGGCAGATCTGGTCATTACCGGTGAAGGGCAGATCGACTTCCAGACCCTGTTCGGGAAAGCACCTGCAGGGGTGGCTGCCATGGCTCAACATCTCGGCATTCCCTGTATTGGGCTCGCAGGCTCCCTTGGCCGGGATCGAGGTACGCTTCATCAGCATGGGTTTCATGCGCTCTTTTCCGTCTGCCCGGGCCCCATCAGCCTTGAACAGGCCATGGAGGAGGGGGAACTGTTACTTGCCGACAGTACCGAACAGGCGCTGCGCTGCTTCCTTGCACGCCCTTGCTAAGCATGGTGCACCCCGGCCTGCGCGTCTCCTTTTGGCCGAGGCGAGATGAAATTTTGCATCATACAAGGGCATACTTCAGCTGATAGGTCAATTGTCCGGTGATTTATTTATTTTTTTTTAGTATACTATAATACTTTCGTTATTTTTTTATCAGCTGAAGACCGACTGACTCGGATTAACGCATTCTCAACCATCACGCCTACAATGAACAAAACAACAACCACCACCGGATACAAACGCTACGCCCTGAACACCGACCCGTCACGCCTGGAAATGATGAGGACCTACCTCATCAGCCTGATGGATGAAGCCAACCAGAAAAAGATGATGGAGTGCAGTGCAGAAGTGCTTGCCCCCATCTATAACGGGGCCACCAGAATGACCCCGAGCTCCATCTTTATCAATACCGGTTCTCCTGAAGATGTGGCCTATATCCGTGAAAAAGCACTTGAAGTCGGCGAAGAATTCCAGCTGGCCCATAAACGCCATACCTGCCACTTCGACGGTCCCAACGACCAGGGACGTGATACCGCAAACACCAAGTATTTGGCCTATGCTGATACCGAGATCAGCTCGCTGCAGAAAAAGGAGGAATTGCAGGCCGGAGTGGTTGAAGCACGAAACATCATCACCAACATCATGCGCACCAAGGAGATGATCATCTCTTTCATCTCTCGCGGTCCCGTCGGCAGTCCGGTCTCTGACCCGACCCTGCAGGTAACGGACTCCTTTTATGTTACCCACAGTGAATTTCTCCTGTACCGGATGATGGATCCGGCGACTTTTTCCAGAGACGTTGAGGAAAAAGGCTACATGTTCGTTAATTACCATAGTGCCGGCAGGCTCACGGAGACCAAAGTCTCTGCTGACCTGCAGAACCGTCGCATCTACATGGATGTGGAGCGTTTTCGCTCCTACAGCTCCAACAACCAGTATGCAGGCAACTCCATCGCCCCGAAAAAAATCAATCATCGATTTGCCAATATGAATAATATTCGCAATTATTTCGGTGAACGACTCGATGAACACATGTTCATCGCCGGATTTGCCATGGAAGATGAAATCGTTTATTTCGGCGGCGCCTATCCTTCGGGCTGCGGGAAGACTGGTACGGCCATGACCGGCACCCATCTGGTTGGCGACGACCTTGCCAAAATTTTCATCGACAAAGAGACCGGCGAAGTCCGGGCAGTGAATCCGGAAAAAGGCATGTTCGGCATTATTGAAGGCGTGAATCAACAGGATGATCCGGAAACGCTGAAGGTGCTGGAGGGTCCGGAGAACGAGGTTATTTTCTCCAACCTGCTGGTCTCCGATGGTCGTCCCTATTGGAACGGTATGGGGGAAACATTGCCGCAACGAGGGGTCAACTATCTGGGCAAATGGACCTCCCAGTCAGGCACCCAGGCTTCCCATAAAAATGCCCGCTTTACCATCACCCTGGACGCTCTGGAAAACTACGATACCGCCACAGAGGCGCCTCAAGGAGTGAAGCTCAGCGGTCTTCTCTTTGGCGGCAGGGATTACACCACCATGCCGACGATCGTCATGGCCCACGACTGGATGAGCACGGTTGTTCACGGCGCAATCATCCGTTCCGCCACCACGGCAACAGAAATCGGGGCCGACGGCAGTGAAAAACGCTCACCATTTGCCAATGAAGCTTTCTTTCCCGGCCCCCTGGCCCATTACATCAATCACTACAAGGCCTTTGGGGAAAACCCCGCCATCAACAAGGATAATCTCCCTTCCGGATTCCAGGTCAACTATTGGCTCCATAAAAGCGGTCGAGGCAGCCTGGCCCCAGGGGAATCAGACGGCTTGATCGGTGAAAAACGCGACACCAAGGTATGGATGCGCATCATGGCCCTGATGCATCAGGGCAAAGTGGAAACCATCTGGACCCCTATCGGGCGAATTCCCAAGTACCAGGACCTGAAAAAACTGTTCACCGAAATCATCGACAAGGAATACAGCAAAGCCACCTATACCAAGCAGTTTTCCCTGTATGTTGATAACCTGGTAGAACGGGTCGATATGTCAATCACCGAGTTCTCCAAAGAAAAAGGCATGCATGATGCGTTCTTCCGGGTCCTCAACACCTGGCGGAGAGACCTTATTGCCCTCGGGGCGGCGATCGGACCGATTGTCACCCCGGATCAAATGATCGAGTACGTGGCTGCCCATCAGTCGCAGTAGGAGAGGCATCATCCGACCCGGTGCAGCTTTCACGGCTCTGCCGTGAAAGCTGCAGCCTGCTTGCGCAAAAAAAAAGAGTTTTCCCGCTTGGGAAAACTCTTTTTTTTTGGCGATCAACCCAGAAAAAACTACGCCAACAGGGACATTACCTTTTCCCGAATATCCGCACCGGCCATCCCCTGATACGGAATCTGTTCGGAAAGCCCGCCCGCACCGTCCTTCCAGGTTCCCATGGAACCGTACTGCGGGGAAAAACCTCGCTCCAGCAGCCAGGTGCCGTAGCGACTGCCCAGGCCGGTCTTGGTATTCTGCGTTTCGACGACCAAAACAAAGGGGCTGCTGCCAACCGTGGCAATCATTTCCTCATCCACCACATTCAGCACCGGTTTATTGATCAGGCCGACCTTGATTCCTTCCTGGCGAAGACGCTCAACGACGTCGAGACACCGGTAGAGCATCTCGCCATAGGAGACGATATACCCTTGCTCGCCCTCTCGGATGATTTCATCCCGGTCCGGGGTAAACGAGTAGTTGTCATAGAACCGGTTTCCCTCTTCATCAAGAATAAACGGCGTAGCCGAACGGGTGGAGTAGATAAAGCGCAACCCCTTTTCATGGAAGACCGTACCGAGAATAGCTTTCAACTGCAGAGGATCGGCCGGGAAGTAGAGACGGGTCGCGTCATGTTCAGCCAGCCCGTTATCGGCAAAAAAATTGTTGATGCCGAAATGACAGGTATTGTCTGCCATATCATCAACCCCTGAATGGGAAAAATGGGCAAGGACATTGGCCTGATTGAGCCTGGCCATGGTAATTTCCGAAATCACCATTTCCTGAAAGGCCGAAAAGGTGCCAAAAATTCCCTGTTTTCCGGGCGTTGAACCAAAACCGGCGGCCACAGAAAAATTATTACGCTCCATAATGCCGCCATGCACATATACCTGGGGGAAATTTTTTCTGATATGGTGCAGTCCGCAGGAACCCTCCAGGTCCGAATCCACGACGATCACGCTCTTCTCCGGGGTGTCGATCTCAGCCAGGATATCGCAGATGACCTTACCGAATTCATCACGATTCTTCCCGGTTTCCTTGGTGCTGCCCAGGTATTGGGGCTTTTCCGCTTTCTCCGCCTCCCTGCCAAGGACCTCCACCGCCGCATCCTGGCCGCGGCTTTGCAGATACTCGATGGCCATTGGTACGGGAATAACATCATGCCCTTTGGGAAGTCCCTCTATTCCTGGAACACCGACAGCCATTAGCCGTTTGGCCACTACCGCCGCAGGACCATCCGCAGCAATGGCCTGCTGAATGAGACGAAAAAGGGTATCAATATCTTCCCCGGCGCAGGTTTCCACCTGCAGACCATGCCCCCGCAGGGTCGCAGCGACGTCATACCCCTGCATATATTCCGTCGGATGGCCGGCAATGGTCACATCGTTGTCGTCAACGACCAGTTTCACCTTCAGACCTCTTGCCACTGCATAACGTGCTGCTTCGGCATCGTCTCCCTCCTGTTGGGATCCGTCGCTGCCAAACAAAAAGACCGTCTGCTCCGGGTGGGCCTCAGCGACACCGTTCACATAGCTCCACAGGTGGCCGAGCCTTCCAGAACTGAAAAACACGCCGTCTTTTTCGTTGCGTTCCGGATGTCCGTACAGCCCCTGATTGAATTCGCGATAATGGAGTAGGGTTTCCGGTTCGGCATAGCCGTTAAGTACCGCCATCATATACTGGATGGCGACTCGATGGCCGGCCTCATCAAAATACACTGGATAACAGGCTTCGGAGCCGCGCATAAACCCGTCGATAATCAGGAGTTCGGGAACGATATCATAGGCCCCGCCGGTATGGCCTCCGAGTCCTTTGGTATTGGCGAGCGCAGTAAAAAAAACAATGCTGTCGCGAACGATGGAAATATTGTTCACCAGCTGTGCGCGCTGCTCAGCGCTCATCCCTTCCTGGGTAAGGCTCAATTCAAGAGGGGTATATCCGGATAAATCAATGGGAAAAGTCATAATAATTTCCTAGAGAAAAATGAAATAAGAAAGGGAGAGACCGGTACGGATCGTTTGCCGCCTGACCGAAAATTATCTGCACAGATACCAAAACTGGCAAAATCCGCAACAAGGATTTTCTCCTGTACAAAGTGAGTTAGCATTGACTTCCCCGCATTATCTGCCGGGAAAATGCACCCTGCAGGAGAGGAATCAACAGAGCGATATCTCCTGTAGACCTGAGCGGTTATCTGGTATAGAGTCGCTGACTACCCTCATACATCCTTCACAACCTTTGCACTACTTATACGCTATGAAAACCGTACGAAGATACCATCTGCAGCCAACCAAGACCCAAGGCATCCAACTGCCCGCCGGCAGCGAGATCCTCACCGTGCAGGCCAAAGGAGACGAGGCTCCGGTCCTCTGGGCCCTGGTGGACCCTGCTCAGGCAGACGAGCAACGAACCATCACCCTCTATTCAACCGGCACAGAGGTGCCCGATCGTCCCGGCAACTATTGCGGCACCTTTCAGCTCTACGAGGGCAGCCTGGAGTTCCACGCCTTTGAAACCCCCGGCAGCCCCGATGAGGAGTAACCGCAACCAAAGCAATGTTCAGGTAAAGACCACGGTCCGGTTCTCATAGACCAGCGTCTGCCGTTTCAGATGGTGCCAGATAGCCCGGGCAAGGATGACCTTTTCCAGGTCCCTGCCCTTGCGCACCAGGTCCTGTACAGAATCAGCATGGCTGACCTTGATCACATCCTGTGCGATAATCGGGCCCCCATCAAGATCAGCCGTTACATAATGGCTGGTTGCCCCAACGATCTTTACTCCTCGCTCATGGGCCGAATGGTAAGGCTTGGCCCCTGGAAACGCCGGAAGAAAGGAGTGATGAATATTGATGATTTTGCGTTCATAATGATTGACAAAATCACCGGAGAGGATCTGCATATAGCGGGCAAGGACGATAAAGTCGACCTCGTGCTCTGCCAGCAGCTCCAGTTGCTCCTGCTCTTTCTCCCGCTTATTCTGCGGGGTAATGGCAAAATGATGATAGGGAATGTCAAACTGTTCGGCTACCGGCCGCATATCTTCATGATTACTGATGATGAGCGGAATTTTCACGGCTAACTCCCCGGATTTCCACCGGGCAAGCAGATCATACAGACAATGGGGCAGCTTGGAGACAAAGAGCGCCATTTTGGGTACGTAGTCAGAAAAATAGAGATCCCACTGCATGGCATATTTCTGGCCGATAAGCACGTCAAAATATTCGCCGATTTTTTCGTTGGGGATAGTAAAATGTTCCAATTCCCATTCGATCCGCATAAAGAAAACGCCCTGCGATGCATCTACATGTTGATCGAGATAGAGTATATTTCCGTTATTCTTAAAGATAAACTCACTCACTGAGGAGATTATCCCTTTTTTGTCCTCACAGTGAATCAACAAAATGGCGGAGGAGGGTCTCTGCTTGTTTTTTGGGAGAGCCATGGTCTTTCAAGTGGGTGTTTGAAGAAAAGAAGCCGAGCGACGACCGGAATTAAACCGCCAAAATTTCTCCTGTGCATTGTGTCCCATGCATTGAGGTCTTTCAATGCAATGTCCTGCAGACGAATGTGCTCTGCGGAAAAATTGTGGCAAGCGCACAAAAACGGACATTCTATAGGAAAAAGCAGATGTATGCAAGTAGGGGAAGGGCCGCCCCTGCCGATAGCGTTCGTCTGTACCGGTCAGGGGAGAAAACAGGAAGAAGTCACTACAGGCTGCACATTTTGGATACACGCTCCAGCAACAGGTCCCATTGACTGCTGTTGCCGCCAAGCCATTGGATCGCCTCCTGCTTGGTGGTGAAAATTTTCATCTCCGCCGTTTGGTCCTGGGCCTGTATGCTCTCCTGGTATACCCTTGCCAGGTTAAAGGAAAGCGAGTCCGGAGCGATAACAGCAATTTTCAGGTCAGGATACTTGTCGATGTGTTCCTTGTTAATTCTCACGATGTCCGCAAGTCGTTCCATATCCACATCAGGGGCAAAACTATCCACCTCTGCAAAGCTGATCAGCTCTTTTGTGCTTGCAGTGAAATCGGGGTGGGAAAGAACCGATACCGCCTGCAGTTCCAAGTCACTGGCGGTTACATCGCCAAAAAAATGAATCAGCAGCATCTGGTGTTCCTGACTGAATATATTGCATCCTGGCATCTCTGTTCTCCTTTTTGCTAAGGCCGCACTCTATGCAACCACGCTGCGGCGATGAGTTTATTCTGTATTTCCAACCTAATGCGAGCGCTGAAAAAAAGCAACCATGTCCCGCTCACTCTGTTGATGTTGCGGCAGGAGTCACGCTTCGGCCCACAAGGCGCGCTGATCAAAAAAACAGAAATACGAAAAAAAATTATCCTTTGAATTCTCCGCCTACAGATTGAAAATCCCCTTATGCGCCATTCCCCTTGTCGCTAATAGCAAACACGTTTTTCACTCATGATGCAGCATATAGCGTCACATCGCCTCGCCCCCCTTTCACCACGAGAGCTTATGAAACTATTGCAGCTGCATTTTCAACGGAAGAGTCACCCTGATGCCCGGCAGCGATCCCCAAAAAAACAACGATGCCTTCACTGCCAACATGCCCTGGAACGGGAAGAAGTCCTCTGCAGGGAGTGCCAGGAAAAAATGCTCGCTCCTGTGGCAGGCATGAACAATAACGACGTATAGAAAGTTTCCCTCTCCTGAACGGGTAATTGCCGAAAGACAATAGGGCTCATCGATCTCCACACCTAGCCGGCCCGGGTGAAGGTATAGGATCCCCTGGCCACCAACAGTTCTTGCTCGGCGTGTTCAAGGTAGACGTCTGCATCGACAAAAATAAGCAGCGCCCCCGACTTGATGACCGTGGCTCGAGCCAACAGCCTTCCTGATGCAACTGCCCGGAAAAGGCGAAAATTGAATTCCGGGGCAACAAGAACGTCCCCTGCCGCTGCCACTGAAAGTGCAGCCCCCAGGGCAGCGTGCCCTGCCAGCGAGGAAAGCACCCCCCCATGTACCCTGCCGAGATGTTGACGGTGCCCAGCAACCACCTCTACCTCGGCCTTGCACCACCCCGGGCCTACTCCTGCAAGGACAATACCCAGGTCACGAATGAAGACCGCATCCCTGAAGACCGCAGCCACCTCCTCTGCATACCTGCTGTTACGCACCTCCATCGGCCCCTCCTTTATTGGCCGTTCACATGCCTAGCGAAAACATCCGCTCCAGGTCATGCCGGGAAAATGCCTTGAATGCCAGCATGGTCTCTGTTTTCTCAATGCCTTCGAGTTGGTACATCCTGCTCGTCACCAACTCAGCGAGGTCTTCATTGGTAGCCACCCGTACCATGGCCACCAGGTCATAGGTGCCGCTGACCGAGTACACCTCGGAAACCCCGTCCATTTCTGCCAACTGTTCGGCTAGCGTATTAATTTTTTCCCGCTCTGCATTGATAAGAATAATGGAAGTAACCATCACTGCTCCTTGTTGAGTAGTTCTCAGCCGCTGCCTGCGCTCGCTCGAGAGCCGGCCGCCATGGCAGCATCCTTGGCGCCCGGATCATAGAATTGAAAAAAATGGTCCATGATGAACTCTACCGTTTCCCGGTTAACATGGAAGTTCTCCTTTCCATCGGAGAAATAGGTCTCTTTCTGCAACATCCGGTATATGGTAGCCATCTCAAAGGCTGGAAAATAGAAAACATTCGCATGGGACGCAACAAATTCATCGGCTACAGCCCGCAAGGTTGACTTGGAATTGCAACTCGCGCTGATCACATCGAGGTCCTGGCGAAAGGTTGCCCACAGGTGAACCGGTGACACCGTAATCAGGATGCGGCATTGGGGATTATGCACGGCCATGAGTGAATGAATATACTCCAGATTGGCCAGGTTCTCGCCAAAACGCGAGACCCGAAAACGATAGCGCGACATATCACCGCCGCTATTGGGGTATGGGCCTGACGGCAGGCAGATCACACTGCCGTCTTCCTGATCTTCCCATATTTCCGTGAGCCCCAAGGTCAGGATCAGTACCTCTGCCCGACACAGTGCCCGTCGGGAGGCCGCAACGTGCAGCACAAAGTCTGCTTCCGCCTCCTCAAGCGAATCGTAGAGAATGATGCGTCGGTATGGGTCCTGAACCCGCTCCTCCGAAGGAACGTTCCACCACCTCAGTTGAGGGGTGAAACGATCAAAGGTATAGGCAAAAATCTGCCGCATGGAAAAGGTGTTATACGTTCTCTCCCAGGCCGCGCTGGCATGAACGGCAGCAGGGTTGCGTTTTTCCTCTTCAATGTAATTATATCCCTGACGGACCAGGACTTTTTTTATCTCCCGTGCAAAACAGGATCCCATGGACGCAATGGCGGTACGGGCATCAATGCGCAGCCCCTTTTCCTCAGGGAAAGGATAGTGGCCGTCCACCGGCGGATTGCGGTACGACCCCGGCCAGACCTGCCAAGAATCAAAGGTATGAAATGGATGTACTTCAGAGCGAGCCATTGATGTGGTTCCACGTTATTGTAAAGATGAAAGACCGCTACGTTCGACAGGTACGAGATAGTAGCGGTAATAACCGACAAGGTTACTGCAAAGAAAGAGTGATTCAAGGGCAACAGCCATCGGTGAGAGGACCAGTATGTTGTGCAGCAGCCACAGCGAGGTGCCGGCCAGCATGATCTCCCGCATGCGGCGATCGCAACGGCAGAATGATCCCACGGTATTGCAGACAGCGGCAGTCCCGCTCAGCAGGCTGAGATATCCACCATACGTGCTCAGGGTGACCAGTAGCGCACAACCGATAAAGAGGGTCATCACCCCCGGCGAGGTCGTGAAAAATCCGGCCGCAAATCGGCCCCCGGCTACCATGGCTAACCCGGCGGCAGTCCAATGCCCGAGCAGCAAAAAGTGCGTCGAAACCAGGACGGCAGAGACAAACAGGCATGCAACTATCCGTCGCCTCTGCTTACACTGAAACGAAAGGATATCAGTGGCGATAGCACAACCGACCAGTATCTGCGATAAAAGAAATAAGGACATTCCCCTCAGTCCGTACACAACATATAGTTTAGCAGCGCGCTCATCGGCCATCACCTGTATAGCTGAACGCTCGGTGCCTCAAATGCATGGTAAATAGCGTACCATTTCTCCTGCAGGCAAGGAAAATCACCTGACCGGTTCCTTTTTCACCTCTCCCCTTCACCGCAGGGATGGCTGTTCGGACAGGTGCTGCGATCGAAGTTTGTCCAGCAGCGCAGGAGGAAAACAGGCTTCCAGCAATACCTGGCGCAGGCGTTCACGAGAGGTTTGCATTATCAGCAGCGGACAGAGGCCTGCTGCCAGCCGAACGCCGAAATATTTTGACTGTAACCGGCTCAGCGCCCGATCACCACCTGTCATTGAAGCAGCGACGTTCGAGCGGGGGCGCAGGTCCCAAAAATCGGTCCATTCCAGCTCCTGAAATGCCGCAGCAAAATCATCCTCGACCTCAGCGCTTCCGCACACCGCCCCATAGCGGGCAAACCGATGCAGCAGTTCCTGGTTAGGCGAAAAAAAATTACTTGCCCCCTTGCCCTCCGCAAACAGATCAAGAATTACCAGCAGAAGCAGCGGTTGACGAAGGGGCTGAAGCGCACTGCCCGCTGGTTCCACCGTTGTGTCTGCGGCCTCTTCCAGGCCGGCAAACTGGCGAAGATAATGATCAAGCATTCCACACACAAACAAAGCCTCTTTTATAATTCGCGAAATTTTGGCACTATAGAGTCACTTCGGTGCTGCACTCCCGTTTCTCCATCCGGTGCATGTTTAGCGTTACCTTACCACCTGGTTCGCCCGAAGAACACTTCTTCCATTACAACGCCTATGCCTGTGAAACCGCCTATCAACCGTCAGGAACGGAGTTGGATTCTCTATGATGCTGCCAACTCCGCCTTTGTACTGGTCATGGTAACCGCTATCATGCCGCTGTTTTACAAAGAATATGCGGCAGCAGGGCAGTCGGCAGCCGTTTCCACCGCCCACTGGGGATTCGCCAACTCGACCGCCTCCCTGATCCTGGCCCTGCTCGCCCCCGTTTTAGGAGCACTGGCCGACTATCGGGGCAAAAAAAAAGTATTCTTCGCCCTGTTTCTTTTTCTGGGTCTGCTGTTTACGCTCGGCCTTCCCCTGGTGCAGCAGGGCCAGTGGCTGCTCTGCCTGGTCCTGTTTATAGGCGCTCGAGTGGGATGGGCCGGAGCGAACCTCTTCTACGATGCCTTTCTCACCGATGTCACCACCCCTGAAAAAATGGATACCATTTCCACCCGGGGGTATGCCTACGGATATATTGGCAGCGTGCTTCCTTTCCTGTTGGTCATCGCCCTGATCCTCGCCGGTGGCGGCGCTGGTGCTGGCCTGCCACCGACACCAACCAAGGTCGGCTTTCTCGTGGTGGCGGCCTGGTGGTTTATCCTCTCCCTCCCGGCTTTACGCCACCTCCGTCAGGTGCACTACCTCCCCCCTGCCGAAAATATTGTTACGGCAAGCTTTACCCGGCTGGTCAACACCTTTCGCCACATTCGCCAACACCGCCAGGTCTTTCTTTTTCTCGGCGCCTACTTTTTCTACATTGACGGGGTCGGCACCATTATCAGCATGTCCACAGCCTATGGCAGCGACCTGGGCTTTGGCCCCACCCTGCTCATTGCGGTGTTGCTCTTCATTCAGATTATCGCCTTTCCCTGCGCGCTTCTCTATGGCAAGCTGGCTGAACGCTTCTCGGCAAAAACCATGCTCATGGCAGGCATTGCTGTCTACACTGTTGTGACCCTGCTCGCCTTTGCCCTTCCCGACCTGCCCACCCTGGGCTGGCGGATTGCCTTTTTTTGGGGAATCGCTTTTCTTGTTGCTTCGTCCATGGGCGGCATACAGGCGCTCAGCCGCAGTTATTTCGGCAAATTGATTCCAGCCGAGCAGAGTGCCGAATTTTTCGGCTTTTACAACATATTCGGAAAATTTGCGGCGATAAGCGGTCCCTTCCTCATGGGGCTCGTCACCCACTTGACAGGCAATTCCAGATGGGGTGTGCTCTGTATCCTTGCCCTGTTTGTAATCGGTGGCGTGCTGTTACTGCAGGTTCGGGAACAGTGAAGCGGCTGTACGTAGTCGCCAGGTTATTGACGTGCCTTTTCTTCTCTTCCCAAAGGAGCGCACCATGCACATTCATCCCTTCACAGTGCTACGACGCATAAACTTACACTGCCTGCTTGCAGGCATTTTTTTGTTTGCAGTCAACCACTGCATGGCCGCCGAACAGGGCAAAGCATCGCTGCAGAGTGTTGCATCAGCTGCCCCTACCACCATTGCAAAGCGCGTCAGCGTACCGAGTGACGAACAGGTGCGCCGCCCACTGGCGGCAGCGCTTGAACAAAGCACCCGCACCGAAGCAGCCGAGACACAGACCATTCGCGGGCCAGGCAGTTTTTTCCAGCACCTGCTGCAGGCCCTTGCCCAGCGCCACGACCGTGGAGAAAGTCAATTTAAACAATTGTGGTCTGGAGTACCGTCTTTCCTCCCTGACATCAAACATGTCTTTACCAGGCTCTGTCCTTACGGGACTATCCGGGGAGCGTGGCAAAGCGCTCTCTGGGTCATGTTCTTCCTTGCCCTTGGCGCAGTTTTCGAAACAGTGGTGCGCTCTTTATTTATCACCAAATATTTCATCGCCGTACCGGAACCGGACAAAGGATCGCCGTCGCTTCATGGCATGGACAAGCTGCTGGGCGCCATTATCCGTATCCTCCCCCGGGTGCTGGGATTACTCCTTTTTTTCGGCTCTGCCTATTTTTCTTTCATGTTTTTCATCTGGACTGATTCTCCCTATGTCCAGTTCTTTTTTCTTGCTGCCCTGATCGCTCTAACGACCATCAGGGCCACAGCCATTGTCTCCTCGCTCTTTTTCGCACCGGACAACGAAACCTTTCGCCTCTTTCCCGCTGATACGGCAACTGCCGTCACTGCCCACCGGCTGATCACCGGTGCCTTCGGCTACATCACCGTTACCCTGCTGCTGGCTGTAGCTCTTCGCCGCCTGGAGGCAGATATTGCCACCGTTCGCCTGCTGCAGCTGTTCAGCGTCACCCTGCTGCTGCTGATGACTGCTCTTGCCGTCATCGTGTACAGAAACAGGGTCCGTACCCACATCCTTAAGCGCAGTGACAGCCTTGACGGCATTCCTTCTTGGGCCAGAAAACAGTTTGCAGCCGTGTGGCATGTCCTGGCCATCACCTACCTGGCCCTGCTGTGGTTCCTGCTGCTCAATGACCTGGCAGACCCAAGCTATACCAGAAGAGGTGCCTTTATTCCCAGCTTCTTCATTGTGCCGCTCTGGATTGCCGCCGACCGCTTCATCCAATGGCTGGTCACCTATACGCTGAAAGTGCTTCATTTTGAGCAGCCGGCTAGCGCTCAAGAAACAGCGCCCAACCAGGACCATCTTCTTCAGCAGGAAAAAGCGCAGCTGCTGCATCAACGGGTCAAGGCAATCGCCCGTTCGATCCTGGTGGTTCTGATGCTGGTCTGGATCGCCAGTCTCTGGGATATACGCATACCGTTTTTTTCCGACCTTGCGCTTATTCTCTGGGACACCCTCGCTATCATGGCACTGGCCCTTATCCTGTGGCAGTTTATCAGCACCTGGATTGAGAAAAAAATAGAAGAATCGCTGCCCGAAGAAGCTGAAGAGGAAGAAAAAAGCGACGATGAGTGGGGCGGAGCGGCATCCCGCGGAAGAGCCTATACCCTGCTGCCCATGGTGCGTAAATTTATCGGCACCATCCTGGTGGTCCTGGTTACCATGACCGTGCTCTCCTCGTCGGGGATTGATATTGCACCGCTGCTCGCCGGTGCCGGAGTGGTTGGGCTGGCCATCGGTTTTGGCGCCCAGAAGCTAGTAGCCGACATGTTTTCCGGCTTCTTTTACCTGCTGGACGATGCCTTCCGGGTGGGGGAATATATTGAAGCGGGAGAAGTCTCCGGCACGGTAGAGACCATTACCCTCCGCAATGTTATGATCCGTCACCACCGGGGAATGCTGCAAATTGTCCCTCACTCGGATCTTGGTGCAATCACCAACTACATGCGCGGCGGTATTATTGTAAAATTCAACCTGGACTTTCCTTACGATGCGCCCATTGACAAAATTCGGAAAATCATCAAGAAAGTCGGCCAAAAGATGCTGGAGCATAAGGAGTACGGAAAGGACTTCATCCGACCGGTGAAATCACAGGGTGTCAGAGAAATCACCAACTCGGTCATGACCATTCGAGTCAAATTCACCGCCCAGCCGGGAACCCATTTTGTCATACGCCGAGAAGCCTACCGGCTGATCACCGAAGCACTCAATGCCCAGGGCATTCACTATGCCCACCGCAAAGTGATTGTCGACCTACCCGAGTTCACTCAAGAACGAGAACAGCACCTTCCCCCGGAGGCGCAGCAGCAGCTTTCCACAGCCGCTGGCGCCGCAGCCATGCGCGCGAGCGACGAAAAGCAAGACACAGGCCAGCAATCCTCCAAAGGGCATGTCGACGATCTCTGACCCGCCTGCTGTTGGAGTGTGAATGACACAGCGTTTCAACATACACGAAAAAGGAAGGCCCTCTCGCATATTGTTTCCGCTGTGAAGAAAAAAACGGGGCTCACGTCGTCAGACCTCTGGAGAACAACGCCACAGCCCCGCCCCCTCCAAGCTGTTCCACCACTGCCTCACAGGTTGAAACATAAGAGAACACTACGGAACAATTGTTTCTTTATGTTTCATAACGTTCCCCCGCATTCTCCTCTCCAATCTGGCGTATCTGGTTGAATCCAATAAAAAAACAACTTTTTTTTTAAAAAGGCACATCAAATGCTCTTTTAATGGTAATAAGAAAAAATGATGGAGTATGCATGAACGAGCATCCTCTCTAACCATAATACGGAGCTGAATATGTCTGTCATAGCCTTGTTCAACAGTGCTTTTACCCATGAAGAGGAGATTCGAGAGCAACTGAAAGTTGCAACCGGATACAAGGTCATCGAGGATAAAGACGTAATCGATGCAGTGGCCGGCAGGTATGGCTTGGCCGCAGAAAAGATTGAGCGCGCCATCTTTGGTCCAACCTCGGTGTTCAATAAATTTACCCATGAGCGGGAACATGTTGTCGCTCGCCTCAAAGCAACCATGGCCGAATACCTTTCTGAAGACGGCATTATTATTTCCGGCTTTGTCACTCACCTCGTCCCGTCGACGGTAGCCCATGTCCTGAAGGTAGGGGTTATCGACGATAAGGCCAACCGGATCCGCCGGGCCGTGGAAGAGGGCCTCTCAGAGTCAAGCGCTGAAAAAATACTCAAGAAAAAGGATGCCCTTGTCCATGACTGGGTACATTTTTTACTCAAGAAAACACCTGAGGACCCGAGCAACTACGACATCTTTTTCCCCCTGGGAGCAAAGGAACCGCAGGAGGTCGTGCAACTGATTCTGGAAAACTACCGACGACCGCCCGTTCTGGTTACCGATGAGTCAAAGCAGGCAGTTTCAGATATGGCCCTGGCTGCAAAAGTTGAAAAAGCCCTGTTAGACAATGGCTACGTCATTGACGTGAAGTGCAGTGAAGACAATGTCACGCTGATGGTCAACAAGAGTGTGCATAGTTTCAACCGACTGGCAGATACCCTCACCACCCTTGCCGGCAACGTGCCCGGAGTAAAAGAGGTCAAGGTCCTCGCGGGTAAGGATTACCATGTATCGGTGTACAGGGATCAGGAATTTTCCCTGCCGCCCAAGGTCCTGCTCGTCGACGATGAAAAGGAATTTGTACAAACCCTATCCGAGCGACTCAATACCCGCAGTTACGGTTCCTATCCCGTCTTTGACGGCGAACAGGCCATGGACCTGCTGTCCCGGGATACGCCTGACGTAATGGTGCTTGACTTAAAAATGCCTGGCATGCAGGGAGTGGAGGTTCTCAAAAAAACCAAAGCGGCAAAACCCGAAGTGGAAGTGATCATTCTCACCGGTCATGGCAGCGATGAAGATGAGAAGCAATGCATGGAAATGGGGGCATTCGCCTACCTGCAAAAGCCTGTTGATATCAGCCAGCTGATGACAATAATTGATAAAGCGTACAAAAAGACTGCCGAGGCCAAAGTTCACCAGGACTAAGGCCAGGAATCAATCATAATCCGAGGAAAAGGTAATGGATACCCAGTTCGCTACAAAGGTATTGCTTGTTGACGACGAGGAGGAGTTTATCACCCTGATGTCCCAACGGCTTGAAACCCGAGGGCTGAAAGTGGTCTCAGTCACACGCGGCAACGAGGCGGTGGAAATGGTCAAGGACCGGAACATTGACGTGGCAGTGGTCGACCTGGCCATGCCTGGTATAGACGGCATCGAAACACTGATCAAGGTCAAGGAAAAACGACCGGATATTGAAGTCATCATGCTGACCGGTCATGCCACGGTACATAGCGGAATAGATGCCATGAAACATGGTGCAAGCGATTACCTGGAAAAACCTGTGGATCTCAATATCCTGATGGAGGCTATCCGATCGGCCAAGAACAAACGCATGCAGGCTATTGAGAAAAAGTCTGCAGACGAGGTCAAAAATATTCTCAAAAGCAAAAGCTGGTAGAAAACCACCTTATCCGATGGTGGCTCGTTCCCTGTAACAGGCTGTAATTACGTAAGCGGACAAACAGAATCAATCCGAACAGGAAATGTGCGTCCGCTCAACACAGGCCTTGCCTGAGCGCTTCGCCACCGATGATGCAACTGAATTATAGGAGGAAAGCATGGAGCATGCACCCCCCACAGTAAAAGACCTGCTGATTCCGCTTGATCAGTACCCTCACATTTACGAACACCAGACGGTAGACGAGGCAATCCAGTCCTTTATGGAGTTTCGTGCGGGCCAGAAGGAACGCCTGCACTACGCCATGCTGTTTGTTCTCAACACCCACAATCAGCTGATCGGCAGGCTCACATTAATGGATATCATGCGGGCTTTTGCCCCGAGACTATTCGATGGACTCCAGACCAGTCGCTTTGATGGGAAAAAAGGCGAGTACCCGAACCTTGCCCTCCTCCATGAGGAAACCATTTTTGCAGAATGCGGCAAAAGCCGGATGCGCCCCATCAAACCCTTTGTAAAGGCCATTGATTTTACCATTTCGGCAACAACGCACATGCTCACCGCCATGGTGATGATGCATGGACGCGGAGAGTTCGACGTCCCGGTGACGGAAAAAGGGTCCGTTGTAGGCGTCCTTCGCCTGGAAGAAATATTTACCACCATGTGCAACACGTATTGCCCAATCCCGGGACAAAAGGAGAGGGATAATGAGTAATTCAGAGACTACACCTGTCACTCTTCCAGTAGCTGGAAGCACCCTAGACTGGAAAAGGCTTTTTTTCATGCTGCTCGGCATCGGCCTGTTCCTGTTCGTGTACTACTGTCCGCCCTGGCCGGCTGCCGTGGACCCCATGGGTGAACATTTCGAGCTGAGCCAGCAGGCAAAGGGAGCTATTGGCCTTTTTTTGCTTGCCGCGACCTGGTGGGTTTTTGAAGTCGTTCCCATCGGCGTCACCAGCTTGACTATTGGAGCGGTCCAGGCGCTGTTCATGATCCGCGACCCCAAAGTCGCTTTCAAGGACTTTATGGACCCATCAGTGCTCTTTATCTTTGGTTCCATTGTTATCGGTATGGTGTTCACCAAGACCGGTCTGACCAAACGGATCGCCTACAAAATGTTGTCCATTGTCGGCGAACGGACGAGCATGATCTACCTTGGCTGCTTTATCATGACTTCGGCCCTGACCCACCTGATGGCGCACACCGCGGTTGCGGCAACCATGTTTCCCATGCTGATGGCCATTCACGCCCTCTATGCTGACGAAGAGCGGAAAACCAGGTTCGGCAAAGGGTTGTTCATCGGGATGGCCTTTGTCGCGGGCGCGGGCAGTATCGTTACCCTGCTGGGTGCAGCCAGGGGAGCGGTGGCGCTGGGCTTTTACAAAGATATCATGAATATTGATGTCAGCTTCTTTGAACTCACCATCTACATGTTCCCCATCGGCTGGTTGATGACCTTTCTTCTCTGGGGGTTTTGCATGATTGCTTTCAAGCCCGAGCAATCGAGTATTCCCGGCCTCAAGAAAAAATCCAAGATGATGTATGCAGAACTCGGCAGCTGGAGCAGAAAGGAAATAATTACCGCCAGCATCGTCGCCATCACCATCGTTGTCATCGCGATGAAGAATTTTATTCCCGCACTTTCGGGACTGGACAAGACAGGGATACTGCTCTGTTCCACCATCGCCTTCTTCCTGTTCAACATCCTCAATATTGATGACCTGGAAGAGATCCCCTGGAACATCATCCTGCTTTTTGCCGGAGCAATGTCCATCGGTTTCTGCCTGTGGGAGACCGGCGCGGCCAAGTGGCTGGCTGTCAACTGGCTGGTCATGTTTCAGAATGCACCCCCGATCGTCTTTATCCTTGGCATGGCCTTTTTTGTCATGATGATGACCAACTTTATCATGAACGTGGCCGCAATTGCCATTTCCCTGCCGGTAGCCCTGGTCATCGCCCCCTATCTGGGCGTGGCAGGCGAGGTGATTCTTTTCTCCTCCCTGGTGGTGGCCGGCATGCCTTTCCTGCTGCTCGTGGGAGCGGCACCCAATGCCATTGCCTACAGTTCCAAGCAGTTTACCACCGGGGAATTTTTCCTCTACGGTATTCCGGCATCGATTGTGCTGATGATCGTGACCTGGCTGGCGGTAACCGTTATCTGGCCGTTGATGGGCATGGAGATTTATGTCCCCAAGCTCATGTAACTGCACCATACACTGATTTTCCCACTCTCCAGAGGGGAGTGGTCCAGCGGACCGCGACTGCGCAAAAGGGCGTCGCGGTCCTTTAACAAGAGTGGTGCCCAACGCACCACAGAGGAGCAACAGTTTTGAAAAAGAACAAGATGGAGGACACGTCGTGAAAAATGGTTTGTTAACCCTGGGAAAAATGTTACCCGGAATCGCTTCGCTACTGCTGATATTCGGGGCAGAGACGGTTCTTGCCGCAAGTGCCGGCAACCTAGACCTGACCGGAAGCTGGGTCGGGATAGTCTGCCTGCTGATTTTTGTCGTTGCCTACGGGCTGGTGATCGCCGAAGAGTATACCCATATGCGCAAGTCGAAACCTGTGCTGCTAGCCGCCGGCATCATCTGGGGATTGATCGCTGTCATCTATGCGTCCAACGGGTTTCCCCATGCCGCTGAAGAGGCGGTTCGACATAACATTCTCGAATATGCGGAACTCTTTCTCTTCCTCCTGGTGGCCATGACCTATATCAATGCCATGGATGAACGCCAGGTCTTTGAAGCCCTCCGCGTCAGACTGGTCTGTGCAGGTTTTTCTCTGCGGAAGCTGTTCTGGATAACCGGGGTGATCGCCTTTTTTCTCTCCCCCATCGCCGACAATCTCACCACAGCCATGCTCATGTGTGCAGTGGTTATGGCCATCGGTAGAGATAATGTGCGCTTTGTCAGCCTTGCCTGTATTAACATTGTTATCGCTGCCAATGCCGGTGGCGCCTTTTCTCCTTTCGGCGATATCACCACCCTGATGGTTTGGCAGAAGGGAATTGTTGAATTTACCACATTTTTCAACCTGTTCCTCCCGTCTGTAGTGAACTGGCTGGTCCCGGCGGCCATCATGCATTTCGCCGTACCCAAGATGCAGCCGGACTCCTGCGTGATCGATGTTCACCTCAAGCGCGGTGCCGTGGTTGTCATGGCGCTCTTTTTACTGACCATTGCCACTGCAGTCTCCTTTCATAATTTTCTCCATCTTCCGCCCATGATGGGCATGATGACCGGATTGGCCTACTTGAAAATTTACGGTTTTTACCTGAAGAAAACCCACAAGGGTGGAGTGGGCTCACCCGGTTATGACCCGGAAAAAGCCGAGGAACGTATCGGCGACACGGTTGCCTTTGATGTCTTTCGCAATATAGCCCGTGCCGAGTGGGACACGCTGATGTTTTTCTATGGCGTGGTCCTCTGCGTCGGCGGCCTCGGTTTTATCGGCTACCTGGGCATTGTTTCCGAGGTGATGTACATTGACTGGGGTGCGACTCCGGCAAACATCATGGTCGGCGTTCTTTCCGCGATTCTGGATAACATCCCGGTCATGTTTGCGGTGCTCACCATGAAGCCCGATATGTCCTTGGGCCATTGGCTGCTGGTCACCCTTACCGCCGGTGTAGGCGGCAGCATGCTCTCCATTGGCTCGGCAGCCGGAGTTGCCCTGATGGGACAGTCCAAGGGAATGTATACGTTTTTCAGTCACCTGCGGTGGCTGCCAGCCATCGCCCTTGGCTATGCCGCAAGTATATGGGTTCACTTCCTGGTGAACGCAAAATTTTTCGACGGGGTCATTTTGTAGACCTCCGCGGAAGAAGGGGTTGCCTGGTGGTCCACCTTCCCCCACACAGGACCTTGCCCCTGCCTGCTGCACAGTGTAAGCTGTGCAGCAGGCTTCTAAAAAAACAAGTGTCTGCACCTTATGCCCTTCCTCTCACATGACAGGTGATATGCAATCGGAACATGCAGCCTTTCCCTCACGGGCGTGGGTGGCCGAACTACTCAATGGCATACCTCACGGTGTAGCCCTTCTTGATACGCATTTATGCGTGGTCACGCTCAACAGAGCGCTGGAGGCCATGACCGGCTTTACCAGCGACGAAGCTACAGGCATCTTCGGGGACTATATTCTGCGTACCAACCTGAGTCTCAATGATCCTGTCTGCCGAGAGGCCCTCGACCAAGGAGGCTCAATATCCTTTGAGGGAAACATCATCAACAGGGACCGGCTCAAGATCCCTGTCCTGTGCACAGTCACTCGAGTCGATTGGGAGGGACAACCTGTCGGCGTTATGGTGGTGCTGGAAGACACATCGGTCTACCAGGCTGCGAAAAACGATGCCCTGGAGAGCAACGTTCGCGCAGAAATCATCGGACACAGTCGACAGATGGAGGCCATCTTTGAAATGATGACGGTTTTGGCGCAAACCGATGCCTCCGTCCTCATCACCGGCGAAACCGGTACCGGCAAGGACAAGATAGCAGAACGACTGCATCAGTCGTCCAAGAGGGCACGCCGGCCCTTTATCAAGGTCAACTGCGGCGCCCTGCCCGAGGCACTGCTTGAATCAGAGCTCTTTGGTCATGCCAAAGGCGCATTTACCGGAGCTGTCAGCGACAGTGTCGGCAAATTCCGTCTGGCAGACAAAGGCACGATCTTTCTCACCGAAATAGGCGATCTTTCTCTTCCACTGCAGGTCAAACTGCTCTCTGTGCTGGATGATCGGGAATTTTTTCCTGTGGGCAGCAATAAAAAGTTTACCGTGGATGTTCGGGTCATTGCCGCCACCCACCGTTCCCTTCGTCAGGAGGTAAATGCGGGAAGGTTCCGGGAAGACCTCTATTATCGACTCAATGTACTGCATCTCCACGTCCCGCCATTACGGGAACGAGAGGGAGACGTCCGCCTCCTGGTAGATCATTTTACCCGGCAATTCAGCGAAGCCCTGGGCAGACCGATCCAGGGGGTCTCCCCTGAGGCATTGGCAGCGTTGAACACTTACCCCTATCCGGGCAACGTACGGGAACTGAGAAATATAGTCGAATATGCGGTAAATCTATGTCGGGGACAACACATAGCTCTCGACGATCTACCACCCTATATTTTTTCCCCGGAGGAAAGCACCATTCCCGACAAGAAAGAGCAGCCCAGCGCAGCAACAGCTGCGCCACCGAAGCCGGAAGCCCGGACAACGCCCATGCTCATGGGGTGGGCCGAAGTCGAAAAGGAAGACATTGTCAACGCGCTACGCCAGACTGGCGGCAATCGTTCGGAAGCCGCCGCCATAATGGGCTGGGGAAGAACGACGCTCTGGAGAAAAATGAAGAAATACGGCCTGAACTGAACCTGTTGCCATGAAAATACTGATTACCATACGAGGAGATTGTGTTGCTCCCAGGTTTGATCTCACCGGAGAGGCGTTGATCGTCACCTGTTACGACCGACAAATACTTGAAGAACCCAGATCAATTATCTTCTCGGAACCTTCTGCGGAAAAACTCTGTGACCTGGCACTGCAGGAAAAAGTGAGTGTCGTTATTTGCGGAGGGATAGAAGAACAGCATAGCCAGTTTCTTACCTGGAAGAAAATCACAGTGATAGATTCCATCATTGGGCCTTGCGCCGCGGTTATTGCACTGGCGGTGGAGGGGAAACTCAGCGCGAAAACTATATTGCCGGGAGCGAATTCATGCGGGATGACGGAATGAAGGGACAATTCGGCTGGTTGTCAAAGATTCTGCCGCCTTTCCAGGATAATATCGAAGATGGAATGGTTGTTGAGAAAAACTACACCAAATTCGCGAGAAGCCTGTTTATCCTCTTGCTGGTGCTGGTGCTGATCCCGATGATTTCCATCTCCATTCTCTCTCACTATCAGTACAAACGCTTGTTGCTCAAAGATGAACTGACCCAGCTGGTGTTGAATATTGAGCAGGCGGGCAGCACCATGGAGCGATTCAGTGCAAAACTGCAGTCCATCATTAAATTTGTCGGCCATACCGACCGCTTTCAGGAACTGATCAACCCGGAATTACTCTCAACCCTGCTTGACCGCCTGCAAAACGAATATCCTGATTTTGCCGATATTGAAGTCATCGACACCCAAGGCAAGCAACTGGCCTACATAGGGCCGTACGAATTGGACAGCCGCGACTATACCGATCAGACCTGGTACCAGGAGGTGCTGCAGCGAGGGGTCTATATATCCAACGTCTTTTCCGGATACAGACAGGTCCCTCACTTCGTTATTGCCATCAGTCGTTCCCATGCAGACCGGAAAGGGCAATGGGTTCTGCGGGTAACCATCGACGGCAGGAGGCTCCAGCGATACATTGACACCATCAGCACCACCCTGGTTGACGACATCTACCTGGAGAATGCCGAGGGCATTGCCCAGACCACACCCAAAAAATATGGCCAGCAGGGAGCCTTGAGCCCACTGCAGACCCCGCTTTCTTCCAACTACGACGTTGAACAGATACTCGGAGAAAACGTCCAGCTGCTCCAGGGAAAAACAAACATTTCCGTTAGAACAACCGAAACCGGGCAAGAGGTGCTCCGGGCATGCATTCCGCTGGATAGTACCCCCTGGAACCTGGTGATGATCAAAGAATCATACCTCCAGGAAGATGCCTGGTTTTTTTTCCAACTGAGGCTGTTCACCATTATCCTCTCATGCGTGGTTGGTGCTGTTCTGGTCGCCCTCCGCCTCAGCCGTGGAATAACAGCCTATATCCGTGAGGCCGACATCAAGCGAGAGCAATTTCTTGCCGAAGCGGAAGACGCCAACAAGCTCGCCTCCATAGGTCGGTTGGCGGCCGGCGTGGCCCATGAGATAAACAACCCGCTATCCATCATCAACCAGAAGGCTGGCCTGGTGCATGATTATTTCGATATCACCGGGCCGTTTGAGTACAAAGAGCCGATGCTGGAGGCCCTCAACAGCATACAGCAAAGTGTTGTTCGCTGTAAAACCATTACCCACAGGCTGCTTGGCTTTGCTCGGCACACAGATGTCACCATTGAGGAAGTGGACATCAATAACGTGGTTGAAGAAACCGCCGCCTTTCTCATCAGAGAGGCAACCTACAACCAGATCAGGATGGATTTCCAACTCCAGCCGGGGATCAAGACCATTTTCAGCGACAAAGGGCAGCTGCAGCAGGTGTTTCTCAACATTATCAATAACGCTGTTGATGCCATTGGCAACAATGGCACCATTACCCTGGTTACCGCTGAAGAAGACGAGCAGCATATCAAAGTAACCATCAGTGATACCGGAGAGGGGATGTCTGAGGAGACCCGACGACGAATCTTCGAGCCCTTTTTCACCACCAAAGAAACAGGAAAAGGGACCGGGCTGGGGCTTTCCATTACCTATGGGATTATTGAAAAACTTGGAGGCCGCATCAATGTACAATCAGAGATGGGCGAAGGAACAACATTTGAAATTATCTTGCCGCTAACCCATGACAAAGAGTGAACACATGAGCAAGTTAAAAATTCTGATCATTGACGACGAGGCCGAATTCGCCTCTACCCTGCGCCAACGACTCTGTCTGCGCGGTTTTGATGCCATCGACGTTCATAGCGGCACCGAGGGGTTGGTGCAGGTATGGGAGGAGAAGCCGGATGTGGTGATCCTGGACTTAAAAATGCCGGATACCAACGGGCTGGATATTCTCGCCGACATCAAAGAGCGCGAGCCCGGTATAGAAGTGATCATGCTCACCGGTCATGGTTCCGCGGCCTCAGGGATCAAGGCCATGGAACATGGAGCATTTGATTATATTATGAAACCGGTAGATCTCGGTGAATTGTTGGAAAAGATCAATCAGGCAGCACAGAAAAACAGGTAATCAGCATGGACAATACTTCCGAAGAAAAAACAGACCTTCGCCCTCTTCAGGTTGAGTCACTCGGTCGCCTAATGGCCGGTTTTTCCCATGATATGAAAAACCACCTGGGCATCATTAGGGAATCCAACGGCCTGATCGGAGATGTGGTGGAGTTCGGCGGGATACAGGGGGAGGAGGCCACTCTCCAGCGTTTAAAAAACGCTGTGGACAGCATTGAGCGACGAGTTGTTATTGCTGCTGAAATGCTGCACCATCTCAGCAGCTTCGCCCACCGGTCCGACACCCCTCTTTCTTCTTTCCACATCAATGACCTGCTGGTTGAGGTACGCGCATTTCTCGATCGCTTTAGCCGCCTCAAACAGGTGGAGACTGGTTTTACACCGGGCAAGGACATCCCGCCGATATACAGCAGTCCCTCCCTTCTCCACCATCTCGTCTACAGGCTGTACATGTTCTGCCTTGAACATACGGATGCAGGCGGCGCACTTGACCTGGAGACCCGGTGGAAAAACGACAGGGTGGAGATCTGTTTTCTCCTCAAAGGGGTTGCCGCATTGCAAGATGAGGCCGAACACCCCTTTCCCCCCCTCAGCTCGGCGCTAGAAGAACTTGCTGCAGCCATATCCGTAGATAAACTTGATGGCACGGACACCCGCATCACCCTAGCGGTCCCCTCTCTCGCCCAGAACAACTAAAGCGATGGAGGCGGCGTGCTGCAGATGAGCGCCGGGTGCAGGCACCATCCACAAGACCGGCCAAGGCAGGCCAGGTCATGCGCTCATCCGCTCCACGATGCAGAGTTCCGCTCAGCTGCAGGAGGCGCCTGAGGGGCCGTAATCCGGCATCCAACGATTTCCCTTTGCACGGTTTCCGCCACCCAGTCGATCACCCCATGCCCCCACATTGCCTGCGAAGAACAGGCATTCTCTGCAGGCCGCCCGGATTGCTCTTCAGCTTGGGGGCTCAGTTTAGCCCTTTGGTCAATTTCCCAGCAGGCTCATTAACTTGGAAGCAGTTGAATTGGAGTTGCGATAGAGACTCCATACAACATGCTTGAGCAATGCAGGTTGCATCAAACACTCCCCCTGGTAAAGATTCTGTAAGCATGGCTCAAGCTTATTGTATTTTCCGGTCAAACAGGTAGCGTAACACCATACGCATACGGGTTAGGCAACCAGCCAGTATCCTTACCAATCAACATCCAACCAAGAGAGAGAACATGCAACGTACAATCATCTGCAGCGTGCTGACGACCCTGCTCCTTGCCCTGTTCAGCGTCAACTGCCTGGCCGCTGATGAACAAGCGCCGGCTGATGGAGGCAAGGCAGAAGCTGCCGCAGCTGCAACCAAAGAAGCAGAGCCTGCCAAAAAAATCATTGATCTTTCCAACCCGGACGAGGTCCTTAATCCGGATAAGTATAAGGAGCTGCTTCAACTGGGATTGGACTGGTGCAAAAACAACGGTCCTGGCATCGTGATAGCCATTGTCATCTTCATGCTCGGCAGATGGCTGGCCATGTGGTTTTCCTCCATTGGTCGACGGGCCATGACCCGTGCCAAAATAGATGAAACCCTGGCACGTTTTCTCAGCAAGCTGATCTATTATGCCCTGCTGGCAGCAGTGGTGATCGCGGCGGCAGATCAGCTCGGCATCAAGACCACCTCCTTTGTTGCTATCTTTGGTGCCGCAGGCCTGGCCATCGGTCTGGCCCTCAAAGACTCACTGGCCAATTTTGCCTCCGGCGTCATGCTGATCCTGTTCTGTCCGTTTAAGGTAGGCGATGTGGTGACCGCCGGTGGCGTCACCGGCAGGGTGGAACAGATCGATATCTTCAGCACCATCATCATGACCCCGGATAACCAGAAAATCATTGTCCCGAACAGTGCCATCACTGCAGACGTGATTACCAATGTCAATGCCGAACCCACGCGAAGAATTGACCTGGTCATCGGGATTGGCTACGATGACGACATCCGAAAGGCGAAAACCACCCTTGAAAGCCTGGTGAAAGCCGACAGCCGCATCCTTGACAATCCGGCACCAACCATTGCGGTTGCCGAACTGGCTGATTCAAGCGTCAACCTGATAGTCCGTCCCTGGGTAAAAACCGCCGATTACTGGGATGTCCGTCTGGATCTCACCGAAAGAATCAAACTCACCTTTGACGAAAAAGGAATCTCCTTTCCCTATCCGCAACAGGACGTCCACATGCATCAGGTGGCTCCGTCATAAGGGAGTCTCTGCCTCCGGAGCACCCATGGGTGCTTCGGAGATGACACACCAACGCCCTGCCCTTTATTTTTCTCCCCCCTGCTGTTCCCCCTCGAGCGTCCCCTCTTTTCACCTTGCAACGGCACCAGCAACCAGGGAATAGCACTCAGGTAATATTGTAGGAAACAATTTGCATTTATCCAGCCATTTGGTATATTCTCCAGTTCTTCTTCGCAGAAAGATGCGTCTTAACCCATCAACTTTGTTACGCTTTTGGTCTAAAGAGGGCTTCGCCCACCATGACCAATGCAAAAAAGAACACAACCCGTAGATTGAGGCTGTCAATGAGTAAAACCAAAGACAAGTACAGTATAAACAATACCGACTACACTGTCGGGCAGGACAATATCCAGAAATGGGGTTTTGATATCCATAACCCGGTGTTTGGCGTAAGTGCGGGATTAATCCTCCTGTTTCTGACAGTCACCCTGTTGAATGACCCGCATACGGCAAAGACCTTCCTTGACGGGATCAAGTGGAAAATTATCGCCAATTTTGATTCCCTCTTCATCTGGACAGGAAACATTATGGTCCTCTTTTGCCTTGGACTCCTCGTATCCCCTTTTGGGAACATCCGACTTGGAGGGGATAAGGCAAAACCCGATCATTCCTTCCTCGCCTGGATGGCCATGCTGTTTGCCGCCGGCATGGGTATCGGCCTCATGTTTTGGAGTGTGGCAGAGCCAGTTGCCTACTATACAGGCTGGTACAAAACGCCCCTGAATGTCGCTCCTAATACCCCTGAGGCTGCACAGCTTGCCATGGGCGCTACCATGTTTCACTGGGGGCTGCATCCATGGGCCATGTATGGGGTTGTTGCCCTGTCACTGGCATTTTTTGCCTACAATAAGGGCCTCCCACTCTCTATCCGCTCCATATTCTACCCGCTTTTTGGCGATCGAGCCTGGGGATGGGCAGGCCATATCGTCGATACACTTGCCGTGATTGCCACCCTCTTCGGCCTGGCGACCTCCCTCGGGCTTGGTGCACAGCAGGCTGCCAGCGGCATTAACCATGTATTCGGTCTCAACGGCGGCATCGGCATGCAGCTCACCGTTATCATCGGGGTAACCTTTTTGGCAGTTGTTTCGGTTGTACGCGGAATAGAAGGTGGTGTCAAAGTACTCAGCAACATCAACATGTTGGTTGCCTTCTCCCTTCTCGCATTTGTCGCACTGGTAGGTTTTGCAGTAACAGCAGGATCGATCCCCGCAACCGTCCAGGCCTATGTGGAAAATATTATCCCGCTGAGCAACCCCCATGGCCGTGAGGATACGGCCTGGTTTCAAGGATGGACCGTTTTCTACTGGGCATGGTGGATTTCCTGGTCCCCGTTTGTCGGCATGTTCATTGCCCGAGTCTCCAGGGGCCGTACAATACGCCAATTCATGGCCGCAGTACTCATCATTCCCACGCTGGTCACCATACTCTGGATGTCGGTCTTCGGAGGAATAGCTATTGAACAGGTCGCAGACAAACTTGGCGAACTCGGTCAAAACGGGCTTACCGCCGTACCGCTGGCAATGTTTCAGATGTTTGAAGTACTGCCTTTTGGGACCGTTCTTTCGGTTATCGCCATTACCCTGGTCCTGATATTCTTCATAACCTCTTCTGATTCCGGGTCGCTGGTTATCGATTCCATCACAGCGGGCGGCAAACTTGATGCTCCGGTTCCCCAGCGGATTTTCTGGGCAACCATCGAGGGTGCGATTGCTGCAGCGCTCTTGTGGATAGGGGGAACTGAGGCCATTCAGGCCTTACAGGCCGGAGCCATTTCAACGGCCCTGCCGTTTACCATTGTTCTTTTGATGATGTGCGTGAGCCTGATCATGGGCCTGAGAACGGAAAAAGCGGCAATGTAGCTGAGGGCAGGAACCACTCGCCGCTCCTGTCAGGATCCGCACCCGGACAGGAGCGGCGATTATCTCCACAACGCCTTTACCGGCAGAGCTGGGGAGTAATGGTGGGCAAGCTGGGCCAGAAACAATTCAGCCGTGGCCAGCGCATCGGTCAGGGCGTGGTGCGGCTGATACATGGGCAGGCCGTAGCGTTGCCTGGCATCGGCCAGACGAACCGAGCAGGAATGGCTGCGCATCAGCCTCTTCAGCCAGCCGGTATGTTGCCGTTGCTGTTCTGCTTCAATGGCCATGGTATCGATCATAGGAAAACACACGCCTTCGCCCAGCCGCTGCACAAGTGCGTTGTGTAAAAAATTGCGCTCTATATCCAAACAATGAGCGACAACCACCTTTCCGGCCAGTACTTCAAGTAAATCCTCAAAAATCTTTTCCAGATCAGGGGCACGGTGAATTTCCGAATGGGTAATCCCGTGGATGACCACAGAATCTTCCCGCAGCTGCCTTGGCTTCAAGACCCAATACTCGCTTTTCCTGCAGGCAATACCTGAGGAGGTAAAGGGAACCACCCCAATGCTGACGATGTCGTCTCTTTGAGGATTCAAGCCGGTGGTTTCACAATCCAGTGCAACAAAAGGCGCATCCTGCACCGGAATATCAGGATCGCACACCCCGGTTTGAAAAAATTTTTTCAACCGCGGATCCTGCATCTCACCCTCTCTAGCCATCATAAAGGAGGGCCAATCAACGATATGCGAAAAACGCTGTAAGGAAAGCAACATGGTCGAACAACACTCTTTTATTTGCCGGCCTGATAACGGTATTTGATAAAATTCTGCGCGTTACTTAAAATCTGAAAGGCATCCTTGAGGTGCCTGCGCTCGAAATCGGACATGTCTGCAGGATCAATCGTATTTTCAGGATCCGCTCCTTCCTCCAGGTCGCGTACCTGGTGCCGGATACGAACCAGAGAGATAAACTCCATGGCATCACGCAGGTCAGGCCCTCGCCCCTCAGGCAAAACCCCGGCATCGATAATGTCATCCAACCGTTCGAAGGTATTGCGTGCAGCAGAACCAACGGCCAACCCGTGCACACGGACGATATCGGCAAGCGGTGCCGTCCCCCTCCGTTTCAGGTTGATAGAATTTCTGTGGCGCCCGTCCTTCTCCATCACAAAATTTTTAAAAAAGCCGAGAGGCGGGGTACGATGGAGCGCGTTTCTTGCCAGGCAGGCGAGAAAACGGCGCCCCTCTCTTGCCCGATCAACAACAAAGTCTTGAAGCTCTTCGGCCCATGCAACCTTTCCGCACACTCCTTCCAGGTCAAAAAAAATCGAACTGTTCAACAGTGCCTGCGGGGTGGGGTTTTCTATCCATTCACGAAAACAGTCCTGCCACTCGCTTCTCGTCTTCCGCCACTCGGGATTTGTTGCCATAATGTTTCCCGTGCATTTGTCATATCCACACCGTGCCAATCCATCACAGACAAAGTCTGCCATGCGGACAAAATAGCTCTCGTCCAGCTCAGGGGTGTAGGCATTGTCGAGCATGAGACCATTATCCTGGTCGGTAATAAACAACTGCTCGTCCCTTGCCATGGAACCAAAAGAGAGAAAGCAGTAGGGAACTGGCGGGGGGCCGTACCGCTCTTCCGCCAGTTCCGTGAGGCGTTGAATAAAACTCCTGCCGATAACAGCCATCGCACTGCCAACCATGTGTGAGTTGGCATCTTCATTGACCATACGCACAAAACAGTCTTTTACCTGATGGGACAATGCTTCAAGGTCTTCAACTGTTGTTTGCTGGAAAATACTATTCACCAGCAGCAGACTGTTTTGAGACTCATATCGCACGATATCGGTCAATTCCACGATCCCGATAGGCCACTTATCCTTCATCAGTGGAAGATGCTTGATATTATAGCGCAGCATCACCAGCATGGCCTCATACACATAGGCGTTGTGATCAAGCGCCAGCAGGTCTGTTGTCATCACATCGATCACTGGCGTACTGGAGGGTAAGCCCGCAGCCAAGATACGGTTGCACAGGTCCCTATCCGTTAGAATACCGAAAATATGCCTTGCCCTCCTTGCCACCTCCGGCTCGCTGACGTCATCCTTGACCAGGACAGCGGAAATGTTTTCCTCTGCCATGATGTGCGCAGCAGCCTGGATGGTTGTATTGCTGGGAATAACCACCGGCTCGCGGGTAAGCAGGCTCTTGATCTTGGCGGTAGTCAGGTCATTTTCTCCGGCAGTAGTGACCGCCTGGTGCAACCGTGTACTGTTCTCCAGCTCGACAAAATCTGAAAAGTCTTCATATTGATCGCAAAAATCATAAAAGAGCTGCTCAGGCAAACGGTATACCAGGGTATCCTCTATGGCTCGTGCTGCCAACCGTACCAGGTTGTTCATCAACAGACCCATTTGCCCAAAGAGGTCTCCCGACTCCAGCCGGTTGTGCAGTGTCCCGTTTCGCCGGAATATTTCGACGGCACCGCTTCGGATAACATACAGGTGATGAATTCTGTCGCCGTAACTCAAGATACTGCTGCCTGAGCGGTAGTAGGCAACTTCAACCTGGGAGGTGGCATGCTCTACCGCCTCAGCAGGCAGAGCATCAAACGGCGGGTACTCAAGGAGAAAATCTTTGATTTCAACTAATTCTATGCTCATGAACACAGGTGCGCTGGCTTTACGCAGACGCCATTTTTAACTTATCAGAATATTGATAAAAAAGGCCAATAGCACCCATCGGTGCATATTGTTCTATTGTTCCACCGTTGTTCCTTTTTTTGAATAGAAAACGCGAAAAAACAATAACCGACGAGCTCGGCCAAGTAGGCTCACCGGCATAAAAAAAGGCTTTAACTCGCGTAATAACGAGAAAAAGCCTTAATATATTCTGGTGCGGAGGTCGGAACAAAACTGTAACAATTTATTATTTATTAACAATAAATTACAAACGTCAACACAGTTCGATTTTAAAAATACACCCATCAATACACCCCTGCTGCATTCGGTGGATTAACCCCCACCATCAATAACGGAACGAATAGTATCGGAACGCTCCCACACAACTGATATTTAATTCCTTCTCCGCTTACGGTACGATTCTCCAGTCCTATAACATAGTTCCCTATTCCATCAACAGCATATTCCCACCCGGCCCACAGCAAAAACTTCATCAAGCTGCTATCGGATTCCCTATTAAAATATTTTCACCGTTTGGGTAAAATCTTTCGGCCATTTTGCTGAGGGTAGGACCATCACACCCTCCTATCACAGAACCCGTAAAAACAATTAACGACTTCCTACACAGTCGGACTGCCATGACAGGAAATGTGCAGTCCTTGCTGCAGGCCATATAAATCAATGATTGCCCAAAGGTAGAGCAAGTTGTAGATATATTTTCGACCCTCTCATATCATGCGTAAGGTCGCTAAAAAGTATTCCTGGCTCGATTTACAAGTGGTCCTTTTCCCCATACTCAACCTTCTGAAATATAAATGCGGACACAAGCAACCAATAACCTTGCAGCCTATATCTGGTCCCTGGCGGACCTCCTTCGCGGTGATTTCAAACAGAGTCAATATGGCCGTGTTATCCTTCCCTTCACCCTGCTCCGGCGGTTGGAGAGTGTGCTGGAGGAATCCAAGCCCGCCGTTCTGGCAGAGTGGGAAAAAGTGAGGAAGATGAACCTGCCCGAGGAGGCGCAGGAAAAATTGCTGCTGCGATTGACCGACGGACTTGCCTTTTTCAATACCTCCCAGATGGATCTTGGCAAGCTTGGGGAGTCGGGTATCAAGGCCAACTTGGAGTCCTATATTCAGGGCTTTTCCCGCGATGCAAGGGAGATCTTCGAATATTTCAAGTTTGATGAGTTCATTGGTCAGCTGAGTGATGCCAACCTCCTTTATAAGATAGTGCAGAAGGTGCGGGCTACTGACCTTTCACCGAAAAAGATTTCTAACCATGAGATGGGCTTGGTCTTCGAAGAACTCATTCGTCGGTTTGCGGAGAGCTCCAACGAGACTGCTGGGGAACACTTCACTCCCCGGGATATTGTTCGCCTGACCACCTCCCTGGTGTTCATGGAAGATGATGATGCGCTGACCAAGCCGGGTATCATTCGCACCATTTACGATCCTACCGCAGGCACAGGAGGCTTTCTTTCTTCCGGGATGGAATATGTACACGAACTCAATCCCCAGGCCGTAATGCGTACATTCGGCCAGGAACTCAATCCGGAGAGTTATGCCATCTGCAAGGCGGACATGCTGATTAAGGGGCAGGATGTCAGCAATATCAAATACGGTAACACCCTTTCCAATGACCAGCTGTACGCCGACAAGTTCGACTACATGCTCTCCAATCCACCCTTTGGGGTGGACTGGAAGAAGATCGAGAAGGAGGTCAAGGATGAGCATACCCTGAAGGGGTTTGACGGTCGTTTCGGTCCAGGCCTGCCCCGGGTGTCGGATGGCTCGCTGCTGTTCCTGATGCACCTGATCAGCAAGCTCCGGGATGGGTCCGAAGGTGGCGGTCGTATCGGCATTATCCTTAACGGTTCCCCCTTGTTTACTGGCGGGGCTGGATCGGGGGAGTCCGAGATCCGAAGGTACATCCTTGAAGCAGACCTGCTTGAGGCCATTGTCGCCCTACCCACGGACATGTTCTATAACACCGGCATTGCCACCTATGTCTGGGTGCTCACCAACACCAAGGCACCTGAGCGGAAGGGCAAGGTGCAGCTGATCAACGGTGTCCACCTTTATGGCAAGATGCGCAAATCGCTTGGCTCCAAGCGGAACATCACGGGTGATGACGATATCGCCACCATCACCCGTGCCTTTGGTGGGTTCGAGGTAATCGATGCTCGTGAGTTGGACAAACCGGAAGAGGTGAAGGGTAACCGGGGACGACAGGCCGAAAACGGCAAGAACGGCGGACCCAAGACCTTCAGCAGCAAGATCTTCCATACCCATGAGTTCGGTTATCGGCGGATCACCATAGAGCGGCCTTTACGCCTCTCCTACCAGTTCAGCGACGAACGGATAGAGGAGTTGCGTTTTGCCCCTAAACCGCTCAACGCTGCCATGAAATGGATATATGAAGCGTATGGGCAAGATTGGGCGTACGGCCAAGCCTGGTCTGACGACCAATATGGAGGCCTTGCAGAGCATGAGGACGATATACGGCGGCACATCAAGAAAGCATTCAGCAATCTGAAGGAGAAGCATGTCAAGGACCTCCTGAACAGCAAGACATGGCTCTTCCAGCGAGAGATGATGGAGAAGGCAAAACTCCTTCAAGAGACGATCGGTAGCGATCAGCATGATGATTTTAACGGGTATGCTGCTGCCTTGAAGGCCGCAGACGTGAAGCTCGACACTAAGGAGAAAAAGCAGATCACGGATGCTGTCAGCTGGAAGAATCCCGAGGCAAAGAAGGTGGCCAAGAAGGTACATAAGAAAGGAAGCCCTGATCCCATATACGGCCTGTTCGAGGTAGACGGCAAGGTTGTTGAGTATCAGGTGGACGGTGACCTCCGAGACCACGAGAACGTTGCCCTCGATCCATCACGGCTGGTCAACGAGCTAAATGAAGAGTACTTCGCCAAGGAGGTGCAGCCCCATGTTCCTGAAGCCTGGATCGACGGCAGCAAGCGAGACAGTAAGGATGGGGAGATAGGTATTGTCGGTTATGAGATCCCCTTTAATCGGCATTTCTATGTGTACCAACCACCTCGGGATCTTGCCGAGATCGATGCGGATCTGGACAAGGTGAGTGCTGAGATCATGCAGTTGCTGCAGGAGGTTCATTCGTGAATGGTGGGCGATATCAGGCGTACCCGGAGTATAAAGATTCTGGAGTTGGGTGGTTGGGGTGCATCCCATCACACTGGGAGAGGTTGAAGTTTAGTCTCTTGGCTAGGGGGGGTAAGGTTTTTGCTTCTGGTCCTTTTGGCTCAAGTATCGGGGCAAAATTCTACCAAGATGAAGGCGTTCCTGTAATTCGTGGCAATAACCTAAGTATTGATGGAAAAACACCGTTATATAACGATAGTGGATATGTGTTTCTTGATGAGCATAAAGCTGAAGAACTATCAAATGCTGAAGTCTTGCCCGGAGATCTTGTTTTCACAGCTCGAGGTACTGTTGGTCAGGTTGGTTTAATTCCAGATGATGGTTCGATTAGTTGGTCAAGAGCCATTCTTTCAGCTAATCAGTTGAGATTTCGTAACAGTGCTGGGGGCGTTAATTCGAAATTTCTATGGTACCTCTTTTCATCGTGGTTTGTTCGCACTCAAATATCACTCAGCAGTGACAGTGTTGCTCAACCCAATTTGAATCTGGGATCACTTAGAGGGTTAAATCTCTTACTGCCAGAGGTGGGCGAACAAATCCAAATCGTCAATTTCCTCGACCACGAAACCGCCAAGATCGACACCCTGATCGAAAAGCAGCAGAACCTCATCGCCCTGCTCAAGGAAAAACGGCAGGCGGTGATCAGTCATGCCGTGACCAAGGGATTGAACCCCGATGCCCCCATGAAGGATTCAGGGGTTGAGTGGTTGGGGGAGGTGCCGGAGCATTGGGAGGTGATGAGATTAAAACATACATCAACAATACAATCCGGAATCCCAAAAGGAAAAGATCTGGTAGGTAAGACTGTTGTTGATGTTCCGATGTTAAGGGTTGCGAATGTCCAGGATGGTTATCTGGACCTGCAGGAAGTTCACAACATTTCAATAGAACCAGAACAGCTCGAGAGATACAAGCTTGTCTATGGGGATGTACTGATGAATGAAGGTGGAGATAACGACAAGCTTGGGAGAGGGGCTGTATGGAGGTCTGAAATTGCCACATGCATACACCAAAACCATGTATTTGCTATCAGGCCCCACCTGATCGAGCCTGAATGGTTAGATCTGGTGACTAGGGCAGAATATGCTAAATTCCATTTTTATAGAGTCTCAAAGCAAAGTACTAATCTTGCGTCGATTTCATCTTCTAACATCAAAGAAACACCTCTTACAGTTCCCCCGGAACAAGAAAGAAAGGCGATTTTGGAATCTGTCGAGAGAAAATTACTGGTAATCGATCAGGTTCAAAACAAGTGTACATGTCAAATTAAGCTCCTCCAAGAACGCCGCACCGCCCTCATCTCAGCCGCCGTGACCGGCAAAATAGACGTCCGCAACTGGCAACCACCAGCAGCCCCGGCCAGCGCGGAGGCCGCGTCATGAGCCCTCCCACCGACAAAGCCAACGAGCTGACCTTCCAGAACGATATTATTCAGGCCCTTCTTGATAACGGTTGGCTCCTTGGCTCCCCTGAGGGCTATAATCGCGAACTCGCCCTCTACCCCGAGGATCTGCTCGCCTTTGTCAAAGCAACCCAAGACAGTCAGTGGCAGAAATACCGCAAGATCTACCCCGCCGATACCGAGCAGAAGCTCCTTGATCGGGTAGCCACCCAGCTCGGCAAGGTCGACCCCAATGCGGTCGACAAGGAGATGCGGACCTTTGGCACCCTCGGCGTCCTGCGACATGAGATCCGCGACCGCGGTGCCCGCTTCAGCCTCTGTCAGTTCAAACCCGAGCATGAGCTCAACCCTGATACCCTGGAGCGATACCAACAGAACCGACTCCGGGTGGTGCCGGAACTGGTGTATAGCCCGTGGGCCAAGGAAGAGCACCTGACCGAGAACGGAGGGAAAGCCAAGAAATGGCGCATCGACCTGGTGCTGTTTGTGAACGGCATCCCGGTTGCCACCATGGAGCTGAAGTCGGAGTTTAAACAGGCGGTGGAGCAGGCCATCAAACAGTACAAAACCACCCGTTTCCCGGTCGATCCGGAGACCAAGAAGCCTGAACCCTTATTAACCTTCAAACGGGGCGCATTAGTCCATTTTGCGGTCAGTCAGTACGAAGTCTACATGACCACCCGCCTTGATGGTGCTGAGACCTTTTTCCTGCCCTTTAACAAGGGGACTCGCTTCGGTGGGGCCGGTAATGACACTCCGGAGGATGTTGACCAGTATGCTACAGGCTACCTTTGGAATGAGGTGCTACAGCCCGATAACCTGCTCACCATTCTTGGCAGGTATGTGCACCTGGAGATTGAGGAAAAGGAAGACTGGGACGGCCGGAAGTACAAAAAAGAAAAAATGATCTTCCCCCGCTACCACCAGTGGGATGTGGTCAACAAACTGATTGACGCCGCCAGAACCGAGGGCCCAGGAAACAAATACCTTATCCAGCACAGTGCCGGGTCCGGCAAATCCAACTCCATCGCCTGGACCGCGCACCAGCTGTCAGCCCTCCACAACCAAGACGGCACCAAGGTGTTCGATTCCGTCATCATCGTCACCGACAGGAACGTCCTCGATGCCCAGCTGCAGGACACCATCTACCAGTTTGAGCATGTCGACGGGGTGGTCGGGAGGATCAATAGAGACGAAGGCGAAGGGTCAAAGTCGGAGAAATTGGCGGCTGCCCTGACCCACTCCCAGCCCATCATCATCGTCACCATCCAGACCTTTCCCTTTGTGCTCAAGGCCATCGAGGCAGATGTTAACCTCAAGGAGCGGCACTATGCGGTCATCGCCGACGAGGCCCACTCCTCGCAGACCGGTTCAACGGCCAGGAAGTTGAAAGAAGTGCTGATGATCGATGCACAGCAGGAAAATGGTGAGGAGCTGACCGCTGACGACATCCTCGATGCGGTTGTGGCCTCCCGGAGGGCATCCAGCAATCTCAGTTATTTTGCCTTCACGGCCACCCCCAAGACCAAGACCCTGGAACTCTTTGGCCGTCTGCCACATCCCCACCAGGTCCCGTCAAAGACCAACAAGCCCGAGGCCTTCCATGTCTACACCATGCGCCAGGCCATCGAGGAGGGGTTCATCCTTGATCACTGCTGTCCGGTTAAGGAAATAGATAAGGCCTGAAGAGCTTCTTTTTTGTATAATGATGTTACCGCTAACACATTAACATAAAAGGAGATTCAGGCCATGGCTCATAGTAACACGGTACTTGCACAATTGCTCAAACTTATTGACAGACATGAATTCCAATATTTGCATACGGGTCCTTACCGACCGCAACGAAAGTACCGTGCTCTCAGCCAGTGGGGCCAATTTACTATCATGATGTTTGCTCAACTTACCGGTAGAGCGAGTCTTCGTGATATCTGTGACTCCCTGCAGACACAAGCAGGAAGATTATATCATCTCGGAGTCAACCGAGTGAAGAAATCAACCCTAGCTGACGCAAACAACAAGCGACCTGCAGAATTCTATCAGGCTTTCTTTGAAAAGACCTACCAACGCTGCATGTCCATCGCACCAGGAAAAAAGAAATTCAAGTTCAAGAACAAGCTTTACTCGCTTGATGCCTCAACCATCGACCTCTGCTTGTCCGTCTTTCCCTGGGCAAAATTTCGTTCGACCAAAGGCGGTGTGAAACTGCACGCCTTGCTGGATCATGATGGTTATATCCCCAAGTTCGCTGCTATTACCGACGCGAAAACCTCAGACCTATCCTTTGCAAGAACCCTCGCGTTACCGGCAGGTTCGATTATTGCTGCCGACAGGGCGTACATAGATTTTTCCTGGCTGTATAAGCTCAATAAAAGAAAGAACTTCCTTGTTACCCGCCTCAAACGCAACATCAAATACAAGGTGACCGAAAGACGCCCAGTCCTTAAATCCAAAGGACTCACCTCTGATCAAACCATCATTCTTACCGGTACAAAATCAGACGAATGCCCCATACCTCTACGGCGAATAGGGTACAAAGACCCAAAGAGCGGCAAACATTACGTTTTCCTTACCAACAATTTCCACCTGGCAGCTAAAACCATTGCCGATATCTATAAAAGCAGGTGGGAGATTGAGCTTTTTTTCAAGTGGATCAAACAAAACCTGAAGATCAAAACTTTTCTCGGTACCAGCCGCAACGCGGTCATGACACAGATATGGATTGCCCTTATCACCATGCTGGTACTTTCTTACATGAAATTTTTGGCAAAACTGGGACAATCTATTACACAAATCCAACGAATTCTGCAGTTAAACCTGTTTAAAAAACAGAATCTGTGGGAGTTATTCAACCCTTTGCCTGTAAAACATAGAACTGAAAGTTATCAAAAAATGCTGTTTAATTTCAGCAAACTATAACCGGACACCAGTGATCCTTGATGTGCTCAAGAACTACACCAACTATAAGGTGGCCTACAACCTGGCCATGCGGATCAATGCCACCGACCAGGAGGTGGAGAGCAAGAAGGCCAAGGTAAAGCTCAACCAGTGGGTACGGCTGCACGATTATAACATCGCCCGGAAGGTGCAGGTGATCATCGAGCACTTCCGGGATAACGTTATGGGGCTGTTGGGCGGTCAGGCCAAGGCCATGGTGGTTACCAGCTCCAGGAAGGCAGCTGTCCGCTATAAGCTGGGGTTTGAGAAGTACATCGCCGAGCGGGGATATAGGGATATCCACGCCCTGGTCGCCTTTTCTGGTGAGGTGGAGTTCGATGAGAACGACCCCAATGCTGCAGGACTGCTCGGGGAGAAATTTACCGAGAGCGGCAACCGCATGAATCCGGATCTCAAGAAACGAGACATGCGCAAGGCCTTTGACAGCGATGACTATCAGGTGATGATCGTTGCCAATAAGTTCCAGACCGGCTTTGACCAGCCGAAACTGTGCGCCATGTATGTGGACAAGAAGCTGGGCGGGGTTGAGTGCGTGCAGACCCTGTCCCGGTTGAACCGTACCTACCCGGGCAAGAGCGACATCGGCACCTTTGTGCTCGACTTTTTCAATGAACCCCAGGACGTGCTGGATGCCTTCCAGCCGTACTACCAGACGGCTGAACTGGCGGATGTGTCCGATCCTGACCTTATCTTCGACCTGTTCGACAAGCTCCGTGCCGCCGGTATCTTTCTCTGGCATGAGGTGGAGCAGTTTTGCGAGGCGTATTTTAAGAAAAGCAAGAGCAACGCTGCCCTTGCCAATATCTGCAAACCTGCCGTGGAACGGTGGAAAGCACGATATAAGGACGCCATCGACGCCTACCGGGAGGCTAGGGATATTTTTGAACGGACCCAAAAGGGCACCAGCGACCCGGTGCTCATCGCCAATGCCGAGAACAGCTTCAAGGACTGCAAGAAGGCAAAGGACGCCCTGGAGATCTTCAAGAAGGACTTGGGCAGCTTCGCCCGCTTCTATGAGTTTATGTCTCAGATTGTCGACTACGACAATAAGGACCTTGAAAAGCTCAGCCTCTATGCGCGCAACCTTCGCCCGATGCTGAGGGAATCCCTTATTGATGAGGATGACATCGACCTCCAGGCGGTTGTCCTAAGCCACTACCGGCTTTCCCGAATTCGCCAACAAGACCTCCGCCTGGAGGAGAACAGCCCGGAGTATAAACTCGAGCCCGGGGACGACATCGGAGCAGCAAAGCCCAGAGACCGTCAGGAAGAGCTGATTTCCCAGATCATCAGCCGATTAAACGAACTCTTCATTACCGACAACCTGACCGACCAGGACCTGGTAAACTATGCGTACACCATCCGGGATAAGGTGAAGGAGAATGAGCTGGTCATGATGCAGATTGCCAATAACAGCCCGGAGCAGGCCATGCTCGGTGATTTTCCCAAGGCGGTTGATGACGCAATTCTTGGAAGCCATGAGGCCCACCAGGAGCAAATGATGCAGTTGTTATCTGATCCGAGGAGGGCACAGGGGTTTGCCAAGGTCGTGTTTGATTTACTGTTAGGAGACAGGGAGGCTGTTCGTTGATGACGAGGTCTTTCTCGATAAGGATACAGAGGTCCTGGATCGACACTAAGAGGCGCTCGGCATTGTCGACGCCAAAAAAAATGTGGAGGGAGAATATAGTTGCCACCACGACTGGCAGATAGCCCAGCAAAACCTTAACCCATTACAGACTTCTCGCAACTCTACCCGTCCCCATAGAAGCATTAGCTGGGATGCCATGAGTGGAGATGGGATAAATAAAAAATGCTGCAGAGTGCAACATAATCATTAAGCCAAGGTGGTAACTCAATGTAAATATGATATTTAAAAAAAAGCGCAGGTTCTTAAATGGCAAATAGTTAAAGGGGGAATGCCAGTGGGGCAGCATATCTTTATTTCACACTCTACCGAAGACGACGACACCATCAAAACGCTGCGGGAATGTCTCGAACTCCACGGCCAACTTCCATGGGTGGACTCCCGTGAACTGAGCGGTGGGGATGACCTTGAGGCCATAATAGAAGAACGTATTCGCACTGCCCGCCATTTTGTGGTGATTGTCAGCATCGCAGCACTTAGCTCCGAATGGGTGCAGCGTGAGGTAAAACTAGCCCTGGAGGTGGCCGAACAAAGAACGGACAGCTATAAGCTAATCTCCTTGGTTCTACCGGGTGTAAAGCCAGGTATCCTCAAACTCCTCTTTCCAACCGAGCCCGTCCATATCTTCGTGGAAGACACCCCCACCGGCCTGAATGATGCCATGCCCAAACTATTTGCCGCCCTGGGCGAGGAACTGCCGGATGACTGGGACAAGGCCGAGACGGTGCCGGTCAAACCGGTGGAGGAACTCCTGCTCAAACTCTGCGACCCGGCGATATCAGAAAAAGACGGCGTACGCCGAGCCACAGCCACCGCCGAGCTGACCTATACCCCATCTGACAACGGCCGCACCATTACCAGCCGCCGTTACAAGTTCACGGCCCCCATGGGACCGGTGGAACAGGAAGAGATCCGCTGGTATATCGAATCCTACTACCGCTGGCCCACCGGTGTTTTCAAAGAACGCGCCGGCAAGACCGAACAGGATCTGTTCCAGTGGGGCCAGGCTATCTACAAGGCTGCCCTGGGAGGTGAATCCGCCCGTGACCCCCTGTCGGCATGGCGCAGTACAACCGGCAGTCGCCGTTTCTCAGTACACGTTGACCCTGATCCGCAGGAAGGCACCAGCGAGGCAGACAGTGCCCTGTTCCGCGAAGCCGCCAGCAACCTTCTCGCCTTGCCGTGGGAAATCATGCACGACGGTTCCGGATATATCTCTCAAGGGGCAAACGGGGTGCGGGTGCGCCGACGCCTGCCCAACCGCAAGCAAATCCCCGTCAGTAAAACCCGCCTGCCGATCCGGGTGCTGCTGCTCAGCCCGCGGCCGGAGATCGACAAGGACGGCAGCCCTGTCGGCTATATTGACCATCGCATCAGCGCCCGTGCCCTGGTGCAGGCCGCCGACACCCTGGGGGAGAACCTGGTCCGGATCGACATCCTACACCCGGCGACCTTTCCCGCCTTGAAAAAGGCCCTGAAAGAGGCCAATGAACAAAACAGCCCTTACGCCATCGTCCATTTCGACGGCCACGGGATCTATGATCGCAAGGTTGGGCTGGGGGCCCTTTGCTTCGAGGATCCCATCGACGACAAGAAGATTGGCCAACGGCGGCTTCAGCTCGTTCATGCCGAGGAACTGGCCGCCGAACTGCGCGGTTACGGAGTTCCCCTGATCTACCTGGATGCCTGCCAGACCGCCCAGGCCGATGAAGACCCCAAGGCCTCGGTGGCAGCCAAACTGCTTGAGGAGGGGATCGGCTCGGTGGTGGCCATGAGCCATACGGTGCTGGTGGAGACTGCCCGGCGGTTTGTGGAGCCCTTCTACCGGTCTCTTGCCGAGGGCAAGCGGGTGGGTGACGCCATGCTTGACGGACAAAATGGTCTGTACGAGGATACCTACCGCTTCAAGATCATGGGCGCCGGTGACCTCCATCTGCAGGACTGGTTCGTTCCGGTCCTGTACCAGGAGACCGATGACCCCCAGCTGTTCAACGTCAAGCCGGGGGAGAGGGCTTCCCGGATGGCCACAGAACGCCGCCAGCTTCAACTGGGTCAGCTGCCGCCAACACCTGAGCACAATTTCGTTGGCCGCAGCCGGATACTGCTACGCCTGGAACGGTTGCTGGAGCAGGAGCCTTACGCAGTCATTCGGGGCAGCGGTGGCATGGGCAAGACTGCACTGGCCGTGGAACTGACCCGCTGGCTGGTCCAAAGCAGCCAGTACCAGCGGGCGGCCTTTGTAAGCGTGGAGCCGCAGAACGTGCAGGATGTCAAGGGGGGACTGGAAGTCATCGGCAGTCAACTGCTGCCCCAATACAGTGCTGCCGAATATGGCAACGACCAAGAGGAGGCCCTCAAACCGATAATACGGGCCTTGCGAAATTTCTCCACCCTGATCGTGTTCGATAATATGGAGAGTGTGCTACCGGACCACAGGGGTATCAACCCTGCCGGTGCTGCCGACGTCAACGATCTGCTGGAACTCGGCCAGCGATTGCTGGCTTCCTCGAATCGCTGCCGCCTGATCTTCACCAGCCGCGAGCTGCTGCCCAAACCCTTTGCCGCGGAGGTAAATACAGTCGAGCTGGGGCGCTTGAGCGAAGACGAGGCGATCAAGCTGGTGGAGCAGGTCATGGCAGAACACGACTGGGAGCCGCCTGCTGGTGACAGTGCCACCACCCCCCAGGAGGTGACCGACCTGGTCGATACAGTGGGCCGCCACCCCCGTGCTCTGGTGCTGCTGGCCCGTGAGGTGGCTGCCGGGGTGAGGACCACTACCGCAAACGTGGCCCGACTGATGGCCAAGCTGGAGGCCCGGAAACCGGGTGATCGCGAGAACTCGCTCTATGCCAGTGTGGCCATCTCCCTGAAACGCTTGCCACCGGACATACTCGAACCAGTGAGCCGGCTGGCCGTATTCCACGGTGGGGGGCATATAGCCAACATGGCTGCAGTGATGGAGGTGGAACCCGACGAGGCCCTGGCCATCGCCCAATCGCTGATAAACTTGGGTATGGCAGAACCCCAGGGCCACGACTACCTGCGGCTCGACCCGGCCCTGCCCGAATACCTCAAGATGGACCAAGCCCCGGAGCGACTGGCCGAACTGGAGGCTGTCTGGGCTGATGCCATGATCCAGCTGGTCGTTTTCCTTTACCAGCAGCAGTTCAAAGACGCCACAGTATCCGCCGGACTGACCCTGCTGGAGCTGCCCAACCTGCTGGCCCTGCTCGATCGGATGGCTCAGAGGGTCAATGCGGACGGTGCCAGTGCTGAAGCGGTCAGTGACATTGCCGGTCAAATTGAACAACTGCTAGCCTGTCTGAACAGGCCCCAGGCCCTTGCCCGGGCCGTGGCGGTGAGGCAGCAGGCGGATGCGGCCCTGCCGGAGTGGTGTCACGCCCGCTTTATCAACCAGAGGTTGCTCATCGAGCGACTAATTGACCATGGCCAGCTCCAGCCGGCCCATGAAAAGGCCCAATCTCTGCTGGAAAGAGCCAAGGTAGCGGGGCCAGCAGCCTACGACGGGGCGGACTCTGATCTGGCTATGGCGCATTACCTGCTCGGAATGGTGTTGGGGAAGGCCGGGCAGGCGGCCCTGGCCCTGGGCCTGTTGGTAGAGGCCCAGCAGCAGTTCGAGGCCCTGGGGGAACGCGGCGAGCGCATGGCGTCAGTAGTTCTTGCTGAACAAGCCGATCGCCTCAGAGATCTCGGCCGGCTCGATAAAGCTGCCGAGACGTATACGGAGAACATCAATCGAGCTGAGAAACTGGAAGATTATCGACAGGTCGCGGTAGGCAAGGGGCAACTGGCAACGGTGCACATGTTACAGGAAAAGTACGACGAGGCGGTAGCCGGATATCAAGCGGCAAGGACGATCTTCGAGCAGCTGAATGAGCCGAAGATGGTGGCGACCGCCTGGCACCAGATCGGCAGGGTGCACCATGAAGCCGGGAACTACGACGAGGCGGAAACAGCCTATCGCCAATCTTTGGAGATTAAGACCCGGACCAACAACCTGGCCGGACAGGCCAGCAGTTTAAATCAGTTGGGGACTCTCTACGCTGACAGCCTGAATCGGTTGGAAGAGGCGGTGGCCTTCTACCGGCAGGCGGCCGATATAGCTGTTGAGTTACAGGATTTGCTTAAGGAAGGGCTTAGACGTAACAACATCGCCAACACCCTGTACAAGCTGAAGCGTTACGGCGAGGCCCGGACCGAGATCCAGCGGGCCATCGAGTGCAAAAGCAACTTTGGTCATACAGCCCAGCCGTGGACGTCCTTCAATGTTCTACACAATATCGAAACAGCGGATGGCAACCACGCCACCGCCAAAGAGGCCTGGCAGCAGGCCCGGGATGCCTACCTCGCCTACCGGCAGCAGGGGGGCTATGCGCATTATTTTGGCGGGAGAGTGGTGGATAACGTGTTGGGCCTTCTAGCTGAACAAAAGGCCGACGAGGCCCAGGCGTTGTTTGATGAGGTTGCAGGTCATCCAAACGCCCCGGACTCGATCAAGAAACTTTTGCAAGCGGTAGTCAAGATCCTCAACGGCTCCCGCGATACGGCCCTTGCGGATGACCTTGCTCTCGATTTCGATGATGCGGCAGAAATCCTCTTCCTGATTGAACGGTTGGAGGGATAAGCCTGCTCGCGCAAGAAAAGTAAGCGGTGCTGCTATAAGCAGCGAAACAACACCGGTATAGATTAAACCAGGTTTTCTTTTGTTGAGGCGACAGTGCCTGGGTGAAGATGATCTCTGATTTACGCTGGCATACATCTGCCACCGTAATTGATGTGAGGTAGTTCCAGTGTTATTCTCATTCTGTTGCATGTGTCAGCTAATATTGAGCGACCTTACCCCTGGTTGTCGAACCCGATCACGAGTTAGCTGGAGAAAGACTGTGTCCTTAAAATAAATTGTCGAAAACAGCCCGATCAAGTTCTTCCTATCAACACTTGCAACCGGCGCCGTTGGCGCTTTTGGTTTGGTACAGTTCTTGGAGTATGAAATATTGTCGCCGCAGAGTATCTACGATTGAAATCAGAAGAAGTCTTGAGCTTCACTGATCAAACCAAGGTGGAATATAAGTTGGAGCCATCTGGCTACGATTCTGTGGTCAGCATTACCGCCAATTTCGAATCCTATGCGAGCGAAGGTAGCGATCCCGATGCCACCTCGATAGATAAAAAACCCACATGAAGGGAGTGATCTCGGTGATGGCAAACTCTGCAGCAAAACATACGTCTACCATAATCGTGGCTCTGACCCCGAAAAGGAGGAGCGTTTGCTTCGGGGTACTACCTCCTGTGTCACGTATCAAAAGCCCCATGAGGCGCTTCTGATCATTGCCGAGAGAAAGGAGGCAAAACTGAAATCTGCACGAATGGTGGCGGTTAGTATCAAACGTAGCCTGAAGTAATGCGGCAGCTATCTGGGCGTTGGGCGTCAAACTAGTGCTATGGAGGGGCTTCAGACGATGGATACAATCTTTATCTCGCATGCATCCGCAGACAAGCCGTTCGTGTTCCGGCTTGCCTTCGAACTCCTCGCAGAGGGCGTCCCGGTATGGCTCGACTCGTGGGAGATGGGGCCGGGCGACCCGCTCATCGCCAGCCTTGACAGCGCACTCGACGGTAGCGCGCGAGTGCTGGTGATCGAGTCGAGTCACGCGGCTGCGACGGAATGGGTGCAATACGAGGTGAACAAGACGCTGAAGGCCGAAAAGCGGCTGGAACAATGCCTTCTCGTCCCGCTACGGATTGACGACTCCAATGGTCTCGACGCGCTAAAGGGACGGGTGCACATCAACCTGCGGGAGGGTGCAGGATTCATGGAAGGCGTGCATGCGCTCATCGAGCACCTGAGGTCGCTCGGGCTCGCCGCAGGACCGTCGGGCCGCGTCGTACTGCCGCTGGTCTTCCACAGGCGCATCGAGCTCGACACCTTCATCCTAGAACGCATCCTCGATCGTTGGATCGGCCATGGTCTTGAATGGGCAGATATCGCCCCCGAGATGATGCACCTGCTCAAGAGCGAGGCGCACAACACGCTGCAGCGCCGGCTGCGGGCACGAATCTCGACGTACTGGTCTCGGTCCGACGCGACCACCGAGGGGCTAAATGTGTTGCGCACGCTTGATAGCGACGTCGTGCGCATGGAGATCGACCTGCGCGAGCGTTCTGCCTTGGTCCTACGGGAGTTTGGCTACGGGTTCGGACTGTCCAACAACCACGTCATAGAAGTTCTGCGCTGGTACACGCGGGCAACCATGTACTATCTTATGAATACGCTCGAGGCGGCGGATATCTCGGAGCCTCAGACGAAAAGCGAGTTCTACGATGCCGTGCAGTCGCTGCCGACCTTTCGGCCCGAGCCGACAACAGCGAGATGGTGGACGATTGCCGACCCTGTGCGGGTACAGGTGCACCATCTGGACGGGCTGGGTCGTTACCACAAGACGGGAAGGGTCATCGTGCCAAAGACGGTGCTCAGAGTGCCGGAGGCGGATATTGCGAAGTACCCTGGCGTCGCCTTCAAAGATGCGTTCGAGAGCGACGCCCTCGCGCGCTATGTCCTGCCCCAGATGGTGCACGGCGTCGCTCTCAGCATGCCCTGGTCGCCCGCCGCGTGGGACGAAGACAGCTTCCGACTGTGGGAGGACTCCGACTGATTCTGTCTGCGCGGCTCCATGAAGCTAGTCATCGACAGCGTGATTGCGCCTCCGCACGCTGGCTCGTCTTCCACGCCATCACTGATTTCAATACACCAGCTTTCGCCGCGCTGCAGGCGCGTATGGCCGTCCACCGCAAATTCCAACGGCAACCGCGAACGTGGGGAGCTGGCCGATTTCGGACCTCGGATATGCTGGAGAGACTGACGCCCAACCCTGCGCTCAACCGGACGGGCCGGTATGCGGCTTCAATTTGACGCGCATCGACTTGGCCCGCCGGTTAGTTTGATCGTTAACACTGCCAATCCAAAGATTTCGGTTCCCTCTTTTCCAAGCCGATTAAATACTATTCCATTTTTTTCATGCAGTGGAGTGTATGTGGGGGGCGGGGTGGATGGGTAAGCCAGATCGAATTCAAAACAAAAGTGCTGGATCCATCCATCATGGGCTATTAACCCTTTTTTAGGGGTCTATTAATTACCCAGACCCCTTACCTGTCAGTGTTATAGAACTCCATGCTTCGCAGCAATGTACCCTGGCCGCCACCCCTCTCTTCACCAGCCGGTTGAAACTTTTACAAATAGCGACCCGTGCTACCTGCAATTGTCGACGTGAGTTGAGATCACTGCTAAAATATTTGTTATTCCTTGCTCCGCGCCTGCTCATCGTGAACCCATAGTGAATTTCCAGTACATCAGTGTAGCTGACGTACTTCTGTTCACGGGCAAGGGCTATAATACCTCTTTGAAGCGGTGAGAGAGGCTGCTTTATCGTCGATCCTCTTTTTTCAATGTGGGGCCATGCGGCGCTACTCTTTTTTGCCATCGTTGCTTTCGATTTCATGGTAAATATCAACTGTATGAAAATGAGCGCCCGACGTATTCTCTCTAGTTTCTCATGTTGGATGGCGGTGTTTTTGAGCCCCCTCTAGTGGCTAACATGTATAGACCACCATAACCGGAACCATAGCCCAAAGAGCAGGATACCTGCAACCTACTGTTTTTCCATAATTCAATTTTTTTGCATGGGTATCACAACCGGAACCTAATCAATGGTTTTAGGTTCCGGTTGTGGTGGTGTGTATGGTTCCGATTGTGGTGGTTGGGATTTTTTTTGAAGGGCAAAATATCCTGATTTCTTCCCTGGTGTTTTTTTCCTTATAACCTCACCTGGTACCCACCGTTTCCAATCATCTGTCAGACCATAGACCGCCTTATCCTGTTGGAACGCTCCACCCGGTCGAACGATCTCAATGAACCCTTTTGCCAATAAGTCTTTCAGCCCCCTGGCTATACTCCCCCTTGATAACCCGCTCGGTTTTCCCTTCGAACCTTCGCCGAACAGATTTTCAAGCTCTTTGTAGGTCATCGTGATATTTCTTTTGTTCAGGACATTGTGTTTGTTGTCAATATCCCGCTTTAGTAATAACTGGAACAATATCACCTTCCCGATACTACTTAGAGCTACAAAAGCCTTTGAGCGTGCCATTTCACGAGTCACCCAGGTGCCGGACTTAACTTTACCCTTTTTGCGATGACTCATTGTCTGAACCGTCAATATGGGGCAGATCAAGAAGACTGGTTTGCTTCTCTTGCCAACGCTCTTTTCTACTCTTTATTTTTTGACGCGTAGGGCGTTTTTTTTCTAACTCCACAGCCTTTGCAACCCTACCCATTCGAAAAGGATAAAGTGCGCAATTTAGGACAGTACACAATGCAATTTCTTTCATCTGCCAACAGGAACAATCAAGGCACTTCTGCCGTATAGCCTTTGCCCTGGTCAAATTCTCATCTGTCTTTAACCCATTGGCGGTCAAGTATGTGTGTTTTACTCCCATGACTGACCTCCCTGCTCTTCCACTACGCGTGGCAAGGAATCAATCCATTGATGGACCTCATCACTTCTCCATGCAACAGATTTCGGGCCCAATCTTACAGGGGGTGGGAATGTGCCCTCTTTTATTCGGGCGTAGATTGTGGACTTCTTAAGGCCACAGGCTTTTTCTACCTGTGGTAAACGGAGTAAGGTGTTATGTTCCATTTATTGCCTCCATATACGGTTAAGGTTTTCCGTTTAACTCTAGATGGCAATATAGGAAGGATTGATGAGTTAATCTTATAACATAAATTCGCAGCTGAAATGAATGCGCAGAGGCTGCAGCAATGGGAGATTCAGCTGATTTAACGCCGAGGTATTAATGTCATTAATAATTTTAACTGGTTAGCCTTTTTCTTTTATTTCTTTCCTTTCAATCGCATTTCTCTCTGCAATTACATTGTTAATTAGGGCTTCCTGAATAATGTGTTTTGAGCCGAAAACAGATTGGCTCATGATCTTTGACAACTCGCACGCTGTAGGGCTAACCAGCACAGCCCCTCTATCACCCCTACTATGACGCCGAAAAAAGCCGTTAGAGGGGCTGCAGCATGTCGTAAAAAAAGAAAGAATAGACACAAAAACGCCTCCCGCAGCAATTTTTCCAGGTTCATCACAATGAAGGTGATGGCGATCATGGTTTCACTGGTTTGCGAGAGTTTGGCCATTATTCTTGCAAGGCCGAAACGGCGTTTACCCTGTCCAAACTTCCCTTCGATGGGAATCCGATCACGTTCATCCTGTCGCTGCTGAAGCTTTTGGGCCTTGAGTGCCCCGGCATTCTTTTCCGTCTTCTTCTGGGGCCTCCCCAGGGGTGGTCCAGACATGCGTATCCCGTGCTTCTTGCAGAACTTCCGATTATTTCGGGTGCGATAAATCTTATCACAATGGACTGATGCCGGATAATGCCCGAAGCGTTTTCTGTAGTCCTCAAGCTGAGGAATCAGGTCTCCGCACTCGTTGTAGGGATCCCAGGAAAGATGGTCAAGAAACACCTCCCCTTCGACCAGACTGGCTGAGAGTTTTGCCCCGAACTCAGTGGGAGCAGATGCCTTACCCCGTACAATGGGTCTCACGTGTGGCTGACTGATGCTGACGATCCGGTCATCAACTCGATGGCACCGGTTCTCATACATCCACAGTTGCTGACGGTGTAGTTCATGAATGACCAGCAGATCACGGTATCGGCGAGGGCGCAGATGAGTCAAGGGCACCTGTTTGCTCAACTGTTCTATGGTTCTGAGGTTACGGCCGAGGAAACGTAACTGTTGCCCAAGGGCTTTGCGTCTGTGACGACTGGCATGTTTGCGTTTTTTGACATGGGCAAGATAAAGACGATGCGCTTTCCTGCGGTATGTCCGCGGTTTGCGCTGCGTCCCCTTCAGCGGCTTAAACAGAATATCGATGATCTGTTCGCTTTTTATCCGAGCCTCGTTGACCAGGCTGATATCAGTAGGGTAACGGATGTCAGCCGGGGCACAGGTCGCATCGACAATCAGCTTGCCCTTGTTGCTGCCCGGTGAATCATCCTCATCATCGTTATCGTCTTGTTCTTTCTCAGCAGTGGCTTGCTGTGTCGCTTGCTCGGCATTGACTATGGCTTCGTTGATTTGATTGAGCTGCTCCAGGTTAAAACGCTTGCGAAAATGGACATACATGGAGGGATCGAATGGAGGTTCATCGCGAAATTCTTTGAACCCAAGAAAGAACTGTAGGTAAGGGTTCTCCTGGATCTGCAGTACGGCCTCCTCATCACTCACGCCAAGACGTTCTTTGATGATGAGAGCACCCAAGGCAACACGAGCCGGTTTAGCAGAAGGACCAAGGCCGCTTCCAGCAAACTGCTTTGCATAGAACGACTCAGCAAGTTCCCAGGGAATCATGTCGGCCAGTTTGACCCAACGATTATCACTTCGGAGTTTACCTCCAAAGGGGAGTACAAAGTCTACGAAACTGAGTTGTTTGCTATACCTTTTTCGATACATTATCAAATAAAAGTGCAAGGGTTTGATAGGTAACTATCCGTTTTTCCTGCACATAATAACACGTAGTCAAAAGAATTCCTATTTAATTTCAACTGGTTGAGAAATAATCAGGAAGCCCTAATTATTCTCTCATACTCTCCATGCCCAATTTCTAAATGCTCTCTTAGAACATCAAGTAACTGATGAAGAATACCTTTGGTGCCAAATGTAGGTCTGATTCCGGCATCCCGGCAACACTTATACAGGGCATTGCAAAGATTATAAGCTGGTTTGTTCCTGCCTCCTCTAGGCCTTCCTTTTTTGCTAGCCAAGGCCTCAAACCCTCTGGTAACTACTTCAATCCCCCCTAAGGATCCCCTAATATTTTTATAATTCCGGTCCCGTTTCAGTTCACTCTCTACAGCTGATAATCGTCTTCCCTCTGTCACCAGCATGTACGTATGCGCTTGCACACAATTATCCAGCGCCTCTTGGATATCTTGTTCATCAAGAAGTTCTTTCAGCCGTTTAGCGCAGTCATGAATTTCTTTCAATTTTACCTGTACCATCTTTTGAGAGTCGCGAGCCTCTCGCTGGTCACGTTGCCCCAGATAGGACATACACGATCTTTCGATCTTTTCGATATCGAGTTTATCGGATAACACAATAATCTTCTGCTTAACTTCCTCAGGCAATGGTTTTATTGGGCACAGATAAGTTTTTCTATATTCTTTTGACATAATTCGAGCCCCTACCTGTTTATCTGCCGGTCTATGGGAATAATTTCAGCACCGAACTCAAGCTGCTGCAGCTTATCGCCCCACCACTGCATGAGTTGCCTCCGCTGCTCCAGATATTCTGCCCGATTATATGCTCCTTTTATTTTGTTTTTCTCCTCGTGAGCCAGTGCCTTTTCAATAACTTCACTGGCAAAACCGGATCGCTCGTGCGCCATGGAGGAAAATGATGAACGGAACCCATGGGGAGTAGCCTTACCCTTGTACCCCATGTCTCTGAGTGCTTTGGACATCGCATTGTCGCTCATAGGTTTCTCAGTATCCCTTACACTCGGAAATACCAACCCTTCCTGGCTAAAAATTACAGCGGCTCGATTCAACACAGCTACGGCCTGCTTGGAAAGAGGCACAATATGGGGACGCCTCATCTTCATCCTCTCCGCAGGTATATGCCACTCTCCAAGATCAAGATGGATTTCTGACCAGTGGGCTTTTCTCGCCTCACCAGGACGACAAGCAGTGAGGGCAGTGAACTGGAGTGCAAGTTTTGTTGTGAGATTTATTTTCTGATTTGCGGCAATATCTTTAAGGAGTTGAGACAGGTCTTTGTCAAAAAGTGCCGGCATATGCTGAACAGATCGAGATTTTAATACACCCTGCATGTCGGCAGCGGGGTTGTAGGTAGCCCTCCCGGTTTGGATTGCATATCGAAAAATGGCACTTGTCCGCTGCAGCACCTTTCGAGCTATCTCAAGAGAGCCTCTGTTCTCAATCCGCCTCAAAATCTTTAAAACCTCGGGCGGGGTAATTGCATCCACAGGTGTCTCGCCAATCGCGGGGAAAACATCTTTCTGCAGGGTTTCCACAACCGCTAATGCATGGCCATGACTCCAGCCCTCCCGCTGCTGCTCTACCCATTCCAAGGCAACGGTCTGGAAACTTTTCGACCGGTCAAGCTTCCTCTTCTGCTCTTCAGCGATATTTGCCTCTTTTTCTGCCCGTCTTGCCTGGGCAGGATTCTTTCCCTGTTTAACAAGTTCCCATGCTTCCTGGTGCAGCTTGCGAGCGTCTTTCAAGGATAGGCTGGGGTAACGGCCAACAATATACATGCCATTTTTACTGCCCAGCTTGAAGCGATACAGCCAGCGCTTCACCCCTGAAGCTGTGATCTCATAAAATAGCCCTTGCCCGTCAGATAAACGGCATGGCCCTTTTGCATTGCGGACGTCTAAAGCGGTGAGTTTAGGCATATCATCACTCCCCAGGGTGTATTTTTTAGATCCAGTTCGAATCTATTTTAAAATATACCCCTCAATACACCCTTTTCGCAATGGATTTCTCTGGACGAACTTGGAAGAGAATGGACGGAAAAGACAAGAAAAAACCCGCTAACCGTTGCTGGTTGCGGGTTTAAAAGACTTTGATGGAAGTCTGTGGATTACTCACTGGTGCCGGAGGTCGGAGTCGAACCGACACGGGGTTGCCCCCGCTGGATTTTGAGTCCAGTGCGTCTACCAGTTTCACCACTCCGGCATGGGTTCATTTCCTTACCGTAAATACACGGTCAAGTCAAGCCTAAACGGGAATGGAGCAGTCCGGTCCCTCAGAGCTCACGCGCTGCCTGGGCTCCGGCAAGGTGCTGCCTTTTCTGAACCGGACGGCACAAGCAACCCTGGTGTAGCTTTTAGAGCAACCCGTTGGCATACTTAATAGCGGTCAGGTAACAGCGGTTAACGGTTTCGGCATCAAGCTGCAGTTGTGCCAATAACGGGACAAAGGCATGTTCATTGGTTTTTTCGTAGTTTCTCGCTATCTGCAGATAGGTGTACCAGGGTCCGCGCTCCTCAAGCAGGGCTGCCTTGATATCGGCACTTACCGGCAGCTCACGCATCACCTCGTCCATGGAGCGATCGAGCATGGCATCCAGCAGGGAAAAGAGCCCGACCACGAACACCTCAGAGGTATCCATCTTGACCCTTGCCTGTTCACCGAGGAGTTCGCAGAACTTCGCCCGTACCAAACCGAGCCGAATCAGTTCGCCGGGCTTTTTGGAGGCCATTTCGGAGATGATCACCAACATAATGAAATGGCGCAGCTCCTTTTGGCCCAGGTAGGCAATGGCATGTTTAATCGATTTGATCTCCTGTAATCGGTAGAAATAGGAGGAGTTGAGAAACCGCAGCAGCTTATAGCTCACTGAAACATCATTGGCGATGATCTTGCGTAAAGACTCCACGGTGGTTGACTTTTTTGTCACTTCTGCCAGAAGACGCAGATGAGTTATTTGGGTGCTGGTCAGCTCCTGGATTTTTATCTGTTCAGGCTTGGAAAAAAAATACCCCTGGAAATAGACAAAACCCAACTTGCTGGCAGCCTCAAACTCCTCCAGGGTTTCCACCTTTTCGGCCAGCAGTTTCACCCGGTACCTGCGCAGGATATCCAGAGTTCGCAATATGGTCGTATGGGGGGTGAGCCTGAAGTCGATCTTGACGATATCGGCCAGCTCCAGCAAGGGGATGAATTTCCGGTCATAGACGAAATCATCCAGCGCAATGGTGTAGCCTTTCTCCCTGAGGCGCCTGCACGAACGCACCAGTTGTTCCGTGGGCTCTACGTCCTCAAGGATTTCCACTACCACCGACTCTTTGGAGAACGATTCCGGCAGCATTTTCTCCAGCAGACCTTGGGTGAAATTGATGAAACAGGGCTTGAAACTGGAGATATCCTGAATCTCGCGGGTAAGGAATGCGCTGCTCAGTAAACTGGTGGTAGCCCGATCTCCGCTCACCCGTTCCAGGGCGTAATGTTTCGCCCCCCGATAGAGCAGCTCATAGGCATAAATTTTTTTGTGAATATTAAAAATCGGCTGTCGTGCTATATACTGTTCCATAGATTCCTGCTGTGCCACGCCCCAGTTCTCGAGTAAAGGACAAGCGGATTACTATCGCTGGTTTCTCAGTTTCCGAAAAAAATAGGCCTGTATCAACCTGACTGTGGCGTCCTCAATAACGGTAAAACGAACGGCAATCAGCTGTTTTTCCACCCGAACAACCCTGCCAGCGGCCTCAACCTTTTCCTTCTCCCCTGCCAGGGCTATGGTCACGAGAATCTTTTCGCTGGGGGAGATCGCCACTGTTGGCGATTCCAGCGCGCAGCCGGTGGTGGAAATATTGGCCAGGTACGCCTGCCCGTCAGCAAAGGCTGTTTTCAAGGTAACCAGAATCCGCTGACCATCAAACCGGTACCCCTTTCGTTTGGATTTTGTTCTTTCCCTTGAGCTCACCATGGGTGCCGCGACTTGAGTTTTCTCGGGTTTTCGTTCAGGTTCGGTGTACGCACCAGCGCAGGTTTCGACCGACCGTCTGTATGGAATTTTTGGAATGGCTGCTGACGAAACCCATGTCTTTAAGCGATGGCGATGTGGGGGCATCCAGCAGTGCCAGCACTGCTGTCACGCTCTCGGACGCTTCCCCCATCTACACACCAATCGAGGTCGGCAGACAAACAGGGGCATCATTGTCACAAGGCAAAAAAACAGGCATTCACCCTCAATCCACTGACACCAGCAAAATAGGCCGGAACTTGCATAAGATGAACCATGCAGTATCGTTCAACCCTTGAAAAAAGGGGTGCACATTACACTACTCCAATTTACAGTGGCGCCAGCCAAATGGTCTCACTGTTTCAGTGCCTCTTCAACTCTAGCGTAGCACAAAGGAGCATTGTGTTCAAAATACTCTTGACCGTTTCCCTGTTCGTAGCTGCCGGCTGGCATGGGTGCAATGGAAACAGCTGCTCTCCGAGTCTGTACTGAGCTATGGCCACTTTTTTCGCCATCGGAGTGATTTTTCTCTTGGCGGGATGCGTCCAGGGAGTAACCGGTTTCGGCGCCGGCCTTATCGCCATTCCCCTGCTCTGTCTGATCATTGATATTAAAACCGCCATACCGCTGGTTGTGCTCAATGGCCTGGCCATGACCTCATGGCTGGCCTTTTCCCTGCGGCGCTCCTTTGATCGACGGAAGATTGTTCCCCTGATCACCGGCGCCGTTCCCGGCATTTTTTTAGGGGGATACCTCCTTCAGCACATAAACCAGGACATTGCCCGAATTCTCCTGGGGGCGCTTCTCGTCCTCTATAGCTGTATAGGCCTGTTATTCCAGCCCCGGCCTCGTCAACTCCCTGGTGAGCTGGGCTATCTCGCAGGGTTCTGCTCAGGCTGTATCACCTCGCTGCTCAGTGCAGGAGGCCCGCCGGTTATCATGTATTCAACGCTCATGAATTGGAAACCAGAAGAGATACGAGCTACCCTTACCGCGTTCTTTGTCTGTAACGCCGGTCTCACCGTCATGGTTCATGCCGCCCACGGCATGACAACCGTACTCACTCTGAAATATTTCCTGGTAACTATGCCGCTTATCCTGGCAGGCACAAATACGGGATCGCTGCTGAACAAACGGATTGGTCAACGGCTGTACCTCCGACTGGTCTACTTGCTCCTGCTGCCCATGGGCATACTGATGATATGGGGATAACGGAGAAAAAGGGTAATGCTGTTGGAGCGGGGCTTATTTCATTGGGTGACCAAGTTGCGGATGGAAATACTTGTTAATTGGGCAATCCCTTTTTTATAGGCCGCGTAATAGCGCAGTACCTTGCTGACATAGGCCCGGGTTTCCGGAATGCGGGGAATTTTTCCAAACGGCTTGACCCTTCCAGGACCTGCATTGTAAGCGGCCAGACTCAATTCCACATTGCCGTGGTAACTGTCCAGCAGCCACCTGAAGTATCTGGTGCCGCCCTCGATATTCTGCCATACGTCAAAGGGATCCTGTACATTGAGGTCCCTGGCGGTTCCGGGCATGAGCTGCATCAGTCCCTGGGCGCCCTGGGTGGAGACGGCAAGCGGGTTGAAGTTTGATTCGGTCTTGATAATTGCCTTGATTAGCGAAGGGTCAACCTTGTGGACAGTTGCCGCCCGGTTGATATGGTGATGCATGGTGTGGGCGGTGATGCTCCCCTGAGCGCCGCTGTTTAACCGGCTACGGGAGCGATACCAATCGTGCTTCTGTCTGGAACGGGATGAAGAGGAATGCACAACTGCTCCCTTTTTGAGCCGCATCCTGCCGTCTACAGGTACATTGGTGTAATGGGTGACGCCCCTTTCATCGACATACGTATAGAGAGCTGCGCCTGCTGATACCGGCAGCACAACCAGTACCAGCAGGACAGCCACGACCAGACTTTTATCCATAGTGTTCCTTGTATTATTTCTGGCGTTTTTCCCAGTCAGCAAGGAATTTTTCCATACCGATATCGGTTAACGGGTGTTTAGCCAGTTGAGCGATAACCTTGTACGGAAGGGTAGCAATGTCCGCGCCGACCAGAGCCGATTCTGCAACATGCATGGGTGAACGAACCGAAGCTACAATAACCTCGGTAGCATACCCATAGTTCCTGAATATACTCATTATATCGGCAACAAGTTCCATTCCGTTAACGGAAATATCGTCGAGCCGGCCAACAAAAGGACTGACATAGGTGGCGCCGGCTTTGGCAGCAAGCAACGCCTGGGTGGAGGAAAAAATCAGGGTAACGTTGGTCTTGATACCTTCAGCAGCCAAGCGCTTAACAGCCTTCAACCCCTCTTCAATCATGGGGACCTTGACCACGATGTTATCACTGATCTTGACCAGTTCCCTGGCTTCGTCCACCATCCCATCAGCATCCAGGCTGACCACCTCAGCACTTACCGGGCCGTCGACAACAGCGCAGATATCCTTGAGGATGTCGGTAAAGGGGCGTTGTTCTTTGGCCACAAGGGAAGGGTTGGTGGTTACCCCGTCGACCATTCCAATTTCGAGACCTTTATTAATCTCGTCGATATTTGCAGTATCTATAAAAAATTTCATTCTTTCTCCTCCGAGTTTTCTGTAAATGCGTCGCAGCATTTTTCGCTGCAGAAATAATAGGTCTGCCCCCCCTTGCGCAAACGAATCGCCTGTTTTTTGGGAATAAGGGTATGACAGACCGGATCTTCGACCAGGACATCCTGGACAGGTGTATCTTTCTGCTGCGTTTGGGATGATTTCTTTTTCAACTGTTCGAGCAGCACACTGCGCAGCAAACGGTAGCCGATATAGAAGAGAACAGCGAGTATAATGAGACGAAGCGGTGTCATTTGCGTGGTAGCGCCTCTACCCGAATGATGAGGATGCGTGACGGTAACATATTGGTATTATATACGTGCCCAAGCAAAAGTCTAATCAATTTCTCTGCGCCCAGTAAAAAGTGGCGTCCATGATTGCCGTCTCGGCCGGGTACCTGGCAGCAACTGGTTGGCCGCCATTTTGGCCGCAGGGAAAAATACCCTGGGCTCAGGAATCCCACTCGATTCGCTGACCGCCCGTTTCCTGCTGTGCAAGGGCAGTACACTGCGCTCCAATACTTCTACCGGTCAGCGGATGGTGCACGGTTGTCGCGATCTCAGCAAGTGGTTCCAGGACAAATAATCGCTCAAGCATGCGGGGATGAGGGACGGTCAACAGGGAAGAGACAAGGATGAGGTCATCGTAGAGCAGCAGATCAAGATCGAGGGTTCGATCCTGGTAACCGAGGGACGGTGCGGAGCGAGTGCGGCCATGCTCCTTTTCTATGCTCTGGAGCAGGCGGAGCAGCTCGGTCGGGCTCAGTGATGTTCGACCGGAGCCTGCGGCATTGACAAACAGGTGCTCACTTTCCATCCCTACCGGTCGGGTCAGGTAGGGATGGGAGAGGGCAGTAAGCCGGATAGCCGGATGCTGACCCAGTCGGTTCCAGGCCTGGAGTATAATCTGCCTGGACTCCCCCAGATTGGAGCCGATCCCTATATAAAAGCAATGAGAAAATGCCGAAGATGAAACAGACACCGAACAAAGCCGGCGCCGATTGGACGACGCCGGTCACAGGAGGCTAGAAATTTTTCAGGTCAAGCACATCAAACATGGTATACATGCCGTTGGCCTTGTCCGCCAGCCAGGCGGCAGCCAAGACAGCTCCTCTGGCAAAATTATCACGGTTGGTCGCCCGATGACTGATCTCGATCCGCTCTCCGGCGCCGGCAAAATAAACCGTATGCTCACCAACGATATCGCCACCACGAATAGTCTGGATACCTATCTCCTTGTCGGTTCGCTCACCGATAATGCCATTGCGCTCCATCACCCCTACAGCAGCCAGGTCTCTTCCCAGTGCTTTGGCTGCCATCTCTCCCAGCTTCAGCGCTGTACCCGAGGGCGCATCTTTTTTCATCCGATGATGCGCCTCAACGATTTCCACATCATAGGCATCGCCTAATACAGCAGCGGCCTTTTCCACCAGTTTAAACAGAACATTCACCCCCACCGCCATATTGGGGGCCTGTACGCACGGAAAACTGGACGCAGCGAGCGTCTTGAGCTCGTCCAGCTGGACCTGGTTAAGGCCGGTGGTACCGATAACCATCGCCTTTCCGTGCACAGCCGCAACCCGAGCAAACTGCATGGTTGCCTCGTGAAAGGTAAAATCGATGATAACGTCGCCGACCTCGATTACCGACTCTATCCCCGGGGTAATGGGTACACCAATGGTGCCGATGCCACACAGGACGCCGACGTCCTCGCCAAGAACGGTACTGTCCGGGTGTTCAAAGGCTCCTGCGAGTTCCAGCCCTTCCTGCTGCAGCACCATCTGCGAAATACGCAGCCCCATCCTGCCACCAGCACCGGCGATGATTACTTTGGTCATGTTAATCCACTCCTGATAGAACCTGTGAAGAAGTGTTTATGCGAGCAGCTCGCATGCTGTCATACACCGACGTAATTCTTCCTCTGCCGGCCCATCAATCTGGGTCATTGGCAGACGGACCTCAGGGGACTGAATCCGCCCCATAAGATTAAGCCCTTTTTTAGCCGGCGCAGGGCTCGGATAACAGAACATAGCTCCCATGAGGTCAAACAGGTGATAATGCAGTCTATTGGCCTGTTCAAGATCACCGCTAAGAGCGGCCTCCATCATGGCCGCCGTTTTGGCTGGTTCAAGGTTTGCCACGACCGAAATGACACCTTTTCCGCCGATAAGTACCGTGGGCATGGCGGTAAAATCGTCACCGGAAAGAACAATGAACTCACGAGGACACGCCTTGATCACCGCACTGATCTGGTTCAGGCAGCCGCACGCCTCCTTGATGCCGATCACATTGGGCAGCTGGGCCAGCCTGGCAACCGTTGCCGGCAACATGTTGGTTACGGTCCTGCCGGGCACGTTGTAAAGGATGGTCGGTATATCGACCGCATCAAGTATGGCTTTATAGTGCTGAAAGAGACCTTCCTGGCTTGGCTTGTTATAGTAGGGCACCACCGACAGGACCGCATCGGCTCCGCTCTCCTTGGCCGACTCGGTTAACTCAATCGCTTCCAGGGTATTGTTGGCGCCGGTACCGGCAATAACCGGAACCCGTCCCTTGACGGTCTCCACCGTCAGCTCGATAACCCGCTTGTGTTCGGCAAAACTGAGTGTTGCCGATTCACCGGTTGTTCCGCACGGCACCAGACCGTGGATGCCGCTGTCAATCTGCCACTCGATCAGATCGATCATTGCCTGCTCATCGATTTGGCCGTTGTTCATCGGCGTCACCAATGCCGTAATTGCACCGTGTATCCTACCCATTTCCTTCTCCTCGCAGTCCTGTCCAGTCTGTGCCGAACACTCTACCTGCTGTCTCTTTCATCGATTTTTTCGTCTTTCCCGTCCCGGGCAGCTAATCCGCTCAGCCGACCTGGTGAGACCAGTCCGCCAGCGCTTCTGGTACCAATTCCCCTGTATAGATGACATGGGCAGGGCCCCTGAGCAAGACATTTTCAATGACTTGCTCATCCTTCAGGTCAAAACTGATGCGTAGACGATCGTTGCCGGCGGTAACCACCACCACCGGCGAACCGGCCCGGCCAAGCAGGGCCGCAATGATGGCCCCGGCGACCGCTCCGGTTCCGCAGGCCATGGTTTCCCCCTCTACACCCCGCTCATAGGTGCGGACATGGATCTCCTTATCGCTGCAAGCAACAAAGTTCACATTGGTTCCAGCCGGTTGAAAATCCGGGTGGTGACGAATCCAACTCCCCACCCCCTGTACATCCACAGCAACAAGATCCGACACAAAAGTGACGGCATGGGGTACGCCAGTATCCAGGGAGTGCACCTCAAGCAGAGCGTCATTCTCCAAGGTCAGCTTACGGGACAGTGCAAGCGAATGGGGTTGCGGCATACGGATGGTCACTTCCGTGTCCGCCACCTTGGCCTCCACTATCCCGGCCAGGGTTTCAAACCGCATGCTGGCCGGGGCTATACCGTGCATATAGGCAAATCGCGCCACACAGCGAGCGCCATTGCCGCACATTTCCGCCACCGAACCGTCAGCATTGAAAAACTGCCATTTGAAATCCGCCTGCTCGGATTCCTCAATCAGGAACAGACCATCCGCACCGACGGAAAACCGGCGCCGACAGAAATGGCGGGCAAAATCAGCCATCTTTTCCGGCGGAATAACAGGCTCTCTGTGATCGATGATGACGAAATCATTGCCTGCACCACTCATCTTCACAAAGGGAATGGGGGCGAGGTGCTTGTTCACGATAGGTTGCTCTCCATGCACTGATTGTCAAGGGTGCGGTGGTTCTGCTCTCCGATCATTTAGTCAACCACCGGCCGGTCGATTACCTGTTCTGGATCATCACCTCTGGCGAACTTGCACTCTCATTAGCAGGAGTTCGCGTGTCAAAACTGGACACCGAGTAGTATATGCGTGCTGCCTGTCGCGGTGGTTGACGATCAATAAACATATTAAAGGGCAGCAGGACTTCCCCAACCAGTTGCGGGGCTTCGTCTCCAGGCAAGCGTCGATAGACTCTATAGCCCTTGAGGTCCTTTTCCGGGACATGGGACCAGAAGATCTTAATCCCGGCCTCGGTGCGTACCCCCTGAACATCAACCGGGGCCGCTGGCGGGGTCCTGTCCAAGGGTGTTGCGGCAACGTTTTTACTTATCCCGCCACCGACCGCACCCTGAGGATACATGCTGATGGCTTGGACCTGGTAAAAATACTTCCGGTTATTGGCCACGTCCCTGTCAACATAGGTCGTCCCCTGCTGCGGTTTGCCAATCTCCTGGAAAGGTCCGCCACCGGTGCTTCGCCGTACCTGATAGGTAACAACCTCCTCGATCGGAGTTCCATCCAGGTGTTTTTCCGCAGGTTGCCAGGTAAGCGTATTCATCCGGTCACCGGCTGTCACCGTCAGGTCTTCCGGTGCCATTACCGGGGTATTCCACAGGAAGCGAACAATGTTGGAGTCTGCAGATTCTGCCCACCACCCAGACTTGCTCCGCACCTTGAAAAAATAGAGATTGCCAGGCCGAAGCAGCCTCGCCGTGTAACTGGCGGTTTTACGGCCCTCATCCGGGAGCGCACCACCAGGCAGGGTGATCCCCTTGCCGAAAGGAATGGGGCAGGTCTCGCAGTAGCTTTCCACCGGGACCACCGCGCGGTACATGAGGAATTCGGAGATATTCGTGAGATCGTCCCCGGTAACAGTTTCAACCGGATAACTCCAGTACAGGGTGACCCCTTTTTCCGTAAGCTCATAGCGCAGGTCGGTCACCGGTTGGGGCAACACCTGTTGTGGCGGTACCGGTTTGTCTTTAAATCCGCACCCACCGAGCGCCACAAGGGCGGTAAAAACGGCTGCGACTCCCATCACTGTCACGGAAAAACTCCTGCTGCTGATCATGGTATTCATCCCAAATAAGATTCTGCCTTTTCCAGGGCTTCGCTCACCCGGATCAAAGCTGTACCGCCGGGCGAGGTCCGGCTGTTCACTGATCCTTCGACAGACAGGACGTCAAAGACATCAGCCTCCAGATGCTCAGAAAAGGCCTGTAGGTCGGCCAGGGTCAGATCAATGAGTTCGATTTCGCGTTCCTGGCAAAGCGCCACCACCTTGCCAACAATCCCGTGGGCCTGACGAAAAGGAACATTTTTCCTCACCAGGTAGTCAGCCAGGTCAGTGGCAGTCATGAAGCCGCCATAGGTTGCCGCTTCCAGCCGTTCGACATGAAAGTCGGTATTATCAAGCAACTCTGCCGTGATGGACAGACAGGCCTTGACGGTATCCAGTGCATCGAATACTGGTTCCTTGTCCTCCTGCAAATCTCGGTTATAGGTCAGGGGAAGCCCCTTGACCGTCACCAGCAACGCAACCAGGGCTCCGGCCACCCGACCGCTTTTACCTCGGATGAGCTCGGGAATATCGGGATTTTTTTTCTGCGGCATAATGGAGGAACCGGTGCAATAACGGTCCCCGATTCGCACGAAGTCAAACTCCTTGGAAGACCAGTAGACCAACTCTTCGGCAAGACGGCTGAGGTGCAGTTGGATAAGGTTGAGACAGAAGAGAAACTCCAGGGCAAAATCCCTGTCGCCGGAGGTATCCATGGAGTTGGCGCTGATTTCAGGAAAGCCAAGCTCCCGGGCAACGTATTCCCTGTCCACCGGCAACCCTGTTCCCGCCAGGGCAGCTGATCCAAGCGGCAGGACATTGATGCGGGTCAGGCAGCTCTCGAGACGCTCCCGATCACGCTTGAGCATCTCAAAATAGGCCAGCATATGGTGAGAGAGCAGCACAGGCTGCGCCCGCTGCATGTGGGTATAGCCGGGCATGACCGTTCCAAGGTATTTCCGGGCCAAACGGACAAAAGCACGCTGGCAGCCTTCCAGCAGCCGGTCCAGCTCAGCCGACTCGTCGCGGAGATACATCCTGAAATCGACATTCACCTGGTCGTTCCGGCTCCTGGCGGTGTGCAGCTTCGCTCCCGGGGCTCCAATCCGATCGGTGAGCGCCTTTTCGATGTTCATGTGCACATCCTCAAGCTCAGACGAAAAGGCAAACCGCCCCTCCCGAATCTCCTGCTCGATCTGGCTCAACCCGTTGACAATGGCTTCGCACTCCTCATCGGTAATCAGCCCCTGCCTGGCCAGCATTCTGGCGTGGACCGTGGAGCCCTTGATATCCTGCCGATAAAGCCGCGCATCGTACTGCACCGAAGCGCTGAACTCCTCAACCGAGGCCGCAGTGGCCTCGGCAAAGCGTCCGCCCCATAACTTTGTAGATGAATCCTGTGTGCTCATGGGACCTATTTCCGGTTGAGCGCCTGAATCTGAAGACGCAGGGAATTGAGACGAATAAAGCCGGTAGCATCGGCCTGGTTGTAGACCTCATCCTCTTCAAAGGTGGCCAGGGATTCCGAATAGAGGGAATTGTCCGACTTACGCCCGACCGGAATGCAATTGCCCTTGTACAGCTTGAGGCGAACCGTTCCGTTCACTGTCGCCTGGGCATCATCCATGGTCTTCTGCAGCAGTTCCATCTCCGGAGAGAACCAGAAACCGTTGTAGATCAGGGTGGAGTACCGTGGCACCAGCGAATCCCGGATACTCAGGACCTCTCTGTCCATGGTGATGGTCTCCAGGTCCCGATGGGCGATACGTAGGATGGTGCCGCCTGGAGTCTCGTAGACACCGCGGGACTTCATCCCCACGAAACGGTTTTCCACCATGTCCAGCCGGCCGATCCCGTTTTCTCCGCCCAGCGTATTGAGGCGTTTCATCAGAGCCACCGGTCCGAGTCGTTCTCCGTCGATGGCCACCGGTGTTCCCTGCTCAAAATCCATCTCCACATAGGTGGCCACATCGGGCGCCTTCTCCGGCGAGACGGACAGCTTGAACATGTCTTCATCCGGTTCATTCCAGGGATTCTCCAGAATCCCGCCTTCAAAACTGATATGCAGCAGGTTTTCGTCGGAGCTGTACGGATTTTTTTTGGTGACCGGTACCGGGATATCATGCTCTTTGGCAAACGCTACCAGTTTTTTTCGGGAGTTGAGGTCCCATATCCGCCACGGAGCGATAATCTGCAGCTTCGGGTCAAGAGCCAGGTAGCTGAGTTCAAACCGTACCTGATCGTTGCCTTTACCGGTGGCCCCGTGACTGAGCGCGTCGGCTCCCTCTTCTTGGGCAATCCGAACCTGTTCCTTGCTGATCAGCGGTCGTGCAAGAGAAGTCCCCAGCAGATAGGACCCCTCGTAGATGGCATTGGCTCTGAAAGCGGGAAAGATAAAATCGCGAACGAATTCCTCCTGCAAGTCGGAAATGATCACCTTTTCCGCGCCAGTGGACATTCCTTTGCGGCGGACGGCTTCCCAGTCCTCCTGTTGACCGATATCCGCGGAGTACGCAATAACCGGACAACCATATTCTTCACTCAGCCACTTTAAAATTACCGATGTATCCAAGCCGCCGGAATAGGCGAGCACTATCTTTTCCACACTTTTCATTCTCTTCTACTCGTGTCCTTTATGACAGGTGGCACCCAGGTTAACCAGACAGCTACGCCTGCGGCCGTTTATCTTTTACCCAAGGTAGCTTTCCAGGAGCGCCTTGTGCATATGCATTTTATTTTCAGCCTGATCAAAAATCACGCTCTGCTCACCCTCAAGCACGTCTTCGGTTATTTCCTCACCGCGATGCGCCGGCAGGCAGTGCAGCACCACAGCATCACTTTTTGCCTGGGCGAGCAGTTCCCGGTTCAGCTGGTACGGCTTGAACGACTGCAGCCTTTCTGTCTGTTCATCCTCCTGGCCCATGGAGGCCCATACATCAACATTGACCACGTCCGCACCCTTTATGGCTGCTGCAGGATCACGCAGCAGGGATATGGGCGAGGAGGCTCGCTGTTGGGACCAGGCAAGAACTTGTTCATCAGGCTCAAAGCCCTCAGGACAGGCAAGGGTAAGGGAGAAACCGAAGATGGCCGCTGCTTCCAGCCAGGAATTGGCCATATTATTCCCGTCGCCAATCCAGGCGATCTGCAGATCTTCAAGCGCGCCCTTGTGTTCAATGACGGTTATCAGGTCACTGAGGATTTGACACGGATGGTAGAGGTCGGTCAGGGCGTTGATCACCGGGACATCACTGAACCGTGCCAGTTCCTCGACGATTTCCTGACCATAGGTTCGGACCACGATCCCGTCCACGTACCTGGCCAGGACCCTGGCCGTATCCTTAAGCGGTTCCCCGCGCCCGAGCTGGGAGTCCTTGCTGGACATAAAGATGACATTGCCGCCGAGACCGTACATGGCCGCCTCAAACGAGACCCGGGTTCGGGTGGAGGGCTTATCGAAAAGCAGGCAGATCGTTTTACCGGTCAGCTGGTCATGGCGAACGCCATCCTTGCTTTCCTGTTTAAGCACAAGTGCCCGGTCTACCATTGATTGCAGCTGCTTGTGATCAAACTGCGCCAACGCCAATAGATGTTTACTCATTTTCCGCCCCCTTTGCTCCGGGTCTGCTGCGGCGCCTCGGAGTGCAGGGATCACGCCCCCTTACGCCTCCTTCCGTCGCCAGATAAAAATCTTAATTGATACAAAAAAACCATGGTTTTGCAAAGGGATTTTCACGCTTCTCCGGTTCAAAGGGCGGAGATCACGATTTTCACGCCGATGAGGACCATGACGACCCCGTCCAGCGCTTCCACTCTCCTCCCCACGCCGCACCGATCCGCTCTCCAGGATGGTGAACAGGCAGGCAACTCTCCCTATCACCAGGGACGGCACCCACATTGACCATGACCGGGGTGACGCCGACAGCCAGGACACTGTCCTGAGCAATGAAGGGAAAAGCAGTCCATCTTTACCCGACAGCTAAGGTATGGACTATGCCAAGGTATCCAGTACGCTGATCAGCTCTTCCACCACCTGATCGATCTCCTGCCTGGTAACAATCAACGGCGGTAAAAAACGCAGCACCGTATTCCCGGCAAAATTCATCAATACCCCCCGTTCAAACATGTGCTGCACAATAGCAGCGCCGTGTTCCCTGCCCTGTTCGGTCAAAACCAGTCCAAGCAGGAGGCCCCTACCACGAACACCGGATGCAAGGTCAGGGAAACGGGTGGCAACCGTCTTCAATTTTCCGATGAAATATTGTCCTGTTTCGCGTACCGCCTCTAGGAAGCCATCAGCCAGCATCTCCTGGAGAACGGCAACGGCCGCTGCTGCGGCCACGGGATTGCCGCCAAAGGTGGAGCCGTGGCTGCCCACCCCAAAGGCTTCGGCAACGGTGTCAGTGGTCAGCATGGCACCAATGGGCAAGCCGTTGCCCAGTGCCTTGGCCGCGGTCATAATGTCCGGTGCCACTCCGGCTTGCTCATAGGCAAACAGGGTTCCGGTCCGGCCCATTCCGGTCTGGATTTCATCGAACAGCAACAGCAGGCCATGTTCATCGCAAAGTGCACGCAGCGCCTGAAGATAGGCGGGATCCAACGGTCGCACCCCCCCTTCTCCCTGCAATGGCTCGCACAGGACTGCACAGGTTTTTTCGCAAATCAGCTCCTCTACGGCTTTGATGTCGCCAAATGCGGCATGGACAAATCCTTCAGGGATCGGTTCAAACCCCTGATGAAACTTGGGCTGTCCGGTTGCCGCCAGGGTGGTCATGGTCCGCCCGTGAAAGGAACCGGACAGCGAGATAATCTCGTATCGCCCTTTGCCACTGTAAATTCGGGCGAGTTTGATGGCAGCCTCGTTGGCTTCGGCACCTGAATTGACCAGAAACACACGGTCGGCAAAGGTGTGGTTGACCAGCAGTTCCGCCAGCTCGATTTGCGGCCGGATATGAAAGAGGTTGGATACGTGTACCAGCTCTTGAGCCTGGGTGCAGATCGCCTCGGTCACCGCCGGGTGGCAGTGGCCCAACGAACAAACCGCAATTCCGGAAAGAAAATCAAGATATTCACGGCCGTCAGCATCCCATAACCGGCACCCGCGCCCCTTGATCATCATGGCGGGAAATCGACTGTAAGTTCCGATAAACGCCTTATTCCCCCGTTTCGCCCACGCTGCATTGTTCATGATACTATCTCCGTGCCGATTCCTTCTCGTGTAAATATCTCCAACAGGATCGCATGTTCCTGCCGTCCATCTATAATATGTGCCTTACCAACCCCCCGTTCCAGGGAGCTGCGGCAACAGTTTACCTTGGGAATCATCCCGCCGCTGATCACCTCGGAACCGATCAATCCATCCACCTCCTCGCTCCGGATGGTGGAGATCAGCTGCCCATCCTCGCCTTTGACCCCCTCCACATCGGTCAGCAGTACCAGCTTGACCGCGTTCAGTTCGGCGGCAATTGCCCCGGCCACAAGGTCGGCATTGATATTAAAGGCCTGCCCGTCTTCACCGACACCTACCGGGGCGATGACCGGGATAAAATCCTGTTGATCGAGAGTTGACAGGATCTCCGGGTTAATCTTTGTCACCTCGCCGACACGCCCCAGGTCAATCAGCTCCGGCGGACGATCCGCACCTTCCGGCTTGGCATGAAGGGTCAGTTTTCTGGCCTGAACCAGATCGCCGTCACGGCCGGACAATCCCACGGCCTTTCCCCCACAATGGTTGATCAGGCCCACGATCTCCTTGTTGACCTTGCCCACCAGCACCATTTCGACTACGTCCATGGTTTCCCCATCGGTTACCCGCATTCCCTGAACATAACTGGGGGTAACCTGCATTTTTTCAAGAAAACGATTGATCTGCGGGCCTCCGCCATGCACGATAACCGGGTTGATGCCGATATACTTCATCAAAATAATATCCAGGGCAAAATTGCGCTTGAGTTCCTCATCAACCATGGCATGACCGCCATACTTGATAACCACTGTCTCCCCATAAAATTCCCTGATATACGGCAGCGACTCCACCAGCACCTTTGCCTTTGCGATTCCTTCCTGCATTTGTTTTGCCTTCACGTGTATGAGTTTCCCTGGTAGCTGAATCCGGCGAGGGGCCTGCATGTTGAAAGAGAGCGTTATGCCCTGCTGCACCAATGGGTAACTTTCTTCAACGCAGGTTATGCCACGTCACGGACACAGGTGGTACAGTCAATTCCTTTGCGCTGCCTACTCTACCCCTGGTTCAATAGGGTGTAAACAGTTCTCTTGCCACTCTGGCTTCGCCCTCTCTACCCTGCCCACTGGTGTGTAAAAAAAACGTCCCGATACTCTCGACGCGCTAAAATGGTCTAAATTTTCCCACAATATCATATAACTAGCAACGCGTTTTTCATTACCCCCATCCCAGCACTATGCCGCGACAGCGAGCGCCGTCTCTCCTCTTTCCACCGTTCTAAACTCTTTACTTTTACTCGGCAATCAAGTAGGATTGCTATCCTGCATTGCAAAAAATAATCCAAGCGATAAGTATTTTCATTTCACGCACAATGTACAAGGTTAGACTATCATGAGACCCATCTTTGCCATACCCAGCAGGCGACTCATCGCCTGCGCCTTTACCGCACTGTTATGCCTGGCAGGCAGCGCGGCAATCGCTGAGGAATCTGAAGCACCAATTCACATAGAAGCCGACCGAATGGTCTCCCAGGAAGCTGAAGATTCCGTTGTCTTTCTCGGCAATGTGGATGCCAAACAAGGGGATGTGACCATCCGTTCAGACGAAATGACCGTCTTTTACACCCAGAATAAGAATGGCTCCGGCAACAGCGGTTCCAGCCAGGTCAAACGATTGATCTGCAAAAATAACGTCGAAGTTGTCCAGGGAGACTGGCTCGGCACTGGTAATCGCATGGATTACTTTGCCAAGGAGCGCAAGGTGATCCTTACCGGAAACGCCAAAGCCTGGCAGGGCCAGAATATGGTCGAAGGAAAGACCATAACCTATTTCCTGGACGAAAAACGCTCCATTGTCGAGCAGGACAAAACAAAACCGGGAAGGGTCAAGGCCGTTCTCCACCCGGACTCAGATAAGAAAAAGTAATGTCCGCCCTGCTTGAAACACGCAGTATTATCAAGGAATACCGCCAGCGAAGGGTTGTTGACCAGGTTAACCTTCAGGTTCAGAGTTCCTCGGTAGTCGGTCTTCTTGGACCCAACGGTGCGGGCAAGACAACAACCTTTTACTCGATTGTTGGTTTTATTCGTCCCAGCAGTGGATCCATTCATCTGGACGGTGAAGACATCACCGCCCTGCCGATCCACAAGCGGGCAGCCAGAGGGATTACCTATCTCGCCCAGGAACCCTCTGTCTTCAAAAAGCTGACCGTAGAGGAGAATGTGCGCATCGTACTCGAACCGCTCGGTCTGCCGAAAAATGAAATCAACAACCGGATCAACGAATTGCTGGCTGACCTGAAGATCGAGTATCTGGCCCAGAACAAGGGACATGCCCTCTCGGGCGGTGAACGGCGCCGGGTGGAAATTATGCGTGCCCTGGCGACCCGTCCGCGCTTCATCCTCCTTGATGAACCCTTTGCCGGGGTGGATCCGCTTTCGGTGGCCGACCTGCAGCAGATTATCCGTGACCTCAAGCAAAAAGGACTGGGAGTGCTTATTTCCGACCATAACGTACGCGAGACCCTCCAGGTCTGTGACTTTGCCTACATCATGAACACGGGTAAAATCCTGACCAGCGGGGTAGCTGCAGATATTATTGAAAGTGTTGTTGCCCGAAAAATGTATTTAGGTGATAATTTCCACATGTAGGACAGGATTGGCAGGAAAAGAGTAAATCAACCGGATCAAGCAGGCGGGACGACCACATCGTCCCTTTTAGGAAACACATGGTACTGGAACTTCGACAAAGCCTAAAACTCGCCCAAAAACTGGTGATGACGCCGCAGTTGCGCCAGGCCATTAAATTACTGCAATTGGGTCGTCTGGAGCTTACCGAAGCGCTGCAGGCTGAAATTGAGCAAAACCCCATGCTGGAGGAGGCCCCTCCGCTCGAACAGTCAGAAAGCACCAACCCGGAATCGCTTACTGCAGAGGAAAACACCGCAGTCAACGAGCCCACCGTCACCAGTCAGGTCAAGGGTGATGGTACCGAGAACGTACCCGATACCAACTGGGAGGACTACGCTAACTCATTTGATGCCGACTTTTCCTTTGCTCGTGAGACCCCGCCAGCAGACGCCCCCTCCCAATTTGATTTCATTTCCAGTGCAACCGGTCTCGAACACTACCTCCACTGGCAACTGACGCACCTCAAACTCGATGAACGGGACAGTGAAATTGTCGCGTTTATTCTCGGCAATCTTGACGGTCATGGATTTCTCGATGCCGACATCAGCGACATTACCGCCTTTTGTGAATGTACCGAGGAAGAGGCTGAAGGAGCGCTGCGAATAGTACAAAGCCTCGACCCCCCTGGGGTCGCGGCCCGCGATATTCGGGAAGCCCTGCTGCTGCAGCTTGACCGCTTGGGCTACTACGATACGCTGCCTTACATGATTGTCGACCAGCACATGTCATTGCTGGAGACCAAAAATTACATGCTGCTCGCTCGACAAACCGGTGCCACCATTCGTAAAGTGACCGAAGCGGTCGGCATCATCCAGGAGCTGAATCCCTATCCTGGAAACGAGTTCAGCAACGAGCAGATAAACTATATCTCACCGGATGTCTATATCCACAAGATAGGGGACGAATACGTCATTCAGCTCAACGACGACGGCTTGCCACGGCTGCAGCTTTCAGCCGAATATCTCGACCTGCTCAAGCAACGCAAGGAACTTCCCACGGAATCCAGGGGATACCTCCGGGAGAGCAAGCGCAACGCCGAGTGGTTCATTCGCTCCATCGAACAGCGTCAGCGAACCATCTACAAGGTCATGGAGAGCCTGCTGAAATTCCAGCGGGATTTTTTCGAGCATGGCCCCAGTGCCATGAAGCCATTGATACTTCGAGACGTGGCTGAGGATATTGGGATGCATGAGTCCACGGTCAGCCGAGTGACTTCCAACAAGTATGCCCACACCCCTCAAGGAATCTATGAACTCAAATACTTTTTCAGTACCGCCGTTGCCACCGCCAACGGCGAGACTGTCGCTGCCGAGGCGATCAAAACCAGAATTCGGCAGTTGATCAATGAGGAAGACCCCAGCAAGCCCCTCAGCGATAACAAGATTTCACAAATCCTGGCAGAAGAAAACATGAAGGTTGCCCGCCGCACCGTGGCAAAATACAGGGACCAGATGAAGATCCTCCCGGTTAAGCATCGGCGAAAAGCCAAAAAATAATCCTCCCAGCCATGCTTCAGTTCAACAAAAAGTGTATCCTGCTCGACATGCAGGCAACGAATAAAGAGGCTGCACTGCATGAACTGGCACAGCTGGCGGTCAGGAATTTTCATCACCTGAATCAGGAGATCCTTTATTCGATTCTCCTGGAAAGAGAACAGATTGGATCCACGGGCGTCGGCAACGGCGTCGCCATTCCCCACGGTAAAATTAAAGGGCTTGATCAAATTGTCCTTTGTTTCGGTCGTTGCCGGCAGGGGGTGCACTATGAAGCGATTGACAAACGCCCAGTGTTTCTTTTTGCCCTGCTGCTCTCTCCACCTACCATTGCCACCGAATACCTGCATGCTCTTGCGCACGTGAGCACTATCCTCAAGCAGCAGAGCAACAGGATCAAGCTGCTCCACAACTCCTCGCCCGAGGAAATCGTTGAGCTGTTCACCGGGCCCTACCGGGCACTGTAATCACGTTTTCCATCTTAAAGCGTCAACACTTCCACCGGATGCGACCCTCTCCCGTGCCACCTTGCCGGACCGGTCAAAAAAAAGCCCTGCAGACCGCAGCTGCAGGGCTCTCTCGAAATGCAGAAATTCGACGACATGTCCATGGGCAATGCCGGCTAACCTCAGCTCACCTCTCCGATCAAGTCCTGATCATTTCAGCAATCTGAAAGGCCATTTCCAGGGACTGCTCTGCATTCAGGCGAGGATCGCAGGTGGTCAGGTAACGCAGCCCGAGCTGCTCATCGGAAAGGTTGCGGGCGCCGCCGATACACTCGGTAACATCATCTCCGGTCAGTTCAAAATGGACGCCGCCGGGCACCGTTCCCTCGGCCCAATGGAGCTCGAAGAAGCAGCGCAATTCACTGAGAATATTCTCAAAATCCCTGGTTTTATGGCCGCTTTCCGCCTTAAAGGTATTGGCATGCATGGGGTCGCAACTCCACAGCACGTTTTTCCCTGACGACTTGATCCTACGCAGGAGCGGCGGAAGATATTTCTCAATCTGCCCGGCCCCGAATCGTGTAATCAGGGTCATTCTTCCCGGCTCATTTTCCGGATTGAGCCTGTCGAGAATGGCAAGGATCTCATCCGCGTCATGGTTCGGTCCTACTTTCATGCCCAGCGGATTGTTCACTCCGCGAAGGAATTCAATATGCGCACCATCAAGCTGACGGGTCCTGTCGCCAATCCACAGCATATGCCCTGAACAGTCATACCAGCCGCCATCAACCGAATCTTCGCGGGTCATAGCCTCTTCATACCCGAGAAACAGCGCTTCATGGGAAGTGAAAAACTGCGCCTGCTTCATCTGGGGAATATCGGTGGAGATGCCGATGGTCTCCATAAACTTGAGGGCACTGCTGATCTGCTTGGCCAATCGTTCGTAGGAACGCCCCATGGGAGACTTTTTGACAAACTCCTGATTCCAGGCATGGACCCGATGCAGCGAACTGAAACCGCCTCGCGTAAAGGCGCGCAACAGGTTCAGGGTGGCTGCGGACATGTGGTAGCCTTTCATCAACCTTTCCGGATCAGGAATCCGAGCTTCCAGTACCGGCTCTGCGGAGTTGGCCATATCGCCACGGTAGCTTGGTATTTCCACTCCGTCGATATTTTCAGTGTCGCTGGAGCGCGGTTTGGCATACTGCCCGGCAATCCGTCCCACCTTCACCACCGGCTTGTTGCCGGCATAGGTAAGGATAACTGCCATCTGCAGCAAGACCTTCAGGGTTTCTCTAATATTGGGTGCCGTGCAGCGGGAAAACTCCTCGGAACAGTCGCCTCCCTGCAGCAAAAACGCCTCCCCGACGCTGGCCTTGGCCAGCAGAGACTTCAGATCACGTATTTCACCGGCAAACACAAGCGGCGGCAGGCTCGCCAGAGCTGCCACAACTTCATCATGTTTTTGCTTATCCGGCCAGTTGGGCTGCTGTAATGCCTCATATTGCTGCCAGCTCGACTTACTCCACTCTTTTCCTTCATTCATGATTATTTTTCCGTTGGTTCACACTTACTTCCTGCACAGCAGATTTCCTCGTCAAATACATTGAGAATCCGCAATGCCCTATCCCGTTGTTCGACATCTGTATACGGCTCAAAAATGAGCTCCTTTAGCAGATCCCCCGCCTTCGCGCGACTTGGAATGCACCCCATTCCCGTTGCCAGTACCTTGCCCTCCTTGGTTTCCAGCAGTTCTGCATCCCGTCCATTGGTCACCACTGCCAGGGGAATACGGTAGGCAGGTTCAAGGATCCGAGCCGCAGCAATAGCGGCTTTTTCTCTGGTCACCAGCGATCCGGCGGCATAGCGAAGAATAAAAAGCCGCCTGCCGTCCACACGCGCCACCATCTCAATCAAGGTTTCCGTTTGCTTGCCATTAAACTCAGACAGGATGCGCAGACGCGGTTCCAATTCTGCGGGAGCATACCCCAGCTGTTCCACCATCATCCTTTGTAAATCCTGGCGCACACGTTCATCATCAGTGTCCTGAAGTTCCTGGCCAGTCAGGTAATCCTTAAGGACTCCGTAAACAAGGTGGTGCCCTGATGTATCGATCATATTATGTACCGGAAAGCAATAAGCGTGCAGTGGTAGAGATGGAGCCACCGTACAGGATGGAGATTGCCATCTCCCCAACGCTCTGTTAGAATACTGCATTTAGTGAAATTGCGTGCATTTTTGAGCGGCAGAGTCTTAATCAATCGTATCTGCTCTTTTTTGTCAATCCTCAATTTGCGTATTCTTTGTGCATTAGCATGTATAAACGTCTTTTTTCGCTGTTCCTGCTCCTGTTTACCATCGCTGGATGCACTGATCTGTATGTTCCGCCCTCTCATTCAAACGCTGACCTGGTCCCACCTGTTTACACACTTGCTTCAACGGCTACTGAGCAACGCACTCCATGGTGGCGGCAATTTGCAAGCCCGGAACTCGACCATCTGATTGCTGCATCCCTGGAAAGCAACTTTTCCCTGCACCAAGCCTGGGCACGACTTTCCCAGGCACAAGCGACAGCGGTCAAAGCCGGAGCTGAGAGATATCCTCGTGTCAGCGGCTTGGTTGGAGCTGCCCACAACCGGACCGGCGGCCAGCAAGAGGACGAGACCAGCCGTGACGATTACTCACTCGGTCTGGCGGCTGCCTATGAAGTCGATCTATGGGGTAGGGTAAAAGCGGCACGCTATCAGGCGCAGGAAGATGTGCTGGCCAGCCGGGAGGCTGTCTCGGCAGCGGCCATCAGTCTCAGTGCCGAAGTCGCCATCGCCTGGCTCGATCTGGTCGGCGCACGGATGCAGGAGGCTCAGCTTCAAAAACAGCTTGACCTCAACCGTAAACTGCTGCAGCTGGTCGAATGGCGCTTTGCCGCATCCAAGGCCAGCGCCCTCGACGTCTATCAGCAGCAGCAGACCGTCGCTGCTATTGAGGGAGCCCTGATCCCCACTCGCACCGCGCAGGAGACCGCACTGCATCGTCTTGCCCTCTTGACCGGTCGCCCCGCAACAGAGGCCGTTGATGCACAACAGACACTTTTTCCAGCCGCCCCGTCCTTGCCGGTGGATGGCCTGACTGCCGACCTGCTCGGCCAGCGTCCGGACATTCGTGCGCAGGCACACCGATTGGAAAGCGCGGCCTGGTCCATTGCCGAGGCCCGTGCCGATCGGCTTCCGCAATTGAACCTCACCGGTGAATTCAGTTACAATGCCGGGGTGCTGGAATCCCTGCTGGAAGCCTGGTTTCTCCGCCTGGCCGCCGACTTTACAGCGTCCCTGATCGACGGCGGAGCAAAAGTGGCCGAGGTGGAAAGAACTCGTGCGGTTGCTGATGAGGATCTGGCAGCTTACCGGGAATTGGTGATCACCGCCATCAAGGAAGTGGAAGATGCACTGACCCAAGAAAAGCAGCTGCGCAAAAGCATTGCCAATATAGACAAACGGATCAAACTCATCGGGATGGCCTATCGGGAAGCTACCTGGCGCTATCTCAACGGGTTGAGTGATTACCTGCCTGTGCTCAGGGAACAGGTTAACCTGATTACTACCCAGCAGGACAGAATAATTTCCGAAAAAGAGCTGCTGCAGGCACGAGTCAGGCTGCACCGCGCACTGGGAGGTACCTGGACAGACGATCTGATGCCAGCTCCTGCCCTGTCCTTTTCCGATGCCACAAGTAGTAAGCACTAACCAGACAACAACACGTACAACAGCTACTCCCAGACACCTGGCACACTATGACATCCCATAATCAACCGTCCGATGACCCCATCCTTCCGGACACCCCCTTGCCCAAACGTTCAACCGGACAACGATTGACCGCCCTGGTACTGGTCCTGCTCATAGGTGGTATCGGTCTGTTGACGGCCCAGCAGATCCTCTCGAGTAAACCGCGGGCCCAACGGACCCCACCGCCCAAAATACGGCCCCTGGTGGAGACTGTCGCGGTGAAACAGGCTACCTATCCGCTCACCATCGATACGCTGGGGACCGTGCTCAGCTCAAGGAACCTTTCGCTGAAACCCGCCATAAGCGGAACGGTTCAACAGATCCACCCCAATCTGGTCCCCGGCGGCATACTGCACGCCGGAGACACTGTACTGGAAATTGACCCACGGGAATACACCCTGGAATATGAACGGCTTCAAAACGACCTGCAAAATGCGGCATCAGACCTCCGTCTTGAGCTGGGCAGCCAGACGGTCGCCCAACGGGAATACGAACTGATCCAACAAGTTGCCGGCATCGATATCAACGATTCCCAGGCTGCCCTTGCCCTGCGCGAACCGCAGCTGGCCAAAGCCAAGGCAGCCCTTGCCGCAGTGCAAACCGAAGTCGAAAGAGCCCAGCTTGACCTGGAACGCACTCGGCTGCTCTGTCCTTTCAACGCAGTGGTGCTGACCACCAACGTGGAGGTCGGAGCCCAGGTCAGCAGCCAGACAACCATTGCTACCCTGGCCGGCACTGACGTATACTGGATAAGGGCAGCTATCCCTCAAAAAGACCTGGCGCGCATATATCTCCCGAACGGCTCCGAGGCCGGATCCCAGGTAAGCATCACCTCAACCGACGCCCCCCCGGGCGGCCTTCCCTGGCAAGGGCGAATCATACGACTCCTTGGAGATGTGGACCCGAAAGGCCTTATGGCCCGGGTACTGATCGAAGTGGACGATCCCACCCACGCCGCCGACGGCAGGATTCCCCTGCTGCTGGGCTCGGTTGTCCGGACAGTCATTGACGGGCTCCCCATGAAGGACTGTTACCGGGTTCCTCGCCAGGCCCTGCGTCCGGACCAAACCCTTTTGGTCGCCTCCACCAACAACACCCTGGACATTCGACCGGTGACCGTCGCCTGGACCAATGATGAACATGCCTATCTCACCGACGGCCTCTCTGACGGGGACCGGGTAATCATCTCCCCTGTGGCCACACCGATCAACGGCATGCCCGTGACCGTTGCCGCCCAACCTACAGCCAGCGTTTCGGATTGATCGTGAACCATTCTCCATCCACAACCGATAGAGGAGCCATTCGCTGGATGGCTTCTAATGCCGTTGCCGCAAACATCCTTATGCTTTTTTTCCTCGTTGGCGGCCTTTACTGGGGAACCCAGATCAAGCAGGAGGTCTTTCCCGAGTTTGAGCGGGATGAAGTCCGGGTCACCGTGGCCTATCCCGGGGCCAGCCCGGCAGAGGTTGTTGATGGCATTGTCCTGCCGGTGGAAGAGGCGATTGCCTCCCTGGAAGGCATTGAACAGGTCTACAGTTCAGCGGTTGAAGGCAGGGGCACGGTTACGGTGGAAGCCCTGATCGATACCGACCTGCAGCAGTTGGCCATTGATATTAAAAACGAAGTGGATCGGATCAGCGCCTTCCCCGATGATGCGGAGGAACCCACAGTCGCCGTCCCCTCTCGAAGGCGATCGGTCATCACCCTTATTCTTTACGGGGAACTGGAAGAAACGGTCCTGAAAGAGTCGGCAGAAATGGTCAGGGATCAGCTGCTCCTCGACCCATTGATTTCCCAGGTGGAACTGCAGGGCAACCGCCCCTTGGAAATATCGGTCGACATCAACCAGCAAACGCTGCGCACCTATGGGTTGACCCTGCAAGCCATATCTGAAAAAATACGCAACGCCTCCCTTGACCTGCCGGGCGGTACCATCAAAACCAGCGGCGGCGACATCCAGTTACGGATGAAGGAACGGCGCAATCTGGGTAGGGAATTTGCGTCGATCCCGATTGTGGTGACCGATGACGGCTCCGTGCTTCATCTGGAAGATATCGCCAGCATCAGGGATGATTTTGCTGAAACCGACAGCGCCATGCAGTATAACGGTCAGCCTGCCATTGGCATAGAAGTCTTTCGGGTTGGACGCCAGGGGCCGATCGAGATCGCCGAGGCAGTGAAACGCCGGGTGGATATCCTCCGGCAGATCCTTCCCGACGGCCTTTCGGTCGACACGGTCAATGACCGTTCCCTCATTTACCAGCAGCGGCTCAACCTGCTGCTGAAAAACGGCTACCTCGGTCTTGCCCTTGTCCTGCTGCTCCTTGGTATTTTTCTTGAGCCGCGCCTGGCATTCTGGGTCACCATGGGAATTCCGGTCTCCTTCCTGGGTTCGCTCCTCTTTTTGCCCTTTTTCGATGTCTCGATCAACATGGTCTCCCTGTTTGCCTTTATCGTCTCCCTTGGCATTGTGGTTGACGACACCATTATCATTGGTGAGAATGTCTATCGCCTGCGTCAGGAAGGGTATGGAACGCTCAAGGCGGCCATAATCGGCGCCCGGGAGATGGCAGCACCGGTGACTTTTGCCATCCTGACCAATATCGTCACCTTTATGCCGCTCTATTTTATTCCAGGCGTCATGGGAAAGATATTCAGGGCCATTCCGGTAGTTGTGGGAACGGTTTTTTTCATTTCCCTTATCGAGGCCCTGTTTGTCCTGCCGGCTCATCTTGGCCACCAGCAGCCGCTTCGCGGCTCCCTGGGCTCCATGCTGGAAAAGTTCCAACAGCGGGTCAGTCGAGGCATTGCCCGCCTGATCAAGCATACCTTTACCCCGTGCGTGGTCCTTGCACTTCGCTATCGCTATGTCAGCACGGCCCTTGGCCTGTCGATCCTGCTCGTTACCGCGGCCTTTATTCGTAGCGGGCATATGGGAATGACCATGTTTCCGCGGGTCGAATCAGACAGAGCCTATGTTTCCTTTTCCCTGCCGGTGGGAGTCCCGCGAAATAAAGTGGAGGCAACCCTCAGCCATCTCCTTGATGCAGCAGAAAAAGTAAGGGTCGAGAATGGTGGAGAAGCCCTTGTTCAGGGCACACAGGCCATGATCGACAGTAACTCCGGTTGGATCAAAATTTACCTCACTTCTCCGGATATCCGCCCCATTTCCACCTCGGATTTCATCCGGAGCTGGCGGGAAAACACCGGCCAGCTGCCTGGCCTGGAATCCATACGTTTTCGCTCCAATTTCGGGGGACCTGGCTCTGGTGCCGGATTGACCCTTGAGCTGCAGCACAGAAATGCCGATACCCTTGAGATGGCCAGCCAGGAGGCCGCCGAGTTTCTTCGCACGTTTCCTATTGTGAGTGAGGTGGAAGACGGATTTGAACGTGGAAAAAGGCAGTTCGATTTTCAGCTCACCCCCCTGGGCTACCGCCTTGGCCTCAGCCCGGAAAACGTTGCCCGACAGATTCGCGCCTCCTATTACGGCCATGAGATCAAACGGCAGCTCAGGGGACGGGATGAAATAAAGATCATGCTGCGTTATCCGCTGGCGGAACGCAGTACCCTCAACTCTCTTGAACAAATGGTCCTGCGCACTCCGGAAGGGGGAGAAGTGCCGCTCCAAAGCGTGGCGGTGGTGACGCCGGGAAGGGCCTACACCTCTATTCAGCACCGCAACGGACGAAGAACCATCACGGTTACTGCTGATGTCAACCCACCGAAACAGACCGATCAGGTGGTCAATGCCATGAAGAGCGATCTTTTGCCGGTCCTCATGCAACGGTATACAGGGTTGAGTTACTCCTTTGAAGGCCAGCAGGCAGACAGGAAAAAATCCATGGTGGCGCTGGCCAAGGGGATGGCAGCGGCGCTGGTTATTGTTTTTGTTCTGCTTGCAGTGATTTTCCGCAGCTATTGGCAGCCGATCATCATCATGATGGCCATCCCCTTTGGGATTGTCGGAGCTGTTCTCGGGCACCTGCTCATGGGCTACTCGCTCAGCCTGGTTTCCTTTTTCGGAATCGTGGCCCTCTCCGGGGTTGTGGTAAATGACTCCCTGGTCCTTATCGACCTGGCCAATCGAAAAAGGGCAAGCGGCCAAACCGCCTACGCGGCGGTGATCAACGCCTCGGTATCCAGGTTCCGGCCGATTATCCTCACCACCTTGACCACTTTTTTCGGCCTGCTGCCCATGATCTTTGAAACCTCACGCCAGGCGCGATTCCTCATCCCTATGGCTATTTCCCTGGGATTCGGTATTCTATTTGCCACTGTCATCACCCTGGTCCTCATCCCTTCTCTCTACCTGATACTCGAAGACATCCTTGCGCTCTGGGGCCGCTCAACCCCACATGGTGCCAACACCATACCGGAGTCATCGCTTTCACCCGAATAGTCCTGGACGGTTGATCATTACGGTTGATCCAGGGTCAATACACTTCTCTGCCGGCCCTGAGCAACTGCTCAGTGAGTTGTTCCAGCGGGCTGGATCGATGACTCCAGACGTGCCAATAGAGACGAACCGCATAGGTTCGATTCGAAACCAGTTCCACCAGCTCTCCACTCGCCAATTTATCACGCCCCTGCATATCGGGCACCCCGCCGTAAGCAAGCCCCTTGCGAATAATTTCAACAAACTGTTCGGCAGAGGGAACATAGTGCAGCGGATAGGCGCTGGGGACATCGGGAACAATCTGCTCAAGCAGGCGCGCATGCAGGGTATCTTTTCGATTAAAGATAACCGCCGGCGCCTGCGAGAGAGTTGCCGCGTTGACGCCTCTGGCAAACCAATGGGAAAAAAAGGAGGGACTCGAAACCAACCGATAACGCATGGTCGCCAACGGATGCATGGCACAGCCCTGTACCGGGGTTGAGTGCGAACTGATGCACCCCATTACCTTTCCGGCTTTCAGGTGCCTCAAGGTCTGCTCCTGATCATCAACGCGCAGGTCAAGGGTCACCCGGTGGCGTTCCAGCCAGGGGAAGAGGGCGTGAAAAAACCAGGTCGCCAGGCTATCGGCATTAATACCAATGGATAAGGGCACAAAGGTCTCCCGGTTTCCCTGATCAAGCAGCTGGGCAATTTCCCGCTCAAGGCTGACCACCTGCTGATAGTGCCGCATTACCGCTGTGCCGGCAGCGGTCGGTTGCGGAGGATTGGAGCGAACCAGCAAGATGCTGCCAGCCTGCGTCTCCAGAAGCTTTACCCGCTGCGACACCGCTGACTGGGTCAGGTGTAATTTGTTTGCCGCCCGTTCAAATCCACCTTCAAGCACCACCGTTGCCATTGCTTCAACAAGTTTATAGTCAAACATGACCTAATCATTAGCAGAATTTATTCGTCATGAAAAACATTAATTTTACAAACCATGGCTTCCCTACTAGGGTGCATGATCGCGTTGTAGACGCCGGTTGCTTCCTCCTTGCGAGGCGGCGTGCAGACAATTATTCTTGCAACACGAAGGAGAGTTCATGCCCTTTTTCAACGGATTGGCCACTGGAGCCGCACTGATCATTGCCATTGGCGCCCAAAATGCCTTTGTGCTCAGCAATGGCATCAAAAAAAACCACGTCCTGACCATTGTCCTCGTCTGCTGCATCTGCGATGCCATGCTGATCATCGCCGGTATTGCTGGCGTTGGAGGCTTTCTCTCTGCCCACCCGGGTTTTACTGATATAATGCGCTGGGGAGGGGCGGCTTTTCTTCTTTGGTATGCTGCCTGTTCCTTGCGTTCCGCCCTGCATACGCATAAGATGGAGCCCAAAGGCACTGTTCACCGGTCCTTTTCCTCGGTGCTAGCGGCCACCCTGGCAGTAACCCTCCTTAATCCCCATGTCTACCTGGATACCGTTGTCCTGGTGGGCAGCATCGCCAGCCGATTTAGCGGCAGCGAACGGGTACTGTTTGGGCTGGGAGCCATTTGCGCGTCAATCCTCTGGTTTTTTGCTCTGGGTTTCGGAAGTTGCAGGCTGGCCCCTCTTTTTCGCCATAGCACCTCATGGAAAATCCTCGACGTGGTGGTGGGGCTGCTCATGCTCAGCCTTGGCGCTTCGCTCATTTTCCATCAGGTGGCCACCTGATACCTGCTGTCTTCCCTGAATCAGGGATAACTCAACGCCTAAGCTTGTTTCACTTCATGCAAGCGGGCCTCTTGAAAAATTTCATTTTCCAACCACGTGCAAGGCATGGCCAATATCTCGCCGTACGGTATAGATAGAATATTCCGAGAAGAGCTATTGCCCACAACGGAGCAATTAGCAGAAAAAACAATTATTCAAGATGACCTCACGGCAGAGGACTACTGGGGAACCAACAGCACAGCCTCACCAAACCGCCTTAGGCGGGCGTTCAACAACAACACCTCTTTACACTGGTGGTCGAGAAGGTTCACTTGTTCAGGTTTTATCTTGTGATTTCAACGAACAATGCACATAGTATGTATGATTATACGGTGGTAAAAACAGCGCTGCCCGACAACGCGTCCCTCGGTAACATTTCTCACTCACTCCCTTGAATGAGGTGAACTATGTCCACAAACAATACAGTAGTCATACCGATCGATTTCCTGGATCATACCGGTAAGGTTGTCGACTACGGCGTCAACATGGCCAAAAAGCTCAATGCGGCAATCCATTTCATTCATGTCGTGGAAGAAGTCAGCATTTATGGTGACTACATGGGCCCGACCATCAAACATTTTGTCCCGCAGATGATGGAAATCGCCAGGGAAAAAATGAATACTCTGGTCAAGAAGCACGACAGCAGTGAAACACCCTGCACAGGTGAAGTGACAAGCGGTGAAGTGGTCGAAGATATCTGCAGATACGCCAAGGAACACAAGGCGGATATGATTGTTATCGGTACCCATGGCCGCAAAGGGCTGGAAAAATTCTGGCTTGGCAGTGTTGCCGAACGAGTGGTGAAAAATGCTCCCTGTCCGACCCTGACCTTTAATCCTAACCTGTAAAAACGCCAACGACGTCACTGGCAAAGCAAGCGAGGAGGAAAACCAGGTATTCTTCTCCTCGCTTACAGGCAGCGTAATCCACCGATAGACCAACGGCAATGGCCGCACGGAACGATACTGCTGTGACAGTCATTGGCCGCAAGCAGGTTATTGTTGACCACATCTGCGCATGGCCCCTGGGGACAACCCCAGCACCGTGAATACTCGGCACGACGTGCTTCCTCACGAAACTGGCGATACACGGCACCATTCCAGATTTGATCCAGGGAAGCCTCTTCCAAATTGCCAAAACTGCGTTCCTCGACTCGGATCACCTCACTGCCGGCCATGCAGTCGTAGGAATGCCATACAAAATGACAGGGCATAACCTCTCCTCCGACGCTTATGAAAACAGCCTCGTCTTCAATAAACGGACAGGAGCGCTCGATCTGGGCATGCAGGGGAGGCAGGCTCAGGGAAATGCCGCAGGCAGCGGCCGCCTCCTCTGCCTCGGAAAAAGCAGCTTCAGCCGTGTGCATGCGCCCTGCATCATAAGCCAGCAGATTCGGCAGATGCAGTGACAATTCTGATCCCTGCAGCTCACGGCGCATTGCATCCAGCAGATGAAGAGCGCCTTCGCCAGGGCCAGTTTTGCTCTTGACCTGGTATTCCTGCAGGGCAACTTCCCAATCGATTCCCTGCTCCAGAGCGCGTTGGCGATACTTTTCGTACAACCTGATCAATTCCAGAGGAACAGGAGAGAAAAGGCTCTTGTCCGCCATCTCCGCATCGTAGGCGAACAGGTGGCTTACTAAAATATAGGCCACGCCATGGCCGGCTCCCCACCTGACCAAATCAGGGAGCTGAACAATGTTTTCCGTGCTGACCACAATCTCCAGTCCACGCCGCACCGTACCGGCCTGGTCCGCCTGACCGAGGGCATGCAGGGCACTTGCCACTGCCTGCGCGCTGGGCGCAGTGGTTCCGGTAAGGGCGTTTGCCGGCTGAACGCTGTCCACGGAAAAACAGACGGTGGACACACCGGCGGCAACCAACCGCTCTGCCATCCTCCGGGTCATCAGCCCCCCGTTGCTCTGAAAGCCAATTTCCGTCTGCGCCGGCATCACCGCTCGCGCACCGCGGATAATTTCTGCCAGGTGCGGATAGAGCAAAGGCTCACCAATACCGTTGACAATCAAGGTTTCCACCCCTGCAAGGTGGGGAAGAAGTCGCTCAAAAAGGGCAACAGGAAAATCCCGCTCAGTTATCCTGCTCTCTGGCATCTGCTTGATACATTTCTCACAGGCAAGATTGCAGCGGGTAGTGGTTTCAATATAGAGTTTTCGCGGACCAGCCATACATCAACATAAAAGAGGAAAGCCGATGCCGATCAAGCGCCACCCGCCGGTTGGACCAGAGGCCATCCACATGGTGGAATCAACCCCTCGGAGTTACAAGGCAACTGACAGCGTCTGTCTTGATCCAATGAGCTGTCAGAGATTTTTCCCTACCGGGCAATATCACTTCACTATATTCGCCCCTCATCCACCCCATGGCAGGCAACCTGCGTACCGGCTTCCACTTCCTTGAGCTCTGGCACCTCGCGGCGACATCGTTCATTGGCGTGAGGGCAGCGAGTATGAAAAACACAACCGGAAGGCAGCGCAATGGGAGAAGGAACATCGCCGGTAAGTTTTTCGTGGGTGGCTGTCTGGCCCAGCCTGGGTATGGCGGACAACAAGGCCCGTGTATAGGGATGACGCGGACGCCGAAAAAGTTCGCCGGTTTCCGCCAATTCACACACACTTCCCAGATACATTACCGCAACCCGCCGGGAAATATGCTCGACCACTGACAGGTCGTGACTGATGAACAGATAGGTCAGATTATTCTTTTCCTGTAAGTCCATCAACAGATTGAGAATCTGGGCCTGGATGGAAACATCAAGTGCGGCAATGGGTTCATCGGCAACAATGAATTCCGGTTCCACGGTCAGGGCCCGGGCAATGGAAATACGCTGGCGCTGACCGCCGGAAAGTTCATGGGGGTAACGGGTGTGCCAGTCAGGATCAATACCGACCTGTTCCATCACCTGGGACACTTTTTCCGCTACTTCCTTTTTTCCCAGCCTGGGCTGATGAAAGCGGATGGGTTCCCGCAGAATCTTGCCCAGGGTCATCCTCGGGTTCAGTGAGGCATAGGGATCCTGAAAAACCATCTGCATATGGGTTCGATAGGGCTGACGCTGGGCCTCACTCAAGTTATCGATGCGATCATTGCGGTAATAGACTTCTCCCCCTTCAGGGGGGTACAGGCCCATAACCGTTCGCGCCAGCGTGGACTTCCCACATCCCGATTCACCGACAACGCTGACGGTCTCCCCCTGGGCAACATCAAGGGTCACGCCGTTGACGGCCCTGACAATGGTCCGTTCTTTTTTCACCTTGCCCCCGGAAAACTGGAACTGATCGAGCCAGCCGCCGGTGATATCAAATCGCTTGACGAGATTACGGATACTTACCAATACCGTTGGTTCCATGTTCAGAAACTCTCTGCCTGCTGTGGTTCTGTTAGCTGTTATGTGGATGTCTTTCGGTACATGCCCATCAAGAATCCGCCGCCCTCACCAAGGGTGCGGGGAGTTACTGCACCAAGTGACAGGCGACCTGACTGCCCGACGCCTTGGTCTCCAGAGCGGGTCGATTGCTGCAGACCTCTGTGGCCAGCGAGCAACGATTGCGAAATGGGCAGCCGGCAGGAATCTTGGCCAGCCCCGGCATCACTCCCGGTATCTGATTAAGGCGACCGCTCCTGGCGGCACGCTGGGGAAGTGCTCCAAGCAGCCCTATGGTGTAGGGATGCTGGGGAGTATTGATAAGCGCGTCGGTGGAGCCCAGTTCAACAATTGAACCGGCATACATCACGGCGATCTGTTGGGTAACCTGCGAGACGACCGCCAGGTCGTGGGTAATCAGGATCAGCCCCATCTGCTCGTTGGCACACAATTCAAGCAACAAGTCCATGATCTCCGCCTGAATGGTCACATCAAGGGCGGTGGTGGGCTCGTCGGCAATGATCAGCGAAGGATTGGTCAGGAGCGAAATGGCGATGATAATCCGCTGACGCATCCCCCCGGAAAATTCGTGAGGGTACTGGTCAAGTCGTGTTTTTGGGGAGGGAATATGGACTTTTCGTAATTTTTCCAAACAGATGGCAGTCGCCTCTGCCTTACTCAATCGCTGGTGAGCGTAGAGGGTTTCCCGCATCTGCTCGCCGATGGTCAGCACAGGATTCAAGGTCATCATCGGATCCTGGAAGATCATACTGATCCGATTGCCCCTGATGCGCCGCATCTGCTCGTAGGAGAAGGCGGAAATTTCCTCACCCAGGAAAGAGACACTCCCGGAGGCAATGAACCCCGGCTTGGAAATCAGGTTGATGATGGAGAAACCAAGCACCGATTTACCGGCCCCTGATTCACCGACAATGCCGAGTCGCTCTCCCTTTTTCAATGATAGGCTGACATTGTTTACCGCCCTGAGGGTGGATGCGCGCAGGCGGAAATCAACGTTAAGATTTTGTATTGTAAGCAGTTCCACAGCTTATCCTTTATACAGCTTGGGATTGAGATAATCCCTGATCCAGTCGCCAAGCAGGTTAATGACCAGGATCAGGACAACCAACAAAACACCAGGAAAAATGGTGATCCACCAGGTGCCGGAAAAGATATACTCAAACCCGGAGGTAATCAGTGATCCCAATGAGGGTTTGTTCTGGGGCATGCCCAGGCCGATAAACGACAGGGCAGCTTCGCTCATGATCGCATTGGCCACCTGGACGGTGGAAATGACCAGTACCGGGGAAAGGGTGTTAGGCAGGATATGCCGCCACATGATCCGTATCCTGGAGAGCCCGATAACCCTGGCTGCCTCAATATATTCTTTGCGTCGTTCCGCAAGAACTGACGCACGAACGGTCCGCGCATACTGCGGCCACTCGGCCAAGCCGATGATTAGAATCAACAGGGGGGCAGCAATTCGCTCGTAGTTGGCGACCCCAAAAACCATCTGAAAAATGGCCCCGATGAAAATGGCAATCATATAGGTGGAAAAAGAGAGCTGCACATCGGCAATGCGCATGAGGATGCCGTCAAGCCGCTTGATGTATCCCGACAGCAGTCCGACAACGATTCCAATCACTGCCTGGAGACACACCGCGCCCAAACCGATGACAATGGAGATGCGCATCCCGTAGAGCATGGTGGAAAACATATCTCTGCCCATATCGTCGGTACCCAGTAAAAAACGGGTCGTGCCCTCGCCATACCAGACCGGTGGCAGCTCGGAATCCATGATGTCGATGGTAGTCGGGTCATACGGATTATGTGGAGCGATGAGCGGCGCGGTAAATGCACTGACCACCAGGGTCAGAAGAATGAAAAAGGAAACGTATGCTACAGGGTCGCGAAAAAAATAATAGACAAAATCAGAGTGCCGTATTCGTCGAAGCAAGGCCATGATCCTATTTCCTCCCTGCGATGCGTACAGTAGGGTTGACCAGCCCATAGATCAAATCGACCACCGTATTGACCACAACAAAAATAAAGCCCACCACCACGATATAGGAGACCATCAGCGCGGTGTCTGCACGAGAAACCGACTCGATGAACATGGCGCCCATACCTTGCCACTGAAACACGGTTTCGGTCAGGATAGTAAAAGCGACCATTATCCCCAGCTGGACCCCGCCGACGGTAATCACCGGAAGCAGCGTGTTTTTGAATGCGTGCACATACCATACCCTTCGAGGTTTCAGCCCTTTTGCCCAGGCAAATTTTACATACTCGGTCTCCAGTACCTCCATCATTTCCGAACGGATCAATCGAATAAACAGGGGCAGCATGATAGAGGAGAGGGCAATGGACGGCATGATGAGATGGAGCAGTCCGTCTCGGGTCAGCAGGCCCGAATCCCAGAAACCGAAGAGACGAACGGTCTCTCCCCGTCCAAAACTCGGCAACCATCCCAGCTCAACCGAAAAGATATAGATCAGCAGGATGGCGGTAAGAAACACCGGCATGGATACCCCCACAATGGATCCCCCCATAATCAGGCGGCTGAAGAGTCGGCGGGGATGAATGGCTGCATAGATGCCCATGGGAATGGAGAGCGAAATAACGATCAACGAGGCACAGAAAACCAGTTCCAAGGTAGCCGGCGCCTTGGCAAGGATCACCTCTGTTACCGGTTTCTTGAAAAAAAATGACCGCCCGAGGTCTCCCTTGACCGCATTTTTGAGAAAACGGCCATACTGGACAAGAAAAGGATCGTTTAGGCCCAGTTGTTCACGGATTTCCGCCCTCTCCTGGGGGGTAACCCGCTCACCCACCAGTTCACGAACCGGATCGCCGAAGTTATGCTTGATGGAAAAACCGATAAAACTGATGATCAGCATTACCAGAACGGCCTGGGCTATTCTTCTGACAGTGAATGCAAACATGGTTCAATGGTCAAGATGAGAAAAGGGAACTCCAGTTGAACCGGGTTCCCTTTTGCAATAAATAAACAACAAAGTAAAAAGGTTAGCGCCTATTTAACATGCAGGTCTCCAAAATACGGAAAGTTCATCACATTGACGATATCTTCGGTATTCATGTTGTCCTTGGAGGCCCAGGAAAGATTCTGCCAGTGCAGCGGGATAAAGGCCGCATCGTCAAACAGGATCTGCTCGATCTGCTGCAGCATGGCTGAACGTTTGGCCATATCGGTTTCACCGTTGGCGGCAAGCGTTAATCGATCCACTTCCTGATTACAGTAATTGCCGGAGTTGTATTGTCCCCGTCCGGTCTCCTTGTTGGGACACATATAGAGATACTCGAAGAAATTGGCAGAATCCTCGGTATCGGAATGCCAACCGATCATCTGAATATCTGCGACCTGGGCATCAAACTGGTCCCAGTACTGTGCCTTGGGCATGGTTTTCAAATTGATCTTGATCCCGATCTTGCTCATCATGGCCACAAAGGCCTGAGCCAATTTCTCGTCGTTGACGTAGCGATTGTTGGGGGCGATCATGGTGCACTCAAAGCCGTTCTCATAGCCGGCTTCTTTCATCAATTTTTTCGCCATATCCAGGTCGTAGCGAGGCTGTAGCTCTGCATTATAGCCCTGGTATCCTTTGGGGGAGTTCTGGCCTGCCGGAGTGGCAAAGCCCTTCATGATTTTCTCGGCAACGCCGACATTATTGTAGGCATAGGCCATGGCCTGCCGAACCTTGGGATTGGCGAATTCAGCACGGCGTTTCTGATTCAGCTGAAAGGTAATGATTCGACCGCCGGACATGGTCACCAGCTTGAGGCCATCGGTCTTTTCGATCCGATCAAGATCTGTGGGGGGAACCGGCATAATAAAATCCACATCGCCGGAGAGCAGAGCAGCGACACGCGTCGGGTTTTCGGAAATAGGGGTCAGCACGATCTCCTCGATGTTGCCGGTCTCTTTATCCCAGTACTCGGTAAAACGTGCAAAAACCATCTTGACTCCCTGTTCCCGCTCAACCACTTTGAACGGACCGGTGCCGGATTCGTTGAAATTGGCAAAAGAATAATCGGTCTTGATGATCACGTCCTTGGTCTTGCCATTTTTCTCATCCGGACCGCTGTAAAAGGCCTTGTCCATGGGAAAAATGTAGGTGGCCATGGCCATTACCAGGCCGTATGGCTCCTTGGTGATCAGGTCAACCGTATGGGTATCAACGGCCTTTGCCTCAACGAAATACTCAAATAATCCCTTGTAGTCATCGGATTTTTTCAGGCGGGCCAGTGTGAAGGCTACATCCTCGGCCGTAAACTCGTTGCCGGAGTGGAACTTGACCCCTTTGCGCAGGTAAAAACGGGTGGTGGTCGGATTGATCACTTCCCATTTCTCCGCAAGACGCGGCTCAAAGTTACCGTCTTTGGTCCACCGAACCAGCGGATCAAAGACCATGTGCGAATACTGCAGCATACCGCCGGAGAGCTGCACATGCGGGTCCAGTGATACCGGGTCGGCATCCATGGCCAGTTTCAGGGTCGCAGCATACGCACTGCTTCCAGTCACAATCATGCTCATTGCCAGCACGAAGAACAGGCGAATTATCATTCTCTTCACGTCTCTTCCCTCCTGGTGAATCTATCATTGTTGTCGTGCAGGAAACATCTCCCCATATGTACTCCTTACATGTTCCCTGCGCCCGGGCGCCACACGATGTACGCCTGCTCACCACTTATAGTCAAGCTCCATACTCGGGTCAAGCAAGAAGCGCCTCAAGTGTTCTATTCCTCTCCTGACGGCAAAAAAAGCATTAGCCGGCTAATCGCAGCAGACCGAACCAGGCAAGAGGGAAAAAAATCCCCGGGATCAGGTTACCTACCCGGATAGTGGTAATCTTGAGCATATTCATACCGATGGCCAGGATCAACAAACCACCCACCGCGGTCATCTGGCTGATAACCTCAGGGACCAGCAGACTCTTCATGGAGACAGCAGTCAAGGTAATCAGGCCCTGGTACACCAAGACCGCACCACTGGAAAAAATCACACCCACGCCCATGGCAGAGGCAAAGATGACAGAGGTCACCCCATCAAGAATCGACTTGGCGAACAGCGTCTGATGATTTCCGGTAAGCCCGCTCTCCAAAGATCCCACGATGGCCATGGAACCAACACAGAACACCAGGCTCGCGGTCACAAAACCCCGGGCAAAGGAACTTGTATCACTGGATTTTGCCGCCACCTTCCGTTCCAGGTATGTTCCCAGGCCCTCAAGCCGTCTTTCAATCTGGAGGAACTCACCGGCCAATGCCCCAAGGATAACGGAGAGGATAACAATGATCAGCCGATCGGAGGCCAAGGCGCTCTTTATGCCGATGAGCATGACTGACAGCCCGACCCCGCTCAGGATGATTTCCTTGTAATTTTCCGGGATGCCCCTGCTGAACAACAAACCCAGGATGCTGCCGGCGATGATCGCCGCCGCATTGACTACTGTCCCTAACATACTGCTCCCTGCTTGCTGGCATACATGGTAAAACGCAGATGCTGCGCTGATATTTATTCAACCAAAGTAGCGCCTCTTATACTGCCATAACCGTCTCTTGGAAACGGAAGTTTGCCTCCCTGGACAGAAAAAAACCCCTCCTCTCCTGTATAGCCATGGGAAACACCGAGGATAGTCGTGGTCCTTTGCCGCCAGGCAGGGTATACTGCCACTCATTGTTTCAGTATCCAAAACGCCTTGCTTCCACTGCCGGACACCGCCTACCATGACCCAAATGCCTGCCACCGAATCTCCTGTCAACCAATGGTTAAAAATATCTCTCGCCGCTCCTTCAGTGCTGAGCGAAGCAGCAGCCGATCTCCTCGGGGTGCTGAGCGGCGCCGGGGTTGAACAAAGTCCGGACAATGGCACGTATTCCCGCATCAGCGGGTATTTTCCCATCAAAGGGGACTGCGACCGGGACAGAGCTACAGCAGCAGCGGTCTCCCTGGTACAAAAACGAATGGAGGAGCTGTTTGCACACTATGACCTGGTGCCGGGGCCCCTGGAAACAACGCTGATCGATGACCAGGACTGGGCAACAAGCTGGAAGCAATACTTTCATGCCTTTGAAATCGCTCCCGGACTGATTATCAAACCGAGCTGGGAGGAGTACCCTGCCAAAGCGGGTCAGCAGATACTTGAGATGGATCCGGGCATGGCCTTCGGCACCGGTCAGCATGCCTCAACCCAGCTTGCCCTCTCTCTCCTGACCCAGGCCACCCGCGACCTGGCGACCGAATACCCCACGCTGCTGGACATCGGTACCGGGACCGGTATCCTGGCAATGGCCGGTGCCCGTTTTGGTATCCGTGAGGCCTTGGCCATTGATAATGACCAGGAAGCCGTCTCCGTCGCAGCCGAAAATGTCCGCACCAACGGACTTGACCATATCATTACGGTCAGCGCCACCCCCCTGGAAGATATTTCCGGCACCTTCTCCGTTATATGCGCCAACATCGTCCACGATGTTCTGGTGGAAATGGCCGACGCCATCCGCCATCGTTCCGTACCGGGGACCTTTGTCATCCTGGCCGGTATACTCAAGGGAGAACAGGAAGAGAACCTGCTTGCGCTCTATCGCCAACAGGGCTACGAATCGGTTGCCGCAGAATACCGGGAGGAATGGGTGGCACTGCTTTTCCACTGCCGGTAGAGAGGCACCATGCAGACGCCTTTGCTCGCCCCTCTACACCGCCGTCTACTACAATCCGCCTGCATCGCCTCGCTGCTGCTGATTCTCTTCGGGGGAGCACTGATTCCTTTCCTGTTTGAATCGCAGACCATGTTCTACAAATTCGGTCAGGACAAAATCCTGCTCAGGATCGGTAAAATCGCCGGCATCTCGGCCGCCATCCTGCTCCTGGCCCAACCGCTGCTGACCGGACGATCCCGATGGGTTGATCGGGTAGCCGGTCTGCCGACCCTGGTACAACTCCACCGGGCCAATGGCATCCTCATCCTTCTGCTGCTCCTTTCCCATGTTCTCTGCATTCTTGTTCCTGAAGGGATCGACAACCTGCCGCTGGGATGGAAATTCTGGCCGGAACTGGTTGGCGGCGTTGTCTTTGCCTCCCTCCTCTGCCTGGTGCCTTTTTCTCTGCTGCGGAAACGGCTGGCAGTACCCTATCACCTCTGGCTACGGATGCACCGGTATGGCGGATTCGCCCTCCTGGTGCTGCTTTTTATCCATATCCGCTTTGTCAGCGAAAGTTTCAAGCAGGATGTACCACTGGCCGCCCTGACCCTCTGGACCATTGTGGCAGCCTGCCTGCTCATCCGAAGAATCTATGCGGGACGCCCCACCGCGTACCAGTGGAAGGTTGCCCATATTGCCCACCACACCCGAAGCCTCCGTACCATCACCTTGACCAGCGAGAGAAAGGCTCCCTTTGCCTACCTCCCCGGCCAATTTGCCTTTCTCTCGATAACCGACCCGCATATCAGCAGGGAAGCCCATCCTTTTTCCCTGAGCTCTACCCCGACCAACAATCACGCGGTTACCATGACCATCCGCAGCTGTGGAGACTGGACCGAAAAACTGCACCATCTCCAGCCCGGTTCCGATGCCGCTCTGTGGGGTCCTTTCGGGCAGTTTTCCTACCTGCTCCACCAGGCGCCGGAGTTGGTCTTCATTGCCGGCGGCATCGGCATCACCCCCTTTATGAGTATGCTCCGTCATATGGCGGACAACGCTGACCAGCGACCGGTCCTGCTGGTGTGGACCTGCCGTAAAAAAGAGGATCTGATTTTCCACTCGGAGTTGAAACAGCTTGAGCAGTCGCTGCCCGCGCTCCGCACGTTCGTCCACCTCACCGGTGAAACAGCCACCGACAGTCGTATAAACGAAAAACACCTCGCCCCGCTGCTTCAACCGGTATCTGTCCAAGCGGGCATTTATCTGTGCGGACCGCCGTCAATGACGGCGTCGCTTCGCCCCCTCCTGATCCATTTGGGATATCCCATAAATAATATCCACTCCGAAGCCTTTGCTTTCTGAATCCAGCTCCTGCCTTGTATTTATGGGCATCATTCCTACTATATGGGATAAGGTCTTGAACAACCAAGGGTGCTCTGCTCTTGTCTCGTGAGCCATCAACCAGTGGAGGCTACTATGTTTACCCGACTGCGATACTTACTGCTCGTCCCCTTCCTGCTGCTTGCTTCCAGCTCTCTCCTCCTGGCGGCCCCTCCTAAATGGGAGGTAGACCACGATCACTCCGGGCTCTACTTTTCGGTCCAACATATTTTTTCCCAGGTGAAAGGCCATTTTCGGGAGTATAAGGGGGAAATCCTTTTTGACCCGGCAGACCTGGAAGGGAGTCGAATCGGATTCGAAGTGGAGGTGAAATCCATCTTCACCGATATCCCGAAAAGGGACAAGCACCTGCTCTCGGCAGATTTTTTTGATGAAGGCACCTATCCGCTGATCACCTTCCGCAGCACTGAGATTACCAAGACGGATGAAAACCTCTATCAGGTTATCGGCACGCTGACCATCAAGGATGTGACCCAGGAAGTGACCCTGCCGCTCACCCTGCTCGGTATCACCGAGCACCCTGCACAAAAGGGGACCCAGGTTGCGGGCTTTGCCGGTGAACTGGCCATTGATCGCCTCAGCTTTCATGTCGGCAACGGCAAATTTGCCGACATGGGCCTGGTGGGCAAAACCGTGGCCATTGATATTCAGCTGGAGTTGCTACGCAACAACTGAATCACCCCAGGCGCTGCAGTAGCGTCTGCCTCAGCTGACGGCATCGGTCATTCCAGTGACACATACACCTCGATCACCGTTGCGGTCGGGTTGATGTTTTCCCCCCCACCGGACCTTACACCAAGCACGGCTGAGAAAGGCTCACCGGTCCCGGCCACCGGAACCCATCTGTTGATCGGGACCGATATCCTGGTAGCAACCTGGGTAAACTGAAGGGTTTCGCGGGTATTTTCGGAAAAAACCACCGGTATAAGCTCCAGTTCGACCCGTTCACCTGCGGCAATGGCGGTAACTGCAAACCCGCTGGTTATTACCTCATTGTGGACAACATGCCTGTAGCTGAGACCATAGTGGCGACAAAGGGATATCCAGTACCCATCGAATCGCTGTTGGATATCGCTCCTGAGATACCCCGTTGCTCCCGAGCTGAGACGAAGCATCATCTGTTGCGAGTGCCCCGCGCCCTCTGTTGCCAGTCGACGACCTGCTTCGCCCCCGGTGCGCGTTGATAATTTTTTCCCTGCTCCGGCCAGCGGACGAGCACGCAATTGCACCATGAGCTGGACCGCTGCCGTGTCCACTGCAGTGATAAGCGCTCGTACCCGAGCAATGACCGGCGGTACATCGTATACTATCAGCCCATTCCTCGCCCTGTCCGCATGTACACTGCCGGAGGGCGAAAGCAGGGGGCGCACTGTTTCCACCACTGACCCAGCTGATCGGTTGCTGAGCACGATCACTTCGGCAACCATGCCGCCCCCGTTTTCCTCGGCGGCACATGCACCATCCCAACCGATTCCGCAGGCGATGACCATCCCCAGAAAAATGGTCCAGCAACGCCAGCCCAAGGGGTTGCCCCGACTAAACCTCAATGGATTCCATGCGCTAAGGGACAACATCAGGTTTCCATCAACAGGCGGGTCCAATCCATTTTCGTAAAGACCCCATGCAGCATATGGTCATCATCCACCACTGAGATATCCAGGTGGGCGAAGGTCTGCTCTGCCAGCGGCACCACCAGGTCGGGCGGGGTCACGGTATCATCTTTTCCGATAACTACCATTGTCGGTACCGTCAGACGTTCGGCAGGCGGGGTATAGCCCTCGAAATTTAGCGCCGGTGCCAGCAGAATGAGGCGTGAACAGGCAAGGGGATACCGTTGGGCAAACAGCGTTGCCATGAGCCCGCCAAAACTGGAACCGACAAAAAGCATACTTTTCGAATCACCACAGATCTGTTCCAGTTGCTGCAGCCGCTGCTCCAGTGTCCCCGTGAAGTCGGGGATGATCATTTCCGGAAAACGCTCGCCAAACCACCGCCCCTTGGTGCCCTGGCTTGATGAATCAAGTCCGTGCAGAAAGTATCGCCCATCGTCCATACCCCTCCCCCTTTACATAATTTTATAATTATTTCATAAAGTTATAGAAAAAATCTGACAAACCACCCTCGCTGGGGCTGACCCGACCAATCGGGTTCGACCAGCATCGCAAAAGTTAGTGCTTCCCTAACAAGAAAGTTGGACAAAAAACGCAATATAGGGTAATTACTTACCACTGATGGGTCGCTGTCGGCCCATCTTTTTTTTTGAAATGCTGTCCCTTTTCCACCATGCCGGGACCGGTAAGCCCACTCCATATCCATTCTCTCAACAGACAAGTGTAACGTGAGCAGTACGAATATCGAAGAAATAAACAAACGCAGGACCTTTGGCATCATCAGCCACCCGGATGCGGGGAAGACGACCCTGACCGAAAAATTGTTGCTCTTTGGCGGTGCCATTCAAATGGCTGGAGCCGTTAAATCGCGAAAAACCTCCAACCATGCGCTCAGCGACTGGATGGCAATTGAAAAGGACCGCGGCATCTCCGTGACCACCTCGGTCATGAAATTCAACTATCGCGACTACGAGATCAACCTGCTCGACACCCCCGGTCACCAGGATTTCTCCGAAGACACCTACCGGGTACTCACTGCGGTTGACAGCGCGCTGATGGTGATCGACAGTGCCAAAGGTGTTGAAACCCAGACCACCAAGTTGATGGAAGTCTGCCGGATGCGCAATACCCCGATCATCACTTTCATCAACAAACTGGACCGCGATGGCCTTGACCCATTGGATATTCTCTCTGATATCGAGGAAAAACTGCAGATCGAGTGTACACCGCTTTCATGGCCCATCGGTATGGGTAAAGGATTCAAAGGGGTTTACAATCTCTACCGAAAACAGCTCAACCTGTTTACCCCCAGCCAGGAGACCCGTCCTCAAGCCAATGTGGTGATTGATGATATCAATGACTCCACCCTTGATGAACTGCTCGGCTTTGATGCCGACAAACTTCGCGAAGATATAGAACTGCTGGAAGGCGCGGCGAACCCATTCGAGTACGAGGAGTACCTGAAGGCAAGCCAGACGCCGGTTTTTTTCGGCAGTGCGATCAACAATTTCGGCGTACGAGAACTTCTGGACGCCTTTGTCGAGCTGTCTCCGCCGCCCGGTCCGCGGGAGACGGTCAGTCGGCAGGTCCACCCGCAAGAACCGGCCTTTTCCGGTTTTACCTTTAAAATCCAGGCCAACATGGACCCTGCCCACCGTGACCGCATCGCTTTTTTTCGTATCTGTTCAGGTAAATTTACCCGGGGGATGCGCGTTCGACACCACCGCCTGGGCAAGGAGATCAGCCTGAGCAATGCCACCGTGTTCATGGCCCAAAACCGGGAAAACGTTGAAGAAGCCTACCCCGGCGACATTATTGGTATCCATAATCACGGCACCATCAAAATCGGTGATACCTTTAGCGATAAGGAAGAACTCAAGTTCACCGGAATCCCCAACTTTGCCCCTGAACATTTCCGTCGCGTTATCCTGCGCAACCCGCTCAAAATGAAACAGCTGCAAAAAGGGTTGATACAGATGGCTGAGGAAGGAGCTGTCCAGCTTTTTCGCCCCCTGATCGGAAACGAATATATTCTGGGCGCGGTCGGCGTACTGCAGTTTGAAGTCACCATGACCCGGCTCAAGGCCGAATATGGGGTGGACGCGGAATATGAGCCGATGAGCTTCTCGCTTGCGCGCTGGGTCAGCAGTGAAAACCAGCAGCAGTTGCGCGAATTCGAAAAAAAGAATCAGGCCAACCTGGCGTTTGATGCGGAAGGGCATCTCTCCTACCTGGCTGACGGCATGTGGCGCCTGTCCCACACCATGGAACTCTTTCCCGATATCGTTTTTCACACAACGCGGGAATCGGTATAGTCGGAGAATCGTAGATGAGCGAAGCCTACAGCAATATTACCACCGATGCCCTCCGCCAGCTCTGTCAGGAGAATCGACACCTGCTGATTGTTGACCTGCGCGACGCGGGGAAGTATGCACAGCGACACATCAGGGGTGCGGCATCCTTTCCGTTCCAGCCGACCTTCTGGGCCAGGGTATGGAAAAGGAGAAGCTTGCGGCGACTGCTGGGGCCTGATCCGACCAGGCCGCTCGCCTTTTACTGAGACGGACCTTCGTGAGTACGAAGCGTGTTTGCAGCCCGGGTGGCTGCCCGACTTGGCTATACAACCGTTTTTCGCTATCCCGACGGCGTCGATGCGTGGCATGAGCAGGGATTTCCGGTGGAAGGCCTGGACCGTCCACCGGCCTGACCGAAAGACCGGCTTCTGTTGCCGGCCGCATAGCCCACATCCACCCTTGCGCCACCCTTTTACCTGTCGCCTTCGATAGATCATGCTGCTCATCTACCCGCCTGTTGCCAAACCTGGGGAACCGCCGGCCGGCATTGCCCGGTTGGCAGGCATGCTCAAAGTCCACGGACAGCCCTGTACCCTGCTGGATGCCAATATTGAGGGGCTCGCCTCTCTCGTCGAGCGCCAGCGTACGCCCGACGACACCTGGTCCGTACGGGCTGAGCGTAACCTGCAGCAGAATCTGAAGAGTCTGCAAACGATCTCCCTTTTCACCAACCAGGATCGCTACCAGCGCGTAGTCAGGGACCTCAACCGGGTGGTCGAGCAATCCGCTCCCCGCAGTTCCCTCTCCCTCAGTCTGGTCAATTACCAGGACAACCGTTGTTCGCCTCTTCGCAGCAGTGATCTCAGGCAGGCAGCAGCCAACTACCGGGAAAACATCTATTACCCCTATTTTAAGCAGCGCCTGCAGCAGCTCTTTACGGCCCGCGACTTCACCTGTGTCGGGTTTTCCCTCACGTACCTGAGCCAGGCAGTAACCACCTTTGCCATGATCGGCTTCCTGCGTGAATGTTTCCCTGAAGTCGAGATCATCCTGGGAGGCGGTCTGGTCACCTCGTGGCTGCGCCAACCGAGCTGGCACAACCCCTTTGCCGGCTTAGTTGACCACTGGATCGCAGGTCCGGGAGAGGAACCATTGCTGCGTCTGCTTGGCAAGGGCTGCCACCCACCTGCGCCAGCTCCTCCTGATTACTCGGATCTGCCCCTGGCGCGCTATCTCTCCCCTGGAATCGTTATCCCCTACGCGGCCTCCAGCGGCTGCTACTGGAACAAGTGCTCTTTTTGCCCGGAAGTGGCCGAAGGCAACCCTTACCACACCACAACGCCTGCCACCGTTCGGGCAGACCTGCAGCATCTCCGGAAGCAATACGCTCCTGTGCTTGTTCATTTTCTCGACAATGCCCTCTCACCGGCATTGATGGATGCGCTGATAGCCCACCCGCCGCAGGTCCCCTGGTATGGGTTTGCACGGGTCTCTCCCCAACTCACCAGCCGGGACTACTGCAAACGACTTCGCGACGCTGGCTGCGTCATGCTCAAACTGGGGATTGAATCGGGTAATCAGCAGGTGCTCAACACCATGCACAAGGGGATAGAGCTGGACATGGTCTCCAGTGCGCTGCGCTCACTCGAGCAGGCCAATATCGCCACCTACATCTATCTCCTCTTTGGCACGCCCGGCGAGACAATTGCCGAAGCAGAGGATACCCTGGAATTTACGGTCCGGCATCATACCAGTATCACCTTCCTCAACCTGGCTATTTTCAATATGCCGCTCTTCGGAAAAGACGCGCAACGCTTCATCCATGGAAGCTTTTACCAGGGCGACCTCTCCCTCTACTGCTCCTTCACCCATCCGCGGGGATGGGAAAGAAGGGCCGTGCGCGCCTTTGTAGAGAGGGAGTTTAAGCGACACCCGGATATTGCGCCGATCATCCATCGAGACCCGCCGCTGTTCACCTCCAACCATGCTCCCTTTTTCCACCCGGCTTTTCACTCTCCCCCCGGTTAAGTGGATGTGCGCTGCCGCTGCCCTTTTCCCCGCTACGGCCATCCAACACATTCCGTACGCTATGGGCTACCTTGTCGACATACAGCGGCTTGGTCATAAATGCTGCTAGCCCCTGTTGCTGGGCACAATCAAGTTCCTGCTCGGATATGTTGCCGCTGCAGAGAATAACCGGTAAATCCGGATGCGCCTTTTTTATCTCTCCCGTCAGCTCTACCCCGGTCAGATGAGGCATGGTATTGTCAGCGATCACCAGATCCACCGGATCAGTAGCAGCGACCACAAAATCAAGAGCAGCCACACTCTCGGTAAACACGGTCACCCGATAGCCCAGAGATTCAAGCAGCTGACGACCGATATCCACCAGAAACAGCTCATCGTCAATAAACACAACATGTTCATCACCAGTGGGCAAAGGTTGCCGAGCAGGGTGGTCGTTTGCTGGCGGCCGGCCGAGAGGCGATGCGGCAGGAATCCACACTTCAAAGTGAGATCCTTTGCCCACCTCACTTTCCATCACTATCTCTGCTGACAAATTCTCTGCAATACCGTGAACCACAGAGAGTCCCATCCCGGTCCCCTCACCAATTTCCTTGGTTGTATAAAAGGGGTCGAATACCTTGTCCTGAACCTCCCGTGGCATACCGCAGCCATTATCCGTCACCGTCAGCACCACCATCTGCTCTCCCCGGCTCCCTTCTCCACGATACCCTTTCCGCTCCTCCCGCTTTTTGCTCTCAAGCGAGACCCGCAACTCACCTTCCTGGGCCTGCATGGCCTGAACCGCGTTGGTGCACAGATTCAGGACCAGTTGATGCACCTGACCGGAATCCCCCATGACCAGCAGATGTTGGTCGAGGGAAGATGTAATGGAAATAGTTCGTGGAATGGTCGCCCGCAGCAATTCGAGCACCTCGTGAACAACCACACCGATCTGCACCGGCTCCATCTCCCCCACAGTTGTCTTTCGGCTGAAGGTGAGAATCTGTCGGGTCAGCTGTTTGGCCCGATCGGCAGCACTCAATACCTGCTGCAGGTTCGGCTGTACCGGATGGTTGTGCGGCAACTTCATCACCACCAGATCAGTATAGCCGATGATAGCGGAAAGAATATTATTGAAATCATGAGCAATTCCGCCAGCCAGCGTCCCGATTGCCTCCATTTTTTGACTCTGCCGGAGCTGCTCGCCAATTTTTTCACGCTCTTTTTCCGCTGCTTTCAGCTCGGAAATATCCAGGGCAATACCCATAGCAACCTCTTCATTCAGCGGGGCAGCGGTCAGGAGGGCTGTTCGGGTGCTGCCATCGGGGCGACTGAATTCCACCTCCTGCATATCTACCGCCTCTTTGGTATTCGAGAGGCCAAGCAAACATTTATTCGCTCCGGAAGGCGTGAGGTCACTGATTCTCAAACGTTTGATGGTTGCGATCGGCAAGCCGGTGAGTCCCTCAGCCGCAGGATTGGCATCCAGGTACCTGCCAGTGTGGAGATCAATAAAAAAGATGGCATTGCCGGATTTTTCAAACATAATCCGGTAGCGCTTTTCGCTTTCTATCAGCTGATTTTTCGCCTGATTGTACCGTTCGACTTGTCTGGACAACTGCTGATTAAGACGAAGCAGTTCGCTGGTTCGCGCATCAATGACATGCTCCAGGTTTTCGTTGATGAGCATGATCTCGCTGCGGTTCTTTTCTGCCCCGTTTTCCAACAGGAAAGCAAAAATGTTCACCACCAGATACGAAAAGACGAAACGAAGTTCAAAATCCAGACCGTAGTCCACTAAATAAGGCAGCCGGCCGGCGAGAAGTATGTTGCCGAACACCGGCAGAAGCATGCTGAGTGAAACAAGGAGACCCTTCTGCGAACCAAGAAGAAAAACCGAAGCCAGGGGAAAAACATAGTACCAGACAAATGCGGTCTGATTTACTCCACCCATGAGGTAGAGGTACACAAAAAAGAATCCTGTCAGCCATATGCTGATCTCTATATTAAAACTGTATTGCTTTCTTACTCGCCCATCAAGCAGGTTGAGCAGTAAGATCAGGGCGAGCAGCATATCTAACCCTGCCAGCAGAAAATGCCCCTGTAAACCGGCAAAGATACCAAAAAGAATGAGGACCCCGGCACCAACAACAGCAATCCCCGCCATCAATCCGGTCCGCCGACGCATTTCCGGCGAAACGCTTTGTGCCGGTTTACCGAGTAAGAGCAACGAAAACCACCCGGTTATGCCGTCAAACAGCGAATACCGTGCCGGAATGATATCAGAGGGACCTGGAGCGCTTCCCTGCTTGGGCTGAGAAGTTTTCATGATCGTCCCTCTTTGTTCCCAGCCTCACCCGTTGAGGGACTCGAGATAGGCTTTGGTGATCCAGGCATCTGCCTCCTCCTCGGTCAGTTCCTCTGCGCTGGTTACAGCTCGTCCAAGATAAAGATGTGCATGGTTTTTCACATACTCATCAAGGGTCATGTCATGGTCGGCGCTGAGGCTTGTGAAAATTTTTTGCTGGATCGTATTGAGTTGCATGGGTAATACTCCTTCGAGGTAAACAAAACCGCAAGCTGCTTAGGCAGACAGCACACTCCTGTTGCTACTGTTATGCACCATCCGTTGACGAAACAGACGGACAACACGCACGAATACAGATGAAAAAAACAAAGAATCAAGGCCTGGTGTATTCCACCGACAAGGGACGGATGTGTCCCGGCTGCGGCCACCCGGTAAAGGCATGTTGCTGCAGCAGCCAACAGGCTGCCCCCCGCGGTGACGGCCAGGTACGGGTCAGCCGCCAGACTAAAGGGAGGAAAGGAGCGGGCGTCAGCGTGGTCAGCGGCCTTCCTCTGGACGAAGCGGCCTTGAAAAAACTGGCCAAACAGCTCAAACAACGGTGCGGTTCCGGAGGAACGGTAAAAAACGGCACCATAGAAATCCAGGGCGATCACCGCCAAACCCTGGTCGATGTCCTGACCAAGTTGGGCTACAAGGCCAAACTGGCAGGCGGATAAGTCAAATTGCTCATGAAAAACTGGTCTGCGGCGTGATGACCCACCGCAGAACCGTTAGCGATTCGGGATATGGCCATAGGCACCTGCAGGTATCGGGACCTGTGCATCGCTACCTGGTGGCTGCCACAAGAGCTTGAGCGTCGCCGTTCCTTTGCGTTGAAAATAATCAATCTCAAGCGGATACCAACCAGGAACGGCAATGGTCAGGCGTGAGGCATCGGTTAGTCGGTCGGAGTGCTGCATGGGATCGCTGAGCACCTCCACCCCATCTATGCGGACAATTATCCCGTCGTTGGCCAGTGCCTGCACGGTATATTCGCCGCTTTGGTCGAACTGGAGATAGCCCCGCATGCGGATACCGACCCCCCTGCTGGCGCCGCTGGCGAACACCTCTCCCTTGCCAAAACTATGGTTGAGCTCCAGAATAGGTGCCCCGTGAAAAACGGTATAGACTGATGACTGCTCTCCACTGGGCAGGCGCCGTACATCACGTTTAAAATAGTCCAGGTAATAGATGGGGTCCAGCCCGGGCTTCAAGCGACCTTCAACGTTTTTTGCCGGGGAGAGGTCGGCACTCAGCACCACTACCTCGCCTGTTTTTCCCTCAGCCGCTGTGGCCAGAAACAAAAGCAGCAGCAAAAAAACAAACCCGCTTTCTGCGATACGTCGCCCTGTGTGTAGAATAGTACGCATGGTCCTCTCCAATTTCACTGGTTGCTCCGGCGGAAGTCACCAGGTTGATGACCTGCCGCGCCCGCTGATCACGGCTGGATCCACCAGCCGGATCACCTTTCATGTGCTCCCTCTTTGCCGGCTTCGGTCTCCTTATCACATTGACCATTGATATGGGCATAGACAAGTTTAATTTCTCCATAACTGACATCTTTGCCGAGCCGCTGTTTTACGGCTGCAAAAGATGCGGTTCCTTGCTGCTGAAAAGCCTGCTCTATCTGTTTTCGTTTTTCCGCCGCGACCAGCCCATCAAGGTTGATTTTTTCCTCAGCCACCCAAAAGGCAAGATGCCCTTCAATGGTGGATTTGGTCAGGGAGCGTTGCTCGGCGATTTCCGAGACAGTCAGCCCCTGCTCAAAAAGCAACAGGGTCTGCTCCCTGGTATTCATCTGTGACTGGGTTGATTTTTTCGGTTCCTGACGTTCCGGTAGCTGAACCGCATCAATCCCATGGGTGCTACGATAGGTTTTTATCAGCGATACCAGTTCCTCGCCATAGCGCTGGCTGAGCTTGTCGCCAATCCCTTTCACCTCCTTCAACCTATCGATCGTGCTCGGGAGATGCACGGCAAGCTGTACCAGGGTTTTCTGGTGCAGCACCTGATAGGCAGGACGCCCCTCCTCGCTGGCGGTTCGGGTACGCCACTCCTTAAGCTGTGCAAACAACTCCGGATGGGCTATCTCTTTTTCTGTATAGAGATACGCACTCTTTTTTTCTGTTGCTGGCCCTGGTCCATTGCAACAGTGGCAATACTGCGAAGGTAATCGGTCGGAGAAAAGCCGTTGCGCAAACTGATAACAGCTGCCAGTTTCTCTCGCCCCATGGTCTGCAGCCGCTGCAGATGCCGGGCGACCTGCCTGGCGATCGCCTTGTTATCCGTGTCTAGCTGCTGACGCTCTAGGGGGGTCAATAAGAGGGTTGTTAACCTTTCTTCAAAATACACCGAGGCCTTTCCGAGCCTTTCCAGGACCACCGAATCCCGGACAGGTGGACAGTCCTCCTGAAACAGCCCATGCAACTGCCGCTGAAAATTCTCACCAACGGTACAGATCTCCTCGGATACCGCCCTGCACATAGCGGCAGCATCCACTCCGTTTACCATGACCAGTTGATGAGCATGCTGCTGAAGCAATCGCGTGTAGTGGAGCAGAAGTGATCGCAGGCGATGAAAATCAAAACACTCAAGCAGCAACCGCTGCTGGTACCTGCGTTGCTCTGCGGCCAACAACTGGTGATCCGGCCTGGTTCCGCGGACCTGGTCAACGAAATCCAGCACCGTGGGGTCAGTTTGCACACTCTTCTCTAGGAGCGGAGAACGGAGAATCACCCCCTCCAGGCTGCGGCAGCGACTCAGCGCCACATAGACCTGCCCATGGGTAAAGGCAGCCTGGGCATCGATGATTGCTTTGTCGAAGGTCAGTCCCTGGCTCTTATGAATGGTCATCGCCCAGGCTAGTCGCAACGGGTACTGACTGAAACTGCCCATTTTTTCCGCTCGAATCTCTCCCTTTTCCGCATCCAGACTGTATTTGAAATTTTCCCAGGTAGAGGGTTCAAGCACAATGGGATCTTCCTCATCCGGACACCTGATCCACACCTCTTCCGGCCCTATCCTGCAGATACTGCCTATTTTCCCGTTATAAAATCGCTTTTCCGGGGATGAATCGTTTCTGATGAACATGACCTGGGCATCGAGTTTGAGTTCCAGGGAGGAAGCGGTGGGAAAGGAATGCTCCGGGAAATCACCTTCAACGGTAGCGGAAAATTGATGGACCGGATTGGGTAAAGCGGACAGGTGCTCATTGTTGATCCTGTCTGCCTGACGATTATGCGTACACAGGGTGACGTACCCGTGGCAATCCGATCCGTGCCCCTCAGGCTGGTAACGCCTGTTCAATTCCTGCAAGGTTTCCTGGTCAAGCCTGTTGTCGCGAACGTTGTTGAGCAGGTTGATGAAACGCCTGTCGGTTTGACGATAGATTTTCTCCAGTTCAATGGTGACCAGACCGGCAGAGCCAAGGCAGTTGCTGCTGAAAAAATAGGGCGAAGCGTAGTACTGTTCAATGATGGCACGCTCATTCTCCTTGACCACCGGCGCCAGCTGCTGCAGATCGCCGATCAGCAATAATTGCACACCGCCAAACGGTGCGTCATTGTCCCGATAGCGGCGCAGGACGACGTCAACGGCATCCAGCATATCGGCCCTGACCATACTGATCTCATCGATAATCAACAGGTCCAGGCTGCGGATAATTCCTTGCTTTTCCCGACTGAAACGATTTCTGCTGTCGTGACTGTAGCTGTCACTGCCAGGTACATAGGGTCCAAAGGGAAGCTGGAAGAAGGAGTGGAGCGTGACCCCGCCGGCATTGATGGCCGCCACACCGGTAGGTGCGGTTACTATCAACCGTTTGGCACAATCCTGCTGAATGGACTTGAGGAAGGTAGTCTTGCCGGTACCGGCCTTGCCGGTGAGAAAAATATTTGTACCGGTATGGCGAATGAAGGCAGCAGCCAGCTCCAGTTCCGTGTTCTGATCATCCATGCGCTCTTTTCCATTTCAGGCAAGTAGAGTGGGCTGTCCCCAGGCGACTCAGCTGCTCTTTTCCCCACAGCAGGCAGACATTCCGCGACAAAACCTCTTGGTTCCCTGCGTCAAACATAGCCACCGGCCCTACCTGCCGGCAACAATAAAACATTGGTACAACAACCAGTAACCAAAAAAAACCTTTACGGCGTGACGCACAATGCATTAATAAAGGTTGAATTATTCTTCGCACCCCAGAGAAACCATCTCCGCTTAGATTATTATCCTGCGGGACCTCGTCTCCCCTAACCATACTTACCAACACATCAAAAAGCCACCCACCGTGCTTGAAAGAGGACAACCAGATCATGGGTTCGATCGTTACACAACTCTATAGGCAGATACATTCCACCTTTGCCCACTGTTACAATGTGGAATCCACCCGACCGCTCACCGAGGAGGAACTGAACAAACTGCGCCTCATCCTTGCTGACGGGTTCCTGGTTGACACCGTCTCCCTGCAACCGATCCTTGGTGGCGAGCGGGTGATTGAGATCGGACCCCGGCTCAACTTCGCCACCGCCTGGTCATCGAACATGGTCTCCATCTGCCAGGCAGTGGGGCTTGAGGCCATCACCAGGGTGGAACGCTCACGTCGCTACATCGTGCCTGACAGAGAGGATATTCAAGCCTTTATCGACGCCAACCACGACCGGATGACCGAATGCCTCTACCCCGAGCCGCTAACCACCTTTGAGACCGGGATAACTCCTGAACCGGTGTACGAGATTGACCTGAAAAGCAAGGGACCCGATGGGCTTCTTGAAATCCCCGGCATATCCATGGATGAGTGGGACCGTAATTTCTACTACGACTATTTTGTCACCAAGCATGACCGCAATCCCACCATTGTTGAAATCATGGACCTCAACAATGCCAACTCGGAACATTCGCGCCATGGTTTTTTTCGCGGCAAACAGGTCATCGATGGAGAGCTTGCCGACAAAACCCTGTTTGACATGGTCACCGACACCCTGGAGGCCAACCCTAAAGGCAGTATCATCGCCTTTAAAGACAACTCCAGTGTTATTGCCGGCCATCATCTGCAGACACTGCATCCGCAAACACCTGGCGAGCCCTCTCCGATGACCGCGGTGGATGTCCAGTACCACCCGCTGCTCACCGCCGAAACCCATAACTTTCCTACCGGGGTTGCACCTTTTCCGGGCGCGGAAACCGGAACAGGGGGAAGGATCCGCGACGTTCAGGGGACCGGAAAAGGCGGGTTTGTCATGGCCGGTACTGCAGGGTACTGCGTAGCCAACCTGCACATTCCGGGATACGAACTGGAATGGGAGCATTCCTATCCCTGTCCGGACAACCTTGCAACTGCTCTGGACATAGAAATAGAGGCCAGTAACGGCGCTTCCGACTATGGCAACAAGTTCGGAGAACCCCTGATCCAGGGATTTACCCGTTCCTTTGACCTTCGGCTGGACGATGGGCAGCGCTGGGGATTCCTCAAGCCGATCATGTTCACTGCCGGCATCGGCCAGATTGATGAGCGCCAGACGGAAAAAGCGGCAGAAAAACCGGGGATGCTGATCGTCCAGGTGGGCGGCCCGGCCTACCGGGTAGGCTTCGGTGGCGGTGCCGCCTCCAGTATGCTGCAGGGAGAAAATGTCTCAGAGCTTGACTTCGATGCTGTCCAGCGCGGGGATGCGGAGATGGAGCAGAAGATGAATCGGGTCATCCGTGCCTGCAACGAAATGGGCGATAGCACCCTGATCGATGTCATCCATGACCAGGGAGCAGGTGGACCGGCCAATGTGCTCAAAGAGCTGGTCGAGCACTCCGGCGGCCAAGTCGACATCCGCAAAATCAATGTGGGTGACCCGACCATGTCGGTCCTGGAAATTTATGTGGCCGAGTATCAGGAGCGAACCGGATTCCTGATCCGCCCGGAAAACATTGACCATTTTCAACGCATCTGCGCCCGTGAAAAAGTAGGGTGCGAGGTGCTTGGAGAGGTCACCGGCGACCTCCGCTTCATTGTTCACGACTCACAGGACAACACCACCCCGGTGGACATTGAACTCAACGAGCTCCTGGGCAATATCCCACAGAAAGAGTTTACCGATACCCGTCACCAGCCAGCTTTCCGCCCCCTTGACCTCCCCGAGACACTCACCGTTCGCGAAGCGCTGCACAAGGTCCTCCGATTGGTGTCAGTGGGATCCAAACGCTTCCTGACCAACAAGGTCGACCGGGCCGTTACCGGGCTTATTGCCAGGCAGCAGTGCTGCGGCCCCCTGCAGTTGACGGTCAGTGATGTGGCAGTGGTAGCCCAGAGCCATTTCGGCCTGACCGGAATCGCCACTGCCATTGGCGAACAGCCCATCAAAATGCTGCTTGATCCCGAGGCAGGAGCCAGGATGGCGGTCGGTGAATCATTGACCAACCTGGTGTGGGCGCAAATCGATGACCAGGAACAGATCAAATGCTCGGCCAACTGGATGTGGGCGCCAAAATTGCCCGGCGAAGGAGCCGCCCTCCATGATGCGGTCAAAGCCATGGCAGATGCCATGATCGCTGTGGGCATGGCAGTGGACGGCGGCAAGGATAGCCTCTCCATGGCCACCATGGTAGGCGATGAAATCGTCAAATCCCCCAGAGAACTGGTTATCTCCGCCTACGCAGCCATGAGCGACATCCGAAGAGTGGTTACCCCGGATATCAAAGAACCGGGGAGCACGCTCCTTCTGATTGATCTTTCCGGCGACAATCAACGTCTCGGCGGTAGTTCGCTGGCACAGGTTTTGGGCATTCTGGGCAATGATGCCCCGGATATGGACAATCCGGCACTGGTGAAAAACGGATTTCTTGCCATCCAGGAGGCTCTTGCCGGTGATCTCCTCCTCGCTGGTCATGATCGCAGTGACGGCGGCCTGATCACCACCGTGTTGGAGATGGCTTTTGCCGGTAACTGCGGACTGCAGCTGGATATCACCGGCAGCAGTTCAGCCCTGGAGGCCCTGTTTAACGAGGAGCTGGGCGCCGTGGTGGAATGCCGTGAAGAATCGCTTGACCAGCTCCTGAAGCTCTTTGAACAGCACGGCGTTTCGGCGAAAGTGCTGGGGAAAACCACTGCGGAGAAAAACATATTTATCCTCTATAACGGTGAACCGATGCTCGAAGAAGCGATGGTGCTGCTTCGCCAGTGGTGGGAAGAGACCAGCTACCAGCTTGAGCGACTTCAGGTGAATCCAGAGTGCGCCGACCAGGAAAAAGCGATCTGCTATGACCGCCCAGGACCGACCTATCACCTCCCCTTTTCGCCGGAGCCGACCCCGGCTGCCATACTGCAGCGACAGGATAAGCCTAAGGTCGCCATCCTCAGGGACGAAGGGTCTAACTCCGACCGGGAGATGGCCTCTGCGTTTTACACAGCCGGATTTGAACCTTGGGATGTCTGCATGAAGGATCTGCTGGACGGGCGCGTCACCCTGGATGGTTTCCGCGGCCTGGCTGCCGTGGGCGGTTTTTCCTATGCTGATGTGCCGGAAAGTGCCAAGGGATGGGCTGCAACAATCCTCTTTAATGACCGAATGAGGGTCCAGTTCCAGCAATTCTATGATCGCGAGGATACCTTTACCCTGGGCATCTGCAACGGGTGCCAGCTGTTTGGACTGCTTGGCTGGGTCCCCTTTCAGGGGCTGACCCCAGAGGCCCAGCCTCGGTTTGTCCACAACACCTCGGGCAGGTTTGAATCCCGGTGGGCCACGGTCAAGGTGACGCCCAGCACCGCTCTTATGCTCAAGGGCATGGAGGAACTTGTCTTCGGCATCCACGTGGATCATGGTGAGGGACGCCTGCTTTTCCCGGACCAGGACATTCGCAACCAGGTGGAGCAGGAATCACTGGTGCCGCTGGTCTATGTGGATGATGCAGGACAGGCAACAGAGGTCTACCCCTTTAACCCCAACGGCTCCCCGGGCGGGTTTGCTGGGCTCTGTTCACCGGATGGCCGCCACCTGGCAATGATGCCGCATCCGGAACGGGTATTCTTACCCTGGCAGGCACATTGGCTGCCTGCGGAGATGGGTGAACTTGCTGTATCCCCCTGGCTGCGTATGTTTCAAAATGCCTATACCTGGTGCATGGAAAATCAGTAGTATTCGGGAAGCGTTTGTTCGCTTGCACCTGCATCGGTGCAACGCATGTTCTGCACAGGTGCAAGGCGTCAACGTCATTGGTGCAGTGGAGACTCGAGGTTGTCGCGGGCCAGGTCGCACGCAAGGGCGGCGTCACTGATCCGTCTCGCCTGATATAGGGAAGCACGCTCGTGGAGTTCCGCACGCGTGGCAGCCAGTGTTGCTCGCCACCCAGGGACCGCTTCTCCTGCAGGGCCGCCCAGAAAGCGATCGAGCACTTGCAGTCCCTCGTCAAAACACCCTGCTCCAGCCAGCGCCTCGGCCAGGTTGTTGACCGCTGCAGAGTGATCCCGCTCCAGGATCAGTACCTGGCGGAGCAGCGGAATAGCGGCCTGATACTCCTTCTGAAGCAGACGGACGGTACCCAGTCCGAAGAGGGCATCGATATAGGCCGGCCATTGGTTTATGAGGGCCTGATAACAGGTGGCCGCAGCCTCCCACCTGCCGGCAGCCTCCAGATCGGCAGCAGCGCGCAGATAAACCTCCCTGTCCATGCCCGGGGGGAACTCACCTGGAAGAAGGGCCACCACTCCCCAGGACCCTGCCCGCTCCCAGGCGTGGACAAACCTTTCTCTCTCCATTACCAGTCTGGCACTTGTTCCAGACCGAAGGATGAATGAGTCCGGGCCGGCACCGACGACCACCGCATAATGGTATTGTGCAAATCCAGCCAGCCCCAAGTCCTGCAGCACCAATACCGGTCTCCCTGCCTGCAAGGCATTGATCAGTGTTGGCACCTTCGGTTCGACTACAACGGGTACTCGATCATACCCTCTGACGACGGCTATGAGTTCCGACTGGAGACTGCCACGCCGGCCCGGCAGAAATACCCGGGAAGCAAGCTCATCGGGTGAAGTCCTCACACCGGCAGCCGCAAGCAGCGTAGCCAGAGCAGCGGGCCCGCATTGATATTTTTTCTGGGGGAAAAAAGGTACCGTGGTCAACTCCACCGGTGTTCCAACCAGCGGCTCCTGCGGTTTCTGATACTGTCCGGCACATCCTGCAAGGAGCAGCACCAACAAGCCAGCGAGCAGATGGCGCCTCCCCCCTGTTCTCCTCATATTTTATTGAAGATGTTGGTAACTCCAACCAGTTCGAGAATAAGCAGTACCAGGAATACCGCACCGATTATCTCCAAAGCCCCTGCACCTGCCGGCAACTCGGCAAGACGTTGCTGCAGCTGCAATTGTTCTTCCGGGGTTAGATGTGCCAAACGTGCTTCCACCGCAGATGGATCAACCCCCATATCGATCAGCTGTGCTCGGACGCTTTCCTGATCGAGCAATGACTCCAGGCGGACCTGATCCCCAGGAGCATCAGCGGTTGCCAGGTAGCTGTGGGTGCTGATAACCTGCGCCTGGGCCGCCGGTAGCAAACAGGTACAGACGAGAAAAAGAGAGAGGAAAAGGAAGACAAAAAGTTGCTTTATTTTCTGCATGACGGCTCCTTACACTGGGAATTGTACCCCACCGGTCCACGTGGATGCGTTCTCGGTAGCGGGCGGAAAAATATCTACCGCCCTCTCCACAGGATGGGAGCCGACTTGGCAGTCCGGCCCGCACGAATTGGAAAAAAGACGGAGAAAAATTCAACGGCTCTACTATACAAGGATGGTTTCAGGGGGCAAAGATTTTCTGAAGTATGTCCTGCATGGAAGAAACTGGAGCATGGTGCCCCTGAAAAACTGCTCAAATGGGTGGGACAATGGTTACAACCAGCCGCATATCGGTTTTTGCCTGCACCCCGTGTGGCTCCCTGATGTCTGAAATAAGCATATTTCCAGACCTTGCCGGCATGGTCACATCACCGTCAGTCAGAAACTCGCCTTCCCCTTCAATAACCAGGATGCTGAGTTGACCATCCAGCTCATGGGAATGAAGAGGGAACAGCGCTCCGGCATTAAGGTTCAAGTTAAGAATCTTGAAATGTTCCGAATCATGGAGCAGAACAGATTTCATTCCCAGTGGACTGAACTCACGCGTTTTTTCCAGATCGAGCTTTTTCATAACAGACCTTCCCTGCAGACAGGACTAAAAGCAGCTGTTCTTCTCTCAACTTTATGCACTTTCATCGGGAGGTAAAGCAGCAAGGGCAGCGGCAGCCTCACTGTTTGTTCCGAGCAGGAGCGCCAATCCCCTGGTGGCATCATTGGCGGCCAAGGCTATCTTCAGGGCCATGGTCAACGGTACCGAGAGGAGCATCCCCACCGGCCCGAGTACCCACCCCCAGAAAGTCATGGAAAGAAAGATCACCAGGGTAGACAGCCCTACTCCTTTACCCATGATTCGAGGTTCCAGCAGGTTGCCTACGCCAACATTAATCACCAGATAGACAGCCACGGTCACCATGGCAGGCCCTACCCCAAGTTGAACCAAGGCGAGCAGGACCGGCGGTACCGCAGCGATAATGGAGCCGATGGTCGGAACAAAATTCAGCAAAAAAGCGACCATTCCCCATAAAACGGCAAAATCGACCCCGATAATCGTGAGACTGCACGCCGCAAGCACCCCTGTTCCCAGGCTGGTGAAAAACTTCAGGAACAGGTAGCGGTTAACCCCTCGGGTGATCTGGAGGTATTTTTCCAGAGTGCCTCGTCCGCCGCCGGATATGGCCTGCACTTTGGAAGATATCCCGACCGCCTCAAACATGATAAACATAAACGTGAGCAGGATCATAAAGGTATTTCTCAGCATGGACAGCAGGTTGTTGAGCATGCCACCGACGATGCCCATTAACCGACCGGGATCAAACTGCTCCATGATCATGTCATCGGTAATATTGATCCCAAAGCTTTCCACCCAAAGGATACCAGCTTTGGCTATGACCTGCAGCCGCTCCTGGTAGCCAGGTAATGCTGCGGTAAATTCAACCAGCGAGGTTCCCACCAGCGTTGTCAGGCCGACCTGCACAACTACAACAGCCAGCATCACCAGGGCTACCGAGAGAGGAACCGGAACATGTTTCTTGCGCAGCCAGTAGAGAGGAGGAGCACAGATAATCGCGAGAAAGGTTGCCAGCAGAAAGGGAATAATCAAGGTTTTAGCGGCGATCATGCCTGCCACCACAATGACAAATGCTGCGAGATGAATGAGCATAGTCTTTCAACCCTCCTCGATTCGGTGACTATGACGGATCGACAGACCGACTGAAGGCAGTACGGGTTGTTTTGCCCTTATCGGATGCCGCAATACGCCTGCACTATACCATTTCCGCCGATCACTGCATAGCCGCAGATCTCCACCGGCAGCACCGATGCAAGGAGAGTACTCTCTGAAAGCGATAACCGCGAGCGGTTCAGCGCTGGCGGCAAGTGGCGTACGACTAGGGTGTGTCGGGGGAGGATTGGGGGCGCGGCTGCCCAGCAGTGTTTCCGAAGTAATGGGACCACAACTGCGAAATGAGCATGCCTGCCAGCATCAGTCCGCATCCAGCCATTCCACGACCCGAGAGGTATTCGTTGAGCAACAGCCACCCTCCCAAGGCGGCAAAGGGGGATTCCAGACTCAGGATGATCGCGGCATTGGCCGGGTGTGCTTTGCGTTGGACAACCACCTGCAGGGTATATCCCGCACCAACGGAAACAACCCCGCCATAAAAAATCGGCACCGCTGCCTGGACAATGGCAGCCACGGAAATTGTCTCCAGTACCGCTGCCACCCCGAGACTGAGCAGACCGCAAAGAAAAAACTGGACCATGGCCAGCTTCACCGGTGATGTTTTCGGCGACAGGTAGCCCAGCACCAGCACATGACAGGCCCAGAAAACGGCACCGATGGTCTCCAGCAGGTCGCCCAAGGCGATATGCATCGTTCCCTGAATGCTGAGCAAATAGAGACCGGCTACAGCCAGCAGTGCTCCAATCCAGGTGCCGAGAGTGGTGCGTTGCCTGAACAACAGGCCGATGATGGGAACAAAGACCACATATAGCCCGGTAATAAACCCGGCCTTGCCTGCAGTGGTATATTGCAGCCCCACCTGCTGCAGGGTGGCGCCGGCAAACAAAAACACGCCGGCAATCCCACCGGCAACCATGGGGGAAAGGTGCTGTTGACGAAGATCAGCCTGCCTGCTTCTGCGCAATGCCAGCGGAATCAGACAGCAACCGCCAAGCAAAAACCGGAGACCGTTGAACGTATAGGGACCGACATGGTCCATTCCCGCCCGCTGAGCGACAAAGCCGAAACCCCAGATCAGAGCGACGAGGAGGAGCAGAAGATCTGCAAAGGAGGAACTGTTGTTTTTCTCTGATCGAGGCATGGCAGGTAAACGGTCCTTTTCGCGGGGCCACAGTTCCCTGTGGCAATCCGTTGGTTTCACGATTAATATACGGAACACCAGCGGCTGTGTATTCTGTGAAGGCAAAGAATCTAGCCCTTTGCCGACCAAATTGCAGTAAAAACCAATAGCATCGGAGCAAAAATATGAACAGAAAAACTTCTCTCTTTCTCTGTGCAGCCTTGGTGCTGCTGCTTTCAGCCTGCGGGGGAAAAGACCGTACCGTCTTTACCGGCAAGGTCTATCCACCCACCCAAAAAATTGCCACCGTCTTTCAATACACCCAGGTCCCTCGTCCCTGCAGAGTATTTGCCGAAACCCTGATGACGCTGCCGGCAACCAGCAATGGTGCGGAAATCCAGCGTCTGGTTTTTGGTGAAGCAGCCGCCAAAGGAGCTGACCTTGTCCTTATCGGCCAGACCAGGGAGATGGAAGACGATGAAGGGTTTGGCGTTATCTACTTCGGTCCGGAGAAGGAGTATCTCTGCGCGGAAAGCTGGTGCGGATGGAAATTTGGCTATGATGAATGGGAAGACCAGGGAGACTGGGTCAACATCGGCCTGAAGGAATGGGGCAATGCGTCCGTCACCTTTGCACCGCCCCTGATGATGCAGGTCGCCTTTCTCCGCTGCCGCTGACATGCGTTCAGGGGAAGGGTTTTTCTCCTTCCACAAAAACAGCCGCTCAGGAAAGACCATCCTGAGCGGCTGCGGAGAACCAGGGAAAGGATATTGAAGAGATCAGAACAGCTGCATCTTTTTCAACAGTCGTACGGCAATGATATAGGAAGCAGCAATGACCGCCACCCATGTAAGCAGTAAAAAGGTATTCATACTTATCTTCTCCTCTATTTAGTAGGCAGCGCTGTCGCCGGTGTCTTCGATTTTCATTTTTCCCCTGTCCATTGCCCACCAAACATAGATGATATACGCCAGCACAAAGGGTATGGTCATTGCGACATAGGTCATCACCTTCAAGGTAAAAGGACTGGACGAGGCATTATAGATGGTCAGACTGGACTGCAGGTCAACCTTGGACGGATAAAAAGAGGTATTATTGTAAGCCGGCAGCATCAGGACTGCCAGACCTACCAGGACAGTTCCCAGCCCGCCGAACCAGATGCCGATCGTACTCGTTGTTTTTGCTGTTCGCAGGGCTCCCATGATCACCAGCACCAGGCCGCCGAGCAGCAACCCCAGCAGCCATGGGTTGGCGATCAGGTTTTGAAAGTACTTAAAGGGTACGTGAGCAACAGTGCCCTGATCATCCACAACACCATAGCCCTTCATCAGCAGCAGAGAGACCACCACATAGAGGCAGAAAGGCAGGGAAAGGGTAAAATTGGTCCAGCATGCCTTGCGAAGCCTGACTTCCATTTCCGGTACCGCAGACAGTTCTATGTTATTGACCAGGTACATGGCACCCAAGGTACGGGCATTGAATACCAGAAAGAGCCCCAAGGCAATATTGAACACGCTGCCGAGCGACAGGCTCAAGGCCGCCTCCAATCCACGCAGAGGATGGGTCCAGGTGACGAAGTTATACTCACTGAGCACAAAGTTGGAGCCCGTGAAAAAGGTGCCTACCGCTGCACCGATAAGCAGGATACCCACTGACCCGTTGATGAACAGGAACAATTCGTACACTTTGCTGCCCAGGATGTTGCGCGGTTTTCTCCGGAATTCATAACTGACCGCCTGGATGATAAAGGTGAACAGGATCAGGATCCACACCCAGTAGGCCCCTCCGAAAGAGGTGGAATAAAACTTGGGAAAAGAGGCAAAAAGGGCCCCCCCAAACAGAACCAGGGTTGTAAAAGTTAACTCCCACTTGCGCCCGAGCGAGTTGATCACCAGGTCTTTTTCCGTGTCGGTTTTTGCCACCTGCCACAGGAGGCTCTGACCGCCCTGGACAAAGTTGAGAAAAAGAAACAACGACCCCACCACCGAACAGAGCAGCCACCAGAGATGCTGCAGGGTTGCATAATCAAGATTTCCAATCATCTTAGTCCTCCTTTGGCCCGATGCTGACCTGCTTTGCCATGATGCTGATTTCCGCCAGCAACAACAGGGTAAATAAAATCAGAAACATATAAAAGGTAGTCTGCACAGTACCGGCAGTCAGGTTGGTCCGGGCCACCGTCACCGGCAGCAACCCCTGGATCGCCCACGGCTGTCGACCGACCTCGGCAACAATCCATCCCGCCTGGGAGGCAATCAAACCAAGAATATACAGGGTCGTACCGCCTGCAAGCAGCAGTTTCTTATTCTCCAGGGTACCCTTGAGGCTGAAATAGAGGTAAGCGATAAAGATCAGCGGAAACAGCGTTCCAAGCCCGACCATGACATGAAAGGCATTAAAGGACAGGGCAACCGGGGGAACCGTGTCTTCCGCTTTTTCGAGAAAACCGTACCCCAGGAACTCCTTGTGTTGGTTAAAGGTGGCCAGATGCTGTTCAGCAACCTCCTGGTTGCCGCTTTTCCGTGCCTGCTTATAGGCGTCAAGATTGGCGATGGCAATTTTTCCCCGTTCCATTTTCTGTACAGCTCCAACTATCTCCTGTTCGGGATTACCGTACACCAGGTCCTTGATTCCGGGAACAAAAGAACCAAAGGAACGGTTGGCCATGAGCGACAGCAGACCGGGAAGGCGCAATTCAAAAGTAAATGGCTCCGCGTCGTTGTTGACCTGTTTCTCCGGATTCACCACCCCGAGCGCAACAAGACCGGCGCCGGTTTCGCCCTCCCAGAGTCCCTCAAAGGCTGCCAGCTTCATCGGCTGTACCTCGGCAATCTGGTACGCCGACTCATCGCCGTTGAACACCACAAATACCGAGGCGACCAGGCCAAAAACCGAAGCAACAATGATAGACCGTTTGGCCATCATCACATGGCGGCCGCGAAGAAGGTACCAGGAAGAGATGGAAAGGATGAACAACGCCGCTACCAGCATGGATGAACTGGTCGTATGGGTGAACTTGGACACCGCATAGGGGGAGAAGGCCACATCCGCAAAACTCTGCATTTCAAAACGTGCGGTATCCGGGTTAAAGGCCTGGCCAACAGGGTACTGCATCCACGCGTTCGCTACGAGAATCCACACCGCTGACATATTGGAGCCGACAGCGACCATCCAGGTGGAAAACAGGTGAAACCCCTTGGAAACTCTGTTCCAACCGAAAAACATGACGGCAAAAAAGGTTGCCTCGAGGAAAAAGGCTACGATCCCCTCAATGGCCAGCGGAGCCCCGAAAATATCACCGACCATCCAGGAATAGTTGGACCAGTTGGTGCCGAACTCGAACTCCATGATAATCCCTGTGGCCACTCCGATGGCGAAGTTGATACCAAAAAGCTTCATCCAGAACTTGGTCAACCGTTTCCATTCCTCACTGCCTGTTCGCACATAAATGGTGTGATAAAAGGCAACAAGCCACGATATACCCAATGTCAACGGCACAAACAGCCAATGGTACATGGCTGTTAATGCAAACTGTGCCCTGGCCCAATTCACCATGGTCAGGTCAAAGTTTTCTATCATAACTGCTCTCCTTTACTTCAATGTGTTGGTAAATTGGGCTGACCGGGTAATTTCGTTGAGTACATGGTCCGCCCTTTCCTTGTCCGTAGAAAAATTGGTTGCCAGAAAATCAGGAAAAAAGAAAAGCTTCAACACCCCGAACATGATGAAGAGCTTGATGAAGATTATCTTCCACAAAGTTTTTCCCACTGTCATCGCGCGAAAACCGTCCCGGTAGAACCGATAAATCCGCACCGCTAGAGAAAACGGAGAGCTTCCTACCTGTTCCATGATCATTCTCCTGCTGTTTGCTGTTCCGTTTCCACCAAAGGCATTGCTTTGGCCGCCGGTTCTTCACCGGCCATTGAATCTGGGCGTCGAACAGGGGCAATACACGATTCTTCCCTGACGAGCTGCTCCAGGCTTACCTCCCTGAGGGTTGCACGCAGCTGGTCCCTCGCCCGCATCCATACCCGATGGACTGCACAGCTGTAACTGATGCTGCACTCTGCTGGCCTGGCGATACAATCGTTGAGGTAAATTTCTCCAATCATGACCTCGACAACCTCCAGCAGCGAAACCTTGCTCGGTTCTTTCAGCAGCACAAATCCACCTTTGGCCCCCTGCCGAATATCAATCAGGCCGGCTTTTGCAAGGTCCTGGGCAATCTTTGCCAGAAAATGGCTGGGTATCTCCGCCCGCTCAGCGATCTCCTGACGGCTGGTCAGCACACCCTTTCCCTTCTTGGCCAGGTAAACCATACACCTGATTGCATATTCTGCAGCTCTTGTCAATCGCATATCACAACCAATAAGACATTTAAGATAAATAAGGTCTGATATATGCTATTCACCCTGGCCTGTCAATGCTAAAAAAACGACACAGTGTGTCACCTGGCAATAAATGATTTCCGGCAAAGTAATTGTCACCAGCCGGTGCAATGTACAAGTGCAATGATTAAGGTGAGAAAATGTTCTTGTTTCCCACTGATCTCATCCAAGGAGCATTGCCTGTGAAAAATGATACCATGCAGGTGCAATGGGAAGGCAACATGGCCTTTTCCACCACCATCAACGGCCACCGGGTTACCGTTGACGCCCGCGAAGAATTCGGCGGACAGAACAGCGCTCCCAATCCTAAATCGCTGATGATCATGGCCCTTGGAGGCTGTACTGGTATTGATGTGCTTACCATTCTTAAAAAAATGAAGATCGAGATCCATGATCTGCGTATTGATATCGAAAGCACTATGCGTGACGAGCATCCAAAGGTCTATACCTCCATGCACCTGTGCTATACCTTTACCGGCAGAGACCTGGAACCCAAAAAGCTGCAACGGGCCATCGACCTCTCACAGGATAAATACTGCGGGGTCAGCGCGATGTATAAGCGAGCCATGGACATTACCTACGAGATGCGCATAGTCGAGGCATAACAATAACAGACGAGAGGCACTATGACAGACACACAGGCAGAAGATCGTTATTCACGGGTTGTTCGCGAATACAGCCAACGTTTCGGCGAACTGCCCCCGATCCTGTTTCATTCCGGACCTGCATTGGAACTGTGCCTTGATCTCATGGAACAGGCTCTTCAGGGCAAGCGGGGCAAGGTGAGCCTGGCGGATCTCGGCTATCCGCCCGGCTCAGATGTGGAGTAAGAGAAACCAGGGCGTTATTGGTCAGCGGACGTGGCACCGCTTTTTTCCTTGGCCGGGTTCGGCCCCAGCCCCAGCTGGCCCAAAGAACTGTACTCACCGGCAAGGTCCGGTTCCCCCACCTGCCTCAGGATGGTTTCACGTACGCGGGTACGCAGGCCGAGTGCGGCCTGCCATTCTGTTCCTTCCGGCATTATTTTTTTCGAAAAAATAACCCGAACAGGGCCCCTACGGGGAAACCAGGACTCGGCCCGCAACTTGCTGCGGGTTCCCTTGATCGTTATCGGTACAATGCCGACGCCATTCTCCACCGCTGCGGTAAAGGCTCCCATCTGAAAAGGCAGTAGCCCTGGCATTCGCTGCAAGGTTCCCTCGGCAAAAAACAGAACCCGTTTTCCCCCGGCAACCAATCGGGTTATACGTCGACTGTCTTCTTTTCCCTGCTCGGCGTCAAACCGTTCGACAAAAATCGTTTCCAGCCGCTCAAGAGGACCGCGCATCCACCTGTTGGCCAGTTCAGCCTTAGCAACATAGCTGCATGGAAACGGCATGACTGCCGTCAGGACCAGGGCATCCAGATAGCTCATATGATTGGCGACACAGACAATATGTTCACTCTCGTCAATGTATTCTTGTCCCTCCACGAGAATTCGGGTCCCGGTCGCCAGCGCCAGCATACGAGCACCATGATGGGCAATGCGCCAGCAGGCGTTTTTCCCCGGGACCACGCGCATCAGCCCGCCGACGATCAAAGCGGTAAGGACTCCCGCTACCCAGCAATACACGGCATAGCTGTGGTTTCCAACCCGCTGTAAAAAACGCCTGGCAAACGCCGGCGTCCCTCGAAACCACATGCGCACTAACTGGAGCCACACTGCCCGCGCCTGCCTGCCGATCAATCCTTTTTCATAGATCTCGCGGGTCGCAGAACGACGCACCTTGCCGCTGGAGGTCTTGAGCACCGTCCCCGGAGGTGCGATCACGATATCATCCGGCGGCATACTCAGCAGATCCACGCCTATGGCAGTGATGCGTTCACTCAGAGCTTGCTTACGCTTCTCCTCCGTTACCCGGGATTCTGCCACGACCACCACCCTCTCCGTGCCGTCTCTTTGATCATGGCTGCCAAAGACCGCTACGCATCCCTTGCGAATGCCATCGACATCACCGACAGCTTCTTCATATTCATGGGGATAGACATTCCTTCCGCCTCGAATGATGATATCCTTGACCCTGCTGGTGATATACACATCACCATCGGCAACATAGGCCAAATCACCGGAGTCAAGCCAACCGTCGACAAAGAGACGCCGCGTCTGTTCCGGGCTGCGCAGATATCCGCTGGTGGTTGACGGACCCTTAAAGTGGAGACGTCCCTGATGCCGTTCCGGCAATTCCCGTCCATCGGTGTCGACAATGCGAATCTGGTGTCCGGGCAAGGGGCGGCCACAGGCAACAAACTCCAGCGCCCCCTCCTGCTGCTCAACCGGGGAGGCCTCGCCTGCACGCAGGAAAAGGTCTCTGTCAATGTAGTCAACCACCGGTCCTCTGTTGATCGGGGGAAAGGCCAGCCCCACAGACGACTCCGCAAGGCCATAGACCGGGGCATACGCCTCCCGGCGGAAACCGTAGGGAGTATATCGCTCAATGAAAGAAAACATGGTATGGCTGCTTATCGGTTCGGCACCGTTAAAGGCCAGTCGCCACGAACGAAGATCAAGCCCCTTCACCGCTGACTCCTCGACACGGCGGCAACAAAGCTCATAGCCGAAATTGGGAGAGGCGGAAAGGGTTCCCCGATGCCGGTGGATGGCCCATAGCCACCGTTCCGGCCGCGCAAGAAAGGCAAGCGGTGACATCACCACCAACCTGCAGCCGTAATACAGGCTTCCCAGCCAGGCGCCGATAAGGCCCATATCGTGATACAGCGGCAACCAGGAAACAAACACATCCTCCGGACCGGCCTCGGTTACCTTTCCCATGGCCCGGATATTGGCCAGCAGGTTCGCGTGGCTGAGAATGACGCCTTTGGGATCACCGGTGCTCCCTGAGGTATACTGAAGAAATGCCGTGTCTCGGGCATGGCAGGGAATGGGGACAAAGGACCGCCCCCTTCCCTTGAGTTCATCGGGAATCACAACCGTGTGCAGGGTGGTGAGTTGCGTCTGCAGCAGCCGACTTACCGGACGGACCTCCTGCAGGGTTATCAATATTTTTGCCTGGGCATTGGCCAGGATGCGCGTATGCCGTCGTAAATGCTCTTCAATCTGTGAGGGCCGGGTTGGCGGATAGAGTGGAACCGGCACGCATCCAGCCAACAGGATGGCCAGAAAACTCCGAAAATAGTCCATGCTTGTTGGCAGCATCAGGGCGACAGTGTCTCCTGGTTCCAACGTATACTGCTGCAACCCGGCCGCCATTTCCACGGCCCCGGCATACAGCTCGTCAAAGCTGAGAAAAGATGGTTCGCCGCTGAAGTCTTCCAGGCAGATGTGCACCGTATCGCCGAGGGCCTCTGCGTGGTGAGCAATTACCTCGTTAATGGTTCGGGCTGCACCATATGCCCTTCTTTCCTGTGCGGACTCAGGCATAAAAGACCGCTGCTGCCCTTGAACAGTTTCCCGCCTGGCACCGGCACTCTCCAAAGCCCGCAGGATATCCCGTGGTGTCTCTGCAGTGGTCATCACCGTATCGGCGACATGCAGCTGCAGTTTTTTTTCCAGCCGCACCAGCAGTTCCATCCGGCTTATACTGTCGAGGCCCAACTCTTTATCAAGCCGGCTGTCCATGGTCACAACGGGCTGTTCATGAAGTTCCGGGTGCAGTTCCTCCACCAGCTTACTGATCTCGGAAATTACCTGTTGCCGTGTTTCCTCGTTCTCCATAGACGCTCCTGAGGGTCTAGCGACACAGTAGGCTATGATTTCGTGCAGGTACGTTGACATCCAACCAGCGGAAATCAAATAAATTTATTTTATTATAAGCATATTCTCCCGGCAAATCGAGGCTTTCCCACTCGTAATCCTTGATCAAGGCATGCCCCGTCAACCGCCCCGACGTTGCCCCCTGTTTTGCCGGCCGCCAATACCATATGAGCCTGGATCATGGGAGAAAAGATCGCTTGATAGCAGTGTTTATCACGGTGGTTGGCTGGAGAGGAAACGATCAATGATCGTTTGATGAAGTTTCGCTTCCGGCCTGGTTGGCGCAGACGGGAACTTCGTGCTCTGCATAGCCCTTACGCCTGCCCGCCAAATCTCGTCCAGGGGTTAAATACATCCTGGACCGACAGCCAACAGTGCTCAGTCTTCGACTGTAACGGGAAGATTATGAAAAGAAATAGAATTCTCTCTGCAAGATGGCTTGCCGCACTCCTGCGGGAAAGAAGAGAGGTTACCAGGTGCGGAAGCGCCCGGTATCGAGATGAACAAAATTGGACTTGGGGTAATAGCCTACGCCACCGCATTCCATGGCAATAGCACACTGCTGGATGTAACGGGTCGGCGCGTTGGAAAAACGAACATCAATTGCCCGGCCCTCCATATGCAAGCTCCGTTTGGCTACGCCGGAGCTGTTTTTGCGCAACTGCTTGTTGGTCAGCGGTGAACGGTAACCGGATATCACCTCAAACGTCCCGTCCTGCCCCATATCCTGCTGAATATTCCACAGCACATCCAACAACTCCCGGTCAATCGCATGCACTTCACCGGTACGAAAATCGCGAAGAAAATGGTCAATTCGGTAGAGGGCGGCAGGATCATACATACCGTCACGGAAATAGGTCACCTTGAGATCCTGCCGGGTATGCGTATGGTAAAAAGAGAGTCGACGCGGTTCAAGCCGTGCGGCTGCTGCGGTGATGGGGCTATTGCAAACAGCAAGCATTACCCCTAGCCGGGCACTGTTTTTGATGAACTGACGTCTGCTGGTTTCGGTCTGCTGCGTTGATTGTGCTGACATTCCCCAGGGATTTTTTATTTTATCTATAATTACGTGTCACTATACAACTCTGCCAATACATACAATGAGGCCAATAAAATGCACGTCCTGGGAAAAGTCAAGCAAATAATAAATTTTCTTATGCAATTGCAGCCATTTACCTCCAAACTCCGCTGATTTGCCTGTGGCAAGCCATACATTTGCCTTCGGCCATAGCCTGCTGCTCAAGGGTATATCCATGGCGCCCGATCACCAGTGCACCGCAATGGGGACAGAAAGTACTCTCCCCTTCTCCCGGTATATTCCCCTGGTACACATGGTGTAATCCTGCATCCTTGCCGATTCGACAGGCCTTGTGCAACAGCTCGGGAGGTGTCGGTGGCCGGTCGGTCATCTTGTAGGTGGGATAAAACGCACTCACATGCCAGGGGAGTGAGGTATCGATCGCAGCGATGAATGCAGCTATGCCCTGCAGCTCTTCTTCACTGTCATTCAGGCCGGGAATGATAAGGGTCGTCACCTCCACCCACACTCCAAGATCATAAAAGCGGTGCACATTGTCCAGGACCGGCTGCAGGCTCGCTTTGCAGACTTTCCTGTAAAAGTTCTCTGTAAATGATTTGACGTCGATATTGATACCATCGAGCAATGGAGCGATATCTCTGACCACCTCCGGCGTCATGTACCCATTGCTCACATACACATTTTTCAGTCCCCTGGAATGCGCCAGCTGCGCACAGTCCCTACTGAATTCATAAAAGACGGTTGGTTCCACATAGGTATAGCTGATACTCGCGCATCCCTGTTGTTCAGCCTCACGTACCACCTCCTCAGGACTGGTCGGGCGACCGGCAATGGCCTGCTGATGGAGATGGGGATATTGTGAAATTTCAAAGTTCTGGCAATGAAGGCAGCGAAAATTACAGCCGACCGTGGAAATCGAATAGCTGCGGCTGCCGGGTAAAAAATGAAAAAGCGGTTTTTTTTCGATAGGATCAATATGCTCAGCAACCAATTGACCATAGACAAGCGTATAGAGCACTCCATCCCGGTTTTCGCGTACCCCGCAAATGCCGCGCCGCCCCGGTTTGATAGTGCAACGGTGGCAACAGAGGGAACAGGTGACGGCCTTCTCCTTTTCCTGGGTATAAAACATTGCTTCACGCATAATCCACTTTCGTGTTTCCAGGTTGACTGGTAAACACTCCTCCCTGTATATTGCGTTGAATGTAGGACAGTTTACCGATGATGCATCGAGTCTCGGAAGCTGTCATCTCTGAACCTCTACTCCTATTGTAGCACACACCTGGTGCTTGGCGAGTTATCTGTTTTTTTTCTGTTCTTCACTCGCCAATACATCGTAAATACGCTCCTCTATTCGGTCACAGGAATTGTCCGGCAAAACATCGGCGTCAGCCACACCGCAGAGGAAACAGACACCCGACAACACCCGTCACCATGGAAGATCAACTCCTCACCCTTTATGCAACCTTGTCCAAAGAAGCCGCCAGAATGGAGGCATATGCCGTAAGGGCGGCAAAAGATCAACGCCCGGACCTTGAGCGATTGTTCAAGGGATTCGCCTTGTCCCATACCGCCCAGGCACGGAGGATATTGCTCCAGGTAAGAGGGTTCATTGCCGACAGCGAGACCAACCTTAGTCAGGTCATCAACGAGGAACTCCCTGTATTTCTCCAGGCCTATGAAGCCATTGATCAACAGGCCCGGCAACAGGCCAATAAGGCCGTGGCCACCGGCGCTGACCACGGGGCGCGCATAGCCCTTTTTAATCGCAGCCTTGCTACCCGCCATCGCCAGGTTCAGCCAGAGACCTCCCTGTATGTTTGTACATTCTGCGGCTTTATTGCGCAACAGCAGGCTCCGGTTACCTGTCCGATCTGTACTGCTGCAGCCCATCGATTCACCCGGGTAGCTCCATGAAAATCGTCTCCGGCGGACAGACAGGAGCCGATCGAGCTGCTCTGGACGCGGCTATTGCACTGGGTATGGAGTATGGCGGCTGGCTCCCCCTGGGAAGAAAAACGGAAACCGGACCACTTCCCGCCAGCTACAGGCTCAAGGAGTTGGATTCCCCCCGATACAGGGAGCGGACCGAGCAGAACGTCATTGACAGCGACGCCACTCTCATCTGCTCTTTTGGCCCGCTCACAGGGGGATCGGCGCTCACGGAAGCATTGGCTGTCAAACATGATCGTCCCTGCCTCCACATTGATTTCGAACTTATCAGTCAAGAACAGGCCGCAGCCGCCATCCAAAGATGGCTGCAAAAACATGCCATTGGAACCCTCAATGTTGCCGGACCACGCTCATCTGGAGAACCGCGAATTTATGATGCTGTTTTCTCCCTGATGCACAAGGTAAAATGGTAACATTCCGGCCGCCTTTTCTCCCTTTTCCAGGTACACAATCATGACGCTTTGCACATCACCCATCACTCGTCGACAACTCCTCCATTTTCTTGGACTCGGTACGGCTGGTGCTGCCTTTCCCGCCCTCTTTTCCGGATGTGCCGTTGATCCGGTCACCGGAAGGCAGCAGTTTATGCTGATGAGTGAGGCGGAAGAGATCAGCCTTGATCAACAGCAGTCGCCATTTCAGTTTTCCAGCGACTACGGCCAGACGCAGGATGCGGAACTCAACCGTTATATCTCCCAGGTGGGAAAAACATTGGCCGCAGGATCGCACCGCCCGCACATGCCGTTTTCCTTCCGTTGCGTCAACGCCACCTATATCAATGCCTACGCCTTTCCCGGAGGCTCTATTGCGGTTACCCGTGGCATACTGGTGGAGCTGGACAACGAGGCAGAACTGGCAGCGCTCCTTGGTCATGAAATAGGGCACGTTTGTGCACGACACACGGCTGAGCAGGCCGGCAAGGGAATGCTCACCTCTCTGCTGCTTACCGGGGCATCAGTGGCCACCGGGGCGGCTGGGTATGGCGGAGCGGCAGACCTGGTACAGAGCTTCGGTCAGCTGGGGGCAGGAGCTCTACTTGCCCATTACAGCAGGGACAACGAGCGTGAGGCGGATGCACTGGGAATGGCATACCTGAGCAGGGCCGGATACAATCCAATGGGCATGGTAGGCCTGATGGAGATTCTTCTGAGCAATAACCGACGTCGTCCCAGTGCGGTGGAAGTGATGTTCAGCACCCATCCTATGAGTGAGGAACGCATGGCAACAGCCGAAACACTTGTGGCGACTACCTACAACCGCATGGCCGGCGCTCCGCTGTACAAAGAACGATTTTTGGACATGACCGCCACTTTACGCCGAGAGAAGACGGCCATCTCCACCATACAAAAAGGGGCAACAGCCCTTGCCAAGAAAAACTACACAGCGGCTGAACAGGAATTGCACAGCGCATTGCAGCAATTACCTGACGACTATACCGCCCTGGTGCTCATGGCAAAGTCCCAGTTTGCCCTTGAACGCTCCCAAAAGGCTGCCGACTACGCCAGGCGAGCTACGCTGGTATATCCCACAGAGGCCCAGGCACATCTTCTGCTCGGTGTCAGTGAAATCATCAATAAACGATACGAAGTGGCGTACCAACAGCTTACAGAATTCGACCGCCTGCTGCCGGGTAATCCGGAAATCACTTTTTTTCGCGGGTTGGCCATGGAAGGAATGAACAGGCGCGATAAGGCGGCCGAGTACTACCTGCAATACCTCCGTCAGGTAAAACAGGGTAACCGGGCCCAGCACGCCTATAATCGTCTCAAAACCTGGGGATACATCAGATAGACACAGGCAGACAGGACGGCGTGTCCGCGACCGTCCTGTCTACGACATTCCGGAAAAGGCGCTTCGCTCAGCAGCGTCACTTCGACACACTGGTCAACCAATTTCGCATCAGCAATCCGGGTGAGGCTCTACGCTCTCAGGATTCGGCCCTTCTGGCCGCGGCCCCCTCAATGGCCGAACGGACCGAACCGGCCAATTCCTGAAGGTCCACAGGTTTCATCATCAAGTCGCATGCGCCGGCTTCAATAGCCACTTTCTGGTTGAGTCGATCCGAGTACCCGGTACAGAGAATAACCGGCAACTCAGGCCTGATGCCATTTATTTCCCGCGTCAGTTCAATACCGGTCATGACGGGCATGGTGTGGTCGGTGATCAGCAGGTCCACATCAAAGCTGTCATCTCGCAGCAGCGACAATACCTCCTTGGGATTGCTGGTGGTGGTCACCCTGTAGCCAAAATGATTGAGCATCATTTTGAACGTTTCCCTGATTTCTTTTTCATCGTCTATGACCAGGACATGCTCGTTGCCGCTGGGCAGTGGAGCTTCACTGCTCAATATTTCGCCTTTGACGTCGTTTTCCGCCAGGGGCAGATAGATGGTGAAAGTGGTTCCTTTGTCCACAACAGAGTCCACCTGGACGTCCCCCCCCAGGTCCTGGACAATTCCAAGAACAACACTGAGTCCCATTCCGGTCCCCTCCCCAGGCTCCTTGGTGGTAAAAAAAGGATTGAAAATTCGCTGCAGGGTCACGTCTTCCATTCCGGTTCCGGTATCCCGGACAGTCAGGCTGAGACACTCACCGTCCTCACCGGTATCTATATTGCCGCACGCGTCACCGGCTAGGCGCTCCAAGGTAATCGATAGGGTGCCGCCATGCTCGCGCATGGAATAAAAGGCGTTACTGCACAGATTCATCATGATCTGCTGCAGTTGCACCGGGGCGGCAAGGACTTTGCTCTGCTGGTCATGGATTCGCCGATCAATGGCAATGGTTGTCGGTATGGAAGCCCTGATAAGGCGGAGGCTTTCCTTGATAACCGGTGCCACGGTCACCGGAATTTTTTTCATGGTGGATTGCCGGCTAAAGGTAAGGATCTGATCGACCAGATCAGCGGCACGCTTGCCGCCCTGACGGATGTGCACCAGGTGCTCGTAGAGCTCGCTGCCCTTCTCACTATGCAAAAGAGCCATGTCGGTAAAGCCGATGATTGCCCCGAGGATATTGTTAAAATCATGGGCAATACCGCCGGCAAACGTCCCGATTGCTTCCATTTTCTGGGCCTGACGCAACCGTGATTCGATCTCGACCTCATTGGTAATATCACGTTGGACTGTTACCCAGTGGGTGACAATGCCATCCATGTTTCGCACTGGAGAGACAGACGAGGCCGTTATAAAGATCGTTCCATTCTTCCGTTTGGCAAAGATCCGCCCTTGCCAGGTTTCCCCCCTGCTCACTACCTCCTGGATATGGTCAAAGAGATGCTGTTCATTCTCTCCGGTGCACATGAGACTGTACTCACGGCCGATGGCCTCTTGCCTGCTGTAGCCGATCATCTGGCAGAAAGCCGCATTCACGTAGGCAATCACCCAGCTGGTATCGGTCACCATAACCATTTCCCTGACCTGTTCCACGGCGGTGGCCAGCCTTCGCTGCGTTTCCTCCACCTTGCGCTCGTCGGTTATGTCCTGAAGGATCACTATGCAGTTTTTTTCATTTCCCAGATGAAAAGAGGAAACCGCAATCTTCGCATCCCTGTATTCTCCTCCAGTGGCAACGGCCCTGGCCATAAACGTTTCACCGGAGCGGGTCTGGCGGCTTTCATACACTCGCTGGGCAACTTTTGTGCGATCATCGGGATGAATGAACCCAAGCATGGGCTGCTCATACACGGAGCGAGGGGTAGCAACATCAAAGATGGCGGAAACGGCTTTATTGGCATAGGTCACCACCCCTTCCTCGTTTACGAGCAAAACGCCCATAGGAGCATAATCAAGCAATTGCACCAGTTGCTCTTGAACTTCCCGCTGCTCTTTCTCCGCCCGACGACGCGCCATGACCATGGTCAACCCCATGCTGAGACAGCCCACAGCCATTGCTGTAATGGCGGTAACGATAAGCCACTGCTTACGGAACGCGGCCATGGTTGACAACACCTCATTTTCGGGCGCAACGCTCACTATCACCCAGGAGCTGTCTCCAGGCAACTGAATCGGCAGATGGGTCCCATAACGCTGAGGCGATGCAGCAGGGCCGGCGGTGTCAGCGGCATGATGTTGCAAGGTAAAAAACCCATTGGTGCGGCCATCGATCTTTTCGTAGGCCTGCAGCAGCTCATGATGCCCCAAGGCGCTCATCGATTTCCCCACCAGTTCCGCCTGCGGGGCATGAAGAATATTCCCCCCACGGCTGAAAAGCATGACGTAGGCTGCCCGCTCCAGGCGCACCTGGTCAATAAAGGGCTGCACGGCATCCTTAGCGGAAATGACCACAGCTATGCTTCCCTGATAGGAAGGTCCCTTGAACAGAGGATGGCTCATGACAACACAACATTTTTCGTCTCCGATTGCCATCGGTTCACTGACCGTGAGGGTCTGTTTCAGCAGTGCGCCGGCAGGGGGATTATCGGGCAGCGAACGGCCGCCCCATCGCTCCGGGTCTGATACGGAGAAGACAACCTTCCCCGCCTGGTCACTGCGCAAGACTGCCACCAGCTGGGTTTTGTGGATGGCAAAAAAGTCATTAAGGAGCAAACGACCGCCTGCATCGAGAGAAACGATCGAAGACTGGTCGGCGAGATAGGTTAGTGCACGCCTGTAGGTGAAAAAAAATCCCTGTATGCCCTCTACAGCCCGTTCGAGCTGCAGGGTCTGCTGCTGATGAAAGGCATTGATGGTTTTGTTTCTGACCGAAAGGTAAGGCAAATAAAATAATCCAGCCAGAGTGAGGGTCACTGCCAGAGAGAGCAGGACATATGGGTAGGGAAATCGGCGCATCGCATTGGCGTTAAGGTTTAGACAGACATTCGTCAGTTAAACAAATTATAGCAAAGCAATATTTGTTTCCAAAATTTATTCGTCCTATTATCCTGCAATCGACCAATCTGATTCCCAAACAGGCCGGATGTCACCATGTACGCGGCCATGGCTGCACCGGTAAGGGGTGTTGTGTGTTACTGCATCAATCAAACAAGCTGGAAATCCTTGCCCGGCAACTGCGCATTGTCCTGGCAGATGCCCCACCTCCCCCCATGCAGCCGGAAATCATTGTCGTCCCGCACCAGGGGATGGCGCAATGGGTTGCCCTCCAGTTGGCGGAAAAGGCAGGTATCGCCGCACAGCTTGACTTTCCTCTTCCCGGCCGTTTCCTGGGAGACGCACTCTCCACCCTGACCGGTTCAAGCGCAGACCTGGAAACCACAGAGCGACAGGCACTTTGCTGGCGCATTTACGACGCACTGCCGCAATTGATGTCCGAGCCGGCATTCGCCCCGGTCAGAAGCTATCTCCATGGTACCGGTGAGCCGCTGAAGAGATATCAGCTTGCTGCCGCTCTCAGTAATGTGTTTGACAAGTACCTGGTTTACCGTACCGACATCATCACCCGATGGGATCAGGGCGAGGACACTACCTGGCAGGCGCTCCTGTGGCGGCAGATCAGTCAGGGGCTCTCCCACCGGGCAGAACTCTATACCCGCTTTCTCACGGTACCCCGATCCTCTTCCGCGACTCCCCTTTCCCTGCCCGAACGCTGCTGTTTCTTTGGCATAAACTCCCTGCCGCCGATCTACCTTGAATTGCTGGTTCAACTCAGCCGCTTCATGGTGATTCATTTTTTTCACCTCAGCCCCTGTCAGGAATACTGGGGAGATCTTCAATCAGAAAAAGAGCAAGCAAAGCATAGCAGCGCACGCCTTCGCAAGGCTGCTGATCCTGATGCCGAGCAGTACATGGAATCCGGACACCCGCTTCTTTCCTCATGGGGAGCCGTTGGCCGGGATTTCCTGCAGCAACTGCTGGAATACGATACCCACACCTTTGAGGAGTACGACCAGGACTCGACAGGCACCTTGCTGAGCTGGCTACAGCACCAGCTGCTGTCGCTGAACGACGGGCCGCCGCCCGACCGGATCGATGGGAGCAATGAGCGCTCACTCCAGTTGCATGTTTGCCATTCTCCCCTCCGAGAGGTACAGGTGCTGCATAACCGGCTACTGGATATGTTCCAGGACAACACAGCACTCACTGCCGGCGATATCCTTGTTACCGCACCCGATATTGAACTGTACGCCGAGGCTATTCGCGGCGTATTTGACAGCGTCCCTGCTGAACGAAAAATCCCCTATTATATCGCCGACAGCCCGCTGAGCGCTGAAGCGGAAACAGTTCCAACGTTTCTCGATCTTCTCGCACTCCTCAGGGGGAGGTGTTCTGCACCGGAGGTTATGGCCCTGCTGGAATCAGAGTCACTGCGAAAGCGGTTTGACCTGCACCAAGCAGACCTCCCACGGCTGCTCCAGTGGATAGAAGAAACCCATATTCGCTGGGGCCTCGATGCCCGGCACCAGCAAGAATTCTCAGGCGTCGGTTTTTCTGAGCATACCTGGCAGTCAGGCCTGGACCAACTGCTGCTCGGCTATTGCATGGGCGATGAAACAACTCCATTCCGCGAAGTCTACCCCTCTCCGCATGTCACAGAAAGGGATGCCGACCTACTGGGTGGCGGCAGCGCCTTTCTCCGCCTGCTGCACCTTTGGCTTCCACGCATGCAGCACCCCCACTCGCCAGCCGGGTGGGCAACAGTGCTAAATGACATGCTCAGCAGTTTTTTTGACCAGGAAACCGACCCCCACGGTCACGCACTGGTCAGGGAAGCACTGGCAGCCTTTGCCCGGGAAGCTGAAAATGCGGCAATGGATACACCGCTCCCTCCAGAGGTAATGGTGCAGTACCTGGTTGAACGACTGCACCAGCCTTCTCCCACCAGGATCTTTCTCTCCGGGAGGGTCACCTTCTGCAATATGGTGCCCATGCGGGCCGTACCGTTCAAGGTCATCTGCGTCCTCGGCATCAGTGACGCCGCATTCCCTCGCAGCCAGCAAACTTATTCCTTTGACAAAACCGCTACAGCGCCACGCCGAGGCGATCGAGATCGCCGCAAGGATGACCGGTACCTTTTCCTGGAAATGTTTCTCTCTGCCCGTGAGATTCTCTACCTGTCCTGGACGGGCCGGGATCAACGCGACAATACGGAAATCCCCCCTGCTGCAGTCGTCAGCGAGCTCATGGATCATCTTGACCGTTATGGTCCTGAACAACGGCCAACGCTCTGCGACCAGTTGACCACCATCCACCCCCTGCAGCCTTTCAGCCGTCGATCATTCTCCAACGACAGGATGACGTCAAGCTACAGCGCTGAGTGGCTGCCTATCGAGGCCTCTCAGCCGGCTGCACCGTTCTTTACTTTCCCCGCACAACAAACAAGCATCGTGAGCCCGGCCAGCATTGAGCTCAGCGACTTTGCCCGTTTCTGGCGTCACCCGGTGCGCTCTTTTCTCGAACAGCGACTGGGCATGCGCACCGGTTTTTATACCACCAGCCTTGAAGAATCAGAGCCCTTTGCCCTGGATGGCCTCTCCCGATTTCAATTGCGGCAGGAAATCACCCGCGGCCTGCTTGACGATCAGCCGGCAGCCGTGGTCGCCCGCCGGCTTGACAAGATCGGCAACCTGCCCCCGGCAGGTTTCGGTCTGGCCGCGCTCGAGGAGCTCATACCGAGCAGTCAGGAAATGGCTGAACAACTTCGCCGGGAAATCACCGTTCCCCGCCCTTCCCTGGAGGTGGAAACCGTCATAGATGGATCGACCGTTGCAGGATGGATTCATGACCTGTATGCGGATGGACGGATCACCTGGCACAGCGCCCGCCTCAAGGGCAGCACCCTCATGGAATTATGGATCAATCATCTTTTCCTCAATCTGCTCGCCCCGGACACCATCGCTCCGCGAACCGTGCATTTCAGCAGCGACGGCGCGCATGTCCTCCACCCGGTGAACGAACCGGCCCGACTGCTCGAGCCGCTGGTGGCTCTGTATGCAGAAGGGCTCTCCCGACCAATCCACTTTTTCCCTGAATCAAGTTTTGCCGCAGCTCAGGCCAAGCCGGGAAAAGAACTACAGGCTGCACGCAAAAAATGGCTGGATAACTATCATTTTCCCGGCGAGCAGGCCGATCCCGCCTATACATGGGTCTTTGCACCTCATTCCACAGCACCGCTTGATCAGGAGTTTCTCGACCTGTGCACCCTCTTCCACCCACTGCTGGAACACACTACGCTCTATGATGCAGCCTCTTGACCCCACGTCCCTTCCTCTTTCCGGCATCCGCCTGATCGAGGCCAGTGCAGGCACCGGTAAAACCTACACGCTTACCCTTCTCTATCTGCGCCTGATTGTTGAACTGGGGCTACCGGTGGACGCAATCCTGGTGGTGACCTTTACCCGTGCTGCCACCGATGAATTACGCACCCGCATCCGCGAACGCCTCAGGCACGCGCTCACCGCTCTTCGTGATCCTCAGCACATTGACGATCCGACCCTATGCTCGCTTGTACAAAAAGTGGATCCGGCCACTGCCCATCATCGAGTCCGGGCAGCACTGGTCAGGATGGACGAAGCCACCATCTTCACCATACACGGCTTCTGTCAACGAGTTCTCCAGGATAACGCCTTTGAAACAGGCACCCCCTTTACGCCCGAATTTCTCGAGAATGAGGAACCAATCCGGCGGCAAATCATGGAAGACTTCTGGAGAAAACGATTCTATGCTCTTCCCAGGGAGATGGCGACCTGGATTACTGCCACCTGGAACACCCCTGAGGAAATGCTGCGTGCCCTGACGCCCCTGCTCGCCCTCAGCAACGCACGTATCATTCCCGAATATAGCACCGAAATGCTGGAGCCCCTGGCGGATGAGCATTCGCGCCTCTACCAGGAAGTGCGCCGCCTCTGGCTGGAGCAGGGCAGGAGCGTGATCGAACTCCTTGAACATGATGCCTGCCTGAGTCGAAGTGCAGCCAATTATAGGCATGATCGGTTAGCAGCAATGGCAGCTGCCATGGAACAGGTCGTCCACGACCCCCATCCGCCTTATCTCCTGCGCCCCGAAGTTGCCCTGTTTCAGCAGCAGGAGATACGCAACCGGTGCAAAAAGAAGTGCTCTCCGCCCGAGCACCCCTTTTTTGACCTTTTTGAGCAATTTTTTTCTCTCCATGAGCAATATATCCATCACCTCCGGCTCACACTCCTGCAGGAAGCCCGCTCCTTCATGGTCGCCGAACTCGAGCAACGAAAAACCCTGCAGTCCCTGCTTTTTTTTGACGACCTGCTCAGTCGCCTGCTCCAGGCCCTGACCTCGGCCCCGCACAGCAGGCAGCTCGCCAGCCAGATCGCCCGCACCTATCCGGCAGCCCTGGTGGACGAATTCCAGGATACCGACCCGCTGCAATATGGCATTTTCCAGAACATTTATCAGGAGGCCGACCAAACTCTCCTGTGCATGATCGGCGACCCCAAACAGGCCATATACTCGTTTCGAGGCGCCGACATTTTCACCTATATTCATGCCCGCCGTCGGACTCCGCCAGGGGGCCGCTATACCATGACGGTCAACTATCGCTCGTGTGCGTCCATTATCCGTACGCTCAACCACCTGTTCAATCACTCCAACAGCTTTCTGTTCGAGCCAGATATCTCGTTCCATCCGGTGGAACCTGCACCGGATGCACCGGACCAGCCACTGGTTATCCACGGTGCGCCTGTCCCGCCCCTCACCGCGCTGCTGCTTGCCTGTCGCGACCACGCAACCGGTAAAAACCGGTCAAGCATCACCAAGGAAACAGGCATGCAGGCGGCGGCAGTCTTTACCGCGGAGCAGATACGTCACCTGCTGGAAACCGCCCGATCCGGAAAAGCGCACCTGGAGGACCGCCCTCTGGCAGCCGGTGATATCGCTGTGCTGGTCCGCACCCATGACGAGGCGGAACGGGTGCAGCAGGCATTGCGTCACCAGGGCATTGCCAGCGTCTACTACGGTCGACGCTCGATCTTTTCCACTGCCGAGGCTCGCCAACTCTTTATTCTGCTTTCCGCACTCAGCAACCTTACCGATACCGCTGGCCTCCGCTCCGCCCTTGCCACCGATTGGTTCGGCCTCCAGGCCCAAGAGCTGGCGACGCTGCAGGATCGGCCAAAGCAGTGGGACGAATACCTCAACCGGCTTCATACCTGCCTCCACCTCTGGAAGGAGCAGGGGGTCATGCCCATGCTGCAGCACATTATCGCCAGGGAGGGTATGGTGCAACGGCTCTCCAGTCAGCACGGGGGAGCGCGCAAGTTGACCAATTACATCCATCTGATGGAGCTCCTCCAGCAGGCGCCGACAGCTCGCCATGGAAACACCAGCCTCCTGCGCTGGTTTTCATCTCAGCTGGACAAACCTGGACAGGAGGTGGAAAGCCAACAGCTGCGTCTGGAAGACGACGACAATCTGGTGCAAATCGTCACCATCCACAAGGCCAAAGGGTTGGAATACCCGGTTGTATTTCTGCCCTACATCTGGGTCGGGAAAAAATTCCACGGCAACGGGCCGCTAGTTTTTCATGATCGCACCAATTTTGATGCGGTCGTTGACCTGGGCAGCGGAAACGAGGAAAACCTGCTCCTGGCCGAACAGGAACAACGGGCAGAGGACATGCGGCTGCTCTACGTCGCCTTGACCAGGGCAAGATGCTGCTGTTTTTTCTGCTGGGGGGCGCTCGCGACCATGGAACAGTCCAGCCTGGGGTCACTGCTTCACCCGCAGACAACCACGGCCCTCCCCGATGAAGAGCAGATCATCTCCCAGCTGGAGAGGGTGAATGCCGAAGAACGACGCATTGCCATTCACCCTTCGTCCTTCTCCTCTCCCGCCCAGAAGCCGCTAACCGATCCTCAACCGCCTCCGGTCACTCTCCGTCAGTTTCACGGCACCGTTCGTCCCGGCCGGCTCATGACCAGTTATACCCAGCTCACGGCCGAGGAATCAGGACCCGCTACCGCCGCCCCCCCTTTTCCGGCGGAGTCGGATCACTCCCCCATGCCCCAGCCGCTCCCCAACCCGTTTACCTTTCCTCGAGGGCCATCGGCAGGTACCTGTCTGCACACCATTCTGGAAGACATCGATTTCACCTCTCCTCCTGAGAGCTGGGCGGAAACCATCGCAAGTGAACTCACTGTTGCCGGGATAGCAACCCAATGGCAGGCCGGCGTCACCCGGTGGCTGGAAAAAGTGCTTGCCGTGGAGCTGCCCGGCGCATGCGCTCTAAACCAGGTATCCTCCCGGAAACGAATCAACGAACTGTCCTTTCTGTTCCCGCTGGAGGATATAGACCTGCAGCACTTCAATACCGTCCTGGGTAAGGCGGGCATACCGGCACTTTCCGGCAGAACGTCCATTCCCAGAGGCATGATGAAAGGATTTATCGACCTGGTCTTTGTCGATTGTGAACGCTATTTCATTGTTGACTACAAATCCAATTACCTAGGCCCTGATCCCTCCTTTTATGAGAGAGATGCTCTGGGTCCGGCCATGGCCGAGCACCGCTACGACCTGCAGTACCTGATCTATGCTCTGGCGCTACACCGATTCCTCGCCTCCCGGATGAAGGGATACACCTACGAACGCAACTTTGGAGGAATCTATTACCTGTTTCTTCGGGGTATGCACCCTGACTATCCGCCGGGAAACGGTATCTATTATACCAGACCAAAAGCAGCCATGATTCACGAGCTCGACAGCTGCTGCAGGGGTGCGGGGGGTTGAAATGACGACAATCGAGCACCTGCAACAGCTCCAGCAAGAAGGGGAATTGCGTTCCATCGATGTGGAAATCGGTTTCTTTCTTGCCCGGCTTGCCGAAGGTGATAACGATTCGGAACCCCTGGCCCTGGTCGCCGCCATGCTCAGTCGAGCGCTTGCTGAGGGCCATGTCTGTCTGCCGCTTACCGAAATCGTGCATCAGCTGGCCACCATTGAAACCACCCGGACAACGGCCGCAAAAATCAGGGAGACCCTGATTCGCTCCGGGATTGTCGGCTCCCCGGGGGAGACCGCTCCATTGATCCTGGACGCCCGTCATCGCCTCTATTTCCACCGTTTCCATCGCTACGAAACAACCATCGCCGATGGAGTGCTCACTCGATGCGCAGTCGATGAACCCATTGATGCTCAGAAGGCGCGTTCGGTTCTCTGCCGGCTTTTTCCCGACAACCATGCTCAGGCTGTTTTCGACTGGCAATGTGCGGCAGTTGCCCTCTCTCTTTTGCGGCGATTTGTGGTTGTTTCCGGTGGGCCCGGGACAGGGAAAACCTTTACGGTAGCAAGAATACTCGCAGCCCAGGCCCGCCTGTTCCCCGCCTGTCGGCGGATCCGTCTTGCCGCACCGACAGGCAAAGCAGCGGCCAGGCTGAAGGAATCCCTGCAGGAGGCAAAAGCGACCCTGCCTCATCCCTTTGCTGATGGGGTACCGGAAGAGGCGATAACCCTCCACCGATTGCTCCGCTACAACCATCACACCCACCGATTTTTCCATGACCAGCGCAATCCGCTCCACCTGGATATGCTGCTTATTGATGAAGCGTCAATGATTGATGTGCCCCTGATGGCTGCGGTGCTAAAAGCCCTGCCTCCAGAATGCAGATTGGTCCTGTGCGGCGATAAGAACCAACTCGCGTCTGTGGAAGCCGGAAACCTGCTGACCGACCTGTGTGGTTCAGAGGTCTCCCCCTGGTCGCCGACGATGCAGCGGCATATGCTGGAGTTGACCGGACAGGCCTTTCCTGCCTGCCAGACTGCCCTCCCCCTGGAGAACTGCCTGGTCCACCTCCGAGAGAGCCGCCGATTTGGTGCCAACTCAGGCATTGCCGCGCTGGCAACCGCTGTCAACAGCCGCAGCAGTGAAGCCGTCACCCGTTGCTGCAGCGGTCATTCATACCCCGACCTGACCTTGCATGAAGGCTCCCTCCAGCTTGGGGCAGCAGCACCGGCCTGGTTTCGCCGCTTTATTCTTGAGCATTTGGCCCCTGTTTTCACTGCTTCCTCGCCCGATGAAGCGCTTCGCCGGGTTGATCGCTGCCGGATACTGTGTGCCCTGCATCAGGGGGTGAATGGCGTGGAACGGTGTAATGCGCTGGTAGAATCCATCCTCAGGCGGGAAGGCTATATTTCCAGGTCGGAGCGCGGGAACTACCCCGGTCGCCCGCTCATGATCCTGCAGAACGATTACTCCCTGGGGCTTTTCAACGGCGACACCGGCGTTCTCTGGCCTAATCAGGCTGGTGACCTGCAGGCCTGGTTTCCGCAAGCGGATGGTTCACTGCGAGCGGTATCCAGGCTGCGCCTGCCTCCCCACCAAACAGGATACGCGATCACCGTGCACAAATCTCAGGGGTCGGAATTTGCCCACGTCCTGCTTGTTCTGCCCGACAGAGACACGCCGATTCTCACCAGGGAACTGCTCTATACCGGGATCACCCGTGCCCGGCAATCACTTACCATTCGGGCTGATCTCAACCGTCTGCTGGAGGGAACCCTTCGCTCTGCCAGACGCTTTTCCGGCCTGGCTGAGCGATTGCGTTCCTCCGGAGAAACCCCTCCTGGATGACCCAAAAAGATTGTTCAGGGCTGGCTCTTTTGCCTCTGTCTGCTGGTAGAGACCATCCCTTGCCCTGTGGTCGAAAGTCATGAATTTTGCGCACCTCCGCCCTGGTGAGCGGGAGCAGGTGGATCAGTGGCGGGGAGGAGCAAACACTATCGTACAAGGATTTCCCGGGCTCTCGACCACCTCAAACAGTGAATCACCATAAATATCTGTTTACAGGCTGGATATCCGTACCCATAGTGTAGGGTGAAACCTAACTGTTCATCAAACTGCAGGAGAAATGCTGTGCGCCCGCTCTCAATGCTCATCCTTCTTCTTCTCTCTACCTCTCTTCCCTGCCAGGCAGGCCCCCTGCTCACCGTAAGCAACTCTTCTCAACCGTTTGTGGTCGAAGAAATCGCCTCTGGCATTGGTGTGCCCTGGGGGATGACCTTTGTTGCCCCTTCCACCCTCCTGGTTACTGAACGAAAGGGAGGAATATATCTGCTCGACCCGAAGGAAGGGCAGTTCATTTCGGTGCAAGGGGGGCCTCAGGTGTTGGCCCAAGGCCAGGGCGGCATGCTCGATGTTGCCGTTCCTCCAGGATTTCGACCGGGCGGCTGGATTTATTTCACCTACAGTAAGTCCTCCAATGGTCAAGGAGTGACCACGCTTGCCAGGGCACGGCTGCAGCACCGGGCTCTGACCGACTGGCAGGATCTCTTTATCACGGAATCAGCCTCTGATAGCGGTCGGCACTTCGGCAGCAGGATAACCTTCGATCTCCAGGGGCATCTTTTCTTTTCTGTCGGAGACCGGGGTGTGCGGGAAAATGGGCAGGATCGAACCAACCATGCCGGCACCATCCTTCGTCTTAACCTTGATGGAACCGTCCCCGGGGATAATCCCTTTGCAGCCGGTAAATCGCAATCAGCCATCTGGAGCTACGGCCACCGTAATCCCCAGGGAATTTTCTGGTCACAGAGCACCGGCACCCTCTGGGCAAATGAACACGGACCCCGGGGGGGAGATGAAATCAACGTCATTCTTCCTGGCGCCAATTATGGTTGGCCGGTCGTCTCCCATGGCAAAGAGTACTGGGGGCCAGTAGATGTCGGTGAGGCCACCAGCAAGCCGGGGATGGTTGACCCGATCAAGGTGTACATCCCCTCCATTGCTCCCGGCAGCCTGATTGTGTATTCGGGAAAAGCTTTTCCCCAATGGAAGAACAATCTCTTTTCCGGGGCCTTGAAACTCAGACACCTCAACCGGGTAGCCGTTGACCGTTCTCTCCGCCCGACCCTGGAAGAACGGCTGCTTACCGAGCTCGATGAGCGCATCAGAAACGTGATCGAAGGACCGGAAGGATGGCTCTACCTGTCCACTGACAGTGGTCGCATCCTTCGGATTCGTCCCCCCAAAGGCTGAGGGGGAAAATCGTCGAGGAAACAAGGGCATGAATACTTTGACAACGCCGCCCGGCGTTCCTATTACTACCTCATGACTCCACGCGTCATCCCCATGATGGAACAACTGTAGAGAGGATATTATGACCGACAACGCAACAGCCATGGTACTCGCCTCCTTTACTGCGGACGCCCTGTCCCTCGGAGCACACTGGATCTACGATACCGGTAAAATACGCTCCACCTTCGGCCAAATTGAACAGATAACCGCTCCGCTGCCTTCCTCCTATCACCAGGAGAAAGAACGCGGTGAGTTTACCCACTATGGTGACCAGGCCATGATTCTTCTGGAATCCATTGCCCGAGAAAAGTCCTTTTCCCTTTCCGCCTTTTGCTCCATGTGGCAAGAGCTGTTCACTGGTTACCGTGGATACGTCGATAACGCCACCCACACAACCCTCACCAACCTCCACACAAATGATGATCCCCGCCAGTGCGGATCCAGTTCCACCGACCTGGGCGGCGCGGCGCGTATCGTTCCCTTGGTGTTCCGGTACCGAAACGACCTGGAAACCCTGGAGGAGATGACGACGCTGCAGACATCGATGACCCACAATCACCCGGCAACCCTTGCCGGCGCACTGTTTATCGCCCGCTCCGCCTACCATATCCTTCATGATCTTTCGCCGGCGGAAGCTATGAACAAAGCGATAGAGGCTGGGGTTGCCGACCTTGACCTCGATATCCGCCTGCGCGCCAGTCTTGACAATGATGAGCCGGACACGGAGAAGGCCATCAGCCAGTATGGGCAGGCCTGCTCCATTGCCTCTGCCCTCCCCGGGGCAGTTTACCTGACACTCAGGTTTCCAAACAGCGTGGAGGAAGCGTTGATTGCCAACGTCATGGCCGGCGGCGATTCCGCAGCCCGTGGGCTTGTCACCGGAATGTTCCTGGGAGCATCCCTGGGCATAAAAGCCATTCCCGAACGCTGGCTGAACGACATGCGCGCCTATGGACGGATAAGCGAACTGCTCGAAACTATACAACAGAGCTAAGGCCCCCAGCTCCCCGTCAGGGACAGCAAACAGGAGTGCATGACCTCCCTGCCTGTCATGTACTCCCCCTCATCCTCTGCTGCTGCAATCCAAGGTCTGCGGTTTTGTAACCAACAATTGAATTATTCCTAAAAAACATTTATTATTAAAAGCCTACTGTTTTCATCAAAATCGAACGGGGTAAAACACTGCCACCCCATCGTCAAATCAAGGAGGAACATCATGACAGCATTAAAAGGCACCCAAACCGAAAAAAACATCCTTACCGCCTTTGCCGGGGAATCCCAGGCAAGAAACAGGTATACCTATTTCGCCTCTGCGGCAAAAAAAGAGGGTTTTGTACAAATCTCCTACATCTTTGAAGAGACCGCCAACCAGGAAAAAGAGCACGCCAAACGGCTGTTTAAACTGCTTGAAGGTGGAGAAGTGGAAATTACCGGCGCCTTTCCTGCCGGGGTTATCGGTACCACCGCGGAAAACCTGGAAGAAGCAGCACAAGGAGAAAACTACGAACATACCACCATGTATCCTGAATTTGCCGCAACTGCTGAAAAAGAAGGTTTTTCGGAAATCGCTGAAATTTTTCTCGCCATAGCGGTTGCTGAAAAACAGCATGAAAAACGCTACCAGGAGCTCAAGGCCAATATTGAAAACAATCGGGTCTTTTCCCGCCCGGAGAGCGTCACCTGGCGCTGCCGCAACTGCGGTTATCTGCACACTGGACCCGACGCGGTTGATCGGTGCCCCGCCTGCGATCATCCCCAAGCACATTTTGAACTGCTGGGTGAGAACTGGTAGCATCCAGCCCCCTCCCGATGTCGTGCTGGTCAGGAAAAGCACTACTGGCATCCACCACAGCCGGCCCCGCTCCGGGGTCGGCTGTTCTGTCTCACCTGTACATTCCCAGACATCTCTTCCCGTTCGCGGATGTTTTTCCCACTGATTTCCGTCCATTATCATTTTGCTCGGAAAAATCATACCCTCTCTTTACAGGCAAAAGGGAATGATTATTCTATGCAGCAAATTACGATTCTCAACAACTTGTCGCATCGGCACCGAGAGTCTGATTTTTCCTTCCATCCGTGGAGCCGGGCGCTGAGCCCTGGAGGATGGAGGTCGCTACTCAACCAACACAGCAAGGAGACCTATCATGGCCCAGATCACTCTGCAGGGAAATACAATAGACACCGTTGGCTCTCTTCCGACCCAGGGAGCGGCGCCCAATTTTACCCTCGTCAAAACAGATCTTTCCGATGTTTCCCTCTCCGAGTTAAACGGCAAAAAGGTCGTGCTCAACATTTTTCCCAGCATTGATACCTCTGTCTGCGCAGCTTCAGTCAGGCGATTCAACGAGATTGCCTCGAAAAAGGATGACACGGTCGTTCTCTGCGTTTCCGCTGACCTTCCATTCGCCCACCAGCGATTCTGCGAAACCGACGGTCTGGAAAACGTCATACCGGCTTCTGTTTTCCGCTCCCCGGAATTCGGCAAGGATTACGGTGTAACCATCACCTCCGGACCCATTGCCGGCCTGTTGTCACGGGCGGTGGTCATCATCAACAGCCAGGGGAACATCACCTACTCCGAGCAGGTTCCGGAAATCACCCAGGAACCTGACTATGATGCCGCGCTGGCTGCTCTGGACGCAGCCTGAGCCAGCTCTCATTGCCGGTCGGCCTTTGGGGTCGACCGGTACAACAAAGGATACGCCATGCTCTGGAAACAGTTTCTCACGCCCGTTAAGTCGTTCGACTCCGCCGAGGCCGCGGCCTTCCTCCATGATCATTCACCCGGCAGTTTCACCCTCCTGGACGTTCGACAGCCCAAAGAGTACCAGGCCGGCCACATTGCCGGGGCAAAGCTGATTCCGATAGGAGAGCTTGATCAACGCCTCGATGAACTCGATCCAGAAAAGCCCATCATCGTTTATTGAGCTATAGGCGGACGCAGCCGAGTTGCGGCTCAACTTCTCCATGGCAAAGGCTTTACCGAAGTATATAACCTTGCCGGCGGCATCAAGTCCTGGGAACAGCAGGCTGCAGTTGGCTCCGACCAGATCGGTCTTGCCCTTTTCTCCGGGCAACACAGCCTCAAGGACGTTATAGTCATCGCCTACGGGCTCGAGCAGGGATTACGCGATTTTTACCTGAAATTAAGCCCGCAAAGTACCAACCCGGATGTACAGCGGACTTTTTCCCGTCTGGCAGACATCGAACTGCTTCACCAGCAACGCCTGGTCGAGCTCTACCAGCTCCATACAGGACAACCTGTCTCGCAGGAGCAATTGGAACAGCAGGTTGTTTCGCAGGCCATGGAGGGCGGTCTTACCACCGAGGAATATTTGGCGCTCTATGAACCGGACCTGGGCAAGGTGGTCGAAGTCCTATCGCTGGCAATGGCCATCGAAGCGCAGGCCCTGGACCTGTATCTTCGCGCTGCCGAGGAAACAGGCGAGCAGCAGATACGCTCGCTGCTCCATACCATTGCCGAGGAAGAACGAAAACACATCAGTCACCTGGCCAAATTAATAGAGCAACATGTCGAGTAACTCAATCCGTGACAAAGGGAAAGCCTGAGTGGTGAAAAGTGTTCATTTCGGCGATAGATCTGCAATGAATCATTAAACTCAGGCTCATCAGGCCCCGCACCATATCGACAGCACGCACAATTGGAAGGTATAAGACGCAGGCAGTGTGATAGTACCAGGTCAACAGCGAGAGGAGAGGAAAATGGCCACCCGAAAAATCGTCCTTATCGGCGGCGGACATGCCCACATGCTTATCCTTGCCCAGCTCAGCGCTCTCAGGGACCATGGCTGCGAGGTCACCGTTATCCAGCCTTCACTGCACCACTACTACTCCGGCATGGGGCCGGGCATGCTGGGCGGATTCTACACCCCCGAGGAAATCCGCTTCAATACCCGCCAGACGGTGGAAAAAGCCGGAGGTACGTTCATCCAGGACAAAGCCATACGTATTGACCCCGACCAGCAGCAGGTCTTCCTGGAACAACACCCAACGCCGCTCACTTATGACGTCCTCTCCTGCAATGCCGGGTCCCAGGTCGCATCAGACAGGATCGTTCCCGATAATCAAACCGTCTTTTCCGTCAAACCCATAGAGCAGCTCCAACTGGCCCAACAGCAGATACTCGCCAGAGGCAAGGACAGGCCATTGAATATCGTGGTTGTGGGCGGAGGTCCCTCTGCCGTGGAGGTCGCTGGCAATATCTGGCGCCTGGGCGCCACCACCGCGATCCAGCCACCAAAAATTTCGGTCATCGCAGGCAAAACACTCCTCAGGGAAGTTCCGGACAAGGTGCGCGACCTTGCCCAAACCTCCCTGCAACAAAGGGGTATTGAGCTGGTGTACGGCAGCTATGCCGAACAGGTGGAAAAGGGGCAGCTCATCCTGGAAAACGGGACGGTCGTTGCTGCGGATATGATTTTCTCCGCCGTCGGTATCCGGCCCTCCCCTCTGTTTGCAGCATCTGGCCTGCCGGTGGGACCGGATGGCGGCTTACTGGTCAATCGCTACCTCCAGTCCGCCGGCTACGACAACATTTTCGGCGGGGGCGACTGTATTCATTTTCAACCGCAACCGCTGGACAAAGTCGGCGTCTATGCCGTCCGCCAAAACAAGGTGCTCTATGCCAATCTCCTGGCCTCGGCAACCAACGCCCCCCTGACACAGTTTGATCCTGGGGGAAAGTACCTGCTGATCTATAACTTGGGAGACGGCACCGGTATCTTCTGCAAGTGGTCGATCATCTTTGGTGGTCGACTGGCCTTTGCGCTCAAAGATCGCATCGATCGACGGTTCATGCGAACGTTTCAATAATCGGCACACCAGTGCTTGCCGAACACCGGTAGAGGGCCGATATTTCTTCCGAAGGCAGTACAGAATGTCGAAATCATCAATTTTATACATCCCCATTGACACTTTCAGCATTATTTCTTAAAATTTGTTGCTTATACAGCAACCTTTTATCACTATCCACATGAAAGTCGACCCGGTCAATATCGCTATTATCAACCATCTCAAAGATGGTCGCGTACCCTACAAGACCATTGCCGACAAACTTTCGCTGGCCGAGGCAACCGTACGAACCCGTATCAGGAAACTGATTGACGAAGGTATCTTATCAGTCAGCGGACTGGTCAATCCGGAGGCACTGCCTGACCAGCAGGTCGTAATGGTAGGGGTCCAGGTAAAAGATATGGACCTGGTCAAAAAAGGAGAGGAGTTCAGCAAGCTCAAAGGTGTTATTTCGGTATGCGTGGTGACCGGCCGCTTTGACCTGATCGTCACCGTGATGCTGAACAACGATTTCGGCCTGCTGGAATTTTTTACCGAAGAAGTGGCAACCATTGACAATGTACGATCCGTGGAAACTTTTGTGGTGTATAAAAGCTTCAACCTGAAAGTACCGCTGCCGGATTAAAAAAACCGTTTCAACGGTTTGCCCTACTCCTATCACCATCACAGCAGGGAGCAGCATATGAAAACAACCCCTCTTCACGGTTGGCACCTCGACCAAGGTGCAAACATGGGCGAGTTCGGCTCCTACGATATGCCGCTCTGGTATCCGAGCGGAGCCAAGGCCGAGCACCTGGCCGTCATACAACACGCCGGCCTGTTCGACACCAGCCACATGGCAGTCCTGAGCATCAACGGCAACGACGCCCGCACCCTTATTCAACGATGCTTTACCAAGGATATCGACGCCTGTATCGGCAAGCACAAAAAACCGCTTGTCGCCGGCAGATGCGTATATGGAATTTTCCTCGACCAGCGGGGATGGGTTATTGACGACGCCATCGTCTATCAGTTCACCGCCACCGACTATATGGTTGTTGTCAACGCCGCCATGGGAGGCACCATTGCCCGGCACCTTGCAGAGCACATCAATGCAGGCGAGGCGGTAACAGTCACCGACTTCACCGACCAGGTTGGCAAGATGGATCTCCAGGGACCGGCAGCCGGGACCATTCTGACCGCGCTGGTCAAAGAACCGGCACAGCTTTTCGAGCAGATGGTCTACTTCTCCTTTAAAGGCTCCTTTGTACAATCCCACCTTCCCACCAGCGAAATCCAGCTGCTGGATGGGACGCCGTTGATGGTCTCCAGAACCGGCTACACCGGGGAATTCGGTTTTGAACTCTTTGTCGCGCCCGAACATATACACCACCTATGGACCCAGTTGCTGGCAGCAGGCAAAGATCATGGCCTGATCAGCTGCGGGCTTGCTGCCCGCGACTCGCTTCGTTCCGGTGCCGTCCTGCCGCTTTCCCACCAGGATATCGGCGACTGGCCGTTTGCTGACAATCCCTGGTTGTTCACCCTGCCCACCACCGGCGAGCAAGGTGATTTTTCCAAAGATTTTGTGGGCAGGACTGCCCTGGAAAAGCACAGCTCCTCGGCCTGGACCCTGCCCTTTGCCGGCTTTGATCTTCGCAAGATCCCCTTGAGCGAAAAAAGCAGGGTCACCGATATGGATGGCACGGAAATCGGTGTTCCGCTTACCTGCACCACCGACATGGCCATTGACCGAGTGGAGGGCAACATCATCAGCATCACCACCCCGACGGCAGCAGGCAGGCCTGAAGGGTTCAAACCTCGTGGCCTTTGCTGCGGCTTTGTCCGGGTGAAGAGGCCACTGCCGGCCGGAACAGAGGTCATTCTTACCGACGGTAAACGGAAACTTACTGTGGAAATACGAAACGACATCCGGCCGGACCGGACTGCCCGCAAACCGATGGCAGCGATGGTTTCCGGATTGTAGGGCGCCTACCCGGTCGCTCTCCTGTGCACACTGCGGAGACGCGTCACAGCGCGTATTGTGACCCGTCTTCTTTTTGCCCCCAGCAACACATACTACTGAGGACACCCTATGAAAGAATTAAATGAACTCATCCTTCCTGAAGATATCGGATACACTGAAGATCACGAGTGGGCCAAGAAGAACGGCGAGACTGTCCGTATCGGGGTTAGCGATTATGCCCAGGATCAATTGGGAGATATCGTTTTTGCCGAGCTTCCTGAGGTCGGTTCGACATTTCAGAAAGGGGATGAATTCGGTACGCTGGAGTCGGTCAAGGCGGTTTCCGAACTCTATAGTCCCCTTTCCGGCGAAGTGGTCGCGATCAACGAAGAGCTTGACGATGCCCCTGAACTGATCAATGAAGCCCCTTACGAAACGTGGATGATTGAAATCAAGCCGTCGACCCCTGAAGAATACGACCAACTGCTCTCTGCCGCCGCCTACCTGAAACTTCTGCAAGGATAAGCATCATGCGATACCTCCCCCACACCACGGAAGATATAGCAGCAATGCTCCAGGTGACGGGTCACTCGAGCCTGGAGGATCTTTTTGCAGGCATTCCCGACGCCTGCCGCATGACCGACGAGTGGCAGCTGCCGGAACCAAAAACCGAATGGGAACTTAACGACCACATCCAGTCTATTGCTGCCAGGATGCAGGTCGACCAGGATTATACGGTGCTGATCGGTGCCGGGAGCAATCACCACTATATACCGGAAACCGTCAGGGCGCTGATGAGCCGGTCGGAATTTCTTACCGCCTACACCCCCTACCAGCCGGAGATATCCCAGGGTACCCTGCAGGGCATCTTTGAATACCAGACCCTTACCGCTCGCCTCCTGGGCATGGACGTGGTCAATGCCTCAATGTATGACGGGGCATCGGCTTTAGCCGAGGCCCTGCTCATGGGGCTGCGGATAGGCAAGAAAAAGCAACGGGTGGCGGTTTCCAGGGCCATTCACCCCCACTACCGTGAAGTGGCCAGGGCCTATCTTGAGCCCACGGGTTTTGAACTGGTTGAGCTCCCCTACCTCAAGAATGGGCGCACAGATCTCAGCGGGCTGGGCGAGATTGAAGGCCTGGCGGCTGTGGCTCTTCAGTCGCCCAACTTTTTCGGGGTGATCGAGGACCTTACTGCCTGCGCCGAGACCATTCACGACCAGCAGGCCCTGTGCATTACCTGCTTTAGCGAACCGCTGGCATACGGTTTGCTGACCAACCCCGGTTCCTGTGGTGCAGATATTGTCTGCGGCGAGGGACAGAGCTTCGGGCTTTCGCGCTCCTTCGGCGGGCCCGGCGTCGGCATGTTCGGTTGTCGAACCCCTTTTACCCGCAATCTGCCCGGTCGACTCGTTGGGGAAACCAGCGACCTGGACGGCAAGCGTGGCTATGTCCTGACCCTTGCCACCCGCGAACAACACATCCGACGGGAAAAGGCGACTTCCAACATCTGCTCCAACCAGGGAATTTGCGCCATGACCGCCGGGATGTACATGGCTTCTCTTGGTGGAACCGGCTTGCGGGAATTGGCCAGGCTGAATTACGACAAAACGGAGTACCTCAAAAACGCACTGCTTGCCAAAGGAGCCTGTCTCTGTTTTGAGTCACCGACGTTTAACGAGTTCGTGGTCGCTTTTCCCAATGACTTTCAGCCGACCTACAAACGGCTACTGGCCAACAACATCGTTGCCGGTCTGGAGCTGGGCCGATTCTATCCCGAGCTGGCAGGACGATACCTTTTCGGCGTAACCGAAACCACGTCCCGAGAGGACATGGACATCGTAGCAAACGAGGTGCTCTCATGAAAAACCGTGTAGGAACCAGCGGCCTTATCTTTGACGAACCGCTCCTCTGGGAAAAAGGGCAACCAGGCAGAAAGGGAATGTCTATTCCCCGCAGCGACGTCCCCTCCGCTCCCATCAACGAAGCGCTGGTAGGCGCCCCGGTCGATTTTCCCGATCTGAGCGAGGTGGACGTGGTCCGACACTACACCCGTCTCTCCCAGTGGAATTTTGGAGTGGACAGCGGCATGTATCCGCTCGGGTCATGCACCATGAAGTATAACCCGAAGATCAACGAAAAGCAGGCAGCTACCCCACAGCTTGCGGCAGCACATCCCATGCTGGCTGATGAGTATTCTCAGGGTGTTCTCCAGATCCTTTACGAACTGCAGAACTATCTTGCAGCCATCACCGGCCTGGATGCCGTCTCTCTGCAGCCGGCAGCTGGCGCCCACGGTGAATTGACGGGCATGCTGATTTTTCATGCCTACCATCGGAGCCGTCAGTCCACCCGGACCAAGATCCTTATTCCAGATACCGCGCATGGGACCAATCCAGCCTCGGCAGCCCTTTGCGGCTACCGCTCGGTTCCCGTGAAATCCGACCACAACGGCATGCTCAACGCCGACGATGTAGCCGCACTCATGGATGAAGAAACAGCTGGGATCATGCTCACCAACCCCAATACACTGGGCCTGTTTGAAGAGCAGGTCAGGGCGATTGCCGATATTGTGCATGCCAAGGGTGGACTCGTGTATGGAGACGGTGCCAACATGAATGCCGTGCTCGGGGTGGTCGACATGAAAAAGTGCGGAGTGGATGTCCTCCACCTCAACCTGCACAAAACCTTTTCCACCCCTCACGGCGGCGGTGGCCCCGGGGCAGGGCCAGTCTGCGTCACCCGCGAGCTGGCACCCTTTTTACCGGTTCCCCGAGCCTGCAAAGAGGGTGAGATTTATCGCCTGGAACAGGATCGCCCCACTTCCGTTGGCAGGGTCCATGGGTTTCACGGAAACTTCGGGGTGCTGGTGAGGGCTTACGCCTACATCCTGTCCATGGGAGCGGGAGGGTTGCGCAAAGCTAGCCAGCTGGCAGTACTGAACGCCAACTATATCCGTGCCCGTCTCCAGGAGGACTACCACCTCCCCTATCAGCAGCCCTCCATGCATGAGTGCGTTTTCACCGACCAGCTGCAAAAGGAGCACAAGGTAACCACTCTGGACATCGCTAAGCGCCTGATAGATTACGGCTTTCACCCGCCGACCATCTACTTTCCCCTGGTGGTGCAGGGGGCGATCATGATTGAGCCCACCGAAACCGAATGCAAGGAGGACATCGATCAATTCATTGCTGCCATGAAGGAAATCGCCCGTGAAGCCAGAGAACAGCCGGAAACGGTCCGCGATGCTCCTCGCCTGAGTAAAGTCCGACGCCTGGATGAAGTGCAGGCAGCGCGCTGTCCGTGCCTGACCGGACCTATCCAGGCAGCCGAATAAGCCGGTGAACCACGGCTTCTGGACCGATCTTGGCCTGCTGGCCTATCAGCAGGCCTACGACCTCCAGACCTCATTGGTGAACCGGTGCAGGCAAACGCCAGAGATTGGATACGTGCTCTTGGTCGAACATCCGCCGGTCTACACCCTGGGCAGACGAGGCGGCAGGGACCATATCTGCGTGGGGCTCGACTTTCTTGCCCAGCAGGGGATAGAGCTGGTGCATTGTGAACGGGGCGGTGAAATAACCTATCATGCTCCAGGACAGCTAGTCGTTTATCCGGTGTTCAGCTTGCGCAGACATCGACTGTCAGTCAGTGAGTACGTCTTCCTGCTGGAGGAAGCCATGCTGCGCACAGCAGCTGATGCAGGGATCATCGCCAGCCGTGATGAGCGCAATCACGGCATCTGGGTGGGTGACCGTAAGCTCGGCAGCATTGGGATCGCCATCCGTCACGGGGTGACCTTCCATGGGCTGGCCCTCAATGTCTCCCCAGCCCTTGAGCCCTTCTCGTGGATCAATCCCTGCGGCCTCACCAACACGTTTATGACCTCCCTGGAAAAAGAGCAGGGATCCTGGGTTGCCATGGAAGAAGTGAAAAAACGCATCAGGAATCATTTAGGCAGCCTGTTGGCTGTAAACCTCCGGCAGGTTGCCCCTGTTGATCTGCCAGTGACCTCAGAATAACGAAATGGATACCCGGAAAAAATGCGGTAAACCGGCATGGCTCAGGCGTAAGCTGCCTAGCGGACCGCAGTATGAACGTGTGCGCAATCTGGTCAACGCCAACAACCTGGCGACAGTATGCCAGGAGGCAATGTGCCCAAACCAGTTCGAATGCTATGGCAAGGGTACTGCCACCTTCATGATCCTGGGCGACCACTGTACCCGTAACTGCCGCTTCTGCGCGGTTCACCACGGTTCCCCCGGACCCCCTGCAGACGACGAGCCCCGACGGGTCGCCGAAGCAGTAAAAACCATGCAGCTGCGCTATGCGGTGGTTACCTCGGTTACCCGTGATGACCTTAAAGACGGCGGTGCAGCCCACTTTGCCCGCACCATAAGGGAAATCCGTCGCCGAAGCCCCGGAACCTTGGTCGAAGTCCTGATCCCCGACTTCCAGGGCGATCGGCACGCCCTGGCGGCCGTGGTGGAAGCCGAGCCTGATGTCCTCAACCACAACATCGAAACCATTGCCCGCCTCTATGCCGTGGTCCGGCCCCAGGCAATATACGCCCGCTCTCTCCAGTTACTGGCCCGTGTAAAGGAATTGGCCCCGGCCATGGTTACCAAGACCGGCATCATGGTCGGGCTCGGCGAATCAACCGAGGAGCTGACAACCACCTTTAACGACCTCCTCCAGGTGCGTTGCGACATCCTGACCATCGGCCAATATCTTCAGCCCTCGCGCGAACACCTGGAGGTAGAACGATATGTTCCACCGGAAGAGTTCACGAACCTCCGGGAGCAGGCACTTCATCTGGGTTTTGCAGGGGTGGCTGCCGCTCCCTTTGTACGCAGTTCCTACCAGGCTGAAGAGTTATTTAACCTGGCAAAAGGCTCCTGACGCCCGCCTGTTCCCTTTACTTCAACAGCCCCTTTCGTTCCAGAAAGGCAAAGTACTCGCTAACGGTCGGCAACGCTCCCTGCAGGGCACTGATAGCCGTAACCTCTGCTGATCCCAAGTACACCTGGGCCCCATCTCCCAGGCGATTATTGAAATTACGGGTTGAGGTGGAAATGACCGTAGCTCCCGGCCTGACTCTGGCCTGGTTGCCCATGCAGAGACTGCAACCGGGTATTTCCACCCGGGCGCCGATCCTGGCAAAGACATTGAGTCCACCTTCTTCCTGCAGGGCATCCCTATCCATGCGGGTTGCCGGAGCTACCCAGGTCCTCCCGGCGGCATACGGTTCTCCGGCAAACAAACGGACAGCCGTCTGATGATGCCCGAGATGGGTCATGCAGGAACCGATAAAGGCCTCGTCCACCGCCGTTCCCGCCACCTGCTCCAGCGGCCGGACATCATCCGGATCATTGGGGCAGGCCAGCAGCGGCTGGGTGATCTGTTCCAGGTCGATGTCAAGCACCGCCTTATACTCGGCATGCCCGTCCCTGCGCAGGAGCGATGGCTCCTGCAACCACTCCTCCAGCTCCTCAATACGGCGATTCAGGGCATCCCCGTCCCTGTATCCCTGCTCAACAAGCTGTCTGAGCAGAGCAATATTCGCTTCGACGTTGCGCACCACCTGGGGAAGGGGCAATGCCATGGAGCAGGCAGCTGCGCTCCGCTCAGCCGAGGAATCGGCAAGCTCAAAGGCTTCGTCCACACTCAGGTCGTCAATCCCTTCAATTTCCAGCACTGTGCCGGCGAAGATATTTTTCTTCCCCCTTTTTTCCACCGTCAACATGCCATTTTCCCGAGCTTTGTACGGGATCGCATTCACCATGTCGCGGACCGAGATTCCCGGTTGCCGTTGACCGTGAAACCGCACCAGCACCGATTCCGGCATCTCCAACGGCATAAAGCCCAAGGCAGCGGCAAAAGCGACCAGCCCTGATCCGGCAGGAAAAGAGATACCCAGCGGAAACCGCGTATGGGAATCACCACCGGTGCCCACGGTATCCGGGAGAAGCATCTTATTGAGCCAACTGTGAATAACCCCATCACCGGGCTTGAGGGCCACCCCTCCGCATTCAACCGTGGTTTCGGCCATGGCCTGCCACCGCTTGACATCTTCAGCTTTAGGATAGGCAGCGGTGTGGCAGAAGGACTGCATGAACAAACCGGCCTTGAATTTCAGGCATGCCAGCTCGGCGATCTCCTGCATAGTCATCGGCCCGGTAGTGTCCTGGGAGCCGACGGTGGACATGTTGGGTTCACAGACGGTTCCCGGCAGAACGCCCTGCTTGCCGCAGGCCCTGCCAATCATTTTTTGTGCCAGGGTATACCCCTGCTCTGGAGCTGGCTGTGGATTTTCGACCTCCGCAAAAACATCCGGCACCTCCCGGCCAAGCGCCTTGCAGGCCGAACGGGTGAGATGGCGGCCTATAATCAACTGCAGACGACCACCGGCACGGTACTCGTCAAGCAGGGTGGCCGGTGGGGCGGCGAGCTCGACCCGTTGTCCATCCATGGTCTGCATGGACCACTGGCGAAGATGGAGAATCACCTCCTCACCGCTATTGAGCGGGCTGACATCCCCCTCCACAGGCAGCATGCCGGCATCGCGCGCCGTTGCATAAAAAATAGGGGCTATGGAGCCGCCAAGGACCACCCCGCCACTGCGCTTATTGGGAATATGGGGGATCTCCTCACCGATATGCCAGGTCATGGAATTAACCGCCGATTTCCTTGATGAACCCGTGCCGATCACATCTCCGGCAAAGGCGACCTGCCCGCCTGCTTGACGGATCTCCCGAATGGCAGCAATGCCTTCTGGAAAGCGAGAAGCCCCAAAAAAGGTTGCATGCAGGGGGATATCCGCCCGTGATGAAGCCTGATTTCCCGGAGAAAAATCATCTGTATTAATCTCGCCGTCGACCTTATACACGATCAGGGTCAGGGATTCCGGCAACGCGGGCAGGCGGGTGAACCATTCGGCTGCCGCCCAGGATTCCAGCACCTGCCGCGCATACTGATTCTCCCCCGCCATGTTCATTATATCCTGGAGGGCATCGTAAACTTTAACCAGCCCCTTCAAGGCCTCGGCAGCTTCTGCACTGGCGGCAGGGTCGTTCAGTAACCTGATCAGCGCGCTCACATTATACCCGCCCTCCATGGTGCCGAGAAGCGCGACCGCCTCAGCAGGATTAAGCACCGGCACAGTTACAGCGCCCTTGGCCACCTGCTCAAACCAATCAGCCTTGATCCGGGCCGCTTTGCTTACTCCGGGTTCAACCCTATGCGCCAACAGTTCCAACAGTTGCGCAGAGGCGTTGTCCCCCCTTTCCATCAGCTGGGTTGCTTGGGCAACCTGGTCCGGAGTCAAAGGGAGTGGCGGCAGGCCCAGTTCCTGCCGCTCGTTTTGGGCGCGTGTGTATTCCTCAAGCATTACATCCTTCCTCAGTTTGATTGTTGTTCACCAGAGAGCTCAATACCTCCCCTATGTACCAGAATTGGTTGCTGATAGCGTCGAATTTTTCTTCGGCGGGTTGTTTGAAGCCGCCGATTCTCCGCCGCACCATAATTTTTCCACAGCGTACAGTTTTTTCCCTTGCTCTTTATTGCCAACGATATAGGGTGGTTCGGTACCCTTTACCTGTCAGCCTCAGCCGCTCAGCACGCCATGGACACCAACACACCTTCCCCCCGGTCAACGGCGCCAAACTTCCACCTCGTGAAAGTACTGACCCTTTCAGTCTGCCACTTCATCCATGATGCCTATTCCAGTTTTCTTGCTCCATTGCTGCCACTGCTCATAGAAAAACTGTCCATGTCCCTTACTCAGGCGGGGTTTCTGACCACGGTGATGCAGATACCCGCGCTCATGAACCCCTACCTGGGCGCATTGGCGGACAAAAGCAGTGTTCGGTATTTTATCATCGTCGCTCCGGGTGTTACCGCCATCACCATGAGCCTTATCGGAGTCGCCCCCGGATACTTCTGGCTGGTACTTCTGCTCTTTGTCTCCGGCATCAGCGCCGCCCTTTTCCATGTGCCGGCGCCGGTCCTCATTTATCGCTTTGCCGGCCAGCGCAAAGGACTGGGGATGAGTTTTTTCATGACCGGCGGTGAACTGGCACGAACCGTAGGCCCCCTGGTGGCTATTGGCGCGGTTTCCCTGCTGGGCCTTGAAGGTATTTATCCGTTGATGACTGTGGGAATCGGCGCCTCGATCCTGCTCTATTTCAGGCTCCACCATACCCCGGTCCCTTCGCGCAACGGCAACCCGCCGCCCTCAATGAAAGCCGCCTGGCGCGGAACCCGACATGTGCTCCTGCCGCTCTCCGGCATCCTGATCTTCCGTGGGTTCATGCACGCTTCCGGAGCCACCTTTCTCCCCACCTTCATCAATCAGAACACCGGCAGCCTCTGGCTTGCCGGCATCAGCCTTACCGTTTACGAGGCGGCAGGCGTTATCGGCGCCCTGACCATCGGCTCACTCAGCGACCGGTTCGGCCGCCGCAACCTGCTCCTCTTTTCCTTGCTTTCCGCTCCGCCATTTCTCTTTTTCTTTCTGCTCGCTTCCTCAATCTGGGGGCAGCTGCTCGCTCTGTTCGGTTTTGGCTTTACGCTCCTGTCCACTACCCCGGTCATGCTGGCAATGGTGCAGGAGCACGCCCAGGACAGCCCTGCAACGGCCAACGGCTTTTTCATGATGCTCTCTTTTCTGGCCCGTTCGGCAGTGGTCGTTGCTGTTGGTGCTATCGCCGATGTTATCGGCCTGAACCAGACCTATATGCTCAGTGCCGGTTTGGGGCTTTTCGCCATCCCCATCGTTTTCACCCTGCCCAAACAGGAAAAATAGCACCTAACCGGCCAATCTATCGTCAAAAACGATATCTTTTATTATTTCCTTTACAAAAAAAACGTTTCACATTATTTTGTGATGTTTTTTTAACCGAACCGTAACTTTTACTGACTAGCATAGCTCCCGCATGCCCGGATACCCAGAAAGTCAAACGGAACGTTTCCAGGATTACTCCTAATCCTGGAGTCCCTTTGAGGCAAACGAAACAGGAGTTACAGATTCACTGTGACTCCTTTTTTCATTTAACTGTTAATTGCACAAGATTGATCTAGCGGCCTGAAAGCAGCAACCGAGGAAGGCGTAATGAAAAACGATTTAAGCAAGGTACGTAACATAGGCATCAGTGCCCATATTGACTCAGGTAAGACTACCCTGACCGAGCGTATACTCTTTTACACCCAGCGAATCCACGCGATCCATGAAGTACGCGGTAAAGACGGCGTAGGCGCGACCATGGACTCCATGGAGCTGGAGAAAGAACGCGGCATCACCATTCAGTCCGCTGCGACCTACTGCAGCTGGAAGGATTACGATATCAATATCATCGATACTCCCGGCCACGTGGACTTTACCATTGAAGTGGAGAGAGCTCTGCGGGTTCTTGACGGTGCTGTCCTGATCCTCTGCTCCGTAGGCGGCGTGCAGTCCCAGTCCATTACCGTCAACCGACAGATGACTCGCTACAAGGTGCCGCGCATCGCCTTTATTAACAAATGCGACCGGACCGGCGCCAACCCTTACCGGGTTACCGGCCAGCTCCGTGACAAACTCGACCTCAATGCGGTGATGCTGCAGCTGCCTATCGGTCTGGAAAGCGACCTGGAAGGAATGATTGACCTGGTCGCTATGAAAGCGGTCTACTTCGACGGCGATCAGGGTGAAAAAATCCGCATCGAGGAAATCCCTGATCATCTCAGGGAGGAAGCCGACGAAAAGCGCGAAGAGCTGCTTGATGCGGTCTCCATGTTTTCCGATGACCTGATGGAGGCAATGCTTGAAGAACAAGAGATTCCCGAGGAGATGATCCATGCCGCTATCCGTAAGGGAACCCTCTCCCTTGAACTGACGCCGGTACTGATTGGCTCTGCCTATAAAAACAAGGGCGTTCAGTTGCTCCTCGATGCAGTCAACGGCTACCTCCCCTGCCCGACAGATATTGAAAATATTGCCCTTGACCTGAACAAGGAAGAGGCAGAGATGGTGGTTTCCAACAGTCCTGATGATCCGACCGTTGCCCTGGCCTTTAAACTGGAGGACGGACGTTACGGCCAGCTCACCTACATCCGAACGTACCAGGGGGTCGTCAACAAAGGGGACACCATCGTCAACACCCGCACAGGTAAAAAAGTCAAAGTCGGTCGACTGGTGCGCATGCATGCCGACGAAATGGAAGAGATCGAATCAGCAGGATCAGGCGACATTATCGCCCTGTTCGGCATTGATTGTGCTTCCGGCGACACCTTCTGCAGTGAGGGTATCAACTGGTCCATGAGCTCCATGCACGTGCCGGCGCCGGTTATTTCTCTGGCCATCAACCCGGTGGACAACAAGGCTCAGGTCAACATGTCCAAGGCGCTCAACCGCTTTACCAAGGAGGACCCGACCTTCAAGACCTATGTGGATCACGAAACCAACGAGACCATCATCTCGGGGATGGGCGAGCTGCACCTTGAAGTCTATATCGAGCGTATGCGGCGAGAGTACAAGGCAGAAGTCGAGGTAGGTGCTCCCCAGGTTGCCTACCGGGAAACCATCCTCCAGCGGGCGGAATTCGACTACACCCACAAGAAACAGACCGGTGGCTCCGGCCAGTATGGCCGTGTGGCTGGTTACCTCGAGCCAGTGGAAGAAAGCGAATACGAATTCGTTGATGAGATTGTAGGCGGAGTTATTCCGCGCGAATTTATCAGCTCCTGTGATAAGGGCTTTCAAAAATCGCTGGCCAAGGGTACACTTACCGGATCACCTATTACCGGCATCCGGGTAGTCATCAATGACGGTAGCGCCCATGCTGTAGACTCTTCTGACGTCGCTTTCCAACAGGCGGCTATCGGCGCTTTCCGACAGGGCTACGGCAAAGCGAGCCCGGTCATCATGGAGCCGATCATGAAAGTGGCGGTTGAAGGTCCGTCAGAATTCCAGGGCGCTGTAATGGGCAGCCTCAACCAACGCCGAGGGGTTATCATCGGTACCTTTGAAGAAGGGAATTACACGGTGGTCGAAGCGGAAATTCCGCTTTCCGAAATGTTCGGTTACTCGACTAATCTCCGCTCGCTCACCCAGGGCAAGGCAGAATTCACCATGGAATTTTCTACGTATAAACAGGTACCCAAAAGCATCAGTGACGATCTGATCAAAGCTTTTGAAGAGCAGAAAAAGGAATCCTAAACCCTGACGGGTACAGTGATCCATACTTGCATACGCCATAACCTTGACGAGGTAAAATAATGGGATACGACCAACTGGTAAGCCAGAATCCGCTACAGTCGCTGAGCACCGTAGAGGAAAAAAACCAACTGGGCCTGGTGATGGCCCGTGCCGGCCTGGGCAAGACAGCCTTGCTGGTGCAGATTGCACTTAACGCCATTCTTCGCGGAGAAAAAGTGCTCCATATCAGCATAGGAGAAACCATTGAGAAAACCCGCCTGTGGTACGATGACATCCTGAAGCTGATTGCCGAAGAACAAAAAATCGATACCGCCGCAGACCTGTTCGACCTGGTGGCGAAAAACAGAATGATCATGACCTTCAACGAGTCCACATTCAGCAGACCTCGTTTCGAAGAACGGCTCAACGATCTGGTCCTGCAGGACATCTTTCAACCAAACTGCCTGGTGATCGACGGCTTCGACTTTGTCAACACCGATCGTGAGGTCCTCGAAGAGATGAAAGACCTGGCCGAAAACATGCGCCTCCAGGTCTGGTTTTCCGCCATCTGCCATCGTGACGACGACCGGTTTTCTCCCACCGGTGTGCCGGCACCGTGCCATGAGATCGACGACCTGTTCGAGACCATTATCCTGCTCAAGCCTGAGCCGGATGCCACCATTTTCCTGGAAATCATCCGCAACAGCGGCGAGGCTATCGAGGCTGGGGAAGGGTTACGCCTCGATCCGACGACCATGATGGTGAAAAAAGCATAATATCACTCTCTCTGTTCAAGGCTGCCTGCACAGGCAGCCTTTTTTTCTTCTACCATGCGCTTTCGTCCCTGCATCGACCTCCACCAAGGCAAGGTCAAACAAATCGTTGGCTCAACCCTCTCCGACAACAGTCAGGACCGTCTTACCGTTAATTTCTCTTCACCCCACCCTCCTGCCTACTACGCCTCCATGTACAGGCAGCACGAACTCCGCGGAGGGCACGTGATCATGCTCGGGCCGGGAAGCGAAGGGGCCGCTGCAGAGGCGCTGCAGGCATGGCCAGGTGGTTTACAGGTCGGCGGAGGGATCAACCAGGATAATGCAGCCGACTGGCTCGACCGCGGCGCCTCCCATATCATTGTCACCTCCTGGGTATTCCACAACGGTTCCCTTGATCGAGAACGACTGCGCGCACTCACCCAGAAGGTAGGTTCCACCCGACTGGTCCTTGATTTGAGTTGTCGGTGGCAGAATGACGGATATTACGTCGTAACGGACCGCTGGCAGCAGTTCACCAACCTCAGGGTCAGTGGGCAGGTTCTCGCCGACCTGGCCGGATTCTGCGACGAATTCCTCGTTCATGCCGTTGATGTGGAAGGAAAAAGCATGGGCATTGACGAGCAGCTGGTTGAACTCCTTGCCCGGCATACCCCTATCCCTACGACCTATGCCGGCGGCATTGCTTCCATGCAGGATGTAGAGCGTATACGCAGAGCCGGCAACGGAGCCATCGACATTACCGTCGGCTCGGCGCTTGATATATTCGGCGGTAATGGTATTTGTTTTCAGGATCTTGTCGATCTGCACCGCCATGAGCGATAATCCTGCCTCCCCTTCTTCGTCGACAGAGCTTGAAGAGATCAGGCTCCAGGTACCGCCCCACCTCTACCGCGCTTTTCAACGATGCATCTGGGTCATCATCAACCAGACCGGACGCAGTCAACTGGAAATTATGGAAGAGGTCGTCCGCGATTTCCTTGTCAAGCACGAGTGTTGACGTTTTTTTTTAAAAGGCGTACTCTGCTTGACCAGATTTTACAGGTCCTATACTATATCGTATGGGTGTTCCACCCATAGGTGTTCAGGCCGTTTGGCACTACAGCTACAGCGCCCTGAAGTTTTCCGTTTTCACTGACACCACCGCCCCATGAATGATCGGGAAAAACGACTAAAACGAGTACAGAATTTTGTCGAAAAGATGCCCAGTCTCTCGACAACCGTGAGCAAGGTTTTGGATATATGCAACCGTCCGGATACCGCGCCAAATGATCTGAACAGGGTGATATCTCTTGATCCTGTGCTCACAGGACAGGTCCTCAAGCTGATCAATTCAGCCTACTACTCCCTGGTCAACAAGGTTACATCCCTTACCAGGGCAATCATCATGCTCGGGTTGAACACTGTAAAAAACCTTGCCCTTTCGACCGCTATCATCCGCTGCGTGGCGCAGGCCAAAAAATCCAAAGCACTTCCCATTAAACAGTTCTGGGCTCACTCCATAGGCGTTGGCGTCATGGCCAAGATGCTCGCCATTGAACAGGGCGTAGCTCTGGGAGAACGAGAAGAGTACTTTGTCGGCGGCTTGCTGCACGATCTGGGAAAAATCCCTTTTGGTGACGAATACAGCGAAGTGATCATCAAAACCAGGGAGGAACAACGTCCACTGGTAGCCATGGAAAAAAAACTTTTGGCCCTGGATCACCAACAGATCGGCAATATGATTGCTGAAAAATGGAAACTGAACGCGGCTTTGACAGACGCCATTTGTCACCACCACGATCCCAAGCAGGCTGCTCCTGAAAATCATTCCCTGGTTGCCACGGTAGCCCTGGCCGATTTTTATATCTGTCTGTTTGATATCGGCAACGCCGGCAATCGCTTTCCAGACCCCGACCAGCTGCCTGTTCTTCTCGAGATGACCGGTCTTGACTGGAGCACCGTTGCCGGGCTGGCTGAAAATGTAGAACAGGAGATCAGCAAAGCAGAAGTCTTTCTGCAGGTATGACCTGTATTCGGTCCTTTCTTTTTTTTACTGTATGAGGCAATCAGGGTGATACAAATCAAATTCTGGGGTGTTCGGGGCTCTATTCCTTGCCCGGGTCCACGCACCATGAAATATGGCGGCAACACGGCCTGCATTGAGGTGCGTTTTCCCGAGGTGAATCGTCATATCATCATCGATGCCGGCTCAGGTATGCGGGAACTGGCCGGACACATGCTCCAGCATGACCTTCCCAACGGTCCTATATCCACGGAAATCTACCTTTCCCACACCCACTGGGACCATATCATGGGGTTTCCTTTTTTTGTCCCTGCCTATATTCCCGGTTCAAACATCAAGGTCTACGGGCCGGTCACCTACGAGGATGAGCCGCTTGAAGCCGTGGTCGGCGGTCAGATGAAATATCGATATTTTCCGGTGAATATGGGTGAGCTTGCCGGTAACATAGAATATTATCGGCTCAAGGAAGACCCACATATCGACCTGGGAGACGGCATCACCCTGGCAACAGCCATCATCAACCATCCCATAACTGCATTGGGGTACCGTTTCACCTATAAGGGCACCACCTTCTGCACTGCCTACGATACCGAACCATTCAGAAATCTCTTTATTACCGATCCCGAAGATCCCGGTTATGATGAGCTCATGGCCGAGGAGGGAGAGCTGGCTGCCCGAGAGCAGAACCAGGTTCTTGAAAATTTTTTCAGCGGTGCCGACCTGCTGATTCACGACGCCCAGTACACCAGGGAAGAGTACACGAATGGAAAAATCGGTTGGGGACATACTCCCATGGAAGATGCCATTGCCGCAGCCAAGCGTGCCGGAGTGAAGCGGCTGGCGCTTTTCCACCATGATCCCGAGCGCACTGACAGCCAGCTTGACGAAATGAGTGAACGTTTGTGCACCAGTACCGATGGTGACGACATCGAAATTTTCTTTGCCAAGGAAGGGCAGGAGATCACCCTTCAGCCTTGCACTGGGTAAGGTTATGGTTATGTTATTACCACTATGCATACGGATATTATGATACCCATCGAATTTCCGATCATCAACCACCTTTACCCCTCTAGCTGCAATGGATCCAGTAAATCTTGACTGTGTTGGCCTCTCGTGCCCCAAGCCGGTACTTCGCACCAAAGAAGCCATTGAACAGGGAAATACGCTCATCACGGTGATTGTCGACAACGAAGCCTCGAAAAACAATGTCAGCCGCTTTGGACGCAACCAGGGGTGCGAAGTGAAGGAGGTCCAGCTGGATGACGGGAACTACCAGATTACCATTAGCGGCGAGCCAGACACCTCTAAGGCAACAACGTTCAACCATGACGAATACAGCTGCGAAATCCCTCAGGGACAAGGGCTCGTATATGTGATTTCAGCTGACACCATGGGCCGGGGTGACGAAGAACTGGGGTGGGCCCTGATGCAGACATTTATTCAGACCATCAAGGATGTGACTCCGCTTCCCACCAAAATCCTTTTTTATAACAGTGGGGTGAAGCTCGTAGTGGAGGAATCCGGAGCCGTTGACGCCCTCAAGGACCTGAAGGACCGGGGTATCGAAATCCTTGTCTGCGGCACCTGCCTGGATTTTTATAAGCTTAAGTCAGCTCTCAAGGTTGGTCAAATTTCCAACATGTATGATATAATGAGCACCATGGTTGATGCAACCAAAGTTATCAGTCCTCTGTAAACTCTCCGGAGAACAGCCCCACTACAGATAGTACCTTGAAGTATTTTGCCGAAAATGTCAGTGCTGCGGTCCGAAAAGGACAGGCGCCCCCCACTGACCAATCCTTGTACAGCATGCCAAGCTGGTCCGCTTTTCCTTTTATCCGTTGCTCCTCTTCAGCCCGCGAGTTACTATGAAACGCTTATCGCTTCCTCTGTTGTTCCTGTTGTTTTTCCTTGTCCCATCATCTGCGCTGACCAAGGTATTCCCCGTTGATTTCAATGCAGGCCGTAATCAACTCATCGCCTATATTCTGAGCCATCAGCTCCCTGCTCAGCACTTTTCCCACGAGCCCTTCAACGATCAGCTTTCCCGAGCCGCATTCGACCTCTACATCCGCCAACTGGACCCTCGAAAACGATTCCTGATCCAGTCCGATATTGAACAGCTTACCGCTTTTTCCGAGCATATTGACGACGAACTCAAACGAGGCAGGATTGTTCTTGCCGATGCCGGTGCAGAGCTGCTTAATGACCGCATTCGCAAGGTACAGCAATTTATTGACCCGCTGATTGAAGAAGGCTTCGATTTTACGCGCAAAGATACGCTGGAGGGAGATCCCAAAAAGATCGATTACGCCCAGGACCTGAATGAACTGCGCAGACGCTGGCAGAAAATTCTCAAGATGCAGATCCTTGACCAGTATTTCAATACCATTGACGAAGAAATTACTGACAGCCAAAAGAGCAGTTCGCTGCACGTAGACGACCAGCATTTTGCAGAACACATCAGTGAAGCCACGGAAAAAGTACAGAAGCAGATCCATCGATCACTCAACCGTCTGCTCCAGCAGACACGACAGGATCACTATAATCGTTATTTCGATACGGTGGCCAGAGCTTTTGATCCTCATACCACCTACATGCCCCCAACCTCCAAGGAAGATTTCAATATCCACATGAGCGGATCTCTGGAGGGTATCGGTGCCCTCTTACGCGATGATGACGGCCTGATCAAGGTAGTGCGGATCATTCCAGGGAGTGCTGCTGAGCGGCAGGGGCAGCTGCAGGGTGAAGACATCATCCTGGCAGTTTCAGAGAAAAACGGAGAACCGGTGGAAATCACCAATATGCGGATCCGAGAAGCAGTGAGCTACATCCGGGGGCCCAAGGGTACGGAGGTCAAGCTCACTGTCCGTAAACCGGACGGGACCCGTATGGTCATTCCCATCGTCAGGGATGTGGTCCAGATTGAGGAGACATATGTCAAATCAACCACCCTGAAAACCGAAGATAATCAAACTATCGGCTACCTTCGCATTCCGAGCTTCTACCGTGATTTTGCGGCTGCCGGTAATGGAAAAAAAGGGCGCAATGTCACCGAGGACACCATCAATGAACTCCACCGCCTCATGGAAGCGGATATCCAGGGACTGGTCCTTGACCTCCGCAATAACGGCGGCGGAGCGCTATCGGATGCGGTCATGATCTCTGGACTGTTTCTGCCCGGTGGACCCGTGGTGCAGGTTAAGAATTCCCAGGGAATGATTCGGGTTCTGGAGGACGAAGACCCTTCAATCGTCTACTCAGGGCCAATGATTGTTCTGGTCAACCAGTTCAGCGCATCGGCCTCCGAAATCCTGGCTGCAGCCCTTCAGGATTACGGCCGGGCCCTCATCATTGGCAGTCAACATACCCATGGAAAGGGAACGGTACAGGCCCTGCTGGACATGAATCGCAACCTGCCCCTGCTGCAGCTGAAAAAATATGACGACCTGGGAGCACTCAAACTGACCATTCAAAAATTTTATCGCATCAACGGCGGCTCAACCCAGTTCAAGGGGGTTGAACCTGACCTGGTCGTCCCCTCACTCTGGGATAACCTGGAAAGCGGAGAGCAGTACATGGACAACTCCCTTCCCTGGGATCAGGTGGAAAACGTGGGGTTTGACATATGGGCAGGTTCCAGATTCGATCTTGAGGCGGCAAAGAAGCAAGGTGACCAGTGGGTTGCGGTCAGCGAACAATTTCAACAGATCAAGCAGGAGGCGGAACGAACCCGCAAACGTAAAGAAAACACCCTTGTGGCTATTGATCTGGATGGCATGCGCCAGGAACGAGAGGAGCTAGCCAATGCCAGGGAAAAGGCCAAAAACGCCGGGCTGCTCAATGAGGACAGGGACACCCCCAATAGCAAAGCGGACCTTCCCCTCGACGAGGAAGTCAAGGATGATCCCTATGTGCAGATGTCCCTCTTTTTACTTGCTGACAAAAGCATCGCGGCGTCGGCCGTGAGTGACAGCCAATGATTTTTACCTTGAAATCGCCTGATAATCATGATAGAGCATGTCGTGCATGAATCATCATTCATTTTTGTGCGCAAAGTATATGCTTTAGAGTGATTAATCAGGCTGATACTCACATTTTACCTCCGATTATCATCCCAGGTCTCACCTTTCTGCATTTTGCCTTGCGCAATTATTCCTGACCTTTCGTATCAAGGTCCACATTGCTGGCTGTAATGACGGAATTAATTGAGGCGCTGCGCCGCCATAAAAAAGAAATCCTCTCCCTCTGGATTGAAAGAACCCTCAACAGCTACACCTCGCCGGGTTTTTTCAAAAAAGCCAAAGATCCGTTTGCCAATCCGGTTGGCACCAACATAACTGCGGCACTGGAATCGATCTTCGATCTCCTTCTCACCGGTGCCGACCAGCAAGCCTACATAGATCCGCTGGACCAGATAATCAGGATTCGTGCGGTCCAATCGTTTACTCCGGCGCAGGCAGTTGCGCCCCTGCTCGAGCTGAAATGGGTAATCAAACAGATTTTCTCCGCTAACGAGCAGAGCGCGCCTTTACTCGCTGATCTTGATGCGTTTGACTGTGATGTCGATCGCGTCGCCCTGGCCGGATTTAATATTTATGTGGACTGTCGAGAGCAGCTCTACCGCTGTCGCGTCAAGGAAATTAAAAGCGGCAATCACGTGACAACCGATGGTGGTTGTCCTTCGCGGCTTCTCGATAAAAAATCGCCTGATTTAACGGAAAACAATTGATGCAGAGCATCACCTGACTGTGTGACCTGCCAGATGGCAACAGTGACGTCACCTGTGGCCCTTCAGTCTGGCTTTTGTGATAACTTGTTTAAGTTATTTAATTTGAAATGCGAAGGAGTGATCGATGAAGTACGCCTTCCCGTTCGCGGCAGTAGTCGCCTTGGTCCTAATAGCGCTTGTTGGGGTGCAGATACCAGGAATGCAATACTTTTTCGGTGTTGTAATCCCTTATCTGGCAATGGCGCTGTTCCTAGGAGGATTTTGTTACAGGGTAATCCACTGGGCAAAATCACCTGTTCCCTTTAAAATTCCAACCACCTGCGGACAGGGCTACTCCCTGCCCTGGATCAAGCAGGATAAGTTGGAAGCTCCGGTCAACACTTCCCAGGTTGTGGCAAGGATGTTTCTGGAAATTTTTCTTTTCCGATCCTTGTGGCGCAACACGAAGGCCACGGTGTATGACGGGCCGAAGCTGACCTATGAATCCAGCAAATGGCTATGGCTGTTCGGCATCCTGTTCCATTACAGCTTTTTGGTGGTTGTCATTCGTCACATGCGCCTGTTCCTCGAACCGGTCCCCTTCGCGGTTTCCTTCCTCGAAGTTGCCGACTCACTGCTTCAAATCGGCGCCCCGACCATGTACATGACCGATGTCACCTTGGTGCTCGGCCTGTTGTTCCTGTTTGGCCGCCGTCTGGTCAATCCGCATGTCCGGTATCTGTCGCTTGCCAATGATTACTTCCCGCTTTTTCTGATTCTCGGTGTTGCCACCACCGGAATTCTAATGCGTTACTTCATTCGCACCGATGTCGACATCAATGCCATCAAACAGTTGTCTGTTGGCCTGGTCACCTTCCAGCCTACAATCACGGCAAATATCAGTGCGCTCTTTTATACCCATCTGTTCCTGGTGTGTACACTTCTCGCCTACTTCCCCTTCAGCAAGCTGATGCATCTGGGCGGAGTTTTCATGAGTCCGACACGGAATATGGCTAATGACAGCCGTATGGTGCGCCACATCAACCCATGGAACCCGGACATCAAGCCGCATTCCTATGCAGCCTATGAAGATGAGTTCAGGGAAGATATGGTAGAGCAGGGTATCCCTGTCGAGAAGGAATTACCGCCGAAACCTGCAGCGGAAGCTGAGGAAAAGGCAGAGTAAGCTCGACATAACCAAGAGTAAAAGGATAACGCAATGGCAGTAGTAAAGATAGATAAGTTGGCACGAAGCGTTGCCGAGGGACCCTCGCTGATGACGGGCGCCTATCCGACCAAAGACTGGATGGAAGTGCCTGCGGTTTTCAAGCCCGGCAACTATGCTTACCCCACCAAACCAGAAAAGTTAGAGTATCTTGATTCCCAAAAGGGCGTCAGTTTCCCCAACGCACGCGAATGGAACCCGGAAGATGACGACTGGAAGCTGCCCGATAACTGGAAGGAAATTATCCTTCAGGGCATTGCCGATCGTCTGGACAGGTTCCGCAGTCTGAAGATTTTCATGGACTGCTGCGTCCGATGCGGCGCCTGTTCGGATAAATGCCACTTCTTCCTCGGCACCGGTGATCCGAAAAACATGCCGGTTATGCGAGCTGAACTGCTCCGTTCAGTGTACCGTCAGGATTTTACCTTAGCGGGGAAGATTCTTGGTAAATTGGCTGGTGGCAGAGAAATGACGGTGGGCGTAATCAAAGAGTGGTTCATGTATGCCTACCAGTGTACAGAATGTCGACGCTGCTCCGTCTTCTGCCCTTATGGAATAGACACCGCAGAAATCACCATGATGCTGCGTGAGTTGCTCCATCTCCTGGGAATAGGCATCAACTGGGCCATGGAGCCGGTTGCCAACTCCAACCGGACCGGTAACCACATGGGGCTTACCCCTCAGGCGTTCAAGGGCAACGTTGACTTCCTCTGCGAAGACATTGAAAACCTCACCGGTGTCACGGTCAATCCAACCTTCAACCGCAAGGGTGCAGAGGTGCTGTTCATCACCCCCTCTGCCGACGTATTTGCCGAACCCGGCATCTTCACCTGCATGGGTTACCTGCTCCTCTTTGAAGCCATCGGCCTCGATTATACCTGGTCAACCTATGCCTCTGAGGGTGGTAACTTCGGCCTGTTCACTTCCAATGAGATGATGAAGAAGCTCAATGCCAAGATGTATGCCGAAGCAGAACGACTTGGTGTTAAATGGATCCTCGGCGGTGAGTGCGGCCACATGTGGCGTGTCGTTCACCAGTATATGGACACCATGAACGGTCCGGCGGATTTTCTTGATATTCCGATCTCGCCCATCACCGGAACGGTATTTGACAACGCCGCTACCACCAAGATGGTCCATATCTCCGAATTTACCGCTGACCTGATCAAGCACGGCAAACTCAACCTTGACAAGAGTCGAAACGCCCATGTGAAAGCCACTTATCACGATTCCTGCAACCCTGCCAGGGCCATGGGACTGCTCGATGAGCCACGCTACGTTCTCGACGCCATTCTTGACGACTGGGTTGAAATGCCGGACAACACCATCCGTGAGAAGACATTCTGCTGCGGCTCAGGTACAGCGCTCAACACCGATGAGATCATGGAGCTGAGGATGCGTTCCGGTCTGCCAAGGGCAAACGCGGTCAAATACGTCCACGACAAACACGGCGTCAATACCCTGACCTGCGTCTGCGCGATCGACAGGGCCACCCTGACCACCCTCTGTGATTACTGGACACCCGAGGTACAGGTTGCCGGTATCAGTGAACTGGTTGGTAATGCCCTGGTCATCGAAGGCGAACAGCGTCAGGAACTCGACGAAGGTCTCAGAACTTTGGTTTAATCCCGGTTGAAATGGAGGAATAACAATGTATGACAGTGGGAAAATCATTCCGGGACTGATCATTTTCGTCCTGTTTGTAACAATCCCTATCTGGTACAACCACGGCGATGCCGGTGCTGCACCCAAGATAGAGCTGCCAAAGGACGCTAAAAACTGTGTCCTTTCCGCAGAAGAAATGCGCGCCAGCCATATGCAGCTGCTCAATGTATGGCGTGACGAGGTGCTGCGGGATGGAGAGCGCGGTACCTTTACCCTTGAAGGCAAAAACTATCAGAAGAGCCTGATGCTGACATGCATGGAGTGTCACACCAGCAAGAAAAAATTCTGTGATGAATGTCACGAATATGCTTCTGTTAAGCCATACTGCTGGGACTGCCATCTGGCACCGGTAGAGTGAACGGCAAGGAGGAGATATACTGATGGATAAAAAAAGAAGAGACTTCCTCAAGGTTGCCGGGATTTCTACGCTGGCCGGCCTTGGTGGAACTGCAGTTGTAGATCGAGTGGTTTCTGGAGCAAATCCGGCTGTAGCCAATGCTTCCGCTGCCGCTGAAGGCGCTGCCGCCCACGCAGAGGCTGGGGCGCATGGTGCACCTGCACCGACCGGCAAGCGTTACGGCATGGTCGTTGATGTTCGGAAATTCCAGCAGGACCCTTCCCTTGGAGAAAAAGTGGAAAGAGCCTGTATCAACGCCCACAACGTTCCAGAATTCCCTGAAAAGAAGGATGAAATCAAGTGGATCTGGATGACGAACTACGAGAATTGTTTTCCGGAAAAGAGCCACCTGTACAAGGACACAACAACCGAAGAGCATCAGGTGCCTGTTTTTTGCAATCACTGCGATGAACCACCCTGTGTTCGGGCCTGCCCAACCAAGGCCACCTTTAAGAACGAAGACGGCGTGATCATCATGGACTTTCACCGCTGCATCGGCTGTCGATTCTGCATGGCTGCTTGCCCCTATGGCATGCGAAGCTTCAACTGGCGAAATCCCCGTCCGTTTATCAAAGAGGTAAACCGGGAATTTCCAAGCAGGATGCGGGGAGTTGTTGAAAAATGTAATTTCTGCGCCGAACGCATAGGCGTTGGCAAACTGCCAGCCTGCGTCGAAGCGTGCGGTGACAGCAAGGCGATGGTCTTTGGCGACTTGAACGACCCCCATTCAGAGGTCAGGAAGCTCCTCAAGGAAAATTACACCATTCAGCGAAAACCCTCGCTGGGTACCCATCCATCAGTCTTTTACATAGTATGAGGTTGCCATGTTTGAAAAAGCACTAAAAGGAAACAACTACTACTGGATGTGGCTTGCCTTTCTTGGGTTTTTTATTGGCATTGCCGTTATCTGCTATCTTCGCCAGTATTTTTACGGGCTGGGACTGACAGGCATGAGCCGTGACGTCTCCTGGGGACTCTATATTTCACAGTTCACCTTTCTTGTCGGTGTAGCCGCCGGGGGGGTTATGCTGGTCCTGCCCTATTACATCCACAACTACAAAGCATTTGGCCGCATCACCATTCTGGGAGAGTTCCTTGCCATTTCAGCTCTCCTGATGTGCCTGATGTTCATTATGGCCGACCTTGGCCAGCCGTTGCGCGGTTTGAACGTACTGTTCTATCCTACGCCCAACTCCATGCTGTTTTGGGATATGTGCGTGCTGTGGGGATATCTCCTGCTGAACGTTCTGTGTGGCTGGGTTATTCTTACCGCGGAACGTAAGCAGGTCAAGCCGCCGAAATGGATTTATTTCTTTGTCTATCTTTCCATTCCGTTTGCCTTTTCCATCCATACGGTTACCGCCATGCTGTACTGCGGTCTGCCCGGACGTCATTTCTGGCTTTCTGCGATCATCGCTCCCCGCTTTCTAGCCTCAGCGTTCGCTGCTGGTCCGGCTCTGATTGTGGTTATGGCACTGATCCTCAAGCGCGTGGCCAATTTTGACGCAGGCAAAGAAGCGATCAACAAGATGGTGACCATCATCATCTATGCGGCTATCGCCAATATGTTCTTTGTCGGCCTTGAGTTCTTTGTCGGATTCTATTCCAACATTCCTGGCCACAACCATACCCTGACCTACTTGTTCTTTGGACTTGAGCATCACGGAGAAGTGTACAACAATCTTGTTCCTTACATGTGGGGCTTTATTCTCCTGTTCCTCGTTGGGATCGGTCTTATCAGCCACCCCTATACCCGTAAGCAGAGTGACCTGTGGCTCGGTATTGGCTGTGCTTCGATCTTCTTCGCTTTCTGGCTGGATAAAGGGATTGGTTTTGTACTGGGCGGATTTGTTCCCACTCCGCTGGAGGAAGTCGTCGAGTACTACCCGACTGCCAATGAGCTATTTATCACCATCGGTATTTGGGCCACCGGGTTCTTTATCCTCACCATCCTCTATAAAATCGCTATCGGCGTTGAGCATGAAATAGAGGCCTGATCCAATCCGGTTTGTGTACAGACCAAAAAAGCCCCTGGCTCTGAGGCCAGGGGCTTTTTTTTTGCTCAAGTGGCAGGCACCGGCAAACAAACAGGCACAAAGGAGAGGCAAGACGCCACCAGCTGCGCGGAGTCCCTTAAGCGGTTAACTCCAGCAGCGCAGAGGGTATTCACTTTCGACAGTGGTCGCTCGTAGAGCACACTGGTTCATCCCACGGTTTATGGCACCCTGCCACAGATGATAGCGTAACGATGGACGGTCCTTAACCTACCTCCACAAGCTTACCCGGCCATAAAGTGCAGATAGGCATTCCAAGCCTGATAAATATCCGCACGAAAAAAAAGATAGGTCATTGCCCCCAGGGATAGAAAAGGGCCGAAAGGTATTTTCAACCGTGTCCCTTCCCCTTTTGCAAGCATAGAAACGATCCCGACCACGCTGCCAGTAAACGAACTGAAAAAAACGACATACAACAAACTGGGCCAACCGAGAAAGGCGCCAATCATCGCCAGTAGCTTGATGTCTCCGCCGCCCATCCCATCGCGACGAGTGAGGATATAATAACCAAGGGCTATCAGGTAAAGCATACCTCCACCGGCAATCATCCCAATTATCGCCTGTTGCCATGTATGAAACCCACTGAAAAACGCCCCGGCAATACCGATACCGATGCCAGGAAGGCTGATGACATCAGGAATAATTTGATGATGAATGTCGATAAATATGATAACAACTAGGCTTGCCAGGAATAAGAAATAGTAAAAAAAATCAAAGCTGATCCCAAAGCGCACGTATGCTGCAGCAGTGAGCAATGCCATGCACAGTTCCACCACTGGATACTGGAGGGAGATTGGTTGCCTGCAGGCTCTACACTTCCCGCCGATAAGACAGTAGCTGATCACTGGTATATTGTCGTACCACCTGATAGGCGTTTTGCACTGCGGGCAGTGAGAGCCGGGAAAGGCTATTGAGGCCCCTTTCTCCGGCAACCGTAGGATAACGACGTTGAGAAAGGAGCCGACAATCGCTCCGTAGCAGACCATAACCGCTATAATAAAAAACTCCATCGAGCATAACCTCCGGCCGGGGTGTTTCTGGTGGTGGTTGTTTGGAAAGATAACCTCATTTACCATACATAGTAGCCCCATTACCTCCCTTCGCAAAAGGGAATTTTTTCCACCTTTATTTCTATACAGTTGTTCAACCCTATGTCTTCACTCCAGGAAAAAGCCCAGCTCCTCACGGTACAGCAGCTGACCGAAGATATTTTTCGTCTGGTACTGGATGCACCCCGCATTTCGGCCAAGGCCAAACCAGGACAATTTGTCATGGTTAGGACAACCACCGGCCTTGATCCTCTCCTGCGACGTCCATTTTCCATTCATGATATTCCCTCTGATGGGCACCTTCTTCTCCTCTACAAGGTGATCGGCAAGGGAACCTCCCTCATGAGCCAGATGAAGCCGGGAGCCATGGTTGACCTGATTGGCCCCCTTGGCAACAGCTTTCGGTCACCAGGCGATTCACCTGCCTGCCTTATCGGCGGCGGAATGGGTATCGCCCCCCTGCTCTTCCATGCCCGGAGCATCCAGCGTGCCAATGTACACCATACTGCCCATCATGTTCTGCTCGGAGCACGCAACCGCAGTGAACTTGAACCTCTGGTGCAGGACTTCGCCGCCCTCGGTATCGATCTATCAACTGCAACTGACGACGGCAGCTTTGGCCACCATGGCTTCATCAGTGAACTCCTGCCGACAACCCTCCCCCATGTCAGCCAGGTGTATGTCTGCGGACCAACCCCCTTGATGGCAGCCGTGGCCAGACTCTGCAAACAGGCCCAGGTTCCCTGTCAGGCCTCCCTGGAAACCCACATGGCCTGCGGTCTGGGAGCCTGCTTGGGCTGCACCATTCTCGGCAGCGATAATGGGTATAAGCATGTCTGCAAACACGGCCCTGTATTTGATGCAGAGGAGGTTGTATGGACGCTCTAAGGGCCACCAAAAGCGTAGACCTCTCTACTGACATTGGCGGCATTCAATTGGCCAACCCGGTCATGACGGCATCGGGGACATTTGGATACGGCATGGAATTTGCCAATTTTGTCGACCTTGATGCTATCGGCGGGATCGTGGTCAAGGGCATCTCCATTGAACCGCGAGCCGGAAATCCTCCGCAACGAATCGTTGAGACCCCCTGCGGTATGCTCAATGCTATCGGCCTGGAAAATGTCGGCCTTGAACGGTTTATTCGGGAAAAACTTCCCTACCTCCAGTCCGTCAATTGCCGAGTGCTGGTGAACATCCTCGGCGACTCGATCGAAGAATACGCCTACCTGGCGGAAAAGCTCTCCGGCCTCGACGGCATCGACGGGGTGGAAATCAACATTTCCTGCCCTAATGTGAAAAAAGGCGGGGTCGCCTTCGGCACCCAGCCGGAAATGGCACGAGCAGTTACCGAGGCGGTAAAGAAAGCAGGAACTCTGCCGGTGATCGTCAAGCTTTCTCCCAACGTCACCGACATTGTCACCATGGCTAAAGCCGTGGAAGATGGCGGCGCTGACGGCATTTCCCTGATCAACACCCTTATCGGAATGGCCATTGACGCGGAAACGCGTCGCCCTCGCCTGGCAAACGTAATAGGCGGATTATCCGGCCCTGCTATTAAACCTGTTGCCCTGCGCATGGTCTGGCAGGTGGCAGGCGCAGTCTCTATTCCTGTTATCGGTATCGGCGGCATAGGCACTGCCGAGGATGCTATCGAATTTATTATCGCCGGCGCCGCAGCAGTGCAAATCGGCACCGCAAACTTCTACGATCCATCCGCTGCCGACGCCATCCGCTCCGGCATAGCTGCCTACCTTCGCCGTCACCGCCTTGCTTCGCTCAAAGAGCTGATCGGTTCGATACAGTTGGAGGCTGCGCCATGAGTTCAGATCGCGGATTGATCTGCGTTGCCGTCGGAGCACCCACTCCCGCCGACCTCCCCCGACTGATTGCGCCGGTCAGAGCAATGGTTGATGTGGTCGAAGTGCGCCTTGATTTGATGGAGCAGCCCGATGTATCGGCCTGTCTTCTCAGCTTACCAGATATGCCGCTGCTCTTTACCAACCGACCTCAATGGGAAGGGGGCAGATTCCAGGGTTCCGAGGCGCAGAGGATATCGCTGCTCACCCAGGCTGTGGAAGGCGGTGCCGACTACCTGGATGTCGAGCTGGCAACGGCTCCCGGGGTGCTTGTCCCCCTGTTGGAAGCTGCCGCAGCTGCCCGGGCCATGGCGATTGTCTCCAGCCACAACTTCCAGGACACACCTCCATCCGGCAGCCTCCGGCTAACGGTTGACCGAATGATCGCCAGTGGAGCTGCAGCCGGGAAGATCGTGACCACCGCCCACCACAGTGACGACGTGCTCCGGGTTCTGGCGCTCCTTGCCTATGCCGGTGAATGCAACTTTCCGCTTTCCGCGTTCTGCATGGGCGAGGCCGGAAGAATTAGCCGCTTTGCCACCCTCTATCTCGGTGGTTTCATGAGCTACGTTGCTCTCGACCGCCTTCAGGCCACTGCGCCCGGTCAGCTGAGTGCACACCAGGTACACTCCCTTATCCACTGTTTTGAGGATCATGGTGATTAACGGAAAAACCAAACTTTTCGCCATTATCGGCAATCCGGTCAGTCATTCCCTCAGCCCTGCCATGCATAATGCGGCCTTTGCCGAACTGGGGATGAACTGCGCCTATGTACCTATTACCGCAACTAATATCAAAGAGACCGTGGCCGGCCTGCGGCATCTCGGCTTTGGCGGAGCCTCGGTCACAGTGCCCTTTAAGGAAGAGGTTATCCCGTGGATTGAGGATGTTGACCCCAAGGCAGTAACCATCGGAGCGGTCAACACCCTGGTCTTTGACCATGAATCCCAGGGGGTACCAGCACGGTGTCGAGGCTACAATACCGACTGGATCGGTTCCAACCGTGCTCTTTACCAGGCTATTGACCTGCATGGTGCAACCGCACTGGTGCTCGGGGCCGGCGGCGCAGCAAAGGCCGTGGCCTATGGCCTGGTCCATTCCGGTACCGTTGTCACCCTTGCCAACAGAACCATGGAAAAAGCCGTTACTCTGGCCTCGGAATTACAGTGCGCAGCCATCAGCTTCGACCAGCTCCCAACCCACTCGGCAGACATCCTCATTAATACCACTACCGTCGGTATGTCTCCACACAGTGATCGCAGCCCGATCCCCGCTGAGCTGTTGCCCCACTTCCGGGTGGTGATGGACATTGTCTATGCTCCCCTGGAAACTCGGCTGCTGCGCGAAGCAAAATCCAGTGGCTGCAAGGTGATCGATGGTCTTGATATGCTGCTCTATCAGGGAGCAGAACAGTTTTCCCTCTGGACCGGAACGGAAGCACCGGTCACTGTCATGCGCAAGGCACTCGAGCGCGCGCTGGATATCCACTGAAGACCCCGGTCCGATATGTATATCCCCAATCAACTACTTCGCAGAAAAATCCATGATTGAAATTACACCTGTTGCCACCATTGACGCTGTTGTCTCGGTACCCGGTTCCAAGAGCCTTACCCAGCGAGCACTTATCGCTGCTGCATTAGCCGAGGGTTCTTCCACTCTCCTCGGTCCTTTAGCCAGTGAAGACACTGCCTACACTATCGGTGCCCTTCGCGCCATGGGAGTCGACATTGAGGACCAAGCACCTGATGCATGGACAATCCACGGAAGTGGCGGCCGAATTATTCAGCCCGAGCAACCCATCTATCTGGGAAATAACGGCACCGCCACCAGGTTTTTGACCTCTGTAGCGGCTCTGGGTAAAGGTATTTTTCACATAACCGGCAGCGACCGGATGTCGGAACGGCCGATCCTTCCTCTGATGCAGGCCCTTCAGGGATGGAACGTGGATATTCAAAGCGATGCAGACAACGGATGTCCCCCCCTTACCCTTCACTCCAACGGCATCGGTGGAGGAAGAACCATCCTCCCTGAAGGAAAATCCAGTCAATACCTCTCCTCCCTGCTGCTCGTCGCTCCTTATGCCGCTGAACCCGCTGAACTGGAGGTGCTCGGTGAGGTGCTCTCCCAACCATACGTGGAAATGACGCTGGCTGTCATGGCAGACTTCGGCATCCGGGTGGAGGCGGCTCCGACGCTGAACGCCTTTCGCATTCCCCAGGGCAAATACAACGGATGCAGTTACATGATCGAAGGGGATGCATCCAGCGCCTCGTATTTCTGGGCAGCAGCTGCAATCATCGGTGGGAGAGTCACGGTGTCCAATGTGCCCGTGCCTTCCCTGCAGGGGGATGCCAACCTGGTGCCGCTCCTTGCTCGAATGGGTTGCGAGGTATCCCAAAAAAATGGTGGAGTAACGGTTGAGGGTCCGCAATCACTTGAAGCCATTGAAGTGGATATGGGCGACATGCCAGATGTTGCTCCAACCCTGGCGGTGGTGGCGGCCTTTGCCGAAGGGACAACGACGATCAACAACATCGCCCACCTGCGAATCAAGGAATGTGATCGCATTTCCGCTGTGGTCAACGAATTACGAAAACTGGGGGTGGAAGTGGAGGAAGAACCCTCCAGGATGCGGATTCATGGCCGGAAAGAGAGCAGCACCTACCACGGAGCCACGCTGGAGACCTACGATGATCACCGTATGGCCATGTGCTTTGCAGTTGCCGGCCTGCGGATACCTGGTGTTAAGATTACCGGTGAGTCCTGCGTCAGCAAGTCATTTCCTGACTTTTGGGAACGCTTTGGTCAATTGAATGATTAGCCCGAAATTCGCCTGAGCAATGCGGGTTAAGGGCCTCTGGTTCAGGGTGGTGCCTCTGGCGGTTTCTTGTAAACGATCACCTGTTCACCAACTCCCGCATTGAGCAGCGTGGCTGCACTACCTTGGTTAACGGCCAGTTCAAGAAACCCATCGCTGTCAACCAGCAGACACAACTCTCCGACCTCCCTCTCAGCATAGGTCCTGGTCAGCCCGTTTATCCATTGACTCCTGATCTGAGCGCAAAGCTCTAGCGCGTTCCACTTTCTCTGAAGGATATGTGCCTGACGAATAGAGGTACGGATATTGCCAAAATGATCAATCCGTATAATTTCCCCTGTGATCCGATCCTCTTGGCCAGCCACCGGAAAAAGGTCCAGTAAAGTGCAATCCCCAGCCGTCAGAGGGATGCCGGTTGCGGCAAAGGATTTTCCCGAAGCAATATCCGCAGCCACCGGGGCCATGATATCGCGGCCATGAAAGGTGGCACTGGCGGCTGGCGTCGACTCCACCACCCTCCGTATCTCCGTTATCCGCCCTTCCTCGATCAAGGGCGAGAGCAACCCGTTATCCGGGACCACGAAAAAGTGGGCGTCGCCTGCAGCGGTCAGGATCCTCCTCGAGGTTCCCACCCCCGGATCCACAACCACCAGGTGAACGGTCCGCTCGGGAAAATGGCTGAAACTGGTGAGCAGGGCAAGGGCGCCGCTTCGGATATCCTGGCTGTCGATACCATGGGTGATATCCACAATGTTCACCCCTGGCCATCGGCTCAGCAGGGCTCCTTTCAATTGCCCGACATAGGGATCCTGCAGACCAAAATCCGTTATCAGGGTCACAATTCCCGACGGCCCCATATTCCCTACCCTTGTTGCGGTTTGAGTAGCAACAGGAATAATGCCCCATCTTCTTTCATCCGGCCTGCAGCCATTCCGGCTTCTGCCCCGGTTCCCCAAAACAGATCAACCCGGCCGGGACCACGAATAGCAGAGCCGGTATCCTGTATGGTGACAAAACGCTGCAGATCATCCCATTTCACGACTCTCCCGTTGCTGATCACCGGTTTCCTGGAACGAAGAAAAGCGAGGGCCCCGGGGGGGAAACAGGATCTATCAGCAGCAATAGAGCGGCCTGGGGTTAATTCCTGGCCGAGAGCACCGATGGCTCCATGGGTGGTGGTTGGCTCAAAAAAAATAAAGGACGCATTGTGATGCAGGATTCGGTCGCGATTCTCGGGATGGGCAGCGATATAGGACCGGATGGCCTGGAGACTTGCCTCTTCCAGCTCCATCATCCCGTTGTCGACCATATACTTGCCGATGCTCCGGTATTCGCGACCGTTGCGCATGGCGTAATGAACAGCCAGTATCGATCCATCGGTAAGGGCAATGAGCCCGGAACCCTGAATATGAAGGGTAAAGGCGTCCATCGGATCTCGAAGCCAGACCAGCTCCTGTCCTGCGAGCAACTGGTTGGTTTCGATTTCACCTCGCGTCCAGTAGGGAAGAAACCGCCCCTCTTCCATGCGCCCCACAACTCGATCTTTTCTGCCCGCTGCGATATGCCGAATGACCAGGTCATTAGGCACCTTATAGAGGGGATACCGGTACTCTCCGGTCGGTTTCAGACTGCCATTAAGGAGCGGTTGATAGTAACCGGTGACCAGCATATTCCGCTCAGGATTAAAACCGCTCAGGCCCCGGGCCTGGTAGACTTCAAAATATCGCGCAATCAGGGTATTCAACGAGGCCGGTGCGGGTCTTCGGGCGACCAGACGACGAAAGAACTCCAGGGCCCTGATTAATTCACCGGCCGTGCAGTTACGCCTGCCTAAAGTATACCTTGTGGAGGGCGGGAGCCTGCGAAGGTGTGACAGGCTGCGGGTGATGGCCGCATCCAGGCCTCGATAGTCCAGATCATCGCTGAACCGGGGATAATCCGACGGGCTGACCGCTGCCAGTGGTTTGTGGCTGCACCCGCCAGGCAGAAAAAGGAGGGTCGCCAGGGTGAGCAACAGTGGAAGAAGTGTTCTTGGCATCAGCACTACGGCAGGGTTACTCGGCAAAGGCCTCGGCAAGCTCTGAGACCGCCATGGCGTACCTGTTGGAATGGTTCCAGGCGGTAATGGCCTGGAAATTGGGATATCCGGCAACATACCGTATGGGGTGTGCGGCGTCTGGGGCAAGCTCAAGCCCCACGATGGAGAGCGGCTTGTTTTCGGGCGAGGGTGGCAGCGCCAAGTGCTGTGCTGCACGAACGGTCTCTACCGGTACCCTTCCCTTACGTCCCTGCAGTTTTGCTGCCAGCAGGCGACGATCATGCAGCTCATATCCCAATTCGGCATACACGGGAGCATTCAGAACCCAGCCGAATCGACTGAGATAGTTGGCAATGGAAGCGAGGATATCGGGGATTGAATGCCACACATCCCGCTGTTGGTCGCCGTCAAAACTGACGGCATACGTACGAAAGGAGGAGGGAATAAACTGAGTCTGCCCAAACGCTCCGGCATAGGAGCCTTTAACCGAAGTCGGGTCCACCCCGTTATCTCTGCAAAGGAGGAGAAAATCGATGAGCTGTTCGCGAAAAAAGGCGGAACGGCGAGGATAGGCGGCAAAGAGCGTGGCCAGGGACTGGAGTACCGGAAATCCTCCCTGGTACGATCCGAAACGTGTCTCAATGGCCCAGATGGCGACAACAACCTCCCTGTCCACACCAAAAGTCTCCTCAACCTTGCCCAGCAGCTTGCTGTGCTGACGGAGTTTCTCCTTCCCCTGCCTAATGACCTTGCTGGTCACAAATAATGGATAATACTGATAATAGGGTTTTGCCTCCCACTGCTTGTCCATGAGGACAAGAACGCGACGCTTAATGGTCACATCCTTGAACAAACGGTGCAGTTCGGTGGAGGTGAATCCGTGCTCCTGCTCCAGTTCGGCAAAGAGTTGTACAAAGGGTTGGCTGGTAACATCGATCGGCTGTCCGTCGGTGACTAGATCAGCAGCTTTTTCGGCAGCCCGGACATCAATGGTGGAACCGAACGTCCCCAACCAAAATGCAGCAATGAGCAGCAGAACTGTTCCCGGTCGCTTCTTCATGGGATACCTCTATGGACGACGTGAGCGAATCCGGTTAGAAATGTTTGACAAAGGCGACGAGAAAGGCGTCCACTCTATCGGCCGGCAGAGAATTGATACCTGCTGCGGCTGCCCTGCCGCCACCGGTAGGAAACTGACGACACAGGGTATCTGCGCCGGTGCGGTTGGTTAGCGGAGCCCGGACACTGACCCGATAGCTACCGTCATCGGTCACCAGCAGGGTGGCATGGGCCTTTTCCGGTGCTTCGCGTGCAACCAGGTTGGAGAACACACCGACGATCCGCCGAGACCAGCTGGCATTGGGGAGCTGATACACCCTCCCTGCAGCTGTCTCCTGGACCGGTACCAGGGTCCTGGCCTGCTCCATGTCCTGGGCATGGACCCTCTTCAGTTGATGGAGGGTCGCCGACCGATCGTAGAAGACAAAAGGATCCTGGTAGGCATGCACTTCGTGATAGAGGTCTGCCGGGGAAATGTGCAGGTCGTCCAGCGTAATCCCGTACCCGTTATAATTGAGTAATTGGCCAATATCACGCAGCTGAGCAACCTGCTCCACAGAAAATCCAAGGCCGGTGGCTTTGGTTTCGGCGACCTCATCCAGGTTGTCGCCAAAAGCCCCGGCAACGGCCCATGGGGCATACCTCCCTTCCAGCAACTCATCCACAATCAACGAGGTGCAAGTGACTGGGTTTGGGTCGATATGTGCTTCCAGCGCCGGTGACTGGGGAAGATCGCCGCTGAAATGGTGATCAATATAGGTTATATGGTTCTGCTGCCGGAGCAGTTGTTCCACATCCCCGCGGTTGCGGTCAAAGGATATATCAAGAACCGTGATCTCTGCCTCCTGCACCTGGTGAATACGGCGCAGAAGCTGGACATCGCGTTTGACCCCGGTGACAAGGCGTGCCTGGGGCTGCGGGCTGGCGAGCCGAAGCTGATGCAGTGCGCAGATCCCATCAGCATCGCCATTAAAAACGTCGTAGTATTCCATGGTTGCGCTGGAGCCGGGGTGCTCTTAGAACCCGGGCAGATCAAGCCCGAGAGGGTTACCAATATTGGCCAGGCGGAACATGAGCATATAGGTCTGGTCGCCCGGGATGCGATGGGATAAAAACTCCACAGACCAGCACGCCGGCTGATAGAGGATACTGAAATCCTCTTTCACGGTCTGTTCATCTTCGATGGACCGTTCAATCCCATAGCCTACGGCAAAATTATACGGGAGGACCAGCCACGCATCCAGACTGATGGAGTTAGTGCCCTGAATATCATTATACTTATAGTCTGCTGACAGGTAATCACCTCGATTACTGCGCAGGTCAGCTTCAACCGTATGCGCATACGCCCCTTCACCATACACATCGATCTCTGACTTGTATTTGAGGCGTAGGTCCCTCAGCGGATAGTAGGCAAGCTCCAGGTCAATGGGGGTCAAAGGAGTATCGGTTTGTTCACTGCGGAAATCATAGCCCTGTTTCAGTTTAAAATAGCCGTAACTCCGGTTGTACTTAGAACCACCCTCCTCGCCGTAGATATCAAAGTAATTGTCTATGCCGTAGTACATTACGTTTTGATCGGCAATCGCATCCACACTGTCCAGGTAGGGGAGGTCCTCCTGGTCGTCATCAGAGATGTAGGCATATTCCACATACGGACGGAAGGTATGGCTCCAGGCATACACGTTAGCAATATCGACATCAAAGTCACCGATCATGGTGGTACCAATTTCCGCGCCAAAGTTGCCAATCAACCGGTTTTCCGTGTCACCGTCAGCAAATCCTCTGGGATTGGCACCTTCATCGGTTTCATCGCCACCGACCTGGACGACGTAAAAGGTGTCGCGAATACCGGCATTAACCGTGGTCTCCAGGTACTGACTCAGCGGCAGGGCGATGTCCACCTCTGGATAAAGATCGACCCTATGCGCGCCGACACCGGTTTCACGCCAATAATTGACATAGTTGGTATTCCAGGAGAAATCGATGCCACTGTTGTCGAACAGGGAAACGACCCCGGTATATTTCAGGGAAGGCAGGCGCCATAGCTGGGTAGGGATATTCTGGGGGTCGCTCAGATCGTTGATCCCCAGCAACTGGCCCTGGAGGGAACTCCCGTTGTCAAAAGTGCGGAGAATTTCCAGGGAGTTCGTTCGGTACTGTTCAGTCTTGTTCTGAAATCCACGGCCAAAAACATCCAGGAATCGGTTTTGGCTGGTCGCGAATCCTGTCATACCCGTCTCAAACTCGGTCAGGTAATCCTTATCCGAGACGATGTCCAAATCCAGTCGAGTGGTCCACAGGCCGATATCCTGATCCGCCTTGCCGCGCACCCAGTAGCGATCCTTGTTGGTATGGGTGTAGCCGGTCTCCTCATAGTACTCGACCTCGGAAGGGTCGCTGAGACTGTCGTTGAGGTAGTTGGCCATCAGCATGCCCTTGTCATCTGCATCAACCACATACCGAAATTCGCCGCCGAGCATCAATCCCCGCTCATCCATGTACTGTGGATAAAGAGTTATATCACTGTTGGGAGAAAGGTTGATAAAAAATGGAAGTTCAAAACCAAATCCGTCCCGGTCAGAGGTGGAGATGGAAGGAAAAAGAAAACCGGTCGTACGTTTTCTTTTTGCCGGCAGGATCATGTAAGGCGTATACAGAACAGGTACCCCCTTGACCCTGAAGGTGGCGTGTTTAAGAAAGGCATATCCGCCATCGGTAATATCGGCGTCGGCAGCAGCAAAACTCCAGGGAGGCGTTTCCCCCTCTTTGAGTTTACAGGTAATAATCCACCCATCTTCAATGTGGTAGCTCAGGTCACCGGTTTTTTCCACCACCCTCCCTTCCAGATGCATATCTTTATACTGGCGGATAATAGTGGCGTTTTCAAAAGTACCGGTCTCAGCCTCCAGATCCACAACCCCGGACTCTGCGGCCAACTGATCGGGCCCGATATCTATCAACAGGTTGCCGCGTGCCTTTACCCGGCCAAGGTCGGCATCGTAGACCATCCAGTCGGCTTTGATGGTGGTCAGAACCTTGGTTTTGGTGACCAGCTCAGCTTCCTGTTCTTTTTCTTTCTCGGCGTCGCTTTCCTCACCTAAGAGGTCGCTCCAGTCATCCTGCTTCTTTTTCTTTTTCTGACGGGTCACCTCCTCTTTTTTCTCCAGCAGGACATTGCCCTCGGCAATAACCGTCGGCGGATCCTCGTAACGGGTCAGTTTGTCTGCCGTTATCTCCCATTGCAGGGCATCAACGGTCTCGGCACGGCCTGTTTGCGGCAGTAGCAGACAGGTCAAGGCAAAAAGAAAAAAAAGGCTGTTGATCGGGGGCTGAAAAGTACGGTGTTTCACCTCGATCTGCTCCTCTGGACGTTAAAGTGGACAGTGTATAATGTTTCGTGGATGATGGGGCACCCAAACATGACAATAAAAATGGTTATCGAGCAATCTAAAGAGAGATTTATTGGTGTGTATGGTGTATACAAGTAGCGCTATAAAAGTGTTGATAAACCTGTTGGAATGTACGCGTATGGCCAAATTGTGTCAAGGCAAAAGTCGTAGATTTGCCTTGCACCACGACCCGATTTAGTTTAAGAAACGGCTGGTTGCATGGCAGATACCGGCAGCCTGCTTGTCAACCATCAAAGGTGCCCATGACCTGTGTACCCGGTCATCGCGTTGACCAGTAGAGAGTACGCAATCCTTGCCACCAGGGTAACCAATTACCTCATCCCCACGTTACCCAGTGCGGCGGTTGCATCGACAGCTCCCTTTGCTCATCCCCTGAAACGTGCGCGACACCCCAAACGGCAATGCGGATGAGCAAAAATAGCTGGAGAGCGCGACTCCTTTCGCGCCAAAGAGAATTACGGCCTTTTCATCATACGACCGAAGGTCGATGACGGAATAGCAAACACACTGTGTACAAGAGACAGCCAAGTGCTGTCATGAATAAGAGTCATACGGGCCGTCACTGTTTCGGCCCCAATAACAAGCAGCAATCAACGAAACGCCGTTGAGAATACTCAAGAACGCCATTCACCACCGGAGCACTACATTTTTTCTCTAATATCCGGTTGCAGCAGACTGAATTTTTCGTCGCGCACCTCCGTTCCCGTGACTATCCAATGCGTTCTCCTCTCACCACCGGGCATAGCCGGGTCCCTCTCCCACGGGTCCCCGAATCAGGCCCAATCGGCTCTCTACCTGATTGCTCGAACAATTACGCTCAGGACCTAGAATGACCGAAGAAGCAAAAAAGAAGCCCCAAAACACCAAACCCGCAATACGCAAAGCAACCACCGGTGCGTGGTGGAAGAGTGTCAGCGATCTGCTGCACACAAAAGACGAAGCAGACGAAAGGGACAAAACTCCTCCCTCACCACTTCCCCCAGTGATCCCCCCCGCTGAAGAAGAGCCGGAGCCGCAACAGGAGGCCCATCAACAACCTGCGGCCGAACCCACTGCATCCACCTTACCTCCTTCCGACCCATCACCTCCAGAACAAACCGTTGCCGAGCAGGCAGACGAATCCAGCGAAGATACTGCAGAGCCAGAGGCAATTGATGACCTTGAAGTCATAACCACTGAAACCGAATTAACGGTAGCTCAGGAGGAAAAGCACGAAAAGCCTCCCAGTAAAAAGGGTGGTCGAGGCAAGCAGACAAGGGAAAAAAGAGGAAAAAGGGAAAATAAAGAAGCCAACGACACGGAAAAAGAGCAGGAATCTGCCACAGAGGAGCTTGTCTCTGCCAAGCTCCTCATCAATGCCGAAGAACCCGAGGAATGCCGTATTGCCCAGGTGGAGGAAGGACGCCTTGAGTCCTACCACGTGAACACCGCCTCCCGAGAACGCACTAAAAACAATATTTACAAAGGTATCATTGTCTCAATTGAACCCAACCTGCAGGCTGCCTTTGTTGACATAGGCACCGGGAGAAACGGCTTTCTTCCCTTCAGTGAAATCCATCCGGAATATTACCGGCAAGATGTCAGTGAACGTAACCGGCAGCTTATCGCTCAGCATCAGTGGAAGAAGCTCAAAATCGAAGATGTCGTTAAAAAGGGTCAGGAGGTACTTGTACAGGTTGTCAAAGAGGTAACCGGCAACAAGGGGGCAAACATCACTACCTATCTCTCCCTGCCCGGTCGTTTTCTCGTGCTCATGCCCGGCAGCGACAGCTCGGGCATCTCCCGCAAAATAAGCGGAGAAGAACGCCGTTCCAACCTGCGACAGATTATGAGTGCGTTCAACATCCCGGAGGGTATCGGCTATATCATCCGTACCGCGAGCGTCGACATCACCAAGCGAGCTCTGCAAAAGGACCTTCGATTCCTCCTTCTCCAGTGGGACGATATCAAACTCCGTGGCCAGACCATGAAAGCACCTGCGCTGATCTATGAAGACGAAGAAATGATTACCCGGTTTCTTCGTGATCACTTCAGCTCGCAGATCAAAGAGATCTTGGTCGATACTGAAAAATCATACGAGCGGGTCCAAGATTTCGTCAAGTTGCTTCCCACCAAGCAACGACACATCAAGGTCAGGATGCACCGTGGCTCCAAACCCATTTTCAATCAGTTCAACATTGAAGAACAAATTGAATCCATTTTTAAGCCACAGGTAACCTTGCCGTCCGGTGGTTCCATCGTTATCGATCCCACTGAAGCCCTGGTAGCCATTGATGTCAATTCCGGCCGGACTTCCAAAAATGCGGACTTCGAAGAAACCATCTATCACGCCAATATGGAAGCCGCAACCGAGCTTGCCCGTCAGCTTCGTCTCCGCGACCTGGGAGGCCTGATCGTGGTGGATTTCATCGATATGCGCAACAAAAAGCATATCCGCGATGTGGAAAAACAAGTACGACAAAGCATGAAGCGGGACAAGGCGAAGGTTGATACCAGCAGGATATCCCGCTTTGGCTTGATGCAGATTTCCCGTCAAAAAATGGGCTCACCTGTGGAAAAAGCCAGCTACAAAACCTGCGAACACTGCAGTGGCCGCGGAGTTGTCCGCTCGGTGGAGACCCAGGCCCTTTACTACCTGCGACGAATTCAAACCGGCATCAGCCGTAAAAAGGTCGACAGGGTGGTGTGCAAGCTACCGCTGGAAGTCGCCCAGTACCTGCTCAATAAAAAGCGCCATGAGTTGCGGGAGCTGGAGCAGAGGCACCAGGCGATGATTGATATCTATCCAATCGCGGACATGCGACCGGCAGATAATCAAATTGAATTTCTCAAAAATCAGCACAACAATGGTGACGGCAACTGAACCGGTTATAGCCCCCCTTGAGAAAAGGGGTGCTCACCAAAGAAAAACCTTGCACCACCGGTGAAACCGGGGTATAAGGGTGCCTCACAAATGCGCCAGTAGCTCAGCTGGATAGAGTGCCGGACTACGAATCCGTAGGTCGGGGGTTCGAATCCTCCCTGGCGCGCCAGTAATACCAGGGACTTAAGCTTTACGCTTGAGTCCCTGTTTTTGTTTCAGCTTACATATGGCTAACAACGAAATGTCTTTTACTGCCCCGACCTGTCAATAAATTGAGAACAATTGCGTCAGCTCTAGTATCCCATCTTGTCAGGAATCACTCCTCTCACCCCGCCTCTGGGGTTAGGCGTATCCCCATCTCTCCTGGGAATCAGGTGGATATGGCAGTGAAAGATGGTCTGCCCTGCTGATTCGCCACAGTTCACACCAATATTGAACCCACTGACGGATTCATCTTCTTCAGCTATTTTATTTCTGAGTATTTCAATCAGACGGTCCGCATCCCGCCTTTCCTTTTCGGTGAGAGAGAAGTAATCAGCGGTATGCCGTTTGGGGATTATCAGCATATGGTTATCTGATACGGGGAATCCGTCTTTAATGGCGAATACTGAATCGTACTCATCAACGATCCTTGATTTCAACTGATCGTAGCAAAAGAGGCAGTCCGGGTTTGATTCTACAGGAACACCCCTGAAATCGGTATCATCCTTATTGCCCTTTGAGCGGTTACGTTTGGAGCAAAGCACTTGCAGGTTCTCGTAGGCGTTCTTGCCACCTTTAGCTCGTTGCTTGATGTTATCCATGCGCAGGGGCTGTTCATTGTTGGTGCCACCGCATATAAATGTATATTGCCATCCCTAGTAGACGATTGTTGCCCCTGCATTATAGGTTGAAACCTCTTGGTGCATCCGGTTACTCCAGCTTCGGCTCGTCATGAGAGGATTCGGGAGGCTGAGGTGGACACACCATTAGGGTATTTGCTGATCTTGACCATGCGACCGGGCACCACCACAACTCTGACAGATCCTAATTGATGGCTTCTGCTCCTTTCTGCTCTCGTGCAACGCGAGTACATAGCCAAATATTCTCCTGGTGAAGCTATGGTGGAGGGATTGACTACTCAGAGGTTAGTGGGGATAATGTCCCTGTGGAACAAATCATTTATTTTTTTTCAGCTCGGTATACCAATCTTCCTTGCCATAGAACTTTCTTTCACATTCTGGGCACATTCCATGACTGAATGTTGCCTCTGAGTGAGTGTGAATATACTCCTCCAGTTGGTTCCAGTAGCCACCGTCGTCGCGAATTTTTTTGCATAAAGAGCAAATAGGCAAAAGTCCACTGAGTAATTTTACGTTGGAAAGCGCTTTATTAAGTTCTTGTTTAACAATCTTCTCTTTTTCAACTGCCGCAAGCTTTTGTTCGGTGATATCTCTGACAGCCTCAATAGCACCAACTATGTTTCCGGAGGCGTCGAAGAGGGGCGAGGCCGTTGCCGAAAGGTACAATCCGCTTTCACCCAATAGCGGATAAAAACCCTCTGGGTTTGTTAATATCTGTCCTTCTTGGTCAAGGTAAGTGTATGGACCTTCTATCTCTATGTCGGGATTGAGCGCTAAATCAATCAGCAATGGTTTTCTCTTGCCAAAAAAAGGCATTGCATATGCATAATTACCTTTGCCGAGCATCTCCGATGAACTGCTTTTGGTCAATCGTTCCAGGGCATGATTCCAGTATATTATCTTTCCCTGCTTGTCTATAACCCACGTGGGATCCGGAAGAAAATTTATAACTTCTTTCAGCTGTTGTTCTGAGTCCTTTAAATTGTCCTCTGCAGTTTTTCGAGCAGTTATATTCCGAACATACTCAACCGCACCTATTGTCTCACCACCCTTGCTAATAATTGGAAATGCTGATAACTCGATCCATCCTGGGGTACCGGCAGGTCCGCCGCGTGGTACTATTTGTGTCTGCGGAGTACCGCTTTCAATTGCTTTTTTGGCAGGACAATCCTCGCAGGGAGCGGTTCTGCGATGATGCACCTCATAACATTTTTTCCCCAAATAGGGCATTTGTGGTGAATACCATCGCTCCATTGCCTGGTTGAGCTTGACTATATTCAGCTCTGTGTCCAAAACAGTAATCCCATCTTGAATGGTATCAAATACAGTGTGGTAAAAATATTCAGGTTTCCTTTGATCTGTACCCTCCTCCTTTCGGTTGGTGTGGTCAATATAGACAACTATTATCTCCTCGGAGGAGAGCTTGTTGACATGGTTGTCCCGCCAGCCAGAGATTCGTCCATCTTTGTAGAATGCCGTAGGATGATGCTCTGGCTCCCCACTTCTCCACACTCTCGAAAAGACATCAAATAATCCAAACGGCTTAACACCAGGGAAAACTTCTGTTACTTTTTCCCCGATTACATCCTTTTTACGAATACCTTCTATCTCTTCAACTGCTCTATTAATATATGAAAACTTGAAATCTGATGCATCTCCTTCCACTTCATAGATTACAATACCAGCATTCACTTTTTCCAATACGTGATGAGAGGGCTGAAGTATTTCCTCTATGTTTATACTGGCTAATAATTTTTGAATCATAATAGCTACGTAGTCCATTTGATCATCAGAAGCGCCATACCCATCCTATCCCCTTATCATTTCCTACTACAGATCTTATCGCTCTACGCTGTTTTTTATACTTTTTCCCATTGGAACCAAACAAAAAGCTGAAAAAACTCACCCATTCTAACCCGGTTAAATACTCTAGACACAGAATCCTGGCCCTGACTGCTCGTCAATAAAATTTTTCGCAGGGCAAGGCACAATCCGGCAGTAAACGATGCTTTCGGCAGCCTTCGCACCATCAACATCAACGGTCTATGCATGTTCTCTATTGGGTATTGTTGCCCTTGAACCACTTCAAGAGGCTGGGAAGAGAACTGCCGACGTCGCCTGCAGCAAATGGTATTATGAACCCATCGCACAGCAGGCGCATAATTTCACGGCTGCCCATGCTTGCCCTGGCCTTACCCATTCCCTTGGATCAATGCACGCCTGCTGCATTCAGCCGGAGATATTGCTTGCGGCCATCAGCTCAAGAATATTCCCAGCAACAAGACGGTCTTTTTCCTGAGCTGAAATCTTGAGTCGCAAGACTTTTTGCAGTTCGTTTTTCGGATTGCCAAAGGGAAAATCTGAACCAAAAAACAATCGCTCGACACCATGATGGTGAATATAATCCTGAATTTCATGCGAGGCTGCCAGAGCGGTGTCCGCATAGATATTGGGCAAATCCCACAGACCGTTGGCCTTGATAGCCTCGTACCCTCCATTGAGGCCACCCAGATGGGGAATGATGACCTTGACACCTGGAGCTATTTCCTGGATGAAGCGAATGGTGTTGGCTAATTCCTCCTCAAGCACCACCGGCATATCCCGTCTTTTTATCTCCTCCACCGCTTTGGCGCACAACTCACTGGCATAATGGTACTCGGGTTCATCGTCGTGACGATGCCATTTGATGCCCTTATGCTCAGCCGTTAGTTGGTCAATGGCAAAGTCGTTCCAGATAAAAAAATACGGGAACACTCGGAAATCATCTGTGCCGATATACAGCAGGTATTCATTGGCGCGCTTTCGCCTCTGCTGCCAGTAAACGGTATCCACAAAATGATAATCCCAGCGGTCATAGACCTCGGCAACAGGCGCAAACATCACCGCCCCAGTAATGCCGGAACCACGACTATAATGCAAATAATCCTGCAACCCCTGCGGCGGAGCGGTCTCCTGAATACCGCAATGTACATGCGCATCGATAATCATTTTCCCCTCATACTCCTGGGTTACCCTACTCGTTGCATCAAGAAGATTGGCTGGAGCTCGGCGTGCGAAACCGCTTCCCCCTGTCAACTTTCACGTTTTCCCTTTCTAACGTTCAGTGCATTGCACACTCCAGTGCCTTACATTTCCATTTTACCACATTCCTCAATTCTTGACACCCCAGCGCCTCGCACCTGTATCGCTCGAAAATGTTCCCGAATCAAGGACATTTGCAGCAAAAAGACATTCTACCCGATCCCCTCCACCGAAACAGGAGTGTTCAGCACGGCAAAGGACATTATGCAGGCTGGCTACGGAGGATCACAAATGACCGTTGACAGGGTATTGACCAGGAGAGGCTGAATGTTTACTTTTCGTTCATGGAGGGAAAAACCTTCCATCCTTTTACCCTCTGTGGCTGCGACATACCTCAGCGTGTGGTCACCCGTTGTGGTCGACATCATTCACAGAGGGTATTTTTTTGTTCACATTTATTACGATTGCGTTAAATATCTCGCCAACCGTTGACAGAATACCTCCTTTTTCGTAACATTACGCAAATGCTGCGCATGCAACCAGCAGCATTTCCTTCTCCTCTTTAGGTGGATGGGCAGCTATCTCCTTGTCCCTCATCTGCCACTTCTCGTTGAGCCCCCATGCCGCACCTCCCCTTGCAGGTATGGGGGCTTTTCTTTTGCCGAACATTTTCCTCCTCTGCAATCGGGCACCAGTGCATCACACCGTTTACTTTTCAGCAGCCAGGCTGCTTACCTGCTGCCACGTATCAGCAGGTCTTTACCTGGTCAACCGCAGCCATGGCCGCTCACCTGATATCCTTCCAAAAAAGCACCACACCGGGAGAGGCCTCTCTCCTTACCGCATACTCTGGTAGATTATCCTGCCTGAAGCCAAGCTGGGTGTAGAGGGCGTGCAGCCGGGGATTGTTGGTCAGCGAGATTATTCTTGAATACCCCTTCTCTTTTGCCTCTTTTTCAAAGGCGTTCACCGTGAACACCCCGATGCGCTGATTGCGAAAACGGGTTGAGATGGCCAACGCTCCCAGCTCTACCGTGCGGGGATCAATCTCGATCTGTTCCACGCAGCCCACCGCAATCCCGTCTATGAGGGTAAGGCGGAAACGTTGACGGTGTTGACGCAGATACTGCTTGCTGCGCGGCTTCAAAAACCCCTTTTTCCTGTACAGATCGAGGATACCGGCCAGCATCTCCACATCCTGATCAGTCACTGAAGGTATAAATTCCTCCTCAAAGTTATTGGCAATCAGCGTCCCGGTCCCCTCAACCGTGAACAGCTCATGCTTAATCGTATTTTTTCGTGCCGGTAGAATATGGACACGATCATAGGCGCCAGCGCTGATCCGGTCGCATATCTGGTGCAGTACCCCGGCGATGTTGACATTGGCAACAATGTCTTCCAGCTGCTGGAGGGTATCCCGGGTGGTGAGGGTATTGATCCGGTACCCTTTTCGGTCACAGAGGTATTTTCGTTCCAGAAAGATCAACTTGAACACCGACTGCTCTCTATCCAGCACGTAGGTATAAAAATCGACCTCCGGCGGCACCCGCCTGATAACCGTCTCCGGCAGGCGCTCGGCCAGCAGACGAAAATGCTTTTGATTGGCAAAGCGATTGGCCATATTGTGGTAGAGGGTGGTGTGGATCCCATGGCGGACAAGGAATTTTACGTCCGCCAGAATATGGGCAAAATTATCCCGCAAGATCCCTTCCCGACAGGCGATACAGATTCCTTTACCGGTTAAGGCCTGTTGGTATTCGTCAAGATAGAGTCGTGGCATTGGTCATCAAATCCAGGGAGGGGGGGGGTGCTTTCCATGCGCTGCCCCATGTTCATACTTCTCTTTTAGTGCTTCAGCAATTACCCGTTTGCGTTTGCCGGGTGACGCTTACAGCCTTTCTCGGGTATACTCTTTGCCTACTATTTGAACCGTTGCTGTTTCCATCAACCTCTTTTTCCGTCCGGGTCCAATGGATATGCTATGATTTCCTGGTATTTTTCCGCCTTAGTCGCTCTGCTGCTGATGGGCATTCAGCGTTTTTTGTATAAGGTCGCAGCCGAAAGAAACTACCCTACGCCATGGGTCACCTTTTCCTTTATGGCCACCGTCACCCTGCTGAGTGCAGGCGCATACCTTTTCCAGTCTCATCATGGAAGTTCCCTCGGCTACCTGTTTGGTGTAGCCCTTATCAACAGCGTTGCCTTTCTTGTGGCCACTGTCACCCACATTGAGGTGCTCAAATATATTCCGGCCAACATCGCCTACAGCATTATTCGTTTAAACGTGGTGGTGGTCGCTGTTTTTTCCATTATTTACTTCAAAGAGCGTATTTCCCTGCCCCAGGTCACGGGACTGCTGGTAGCGCTTAGCGCCATGATCATCCTCACAACCCAAATGGGAGCGGAAACCAAAGAAAAAACCACAGGACGACGCCAGGGCGCAGTCTTTCTCGTGCTGGCGGTGCTGGCCGGAGCCACGGCAAGCGTTTCATCAAAATTTGCGGCCCTGCATGTGGATAAACTCGCCTTTATGGCCCTGTCCTACTTCCTGGGAATGATCGGGTCGCTGGCAATAACCAGGGCTCTGCCCCAGGCTACGGTCCAGGGTAAACGATCGGCTGCCATGGGCCTTGGCGTGATCATGGGCGGATTTAATTTTGCCGGCTTTTTTGCGTTCCTCTATGCCCTCGAACGCGGTCCGCTGTCCCTGATTGCCGCCATTGTGGGGATGCATTTCGTTATTGCCATCGTCCTCTCAGCCCTTATCTATCGAGAGGCGATACGACCTGCCGGGGTAATCGGAATTCTCCTGACCATGCTCTCCATCGTTCTCCTGCGCCTGTGACCGGGTAATGAGGATACATATACGACATCAATCCTCTCCGACTCCTCCCCTGCAGAGACCATGGACCAAAATACAACCCAATCCAACCGAAGAATCAGGTAACCCCTCATGTCTGTCCGCCGATTCACCGCACTAGGAACTGCCAGCCAGGTACCAACTACCCGCCGCAACCAGCACGGCTCCTTTCTCAACTGGGACCAGCACGGGTTCCTTTTCGACCCTGGCGAGGGAACCCAGCGCCAGATGATCTTTTCCGGAGTGACGGCCACGGATATCACCAAGATCTTCATCACCCACTTCCATGGCGACCACTGCCTCGGCCTGTCAAGCATTCTCCAGCGGTTGTCACTGGACAGGGTGCCGCACCCGGTTGAAATCTACTTTCCTGCATCCGGAACCGAATACTTTGCCCATATCCGCGGGGTGGCCAGCTACTATGATGTCGCCTCTATCAAGCCCCATCCCATTGCCGAGGAAGGCATCATCTTTGAAGACCATACCCTGGTCATTTCCGCCAGGCGCCTCAGCCATACCATCGAGACCTTCGGCTACCGAATAGAAGAAAAAGCGAGCGTGAACCTGCTGCAGGAGCGGCTGGATGCGTTGGGGATAACCGGACCGCTCGTAGGCACGTTAAGGGCACAGGGGCAGATTAGTCATAAGGGGCGCATCGTGCACATAGAGGACGTCAGTGTACACAAAAAGGGACAGGCCTTTGCCTTTGTACTGGATACGCGCGCGTGCCCGGCCGCTGTGGAGCTGGCAGGCGGGGTGGATCTCCTGGTGACCGAATCAACCTTTCTCGACCGGGATGCCGACAAGGCCACAGCCCATGGCCACCTGACCGCACGACAGGCCGGAGAAATCGCCCGGCAAGCCAAGGCACACACCCTGCTCCTCACCCATTTCTCCCAACGCTACGGTCCGCATGCGGATTTTGCCGCTGAGGCACGCACTGCCCACCCGCAGGTCATCCAGCTCAACGACGGAGATACCTTTGAACTCCCTTCAAGAAAAAGAAAGGGGTGAGGGTCGGATATTTCCTTTTTGCCTTTCACTATTTTCCCTCCTGAAAACGCTTCCCCCTTGCGCATTTTCATTGTTCTTTCCTGACAGTCTCTTGAGGACGATCCAGATGATTCCTGCCCTCCCCACTGAATAATCCCCACTGCCACTTTGTGCTATTTATCTTTTTATATCAGTAAGTAGCGATGAGTATTGCGGATTGATAGGTATTGGTGACAGTGGTATAGATTTTATAGAAAAAAATAGGGGGGTTTGTCACTATATGATAAACCCCTTGTAGTAGAGTAGAAGTCAATGGCGAAGTTATTGGCGAGCAAAGTAGATATAGCTGCAATCAGAACATTAGTAGGCTGGAAAATGGAACCAATCGCTCATGTTAGAAGAAATAAAAACGGTGAGTGGGAAACCCACGAACTAAAAACTCACCTTCAAGGTGTTTCAAGAAAAGCGGTAAAATTTGCTCAAAAATTTTATTGTGAAGATTGGATTGCAGCTGCATCTTTACTCCACGACCTAGGGAAAGGCTCATCTGTCTTTCAACGTAAAATTAAATCCAAAAGTGGTTTTGATCCTGAAGCGCATATCAAAGATGGTGAGGGTAACGCTCCGCATTCAACTCACGGTGCGGTTTGGGCTCTTCAAAATTGGGGTGAACAGGCTGGAAAGATTCTTGCCTATCTCATTGCAGGGCATCATGGAGGATTGCCGGACTGGTACCATGAAATCGGTATAGGCGGAAGCCTTGAATACCGATTGAAACCTGATGAGATAGCAAAGCTTCCACCCTTAAAGGATGATTTTGTTGCAGAGATGACGAAGGAGCTCTCTTTACCATCATCAGTCCCTGGTTTTTTTCCAGAGAGGTGTGAGCATTTTCACATGTGGGTACGAATGCTTTATTCCTGCCTTGTCGATGCCGATTACCTTGATACCGAACGTTTTATGAACCCTGACATATCAGCGATTCGGTGCAACCAAGCTCCTATTGAAACACTCAAGCAATTATTTGAAGCCCATATGGCGTCTCTTAGCCGGCAGGCGCCCCCAACCGTTGTAAATAAATTACGGAAAAAAATACTTTCGCAATGTCGCATGCGGGCTAAGGAAGAACAAGGGCTTTTCTCCTTAACAGTTCCTACAGGAGGTGGGAAAACACTTTCCTCCATGGCCTTTGCTTTAGAGCATGCTGAAAAATATAAAAAAGACCGCATAATTTTTGTCATCCCATTTACAAGCATTATTGAGCAAACATCTAAGATATATAAAGAAATTTTTGGAGAAACAAACGTTATCGAGCATCATTGCTCCCTCGACCCCGATCGGCAAACATTGCAGAGTCAGTTGGCCACTGAGAATTGGGACGCGCCTATAATTGTTACCACCAGTGTCCAATTTTTTGAGTCGCTTTTTGCTGCAAAATCATCCTCCTCCCGCAAACTTCACAATATTGTGAATAGCGTGGTCATCATTGACGAGGTGCAGATGCTGCCTATGGACTACCTCAAACCCATCTTGCACTGCATTAACAGCCTCACCCAATATTTTAATGTCTCAATGGTGCTTTGCACGGCAACACAGCCGGCGGTAACCTCAGAGGTCTTCCAGAAAGAGAACGGCAACTACTATTCGATTATTAAAGAGGAACAGTGCCGAGAAATTATGGTTTCTCCCACACCTGAGGAGCTGACAAAAGAATTCCAGCGGGTGGAGGTGATGCAGGTTGGAAAATTTAGCGATTGGGAGAGCCTCGCCCTTGCCTTGGTGGTACATGAAAAAGTACTGTGTATTGTAAATACCCGCAATGATTGTCGAGAACTCTATAAAAAGGTGGCAGCTCAACGAAGTGGCAGCACCATTCACCTCTCGGCTAACATGTGTGGCAAGCATCGAAGTGAGTGTATTGAAAATATAAAAGATCTGCTTAAGAAAAAACAACCGGTTTGCGTGATTAGTACGCAACTGGTGGAGGCAGGTGTTGATTTGGACTTCCCTGTAGTTTATCGGGCCATGGCTGGTTTTGATTCAATCGCACAGGCAGCTGGGCGATGTAACCGGGAAGGAGTTTTGGCGAAAGATGGTATCCCGGCGAAAGGGAAAGTGTTTGTTTTTAAACCGCCAAAACCAGCGCCGTTGGGGCAGCTTCGTAAAGGGGAGCAAGCTGGTAGTGCGATACTTGAGGTTGATCCTGAGGGATGCAAAAAGCTACTTCCTCAAACCTTTAAAAAATATTTTGAATTGTTTTTTGCCAGCCTGAACACCTTTGACCGACAGCACGTAGAAGACCTGCTTGTGAAAGATGCACCTGAATTGAATTTCCAGTTCAGGTCGGCAGCGCACAAATTCAATTTAATTGACAATCAACGCCAGGTCTCAGTGGTAATCTGGCGCGAGAATGATAAAGAAGATCTGCAGGAATTAACAACTACTTTGCGCTACACAGGACCATACCGTGAACTGATGCGCAAATTGCAAAGATATACCATTTCGATCCCTGAACATGTTTTTTTAGAAGTTCGCTCGTACTTCGAAGAGATAAACGGCGTTTGGTGTCAGTATGCATACACCACTGTTTACGACAAAGACCTGGGTTTTGACGGCTACGGTGGTGAGGTAGCAATTATATAATACGTAATGTTTTCATAGTGCAATCAAGCATAGATTGAATGGTTTCAACTTTCCGGAACAAATACGAACAGGGAGTTTCTTGTGAATAGCAATGAACAGCGGTTCTGTCTTGAAATTTGGGGCGATTATGCCTGCTTCACTCGCCCGGAAATGAAGGTGGAACGAGTGAGTTATGATGTAATAACACCCTCTGCTGCGCGGGCTATATACGAAGCAATTTTTTGGAAACCTGCAATCAGGTGGCATATTCGAGAGATTGAAGTGCTGGCACCTATCAGGAATATTTCTGTCCGAAGAAATGAAGTCGGAACAACAGCCGGTTCAGGAAAGAAAAAAGAAATTTTCATAGAGGACCACCGCCAGCAGCGCGCCGGCCTTTTCCTACGTGACGTCCGCTATCGGATTCATGCCTGGCTGGAGTATATCCCTGTGCATCTGCGCAAAGCCAATTTCAAAACAATCCCAGACTATTTGTGGGATAGCAATGAGGCGGATGATATTCGAGCCTCAATTGATGCGTATGAGGGGAGGAAAGATGAGAATCCAGGAAAGTATCTTGCCATGTTTGAGCGACGAGCCATGAAAGGTCAATGCTTCAATCAGCCATATCTTGGCTGCCGTGAGTTTTCCGCTCATTTTAAGTTGGTTGGTGATACCTCACAGTATGCAGAAGGTTTTGATCCCATTCAGGAAACCCGCGATCTCGGGTTTATGCTGTATGACCTTGATTTTACGGACCCAGACGACATACGCCCTACGTTCTATCGTCCATGGATGGAAACAGGGAAAATTATTGTACCTGCCTGGAACAGTGATGAGGTGCGAAAATGATTCTGCAATCATTATTTGAATACTATGAACGCAAGGCAGACTTGGGAGAGATTGCTCCTATTGGATTCGAATGGAAGCAGATACCGTTTCTTCTCATTATTGACAGCAATGGAAATTTAAAACGGCTGCACGACACTAGGGAACGTTTAGAAAATAAACTGGTTGCCAAGTCTTTTCTTGTTCCTCAGGCCGTTGGTCGTTCAGGTTCTGCCGCTTGGAAAAAGACCAATCTTCTTTGGGACCATTATGGATATGTTCTCGGTTACCCAAAAGGAGATGCTTTAAAAGACAGGAAAAAAAGGAACTCATTGCTGCAAGGAATAAAAACTGAAAACCTATTCCTCATTGAGTACCAAAAATCGGAAAAACTCCTTAGCCGCTTAAGTACTACTGAATTGGAGCAGCTCGCCACAGAGCTTAAAAAAGAAAAATTAAACAAAGAAATTAAAACGTTAATAAACAATATAAAAACTCTTGTAAAAAGCTTTTCTGACAGCAAAAAACAGTTTCAAACATTTGTCAGTGCCCTTGATAAACTTCCTAGCGAAATCCTTGAAGAACCAGCAGTAAAAGCAATCAAAAATTTCTACAAAAAGGAAGAGTACAAAAACGTTTTTTTATTAGATAACTGGCTAGAATGCGCAGCCATTGCTGGAGCTAATTTGACCTTTCAACTTGAGGGGGACCATCGACTTATTCTTACCAAAAATTTTGTTTTTGCTTATCAGAAAAAGCAGGCGCTTACACCAGATTTTAAAGAAAACAAGAAAATGTTTTGCCTAGTATCTGGTAATACGGATTATATCGACAGGATACATAACCCAACTCCCATCAGGGGGGGCCAAGCTACAGGGAAGTTGGTTGGATTTCAGAAAAATTCAGGATTCGATTCCTATGGTAAGCAGCAGGCTTATAATGCACCAGTCGGAAGATATTCACAGATAGCCTATACAGCGGCCTTAAATAGTCTTACCTCATCAGAAAATAATCGAGTATTTCTTGGTGATACAACCACGGTTTTTTGGTCGGAAAAAACAAACATTGTTGAGAAGACCATACCCTTGGTTTTAACCAAGTCAAAAGATGACCCAGACAAGAAAATACAAGCCGTAAAACAACTCTACCAGAGCATTGACTCTGGCAAGCTCAGCACTGAAGGAAAAAATCGTTTCTATGTCCTTGGCCTTGCCCCAAACGCTGCTCGCATTTCCGTGCGTTTTTGGCTGACAGGGACTGTTGCCGAATTTGCACAGCATATCAAACGGCATTTTGATGATCTTGAGATCGTTCGAGACAAAGATACACCAGAATTTTTTGCTCTCAATTCAATGCTATCTCACGCCTCGTTAAACTACAAACTTGAAAATCTAGCCCCGAATCTAGCAGGGCAGACTACAGAGTCCATTCTCAAGGGTTTCCCCTATCCACAAACGTTATTCCACGCAACAATTCGCAGGGTCCGAGCAGAGCAGCATATCACCCGAGTCCGAGCTGCCGTCATCAAAGCCTGTATCAATCGCTATAACAGATTTTATCATAAATCAGAGGAGGAAATAAAAGTGGCATTAGACACCTCGAATAAGAGCCCTGCCTACCTGCTCGGACGACTTTTTGCTGTCCTTGAAAGGGTTCAGTCGAAAGCATTGGGTATAGAGACGATCCGTGAACGGTACTACGGTGCGTTTTCCAGTACACCGGTAACGGTCTTTCCCCAGTTGATGAAATTGAAAAACCATCATCTAGCAAAACTTGATTCCGGAAAAAATTTTTTTGAAAAGCTCATTGGTGAAATTGTGGATGGGCTTGACGGAAGCGGAGATATCCCTCGCCAGCTTTCTTTAAACGACCAAGGGCGTTTTGCTGTCGGCTATTACCATCAGCGACAAGCCTTAAAATATCCGGATAATAAGACGCAAATTTCTGAGGAGAACAAAGATGACTGATCCTATTCAACACCGATATGATTTTATCCTTTTTTTTGACGTCCAGGATGGAAACCCAAACGGTGATCCAGATGCTGGTAATTTGCCCCGTGTTGATGCTGAAACAGGGAAAGGTCTTGTAACTGATGTGTGTTTGAAAAGAAAAGTTCGTAATTACGTACAGCTCACAAAAGAGCATAAACGACCTTATGATATATTTGTTAAAGAATCAGGAATTGATCAGAAAATCACAATTCTTAATAAATTAATCCGTGAAGGGTATGAGGAGTTAGGTGTTGACCTGAGTGCGGAACCTACTGATCCTGATGATGGAAAAAAACGCGAGACTACAGGAAAAGCCCAAGGAAGCGAGGTAAAAAAAGGGCGTGAATTTATGTGTGCAAATTATTTTGATGTCCGGACTTTTGGAGCAGTTATGAGCACTGGCCCCAATGCGGGACAGGTTAGGGGACCTGTTCAGATGACCTTTGCTCGCTCCATTGATCCAATTGTTTCGCTTGAACACTCATTGACTGTTGTTGCCGCGCGATCAGAGGATAAAACACCGGAAAGCCAAGTCGGGATCCAGGGGCGAAAATATACCGTCCCTTACGCCCTTTATCGTACCCACGGTTTTATTTCGGCTAACTTGGCGCACCAAACAGGTTTTACCGAAGCTGATCTGGAACTTTTCTGGGAGTCTCTACAGAATATGTTTGATCAGGACCATTCAGCTGCACGCGGGCTCATGGCAATGAGAAAATTAATCATCTTCAAGCATGGATCACCTCTTGGGAATGCTCCGGCGCATAAGCTGTTTGAAAAAATAAAAAATCCTGTCGTCCTTGATCCTTCAAGACCACCTAGAGAGTTTTACGATTATTCCGATATCGTAATACCTAAAAATGAAGAATTGCCTAAAAATGTAGTGGTAATTGTAAAGGATTAGTTCCTAAAATCTACAAGGTAGCCTTGCGACAGGAAGAAATTGTGGCACAAATCGTTTTTGATAAAGGCCAAATTCTACTTTATGAATTGAATGAGGGGAGTGAAGGCGTAACTGTTCGCCTTGCGGGTGAAACTGTCTGGCTGACCCTTAACCAGATGGCGGAAGTCTTTGACAGAGATAAATCCGTTATCTCAAGGCACCTGAGAAATATATATACAACCGGTGAACTAGAAAAAAAATCAACTGTTGCAAAAAATGCAACGGTTCAGGTTGAGGGGAAGCGGCCAGTCACCAGGAATATTGAATGGTATAATCTTGATGCGATAATATCGGTTGGCTATCGCGTGAATTCCAAACGCGGCACTCATTTTCGCATCTGGGCCACCAGGGTATTAAAAGAACACCTGGTTCAAGGTTTCACCGTTAATCAGCAACGCCTTGCCGAGAAAGGTCTTGCCGAAGCACAGCAGGTACTGGCACTGCTTGCCAACACCCTACAGGAGCATCAGCTGGTCAGTGATGAGGGGCGATCTGTGCTGCAGATTATTACAGGCTATGCCAGTACCTGGCGACTCCTGCTGCAATATGATGAAAATACCCTGCCTGCACCTGCAGGGGAATCGAAGGAAAGCACTCCCCTTGCCCTCACCTCAGTTCGCCAGGCCATCTCGCTCTTGAAAAAAGAGTTGTCGGAAAAGGGTGAAGCCACCCAGCTGTTCGGCAACGAGCGCGATGGTCAACTGGCAGGCATTCTCGGCTCAATTTTCCAGACCTTCGGCGGACATGATCTGTATCCGAGCCAGGAGGAGAAAGCAGCCCACCTCCTGTACTTTATCATCAAGGATCATCCGTTTACTGACGGCAATAAGCGGATAGGCACTTTCCTGTTCCTATTGTTCCTGGAGCAGAACGACCTGCTGCCTACCATGCGGCTGGACAGCAACACCCTGGTTGCGCTGACTTTGCTCACCGCTACCAGTGATCCATCCCAGAAGGACATCCTGATCAGGTTGATTGTTAACCTGTTAGCCGAGAGCAAGGGGACCGTGGTGTAATGTACGCTGAAGATGATTTGGTCATGATCTCAGCCCTGCAGCATTATCTGTACTGTCCCCGGCAGTGTGCCTTGATCCACATTGAACAGCAGTGGACCGAGAACATATATACCGCTGAGGGCAGGGTGTTGCATGAGCGGGTCCATACAGCAGGGAAGGAGTCCCGCCGAAGGATCAAAGTGGAGTTTGATGTACCGGTTCGTTCACTTCAGCTCGGTGTGGTGGGACGGGCTGATATTGTTGAATTCCACCTCCAGGACGACGGAGTCTGGCAACCTTTTCCGGTGGAGTACAAACGTGGCCGTCCCAAGAAAGATAACGTTGACCGGGTGCAACTCTGTGCCCAAGGCATGTGTTTGGAGGAGATATTAGGGGTCGATGTACCGGCAGGCGCCCTGTATTACGGAAAGAAGAAGAAAAGACTGCAGGTTCTGTTTAATGAGGAACTTCGCAGGGAGACCGCTGCCACCGCCAACAAGGTTCACGCCCTTATGGATAACCGCCGGACACCACCCCCGAAATACAGCAAGGGGTGTGAAAGTTGCTCTTTTTTCGAAGCCTGTCTCCCCGAAATAGCCGGGAAAAAGGATGCGGTATCCAGGTACTTGAACGAGCTGGACTGAATATGAAGAAACACCTCAATACGCTTTTTGTTACAACCCAGGGCGCATACCTCGCAAAAGACGGGGAAACGGTTGCCGTACGAATAGATGGCGAGGTTAAGCTGCGCATTCCTGCCCATACCCTTGATGGCATAGTCTGTTTCGGCAATGTCGGCTGCAGTCCTTTTCTCATGGGATTCTGTGGTGAGCGCAATGTGGCGCTCTCCTTTCTTACGGAAAACGGCCGCTTTCTGGCGAAAGTGCAGGGACCGGTTTCCGGTAATGTGCTGTTGAGGCGTGAGCAGTACCGAAAGACTGACGACCTTGACGTCGCTGCTCAACTCAGCCGAGCCTTTGTCACCGGCAAAATTGCCAACTGCAGAACGGTCCTTCGTCGTGCCGTGCGGGATCACGGGGATAAATCGGACACACCTGCCCTGGAAGGGGCAATTGACCGGCTCAGCGCTGCATTGCAGCGTCTCAAAAGTGAGCTTGATCTGGACATGGTGCGCGGCATTGAAGGTGATGCGGCGCACGTCTACTTTTCCGTTTTCGATCATCTGGTCAACCGCAATAAAGATGCTTTCACTTTCAGCGAGAGGAATAGACGACCACCGCTTGATCGCATGAACTGTCTGCTGTCCTTTCTGTATACCCTGTTGATGCATGATATTCGCTCTGCCCTGGAATGTACCGGGCTTGACCCTGCCGTGGGTTTTTTACATCGTGATCGCCCCGGAAGGCCAGGACTCGCCCTGGATATGATGGAAGAATTCCGCCCTCTAGCAGATCGCCTGGCACTGTCCTTGGTTAATCTCGGCCAATTACAGGACAAGGACTTTATCATCAGCGAGGCCGGTGGCGTACGAATGAAAGACGATGCCCGCAAGACCTTGTTGGTGAGCTATCAGAAACGAAAGCAGGATGTACTGGAACATCCGTTTCTGAAAAAAAAGATGCCGATCGGGCTGCTGTTCCACACCCAAGCGCTCCTGTTGGCCCGCTACCTGCGAGGAGACCTTGATGGATATCCGCCGATGCTGTGGAGGTAAGCTATGATGGTGCTGGTGAGTTATGACGTGGCCACCACTGACCCCGGTGGAAATAAGAGGCTGAGACGAGTTGCCAAAGTATGTAAAAATTTTGGCCAACGAGTCCAATTTTCCGTTTTTGAATGTATTGTTGACCCTGCGCAGTGGACGGCGCTGAGAGAAAAATTGATTGCCGAAATCGATGAAAATACCGACAGCCTCCGCTTCTATTTCCTCGGTGCAAACTGGCAAAAAAGAGTCGAACACGTTGGTGCAAAGGAAGCATTGGACCAGGAAGGTCCTTTGATTATTTAGATTGCTGCGCGAACCGCTCGTAAACAGAAAATAGTGGGGGGTTCGCGCACGGTGTTTTTTCGTTTGTTTTACCCTGTTTTGTTTGTTGGAGCGAGGCGTGAACCATATCTCAATCATTGGTTCGCAAAACCATTCATTTTTACTCAATCCTTTCGGTAGTATATGGATTGACAGTCGCCCCTTCACGGGGGCGTGGATTGAAACATTGGATTGACATTTTACCCAGGGCTTTATATGACGTCGCCCCTTCACGGGGGCGTGGATTGAAACTGCGGCGCTCAAGTAGCCATCTCGCTGTATTTGTGGTCGCCCCTTCACGGGGGCGTGGATTGAAACGCCTATGTTTTGCATATGGTTTGGGATGATAACGTGTCGCCCCTTCACGGGGGCGTGGATTGAAACGCCTATGTTTTGCATATGGTTTGGGATGATAACGGTCGCCCCTTCACGGGGGCGTGGATTGAAACTCGTTATAATCAGGATAGCGTTTAACAAAATTATGTCGCCCCTTCACGGGGGCGTGGATTGAAACCGCTATACATACTGGAGCAGCGACAACTGATGACTGTCGCCCCTTCACGGGGGCGTGGATTGAAACCAGAGAAAGGAAAATAGGGGGTATTTTGGGCGTTGTCGCCCCTTCACGGGGGCGTGGATTGAAACCTCTTGTCCTATTGAATAATCGGACATTACAGGCGTCGCCCCTTCACGGGGGCGTGGATTGAAACAGTCAAAACACCCAAAACAATGGGGTCCATGTTGTCGCCCCTTCACGGGGGCGTGGATTGAAACATTTCTGTTCCGATCCCTTTTACGCTATCAACAATGTCGCCCCTTCACGGGGGCGTGGATTGAAACAAGAAACAGTGGGTCTTTGACACCTACAAGTCACGTCGCCCCTTCACGGGGGCGTGGATTGAAACCCATCATGACGTTGATGGTAGCGAATACACCGGAGTCGCCCCTTCACGGGGGCGTGGATTGAAACCCACCTGTTCGGTTGTCTGGATCTTGCCTTTGAGGTCGCCCCTTCACGGGGGCGTGGATTGAAACGCCTCCCGATCGACATACCCTGCCAATGATGCAGCGGAAAGTCGCCCCTTCACGGGGGCGTGGATTGAAACGCCTCTATCTGATCTGAAGTGGCAAATGAGCCATGGGTCGCCCCTTCACGGGGGCGTGGATTGAAACGTGGAGGTTCCCTGCCAGATACGCGGCAGCATGGGTCGCCCCTTCACGGGGGCGTGGATTGAAACGATTTAGACATAACGGAAGCCATAAAAACAAATGGTCGCCCCTTCACGGGGGCGTGGATTGAAACGCTGATCACTGTAAAGTGACCCACTTTATATGTTGTCGCCCCTTCACGGGGGCGTGGATTGAAACTAGTCGCATGGTGTCAATCATAATCCGATCCCCCACGTCGCCCCTTCACGGGGGCGTGGATTGAAACTTGTTAGTTTTGCCATTTTTGTTTCTCCTTTATGTCGCCCCTTCACGGGGGCGTGGATTGAAACCAGGTCTTGCCGCCGGGGGCGATGGCGGAGGCCAGTCGCCCCTTCACGGGGGCGTGGATTGAAACAATACCGTTGTCTCTGTTGCCACCAAAGGCCTTGGTCGCCCCTTCACGGGGGCGTGGATTGAAACGAGCATGCCTACCTGCTGGCCTCCAGAGGGATCGAGGTCGCCCCTTCACGGGGGCGTGGATTGAAACCAAATCTTAAAACCTGAACGGGTATCCGATATCTGTCGCCCCTTCACGGGGGCGTGGATTGAAACAATGGTTTATACCATTGACTGTCAATCGATAATACGTCGCCCCTTCACGGGGGCGTGGATTGAAACCGCTCAATACCACCGGGGCGGTGGGCAGCTATGGTCGCCCCTTCACGGGGGCGTGGATTGAAACCCAATACTATCAGTATAATGTGTGCCATCTCGACGTCGCCCCTTCACGGGGGCGTGGATTGAAACAGAGACAGAGCTTGGAGCAGTAACTGTTGTTGCGTCGCCCCTTCACGGGGGCGTGGATTGAAACTCCATTATGGCCCAGCCCAAACGGGGGGATATATAGGTCGCCCCTTCACGGGGGCGTGGATTGAAACATGCCGCCCCCCCCAGATAGACGTTGACCTGCGTCGCCCCTTCACGGGGGCGTGGATTGAAACTTGAGAGCTGCCAGCCAGCCGTTACTACCATCGGTCGCCCCTTCACGGGGGCGTGGATTGAAACCGCTTCGGTTTGAGATTACAGGTGAAGGTGATGAGGTCGCCCCTTCACGGGGGCGTGGATTGAAACACTGAGCACGACCAACCGGTTAACCGAGTTACCCGTCGCCCCTTCACGGGGGCGTGGATTGAAACCTTGAAGTGGTGATTGGGACCAGGCAGCCTGTAGTCGCCCCTTCACGGGGGCGTGGATTGAAACATGAACTGGAGGATCCAGATAAAAAAATTCTTGAGTCGCCCCTTCACGGGGGCGTGGATTGAAACTGCTCCGGATCTACGACAAGGTTGTAGAACTCAGTCGCCCCTTCACGGGGGCGTGGATTGAAACCACTACCCTGGCCTTTGACGCCTCGGGCACCCCGTCGCCCCTTCACGGGGGCGTGGATTGAAACCTCCTGTTCATCGGGGTTTTGTGGTAGTTGGGATGTCGCCCCTTCACGGGGGCGTGGATTGAAACCAAGCCAACAATACCGATAGGCACAGTGTTGTCGTCGCCCCTTCACGGGGGCGTGGATTGAAACACCACCCAAAGCCAACCGAACAGCCAGCGACTGGTCGCCCCTTCACGGGGGCGTGGATTGAAACGCCGAATCCAAAGGCCTTCCGCATGCAGGAAGCCCGTCGCCCCTTCACGGGGGCGTGGATTGAAACCGGGGTAAGTACACCGAGTGCTATCGGGTCCATGGTCGCCCCTTCACGGGGGCGTGGATTGAAACAGTTAGTAACTGACGCGTTTTTTTTGAAACACTGGGTCGCCCCTTCACGGGGGCGTGGATTGAAACAAAAAGAGGCGGTTTACCGCTGGCAGAGCGATCAGTCGCCCCTTCACGGGGGCGTGGATTGAAACCAAGGCAAGGTATGCATCAAAGTCACCTGCAAACTCGTCGCCCCTTCACGGGGGCGTGGATTGAAACCTCGACAACACGGTAAAGAGAGTAAAGGATGTCAGGTCGCCCCTTCACGGGGGCGTGGATTGAAACGGGTGCAACCTTGATAAAAATATCATAGTCAGGAGTCGCCCCTTCACGGGGGCGTGGATTGAAACAACTGGTCCTCCTAAAACAAAAAACAAGGACGTGACAGCTCACAGTTTGGGTCTTAAATTGTACCTGTTTTTGAGGGCTGTCATCTAATCCTTGCTTTTTACCCGCCCCCCTGTCATGAAGAAAAAATTACCATTTCATTCCAAACAGTTGAACTCCACACGGCACAGCGATATAAAAATTTTTTACCGCCACACCCTCTGAAGAGGTAAATGATGAAACCCCGAGCGGTTGTACTTCCTCGTTACAGTCTGTACGAAGAGATTGCCAACAGCATCACCCACGGCATAGGTGTTGTCTTTTCTATTGCCGGATTGGGGGTACTCACGGCTTTTGCCAGTGCTTTTGGCTCTGTCTGGCATATTGTCTCGTGCAGTATCTACAGCGGGACGATGATCCTGCTCTACACCGCTTCGACCCTGTACCACGCCATTCCTGGGCAAAAGGCAAAGGCCGTTTTCAGGGTGTTTGACCATACCTCTATATTTCTGCTGATCGCCGGGACCTATACGCCTATAACCCTTGTATGCCTGCGAGGCCCTTGGGGGTGGTCGATCTTTGGTACGGTCTGGGGTCTTGCTGTCGTGGGTATATTGCTGGAGATTTTTTTACCCAAGCGACTGCGGTGGATCACTGTCGGCCTTTATGTGGCCATGGGCTGGTTAATTGTGATCGCAGCTAAACCGATGCTTGCGACGATCGCACCCGGTGGCTTGTGGTTGTTGCTGATAGGAGGGCTCTGCTACACCCTTGGTCTTCCCTTCTATACGTGGAAATCACTCCCCTTTCATCATGCAATCTGGCATCTTTTTGTTCTTGGGGGAACCGTTTTTCAGTTTTTCTCCATTCTTCTTTATGTCGTTCCGGTTATTGCCCGCTGAGCTTGCCGCTGTTTCGGTGGATGAGTTGCGGCTTCGCTTGACATTTTCTGCTCAAACGGATCGCCTGAAACATACTGAAAAAACTCTACATAACAGCATGTTGATTGACTCCACGAGGAGCATGTAGTGCAAATTACATCATAAAGAAATCGAATCGGTCAGGCGAAAGCAGAAAGAGAGAATTGTTCAGGCATTGTTCCTGGTCACTAAACGCCTTTTTTCACCACCTTCCTGGGCTACAAACTGAGATAGAACCGGAGGTGCCGCCCCTTCACGGGAGCGTGGATTGAAACTAATGTGACGAAGCTTCAACAAGTTAAAAACATTTTTTTTAGCTCGTCGCTTGTATTGCATCCCCTGCTGTGATTCAATACGTATAGTTGAGGGAAACGAAACCTTCCTCTCAGCTTCCTGGCCCCCTGCAGTCGGCGCGTACACCCTGCAGGGGGCTTTTCCTTTAGGAGCCATTCTCTTCAGAAAGCTTCAACCGGTCTGTCTGCCCTCTTTACCGTCACCCGCCACACGGTTGCTCCTTCCTGCTCGAGCTGCACCACATCGCCGCAGAACTGCCGAATAACCGCTGCATTGGTCAGGGTGTGGCTCGATGGTTTACCAGTAAGAAAGGTGCCTCCTCCGGTCAAAACCAGAGGAACAAGGAGTTGATCGGCAAGGTACCTGCCGACCGGAACACCAGCAGCCCTGTAGGCAAGTGCCTCTGCAGCGACCTCGGTCGCCACCGCTTCTGCCCTCCGCCCTTTTTTTCCATGGCCGGTAAAGGTTTCGGTCAACTGGTCCGACTCGGCAAAAACGCTGACCACATTGCCCGGTCCATGGTCACTGGTACAGGTCATCTCGGTAGCGGATTCTGCTATCTCCAATTTTTCCCGGATCACCTCAAGCTCCCGAAGCGCGATATGCTCTGGTAAACCGGCACACCTGATGCTGGTGGCAAACGAAAGGTTGGAGCACTCGGTCAGCTGCAGAGGCACACTCCCTGCAGCAGGCTCGATAGCGACCCGGATACGTCCTCCGCCCCGTGGGTAAAAACCTGGCCACTCCAGAGTGGCCTTCACCCGCATTCCCATCCGGTTGAGTAAGGGGAGAAAGGTCCGATACAAAAAATCAAAGGTCGGGGCAAAGGGATTGTGGGTCCCTCCTTCCAACACCACTGTTGATGCTCCTCCTGCAGCGATGAGCGCGGGCAGTATGGCCTGCAGAACCAGGATACAGCTGCCGGCGGTACCGATATCAAAATGGTAAAAACCGGCCTGCAAGCCGGCGGGAGCAAAAGAGAGGGACAACGCTCCTTTGCCAGCCCCCTCCACCTCGGCGGTTCCGATAGCTGCTGCAGCCCGAACGGCAGTGAGATGCTGGTCAAGCAATCCAGGTTTTTTCCTTTTTGCCCTAATATTACAGATACGAAATGGCTGGCAGGTGGCGAGCGCGAGGCTGAGCGCTGTGCGTACTACCTGACCACCCCCCTCGCCGACAGATCCGTCAAGAGTAATCACCTGCTGCTCCTCAGCTCGCCCTGGATGTATCCATGTGCTGACCAGGACGTATTTGGGCAGCACACGGTTTACATAACCTCAAACGGGTTGAATACCACTCCCCCTGGAAAACGACCGTTCAAATGGGTTGATGTTGCAGGAAACCATTTTCCACCTGATCGCGATGAAGGTCTTGACCTTTCAGGATACTCGGATTCCAGTTGCGGATGAAATTTTTTTCCCTGCAAAGGAAAAATATATTCACCTATTACTGTACACAAGGTATACAGGTGATGGATCTGGCACTACCTTCTCTCCCTTAAACCCTGACCGTCATGGATCGTTCGCAACTGCTCGGCACCACCTTTGACTGCCCCTGTGGCAGGCAGCACACCGTTCCCACCAGGCGATTTGTCTATGCTGATTCGGCCTTTTCCGACCTCTCCGGGGCCATCAGGGAACTCGTACCAACTGGGCAAGTCCTACTCATTTCCGACACCCGAACCTATGCCGCAGCCGGCGAGGCGGTCGCCGACAGCCTCAACCGACAGGGAGTTGCCCACGACCTCTTTATCCTCCCCGATCCTCCCGGTGAATCTCCTGCAGCTGATGATGCCACCCGCGATTATCTCCTGGCCAACACACCGGAGGCTGACCTCTACATTGCGGTTGGCAGCGGGGTGATTAACGATCTGGTCAAATGGGTCTCGTTCCTGCGCAACGCCCCCTACATTGCCGTCGCCACTGCCGCCTCCATGAACGGCTATGCCTCGGCCAATGTGGCGGCCACCATCGACGGGCTGAAAGTTCTCTTTCATGCCGAGGCTTGCCGGGCCATGTTCGCCGATCCCCAAGTGATTGCTGATGCCCCTTCGCGGCTGACCGCTGCCGGTTTGGGCGATGTACTCGCCAAATCGGTCAGCTCTGCCGACTGGCGACTCAATCGATTCCTGTTCAACGATTACTACTGCCAATTCTCCGTTGACCTGCTCAAGGACCTGGAACCGATCTATCTCAACAATCCTGAGGGCATCCGAGACCGAAAACCGGAAGCTATTGAGGCGCTGTTTACCGCCCTGTTCTATTCTTCCATCGCCATGACCATGACCGGCACCTCTTCCCCGGCCTCAGGCGGGGAGCACTTGGTCTCCCACACCCTGGACATGATCGCCATCCGCGACGGTGTCCACCACGACCTGCACGGTCGCCAGGTGGGAGTTGGTTCGATTCTGGCCGCTGCCATCTATGAACGACTGCTGGCCATGGACCGGCCACGTTTTGTCTCGGTCCCCCAGCACATTGACCACGGCTTCTGGGGAAGCCTGGCACCGGTGGTGGAAAAGGAGTACCACGCCAAATTACCTCGCCTTGAACAGGCCGCAACCATTCTCGGTCAAGGGGACAACTGGAACAGGCTGCGTGAAATTATCCAACCGGACCTGGTTGGTGCACAAAGGCTGAAGCATTGCCTGCAGACAGCCGGAGCAGCCCACAGCTATGCTCAACTCCAGTGCAATCGTCAACCGCTTACCCGGGCGTTCTTTACCCGGGCGGTACAGAACGCCAACCAGATGCGCCAGCGGTTTACCGTCCTTGATCTGGCAGTGATGACCGGGATCATCCCGGAACAGGTGGATACCCTGATAGACCAGTGGCTGGCGAGCTAGTCGATCCGGCCGAACAACAAGAGGGGAATGACCGGTATGCCGGTTTTTACCATACCCTGAATTTCACCGATCCAGGGATGCGTGGAAGGAGTGATGGCAGTTTTCATTTAATCCAAGAGAGGAAGAGACAATGATGAAAAGGATACTGACGTTGGCCCTGGCTGCCCTGTTTACTGCAGGCGTGGCCATTGCCGCTGATGAGTGCACCAATCGCGGTACGCTGGACGAGATGTACTGCGATGAAGACATGGACCTGGTTGCTGATCCACCCAAGGATCCTAAAGACTGGAAAGACCCCAATACCCTCGTCTTCACCTACACCCCGGTAGAAGACCCAGCCGTCTACAAAGACGCCTTTGCCGACTTCCAGAAGTATCTTGAGGAAAAAACCGGGAAAAAAGTGATCTACTATACCGTGCAGTCCAATGCGGCTGAGGTGGAGGCGATTCGTTCCGGTCGGCTCCATATCGCCGGCTTCTCCACCGGGCCAACCGGTTTTGCCGTTAACCTGGGCGGGTACGTACCCATTGCCGTTAAGGGCTATCCGGACGGATTCCAGGGCTACAACCTGATCGTGGTCACCAAGAAGGACAGCGGCATCAACACCCTTGCGGACATCAAAGGCAAGCGCATCGCCCACACCTCTGCCTCCTCCAACTCCGGCAACCTTGCTCCCCGGGCCATTTTCCCGCAGCACGGCATCGTCCCGGACGAGGATTACACGGTTGTCTACTCCGGTAAGCATGACCAGTCCATCCTCGGCGTTGCCCACGGTGACTACGACGCGGCCCCGGTGGCTTCCGACGTCTATAACCGGATGGCCGAAGCAGGGCGGATCAATGCCGACGAGTTCAAGATTGTCTTCACCAGCCCCAAATTCCCCACCTCTTCTTTCGGGTATGCGCACAACCTGCACCCGGATCTGGTGAAAAAGATCGTCGATGCCTTCTACTCCTACCGCTTCACCCCGGAAATGCAGGAGACCTTCGGCAAGGCCGACCGTTTCTACCCGATCACCTACAAGGAAGATTGGAAGGTCATCCGCGACATCGCCGAATCCACCGGTACCTCCTATAACCAGGCGGGCCTGAAGAAGATGGCGGAAAAAGATGCGGCCAAAGCCGCCAAGAAGAAGGCAAAAACACAGTAAGCTCCGGATATAATATCATGCAGCCCCTCAGGGGGCTGCGCCCCCTTACCGGATACCCATTCCCCAGCTCTCTGATTGCAGTACAACGACATGACCACTGAACCTCGTACAGAACGATCGATCCGCATCGAAAACCTGAAAAAAGAATACGTCCCCGGCAAACCGGTCCTCCACGACATCAGCTTTGAGGTGGTGGGCAACAACTCGGTGGCCATCATCGGCCCCTCGGGCACCGGCAAGAGTACCCTCATCCGCTGCGTCAACAAGCTTATCCCGCCTACCGGTGGCAGTGTATGGATCAGCGGTGAAAACATCACCAGACTCTCCGGCCGCCGCCTGCGCGAGGCACGGCGCAAGATCGGCATGGTGTTCCAGGAGTTCAACCTGGTTGAGCGGCTATCGGTGATGGAAAACATCCTCAGCGGCCGCCTGGGTTACGTGCCACCTTGGCGGGCGTGGCTGCGCAAGTATCCGCAGGCTGATATTGATCGGGCCTTTGATCTACTCGATGCCATCGGGCTCACCGATTTCTTCCGGCAGCGGGCTGACAGCCTCTCCGGCGGCCAGCGCCAGCGGGTGGGGATAGCCCGAGCCATCATGCAGCAGCCCCACGTGCTCCTGGCTGATGAACCGACCTCCTCCCTGGACCCCAAAACCAGCGTCGAGATTATGGAGCTGCTGGTCTCCCTGTCCGAGGCCAACAACATCCCGCTGATCATCAACATCCACGATGTGGAACTGGCCAAGCGGTTCACCTCGCGGGTGATAGGGCTCTCCAAAGGGGGCATAGTCTATGACGGCCCACCGGCCGAGCTGACCAATGAGCATCTCAAGGAAATTTACGGAGGCGAGGACTGGCTGCAATGAGCTCAACATCCAACACTCCCCGTCCAAGCCCGTTTGCCCCCAACTGGTGGGTCCGGATCGGCTGGCTGCTGGCAGTGCTCTATGCCCTTTACGCCGCCAATTACCTGGACGTCTCCTGGACCCGTTTCATTGCAGGACTGGGAAACGGCTACACCTTTTTAAGCGAGATGGTTCCAGTGGATTTTTCCCGGTGGAAGCTGCTGGTGGAGAACCTGCTCGAGACCATTGAGATCGCGATCATCGCCTCGGCCTTCGGGGTGCTGTTTTCTCTGCCGGTTGGCCTGCTGGCGGCACGCAACCTGATGCCCGCATGGGTCACCTGGCCGGCACGGACCTTTATTGCCCTGTGCCGCTCGTTTCATCCGGTGATCTTTGCCATCCTGTTTGTCAAGGCGGTGGGATTCGGCCCGCTGGCCGGGATCCTGACCCTCATCTTCGCCTCCATCGGCTTTATCGGCAAACTGTTTGCCGAGGCCATTGAGGAGATCTCCCTCAAGCCGCTGGAAGCGTTGCGGGCGGCAGGGGCACCCTTTATCAGCGTGATCATGTACGCGGTTCTGCCCCAGGTGCTCAACCGTTTTATCGGGTTTTCTTCTTATCAACTCGACGCCAACCTCAGGAACTCGACCATGGTGGGGATCGTCGGTGCCGGCGGGATCGGCGGCACCCTGTTCGCCGCCTTTCAGCGATTCGACTATGACTTCCTGGCCGCGATCCTGATCTCGATCATCGCCCTGGTCATGGTCAGTGAGTTTATTTCCGTACAGATTAAAAAGGTCTTCCAATGAGTAGTACCGCATCCCGCCAATGGCATCGATTTACCCCGAACGAGCGGCTGGCTCGCTTTGCCGTCTTTCTCGGCTTTGCCGTCGCCCTTTCGGTATCCATGCGCACGGTGGAGGTTATCCCTGAGTTCCTCTACGACGCACCTACCCAGATCTCGGACCTGCTGACCAGGATGTGGCCCATGGACCTGGCCTACTATCCTCAAGGGATTCACCACTCCCTGGTGGAGACCCTCCATATCGCCACCCTGGGCACCCTGCTGGCGGTAGTCATGGCGGTACCGGTGGGGATCATGGGGGCCAACAACATCGTCCACTTCCCGGTGCTCAACTGGCTGGCCAAGCTGATCCTGGTTTCCTCGCGTTCGGTCAACTCACTGGTGTGGGCGCTGCTGTTCGTGGCCATCTTCGGGCCCGGTCCGCTGGCCGGCACGGTCTGTATCGGTTTTCGTTCGGTGGGTTTTGTGGGTAAGCTCTTTGCCGAGGCCCTGGAAGAGGTCAACCCGGGCCCGGTCGAGGCGCTCTCGGCTGCCGGGGCTCCGTGGATTTCGACCTTTCTCAAGGGGTACTGGCCTCAGGTGGCCCCGGCGTTCTGGGCCATCTTTCTCTTCAGGTGGGATATCAATGTGCGGGAATCAGCGGTAATCGGCCTGGTGGGTGCCGGCGGAATCGGCATGGTACTGGACACCGCCCTTAACCTCTTTCACTGGGACCGGGTCTCGGTGATCCTGCTCGCCATCTTTACCGTGGTCATCCTGGCCGAGCTGCTGGTCACCAGGATCAGGATGCGGATCATCTGAGCCGACTGCATTGATGGGCCGCACGGTCAGCTTGTACGATTCATGAACTGACCACCAAGGCGTCGATACCACGCGCCACGAGTTCATGAAACAGCCACCTTTTTTTGAGGAAGACGGCAACCTGGTCGGGGTCGGTTTGTATATCAAATGCATACCAGACGGTAATACCGTCCACACGCAAACGATGGTAACGCTCCTGCTGTGATGGTTTCCCCAGGCTGACCGCCGGGGTGCGGGTTATAACCTGCCGCCCTGCGCCTCACCCGCCGCTGGAATGGTGACTTTCCAGGCGGAGAGTGAGGTGTCCTCCTTTTTTATTGATGTATTCCCTGGCGCTTCCCGAAATGCGCATTCTTCTCGCCCTCCAGATCCTCCCGACCAACGGATGGATGACCCTCAATTCACCACCACACCTGATGACCATTCATTGACACTACCCATCCGTCTCGCTGGCCGGGCAGAGGCAAGATGAGACAACCCGATTCTGACTCCCCCATCTTGTGCCCACAGCCTACGCCTGTGGTGGCGACGATGGAACGCCCTGATCGTCCCATCCCCTGACCTTGTAGTAATTTTGCAGGAGTACCTGCATGTCCTCCTCGCTGATCACCTTGCCGGCTTCAGGCAACACTTCCTTGGAAAAACGCTTTGGCAATTTGTCATCCTCAGGGGTCAATCCTTCGCGCAGATTAAAGAGGCGGGTATTGTCGGTTATCCGACGGGCAATCGCCCGCATGTCGTCGGCATCCAGCTCAAGGCCAGTGGTCCCCTGGACCATGGTTGCCAGTTCGTCCCATTGATACATATCCCGATAGAAGCGGCAGAGTATCAAGGCGTCAAAAAAAGTCAGGCGATCCTCCCATTCGGCGAACATTTCCGACTTACCCTCGATCTGGTCGGGGTCAATCATTCCGGCAATTTCAGGTTTATAGAAGGTGGCCCGCAGGTGGCAGGCCCCCCGGTCCGAGGTGCCATAGGAAAGGCCCATCCCTTTCAATACCCGTGGGTCATAGCCGGGTGGTTCAAGCCCTTTGACGTGGATGGCCTGATCGGCCATACCCCACTGTGCTGCTGCGACTTTGATGCCGTCAGCAAGCACTGCCCCGTGACCGCGACGATAGGCAATATCATGAAGCAGCTCAGCGATGGCACTGGTATCCCCGTAATCCAGGCCCAGATCAATGCGTCCCTGTCGGGCTGCCTCGATGGCCAATCCGGCAAGATTGCCGGCGGTAATGGTATCCATGCCAAGGCGGTCGCACACATCGTTGAGATAAAGGATATCCTCGATATTATCGACCTCGCACAGACCGCCAAAGGCATAAATGGTCTCGTACTCCGGTCCTTCAACGGTGAGTCCTTTGTGTTTTCCCTCCTTGACCGTGGACAGTCTGCCGCAGGCCATGAAGCACTTACGGCAGGCATGGGGCTTTACCTCGCACCGTTCGTGCAATGCAGCGGCATTGATGCTCTCGCGGTGCTCGGACTGCCCTTTGGCCCAGTAGCGCGTTGGAAAAGCCTTCATTTCATTGAGCAGATCAACCATCATCGGGGTGCCGTGGGTTTTATACGCCTTCACTCCAGGGTTGGTTCTGCTCTCCTGCGCCAGCTGGTTGGCAAAAGCGGCAATGGTATCCGGCTCTGCAGCCTCGGCCTTGCTGGAGCCGCGAAAGGCGATAGCCTTGATGTTCTTGGACCCCATTACCGCTCCAGCGCCGGTTCTTCCGGCAGAACGCCAGTAATCGTTTTCGATCAGGGCGAAACTGACCCAATTTTCCGCAGCAGGGCCAACGACCGAAACACCGCACTGCGGGTTCTCCGGCCGGTTCTGCCGCATCCATTCCTTGACCCAGTCTTCGGTGGCGTAGGTTTCCAGGCCCTGGAGCTCATCCGCCGGATGGAAAAGGATCGTGTTATCTGCAATCTCCAACCATATCGGCTCTTCGGAACAACCGTGAATCACAATGGCATCAAATCCAGTGGCGGCAATGTACTCAGCTACCGTTCCCCCTGAGTAGGACTCGGCATAAAAACCGGTCTGGGGTGACTTGGTAAACACCCCGTACCTGCAGGATCCCCAAACACGAGTCGCCGCCACTGGCCCGGTGGTGATAATAAGATGATTATCCGGCCCCAACGGATCAACCCCGGGAGGGTTAAGCTGCAACAGCAGGTGCGTTGCCAGCCCTTTTCCCCCCAGGTACTTGGCAAGAAGGTCATCCTGAAGTTCCTGACGCTCAATTGATTTCGCAGTGACGTCAATTTTCAGTAATGCGTTATAAAATCCGTACATTTGCTCTCCTTCCCGTTAAAGCACTTGCCGATAAATCGCCTCGGCGTCTTCAAGCTTCAGTGTTCGCGGGTTGTTGGCCAGCAGCCGGGTAACCTTCAATACCCCTTCAGCCAACATTGGAATATCTTCATCTTTGACATTATAATCGCTCAAGTGCTGTGGCACGTTAAGATCTGCAGCGAGTTCCCTGACTGCTGAAACACCAAGCGCAGCCAGTTTTCTCGAACTCATATCATCGCTTCCTTCCCCGAAAATACGTGCAATCTGCGCAAATTTTTCCAGGTTGCCGATAAGGTTGAACTCCATCACCGGAGTGAGCATAATGGTGTTAGCTATACCGTGGGGAATATGGAACTCAGCACCAATGGGATAAGCAAATGCATGCACGGCAGTTACCCCGGCATTAGCGAACGCCATACCGGCCAGCATGCTTCCTTCCAGCATTTTTTCACGCGCAGCGATATCACTGCCGTTGGCATAGGCTGTCCTGATATTATTGTAAATCAGCTCCATGGCCTTAGTGGCCAGCATGTCGGTGGTTGAATTGGCGTTGATGGAAGTGAACGCCTCCATGGCGTGAATCAGTGCATCCATTCCTGTGGCCGCGGTAACAGCAGGCGGCAGTCCAACCGTCAACTCCGGATCAAGCAGTGCACAGGCAGGAAAGAGGTGGGAACTGACCACGCCTTTTTTGAGCTTTTCGTGGTGGTCGGAAAGAATGACAATGGGGGTGACCTCACTGCCTGTTCCAGCGGTGGTGGGAATGAGGATAAGCGGGATGCCTGCGTTCTTGATCAGGTCAATACCGAAATACTCCTCAACACTGCCTGGGTTGGTAACCATCACCGATACGACCTTGGCGATATCCAAGGAGGAGCCGCCGCCGATACCGAGGATGCAGTCCGCACCCTCAGCTTCAACCAAATCAACCACCTCGTCGACCAGCTCAAAGCGGGGATCTGCCTCAACTTTATCAAAACGGACAAACGGTATACCTGCTTCATTCAGGATGCCTTCTATTGTATCGATGATGCCGGTAGAAACCAGGCCTGGATCGGTTACGATCAGTGGCTTGGTCCCTCCCAGGTTGTGTAACTCCTGGGCAACTGTATTCACGGAACCAGCGCCCATGACAATGCGTTCTGTTGTTCTAAACAGGGTAATTTCTGACATTCTGTCTCTCCTCGCCTTCCATGTTCGCAGCCATTATCCATGGCCCTCCCGGTAGGCAATATATTCTCTGAAGGTAGGGGCCGGCTCCGCGCACAAGCGACTCCGACCACCTGTTGTGTTCGTAGTGGTCAGGGTTTGCCATGCTCACCTGAAATATCTTTTTTCCAGGTAGGCGGCAAACCCATGTACCTGTTCCAAAGGCATGGTCTCATCGGTGTGTTTACTCATTTCCTCTACGAGCGAATCCGGTGTAACGATTGATATCCCGTCGTATTCGGTCACGGCTACCTCGTGCGCATCGGCTGCAACGAGGATCGGCTTGGGCATGATGTCGATGTCATATCCCTTTTTTATCACCATGCTAACCAGGTGGCAGATGCGCCATAAGCTGCCGGTCTGTTTTTGCAGGGAAACCGTACCCGCCATCAGGATCTTGTCCTCGACCCGCAGTTTTTCGGGAGAGGTGGTCTTGCTGATAACAAAAATTCCCTGCGGACCGAGGACAAGAAAATCAACATGGAGCAGTTCGAAGTTGAAGTCATGAAGAATGAAATAATGATTGTTCAGGGACTGTAGCTGATCAAAAATACTACGGTCAGCACGAACGAGGCGTTCATACTCCTGACGCTGAAAGATCTGTTTCCAGGCCATTGGATCCACCTTGTTCAAGGCAAACCCCACAATTACGAGAATCACCACCACGGTCCCCAGCATAGAGAGGATGTTATCCCTCCAGCTATCCGCCGGGTGCAGCATGAACCCGATTAACGCCATTGCAACAACAATGAGTAAAAACAGGTGGGTGCTCGGGACACGCCTGGTAGATTGCTTTTGTTCACCGACAATATGGGCCATGAGCCATACCTTTTATTGCTCTTCTTTCATTATTTCTTCGATTTCCTTGGCGATCCTATCCGGCGAGTCACAGGGAAATACAGGTTCTTCTTTTTCATAGGCCTTTGAACGGCTGCTGATATAAATCAGAGTGGTCAGAATAATGGCCGACCCCAGCCCCCAGGCCGCTCCACGAGTCGCCAGGATCGCTCCGGCTACGCCTGCAATACCCAGGTCATTGAAACTACGAGATTTTAACACTCCAACTCTGACACTCACATACCCCTGAATAAGCATGGTGGAGGCCAGGCCGACACCAAGGATCGGTTTCACCGTCGACACGATCGGTGCGAGGAAATATCCGGTCCATGTACCGAAGCGGAACGAGCCAGCACCACCGATAATGGATTCCATGGCTTTCGGTCCGTGTTTATACCGTTCACAAACCACCACCTGCATCGCCGCCCACAGCGGTCCGCACATGGAAATATCCGGACCGACGATACTCATAATGGAGTTTCGAGCCCCGAAAATGACATGGGAACGGTTCGGGTTGTAGTTGATATCTTCATCCGGGCGGTACTTCTGGGCATCGTCAAGCAGTGCCTGTGACTGGATAACATCGCCAAACACAACCACGTACGAGCTGATCACCATGGGCAGGCCGGTGATAAACATCTTCAGCGGCGGAAAAGGAATAGCTCCGAGAACTGTAAACTCTTTAAACAGGGTGGAAAAGTCCGGGTGGGTGAAAATGCCGCTGTCATAGGTTGGCCAGGCAAGTTCACCAAGAAGCGGACCGACAAAAATAGCCAGGGCCAGGGCGGGCATCATCCCCAGGTTACCGAGGTAGTACATCCACTTGTTCTGCCGTCTGAGCTTTTTGAAATGCTCAGAAAACAGCAGGTAAAAGGCAATGCCTATACAAATGGTGATAGTCCACGGGTTTGAGTCAAAACTTTTTAAGCCCTCACCCGGCTTGAACACCAGCATGACCGCAGAAAAGCCCGCACCCAGCAGGATAGCTGACTGGACCGCATTGGGTATAAGCGAGACAAACCTTCGCGCCAGCCCGGTTACACCGAGAAAGACGCAGAAAATCCCAAAGGTCAGTTGAAAGGCGACCAGCGCCTGCATCCGCTCAACCCCTGGTGCAAAGGTCTCCACATAGGCTATCAGTAAGGGGATGGCAGGGGTTATCCATCCGGGTATAACCGGATCGCCAAAGGTAATGTGCGCAAGATAGAGGGTTCCATTAAGAATGACAATGGCCAGCGCAACTTCAAACGACATGCCCAGCTTACCTGTCAGGACGGGTATAATGGCCAGACACACTGTGCACATTAATAATCCCTGCAGGTAATCGGCAACTTCAAAACGGTAGTGGATAAACGGTAGGCGAAGGGTCAAAAGGCCCATGCGGATGCCCGGTTGCCTTTCACCATACTCTCTTTTTTGCCTCATTTACTCTTTCCTCCTCTTCAACAGTGAAATCGTACTACTCCAATTTTTCTTCAATCTCTGCGCAGATTTTCGACCGATCGAACCAATGGTACGTACACTGGACCAAGCAATATACGGGCCGAACAGGTTGGAGGCATTGAAAAATATGTATTTGAGCACATCCCGGCCGGCCTCCACCTCTTGATTTGGCGTTGACTGAGAGACCCACTTCACCATCATCAACCAAAGATTTACGCATTAAATCACATAGTATTTCATGAGGTTATATATAACCGAAGCCGTATCACGAAAAGGAAAGGAAGCACCGTCCACTGTGAGTGAGGAATAAACGAATGGATGAGGGAAAACTGTGCAGGAAAAGATCGACAGACGTTACCAGCGGATGTCAGATTGCTACGTAAACGATGCGCATAGGCATCACTAATCGGGAAAAGTTTATACAGAAGAAGATGCATCCACCCGGAGAGAAACAACATTCTTCTCTACATGCACAAAAGCATCACATCGATGCATAACCACATCGATGCAAAAGGCTTTTTTCTAGCCCGTCGGCTTATTTTCCAATGAGAATACCGAGGCGAGCAGCCTTTCGCACAATGGTGGACTGGTTAACACCGAGGGCGGCGGCGACTTTTCGCGAACTGCCATGTTCCTCAATAGCAGCCACAAGGATTTGGCGCTCAAAGTCCTCCATGGCCTGCTTTAAGGGCTTGCCAACAAATGATGACGGAGTGGCGGCGACCTGAGCCATCTGCAGCCGGCGAGGCAATTTATCGGCGGTGATGACTTCTCCCTGTGCCAAAACCACCAGACGCTCAACCATGTTCTCCAGCTCCCGGACATTACCGGGCCATTCATAGTCAATCAGGGCGTCTATGACTTCCGGTGTGATCTGTTTGCTGAAGCCGTACTTGCTGTTGTATTTTTCAAGAAAAAAATAGACAAAATGACTGATCGCCTCTTTGCGTTCACGCAGGGGAGGAATCATCACCGGGACCACATTGAGCCTGAAAAAGAGATCTTTTCTGAACTGGTTGCGCTGAACCATTTCCTCCAGGTCACGGTTGGTTGCGGCCATAATCCGGGTATCCACCTGGATGGGAGTTGAGCTCCCGATACGCACGATCTCCCTCTCCTGGAGAACGCGCAGCAATTTGACCTGGAGCCCCATAGGCATCTCCCCGATCTCATCAAGAAAAATAGTTCCCCCATTGGCCAGCTCAAAGATACCTGCCCGGCCCTCCCTGCTGGCCCCGGTAAAAGCCCCAGGTGCATACCCGAACAGCTCGGATTCAAGCAGGTTTTCGGGAATGGCTGCGCAGCTTATCTTGATAAATGGTTTGCCACGTCTTTGCCCGTGATTATGGACAATTTCCGAAAACACCTCCTTACCGACACCCGATTCACCTTGAATGAGAATGGTCGAATCCACTCCAGCTAACTTAAGGGCCAGCTCATACACTGCCAGCATCTTGCGGGACTTGATGACAAACTTCTTCCGATCCTCCACGCTTTCCCTGAACTGTTGCAGTTCAATTTCGTAACGGGACTGGAGCTGTTCCATCCGTTTGATCTTTTTCTGCAGCTGGTTCAACTCAGTGACATCCCGCACATTGGTCACCACCCGGATGATATTTCCCTCATCATCAAAAATCGGGTTACCGGTGACCACAATGGTCTTGTTGGTCTTTTTTATATACTGCACAATGGTTACAGCTTGCCGCTGCTTTAGCACCCGCAAAGAGACCGACTCGTTATAGACATCCTCCTCCACCAGTTCCTGCATGGTTTTTCCCACCACTTCATGACTCTTGATGCCGGTTATCCGCTCGTAAGCCTGGTTGATCCGGAGGGTCCGACCGTCTCCATCGGTGAGGTAAATGCCATCAAACGAGGAGTCAATGATGGCGTTCAACTCGCGGGAGATAACCCTGACCCGCTCCAATTCAGAAGACATGGTTTCATAGTCGGTCACGTCGCGAAGAATGGCAAACGCCCCTATCATCTCCTGTTGCACCTTTATGGGAGCCCAGTTGGTACGATACGTGGTATTGCCGGTCCGAAACTGCTGCAGCAGTTCAAAACGGTTACCGGTAAGCAGGGTCTTGGGTCGGGAAGGGTCAAAAAGAGAGGTAACCGGCAACCCGATGACCTCCTCTCTTGAGCGACCGACCACCTTGCAGGCCACGTTGTTGCAAAGCCTGACAGCACATTCGGTATCGATAGCGAGTATGGGCTTATCGATACAATCCACAATCCACTCCAGACGCTGGAAGAAACCTTCCGGCCTCAGGACATCATGCACCTGCACATCACGACGATCAATGAGCCCTAAAATCTGCCGTCCATCAAAGACCAACCAATGATCCAACTGAGAGGAAGGAAGGGCATCGACCTGCTCATCAGGCCCCACCATACCGATGCTGCTCAAGGGGAGCGAGCCGATCGGCTCACCCGGTTGACGACCGGCAGCAATGGCCTCCACAAGAGAGCTCTGGTCCAGCACGCCCAGTGGGTTACCCTCCATATCCATGACTAAAAATGGCTTTTGAGGGCTATCAGACATGAGACGCGCAACGCTGCGAAGGGATTGATCAATGAGCAGAAAATGGATATCGCTATGCATGCAATCGCTGGCTTTCATACAGCTTTATCCCCTTCTATAGTGACATTTAACGAGAGTATAATTCGCGCACAAACCTGCTGTGAGGGAGGGTTGGCTGCGTCAGATTGCCCGCCCGCAGGCGTACGGTTGTTTTCTTTACGCAAACCAGAGTTACCGCAGATAGATCACCCAGGCCAGGCTCACCGCGATCACCATGGCGCACAGCAGCAGGGGCACGCCCACCTTGAGGTAATCCATCACCCCGTAGGCTCCGGGCTCCCGCACCACCATGTTTACCGGCGACCCCACCGGCGAGACAAAGGCGGCCGAGCAGGCGATGGCTACGATCATGGCGCAAGCCTGGGGTGAAATCTGCAATTGCATCCCGATGTCTACGGCCACTGGTGCCACCAGGACTGCGGTCGGGGTGTTGGAAATAAAAAGTCCGAGGGTAACCGTTAGCAGAAAAAGCACGGACAGGATCAACAGCGGGTTGCTCCCTCCAAAGGTTTGAAGAATAAATTCCGCCGCCAGCGCCGCTGCTCCGGTTTTCTGCAGCGCCAGGGCCAACGGCAGGATTCCGGCGATCAACATCACGGTTTTCCACTCAATCACCCGGTAGTAGGTCTCCGGATTGACGCAGCGAAACAAGATCAGCGCTGCGGCCGCCCCGAGGACAGCCACCACGTTGGGCACCAGGTTGAACACCATCAGTCCGACCATGGCCGCCAGTACCACACAGGTCAGGGTCGCCTTGCCTCCTTCAGGGATCACCTCGCGATGGTCTTGGGGCAGGGTAAGCAGCAGGTATTGGTCCCGATGATCCTTGAGCTGCAGGATATCCTTCCAGGCACCGCTGACCAGCAGTACATCACCGAACTGGAGCGGGATCTCGGTAATGTGCTCGGTGATCGCCTCACCTTTCCGTCGTATTCCCAGTACCAGGCAGTGGAACAGGGTCTGGAAGGCCGAATCCTTGACGGTTTTGCCGATCAGATTCGACTCCGGGGTAAGCATCACCTCTGCAGCGCCAATCACCTGAAGAAACTGCTTACGCTGAGACGGATCCATAGGCTGGATGCGCCTGCGAAGCCCGAAGGCGGCAATAAGCTGCTCTGCCTGTTCCGGTCTGGCCACCACTGCCAGGGTATCTCCGGCTTTGATGATCGTCTCCGGACGGATTGCCTTCACCGTCTTGACGCCGTTTTCGGTGGTCTGCAGGCCGATCAGTTTCGCCTCATGGTTTTCCCGCAGCTGCAATCGAACCACCGCCCGGTCCGCCATGGGAGAGCCGGCTGGCACCACCAGGAGAAAAAAATCCTGCTCTATTCGATAATGGTTGATAAGGTCAACAATCGAGCGTCCCGCCCGGCGACTGGGTAAGCTGGAGCGCACATCCAGGAGACGGCGACCGAAGGCGATCATAAACAGCAGAGCGGCTCCCCCAACCAGCACTCCAAAGGGAGTGAAACTGAAAAAAGAGAGCTTCTCCTGTCCATAGGCGCTGAGGGCATTATTGACCACGATGTTGGGGGTAGTCGCCACCAGGGTCATCATCCCGCTGATCAGCGCCCCCACAGCCAGCGGCATCAGCAGTCGCCGATGATTGAGATTGGCTTTCTCGGCCACAGCCATCACCACCGGAACAAATATGGCCACAGTAGCGGTGGAACTCATGATCGATCCGACCAGGCAGGCGCTGAGCATGAGCAGGGACATCAGCCTGGTCTCGCTTGTCCCGCCGCGCTCAATAATCTGCTCACCTATCCGCTGAGCAATACCGGTATAGACGATGGCCTCGCTGATGATGAACATGGAGCTGATAATCACTACCACCGGGCTGGAAAATCCTGAGAGCGCTTCGGGCACCGTAAGAACGCGGGAAACCATGAGCACCAGCACTACCAGCAGAGCAACCTGATCGCCCCTGATCCAGTTGGTGATCAGTAGCAGGGCTGCACCTGTAAAAACGGCCAGGGTAACGGCCATATCGGGATTACTTAACATCATCGCTCATCCTTCAACCAACAGCCGTTTCCTGAACGCCGATGCTGCTGCCCGCCTATTGCGTCGCCTGGAGGTGACCATCGAAAAAAAACCACGTTGCCGTTCATGAAAAAATGGTAATCCTCTGGTTTTGTTTTATCATCATGACAGTAATCAGTGGAGTTAATCCTACCACCCAGCAGGAGCACAGCTAAAATGCCTATCCCCGGTCTTGCAGACTTGGCCTCGATCACCGACCCGGTGGTGTTGCTCACCGGTCTGGCAGTCTTCATTGCCAGGATTTTTGATGTCTCCATCGGTACCGTGCGAACCATTGTAACGGTTCAAGGAAAAACAGTCACAGCTTTTACGCTGGCCGTCTTTGAGGTCACCGTCTGGATCACGGTAGTGAGCACGGTTATCCACAAGGTACAGGCCATGCCCATCCTGGTTATTTTTTACTCGCTTGGCTATGCCACCGGCAATGTGCTGGGGATCATTGTTGAACGACGGCTGGCCTTTGGCATGATCATCCTCAAGGTCTTCAGCTCGACCAGGGGGCCGGAGATCACCGATGTGCTGCGTAAACTGAGACAGCCGGTGACGGTTTTTCATGGCGAGGGAATGAAAGGACCGGTACAGGAGCTGTACATTGCCTGCCGCCGCCGCGATCTCAAATGGATGATCCCCAAGGTGCGCGAACTGGACGAAAACGCCTTTTATGTAGTTGAACAGGCGCGCGATGTCAGCCGCGTGCTCAAACCGGTAGCCACCCCTCTCGGCGGCTGGCGGCAACGTCACAACCGTAAATAAGGAGGACTGCTGAAGTGGATTGGCTTCATCCGACCCTTGCACAGCTGCTCACCTGGCAGGCGTTGCTCGATATCGCGATCATTGCCAGCGGACTGTTCTACCTGTACCGTACCCTGCTCAGGCTGGGCACCTGGAAGATCCTCCTTGGTATCGGCCTGGCGTTTCTGCTCTACACCTTTTCCAGCCTCCTCAATTTGACAGGAGTGAACTGGATATTCAACAACATCAGCCACGTGGCCGTACTGGCAATGATCGTCATTTTTCAACCGGAGCTGCGGAAGCTCTTTGAGAAGCTCGTTTCCATCTACAGCCGCACCTCTCAGTCCGCCAACGCCGCGCCACCGTCCATGCTGGCGGAGACCCTGTGGCGGATGGGAAGGCTGCGCTGCGGGGCCCTGGTGGTGATCCCCGGCCGGGAAAACATTGAAGACAAAATCACCGGCGGCTACCCCCTCGACGGCTCGGTCAGCACGGCCCTGATTCAATCCATCTTTGACCACCATTCACCCGGTCATGACGGGGCGGTCATCCTTGCCGACGGCAAGATTACCCGCTTTGGGGTACGGCTGCCCATTTCCGAAACCGGTCGCCTCACAGACGACTACGGCACCCGGCACCATGCGGCCATGGGTATGGCCGAGGCTTGCGACGCCCTGGTCTTTGCCGTTTCTGAAGAACGGGGGGTGGTTACGCTTTTCTCCGGCGGTGAGATGCAGGAAATGCCGTCTCCGGAACATATTGTCAGCGCTATTGCACAGCATAATCAGCACCTCGGCAGTTTCGGCCTCGAGCGCGAGAGCGGCTTCAGCCGGCGCACAATCGTACAGGCCGCCTCCTGTCTCGTCCTGGCCATGGTCTTCTGGTCAACCCTGAATATGGTCACCCAACAGCGGGTCGAACGGCTGATCACCGTTCCGGTAGAATATACCGCTCCAAAAAACGGGCTGGTCCTGGTGGGGGACAAGGTGAACGAGATCAAGGTCCATCTGTCCGGCACCAAGGCAGACCTGGACAACCTGGCCCAGTCCCAGCCAAGCGTGACTATCGCCCTGGAGGAAATGAACGCCGGGGAACGGACGGTCCTGATCAGCGAGGACAATCTTCGTTTGCCACGCAATATAAACCTGGTGGATGCTGTGCCGGATAACCTGGAGATAACCCTGGCGGAGATCGTGCAAAAAACTGTCCCCATCATCCCCCAGTTGATCGGCAGTGTTCCCGAAGGGCTGACCGTCAAAAACATCACTATCGAGCCTGATTCCGTCCAGGTGCTCGCTCCGCCTGACAGAAACGGCAACAAGACGGTCAACGTCTCGACCACCCCGGTCTATCTTCGATTTATCGAGACCACCAGCACCCTGTACTGCAAGATCATCGCCCCGCCATCCATGCAGGCCGTCAGCGGGAAATGGCCGGATGTGCAGGTGCTGATAGAACTGGAACAGGCCTCCGCCCGGTGACGCAAATTTCCGGTGCCGATACCCATACCGACAGGACACCCCATGGATCAACAGCTACTACCCAACAACGACCTTCTGACTTTCACGGCCCGCCTGGTTGAGGCCGATATCGCCACCGCAGTGCGGCTGATTGAGGAGCTGCCCAAGGAACAGTCCGCACTGGTACTGAAGGCCCTGCCTGTTGGTGCCAAGGCAAAAATCATCAGGAAACTGCAGGTAAGCTACTCGGCAGCACTGCTGGAGACAAATGAACCGGAACTAATCCAGTCCGTACTGGACTCGGTTGAGCCGCGCCAGGCCGCCTCCATTGTGATGCACCTCTCGCCAATCGCCCGCGACAACCTCAAGCCCTTTATCAAAGACAAGCTGGCCGATGAAATCAGGGAAATCCTCACCTATCCCGAAGGCAGCGTCGGCCGCTACATGTCGCTCAATATCATTGCCTTGAACGAGACCCTTGAGGTCCGCCAGGCCATTGCCCGAATCCGCAAGCTCACTGCTGCCCAGAAGGGCTCGGCCTCCTATGCGTACGTGATCAACGATGACGATGCACTCACCGGGGTACTCAACATGCGCGACCTGATGCTGGCCACCCCGACCACCCTGCTGAAAGAGGTAATGAAGGCCGACGTTTTCTCTCTTCACTGCTTTACTGACCGGGAAGAGGCTGCACGGGAGATGTCCAAACGCAAATATTTTGCCGTGCCGGTGGTGGACAGCGACAACCATCTGTTGGGAACCATCAAGGCCGAAAATATGCTTCGAGGGGTACGGGAGGATATAACCAGCGACATCCAGTCCATGGTCGGTGTCAGTAAAGATGAACGGGTCTTTTCCTCTATCAGTTTCGCCCTGAAAAAGCGGCTGCTGTGGCTGAACGTCAACCTGGTAACCGCCTTTATGGCAGCCGGCGTGGTTGCCCTGTTTGAAGACCTCATCGCTAGGCTGACCATATTGGCCGTCTTTCTTCCGGTTATTGCCGGACAGGGAGGCAATGCCGGAGCGCAGTCGCTGGCGGTGGTCATGCGCGGGCTGGTCATGCGGGAAATACCAGCGGCAAAGGTCGGGGCTCTGGTCCTAAAGGAAACCAAGCTCGGCCTGCTCAACGGGATCGCCATCGGTCTGGTGACCGCCCTGATCGCCTACATCCTTTACGGCAATGGCTGGTTCGGGCTCGTCATCGGTCTGGGGATGGTAATCAACCTGGTCATCGCAGGATTGGCGGGCAGCTCGATTCCACTGATGATGAAACGGATCGGCATCGACCCGGCCCAGAGTTCCAGCATCATCCTGACCACGGTTACCGACGTGATGGGTTTTCTCGCCTTTCTCGGGCTGGCCGTGATTTTTCAGGACTATCTCGTTACCTGAACAAGCCGTGGGTCTGCCGTTTACTGTACAGCCTGCTCCCTGGTCAAGAGCCTGTTCAATTCCCTGCCGATGATCCCGCCAGCATAGCCGGAAACGCGATCAGGAGGGTGGGAGAGGAAGCAGAAAAAAGAGTCATTGCCAGAGCCGGGCAGGAGCTTCCCCTGTTTGGACGTCCTGCATTCAGCGACTCTCAGGATGGGGACTCGTTGTCCGGGCCCTGCTTGTCTGCGTCCTGGTGATCAAAAAAAATTCGCGCCAGTCCGCCCAGGGAGGTCTCACGATAGAGGGAAAGGATGTCTTGGCCGGTTTTGCGCATGGTTTTGACCACTTTATCAAAACTGATCAGGTGACGACCGTCGGTGAGCAGGGCATACTCGGCGCAGGCCATGGCCCTGACAGCGGCAAAGGCATTGCGCTCTATACAGGGCACCTGCACCAGCCCCATCACCGGATCGCAGGTCAGTCCAAGGTGATGCTCCAGAGCCATTTCCGCCGCATATTCAATCTGCGCGGCCGATCCGCCAAGAATCTGAGCTGCTGCGGCAGCAGCCATGGCGCAAGCCACCCCAATCTCTCCCTGGCACCCGACCTCGGCCCCGGAAATGGAACCGTTGGTCTTGGCCAGGTTGCCTATCAACCCTGCCGTGGCCAGTGCATTGACAATAGAGCGATTACTGTGCCCCTTTTCATAGGACAGGTAGTACAGTACACTGGGAACCACTCCGCAGGAACCGCAGGTGGGGGCAGTGACCACGAAACCGCCATCAGCGTTTTCTTCGGCTACTGCCAACGCATATCCGGACAATATCCCGGTACGGGCCTCAGTCTCTTTAAGCCGCCTGGCTTTCACCAGAATATCCCGAGCCTTTCTCGGTAAATTCAACCCGCCCTGGAGCACGCCCTCTCGGTTCAAGCCCTGATCAATGGAGACCTGCATCCTTTCCCAGATGTCCGGGAGGAAATCGGTCATAAACCCATGTGGCTCGGTCTCGGCAACCAGTTGCCACAAAGGCTTTCCGGTTTTCGCTGCCCAGTGAAGGATCATCGCCATGGAATGTTGTCGATAGATTGACGGATACTCGCCGTTTTTTTCCCCCTCCTCTCGCAGTTCACCACCGCCAACGGAAAAGACTGTCCACGCTTGGCTGGTACTGCCGCCTGCTGTGAGGGCCTCAAACCGCATTCCATTGGGATGAAAGTCCAGGGATTGCTCACTCCATACGATGGTGCAGGGAGCCGGCTCAAGAGCGGAGAGAATGGCCTTGTCCGTAAGATGACCGCGACCGGTCATACTCAGACTGCCATAAAGAGTAACCCGGTATGCATTTGCTTCCGGAGTCCGCTCCCTGAACCGCAGGGCAGCGCTGCGCGGTCCGATGGTGTGACTGGAGGATGGTCCCATCCCATAGCGATAAAGGTGCTGCAACGATTGCATAGACTGCTCCTGGTGGTGGTGATTGATACTCCACTTGCTCCTGGTGATGATGGTACTTCAACGGGATCAACAAATCCAGCGCAAGGCAGCGCTCTTCTCTTTTCCCTTCCGGTGCTCGAGCCCCTGACCTGCTCAACTCGCGTACAGGTTAATTCTTGACATTTTCCCTTGAGTAATATATCACATCCAATATTATGGATTCAAAAGGTGACAGGTAAACTAACCACCATGCCCGTGCCAAAAAATTCCCAGCCTATCGGCCGCACCAGTATGCGCGAGGCCGTTTACAATACGCTCCTCAAGTGGATTATGGAAGGTGAGCTCCGCCCGGGCGAGAAGCTGCTTGACAAAGACCTGGCCGCCCGGCTTGGCGTCAGCCGAACTCCTGTTCGGGAAGCCCTCCGGAGGCTGGAAGACAAGGAGCTCGTCGAATCCTCTGCCAACCGTTGGACGCGGGTGGCCAAGGTCTCCATCGAGGATCCGCTTAAAATTTATCCCATCATCTGGACCCTGGAAGAACTGGCCGTGTCCCAGGTGATTGATCTCTTGGACAATCAGGATTTTCAGGAGATGGAGGCGGTAAACGCCTTACTGGCAAAGGCAGTGGCAGACAATGACCCGATCAAGGCCTCGTGGGCCGATGTAGAGTTTCACCAAATCTTCATCGAAAAAACCAAGAACTGCCACCTGATCCATATCCTTCAGGACCTGAAGATCAAGTTCCGCCGAGTGGAAGTCACCTACTTCGGCGGCTGCACCTGTGCCGATAACTCCTTTGAGGAGCACGTGCTGATTCTCCAGGCCCTGAGGAACCGGGATCTTAAGCGTAGCCAAACGCTGATCAGACAAAACTGGCAGCATAGCCTGCAACGCTTGCAGGAGGTGGAACCACCTCCTGATGACGGGCTCTAAAATGGTTTGCCCATGCGGCATCACGACAATGGCCGGGCATCGGCCGCCAGCTCTTCCCCTGTGCATACCTAGTATTCTTATGAGGTTAATCGCATGAACCAGTCACCACCCCCTATGGCGAACCAGCATTCGGTCGCAGTCCGGGTAGAACGTTTCGGCTACTGGGTAAATTACGCCAATGAACGGGTCTGCGCCCTGCTCATTGCCGCCATGATCGGCGTGGTCTGGTTCGGCATTGCTGATCGCTATCTGTTTGCACTCGGCGGCACCTGGACCGAGGAACTGGCCCGTTACATCATGATCTGGGCTGCCCTGCTGGCCGTTCCCTGCTGCACCTACCGACGGGAGCATATCGGTCTTGACCTGCTGTTCAAGAAACTGCCCGCGCGACACCAGGTCAAATGTCGCCTACTGCTTGACCTGATCGGTATGGCCTTTTTCCTTTACCTGCTCTACTACGGGATCATGATGGTCGAGGCCGGCGCCAGCCAGTATGCCACTATTTTCGGAATGAACATGACCCTGCCCTATCTTTCCGTTCCCGTCACCAGCGGACTCACGGTCCTGCAGATTTTCGTCTGCATGGTGCGTGAGGGATCTGGTACCATGCCTACCTTTGCAAGCCGGTAATCCTATGCTTACTATCGCCATCCTCTTCTTTGTTCTTCTTCTGGCCGGGGTGCCCATCGGTTTTACCCTCGGTATTGCCGGGGTGATCGGCCTTTTTCAGATCGGGGGCGACAACTTTCTGGTCATGGCGCCCAAGCGCTTTTTTGATGGACTCAACCTGTTCACGTTCATGGCCATGCCCTTTTTCATCCTCGCAGGCGAAATTATGAACCGGGCCGGCATGACCCGACGCCTTGCAGACTTTGCCGATAGTCTGGTCGGATACATGCGCGGAGGCCTGGCCCACTCCAATATGCTTGCCTCGGTACTCTTTGCCGGAATGACCGGTGCAGCGGTATCCGATGCAGCGGCGTTCGGGAACACCCTGGTACCAGCCATGGTTCGTCAGGGCTACAGCCGTCCCTTTGCCTGCGCAGTCACGGCTGCCGGCTCCATCATCGGCCCGACCATTCCTCCGTCCAACCTGATGGTTATTTACGGTTCCCTGGCCGGGGTCTCCATTGCCGGGTTGTTTGCAGCGGGCATCCTGCCAGGTATTCTCATCTGCCTGACCTGCATGGCACTGATCATGGCGCTTGGCCGTCGACTCGGTCTGCCCAAAGCGGAGGGAGGACCGTCTCTGCGTGAAATTTTTCGCACCTTCCGGAGCAGCATCCTGGCCCTGTTCATGCCGGCCATCATCCTCGGCGGGATTCTCGGTGGTATCGTTACCCCCACGGAAGCAGCTGCCATAGCAGTCGCCTATGCACTGTTTGTCGGCCTCATCGTGGAGCGTTCTCTTACCATGCATGACGTGGTGGAAATGCTCATCCGTACCGGCCGCATCACTGGGGTGGTTTTTCTGATCATCGCCTCGGCATCCATCCTCAGCTGGTGGATGACCTTCATGCAGATTCCCCAGCAGCTGGCGAGCTTTTTTCTCTCTCTTTCCAGTAATCCGCTGGTCATCAAGGCGCTCATTCTCGGCTTTCTTCTAGCCATCGGCATGTTCATGGACATCAACGCCGCCCTGATCATCCTCACCCCCATGCTGGGGACCCTGACTTCAGCCATCGGCATGCACCCGGTACATGCCGGGGTAATGATCATTCTCACCCTCAACATCTCCCTGATGACCCCCCCTGTGGGTGCGTGCATCTTTGTGCTCTCGTCGGTAACCGGCGAGCGCATAGAAAAAATCAGCACCTCGCTGTTGCCCTTCATCATTGTGGAAGTCGCTGTTCTGGTGCTCATTACCTACTGGACTGACTTGGCAATGTTTTTTCCTAACCTTCTGCTGGATTTCTAGCAGGCAACCATCACGAGAGGTTCTCCATGCAAACATTAAAAAAAGTATCCACGATGGTGGCAGTGTGCATGGCAATCGCACTGCTGGCACAGACAGCGATGGCCGCCAAGGTCATCAAAGTCCATCACCTCAACAAGAACGGCGCCTTTGACAACCCTTCAGGGGCCTCTGTAGTTGTTTTTAAAAACCTTGTTGAAGCAGGGACCAACGGCGAAGTTAAGGTCGAGATTTTTCCCAGCGGCCAACTCGGCAAGGATGCGGATGTGGTCCAGATGGTCAAAACCGGCATCATCCAGCTTGGAATTCATTCAGTAGGCGGCGTGGCCAGCGTCTACCCGATGATCTCCATTCTCGACATCCCCTTTGCCTTTCCCAACATCGCCGCCACCTATACCGTCCTTGACGGGCCGTTCGGCAAAAAACTCGGTGACAGCATAGAAGCCAAAACCGGGATGAAGACCCTTGGTTTCAGTGATTCAGGGGGATTTTTTCAGTTCACCAACTCTAAACGTCCAATAAAGACCCTGGATGACATGAAGGATCTCAAAATCCGGACCATGGGGCTTGATACACATAAAAAACTGATCTCTGCCCTGGGCGGCCAACCGGCTGCGATTGCCTGGTCCGAGGTGTACACCGCCCTCCAGACCGGGGTTGCCGACGGCCAAATGAATCCGGTACCCATTGTTGAGTTTGCCAAGCTCTACGAAGTGCAAAAATACCTGACCCTTTCCAACCATCTTTTCGCTCCTCATGTATGGCTGATGAACAAATCTTTCTACGAGAGCCTCTCGCCGAGTGAAGTCAAGGTTGTCGAGGCTGCAGCAAAAGCTGCCATCGTTACCAGCCGGGGGATTGCCAACGCCATCGAGGCCTCTGATCGCGGTCTGCCCTTCCTGAACGAAAAACTCGAAGTATATGCCCTGCCCGCTGCAGAGAAACAACGTTTCCAGGAGGCAACCCTGCCGGTCATTCGTGAGTACCTGGAAAACGCCTTTGGCGCCGAAGGCAAAGAGATGCTGGAAGCGTTTCTTGCCGCTGTGAAAGCCGCTTCCTAAACCGTCCTCTTTTTCCGGCCTGTGGTTCTCTGCTGCAGGCCGGAGAGGCTCATTACCTATGCACGCTCCGGAAAACATCAGTACCCTGCGCTGCACCATCTGTGATCGCACCTACGCCCCGGCAGACCACCTGCTGGTCTGTCCCGAACACGGCAGCGAGGGCATCCTTGAGGTGGAGTACGATTACCCGGCCATCAGCCGTCGCCTTTCCCCGGCAACCCTGGCAGACAACCGCGATTATAGTCAATGGCGCTACCGGCCCCTGCTGCCAATACTGGAGCAGACAGCTGTCCCTCCCTTGCAGGTCGGATGGACACCGCTGGTCACGGCTCCCCGACTGGCTGGTGAGCTCGGATTGAATCAGCTCCATATCAAGGATGATTCCAGGCAGCCAACCGGCTCGCTCAAGGATCGAGCTTCGGCCCTTGCGGTAATGAAGGCGGTTGAAGCAGATGCACGGGTCATTACCACCGCCAGCACCGGTAATGCTGCCGCAGCACTGAGCGGCATGTGTGCTTCGGTAAACCTCCCATGCATGATTTTTGTTCCCCATACCGCCCCTCAGGCCAAGGTGGCGCAGCTGCTCGCCTATGGGGCTGGGGTATTTCTTGTGGAGGGCACCTATGACCAGGCCTTTGAACTCTGCCTTCAGGCAGCGGAAACCTTTGGTTGGTATAACCGCAATACCGGGTACAATCCCTACATGGCCGAAGGCAAAAAAACCGTGGCATACGAGATCTGCGAGCAGCTCGGATGGCAGGCCCCTGACCTGATTGTTGTCAGCGTCGGCGACGGCTGTATCATCAGCGGCCTGTACAAAGGATTGAAAGATATGCATACATTGGGCTGGATTGATTCCATGCCACGCCTGGTGGGTGTGCAATCGGCAGGCAGCGATTACATGTACCAGGTAGCAACCAGCCAGGCGGACGTGCTTACCTTTCCAGCCATTACCGCCACCACCGTTGCTGACAGCATCTCCGCCGGATTGCCTCGTGACCGTATCAAGGCTGCCCGTGCGGTCGCGGAAACGGACGGCATCTGGCTCCGGGTGGAGGACGAGGATATCCTCCAGGCCATCCCCTGGCTGGCCTCCACAACCGGTGTTTTTGCCGAGCCGGCGGCAGCAGCACCCCTTGCCGGTCTCCATCAGGCAATAAAGCAAGGGGTGGTTACTGATACCGACCGGGTCGTCCTGCTTGTCACCGGCAGCGGGCTCAAAGACGCAGAGGCTACCATGAAGGCCTGTGCCCTGGGGGCCAACGCCCCGAAAGTCATTCCACCGCGGCTAGAGGCCGTTGCCGACAGTCTGCCGGCATCACAGCGCTGACAACCGTTGCTTTTGTTAACCCTTTACTCTTATACCAAATTCCCATGCTCGATTTAACCATTCATGCAGCCGGTCTGGAAAAGGCGGTGCAGCGTGCCCGCGAACGCAATATCATCATTCCCACCATGGAGCAGATGCGCCACCCCCACCTGATCCCTGAACCGATCAAACAGACCCTGTCCACCCTTGGCCTGTGGGATCTTGACCCGGCGAACCTGTTCCGGATCACCTGGAAAAACGAACCTGTGGCCACTGGCGGAGGTTTCGGCGAAGTCAACCATATCGAATTACCCTCCTCCCTGACCGGCGTTCGGGCCCGGATCGTGCTCATGGTTGGCAAATGGTTTCCCACCGGCGCTCATAAGGTCGGCGCTGCGTTCGGCTGTCTGGTGCCCCGGCTGGTAACCGGTCAGTTCGATCCCACCGAACAGAAAGCGGTGTGGCCGTCTACCGGCAACTACTGCCGAGGAGGAGCTTATGACTCCAATCTGCTTGGGTGTGAATCCATCGCCATCCTGCCTGAGGGCATGAGCAAGGAACGGTTTGACTGGCTGGCCAACGTGGCCGGGGAAACCATCAAAACACCCGGCTCAGAGTCCAATGTCAAAGAGATCTTTGATAAGTGCTGGGAGCTTCGCCGGTCTGGCGACAAACTGATGATTTTCAACCAGTTCGATGACATGGGCAACTACCTGTGGCACTATCATGTAACCGGGTGGGCCATGAATGAACTGCTCGCCAGCCTGACTGCCACTCCCGAGACCGACTTTCACGGGGTGGTTCTCTCCACCGGTTCCGGCGGTACCCTGGCCAGCGGCGACTACCTCAAAACCTTGTACCCAACCGTCAAGATCGCTGCCAGCGAAGCCCTGCAGTGCCCGACCCTGCTGTGCAACGGATTCGGCGAGCATCGCATCGAGGGTATCGGCGACAAGCACATCCCCTGGGTGCACAACACCCGCAATACCGATATGATAATTGCCATCGACGACGAGATCCCCATGAACCTGATCCGGCTGTTCAATGATCCGGCAGGCAAGGAATACCTGGTCAACAGGGGCGTTCCTGCAGCGACCGTTGAGGGCCTTGATCAATTGGGTATCTCATCGGTGGCCAATACCATGGCAGCGATCAAGTATGCCAAATACTATGAGCTGGGTGAAGAGGATGTGGTCCTGACTGTGGCTACCGATTCCATGGAGATGTACGGCAGCCGGCTGGAGGAACTGGATGCAGAACATGGCCGCTTCACCGAAACCGATGCCGCCTATGCCCTCGGCCGCCTGCACACCACCGGGACCGATACCATGGAAGAGCTCACCTATTACGGCCGCAAACGCATCCACAACCTGAAATACTATACCTGGGTCGAGCAGCAGGGAAAAACCGTTGAAGAAATCCAGGCCCAGTGGAATGACCGCAGCTATTGGTCCTCCATCGCCGCCCTTGCTCCCCAGGTGGACCGGTTCATCGAGGAATTCAATGCCCGTACCGGCCTGCTCAAACACCTTGAAGGAGGAGCCAGCTGACATGCAGTATGAAGATATCGCAGCCAACCTGTGCCGAAACCTGATTCGTTGTCCCAGTGTGTCGGGACAGGAAAAGGCGGCTGCGTCCGCCCTCCGTGAGGCCATGCAGGAATTGGATTTCAGTGAGGTCAGCATTGACCGCTACGGCAATGTTATCGGTACGATTGAAGGCAGTCGTCCAGGGCCGTGCGTCCTCCTGGACGGGCACATCGACACCGTTCCTGTCCCCGACGAGTCGGCCTGGTCGGTCCCACCCTTTGAGGGGGAGCTTCGTGACGCTCGGATTTACGGACGGGGCGCCTCGGACATGAAAGGGGCCGTGGCCGCAATGACCGCCGCCGCTGCCTGGTTTTCTCGGTCCACACAAGGAGGGGACTTTCCGGGAAGAATCTGCGTCAGCGGGGTGGTCCATGAGGAGTGCTTTGAGGGGATCGCTTCCCGCGAAATCTCTGCCCGGGTCAAACCCGACTTTGTCATCATCGGCGAGGCATCGGAGCTGAACCTGAAAATCGGCCAACGCGGGCGGGCGGAAATCGTGGTCGAGACCTTTGGCCGTCCGGCCCATTCGGCCAATCCTGAAAAAGGGATCAATGCGGTGCACCTGATGACCAGGCTTATTCAGCGGATGGAGCAGGTCGAGCCGCGTGAGCAGGCGATCCTCGGCAAAGGGATTTGCGTCCTCACCGATATCAAATCTACCCCTTACCCAGGGGCTTCGGTAGTACCCAGTAACTGTCGGGTGACCTATGACCGGCGGCTGCTGGTCGGGGAGGATCCGGCAACCGTGCTTGAACCCTTTGAACAGGCGATCAGCGAACTGTCCGCAGCGGATCCGGATTTCCAGGCAACTGCCACCTTTGCTCGCGGCCAGGAGGCTTGCTACACCGGCGAGACCATAGAGGGTACGCGGTTTTTTCCGGCCTGGCTCCACCAGGAGGACGAGCCCTTTGTCCAGGCGGTACTCCAACAATTGCAGGCCGCAGGGCTCTCCCCTTCCATCTCTCACTACGCCTTCTGCACCAATGGCAGTCACTATGCCGGTGAGGCGGGGATTCCGACCCTCGGTTTCGGCCCGTCCAGGGAAAACCTGGCGCATACCATTGATGAGTATATCACCCTTGATCAGCTCAACCAGGGAACCAGGGGCTACCACGCTATCCTCAAAGCCCTGCTTACCCTGTAACCACCAGGAGGGTCAGCCGACCATGCGTATTCGCATAGATAATGCCATGGTGTATGATGGAACCGGCGCTGCTCCCTGGCCTGGCCGAGTAGTTGTCGAAGGCGATCGGATCATCGAGCTCAGCGATCGCGACAGTCCACCGGCGCCGGCAGATTTGATTATCGACGCCACAGGCCTGGCCCTTTGTCCCGGCTTCATCGACACCCACAGCCACTCTGACCTGGCGATTTTCGAGGAGCCCATGGTCTGGCCGAAAATCCGCCAGGGGATCACCACCGAAATTTTCGGGCAGGACGGGGTTTCCATGGCTCCCCTGCCTGAAACATACATTGCCCAGTGGCGAAAAAACATTGCCGGCCTGGAAGGCACCTCTGACCGGCTTGACTGGAATTATCGAACCACCCAGGGGTACTTGAATCTGCTCGAACACTCGGGCGTGGGACCGAATGTCTGTTACCTTGTGCCCCACGGCAACGTGCGTATGGAGGCCATGGGACTGGACGAAGGGACAGCTGCACCGTCCCAGCTGGAGGCCATGTGCACCATCCTCCAGCGCGAGCTCGATGCCGGCGGCCGCGGTCTTTCAACCGGCCTTATCTATCCGCCCTGCACCTATGCCGATACCGAGGAGCTGATCGCCCTCTGCCGGGTTGCCGCCCGCAATGACGTGCCATTGGTCATCCACCAGCGCAGCGAGGCGGACAATATCCTGGAGTCTATGGAAGAGGTATTGCATATCGGCAGGGCGTCAGGGGTCCACGTGCATTTCTCTCATTTCAAACTGTGCGGGAAATACAATGCCCCGCTTTTCGACCGGATGCTGCGACTGCTGGACACCGCTGCCAAGCAAGGGATGGATGTCACCTTTGATCAATATCCCTATGTTGCCGGCAGCACCATGCTCAGCGCCATCCTTCCTCCCTGGGCCCACGCCGGAGGGACAGAGGCGCTACTTGCACGATTGGCTGATCCTGCCCAGCGAGAGCGCATGCTTGCCGATATTCGCACCACGCCCTGTGACTGGGATAACTTTATTGCCTTTGCCGGGGTTGAAGGCATATCCATCACCAATGTCCAGACAGCAAAAAACCGTTCGGCCATTGGCAAGACCCTGGTCGAATTAGGACGCATGCGCGACTCCGATCCGATCAACGCGGCCCTCGATCTGATCCTGGAAGAGGAAAACGGGGTGAGCATGGTGGACTTCTACGGCCAGGAAGAACACGTTCGCGCCTTCATGCTCCGCCCGGAAATGAACGTCTGTACCGACGGCCTCATGCATGGTACCCCCCACCCCAGGACCTTTGCGGCCTTTCCCCGGGTTTTGGGCACCTATGTGCGGGGAGAACGGCTCATGCCCTTGGAGGAGGCAATCCGCAAAATGACGCTTCAACCGGCAAGGGTCTTCGGGATCAGGGACAGAGGTAAAATCGCTCCCTGCTGGTATGCGGATCTGGTCCTGTTCGACCCGGCCACCGTGATAGATACGGCCACCTTTACCGAACCCCGACAGCATCCCCCGGGGATTGAACTGGTGATGATCAACGGGGCTGTTTGCCATGGAACAGAACGTTTAGGGCGTGGAGGGATGCTGACAAATCGACCTCCTGGCCGGGTGTTGCGATAACAACACTGGACGGAAGCCAATTCTCCCAGCAGTCCAATCGCAGCGGTGTTTGTTTACCAGGCTCCTATCGATTTTACCACCGCCCCGTCGTCCGCCAACCGGGTAGCCTGTGCCCCACAATACTGGCGGCGAAACCACTGCCGCTACCGCCAATACCATAAACTACCACCCTATTCATCGTCGAGACGGGCGTGAGGGTTCCGCAGGAGAAGGCGCGCCATTACTTACGGGGAAAATATGAACGTTCAGGAACTTTTTGATCAATCAGCAATTAGCTATGACCAGGATCGGGCCAAGCTTATCCCCGCTTTTGCGGAGATCTATTCCGCCGCCATGCGGATCATCCCCTTTACCAGTGATGCCCCCCTCCGTGTGCTCGATCTCGGTGCGGGAACCGGATTATTTGCAGCAATGGTTGCGAACGCCTTTCCTGCAGCCCACATCCACCTTACCGATATCTCCGAGGCAATGCTTGCCCAGGCCAGACGACGCTTTTTCAGCAACCCGCAGGTGCGGTTCAGTATTCAGGAACACACCCGATTAAGCGCTACAGATGAATACCATCTCATCATTTCCGCCCTTTCCATACACCATTTGGAAGACAGGGAAAAAAGAATAACATTCAGAAGAATTTTCGATGCGCTCCGTCCCGGCGGGATGTTTATCAACCTTGACCAGGTCCGAGGCCCATCGCCAGCTCTTGAACAGGAATACCAACGGATATGGTGTGAAGAAATCGCGGCCAACGGCGCATCCACCGAGACGGTCATCCAGGCAATGCAACGGATGCAAGCAGATAAAAATGCCCTGCTTGCAGACCAGCTCCAGTGGCTCGCGCAGGTCGGTTTTGTTGATGTGGACTGCTGGTATAAACGATTTCGCTTCGCCGTCTTCGGGGGAACACGGGGGGAGGCGCTACCCATCTGAAAAGGGCATCTTACCCTGTCAGGGTTCGCCCTCCACAGCAGCGCACATCCCCGAGAACCTTTGCTTCACCGAAAACCAGCACCAGGAGCAGAGGTCGTCGAATACACAGCAGATGCTGTACAATCGAACAGGCAGAACCTTGAAGCCGGCTCTGCCGTGCTACCGTGGAGGCTACAGAGTACCTGCAAGGGAGAGGGAAAGTCCGCTTGCAACCACCACGGCGTTTTTCAGGGTACCACGGAGATTGCAGGCTGTGCCGCTGCGAAACAGGAGCCCGCTACTGGGCCTCCGTTGTCTCGGGCAAGGTAATATTGAGCTCAAGAACCTCGCAATCCCCTTCCTTGTCCAGCTGGATCGTTACCGCGTCATTATCAACCTCAATGTACTTCCTGACAACCAGCAGCAATTCCTCCTTCATCAGAGGCAGGTAATCAGGACCGTTGCGGGTTGCCCGCTCCCTGGCCACAATGATCTGCAGCCGGTCCTTTGCGACACTGGCGCTGGTCTTTCGGTTGCTCCGGAAAAAGTCTAAAAATCGCATTCGCTAGCTCCTGAACAGCCTGAATTTCTGGAAAAATCCTTTCTTCTCGACCTCCAGGAACCGGTGGTCCCTATCTTCGCCCAGTAATCGGGACACCGCATCCTCATAGGCCTGTCCGGCATCACTATCGCTTTCAAGGATTATGGGGCTGCCGGCGTTGGATGCCTGGAGCACATCCCTGGACTCAGGGATCACCCCCAGCAGCGGTATTGCCAGAATTTCCTTAACATCTTCCACGCTAAGCATTTCCCCTTTTTCGACCCGGACCGGCTCATAGCGGGTGAGGAGCAGATGTTCCCGCACCGGTTCACGGCCCTGTTCAGCCCGCCTGGTTTTGCTGGCCAACAGCCCGAGAATACGGTCAGAGTCGCGAACAGAGGAAACTTCGGGGTTGGTGACCACTACCGCCTGATCGGCAAAATACATGGCCATAAACGCTCCTCGTTCGATACCAGCCGGCGAATCGCAGATGATATATTCAAAGTTCTCAGACAGTTCATTGATCACCCGTTCCACCCCTTCGATATCCAAGGTGTCCTTGTCACGAGTCTGGGAAGCCGGCAGGATAAACAGATTTTCCACTCGCTTATCCTTGATCAATGACTGGTTGAGATTGGCTTCGTTGCGAATGACGTTGACAAAGTCATACACCACCCGTCGCTCACACCCCATAATCAGGTCAAGATTGCGCAACCCGACATCGAAATCAATGACTACGGTTTTATAGCCGCGCATGGCAAGCCCGGTCGCAATTGCAGCGCTGGTGGTGGTTTTACCAACCCCGCCTTTTCCAGATGTTATGACAATAACTTCTGCCATGGTGTATCCTCCGAATTCTCCGTTAACTCAATCATGAAAAAAACGCGCTGCATTCCGTTGGCAGAACCACAGGCGAATTGTCTGGTATCAACGCAATGACTCTATTTTAAGTTCCTCTCCTTCCAGATACATCTGGACAGCAGTGTTGCGCTTATCAGCAGGTAAATCATCGTTAATGATATAGTACCCGGCAATTGACACAAGATCGGCCTGCAGGTTAGTGCAGAATACCCGGGCACTTTCCTTTCCCTGCACCCCGGCGAGAGCACGACCCCGCAGGGTGCCATACACATGAATGTGTCCGTCGGCCATAATTTCTGCGCCTGTACTCACCGAAGCGAGTACCAGCAGATCACCGCCGCGGGCATAGATCTTCTGTCCCGAGCGTACAGGTTGCCGGATGACCAGGGTTTCGGCAGCCTCAGCGTGATCCGCCGTTCCGACAACGGCGGAGTCCTCCTGCACAGCTGCCGGTTCTTCCATCGGCGACGGAGCAGTGAGAGCTAGTCCAGGCTTTTCCTGCGCCTGAGGCTCTTCCTGTACTTTGCCGGTAACCGGCCATACCGCTATGCTGCGGGCCATTGCCGCATACTCCAAGGTCTCGGCGGCGCCAATGATGCCCACAGGAACCAGATTATTGGCGCGTACCACTTCACAGGCCTTATCCAGCCAGTGACCGTCGACTTCCTCCTGGAGGTGCGCACAGTCCAGTACTACCGGAGCATTCCGGAAAAATTTTGGCGCCTGGGCGACCTTTTCCAGGAGGAGACGGTCAAACGCCTCCAAATCAACACCAAACATCTCCAGTACAGTGACGGAAACCATACGCGCCTTAACGGCTGCCACATCTTCCTGATTAACCAATGACATCCTTACCAGCCTCTCGCCGCCCATGCTCTTGCGCACCGGCAGCGCTTCTGTATTCTCACCAATGCAGTGAACCCATGCTGTCAATTATTGGGGCGACACGCTGGGGAACGCCGCCCGGTTCACACGAACAAACCGCTATTTGTACTCTCAGCCACCAATCGATTCAAGCAATTTAAGCCATTGCCCCCAAGAAAAAGAGGTGCTGAAAAAACTCCACCTGCAACGTGTGCAATCTTGCCACGCACATCAGCGCTGCTTGTTGCCGTTATCCAGACGAAAAGCAAGGAACAGGGTTCGCTGTTTTTCGTTAAAATTGCCATCACTTACCAGAAACAAGGTCGTGCCTCCATCGGGCAGTCGAGGGCCGAAGGCCATTCCCTCCAAGTTGTCCAGGTCGGGAAATGCCTCATCCGGGAGGGGCAGCAATTCCTTCAGATCCAGAACAAGGGTCTTGTGTGCATAAACGATCGCCTGCTCATTTCCATCCAAGGCGGGAAGACCGGCAATATTGGTTGCCCCCTGCAGGCGAACATGGAAGAGGCGAATGGATACCTCGCCCGTTGTCTTCATCCAGCTCCGTTCCAGGGACAGGAGCGTATGCTCGTCCAGGGCAAGCAGCTCCACCAGGCCATTGCCTCCCTCCACGTGCTTGTGATCGCTCGGATGAGGAAGAGCAGAGACCATGTAAGGATACTGTCCGAGGAGCCGCCCGCTGCCGCTGTATTTGACAATGCGTACCGGCGTGCCGTGAGTGAGGGTGGCCGTCTCACCATCCTGTTGCAAGGCCTGTTCATTGGCGGTAAACACATGGCTCCCATCCGGCGTAATGGTAAGAGACTCGAAGCCAAGGTTGTCACGAACACCTGTCTGCGCGGTGACGGTAAATTGACCGGGGACTGGCCATTGTCTGACAAATCGACCGTCCCGGCTGAATTCAATAAGAGCAGGCGAGATCCCCTGGCTGGCCACTCCTTCGCTGCTCACCAGGAGATGATCGTTGGCGAGCAGGGTTACGCCCTCAAAATCAACGGTATTCTTCAGGAAAAACTCACCGTTGGCATCATGAAGAAAGATCACTGCCTGTGGGACTATCTCCACGCCGGGCCCGACTTGGCCTGCAACCATATACAACCGTGCCGGCGCATACTGGGACCGATCATCGGAAAGGACGAAAAAGCGCTGCTCCTCCCGATCATACACCAGTGCTGACAACCCATTGAACGGGGTCTGGGCAACTGTTTCCCAGTGAGGGAAGTTACGGTCTCCGATTAGTTCCAGGGTCATGGCAGGTGCCGCAGCTACACCATATGACATCGCCGCCAGCAGGAGCGTGAAAAGGTTCTTCAGCATCTCCATCCGTTCAGCTGTATCGGCTCATCTGATAAAACATGAGGGCATTGAGCACCAGGCCATGATCAATGGTACCCTCTCTCACCAGAGTATTCACCTCGGCATGGGAATGGAGAAAGCACTCGATGTCTTCCATGTCATCCAACCTTGGCTGGGCGGAAAGCACGGCATCCCGCACCAGCACCGTATAACAATAATTTCGTTGAATGGCCGGGTTGGGACATACTTTGCCGATGATCACCGGGTTTTTTCCCGCATAGCCGGTCTCCTCTGCCAGTTCCCTGCAGCCAGCGGCAATCGGGTCCTCACCCGGATCGATCATGCCGCCAGGGATCTCTATTTCCTGCCTTCGGCTGCCATAGCGGAACTGACGGATCATCACCAGCTGATCATCCGGGGTAACTGCCACGACATTAACCCAGTCACTGAAATCAAACAGGTAAAACTCTTTTTCCCTGCCGCTTCTTCGGCATCGGACCGGGCTGGATCTGATAGTTGCCAGGGAGGTTTTCAATACCTCTTTTTCCTCAAACAGCTCCCATCGCTCCGGTGAGTTGTCGTTGTCCATCACGAGTGCCTATCTCTAGAGTAGCATTTCACCAGGTTCCCTGGCTCTCTTTGAGCAGTGCACACACTATACCACACTTGTCTCCTAATGGACAGGATTGGCCACGGCCCTCATCTTTCCCCCGTAACCCGCTGTTATACTTTTCTCTTTTGGTCACCTCTCCCTCTCTCCCAGCAGAATGCCCGACCACCCTACCCGATGCCTACACCGCGTCACCTCCAGGCTGCCCCTTTCACCTGTCTCTTCTTGGCGACAATAAACAGCTTTAAACATGTCCAGGCCTGCCCTTTACCCGTTCGTTGTTCACAAAATTACTATTTGGTGCATTCTGCATCTATTTTGTACCCACAAAAAAAGCCTCAAGGGACATTATACACTGTTATCCACTGCTATTGCGCCTGTCAGGGACAGGCAAATAAACTGGAACGGAAAATGAAAATACTTTTCAATGACGTAATAGGCGAAGGGGAGCGACCGAGGTGCAGTTCATGGTTCACTCTCTCTGTCACTCATGTGGTTCAAGGTCTTTTTCTGTTCTTCCCGGTTCCCGGGAGAACAGTTTCATTATCGTCTCCAGCCGGACACTGCAGCAGGTGGAAAACCAAAGGCCATCAGCAGAAATGGTCAAATTGGCTGAGCAAACCATTGGCCACGGTAGGTGCAGTTGGTGCATTGCCGAGCTGAGGGCGTCGGACCAAGGCTGAACTCTCATCAAGAATAATCTCAAAAAGGAAGATGTGATGACTGCAATGACTTTTTATGAAAAGCCCGGTTGCATCAATGGGGAAAAACAAAAACGTATTCTCCGGGATGCCGGACACACGCTCACCTGCATCAATATCCTGATGCACCCGTGGACCCGGGATGAACTCTTTTCCTTTGTCCGGTATAAAACCCCCACCGAGTGTATGAACTTCACTGCGCCGGACATCAAAAACGGCACTATTGTTCCCGAAAAATTGACCTTTGATCAGGCCCTTGCCTTAATGGTGATGCATCCGATCCTGATCAGGCGACCGCTGATAATGGTAGATGGCAACTACATCCAGGGATTTAACGATACGCGACTTGAGCCCTACCTTGGAACGTGGGAGGGGGCCGAGGATGTGATTACCTGCCCCAACCTACGCTCCCTTTCCTGTGATGAGCTGAAAAGCTGATAAACAGCCGCAACCGACCAGGACGCCAGGATCTGTCCCTTTGCAACCAAGGCGCACATCTACTCGTGTCGCCCAAGGACAACCATTACCGCCATTTGGAGAGGTCGATCTCTTTCTCGGTTTTTCCGACAATACAGGTAATCGCCAGGTCTCCGGTGATATTACAGGCAGTCCGCCCCATGTCCAGCAGGGCATCAATCCCGAAAATCATCGCATAGGCCATGGCTACAGGTGTTCCTTCCTCCACGCTCAGGCCGACGGAGTTGAGCACCATCATCAGCATCAATGCTCCTGCGCCCGGTACGCCGGCGGTGCCGATGGAAGCCAGTACCGCAGTGGCAATAACGGTCATCTGCTGGCTGAAGGTGAGCGGGGCATCAATGGCAAAACCGATGAAGATCGCACAAACGCCCTGGTAAATGGCGGTCCCATCCATGTTGATGGTAGCTCCCAAGGGAAGAGAAAAAGAGTAGACCCCCTTAGATACGCCCATCTCCTCGTCCGCCACCTCCATACTGACCGGCAGGGTGCCGCCACTACTGCGGGTCACAAAACCGGTAACGATTGCCTTTTTCGCCTTGGAAAAAAACTGTACCGGCGACAGGCGAAACAGGGCGACTCCTGTACCGTAGACCAGCACCATATGGGCAATAAAAGCCAGATATACGGCGAGGGTGGTCAGCCCTAAGGGGCCAAACGCCTCGGCCCCCTGGGTGCCGAACACCACCGCAATCAGGGCAAATACACCAATGGGGGCATACTGGAGAATCCAATGCACCACCAGGTACATCACCTCTGCGCCGCCTTCAAAAAAATGAAACACGGTTTCTGCCGCGTTTCGGATCCGTGCGTCCTCACTTTCCCGTAAAAAAGCAACCCCGATCCCGAACAGAAGACAGAAAAAAATTGTTGGCAGAATTTCGCCGGAGGTAATGGCATTGAAAGGATTGACCGGAACAATATTCACTACCGTATCCAGCAGGGACGGGGTTTCCATGGTCACTTTTCCGGCCGACTCTCCTGTACCGGATAATGCCAACCCACGGCCGGGGCGGAAAATATTGCCAAACAGCAGGCCCACGCCCACGGCAAACCCGGTGGTTACCATGTATACACCAAGCGCCTTGACGCCGACCCGGCCCAGCCGGGCTGGATGCACGCTGGCCGCTCCCACGATCAGGGTAAACATGACTACCGGCATCACGATCATCTTCAACAACCGGACAAAGATGTCGCCCAAGGGATTAATCCAGCTGACCTCCGGACCGAAATAGAGCCCGGCAACGGCCCCCAGCAGTAACCCCAGCATGATTCTGACAAGCAGGTTTGATCGGAAATACCAGCCCATTAGTTGCATCGTCGCACCTCCTGCCTATTCGTAGGCACTGCCGCGTTGGTGGAGATCCCGCGCTCTTCGCTCTTCAAGCTGCGCCCGTTTTTTTTCGATAAACATATTCTTCAGCATCTGTGCCGGGTTTTCCGGTGAACCGGGGGGGGACCCTTTGGTCCAGTTCATCTGCACGAAGTAGTCGTTGATCAGCAGGTCAAGGGTACCGTCAGCATGAATCTGCTCGATGAACAGGTTGAGCCAGTTGAGAAATTCCAGGTCTCCTTTACGGATGGCAAACCCGTAGGTCTCACGGGTGACTGGCTGCAGCAGGGCTTTGATCTGGGGATGCAGTCGGGGATGGGTGGCCCTCCAGACCCTGACAAAGGGGGAGTCAGCGGTTATGGCATCAACCTCTCCGTTGACCAGCGCTTCAGCAGCAGCCTCTACCGTGGGGAAGGTGACGATCAACTGATCGGCGAACAATTGGCGGGCAAACTGCTCATGAGTGGTTCCTGCCTTGACGCCCAGACGGATATCCTTGATGGTGGTGAGGGCAAAATAGGAGTCGGCATCAACGGCAACTTTATCTCGCTTGACCAGGGCTGCCTGACTCACCTCAAAATATGGCTCAGTAAAGTTGACCTGCAGCCCCCGGGCAACGGTTCGGGTCATGGCTGCAATAATGATGTCGGCCTTGCCCGCCAGGAGTCCGGGAATCTGCTGTTCGTACTGCTCGGGCCTGATAAACCTGGCCTGCACCCCAAGGGAGTCGGCAAGCAGATGGGCCAGGTCTACATCCAAACCGATGGGCCGCCCATCCTTTTCCATGGAAAACGGTGGATACTCCTTGTTCAGGGAGACAACCATCTCCCCGCGTTCCTGAATCCGTTCAATTTCCCCGGCATACAAGCCACTGCTGCCCATGATGCCGACCAGCAGTACGAATAAACACCTCAGCAGATGTTGCATCTTCACTGTTCCCCCCTTCCCTTGGCAGAGTGTTGTCAGGGTGAGGCTTGAGCCAGGGCCATGTCCTCAGCTCACCGGTAGATCATGCCGCCATGCACCGCTCTTCCATATTGACCCATTTATAAAAAGACAAAAAAAAGGTAATCACAATCTAAAAAAAGTCAAAAATTCAACATCTTGGAATTTTTTCTACCGGCAATACCCCAGAATGCCCGGAAAAGGTTTTAGTAAACATCCCCCCAAGCCAGTGCAAAGCTGTGCACGACCCTGCTCTTGCCTGGTTTTTCCCTGGACAAAAGAACATCCGCCTTTCAAGCGCCAGGCGGACACCGTCGAAGGAAGTCTTGCTTGCCCCGGACCTGATACGGAATCCATGGACCACTGGATGTCCAATGCTTCCACTTATTCCGTTTCAGCAGGTGCTTCCACCTCATCGACCCAGGCAGTAAAAAGAGTATAGCTGATGGCCACGACCACCGCCCCCACAAACAGTCCGATAATACCGGAAAGCATCATTCCACCCAATGCACCAATCAGGATGACGAGCATGGGGATGTCCACTCCCCGTCCCATGAGCACCGGTTTGAGGATACCATCACAGGCACTCACCGCCAGCGCCCATACCAGAAACAGTACGGCCGGTACCGTGGTCGTGGCGGTAAAGACCCAGGCGGCAACCGGGCCGAGCACTAGAATGGGCGGGAGTTGAATCACGGCAAGCACCAGCACCAGTACAGACCAGAGACCGGCGGCCGGCACCCCGACCAGAACCATGCCGATTGCCGAGAGGATCGACTGGATGAAGGCAACCCCAACGACTCCCTGCATGACCCCCCTGATGGTGGCGGTTGCCAATGCAGTAATCTCTGCCCCCCGCTCACCGGCAAACCGGTGAACAATCCGGTCAAGGGCAATGGTGCTTTTCTCTGCGGTGACCAGAAACGCTGCGGCCAGTATGACGGAGATGATAAACATGAAGATTCCCTTCACCCCGCCGCCTACAGATCCCAGAAGGGTCATGGCTGCGGCTTTGAGTTCCGAACCATGCTGACGCAGGAAGGCCTCAAGATTGACGGAGGCCAGACTCCAGGCTTTACTGATGGAGGGACCGATCACAGGAAGCTGTTCGACACTTGTCGGCGGAGGAGGAACGCGCAGCGTGTTTTCCTCCAACCCAGTAGCAATGGCCTGCACCGCGTCAATAGAGGAGGCAGCCAGCTTGACAGAGGGAAAAACCAGGGCTGCCACAACCACCAGGGCAAAGAGCACGGCAGCAGCTTTTCTCCGCCCTCCCATCATGGCTGCCGATTTGGCCACCAACGGCTCGACAGCCACCGCGATAATAATCCCCCAGACCGCCGGCACAAGAAAGGGTTTAATGATGAGCACGGTCCAAAGGAGTATTGTTGCCAAGACGGTAATTTTGATCACCGATTCAATCACTTCTTTCTGCAGTGATGCCTTCATGTCCGGAGTGCGCATGGATAATCTCCCCTGTGCGATAGGTGAATGGTGACGTTGGTGCTACAGCTGCCTTCCTCCTCCTTCTACTGACGTTATATGCTGCTGACTTAATTTCATAATATCAACATGACACGAGGATTATATCAATAATTTTCTCTTCATGCTGCCTCCACACGGCAGCTTCGCAAGTCCCGAGCCTTCAGTGCCAAGGTGCAGGCAAGTGAGCATCACCATTCTTCCCATTGAAGTGCAATCGCTTTTCGTTTTCTAATCCGTTCCTAACGCTTTGCTATCACACGCCTTGTAGTTAGGTACTGTTCACTGTAACGGGGTATGCCTGTTACACGTTTGTAGAAAAGATTTATTAAAAACGGAGGGAAGACATGCAGGTATATTTACACCGCATCGTACAAGCCGGTATTGTTGCCGGTTGCGTTGCGCTGGCTGCGAGCAATGCGACTGCAGGACGACAATGGGAAAAAAAATGGGACCGCTACGCCCATGGGAAAAAGAATGTGGACAGCATCATCGTCATGATTCCGGATGGATGTGACGAGACCATTCAAACAGTGGCCAGATGGTACAAAGGAGAGGACCTGGCTGTTGACCATATGCAGACAGGTACCGTCAAAACCCATATGGCCAATTCTATCATCACCGGTTCAGCCGCTGCTGCCACGGCGTTTGCAACCGGTCACAAAACCACGGTCCGCTTTCTCGGGGTAGGACCGCGAACAGATGATATGCTCACCGGTTTCGAACCGACCGCTGCTCCCTATGCACCGGTGGCATCCATCATCGAAGCCGCCCAGCGAGCCGGCAAGGCTACCGGAATCGTGGCCACCAGCCGGGTGACCCATGCCACCCCGGCCGCCTTTGCCGTTCATATCGAAGATCGTGGCTGGGACAATGAAATCATGGAGCACATGGTCTACAACAATGTGGACGTTGTCTTTGGTGGCGGAGCCCGCCACCTGATTCCCTCGGATGCCTCCTACACCACCAGCTTTGGTGATACCTGGTACGGCAAACGGACTGACGGGGAAAACCTGATCCAGGTCCTTGAAGAGCGTGGCTATGAATTTATCGACAGCAAGGAACAACTGGCAACCATCACCTCCAACAAGGTCTGGGGCATGTTTGACGACAGCCACATGCAGCCGGATATGGACCGGCAGCATTTTGCGGAACATGAGCCGTCACTAGCAGAGATGGTGAAAAAGGCCATCGAAATTCTCTCCCAGGATCCCGACGGATTCGTGCTGATGGTGGAAGGCTCTCAAGTTGACTGGGCCGGCCACAACAATGACCCGATTTACATGGTCACTGACTTCCTTGCCTTTGACGATGCGGTCAAAGTGGCCAATAATTTTGCCATGAACGATGGAAAGACAGCGGTTATGGCCTACCCGGATCACAACACCGGTGGTATGAAAATCGGTCATTACAACGCGGCCGTGGGCTACACCGAAACCACCATTGAAGATCTGGTCAATCCCCTCAAAGGGATGCTCATGTCAGCCAACGGGGTTATTGCCAGTAAGGCAGGTGATACCGACCAGGACCTTATCGACAGCGTCTCGGCCAACTGGGGCATTGATCTGACCGTTGACGATGTTGCTGACATCAGGGCGTTACAGGATGCCGGCCTGAGTGAAAGCTATGCGCTTGCCAGGCTGGTCAGTGAAATGTACACCATCATCGGCTGGACCACTCATGGGCACACTGGTGAGACCGTTCCCCTGTGGATGTACGGCTCCCCCGCGCCTGCCCATGTAGTGGACAACACCGATCTGGCCACCATGGCAGCGGACGCCATCAAGGTTGATCTGGAAAAAACCACCAATGATTTGTTTATTGATCTGGATGAAGTGACCACCGATTATACTGTTGATACCACCACTGACCCGGAAAACCCGGTAGTCAAAATCGGTAAAGTGGAGCTGCCGGTCAGCAAGGACTATATGATCCAGGATGGCGAGATGGTCCAGCTTCCCGGTCTGACTGTCTATGCACCTGCCACCGGCAAAGTCTACCTTTCCCAAAAGGCGATATTGCAGTTGAAGCTCGCCAAGAAGAAAAGATTGCGTAAAAAGGGACTCCTCTAGGCCTGACGCCCGACGAGGATCTTAAAAGGAGAGCGGAATCCTCCGCTCTCCTTTTTTATTCCCACCAACGGGAAAAGCGCATCGGATAGACGAACACCGCATCCTCGTCATGGCGCTGCCAGGGAGAGAAATCGGTGTCCATGATCATATCGGATAGTCTCCGCTCAAACTTTCGGGAAACAATGGTCGATTCGATTACTTCTGCGGCGATCACCTCGCCGGTATACTCGACCTGTACACGGAATACTACCTCGCCCGGAACCAGTGGCTCGCCTCGTTCATTCAATTGCTTGAACAGGACCTGCCCGTTGCAGGAGACAAAGCGCATATCAGCCAGCACGCTCTGAGGGGTACGCGGCCCATGGATAACCTGCATTCCTTCTACCGGCGTGGGAGGTTCCTCCAAGCAGGTTTTGGGATCGAATTGCGGGGGCGTTTCCAGACTGCTGCAGCCTGCACCCGCCTGGAGCATCAACAGCACCCCTGCAGTGATTATCTGTTTAGCCTTTATGCCTTTCATCTGTAACTTTTCCTCCAGTATCATAGACAACTAAGCATTCTCCTCGCTGCTACCGCTTGGGCAACAGGGCTTACCTGAGCGGTTTTCCGAACTGCCTGATCTGGCTTTTCATTCGCTGCAGTTCGGTATCCCCGGGAACCACCACCTCGTGATCAGGGGTATAGTCCAGATTTCTTCTTCGCCCCCGGTACTTGACCGAACTCAGGATGAGTTTCATGGTCTCCAGACGCGCCCGATGCTTGTCATCGGACTTGATCACCCACCATGGACAATCCCTGGTATGGGTCTTCTGCAGCATCACCATTTTTTTTTGGGTGAATTCATCCCACAGGTCCTGAGCCTGGAGGTCGACCTCTGACAGTTTCCATTGCCGAAGCGGGTCATTGCGACGCCGTTCGAATCGTTTGGCCTGCTCCTCCTTGGAGACTGAATAGTAGAGCTTGAGCAGGATCGTCTTCCCTGCATCAAGGATGAAATTATTTTCATACAGGGTGACTTTTTTCAAAAAGCGATGATACTGCGCACGACTGCAGAATCCCATTACCGGTTCAACCATGGCCCGGTTGTACCAGGAGCGGTCAAACAGTACGATCTCCCCGGCACGGGGAAACTGTTCGATATACCGCTTCATGTGCAGTTCCGTCTGCTGCACTGGATTGGGTTTCCCCAGAGCCACCACCCGGTAATGTTTTTCGTTCATGTACCTGGTCACCCGACGAATCGTTCCCCCTTTTCCCGAGGCATCGCGACCATCAAAAAGAATGATCATTTTTTTCCCGGTCCGCTCCAGGTGCTCCTGCATCTTGATGAGTTCCGCCTGATAGGTTTTCAACTCTTCTGCTTTGAAATATTTTATCAGGGCCGACTTGACGATTTCCTCCTTCTGCCGTTCCTGCAAAATCGAATAGAGCTGCTCATGATAATAGCTGTCCACTTCGGGCTGACCGGACTGATGATCGAGACTTTTCAGGGCTTCTTCAATACTGTTGGCAGGGGTTTTTGCGTCCATTAGCAATTGATTGGCAGGGCCTTGGAATGAGTTATTGTGAGAGCAATCGAGGGTAGCAGGAAACCTGAAGGCGGCTACTCTACTCTACCTGTATTAGTATTCTGTTAAAAAAAGCCCTATCCACCATTTTTTCCTGCTTGCTTTCCCTGACCTGTCGGCTATCCTGCCGGTGCACGCTCGAATTCCCCCGACCGCACGACCCATCACCATGCAGCGACCACGCATTTTTCACTACCGCGATTATCTGCGGCAGCAGTACGGAGCTATCCTCCACCGGGTTCCCCTGGACGCCGGGTTCCGTTGTCCTCACCGCCGGGCAGACGGCTCCGGAGGCTGTACCTTCTGTCCGCCAGACGGTGCCCGGGCGGTGCAGATAGGATCACTGCAGGATATTCGTCACCAGATACAGGCCGGAGTCGCCTTTGCCCGAAAACGGTACAAGGCCACCGCCTTCATGGCCTATCTCCAGGCCTTTACCGCCACCTTTACCTCGCTGGAACTCCTGGAAGAACTGGTTCAAACCATCCGAAAGGAATACCCCTTCCACGCCATCACCTTCGGCACAAGGCCCGATTGCCTCTCCACGCAGATCATTGCCTATTTGCAGGAATTGAACCAGCACCTGGACGTGTGGGTAGAACTCGGTATCCAGACGACCCATGACCAGAGTCTCAAGCGCATTCGTCGTGGACACGACTGGGCCTGTGGGCACATTGCCATCAACAGGCTCCATCAGGCCGGACTCCATGTCGGGGTGCACCTCATCATCGGGCTGCCCGGTGAAACCCCTGCCCATTTTCAGCAAACCATGGCAACTCTGGCCCCGCTGCCTATCGATGCGATCAAACTGCATAACCTCCACGTTATTCGCCATACCGAGCTTGCAGCCTCCTATGGCCGCTCGCCTTTTCCAGTATACAGCGAACATGCCTATGCAGAAATCCTGCTCAACCTCCTGCCGATGATTCCCGCCGACCGTCCGATTATCCGGCTCACCACCGATACGCCACCCGAGCAACTGCTCGCGCCCCGGTGGTCCATGTCCAAGGGCCAGTTTCTTCGCTACCTGCTGCAGCAGATGGAACAACGACAGATCTACCAGGGCCAGGAGGTAGAAGGGAATTGTTCCCCGGGTGAGCACGAGCAGGCGCCCGCACCTCTGCCACCGCCTGTTGCCACCGAAGACGGCAGCATCACTTTCTGGAATGCCCAGTTCAAGGAACACTATCACACCCTTGCCGGTGCACGCTCGGAAGCGGAGCAAAAGTATTGCATTCCCGGAAGGTTGCAGCAACGCCTGGCGCAGGGACCTGTGCGTATCCTCGATATCTGTTTCGGCCTTGGCTACAACAGCCTCAGCTCCTGCGAACAGGCGCTTGGCATCGGAGGGCAGGTGGAGATCATTGGACTGGAAATGGACAAACGAACCGTGGAGGCAGCTGCCCGGCAGCTGCAGGAGAGCGGAACGGCCTTTGACTGGAACGCTTGCCTGGAGCAGCTCTTTCAGACCGGTTGCTGGCAGGAGGAAGGGTGCTCGATCCGCCTGCTGTGGGGAGATGCCCGCCACACGCTCAGCCAGGTGAGTGGCCTCTTTGACCTGATTTGGCTGGATGCCTTTTCCACCCAGAGAAACAGCGAACTGTGGACCGTTGATTTCTTTTCACGCCTTCGGCCGCTGCTCAAGCCTGACGGCGCCCTTTTGACCTACTGCGCCGCCATACCGGTTCGCTCCGGTCTGTTAGCGGCCGGTTTTCAGGTAGGCGAGACAGCCGCTTTCGGCAGACAACGGGGTGGCACCATTGCCGCAGCTACTGTACAGGGTATCGGTCAACCGCTGCCGGAACGAGACCAGTACCTGATGGAGACCGTCCGGGGTACACCCTACCGTGATCCTCTGGGAACCCGAACCAACAAGGAAATTCTGCGCGCCCGTGAACAGGAAATCGTGCGTTGCAAAGCGCATTCAAACCAGCCTCGTCGCTGAGCCCGCCCCCGCGTTTGTCGACCGTACCACCGCTTCCGCATCGGTTGAAAACAGGTACATTCACCGGCATTGAGCGCAGCACCCTGAGGATCGGATTTTGCCCCCGGACCACTCAGCTTTTTCATATTGACACCGTCGGTGGTTCCAGGGTAGAAAGTGTTACGAATATTTTTTTTTTCATACTGGCCTCTTTTCACACCACACCTTCTACCTACAGGGAAATATGCACCGTGTATCTGCTCTCCTTCGTACGTCGATTCTGGGCCTGACGGCTCTCTTTACAATCCCCGTTATGCCTGCCCACGCCCACTTTGGGGCAATCATTCCACGTGCCGACATTGTCACCCAGAGCGAGGAGGGGAACCTCACCCTCGACATCGCCTTTCTCCATCCCCTGGAACAACAATATATGGAAATGGCCAGACCCAAGCAATTCGGGGTGCTCCATCGGGGAAAACAGACCGATTTGACCGCGTCCCTGCGGCCAGTCAAGGCCAAAGGCCCTGGCCAGAACAATTGGTTCACCCGCTGGGAGGCCGAGTACGCCATCAGTCGTCCGGGAGATTACACCTTCTTTGTTCAACCCCAGCCTTACTGGGAAGAGGCCGAAGATAGCTTTATCCTTCATTACACCAAGGTGTGCGTCCATGGCTTCGGTCTGGAACTGGGGTGGGACACACCCGTAGGGTTGCCCACCGAGATCGTTCCTCTGACTCGGCCGTACGGCCTGTGGACTGCCAACCTGTTCACCGGGCAGGTTCTGGTGAACGGCCAGCCGGCACCTTTTGCCGAAGTGGAAGTGGAATACCTCAACAGCTCGCCCGACAACCCATCCCCCATCCAACCGCCAAGCGCTCCGTACGTCACCCAGGTTGTCAAGGCTGACAGCAATGGTATCTTTTCCTATGCCATGCCGCGACAGGGCTGGTGGGGGTTTGCAGCCCTCAGTCCTGCGGAGTGGACCCTGCCCCATGACGGCAAGGACAAAGCGGTGGAACTGGGGGCGGTATACTGGGTGCACACCGCTGATATGCGATGATAAGGCGTCCAATTGTCCACATCATTGCTGCTTACCTGCTGCTGATGCTGCTGGCAGGGACGCCCATTCGTCCAGCTCATGCGCATGGCGTCAGCCTGTTCGCCTACCTTGACAATGGAATGGTGTACACCGAAAGTTATTTTTCCGATGGCAGGCCGGTAGTCGGTGGCAAGGTCACTGTAGCTGACCGTCACCAAAAGCCGCTGATTCACGGAGAGACAGATAAGCAGGGTCTGTGGTCCTTTCCGCTTTCCGGTGCACTTCCGTTGGTTATCACCCTTGATGCTTCGTTGGGCCACCGACACACCTTTACCCTAAGACAAGCCAAGCAATGATGAGTGGAATTGACCATCCCCTCCGGCGCACTCGGTTGTCCACCACCGGCAGTCTGTTACTGGTGCTGCTGACGCTGCTTCTCTGCCTGCCCGTACAGGCCGCCAACTCCCTGCCCGAATCTACCGAACCTCTCCGGCAGCAGCTATGCACCGAAGTCACCGAGGAACTGCGTAGTCTCCGCCAGGAAAATGCTCGCAACAATCGTGAACTAAAACGGGAGATCGCAGCCCTGCACCATGCACTCAATCGCCCCGGTCCCAGGGATATCCTTGCCGGCATCGGCTATATTCTGGGTCTTTTTGGAGCAGCGGCTTTTGTAGCCGCTCGCCGGCGCACCTCTTCTCCTTCCGACCGGTCTTAATATGCACATCTCCGACGGTGTTCTGCCCGCCACGCTCATTTTCTCCACCTTTGCCCTTACCGGGGCAGGCGTAGCCTACAGCCTGCGAAAAATACCCCCCGAGGAACTACCCAAAATCGCTGTGGTGACCGCTGCCTTTTTTGTGGCCTCGCTCATCCACCTGCCATTGGGGCCGACCAGTGTCCACCTCCTCCTGCCCGGCCTGGTAGGGATTCTGCTGGGGCCGGCCGCAGCCTTTCTCAGTATTACCGTTGGTGTGGTACTGCAGTCCATCCTGTTTCAGTTCGGCGGCCTTACCGCCCTGGGCGCCAACAGCCTTATGATGGGCGTACCAGCCATTGCCTGCGGTCTGTTTTTCTCCTTATTCCAAGGGAGTACTGTACGGAGCAGGGTTGCAGCCAGTGCTGTTGCCGGAGGGTGCGGTACGCTGCTGGCAGCCCTGGTTCTGGCCGGCTGGCTCGCGGCGAGCGGCGAGCATTTTTTTGGGGTCGCCCGGCTGGCACTGGTCGCCCACCTCCCGGTGGCTCTGATCGAGGCGATTGTTTCGGCCTCGACGGTGTCTTTTATTCACCGGGTAAAGCCGGAAATGCTCGTCTGGTCGCGCTCCCTTTCCCCTGCCGCCCATGACTCCACCGGTTGAAACTATCCACGTCCCCCTCTGGGTGACCGTTGTCCTGCTGATTCTTTTCTTTGGCCTGCCGGCATACTTCCTGCGCAGTAAAGTGAAGCGTCCAAGGCCGGAGGACCGGGGAATCTGGCCTTCCCTCCCACCGGCTCCTTCATCAGCGGAAAAGAGGGAGACTTCCTTCTTCCACACCTGGGAGCCCCGTTGCAAACTGATAACCCTGTTTGCCCTCTGTTTTCTGGTCGTTTCTCTTGATTCGATCACCGCCTGTCTCGCGGCACTCCTCCTCTCCGTGGCATCGGTGCACCTCAGCCGAAGTTCCTGGAGGCGGATCAGAAGACGTCTGCTGGCGCTCACCGGTTTTCTGGCTATGTTGCTCCTGATTCTGCCTTTTTCCGGGACACCGTCCACCGGTGAAACAGTACTGCTCTTTCCTGGGTTACCCGGACTCCCCTTTCGCCTCTCCGGGCTGCTCTTGGCAGCGACCATTGTCTGCAAAGCCTGCACCGTGGCGCTGTTCATGGAACCGATGTTCGGTACCGCGCCGCTGACTTCCTCACTCCAGGCCTTACAGCAGGTCGGGATGCCATCCACTATTATTCAGATGCTTCTGCTGACCCATCGCTACCTTTTCCTCTTTCAACAGGAGGCTACCCGCATGCTCCGCAGCATGCATCTGCGGGGGTTTGTCCCGAGAACCAACCTTGCGACCATGCGGATTATCGGGAATTTCCTGGGCATGTTATTTATCCGCTCCTATGAGCGAACCGAACACGTCTATGCCGCCATGCTCTGTAGAGGCTATAATGGCGCATTACCGGTCTCTACCGGACAACGTCCCCGGGGCAGCGATTGGGCCAAAGCCGGTCTTTGGTTCGCTCTCGGAGTAGTCCTGCTCCTGCTCGATGCCTGGAAACTGTAACCGGTGCACGGCCTGATACCCTTTCCTCACTACTGAACCGCCCGCGCCCCTATGTTTACCGACCAGCTGCATTCTCCCTCTCTTCAGCATACCGACAAGCCCCCGCTTTTGGCCTTAGAGGGACTCGCCTATGCCTATCCCAACGGGAATAAAGCGCTCCGTTCCATCCATCTGAATGTCTACCCCCGTGATCGGATCGCCCTGATCGGTAGAAACGGTTCAGGAAAATCGACCCTCATCCGTCATTTCAATGGTCTTTTACCGCTCCAGCAGGGATCCCTTTTTTTCGAGGGCCAATCGTTTAAGGAATACAACCTACACCATCTGCGAATGCGGATGGGGGTGCTTTTTCAGGATCCCGATAACCACCTGTTCTGTACTACCGTGGGTGAAGATGTTGCTTTTGGCCCCCTTAATCAGGGAAAAAATCCACAGGAGGTGGAACGGCTGGTCACCGAGAGCCTAGCCCGGGTTGGACTGGAACAGCACCGCCACAAACCGGCCCATCTCCTCAGCTATGGACAACGAAAACGGGCAGCCTTTGCCGCCGTATTGGCCATGGAACCGGAAATCCTCATCCTGGACGAACCTACAGCCGGCCTGGATCCCAGACAGGAAAAGGTCTTTACCCGCATTCTGCGTGAGTATAGCGGGACTTTAATCATCATTGACCATGACCTGCTCTTTCTCTACAGCGTCTGCACGCGCGCGTTGGTCATGAATCAGGGCAAGATAGAGCATGATTGTCCCTTAGCGGAGTTAGTTTCCCAGCCGCAGCACCTGCGTGCACATGGCCTGGATTTCACCTTTCGCTTCACCTGTTGCGGTCATCACCCTCCAGAGAGCCACCACCATCATCACCATACGCATACCCATGATCATGCCACAAAAGGCAGGCATCTGCCGTCGCCTGCACAAGAGGCTAAACCGATCCTCGAGCTCCAGCACTATACCTTTGCCTATCCTGATGCTTCACCAGGTGTGATAGATATCAACCTCTGTATTAGGGAAGGGGAGACCCTTGCTCTGGTCGGCGAAAACGGTGCGGGAAAATCGACGCTGGCCCATTGTCTGCTTGGGTTGCACCAAGGGGAAGGGTATCTCTTTTTTCGAGACGCTTTGCTCTCGCCTCCTGCGCATAAACGCCTTGGACGCCACATCGGGATGGTCTTTCAGCATACTGCAGATCAGCTCTTTTGTCCTTCCTGCTGGGAAGAGGTCGCCTTTGGCCCCCGGCAGATGCAGTTGCCGCCCGAGACAGTCGCCCAGCGGGTGCAAGTGGCCCTTTCCGCCATGCATTTGGAAGCATATGCAGACCGAGTTCCCCTCCATCTGAGTGGAGGCGAACGAAAACGACTGGCCATAGCCGCTGTTCTGGCTATGGAACCGGAAATACTGATCCTTGATGAGCCGACCATCAGTCTGGATCCCAGCAGCGAACGACTGCTTATGGCATTGCTGGACCGGCTGACCATCACCAAGGTAATCATCACCCACGACCTCTTCTTTATCCATGAACTGACAACCCGGACGGTGGTTATGCACCAGGGGCGAATCGTCAGGGATTACCCCACCCACGAATTCATTGCCGATGATCGGCTGCAGGCGGTCAATGGTTTGGATTACACATACAAAAACGCCTGCAGCCAGGAGATACAGGGTCTGCAGCCATCGGTGACGGCTGAAAAAAGCTGAACCACTGTGGAGCGGTGCAGGCAAGTGGCGCTGAACTGCTTTAAAGATTGTATTCTTTTCAGTGTGCTACCTTTACAGACCGTTGGATTTAGGGTATCTGGAGAGGACCTGATTCTCTTTTATCAAAATAATCACCATGCACCTTCGACTGCTCTCCGCCATTGTTGCGGCCCTGCTTATCGTCACCCTCACCAGCTCCTGCGGTCGTGATACTGAGCGGCTCCCGATTCTGGGCACCTTTGCCGCTGATTTTTCTTTACTGAACCAGGATGGTGAAGCGGTAACCCCGGAACTGTTTACCGGGAAAATTTACGTGACAGACTTTTTTTTCACCACCTGTCCCACCATCTGCCCGATCATGACCGTACAGATGGCAAGGGTCTACGAGACCTTTCAAGATGATCCGGGGGTGCTCCTCCTTTCCCACACCATTGACCCTGAGCATGATACGGTTGCAGTCCTCCATGATTATGCCTCGAGGATGGACATCAACAGCGCAAAATGGCATATGGTCACGGCCCCGAAAAACATCATCTATCCGCTTGCCAAGCAGTACATGCTCGGCGTGGTTGAATCCGACCAGGCACCAGGCGGCTTTATCCATAGCGGCAGTTTCTGCCTGGTTGATCGCCAGGGCAACATCCGCGGATACTACAACGGCACCGACAGCCAGGAAGTGGACAGACTGATCGAGGATATCCGCTTTCTGCTGCAGCAATAGACAATGCAACGGCTCAACCGTACAATCTTTTTGGCCGGCGTGCTGCTGCTCCTCACCCCGTTCGGGGTCACAGGTGAACAAGGGCGCCAGTTATACCTAGAGCACTGTGGTCAATGTCACGGACCTGAAGGTAAAGGGTTTCGCCAACTCTATCCCCCGTTAAACGGCTCACCATATTTTTCCGAAAGGCTGTCGCACCTCCCCTGCCTCATCCAGCTTGGCCGCAGGGGCGACATCCTGCTGCCCGACGGTTCATACAACCAGACCATGCCCGGCAATGACCGCCTGAATACGGGCCAACTCACCTCCCTCCTGCAGTATTCGCAACGGTTTGCCCCCGACCAGAACGCCACTTTCTCCACCCTCACCCCGTCACTCGTCGAACAGTGGCTTCTGGAGTGCAAGGTGCAGTGAAGCAGGAAGAAAACCGTTCAACCACCACCCTGTTCCGCCTGACGCCGCACCCACAGGAGGGCAAGCAGACAACAGGCCCCGAACCCGAATCCGGCCTGCCCCAGCAGGAGCAGCTCTCCTGCGCCCAGCGGAGTCACCTTAAACAGGCCATTGACCGGTGTATAGAGAATCACCCCCTGAAGCAGTAAGGAGAGGCCGACCGCAGTCCAGAGCCAGGGATTGCTCCTGAGCGGCACTCGGTAACTGCTGCGGATAACGAAAACCAGCACCATTTCAAACAGCACCACGTAACTGAAGGCAACGGTCCGTGCCGTCTCCAGTTCAGTACCCGTGCCGTCGATGCCGCCTGCTGCTTGAAAACACCACAGGCCAAGCAAGGCACCGGCCATCCCCAGAAACAAAAGAAGACGCAAATGGTTGCCGGAAAGGATGGGTGCGAACTTGTCAATCGGTGGCCGGCGCATGATTCGGGCGCCATAGGGGTCAACGGTGTAGGCAAGAGCGGGTGCACCGTCGGTGATGAGGTTTATCCACAACAGCAGTAAAGCGGTAAGAGGCAGGTTCCACCCGAAAAGCACCGCCAGCAGCACCAGCAGGACCTCCATCAGATTACCGGACAAAAGCAGCATGATCGACTTCTGGATATTGTCGTAGATGCCTCTTCCCTCCTCCACGGCGTCAACAATACTGGTAAAGGAATCATCAAGCACCACGAAGTCTGCCGCCTCTTTAGCCACCTCGGTTCCGCTGCCTACGGCTATACCGATATCCGCTTTTTTCAATGCCGGGGCATCGTTGACCCCATCGCCGGTCATGGCCACCACATGCCCCCCCTCTTGCAGCAGAGAGACGATGCGTAACTTATGCTGCGGGACGACCCGGGCAAAGATATCGGTAGTCTCGAGGGCCGATGTGAGGGTGGCATCATCCATCGCATCTAGTTCGCTGCCGGTAAGCACCCCGCCACGGATGCCTACCTGTTCGCCGATAGCCCTGGCCGTCTCCCGGTGATCACCGGTGATCATTATCGAACGGATGCAGGCCGCGCGCGCCCGGTCAATCGATCGTGCGACGTCGGCCCGTGGTGGATCAATCATGGCCTGCAGCCCAACAAACACCAGCTCACTCTCGATAAGCGTTTCGCCGTCTGCCGGCTGACCAAATCCACAGGCAATGACGCGCATGGATAGCCCGGCGAAATGATCGATGGCCCCGGCTATCCGCTTCTGCTCATTGCCTGTGAGCGGAACGACACGGCCATCGGCCTGGAGCACACGGGAACAACGGCGTAACAGATGATCGGGCGCCCCCTTGGTGTAGACAAGCACCTCGCTGCCCGTACGTACCAGCACACTCATGCATTTGCGGCTTGTGTCAAAGGGCAGTTCCTCCAGCCGTTCGCCGGTAAAGGTGACCCCCGCCTCCTTCGCACTGTTGAGCAAAGCGCATTCGGTGGGGCTTCCCTCTGCCTGGTCGCCATCTCCCCTGCAACTGTAGCCTGCATTGTTGCAGGCCGACCCTATTTCAAACAACAGACGCACTGCAAGCGATGACGTTGCATTGGTCGCAGCCTGACTGATGGAAAACTCTCCTGACAGGGTCCACCCGCTGCGTACGGTCATCTGGTTTCTGGTCAATGTCCCGGTTTTGTCCGAACAGATCACATCGCAGCTGCCAAGAGTTTCCACCGAGGTCAACCGCCGCACCAGCATCTTTTTCTTGAGCAGGGTTCTGGTGCCAATGGAGAGTGCAATCGTGACCACGGCCGGCAGGGCAGTAGGCACCGCAGCAACCGCCAGGCTAATGACCACAAAAGAAAAATCAATGAAGACCCGCATGTCCAGCTGCTGTCCAGCCAGGAGTTTTCTGCCAAGCAGAAGGAAAAAGACAAACAGACAGACAGCGGTAATGACCATGCCCAGCTTGCGCCCAAAAACGTCGAGACGGCGCTGGAGCGGCGTACTTTCGAGGGCGGCAGCGGCGATCATTTCGGAAATTCTGCCGACTTCTGTTTCCATGCCCGTGGCGGTGACAACCGCCACCCCTCGCCCACTGACCACCGACGCCGTGGAAAATATCATATTGCGCCGATCAGCCAACGGCAGGGAGTCGGACAGTGTCTCTGCGCATTTGTCGACGGCCTGGCTCTCGCCGGTAAGTACCGACTCCTCGATCTCCAAGCGGGTCACGCTGAGCAATCGACCATCGGCTGGAATCTTATCCCCGGATTCAAGGCAGATCACATCTCCAGGCACCAGCTGCTCGCTGTCTACCCGCTCTTGTAGGCCCTCACGGATGACTGTCGTTCGAATACGTGCCATCTTCCGCAACGCTTCCAGCGAACGGTTCGCTTTGAGTTCCTGAACGAATCCGATCATCCCGTTCATGATCAGGATGGCCAGAATAACCGCCGCATCGGTCCATTCACCCAGCAGCAGAGAAAACAACACGGCAAAAAGGAGGAGATAGATGATCCCGCCACTGAACTGGCGGAGCAGGATATGCCACGCCGGTACCGGTGGCTGGCGGTGGAAACGGTTGAGGCCATAATGCTGTTGCCGCTGCTTGACCTCCGCTCGGGAAAGTCCAGCTGGCGATGAATCAAGGAGCCCCAGAACCTCGGTCACAGGAAGTGCATAGTGATCATCCATAGCATATACCTGAGAAGATAGGAAAAATGACCTATACCGCTATTGTAGACCATGGTGAGGAATGTGCCAGTTTTTTCTCCGGCCAGTGCCACAGGAAGCAGTTGATCGGTGGCAACCGGCATCCAGTGCAACAAGAAGAACTGCGCAGAGGCCTGTGAATGGTGACGAACGATTGCATTCTCATCCTCAGCGACATATAGTAACTGCAAATCGCCTCTTTCACCTCCTTTGCCAAGGATAATCAGGCATGAAAGTCATTTTCCTCTGCACCGCCATGCTGCTGACCGCCCCTCTCGCCTATGCACTTACCGCCGAGGAACGGCGGATCAAGCAGCAATACGGCCCCAAATACAATGCCAGTGCCGTCATCCACCTGACAAACGAATGCATAGACCAGTACATGCTTCTCAGCGACAATCCAGATGTTTCTGTGCTCAAGCCGTGGTGCGAACAGAAGGTGATCAACGGTTGGGAACCTTTTTCCAGGACAGAAATGCAAAAACGGCTCAAAGCCAGACAGTCCTCGTTCCCAGCAGGAGCGGGCAAGTAGCCCTGCGCTGTCACCTGGTTGAGGAAAACCATGGCTCCCTGCTGGATGTGCATACAGGTACCGGAAGAAGAAGATGCCTCTGCGCCTGAGGTTCACCCTGGTACTCCCAAGCCCGTACTTTTGCCGACAGAACAGACCGATGCAGAGAAAACTCGACCGCAGGAACCGGCGACTTCGCGTAACGCGCTGCCAACAGGGGTTAAACAATGGCTGATCACACGCCTCTCTCGCGTGTTTCGGTGGCGGGCAAGGTAGGAGCAGGTGAACAACGAGCTCCTGCAGGGTGAGTGGTGGAAAAGACAGCAGGTCGCCCGCCAAAACCAGGTATGATCGTTGGCGCCCGACCTGCTGCAGAAGGGAGGAAGAGTGCTACAGGGTGAGGAAAGGCTTGATTTTTTCCAGCAGGGCGGCATCTATCCCTTCCACATTTACCAGATCGCTGAGACTGGTAAAGGCCCCGTGGGCATCACGATAGGCGGTAATGGCCTCACCGACCTTCGGTCCGATTCCCGGAATGCCAGCCAATGCATCGACACTGGCCGTATTGATGTTGAGTTTCTCTACCACTGAGGTAGCCTGTTCCGCCATGGAACCGGCAGTTTTTCCAAGGTCTGTTGCCGCTGTTACGGCCACAGGTACTGTCAGCAAACATACAGCCAGTATCAATGCAGCGGATTGCAAACGGTAAAATGTGCTCATAGATCGTCTCCTCTGTGCTGATGATTTTGGATTGTTGTTTTTTCCAACTGTGCAAAATATATGATCTATCAGAGCAAACGCAAGTAAGTATACAGTAAAGGTATACGGATCACAGGCACCCCATCTCCGGCCAAGCATTTTGTCTGGCACATCTGAAGCACCTGAGGACAGGTACGACTCGAAGAATAACCATACCAAGGAGTTACAAGCTATTGAAGGACAACACCCCTGGGGCGCAGGAATTTTTCTCTTCCTCGTGCTTCCTCACGGTTGACCGGATGATGGAAATTGACTACTACTGCCGTACCAGAGGTTTCCAGCCGTCCCGAACTCTTTTTTTCGTCACCAAGGGAGATACCATGGAAGAACTGATGCTCAACATGGAAGAACTGCAGAAAGAACTCAATAAAGCCATTAAAAACCTTGCCTCAGCAACTGACCTCGATGAGCGGATCAAACTCAGTGAGCTGATCAAGAATCTTACCGACTCCATCGGCGTCTTTTTTTCCTTTGCCTCGGAAATGATGTACCACGACATGGATATGGATGAATACCCTGAAGATGACTAGGCCCCTTTCATTCCCCTCTCTGTGAGCCTTACCATGCCCGTCATCCTCCCTTTTCTCCATGGCGGAGAGTACACGCTCAAGCCCACAAAAATCATCGCCCTTGGTCTCAATTATGCAGAGCATATCCAAGAGAGCCAATCGGTGGATGTCCAGAATTTCACCAACGAAATTCCTGACGAACCGGTCCTGTTTCCCAAGACACCCAATGTCCTCATCGGTCCGAGGGAGGCAATCGTTCTGCCGCGTTTTGTGTACGACTACGGTTTTCAAGAAGTGCGGACCGATTATGAGGCGGAACTGGCTCTGATCATCAAAGACCGGGTGAAAAATGTCGACCGGAATCGTGCCATGGACCATGTGCTCGGATTTACCTGTTTTAACGATATCAGCCAGCGTAACTTGCAAAAAACCGATAAAGGAGGGTGGTTTCGAGGTAAATCATTGGATACCTTCGGTCCCATAGGCCCGGTGATCGTTCCGCCGGAGGCAGTGGGCGATCCACAGCACCTTGACATCATCTGTCGCCTGAACGGTCGGGTCGTCCAACACTCCAATACCCGCCACATGCTTTTCTCTATCCCCGAGATTATCGCTTTTGTGTCAAGAAATTTCACCCTTGAAGCCGGCGATATCCTCATAACCGGTACCCCGAGCGGAGTGGGCCCGCTGCGACCGGGAGATGTGGTCGAAGTGGAAATTGAAAATATCGGAATTTTGCGCAACCCGGTCAAGGAAGAGCCCTGATTCCGCCCAGGGAGGGCAACGGGCTATGCGGGGAACCTGCACTCTCGACATGTCGATCAGCAGGCTCCCTGTGGGTGCGGAGGGCCCTGGCTGGTTATTCAGGGAGTTGGCGAACTGCCCCCTTGTCGGCGGAAGCGGCAAAGTGGGCATACACCTTCAATGCGGTTGAGACTTCACGTTGCCGGTCAGGGGTATAGGCCGCGGCCCCGCGCCGCTCTTCTTCGACCCTGCGCTCGGTCAGCTCCTCTTCACTTATCAGGAGATTGATGGTCCGCTCCGGGATATTGATATCCACTCCGTCGCCGTCGCGAACCAGGGCGATGGCCCCTCCGCCGGCAGCCTCTGGCGAGACATGACCGATGGACAGTCCGGAAGTCCCGCCGGAAAAACGTCCATCGGTCACAAGTGCGCAGGCCGCGCCCAGATGCATTGATTTGAGATAGGAGGTCGGATAGAGCATCTCCTGCATCCCTGGACCGCCCTTGGGCCCTTCGTAGAGGATGAACACCACATCCCCTGCACTCACCGCACCGCCGAGGATGCCGTCACAGGCGGCTTCCTGGGAGTGAAAGACCTTGGCTTGTCCTTTGAAATGGAGGATGGAGGGATCCACCCCGGCTGTTTTGACAATGCAGCCGTTGACGGCAATATTGCCGTAGAGCACCGCCAGTCCCCCATCTTGTGAATAGGCATGCTCCATGGCACGTATGCACCCTGCTGCCCGGTCCGTATCCAGCTCGCTGTACGTGGCCTCCTGGGACCCCATCACCAGGTTCCGTTCACCGCCGGGGGCGCTGAAATACAGGATTTTGGCTGCCTCGGTCACAGTAGGCCGCATGATATCGAACCGGTCAAGGGCCTCTCCAAGGGTCAGGCCGTCGGCACGATGCACGGTTGTATCCACCAGGCCACCCCGATCAAGTTCGCCGAGAATACCCAGAATTCCACCAGCCCGGTTCACATCTTCGATGTGATAATCCGAGTTGGGCGCCACCTTGCACAGGCAGGGCACCTGTTTGGAAAGTTCGTTCATATCGGCCATGGTGTACTCAACACCCGCTTCATGGGCAATGGCCAGGAGATGAAGGACGGTGTTGGTTGACCCGCCCATGGCAATATCGAGCGACATGGCATTATCGAAGGCAGCCCTGGTTGCAATGGAACGGGGCAGGACCGAATCATCCCCCTGTTCATACCAGGCCGTACACATGGCCACGATCCGCTCGGCCGCCTGCTCAAAAAGGCGCAGCCGGGCAGCATGGGTGGCAACCACCGTCCCGTTCCCGGGAAGGGCCAGGCCCAGCGCCTCATTGAGACAGTTCATGGAGTTGGCGGTAAACATCCCCGAACAGGAACCGCAGGTGGGGCAGGCCGAGCGTTCGATGACGGCTACCTCTTCATCGCTCACCGTATCGTCAGCGGCCATGACCATGGCATCCACCAGATCCAGCGCCTTTTCCCCGGCCTTCCCTGCCTCCATGGGACCACCCGAAACAAATACAGCCGGAATATTCAGCCGCATGGCGGCCATCAGCATACCGGGGGTTATCTTGTCGCAGTTGGAAATACAGACCATGGCGTCCACTTTGTGCGCATTGCACATATACTCCACCGAATCGGCAATAAGCTCCCGAGAAGGCAGTGAATAGAGCATGCCGTCATGTCCCATGGCGATGCCGTCATCAATGGCGATGGAGTTGAACTCCGCGGCAAAGCATCCCTGGGCTTCGATCATTTGCTTCACCTGCTGGCCAATCTCATGCAGGTGCACGTGCCCGGGCACGAACTGGGTAAAAGAGTTGACAACCGCAATAACCGGTTTACCGATCTGTTCCTCCCGCATGCCGTTAGCCCGCCAGAGGGCTCGTGCTCCCGCCATTCGGCGCCCGCTTGTTGTTTCAGCACTTCGCAATCGCGTTGCCATAATCCTTTCTCCTTTCACGTGGTGGGTGTTCTCGAGCTGTATAGACCTTTTCTCAACCGGCGGAACGAAGCCCTGAATAAAGCGATACTGTTCGCTACCGACGCCCTGTTTTTCTGCTGATGCCGCTGTTGGAGGGCAACCAAGGAACCTGCTGTTTATTGCGGTGCGCGATACAGGCAAGTCCGCTTTTTTATTTTTTTCTTGTATTTTGTTGTTCGTCCGCGATAGTACCTTAATAGATACCTTTGTCAATTCCATACTGGTAAATACACAATGAAACAGCAGGAGATCAATTACTGGATCACCTCCATGCTGAAAAAGCATGAACGGGTATCCGACCTCAATATAACCGTTGGCAAGTCGCTCCAGGTCGAAAGTGACGGTAAACTGGTACCCGTGGATGTACAGCCTCCGGTTGCCGAACTGACCCCCTTTCAGAGTGAGGTATTTGCCCTCAATCTCATCGGTGGCAACAGGCGGCTGCTGAGAGACCTGGTCACCAAGGGTTCATGCGACCTTTCCTATTCCCTGGATGATAAGGTTCGCTTCAGGGTTAATATTTTTTCTCAGCGCGGCTTCTATTCGACCGTGCTGCGAAAGCTGGAAACCACCATTCCGACCATTAAGGGATTCCAGTTTCCTGACGCCTTTGCCAAGATGAGCCAGGAGGTCAACGGGCTTATCCTCTTTACCGGGGCTACAGGTACGGGGAAGACTACCTCCATGGCCGCCATCCTCAACCGGATCAATGAGACCCGGCCTGTCCATATCGTGACCCTGGAGGACCCGATCGAATACGTCCATCCCCATAAGCAAGCCACCTTTAACCAGCGGGAACAGGGAGACGACTTCGACAATTTTGCCAATGGGTTACGGGCTGCCCTCCGCCAGGCACCCAAAGTCATCCTCGTCGGCGAAATCAGAGACAGGGAAACCCTTGAAATTGCCCTGACCGCGGCAGAGACCGGACATGTTGTATTCTCTACCCTGCATACCATCGATACCGGCCAGACCATCAACCGTATCCTCGGGATGTTTGAACAGGATGAACAACCCCAGATTCGCAACCGATTGGCCGACACCATACGTTGGGTCGTCAGCCAGCGCCTCCTGCCCCGCATCGGCGGTGGTCGCGTTGCCGCCCTGGAAATAATGTGCACCAGCCTGCGTATCAAAGACCTGATCATCAACGGCGAGACCGAAGACAAAACCTTCTATAATGTGGTTCAGGAAGGGTCGACGCGGGATATGCGCACCTTTGACCAGCACCTGCTGGAACTCTACGAAACCGGACTGGTATCCGAGGAATCGGCGCTCTCCTACGCCTCGCACCGCAGTGAAATCAAACGCGGTATGGATACCCTTAAGGCCTCCCGCGGAGAACGCACTTCCGACATTACCGATCTCCATATGGAAGAGCAGGAAAAAGACCTTTTTGACAGCTGGTCGTAAAGGGCCGCTGTTCGTCGACAACCCCCAGGTACCCACCATGATTCACCAATGTCCTCATTGTCAGGGAAGTATCCGTTTCTCTCCTGAGCACAAAAGCAAACTCGATCAGGCGTTGACCCAGCTGGAACCGGGAAAACTCCTCACCCTCAAATGCCCCCACTGCAAGCAGGCTATCAAAATCGATCAATCCGGCCAAAGCCCTTCCGGCGACAGTATGGTTCAGCCTCCGGAACCGCCTAACCTTGAATGGCTGACCAACGGGGCCTACCAGGGGGAAGAAAAGGTGGAGGATGTGCCTATGGCCCTGGTGCTGGTCGGTCCATCTGACCTGTGCGACAATACCTGTGCCGCCATCGAGGCCGTGGGCTATCAGGTTGTTCGCGCAACCTCCCCGGAAGAAGCCATTGAACGGATGCGCTTTGTCAACTTTGCCTGCGTCGCCTATCAGTCAGACCTGGAAGGCCCCATCGAAAAATCCACCTTTCACCGTTACCTCTGCCAGCTGCCCATGGAAAGAAGGCGGTACATTTTCTATATCCTGCTGGGAGCTCATTTTCACACCCTCTATAACCTGGATGCCCTGGCATACAGTGCCAACCTCACGGTCAACGTGCAGGACATCAAACACCTGGACCGTATTCTCTACAAAGCCATCCCTGATTACGAAGAACTTTTTGGCCCCCTGCTCGAGGAACTCGGCGCGCACGGCAAACGCTGAGCATCTCTTCTTTCCCGGGCGAACCGGACTGGCACCTGTCCCAGCTATCCGGTCGCCCGCGACCTCTCCTTTCCTGCCTTCACGTTGATGTCGCAGGCTGCTTCTGCATAAATTCCAGCCTCTTTCCGGTGGATGAAAAAATACAGTTTTTCAACAAGAAACAGTTGTTTTTCGACTGTTTCTCTGTTATTTATGCTTCCTTGCAGCGAAGAACGGAAAAGATCTCCGTTCTTGTACCTTACCAACCATAAACCACTTAACCGGCCGGTTTATCCGGTCAGAACAGGAACAACAACCCATGACTGACAACCGAACTCAACCCGCATCAGCGGCTGATGACAGTGGCTTTGAAGAAATGAGCTTTGCCGAACTCTTCGAGCAGGAAGAAAACAACACCGTAATCAACGTTGGCGAAGTCGCTATCGGTGCTGTTGTTGACATCAACAACGATGCAGTACTCATTGATGTCGGAGACAAAGCGGAAAGCTACATTGCTCTTTCCGAATTTCGTCACGAAGACCCTGACAGGGAAATTAAGATCGGCGACGAATTTGAAGTATTCATTGAAAAACGGAAGGACGAAGGCGGCCTGCTTCTCTCAAGAGAAAAGGCTATTGCCATCAAAGTCTGGGAGCAGATTGCACAAATCCAGGAAGCGGACGGGACCATTGAAGGACGAATTGACAACCGCGTTAAAGGCGGCATGTCGGTTGACATCGGTGTACCGGCCTTTCTGCCCTACTCGCAAATTGATCTGCGTCCAGTCAAGGACCTTGATGCCCTCATCGGCCAGACATTTGAGTTCAAGATCCTCAAGTTCAACCGCAAACGCAATAATGTGGTTATTTCACGACGGGCTATTCTTGAAGAGCAGCGCGCGGCAATGCGCGAAAAAATGCGCACTACCCTCGAGGAAGGACAGATCATTCGCGGGGCCATCACCAATATCACCGACTACGGTCTGTTCATCGACCTGGGCGGGATGGACGGTCTCTGCCACATCACCGATCTTTCCTGGGGTCGTGTTTCCCACCCTTCCAAGCTGTACAATGTAGGCGAAGAAATCGAAGTCAAAATCCTCAAATACGACAAGGATTCCGACCGTGTTTCTCTCGGCGTCAAGCAGCTGAAGTCTGATCCGTGGGAAGAAGTTCCCCAGAAGTATCCCGCAGGCGAACAGGTTAAGGGTAAGGTTGTTTCCATCACCGATTACGGTGTGTTTGTTGAGCTGGAAGAAGGCGTTGAAGGTCTTGTACACATCTCCGAGATGAGTTGGTCCAAGAAGCCCCGTCATCCATCCAAAGTCGTTGCTGTCGGTGACGAGATCGATGTACAGGTGCTCAACGTCGAAGCCGAAACCAAGCGGATTTCTCTTGGCATGAAACAGCTGCAGCCCAATCCGTGGGATGTGGTTGAAGAGAGCTATCCGGTAGGCGCTGTTATTGAAGGTAAAATCAAGAACATCACTGACTTTGGTATCTTTATCGGTATTGAAGAGGGTATTGACGGCCTCATACACGTCTCTGATCTCTCCTGGACCGAGCGCATCAAGCATCCGTCGGAAAAATATTCCAAAGGCGAGACCATTCAAGCCGTTGTCCTCAAGATCGACAAGGAAAACGAGCGGTTCTCCCTTGGTGTCAAGCAGCTCGAGCCGGATCCATGGCAGGCTGCAGCCAATAATTACCCGATCGGGTCAACGGTTGAAGGCACCATAACCAATGTCACCGATTTCGGTGTCTTTGTGCAGCTGGAAGAGGGTATTGAAGGACTGGTGCATGTCTCGGAGATTTCTCGGGAGAAAGTCAAAACCCCGGTCGGCATGTTCAACGTCGGCGATACGCTCCAGGCCATGGTCATCAATGTCTCAGCTGATGATCGCAAGATTGGGCTTTCTCTCAAGGCACTTGAGGAGAAAGATGACAATAACGGTGAAGTTCCAGAAGAATACACCCAGAAGCAATCTACAGGGCCATCTACCTTTGGTGACCTCTTAATCGCCGCTGCAGGAGAGGACGACGAGAACAAGTCCTGATTGACAGCGAACATCTAGACAGGCAGCTACAGGATGTTTTGGTACCATTTTGTATGGTACTGAAACATCCTTTTCTATTCTACCGCACCGGCAGGATAGGTTACTCCTTTTCTAACATTGCGGAATAAGTAACAAAAGGATGAATGACCATGCTTAAGCGTGAACTGGTCAATGCGGTGTCTACGCAGCTCAGTGATTATTACAAACAGGACATTGCCCAGGCCGTTGAAATAATACTTGAAGAAATAGCTCAAGCGCTTGCAGAAGAGAGAAGAGTTGAAATTCGCGGTTTCGGCAGTTTTTCTGTCCGTACAAGAAAACCACGGACAACCAAGAATCCGAAAACCGGAAAAATGATGGACATCCCAGCACGAAAAACTCTGCATTTCACAATGAGCAAATCGTTGAAAGAGGTGTTGATTAAAGCTGAATGACTGGCATGATGGACAATGAAAAAAGCCGGTACCTGCAACCAGTTACCGGCTTTTTTATTTTCCTGTCAGGAAACGGGTTCCCTGGGCGAACTAGAGAAAAGGTTCAATGTCGCCTTTGCCTTCGCGCAGAATCTCCGGGTAATCCGTGGTCAGGGAAACAACTGTTGAGGGGTTGGGATAGACCTCGCCACCATCAATAATGACGTCCACCAGTTTGCCGAACAGTTCATCGACATCATAGGCATCGCAGATAAGAGCGGAGGGATCATCGGTGGAGACATCATCGGCTTCCGAGGTGGCACTGGTATTGAGCACCGGATTTCCCAGTTCTTCCAGCAGAGCGAGACAGATAGGGTTGTCCGGCACACGGATACCGACCGTTTTCTGCTTTGTCAGCATGATTTTCGGTACCAGTTTGGTGCCTGGAAGGACAAAGGTGTAGGCGCCAGGGAGGTTTTTGCGCATTAATCGATAGGCGGTGTTGCCCACATGTCCGTATTCACTGATGTTGGTCAATGAGGAACACATGAAACTGAACGGTTTATGCTTGGGACGCCGCTTGATCTGGTAGACCCGCTGAACCGCTTTTTTGTTAAAGATGTCGCAGCCGATACCGTACATGGTATCGGTGGGATAACAGATCACTCCGCCCTTATGGAGTACCTCGACGACCTGCTTGATTAACCGCGGTTGAGGGTTATACGGATTTATTTCAAGTATTTTGGCCATTACACATGTGGTGAAAGCAAAGAGAATTTCCTGGATGTTGCTCCAGGCGAACGGCTGAGAAGTAAAGCAGGATCAGTAAGAAAAATCCAGGGATTTTTTCCATGCCATGTGTTTCCTTTTCCGCCGCAACATGGTAAATTTCTGCCCCTACTTCCATAACCAGATAGGATTTTTCCTTTTTCTATATTTTGAATCCACGAGCGATTAAGAACAGTGCAGGCCCTGAACGGCTGTGCAATTGATAGGTGTTGATCACTCAATTGCCGGTGTATCGCTCAAGAACAAACAACCAACATGACCTGGCTTGGACCAAGGCTGGTTCAGGTGTATGTCAAGAGTTCAACGGTCGCCGACCACACTCCGGTAGACCCAGGTATATTCGTCATATCCTTTCCTCACCAAGGTATCCGCTGCTCAGCAACACGGTCCGGCGGAAAGAATGAGACGTACGTTTTTCCTCCCAAATACTGCAGCGCCGAAAGCGCTTTATGATCAGGAGACAGCATGCTTCCCAGTAAAGATATCCCCCTCGCACTGACCTTTGACGATGTCCTCCTCGTTCCCGGTCATTCAGAGGTTCTTCCGTCCACCGTTTCCCTCCACACCCGGCTGACCAACAATGTCAAGCTCTGCTCTCCACTGGTCAGTGCAGCCATGGATACGGTTACTGAACACCAGACCGCTATCGCCATGGCCCGCGAAGGCGGACTTGGTATCATTCACAAAAACATGAGTATTCAAAGTCAGGCCAGGGAAGTGGAGAAGGTAAAAAAATCCGAATCCGGAATGATCCTTGACCCTGTTACGGTCAGCAAGCACCAAAGTGTGGCGGAAGTACAGGCCATAATGAAAACCTACAGGATCTCAGGCCTTCCGGTACTGGATGGCGATAAACTGGTCGGTATCGTGACCAATCGTGATCTCCGCTTTGTTTCCGATGACGGTCTGCGGGTAAGCGATGTCATGACAAGCAAGAACCTGGTCACCGCCCCTGTCGGCATTTCTCTGGAACACTCCAAAGCCCTGCTCCATGAGCATCGTATTGAAAAACTGCTGGTTGTTGACGACACCGGAAAGCTCAAGGGGTTAATCACCATCAAGGATATAGAAAAAATAAAAAAATATCCCCAGGCCGCCAAGGACAGTATGGGCCGTTTACTCGCCGGAGCAGCCATTGGCGTCGGTCCGGAGTTACTCGAGCGGACCCAGGCGCTGGTGAATGCCAATGTCGACGTCGTCACCCTCGATTCGGCTCATGGTCATTCCGAAGGAGTCCTGCAGGGCGTAGCGGAAGTGAAAGCCAATTTTCCCGACCTCCAGGTTATTGCCGGCAACGTGGCCACGGCCGAGGGCACTGCCGCACTGATCAAAGCCGGTGCAGACAGTGTCAAAATAGGCGTCGGTCCCGGGTCCATCTGCACCACCCGCATAGTTGCCGGTGTCGGCGTTCCCCAGTTGACCGCCCTGCAGAACTGCGTTGCCGAGGCATCCAAGCATGGTGTCCCGATCATCGCTGACGGCGGCATCAAATACTCGGGCGATATCTGTAAGGCCATCGGCATCGGCGCCCATGCAGTCATGATAGGCTCGCTGTTTGCCGGAACCGATGAAACCCCTGGTGAGACCTTTCTCTATCAGGGACGTAAATATAAAGGCTATCGCGGGATGGGCTCCATCGGCGCCATGAAAAAAGGGTCGAGCGACCGTTATTTTCAGGAGGAACAGGAGAGCAGCAAGCTCGTTCCGGAAGGTATTGAGGGCAAGGTCCCTTATCGCGGTCCCATTGCCGAAATGATTTATCAGTTGCTGGGAGGGCTTCGCTCGGGCATGGGGTACACAGGGGCGGCATCCATTGAAGAGTTGCACAAACGCGCCCGTTTTGTACAGATTTCCACTGCCGGGCTACGCGAATCCCATGTTCATGACGTTATCATCACCAAGGAAGCCCCCAACTACCGCACCGAGTAGGCTGTATCCCACGAATGGATGCCAATCGAATAACCCCTGACCTACAGACCGATATGACCACGCACCCAGAAAAAATTATCATCCTTGACTTTGGTTCCCAAACTACCCAGCTCATTGCCCGCCGTATCCGGGAGCAGAAGGTATACAGTGAAATCCATCCCTATACCCTGCCCCTTGACCAGCTGCAGGCCATGAAGCCGACAGGAATCGTCCTTTCCGGTGGTCCGGCAAGCGTGTACGATGAAGACGCCCCGATCAGCGATCCGGCGATCTTCCAACTCGGTATTCCGATCCTGGGGATCTGTTACGGGGCGCAGCTGATGATGGTGCAGAATGGTGGACGGGTTGAACGAGCCGATAAACGTGAATTCGGCAAGGCTGAACTGCGTGTTGACTATACCGGCGGCCTCTTCGCCGGGATGGAAACCACCCCGGCCCATTACCAGGTATGGATGAGTCATGGCGACCGCATAGAGGAGCTTGCACCCGGTTTTGAGGTCACGGCCACCAGCAGCCATTCTCCCTATGCCGCTCTTCGTCACCAGGAGTTGCCGTTCGTCGCCGTCCAGTTTCATCCCGAGGTCGCTCACACCCTGATTGGAAACGACATACTACGCAACTTTATCTTCGGCATCTGCGGCTGCAAACCGGCATGGACCATGCACTCCTTCATTGATGCCACGGTAAGCGAAATCCAGCAAAAGGTAGGCAGCAACAAGGTTATCTGCGCTCTTTCCGGCGGCGTGGACTCTTCGGTGGTCGCTGCCCTGATTCACCGGGCCATCGGCGACCAGCTCACCTGCATTTACGTGAATAACGGCCTGATGCGCAGTGGCGAGACAGAAAGTCTTCTCAATTTTTTCAGTCAAAAGACTGAGCTCCGGGTTATTGACGTTGATGCTGAGGATTTTTTCCTGGAACGTCTTCAGGGAATTGCTGATCCTGAAGAAAAGCGCAAACGTATTGGTTTCGGGTTCATCGAAATTTTTGAAAAAGAAGCCAAGAAGCTGGGAGACGTCCGTTTTCTTGCTCAAGGCACGCTGTACCCCGATGTGATCGAATCCGTGGTTTTTCGGGGTAAGGCCCCGATCAAATCCCACCATAATGTCGGTGGATTACCTGAACGCATGGACCTCGACCTGATTGAACCATTGCGGGAACTGTTCAAAGATGAGGTCCGTGAGCTTGGGCTGGAACTAGGGCTGCCAGAAGAAGCCATTTATCGGCAACCCTTTCCCGGTCCCGGTCTGGGCATACGGATCATGGGAGAAATTTCCGCCGATCGGTTGCGCATCCTGCGCCAGGCAGATGTTATTGTGCTTGAGGAGATGAAGGATGCTGGCTGGTACCGCAAGGTATGGCAGTCTTTCGCCGTCCTGCTGCCCATCCAGACCGTGGGGGTTATGGGCGACGGCCGCACCTATGAACACGTTATCGCCTTGCGATGCGTTGACTCTCTCGATGCCATGACCGCCGACTGGTCGCGTCTCCCCTATGACATCCTCGGAAAGATTTCCAATCGGATAATCAATGAGGTCCGTGGAGTCAATCGGGTGGTCTATGATATTTCTTCCAAGCCGCCTTCCACCATTGAATGGGAGTGATTTCCGAACCACGAAGCGTACAATTGTACAGACCCATCACCGCACTGAGCGTATAATATGCTAAAAACAGGCATCTATGTTGATGCTGAAAATATCAAAATGAGCGGCGGATACGGCATGCGCTACGATGTCCTCGTGGACATTGCCACAGGCAGCCATTCCGCCCTGCTCAGAGCCAACTGCTACCTTGCTGAAGATCGCGAACGTACCCAGCGCGATCAGGACTACCGCCACAAGGTCCACTCCTACCATAATGTCCTGCGCCAGTATGGATTCAAGGTCATTAAAAAATTCGTTCGACGCTTTCAGGATGATGAGGGCAACCTGACCACCAAAGCCAACGCGGATATGGACCTTGCCATCGACGCCCTGCTGCAGGCACGCAACCTTGATCGGATAATCCTGCTCACCGGTGACGGGGATTTTATTCGCCTGGTGATAGCCCTGCAGAACATGGGCTGCCGAGTCGAGGTGATTGGTTTTCACAATGTCAGCAGCGCCTTGCGGGAAGCTGCCGATGCCTACCTTTCCGGCTTTCTCATTCCCGGACTCCTGCCCATCAACGGCCACGCTTCCTCCCAGGAACAGTGGCAGCGGGGAACAGTGGCCAATTTCAACATGGAGCGGGGATTCGGTTTTTTTAGATACTATCGTCTCGAAAACAACGCCCTCATCCCTGACACGGTCTTTTTTCATCTTTCCAAGTCCACGCTCGGTTCTGACCAGCACTTTTTGGACCAGGGAAAAATTTTTGAATTTCGGATTGTTGAGAATCCTGCCAACGAAAACCGCTCCGAAGCCTGGGACATCAGACTGGTCAAGGAAAACTGAAAACAGCCACCTTGCCATTGCTCTGTGAGGCCTTTTCTGCGCCTATCTCTTTTCCGCCATTGAATCCATAGCAACCCGTGGTTATTCTTTAGCCAATGGTTTTCGCATGTTACTGTGGTGACTGACGGATCCTGCTTCCGTTCCGCCATCTCATGGAGAGTCTACCACCTCCTTCAGGAACATTCCCGGTACACGAGGTAACTGCCCATGCCGCGCGACCTGCCCACCGGTAACGGGTCACTGCTTGTCAATGTTGATCACACCGCTCAGATCAGGGATATATACTGGCCGTACGTCGGTCAGGAAAATCACACCAACGGCCGGGTGTGTCGTGTCGGAGTGTGGGTGAACGGCCACTTCGCCTGGCTTGGAGAAACAGGATGGGAGCGGGAATTACAGTACGCTCGGGATTCACTTATCAGCTCCTCCACCCTTACCCACCATCGGCTCGGGATCAAGCTCATTTTTCGGGATGGTGTGGATTTTCATGAAAATATATTTCTTCGCCAGTGTACCCTGACCAACCTCGGCTCCAGCCCGCTCAGGGTAAGACTGTTTTTTTGTCAGGACCTTTCCATCAGTGGCACCGAGGTCGGCGACTGCGCCTACTATGATCCGGCGAATCAATCGCTTTTTCACTACAAAGGCAAGCGCTGGTTCGCCTGCAGCATCATCAAGGGATGGCCTGGCAACTGGACCCAGGCCATGGACCAATGGGCCGTCGGCATCATCGACGGAAAAAACCTGGAAGGGGCCTGGAGGGACGCAGAAGACGGACAACTCTCCGGCAATGCCGTGGCCCAGGGGAGGGTAGATTCGGTGGCCGGGGTACACTGTGAACTTTCCCCCCGGCAACACACAACCTTCTGGTATACCATGGCTGTGGGCTATGATCACGATGCGGTCTGCACCAGCAACAAGGTTATTCTCCATAAAGGGCCCGTCGTATTTCTGCACCGGACCGATGCCTACTGGCGCCTGTGGGCCAACAACAACCATGTGGCAGATCAGGCCCTGCCGGAACGGGTGACCGAGCTCTACAAGCGAAGCCTGCTTACCCTGCGCACCCAGATCGACAACAATGGAGCCATTATTGCCGCCAATGACTATGACATAGCCCAATTCAACCGGGATACCTACTCGTACATGTGGCCAAGAGACGGAGCGCTGGTCACTGCGGCCCTGATCGAAGCGGGATACTCGGAAATCTCTCGCCGTTTCTTTGATTTTTGCCACCGGATTATCACTACAGACGGGTATTTTCTGCATAAATACAATCCGGATGGGTCACTGGCCTCTTCCTGGCATGGCTGGTACATGGGCGGCAGTCGCCGCCTGCCCATTCAGGAGGATGAAACCGCGCTGGTTCTGTGGGCGCTGTGGCGACATTTCCAACGATTTCGCGATGTGGAGTTTGTAAAAAATCATTACCGGGGCCTGATCATCAGAGCAGCCGAGTGGTTGTGCGCCTATGTTGACCAGGATACCGGACTTCCTCACCCCTCCTGGGACCTGTGGGAGGAACGATACGGCATTCACAGCTGGACCGTTGCTGCCACCTGGGCCGGTCTCAGGGCTGCCGCGTATTTTGCCGAAGCATTTGGTGAAAATGATCACGCCCTCCGCTACCAGCGCGCGGCGGCTGATATGAAAAAAGCGGCCGCCACTCACCTCTGGGATACACAACGCCAGGCTTTTCTCCGCTCCCTCCTGCACAGTTCAGGAGGCAATCAGCCGGATCTGATCATGGATGCCTCCCTCTGCGGTCTCTGGTATTTTGGGATGTTTGATGCCCGCGATCCACACATTCTAAAAACCATGCAGACCATGCAGGAAAAGCTCATGGTTAAAACACCGGTTGGGGGCATGGCTCGCTATGAAAATGACTATTACCATCAGGTGAGCAACGATATCAACCAGGTTCCTGGCAACCCCTGGTTTATCTGTACCCTATGGATGGCGCAATGGTACATTGCCTGTGCCCGCCGACCGGAAGACCTTGATCCGGCCATGGAACTGATCGAATGGGCCAGCGACCGTACCCTGCCGTCCGGGGTGATGGCCGAACAGGTTCATCCCTACGACAACAGCCCTCTTTCTGTCAGCCCGCTGACCTGGAGCCATGCCACCTATGTTGCTACCGTTATTGAATTTACCATGAAAAATAAGGAATTGTGCCCTCAATGATTCAGGAAACTGTCCTGCTCGCCGGTGACATCGGCGGCACCAAAACCACCCTGGCTCTCTACCGAAAGAGCGACTGGCCCGGGCCACCAATGGTGCAGCATACTTATCGCAACGCAGCAGCCACCTCCTTGGACGACCTGATCCGGAAGTTTCTCCGTCAACATCCCTGTGAACCTGTGGCAGCCTGTTTCGGCGTGGCCGGACCGGTCCTCGGCAATACGGTAGAAATGACCAATCGAGACTGGACCATTGACGGCGCTGCCATTGCCCGCACCTTCGGCTGGCGCAAGGTCCAGCTCATCAACGACCTGGTGGCCACTGTCATGGGAGCCATTCATCTGCCTCCTGCAGACCTGCTCCATATCAACCAGGGACAACCGCAACCAGATGCACCGGTAGCGATTATCGCGCCGGGAACAGGGCTGGGACAGGCCTTTCTCACGTGGGAAAACGCACTCCCGACCCCTCACCCGTCGGAAGGAGGGCACATCAGTTTTGCTCCGCGCGGAAAACTTCAATGTGGTTTGCTTTCCCACATGATGGATCTGCAGGGGCATGTTTCAGTGGAGCAGGTGTGCTCGGGCAGCGCTATGCCCAATCTGCTGGCCTTTGTGCAGACCAGGACAGCAACACCTTCCGCTTTTCAAGCCGAACTGGAGGCAGCGGTTGACCAGACCCCGGTGATTATCCGGGCTGCCGCCGACGCGCTCCATCGCAAAGATTTCCAGCACCCGGCCCTGCAATCCGTTGGTCTCTTTACCGATATCCTCGCCGATCAGGCGGCCAACCTGGCGCTCACCACCATGGCGCTTGGCGGCGTGTACCTGGGCGGAGGATTGGCACCCCGAGTCCTCCCCTTCATAGATCACCAACGTTTTATTTCCATTTTCACCAGAGGGATCTATGGGGAAATGCTCTCCAGGGTGCCCATTCTTCTTATTCGCAATCCACAGACCGCCTGCCTTGGTGCAGCGGCCTATGGGTGGGAAAGGGTGTGCGGTCAGGGATACACCAGCACCGCTGCGGAGCGCACATGAACAAAGGTACAAGAAAAAAAATTATTATTCTTGGCGTGATAGCCCTTGTTTTTCTCCTGTTCCAGCTCCTGGGGCTTGGCCAATACATGACCCTTGACTTCCTCAAGCAGCAACAGGTTGAGCTGCAGAACTTTTATGCTCAGCAACCCGTCTACACCCTGGCGCTCTTTATCGCCGTGTATATCGGGGTAACCGCCCTTTCCCTTCCCGGTGCGGCAGTGATGACCCTGGCTGGCGGCGGCCTTTTCGGACTGGTGGTCGGCACATTGGCAGTCTCCTTTGCCTCAACTATCGGGGCCACACTGGCCTGCCTGGTAGCTCGCTACCTGCTTCGGGAGTGGGTGCAGAAAAAGTTTGGTCAAAAACTGCGTTATATCAACCAGGGAATGGCCAGGGAGGGGGGATTTTACCTCTTTAGCCTTCGTCTTGTTCCCATCTTTCCTTTTTTTGTCATCAACCTGGTAATGGGGCTGACCTCCATTCGACTGGTGACCTATTACTGGGTTTCCCAGCTCGGCATGCTGCCGGCAACCATCGTATATGTCAACGCAGGCAAGGAACTGGCCGAGGTCGACAGCCTGGCAGGCATCCTCTCTCCCGGACTCTTATTTTCCTTTGCCCTTCTCGGGCTGCTGCCCATTGTCACCAAAAAACTGCTCGCCATATACACGGCAAGGAAAACCTGGTAGGCTCCTCATCGACCGGAGAACGCACCATGCATACATATGATTTTGACATAGGCATCATCGGCGGCGGCGCGGCAGGACTGACTGTTGCCGCCGGTGCGGCACAACTGGGCGCACGCACCCTGCTGATTGAACGGGAACCACAACTGGGAGGCGATTGTCTCCATTACGGATGTGTACCAAGCAAGACCCTGATAAAATCAGCCCATGTGTATCATACTATCCGTAACAGCCGCAGCTTCGGCCTGCCCGAAGCTGCGGTCGGTCCGGTAGATTTTCGTGATATCGCCGCACGAATCCAACAGGTTATCAGCACTATTCAAGTCCATGATTCAGTGGAACGTTTCTGTCGCCTTGGAGCCCAGGTTGCCTTCGGCCGCCCACGATTCATTGACGAACATTCCGTTGACCTGGATGGCACAAGGCACTCGGCCAAATTCTGGGTCTTAGCCACCGGATCAGAACCGGCGCCACCCACGGTGGAAGCGCTACGTGGTATTGAGTATCTCACGAATAAGGATATTTTTTCCCTCGATAGCCTGCCCCACTCCATGCTTGTTCTGGGTGCAGGGCCTGTAGCCGTAGAAATGGCGCAGGCCTTTTGCCGGCTGGGCACCAAGGTCACCATTGTCCAGCGGTCACAACAGATCCTCAGCAAAGAGGATAAAGACATGGCTGATACAGTCATGGAGGCCCTGGTACAGGAAGGGGTAACCGTCCACCTCAACGCCACGGTAGTCAAGGCCGAGCAGGGCGACCACCACACGCAGTTGGTCATTGAACAGGAGGGAGGGCGGACCACCCTGGTGGCGGACACCGTTCTCTTGGCCCAGGGGCGTTCCCCCAACGTCCACGATTTGGGATTGGATCATATTGGTTTGGAATATACGGATAAAGGCCTGGTGGTTGATGAACGAATGCGCACCAGCCACCGGCATATTTTCGGTGCCGGTGATGTGACAGGTCGATTTCCATTCACTCACGCCGCCGGATACGAGGGCGGTATTGTTGTTTCCAATGCGCTTTTTCGTCTCCCCCGTAAATCCGACTACACCTGGATGCCGTGGTGCACCTATTGCGACCCTGAGCTGGCTTCCCTGGGAATGAACGAAAAAAGAGCGCGTGCCGCCGGAATCGAGTACACCGTGTGGACAGAAGAGTTTTCCACTAATGATCGAGCCCAGGCTGAAGGGGAGACTACCGGTCGCCTGAAACTGCTCCTTAATGCCAGAGAAAAACCCATCGGCGTCCAGATTGTCGGCCCCCGCGCAGGCGACCTCCTGGGCGAATGGGTGGCCATTGTCGGCGGCGGTGTAAAACTCTCCAGTCTAGCCGGGATGGTTCACCCCTATCCCACCCTGGGAGAAATCAACAAGCGGGTGGCTGGTTCCTATATTTCCCCGAAAATTTTTTCCAGTACCGTGAAGAAGGGCTTACAGTTTTTCTTTCAGCTCAAAGGTCCTCCCAGCGACCCCTGCTCCCGGTTAAGGAAGTAACCTCTCTTCTTGACGAACCGGGAAGCACGTATAATTATATTCAGTGGATTTTAAACGCCTGTTGCCAACGTTTTGAATTCATCCGAGGGAGGACACTGATCGAATTGTCATCCCTCCTGAAACAATCATGTACCTTAAGGAGAAGTTTTTCATGCAAGCATATCGATATGCCACAAGGAAAGCCTTTTGCACATCCTTGATCCTCTGCTTCCTGGCCCTGCTGGTGACCAGTACCCATGCCTGGGCCCAGGACGAAGCCGACATTGCCTTACTTGATCGCTCCGCCAAGGCCTTTGCTTCGGTGGTAAAAAAAGCAAGCCCGGCAGTGGTCCATGTGTCGGTGGAAAAATCCGTCAACAGCCGCCGGGGAACGCATCCCAGCCCCTACGATTTTTTTAACGATCCGTTTTTCGAGCGTTTTTTCGGCCCGCAATTCAAATCACCGCGTAATCAGCGAAAACAGCCGCGTCAGTACCGGCAACAGGGTGCCGGTTCCGGATTTATCTTTGCCGATGACGGCTACATCCTCACTAACAACCATGTGGTGGAAGATGCCGACACCATCACCGTTCGCCTGGATGATAAGCGGGAATTCAAGGCCGAGGTTATCGGCACCGACCCCCAGTCTGATGTGGCCATAATCAAGATTGACGGTTCCAATCTTCCCACTCTGCCGCTTGGCAACTCTGAGCAGTTGGAAGTTGGTGAATGGGTGATCGCTATCGGCAGCCCCTTTGAGCTCAACCAAACGGTAACCGTCGGTGTGGTCAGCGCCAAGGGACGCAACCGGATGGGCATCACGGATTATGAAAATTTCATCCAAACCGATGCCGCCATCAACCCCGGCAACTCAGGCGGGCCGCTGCTGAATATTCATGGAGAAGTGATAGGGATCAATACCGCCATTTTCTCCCGCAGCGGTGGATACATGGGTATCGGCTTCGCCATTCCCATCAATATGGCAAAATCCATCAAACAGCAGCTGCTTGATCAAGGTAAAGTAACCCGGGGCTGGTTAGGGGTGATGATCCAGGATGTGAACGAAGACCTGGCCAAATCCTTTGACCTTGACGCCACCAGCGGAGTACTGATCGCCGAAGTCACCGATGACTCGCCAGCGGAAAAAGCCGGGCTGGAACAGGGAGACGTTCTGGTCACCCTTGATGGAGCCCCGCTTGTCGATGTGGCTGACTTGCGCAATAAAATTGCCATGACCCCTCCCGACTCCAAGGTGCGGCTGAAAGTAATCAGGGATGGCAAAGAAAAGACAATCACCGTCACTATTGGTGAACAGCCGGCGGATATGACGAGTATGCACCGGTCCTCGGACAGTCAGGAAACCCCGCTGCAGGAGTTCGGACTCTCCCTCCAGGATCTGACTCCCGAAGTGGCTGAACAGTTCGGTTACACCAAGGACCAGGGCGTCCTCATTGCTGATGTGGAACAGGGAAGCCCGGCCGCCCGAGTCGGCCTGCAGCCCGGTCAACTCATCGAGGAGGTCAACAGACAGCGGGTACGGACCCTTGAAGAGCTGCAGCAGGCGTTGGCTTCGGCAAGTAGCCAACAGGTACTGCTGCGTGTTCGAGCAGGCAAGGCCAGCCAGTATGTTGTTTTACGCAACGAATAGTTCTCTCTATGCTCAAGCCGGTGTCCCTGACACCGGCTTTCTTGATATAGGCATATTTCTTCCTTCAGGCACCGACATATCGCTCGCCGTCACTTCCGCCAGACGGCCATGCAGGAGATCATATGACGCAACAGGTTGATTTATCACAATTTGACGCTCGACAGCAATTCACCTCCCAGGGGAAGACCTACACCCATTATGCGGTACAGGCCCTCAGTAACCTGGAATTCGGCCCCCCTGCCAGGTACCCCTACTCAATCCGCATCCTGCTGGAAAACCTCCTTCGCTACGCTCACCAAGGCACGGCTACCGGTGACCAGCTGCTTGCCATGGCCTCATGGCGCCCTGACGCCCTTCCCGCTATCGGCGTCCCCTTCATGCCGAGCCGGGTGGTCCTCCAGGACTTCACCGGGGTGCCCGCCCTGGTTGACCTGGCTGCACTGCGTTCGGCGGTGGCCCGCAATGGCGGCGATCCTTCGGTCATGAACCCTTTTATTCCGGTGGACCTGGTCATTGACCACTCCATCCAGGTAGACAGGTACGGTACATCGGATGCATTTGCCTTCAACGTGAACAAGGAGATGGAACGCAACCGTGAGCGGTATGTCATGCTCCGCTGGGGTCAAAAGGCCTTTGATAATTTTCGAGTGGTCCCTCCGGGAACCGGCATTGTCCATCAGGTCAACCTGGAATACCTGGCCACAGTGGCCTGCTCGGCAGCCGAAAACGGAGAAGCGTATGTCTACCCTGACAGCGTCCTCGGAACCGATTCCCATACCACCATGATCAACGGCATCGGGGTCATGGGATGGGGTGTTGGCGGAATAGAGGCGGAAGCTGTCCTGCTCGGCCAACCGTATACTCTGCAGATACCCGAGGTTATCGGTATGCGCCTGAGCGGTTCGCTGCCTCCGGGAACAACTGCTACCGACCTGGTTCTGACCATCACCCAGTTCCTCCGGAAACAGGGCGTGGTCGGGCGGTTTGTTGAATTTTTCGGCCCAGGGCTTGAGAGCCTCAGTCTTCCGGACCGTGCTACCATTGCCAACATGGCTCCGGAGTATGGGGCGACCATGGGCTTTTTTCCGGTGGACAAAGAAACTCTCCGCTACCTGCTTGGCAGCGGCAGAAAACCTGAGCTGGTCCAGTTGGTGGAAGACTATTATCGGGCGGCTGACCTGATGTATACCATCGATGCGCCTGAACCGGAGTACACCACCGTATACGACCTTGTACTGGACACGGTTGTCCCCTCCTTATCCGGTCCGCGCCGTCCCCAGGATCTCCTCCCCATCACCGAGGTGAGCCGCGATTTCTCACTCCAGTTTTCCCAGCATCTCGATACCGATCAGTCAGCAATCGAAGCCAGCAATATGGATGGCTGCCCCACCTGCAACACTACTCCGGTAGAGGGCAACCTGCCCGATACCAGCTGCTCAGCGCTCACCAATGGATCGGTGGTGATCGCCGCCATTACCAGCTGCACCAACACCTCTAATCCAGATGTGATGATCGGCGCCGGTTTGCTCGCCCGCAAGGCAGTTGAACGAGGCCTTCGCTGCAAGCCTTGGGTCAAGACAAGCCTTGCTCCGGGTTCCAAGGTTGTGACCCGTTACCTGGAACAGAGTGAGCTTATGGCCCCCCTGGAGGCCCTTGGTTTTCATCTGGTGGGCTATGGCTGCACCACCTGTATCGGAAACAGCGGACCGCTGGATAAAAAGGTGGCTGATACCATCCGGGACAAAAAGCTTGTCACCGCGGCGGTCCTGAGCGGTAACCGCAACTTTGAGGCGAGGATTCACCCGCAGATTCAGGCAAATTACCTGGGATCCCCCCTGATGGTGATCGCCTATGCCCTGGCAGGAACAGTACTCACCGACTTGACATCCGACCCTCTGGGAACAGACAGCTCCGGCAAGCCGGTATACCTGCGGGATATCTGGCCGACCAGGGAGGAAATTCGGCAAACCGTCCAAGAGGCGGTGTCCCCTGCTCTGTTTACAGCAAGCTATGCCACGGTCTTTGATGGAGATGCCCGGTGGGATCAGCTCGCCGGCGATGGAGACGAGTCCAGCCTCTTTCCCTGGGACCCGGAGTCCGGCTATATCCGGGAACCGCCCTTTTTCCAGGAGATCAGCAGCGAACTCCCCCCGCTCCACAATATCAATCGAGCAAGAATACTGGCCATCTTCGGCGATACCATCACCACGGATCATATCTCGCCGGCTGGAGCCATTCCTGCCGACAGTCCGGCAGGCACGTATCTGCAGAGCCTGGGTATCGCTCCTGAGGATTTCAACTCCTTTGGTTCGCGACGCGGCAATCACGAGGTTATGATTCGTGGTACATTCGGCAATATCCGCATCCGTAACACCATGGTGGAGCGGGAGGGCGGATATACCCGGCTGATGCCCGAAGGCCTGGAGGTGCCTATCTATGACGCTGCCATGCACTATCAGGCAAACGGCACCCCTCTTGTGGTTTTCGGCGGCAATGATTACGGTACCGGCAGTTCCAGGGATTGGGCTGCCAAGGGCACCATGCTGCTGGGCGTCAAGGCGGTGATTGTTTCCTCCTTTGAACGCATCCACCGCTCCAACCTGGTCGGCATGGGGGTCCTGCCCCTGCAATTTGAACCGGGCACCGATGCGGTCAGCCTGCACCTTACAGGCGCAGAGGAGGTCTCCATTCTCGGTCTGGAAGAAGAACTCATCCCCAACGGCACCCTTCAATTGGAGCTGATCCGGCCTGATGGAACGACACACACGGTTCCGGTCATCCTTCGTCTGGATAACCGAATGGAGATCGATTACTTCCACAACGGTGGTATCCTGCACAAGGTATTGCGCCAGATACTGGCCAACGGCTGATCAGGCTAATCGGGGTCGACAGCATGGCACCCTGCCCTTTATCGACCCCAATTCACGGTTGCTGAACTGATGCCACCAATCGTTTTAACCACGCTCAATGCCCGTTATATCCATGCCTCTATCGGGCTTCGTTCGCTCTATGCCAACCTGCATGAATTGCAGACTTCGACAACCCTCATCGAGTTCACCATCGCCGATCGCCTCACGGATGTGGCTGAGCAGCTGCTTCTCCTCCAGCCGCGCATTATCGGCATAGGCACTTATATCTGGAATGCGGCCCAGGTCGAGCAGCTGGTACGCCTGCTTCGCACGCTCTCCCCTGATACCATTATCGTTCTCGGCGGTCCGGAGGTCAGCCATCCTCCCTATCGGATCAACCTGGAACAGGCCGATTATGTGGTTGAAGGGGAAGGAGAGCGCAGTTTCCTTATGCTGTGCAGGACAGTGCTTGGCGGAGGAACAGCACCGCCAAAGCATATCTCCTGCCAACCGGCAGACCCAGACACTCTCTGCCTGCCCTATGCTCATTATACGGATGCGGACATCGCCCAACGCACTATCTACGTCGAAGCTTCCCGTGGATGCCCCTACAGGTGCGAATTTTGTCTTTCCTCCATTGATCGTCAGGTCCGTTATTTTCCCCTTGAACCTTTTCTCAATGCCCTGGATGATCTCTGGCAGCGTGGTGCCCGGAACATCAAATTCATTGACCGGACCTTTAATCTCGACATCAACCGGGTGGTGCGCATCCTCGACTTTTTTCTCGCTCGACAGCCCCCGTACCTGGTCCACTTCGAAGTGGTTCCCGACCATTTCCCGCCAGTCCTGAAAAAAGCCCTCAGCCGGTTTTCCCCCGGCACCCTGCAGCTCGAGGTTGGCATCCAGACCCTTGATCCGACGGTTGCTGCCACCATCTATCGCCGCCTGGATATGAAGCGGATCCAGGAAAATCTCCATTTCCTCGAGCACGAGACCAGTGCGCACCTCCACTTGGACCTGATCGCCGGTTTGCCCGGCGAATCATTGACAGGCTTTGGCGACAACCTCAACACCCTGGTCTCAATGACCTCCGGTGAAATTCAGCTGGGAGTGCTGAAAAAATTATCCGGCACCACCATCGATCGTCACGATCAGGCGTACTCCATGTGCTACTCGCCCTTCCCTCCTTACGAACTGCTGGCCAACGCCAGCATCCCCTTTGCGGATATGCAGGCATTCAAACGATTTGCCCGCTACTGGGATCTGCTCTTCAACAGCGGCAACTTCCAGCAGAGTGTTCAACTCCTCTGGCTCGACACGGATACCTATTCAGGTTTTGCCGCCTTTTCCTCCTGGCTCTATGATGCTACCCGGGCAACCTGGCAGATATCGCTCCAGCGTCTGGCTGAGTACCTGTTTCGCTTTCTGGTGGAAAAAAAACAGCAGGCCCCGAGCACGGTTGCCGACACCATTGCCGGTGACCTTCTCAAGGTTCAGGGGCGGCGTCTGCCGTCGAACATTAGGGAACACACCTCTCTTCACCTGCACAAAGGCCAGCAACAGATCCTCGCAGGCCCCGGAAAAAGGCAACGCAAGCACCTGCGGTTGGACAAATAATATCCATTTACTGATCGACCCTTGTACCACTGAAATGTGCCCGATTTATTGCTTCCAGACTTTTTTTGGTCTTCAGTTTGAAAGCGCAAAGCCTACCCAGCATTGCAACCTCAACCAAGCTCGAATAGAATGGAGATGATCAGATAACATTCTAAATGAGAGACCTATCACCTGTATGGCGGCATTCCCGGCAATCTTACCAATGGCTGTTGAATATTATCCGGAATTCCCCGTCAATAACGTTTTTCGTTGGGCAAGGCAGGAGCCAGGCAGCCGGAGTAAACCACCACAAGTGGTTTGCAATGCAGATCCTGCGAAATAATCCGTTGCCCCGAAGGAAGAACTTTTTGATTGAAAACGAAAAACAGACTGTTCGCTGTACTCTTCAACTTTAACACATGATATCAACTGTTTACCTTTTTAATCAAAAAGTTCATGTGAAATTCGGTTTGCCACTGCATGAATGAATAGCTGACAGCCTTTCAGAGTAAAAAAGGCTGCTTCTTATCTTTTCTCAAGCAGCAACAGCGCAAGAGAAACAGGTAGGCGAGTTTTCGGGGCCTTCAACATCTCTTTACAGGGGGGTGCGCTAGAGTCAAGCTATGCCTGACCTCCTAATACACTCTGACACCGAAGTATTTTCGTCACTATTAAAACGACCATAAAAAACTCATGCCGCATGTGAGATAATTGAGGTTTAAGTCTTTGTTTGTTCCTTCTATCGTCAAATCTCTCGGTAAGTAATGGTAGCGGATGTCTGCCTTGATCCCCAGGTTGTCATGTACATGATAAATGAACCCCGCACCGATTTCCCCACCGAACCCGTGGCCTGTGTCTTCAATCTTGTCATCAGAATATTCCAACTCAATGTGATTGAACACCCCACCAACGCTGATAAGGTAACTCAAACTGGTTCCTGCAATGGGATGCACGAACTGCAGGCCGAAACGGTACCCAGTCTCCTCAATATCCAGCGATTCAAGACCATGCTCACTTTCTGTTGGGAAATGCTGCCATCCCCATCCCGCATAAAGGCCGACATGCTCTGTAAGACAGTAAGCGACTGTTGCCTCTAGGCCAATGCCCTGATGTATATTGAGATTACCCATATCCTCAAGGGGAAAAGCAGTACCAACACGCATTTCCAGATTCCATGTATTGGCGGCATGGGTTGTGCCACAAGTGATTACCAGCGCGACCAATGCAACCACAAATCCATTTAATTTCATACTATTAACCTCATTTGTGTGTGTTATTCTATTCAATGCAATGCTACAAAGAGAAGCGAGCTCACTCGCAATCTCTGAGGCGCGATGGTAACTCACCTTAGGCGGTGAAACTGTTTGGCATTTGTTTTTTTTTGTTACAAACTGTTGCAATGGAGCCAGAACGCTTTTTTCTTTTCAAAAAAAGGTATCATGAAGTGATAAGGTACCAGTCTCACAAGGTAATTACATGGAGCCCAAAACTCGCATATTGCTGGTCGAGGACGATAAGTATCTGGCTGGACTGATGGCGGAGTACCTGCAGGGTCATGATTTCGAAGTGCTTATTGAGGCTCGCGGAGATGCCGCGCCCGAGAGGGTGCTTTTAGAAAAGCCAGACTTGCTGCTCCTGGACCTGATGCTGCCCGGCAAAGATGGCCTTAGTGTGTGCCAATGTGTGCGGCCAACCTATTCGGGTCCCATTTTGATCCTGACCGCCCGCGAAGATGACATGGATCAGGTGGCAGGCCTGGAAATGGGCGCTGATGATTATGTCAAAAAACCAATCGAGCCGAGGGTATTATTGGCCCGAATTCGCGCTTTGCTCAGGCGGTTCAATCATGCGCCCAAAAGTGATATTAGCAGCCAGAATGCCAACTCTGCAGAAAAACATATTTTCGGCGACCTCACAATCTGCACCGCCTCTCATACGGTTACCCTTCGCGGCAAGGAGGTCAAGCTTGGGACCTCTGAGTTTGACCTGCTCCTTCTCCTCGCAAAAAATTCCGGGGTTGTGCTTGACCGTCACCAAATTTCCCGCGAATTACGGGGCATCCCCTATGACGGACTTGACCGTTTTGTCGACGTAAACATACTGCGGTTAAGGAAAAAGCTTGAAATTGACCCATCCCGGCCAAAACGTATAAAGATTATATGGCGTCAGGGCTACCTTTTTATCGGTGATGCATGGCAGGACATTACGCCATGAGAAGGCTCTTTTTTAATTATTACCTATTGGTCATCGTTATTGTTCTGCTGGCTCGGTTTGTTGCCATACCAATGGTCGAATTATTGGCCGCTGCTCCATTTAGAAAAGATTTTATCACATATTATCAGGAACTAACCAAAGGATCCTATTTCTTAGTATCTAGCCACCTGGGCCAATACCCCAAGAATGAATGGACCATTCGGCTGACTGAACTCGAGTCACAATTTGGCTATCCACTAGAAATTGTTCCCCTGGAATCGTTTTCCGCCACCTCGGAAGAATATCAAGAGTTACGGAAAGGAAAAATTCTCGTAGGGAACCGCTATGATCAGTTCTGGCGACGCATCGGTCAATCAGACCAGGTACTGGTCATGGGTCCTTTTCCCTCTCCCGGTGTTGGACGATCAGCTGACATTTTGGTTTGGGGTACAGTACTACTTTTGGTCAGCTGTGTGGTTTTTTTCTGGACTGTTCCCTTCTGGCGTCAGATCAAAAAAATTAATCGTAGCACCGCAGATTTCGGGGAAGGCGATCTGACTGCACGCGTCAGTGTTCCGCGCCGTTCTCCTTTAGCCCCACTGGCAGATACCTTCAATCGGATGGCCGATCAAATTCAATACTTGATCACTTCACATAAGTCTTTGACCAACGCGGTCTCCCATGAGTTACGCACGCCTCTTTTCCGCATGCGCCTTGGTATGGAGATGCTGACAAAGGCAGAGGACGAAAGCGAAAAAAAACGATTTACTCAAGGAATATATAGAGACCTCGGCGAGATGGATACGCTGGTGAGTGAACTACTCACCTTTGCCAGATTCGACACCGGCACGATTGAACTCCAAGCGGAGGATATTGAACTGACCACCTGGCTCGAACAAAAAATAACCGAACTTGCAGGCGAGATCGAGGCAGAACTCTGGCTGAATGAAAGGTCAAACCACGCACAGGAAACACTTTGCGCCGACCCCGCATTACTGTACCGGGCTTTGGGTAACCTTGTACGCAACGCCGCAAAATATGGTCATGGCCAAGTCATGGTAACAGCGCAGTGGAACAAAACGGAGGTAGCTATTCACGTTGATGATGATGGACCTGGAATAGCGCCTGAGGATCGCGAGCAGGTATTTGAGGTCTTTACCCGTCTTGATGCAAGCCGGAGCCGGGACCTGGGAGGATACGGCCTTGGGCTGTCCATCGTCAAACAGATAATGACTCTACACCGGGGATCGGTCAACGTTAGCGAATCATCATTGGGCGGCAGCCGTTTTACGCTCTTGTTTAAGAAATAGCGAAAAAAGGGCGCGGAATCTCGGAACAAATGGTTGGGAGACATACCTCATTCTGCTCCCCAAGCTCGGTGAAGCGCTCATCCCTTTGTTTTATCGGTGTTGAAATGCCAGTCTACCGTTTAATATGAATAAGACTACACCTGAGCAATGAACGCTGTCCTGTGGACCCCAAACCCCATCGTTCAACAAACACCTCCCATCCCGTCAGCAATGCGGTCCTCGTCGCTCATGCGTTAACCGCAGCCGATGAATGTTGTTGGGCCATGCGGAGATACGAGTAGGCGAAGCAGAGCCCATGCAACTTCTCCTGACTCTGATTCCTGCTCCCTTGTTGCTTGAGGGAAGGTGTACAGCTGATATCTCTTCAATCCCGGTCTCACCCATCGTGGCGAGGTTCGTACCGTACCATCCTGTTTCGCCCACGGCGCTTAGCCTGGTAAAGTGCCTGGTCAACACCATCAATCATTTCCCTGGCCTCTAGTTGCTGATTATCAGCCAGGTTAAAGGAGGCAAATCCGCCGCTAACCGTTATGGAAACCGCACCTTGTCTGGTTTCAATGGTTATCTGTTCCAAGCCTGATCGCAGACGCTCGGCATATATAGCCACAGCCTCTCCGTCAGTCTCAGGTAGGACACCAAGAAACTCCTCCCCGCCATAACGGACCCAGAAATCATTGTGCCTTGAAATCGTCGTGCAGTAGTTGCCTATCTCTTGGATGACTTCATCACCGACAGAATGTCCATACGTGTCGTTTACCTTTTTGAAGTGATCAATGTCAAACATCACCACAGCAAGGGAATGTCCATATCGCCTGGAACGGGCAACTTCACTGGCAAAATAATCGTTGAGCGCTCTTCTGTTGTATAGCCCGGTCAGCAAATCTCTTCTGGAAAGATCACGCATCCGCTGTTCTTCAAGCAGAGATCGCACAACAGGCCGGGTGATAATAATGCTGAGTACAACAATGACGATGGATATGACAACGAGCACCGAGAGTAATGCAGCAAATTGCCCATGGATAGGAGCGCTAAAAATTTTTTCATTCACAATGGAATAGAGTTCAAGATCGAAATGAGGAAGGTCAACCTGACTGATGATAAACGAACCGTTCGCTTCTTTTTTCACCAGAAAGTTTTTCAGCGCATCGAGCGAAGTCGAAGCACGGAGCGAGGCCGGCCAGTAGAGTATCTCTCCTGCGGCCGAGGCAAGCGCATAGACAGTCATTGGACCGGCATGTTCGTTGATGACATCTCGCACACTCCAATCGCTCATCATCAACACATCGATCCCAACCATCCCATAATCCTGATCGAGAATGGCCGAACAATACAAAAATGTCTGCCCCTGGACATCAATAGCCAATGGAACAACCGGTTGATCCGTGGACACATCCCGCTGCACGCAGCTCTGAACAACTGAAGTGGAAATTTGCTCACCAACATGAAACAGAAAATTTCCAGACGAGTCATACCGAGCAATGCCGAGCATCTCCTCATTGGCATGGATTGCATCGGCTAATTTTGCTGTACTGAAAAGCAACAGTTCATCTTTCGATATCTGCTTTTCTAGATAGGCAATCTGCTTTTTTCGAATGGCTGTTCTACTGGCAGTTTGCATCGCAAGTTGCAAATGCCGCTCAACGACCGCATTAAACGTCCAGCCGACTCGATCCAGGTCAAATACGATGCGTTCTTTATGGATATCGAACAAATGGGTGGCAAGTGGCTTGAATCCAAAAAAATAATAGACCAAAAACAAGCAGACCATTGCCCCTGTGAACAACATGTAAATACGCGCCATTGGTCGCGGCATCTTCTCAACATTGCGGAACATCGATACCCTACTTGCTGGAGGCATAGCCATTCATCGTAAACAGGTCACTTGGTCAAACCCGCAGCAGTGACAACCTGTTGATTCTTCCTTCTCCTTCCACGTACGGTTTGCTCTCTCAAGAGCAGGCAATGTGCAACACGCAGGCTCTACACTGCTCATGATGCCTGGAGAGGGGACATCAAGGAAGCATGTTCATGGAATGCTTTCCTACAGATCAAGCCTCTTTCTTGGTCCAGCTCTTCGTGATGAACAGTCACTTCGGTAAATTGCAAATCCACCTGGCCGAGGGCTTGACCTGTTGGCTTAAGATATACTGATCATAAGTGTTCAGCAGATCGCCTTCTTTCAGGTAGCCGACCACCCTCTCCGGCGCATCCCGTGCAACCACTGGCAGAAAGGAAAAACTTTTACTGGAAAAGATGTGAAAGGCATCCTCAAGGTTTTGTTCCTCGCTGACCGTCACCACCTTTTTACTCATCAGATCAGCGGCAACCATACATTCCTGTTCCGGACTGTCAGCAAGAAGCACGGCACGGACATCCCGGAGACTGAGTACTCCTGCCAACCGGTCTTCAGCGTCCAGAACAACAAAATGGGGAAAGGAACTGGTTAAAACCAGATCCATCAGATCCTGTAGTGGCATATCGGCTCGAATCGTCTCAAATTCCCTGATCATGGTATCACTGATTCTGATGGCGCGCAGGCGATTGACATCATGACCGCGAACAATCCGGATTCCCCTGTTCAGCAAGGAGGTTTCATAGATGGAATAGCCATGCAGCAGACGGACCACGATAATTGCCGGTATACAGGCTGTCATCAACGGGAGAACAACTTCATAATTATAGGTAAGTTCAAAAATGGTCATGATTGCGGTAATCGGGGCCAGGGTTGTTCCGGCCACCACAGCTCCCATGCCTACCAAGGCAAAATGGCTCGGTGAAAGCGACCCATGGGGCAGAACAAAGGACGCCAGGTGCCCGAATAGAGAGCCAAGCATCGCTCCCTGGAAAAGTGAAGGTGCAAATATTCCACCACTCATGCCGGAGCCGACACAGACCGCAGTACAGATCATTTTGGCCGGAAGAAAAATCAACACGGCGGACAACAGGAGGGACCCATCCAAGGACCGGAGCATGGTTGCATTGCCCAGACCAAGGGCTTCCGGAACCAGTAGACCGATGCATCCTGCGATAAAACCGCCGATGCACGGCGTCAACCACAGAGGAACGCGCAGTTTTTCCCACACTTGGCTGGTCTTGGAGATAGCCCAAAGAAACAGCAGGCTGATAAAACCGGCTGCTATACCAAGACCGAAGTAGAAAACAAGCTCAACCGGATGATCCATAGAAAAGAAAGGGATCTCAAAGAGTGTTTCCCTGTCCCAGAAAAACCTGGAAACAACGGTGCCGGTAACCGCGGCAATAACAATGGAGGAAAGAGAACCCACCTCCAGATCGAACAAGAGAATTTCTACGGCAAACATCGTTCCGGCAATGGGTGCCTGAAAAATAGAGGCAATCCCTGCTGCCGCCCCGCAGGCTAAAGCCAGCTTCCGCTGTTCTGGCCCCATACCGAAAAGCTGAGTTATCGATGAACCGATGGAGGCCCCGATCTGCACGGTCGGACCTTCCCGGCCGATGGAATTGCCTGCGGCAATAAAGGCCGACGTGACCAGACTTTTCAGGACGGTTATGCGATGACGGATAATACCATCGTGCTGGTTAATTGCCACCATTACTTCCGGCACGCCGGTACCCCGTGCTTCGGGTGCGACATACATGAGCAACGGGCCCAGGAAAAGTCCAGCTCCGGCGGGAATACCCACTCTCAGCCACCACGGTGCACTGGTGTACTGGTGGAGAAAATCACCACCGGCTGGCCACAACAGGCCTTGTTCCCACCCAATCAACCAGCGAAAAGCCACTGCAGCAAAGCCGGCCAGGGCGCCAATGGTGACCGCAATCAGCAGTGGAAGCAGCATATGGTTAAAAGAGTGCTTCAAGATCATCCTCTCTGTTTCATTTCAGGCACCGGCTGTTTCCTCTGTTTAGACCACTCTCCTTGCAGCTCTTGAGCAGTCAGTCGAGTATTCCACATACCATATAACAGAGACTGCCTGCCGAACAACCTCTGCAATGCCTGGAGTTCATCACGTTTTCCTGGTCAACGGTGATGATGAGGGGCGCTGTATGCAGTGTATCCGATTTTCAGGGTTCTGCTCCACCTATTATTCTTCCTACACTACAGTTCGGTTATCGCAGGTCTGCAGGGTTCACGCTGCTGATGCGCTCACCCTTCCGATCCTTTGGCTGAGGTGATTTCCTCAACACCCCGAAACAGCCAGGAAACCAGGTATCCCACCATGAGCAGCTATACAAAATCTATGGTAACGCCGAGCTGCTGTGCTCCTCTGGATGAATAGCATGTTATTTTCTTCACAACTCGCTCAAGCCATTGAAAAGAGTCTCGACAGCCTCTCAATCCAAGGAACTATGCTTCAAGAACTGGCGCCTCTTTTGAAAATTTCGAATGCATGCTGGAACAGTATTGACAATCATTAAACAACGAGACCGTCAGTTGAACCACGTGCTGTTCTCTTTGATCAAGATACGCGTTTTTCATTATCGCTTCTGTTTTGTATAAACAAGTGGTGCAGCAGGCCTTTTCGCCATTTCATGGAGCAAGTTGGGCACCAATCCAAAATCTTTTTTATTTCATCTCGTGTCTGATCAGGTGTTACCATGCCTTGGTTGTTTGCGGATTCCATACGTTCCTCTTTGGTGTTTATTCGCACAAAGCCGCTCTCCCTTCCAGATGGCAGAATAGCTCTATACATATGCCCTTCACGGGCACAATCCCTTAACTCTGAGCGTGGAAACTAATCAAACAAACCGCACATATCAGCCTACCAGTAGGTAGCCGGCAATATTTTTTCAACACCCACTCATCGTATGCTGAGGTAAGCTCAAGGAGATGCGCCATGCATATAATGGAAATTAATGGAACCCCAGGTTAAACGGCAATACCGCACAACTTCCTGATGATGTCCTCGCATGTTGTTGATACAGTCTATTAAAGATTGATCCTCAAAATTCTCGTATATGTTTACATATGTTCACATTTTTACATACTCACTTGGACTGCTTCCATAATATCGCTTGAATTCACGACTAAACTGGGTTGGGCTTTCATAGCCGACCTCTATTGCCGCCTCATTCACCCTGAGCCGTCTATCAATCATTAGCTCTCGTGCCCTGGTGAGTCGCATTTTCTTTATATACTGGATTGGAGAGGTTGCCGTAACGTCGTTGAACGCACGATGAAATGCGGAAGGGCTCATGTTGACCAGAGAGGAAAGCTCATCCACGTCCATGGTCTGGGTGAAATTAGCGTGGATATGTTTAAGCGCTTTATCGATCCTGGAGAGGTTCGTGTTCTTTACGGTCAAGGCGTGGAGAATGTCGCTGTTCTCCTGCTGGAGAACTCTGAGTAACAGTTCCTTTATGATACCTTCTCCGAGGAGGCCGCTTTCAAGCGGTGATTGCAGTAACGTGACCAACCTGAAAAGAACGTCCTCAATCGTGTCACTCATTTCACCCAAGAAAAGTCCTCCCTGAACCGATTCAGATTTTGGGGCGGGACGATCACCATACTCATCCATCATGTGTACGATCTGATTCAAAAAGAGCGTGTCGATATCGACGCCAATAGCAAGCAGCGGTTTGTCTTTTTCTGCAAATGTTTCACATTCGGCAGGAATAGGCACACTCAACACCAGGTAATTCTGCGGATTATACTCGTAGATGGCATCTCCCAGGTAGACCCTTTTCGAACCTTGAACAACAAAAATGATCTTTTGTTCGTGGAAAAGAGGTTCCCTTCCTCTTGCTTCACTGGCTTTAAATACAATAACCCCGTCCAGTTCCGTGTCATTGTATCCTTCTTTGCGAGCCAATTTCTCAACTACTTTAACAATACGTCGCACTGCAGACCTCTTTCAATGTGTGGGTGATTTATCCACTCTCTATCACACATCCAGTAAAAGCAAGGTATGGAAAGTAGAAATAGGCAGATAGTTGCAAGGATTGTGTATTCTCTTTTCCAATTTCCGCACTACAGTAAACAGTACGCAGAGACACCTGTGAGGAATGAACGAACAACCAAACATAAGGACGAACATAATGCTTAATTTTGAATTTTATAATCCCACCAAAATCGTATTCGGAAAGGATCAACTCCAACAGCTGGATAGTCTGGTGCCGGGCAAAGCAAAAGTGCTTATCACCTATGGTGGCGGCAGCGTGCAGAGGAGTGGGCTTTTGGATACGGTGAAAAAAGAACTTGGTAAATCTTCTCGTGAAATTCTTGAATTTGGGGGAATTACAGCTAATCCGCAATTCGCCACCCTCATGGGAGCAGTGGAAATCGTACGCAGGGAAAAGGTTGATTTCCTCCTGGCTGTGGGCGGAGGTTCGGTCATGGACGGAACCAAGTTCATCGCAGTGGCTTCGGTGGCCGATGAGTATGCTGGCAAGGAGAGGGAGCTGATGAATTTCGGTTTCAATCCGGTACCAGTTGAAGGAGCCATTCCCCTCGGTACCGTAATGACACTTCCTGCAACAGGATCGGAAATGAACAATGGTGCCGTGATCAGTGACGGGGAAGATAAATTGCCGGTATTCAGCCTCAACGCGTTTCCCCAGTTTTCGATCCTTGATCCAACCCTCACGTTCACCCTCCCGGCAACCCAGGTTGCAAACGGTGTAGTGGACACCTTCATTCACACGGTGGAACAGTACATCACCTTTCCGGTAGATGCCCGCTTCCAGGACAGAACCGCAGAAGGTATTCTGCAAACACTGATAGAAGTAGGTAAACAGACTGTTGAAAACCCCGAAGATTACCATGCCAGGGCCAATCTGGTCTGGTGCGCTACCATGGCGTTAAACGGTCTGATCGGTGCCGGCGTTCCCCAAGACTGGAACACACATATGATTGGGCATGAAATAACCGCCCTCTTTGGTGTGGATCACGCTAAGACACTGGCCGTTGTCCAGCCCGCGGTCTGGAAAGTCCGTAAGGAACAGAAAAAGGAAAAACTGTTGCAATATGCAGAGCGTGTCTGGGGGATAAGAGAAGGGAGCGACGATGAAAAGATCGATGCGGCTATTGCCAAAACAGAAGAGTTCTTCCATAGCCTATCCATTCCCACTCGTTTAGCTGACTATGATATCAAAGAACATGACATCGACAAAATTGTCGCATCTCTTGAAAAACATGGAATGGTCAAGCTTTCCGAACACGGTGATGTTACTCCGAAAATATCACGTCAGATACTGGTGAAAGCGCTGTAGTTTTCTTTGTCATTCAGCCTGAATACGGAGATACTGGAACTGGTTCAGGCTTTGGTAAAGGGGCAGCCCCGCTACTTGCCGGAAAACGTCATGGGGTCATTACGGCGGTCCACATCGCAGAAAACCGCTCTCGTGGTGGCTATACTGCATCGGCAGGTGCAAGCCGGCTTACCACTTTATCCAAGTGGACGAGTCGGTGTATATACGGTGGCTGCGCTGGTTACTGGTGGTCATGGCAGTTGTTCTTCTCCTGCAGTCTGTTCTTCCTTTTGTCAGGGAGTTTGCGTTTCAATAACCATTTAATTTTTTCATGGAAAGAAACCCATGCTCTCTGCAACGAAGGGCTGAGCATAGGCTTTTCGTGCACAATCCAGGCCGGTCGGTTCACGAAGCCTGTCACCGGCCACGGATTGCATGCTACGATCGTGCTGGAAGATTGATCAGGTGAAGAATGGCCTCGTTGGCCAGGGTCAGACCAAAAATGCCGGTCAGGGTGGGGAGACTGCCCAGCACCACCCGCGGACGGCCACGATGCTCATAGCCGTTGGCAGCAGACGTGCCGATTTCCCGGGTAGGATCACCATAGGAAAAAGTGACCTGCTCTGTAGAGTAGACACATCGAACTCCCTGCTCGATCCCTATACGTCGCAATCGCTTGCGCACTCTTTTGGCCAGGGGACAGCCACGGGTTTCACTGATGTCTCCCACATGGACCTGACCGGGATCTGTGCGCAGGGCAGCCCCCATGGAGGAGAGCAAAGGAATTCCTCGTTCACGGACTGCGGCAATCAGCTGGATTTTTGGATTTAGGCTGTCGATAGCGTCCACCACCAGATCGGGTGCCGGGGTGAGGATATCGTCCATTGTGTGCTCATCGGCAAAAACCACCTGGGAATCCACCCGACAGGAAGGGTTGATACCGCGCACCCGATCTGCGGCGACTGCAGCTTTTGGCCGCTGCAGCGTCGACTCCAGAGCCAGGATCTGTCGGTTGATGTTACTGGGTTGAATCGTGTCAAAATCATACAGACGCAGGTTGCCCACCCCTGCCCTGGCCAGCCCTTCGACCACATAGCCGCCAACGGCACCAAGTCCGATCACGGTAACCACTGCGCTCTGGAGACGCCCAAACCCTTCATCGCCCAGCAGCTGCCGCGTCCGTAAAAACCTTTCCATTGTTCCAGACAACGCTTTTCACCACGCTGATATCTATATTTTTTAATTGTGCCGCCTCAGTGTAGAGATCAGCAACGTCCATGGGTTCACTTGATCGCGCTGCGCATCCCTGGTCATGCGCTCCTGTTGCCCTGTTCGGGGCATCGGTTTCCAGCAGTATACGCTCTAATGGTACCTGTTGGAAAACCCTGCGCAGCTTTTCCTGCCCAGGCTGCTGCAGCCCGGTGGAAAACGAAACATAGGCCCCCAGACGCATCAGGCGCTCCATGACCTCCATGGAACCGACAAAGGAATGGAGCATCAGCGGCGGTGCATCCTGTTTTTTATACCTTGGCTCAAGCACAGAGAAGAGGTTGTCCCAGCTCTTTACGCAATGGATGACCAGCGGACGCCTGAATTCCAGGGCCAGTTCAACCTGGAGGGTGAAAACGTTGATTTGCTGTTCAACCCCAACCCGGCATTTTTTATCCAATCCAACCTCACCTACACCGCAGCTGTTGTGTGCCAGTAACTCCTGCAAACGTTCACCCCAACCAGCGCTCACCATCTCGGCAAACCAGGGATGTACCCCAATAAAGGGCACTACCCCTGACACTCGCTGCTGCACCTCCAGTACTGCAAACCAGTCCTCCTCGTGGGTTGCATTGCAGAAAAGCCGTATTACTCCCCGCTTGGCGGCCCTGGCGGCAACCGATGCCAGCTGATCGCTCAAACGACGATCCTGCAGATGGAGGTGGGCATCAACATACCCAGGTTCCTGATGTTCTTCAACCGGCTGCACGATCTCCTCCCTAGCCATCTCACAGTTCCACCGGCTGTTGCCCATGGTTTTCACCGACAGGGTAATCGCCCGGCCTGTTCCCTATAAGTAATAAACAAGAGAACCAATCCGTCAATGGGATGTGGGGTTGCGTAGAGGGAGGGTCCGCGCGAAATCCCGTGGGCATCATGGAAACGCGGCGGTGCAAAGAAAGGCAGCGGAGCTACTGGGAAAAGAAAGGAGCAAGCGCAGCTCCGCCAGGGATGCAGAAACTGATGGACAAAAGCCGACAACCAACTACAATGCGCCCTTGAGCGTGTCTCTTTCTCCTCAAGGAGCCTAGTATATGTTCGCAGACTACCAGGAAGTGTTGTTTATCTGTATTGTGCTCGTTACCGTTACCCTGGTCCTGCCTTGGGTGCAGAGCCAGTATGCTTTTCGCAGGGATGCCCGCAGGATCATCGCCTTTATACGGGAGTCCAAATATGCTTTTCGCTCCACTGGGGCCATCGCCTCAGGCACAGGCATAGAGGAAAATCGGGTGCGGGATATCTGTACCCAGGAGAGACATATCGTCCAGAACAAAAAGAACCCTGATTCCTGGCGTATCCTGTAAAGATCCTGCCCTGCCCTGTCCAGCCTCGTATTCCCTCTCCTTCCAGTAGAGCCTTACCTGATCAGCTCACCTTTGCCTGCTGAGGGGCAGCCATCGGTCCAAAGAAGTAATCAGTAAATCGTACGTACCAAGCCGCAGACTGCACCTGGATAATATAGGCCAGGGCAATGACCAGGGCTGCGTCCGCGCCAGCTTCACCAAAGGCATTGATTGCTATGGCCAGGGCGATTGAGAGGTTTCTCATCACCGTGCCGTAGACCAGGGCGATACCATCCCCACGATTGAACAATCCCCGTCCGGCAAGGGTGGAAAGGGTGAAATTAAAGAGGTAGAGCAGCAGTAAGGGGATAAAAATCATCGCCAGCTGACCGGGATCGGCAAGGATGGTTTTCGCCTTCAGTGCCATAGCGACAAAGACGATGCCCAGGACCCCGATGGTTGACAGGGCAGGAAAGCGAGGAGCAATGCGTGCCTTGAACACATCCATGCCATAATTTTTCATTAAATACTGTCTGGTTACGAACCCCAGGGCCATGGGCAGGAAAACAATGACCACGATCTGCTGCATTACCCGGGCAAAATCCACCTCTACCGTTGCGCCAAGCAACCAGTTGACATACAACGGTGTTGCCATGGAACCAATGGTGAGCCCGAGCACGGTCATGTTGATGGCAGCGCCCATGTTTCCTTTGGCAAACCCTGTCCAGGAAATAGTCATGCCGCTGGTGGGCAGCAGTGAGGCCAACAGGAGGCCGAGGGCCATATACGGCTGGTCGGCAAAAAACAGCCTGCCCAGACCGTAGGCGACAAAGGGAATAATGGCAAAATTAATCAACATGGCGCTTCCCTGTATTTTGGGCTGCAATCCCTGCTTGAGATGCTTGATGTTCAGGGTGACCATCATGGGGTATACCATGAGAAAGGTCAAAGGGATGATCAGCAGCTTCAGCCGAATTACCCCGGACCGGTCCACCAGGGAGCCAAAAACCACCCCGGCCACCATTAAAGTCGGAATGGCATACACCAGGTTCTTATTCAAGCGCATCAGTATGTTCCACATGGTATCCTCCTGAAGTGCAAAGCATGGTCTCATGCTGGTTGCATTAAGTGACGACACCCTTCTTTTTCAAAATTTGCGCCAAAAACTAAAAAATCGTGACCGCTTGAAAATATTATTTTTTTCCTCCGTGAACCTGTAGGGCAGTGTTCCTTCACCTACGGTAACATGCTGGTAACGTTACAGCAGGTAACGTTTTTCTCCACCTGGTTGCGGATCAAGCCGACATCACACGCGGTACGGAGTCCACGATGCATCGGCTGGGTTATCTATCCGCCGGCAGACGATTCTTTTTCCTCTTCCCTCTCTCTATGTGCTGGAAGATGGGCAACCAGCCCTTTCCCGAAATACTCAACCTGTCAGTAGAGCTGCTCAATAGCAGAGGCTTTAATCACGGCAACCACCTCCGCGCCGGGTCTGATACCGAGCTCCTCGACCGATTGAGGTACAATCTCCGCGATTAAACGATTCCCCTGACAATCGAGTTCCACTCCTACCAGCCACTCCGTCTGATAGGTCCCTCGAACCGTGCAGGAGAGCATATTTCTGGCGCTGGCAGCCTCGGGATGCTGCTTAAACAACAGGATATCGCGTCCATTGAGAGAGAATCTCCCCCCTCGGGGGTTGCGAGTTTTTACCAGCATGAGGTCAAGGGTGCCCCAGCGGTAACTGAGCAGGTCACCCAGATCTCTGGGCTCCTCAAGCTGCAGCAGGTTTGTGTATCCTCTCCCGCCTGAACCGAGGGTCGAGCGGGCCAATTGTTCACTGGAGAGCTGCCGGTCTATCACGCCCTGTTCCATAACCAGGACCTCTTCGGTCATCATCCGCATCTCCTGGAGGCTATGACTGATAAAGAGCATAGGTATGGAAAATTCCTGAAATACCCGTGAGAGGTGAGGCATGATCTGGTATTTCAAGCGCCCGTCTAAACCGGTTAGCGGCTCATCCATCAAGATCAGCTCCGGACAGGCAAGAATAGTCCTGCCAAGGGCAACCCGTTGTTTCTCCCCTCCCGATAGTTTGGATATCCGGCGGTCAAGCAATCGTTCCAGCTGGAGGACTGCTATCAACTGCTCGGGATCAATCTTACGTTCATTAACGGCTCTTCTGTTTCGCCCGTACAGGAGATTTTTCTCCACACTCATATGAGGAAAGAGGTGACCCTGCTGGAAGACCACACCGATCTTTCGTTTCTCCGGCGGCAGGTTAATGTTTTTGTCACTGTCAAACAGGTGTTTTCCATTGAGCCTGATATACCCGCTGTCAGGAGCAAGCAGACCGGAAAGCATATTCATCAGGGTCGACTTGCCACTGCCCGATGGTCCAAAAACCCCACACTTTGAGCAGGTGAGGGAAAACTTCACCCAGCTGTCGAACCCGGGAAACCGCTTACACAGATCAACTTCAAGCAGCATGGTTACCTCCTGGATATTGCACGGCCGGAGGCCTCGCTGACCAGCAGCACCGCAAAGGAGAGCCCGATGGAGACCATACACAGATTCAGGGCCATTGCATCTCCTCCCGGTGTACTCGTATACTGGTAGATGGCCAGCGGAATGGTCTGGGTGACTCCCGGAATATTGCCGGCAAGGATGATGGTGGCTCCGAATTCTCCCAAGCTGCGCGCAAACATCAGGGTCATACCGGCAAGGGTCGCCCTGTACGTCAGGGGAATGGTAATGCTGAACAGGGTGTCCCACCAACCGGCGCCAAGGGTTCTTGACGCCTGCATATATCGCTGATCGATACTCTCCATGCCGATGCGGATGGATCGTACCAGTAACGGGAAGCCGACTACGGCGGACGCAATGATTGCCCCCTTGAGGGTGAAGATCACCTGCACACCGAGCCGGTCGAGCAATGCGCCAAAAATACCGTTTTTACCCAAGGCAAGCAACAGCAGGTAGCCGATAACCACCGGTGGCAGTACCAGGGGCAGGTTGATCACGCCCTCTATCAAGCTCTTCCCCCGTATGGAGCTGAAGGCGAGCAGGTAGGCTGCGGCATACCCCAGCGGCACGGCAATAATGGTTGCGCTGGCGGCCACCTGCAGGGAAAGGCGGATAGCGGTCATGTCGTCTGGAGTGAGAGAAATCATGGTCACCTCGCTTTCATTCACCAATCATTTGCCGTTACCTTGCCGGCTCAAAGCCGTATTTTTCGAGAATATTCATGGCCTTTTCACTTACCATGAAGCGATACAGCGTTGCAGCCTCCGGCTTCTCGGCACCGCTGACGGTCAGGGCGAGGGGATAGGACACCCTGCTGTAGTGCGAGGCGGGGACAGTAAATCGAATGGTTGCCTTGCGGGCGAGTAATGCATCTGTCCGGTAGACAAACGCTCCGTCCACCTCTCCTCGATCGGCATACAACAGTGCCTGCCGTACATCTTTGGCCATAACCAGTTTGCGGGCTTGTTGAAGATGCCTATAAATACCGGCATGTTCCATCGCCTGTTTGGCATACTGACCGGCCGGTACGCTTTGCGGGGCACCGATACCGATCTTTTCCAGTTCAGCCAACTCCTCTATCGAGGCAATTGTCGTCGCCGGTCCGCCAACAAAAACCAGGGTATTGAAGGCAAAGATTCTTTCCGTTGAGTCTGCTATCATTTTTCTTTCTGCCAAAAACCGCATCCATTTCGGGTTGGCCGATATGTAGAGATCGGCCGGGGCACCCTGGTCTATCTGCTTGGCAAGTGCACCGGAGGAGGCAAAATTGGGCAGAATAGTCGTTTTCGGGTGCTCCTGCCTGTACACTGTAATCACCTCCTTGAGCGCATCGGTCATGCTTGCCGCCACAGCCAGGTACAGGGTCTCAGACCGACCAGCCGTACACCACTGGCACCACAGCAGTGCTGCCAGCACCAGTATCTTGCCTGTATTCATTTGTTTTCCTCCTTATCGTAAAAGTTATATGGTTTTCATTGTTCGCTGATCCCGCCGCTGCAGCACAGCGACCAGCAGTGTAAAACGCACCATTTCGACATGGTGCCAACCGTATGCTCCAAAACCGCCACGGATGCAGGGACCGTCTCACCCAAGGGCCAACAGTACATCGGAGGCCTTGATAACGGCGGAGACCTGATCGCCCTCCTGCAGCCCGAGATGGGTGACACTGGCGGAGGTGACAATAGCGGTGACAGTACTCCCCCCCGACAATTCAAGGGTGACTTCGTCGTTTACGGTTCCGGAAAGGAGGGCTGTGATCGTACCGGTAAGTATGTTACGGGCCGAAATATGTTGCGGGTTGATGTGCGTTGCCAAAAGGACACAGGAAGCCTTGACGATGGCCATCACCGCTTTTCCCGGCGCAAGATCCAACCGCCTGACCGAAGTGTCGGTTATGGTGGCGCGGATACCATCACCACCTCCCAGCTGAACGGTCACCACACTATTCACCGCTCCCTGTTCGATACTTTCCACCTGTCCACCCCATACATTACGTGCACTGAGCTGCATCTCCAGCCTCCGGAGGGTTGTTATGGCACTGAGCGCCTCTTCCGGTCCTTTGGAGCAAGTTGTTACAAATTGATGTAACTTCTGCTCCAGCATTTCAACCTGGCGAAGCAATTGACGCCCTTCAGCCGTGAGGACCGTTCCCCCGCCGCCGCTGCCGCCAGTCTGCTTCTCCACTAATGGGTAGGGAACGAGATTGTTCAGCTGATCCAGTTTTCTCCACGCTGACTTGTAGCTGATACCCTTTGCCTTGGCTGCACTGTTAATGGAGCCGGTCACCTCAAGCATTCGCAGCAGATCAATGGCAGCAGAGGAGGTGCTTTCCCATCCCATTATCCGCTGAAGAGCTTTTACCGATTCAACAGCCTTTCCTGTCACGATCCCTGCCTCCTAACTGTATCCATCGACAGCGCAGCATCTGTGTTTTCCCCCTCGCCTGTTGGGAGAGAAACTGCCCATGGAACGAAAATCGTCAATGCACCACGCTGCAGAACCGTCCCGCAACGGCACATTGCCGCCGCATGTGGCAGCCCATTACCGCTTTGCCCCGGTACCGTTCTTGAACGCGTCCGGATTGGGGTCATTATCCCCAATCGTCCCAGAGCTTGCCACCTGCCCCTCGTTGTTCCCAAAAAGAATAACGAAAGGCGCAACCACTCCGGTTTTCTAAACAAATCCTGTGCCAATATGTTTTTCATTCTTCCCCAGGAGGCGAAAATGGCTATGGCCCCCACTACAGCAGCCATACAGGCCGAACAACAGCGGCGCCCTCGCTCACGCATTGGCTGAGCATGGATGAGGAATTTTCTTTGTATGCAAACAAATATGTAGAGAATGGAGCATATATCGACAAAAGTGTAGCTTCAGCACAAGAGCGACCAGGGAAAGTGGCAAAAAGCGGAGGAAGCAGATCGTTTCCGGGGATATTCCGGGGAAGGATGGCGCTCTATCAAGCAGCGCCAGTGCGACAATGATCCGTGCTTCAGAAAGTCAGGGAGAATCCCTGCGGTATGCATAAAAAATCCCCCCCAATCGATCACGGTATCCTTACCGCACTGAAAGTGCCGGCAAACACCATCAGTAAACGGCGGACATGGCAAGAAGGATGCCGGTGCTGACTGATCTCAAGGGAGACGAATTGGCAAGTGACCATAATCCACAGACGCTTTCCGCCCCAGACAGGGGACTGTGGAAACGGGAACAACGCAATGCACAGGGCGAAGTAAAAGAAAGGATACATCAAAAGACTGACTGACGCAGCACAACCAGATCCAGCCTTTTTTATCGCCTGAAACTGCCTTGCTCGTCCGGAAAAAAAAATCCCCGGACCACTCTATTGATCCGGGGATGCCCTGGTATTCCACGTATCGACCGCGTCTCCACATGCCACGAGAAGACAACGATATATATTTCAGGCAGGTCTTCTGACTTCCGGCTCATTCTACTCACTGCGCCTTCCCGACAGAAAGTATCCATCAGTGGCTCTGTACAGTTTTCGTCCCCGGTTACAGCGGCGGGCCCGTCTCCGAATTCCACGGAGTTCCCTTTTGATCCGAATTGGAACCTGAAACCAGCTGTATACAAACAAAACTGCCAGGTAATTGTCAAGACCATTTTGCATTGAGTGCGCATATCACCTCACCAATAGGCACTTTTTCTTCGGCCAGTGAATTTCTTTTTCTCCTTTCCATTGATTATCTTCCCGGGGTGATACATACTAAGAAAGAGGAGCGACCATTCGAAAAACTCACCTGTTAGCATTGCATTGCAGCAGCTTGGAGGGACTTGATCCATGGAAAACAAAGGGATGAAACAGCTTTCGCGAGCTATTTCCATCCGCATCGCCCTCCCTGCGCTGCTCACCCTTCTCTTGTTCATTGTCTCTATTTTTCTGGTCATTCTGCCCTCACTGGAGAGGAGCTTTATGACCGGAAAACGGGAAATGATAAAAGAACTGATCGAAACCTCCTGGAACGTCCTTGCGGTCTACCACTCATGGGAAGAGGAAGGCACCGTTACCAGGGAAGAAGCTCAGCGGCAAGCCATCGCCCTGATCCGCCATTTTCGTTATGGCCAAGAGAGTGGGAATTACTTCTGGATAAATGACCTGCAACACCGCCTGGTAGTGCACCCCTACAGGTCGGATATGGAAGGGGAGGACAGTTCAACCTTCCAGGATCCTGAAGGAAAGCGGATTTTTGTTGAATTTGTCCGGCTCGCCCAGGAAGAAGGGAGCGGGTATATCGAGTACATGTGGCAGTGGCTGGATAAACCAGAAAAAATCTCGCCAAAGCTTTCCTACATTAAATTATTTGAACCATGGGGATGGGTACTGGGCACAGGGGTCTACCTGGAGGATGTACAGGCAGAGGTGGCCAAGTTGCGCAAGCGTCTGACCGCCATCTCCACCCTCTTTCTGGTGGCCGTTATTCTCCTTTCGCTTTACAGCATACGGCACACCATCCTCGCCGATCGGGTCCGAATACGTATCTGGGAGGAACGGGGCCGTCTTATCAAGGATATCGAAAAAAGCAAGGAACGGTATCGTTCACTTGTGGAAACCACCAGTGACTGGATATGGGAAATGAGTCATACCGGGTATTTTACCTATTCAAGCCCCAATGTCCGCAACATCCTCGGCTACACCTCCGATGACATCATGGGCAGGACCCTGCTCGACCTGTGCGTGCCCGCTGAGCAGCAATCCATTCGCGAGACCTTTGCCGATCTGTTGGCGCAGGAAAAACCATTTTATGGTTTTGAGGCTACCTGCCTCACTAAAGAAAATCGACGGGTCGTGGTCGAGTTCAACGCCATCCCCATCTGTGATATCAGTGACCGGGAAGGCCTGACGTTCTTTCGCGGCGTGGCCCGCGATGTGACAGAGCGCAAAGCGGTTATGCTGGAGCTCAAACAGAGCCGAGACAAGTTAAGTTCCAGCCTGGAAGAAACGGTAAAATCGTTGGCCGCTGCAGCCGAAAAACGGGACCCCTACACCGCCGGTCACCAGCAGCGGGTTGATGAACTGGCATGCGCCATCGCGCGGCAGTTGAAACTGAGCGACAATCGGATCGAAGGATTGCATTTTGCCGCCATGCTGCATGATATCGGCAAGATATCCCTCCCAGCCGAATACCTTTCCAAACCGTCCGCACTCTCGGAAGAGGAGCGGGCAGTCATAAAATGCCACGCCACTGTCGGTTTTGAGATCTTAAAGAATATTCAATTCCCCTGGCCGGTGGCAGAGATCGTCTACCAGCACCATGAACTGCTTGACGGGAGCGGCTACCCGCGCGGCCTCAAGGGAGATGAAATTATCCTGGAGGCAAAGATTCTCACTGTTGCCGACGTGGTGGAAGCCATCTCCTCTCACCGCCCCTATCGCCCCTCACTGGGCATGGAAGCTGCACTGGAAGAAATCCGTTCGGGGCGGGGCACCCGCTATTATGCTCCGGCGGTTGACGCATGCCTCCACCTGGTCGCGCAAAACATGGTTGAACTGACCTCGCAGACCTGGTAAACCGCCGGACCCGGTCCGGCGGTTTACCAGGCGGAGGAAAACTACTGTCGGGAATCCGGCGGGGTATACTCACACCCCATCAAACCGCAATATTCTCCCACATACTCTGCCTTGGGGCGATAAAGAGCAGGTTTGTCCTGGGCATCGGCAAACTGCTCTTCAATGATATGCGAACACCAACCAGAAACCCTGGAAAGGGCGAAAATCGGCGTCATCAGATCCATGGGAATTCCCATCATGTAATAGACCGGCGCACTCATAAAATCCACATTGGGCAGAATGGTGGTTTTGCCTTTTTTTGCAAACTCAGCCAAGGTCGCCTGCTCCACCTTTGCTGAAATGGAATACCACTGTTGGCCGCTTTGCTCGCCCAGGCGTGTTCCCATTTTTTTCAAATATACCGCACGCGGGTCGCCGGTTTTATAGATGGCATGCCCAAAACCCATGATCTTCTCCCCTTCGGCCACCCTTTTTTGTACCCAACCTTCAATATCCTGCTCATGTTCGAGATCAAGGAGCATCTCCATAACCCGGGCGTTTGCCCCTCCGTGCAAACTGCCGGAAAGGGCGCCCAGGCCGGCAGCGACCCCTGCATACAGAGAAGCTCTAGTGGACACCACCTCTCTGGCGGCAAAGGTCGAGGCATTAAAGGTATGGTCCGCATGGAGCACCAGGCACACATCCAGATCTTTGGCGGTTGCCGCATCCGGCACTTCGCCCTGCAGCATCCACAGAAAATTGGCCGCGTGACCGAGTTGATCATCAGGAGGCAGTGGATCAAGTCCGTTGCGAATCCGATGCCAAGCCGCCGTCAGGGTGGGCAGCCGGGCAATCAACTCAATGGAGCGCTGCAGATAAGCTTCCCGATGTATGCCTTCGCCATGGGTGTCTGCCATGGACAGTAGCGGAACAACCGCTTGCAGGACATCCATGGGGGCTGCGGTTTTCGGCCACTGCTGCATGCTCGCGTACACATATTCGGGAACCTGGCGGGAAGCCTTCACCCGGTCGCTGAATTGCTGCAGTTCCTGGGTGGAGGGCAATGTTCCGTAGAGTAATAGGTAGGCGGTCTCCATAAACGAGGATTTATCCGCCAGATCCTCTATCCTATAACCGCGATAGATGAGCACACCTTTCTCTCCGTCGATAAAACTAATGGCCGAATCCGCTACGGTGACCCCTCTTAACCCAGTATTTTTCAAACGTTCATCTCCACTCATATATCGCCCTCTCCCATAAAATAATATTGGTCATCCCATTGATGAATGCCGGCCAGGACTTACCCATGTGCGCCTGCCTGCCCTTTCCCGCTCAAGGAGGACTCACAGACCTATAAAACGGTCAACTCGGCACATCCCCCGGACGACACCCCTTTATGTATTAAGAATATAAGGAATTTCAGTTCAATGTAAAAGTTTTTTCCTCTTCCCCACTGCGCGGTTCTTCTTCATGCATTAGCGGAAAGCCGCTCAGCATCGGCGAACTGGTTTCCCGTAGGAGCAGGTAACTACCGGCGACTTTCAGTGCTGTTGACTGTTGATGCGTTAGCCCCCGCATCACGGCAGAGAGAACACAGCCCAAAAGAAATGCAGCAAGGAAGGCGGAACAACAGGGGGAGTCGATGAAGAGCGGCACGGGAAAGGGAAGGGCTTTGCATTGCAGCAAAGAGGAGGAAAAGCGCATCATTTCCGTTCAGGTGCCTGGAAAACGCTTGGATGAAGGCAGCAGGAGCCAAGGTTGCTGACGGCAAAATCAGCTCAACGGAAAAACCATGCACCTTAACGGTACCGTATCCTGAAGTCAACGGACGGGACGGTTGGTGACAGGCCCCCTTGGATTGCAAAGCTGCAAAGGCTTGGGGGACCATCATGTCCTGTGTGAAACGACAAGCCCGGACCTTGTATCGGTATCAGCGTAGACTCGGAATGTTTTCCATGGTCAGTGCGTGAACGCTCACTGGTCCAGGTTAGAGAAAGACAAACTCATTTTTTCTCTGCTCTGTCAACGCTTCCATGCTGATCAATGATTCCTGCGGTGTGGCGTGGGTGTTGCCCGGGATGCCCTTTGCTGCACCATGTGCAGCGTCTCTCGATTCAGCGATAGCGAATTTTGAGTGAACATTCGTTGCAGATGCTTTCTGTTGGACCTGTCGAGTTGCGCTCATGATGGTGTCCTCTTTGGTGGTAAAGGCTTTCGCCGTTTTCCTCTGTCCCCTCGCTCTGTATTTCTGAGAGCAGGACACGTGCCACCATCAGCGCATTATCCCAAGTAAACAGCAAACGCAGCAAGAGTAGTAATACCGAAAGGTTAGCCTAAAAAAGAACGCCAGCAGAATATTGACGCCCAGCGAAGAATCCTATTCGTGTCACTTTTTCTTTTACACTCTGCAAAAAAAGCTGACACACGACAGAAAAAAGGACGGTGCGGACAGCGACTCTCCCAGCGGAAGAGAAAAGCAAAAAAAAAGCAGTCAGCTACCGCGTACGGTAACTCACTGCTTATTCCTACATTGCTGGATCTAGCTACGTGCGGTTACCTCTCCCTTTGCGGGATAACCGCACTCCCTAGATGAGCCCTATGAATATTGATAAATCTCATAGGTTGTTTCTTCGCCGAGCAGCTGGTCAATTTTTGACTGCAGTACCTGTCGCTCGGGAGAGAGCACCCATTCACGCCAATCATCAGCAGACTGCCAGGTGCTGACAACAAGGCTCTCACCGGGGTTATCGAAGCGATCATATGTCTCCCCGGAAATATACCCTTTACGATTGGTGGTCAAGGTTCTGAGCTCACGCAGCAAGGTGGAGAGTTCCTGCTGTTTGTCTTCGGACACTTTTCTTCTGATAAGTACTTTAACTGCCATTTGCACCTCCTCTCAGTAGTGAAACGGTTTCAGCAGCCCATACCTGCAGCTTACTGTCCACAGACCTATAGTTATTATAACCACTTACTCTGACGAGTCAATTAATCACGCAATAATCCCCCCGGATAATCACCAGAGCAGGATGCAAAGCCACACGACCCCTCCGTTGACCAGCGAGAAAAAGACCGCAGCCGACCCAAGGTCCTTGGCCAGCTTGGAAAAGGGATGGCGCTCCGGCCCGACCCTGTCGATAGCGGCCTCAATGGCAGAATTCAGTATCTCGACCATCAGGATGAGCAACAGGCTACTCAGCAAGAGTGCCAGTTCCAGCCCTGTGGAGGCACAGACCACCGCCAGTGGAATCAAGGGCATGCACAGGAGCACTTCCTGGCGAAAAGCCGCTTCATTGTTCCAGGCTGCCCTGATTCCGGCCATAGAACACCAGAAAGCTCTGAACAGGCGGGTATAGCCCACGCCATGAGGTTTTTCATTATCCGTCGTATCCGACATTGAGCACACCCGAAAGGTTGAGGAGGTATCAACGATTGCCGCACCCTATCAGGGTACACAATCCCGATAAAAAAATGCCATCTTTTTTACCATCACCCAACCGGACACACCGCCCCTCTGAGAAATACTTTGCCGCTTCAAGCACGGTGTGGTATGTGTAGCAGAGAGAAGCAAAATATGGTGGGGATAGTCATGAAGCGTGAAGAATTTGCAAGGTATAGAGCCAAGTTAGGTAAAACACAAAAAGCCCTCGCCAGTTTACTCGGGGTCTCTCTAAAAGCTGTTCAGAGCTATGAACAGGGCTGGCGGTCGATTCCGGCGCACGTTGAACGGCAACTCTATTTTCTCCTTGTCAACCAACGTAAATCCGCTGCTGCCAAGCGCAAGGACTGCTGGAATCTAAAAAAATGTGATCGGAAAAAAGAGTGTCCCGCGTGGGAATTCCAGGCCGGTCACCTCTGCTGGTTCCTCTCCGGCACCCTCTGTGAATGTGCTGCAAATAAATCGTGGAAAGAAAAAATTTCCATCTGCCGTGAGTGCGATGTGCTGAAATCAATTTTGTAGCAGGCAACTCTTCGGGTATGCTCTCTCTGCCATCGGGCAGTGGCAAGTCCCGTTCACCTGGTTTTATTCTGCATGCCGCACTGATAGCCTGCCCGGTGAACGATAATTCACGCAGCAGCCAACCTCCTGCCCCATTGGGACATATAACTCTCAACCTGTTCTCCCGGGAAATCCATTCCTCTGCCTTTCACCGCCAAGCGGCAAAACCGTATGCCTGATAAGCCAAACATACCCATTGGGGTTGCGGTCAGCGGCGGCGTTGATTCCACCGTTGCGGCCGCCCTTCTGCTGGAGCAAGGATACACTGTCCACGGTTTTTTCATGCTGCTGCCGGTCCCTGGCCTGGAGCAGCAAAAAGAACAGGTGCGCCGGGTAGCGACAGCGCTCGGCATCCCTCTTCATCTGCTGGACCTCAGGCAGGAGTTTACCGATTCGGTTATTCGCTACTTTCTTGACGCCTACCGAGCAGGGGTAACCCCCAACCCCTGCATCTATTGCAACCGGTTCATCAAGTTTGGCCAATTGCTCGATGCAATGCATGCCAAAGGAATGCAGCAAACAGCTTCCGGTCATTATGCACGCATCATCGTCTCCAATGGTCAGCCACGTATCTGCCGCTCGCTTGATAGCGGCAAGGACCAATCCTACTTCCTCTGCCGCCTGCGATCGCGACAACTGCGCAACCACCTGTTTCCCCTTGCCGGATGGGCCAAGGAACACACCTACCGCAAGGCTTCCTCCCTGGGGTTCCGCTTTGCCGATGGCGAGAGTCAGGATGTCTGTTTTCTTGCCCAGGGGCTTTCCACATTCCTTGCTGAGCACGGACTCAAGGGGAGGTCGGGAGATATTGTCACCACCGCCGGTATCCCTGTTGGGCGTCATCGCGGCATATTTCACTATACCGTGGGACAGCGAAGAGGCCTTGGAATACCCGACGCAACCCCCTGGTACGTCACAGGAATTGATACCCACAGCAACCGGCTGATCGTCGGCAAAAACGAAACATTGCTGCGGCCAATGATGAAGGTGCACAGCCTCCAGTGGCAGTACCGCCCCACCCTCTTTCCCTGGCGGGGGATGGTCCAGATACGTTCCCGCCACGCACCTGTCCGTGCCAGGCTGACACCGTTGGGACAGACGCGCGGCAGCGTCTATTTCTCCCTCCCTCAGCGGGCCGTCACTCCCGGACAATTTGCCGCCTTTTATGAGGGTGACAAGTTAATCGGCAGCGGTATAATAGAAGCATAGTCACTTTTCTGCCTTTTCATTCCCTATCTCTTCATGAAAAAAATCGCCATCACCACCCTTGGCTGCAAGGTCAACCAGTTCGAGTCCGCCTCCTTTGCCACCGGCTTTACGGATGCCGGTGGCGAACTGGTACCGTTTTCCAGCAAAGCGGATATTTATGTGATCAACACCTGCACCGTCACCGCCAAAGCTGGGCAGCAATCACGCCAACTCATCCGGCGGGCCATGCAGACCAATCCAGAGGCACGTGTGCTCGTCACCGGCTGCTACGTCCAGATGGATCCGGCAACGGTCCTGGACATTGTCGGGGACAAAGGCTGCCTGGTAGGCAATGATTACAAACACCTGGTGGTTGACACTGCTCTAACCGAGACTATTCCTGATGTCACTGTCTTGATGGGAAAAATCAGCAACCAGCAGCAGATCTGTCACCTGCCGGTCCGACGATTCGGCGGCCGGACCCGTGCCTATCTCCGTATACAGGACGGGTGCGATAACTTCTGCACCTACTGTATCGTCCCCTATACACGTGGACCAAGCCGAAGCCTCCCGGTTGAAGCTGTCCTCGGCCAGGCGGCAACCTTTGTTGAAGAGGGATACAGAGAGCTGGTCATTACCGGCATCAACATTGGAAAATACGGCCGTGATCTCAAAGAAGGCGAAACCATCTATTCACTGCTCGCAAGACTGTGCAGAGCCTTTCCGAAGCTGCGCGTCCGGCTCAGCTCCATTGAACCCACGGAAGTCAACGAGCTGCTGCTCGACCTGCTGGTCTCCCATGCCAACTTTATGCCCCACCTCCACATCCCTCTGCAAAGTGGCGACGATAACGTCCTTCACCGCATGTACCGGCAATACACTGCGGCAACATTTCGTCGAGTGATCCTCACTATTCACCAGGCCATTCCCCATGCAGCTATCGGTTGTGACGTCCTGGGCGGGTTCCCCGGAGAGAGTGATGCAGAGGCTGAAAATACCTATCAGCTCATTCGCAGCCTGCCGATCAGCTACCTCCATGTTTTTCCCTATTCCCATCGCCCCGGCACCCTTGCCGCCTCCTTTGCCGACCAGATCCCTGGACCGGTGAAACAAAAAAGAGTCAAACGACTGAGGCTGTTGGACACCTCCCTCCGCACTTCCTTTTATACAGCGCAACAAGGAACAACCTGCAATGTCCTGGTTGAACGGCGGCAGAAAAAATCCGGCTTGCTGCAGGGCTTTTCGGAAAATTACATTCCGCTCCTTTTTGACGGTCCCAACAGCTTGATTCGCCGGACAATCCCCGTGAACTTTATGCGCATGGACAATGGCCAGCCTATCGGCCGCATCAATGAAGAGTTGCTTGAGGAAAAAGAGCTTACCAAGTACAGTGCGCCTGCTGTGAACAAGAGAGGAGATCGATGAGAGGAGAGATCATCGCCATAGGCGACGAGTTGGTTAACGGCAGGATCAATAACACCACCAGCGGCTATGCCGCCCGTCACCTCTATGCCGCCGGGCACACGATCCGCTCGATACATACCATTGGCGACACACCTGAACTTATAGGCAGCGCCATTCGCCACAGTCTTGCCCACGCCGACTTTGTTATCATCACCGGCGGACTCGGTTCAACCACCGATGACCTGACCAATCAAGCCGTCATTGATGCCCTGCAGCTCAACGGAGCGCTCCACTCTCAGGTTGTTGAAGGGATAGAAAAGCGACATAAAAAGTTGAGCATGCACCAGCGGGCGGCGGTGGAAAAACTCGCCTGGCTCCCGGAGAAGGCGACCATTCTGGATGAAGGATACCAAATGGCCGGCTACCTCCTGTCGCATGCCGGTAAACCGTTGTTTTTCCTTCCCGGCATCCCGTCCCAGATGGAACACCTGCTCACCACCAAGGTTCTTCCAGTCCTTCAGGACTGGTTCCCCCACCATTCCGGATGTATCCGTCAGGAACTGTACCGCATCTTCGGGCTGTATGAAAATGAAGTCAACCGTCGCCTGCTCACCCTGGAGCGTAGTGAAGGCGTGCAGATCGGTTACTACCCGGTTGGCTGCGAAGTGCATGTCAGCCTGACCGTACAAGCAGAGGATGAGGCATCGTGCGATGCGCGGTTTTCCACCACTGACCAGGCCATCAGGGAGTCGCTGGGCAGCGCCCTTTTCGGAGTCGGCGAGATCTCCATGGCAGAGGCGGTCGGTAACCTGATGCTCAACAGCGGCAAAGGTCGGATGCTCTGTGTGGCCGAATCCTGCACCGGCGGCCTGATCGGCAGCAAATTGACCCAGGTGGCCGGCAGCTCACGATGGTTTGCCGGAGGGGTTGTCGCCTACTCCAACGCTTTGAAAGAAGAACTCCTCCGGGTTGACTCCAACCTGCTGAACAATTATGGTGCCGTGAGCTCCCAGGCCGCTCGAGCGATGGCTGCCCGTCTTGCCGCCCGCCTGCATTGCTCGACAGCCGTCTCTGTCACCGGTATTGCCGGTCCAGGAGGCGGCTCAAAGGAAAAACCGGTAGGTACGGTGTATATTGGCCTGTTTCATGACAACCGGGTGGACGACCAACGCTACCAGTTCACCGGTACCCGCACCCACATTCAAGAACTCACAGCGTACACCGCTATCGATACCGTACGCCGAGCCCTGTTAGAGGGATGAACCACCCATTAAGGAGATCCAATGGCTGCACCTAAAGAATCGGCTGCCGAGGGCAGAATAAAAAGTGTTGACAATGCAATCACGCAGATTCAACGGCAATTCGGCAAGGGCGCCATCATGCGCCTTGGCTCTGATGAGCGAGAAAATATCCCTACGATCCCCACAGGGATACTCTCTATCGACCTCGCACTGGGGGTCGGCGGTTTTCCTCGGGGCAGGGTCACAGAGATCTATGGTCCTGAGTCCTCGGGAAAGACCACCCTGGCGCTCCATGTCATTGCCGAGGCCCAGAAAATGGGGGGTAATGCCGCCTTTATCGATGCAGAACACGCCCTTGACACCAGCTATGCAGAGCGTTTGGGGGTTGATGTGGACAACCTTCTGATTTCTCAACCCGACTTTGGAGAGCAGGCCCTGGAGATTACCGAGATTCTCATGCGTAGCGGCGGCATTGACGTCATTGTTATCGACTCGGTGGCCGCCCTGGTCCCCCGGGCTGAGATCGACGGTAATGTTGGAGACCAGCACGTTGGCCTTCAGGCACGGCTTATGTCCCATGCCATGCGAAAATTCACCGGCGTACTCAAACGTACCAACACGGTTCTCATTTTCATCAACCAGATCAGGATGAAGATCGGGGTGATGTTCGGCAATCCAGAAACCACCACCGGCGGCAATGCACTGAAATTTTACAGCTCCATCCGCATCGATATACGCCGGATGAACCAGATCAAGGATGGTCAGGACATTATCGGCAACCGCACCAAAGTCAAAGTTGTTAAAAATAAGGTTGCCCCGCCGTTTAAAATGGCGGAATTTGATATCGTCTATGGTGAGGGTATCTCCAAGATCGGTGACCTCCTTGATCTTGGAGTGGAGCACAGCCTGGTCGATAAAAGCGGGGCCTGGTACTCCTATCAGGATGAACGGATCGGGCAGGGAAGAGAAAATGCCAAAAATTTTCTCAAAGAGCACCCGGAGATGGTGGCTGACATAAGCCACAAGCTTCGCCTCGGCCTGGGCATGGCCGCTGGTGAGGAACAACCAATCCAGGCTGCCGAGCCTTCCAAGGGATAGCGTAGCCATCCCTTGTCTTGTACCCTACCGTGTCCCCCTGCCGGCAGAGGGGCACGGTCGATCCACCGCTCAACAGCCTTTACGCATGCGCTGCGCTTTCCTTGAAGCGAACCAGTGCGGACAGGGTTGAGCATATCGGGGTGGCAACTTCATGGAGTTTTCCCTGCCCTTCCACATAACCAACAAGCGCATCCACCTCGGTTGGCTTTCCCTGCTCAATATCCTGGAGCATAGAGGGGCGGTGGGAGGCGGTAACCGGAACCAACCGCTCGTAGAAGACCGGCCGGTAGGCATCACCATCCTTCCAGAGGGTTTTCTGCCCCATGGCCTTGATCACGGCAAAGGTTTCGTCAATGACCTGATCCATAATTTTACGACACTCTCTGCTCTGTGCCAGCGCCCCGTACGGCACCTCCAAAATGGCTCCCAAGGGATTAAGCGCACAGTTGTAGAGCAATTTTGCCAGCAGGTCCTGCTGAACATCCTTCACCGCACGGCACGGCAGGCCGGCGTGGTCAACGGCCTGGGCAAATCGTACCGCTGTTGCCGGAATCGTTCCTCCGCAAAATCCCCCCACATGAACATCGTCGGCAGAGACCGTTATCCGGACACTGCCCGGACACTCTATCTCAAAGCCGGTAATGACCCTGGCTCCCAATGTGCGTTCACGGCCGAAAACAGCCTCTACCTGTTCCACATTCCCACACCCGTTCTGCATGGACACGACTACTCCTGAAAACCCGTCCAGGTCGTTCAACTCGCGAACAGCGGCAGCGGTATCATAGGCCTTGGTTGTCAGCAGGATGTAGTCATAATCATGGAGAGCTACCTGGTCCAGCCTGGTAAGGAGACCCAATGCATCGGATGAGACCTGGTATTCGCCAAAAATACCGTGGACTCGTAATCCACTGTGTACAATCACCTCCTTAAATCGCTCACGCAGCAACAGGTGGACCCTGTGGCCGTCTGCGCACAGCATCGCTCCAATCGCCTGTCCCAGTGCCCCTGCTCCGTAAATCAGCACCTTCATCACCTCACCCCCTTATTTTCCTGGCTTGTTTTCCCGGCTTGCTCTACTCTGAAATGGATATGCACCATAAAGTAAATTGTGCAAATAATGCAAGGGTACACTGCCCTCTCCACTGTTACATAGGACCCCTGTGGAAATTATCATCATCGTCGCCATGACGGCACAGCGCATTATCGGCAAGGGAAACCGCATACCATGGGACATTCCCTCTGAGCAACGCTTTTTCAAACACATCACCATGGGACATCCTGTGGTCATGGGGCGTAAAACCTATCAATCCATCGGCCACCCGTTGTCCGGTCGGACAAACCTGATCGTCTCCAGCCAGCTCGACCTCCCCTCCTCCACCTGTCATGTTGTTTCTTCGTTGGAGGAAGCCCTGTTTCGATGCAGACAGGCTCCAAAGGTGTTTATCATCGGCGGCTTTTTTCTTTACCAGGAAGCGATGAAACGTGCCGACACCCTCCTTGTTTCCCTTATAGACCTGGACGTCGATGGTGACGTCTATTTTCCAGAAATCCCGCTTCACACCTTTGCGGCCGTCGGCAGCGTCCGTTGCCTGGGGCCGGTTTCCTATACAATCACCAAGTACCGACGAGCTTCCATTCCTGTACCGCCCCTCTATCCCACTTGACATCCCTGAAGTATTGAATATACTAAGCCTATTGGAAAGTTGAGAATAATAGGTTCTACCTCTCTTCTTTTCCACTGATTAATTTCCTTTCAGGGAGGATGTTATGAAGAAAAAAGAATTGCATAAGCTGCTCGCCGGGCTCAGTGTAGCCGGGCTGATCGGTGCCGGTGGCGTCGCCGTTCCCGGCGCACACGCCAGCGGCTGAGGAGGTTCACAACCTAGCGCCGGGAGCGCTAGCGAGGTGAAGAAACCTGCTGCAGGCAGTGGCTGAAGCGGACATAGCACCAGCGCCGGGAGCGCTGAAGAACAAGTCAAGCAAGCTACTGACAAAGCTGTTGATGCCGCTGGAGATGCCGCAAAGGAAGAAGCGGATAAAGCCATCGACGAGGCCAGTGAGCAGATGAAAAAACCTGCCGCTAAAAGTGGCTGAAGCGGTTAAATATACGTGCAGGGTGCACGTACCATAAAGGTAAAAAGGGGGTTGTTCCAGAAGGGGCAACCCCCTTTTTTCGTCCGCTCTTTCAACGCTCCATTCTTCTTGCACCAAATACCCCAAACCTGTAGGATACGCCACTATGCATACAGCGGCTGCAGCGTGCGAGTCTGATTGTCTTGAATTCCCGTATATCCATGCGTCGATTTTTTATTGAAACCGATTCAATTACAGGCGACTTAGTGGTCCTCACCGGTACGGAAGCCCACCATATGGCCACAGTACTCCGCCTTTCCGCTGGGGTTGAAGTGGAATTCATCGATGGCTCAGGCCGCATTTATGATGCAACGCTTACAGCGATTACCCGAAAGCAGGTTACGGCACAGATCAAACGCACCTCTCGCGTCGAAACCGGCTCGTCCATGCCAGTCACCCTCGTGCAAGGCCTGCTGAAGGGGAAACGAATGGAGGTCGTTATCCAGAAGGCAACCGAGCTTGGTGTGGCCCAGCTCCTCCCCCTCTGTTCACGATTCTGCGAACAACGCGATACCACGCTCCAACGTCGGCAACGCTGGCAAAGGATTATGATTGAAGCCTGCAAGCAATCCAAACGCGTCAGCCCCATGCAGATTCAGCCGATCAGCTTTTTGTCGGAAATCGATTTCACCCCCTATGCATACAAATTTGTTGCTTATGAACAGGAGGATTCCGCCACCCTTCCCCTTGACCTCGCTACCAGGAGACCCGGGCCTATTTGTCTGTGCATCGGCCCCGAGGGCGGTTGGCACCACGAGGAAATCTCCATGCTTGTTGCAGCCGGCTTTCAACCGTTCAGCCTTGGAAAAAATATTCTCCGCGGTGAAACCGCTGCTATTGCCGCTGTGGCTATCGTCCAGCACCTACTGGCTGCTGATCCGTTGCGCAGCTAACACCACGCCCTGCTCACACGACGGCAGGGAACACCGACAACACGCAACCACCACCGTACATTACCAACTATGAGAGCCGTTATTCAGCGTGTTTCCCAGGCCCAGGTGACAGTCAACGGTACTGTTAGCGGTGCCATTGGCCAGGGCTTGCTTGTCCTGCTGGGTGTTCATGCCGCTGATTCCGCTAAGGATATCCAGTGGCTGGCTGAAAAAATCGTTCATCTGCGCATTTTTGATGACGAAAAGGGGGTGATGAACCACTCCCTACACACCGTGGGAGGTCAGTTGCTTGTTGTCTCCCAGTTCACCCTCTATGGGGACTGTCGGAAAGGACGTCGTCCGTCTTGGTCGGGGGCGGCGCCGCCCCATCAGGCTGAACGGCTGTACGACCAATTCATCGAAGAATGTACACGCATCGGCTTTCCTCCTCAGACCGGCACTTTTCAGGCTGAAATGGAGGTTCGCCTCACCAATAACGGTCCGGTAACCCTGCTGCTGGACTCCCATAAAACCTTTTGACCCCACAACTTACCATGACCGACTTCATCCAAGGCAAGACATACAACAACTTCACCCTGATCGACACCCAGAATATTGCAGAAATCCGATCCACGGTATATCAGTTCCAACACCAAAGCCTTGGCTGTACAGCCCTGGCCATCAAAAATAACGATCCCAATAAAACCTTCTGTGTCTCGTTCATGACAGTTCCAGAGGACTCCACCGGCGTTGCCCACATCCTGGAACACTCCGTGCTCATGGGGTCGGAAAAATATCCTGTTCATGACGTTTTTGGGGAAATCAACAAGGGCGGGTTGATGACCTTTCTCAATGCCATGACCGGCGCTGACACCACCTGGTATCCGTTTGCCACCCGCAACCTTCGAGAGTACTTCAACATCATGGATGTCTACTGTGATGTGACCTTTTTTCCGTTGCTCGACCAGACCACGTTTGAACAGGAAGGGTGGCACTTTCACCTGGAAAACCCCGAAGACCGGATCGAATACTCCGGTGTGGTGTTTAACGAGATGAAAGGGGCTTTTTCCGATCCCATTCGTGCGCTCTTTCACCAAACCTATAAAGGGTTGCTTCCCGGTTCAACCTATGCCCACGAATCAGGTGGTGATCCGGCGCACATTCCGGATCTCTCCTATGAGCAGTTCGTTCGCTTTCATCGTGATCATTACCACCCCTCCAATGCCACCTTCTTTTTCTACGGAAATGCCCCGCTCGATCAGGAGCTGGCATTTCTTGACCAGCAGGTCCTATGCCGTTTCTCCACACCGGTGCCCAAGGCGACCATTGAGCCGGGACAGCCGGCAAAGGATATGGTATTTAAAGAAACCGGTTACCCGGTCCAGCCCGACGGAGACCTTGGCCAGAAAACCTTCCATGCGGTCAGCTCCATTGTCGGGACAGCTACTGAACGCAAGAAGAACACCGCCTTTCAGATCATTGCCCATATCCTGTTCAACTCCGACGCCTCCCCGTTGAAAAAGGCCATTATTGAAGCAGGGCTGTGCCGCGATTTTGGCGGCCTTTTCCTCGGGAATTCGACCTACATCGGCATCATGATGACATACCTCATCGGCTCTGACCAGGACAAGCGCGACACCTTCCTGGAGCTGTACAGGTCAACCCTTGCCCGCATGGTGACCAATTCACTTGACCGTGAGTTGGTCCTTTCCGAGCTCAACAAGTATGAATTCTCTGTTCGCGAAGAGATGAACAAGGCGCAACGTGGCCTTGATCTGGTCGGCAAGGTGCTGCCGGCAATGAAATACGACCTTGACCCTTTCACCGCACTGCAGACGGAAGCACTGCTCGCTGAAATACGTCACGATGCCTTGAACAATCGCTACTTTGAGCACCTTATTCAACAGCATCTGCTCGACAATCCATCAACAGTGGTGGTCACCCTTTTCCCGGACCCGGAAAAACTGCAGCAGAATACCCGAAGGGAACAGGAACGGCTGGAGGCGCACGCCCGCCAACTGGACGAGGAACAGCGACTGGCGCTTGCAACCAGGACCCGTGAACTCATAGAACGCCAATCGACTCCCAACCCAGCATCCAGCCTGCGCCTGCTGCCGCGATTGACCGTTGATGACCTCGACCCTGCCCCGCGAATGCACGCGGTCACCCCCTCCCAGCTTGCCGGTGCCGAATTGTTAATTAATGATCTCCCGACCAATGGTATCTGCTATCTGGATTTCGGATTTGATTGCTCAACCCTGGCAGCGGAACTGCTCGGCTACCTGGATATCTTCGGTACCATCCTGACGGAGATCGGCACCAGCACCAAGGACTATATCCAGTTCACCAAGGACATCAACCTCTACACCGGTGGTTTTTCCCACTCATTCAATACCTATCTGCAATTCGGTTCCCGGGATTATGTCCGCCCCGTGCAGTGGCTTCACCTCAAAACCCTCTCCTCCAACCTGGAAAAAGCACTGTCGCTTCTCCACGAGGTGCTCACTGATGTGAACCTTGAAAATCGACAGCGCATCAGAGAAATTGTTCAACGGGAATATGCCTGGGCCGAGCACTCCATTCAAAGCGAGGGGTACACCCTTGCCTCCACCAGGGTCTTTGCCGGGTTAAGCCAGGCCGGAAAATATAACGAATACATCAACGGATCACACGCCTACCTGCAGCTCAGACAACTGGCCCTCCACTATGAAGAGGAAGAGGAGCGGTTCCTCCAAGCGCTCACCGTCATAAAAGATCGGTTGCTGCGACGGGATGGGTTTACTCTCTGCGTTACAGCCGACCAGGCTGATATTGCCCAGTTTCAGCAGCTGGCTCCGGCACTGGTTCACGCCCTTCCCACCCAACTTCCCTCCGCCGCTCCCCCTGTTTTTGATCGCCTCGCCACCAGTCATGCCTTTCACACGTCGGCCGAAGTCGTCTACAATGTACAGGGATGTACCCTCTTTCCTGACCCCACCCAGTACGAGGGTGGTTTTGAGGTTTTGAAGACCTGGATATCCAGAGATTACCTGTGGAATACTGTCCGCCAGAAGGGCGGGGCATATGGCTGCTTCATCCAGTTCAACCACCTCACCGGTAACTTCGGGGTGGTCAGTTATCGTGATCCGCAGATTGATAAAACCTATGCGGCCTATGATGCGCTGGAAGAAACCGTTGAAAAGCTGGAGATCAGCGACGACATGCTCAGTCAATTAATCATAGGCACCTACGGTAACCTTACCCCTCACCAGGGCCCGGCAGCCAAAGGGGCCACTGCCCGCAATGAATACCTCTCCGGAGTCACGCCGGAATTTAAACGCCAACGGATCGAACAGGTTATACGCACAAAAACAGCTACCCTGCGCGGTTATGCGCCGTTGTTTTCCCGTTTCCGGGAGCAGGCAATGCGGGCAACCATTGGCAATGGGGAAAAAATCAGCAACGCACAAACCACCTTCGACCAAACCATTATCCTGTAATACCCTGGCCGTAGAGACGTTATTTTTTATCACCCGACAAGGTGTCTACCACCTTGTCGAAATATGCAGACTGATCGTCAAGCTGGAGTTTCTTTCCCATGCGAACCTCCAGCTTGAAGCGCAAGTACTCCAGTTTCTTCAGCTGCTTGTATTTCTCCTGCTCATCTGTGCACCGTCGGAGTAATTCTTCCGCACAGCTGATTTCCTTACGCAGCCCCACTTCCTCAGGAACATACCCTGCGTTTTTGAGAATCCGATACCCCATTCGCAGATCAGAAGGCACGTGTTCCATGTCATCCTTTGGCAGGGGTTTGTTCTTCCAGTGGCTGAGGTCCGCCATAGTCCCTTCGGCCATAGCCTTTTCGATACGCCGTTCGGCTATAAAGTGTATTGCAGTGAGCATAAATCTAATGGTACGTTGAATAAACAATGCATCGTTCACCGCCTGGAGACCTCGGTGAGCGACACCTGAGCATAGTGATACCATCGGTTTTTTTACCAGGCAACCATTAAACGAGGACCCCATGAACCCACATTTGCTCACCCGACTCTCCCTGCTTTGCCTCATCGTTCTCTGTAGTTTCCTCCCCCTCGCTGCAGAAGAACACCCCTGGGTGATGTCAACACCTTTTGAACAGGGGACAATCCACTATTCCCTGAGCGGCACAGAGCAGGGAACGGAAACCCTCTACATAAAAGAACATGGTGCCTATCGGGCGGTGCATCGAACTACCTCCATGTCCATGATGGGCATGGAGGTACAGTCAGCTACCATTGAACTGACGACTCCTGAGTGGATAACCACCTATAATCTGAGCGACCAGGAGGCCACGAAAATTACCAACCCGGCAAAAATATACTCCGAGGCCTATGCCTCCCTCACCCCACAGGAGCGGCAGAATGTCCTCAACAACAGCAAAGAGGTGGGGACGGCTATGATGACCATGGGCGGTACCACCAGCCCCAACGCTGATTCCATGCTCGGGTATTCCTGCGACCGAACGGAAATCGCTGGGGTAAGCACCATCCTCACCATCCACCAGACAGATATACCCCTGCGGAGCGAAACCGCGGTGATGGGGATGAGGACCACCATGACAGCCACCGCCATCGACACCACCTCCGCCATACCCGCCTCGGCATTTACGGGCCCGGAACAGATCGAGGTTATTCATGACCGGAAAGCTGACTCCATGATGCGCCAGATGATCAACTCGATCATTACTACCCTGAAAGAACCGGACGGAGCCAGTAGGCTGCAAAATCAGCCTTTGACAGCCTTCCCCACCGGCCCGGCCTTTCTCCCTTCCGGCGAAACACCTGCTGCGCCAGACCAAACCCAGCAGGACCAGGAACAGATGATGAAAGAGATGGAACAGGGGTTACAAATGTTGAAAGGATTATTCAACGAGTAACCCCACCCTTCCACTCACGAACAAGCACTGTATCCTTTGCCCACTCCGCATCATCCCGATGCGGATAGTCCAACGTATAGTGCAGCCCCCTTGATTCCTCTCGGTGGGTTGCACTACGCACAATGAGATCGGCCACAACAGCCAGGTTGCGCAGTTCCACCAGGTCCGGGGTTAACAGGTAATCATAAAAGTGCTCATTGACCTCATCCAGTAGCCACTGGAGTCGGCGCTGCATCAGGTTCAACCGCTTGGTATTCCTTACTATACCTACATAGTTCCACATCATGCGCCGCAGCTGGTCCCAGTTGTGGTTCACCAGAATCCACTCGTCAAGCGCTGAAGCTCCCCCTGTTTTCCATGGGTCCACAACCACCTTTTTCTGCGCACGCAGGGTAGCGATACGCTCCCTCAGCATTTCCGCGCCCCTGTGGGCAAACACCACCGCCTCCAAAAGGGAATTACTTGCCAGCCGATTGGCACCGTGCAGCCCGGTACAGGCGGTTTCCCCAAAGGCGAGCAAATTCTCCAGCGAGCTCTGCCCCCATGCATCCACCACCACCCCACCGCACATATAGTGGGCCGCCGGCACCACCGGTATGGGGCGCTCGCTGATATCCACTCCGTATCGGGCGCATGTGTGATAGATAGTTGGAAACCTTTCCTGCAAAAACTCTTTGGACTTATGGGTAATATCCAGATACACGCAATCCGCACCGCTGGACTTCATTTCCGCATCTATCCCCCGAGCAACGGCATCTCTGGTGGCAAGGTCGCCGCGCCGGTCATATTTCTCCATAAATGGCTCGCCCTGCTCATTGATCAGGACGCCCCCCTCCCCTCGTACCGCCTCGGATATAAGAAAATTTTTGGCCTCCCAATTAAAAAAACAGGTGGGATGGAACTGGATGAATTCCAGGTTAGCCACCTGCGCTCCCGCCCGGTAGGCCATTGCCACTCCATCCCCCGTGGCAATATCCGGGTTGGTGGTATAGAGATACACTTTCCCACACCCCCCGGTACACAGCACCGTCACCCTCGACTGGTACACCTCCACCGCCCCACTCTCCCGGTTGAGTACATACGCCCCTAAACAACGCTCCTTCCGACGTATACGCTCCCCACCCCGAACAGCCCGAGATTCCACCAGCAAATCAATGGCAAGGTGGTTTTCCAGCACCATGATGCGCGGATTAGCCGCTACCTGCTCAAGCAACGCACGCTCGATCTCCTTGCCGGTAAGGTCGTAGGCATGGGCCACCCTTCGCGCCGAATGCCCCCCCTCCATACCCAGGTCAAAACTTCCGTCAACTCCTCGTTTGAAATCCACCCCGAATTCCACCAGCTCACGGACACGCTCCGGCCCCTCCTCAGCAACCATACGCACAATACTCTCCCGGCACAACCCATCGCCAGAGACAAGGGTGTCCTGCACATGCGCTTCCACTGAATCCTCCACCGACAATACCGCAGCAATCCCACCCTGCGCCAGATTGGTTGCCGTATCAGCTTTCGTTTTTTTGGTTACAATCGTTACCGTTGCAAAGGCAGCGACCTTCAACGCATAGGACAGCCCGGAAACACCACTGCCGATAATCAGCACATCACTATCAAACCCCATCATCCTCTCCAGTGTCTCAATGTTTCACGTGAAACATACTTTTTAAATATATCAGCAAGAGAAATGTATGCTCATGCGGCTGAGTATAGTATACTGTTTGCTGTTTTCGTCAATAAAGTAAGACCTGACTCAGTGAACATTGAAGAACGGTGCAGGCGCACGCGGCAATGTCATTGTAATACTTACGTATAACAACGCATTGCCAACCGGGCAGTTATGCCGTTCGAGCAGGTTCGCAGACGGCTTGGCGAGCCTGAGTTTTTCCGTCCTTTTGCGGTGCTTTTCTCTACAGAACAGCCCCTCGGTAAAACGCAGTCTCAACTGTTCCTGATTCGGTAAGATTCAACAAAGGAGCAACGTTGTACGCAAAAACCATAGCTATAGCCAACCAGAAAGGTGGTGTTGGCAAGACCACAACCGCCATGAACCTGGCTGCTGTGCTCTCAACCAAAAAAAACAAGGTGCTGCTTGTCGACTCGGATCCCCAGGGAAACGCATCCAGCGGGGTCGGGGTGTTCGACGACACTGGCGGTAAAAACATCTACACCTGCTACACCAACGGTGCGAGCGCTGAGCAATGTATTCAAAAAACAGGACAAAAAAACCTGTTCGTCCTACCCTCATCCATGGACCTCGTTGGAGTGGAGGTTGAGTTGGTTGCACAGGAGAACAGGGAAAAAAAGCTAAAAACCGTTCTGCGCCCTCTCAAAGAAACCTTTGACTTCATCATTATCGACTGTCCCCCGTCTTTGGGACTCCTGACCGTTAACAGCCTGACAGCCGCCGATTCGGTCCTGATCCCCCTGCAATGCGAGTATTTTGCCTTAGAGGGGTTGGCACAACTCATTTCAACTATCCGCACGGTCAAAAAGACCCTAAACCGGGAACTGTATATCGAAGGACTCCTGCTGACCATGTATGATCGAAGAAACAAACTCACTCACTCTGTGGCCAGCGAAATAAAAAATCATTTCGGGGCCCAGGTATACCAGACTGTTATTCCGCGCAATGTCCGACTCAGCGAAAGTCCAAGCCATGGTCAAACGATCATTGAGTACGACAAAAACTGCAGCGGGGCCAAAGCGTACACCAAGCTCGGCAAAGAATTTTTACAACGATTACAGTAGGCAAACACCATGGGGAAAAAAAACGTTCTAGGGCGCGGGGTCGGGGCACTTCTCCCGACCGACATGACAGAGGAAGAAGATCGTTTTTTCATGTGCGATATTGAAAAAATTGACCCAAACCCTGACCAGCCACGGAGTTATTTTGACGAGTCAAAACTAGAACAACTATCCGAATCCATTAAGGAAAAAGGGGTCATACAACCACTGCTCGTTACCCGTAAAAAAGGCAACCGATACGACTTGATTGCCGGCGAACGGCGTCTCCGTGCAGCGAAAATGGCCGGCCGTGAAGAGGTGCCGGTTGTGGTCATGGAAAACGAGAACGAGAGCTCTGGGCTTGAATTGGCGCTGATTGAAAACATCCAGCGCCACGACCTCAACCCAATCGAAGAGGCCACCGCCTATGCTCGACTGCTCGATGAATTCAACCTGACCCAGGAAGAGGTCGCCCGTCGAGTCGGAAAAAAACGATCCACCATTACCAATGTTTTGCGTCTGCTCAACCTGCCTTCACCTATACAGCAGGATGTTATCAGCGGCCTCCTCAGTGAGGGTCATGCCCGAGTCCTGCTGCGGCTGAAGGATACCCCCGATCTGCTGACCGAAGTTCGCGATCGGATCATTTCTGAAGAGCTGTCGGTGCGGGCCACAGAGGCGCTCTGCAAAAAGATACAGCAGGCAGCGCCAGTCCAGCGACCTCCGCAAAAAAAGGCAGACGCCCTCCCCTCTTCCTACTGTACGACAGTCGTGACCCAGATCACCAACCACCTCAACACCAAGGTGCGGATAGTGCAGCAGGGGAAACGGGGCAAGTTGGAGATTGAATATTACTCCAATGACGACCTGGACCGTTTGGTCAGCCTCCTTTCCCAATAGGCCGGACCGAAAGAAATACCCCTGACAGCCCTGCATCAACCATGACTACGCCCCGCCGTCTTCGCAAAATCCAGGCGTTGCTCCTCTGCTTTTTCCTCCTGCTGCTCCTGGTGGGAACGAATGTGGGAGAGCCCAGCCGTATACTTGAACAGGCCAAAACCGTCTGTTTGGCATGCATCGGCATAGGTTAACGGGTATGGAAGCTGTTCGTCGATGGATACAGTGGCTCTGGCTGCTGCTCACCAACAGTTACCTGGCCTTTCCTTTTACCGGCAACCTGTACCAGGGACCGCTGAAGGTTGTCTGCTCTCCCGGTTTGAACTGCTACTCCTGTCCTGCAGCCACCACCTATTGCCTCCTTGGCGGGCTGCAGCAGTTGTTGGCTGGCATCCGTTTTACACTGGAGACCGGCGGACTTTATGTCGGCACATATGTGGTCGCTTCAGCAGGTCTGCTCGGTACCTTTTTCGGACGCTTCATCTGTGGCTGGGCCTGTCCCTTTGGCCTGATGCAGGAGTTATTATACAAAATTCCATCTCCAAAGTTCGCCATCGCACGCCCGTTGCGATGGGGAAAATATTTCTTTTTGCTCTTTTTCGTCGTTTTACTGCCCCTGGCAAGTGGAGCCGATAGCGGCATGGGAGATCCCTGGTTCTGTAAATATATCTGCCCTGCCGGAACGCTGGAGGCGGGCATCCCCATGCTGTTGCTGCAGCCTGAACTACGCTCCATCATTGGGTGGCTGTTTGCCGGCAAGCTCACCATTGCCCTATGGTTCGTCGGCTGGTCGATCACCTCCTCCAGGCCCTTCTGTCGGACAGCCTGCCCCCTTGGTGGATTTTATGCCCTGTTTAACCGCTACAGCCTGGTGAGGCTGCACTTTCATCCGGAAAACTGCACCAAGTGCGGCGCCTGTCACAGTGTCTGCCCGGTGGAAATCCGCTTTAACGAGACACCAAACAGCGGGGAGTGTATCAATTGCTTGAAATGTATGCACGAAGCATGTAGTTTTAATGCCATTTCAATTGATTTAGCGGGGTACGCCATGTTTCCCCAAAAAACGAAAGTTACACCCAGGTAACATAACGATTCTCAACTCTCCATGAAAAACACGTACGCCATCCTTCTACTGGTAACACTTGCTCTTCTTTTAGCCGGTGCAACGACAGCCTGCGCGAAAATGGTCTCCATAAAGGGTGATGATATCAATATGCGCTCTGGGCCAGGCACCAAGTACAAAGTGCTCTGGAAGCTTGGTTCCGGCTTTCCTCTGAAGGTACTGCGGCAGAAAGGCAGCTGGTATCGGGTTCAGGATTTTGAAGGAACCATTGGCTGGGTCCACCGAAACGTAACCACCGATAAAGGACATATGATTGTCAAGGCCTTCAAGAACTCGGATAAACGTATCAACGTTCGCAGCGGCCCGGGAACCAACAGCCGAATTGTGGCCAAAGCCTACTATGGGGTGGTGTTCAGAACGCTCCAACAAAAAAGCGGCTGGGTCCAGGTGGAGCACGAAAAAGGGATTCGCGGCTGGATCAAACGCAGTTTAGTATGGGGCTATTAGTTCCCCCTGGCGGTGACATCCGCCCCGCCAGGCCTGCCGCAGGTCTTTCAGGGGAGACAGGAAAGTGGTGCCCTCAGCTCATCTGGTTGTTTGACAATTTTCATTCATCGGTTATATTCAGCCCCTTTTATGGACGTCCACGTACTGCAACCGGCAATGATTCCAAATAAACAGCTTATTGAGCAACGCTTTTCCAAAGCCGCGGCAACCTATGAGCAGCAGGCAGATGTACAGCACACCGTTGCTGACACCCTGCTGGCCATGCTTGATCCCTGCCTGCCGCAGGATCCCTTGACCGTTCTGGAAATCGGATGCTGTACCGGTCTGCTGACAGAAAAGCTTGTCCGCCGGTTCCCAGGGGTCTCCAAATTCGTTGCCAGTGACCTGTGCGGAGCATTTGCTCCTTACATTCAGCAAAGAATAGGATCGCTGCAGGGCCGAGCACGGTTTATCAGCGGTGACATTGAGTCTCTTGCTATCCGTGACCGCTATGACCTGATCATCTCCTCCTCCACCTTTCACTGGATCCACGACCTGCCGCAGCTTTTTACCAAACTGCGATCTAATCTCTCCCCCGGTGGAATCCTTGCTTTTTCCATATACGGCGAGCAAAATCTCGAGGAGATAAGAAACATCACCCATGTTGGGCTCCCTTACAAGGAATTTCCCACCATTCTTGATGAGGTCAGGGCCAATTTTTCCATTCTCGCCGCAGATCACAGCCGTGAGACGCTCTGGTTTCCGAGCCCGATGGCTATCCTGCAGCATTTGCGTCAGACGGGGGTCAATGCGATCGGCACCAAGGTGTGGACCCGCAGGGAACTCTCGGTTTTCTGCAGGCAATATGAAGCCAATTACGCTGGCCCTGGCGGTTACAGCCTCACCTACCACCCGATGTACTTCATTGCCCAAGCCACCCCGCAATGAGGAAGCACGTCCCTCTCTCCTCCATGGAGTCCCCCCTTGCATGGATCAACCCGAGAACCAACTGGAAGCTGATCGGTGCGCACCGTGGGTTCAGGGCCTGTTACCCGGAAAATACGCTGGCCGCATTCAATGCCAGTATCGGCTGTTGTGCTTTTATCGAGTGCGATGTGCGCTTAAGCAGCGATGGCGAACCGGTTATCATCCATGACCCGACACTGGAAAGGACCAGTGACATCCTGACTTCACCCGTTTTCAAGGGATCAACACAGGTTGCCGACTACACGGTGGCAGAGCTGCAAAGACTCGACATGGGCAGCTGGTTTATTGAACAGGATCCGTTTGGCACCATTGCAGAGGGTATGGTTACCAGGGCAGGCCTGCGCCTGCAGATGCCGCAACAGCTGCTGACCCTGGAAGAACTCCTGCGGTGGAGTGAAGAGCAGGCCATCGCCCTTAATCTGGAGATAAAACCAGCGGACACTCAGGACCAAGGGTTGATGGTGGTGGAAAAGGTAGTGGCAGCAGTCGCATCCTCCCCGCTCAAGCATGCTGTCCTGATTTCCTCTTTTGCCCATGAGTACCTGCAGCAATGTAAAGCGATCGCTCCGGAGCTCGCCACAGGGGCGCTGGTGGACCACACACACCCTACTGACCTCCTTGCCTACCTTCGCCAACTCGGTGTCTGCGCGTACCACCCGAACAGCGACAACATCGATGCGGTCACCATCCGCCGCCTGCGGGAGGCGGGGTTTCTCGTCAATGTCTATACGGTCAATGATCCCCGTCGCCAGACAGAACTCTTCAAATCAGGGGCAACTGCCGTTTTTACCGACTATGTCTGGCCTGATACCGGCAGACAGCAGGAAAAGGAAAAAGAACAATGAGCAGCAGCACAAAGGTAATTGCTGTAGCAGGAATAGATACCGATGTGGGCAAGTCGGTGGTAACCGGCCTCCTGGCAAGATATCTTCACGAGCGCAGGGGCGGGGCAACCACGGTAAAACTGGTGCAGACCGGATGCACTGAGGTGTCTGACGACATCCTCCTGCACCGCCGCCTTATGAACATTCCCCTTGCTGATTACGATAGACAGGGAACCTCCTGCCCTTACCTGTTTCCCTTCCCTGCCTCACCCCGACTGGCAGCCCGCATGCAGGGCAAAACCATAGATACCGCTGTACTGGACCAGGCAACAGCCAGCCTTGCTGCTGACCACGAATGGATACTGGTTGAAGGCGCCGGCGGATTGCTGGTGCCGCTCAACGAAACGACGCTGCTCATCGACTACTTCAAGGAAAAGCACTATCCGGTGGTGCTGGTCACCTCGTCCAAGCTGGGTTCCATAAACCACACCCGCTTGAGCCTGGAGGCACTCAAAAGCCGGAATATACCGGTCCTCGGACTCGTCTACAATCTTTACAGCCCGAGTGAACCGCCCATTGTGCAGGACACCCTGCTTGAGTGCCGCAGGGCGCTCAGCGACTACGAAATGCACGCTCCACTGATCGTCCTTCCAGATACCGGAGAGACCCTGGCCATTAACTGGGAACCGTTGCTCAAGCAGTTTTCCTGAACACCGCTACAGGTTGAGATAATCCTCCCTGACAGGCGAAAATACCTCCACCACCAGGGACTCCTCCACCACTTCTACCCCATGTTCGACACCGCCTGGAATTGACCAGCTGGCACCAGGATAAAAGGTTTCCGGACCATTGCCCCTTTCCATCACCACCTTGCCGGAGACGAGGTAACCGCACTGTTCATGGGGATGGATGTGCGGGGGGATTTTCCCTCCGGCGCCCAATTGAAAGGCAACCATGTGCATTTGCCGGCCAACCTCCAGGGTCTGCAACCTCACCCCCGGAGCCACCTCTTTCCAGCCATTGCGAGTGTTCTCTACGTTGTCCATAGGTCCATTTCCTTGCTTATCGCTCCATTATACCAACAGATGCGCCCTACCCGGCAAATGCGGGAGCCATGTACATCAGCTCCCCCCTGCCTACCATTTGGACCGGGACACCTTTTGTCGCTGCTGTTTGACGTTTCCTCGACGCTTTTTGGAGTGCAATCGACGTTCTTTGGCCCCCCGCGATGGCTTGGTCGGGCGACGAACCTTGCGCACGACGAGTGCCTGACGCAGCAGTCCCTGTAATCGAACAAGAACCGCCTGCCGATTGGCCTGCTGGCTCCTCTGTTCGCTGGAGCTGAGCTGCAGGTCGCCCTCCCTGGTCAACCGTGCACTAAGGCGGGTGATAAGGAGATGCTTCTGTTCCGGTGTGAGGGAAGGGGACGCGGAAATGTTAAACCACAGGGTGACTTTACTGTTGACTTTGTTGACATTCTGTCCGCCGGGTCCGCCTGAACGGGAAAATCGAAAATGCAGTTCACTCAAAGGTATGGACAGCGAGCGGGTAATCGCAAGCTTTTTATGCCCTTCCCTCCCATCACCATCGTGGGCAGCAGCATCTCTGGGTGTCATCTCTACAGAATCTGTTCGAGGAAGAGTCGGCTCCGAGGGTGTTGCGGGTGGGTGAAAAAGGTCGCGGGGGAAGCCTTTTCCACCACCGCTCCCTGATCCATAAAAACCACATGGTCGGCCACTTCACGGGCAAACCCCATTTCGTGGGTCACAACCACCATGGTCATTCCTTCGCGGGCAAGAGTGGTCATGACATCCAGGACTTCGTTGATCATTTCAGGGTCCAGGGCTGAGGTAGGTTCATCAAAGAGCATTATTTTCGGTTCCATGGCCAGCGCCCTGGCAATGGCCACTCGCTGCTGCTGTCCGCCGGAGAGCTGTATAGGATAGTGGTGAGCCCGTTCAAGGATGTCGACTTTTTTCAGCAGGCGCATGGCCAACTTCTCCGCCTCTTGTTGAGGCATATTCTTCAGCTTGATTGGAGCCAGGGTCAGGTTTTCCAGGACAGTTTTGTGCCGAAAAAGATTAAAATTCTGAAACACCATCCCCAGTTCCATACGGATGTGGTTGATATCCTCAGCAGGATTGTTGATGTCTCGGCCATCAATGGTGATGGTACCTGCATTAATCGTTTCAAGCCGGTTAATGGATCGAAGCAAGGTTGATTTTCCCGACCCGGAAGGGCCGAGCACAACCACCTTTTCACCTGAATTGACCTTGAGGCTGACATCGTCAAGCGCCTTGAACGAACCAAAAAACTTGGTTACGTGAGAAATATTGATTATTGGGTCAGCGACGTTCATAGTGACTTAGTCTATACTCCATGACACTGATAAGTTTACTCAAAATAAGCGTGATCAGCAGGTAGATCAGGGCGATCATCGTATAGGTTTCGAAATAGTTGAAACTCTCAGCCGCAAACTCCCGGCCCCGTCGAAGGATATCAGAAACTGCCAGGATGGACACCAGCGAAGTATCCTTTAACAGGGCAATAAATTCATTGCCTACCGGCGGAAGAATGGTGCGCCAGGCCTGGGGTAAAATGACGTACATCATGGTCTGTCGCTGATTAAATCCAAGCGAAAGAGAGGCTTCCGTCTGACCGAAGTCAATAGATTTGATCCCAGCCCGAAAGACCTCCCCCATATAGGCGCCATAGCAAAAGGCCATAGCAATAATCGCAGCAACTATATCCGGAACTCGAACAAAACGCCCCAGGGCAAAATAAATATAGAAAAGTTGTACCAGTAAGGGAATACCGCGTACGACCTCGACATAGAGCGACGCTATCAGGTTGATGAATCTATTTTTGGAAATCCGCCCCAGTCCGGTCAGCAGACCGATAACAATGGCCAGCAGAATGGAAAAAACCGTCACCTGGAAGGTCACAAGGATACCGTCTGGAACGAATCGGATAATCTTGAGGTAGGGGTCAGGCTGGAGAAGCGGCAGCAGTATCAGGCCGGTAAGAGTACCGAATATGGCAATCCACCAGGCGGAAGTAAGCCCCTTGTCTTCAGGGGATGGTATAGCCGCACCATCACCGACATCAATTTTTGAAATTTCGTGATCAGACATAACGTTCTCTACAAAGTAAACACCGGGCTCACACCCTCAGTCCGTGACCGCTCAAAACCGAGCCATGCTACTGTTTGTTCCGAAAAAAAACAGAACGCACTAAAGAGCAGGGGAGACGCACAACTCGGCCGGAAGCAACATCTTGCATCCCGTGTCAGCCATGGTGGCCTATGGCACCTGTACCTGCTATTGGCCGCGCTCAGGCTGAGGAAAAGCCCGGTATATTCAGTGACCTGCGATTATTGACCGATCCATTTCTTTTTGAGCTCCACATCAAGGCCCTTGGCCTTGACAGCGGCAATTCCCTTGTTGATCAGCTCAAGCAGCTCGGTGTTGCCTTTTTTTACCGGTACCCCGTAATTCTCCACATCGCCGGTTTCCATGACAGCAGCAATTTTCATGGTTTCCTTATACTGATTCAATGCGTAATTGGCTGCCACTGGATCATCACAGACAACGGCTGCTATCCTCCCCACGTTCAGGTCTTCCATTGCCAGGCCGATCTCATCATAGGATTTTGCCTCTACCCCCTCTGCAGCCTTGATGGCAAAGTAGCCGGTGGTACCTATCTGTCCACCCACTTTCTGGCCTTTCAGGTCGGCAAGGCTCGTGGCTACTGACTCCTTATTCACGATCAGGGCCTGGCGAACGGTGAAATAGGGTTCGGAAAAGTCCATAGCCTTTTTCCTCTCTTCCGTAATCGAAACCGAGGAGACAATGGCATCATATTTGTTGGCGGCAAGCCCGGCAAAAATACCATCCCAAGCGGTATTTTTGAAAACAGGTGTAAAACCGGCCTCCTTGCCGGCGGCAGTCATAAAGTCTATGGCGTACCCGACAACCTCTTTGCTTTCATTGACAAATTCCATGGGAGGCCAGGTGGCATCGGTGGCGAATATGATTTTTTTCTCTGCCCAGGCAGAGGGACACACGACCGCCAGACAAACCAGAGCCAGCAACATTCTTTTCATGATAGTTTTCTCCTTTGGTTAAATTGATGGGCAATGCCTTGATGTACCATTCAGGTGGCCCGCAGGCAAATAAAAAGGCAGCAATAGCGATGGATACCAAAAAAATGCCGTGCAGAACCTTACTGGAAAGACAACCGGAACGGTAGGAGGTTTCTCTTGACGATTAACCGTAGAAACCGGTATACACAGATACACCTTAATTTTTGATAACTGCCTACAATAAAGGGGAAATTGCATGAAGACTTCGACACGGTTGGTCATCGCCTGTGCGATAACGGGAACACTGCTGCTCCTGGGAGGGTGCGGAGACAAGAATATCAGCCCTTACTCCACGGAACCAAAAACCAACATGCCTGAAGGAAAATCCATCGATTATTCCGGCGCCCAGGGCACCATTACTGAAGAAATCGGTCCCAGTGAGGAATCTCTGGATTCCGCTGGCCGCACCGGCGAATCCATGGGCAGTTTCGCCATCAGCAGCGATCAGAACAGCGACGAATACAAACGTACCTATGGCCGTTCTTCGGTACAGATGCAGCCAATCTATTTTGACTTTGATCAATCAACCATCCGTGACGATCAGATTCCCCGGATGGAACACAATGCCGACTACCTGCGACAAAATCCGGCAACGAGCGTCGTTGTTGAAGGCAACTGCGATATACGCGGAACCAATGAATACAACCTCGCGCTGGGGGAACGCAGGGCGCAGGTGGCTAAAAACTACCTTATAGAACTGGGGATCGAGGAATACCGGATCCGAACGGTGAGCTATGGTGAAGAGCGCCCCCTGTTCACCGGACAGAATGAGGCTGACTGGTCCCTGAACCGGCGTGATGATTTTATCATTGAGTAGTCCTCCCCCTTCAAGAGAAATGTCTGTGGCGTGATTGCCGCAGACATTTCTCTGCTTGCTCCTCTGTCGAAACAGACGAAGAACAGCCTGTCTCCTGTTTTTCCTTTTTTTACTTCTCTCCCCAGCCCGCTTTTTCCCGCCTTTACTCTGCTTTTTCCCTTGACCTGATAATAGTTATCAATTACTTTTGCGATCAAATCTCAAAATCGAGGTCTCTGCAGCAATGGTTGAACAGTTAAGGATGACGCATCAGCGAGAAATTATTCTTGCTGAACTACGAAAAACAACGAACCACCCGACGGCTGACGAACTGTATGAGCAGGTAAAAAAAATACTGCCGCGCATCAGTCTCGCCACTGTTTATCGTAATCTGGAAATTCTCTCGGCAACAGGAATTATTCGTAAACTGGAAATCAGTGGACGACAGAAACGATTTGACTGGGAGCTGAAGGAGCATAATCATATCTACTGTGTCCAATGCCACCGGGTCGATAATATTGAACTGAAGCGGCCACCCTCCCTTTCAGTTCAGCCTGAACATGGCAAAGGGTACAAGGTATCCGGCTGCAGAATCGAATTTTTTGGCCTCTGTCCCCAATGCATTGCCAGCAACAAACAGACAAGTAAAGGAGTTGAATCAATGGCCTGTAAACCAACAAGCTTGAGTGACAAGCAGAGAGCAGTTCTTGAAGCCCTGGCGCAGAGCAGCGAACCATGGGGCAGTAAGGATATCGCCGGGGTAACCAGCCTGGAGCCGAAACAGATCAGCTGTCAGGTCACAGCCCTGAAGAAAAAAGGATATGTAACCAGTCCGGTGCGGTGCAAATACGAGATCACCGAAGAAGGCAAGGAGGCCCTCTCCTGAACGCTGCTTGGAACACGATCACCCCCTCACCCTTACCATCTCAGAGGAACGGAAAACAATGAGTACACTCGTAACCAGGCAGGCTCCAGGTTTCACTGCCACGGCCGTCATGCCGGACAACACAATGAAAGATGATTTCACCCTGGCTGATTACCGGGGAAAATATGTTTTTCTTTTTTTCTACCCATTGGATTTTACCTTTGTCTGTCCCTCGGAAATTCTGGCTTTCGATAAGTTCCTGAGCAAATTTTCAGACAAAAACTGTGCTGTCATCGGTGTTTCCATCGATTCACAGTTCTCTCATCTGGCCTGGAAAAATACGCCCGTGGAGGAGGGAGGAATCGGTAATATCCAATTTCCGCTCGTTGCTGACCTGGACAAGAGAATATCCAGAAACTACGGGGTCCTGCTCGACTCCGGCATTGCCCTGCGCGGGAGTTTTCTCATTGATCGTGACGGCGTTGTTCGGCATGCGGTTGTCAACGACCTGCCCCTCGGCCGGAATATCAATGAAGCGCTGCGAATGATTGATGCACTGCAATTTCATGAGCAGCACGGTGAGGTCTGTCCTGCTAACTGGAGTGAGGGAGAAGATGCCATGCAACCCACCCGGGAGGGAGTGGCGGATTATTTATCGAAGCACAACAAGTAGCTCAAAATACAATATGTAGGTGATAGCGCCAGGAAACCTCAATAAAAATCCCTTTGATGCAATGTACAGGATAGTTTAGTATCGTTGTGGTTTCTTGGTATCCGGAAAGAATTCCGAACATCTCAGCGTTATCTAAGGAGGATAATTGTGACCAAAAAAAATGAAGTATATAAATGCGCGCTGTGTGGAAACATAGTTGAGGTGCTCCATGTCGGCGCCGGCGAGTTAGTATGCTGTGGACAGGGAATGGACCTGCTGGCTGAAAATACCGTCGACGCAGCCCAGGAAAAACATGTGCCGGTCATCGAGAAAGTAGACAATGGGTACAAGGTCGCGGTGGGTTCCGTCGCCCACCCAATGGAAGAAAAGCACTATATTGAATTTATCGAACTGATTGCAGATGGAAAGGTGTACCGTCAGGACCTCAATCCGGGCGACAGGCCTGAAGCATTCTTTTGCGTGGATGCCGCAGAGGTAACGGCAAGAGAATTCTGCAATCTTCACGGTCTCTGGAAAGCCTAGAGGCCATTTACACGTAATTCTAGCAATCGGAGTAGCAATGAAAAAATACGTATGTGTTATCTGTGGGTATGAGTATGACCCTGCCGTAGGCGATCCGGATAATGGGGTTGCTCCAGGAACAGCTTTTGAAGATATCCCAGATGATTGGGTTTGTCCTGTCTGCGGGGCAGGTAAGGACGAATTTGAGGAAGCATGATCCGAAAGCCCTCCGGTCGCTATTGGAAACCGGAGGGCTTTCCGTTGTTGCAAAGTGCATTAGCCCAATAGGGAAGGTCAATACTTCCAACCCGATCGGTTGTTGCAGAGACTGTACAGGAAAACTTCCACTCTACCGTTTATCCTCACCACTCTCCCCAGGCCGGGCAGCCACCTCCCACCGATAACCGCCTTTCCCTGCTTTTTTACCCGGGATAGCACGGCAGCAAGCCGGCGAATGCAATTTGCAATACCAGAGAGATCAAACAACTAGAGGAGAAAAACAATATGAACCAAACCGTATTTTTCGCTTTCCGCGGCGATCCTTTATGCTTTATCCATGTTCTGCTCAACAGCCTGGACATGCATGCACAAGGCATGGGTGGAGGAATTGTACTTGAAGGAGAATCGGTCACCCTTGTTGCCGAAATGAGTAAACCTGATCACTTTCTTCATCAACTCTACCAAAAGGTTCGCGAACAAGACCTTATCATCGGGGCCTGCAAAGCCTGCAGCAATAAACTTGATGCAGTCGAGGCCATGGAAATCGAGCAGATAGAGCTGATAGGGGAAATGTCGGGGCACCCGGCGATGGCTGAATACATTACCAAGGGGTATACCGTTATACCTTTCTAAAATCTTTATATACTTCCCTGGAGGATTTTTCGATGAAACCTGTTGAACTGACAAAAAATGTATACTGGGTTGGCGCCATTGACTGGCTGACCCGCGATTTTCACGGCTATTCCACCAATCGTGGTACCACCTATAACGCCTTTCTGATTATTGATGAAAAAGTTACCCTGATTGACACCGTCAAGCGGGAATACCATAAAGACCTCATGCACCATATCAGCACCATTATTGATCCTGAAAAAATCGATTATCTGGTCATCAACCACGTGGAAATGGACCATTCCGGTTCCATACCGGAGGTAGTGGAAGCCATTAAGCCGGAAAAGATAATCTGTTCCAAAATGGGTCATAAAGCGCTGCTCCAGCACTTTCACCATGAGGAATGGCCCTATCATGTTATCTCCTCCAACGAGGAAATAAGCCTTGGTGAAAAGACCCTCAGTTTCCTTGAAACCCGGATGCTGCACTGGCCCGACTCCATGTTCACCTATATCAAAGAGGATCAGATTCTCTTTACCAGCGACGCTTTCGGTGAGCACCTAGCGACCAGCGAACGCTTTGATGATGAGGTCAATCAGGATGTACTCATGCACGAGGCGACCAAATACTATGCCAATATCCTTACGCTCTACTCTCCGTTGATCAAAAAACTGCTGGCCAAAGTAGCGGAAATGGACCTGCCCATTAAAATGCTGGCACCCGACCATGGGGTCGTATGGCGCAGCAACCCGGGCAAAATTATTGAAGCATATACACATTGGTGCAATAATGAGGGCAATGGCAAGGCGGTGGTTATTTACGATACCATGTGGAAATCCACTCGCCTCATGGCCGAAAAAGTGGCCGAAGGGTTACAGGAAGAGGGGGTCAGTTATAAACTCATCGACCTGCAGGTAAATCATCGAAGTGATGTGATGACCGATGTCCTGGAGTCCAGTGCGGTGGTGCTTGGCAGCCCCACGCTCAATAATGGGTTATTGCCGAGAATGGCCGGTTTCCTCATGTATATGCGCGGCCTGCGGCCAACCAATAAGATCGGTGCCGCGTTTGGCTCCTATGGCTGGTCGGGTGAGGCAGTGAAATTGATGAATGAAGCCCTCCAAGAAATGAAAATAACCTTGTGTCACGAAGGTCTTCGCATTCCATATGTACCTGAAGAAAAAGACCTGGAGGCGTGCCTGGAGCTTGGTCGCCTGGTTGCCAGAAGCACCAAAGACCATGTAGCCGGCAAGGCTGTGGAATCCGTGGTGTAGCGCCGGCTGCTCGATCGCTGACTCTTTCACTTTTCCGGGATGGTGGCAACAAGCCATCCCGGAAAAATCCCCATGCGGATGCTTAGCATCTACGACGGCAGCCCGGTGGTATGAACACGGTCATACATCAGGGCGATAACTTCTTCGGCCGTCAAGACCGAAGAATCAATATACAGCGCGTCCGATGCCTTTCGAAGCGGAGCGATAGCCCGCTCGCTATCATCACGGTCACGTTGCCTGATTTGTGCCAGCAACGCCTGCTCATCCACCGCCACTCCTTGGCTGCGGAGCTGTGCGGCTCGTCGCTGCATGCGTATTTCCGGCTGGGCATCCAGGTAGAATTTCCAGGCAGCCTGGGGGAAGACCACTGTCCCGGTGTCTCTTCCTTCAGCCACTATCTTCCCTGAATGGCCCATCTGTTGCTGGAGCCTGGTCAGCTGTTGACGCACCATGGGAATGGCAGATACCTTGGAGGCCAGCATTCCCATTTCCGGGCTACGCAGAATCTCTCCTACCTCCTTGCCGTTAACCATTACCCGCGCATCACCGGTGCCATCCACTGCCGGCAACAGTTCAATGGTTAACTGTGCCAGCAGGGAAGCAAGTGGATCTGCCGCCTCCGGATCGATCTGGTATATCTGACAGGCATAGGCAACCGCTCTATACATCGCCCCTGTGTCAAGATAGGTGAAGCCTAGCTTCTCTGCCAGCCCCCTGGAAACCGTTGATTTGCCTACTCCAGAGGGTCCATCAATGGTAACGACCTGAAACAGCTCAGCCATAGTTCAACTCCTGCAGGCACGCCTGCAGCGCCTCGACAAAGCGGGTATTCTCCTTGGCAGTACCAACGGTTATCCGGATAAACTGTGGGTATCCATAGGCCTTCATTGAACGAACAATAACCCCTTTGTGCAGCATTGCCTCATACAGCGCGGTAGCATCACCACCCACATCAATGAGGAAAAAATTGGTGTGGGAAGGGTAGGGGACACAGCCCAGGGCACGTACCTGTTCAGACAGCCAGCGAAGGCCTTTGGCTGTTTCCTCCAGAGTCATTGCGTAATGGCTGTTATCTTCCAGGGCAGCAAGCGCACCGACCTGTGCAGGCAGGTTTATATTAAACGGTTGGCGAACCCGATGGAGGAGGGCGGCTACCTCTTTGGCCATTATCCCAAAACCTACCCTCAGCCCTGCCAGACCAAACGCCTTGGAAAATGTTCTCAGACTCACCAGACCGGGATGCCCCGCAGGCTGATGGATATAATCGAGGATATCTATACGCTCTTCAGAGGCGACAAAATCGACATACGCCTCATCAAGGACAACAACAACTTCCTCGGGCAAGCCATCCATAAAATCAGCAAACTGCTTGCTGGTAATCAGGGTACCGGTGGGATTATTGGGGTTGTCGAGAAAAATCAACCTGGTTTGGGGATTGACCGCTGTTATAATGGCCTCCAAATCATGGGCCATTCCCTTGAGCGGAAGAATGGTATTCACCCCCCCTCGAACCTGGACGAACTTCTGGTACATTAAAAAAGAGGGATGGGAGGTGATCACCTCGTCCCCGGGCTGAATAAACGCCTTGACCAGGAATTCAATCACTTCATTGGACCCGTTGCCAAGTACGATCTCCTCCGGTTCGGCCCCAGTCCATGCAGCCAAGGCTCTTGTCAGATAATAGGAAGATCCATCAGGATAGCGGTGCAGACCGTTCAACATGCCGGCTATGGCTTCAACCGCTTGCGGGGAAGGCCCCCACGGATTTTCATTGGAAGCCAGCTTGATAGAATCGCTTATGCCATATTCCCGCTCCAACTCATCCAATGGCTTACCGGGAGGATATGGAACAATTTCAGTTATAAAGGATGGAACTTGAATTTTCATTTGCCCTTGATGATCTGGGGTTTTCGCTGGACGACACCGACGCGTTGTTCGAGGGTATAGGCTGCCTTGAGCAGCATCTCTTCCTGAAAATGGGCGGCCTGCATCTGCATGCCGACGGGCAAACCGGCAGCGGTAAAACCACACGGTACCGATAGGCCTGGAATCCCGGCAAGGTTGGCTGAAAGGGTGAGAATATCTGAAAGATACATGGCCAGCGGGTCATCGGATTTTTCCCCTATGGGCCAGGCCGGACCCGGGGTGACCGGAGAGACGATCAGGTCGCATTCTTCAAAAACCTTCTCAAAATCATTTTTTATCAGGGTGCGAACCTGGGAAGCCTTTTTGTAATAGGCATCATAGTATCCTGCCGACAATGCATAAGTACCGATGAGAATACGTCGCTTTACCTCGTCTCCAAACCCCTGTGATCGTGATTTTTTGTACATTTCCATCAACGATTCTGCGCCGGCATGGCGGGTGGTGTATCGTACACCGTCATAGCGGGCTAGGTTGGAGCTGGCCTCCGCAGGAGCGATAAGATAATAGACCGCAACACAGTAGGCGGTATGGGGAAGCGTGACTTCGCGGATCTCGGCTCCAGCCGCAGCAAGCTGTTCAATCCCTTGACGAACGGCTGTTTCGACTTCGCTGTCCAGTCCTTCACCGAAATATTCACGGGGCACGCCGATGCGAACCCCTTGCAATCCGTTCTGCAGCGAAAGGGTATAATCCGGTACCGGATGATTGATGGAGGTCGAGTCGAGAGGATCGTGTCCTGCGATCACGTTCATCATAAGCGCACAGTCACGCACGTCCTTGGTCAAAGGACCAACCTGATCCAGTGAAGATGCAAAAGCAACCAAACCGTAACGGGAGACCCTGCCGTAAGTTGGTTTCATGCCAACAACGCCACAAAGCGATGCCGGCTGGCGGACAGATCCGCCTGTATCCGTTCCCAAAGAGGCAAAACACTCGTCTGCTGCAACGGCTGCAGCCGAACCGCCACTGGAACCTCCGGTAACATATCCAGGTCGCCAGGGATTTTCCGGTATTGCAAAGGCACAATTTTCGTTGGTCGAACCCATGGCAAACTCATCCATGGAGAGTTTGCCCACCATAACCGCACCGGCAGTCGCAAGTTTTTCAATCACCGTAGCATTATACGGCGGGATAAAGTGTTCAAGAATGCGGGAACCGCAGGTTGTAGGAAAATCCCGGGTACAGAGGACATCTTTCACGGCAAGTGGAATACCGCACAACAAGCCGGCTTCACCACGCTTGCGGAGGGTGTCTGCCTGTTCAGCCTGCCGGAGTGCGTGCTCTTTGTTGAGCGAAAGATACGCCTTCACCGCGCCTTCAACCGCATCAATGCGTGAGAGAACCGATCGGGTGAGTTCAACCGATGTTATCTTCCCACTTTCCAGCAGTTCGAGCGCCTCGCAGAGAGTAAGCGAATAGTAATCCATGGTAGTAGGGTATTGGTAGGGTGAAAAAGGATAGCGGGGCCGTTGGCCCCGCCAGTCGAATCATTCAAAAGGGAAGGAGCAATCGACCTGGCTACCCGATTATCCGGGGAACGGTAAACGATTCACCGTTGTCTTCCGGGGCATTAGCAAGGGCAGCTTCTCGTGCAAGTGAAGGTCTGACCACATCTTCCCTGAAGGCGTTAACTACCTGCTGGGTATGGGTAGTAGGAGTTATCCCCTGGGTATCTATCTCATCGAGTTTTTCCACGTAACTCAAAATCATATCGAGTTGCCGGGTCATACGTCCGATTTCGTCTTCATTAAGCTGCAGTCGCGCAAGATTGGCGACATGTTGAATTTCTTCGCGGGAAATTTTCATTGATCTCTCTGTCCTTCAAACGAAAACTGAATCAGTGACAGCTTCGCGTCAGCGTTTTTTCCTTTATCTGTTCTCTGGGGGTAAAAGTGGAGGTGGAATGAAAAAAGAGCACACTCAGCCAGCCGTCCTGCGGGGCGCTCCAAAACCGTACCGCTGCCGGGTTGGCAACAATTGTGTTACTCCACGCTATACACCTGCCAATAACGCTGCCGCCGCGAGCCTTTCCCGTTTTTGAACGCTCATTGATTCAGGGAAAAGTAAACGGGCCTCAAAACAGCTACTGTTTATACAGTGAACTTGCAGAAAGAACAACCCCGGCGAAAATTTCAACCAGCTCCTTATCGAAATGCGTCCCGCTGCAGCGCCGAAGCTCAGCCACAGCCTCTACTCTGGTCAGGTTTTTTCTGTAATTCCTTTTCGAGGTCATGGCATCATAACTGTCGGCAATGGTAATGATTCTGGTCAGCGTATCGATCTCCCCGCCTGCACAGCCATCAGGATATCCTGACCCATCCATTTTTTCATGGTGATGGAGGATGATTTCCCGCTCTTTACTCATAAAGTTCAGGGGCTCGATAATGCTTGCTCCCACTTCAGGATGTTTCTTTATCAGTTCCCATTCCTCAAGGGTCAGGGGGCCGGGTTTTTGAATACAGGAAAGGTCAATGACAATTTTGCCGATATCGTGAAACTGGGCAGCCCTTTTCAGGGTAAGTCTGTCATCCTCATCAAGCAGGGCAGCTTCGGCCAGCATCATCGAATATTCGGTTACTCTGTTGGTGTGGCCGGCTGTATATTCGTCTTTCTCCTCCATGGCTGCCTGCAAACTGGACATAATCTGTACGGTGGCATGCTCGAGATGATCGCTGTATTCTTCCAACAGCAGGTTTTTTTCCGCCAGTTCCTTGGTTTTATGAATCACCTCTGTTTCAAGATTCTGCTTGTACAGGTATTCATTGCGCAGAAACTGGCGTTTTTCTACAGCCCGTTTCACCTTGACATGGAACAGCTCCAGGTCGTCAATGGGTTTGGTTAAAAAGTCGTAGGCACCGAGATTTATCGCCTTGACCGCATAATCCATCGATCCTGCTCCGGTAAGGAACAGGACGGGAATGTTAATTTCGCGTTGGTTAAGTATTTCCAGGGTTTCAAATCCATCCAGGTCCGGCATATTTATATCGAGAATAATGACATCCACGTCCTCATCGATAAGTGCCAGCGCCTCCTGCCCTGACTCTGCGGCAACGACATCATGGCCGAACATGGTAAGTATTTTTTTCACTGCAACCCTGACCAGGGTATCGTCATCTGCTATGAGAATTTTTGAAGACATAAATAAATCCAGTATGAATAAACGTTGCTCACTGTCTGCAACCTACATGACCCAATACCTGCCCGCGACGCCGAGAGCCGCATCAAGCATGGGGACGTAGGGGGTGGCCGATTCCAGCCGCTGGGCTTCGTCGAGGCTGAGAGCAGTAGGCAGTGACGGCAATAGTGGCCCACCACTAAGCTCTGTCAGCACAGCCGTGACCCCCTCCCGCATGGCGTCAAGGTCATAACCGCCTTCCAGGGTAAAAAGTAATCTCCCTTCACACACCTCTTCAGCCAATTCGACCATCTTCCGCGTCATGTAGGCAAAACCCGCTGGTGTAACCTGCATTGCCCCCAGAGGATCTCTCCGATCAATATCAAAACCACAGGATACCATCAACAGCTCTGGCTGGTAGGCGCGCACCAAAGGGAGTACACAGCGGTTAATAATAGCGGCATATTCCATATCCCCTTGACCACCCGGCAGGGGAATATTCAGGGTATGTCCCTCTCCCTTACCCCTCCCTCCCTCTTCCAGCCGACCAGACCCCGGATAATGGGGAAATTGATGGATGGAACAGTAAAAAATGTGGTCAGTGGCATAAAAACTTTTCTGGGTACCGTTGCCATGATGCAGATCCCAGTCGAAGATGAAGATTTTCCTCACCCCACCTTCAGACACCGCCCATTGTGCACCTATGGCGACATTGTTGAACAGGCAAAAACCCATTGACCGGTTGTGCTCAGCGTGATGTCCGGGGGGTCTGACCAGACAGAACACATTATCATATCGGCCTTCGTAGAGACTCTGAATGCCATCTATAACTGCACCGGCAGCCAGACAGGCGGCCTGATAAGAGGAGGCGGATGTCCTGGTATCCCTCTCAAGGTAAACGGCTTTTTTTTGTGCTGTAGACGCAACCCTGTTCACCATGTGAGGGGAGTGCACCAAATGTAAGGCCTTTTTTCCGGCACAAGAATAAAATGGGAACTGTAAACCGGAGACAGTCTCTTCCCCAAGCAGGTCCCGGTATATTGCGGCGAGTCGTGCCGGGCATTCCGGATGCTCCCGTCCCGTTGAATGGGCAAGAAAAAAACTGTGACGATAAACAGCTGTTGTTCTCAAGGTTTTATCTGCCGGTAAACACCAGGCCGAATGATACATTGTTCACAGATAACAGCATCCATGGGTATATCATGCTGCTCTGTGTTTATTTTCTCGACTATTTGCAGGGCAAAGGCCAAACCCACCCGTATAGCCTGCGGTGCTCTCTGCTGCAAAAAACGATCATAATACCCGCCACCATACCCTAATCGTGCTCCAGCCCTGTCAAAACCGAGCCCGGGAACGATAACCATATCTATTGTTCCAGGATCAAGGGCTGCAGGTTCGTGTAGGGCCGGTCGTGGTTCAAGGATATTTCTGAATCCAGGGAGGAGATCCGCTTGATGGCTTTCTATCTGTACCGGAAAAATTTCTTTAGCTGCTGGAACCACCACCGGCATACAGACCCTGCCTCCTCGTTGAAGGAGTATTTCAATGAGTTCCCGAGTCCGCACTTCACTCCGATAATGGGCATAAACACAAAAAGTTGTTGGTTCATGCGCATGCGCATATTCAAAGAAACGGCGACGTATCAGCCCGCTCTTTTGTTCACGCTGCTGCAGGGTCAATGCATCCCGGGCCTGGGTCAGCGCCTGTCGCAGCTTTCTTTTCTGCTCATTTGCAGTAAGTTTGCTCATTTGCGGTCTACGGTTTACCTTTAAGCCCACCCTCAAACAATAAAAAAGGCGGTATCCTCTTCAGGATACCGCCTTTATGGCCCTGCTGACAAAGAAAAAATTACATAGGCAGCAGCAACTTGTTGCTGTCTTCATTCCATGAAACCACCAGATACCACACCAGAGCGAAGAGGAAAATCAATCCAAGGGTGTATCCGTAGCCAAAAACATCGGGCAGGTAAATCTTGGCACCCAACCAGCCATTGGCTTCGAGTTCAAAGTATTTAAAGACTGCATCGAAAATGGAATTGGAAAGGGAGAAGAAAGGAACGACCAGCCACAATTTGATCTGCCCTTCGCCAACCCGCCAGAGGGTTCCCGACCCGCAGCCACCGGCCATCATTGCTCCTACACCGAAGATAAAACCACCAATCAGGGCCCCATGACCAAAGGTACCCCGGACATAGTAGGCAGGGTTCAGTACGGCATCGCCATCAAAACGAATAGGAACACCGTATTTAAGCACAGCCGCTCCAACAGCAACAATAACTATGGAGAGGGCAACAGATCGCGCCATAGTGGAATCACCGGTCATATGCGGCTCCCGAAAACCCTGAATCATGCACCAGCGTCCGCGCTGCATGGCATACCCGATTGCTGTCGCTATCAGCACTATACCGGAAAGAGAGCTTATATATTCCTCAAAATCATCACCCTCAAATCCGGCATACCAGACGGCAGCCCAGATGAGGACGCCGATACCGGCCACACCGAACACCCACTGTACCGGATAAGGAATGTTGATGGTAAAGGAACCGCCGCCTCCCCAAGTAATATGCTCCATTTCCTTGTAAAGAAGCCACAGTCCGAATAACGCCCCGGGGATGAGGCCTACCCACATGGCAAATCCATTGGCAGCCAGGTTGCCGATAGCGTTGTACATCCCGCCGACATTACACCCACCGGCCATGGCAGCACCGAGCCCCATGAGCACACCGGCTATCATGGCCTTGACATATTCACGAAGCGGCGGAAATCGAAAAGCGAACTGACCGCCCAGACAAGCGGAGATAAACGCACCGCCAATCAGTCCCAGTCCTATGACCGAGCCGGTGTTGAACCAGATGGATTTCTTGAGCAGAAAGTATCCATCCTCATCGACAAATCCGGTTAATTCGGCAAATTCGCCGCTGAAGATACCCGCACTATACAGCATCCAGTCGCCCCAGTTGCGAATAGCACCCACAGCACCCCATGGACGCCACCATGCCATAATCAGAATGGTGAGGAGCGCCACAACAATACCTGTCGTGGTGGCGTTCCACTCATCCTGACACAAGGCCTTGTACAACCTTTTTACTTTTTCCCAAAAAAGCTTAATGTCTTCCATTCACTGCCTCCTTAAACCCAGTGGAATTTCCTTCCTTTTTCTGTTGAAGCTCTAAAAAACCGTTAAAATACCTGCAGCACTAAAATTTGTCAATAACCTCAATGAAACAGACCATTATAACTCAACATTGAACATTCATTCAGTAAAAACTCTCCATTTTCTGCCATGAACAGCTATTCAGTTTGTTTTTTGATTCACCTTGACAAAGATTCCTTTCTTCTATACGTTTAGCTGTCTTTTTTCATGCTCAAAATAGACAAGTGAAACTGATATTTTACCAGGAGGAAAAAATGAGTGATGTAAAAGTTGCACCTGAAGGTATCGAAGCTACTTCCGTACTCGATGCAAAAGGACTGAGTTGTCCGATGCCTCTGCTGCGCACCAAAAAAGAAATAGGCAAACTTGCTTCCGGTGATATTCTCCACATCATGGGAACCGATCCAGGCTCCAGAAACGACATCCCCGGGTGGTGTGATCGAGCCGGCCATGAGTATCTGGGCGAAAAAGAAGAGAGTGGATATATTAGCTTCTTCATCAAGAAAGGATAATTTCATTCGTCAACAAATCCTTTTAAAGGAGGCAAAAGCTAATGGCTGCTGATGAGAATAAATTAGGTATTTTCGTTACCTGCCCCCAGAATATGCGTCATATTCTCGGACTTACCCAGGCTGCTATCCGCGCTGGTAAGGAAGTAATGGTATTTTTTACCTTTAAATCCGTTCACCTTACAAAAAGCCCAGAATTTTGGGAACTCGCACAGCTGATCAAAACTGACAATCTCGCCATTTGTACTGACAGTTACATCTGTGAGGGGTTTGATCATGAAAAAGATATTCCACGTGGTCTTATTGACAAGCAGATGCGGACCCAGGCTTTTAACGGTGCCATGCTTGAGCAGTGCGCCAAGTACATCGTAATGTAAGGAGATACGGATATGGAATCATTAAAGGTATATATCCTGGTAGCCCATCGCGTATACAACGATGGCATTCGCTCCGGCCTGGGGCTTGCTGTTGAGAACCATTACGCCTACCCGGTTATCATGAATGGCGAATTTCCGACCATGACCGAATACATGACGGAAAACATTGCCTGGATCGCGGACATGGAAGGCCAGGTTTACAGCTGTGGCGCAGATGCTCCCACTGATATGCCGGAAGGTTCTGAAATTGAAAATATTTCTTTGGAAGAACTCGGCGAAAAAATGCGCGATGCAGATGTTATTATCCCGTTCGGCATGCCCAAAGGTTCACATGAGCCGCCAGCGGCATGCGGCGGTTGAGGAGGTTTTCCCATGAGCGACGAAAAAATGAAAATACTGCAGGTTTATCGTTCAGAGCCCACTGATGATGTCAAAACACTGGTTGAAATTCTTAATCGCGATCGCGATGCTGATGAATTCAAACTGTACATTAATCAGCCGAATTACGATGTCCTGCTCCAAAAAATCTGGGCTGCAGACAAAACCGTTTGCTGGTGGTAATTCCACCCTGTACGTGTTTGCGTCAAGAGAAAGTGCAAGTCCTGCCATTGTTGGCAGGGCTTGTTGCTTTCCTCCCTCTATGGGATAACCTACCGGTCGGCGTATAATTTTCTACAACGATCCTTTGCACCTGTTACAAAGTCATCCACCCTGCCAATTACTCAGTAACCGCAAACTTCGCGGATATGGCCTACTGACACACCAATATTTTTTGTACCGCTCATTCCAGCATCTGCAGCATGACTGCACCTCCACCGCTCCAGCCTAACGACAGATACATTCCATGACTTGATTGTGAAAATAGGGCCTGAATTGGCGTATTTTTTCATTGGTGCGTGTTGGATGAATGCGGTTGGTCAGAAGCACCACCACCACCTCCCTTTGCGGATCAATCCAAAAGGACGTGCCGCTGAACCCCAAATGACCTGCACTTGACGATGAAAAATACTGCCCGCTGCTTGATTTTCCCGGTGTAGGGGTATCAAACCCCATGTACCAGCTCAACCCCTCTGGAGGCCGTCTGAAAAGCCGTTCCACCGCTGTTGCTGAACAGAGGCAACTGCTTGTCTTTCCCTTCCATAGATCCAACAGATATTCACAGAGCGCCAGCACTCCTTCTGCATCACCGAATAGACCTGCGTGACCGGCCACCCCGCCCATGAGCCAGCAGTGCTCATCGTGAACCTCCCCTGCAATCAGCCGCTGCCGCCACCCACAATACTCAGTCGCGGCAATCTTTCCGGACAGTTTCACTTCAGGGGAATCAAACAGCGACAGAAAAAAAAGGTGCCGCTCAAGATTCAACCGGCGAGTAACATTTTCCCTGTAAAATGCATCTAATCGCCTACCCGACAACCGCTCAATAACTTCTCCAAGGAGAATATATCCTAAATCACTATATAAATTCTGCCTTCCAACCCCATAAACAAGCTTTTCTCCATACAGGTGTTGCAGCAGTCTCTTCTTGTTAGCCGGATCCAGGATGGGGTCAAATAATCGATAATAAGGGGCATAGGCGGCCAAACCGGAACAATGGGAAAGCAGGTGCCTGATCTGAATTGCGCCTTTCTCCCCTTCCTTTTCCCACTCCTGAAGACAGTGAAAGAGGGGAGTGTCCCAATCAATTTTTTTCTGCTCCAACAGCACCAGCAGCGATAGAACCGTACAGAGAGGTTTTGTCAGTGAAGCCAGATCAAAAAACGTACTGCTGTCCACAAGAGGATATACAGGTGAATATCCATTTTTTCCTGCATACGAAAAGAAGCGTTGCCTGCTCTTTCCGGAACCGCTGCTTACCGCTGCTGCACACCCGGAAAAAACACCGTTGTCGACCCCGGATTGAGAGACTTTTTTCAAAAGGTGTTCAAGGGTGTTTTTCGGGCTTTTACGCATGGGCTCAAAGAGATTATTTATTTGAAATTTCAGTTTTTTTAGGGTATTTTTACACGTTTTACGGATAGTTTTTGCATATCCCTGTTTATAAACTGTTCATAACGTGGACAACAATCAGAATTTTCGCTTTTCCACAGGTTGAGAACAAGCAATCAAACACGAAAATTAACAAAAAAATATAAATTAATTTAATTAGTTAACTACACTTATCCACAAATAAACACCTTTTATAACAACAACAATTTTTTTTTAAATAAAGGATTACTGTTATGGCCTTTCAGTTCAACATAAACAGGGATGATTTACTCCGGGCCGTAAGCGCCCAGCAGAACATAACCAGCAAGAAGGGCACCCTTGCTATTTTATCCAATGTTCTCTTGGAAACAGGTCACGATTCGGTCACCTTCACCGGCACCGACCTGGAGATAGGCTTAAAGCAGAAAGTTCCTGCAGAAGTACTTGCTCAGGGTACATTAACGCTCCCTGCAAAAAAATTATTCGAACTTGCCAGAGAATCAGGGACCCCTACGATTTCGTTCAAGGAAGAGGACAACAACTGGGTAAAGATTACCGCTGGTCCCAGTGTGTATCGATTGGCAGGAATGGTGAGCGATGAGTTTCCTCATTTTCCCGAGTACAACGAAGACGCCATGTTTTCCGTTGATGGTGCGATCATTGGCGACCTGGTCGATAAAACCAGTTATTCCATCGCCCAGGACAAGGAAAATATGTTTAGTCTGACAGCGGCCCTGCTGGAAAAAATACGTGAGGATGATCGGTTATGGTTACGCATGATATCTTCAGACGGCCATCGCCTTACCATGATGAGTAAAGAGATCGACGAAAGCCTGGAACCGTTACAGCTTAATCCAGTGACCCTTATTCCCCGCAGAGGTGTCCAGGAAATACGCAAGTTTTGCGATACCACCGACACCTTCCTCTTCGGCATTGAACAGAAACAGGCTGTACTCAAAAGCAGTGACGATCTGTTGATCATACGGCTGATGGAAGGCGAGTTTCCTGACTATAAGGCCATATTGAGCAGTTTGCGTGAAGAGAATATCATTCGTATCGAGAGGATTCGTTTTCTGGAAAGCCTGAAGCGAATAAACCTCTTTACCGAGGATTTGTTCCATGCCATCAAAATGGAGATCAGTAACGGCCAAATGGTCCTGACTTCGCAAAATGCTGATTTCGGTTCGGCAAAGGATGAATTTGCCGTGGAATATGGAGGCGACCCGCTGTCCCTGGGATTTAACTGTCGCTATTTTATGGACACCCTGCAGGTCGTTGATGGAGAGGTCATCAATGCCAGCATCAATTCTGATGAAAGTCCATGCCTCATAACCTCTGAGGATGATCCGGGCTTTATCAGCGTTATCATGCCGATGAAATTGTAATTCCGAGCACAGGGACTGAGCCGCAATCATGCATATACAAATACTGACCACCGGTGGGACTATCGATAAGATCTACTTTGATGAAAAGAGTCTGTTCCAGGTCGGTGACCCCCATATACAGGAAGTGTTGGAAGAGGCGAATGTTGTTTTTTCCTACGCGGTGGAGTCGGTAATGAAAAAAGACAGCCTCGATATGACCGACGAGGATCGGCAGATTATCCTTCAGCGGGTGCAGGCTGATCGGTGTCAAAGGATACTCATAACCCATGGAACGGATACCATGGTGGAAACAGCCCAAACCCTGTTGGCTGTAAAGGAAAAAACCATAGTTCTCACCGGATCGATGCAGCCGGCAAAATTACGGATAAGTGATGCCTTCTTTAACATAGGCTACGCCATTGCAGCAGTACAGCTTCTTCCCAGTGGGGTCTATGTTGCAATGAACGGCAAGGTATTCGATCCTCGTATAACCTCAAAAAACAGGGAAGAAAACAGGTTTGAATCCTGATTTTTGACCCATCTGAATGCAAACCCTGCTCGTTTCCATACGGCGGGGTTCTTCCCTTTGTTAATTACTGAAAAAGGAAAAAAGTGAGCGAAAATAATCATTCGTCCTACGGTGCTGAGCAGATAAAAGTTCTTGATGGACTTGAAGCTGTAAGAAAACGTCCATCCATGTATATCGGCAACACCGCTGAAGAGGGGCTGCACCACCTTATTTATGAAGTGGTGGACAACTCCATTGACGAAGCCCTGGCAGGGCATTGCGACCGGATATGGGTGACGATTCATCAGGACAATTCAGTCACTGTGACCGACAATGGGAGAGGAATTCCGGTGGATATGCATCCTACGGAAAATATGTCCGCTCTCGAGCTGGTGCTGACAACTCTCCATGCCGGGGGAAAATTTGATAAATCCACCTATAAGGTTTCCGGGGGACTCCATGGTGTTGGGGTCTCTGTGGTGAACGCCTTGTCCTCTCAGTGTTTTGCTGAAGTGCGTAGAGAAGGGAAAATATATAAACAAACCTATGCGTTTGGCAATCGTACCAGCGACCTGGAAATAATAGGGTCCAGTGAAAAGACAGGTACAACGATCTTTTTTATCCCGGATGCCACCATATTCACTGAAACGACCACCTATAAATACGAAATCATACGCAATAGACTGCGTGAACTTGCATTTCTCAATAAAGGCATCCGTATTTATCTCAAGGACGAACGCTCCGGTGCCGAAGATAAGTTTCACTTCGAAGGCGGTATTTCTTCCTACGTGGAATACCTCAACCGCAAAAGGACTCCCATTCATGGAGAGCCTATATTGATTACCGGTGAAAAAGATCAGGTCCAGGTGGAGGTCTGTTTTCAGTATTTTGATGGCTATTCGGAACGTATCTTCTCGTTTGTCAACAATATCAACACACGGGAAGGAGGAAGTCATGTTGCCGGATTTCGGGCTTCCTTGACCAAGTGTATCAACAGGTACGCCAGTGATGACCTGGTTCCAAAAAATCTCAAGGAAAAAATGGGAGGGGATGATGTGCGCGAAGGGCTGACCTGCATCATTTCCACCCGGGTTCCTGATCCGCAGTTTGAAGGACAGACCAAAACAAAGCTGGGCAATTCCGAGGTTAAATCCATAGTAGAATCCATATGCAATGAACGGCTTTCCATCTACCTGGAACAGAATCCAGCTGTCGCCAAACGCATTTTAAGCAAGGCGGTGGAAGCGGCAAGGGCCAGGGAGGCGGCGCGAAAGGCTCGAGAACTTTCCCGTAAGAAAGAAGGCCTGTCAGTGATGATGGCCGGAAAACTTGCCGAGTGCCAAAGCAAAAAACCAGAGGAACGTGAACTGTTTATCGTCGAGGGAGATTCGGCAGGTGGATCGGCCAAACAGGGGCGGGATAGGGCAGTTCAGGCAATTCTTCCTCTCCGGGGCAAGATCATGAACGTGGAGAAAGCCAGGTTCGACAAGATACTCAACTCCGAAGAAATCAAACAACTGATAGCCTCTTTGGGTACCGGTATCGGTAAAGATGAGTTTGAACTGGAAAAATTGCGGTACCATAAAATTATCATCATGACTGATGCTGATGTGGACGGGGCGCATATCCGTACGCTGCTTTTGACTTTCTTCTATCGCCAGATGCTGCCCCTGGTGGAACAGGGACACGTCTATATAGGACAACCGCCGCTTTTTCGCCTCGGAAGAGGAAAAAAAGAAAAGTACTTTATAGATGAAGAAACCCTCAATAACTACTTATATTCCCAAGCAAGCGGAATTTTTACCATTACCACCAGCAATGATGAAGAACTGCAAGGGATTGAGCTGGTTGAGGCACTGCAATACCTCTCCTATTTTGAGAAGATTATCAGTCATCTTGAACGATTAAACATCCAGGAAAAGATGACGTTGTTTCTTTTGGAAAACAAGGTTCATTCCGCCGATCAGTTCAAGGAACGGGAATTTGTCGAACATCTGGTTCAGCAACTGACCCCGCTAAAACCGGTAATAGGCAATATACGACCGTGTAGATGGCGGCCTTCCTGCTGGGAGGTGGATGTGACTTTCCGCGGGCAGTCCCTGATGATGTCTACCCTGGGGCCAAATATCCCGCTCATAGGTGAATACCGTCAGGCTTTGGAAGTATATGAGAAGATTCGAAAGTTTATGAAAGTAACCTTTCAATTAGTCCGCTCCACAGGCGGACAGGAAAAGGAACTGCTTGCTTCCGACTGGCATGAGCTGATTGAGGTGATCAGGACAGAGACCTTTAAAGGAAGTCATCTCCAACGATATAAAGGACTTGGAGAGATGAATCCCGAGCAGTTATGGGAAACCACCATGAATCCGGTGAACAGAACCCTGGTCCAGGTAAAAATAGAAGATGCGGAATCCGCGGATGACATTTTTTCCACCCTTATGGGAGACAAGGTGGAACCGAGAAGGGAATTTATCCAGAATCATGCTCTGGAAGTTGCTGATCTCGATATTTAATGGTCCTCGAAACTACCGTGGATACAATGAACATTTGCCGCTAAGCACGTAAAGCAGGATTACTCTAATGACCGATTCGTCTGAAAGCATAGAAATGGAAAAACCGAACATATCCATTGAAAAAGAGCTGCGAAAATCCTATCTGGAGTACGCAATGTCGGTGATCATCGGCAGGGCGTTGCCGGATGTCCGAGATGGGCTCAAACCAGTACACCGCAGGGCATTGTTTGCTATGCGTGAACTGGGCAATACCTACAATAGACCATATATAAAATCCGCCCGTATTGTCGGTGACGTCATTGGTAAGTATCATCCCCATGGAGATACTGCCGCGTATGATACCATAGTCCGTATGGCTCAGGATTTTTCCATGCGGTACCCTCTGGTGGATGGTCAGGGGAACTTTGGCTCCATGGATGGTGATTCCCCTGCAGCCATGCGTTACACTGAGGCGCGGATGACCAAGCTGGACCAGGAAATTGTTGCTGACCTGGACAAGGAAACGGTCGATTTCGTTCCCAACTACGACAATTCCCTTCAGGAACCTTCAGTCCTTCCGTCGAAAATACCCAACATCCTCATCAATGGCTCGGAAGGTATTGCTGTTGGCATGGCGACCAAGATACCGCCACACAACCTCACGGAAATCATTAATGGGTTGGTTGCCCTGATCGATGATCCCAATATCACCATTCATCAGTTGATGAAAATGATTACCGGCCCGGATTTTCCCACAGGTGGTTTCCTATGTGGCAGAGCAGGTATCCGGGAAGCCTATGAAACCGGAAGGGGAGTGGTGACCATCCGTTCATGCACCCATATCGAACAGCGGGCAAAGGGTGGTGAATCGATTGTCATTACGGAAATTCCCTACCAGCAGAATAAGGCAAGTCTGGTCGAGAAAATTGCCCTGCTCATGAAGGAAAAGCGGATTACCTCCATTGCGGAAATACGGGACGAATCCGATAGGCAAGGCGTACGGGTTGTGCTCGACCTTAAAAAAGATGAGATTCCCGATATCGTGCTCAATCAGCTGTTCAAGATGACGCCAATGCAGAAAAGCTTTGGCATCATCCTGCTCTGTATTGTCAATAATAAACCGGAGATTCTCAACCTCAAGCAGGTTCTGGAACATTTCCTTGTTCATCGCCGAACAGTTGTATACCGCAGAACCGCTTTTGAGCTGCGCAAAGCAGAAGAAAAAGCCCATATTCTTGAAGGGTTGAAAATAGCCATAACCAACCTGGACGAAGTGGTTGAGCTGATCAGAGCTTCACCCAATCCGGCCCATGCAAAGGCAGAGCTCATTCGGCGCTTCGAGCTGTCCGAAATACAGGCACAGACGATTCTCGATATGCGGCTCCAGCGTCTGACCGGTCTTGAACGGGATAAAATTATAAGTGATTACGAAGCCATTTTGGAGAAGATAGCCTGGTTGCGACAGGTTCTCGGTGATGATGCGCTGGTGGTTAAGATTATACAGGAAGAGCTGGAGCAGATCCGAGAAGAATATGGTGACGAGCGTCGAACCGAAATTATCGATGCCCCTGATGATATCCTGCCTGAAGATATGATAATTCCTGAGGAAATGGTGGTAACCGTTTCTCACTCAGGATACATCAAACGCAATCCGCTTAACCTTTACCGGGCCCAGCGTCGGGGCGGCAAAGGGGTGAAGGGAATGACCACGCTGGAAGACGATTTTGTCACCAGCCTCTATACAGCTTCCAACCTTGATACCTTCCTCTTCTTCACCAATACTGGCAAGGTGTTCTGGCGTAAGGTCTATGAACTTCCCCTTGCCGGAAGAGCGGCAAGGGGCAAAGCGGTGGTTAATCTGCTTGAGCTGGGAAAAGAGGAAAAGGTTGCAGCTATTCTCCCCATAGCCGATCTGGCCAATATGGATGATTCGACAACCGTGGTAACGGTCACCAAACTGGGTCGGGTGAAAAAGACATCCATTACCGAATATAAACGGCCGCTGCGAAAAGGAAAGCTCGGTCTGACGATTAAAGACAATGATGAAATATTGACAGCTGCGCTCACCACCGGTGATGATGAAATTTTCCTTGTCACCAAAAATGGGCTCTCTATCCATTTTCATGAATCCAACGTGAGGACCATGGGACGTTTAGCAGCTGGGGTAAAAGGAATATCCCTTGGCGAGGACGATGAAGTCGTTGGGGTCGCGGTGATCAAAGGTGATGCATCTATTTTGACGGTCACGGAAAATGGTTATGGGAAGCGGACAGAAGTCTCGGAGTATAAACTACAGAACAGGGGTGGCAAAGGCGTCTTTGCCATAAAAGCCAGTGAACGGAACGGGAAAGTTGTTGGTGTGCTTCCGGTGGTTGATGAAGATCAGGTCATGCTGATCGCCAACTCCGGAAAGGTTATCCGCATGGCAATGGATGCCGTGCGGATTATAGGTAGGAACACCCAGGGTGTTCGCCTGATTAATCTTGATCAGGATGAGTATGTTGTTGGTATGTCCATGCTGGCCCGTGAAGAAGCGGTTGTTGAGGAAGAAGTGAGTGATGGTGATGCACAAGATGACTAAAATCGCAGTAATTGGTGCCGGGAGTTGGGGAACTTCCCTGGCAATTCTTCTGGCGAAAAAAAAGGAGCAGCAGGTGTACCTGTGGGGACATGAGCAGGAGCACATTGAGCTTCTGCGCAGGGAGGGGGAAAACAGCCTGTTTCTGTCCGGTTTTCCGCTACCTGACAGCCTGCTGCTGACCAGCGATCTTGTCGAGGCTCTCGACGGTGCAACATGCGTGGTGATGGTGGTTCCCTCCCATGCCTACAGGGAAGTGTACCGCCAGGTATTTCCGTTGCTTGCCAAAGAGGCGCTGGTTGTCTCTGCAGTCAAGGGGATAGAGATAGGAACCCGGATGACCATGCATGAGATCATGATCGATGAGAGCGGTGATGCGTCTGCAAATTTTCACTTCGGTGTATTGAGCGGACCGAGTTTTGCCCGCGAGGTGGCAGAGGAGCAACCCACGGCCGTAACCGTAGCCTTCAGCGATGAAGAGGCAGCCAAAACGGTGCAGCAACTGTTTTCCACCGATTATTTTCGGACCTACACCTCCTCCGACGTGGTCGGCCTGGAAATAAGTGGAGCAATGAAAAATGTGATCGCCATTGCCGCCGGTATATCTGACGGTCTTGGTTTTGGGCTGAACACCAGGGCTGCGCTCATCACCAGGGGCCTGGCCGAGATAGGCAGGATGGGGGTAGCCAAAGGAGCGGATAAGGCGACCTTTGCCGGTCTTGGAGGAATGGGCGACCTGGTGTTGACCTGTACCGGCGACCTCAGTCGCAACCGCAGCGTCGGGTTGGCTTTGGGAGCCGGCAAGAAACTCGACCAGATTCTGGCGGAAATGACCATGGTCGCCGAAGGGGTCAAGACCACCAAATCCTGCTATAATCTGGCCAGGCATGTACAGGTGGACATGCCCATCCTCGAGCAGGTCTACCAGGTAATCTACGAGGACAAACCGTGTAGGGATGCTGTCAATGATCTATTTGGACGCAAATTGAAAAGGGAAGACAGCTGAGGAATTTTCCGGTGAAACTGGTGCTGATGGAGTCTGCAATGCTACGACAATGGGCAACGTATAGTGTGATTTTTCTCTCTTTGCTGCTTCTGTACGGCTGTGGACAGAAACAGGTTGAGATGGCTGAAGATGCTGCCGAGGTTGATGCCAACAAACCTTTTCCTCTACCGGCAACCTATAGCGGTAAAATAGCCTGTCCTGACTGTGAGTACGTCCAGGTGGACCTCACCCTTCGTCCGGATCAACTCTATCAGCTGCGCAAAACCTGGTATAGCGATGGCAGTGCGACCAAGAGTGAAGCGCAGATGCGACGGTGGAAATATGAGCCCAAGGAAAAGCTCATCATCCTCGGCAAAACAAGGGGCTCCTTGAAAACCTACGCGGTCAAGGATGCGGATACCCTTCAATTTCTCGATCTGGAGGGTACGCAAACATCGGCCTTGATCGACTATAACCTGCGGCGAACAGAGAGGGTCGACCTTTTTCCTGATGTAGTGAAAATTCGTGGCATGTATCGATCTTCCGGTAATACCCATGTGCTCCAGGAATGTTCCAGCGGACTTGATTTTCCTGTCGATCCCAGCGGACAATTTACGGAACTGGATCGTGCCTACCGCACCACTCCCCATGAAAACAACGAGCCACTGCTGGTTTCCTTCCAGGGAAAGCTGCTTCCCACCAGGACAGGGAGACAGCAAAGGGACAAGGATATTGTAGTGGTAACCAGCTTTAATCGTCTCTACCCTGATCAAGACTGTGCTGGAAAGCGTGTCCGGAATAATATTTTCGGCATCCATTGGACAGCAGCGGAGATTGCAGGTAAACCGGTGACGGTTGATCAACAGCATAAAGCGCCTTTTTTCCTGTTGGAGGCCAAGGGCAGCAGGGTAAAGGGTTTTGCAGGGTGTAATCGTTTTTTCGGCACATTTCTTTTCAAGGGGCAGGTGTTCATTTTCAATAAGCTTGCTGCCACGCGCATGGCCTGTCGTCAAAATGTGTCAGTGGAAAATGCCTTTTTTACCGCTTTGGACAGGACAGAGTCCTATCGTCTGGAAAATGGCAGGCTGATTCTGCTGGATAAAAACGATGATGTGACCATGCAGCTGCGTGCCGTTGAATAAACAATGCTACGGTAGTCTCTCCTCCTCTCCATGTTGACTTCCCGTCAAAAAGCCATTCTTGCCAAAGCCAGGGACCTCGGTCGAGTAAGTGTCGATGAGTTGGCCCTGGAATTTGAGGTTTCTCCACAGACCATACGGAAAAACATTAACGAACTGTGCAGCAGGCAACTTCTTCAGCGGGTTCATGGCGGGGCTATCATTGGTTCGGGAGTGGAGAATGTCAGTTATGAGGCACGCCGGCTTCTTGCTCCTGCTGCCAAACTGGCCATAGGAAAAAGAGCGGCCCAGCTTATTCCCAATAATTGTTCTCTCCTCATCAATATCGGTACAACCACCGAGCAGGTGGCTCATGCTCTGACTGACCATCATGGCCTGATGGTTATTTCCAACAACATCAATGCCTATGAAATACTCAAGCATGCCAAAGGGATTGAGCTGATCATATCCGGAGGTTTGGTCAGGTTGTCTGACGGCGGTCTGGTAGGCGAGGCAGCCGTTGATTTTATCAACCAGTTTAAAGCCGACTATGCCGTTATCGGTGTCTCTGCTATCGATGAGGACGGTTCTCTGCTTGACTATGATTACCGCGAAGTTCGGGTGGCCAAAGCCATCATACACAATGCCAGGCATGTGATTCTGGTCGCAGACCATCTGAAATTTTCCCGAACCGCTTCGGTCCGTCTGGGCCACATTTCCCATATCAATACTCTGGTCACCGATATACCCCTGCCTGAACGATTGGCAGCCATGTGCAAGGCTCATCAGGTAGCTGTTGAACTGACCTGAGCCTCAGCATCTTTTCCGCACCCCGGCCACACCATTGCTGCCACACAACTGTTCATTTTGTTCGGCTGGCTATTTCACTTGAAGGTGTTTGTGTTTTCGTTTACGGTGCCTTTATCGATAAAAATGAAACATACGAACATCTATTGCGAACATGCAATCCCGGAAGAAGGGGGAGTGGTTGTGGCTGAAGCTATCTATGATCTGGCGATAATCGGTGGAGGCATCAATGGATGCGGTATCGCCCGCGATGCCGCGGGAAGGGGACTTTCCGTGCTCGTTTGTGAGCAGGATGACCTGGCCAGTGGGACCTCTTCTGCAAGTACGAAACTGATTCATGGCGGCCTTCGTTACCTGGAGTACTACGAATTTCGGCTTGTACGGGAGGCTTTGAAGGAAAGGGAAGTGCTTCTCCGGGCTGCTCCGCACATCATCTGGCCACTCCGGTTTATTCTGCCGCATCATCAGGGGCTGCGTTCAGCCTGGTTGATCAGACTCGGCCTGTTTCTCTATGACAATCTCGGTGGCAGGGAAATGCTGCCAGGCACAACCAGTGTCAACCTGCGAACCGATGAAGCAGGAAAGCCGCTCAAAGATAAATTCACCAAGGGGTTCGAGTATTCCGACTGCTGGGTGATGGACAGTAGGCTGGTGGTGCTCAATGCCATGGACGCCAAAGCGCATGGTGCGGAAATTCGGGTGCGGACCAGGTGTGAGGGAGCAACGCGTGACGGACAACACTGGAATCTGCGGCTCAAAAATAGTGGAACCGGCAAGGAGAGCGTTGTCAAAGCACGGGTTGTGGTGAACGCTACCGGGCCCTGGCTGAATACCTTCCTTGACCACGTGGATCATGAAGCGACCAAAGAAAGCATCCGTATGGTGAAGGGTAGCCATTTAATCATCCGGAAACTCTTTGCCCATGATCGATCCTATATTTTTCAAAATGCCGATGGCCGAATAATTTTTGCCATACCCTATGAACGGGATTTTACTCTTATCGGGACTACAGACGTCGACTATACAGGTGACCCCGGAAAAGTCGCCATCACCGAGGAGGAAATAGTCTACCTGTGCAATGCGGCGAGCGAATATTTCAGCCACGCCATTACCCCGGATGATGTTGTCCATACTTATTCCGGAATTCGCCCCCTGTTTGACGATGGAGCTTCAGACGCCAAGGCGGCAACCAGGGATTATATTCTCAAGCTCGATGACGCCGCCGGTACCAGGGCTCCTCTGCTCTCTATATATGGTGGTAAAATAACAACCTATAGAAAACTTGCAGAATCGGTGATCGAAAAGCTGAAACCCTATCTACCCCAAACCGCTCTCCACCCGTGGACCGAAAAGGCCTCGCTCCCTGGAGGCGAGTTTGCCCCGCAAAATTTTGACCGGGAAGTGGAAACATTACGCACAACATTTCCCTTTCTTGAGCAGCCACTTGCCTATCGGCTTATGCGCACCTATGGGAAAAATGCTGAAAAACTCCTTAAAGACTCGAAAGAAATAGAGAATCTTGGTAGATGTTTTGGAGCGAACCTCTTTGAAAAGGAAGTACGCTACCTGATGGATTATGAGTGGGCGCAAACAGCGGCAGATGTTCTTTGGCGTCGTACCAACATGGGCCTGTTTCTTAGCGAAAAGGAAGCTGCCTTCCTTGATCAATGGATGCAGGAACAAGAGGACCTGCGGGTGAAATAACTCTTATGATTCTACCGCGCCAATAGGTGTGATGGCCACAGTTGAAGGAGAGGTTGATGCAGCTTGAGCTAAAGAACGTTTCAAAAAAGGTCGGACGGGAAATGCATCTGAGCGATATTTCTCTCTGCCTTGACGCCGGGACCCTCAATATTCTCCTTGGTCCCACCCTTTCCGGGAAGACAAGTCTTATGCGGCTGATGGCCGGCCTGGATAAGCCGACCTCCGGGGAAATTCTGCAGGATGGAAAAGATGTCATCGCCGTGCCTGTCCAGCAGCGCAACGTGGCCATGGTATATCAGCAATTCATCAACTATCCCAACCTCTCGGTGTATGAAAATATAGCCTCACCGTTACGCATAGCCGGTATACCCAAAGCGGAACGTGAGCAAAAGGTTGACCAGGTCGCGGCATTGCTGAAGCTTTCCGACATGCTTGATCGCTCCCCCCACGAACTCTCCGGAGGACAGCAGCAGCGAACAGCGCTGGCTCGTGCGCTGGCAAAAGGAGCGGATCTGGTTCTTCTTGATGAACCGCTGGCAAACCTGGATTACAAGCTAAGAGAAGAACTTCGGGAAGAGTTGCCGAAAATTTTTGCTGAAACCGGTTCGATCTTTGTGTATGCAACCACGGAACCATCCGAAGCCCTGCTGCTGGGTGGAAAAACAGCTACCCTGCACCAGGGGACGATCACCCAATTCGATACCACGGTCGATGTGTACCGTCGTCCCAATACCCTCCTCACCGCCCAGACCTTTTCCGATCCTCCACTCAACGTCCTCTCTGTGGAAAAGCGAGGCACGGAGTTCCGGTGTAACGATCAGTTTACCATCCCCTTTGCCGACCAACAACTGGTCGATCTTCCTGACGGGGCCTATACCATTGCCATCCGACCCCACCACCTTACCCTTGAGGGGCAAGATGAAGATGCCGTGCCGATAGAAGCCATGGTGGCCATTACCGAGATCACCGGATCAGAGAGCTACATTCATGTCGATATCGAGAGGGAAAGATGGGTTGTCTTGACCCATGGTATTCATGCGTTTGCTATGGATGAAAAAATACAGATCTACCTTCATCCTGACAACCTGTATGTGTTTCGTGAGGATCATACCTTAGCCGTTAAGCCCAAAATATACACTTAGGCGCTCTGGAGTCTTTATGGCCACCATAACCCTCGAAAATATTGCCCACTCGTATACCGGTGAATCGGAAAATCCGGAAGATTTCGCCTTAAAAAGGCTTAACCTGACGTGGAAAAATGGCGGCGCCTATGCCCTGCTCGGTCCTTCAGGATGTGGCAAAACCACCTTATTGAACATTATTTCTGGTCTGTTGGTCCCAACACGGGGACGAGTGATATTCGGGGATCAAGATGTTACCCGTCTGCGGACAGAACAGCGAAATATTGCTCAGATTTTCCAGTTTCCGGTTATTTACGATACAATGACCGTTTTTGAAAACCTGGCCTTTCCGTTGAAGAATCGAGGAAGAACAAAAAAGGAAATAGAACCTCGAGTCAAAGAGTTGGCTGCTATGCTCGGGCTGGAAAAAGACCTCTACAGCAAGGCCAGCAATCTGACAGCCGACGCCAAGCAGAAAATATCCCTCGGCAGAGGCCTTATACGGCAAAGTGTCAATGCGATTTTGTTCGATGAACCGTTGACGGTTATCGACCCGTTGCTGAAATGGCAGTTGCGTTCTCAACTCAAGCATCTGCATAAGCAGTTCAATTTTACCATGATCTATGTCACCCATGATCAAACCGAGGCGCTGACTTTTGCCGATGAAGTAGTGGTGATCTACGAAGGAAACGTAGTCCAGGTCGGAACACCGGAGGCCCTGTTCGAGCGCCCGGAACATACTTTTGTCGGGTATTTCATCGGTTCTCCTGGGATGAATATCATTCCTTGCCAGGTGCAGGGGCGGGTTGCCTCTGTGGGAAAAAACGAGATTCCCCTTGCCCATGATTACGGAGCGTTTGATTCAGGAGCAAAAATAGACCTGGGGCTGCGACCCGAACATGTAAGGCTTGCTCCCGAAGAGGAGGGAGGTTTGCCGGTAACCATTCGCCGCATTGACGACGTGGGGCGTCACAAGGTGGCCAGGGTTATGTTGGGAGAAACCCTCCTGAATGTGATTGTTGCCGAACAGAGCGGTTTCACTGGAGACAAGGGAAGCCTGATTTTTGATCCTGAGCGGATAAACATTTATCACAACGAACAGTTGGTTCCAGGAGCAACAGCATGATTGAAAAACAGAAGAATCAGAAGGCATGGTTCATGGTTCTGCCGGTATTTTTGATCGTCGCCTTCAGTGCCGTTATTCCTTTGATGACGGTTGTCAATTATTCGGTACAGGACACCTTTGGCAATAATGCATTTTTCTGGGCAGGCATGGAATGGTTCCGGGAATTGCTGTCCTCCGAGCGTTTTCGTGACTCTTTCCTTCGTCAGCTGCTGTTTTCCGGAATCATTCTCGCTATAGAGATTCCATTGGGAATAATCATTGCCCTGGCAATGCCGCGAAAAGGGTGGGGTGTTCCGGTCTGTCTGGTTACGATGGCGCTGCCGCTGCTTATTCCCTGGAATGTGGTAGGAACAATCTGGCAAATTTTTGGCCGGGTCGATATAGGACTGCTCGGCCACACCCTGGCGTCCATGGGCGTAAATTACAACTATGTGCTTAATCCCATTGCTGCCTGGATAACGGTCATTGTTATGGATATCTGGCACTGGACCAGCCTGGTGGTGTTACTCTGCTATGCTGGATTATGCTCCATACCCGAGGCCTATTACCAGGCTGCCAAGATCGACGGAGCCAGTCGCTGGGCAGTTTTCCGCTACATCCAACTGCCCAAGATGCACCGGGTGCTGCTCATCGCGATCCTGCTGCGTTTTATGGACAGTTTTATGATCTATACCGAACCATTTGTGGTTACCGGCGGGGGGCCAGGGAACTCAACAACTTTTCTTTCCATCGATCTGGTAAAATTGGCTATAGGTCAATTTGATTTGGGACCAGCGGCGGCTATGTCGCTTGTATACTTTCTTGTCATCCTGCTCTTATCCTGGGTGTTTTACACAGTGATGAGTAATGTCGGCCAGCAATCCAAGGAGGAAAAGTAGGCATGCGCGCAAAATGGCTTGTTCCTGTTCTCTACATTATTTTTCTTCTTCTGCCGATTTACTGGCTGGTTAACATGAGCCTCAAGACCAACGAGGAGATTCTTTCGGTTTTCAGCCTGTGGCCACAGGACCTCACTTTTGATAACTACAAAGTTATCTTTACCGATGCTTCATGGTACTCTGGTTACATCAATTCCATGATCTATGTGACCATCAATGTGCTTATCTCTGTTACCTTTGCTCTGCCTGCCGCGTATGCCTTTTCCCGCTACTCCTTTGTCGGCGACAAGCACCTGTTTTTCTGGCTGCTGACCAATAGAATGGCACCGCCCGCCGTGTTTGCGCTGCCTTTTTTTCAACTCTACAGCTCCATCGGGCTGTTCGACACCCATATTGCCGTGGCCCTGGCCCACTGTCTCTTCAACCTGCCGCTGGCAGTGTGGATTTTAGAGGGCTTTATGTCTGGTGTGCCCAAGGAAATCGATGAAACCGCTTTTATCGATGGCTACTCCTGGCCCAGGTTTTTTCTGCGCATTTTCATACCCAACATCGCTTCGGGGATTGGAGTAACGGCTTTCTTTTGTTTCATGTTTTCCTGGGTGGAACTCCTCCTCGCCCGGACACTGACATCGGTCAATGCCAAACCTATCTCTGCCACCATGACACGGACGGTCTCGGCATCGGGGCTAGATTGGGGTGTGCTCGCAGCTGCCGGTGTGCTGACCATTATTCCCGGGGCGCTGGTTATCTGGTTTGTCAGAAATCATATCGCAAAGGGTTTTGCCCTTGGCCGGGTATAAGGAGGCATATATCATGGATTTGAGCTGGATGGCATGGACACCGCAAACGGCGGCGTTTTTTCTCATTATCCTCTGTCTGCTGATCGGGATGACAATCTGGGAAATCCTTCAGCCTGGCGGTAGTCCGCGGGTTGGGATACTGCGCTTTGAAACCACCCGCGGAGATCGCCTGTTCATCTCGCTGCTTGGATCAGCCTATATTCATATCTTCTGGATTCTCTTTACCGGGCTGCCGCTCTGGTGGGCCCTGGGAATATCTTGCATATACGCACTGTGCGTATTTAGGTGGGTGTAACTCCTTTACACCTTTTTTGCTTCAACAGGGGGAGAACGTTGAAGCGTACCGTTGTTAACCGGAGGAGGTATTCGATGATCAAGAGACTGGCAACAACCGCAGCCCTCGCAACCATGTTGAGCTTTCCAGCGCTTGCTGGTGCAGGAGTTGACGAGGCAAAGAAATGGGTGGCCGAAGAATTTCAACCATCGACCCTGTCGCAACAGGATCAGATGAGTGAAATGGAGTGGTTTATCAAAGCGGCCGAACCTTTTCAGGGAATGGAAATCAACGTTGTCTCGGAAACCATTACGACCCACGAATACGAGGCCAAGGTACTGGCCAAGGCCTTTACCGAGATAACCGGCATCAAGGTTACCCATGATCTCATCGGAGAGGGGGATGTGATTGAAAAATTGCAGACCCAGATGCAGTCGGGAAAAAACATTTATGATGCCTACATTAACGATTCCGACCTGATCGGGACCCATTTCCGTTACCAGCAGGCGGTGCCCCTCACCGACTGGATGCAGGGCGAAGGCAAGGATGTGACCAATCCTATGCTTGATATCGATGATTTTATCGGGAAGAGCTTTACCACCGGTCCTGACGGTAAATTGTACCAGATTCCGGATCAGCAGTTCGCCAACCTGTATTGGTTTCGCTACGATTGGTTCACCGATCCTGAGCTGAAAGCCAAATTCAAGGCCGAGTACGGCTATGACCTGGGGGTACCGGTTAACTGGTCGGCATATGAGGATATTGCTGAATTTTTTACCTTCAAGGTCAAAGAGATAGACGGTAAACGCGTATACGGCCATATGGATTACGGCAAAAAAGACCCGTCCCTTGGCTGGCGTTTCACCGATGCTTGGCTGTCCATGGCCGGAGCTGGCGATAAGGGTATCCCCAACGGGTTGCCGGTCGACGAATGGGGTATCCGGGTGGAAGGCTGTAACCCGGCCGGTTCCTCTGTTGAACGTGGTGGAGCGACGAACGGCCCGGCAGCGGTCTATGCCCTCACCAAGTATATTGACTGGCTGAAGAAGTATGCTCCGCCTGAAGCGGCTGGAATGACCTTCTCCGAAGCAGGTCCTGTGCCTTCCCAAGGGGCGGTGGCCCAGCAGATTTTCTGGTATACGGCCTTTACCGCTGATATGGCAAAACCTGGAACTCCAGTGGTAGACGAGAATGATAATCCCAAATGGCGTATGGCGCCTTCTCCCCATGGTCCATACTGGGAAGAGGGAATGAAGCTCGGATACCAGGATGCCGGATCCTGGACTATGCTCAAGTCCACCCCGGTGGAACGCCGGAAGGCAGCCTGGCTGTATGCCCAGTTCGTTATCTCCAAGACCGTGAGCCTGAAGAAGACCCACGTCGGTCTCACACCGATTCGAGAGAGCGATATCTGGCATCAGTCCTTTACCGATCGTGCGCCAAAACTGGGCGGGCTGGTTGAATTCTACCGCAGCCCGGCTCGGGTCCAATGGACGCCTACAGGAACCAATGTCCCTGACTATCCCAAGCTTGCTCAGTTGTGGTGGCAGAACGTAGCCGACGCTGTAACCGGCGCCAAGACCCCGCAGGCAGCCATGGACTCCCTTGCCGAGCAGCAGGATAAGGTCCTTGCTCGTTTGCAAAGGGCCGGGGTACAGGGAGAGTGCGGACCCAAGCTCAATGAGAAGAAGGATCCGCAGCACTGGTTGAGCCAGCCTGGTTCGCCTAAGGCCAAGCTCGATAACGAGAAACCTCAAGGGATGACCATTGACTATGACGAACTGGTGAAAAGCTGGGCTGCTGCAGCGAAAAACTAGCTGCTGACTGCCGTTGCTTTCACCGGGCGACATGTCACCGGGTGCGGACGGACGGGCTGCCTAAGCGGTCTGTCCGTCCGCTGTTAAAGGACCTTTGCGCAGGTTACTCCTATTATTCTTTCACCTGTTGAGGGGAATATGTCCGCTTATGTGCTGGCCATTGACCAGGGAACAACCTCGAGTCGGGCCATAGTATTCAATCAGGCTTTTGAGATAGTGGCTGTTGCCCAGCAAGAATTTACCCAGTTTTTTCCCCACTCAGGTTGGGTGGAGCATGATCCAGAAGAAATCTGGGAAACTTCGCTGAGCACCAGTCGGCAAGCCATACAACAGGCCGGTATCTCCGCCGCGCAAGTGGCTGCCGTGGGTATTACCAACCAACGGGAGACGACTATTCTCTGGGACCGAAAGACCGGGACGCCGGTCCATCGAGCCATAGTCTGGCAGGATCGGCGAACAGCCGATTTTTGCGCGTCGCTGGTGGCGGATGGATATGATGACATGGTTACCGACAAGACCGGGCTGCTTATCGATCCCTATTTTTCCGGGACAAAGGTTCGTTGGATTCTTGACAACGTTGAAGGAGCAAGGGAGAAGGCTGATGCCGGCGAGTTGGCGTTTGGAACGGTTGACAGCTTCTTATTATGGCGCTTGACCGGAGGCCGCGTCCACGCCACGGATGCCACCAATGCCGCACGAACCATGCTCTATAATATTCACGAGAACCACTGGGACGACGATCTGCTTGAGCTGCTGCAGATACCGGCTTCCCTGTTGCCTTCGGTGCAGGACTGTTCTGCTGATTTCGGTTCAACCGTGCCGGAACTCTTGGGGGCTTCGATACCGGTATGCGGTATTGCCGGTGACCAGCAGGCGGCTCTGGTCGGGCAGGCGTGTTTTACGCCGGGGATGTTGAAATCAACCTATGGCACTGGCTGCTTTGCCGTGCTCAACACCGGGACCAAAGCTGTCCGTTCCGCTAATAAGCTATTGACCACTATAGGCTACCGGTTGGGGGGCGTAACAACGTACGCCCTTGAAGGCTCAATCTTTGTAGCCGGTGCTGCAGTCCAGTGGATGCGTGATGCCATGGGCCTGATCGAAGAGGCCTCGGCCAGCGGCGCCTTAGCACGCGCAGCAGACCAAAATCAGGATATCTATCTGGTGCCTGCTTTTACCGGGTTGGGAGCCCCGCATTGGGATGCAGAGGCAAGGGGAGCAATATTCGGCATTACCCGGGGAACGGGACCGGCCGAGCTTTCAAGGGCTGCGCTGGAATCCGTCTGCTACCAGACCAGGGATCTGCTGGACGCCATGCAGCGGGACTGGGAGCAGGAACAACAACCGATCCTGCGGGTGGATGGCGGAATGGTCGCCTCTAATTTTACCATGCAGGCATTGGCGGATATTCTCAATGCGCCGGTGGATCGTCCCGTTGTGCTGGAGACGACCGCCCTTGGTGCAGCCTACCTGGCCGGTCTCTACAAAGAGGTCTATCCCTCGCCGGAACAGTTTTCCACCACCTGGAGACTTGACCGCCGCTTTACCCCCCAAATGGATGAGGCAGTTCGGGAGAGAAAATACGCTGGCTGGAAAGATGCGGTCCGGAGGACGCTTACCCGATAAATTCTGCCCCTCCCCCATGAAAGGGGAAGGGGGGGCAGAGCTGAAGCAAGCCTGTTGATCAGATCAGCACATTCGATCTTCTGACCAGTCGTTGTGCTCAAACTCCGAGTGATCGGGTTTGGGTGGTTTGATTTCCTCCATCCGTTGTCGAAGCCATACCTGAACCTTGTCGATTTCAGTGGCGAACTCAGCTAATGCCTTGCCTCTGTGACTCACCTTGCTTTTTTCTTCCATGGAGACCTCAGCAAAGGTCTTCCTGAATGGAGGGTAAAAGAAGACGGGATCGTACCCGAACCCGGATTCACCCCGACGCTCAGTGAGGATTTCCCCATCACACCGGCCTTCCCAAGTGAGAGCTGGCCCTTTGGGGGTTGCCAAGGAAAGGACACAGAGGAAGTACGCCGTTCGATCCTCCTTACCCTCCATCTCCTGCAGAAGTTTATTACAGTTATCGCGGTCAGTGGCATGCTCACCGGCATACCTGGCCGAATAAACTCCGGGCCGCCCATCCAGGGCGCTGACGACCAGGCCGGAATCATCGGCCAGGCAGGGTAGACCAAGCATTTTTGCATAGTGCAGTGCTTTTTTATAAGCATTGTCATCAAAGGTTGCCCCATCCTCGACCGGCTCAGGCATAGGGCCGAAATCTTTGATGGTTTTCACCGTAATCGGTGTATCGTTGAGTAGTGCCTCTATTTCTTTGGCTTTATTTTTATTTCCGGTTGCCAATACAATGATGTTGTCCATGATGTGCTCCGCCGTATATGGCCTGGTCTATGTCTGTGGTTGGAATTTCTGGAAAGCGTCGGTTCAGGAACCGGACGAGTTTTTCTGCAAGGCTGCTGCCCGCTGCTTTTTCCGGAGTTTTTTATCATACCTTTCCTGCTCACTGTAAATACAGCCGCAATAAGGTTGTCGATAGAGGTCCAGGGCTATGGACTTGTCAATGCCCTCCTGCCAGCCGCTGCGAAAATCCCGGTACAAAAAATCAACACCGTACGCCTGCCCGAACTGTTCGCCTTGAGCGATCAGGAGCTGATGGTTCTGGTAACGCGAATAGAGCAGGGTGGTGGTGTAGGCTTTTGCGCCAACTTGGGCAGCCTGCAGGGCTGCCTGCTCGAGCCGCATGGCATAGCATAGACCGCATCGATCAGTCTCATGAAAGACGACCTTGCGAAGGAACTCGGTCAGGCCATAGCTGGTATCGATATCCACCTCAAGCCCGGCTGATGCAGCATAAGCGCGCAGAGCAGCCGTTCGTCGCTTGAATTCCCGGTAGGGATGAATATTGGGATTATGAAAGTACCCCAGGACATTATGGCCTTCTCGCCGTAACTGTTCCACCGGATAGATTGCGCAAGGGCCGCAGCAGATATGCAGGAGAATGTCCATTACTTAACCTTGAACTGCTTGGGATCAATTCCGTAATTGTGAATCTTGTAGTTGATGATTCGCAGGCTGGTATCCAAGCTTTTTGCAGCCCGTGTCTGGTTGCCGTTATGTTTCTTCAGCGCATCAACGATAAGTTCTCTTTCAAAATTTTCAACGGCTGTAGCCAGAGAAAGAGGGGTGTCCGAGTGGACCGATTCCGATGACTGCAGGGTGGGAGGGAGGTGAATCGATTGAACCGTTGACCCGTCACAGATGAGGACCGCCCGTTCAATGCAGTTCTGCAGTTCACGGACGTTACCCGGCCAGTGGTACTGCATCAGCAGGTCAATGGCAGCAGTGGATATACGTTGAATCTGTTTACTGTTTTCCCGTGCATATTTTTCAAGAAAATACTCGGCCAGCAACAGAACGTCGGTGCGTCGTTTGCGCAGCGGCGGAAGATAGATGGGAAAGACATTGAGGCGATAGTAGAGGTCTTCTCGGAAGTCGCCCTCCTGGACCGCCTTTTCCAGGTCCCTGTTGGTGGCTGCCACCAGCCGGATATCGGTTTTGAGTACTTTGGTGGACCCCAATCGCTGGAAAGTCCGTTCCTGGATGACGTTCAGCAGCTTGACCTGGACATTGAGGCTGATCTCTCCTATTTCGTCCAGGAAAAGTGTTCCCCCCCTGGCTAATTCGAACCGGCCTTTCTTGGTCTCTGTGGCCCCGGTGAATGCCCCCTTTTCATGACCAAAAAGCTCGCTTTCGAGCAGGGTTTCGGGAAGTGCCGAGCAGTTCACGACGATAAAAGGACCGTTGGTCCGGCTGGAGTTATGGTGCAGCGCCTTGGCCACCAGGGTTTTTCCGGTGCCTGATTCTCCACGGAGCAGTACCGTGGCATTGGAATCAGCGACTCGTTGCACCATATCGTAGACTTCCTGCATCCGCGAGGAGTTGCCGACGATCTCTTCCACCTTGTTTTTGGCCGACAATTCCCGTTTGAGACGGGTGTTTTCCTGGCGCAGGGCTTCTTGTTCCTCATTGACTCGCTGGATGCGTTCCACCGTTTGCGCGATCAGGCCACTGGTGATGATCAGAAAACGGATATCCTGTTCGGAACGCGTGCCAAATTCCTCCTCATAGACCCGGTCGATGGAGAGGGCACCGATGGACTGGTTGCCGGTCAGGATGGGAACACAGAGAAAAGAACTTTTCTTTTTTGTCTCATCTCCGCGGCTGCGGGTGCGGTTGAGAAAATCAGGCTCGTCACCTATCTGCGGAACGATGATGGGCTCACCGGTGGCAACCACCTTGCCGGTGATACCCTCTCCCAGTTTGTAGCGGCCCCGTTTCCTCGCTTCAGCGGTAATCCCGTGGGCAACCTCTATCTCCAGTTCACCGGTAGAGGGGTTGACGATGGAAACCGTACCGTTATCCATCCCCTTGACCTCTGCCAGGGTCCGCATCACGTTTTCCAGACAATCCTGAAGGTTTGAGGCTGATGCAAGGTGGCGGGTTATTTGGTACAGACAGGTCAGGTTTTGGATTTCGTGATCGTGCTGAAAAGAATATTGATTATTTTCCTGATTCATCGTATGCAACAAGTATGAGAGTGTTGACAGTGTCTCTTTGAAATGGTATTTACTCCATCGTTCGGAGGGATGGCCGAGTGGTTTAAGGCGGCGGTCTTGAAAACCGTTGTACGAAAGTACCGTGGGTTCGAATCCTACTCCCTCCGCCAGTATACATACAACATGTTCAGGAGAGATGACCGAGCTGGCCGATGGTGCTCGCCTGCTAAGCGAGTGTGGGGGTTATACTCCACCGAGGGTTCGAATCCCTCTCTCTCCGCCAACATTGCATGCCGACTGGTTACCCGCCAGTCGGCCTTTTTTTTGCCCATTTTCCTGCACGCCGGGTTCCCTGGTCAAACGGTCCTTACTCCTAGCACATATGCGTGAACTCGACAATTATAAATATAACTATTTTGTAATATTTTGCAGGTGGTATTGCACTTTGGTAAGAAACGGTGCAATCAGTTGGGGAGGAGTGCAGACCATCCGGAAAGGTCGAAAAATGGAAAATGAGGGAATTTGCGCACTGTGCTCTTCTTTTTTCCCCAGGCACGGAGCTGATTTTTCAGGGGAAAAACCCGGTCCCGGCTGGTAACGATTTTTGCAGTATAGATATCGGCAGCCGTACCATGGGTCTGGTAATGGTACTTGAAGGCCGCCAGTTCCGCTGCAAGGTTACCCGCATCGCGCAAGGGGCGATGGGTAAAAAAACGTTGTTCCTGCTCCCTGTCAGTGAACATGGAGCAGAGAAAGTCATCGAGCCTTTTCCGGGAAAAAGCGCGAAGAATAGCATTGTAACTCTCTGGAGGAATGCCTTTGATTTCGTCAATGGGATCCAGGGTGCCACCGATGGCTGTACGGGTGAGGAAGCGTTCCTGCTGCTCGCCGACAAGGTGACCGGCCACCCAAACACCCATTGACCAGGCAACCAGGTGACACGCTCTGTACTCCTCGACCTGCTTGAGAAAAGAGGTGCTCAACTGGTTGTAATCATACACCATCAGAATGTCATAGCCGTCGTTGGGGATAGAGACAAAAGGTGTCCTGTCCATTCCCCATCCGGCAAAGAAAAGGATGCAGGCAGGTGCGCCGCTTCTGTGCAGCCAGCTGGAGTGCATATTAAGCCGTTGCCAGGGCCCTGGCAATAATGCCTGGCAGCGGTGCCAGCTGGCTCCATTCCATGGCCGCATTGAGGCTGAGACGCAGACGGGAGGTGTTGGCAGGTACTGTCGGCGGCCGTACGGCTTTGACCCAAAACCCTTCAGTGCAGACCTTTTCGGCCGTGGCCACGGCAAGCGCGGCATCGCCAATCATCACCGGCACGATATTGCTTGAACCAAAAGTGGTTAATCCGGCCTGGGTCAGCTCTTCACGCAACCGGTCGGCCAGAACTGCAACCTGTGACCGTTCAGCTGTCAAGGTTGGGATCTGTTCCAGAATACAACAGAGCCAATGGGCATTGATTGGTGGTAAGCCGGTGGTAAAAATCTGTGATCGGGCAGTATTGAGCAGGTAGTCAGCCATCTGCCTGGTACAGACGATAAAGGCCCCCTGGGCACCGTAGGCCTTGCCGAAGGTTCCGGTCAACAACTCAACCTCTTTCTGCACGCCGTATTCCTCTGCCAGTCCGCAACCTGTTTGACCGCGAATACCTGCCCCGTGTGCGTCGTCCACGTAGAGCACCGCCTGCCATCGATTTTTGATCTCCACCAGGCGGGCAAGGTCTGCCTCATCACCGTCCATGCTGAAAATGGATTCCGTGACGATGTAGACCTGACGATACGATGCTCGTTCTTTAGTAAGAATACGTTCGATAGCGTCGTAGTCCAGATGCGGATAGCGGGTAACCTTGGCTCGGGAAAGACGCATTCCGTCAATGAGGCTGGCATGGCAGAGCTTGTCAGCCAGGATCAAATCCTGTTTTTCTGCCAGGGCCGGCAGAATGCCGATGTTGAGGTGGTACCCCGAGTTGAAAACAAGGGCGGCCTCGGTTCCGTACAGATCCTTCAGCCCCTGTTCAAGACGTTTGTAGGGCAGGGTATTGCCGGTCATGAGCCGGGAAGCGGTGCTGCCCATGCCATAGGATTCAAGCATGTTATCCGGCGTCATTCCGGCGAAAAACCGCCGGTGCAACTCACGGTTGGTCGCCAGACCCAGGTAGTCATTACCGGCCAGGTTGAGATAGTTTGTTTGCTCAATTTCAACGCATCCTCGGTCGCGATGGCGAAGGGGGATAACCTTGCGCAACTGGCCCTGTTGGTTGATGGCCTGCAGCCGCTGCTGCAGTTGCTGTTCCAGGGGGGATTCCATGGTCTATCCTACAAATTGGTTGTACATTTCGTCGTTGTAGCCGATGATCAAGCGGTTGCCGATTTTCAGGGCTGGTGCACGAAGGTTTCCGGTCCGGCCGAGGCACTGTTGAAGAATGGTCTCGCGATCATCAGTTGCCGGTGCAAACACTGAAAACTTTTTTCCGCGACCGACAACAATCTCGTCCGCACTCTGGAGCAGGCTCCAGGCGTCTTCCCCTTCTATTTTTTCCTTTCGTGCATCGGTTATATCCGTTGGTGAGATTTTTTTTGCGGTAAACACAGCCTGTGCTTTATTGCACGATGCTCAGCCCTTCCGCAGGTAAGCCCAGTCGATAGTCATTATCGGCACCTTGGTTAAAGTTGGTGGGGAGTAGAGAATGCCATACCAGTCACCATAGCAGAATGCAGGCAAGAATTCCAGTGTCTGCCACCTGCAGACAACAGGCCGGGGGCGATGCACTCTGTTGCATCGGCAAGCTTAAGATATGCTGACCATTTTTGCCGGGTCAACGTAAAGATCAAACTGTTCTGCGGTTAACAGTCCCAAGGAAACGGCGGCTTCCTTGAGAGAGAGATTTTCCTGGTGGGCTTTTTTGGCGATCAGCGCCGCCTTTTCGTACCCTATATGCGGGTTGAGTGCCGTTACCAGCATCAGCGAGTTGTGCAGGTAATGGCGAATGGGCTCTTCCTGGGCCTCGATACCGGCAACGCAATGGCTGTTAAACGAGCCAATGGCATCAGCCATGAGCTGCACGGACTGGAGGAAGTTGTAGATAATGACCGGTTTAAAGACATTGAGCTCAAAATTGCCCTGGCTGGCGGCAAACCCTATGGTGGCATCATTTCCGAATACCTGACAGGCGGCCATGGTAACCGCTTCAGCTTGGGTGGGATTGACTTTGCCGGGCATAATGGAGCTGCCGGGTTCGTTTGCCGGAATGCGAATTTCTCCGATACCGCACCGCGGACCACTGGCGAGCCAACGGACATCATTGGCGATTTTCATCATGTTAGCGGCCAGCGCTTTGACGGCGCCGCTGGCAAAGACGAGCTGGTCATGGGAAGTAAGCCCGTGAAAGGTGTTGGCGGTGACCGTGAAAGGCTTATCGGTTTGGCGGGCGAGTTCTGCTGCGACCTCTTTTCCGAATCCAGCCGGTGCGTTGAGCCCTGTGCCCACGGCTGTTCCGCCGATGGCCAGGGAATGAAGTCTGACCAGTCCCTGATCGATCTGGTGCATGTTTGAGGCGATCATCGCCTGCCAGCCGCTAATTTCCTGTCCCAGGGTGAGGGGGGTGGCGTCCTGCAGGTGAGTTCTACCTATTTTGATGACTGCGGCAAATTTTTCACTTTTTTCTCCCAGGGTGTGGAGAAATTTTCGCAGCACCGGCAGCAGCTCCTCTTCCAAAGCATACACGGCAGCAATGTGCATTGCTGTGGGGAAGGTGTCGTTGGAACTCTGCGAGCGATTCACGTGATCGTTAGGGTGAATATCAAGAACAGGGGTGGATTCTTGTCGGGCCAGCTGAATGGCACGATTGGCAATAACTTCATTAAGGTTCATGTTGGTCTGGGTACCGCTTCCTGTCTGCCATACAGAGAGAGGGAAGTGGTGGTCAAGGGAACCGGTGAGAATTTCGTCACAGGCTTGTTCGATGAGTCGGGCAATGGGGGTATCCAACAGTCCATGGCGACGGTTGACAACAGCGCACGCTTTTTTTAACCTGGCGTAACCGTAAATCAGCTCCAACGGTATCTTTTCATTGCCAATATGAAAGTTTTCGAGGCTTCGTTGGGTTTGGGCGCCCCATAATTTATCGGCAGGGACCGCAATTTCTCCCATGGTGTCATGCTCTATTCGAAAACCCATTTCTTCTCCTCCTGTTCGGTGATTCACTCGCTCGTTGGTCTGTGTAGAAAAGGAGTAAGTATGAACCCTGGAGCGAGCAAGGCTGCTGAGAGTGTTTGCTTCCCCATGCAGTAGGGACTGAACCAAGGGAGTGGTGGTGGGGTATCGGCGAATGCTGTGACCAAGTGAACCAGAAAAGGAGGATGTATGCGTTATCTGTTGGCAATATGTATGGTCTTGCTTGCCGGCTGTGCACCGACCATTGACTGCAATGATCAGACGCAGATGCTTTCAAACGATAGGGAATTCAGGTACCAGTGGCTACAACAATGTCGGGGTGTGAATCGCAAGGTGCGGGTAAACGGAGTACAGCCGTCGCAACAGTGATTGCAGTCACCTCGACGGCAACCGTGGTGGACGCGGCATGGAGCTGGCGTACCGGAAAGAACCCGGAGATCCTTTCCGGCGGTTGCAAACTGGGTTGGCCGGCTTAATACTGTTTGGCTTCCCGGTGAGTGATAGTGCGGTAGCGGGCGGTTCCTTGGTCGTCGTTTTCCAGAGGGGTGACCATAATCACCTGGCTGTTGTTGGAACGGATGGTTTTAATTTTTTCCGATCCGATCGTAATGACGGCTTGTTCATGCAAACAGGCACCGTCAGTGGTGGTGACGACGTCAACAAAGGGGTAGCTGCACAGTTCGCCAACGGTCAGGCTTTCACCGGGCAGGCCGAGGTGATACCAGCCTCTGTATCGACCGTCGTCGCCGGCCATCCGTAACCCTACGCCGGCCAGGGCGCCGATTATCCCGTCGCCGGTTCCTCCATGCTCTGAAAGGTGGACTCCGGATGCATGGGCCAGGTTATAGGCCTGCTCCTTATGCATTATCTGTCCCTTGGCACTGCGGCCGAAGGCAATTAGCGCACTCTTGTCAAGGCACGCATCATGTGCCGCTACACAGAGGCCGGGATCGGCCCCCTGTTCCGCTCGGTGTTCCAAAAAATCGCCCGCAAAATCGATGACCTGTGTAATATCCTTCCCCTCAAGGTGGAGTTCAAAGCACATGGCAGAATTATGGGAGGTAAAGGGAACATCCTCATGGACAAAAAGCTGATGACGGCTGATGGGCAGGCAGGTGCCCAGGTGATTATCTTCGATGTGCTCGCACAGCTCCTGGACGAGCCAACCGGTGCCTCTGGTTCCCGGCATATCGGTGTCATCGATGCAAACATAAAAATTCATGGTACTCCTTAACAGTTGGGGAGGGTGCAGTCCGCTGCCCACGGCTGGCATTGCGGGTCAACCTACCACCAGAGAAGAAGAAACGCTCAGAAGAAAAATAAATAACCAGGAGTTACTCTCGATGACACCTGGTGGCCGATCCACAGGCGCTGGGGAAGGAGGGGAGCTGTATGGAATGTTGGCTGGAACCCTGGTGAAAAAAGCCATTACCATTGCGGAAAATATATTATAGGATAAAGCCAATGCAGGGAAGAACTGCCGTGAATCGGGAGTGAGCTGACCTGCGTCAAACTCCGCTGATTATCCATTGTCTTGAAGGAGACGTCATGATTAAACGTATCACACTCATCTTTCTGCTGCTTATAGCCAGTGTCAACGCAGTGCAGGCCCAAACCTACACCATATCGGTGAACCAGTTTGTTGAACATCCGGCCCTGGATGCGGTTGCTCAGGGGGTGCGGGATTATTTCACCGAGCAGCAGATTGCAGTGGACTTCAAAGTCCACAATGCCCAGGCCAACATGGCAACTGCTACCCAGATCGCCAAGCAGATGCTGGGGGAGCAGGCAGACCTTCTCGTGGCAATCGCAACTCCATCGGCACAGGCCTGCGCCCAGGCGCTGAGCAAAGCTCCTCAGCAATTGCAGCGGCCTTTTCTGTTTACCGCGGTCACCGATCCGATCGCTGCCGGTCTTGTCAAGAATTTACAGCAACCTGGATCAAATATTACCGGCGTATCCGACCAGTTACCGATAAAAGAACATATCCAGATGGTCTTTGACTATAAACCGTCCATTAAGCGCCTGGGGGTGCTCTATAATGCCGGTGAGACCAACTCCACGTCTACGGTGGACGCTATCAGGCGCCTGAGCGACTCCATGGGCTTTACCCTGGTCGAGGCTACGGCATCGAAAACAGCAGATGTGTACCAGGCGGCAAAAAGCCTTATGGGAAGGGTGGATGCCGTGTTTATCCCCACAGATAATACCATTATCTCCGCCCTGGAATCGGTACTGAAAATAGGTATTGAGCAACAGGTTCCGGTCTTTGCCGCCGATGTTGACTCTGTTGCCAGGGGTGCGGTTGCAGCCATGGGGTTTGATTATTACAAGCACGGCTATCAGACCGGGGCCATGGCCCTGCGCATTCTCCAGGGGGCTGATCCGGCAGGTATCCCGGTCGAGTTTCAGCAGGACCTCCAGTTGCATATCAATGCTGTTTTTGCCGAAAAGATGGGTGCCGTCCCACCCCCCGCATTACTCGAACAGGCAGAGAAGGTTTACAACTGACAGGTGCGGTCATGACCTTTTATGCTGCGTTGGGGGCGGTGGAACAGGGGCTGGTGTTCGGGATTATGGTTATGGGGGTCTACCTCACCTTCCGCATCCTTGATTTTCCTGACCTGACGGTTGACGGCAGCCTTCCGCTGGGAGCCGCTGTTTCCGCCGTTGCCATATCCCATGGCCTCAACCCCTACCTTTCCCTGCTGCTGGCTCTTGGCGCCGGATTCTGTGCCGGACTCGCCACAGCCGTGCTCAACACCAAGTTCAGGATACTTCATCTCCTGGCCTCCATTCTGACCATGATAGCCCTCTATTCGATCAATATTCGGATTATGGGGGGACCCAATATTGCTCTGCTCGGCAGGGCAACCGTTTTCGATGCGGTGACGAATGTTGGCATTCCTCCTCACCTGGGTGGCCTGGTGGTTTTTGGTGGGTTCGCGGCTATGGTTGCCGGCGCAATGATCTGGTTTCTCGGTACAGAGCTTGGGCAAGCCATGCTGGCCACCGGAGACAACCCGCAGATGATCACCAGCCTTGGGGTGAATACCCACCTGATCATTATTCTCGGAGTCGGGCTGTCCAACGCTCTCGTAGCCTTCAGCGGGGCTCTGGTGGCGCAAAATCAAGGCGCAGCGGACGTTGGCATGGGCATCGGGACTATCATTGCCGGTTTGGCGTCAGTGATTATCGGAGAGACTGTTTTCGGGGCAAACAGCATTGCCAGGGCCTTTATCGCAGCGCTGCTCGGCTCCATCCTCTATCGGTTGGCCATTGCCCTGGCCCTGGGAGTTGAGTTGGGTGGATTTTCCTTTAACCCCAGTGATTTAAACTTGATAACGGCTCTGCTCGTAGTTGTTGCCCTGATCACGCCCAACATTAAAAAAAGGCTGATTCAGCGATGATTTCCCTTAACCATTGTCATAAATTTTTTCACCAGGGCAGTGTCAACGAAGTCTATGCGCTGCAAGACATCTCTCTGGAAATCAGGGAGGGTGATTTCATCACCGTGATCGGTTCCAACGGTGCCGGCAAGTCAACCCTGCTCAACTGTATTGCCGGTTCTTTTTTTCCCGACCAGGGAACTATCACCATCAATGGGTGCGATGTCACCCGCTGGCCAGAGTATAAGCGGGCGCGATTTATCGGCCGGGTTTTTCAGGACCCGATGCTTGGAACCTGTCCGTCCGCAACCATTGAGCAGAATCTCGCTCTGGCCATGAAGCGCGGGCGATCAAGGGGATTGGGAAAGGGCGTGAGAAAAAGGGACCGGAAAACCTTTCGTCAGGGGCTTGCTCACCTGAAACTGGGACTGGAGGATCGCCTGCTTGACTCGGTTGGCCTGCTTTCCGGTGGACAACGACAGGCACTGACCATGCTCATGGCGACCATGATCAAGCCTGAGGTATTACTGCTGGATGAGCATATTGCAGCACTTGACCCGAAAACAGCTGCCCAGATCCTTTCTCTCACCAATACTATTGTTGGTGAGCAGCATCTGACAACCATGATGATCACCCACAACATGCAGCATGCACTCGCCTACGGAAACCGACTGCTTATGCTGCATCAGGGGCAGATTATTCTGGATGTGGAGGGTTCGGAAAAAAGCAGGCTGGGGGTTGAAGACCTCCTCCAGCGTTTTTACACAGTCCAGGGAGAGGAGTTGGCGCTCGACTCCATGCTCCTTGCCTGAACCTGGTGAGGTGTTGAATGGTTGAGCAAAGATCGCGGCGGCTATTTTCCGATCTCTTCATTACGCTACTTTTTTTGGCGCTCTCGATCCTTGCTGGGTGTGCTGGACAGCGGCTTGCTCCCGGCAGTGAGCAGCAGACGGTAACCGTGCAAGCTGGCGAGAACGCCGGTGACAGACCCATACCAGTATTCACCCTGCATGATACGCAATATGGCGCTAACCGGATCGGTACCGTAGAGGCCGCCATTGCAGGCGGTCAGTCAGCGGTGGGCATCAACAGCGCGTTTCCGACCTTTTACACGGCAACCAAAGCATTCACCACCGAGCGCGGCAGCTATATCAACCATATCTATCGGGTCCACTTCGAACGGACACCTCACAGCCTCTTTCCCTTTCATCTTACAGCCGGCAAACATCCGGGACTGCTGGTCATCATAACCGTTGACGGGTACCATCATCCACTGCTGATCACCACTGTGCATACCTGCGGCTGCTACGTGGCGGTTATCCCCACTGGTTGGCTCGACCCTGCACTCTACCCGGAGGACTGGCCGGCAGACCATCAGTCCGTTTATGGGGAAAAGCTGCCAGCTCGTCTTGGTATGATAACTCGCCAAGAGCAGGTGGAGGTCGTTGTTCGCCCCGAGGTGCACCGGGTAATGGATGTTCGGGTGGTGGACAGGGCGTCCCTGGACCAGCGTCCCGTGGTGTATGCTCGGGAAGGTTCTCTTCACTCCCTCCGTCACCTCCCTTTGCCGCATGGAGGGGAGACCAGCTGGTATTATCGCAACTGGCCGCTGCGTGGTCATGTCAAAGGAGCGGTCAAGTGGTGGGAGATGCTGCTCCTCAGCTTGCCCAGTCTTGACCTGCTGGTTGGAATGGACAAGGATTTTGGGGATACTGAACTTACAGGCAACCCCTTTTATACCAGCCTCCAGCCGTGGTATCGTCATCAGTCCGATCTGAATAATTTCTCCGGTTTTTTACGTTTTCAAGGGTGGAAATTGTGAGGGGCGCGGTCTGGGGTTTTCTCCTCCACGGGCTGATGACCCTGCTTTATCTGTTGCCGGGTGCAATGGCGAGCGCATGGGCAGGGGAGGGGGTTTTTCTTGACGAGCAGTTTGACTCGCTTTCGCGGTGGAAGCCGTATACCTTTCCCGGGATTGCCACCCATTCAAGCTATTCCCTGGATCAGCACGGTAAGGATTCCTGTCTGCTGATGGAAACCCGGGCCGGGGCCTCAGCACTGATCCTTCAGGACCGCTTCAATGTGTATGCCTATCCCAATCTCTCCTGGCGGTGGAAGGTCAGTAATATTTACCGCAAAGGGGACAGCGGTTCACGGGATGGTGATGATTATCCGGCCCGGATTTATGTGCTGTTCAGCTATGATCCAGAACAGGCGTCGTTGGGAAAAAAGTTGCAGTATGAGGCGGCACGTTTATTCTTCGGCGCTTACCCTCCAGACAGCTCCATTAATTATATCTGGGCCAATCGCGAGGATGCGCCACCGGTGATCACCAACGTTTTTACCGAACAAGCAAAGATGATACCGGTCAATCGCGGTGAACAGGGTCTTGGTGCCTGGCAGGAGTTCACGGTGAACATGGTGGATGACTACTTCAGGGCTTTCCAGCGCATGCCACCTGCGGAAGCGAGCCTGGCGGTGATGATTGATGCCGATAATACCGGTGAATCCGCCACGGCATGCATTGGTTTCCTGCGGATTTTTCGTTGATTCACCGACTGGTTCGTGTACATCACAGGGAAAAGCATGCCCCAGTAGACCATTTGGGTTTGTAGAGATTATTTCGGCCCGTCAAGAATACGGCGTGCATTGCATGGACGCAAACACATTATTAGTAGACGGCGGCAGGTCCGCCATTTTGAAGGAGATCTAGTATGAAGGTTGGAAAACGTATACCCTGTGCCCACGCTATCGCCTATTTTTCTCCGGCCGGCTCAACAGAGCGGGTAGCGCGTACTCTCCGAGACCAGTTACTCGACCTGCAACAGGAGGCAGTGCTCTTTGACCTGTCCCGGGGACAAGAGGAGGTGGTGGACCGGTTGGTTGAGTATTGCCGCCGACCGGAGCCATGCTGCCTTTGGATTGGCTCACCTGTCTATTGTGATCATGCGGTTCCGCTGGTGGAGGCGTGCATCAGGCGTCTGCCCAGGGAAGAGGCTCGCTACGGGGTGCCCTTTGTCACCTGGGGAGGGGTGACCAGCGGTCTGGCCCTGGTGGAGATGGGCGAGCTGCTTCACCAGCAGGGCTATCTCCTGCTAGGAGCGGCAAAAGTGCTGGCCGTCCATTCTTCCATGTGGGGTGCGCCGCAGCCACTGGTACAGGGACATCCCAACGAGACAGACCTGGACATTGTGCGAACAGTGGCACGCCGCGTGGTAGAGAAGGTGGAGCGGGGCGAAACAGTCGAACTTGCACTGGATGTACTGGACTATCTCTCCCCGTGGCTGCGGGCAGATGCCGCCGGTAAAAGTCTGGCTGGAGCTAAAGCGGCGCGCCCTCCCCTTGAGGCGGACAATGTGCTCTGTACCGGTTGCGGTGTTTGTCTGGAGTGCTGCCCGGTGCAGGCCATTTCCATGGAGGGGGTACCACTGATCAATGACAAGTGTGTGCTGTGCATGCAGTGTGTCCGGAACTGTCCGGAACAGGCCTTTCCGTTTGACCATGCTGCGACCGCACGATTGATCGGCGATATGGCCGCGGCAAGTGATGAGGACAAGCAGAGTCAGGGATTCTGGTAGGAAAAACGACGTGGAGTGATCCTGGCGGGCTAGCGTTCCAGGACCTGTACCAGGGTTACAGCGTCTATCAGCCATTCACCATCAATGTTGGTCAGGTGTAGGGCTATTTCGCCAACATCGGTCATGGTGTCGCGACCGCTTGTTGTGGTGAGGTGCAGCGTTGCCAGTATCTCTGCCTGACGGTTATCACCGAGGGTGATCAGCGTGTCGTAGAAGGTAAGGGTAATTTCCTGGTAGCGATTGCGCGCCATAAACACGCTGTCGATGATGTCCTTGCGGGTATAGGTTCCCTGTTGCCCGTACTCCTCCAGGCTGAGCGAGCACTGTTCGGCAAAGAGGCTGCCGATCTCGGCCGCTCGGCTGAGCGCTTCAAGCCCCTGCTCCTGTCCCTGTTTGGCTATCAGCTGTGAAAGTGCGTCAAGTCGACGCTGAACCTGCCTGGCGTCACTGGTCAGGAAGAGCCACACCACGACAGCCACACATACTACTCCCCCTGCGGCCAGAACATAGTTTTTTTTCACCAGATCACCTTTCCGACGATGCGGTTTTTCGTAATTTGTCCAAAACGGTGCTGCGCCATATCTACCCCGCGGTTATCGCCCACCACATACAGTGAATGCTTGTTGACGGTCCGTGGAGCAAGCGTCCAATCCGAAGGATACATTTGTTGAGGTTCCTCGACCGGTTGTCCGTTGATTAGCAGCCTTCCATCCTCAAAGGCTATGCTTTCCCCGGGGAATCCGATAACTCGCTTCAGGAGCATGACTCTGCTGCCGGCAAAGCGGAAAGCGACAATATCAAACCGCTTGGGCGGACTGTACAGGTAACTGAGCCGCCAGCAAAAATGAAAACTGCCGTCACGTATGGTCGGCTCCATACTGCTTCCCTCCACCCGTACAGGGATGAGGAGGTAGCGAAAGACGACCAGGCTCACCAGGGCGACAATGAGTATCCGCAGGCCGACAGCCCTGGTGAGCGGTGGAAAGAAAAAGGAACGTATACGGGAACGAAACATGGTGCATGCCGATGTGGAAAAAGTGTACCTTACCACTATAGCTTCTGCGGCCGCAGGAACAAAAGAAAAGGTTGACCTGTGCACGAAAAATCATGATCAGTATACAGAAATTCAAGGGACAGGGAATGCATATTCCCCATTTTCACGCCTCGGGTGGGGAGGGGTGGTGTCTGCTCGGAGCCAATACTTCGGGTGTTGATTACTTTGCAGATACCATTGCCGAGCCGGCCGCCGGTGCGGCCGCCGTCGAGTGGACGGTTCCGCAGTCGATCGGGGTGCTTACCTTCAGGCGGCAGCAGGCACTGTTTGAGGAAGAATTGCGCAGGGATGACACAGATTTTCTTCAACGCATCGATCCAGGTACCCCTGCGGCAGCTTTTATCACTGACATTGACCGATACTGCGATCTTATTGCTGTCTGCAACATGACCGGGTCGCTACATAAAGGGTACCGCCAACTCAGTTCCGGCCAATCGAGAAAACTTTGCCTGCTCAGTGAGATCAGTCGCGGTGTTCGGTGCCTGGTCGTGCAGAACCCCTATGATGGCATTGATCCCGAGAGCTGCAGGGACTTGGATCGACTGTTTGCTTCGCTGTTGGACCAGGGTATGCTGGTCATCGTCACCATGAACAACAGCATCGACCTGCCGAGCTGGTGCACCCATCTGGGCGGTTTCTCCAGTGAGTCAATTATCATGCAGGGGAAAAGGGAAGAGGTGGTGACGCTGCTTCCCCGGGTGTTTGAGGAGACCTGCCCTGAGTTGGAGGTCTCGGTTGCCGAAATGGAGAGGGAGCGTCTGCTTAGCAGGGACGATACTCCCGATTCGGCGCTGATTCAGCTGGTTGACGGGTTTGCCTCCTATGACGGACAGCCTGTTTTCAGCGGTATCAACCTTACCGTTCACGATGGTGAACACACCTTGATTACTGGTGCCAACGGGAGCGGGAAGTCAACCCTGGTGCAGCTCATTACCGGTGATCACCCGCTCTGTTACCGCAACCAGCTGACCCTCTTTGGAATGCAGCGTGGAAGCGGGGAGTCGGTATGGGATATTAAACGGCACCTGGGACTGGTGAGCCCCGATCTTCACCGTAATCACCATATTCCAGGATCAAGCCTGCAGGTGGTGCTTTCCGGCCTCTTTGATTCCATCGGCCTCTACCGAAAGCCGACCAGGGCGCAGCAGCAGTTGGCGCACAGATGGCTTAGGCGAGTGGGGATGACCGACATGGCCAAAAAGCCGTTTCGTCAGCTAACCTATGCCCAGCAACGGCTCCTGCTCATTGCCCGCGCACTTATAAAGGTGCCTCGGCTGCTGATTCTTGATGAACCCACCCAGGGCCTGGACCAGGCCAATCGAAACGGTCTGCTTGACCTGTTGGAGCAGGTGGCCGCGGATCGGTTATGCACCCTGCTCTACGTGAGTCACCGAGAGGATGAATATCGAAGTTTTTTTCAACAACATCTGGTCATGGGAAGGGACAGCTAGGTCCAGACCACCCAGAGAAGTTGTCATCCGTCGTCCCTGGACCAGTGGTGAAGCAGGTCCGTATATGGTTGGCGGTGATTGATGGTAGCCCCTTGGCGGCCGACGATGAGCGAGGCAAACTGCTGACCGCGCGCCAGCATGGTCTCCAGAGGCCACCCTTGCATCAGGCCAAGGATACAGACCGAGCTCAAGGCATCTCCGGCGCCGACCGTATCAACAACAGGCACCTTGTTGGACGGACGTACCTGGTAGGTTTCTCCGTTCCGGTGGTGGCACGATGCTCCTTGGGCACCCTTGGTCAGGATGAGGAGTTCAAGGTCACAGGTGGAAAAAAGCTCTTTGATGCGTTCTTCCGCATGGTGATGATGAGGGTAGAGTAACTGGAGCTCATCCAGGTTCATTTTTACCCACCTGGCTGCTTCCAAAAGAGCCAAGACCGTGTTGCGCTGCCACCACGGACTCCTGAGGTTGACATCCATAAAGAGCGGGCAGGAGCAGTGGTGTTTTACCTTTTTCAGGGCATCCTGTGCTGATTTATGCCACAGGGCCAGGCTGCCGTGGTAGAGTAAAGCGTTCGGTCCTGACAAGTGTAATGGCGTTGCCTCAATAGCGCCGTATGCCTGGTCGGGCGAGATGTGGAAATGCGGTTCGCCATCGACCATGGTCACGGATACTGTGCCGGTGGAACGGTCCGGATCTATCTGGATGGCGTCGGTGGCCATTCCCCATTCGGTGAGGGTACCAATGATACGCTGACCTCTCTCATCAGCACCGACCCGGGTGATGAGTTGCGGTTTGAGGCCAAATGCCTGGAGGTGCCAGGCAACATTAAATGGAGCGCCTCCAAGGACTTCAGCCCCGTCCGGGAAGCAGTCAAACAAGGTTTCGCCAAAGATAACCGGTTGTGGAGAAGACATAGGGTGTACCTGGTGGTTGGTAGCATCAAATCGGGAGGTAGGTGCCCGGCGGTAGTAGGTATTGATAAAAACAATATTATAAAATATAATATTGTCAAATACTAAAACAAGTGTCTCCACTACTCTTTATCTCAACACGCTGATTGACTGATGCAGGTACCTTTTCCAGTCTGGCTCTCTGGGGAACGGCCTCGGGGCAAGTTTCTTGTCTATCTGCATGGTTGCCCCAGGAGAAGATTCTCCTGAGCCGACAAGAGAAAAAAGGCATACGGTGCTCGAAACCGGGAATACGGTGCGGCGCTTTTGCCTGCAATCAGCCAACAGCAGGAGGGAGCTTATCATGACTCAGCACGGTTTATACATTCAGCTCATCAGTCTTCATGGTCTTATTCGGGGCGATGCTCCTGAACTCGGCCGAGACGCCGATACCGGCGGACAGGTGAAATATGTGCTGGAACTCGCCAAGGCTCTGGGGGCGCATGATGATGTTGCCCAGGTTGACCTGGTCACCCGGCTCATCGACGACCGGAGTGTGGATGATGTGTACAGTCAACCCATCGAGGAGTTGACGGAGAATGTCCGCATTGTACGCATACCTTTTGGAGGGAAAAAATATATCCGCAAGGAACTGCTGTGGCCGCACCTGGAAAAATTTGTCGATAAATCGATTCGTTTTCTCACTTCCCAGCAGCGTGTTCCCGATATTTTCCATGGGCATTATGCTGATGCCGGTTACGCTGCAATGGAACTCGCCGCAGCCTTTGATACCCCCTTCCTCTTTACCGGCCATTCACTGGGGCGGTCAAAGAGAGAAAAACTGCTGCGCGATGGTCTCAATGAAAACCGCATCAACCGGCAGTATAAAATCAAGACGCGTATTGAGGTGGAAGAGGAGATCATCGGTCGTGCCGACCACATTATCACCTCCACCCAGCAGGAGATAGACCTCCAGTATGGGATGTACACCACCCCAAGGCGGGAGGGAGTGACGGTGATTCCTCCAGGTATAGATCTGGAGACCTTTTATCCCTTCTACGACTTTCAGTTTGATGGGGACCTGGTGGATGAAGAGATCAAGCAGACCAGGGTTACGCTGACCAATGAACTTCATCGCTTCTGGACAGTACCCGACAAGCCGTTCATCCTTGCGCTCTGCCGGCCTGACCACCGAAAAAATATTTCCGGTCTTCTGCAGGCATACGGTACCAGTAAAGAACTCAGAACCATAGCCAACCTTGCCATTTTTGCCGGCATTCGCAGCAACATCAGCACTATGGAGGAAAATGAGCAAAACGTACTCACTGATATGCTGCTGCAGATGGATCGTTATGATCTTTACGGCAAGCTGGCGATTCCCAAGAAACACGATTTTTCTACGGAAGTACCGGAGTTGTACCGGATATGCGCCGAGAGTAAGGGGGTTTTTGTTAACCCCGCGCTGACCGAACCTTTCGGTCTGACACTCATAGAGGCTTCCGCATGCGGATTGCCAGTGGTGGCTACCGATGACGGTGGACCGAGAGATATCCTCAGCAACTGCGAAAACGGATACCTGGTGGACGCGGCGGATCCGGAGAAAATTGCCGAAGGGTTGCTGAACGTCCTGGTGGATGAACAGCAATGGACGCTGTATTCCAACAATGGGATAAACGGGGTACGAACCCATTATTCCTGGCAGGCTCATTCACAGCGGACAGTGGAGCTGATTCAGGAGCTGCTGCCCCAGCTCAAGTATCCTTCCCAGCAACTGGAGCAACCGCATGCGGAGTCGAGCAGGGCTTCTTACGGTAAGCGGCTTACGGCCGTTAAACACCTGTTGATAACTGATATCGACAATACCCTTATCGGTGATGATCAGAGTATGCAGGAACTCTTCAGGGTACTCAGCGAGCGGAGTGAGCATCTTGCGTGGGGAGTGGCCACAGGAAGAAGTCTTGAACTGACCCTTGAGGCCATGACCGAATATAACTTCCCCATGCCCGATATCCTTATATGCTCGGTCGGAACGGAGATCTATTACGGCCCCGATTTACGCTATGATAAAGGGTGGCAACAGCATATATCCTGGCAGTGGAAACCAGAACGAATCAAGGAGGTCCTGGGTGCATTGGACTATCTGGTGTTTCAGGAGGCCGAGGGACAGCGGAGCCATAAAATCAGCTACTACCTGGAGGAGAAGGAAGGGCGACTTGCTGCCATCGTCGGTCGGCTCAAAGAGGAAAAGCTGAAAAACAAAGCCATTTACTCTCACGGTCAGTTTCTTGATATCCTGCCGGTGCGTGCTTCCAAGGGAAAGGCCATTGATTATGTTCGCTACAAGTTTGACTTCCCGGTCCGTAATGTCATGGTCGCAGGAGACTCAGGTAACGATGAGGATATGCTCTCCGGCCATGCACGAGGGCTGGTCGTGGGCAATCATAGCAGCGACCTGGACAGACTGCGCGGCAACCGCAACATCTATTTCAGTGACGAAAGCTATGCTGCCGGTATCATTGATGGCTTGCACTACTATGGATTTCTTTAGCGGAGGCTTCTGACCGCTGCAGCACGCGGGCGAAACTGGAGGTGATAGAACATATCCAGGTATCGCTGGGTCTCTTCCCTTTCGAGGTTGGTCGCGTATTTCCAGAAACCGTAAATGCAGGTCAGGCTAAGCAGTCGCTTGGCATAGCGCCTCCAGGTGTAGCGTTGCTCTACCCTTTTCACGGCAGCTTCTGAGACCTCCAGCCAATGGTGGTCATCCGCCTGACACTGCTTAAAGAAACCAGCCATTATGTCAGCGGCCTGCAGCCCGTTGTTGGGATCGATATGGTATCCGGAAATCGTATTTTCGATGATCTCCAGGGGACCGCCATAACAGGTGGCAAAGGTGGGCAGGCCTGAGGACATGGCCTCAATGACCGTAAGACCAAACGCCTCAAAAAATGCCGGCTGGACAAAGGCGCCGCGTCGGTCAGCGACGTAGCGATAGAGTTCGCCGGTCAGGTTTTTATCCAGCCGGTGGCCGACCCAACGCACACACCCATCAAGTGCGTACTGATCAAAGAGGCGGTGCATCCGGGCGATCTGTTCCTGTTCCTCGCTGTCGCTGGAGGCGGCGGGGTCAACTGTTCCTCCGATAAGCAGGACATCTGCAAGCTCCTGCAGTTCCTGGTGCTGGCCATACCATTCCACAAAGCCGGTGAGGTTCTTGATATGATCAAGTCGGGCCATGGTAAACAGAAGCGGCCTGTCACGCCTTTCCAGCTGCCCCCTGGTGCCCTCGAAATCTTGGCCGTAGACCAACTGTTCTATTTCTTCGTGCAGACCAAATAACCGCTTTTTCTTTGCCGTGTAGGGGAAAAAAATCGTTTCTTCCGCGCCTGGACTGACGATGTTGAATTTGGGGTCATAGACATCTATCCCTTGAATAATGCGCTGTAGTCCTGGCATGGAGAACGAGGTGTAGCTTTCGTACTGGCCCACAATGTCACTGGAACCGGCAATTTCCTGATAGGTGGAAGTGATGATGAAATCAGCCGAATTCATAGCGATCAGGTCGGCGGTAAACTGGCAGGAAAAATGGTACTGGCTTTCCATATCCTGCCAGTAAAGCGCGGAGTAGAGATACTTGGTTTTTTCCAGGGCGTGGGCGATGGTGCAATGGGTGACCCCCAAGCTGCGGGCCATCAGGTAGGCGGCAAGGTTGCCGTCGGAATAGTTGCCGATGATCAGGTCCGGACTGCGGTCGAGCCTGGCCAGGACCTCGGTTTCCGCCTCCCGGGTAAAGGATTCCAGGTGGGGCCATATATCAAAACGTGAGATCCACTGCGGTATGACGGTGCCATCCTCCTGGCGAAAAGGGATCCGCAGAATATAGGCGTTGTCCGTTCCCTGGACTGGTTCTTCGGGCATGTTGCAGGTCGTCTTCCCTGCGTCAGGGATGAGTCGGGTGAGGATCAGGATCTGCGGAGTGATGTCCAGCCCTTGATTGTAGATCCGTTTTTTCATCTCTTTTTCCAGGGCGCGCACCTGGTCAAGAATGTATACCACCTGACCGCCCGTATCGGGCAGACCGAGAACATTACTCTGCCCGAAGTAGCCGTGGGGTGACAGGATGACCACATTGAAGATCATGGGGATCCGGCTCAGGAACGCCTCCAGGTTCTGGTGATCAGGCGCCTCGAGTAAGTCGGCCAGCAGGCGCATACTGGTTTTCACCTGCGGGAGTGTCCTGCCCCATCCCGGTTCAAAACCAAGTGCCCTGAGGTCATGCTGCATGTCCTGCCATTGGACATGTTCCGGGTGCTGCTCCAGGTAATCGTGAGCCCTCTGCAGCGCCTTGCGCAGGACAGTGACCGACGAAATGCTGTCGTTGATCATGAAGGGGGTGCCGCCGTAGCCGTGGACAGTGAGATAGGAAAAGATCAGGTCGTCGCCTTTACTGAGCTTGTTCCCCAGTCGACTGGAAAATTTGCGGTTAAGAAACTCCACCCCATGGCCTATGGAACGGGTCTGACTCATTTTGGGAAAATCACGCTCAAAAGGGGCAAAGTCTATTTCCAGTATTGGCCCGTCGTAATGGGCGTTGACAAGATGCTCTTTGAAGGCGAGAAATTCCGAGACGGTCACCTCCTCAAAGCGCATGGATTCAAAGTGGTATCTGAGGTAAGTCCAGTGCGCTACCCGCGGTCTGATATCCAGATAGAGCCAGGTATCGTTCAGCGCCGCTTCCTGTGTTTTTTTCAATGCTTCGGCCAGCGGCGACTGGAGGAAAGTGTCCTGTTGAGTCTCCCTGCAGTAGCCGACAAACTCATCCCAGAGTTCACTGCCGAGAAAAAGCTGTTTTTTGCTGGTCTGGTATCGACGAAAGAGGCTGTAAAAGCTGTCGCGGTTGGTGTTGGCAAAGGTGTTGAGCGCTTGGTGCATAGACCCCTCGTGGCTGAAGTGCAGACGACTGGTTATTCTTTTGGAGCAGGTACCGGGTTCACCCTAAATAGTTTTTAATAAAACATTATTGTACAATAAAATAATTCAGGAAAGCAATATTTTTCAACCGGCTGCTCTCCGAGCTGGCAGATTGCGCCCAAGGAGGCCGATATGGCCGCAGTGCTTCCCCGGTGGAAAGGCGTTGACAACTGCGGCTGGAAATCTCTATGTTGCCGGAGCATACGTTTGAGCGATCAGGGAGCAAGCACTCTGCTGGCTGCTCTAGATATGGATACCCGAAAAAACCAGAATGGCGCCCAAAGGACAGCGCGTTCCGCGTGGAGCGCGCATCTACAGGGGCACCGATGATCAAGGAAGAGGACAAAGGAACATGAAGGATATTCGCGACAATGCAAGAAAACTGATGGATCCTTACTGCAAGGTGTGCCCCACCTGCAACGGCAAAGCATGCTCGGGCCAAGTCCCCGGCATGGGGGGCCTGGGCAGTGGAAGTTCGTTTGCCAATAATGTAAAGGCGTTGGAACGCATCTGCTTTCACATGCGCCTGATCCATGATGTGATCGAGCCGGATACACGGGTCACGGTGCTTGGCAAAGAGTTGGCTCTGCCTGTGGTTGCCGCGCCCATTGGCGGGGTCTCCTTCAACATGGGTGGCGGGATCAGTGAAGAGGAGTACGCCCAGGCGATTATCCATGGTTGCCGGGCGAAGGGTACCATCGGGTGCGTAGGGGATGGGGTTCCCGAGTTTATCTACCAGGCCGGATATGCAGCTATCAGTGCTGCCGAGGGTCATGGAATACCTTTTATCAAGCCGTGGGAGGATGAAGAATTTTACGAAAAACTGGAACTGGCCAAGGCCACCGGGACCGAGATAATCGGTATGGATATTGATGCTGCAGGGTTGATTACACTGCGGCAGATGGGCCGCCCCGTATCCCCCAAGCCGGTGGAGAAGTTAGCGCAAATGATACAGGAAGTGGGCATGCGCTTTATTCTCAAGGGAGTAATGACGCCCGATGAAGCAGAGTTGGCAGCAGAAGCCGGTGCAGATGCCATTGTGGTATCCAATCATGGCGGTAGGGTCCTCGACTATGCGCCGGGGTCGGCTGATGTTCTTGAGGTCATTGCGGACAAGGTTGGCGACCGACTCACGGTTTTTGCCGACGGCGGCGTACGTTCAGGAGCCGATGTGCTGAAACTGCTTGCCCTGGGAGCGGATGCGGTGATGATCGGTCGTCCGTTTTCTGTGGCCGCTGTGGGAGGGTTACAGTCAGGGGTGGAAACCTATCTGGATACCCTGCTTACCGAACTGAAGCAGGCAATGGTACTTACCGGAACGGCTACGGCAGCGGCGGTTGACAAAGGCATCATCTTTCGGCCTCAAGGGTAGACGCGGCGGCGGGAGCTCTTCCAGGGAGGGCTCGCTGCACGGATCAGGAGGGAGCCTTGCTTGCACGCCGGGTTCCCTCCTTCCAAGGCGGTGCACCAGAGAGCTGTGGTTTGGCCTGCATCCAGGTGGTCATGGGTATTTCAGAAAGAAGGCAGCCCTGTTACACCTGGAAGGATGATCAGCCACTGCTGAATCAGGTGGTTTGCCGACGATTGGCGATCAGAATGCCGGAGACAATCAACACCGCACTGCCTAGATGCAGCATCCCGATTTCTTCGCCCAAAAAAAGAAATGCCAGCACGCCGCTGAACAGCGGAATCGTATAGTATATGAACCCTGCTTTAGCCGGACCGATGATGATAATGGCCTTATTCCACATGACAAACGCACAGAGGGAGGCAAATATTCCTATATAGAGGATGGAGAAGAAGGTGGAAGCGGAACAGGCAGGTGCGGGGCCTGTCATTCTTTCCCAGAGAAAAAATGGTAGAAGAAAAAGCAGGCCGAGAGTGAAGGTACTGAGTTGAAAAGCCCAGATACTCATATGCTCCGGCTGCCGTCTGACGAGCAGGCTGTAGACGGCAAAAATTATTGATGCACCCAGCATCCACAGGTCACCTACGGCAAAAGATATCCCGGTCAAGACCTGCAGTTCTCCTCGAGTAACCAGCAGCAACACGCCCAAGGCAACCAGGACGATTCCCGCGACCTTGGCACCGGTTATCGGTTCTCCATACAGCCACCGAGAGAAAACAATGATAAACACCGGAAAGGTTATGGCGATCAGGGACAGGTTGAGGGCGCTGGTGGTGTGTCCGGCAAGGTAAATGAGGGTGTTGAAAACGGTGACCCCTAAAAAAGCGGTCAAAGAAAGGTAGCGTATATGCTGCAGGAGGAGCATTCTTTCCGTGAGCACCGCCCGGTAGGCAAAGGGCAGGAAGACCAGTACAGCTACCGTCCATCTCCAGAAAGCCAGACTCACGGGAGGTACATCAGTGCTCAGGCCTCTGGCGACGATAAAGTTGCCCGACCACAGAGCGGTTGCGCCAAGGGCAAACAGGTAACCGGTGAGGGCGCGCTTTCCTGGACTGAGCATATTCCTTCACCGACCACAGCATTGTTTAAATTTTTTCCCGCTGCCGCAGGGGCAGGGTGCGTTTCTGCCTGTCTTTTTTCGGGGGACTGCTTCCGGCAGAGACCGATCACCACTGTTGTCCACGCCTTCAACATAGAGCCACTGCTGCTCCTGTTGAACAAAACGACTGGATTCGTGCAGGCGGTGCGTAGTGCCATTGATAAGTGCGGTTGCGGTGAACGTAACGGTGCCCTCGACGTCTCCTGGCTCGCCTTTTTCTGTATGGTGGATGGTTAAGGCGGTCCATTCCGGAAGAGTATCCGGAGTAATGGTGTGCGGTCGGGTTGCAGGGTGCCAGGTTTGCAGGATGTATTCCGTGTTGCGAAGGACATAGGCACAGTAGCGTGAGCGCATCAGTTCCAGCGCAGTGGAAGGTTTTGCCGTTCCGGCGAGGAACGGCTGGCAGCAGGCAGAGTACAACCGGCCGGAGGTACAGGGGCACAGGTGTAGCATAGGGGGTATCCTTGGACAGTGGGAAACGATTGCTTCCCCTTACCCTATAATTGGCCGTGCGTCTGCTTTTTTTCCATTGATTGGTCATTTCCTTTTTCAGGACACAGGGAGCCGGCAGGCTAGGTTGGGGGCGCCGGGTCGGTTGTCTCTTTGATGGAAAAAAGAACCACCCTGCTTCCGGCGTACAGTCCCACGAGTCTCCTGAGGGAACAAAGGGGGGGTGCCGATGTGGAAAAGAGTGGACAGCACTTGAAAGTCTCTGGTAGAGAAGGATTTTATCGCTATTGGGAAGCGATCTCAACCGAAGGCCTGGCCGACACCGCCTTTGATACAACTATGTGAGCAGTGAAAAATCTATGTCAGCAAAGAACCATACCCGCCGAACCAGGGCAGGCGAGGAACGTGGCGAGTTCGCAGGGGAAGGGTATCTTACCGCTATTCTCGACGCCTTTCCGGCACCAGTACTGATTGCCGATCGCAGCCTGACCATCGTTGATGCTAATCCTGCTGCCAGGAACCTCTTTGCTCGACAGGATGATGGGTTCAGCCAGTTTCTCTGCGGCGAGTTTATTCAATGCGTCAACTCCCTGCATCCGGAACATGTCTGTGGTGAAACCGAGCGCTGTGCAGATTGCCTCCTGCGACATGTCGCCTCCACCGTGGCAGCGGAAAAACAGCAGTTTCGCGTCATGACCAATATGACCCTCCTTACCGAGGGAAAACCAACCGCATATACCTTTTTGATCAGTGGCTCATTATTTTCCTACAACAGCAAAGAGCTGATTATCCTGACCCTGGAAGACATCACCGAACTGGCACAATTGCGGCAGATCATCCCAATCTGCTCCCATTGCGGAAAGCTGCGGGACGATCGCCATTACTGGCAGGGAGTAGAGGAATATTTCGAGAAATACAGAAATGTCCGGTTTTCCCATGGAATTTGTCCGGATTGTTTTGTCGAACATTATCCGGACTTTGCCGACAAACAGGATGTTTCTCCCAAAAAAAAGAAATAAAAGAAATACGTTGGGCATATGGTACCCCGACGTCCTGATCGGCGAGTCTCCGTCTGGGGGAGGTGCCCGGCCACCTGTACACTTTGGCAACTAGCAGTGTTGTGAGCGTTTTCCATGTGCGATTTTCGGTGGATATAAACATTCCGGTAGACTGGATCGGGCCATGTCTTTATAGTGGAAAACAGGTGGTCTGCCCGAGGTGCTGATCTGGGAGACCGGAGAACAACAATACCGTGAATCGCAATGAGTGAAGAAAAAAAAGTTGGTATAATCGTACTTGTACCGGCAGGCCGTCTGCCCCTGGATATAATGCACGCTGCCCAGCAGCTGGCTGAACGGCACGGGCTTGGCGTCTACCTGACCCCGGCACAGAACCTCCGCTTGACTGATGTGCCGGAAAGTCTGGCGCCGGAGGTGAAGCGGGAACTTGCCGAGTTGGGAGCTGCGTTTAAAGGTCCAGGACAATTTCTACTGCCCAAAGTTTGTGTCGGTAAAGACCAGTGCAACCTGGCCCTCATCGATACCGTGGCATTGAATCAGAAAATACTGGATCGCTTCGGTAAGCTGGAAAAGGTCAAAGGTAAGGTGAAGCTTGCGGTTTCAGGCTGCACCATGTGCTGTTCCAATGCCAAGCTGAACGATATTGGAATTATGGCTACCAGAAACGGGTATGAAGTGTTTGCCGGCGGAAAGGGAGGCCCCTTCCCCAAAATAGGTCGCCGAATCGCCGCTGGTGTTGAGGAGGAGCGGGTGTTGGATATCATCGGTGAACTGGTGGCGTTTCATGGCCAGAAAACCCAGAAGAAACAACGGATGCATAAGTTACTGGATGACCCCGCGTTTCCTTTTGCTGAGGTCTAGTGACCCCGTGCATGGGCATTGATCAAGAGAGTCATGCATTGGTCACATAGCATGTGGAGAGCGTGCGCAGTGTGGAGCGTTGACCTGCAGGCGATCAAACCGGGCGGCAGGATGCCTCTTAGTTTTTGATTTCCGCAGGTTTTACGTTTTTCTCTGCCATGAACCGTAGCATCTTGTTCATGGCTTCCAGGTGTTCGTTGACGTCGATGGTGCCGTCGGTGGCTACCCTCCGCCATAGTTCGGTATCGCTCATATTTCGGTGACACCCCATGCAGGTCCCGGCGCGGAGAACAGTATCCAGTTCCTGCCGGTTGAAGGCTCTGGACATGGGCCAGTGGGTACCTACTGTTGCCAGCTGGGTACCGTCCAGCTTAACAATCTGCGACCAGTCAACGTGCAGGCGAGGTATGGCCGGGATCTGGACGCGGTACTGGACAGGAAGTATTGCTCCGGTCGTCGCATCCGCAAGGTCTATCACCATATCTTCACCCTGACGGAGGCCGTAGGTGCCGTTCCCCAGTCCCAAACCGGCAGCCTTTGGGTTGGCATGGCAGGACTCGCAGCTGCGTGCCTTACGCTGGGCGGTATGCGGTTGCACCGGGGCCATATCGATAGCCAGGGGGACATGTCCCTGCCCGAGCTGCTGGGCCTCCGTTGCATTGAAGGCGATTTGATTGTTGAGCAGGGCGGTTCCCTTATCGTTAATGATGGTGTAGGTAACCTGGCAGCCCGGCATGAGCGGCGTTATCCGCCCTTCTCCATTGATTCCCAGTACAGGATCCTCCCAGCGGAGGTAAGAGCTGGTTTCCGAAACTTCGCCCGGTGATTTGATACCGCCTGAGCCGAGAACGGATTCGGCGGTCTGGCCGTTTTGCTTGCGGGCGTTGCCGGATGCGACCCAGTCAATCTCCATGGGAGGCGTGTCTGATTGGGCCTGGTAGTTGACCTGGACGTGGCACCCATAACACTGTGGCGCCCAGCTGGCGTGGCAGGTATAACACTCCATAGCACTCATGTGCTTGGCCACAGCGGACATAGCCACTTCCGCTGAAGGGGCTTTCCAGCCTTTTTGAGTGCCCAGGGTCTTCAGGACCGGTACTTCAAAGTCATTGCCGCTGGCGGAATGCACAATAACCTTGTTGCCCCGGCGCACAACATTGCCAAAGGGGTTTCCGCGAGCTGTCAGGATAAATCCGTCTTCCGGTTTGTAGGGAAAGCCAAATTTTTTTCCTGGCAGCAGTCGCGTCTGGGCTGTCCCGCGTCCCCGCTGCTCCAGCTCCCTTTCGAATTCGTCGCCATACCCCAACGGCAGCTCCCAGGGGTACCGTTCCGGCAGACCGTGGCAGTCGGAGCACTCAATTTCCACGTGGGCCAGGGTGGTAGCGTGAATGTTGCCGTCTCCATGCACATCGATGGAAGTATGACAATCCTGGCACAGCATGCCGCCGCTGGGATTACCTGGGCGACTGGCCTGTTGGTGGTGGAGATCATCGGAGAGAAAGAGGTAACTTTTGGTGTGCAGTTCGGGTTGCCTCCTTCCCTGGGCATCAAACGGTGAACCATAGGGAAATTCCATCAGCCCCTTAAAGGATACACCGATCCGTTTTCCGCGATTGTGGCAGGAACAGCATGCTTCCACCGGTATGCCGCCCGTCTTCCGTGTTGCCACGATCTCATGGGTGAGCAGGTGCCCGGGCTGATCTTTGGGAATGGTGGTATCGTTTCCCTGGTAGAGTCCTTCGTTGCCGAAAAGAATATGACAGGCCGCACAGCCCATTCCCCTGAAGTCACCGCGTTTTTCTCTGCCTCTGACCCCTATATGGCACCGCTGACAGGTATGGCGCTGATAGGTGAGCGCTGCTTTTTTGGGATCGGCATTGATCTCTTCCATGGTCGCATCAGGCATACTGTCCAGCTTCAGCGGGTACTGTTTGGGATAAAGGGCGATCTGTTGGCGCATGTACTCCTTGTATGCCGGTGTGCCTGAGAGTGGTTGCCGGGAATCTATATCCTGTACCGCGTAATTGCCCCAGGGCACGTTCTGCTGCTGTATCTCGGTAAAACCCCAGGTGGCCAGGTTGCCTTGGATTTTGCCGGCTTCCGTATTCATCAGTCCCAACTGAGAGCTATACACATATCCGGGATGACAGGTACCGCAGGTATATTCGGCGATCCAGATGGAGCCGGGAGCCGGGTAGAATTGTTTGGGGCCGGGAGCAACGCGGAGGGTTGGGGGAACGCCACGGTGGGCGTCTTTGCCGGTTGCAGCTTTGGGGTCACCGCCATGACAGATCACGCAACCGTTCGGGTCGCCATGCAGGGAGCTGACGCGGCGGATAGCCTGCATCATTTGATGGTCCGTTGACCTGATGTCGGCGATTCCCTGGTGGCATTGTTGGGTTTTGCACCCTGCACCACTGGTTGGAGATATCGAGCCGACCAGGAGGAGGCCGGGAATGATAATGAGCAATGTGATTCCGAGCCGTTTATTCTGCATGCACCTTCCTCCTCTATCCTTTGCCTTGCTTCACCTGCCTCAACTCACCCGAATTGGTTATAGGTATTGTATCGAGGTTAAGCGGTTTTTTCGATAGTCTTGAAGGAGGCGGGGAAATATGCTTGCAAAGGCTCACCGAGAGTGACCTGCAGCCGGTTGTGGCGAAGGTTCAAGAGGGCGTCCGGATTCATGTACTAGCCGCTCCCAGAGTTCGTCCTCAAAGGGGGAATCCTGGGAGGTGAACTGTACGGAAAATTTATCGTCCTTTACCCATATGACGCGTCCGGCCAGGCGGAAGGTCGTGCGCAGTTGTTCGTGCGGGGGAAAAGTAAAGGTAAGCTCAAGCGTATCATCGATTGCGGGCGGCAGGGTCGAGGAGTGCAGGCAGCACCCGCCCGTGGAGATATCGGAGAGCGTAGCGTGGGCCTCTTGGTTGTTGAAGACGAAATGGACAGGCTGCAGGTGCAGAGTAAAGCGCGGACTCAGACGTTTTTCCGAGGTGTCCAGCCACTTTTCAGCCTCCTGGGTGCTGGTGACATACCGTGCCCTGTACCCCTGCATCGTAGCGGCGACATTAAAGAGCTGTCTGAATACCAGTTTACGGTCATCGATTACTCGAACCACCCTGCCCACCCGGTTGGTAATGAGAAACTGGGTTATTTTTCTGAAGGTGGATACCCCGGTAAGCGAAGCAAGGGTGCAGCCGCTGAGATCAGTGATCACATCAAAGCCCGGCTGCAGGTCTGCCACGCAAAAGCGAATGTCGGTGTAGAGCCGGTCGAGGTTCTTTTTTGACAGCCGACCGGTAATGGTTAGCAGGAGCCTGTTTTTCGCTATATCGGCACTCGCCTTTGAAGCTTTTTGGGTCATCTACCGTTCGTCGGGAGTTCCTGGTGGCAGCTGGGACCGTTTTTTTGACCCGGTGGTGCTTGTGTGCCGGGAAAAAGCCATCCAGGGAAAGATGCGGGTGTAGTCGTTTACGGGCAAAGAAGGTATATGAGCTATTATCGGCGTTTGTTTTTTTGTTTGTCAAGAAAATATCGTCTGGACATAGGGTGAGCTTCAGTCACCCGCTCATGGCAGTAACGTCTACCTGTCCGGTGCAGTGGTTTTTGTCGAAGGAGATTCGCTACGGGAAGGGCGTGGTTTTGACGACCTTCTCCGCCGTCTTTTCTGCGGCCGTTTTTTTTGCGGCGGTACCGGAACCAAGAGTGATTCCTCGGGAACGACGCACTCCAGATTTTCACCTATGAATTCTTCAATTTCCGGCAGGTAAAAAGAGCCTTCCTCGCAGGCAAAGCTGATGGAGGTTCCCAGGGCTCCCGCCCTGCCGGTTCTGCCGATCCGGTGAACATAATTTTCCGGTTCATAGGGGAGGGTGAAGTTGACCACGTGGCTGATCCCATCAATGTGGATGCCTCTGCCAGCTACATCGGTGGCGATCAGGACCTTCACTTTGCCGGCACGAAAGCTTTCCAGCCGCTGGGTCCGTTTTTGCTGGGGAACATCTCCTGTCAGCAGGGTGCAATGAATGCCATCGGCACGCAATTTGTTGCTCAGCGTTTTGGCTTCATGCTTCTGGTTGGTGAAGATCATGATGCGTTGCTGCCGCTGCCGGCGCAGCAGGTTGTAGAGGACGGTATACTTTTCCTCGGTGGTAACAAGATACACTATCTGTTCCACGTCTTTTCCCGAGACCTGTTCCGGTTCGGCATCCACCACTTCCGGTTTACGGCACCACTGATAAGCCAGCCGCTTTACATCTTCGGTGATGGTTGCAGAAAAGAGCATGGTCTGGCGCTTATCTTTTGGCTGGACCATGCCCACTATCCGACGAACATCGGGAATAAACCCCATGTCCAGCATGCGATCCGCCTCATCAATCACCAGCACCGTGCACTGGCTGAGCTTGAGCAGTTTTTTCCCGGCAAAATCGAGTAGCCGGCCGGGAGTGGCGACAATGATGTCGCTTTTGCCCGCACTGACTTCGTTGATCTGCTGCTGATAGTCAACCCCGCCATAGACGGCGGTAATATGCAGCGAAGTGTATTTCGCCAGGTTTTTGCCGTCCTTGGCCAACTGCACAACCAGTTCCCTGGTCGGTGCAATGACCAAAGCCCGCGGGGCAAAGGTTCCGGATGGGGAAAGGGTACGCTCCCCGTTAAGGAGGCGACTCACGATGGTGATCAGGAACACGGCGCTTTTGCCGGTGCCGGTACTCGCCTTGCCCACCAGGTCAGCTCCACTCAGTACTGCCGGTAATGCCTGCTCCTGGACAGGCGTGCAGTACTCGAAGTTCAGGTCGGCGATTGCATGCATGAGTTCCAAGGGGAGGGGAAAATCATGAAACCTGGACTTTTCCGGAAGCGGAACCACCTGAAATTTGTCCAGGGTCCAAGGGGGCGGGTTTTTTCCTTTTTTGGATGGCCTATTGGAAGCTTGAGAAGAAGCGTGCTCCGTACTTTTCTGTGCTCGCTGGCGTGTCATAGGCTGCGGGGCGGAGGATTTGTCGACTTCTTGTGATTTCGGCTGAGGAGGTGCTTTTTTTGTTTTGCCGGTGGTCGATCGTGCCAGTTTTTTCATGCCTTTGTTGGCAAGGGAAAATATTCTTTTTATCATAGTCCGTATGTTTGCTGGTGAAAAATACACCGCGCTGGTGAAAATGTTGCGCAGCGTGCGGAGATAAGCGTCGGAAATTTTGTCCCCTCTCGCTGCAAGGGTGAATGATCCGGCTGGCGTCTTTGCCGAGGGAGAGCAGAAATAACCCTCAGTTGAAGGGGGCGCTTAATCAGCTGCTCCCCTTTTGTTGCCGCTGGAGGTGAATCAGCAGGCAGCGCGTGCAACTCGCTATTACCAGTGGCCAGAGGAAGGATACTCAAGTATCTCCCTTATCATCCAGTTTATTGATTTCGTCCATATGTTTTTGGTCGCAACCGCGAATCGTTTTGAGCGAGGAAGTCAACGAAGCAGTGGAGTCGATCAAAATGCTGTCATAATAGTGCCAGTTTTTGTGGGTGAAAGAAAGACCTTCCGAATTTTCTTATCCATCACTGTTGAGAAAGCCTCTTGCCCGATCCATCCAGGCCTGCTGCTCTGCTTTGGGCTTGAAGATGACAAACTCTCCTATGGAGCGCTGGACACCCATAAGGTCAATCAGGAAATTGTAGACGGCATTGGCGGCGTCAAGATCTGAAATAAGTGCCTGGTTTTGTGCGTCCAACAGATCGATAATGGACTTGATACCCTGAACATACGACTCGGTGACGAGCTGCAGGTTTCGGCGTGCGGCCTCTGCGGCCTCCCTCGACAGGTTGATGGACGGATAGGAGGCCCGGGTGTTATTGGAGGCCGCAAGAATTCGTTGACCGATTCGTTCTGCCGTCGCCATTCGCTCGGTCTTCAGCTGCAGCAGCAGCTCTCTGCTTTTACGGAGGGTAGCTGTTTTTCTGCCCCCTTCAAAAAGCGGCAGACGGGCAAAAACCCCGACAGACCAATCTGTGTCGTCAAGACCGGTAGCATCCTGATTGCGTTGTCCCTCGCCTGAATCAGAGAAGACCTGGTCAACGTTTCCTTCAACCGTAAAGTCGGGGAGCCAATACTCCCGTTTTGCCCGAACGATAATCCGTTCCTGGGCCGCGATTTCCGCATCAAGAAATTTGAGTTCCGGAGCAAGGCGCAACCCTTCCTCAATGGCAAAAGAGTTGAAAGCGCGCAAATATTTCGGGTTGTGCATCAGTTGATAAAAGAGGGCGTCGCCGGCGATCAGCAGGGGGTCACTCAGGTCTGTCTCCTCAGCGATGAACTCTTCCTGCAGGGGACGGTGAAGAATGCGGTTGAGATCCTGCATTGCATCAAAGGAGGCGGATTCCGCACGGAGTACGACCTGGCGATCATTGGCATATTTCGTCTGCCACCGATAGAGTTCATCCGGGCCGGCTACCCCGGTGTCAAGACGAATCTGGGCTCGTTCCAGGTTGGCCTGGGTCAGTTCCATATTTTTCTTCTGCAGCTGTTCTATGGTTTTCTGGCGCAGGACATTGAGGTAGGCATTGGCAGCTGCCAAGGTAATGTCAAGATGGACCGTATCCCGAGTATATTCCCTGCCTGTCTGGCGGTACTTTTCTACCGTATAGGCTGACCATCTTTTTTCCGAGTAGATCTGCTGGGACGCCGTGGCACTACCAATCCACGCCCGCTCCGGAGTCGTTCCTCCAGCTAGGGCTGCGCGGTCGTCGTCTATGACCCTGCCAGATGCCCCGATACCAAGCTGGGGCAACAGCGGGGAGCGCGCTTCATTCACCGCATAGGTTCCTGCAGCGACCTGCCGCTCGGCGACAGCCAGGTCGAGGTTGGCAAGCAGTGCCTCCTGCACCGCTTCCGGTAAGGTAAGGCGGCGCTCAATATCCTGGCGCTGCTCATTGAGCAGCCGAGCCCCGGTCATTTGTGCCAGGCTGGGATAGATATCGATGGCTCGAGCTGTCTCCATGTTAATCGCCAGCTTCTGGGTTTTGGAAAAAACCACCGGCAGGGAGGCGGCATCCTCACCGAGCAGAATTTCCTGAACAGTCACTGCAACCCGGCGAGCCAGTTGCTCATGGAGGTGTTCCGGCATGGTGGTGGCAAATAACCCCTGCTCAACATACGAGTAATCCCATAGGGCAAAACTCGGCAGGCGTCGTTGGATCAGCCCTTGGCTCAACCGTTTTAATTCCGTGGCATCAAGTTGCCATAACGGGCCGACCATCACAGCCTGGGTTTCGTCGGTGAGGGCGGCTAATGCTTCGTCGGCCGATCTCCCGACCGATACCAGATCAATGGCAATGGTATGTTCATTGATCAGTTCACGCACGATGGTATGCAGTCCCGCTATGGACTCCTCATCCCGTTGGTCGACAAGCATGGTCATATGGTTGAAGGGAACAATCTTGCGGAAAGCTGTCAGGAGCTTATTGACCGAAGTACCGATGGTCACATAGGCCAGGTTCCGTATCCCGCTGCCCCGATCATGTTCAGGTGCAGCCTGAACGACCTGGTCCAGCACATAAGGGGCAACGATGGGTTTGACAGGAGCAGTTTGTTTAAGCGCTTCAGTGGAGCCGATGGTTCCCAGGGTGAGGATCAGGCTGGTTTCCGGGTTGTTGAGCAGGCTTTCCAGGGCTCCATTGACGCCTGCAGCGGTGCCGTCCGCCTCAATCAGCATTTGTGCTGGAAAGGAAACCGTAAATTCATTTCCGGCCATCTGCTCTATTTCACGACGATAGGTGGTGACCAGTCCGGGAAAACTGGTGAGGGGTCCATCGGTCACTATACCGATCGTATAATGGGGGAGCTTCCCTGGTTGAGGGGGGAATGGGGGGGCTTCCAGTTCTTCACCGCACAGCGGTGAATGGGGAACAAAGAGTGCTGCCAGACACAGAAGAAAAAGGCGGAGTCGCATTCGTGTATTCCTCTACTCACTTGTGGTTGAAGGAATCCTGAAAAAGGTAGCATACAGGACCGGGACAAAAATCAGGGTCAGCAGCGTGGCAAAACCCAGGCCAAAGACTATGGTCACCGCCATGGCTACGAAAAAAGCGTCCTGAAAAAGGGGAATCATGCCCATCATGGTGGTGAGTGCCGCCATCATTACCGGCTGCATCCTGGAAACGCCCGATTCGATAACCGCTTCCAGCCTGTCCATGCCGGATTGAATATTCAGATCGATCTGGTCAATGAGGACAATGGCATTTTTGATGAGCATACCGGAAAGGCTCATTAAGCCAAGCAGCGCCATAAAACCGAATGGTTGGTTGAAGATCAACAAACCGGCGGTGACCCCAATCAGGGAAAGGGGTACCGTAAGCCAGATAATGAGCGGCTGCCGAAAGGCATTAAAGAGAAAGATAACCGCCAGAATCATCATCCCAAAGTAGAGGGGGATGCTGGCTGCCAGCTGGGTGGTGGCATCGGCTGAATCCTCTGCCTCTCCACCCCAGGCAAGAAAGTAGCCTGGCTTGCCTTTGAGGGGGATGATGTCATCATATTTGACGGGTATGGTTGTTGCCGTTATCTCCGCCCCCTCCATCACTTTTCCCCCGGTGTATTGCTGGAAGTCCACCCCCAGCGCCTGTTCAATTTGCGGCTTGACCCGGGCGAGCAGTTCCGACGGCAGCCCCTGGCGGGGATCGGCGTGTACCTTGATAAAGGGACGGCGATGCCATCTGGAGACCCGTGCGTTCTCCCAGGTGGTGGCAACACCGTTGATCACCTGCAGGATCGGTACGTTTTGCTGTGCCGATGGGCTGTGGATCTGCAGTTCTTCCAGGTCATCTATCCTGCTTCGCTCATTGTATGGTGCCCTGGCAATAATGGGAATAAGGTCAATTCCTTCTCGATAGATACCGGTGGTGGTGCCTGAATAGTTAGACTCGATGGCGGCGGCGATCATAGGACGATCAATGCCCAGCGTTCTGGCTCTGTCCTCGGCGATGATGGGCTGCGGCACTTTGACCTTCTCCCCCCACTCAGTTCTCACAGCTTTGGAGTTGGGGTCCTGCTGGATCACCTCCATGGCAACCCGCGCCAGTCGACGCAGTTCGTCGGGATCTGGACCATTGATGCGCAGCTGTATCTTGCCCCCCTCACCAGGGCCGAGGAGGAATTTTTTAGTATTGATCACCGTATCAGGCAGCATCGCCTCAAAATCATTTTGAATCTGCGGCAGCAGCGGATCGATGATCGTGTGATCTTCCACCGATACCAACAGGCAGGCGTAGTGGGCGGAGGCATCAACCGGAACGCTGTATACCAGGAGGAACCGGGGATGTCCTGCTCCGATGGCCGACGCCACCTGGGTGATGCCTTCCTGATGCAGCAGGTACTCTTCCATCAGGGCAACCCCTTTTTCGGTTTCTCGGATGTGGGTACCCTGACGGAACTGCACCTCGACCATGAACTGGGGGGTGGTTGAGTTGGGAAAAAACTGGTTGCTGAGTAAACCGAATCCGTAAAGAGAGATGGCAAAGAGCCCGCACACGATGAGGATGGTAAGCATGCGCAACCGGATGGCGAGAGAGAGAACACGCCGGTATAGCTGGTAGAATTTTCCGCCATACGGATCTTTCTTGGGGGAATCCGTGGCCTGCTTTGATTTTTTTCCCAGCACAAAGGTTTTGGTGATCAGCGGCGTGGCGGTCACAGCGGTCAGCCAAGACAACATCAGGGAGATGAGAATAACGTAATAAAGGGATCGGCAATATTCACCCGTGGAGTTGTCCATGCCGCCGATGGACGCAAAGGCCAGCACCGCCACGACTGTCGCCCCCAGCAACGGGATGGAATTCTGACCAACCACTTCCTTGGCCGCCTTCATGCCTTCCATGCCCTGTTCCATCCGTACCTTCATGCCGTCAACAACTACAATGGCATTGTCCACGAGCATGCCAAGGGCAATGATAAGTGCTCCCAGGGAGATTCGTTCCAGCGTGATCTGGTAATAGCCCATGACCATGAACGTGGCGGCAATGGTGAGGACCAGGACAAAACCGATAATGAGACCGGACCGAAGGCCCATGAAAATGAGCAGTACCACGATGACAATGGCTACAGCTTCGATCAGGTTGATCACAAAGGAGTTGACCGCCTTGGTCACCGCCTTGGACTGCATGGCGATTTCAATGAGTTCCATGCCCAGGGGGATTTCCCCCTGCAGCTCGTCGATTCGTTTGATCACTCCGTCGCCCATGGTCACAGCGTTACCGCCGCTGATGGTGGAAATAGCGATGCCGATGGCCGGGGCGCTGTTGACCCTGAGGAGGTTTTGCGGGGGATCGACGTAATCACGGACGACTGTTGCGACATCGCGCAGATAGATGAGTTTTCCGCCTTTGGAGGCGATAAAGAGGTCCTCAAAATCCTTTTCCGATTGGAAATCGCCCGTGGGGTTGATGGCCATGTACTCCGGACCGATTTTGACCTTTCCGGCACTGACCGGCAGGTTTTTTGCCTGGAGGGCCTGGAAAATCTCCTGCTTGGTGATCCCCAGGGCGGCCATTTTGTTGCGCGACATCTCCACAAATATCGCTTCAGACTGCTCGCCGAAGAAGGTCACCTTTTTTACATCCTGAACAACCAGCAGTTCTCGTTTGAGCAGCTCGGCCACGTCCTTGAGCTCAGCATAGGTGTAGCCGGGACCGGTGAGAGCAAAGTAGACCCCATACACATCGCCAAAATCATCATTGACAATGGGGGGACCGGAACCGGGGGGCAGTTCAGGCATGACATCCAGCACCTTGCGCCGCATTTCATCCCATACTGCTGGCAGGGCATCCTTATCGAACTGATCTTTGATTTTTACTTTCACCACCGACATGCCGCGGGAGGAGTAGGATTCTACCCGTTTCAGCTGGCCCAGCTCCTGCACGGCCTTTTCAATTTTTTCGGTAACCTCCTGCTCCACTTCTTCCGGAGAAGCGCCAGGGTAGGGGGTGGCGATGACGGCATCTTTGATGGCAAACTCAGGGTCCTCCAGGCGGGGAAGGTCCATGTAGGCAAGGTAACCCAGTGCCAGCAGGACCACGGTCATGGTCCAGGTAATGACCGATTTTTTTATGGAGAATTCCGCGATGTTCATAGGTTATTTCCCTTCCCGCTGTCCTTCCCAGGGCCTGACCTTTAGCCCTTCACGGAGCTGGGTCACCCCGGCGATAATCAGCTGCTCCCCCCCTTGCAGACCATCAGTAACCATGATTTTGTTTGAGCCTTCCAGGCGACTGACAGCGACCTCGGTTTTTTTCGGAGTCATGGTGTCCTGGTCAAGAAGCCACACGTAATTTTTTCCTTCGGCATCGTTGAGCACGGCGATGGCTGGGATGAGAATGGATGCACCATTGTCGGCCTGATCGGTCACAGTGGCAGAGGCGGTTACTTTTGCCGTCATTCCCGGGAGGATGTTGGCCTCCCCTGGCTGCCGCATAACCAGCACCACCTGGTAGGTCTGCGTTGCCGGGTCTGCTTCGGTGGAGTATTCCTTGACGGCAAGAGGGAAGTCTTTCCCGGGAATCGACTCAAACGTGACGCTCACATCAACGCTCTCACTGCTCCGCAAACGGGCCATCATCAGCTCGGGAACATCAATGAGAATTTCCAGCTGCTCGATGAGGTGGAGAAAGGCGATGGGTTCCTTGGCCTGTACCTTTTCAAAATTTTCCACGTACCGTTTGGCAATCACGCCGTCAAAGGGAGCTACCAGGGTGGTGTCGTTTAAGGCATTCTGCGCGTCCTCGAGTCTTGCCCGGGCAACATCTCGAGCAGCCCGGTACCGATCAAAATCGGCTTTGGAAACCTGCTTTTTGGCATAGAGTTCTTTGTATCGACGATACTGTTGTTCGGCTTCCAGCTCCCGGGCCCTGGCTTCATCGACCGCCGTCTGAAAGTCCCGCGGTAAAATCTGGGCAACGAGGTCGCCTTGCTTCACCACCTGTCCCTCATCAATGGGCAGCTTGCTCAAAGGACCGGAGACCTTGAACGAGAGTTCGGATCGGCGTGCCGCACGAACGCGCCCGGGAAGAGACATGCTGAGCTGGTCGCGGCTTTGCTCAACGGTGAGCACTTTGACGGGTTTTTCCACTCCTACGACAGCTTTTTCCTTTTTTTCACGACACCCGGCAGTAAAGAGGAGCAGGGTCATCAAGAGGCAGGAAAAAAGGAGGGTGGTGCAACGGGAACTGCTCGTCGGGCATTGGATGGTCATGGTGCCGGGGCCTCCAGAAGTAAGATATCTGCTACGGTAAGCTGCGAATACAGCAAAATGTCGGTGATGTTGGATGGTTATACTGTTTTGTGCAGAAGGTCAAGCAATGCCTGAAGCTTCGCCAGGTGCGGGAACAGGTGTTTTTCTCCCCCTGGTACTGGCATATGGAAAATGGAGCTGGCGTTTACTCTACAACAATGTAGGCTATTTTTACCGGCCCATGCACCCCTTGAACCCGTACAAGTTCAATGTCAGCGGTTGAGCTGGCGCCGGAGATATAGTTGACCGATGAAGGCAGCTGCCCCGGCTCTAATGTGTTGAGGACCTCCAGGCTCTGGGTAAGCCGCGGGATTATTCGGCTGCGCTCAACGATGATGATGGTGGTGGTTGGCAGCAGGGTCACTGCCCGGCCACACTCCTGGTGACTGTACACCATAACGGTTCCGGTTTCCGCCAGCGCATGCTGGGCCACTGCGATACCGATACCAGCCGATTCCGCATTACTCAGGTTTTCCTGCCGGCCTGTTGCACCACTCCACCGGTGTACCTGAGCATACACCCGCTCCAGTGCGGCAACCGTTCGCTGCTGCTGGAGCAGGGGGGCTTCGGCAACCAGGATTGGCCCCTCTCCCAGCTCGGAGGCGGCAGTGAGGATGGTATCGTTGAGGGTGGGCATGGTACACCCGTGCACGATGGTTCCAGCGGCCTTGCTCTGGGCGAGGAACAGAGCATGCAGTTGCTCTTCAGTTGAGTTCTGATAGTAACTCTTTTGAATCGTATTGGGCAGCTTCAGGGGAGTAGGCTGTTCAGGGACCCTTTCCCGTCCCAGGGCCATGGATATAGTGTGGAGGAAAGTCGCTCTGGAATTCATGTTCACGCTCCCTTTCTGTGTTGGCGAAACCAGTCGCGAAACCGCTGTTTGGCCACCTGCGGTCGTTCCCGATTGGTGCACCATTTTTTCAGGGGACCGATTTTCGGCAGGTGGTTGACAACCGGGGCACAGCGGGTGGCGAGACTATAGAGAGACGCACTGCCGATGATGCTGCCATACAGTTCCATGGCAAGGTTTTCCAGCTGGCCCTCGAGCTGCTTTTCCTCGGCTATGATCCGGCGATGCGCATAAATATATTCATACAGGGGGATTTTTACCGGGCAAACATCATTACAGGCGCCGCAGAGGGAGCAGATTTTCGTCAGGTCCTTGAAGCGCTCGTAACCGGCGAGCACAGGAACAAGCGCTGCGCCAAGGGGGCCGGGATACAGGGCACCATACCCATGACCGCAGACATGTCGATAGGCCGGACATTCAAGCATGCAGGTGCCGCAGCGGATACATTTGAGCACGCCTTTAAACGGTGAGCCGAGCACTTTGGAGCGCCCATTATCCACCAGGATGATATGCAGCTCTTCAGGACCGTCACGATCCTCTTTGCCGCCTGGGCCGGTGAAGAGGGTCATGTAGGAGGTCAGCTTGGCCCCCACCGCGCTGCGTGCCAGCAGGCTGAGCATGATATCCAGTTCCCTGAATGAGGGAACCAGTCGTTCCATGCCCATGACCACAATCTGGGTCGGAGGGACGGTGGTTACAAAACGTCCGTTGCCTTCGTTGGTTACCAGGGTGCAGGTGCCGGTTCGGGCAACCCCGAAGTTGCAGCCGGTGACCGCGACCTCGGCTTCGAGAAAATCCTTGCGAATCAGGTGGCGGACAAACCTGGTCATGGTGGACGGCTGATTGTCTCCGTCATACCCCTGCTTCTCTTTGAGGACCTGCTGAATACGGTTGCGGTCCTTATGCAGAGCCGGGACAACAATATGCGACGGCTTGTCGTGGTTGTCGATCTGGAGCAGGTACTCTCCCAGGTCGGTTTCAACCACCTCCATGCCGTGTTCTTCGAGGAGCTGGTTGAGTCCTATTTCCTCGGTGACCATGGATTTGGATTTGACCACCTTGTTCGCCCCTTTGGTGCGACAGATAGCAAGTGCCTGCTCTGTGGCTTCCTCGGCGGTGGAAGCCCAGTAGACATTTGCCCCCGCTTGTTCTGCGTTGCGGGTAAATTGGTCAAGGTAGTAATCCAGGTTGTCGAGTACGTGATCCCGAATAGCGGAGGCCTGGGCTTTCCACTGATCGTAGTTGCCCAACTCCCTGAACACTTCTTCCCGTTTGTTGTTCAACAGGTCTTGGGCATTGGCAATAGCCCGGCGCATGAACTGTTTATCGAGCTCAGCCCGGATTCGTTCCTGGAGTTCCAGGTTGCTTGTCTGAATACTCATAGCGGCCTCACAACGTTGGGGTGGTCAATGGTGCCTCTTTATCCATAGGCCAATACATTAGCGATGTGCAGCACCTCCATTGGGTGGCCGATATGCTCCAGCCTGGTCCTGATATTCATGAGGCATCCGGCATCAGCGCCGATCACACAATCAGCACCGGAGGCAATCAGATTGTCCACCTTTTCGGCCACCATAGCTCCGCTGAGATCGGCCATTTTTACGGAGAACGTGCCGCCGAAGCCGCAGCATTTATCCTGGCCGGCACAGGATAGCAGTTCCAGCCCGGGGATAGCGGAGAGGAGGCGCAGCGGTGGTTCTTTGACCCCGAGCAAACGGGACATGTGACAGGAAGGGTGGTAGACTGCTTTGGCAGTAAAACTTGATTCCACCTGGTGCACGTTCAGCACGTTGACAATGAAATCGGTTAATTCCCAGGTTTTCTCGGCCAAGGTGCGAGCCCTGTCTGCCGTCTGCTGGTCGTCCGCCAGCAGGGTGGGATATTCGCGAACCTGAAGCACACAGGAACCGCTGGGGGCGACCACATACTCGGTCTCATCCCGGAGCAGGGCGTCAACCAGCAATCGCATACTTTTTCGGGCTTTCTGCTGATATCCGCTGTTGGCCAAAGGTTGACCGCAGCAGGTCTGTTGAGGATTGTAAACAATAGAGCAACCGAGTTTTTCCAGCAGCTTGACCGCGTCAATGCCGATATCTGGAAAAAGGTTGTCAACAAGACAGGTCGAGAAGAACGATACACGCATGTTCGGATCTCCCAGTAACCAGAGTGAATTGTAGTGCGCAGCCTACCATGAATACGGGGATTTCTAAAGATCGGAAACCATTTTTTTTCCTCGCCCGCTGATCCAGGCGCAGAGAGTTGCGCCGCAAGTGGTGATGATTATCGTAGACCATCAGGTACCAAGAGCAATATATACGCAGGGATGAGGCAGGGATGCTTCATCGGATTGTACTGAAAACCGCTTACCAGTGAGGTAGCCAATGGAACTCAAGGACAAAGTGATGCTCATTACCGGGGCGAGCAGCGGCATTGGTGCTGCAACCGCACAACTGTTTGATAAGCAAGGGGTCAGGTTGATATTGACCGGTCGCAACAAGGAAAAACTTGATGCCCTGGCTGCCCAGCTGCAGGATGCCGTGGTCGTCGTCGGCGACATCTGCGACCCGGAAGTCCCGGAGCAATTACTGCGCACCGCGCTGACCGTCTTCAACCGGCTGGATATAGTCTTCAACAATGCCGGAGTAATGCATATCGGCAATGTAGACGATGCCGATGTGGAGGCGCTCTGCACCATGGTGCGGGTCAATTTCGAGGCACTGGTACGAGTGAGCTACACAGTGCTGCCCCATATGAAGGCACAGGGAAGCGGTTTCCTGATCAATACCTCCAGCCTGGCCGGACTCAAGACGTTTGCAGGGATTGGGGCCTATAACGGGACCAAGTTTGCTGTGGAGGCATTGACCGATGCGCTGCGCATGGAGCTTGCCGGCACCGGGGTGAGAGTAGGGGCTATCGAGCCGGGAAGAACCGCCACAGGACTGTTTGACCATTGGCCGGAAGATCGGAAATTTGACCCGGCCGAAGGGATGCTTGATCCCGAGGATATTGCCCGGTGTGTTCTCTTCATGGTCCAGCAGCCGGAGGAAGTGCTGGTTCCTCGCCTGCTGGTCGTCCCTTCCCGCCAGCCGCGGTAGGTGGCATGGAGGTGGCGGAGAAGCTACGGCTTTGCTGCGGCACATTGCTCAACCGAGCGTTGGCGGAGCTGGCCATGGCTGAGCTTTTCGTTTGACACCATATTCCGTATTACGTATAAGAAGCCAGTGGAAATGACTTTTGTCTCAGAAAGGGAACTCTTCGGCGTGAAAAGGCGTCCATACATCCAGGAGGATTACCATGCGAGTTGTCAAAATATTGTCTGCCATGCTCTGTTGCGTGGGACTGTCGCTGCCTGCAGCGGCAAAAGAGATGCAGGTGGGATTTGTTTACGTTTCGCCTATTGGTGATGCCGGCTACTCCTTTGCCCATGATCGTGGTCGACTGGCAGTTGAGGAGATGGAGGGCGTAAAAACTTCCTATGTGGAATCCGTCAAGGAAGGGCCTGATTCGGAAAGGGTCATTCTGAATATGGCCCGTAAAGGTTATGACGTCATTTTTGCCACCAGTTTCGGTTACATGGACCCCATGCTCAAGGTTGCCAAACAGTTTCCCGATACGGTGTTCATGCACTGCTCCGGGTTTAAAAAGGCGGAAAACATGAGCAACTATTTCGGCCGGATGTACCAGGCACGATATCTGAGCGGCATGGTGGCAGGCGCAATGTCCAAAAGCAAGATACTTGGCTATGTGGCGGCGTTCCCCATTCCCGAGGTCATCCGTGGCATCAATGCTTTTACCTTGGGTGCCCAGGCGGTGAATCCCGATGTCTCGGTGCGGGTGGTGTGGACCAAGACCTGGTATGACCCGGCAACGGAAAAAGAGGCGGCCAAGTCCCTGCTTGATGCTGGAGCCGATGTGATAGCCCAGCACCAGGATTCCCCCGGTCCGCAGGAGGCAGCTCAGGAAAAAGGCGTCTATTCCATCGGCTACAACTCCGACATGAGTGGTTTTGCTCCCAAGGCACACCTTACAGCGCCTGTGTGGAATTGGGGTCCCTACTACACCCAGGTGGTTCAGCAAGTCATGGACGGAACCTGGAAATCAGAGGCCGCCTGGCCTGGAATGGATGCAGGCATAGTGGACCTGGCACCCTTTGGACCGATGGTCCCTGAAGAGGTGCAGCAGCAGGTGAACGCCAAAAAGGCCGAGATTGCCGGCGGCACGTTCAAGGTATTTTCCGGCCCGATCAAGGACCAGCAGGGAGCGGTAAAAGTGGCAGCAGGCAATGCTGCCAGCGACGAAGAAATGCTCGGCATGACCTGGTTTGTTGAAGGGGTTGTCGGTACCACCGAATAAATTGTCCTGTTGAGCACTTCAGCTTAACCGTACCATCGTTCATGCAGCGATTCAGGATAACCAAAAGACAGGAACGCCTTGGCTGGCGTTCCTGTCTTATTTTTTTTACCGCCATCTGCCTGTCGCTGCTCCTCAGCGCCCTGATGCTGGCTATGCGCGGAACCCCGCCGCTTGAGGGAATCGTGACGCTGTTTAAAGGGGCCTTTGGCTCGCAGTGGGCGCTTGAAGACAGCCTGATCAAGGCCATCCCCATCTTTCTCTGTTCTCTCGGGGTGGCCATAGCCTTTCGTCTGCAGATCTGGAACATCGGTGCTGAGGGACAGTTCGCTCTGGGTGCAATCGGTGCTACCTGGGCAGCTTTGACCTTTCCCGAGTTGCCCAAACCGTTTCTCCTGCCCCTGATGATCGCCATGTCCTGCGCAGCGGGAGGCGCATGGGCAATGATTCCAGCCCTGCTACGTCAGCGGCTGGGAACCAATGAGATCATCGTCACCCTGATGATGAACTATATCGCCATTCTTCTGCTCGAGTACCTGGTCTATGGAACCTGGAAGGATCCGACCAGCTTTGGTTTTCCCATGACCCCTGTTTTTTCCGAACAGGCCATTGTCGGCAAGCTGGGAAGCAGCGGGGTGAATGGCGGTATCTTTCATTGCCTCATACTGGGCGTGCTCTTCTGGGTGTTTTTTTCCTTTACCCGTATTGGATTTGAATTAAAAGCCAGCGGAGACAGCGTTCGCGCTGCACGCTATGCGGGTATACCATACGATGCATTGGTAGTGCTGGTTATGGTGCTCAGTGGCGCACTTGCCGGTTGGGCAGGTTTTCTGGAAGCCTCTGCCACTATTAACCGTCTTCAGCCTTCGATAATGGTCGGCTACGGATACACCGCCATTGTCGTCGCCTGGCTCGCCCGCCTCAACCCCCTGAATATCGCCATTACCTCATTTTTACTTGCCGGTTTGCGGGTCGGGGTTGAAAGCCTGCAGCTCGACCTGCAGGTACCTGCCGCGTTCGGCGGCATGATTGAGGGGTTGATCCTGATGACGGTGCTGGCCAGCGGTTTTTTTATCCATTACCAGATGGTACCGGTGAGAAAGCAATGACCCTGGAGATGATGATTCCCATGCTGGCCGCCACCATTGTCGCCGGCACCCCTATTCTGTATGCCACTCTGGGGGAAATGATTACCGAAAAGTCGGGTGTGCTTAACCTTGGGGTTGAAGGCATCATGATCGTCGGTAGCCTTACAGGGTTTCTGGTTGCTCATTTCACCGGCAGCCCGTGGCTGGCCTTTATCGCGGCCGGTTTTGCAGGGAGTTTCACCTCTTCGCTCCATGGCGTTGTCTGCCTGCTGTTCCAGGGCAACCAGGTGGTTTCCGGCCTGGCGTTGACTATTCTCGGCACTGGTTTTGCCAACTATTTCGGCACCTCCTTTGTCGGCCTTTCCGCACCGGGGTTCGGGCAGGTTCCTCTCCCTTTCCTCGCTGAACTGCCGGTTATCGGCCCAATTCTCTTCCGGCACGATCCGTTGGTATATATATCCTACGCCATTCCCGTCGTGCTCTGGGTGCTGTTTAACAACACCCGCTACGGGCTCGGCTTGCGGGCAGTCGGGGAGTTTCCTGCGGCAGCGGCAGCGGCGGGGCTCAATGTGGTCGGTTATCGGTGGCTGGGCATCCTTGGCGGCGGCTTTTTTATGGGGCTCGGCGGTGCCTATCTGTCGCTTGCCTACACCCACCTCTGGACCAATAACCTGACTGCCGGTCGCGGCTGGATAGCGGTGGCTCTGGTCATCTTTGCCTTTTGGCGTCCGGGGAGGGCCGTGTTTGGCGCCTACCTCTTTGGGGGGATCATGGCGCTGCAGCTGCGTATGCAGGCGACCGGCACCCAGCTGCCATCGTCGTTGCTGCTGATGCTTCCCTATGGGCTGACCGTCCTGGTGCTGGTCCTGTCGTCATGGCGTCAGGGGAAAAACCACCAGCCGGCGGCGCTGGGGATTAATGTTGAACCAAGTGATTGAACGGTCGTGAACAACTCTTTGATGCACGCGTTGTCTGAGGAAGATGAACATGGAACAGAATACTCCGTATAAAAAAACCTATCCCATTTCCTGGGAGCAACTCCACCGCGATTCCAAGGCGCTAGCCTGGCGTCTGTTGAGTGATGATTTTTTTAAAGGCATCATCGCCATCACCCGCGGTGGTTTAGTCCCGGCAGCTATTATTGCCCGGGAGCTGGATATTCACCTGGTCGATACCATCTGTATTTCCAGCTATGACTGGAAAGACAAGAAAGGGGAAGCCGAAGTGCTCAAGAATTTTGCCGGTAGCGACGATGGGGCGGGCTGGCTGCTGGTAGACGATTTGGTGGACACCGGGAGGACAGCCCAGTTGGTGAAAAAAATGGTACCCAAGGCGCACTTTGCAACCGTCTATGCCAAGCCGGCCGGTCGACCACTGGTGGACACCTTCATCACGGAGGTCAGCCAGGATACGTGGATTCTCTTTCCCTGGGACTCCGAGTCGCAATTTGTCCAACCACTCGCCTCCGGTAGGTAAGGATAGTGGGAGCAGCACCAGAGGTGCCGGTCATTCGGCTAGAAGGAATAAGCAAGTCCTTTGGGATCGTACAGGCCAATCAGGACATCACCCTTGATATTCATTCCGGACGGATTCTTGCGCTGTTAGGAGAAAACGGGGCCGGGAAATCGACCCTGATGTCCATTCTTGCCGGTCAATTGCAGCCGGATAGCGGTACGATTCAGCACAACGGTGACCCGGTGGCCTTCACCACCACCGAAAAAGCCATCCAGAGTGGTATCGGCATGGTGTATCAGCATTTTAAGCTGGTGGAAGCCATGACCGTTGCCGAAAATGTATTTCTCGGGGTGACGGATGGAACCTGGCTACGCCACCGGAATATGAATGCCGAGGTGCGGCAGTTGGCGACGACTTATGGCATGGCGGTCGAGCCGGAGGCATTGATCGCCGATCTGTCCATGGGTGAAAAACAGCAGGTAGAAATCCTCAAGCTCTTGCACCGCAAAAGTTCCATTCTTATCTTTGATGAACCGACCGCTGTATTGACTCCCAAGGAATCCGAAGCTCTGTTTGCCACCATGCGTCAGATGGTGGAAATGGGCAAAGCGATTGTCTTTATCAGTCACAAACTGGAAGAGGTCCTTTCCCTTGCGGATGATATTGCCATTCTTAAACGCGGCAGGGTGATTGATCAGCTTCCCTCAAGTGCCGTGCATTCCACGGCAGAGCTGGCCAGACGAATGGTTGGCCGCGCGGTGCTGCTTGATGTGGATAAAGAGCCGATGGAGCCACGCCAGATCGTGCTCAAGGTCACCGACCTCCAGGGGAAGGGCTTGCAACATGCGAACTTTGCGGTCCGGCAGGGTGAGGTCCTTGGTATTGTCGGGGTTGCCGGCAATGGGCAAAAAGCCCTGGTGGAGACCATTTGTGGACTGACACGGCCCAAACGTGGGAGTGTGCGTCTTCTTGGTCTGGAATGGAAGAAATTTTTTTCCCGGCAAAACTGGGAGCAGACCCTCAGCTATATCCCTGAAGATCGGCAGGGGCTGGCCACCTGTCCGGGACTGAACTTGCTGGAAAACTTCCTGTTGACCACCAGGGGTGGGTTCGTCAGAGGGCCGTGGCTGATGAAGCAGCAGGCCGCAGCCAGTGTTGAACGTCTGATTGCAGATTTTGACATTCGTCCGCCGGATATGCAGGCGCTGGCATGGCAGCTTTCCGGCGGAAACCTGCAGAAAATGGTACTTGCCAGGGAATTTTATCGCCGTCCAAAGTTAATCGTTGCCGAGCAGCCGACGCAGGGGCTGGATATTGCAGCGGCCGAAGATGTCTGGAACCTGCTGATGAAGGCCAGGGAGCAGGCAGGGATCCTGTTGATTACCGGAGATCTTTCCGAGGCCCTGACCTTGTCGGATCGAATCGGCGTCATGTATGGCGGTACACTCGTCGATACCTTTGGCGCGGACGATCAAGACAAAATAGAACAGATTCCCCAGATGATGGCAGGTCTGTCCGCAGGCTGACCTGCACATGCCCACCTTTGTACAGGAGGAAAACAATGATTTTACCCTATAAGGAATTTGAGCCCAAGACCGGCAAGGGGGCCTGGGTGGCACCCAATGCCACCTTTATCGGCGATGTTGAGTTGGGCGAGGATGCCTCCCTGTGGTTCAATACCATTGCCCGCGGGGATGTGCACAGCATCAAGATCGGCGCGAGGACCAATATTCAGGATAACTGCATGATCCACACCACCGGCGCAGAAAGCGGGGAGCATGCATTGGCTGAGGGACATCCGGCTATCATCGGCAGCGAGGTCACGGTCGGGCATCATGTGATTCTTCATGGCTGTACGGTGGAGGATCTCTGTCTGATCGGGATGGGAGCCATTCTCCTTGATGGCGCGGTGATCGGCCGCGAATCCATCGTTGGGGCCGGGGCTGTTGTTACTGGCGGCAAGGTGTTTCCGCCACGCTCTCTCATCCTGGGATCACCAGCAAAGGCGGTGCGGGAAATAACCGATGCCCAGGTGCAGGAGTTCCACGCCTCATGGAAACGGTATGTGGATCTGAAAAACGATTATATCGCCGCAGGAGTAGGCCACTGGTTCTAGAAAGAAAACGGCCGGCAGCACCCTGATAACCTACAGCGCCAACAACGTACAGCAAGGGTGTGGTAGCTCGGGCTGCCGAAACCGTTTGTTACAATGCGGGACTGGGAGGAAAACAACGATTGTCTATACCCGGACGATGCTGTTTTCCTCTCCATATTCATTGGGAGCGTAACCGTCTGCCTGATGGTCATTGACCCATACATTACCATCAAGAACATAACGAAACAGATAGGTCTCCCCAGCAGCGAGAGAAAGGGTAACCGAAAAGCTGCCGTTCTTGAGTTTTTTCATCGGGGTCGCGTCCGATGACCAATCGTTGAATTCCCCTGCAACGACCGCACTCTCCGCTTTTTCCTCGTTTTCATATTTAAAGGTAACCCGGCAAACCTTACCGGTTTTTGAGTAGCTTTTTTTTAACATAACACCCTCCTGATAAACGGGTATACACCATTGCTGTCATCAGCCTGGGAGCGGAGCTGCCCCTCAGCGGCAGGACGGAGTCGTCAATATGAGCGGATTCTCAATATCGATACATCGTGAGCAATGAGGGGATGCAGCACCACCTTCTCTTTGATCTTTAAACTGTAGAGTAAGTTGCGATTCAGGTCAATTTGATAATGGCAGGAGTTCGTTTTTCTTCCACTATTTCCGCCTGTTGGTTTTTTCCTGACACAAGGAACGGCAGTCGGAAAGCTTAATCATCATGAGCCGGAAATGAGCATGCGAAGCAAGAAGCAACAGATAATACCGGAATTGCTGGCCCCTGCAGGCAGTTTTGAAAAGTTGGTCACAGCTGTCCATTACGGGGCGGATGCGGTATACCTCGGTGGTCAACAGTTCAGTCTGCGGGCCCGTGCCGCTAACTTTGACATGGATACCCTTGCCCAGGGGATAGAATATGCCCACCGGCATGGGGTCAAAGTCTATGTTACTGTCAATATCTTTGCCCACAACAAGGATTTTTCCGATCTACCCACCTACCTGCATAATCTGGAGCATCTTGGAGCAGACGGCCTTATTGTGGCCGATCCCGGGGTGTTGGACCTCGCACTACAGCTGACGCCCACCCTCCCCGTGCACCTTTCCACCCAGGCCAACGTCACCAACGGCAGAAGCGCCGCATTCTGGAGCAGACAAGGGGTGAAGCGTATAAATCTCGCCAGGGAGTTGGGGTACAGGGAAATCAGGGCGATACGTCAGGAAACGACAGCGGAAATCGAACTCTTTGTCCACGGTGCGGTTTGCATATCCTATTCCGGCCGCTGCATGCTGAGCAGTTATCTGACCGGCAGGGATGCCAACCAGGGAGACTGTGCCCATCCGTGTCGCTACAGTTACCGCTTAGTCGAGGAAAAGCGCCCGGGAGAGTATTATCCGGTTGAAGAGGATCATCGCGGTACCTACATTTTTAATGCCCGGGACCTCTGCCTGCTGCAGCGACTGCCGCAACTCTTGGCAACCGGTGCCGACTCGCTCAAAATTGAAGGGCGCATGAAATCCATGGGCTATGTGGGCAGCGTTGTCCGGCTTTATCGGACGGCCCTTGACTGGATCGAGGAACAACTTTTTTTGGGCGCAGAGCTGGAAGAACTTCGGTTGCCTGCTGTATTTGCTAAGGAAATGAAGAAGATAGGCACGAGAGGGCATTCGGAAAACTTTTTTGACGGTCACCCTTCATCTGCAGATATGCTTTATGATACAATGCGTGTAGCGCAGGGATATGCCCCGGTGGGCATTGTACGCTCGACTCATCCCCTGTGCATTGAAACCAGGAATGTACTCCAGCGCGATGACTGGGTGGAATACCTCCAACCGGGCACTATTGCCCCGGTTGAAGTGCAGGTGCGGAAAATGATCGATCGAAACGGAGAGGAGATTGATCGGGCCAATCCGGGCAACCGTATTCAACTGCACACAGAACCTGCACTCAATGATTCGCAAATCAACAGTATTTTCAGAAAATATATATCGCCGCAATGAACCCGCTATTTGATGTTCCTTTTCTTCCGGACGCAGACTATGTCGATCTGCTGGCAACCCATGTGGACGACCTTGACTGTGTCCACTTCACCCTTCTGCCGGAAATGCATCTGGACAGCCGTATACTCCTCAATGGGCAGCGAGGCAGTGAGGCGGCCGTCACACAGCTTGAAAGGCTGCCAGGGGTGAGAAAGTATGCTCTGATGAACAGTCGCTTCTATTCCCCTGCGCTGCTGGCAGGCAACAACACTCTCCGCACTATAGTCGAGGCCCTGGAAGAACTCCTGGAACGTGATCTGCTGGATGGAGTCATTTATTGCGACCACTACCTGCTCGAAGCCCTCGCCCGATACGCCCCTGATATTGCCGCCTCCCTGGAGGCTGTACCCGGTGTTAATTTCATGCTGGATGATTTCGCCAAGATCGATGCCCAGCTTGCCTATATCGATTTGACCGGTTTTCAGCAGCCGAAGAAGATCGTTCTGGATCGGTGTTTGAACAGAGACCTTGATCGCCTGGCCGATGTCGCCCTGAAAACCCATACCCATTTTCCACAGCTGCGTATAGCGGTCCTTGCCAATGAGGGGTGTCTTCCCCACTGTCCCTACAAGCTGGCGCACGATTCGTACATAGCACTGGCCAATATCCATGGTCGTCAATGCAATTTCGGGTTTCAGGAGAAGGGCGGCTGTATGGATATCTTTGACCGGGAACCGCATCGTATCCTGCTCTCTCCGTTTATCCGTCCTGAGGATGCTGACCTCTATTTCTTCCATATCGACACAATCAAATTGTGTGGCCGTACCCTGGGGCCGGTCTTTCTCAAGCGTGCAGTCAACGCATACCTGCAACGACGGTATGACGGTAATCTGCTCGACCTGCTTGATACGACCAATTGGCTGGCCGATCGGCTCCATATAGATAACAGTGCACTTTCCTTTGATTTTGCCAATATGCTCTCCCTGTGCGACGGGCGGTGCGAGCACTGCGGATTCTGTAAGGACCTGTTCAGCATGGTGGCAAAATGGCAGCCGCTTTCCATTCCCGATCATCGAGCAGCCTTGAATTGACAGCATGCCGCTGCAGGAGTACAATCCCATCCATTGTTGCAGCGCACAGAAAATATTGCAGGGCACCTGTTTGCGGGTGAAGGGTTGGTATGATGGAATCTTTTGAAGAGCTGCTGGAGGTCTCGACCAGGGTGCATGGCCACATCTGCGCCGGTCAGGTGATCGGGGTACGCATGGCCGTTGCCGGACTCGAGCGGATCGGAATCGATGATCCCAAAGGAAAAGATCGAAAAAAGACCTATGTGTTGGTGGAAATAGACCGTTGCGCAACCGATGCCATTCAGTCGGTCACCGGCTGCAGCCTGGGAAAACGATCCATGCGTTGGATTGACCATGGCGTGATGGCCGCAACCTTTGTCAATCTCGAGACCGGTCAGGCCGTGCGGGTTACTGCCCGTGAGGAGTCCCGGGAACTTTCGAAGAAGTATGTTGCCCACCTTACCGATAAATACCAGCGACAGCTTGAGGCCTATAGGATCATGCCGCTGCATGAACTGTTCACCTTTCAGGATGTGGAGGTTGTGCTGGATGAGTGCGACCTCCCAGGAAGACCGATACGCCGGGTGCAGTGCGACGCTTGCGGCGACTGGGTTCAGGATTGCCGGGAGGTGGTACGAGAAGAAAAAACACTGTGTCGAGGCTGTGCCGGTGATCGCTATTACAAGGTAGTACAGGGAGACCAGGAAAATGTTTGTTAAGAAGCTGCGCGATATTGCTGTTGAGCCCGTGGCAGTAGGCCGGGGCGTATCCCGGCAGATGCTGATCAGCCCTGCAGAAGGACCTCATTTTGCCATGCGGATATTCAGTATAGAGCCCGGTGGATTCATGCCGTTGCACACCAATTCGGTGGAGCATGAGCAGTACGTTTTACAGGGGTGTGCGGAAGTGAGCCTCGGTGGTGAGTTGTTTGAAGTGGAAAAAGATGATGTGGTGCTGATACCCAGCGGGGTTCCTCACTATTACAGAAACAAGGGGACAGAGCCCTTTACCTTCCTCTGTCTGATTCCCAATCAGGAGGATATCATCGATATTCTCGAACAGGAGAAGGACTGATTCGCCTCCGCCACCCATGGGGCAACCGCTTGTACGCACATTCAGTCATCATTGCCGGCAACGTTACGGAGCCGCAGTCGGAAAGCTGCCTCTGGATGTTGGACTTTCCTGCCCCAACCGACGGCAAGGGGGCTGTATCTTCTGCCGACCGGCAAGCTTCACCCCCCATTACCTGTGTGCCGAAGATTCGATTGACGTCCAGATCGCCAAAGGAAAACAGCAACTGCTGAAAGGGCGGTTTCGACGATACTTCGGCTACTTTCAGCAGGAAACGGTTACCGCTCTCGCTTCGCACAAGCTCCTTCCCCTGCTCAGTTCCGTTTTGGATGATCCTTCCTGCTGCGGCCTGATCCTCTCCACTCGTCCCGATTACCTGTCCGAACCTTTGCTTACCCGGCTTGCCCGCCTGGTGCAAAGCAGGGAAAAAGAGTGCCTGCTGGAGCTGGGGCTGCAGTCCATCCATGCACGCAGTCTCGGTCTGCTGAACCGCAACCATTCGCTGGAAGACTTTCATACGGCCCTGGAACGGATCAGGCGCCATGCCCATCTCTCTGTGGGTGTGCATCTGATCTTGGGCATACCCGGGGAATCAACGGGTGACATGATCGAGTCCATCCGTTTGGTCTGCCGGCTGGGGATCGATGCCCTCAAGCTGCACCACCTCCAGGTAATCAGGGGGACGCCTTTGCACACCATGTACCGGAAAGGAGAGGTCCGGGTGTTTACTTTGCAAGAGTACATGGACGTGCTGCTTCAGCTCCTTCCTGTCATACCGGCAGACGTCACCCTGCACCGGCTGTGGTCCACTGCCCATCCGTCCCTGCTGGTGGCTCCCCGCTGGCAGGTGCTGACCGGCGAGCTAAGTGCGATGCTCCAGCACAGGCTTGCCGAACAGGGATTGTCGCAGGGGTGTTTCGCCTGTTATCCACCTATGGTTTCAAGCAAAGAGCGTTAATTTATTGGCCCTGCGCATCCTTTTCAGGTAGCGATGAAAGGGCAGGTTATACCGCTGCTGGTGCAATGCAAGCTGCTTGCGGGCCTTGCGTATCCGCTTTTTGGGGATCTCGCCGGCAAAGGCTAGCAGAATGGCGTTGCTTCTTTTTTTAACAGCCATCTCAAGGACCTGGTTGTTGCAGCCTTGACGTAGAGCCTGGGTAGCCTGGGAGTAGAGTTGCCTGTCACCGTTCCACAGGTTGACAGCGATTATGCCGTCCTGGGAGAGTCGGGTGCGCATGCTGCGGTAAAAGTCCGGTGCAAAGAGTGGAGCGGCCATGGAGCGCGGTCCGAAAATATCGATAAACACCACCTGGTACGGTTCCTGGTGAGGCGGATGGCAGAGAAAATCGACCACATCAAGCGGATATACGTGGAGGCGTGTGGTGACGGGAAGAAGGAAAAAGGTCTTGGCAACGTGAATAATTTTTTCTTCCTTTTCAATGATATCCAGCTGGGCATCGGGGTGGTGGTGGTGGAGAAAGTGGGCGATGGCTCCTCCGCCGAGGCCACAGAGGAGGAAGCGGCTTGGTTCAGGGTGAAGCAGCAGGGCAGTCATCATCCACCTGGTATATGCCAGCTGGAGGACATGGAGGTTTTTCAGGTGGATACAGCTTTGTCGTTCTTCGGTCCCGAACCGCAGGTTGCGGAGCGGGCCGTCGTCTGATACTTCGACCGGGTGGCAACCGGTGCTTCCTCGATAAACCAGGTTTTCCACGGAATAGGGATGGTACTGCAAAAAAGCGGCTCAGGAGAAGCTCCTGGAGCCGCTTGTCCTGTTCAGGGCGTGAGGAAATCAGAAATTTTCATACCCGATGAAAATCAGCACTTGCCTCCAATGCCTCAACCACCGCCTTTGGCCGGTGCAGCTTGCTTCTCAGCATCTACAGCACTGCCCATGATGGAGGCGCGGTTCACCTTGATCCGCACGTTTTCTGCGATCTCCATGGTGACCACCGTATCGGTCAAGCCGGTGATCTGGCCGTGAATGCCGCCGCCGGTGATGACTTTGTCACCTTTTTTCAGGTTCTTCAGGTACTGTTGATGTTCCTTGGCCTTTTTCTGCTGCGGACGAATGAGCAGAAAATAGAAGACAACAAAAATAAGAATAAGCGGTATGAATGAGGCAATACCGCCGGCACCTCCGGCCATGGGGGCAGCGCCCTCTGCGTATGCAATTCCGGTCATGGGAAAAACCTCCAAAAAAAAAGAAATGGGTCAATAGGGTGCGGACATATCCCGCTGTTCATAGAATCGGGTGCGAAAGGCCAGGAATGCGTCGTCGGCAATGGCGTCTCGCATCTCTGCCATCAGGGAACAGTAGTAGTATAGATTATGGATACTGTTTAACTGATAGGCAAGTATTTCACGGCATTGAAAGAGATGCCTCAGATAGGCCCTGGAGTAGTGCCGGCAGGTATAGCAAGTGCAGGCTTCATCCACTGGTCTAGGGTCATCCCGATAACAGGCATTTTTTATAACAAGTCTCCCCTGCGAAGTAAAGAGCATTCCATTGCGGGCATTACGGGTCGGCATGACACAATCAAACATGTCGACACCGTGGTACACCCCTTCAACCAGATCCTCAGGGGTACCGACTCCCATGAGGTATTTGGGATGCGCAGCGGGCATATAGCTGACCGTGGCCTCGAGCAATTCGTACATGAGCTCTTTGGGTTCTCCAACCGACAATCCGCCCAAGGCGTAGCCAGGAAAACCGATTTCCACCAGCTGTTCAATGGCTTCCCTTCGCATATCAGGGTACATGCCGCCCTGAATGATGCCGAACAGATGTTGTCCTGTTGCCGATTGCGCGTCGCGGCACCTTCTGGCCCAACGAGCTGTCAGCGCGGTAGCGGCGGCGGCCTGTTCCCTGGTGGCCGGGTAGGGAATGCAGGTATCCAGGGCCATCATGATGTCTGAGCCAAGGGCCTCCTGCACATGGACCGCATCCTCAGGGCTGAGAAAGAGTTTTTTTCCATCCAGGTGGGACCTGAAAGTGGCGCCCTCTTCGGTGATCTTTGCCAGCTCCTGCAGACTGAAGATCTGGAATCCGCCGGAGTCGGTGAGTATGGGGCCGGACCAGTGCATGAACTGGTGCAGGCCGCCAAACCGTCGGATCAGCTCATGACCGGGGCGGATAAAGAGATGGTAGGTATTGCCGAGGATAATCTGGGCCCCGAGCTTCTGCAGGTTTTCCGGGGTAACGGCTTTGACCGAGGCCTGGGTACCCACCGGCATAAAGACCGGTGTCTTGATGGTTCCGTGCAGGGTCGCAACTTCTCCAACGCGGGCATGGCACTCGTTGGACTCTGCAATCAGGGTATATGGCGAAGGGGTCATACGTGCGGGGTGAGGGGGTTGATATATAAATGGAGTGGCAAGCGGGAACGAACTGCCTGTTGAGTGTCACATGTCAGTGGACGGTTTGCCCCCGCGCCACCGAAAGAAACAGGATTCGGTGGCGTGGAGCGTGGCAGCAGAAAGGGAAAAGTCCCTATTGTTTGTAGATAAAGGTGCCGACGTGTTCTCCGTTCAGGGCGCGGGTGATGTTACCAGGAACCATACCATTGATGACCTGCACCTTTTCAATAACCTCTGAATTCTGTATCACTTCAAGACAGGGTCGCTCGATGACCAGATCGTCCTGGTTTCTATCCATGAGGTCCTGAGCGCCGATTTCCGGGATAAACTCGGCATCAGGGTGCTTTTTCGGGTCATCGGTGTAGAGGCCATTCTCATCCTTGATAAAGAGCACGGTCTCCGAGCCGATCAAGTCGGCGAGAATCACCAAGCCCACATCGGTGCGATGAATGGGTATTCTGCCCACCTGCGGCTTGATTGCAAAGTAATCATAGGGGGGCATCCCATGCATGACCGGAATAATACCCTCGGCAAAATAGGCCGGGAGTTTGACGATATCTGAATGGGATATTTTCACTCCGCCCCAGGGCGAGAGAAGGGTTGCCACCATCAGGGCGTTCTGCTCGGAGATCATACTGCCGAATTTGGCAATAACACCGGTGGGCATTCCCATCTCCAGCCCGATGGTGTAGATGTGTCGACTCCTGGTGCCGCCGCCGGTGGTGACCAGCATCTTATGATCGACGCGGTTGGCGACGATTTCCTTTAAGATGGCGGGAAGCGCATGCGCTCCCCTGTCACAGATGGATTGGCCGCCGATTTTTACAATCTTCACATCCGGGTAAAGTTTTTCCTGGGGGGCGATATCCAGGTTGTCGATAAACTCCTTGCTGACCAGACTTTCCCCCATCAAGGGACTTTCTACATGCAGCCTTTTGCCGTCCTTCTCGCGCACCAATGCCATAGTGTCCTCTCCTGCTGCTGACTGTTGAGCTGTTTATTTACGGTTCTTGTCTCTTTCAAGTTCAATCAGTTCGGATTTAGTGGCCTTGGCAATTTGCTGCAACTCTTTTTTGCGGAGGTGGTTGCCGTAAATCTTCAAATCAACTCCACTGACGGCAATAATACGAAAACGCGGTGTTTTGCTCCCTTCTTTGACTTTCATGCGTTCCCGATAAAAGATCTGTCCGGACATAGTGTTCTCCATGAAGTTAGAGGATGGGTGAGGGATAATTTGTAATAAAATATGTCCTATGCTCTGTTATAGCAAGGTGCATGAAGCCGGTTTTGTCCCCTGTTGGTGAAGGTGGCGGCAAACAGGGAGTGTACGGAGGGGATGGTGGAGCAGCTGTAAAGGAAAAGAGCAGGCAGACGGTGTCAGGGTGGTGCACAACCGTCTGCCTGCAAAGCATCGACGGGCTAACGTCAACCGGCGGTAACGGAAACCAGTTGAATGTCGAAGGTGAGGTCTTTGCCTGCAAGCGGCGGGTTGGCGTCAAGAGCGATATGCTCATCGGTTATTTCCACCACCCGGACAACCACCGGTTGATTTTGTTCATTCATCAGCTGGAGCTGCATGCCTATTTCCGGGGTGATATCCTCGGGAACCTGCGCCACAGGTACGTTAATTACCATCTGCTCATTACGGGGGCCATAGGCCTTGTCGCAGGGAATGGTCACGGTTTTTGATTCGCCAACGGCCATGCCGACGACCGCCTCCTCAAAGCCGGGGATCACCTGGCCGCTGCCAATAGTGAAGGGCAGGGGCTCGCGGCCCTCCGATGAGTCAAAGACGGTCCCGTCCGTAAGGGTACCGGTATAATGAATGGTTACGCTATCACCGCTTTTGGCCTGTGTCATGTTTTTCTCCTCGTGATGGAAATAAGGGGTCCTTTACCGGATGTCTGCCGGCAGGAGGGGAGTCCTGAAATAGTGTCTCTGTCGCAGAGAATCCTCAGAGAGGGTGATAACCGATTACCGGATATCAGGCTGATGGCTTACCGTTCGTTCCAGGTGTAGGTGAAACGTAGAGCCCGCAAAAAGGATGTGCAACGTGAAATAACAAGCCGTTATTCCATTGATAGCTCTCAGGGTGTAACAGGGTGACAGAGCAATTGCAACGACTTTCACTGATTCGATCCGGTTTCGCTCAGGGTTTTAAGGTGGAGAGGCAACACGGAGGCAGGAAAAGGATCGAGGGACAAGCCGTGTGGCTTGACTGTGAGGGAATGTTGCCTACGTTGTCAAGAGAGCATGGATGCGTGACGACGTTGAGCCACCGCAGACCAACCATTATGAGGGTATCTCCCTCACAACCGGGAGATGATGCACATGCAACATGGTATACATGCAGGCTGGTTGATTGACGGATCAGGTGGACCGGTTCGGGAAAATGTCCTGCTGACGGTCGAGAATGGTATCTTGGCGGACCAGGCGACGCGGAATGGGAGAGCGCAACCAGAACGTACCATCAATCTGAGCCATTGCACGTTGGTTCCACCCTTGATTGACAGCTGCATCCATCTTTGTTTTTCCGGCACGATTGACCGGCAGGTGCGAGCAAAACAGGAACGGCAGACATACAGCGATGCGAAGGTGGCCATAAAGCGGCACCTGGATGATGCCTTCAGTCATGGCATTTTTGCGGTCAGGGACTGCAGTCAGCAGGAGGAGATGATCCACCGTTTTCGTACTGAACAACAGGAGCACCAGAATGGGCCGCCGGTGGAGATCCGCACCGGAACCGTCTGCTCTCTCCCCCAGGAGTTTTGGACGGCAACCGCAGGGGACAAGGCGACAATGGCCCACGATTATCCGTTTTGGTCCCCATTGCTGCTGGCGCATAACGCAAGTGAGCAGACCGGCGTCCCATCGGATGCCGTTTTCACCGATCTTGGACTCCATAGCAGCACCTCTGTGCTGCAGCTACAACGGGTTTCTCAGGCCAGGGAAGCCGGGATACAGCTGGTTGTCGGAACCGGTGCCGGGGCCAGCGGTGTGCTCCATGGAGAATCGATGGTCAGCGAGTTGAAGCTGCTTATGAAAGCCGGACTGTCGCTGGTCGAGGCCATTGCCTGTGCAACAGCCAACAATGCTCGGCTATTGGGCATGGACCAAACCCTGGGAGCGATTGCGGTGGGCAAACCGGCCCACTTTCTCGTTGCCCGGGGCACCCCTGCTCAACTCCCGCGTAAACTGGCCTACCTTGAAGCCATATACATGTATGGACAGCCGTGTCCAGCGCAATACTACCGGAAAGTATAGCTCCTCTGGCGGAATAGACGGCCATGGTTCAGCAGGCTATGCTATTGTTTCCCTCGTTGAACGTGAGGTAGAGAGCGGTTGGTGAGTCCAAGGTCGTCCCGGTAGCCTGCTCACCTGCTCTCTGGCACCACTACCGGGGCAAAAGACGACGAACGACCATGCGGATCTGGATCTTCGCAGCAATCCGAGAACATAGCCGCTGTTGTCTTCAGGTGGTTGCTTTTTTTTTTGCTAGACCAGGGCACAGCGATGCCTTGGTACAGCTGTTGGGCGGCCATGTAGCCGATGCAGCCGATCATCCTCAGGCGAGGAACCACCTTGATTTTTTACACAGAGGACCCTACTTTTTACCCTGTATACGTTGTAAGGCTGTACAGTCAGCTGCATTCCATTCCACCCAATCAACCAGGAATTAAATCTATGCTACCAAGTGATAAAATCGACAAAGCGTTCAAGGCAATCGTTGAAGAAGCGGAAAAAATGTTGAAAAAAGACCTCTCTGGAAAACAGGAAAAAAGAGCAAAAACAATTATTTCCATTGCCAAGCACCAGAGCGATATTCGCGGAATGGGGGGAACGTGCTGCCATCCAAAGAAAAATGGCAGCTGCAAGTAATCGGTATTGCCCCCTGCGATGTGAGTTCCAGCCGCAGGGGGCTTTTTTCTTCTCCCCTCGGCATTATCCCCGCCCGCCACGTCAGTCCCGTTCATCTCCTGTTATAGGAAAAAGGGCAGAAACTGCTGCCTGCAACGGCCCTTGCTGCGCCTCAATAGAGTCGGTCAGGGAAAATTGTACCAGCGCCCGGTCCAGGTTGTGCCCTTTACGGGTGGTTTTGAAATAACGGTTACCGCTCAGGTAGTCGATGAAGAAGCGCACCCCAAGCTCAAAACTGATGACCAATGGTGCCATGGGCAACCACTGTCGATCAGCTGCGCCAAGCAAGGGTGCAGCGATCTGTCCATATCCCTCCAGAAACCAGCGAAAGGCAGGGACGGAAAAGTGGGTGGAAGCCGGGTCGCACTGTTCTTCACCCGCCTGATTGCAGCATGAGCGAAGACCGTCGCCCAGATCGTGCAGTAGCAAGCCCGCCTGCACCGTATCCAGATCGATCAGCGAAATCACCCTGTCCAGGCGCTGTGTGAACAGGAAGTTGGAGACTTTCGGATCGCCGTGGACGACCTGGCAGGTAAACGCATCCCCGGCGGCGGCAAAGTTGGCAGCCAGCTGACGGTACCGTTTGATAGCCTCCACACAGGCTGTTTCTCGGCGGCCTGAGGGCGTCCACCTTGCAATGATCCTGTCATACTGCTCGAGATACTTCTGGGAGTTATGCAGATCAGGGAGCACCTCCTGCAGGAGGCGGTGGTCAACGTCGGTCATAACCCGGTGAAACAACCCCAGCATGTATCCCAGCTCCCTGGCCTGTGGCGTCGAATGCAGCTCTTCCAGGGTTTGCGCATGATCGATATGGTGATACATTCGCCAGCCATTTCGGTGGGCATCAAGGAAATGATCCTGCCCGTCTTTGGTGAGAGAGAGCTCAAGAAAACGATAGTCGCAGTAGTTTTGCTGTGCCCACGCATGCAGGTGTTTCGTTACCAGGCGGATATTATGCATGACTGCTCCTGCATCGGGGAATACGGTCGCCGGCAATCGTTGCAGGACTCGCCGTCCTCCGGAACCAAGCTCTATCAGCCAGGTATCATTGATTTTTCCCCCGCCCAATGGGGCAATAGTCGCCGCTCGGGTCGGGGATAGAAAAAAATCAAGGGCTGCTGCTGGTGTGGTCATCGGTGCATGGTTGGTTCAAGATCCATCGGGGTGCTCTGGCTGGGCGTGCATCAGCGGTGGGTATTTGCTCCGGTTGAGTTCCATTTTTTCAGTGGCCGCGGCCATCAGGTCAATGTCCAGGCAATCGGCCATCCGCACCAGGTAAATGAACACGTCCGCCATTTCATGGGCAACCTCCTGCAACTCGCTCATACCGAGGTCCATACTCTGTTCCGGGGTCTTCCACTGAAAGTGTTCAAGCAGCTCTGCCGCCTCAACGCTCAGGGCAGCAGCAAGGTTTTTCGGCGTGTGGTACTGCTCCCAGTCACGTTGTCGGGCGAAAATGCGAAGACGGGCGGCAAGTTCCTGCAGGTCGGTCAAGGGGTGCGTACTATCCATAGGAGTTGCAGTGTCCAGGTGCAGGGGATCAATTGACAATGCGCACCGCACTGCCGTTCCTAAAGGCTTCAATGTTTTCCACGGTCTGGCAAACGATGCGCTCCCTAGCCTGCATACTGCCCCACGCGCAGTGAGGGGTGATGATCAGGTTGGGGATATCTGGTGCCAGGAGAGGATTGGTGGCCTCGGGTGGCTCCGTGGTGAGGACATCGGTAGCGGCTCCGGCAATGGTTCCGCGACGCAGGGCCCGGGCAAGGGCGTTTTCCTCGACAATTCCGCCACGGGCAGCATTGACGAGAAAACTGGTTGGCTGCATCAACTCAAGTGCTGCTTCATCAATAAGGTTGCGGGTCTGGTCGGTGAGCGGGCAGTGCAGGGTCAGCACATCAACCCCGGGCAGGAGTTCCCGGAGGGGAATCCGCCCTGGCTGGCTAGTGCCCGGGCGTTGACCCAGGAGGACCTTCATTCCGAAAGCCTCGGCAATGCGGGCAACCCCTTTACCCAGGTTGCCGTAACCGATGATGCCGATAGTCCTGCCCTTGAGTTCCATGATGGGATAGTCAAGCAGGCAGAATTGGCTGGCCTGCTGCCATTTTCCGGCGCGTACCGCCCCGTTGTAGGGGATCAGGTTGGTATGCAGGGCCAGGATCATGGCAAACACGTGCTGCACCACCGAATCGGTCCCATATGCCTGGCAGTTGCAGACTATGATATTGCGGGCTCTCGCTGCCTCGCAAGCCACGTTGTCCGTACCGGTGGCCACCAGACAGATCAGCTGGAGGCGGGGGGCTTCATCGAGCAGTGCTTCAGTAAGTTTGACCTTATTGACAATCACCACATCGGCCTGGCGGATCCGCTTGCCGGTCTCTTGGGGATCGGTTTGCTGGAACACCTCAAAGGTAGAAAAAAGTCCGCGTAAGGCAGAGAGGTCAAGGTCATCTAGAGTTTCGCTGTCAAGAAAGACACCGTGCATGCGCGTACTCCATGGGATGGCGGCAGGGAGGCTTTACGCTTTTCACTGCCAGGTGAAGGAACGGAAGAATTGTTGCCCCTCCTTATACCATGACCGCCCGGTATCTGCCACGAACAGAATTGATCAAATAGAGGGGCCATCCCTTTTCCAAGAGCGACACCGGCAGCACCCGTTCCCGGATTACTCCCTCGGCCAGGAGCCTGGCACGGGCGGTGCCGGCCAGCAGTCCGCAACGGACCGGTGGTGTATAGAGGCTGCCGTTGATCTCCATGAGCATATTGGCAATGGTGGATTCGGTCAGCTCACCCCGTTCGTTGTAGAGGAGGACGTCGTCCGCCTGCGGCAGTGCGTGCCTGGCCTGATCATAGACCGCCCGGTGGGTTGTTTTATGGTAGAGGAAAATATCGTCGGTGTTCACCGGTTCCGCGGCAAGCGCCACCGTGGCCGTTGCGGCGACCGTGGCCAACGGTTGATGAATGAGGTCAAGGGTGCCGTCGGCCTGCAGGGTGACTCGTACCCGGCAACGATCGGCGCTGAACCCTGTTGCCGCATCAGCAAGCTGACAGAAAAAGGCAGGCCGATCAAACGGATAGGCAAAGTAGCGGGCCGAGGCTTCCAGGCGCAGGCAGTGTTCTTCCAGGAGGTGGTAGCCCCCCGCGTTGGTCCAGAGCAGGGTTTCCAGCAGAGCAAATGGCGGGTACCCGGGTGCACAGATTCTGGTTTTGGTCCGACACTCCCGGAACTCTTCCTCCGGGTCGGAGTCCCAGACAATACCGCTGCCGACTCCGTATTCCACTTCCTCCTGCTGCCTGTCATAGAGCAGGGTTCGGATCGCCACGGCAAACTGTGCCTGACGACCGGGAAGAAGGTATCCCATGGTTCCGGTATAAATCCGTCTGGGCTGACGCTCCAACCGGGCAATGATCTCCATGGTTGTGGCCTTGGGTGCCCCGGTAATGGATGCTGGAGGAAATAGGGCCTGAAAAATGGCCGACAACGAGGCGCTGGTTCTGGCTTCCACTGTAGAGGTCATCTGCAGGAGGGTCGGATACTGTTCGACGGTAAAGAGCGAGGGGACAATGACCGAGGACCGTGTTGCCATGCGGCCGAGGTCGTTGCGGACCATGTCGACGATCATGATGTTTTCTGCCCGGTTTTTACGGGAACGATGGAGCTGGCGCTGGTGGTGTACATCCTCCTCACTCCATCGTCCGCGGGGAGCGGTCCCCTTCATGGGACGGGAGACGATCCGATCCTGATCGAGGCGGAAAAACAGTTCCGGTGAACCGCTGGCAATGATCCATTGGTCGGTGGTGATGCAGCCGCCGTAATAGGGCGGCTGCTGTGCCAGCAGGGAGAGCAGTCCTGCAGCGTTCGCATGGGCCAGCCGGGCGCGTCGGCGGAAGGTATAGTTGACCTGGTAGGTCTCGCCGGCGGCTATCAACCGTTTGATTTCCCGGACAGCCTGGATGTACTGTTCCCTGGAGACTGTTGGCTGCCAGTCCAGCGGCGGGAGTTCTTCTACCGCAGGCGGTTCTTCATAAAGGGGGACGGGGTAAATACCGAACCAGAGCAGAGGAAAGCCCGAGTCGTCGTGATGGACGGTGAGGGCGCCATCAAAGGCAGGGGCCGCTTCATAGCTGACCCAGCCTGCTGCCGCGTATCCTTGTTCCTCAACCAGGTGCTCGATGGTGGCCAGCGCCGGCAGCACTTCGCTGGCGGTGCGAGCCACCACGATCTCCACCGGTGAGGAGAACACCAGCCATTTACCGTCGCTATTACTGAATAAACGGACCTGGTTTTCCACCAGTGGCGGCGGCAGTCGTTGTTTGGGGATGATCACAGGACTCAACGCTCCAGTGAACCACAGTGTGTATTATGGTGCACCGGGTTGTCCACAGCACACCATTACAGCCCAGACTCCTGCCCGGTGGAGAATGGGTTAATTATTTCTGCTCCCACTGAAAGGTGCCGGCCTCGATCTCCCGGTCGATTTCCGTGAGTGCCCGCCGCATCTGCTTCAATGCCTGCCGGATGCGGTTTTCATTTTCCACCAGGGCCATCCGGAGATACCCGTCTCCCTCTTCCCCGAATCCGGCACCCGGCGCAATGGCAACATTGGCCCGGTTCATCATCTCAATGGCAAAACGGATAGAGCCCATCTGCGCATACGGCTCCGGGATCTTGGCCCACAGAAACATACCGGCCTTGGGTGGATCCACCTCCCAGCCCATACGCGTCAACCCCTCGCACATGACGTCCCGGCGATTCTGGTACTGGGCAACCTGTTCGTCAATGGTATCGTCGCAATCCCGCATGGCCACAATCCCGGCGATCTGAATGGCGGAAAAGATTCCGTAGTCATAGTAGCCTTTGATTTTTGAAAGACCGTCGATCATCTGCCGATTGCCGACACAGTAGCCCAGGCGCCAGCCGGCCATGTTGTAGGATTTGGAAAAAGAACCGAACTCCACACCCACATCAGTGCTACCCTCGACCTCAAGAAAACTCGGCGCAACATACCCGTCATACGTGATACGGCCATAGGCAAAGTCGTTGATGACCATGAACTTGTACTTCTTGGCCAGCACCACAATTTCCTGAAAAAACTCCTTGCTGGCAAGGGTGCCGGTGGGATTGTGGGGATAGTTGAGCATGACCAGTTTAGGGCCGGGATAGAGGGACTGGCACATGGTGCTGATTTGCTCCAGCGACTTTTCCTCGGAGCTGAGTGAGATCCGCAGCACATTGGCGCCGGCAATGACCGCGGCATAGACATGGATCGGGAAGGCGGGGGCAGGGACCAGGACCGTGTCTCCCGGGCCGAGCAGGGCGAGACAGAGGTGGGATATGCCTTCTTTAGAGCCGATGGTGCAGATCACATCATCCACGCCATTGAGTTCCACCCTGTATTTCCGCTTGTAATAAAGGGCGATTTCCCGTTTCAGGTTCTTCATCCCCCCTGCTACCGGGTAGCGATGGGTCTTGGGGTCCATGGCCACATTACAGAGCTTTTCGGTTACCTGCTGCGGGGCCGGATCCACCGGGTTGCCCATGCCGAGATCGATGACGTCTTCGCCGCGCCACCGTTTTTCCATTTTAATTTTGTTGATCATGCCGAAAAGGTAGGGCGGCAGGTGATCCATGCGGTCGGCAAACTTGATTGGTTGTTCTTCACTCATTATGGTACTCCTTCCAGACGGTTGTCGTTCAGATCCTGTGTAGTCCGGCCCGCTCCGACCCAGGCAAAAAAAAAGCCTGAACCGCTTTGGTCCAGGCTGGTAAGACGCCATGGACCGGAGTGTTGGTCCAGATGGCGTTGACTGCTGTACTGTATTACCAGGAAGCGGTCGGGTGCCAGTGAACCATAGGCCTGGCCGCCGCCGCTCCTGCAACGTATTGTGAATGCATTCTCAGAATCTATACTCAGTAAAACGATATGGGTGTCTTTACACTGTAAACCAGCCGTAATGATACGAGATGGAACAGGTGCTGTCAACACATGGTTTACCGGTGATTGCCTATTTTTTCTGAAGTATCAGATTCCTGAGCAGGCCGTCAAGATCCCGCTGATCCAACCGGTGCAGTCCCACCTCCCTGGCACGGGTCAGGGCCTGTCGGTACTGCTGCGGGCTAATGGTATCTTCGAGTTCGGGAAAGTCGGCGATCCGGCCACAGGGACGGTATTGATCCATGATGTTGACGTAGGTGTTCCGCGATATTTTTTCGGCAATAAAGGCGAGAATGGCCGAGGTTTCTGCTTCGGTGCCCGGCATCAGCAGGTGACGAACCAGCAACCCACTGGTGGCTAGGCCCTGGCGGTCCAGGCAGAGGTCACCGACCTGCCGGTGCATGGTTGTCAGTGCCTGGCGGGCTCGTTTAGGGTAATCCGGAGCCTTGGCCCACCGCCTGGCAGTTGCCGGTTCCCAGAATTTGAAGTCAGGCATGTAGATATCAACCACACCGTCGAGCAGGTTCAGGGTGTCCACGGTTTCATAGCCGCTGGAATTGTAGACCAGCGGCACCTGCAGTCCCCCTTCTATGGCATGCACCATTGCTGCCAGGATCTGCGGCACCACATGACTTGGGGTCACCAGATTGATGTTGTGGCACCCCTGTTGCTGCAGTTCAAGCATGATCGCGGCCAGCTCCTGCTCGTCCACCGGCAGGCTGCCTTCGGTGCTATGGCTGATGTCGTAGTTCTGACAGAAACAGCATAACAGGCTGCACCCTGCCAAAAAAATGGTTCCCGAGCCCTTGCTGCCTACCAGGGGCTGCTCCTCCCCGAAGTGCGGACCGTAGCTGGCAACCATGGCTTTGCTGCCGGTCCGGCAGCGTCCTGTGTGTTCCTCGAGTCGATTCACCCGGCAGTCTCTAGGGCAGAGGCTGCAGCGGCCTAAAAGATCGTGGGCCTGGCTTGCGCGCTGCTGGAGTTCGCCGGACTGAAAGAGGGCATGCGAGGCGATGGTCATAGTTCTTCCTTGGCAGTGGTATTTTGGCTTCTCCGATAGAATAGGCAGGTACACGATGATTTCGAATATAGTGGTAAGGGTAATGCACCCCTGTATGGATGTCCATACAGCGGCATGGGGGCCCTTTACTCCCCACAGCAGTTGGGGGGGGGACTAACTGCCTGTCCCTTTGCTGTTCATCTGTATGAGGGGTTGAGTCTTCACCATATATCGTTTATCTTCAAAAGTCCGCGAAATGCGGTGCCTAAAGAGCAGGCGGCTGCGGACGAACCAATGAAAACCACAGGAAGAACCAATGGAGAGGCCCGAAGGAAGAGCAACATTGCAGCAGGTGCAGCTACAGCACCTTCCAATAGGGCAGGAGGGAGAGGCTCCCTGCTGAGGCCCCAAGCAAGAACCTCGGGCAGGGGTTCATCAGCAGGCCGGGTATACGGTTGAGCCGTTTGTAGAGGATTTTCTGGAAACAGCCACCGGCCCGGTTCCCCGGGTGGAGACGACTCCCTCGATTCGCGATCGCTGGCAGACCGCCCTGGCACGGTTGGGCTCCATTCGCAATACCTATACCGTTGCCCCTGGGGTGTATGCGGTGGGAACGCCAACCAGCCGTTCTCCGGTACTGGTGTCGGCTAACTACAAGTTATCGTTTGATGCGCTTCGGTTCCGGTTGGCTGGGGTTTCTGCCTGGATTCTGGTGCTTGATACCAGAGGGGTCAATGTGTGGTGTGCCGCCGGTAAGGGAACTTTTTCCACCGCCGAGATCCTCTTCTGCCTTGAGCGATTCCAGGTTTCGAGGCTGGTGGAGGAGAAGCAGCTGATCGTTCCGCAGTTGGGCGCCCCGTCCGTCAATGGGGCAGAGGTGCACAAGCGAAGCGGATTTCAGGTTGTTTTCGGACCGGTACGCTCACGTGATCTACCCGCCTTTCTCGATGGCGGTTGCCGGGCGGATGAGGCCATGCGTACGGTGACGTTTTCCCTGGCGGAACGAATGGTCCTGGTGCCGGTGGAGCTCTATTTGGTGGCCAAACAGCTCGTATTTATCCTCCTGCTCGGGTTGGTGCTCTCTGGTATCGGCCCGGATATTTTTTCTCTGGCAGCGATCCGGGAGCGGGGACTGCTCCTCAGTGTTGCCACCCTGGCGGCTGTTCTCAGCGGTACGGTGGTGGTGCCGCTGCTGCTGCCCTGGCTTCCCGGGCGCCAATTCTGGGTCAAAGGATTGGTGCCGGCAGTCATGAGCGGAAGCGGGTGCGTATGGATGATGGGAGGGGGAATGTCCGTGTCGGAGGCTATAGCCGTTGTTCTGTGGTCGGTGGCTGTCTGCTCATATCTGGCAATGAACTTTACCGGTTCCACCCCGTTTACCTCTCCCAGCGGGGTGGAATATGAGATGAAAAGAGGGCTGGTCGTTCAAGGGCTATGCTTGCTGGCTACGCTCATCCTATGGGTCGGCGGCCCCTTTGTTCATGCCTAACACCAGGTGGGCAAATGAAATATTTCAGGTATATAGATAGGACAGCGACGCTGCAACTTGATCAGCAGGCATGTATTGGTTGCGGCCGGTGCGTGGTGGTGTGTCCGCACCAGCTACTTGCTCTCGACCAGGGAAAGGGCCAGGTGATAGATGCTGATCGCTGCATGGAATGCGGTGCGTGCCAGACCAATTGCCCAACCGGAGCAGTGCGTGTGGAGCCGGGGGTCGGCTGCGCGGCCCACATCATTGCCCAGTGGGTCAATCGCCTATGCGGGCGCAAGGTGATGCAGGGTTGCTGCTGAGCTGGTCCCCGGATGAAGAAAATAAACCATATATTGAACAGATAATACGTTTTCGCGGAGGCTGAAGCAATGGCCGGAAAAACCTTGTATGATAAGCTCTGGGAAGCCCACCAGGTAGAGGAACGTTCTGATGGGACCTCCCTGCTCTATATTGATCGCCACCTGATCCATGAGGTTACCTCGCCTCAGGCCTTTGAGGGGCTTCGTCTCCAGAAACGTGAACCATGGAACCCAGGAGCCAACCTGGCCACCCCGGATCATAATGTGCCCACCGCTCCGACGGAGCGGGGGGCGGGCGTCAGTGGCATTCAGGATCCGATTTCCAGATTGCAGGTGCGGACCCTGGACGAAAATTGTCAACTGTTCGGCATTCGTGAGTTCGGTATGGATGACCAGCGGCAGGGGATTGTCCACGTGATGGGGCCGGAACAGGGCGTGACCCTGCCGGGGATGACCATCGTTTGCGGTGATTCCCACACCTCCACCCATGGTGCGCTTGGGGCGTTAGCCCAGGGGATCGGTACATCGGAAGTGGAGCACGTACTGGCTACCCAGTGCCTTATCCAGAAAAAGATGAAAAACATGTTGATCTTCGTCGAGGGCGAGCTTGGTGAGGGAGTAACGGCGAAAGACCTGATTCTCTACATTATTGGCTGTATTGGTACAGCCGGCGGCACCGGCTACACTATCGAGTTCGGCGGCCCGACCATCCGCTCTCTCTCTGTTGAGGGACGGATGACGATCTGTAACATGTCCATTGAGGCCGGAGCCAGGGCCGGACTGGTGGCAGTGGACGAGAAGACCATTGCCTATGTTAAAGATCGGCCCTTTGCCCCTGTAGGCGAGATGTGGGAGCTGGCCAGTGAATATTGGCAGGGTTTAGTCTCTGATGAAGACTCTGAGTTCGACAAGGTGGTCAACATCGATGCCGCCGTTATCGAACCACAGGTCACCTGGGGAACCTCCCCGGAGATGGTGATTCCGGTCACCGGCACGGTCCCTGATCCCCGGAAGGCGGAGACCGAAACCCAGGCTGCCGGGATAACCAATGCCCTCAAATACATGGGCCTTACCGCCGGTACGCCAATCACGGCCATCGGTCTTGATCGCGTTTTCATCGGTTCATGCACCAACTCCAGGATTGAAGACCTGCGGGCAGCCGCTGCGGTGGTCAAGGGGCGCCGGATTGCTTCCACCCTGAAGCAGGCCCTGGTGGTGCCGGGTTCCGGGCTGGTGAAGCAACAGGCAGAGATGGAAGGGTTGGATAGCTTGTTCCGCGACGCAGGTTTTGAGTGGCGTGAACCGGGGTGTTCCATGTGCCTGGCCATGAATGAGGACAAACTGGGGCAGGGCGAGCACTGCGCCTCGACCTCCAATCGTAATTTTGAGGGAAGGCAAGGGTTTGGTGGCCGCACCCATCTGGTGAGCCCGATCATGGCAGCCGCCGCATCCATTGCCGGTCACTTTGTCGATATCAGAACATGGAAGGGGAACGAGTAATGGAACCGTTTAATGTACACCAAGGGATAGTTGTCCCCATGGATCGGGCCAATGTGGATACTGACCTGATTATTCCCAAGCAGTTTCTCAAATCCATCAAACGGACCGGCTTTGGTCCCAACCTGTTTGATACCTTGCGCTACCTGGATGAAGGGCAGCCGGGGATGGACAACAGCAACCGCCCCCTGAATATGGAGTTTGTCCTCAATCAGCAGCGGTACCAGGGCGCCTCTATCCTCCTGACCAGGGAAAATTTCGGTTGCGGATCGAGTCGGGAGCATGCCCCATGGGCACTGCTTGATTTCGGGATTCGGGTGCTCATTGCCCCCAGCTATGCTGATATCTTCTTCAACAACTGTTTTAAAAACGGCATCCTTCCCATCGTCCAGTCTGAGGAGATCGTTGATGCTCTTTTTGCAGAGACCTATTCCACTCCTGGATATGCCTTGGAGGTAGACCTTGACAAACAGGTTATCCGCAAGCCCGATGGCAGCCAGCTCGGGTTCGATGTGGATGGCTTTCGCAAGCATTGCCTGGTCAATGGTCTGGATGATATTGACCTTACCCTGGAGAAGAGTGAACGCATTCGCGCCTACGAGGCCGCACGGCGCAAGGTAACCCCCTGGCTGTTTTGCTGAGTTCCGGTGCGGGGGCACAACAGGTGAGGACGAGATGGAGACCGCTTGGACGAGCACTTTTCCTGCTGGCTGCCGCTATCGTCATCTGCTGCCTGCCCGGGTGCCGAGAAAATCCTCCCCAAGCCCTCGGCACCCTGGAGTGGGATCGGGTACATCACCGTACGCCTGCTGGCGAAGAAATCATCGACATTTTGGTCCGGGAGGGGCAGCAGGTCGCGGCGGGTACCCTCCTGATGCAGATCGATGACCGCAAGGTCAGGGAACAATGGCGGGAGATCGACGCTCAGGTCAGTCGGGCCGAGTGGCAACTCAAGGAGCTGGAAGCCGGACCGCGTCCGGAAATCATAGCCGAAACCCGGGCCAGGCTGCGTGCGGCACAGGTAACCATGGATACAGCCCATGAGCAGTACCAGCGGCAGGAGACCCTGATTACCACCCGGGCCACTAGCCGCCAACAGCTCGATAACGCTCGCAATACCTACCAGAACGCCCGGGAACAGGTCAATGTACAGACCGCTGTCCTGGACAGGCTCCTGGCCGGTACCCGCAGAGAACAGATCAATCAGGCCCGTTTCGCCCTGTCGGCCCTGCGCGCACAGCGTGACCGGATGCAATTGATGCTTGAGGAGTACGCCATTCGGGCTGCTCGCGGGGGAAGGGTCGACAGTCTCCCGTTCAAGCGGGGAGACACTCCGCCCGGCCAGGCAGTGGTATGTACACTCCTGGCCGGTCAACGTCCGTGGGCAAGGGTCTATGTTCCTGAACCCTTCCGTGCCCGCATGCTGCCACAGCAGACATATACCGTCCTGGTTGACGGACGGCAGCGCCCCTATGCAGCACGCCTGCGCTCCATCTCCTCGGAGGCCTCCTTCACTCCCTACTTTGCCCTGGCGGAAAATGACCGTTCACGTCTGTCCTATGTTGCAGAGCTTGAGCTGACCGAAGAGGAGGCAGATCAACTCACCGCCGGGACACCTGCGCAACTAGTGTTGGAGCGGGAGTGAACGTCGCCATTCGCGTACAGGGAGTGACCAAGGCCTTTGGCTCCTGTGTAGCGGTAGACAGGCTCGATATGACCATCCCCTGCCAGACGGTCTACGGTTTTCTTGGCCCCAACGGGAGCGGCAAGACCACCGCCATACGCATGATGTGCGGCCTGCTCACCCCCTCCGGCGGGGAGATAGAAGTACTTGGTCTGAAAATTCCTGAGCATACCAGGCAGGTACGGCGGCAGGTCGGATACATGACCCAGAAGTTTTCCCTGTACAGCGACCTGAGTGTGCTGCAGAATATGCAGTTTATGGGACGGATCATGGGAGTCGGGCGCGGTGAACGCGGGAACCGGATCATGGAACTGCTTGAGCGTTTTCATCTCATGGATATTCGCCAGCGACAGGCCGGCGACCTTTCCGGCGGGCAAAAGCGACGGCTCGCCCTGGCAGCCGCCATCATCCACAAGCCGCAGCTCCTCCTGCTTGATGAACCAACCTCTGAAGTCGATCCCAATACCCGGCGGGCTTTCTGGGATGAGCTCTTTATCATGTGCGAGACCGGGACCACGGTCCTGGTGACTACCCACCTCATGGACGAGGCCGAACGGTGCCATCACCTTGCCATCCTCAACGAGGGCAGGAAGGTGGCCGACGGAACCCCGGCAGAGCTCAGGGCAGGGCTTGGCGCGACAGTATTCCGGTTGGAAGGACAGGACATCACCCCTGCTGTTGCAACGCTCAAGGCACGCTCCGGGGTGTATGCCACCACCCGTACCGGCAATGCCCTGAGGGTGCTGCTCAGACAGGGACCGGAACAGGGCAGGAAGTGGCTGGACAGTCAGCTCAGTGGGTATGCGCTGACCATTCATCCGGATCAACCCACCATAGAGGATGTATTCGTTATGGCCACCCGTTGCAATGGAACAGGAGGCTGACATGTCCGATTCTGTCCCTTCGCTGGTGCGCATTGTCGCCATCTGCCGTAAAGAAGTGATTCACCTGGTCCATGATCGGCTGACCTTTGGCATGGTGATCATGATCCCACTCTTCCAGTTGGTCCTCTTTGGCTATACGATCAACACCGATGTCCGCCACGTTCCGGCAGCGGTTGCCGACAACCTCAACAGCTCTTTTTCCCGGCAGCTCATCATGGATGTGGCAGCGACCCAGGTACTTGATTTTAGCACCACTGTCTCAACTGCCCAGGAGCTGGAAGCACTCATCCGCGATGGCACCGTCGGCGCAGGGCTGTTTATCCCTCGCGACACAGTGCAACGCTACACCATGGGGGACCGGCCTCTTGCGCAGCTGTTGGTGGATGGATCAGACACCACTTTGGCCGCTGCAGTCCGTCAGTTGCGCAACTTTACGTTTGCTCCGGACAGGGTGGTGACCAACCAGGAACAACAACGCCAGATCGCGGTTCGCCTGCTCTACAACCCGGAAAGAAGGGCGGCGCTATTCACCGTCCCCGGTCTGCTCGGGGTCATCCTGACCATGACCATGGTAATGTTTACCTCTATTGCCATAGTCCGGGAGCGCGAGCGGGGCAACATGGAGTTGCTCATTGCCACCCCGGTGCGCAACCTGGAGCTGATGGTGGGCAAGATCATCCCCTACATCGGTATCGGCCTGATCCAGGTATCAGTGATCCTGTTGTTGGGGGTACTCCTGTTCCGCATTCCGGTGGCGGGCAAGCTGACGGCCATCTATACGGTCTGCCTGATCTTTATTCTTGCCAACCTGACCTTGGGGTTGACTATCTCGACGCTGGCCCGCAATCAGTTGGCAGCCATGCAGATGTTTATTTTTCTCTTTCTTCCGTCCATGCTGCTCTCCGGGTTCATGTTTCCCTTTGTTGCTATGCCGCGTATCGCCCAGCAGTTGGCCGAAGTTCTGCCGCTGACCCATTTTCTGCGGATCATTCGAGGGATCATTCTTCGCGGGGAATCCATTGCCGGAGTTGCACCAGATATCTACTTCCTGCTGGGGTTTGCAGCCTTCTTTCTTTTTGTCAGTGCAGTGCGATTTTCAAAGCGGCTTGATTAAAGAAAAAAGAGAGGGACAGTCTGGAGGAAAGGGAGGTGAGCTATCTATTGAACGATATTGAGGGTAGAGTGTGGGTCCTGGACGTGTAAGCCCTGGACGCGGCTCTGCTTCGTTAGGTTTACTCGTCTGTCGGCTGGCTATCCGGGGTCGGGTCGTGATCCAACTCTTCATCTTCCTCCTCGTCCTCATCGTCATCAATGTACTTCTCTTCTTCTTCCTCCTCCTCGTCCGGGGAAATTTCCGGCGTGGGTCGATCGTCCTGGGCGCGGATGGCTTTGGGAATTTTTGATTCAGGGACCACAAAGGACCTGATTTTTTCGATTTCCTCTGCTAGCCCAGGTTCGGCTTTGCAGATTTCGCACTCTTTCACATGCTGATCGACGAACTGCATCATCCGGGCAGGAGCCATGGTCTCCTGCTTAACGCGAAGGTACCAGTCTTTGATCAAGCGAATAAGTCGTTCACATTCCATAGGGTTTTTTGAGAAAATTCCTCCCCGGGCGGGGTGCTGATTGTTGAAATAGGGATAACTGATTGGTAAGCGCTAAGTATAATAAAAAGTTGTTTTTCAGGTCAATAAATATTACTCTACCCTGCAACGACGGAAGTGGAAAGGGCACTGGTGGCCCTCCCGGACTTCAAATCCGGTGTAGCGGGTTAATGGCCTGCTAGGTGGGTTCGATTCCCATGCACTTCCGCCAATGAAATCAGTAATATAGTAGCCTCTGGGTCCTCCAGAGGCTATTTTTATCCCTGCTCGAAATTTCCAATTCTTTTCCTGCCCATCGACCAGATGCGAGAAGAGCTATGTTCATGTTTCTCTCACTTATAGAAACATAGATAGTTTGTAAAATATTGCAAAAACAACAGGTTAAAAGAGATTTTCTCTGTAAGGGCTTTAGTTGGTTTGCAGGAAGAAAGATCTTTTTGATATGCTAGAGTTTTATTTATTTTTGATAGTATCTCCAACTACATATATTGACATTTCAATCCATACTCTGTAAAGCTGACGCTACAATTCAGGTGCCACGTTTGTGGTGAATAGGGAATCCGGTGAAAATCCGGAACGGGCCCGCCGCTGTAATCCTCTCTCTTGAAGCATACGCAGATTTCAAGAGAACTTTTTCAACCTTGTGTGCCACTGCTGCTCATGTGGGAAGGCCGTTGAAAGAGAAGGAAAAGTCAGAAGACCTGCCTGAAAACGTATTTATAGCTCCTCGTGGAAAAAGGGGCTTGCAGCGAGGGAATAACAGGGCATCCCCGGATCATTGTGATCCGGGGTTTTTTTTTGGGGCTTCAACAGAAAGAAAAAGGAGTGAAAAATGTTGAAATTGAGGATGTGTACCATCGTTTGTGTTGTGTGGTGTCTGCTTTTTGCCGGTCTTGGCATGGCTGCTCATCATGGAGAAGAGAAAGAAAGAAAAGTCGGAATACTGCTTGTCGCCTTTGGGTCCAGCGAACAGAGCGCCCAGGTATCTTTTGAAAACATAGAGAAGAAAGTGAAGGCAACCTATCCCAATATTCCGGTCAGATGGGCATATACTTCCCATATTATCAGGAAAAAGCTTGCCGGACAGGGGATCACGCTTGATTCGCCTAAAGTTGCGCTTGCCAAAATGGCTGATGAAGATTTCACCCATGTAGCTCTTCAGTCGCTGCACACCATCGGTGGGGCGGAATACCATGATTTACGTAAGGTTGTCGGCTCATTCAAGAACATGGGAGCCTTTGACGCCATTATTCTTGGCTACCCCCTGCTGGCAACCCAGAAAGACATGGATCGCACGGTTGACGCCTTGTTTGATATCATTCCCAAAGAACGAAAAAAAGACGAAGCTGTGGTCTTTATGGGACATGGGACGCATCACCCGTCAAACGCCTTTTATTCAGCGCTCAATTTTCAACTGCAGCTGAAAGATCCAAATGTTCTTGTCGGCACTGTCGAGGGGTACCCTGAACTTGATACCATCATCGACTTACTGAAGAAAGCTGAGGTAAAAAAAGTCTACCTCATGCCGTTCATGTCCGTTGCAGGTGATCATGCGAAAAATGATATGGCAGGGGATGAACCAGATTCATGGAAATCTATCCTGAGCAAGGAAGGTATGGAAGTAACAACGATACTCAAGGGAACGGCTGAATTCGACCAGTTTGTCCAGATATGGGTTGATCATCTTGACGGCCCGCTCAGCCACTTCTAAGAGGGCTCAATCCACCGTATACTGCAAAAACCCCCTGGAGTGTATCCTTTTCCAGGGGGTTTTTACGTATGCTGGTGGCAGAGCAAACACCACCAGCATCGTCCATTTACAGAGAAACCTCTTTGCCGTTCCCTTGGAATATTTTCCCAGGACCCAGGCAGTGCAGATGGTGATTGAACGATAGCGGGCAACTCCCGGAAATCAGCATGTCATGTCGACGGGTAGCGTTTATTTGCCGTTCGTTGATAAAGGAATTAGACAAGAGGAGCGATGACCGCCCAGACCTCTCCCTTTACCGTGCTTGGCCCGGCAGAGGAAGGGCATGGCCACCTCTTTTTTCTTCTAGTGAAACCAGGTTACACCGGTGAGGTTTTTTTTACCTTCTGTTCCAGAAATTTGATGAAATTGTCAACGGTTTGAGTTTGTTTGCTGCACTCAAACAGACTTTTCAAGCTCCATCTTTCAGCTTCATCGTAAATTTTCCACGTGTTTAATATCTTTTCATAATCAGCGTTGCGCATATTCTCTCCTCCGTCCGTACAGCCGATAGATATATATATTAGTAATATAATATTACTTATTTGGTGCAGGTGTCAAGCGTTGAATGTTTTTGGCAGGCACGAAAAGCACGTTGAGCTATCGGCACGGAGCAAGGGGAAGGGGTGGCGGCCAACCTTTCAAGCCGGGTATACGGTGCAGGTATGCGTTTGGAAAAGCAGTGCGATATTCCCTCATGGTGGGTATTTTTCTGTTACACTGCAGCCAACGGTAATGTAACCGCCGGATTGAATATTGCGTATTCCTCCATCCAGCCTTAGGATAGGCATGTATCTGTTTTGACATTGCTGTTTCCCACCGGCGGGAGAGAGCAAAATAACCTTTTTTTCAGCAAAAGGAGGGCGTCAGCCATGTATGTCAAGGTCATCAGTAGACGGGTGTTTCGCGTTTCACACAGGGAAAAGCTTGTGCCGCTGCTCAAGAGTCTGCGAGCGAGTGCTGAAAGACAACCGGGATTTATTTCCCGGGCGACCTTTTCAAAGTTAAATGATCCTGGTGAGTTCATTGTTATGAGTGAGTGGGAGACTGCTGATGACTGGGCTGAATGGATGGGTCGGAAAGAGGTAAGGGACATCCAGTGGCAAATTGATTCCCTGATTGGTGAGAAAACCTTTTTTGACGTATATAGAGAGGAGGACTTTTAACCGCATCCACCGGTTGCAATGCGGGGTGCCTCCTGCTCAGGCGTGCTAGACAGCGCAGCAGAGGGCGCCAGGGTATTGATCAGTCCCTATGCTATGCCGCATGGCGTCTGACAAGGGACCGGGAGATGGGATTCCAGCACCAGGTGGTAGCCGGGGTAAGGTGCACCCCGCCGAGCCACCGGTCGATGGCAACAGTATCCAGCCAATTGGTTCTACTTTCCAGGACATCGCGCCCGGTAGCAGTGATGGTCAACCGTTGTGCAGAATCCACCGGCAGAGTAATCTCCGTCCCTGTCGAAAGGGTCAGTAAGGGCGGATTGGAGCGGATAAAGTTGTGGAGCATTGTCTGGAAGCTCAGGTCACCCATAAACATTCGCTCTTCCATCTGCTGATTTGCTTCAAACACTCGACCGAAGCACTGTTCTCCTCCATGAATGATGCTCAGGGCCTGTTGCTCTGTGCGTGAGAGTCCGTTGGCCGTGGACGGATATTCCTCCAACAATCGTTCCACGGCCCCGGCAACAAATGGCAAGGGGGTACTGTCAGCATCCAGGAGCGCTTCCAGCTGATCAGGGGATTGCGAGCGGAATGCGCTCCAGTAGGCAGTGGCCAGCTCAAGGTGTTGCTCGGTCACCGTTTCTTCATGAACCATGAGCCCGTTGATTGCTTGCGGAGAGAGCATGCCCAGGTACTGATCGGTGCAAATGATCGTCAGCTCAATCTTACCCAGGACCCGATGGCGATGGAACCAGTCAAGTATCTGGAGGATCTGCAACTGATCATAGAGGTCGTGCTCAAACCAGAGAATGATTTTGTCGTGTGCATACCAGCCCTGAAGGTGTGCATCTCTGCGCTGAAAGTCTTTCGCCAGCCGCCGTGCATCACCCCAGTCCCTGCCGGTGAGAAACTGTGCCCGTAGCGTTGACAATGCTTCCAGTTCAAGACCTGAGGGCACCGGGCCTTCGTGGAGGACATCACGCCAGGGCAGAAAAGTACCCGGCAGTTCTGCCGCCTGCATAAGGTGTACGGTGTTGTCACCATTGGTAATGTGCAATATTTTCGTCATTTTTTTCCAATTCAAGCCCGCAGGAACAGAGACTGAATGATGTAAGATACCATTATTGATCAGAAAAACTGATTAAAGGCTGTGGCTGCCCACCAGGATTTCCAGATTGCTTTTTACGTCAGCGAGCTGAAAGGGTTTGGCAAGGAATCCGTCCGGGATGGCGTCGCTGTTGTTGGTAAAGGAAAAATCTGTTTCCGCGTAGCCGCTGCAGAGCAGGATAGGGACCGCAGGCGCAATATTGCGGATGACTTCCATGGCCTCTATACCGTTCATTACCGGCATGGAAATGTCCATGATGATGGCTGTGCACTGACCATCCAGCTTGAGCACCTGGTCAACCGCTTCTCTGCCATTGGTGGCCGTATGGACCGTGCAGCCGAGAATAGAGAGGAGGTTTCTCCCGACCTCAAGCACGATGGGGTCGTCGTCCACCAGCAGGATGTTGCCGGTCATTTTGCGTGGCGCGGCTTCGACCCTGCCAGCACGAGCAGTGGCAGGTTGTTCGGTTGCGGATGCCAGGGGCAGCAGCATTCGTACCGTTGTGCCTCTGTCAGGGGTGCTTTTTACAGTAATGGCTCCGCCATGTGCCTGTACGATTCCCGATGCCAGTGCCAATCCCAGTCCGCGGCCAACAAAGCGGGTGCTGTAAAAGGGCTCGAATATTCGGGCTAAGTTGTCCGGACTGATGCCATGACCGGTATCCGTAACCTGGCAGTAGGAGAATAGGCCATCGCAGATACTGCTCCCCTGGAAGAGAAGGGGGAGGGCGTCGGTGGTGACATGATCGATACCAAAGGTAACTGTGATCGAGCCCGTACTCTGCTCAAGGGCCTCAAAGGCGTTGAGCAGAATATTTTTAATGACTTCTTTTATCTGCTCCTGATCAACGGAACAGTATATTGGTGCAGTGGGCGGAACAATGGTGAGCACTCCCGATTGCTGATACGTGTCCGGAATTGCCTCAGCAGATTCATGGACCAGATTGTAAAGGGCAGTTGTATGTGGTTGCGGTGGGTTTTGGCCGACATAGCTGAGCATCATCGAACCAACTTGCGAGGCCTCTTTTGCCGAGGTGAAGGCGTCTTTGCTCATTCTGTAGGCATCGGTGGTTTGCGGCAAGAGCATGGTGAGCAGTTCCAGATTCCCCTGTACGCCGTTCATGGCATTATTGAAACGGTGGGCAATGGAAGCCGCCATGTTTTTCAAGCTGGCAAATTTTTTCAATTGTTCTTGCTGCTGCAGGGTTTTCAGGCGTTGCTGCTCCTGGTGTTTTTGCTGAGTTACATCTCGAAAAATCGCCATGGCCGACAGGGTTCCGTCGGGATTGGTAATCGGGGTGGCGACAATCTCCACAAACCTTCCCTGAGAGACTGTTGCCAGGTATTTGACTTTTTCTCCCTGCTCAATCACCTCTGGTAAACGGCAATGGGAACAGGGGCTGCTTTGCCCCATGATGAGCCGGTGACATCTTTCGCCCTGCTGGTGGCCATACCAGGCGGTAAGGGTAGCATTCATCTCGCGAAGACGATAATCGGCGTCGATTATGCCGACCCCCATGCCTATATCGTCAATGGCAGCGATGTAGCGTTGCAGCTGCTCCTTGCTCTGCCGCAAAGCTGCTTCCGCTTGCTTGCGAACACTTATTTCCTGGCGCATAACCCTGTTGGCCTCGGCGAGTTCGCTGGTACGTTCACGAATGATCCGATCCCGGTTGACTATCTGTTCCTGGTGATCGTCTTCGATGGCCTCTGCCCGTTCCACCAGTTTCCTGATGCCCGGGAGATTGCGTAGAGCGCTTTTGGCAAGGCGGGAGAAAAGACCAGGCTCTTGGTAGCGAATGGTAAAATCCCAGATGGCCTGACTGTCTTGCGTGGGAGCCGTCGGGCCTGGATCGATACACTCCAGATCGACGGAGACGTTTTTTGCCCCTGACAGCCGGGCATAGGAGGCAAAGCACCCGGCATTCCATTGCATGGTAAATGCATTGGTCATCACCCCTGGGTTGTGCAGGATACGGATTTTGACCAATCCTTTGTCGAGCTCCCGGATGAGGTACTGTTTGGTCCGGTTGTATTTGGCCGCCTCTTTGGATACTTTCAGGGCAACTTTGCGCGTTCCCAGTAAAGGCATGCCGAGGGCGGTGACAATCATGGGTTGGGTCGCATACATGGAGCTGCCAATTTTGAAGCCCAAACGGGGGTCTGGAATCTGCTCCTGGATCAACTGGTGGAGAGTGAGAACAAATTGGTTGGAAAACCAGTATCTGGGATTCTTCAGGTGCGCCTGCGACAGCTCCTCAATCGCCCCGGTTTGCAGATTCTCCACATAGCAGGAGTATTGGCTATGGATTCGAGCGAGCAGTGCCTCAATATTTAGTGTCGGATGATGGGTCTCAAGGTATTGCACAAGCCAGTAAGTATTGAGGGCAGAGACCTCTCTGGGCATGGGGGAAGGGGAGGGGGTGGCAACCATTGTATGCTCTTTCTCTGCGGGTGGCACTGCGATATTTGCGTTCCTGCTCCGGCAACGGGTAATGAGGGAAAGCCGGCGAGTGTACTGGGGGCAATACTGTCAAACACACAGCCTGCTTGCTGCTTTGGTTTTATCCCCCTGGCAGCGGCCGGAGGAGGTGCGGGCACGTGTCCTTACTCCTTACTTCCCTGAGAACTAGGGGGAGTGCTGACCGCTGGTGTGTCCTGATCGGTTTTGTCCCGCTGTTGCTGCTGGTTAACGTTTTCTTCAAAGGTATCGACACCGGTATGGGGAAACCAACTGTCATCGGCCCAATCCTTTTCCTGGATATTGTTCATGCTCGTCCCTTGTCGTCTGGATGCTTCACGTGCAACATTGGCGGTGGCCAGCACGTTGTTGGAGGGAAAGGTTCGGCGCACAGGCCATGATGCACCGGTGAAGGTAAAAAAAATTATTCAAATATCAAACTGATGCATGTCAACTATCTCCATCCCTCTTTTTCCCTTGAATGAATTATCTCCTTTTCTGGGCACTCTCAACAAAAAAAATTGACAATCGTAAAAAAAGGCCACTTGCTGGACAGAAAGTGGTGTGCTGCTACAATAGAAGCAGTCATTTCTAACGGAATCAGTGAAAGCAAAGTGTCTGCGTTTTACCTGTTGTTTGTTCTCTGGAGAAAAAAGAGCCAGTGGACAAACGCAGACTCATCGAGTCTCCCTGCGCGGCGCACTTCTCCGGTTGGTAATGTATTGATGTACTCCGCTACTACCAGGGACGTTGCCACCTGGAAGGTGTCCCGCTGGAGAATGCTCACTGGTGCTGATTATAACCAAAAAATACAAAGGAGCGTACCATGCTGAATACATTTTCGGTAAAAGGCCGCATGCTGCTCATTATTGGGGCAATACTGGTCCTTTTTGCTGTAATGATTGCGTTTACCCTACACCTTTCCGACCGGATCAAAGAGTTGGGGGTTGAAAAAACCGGAGAGATTATGCTGGCCGACCAACAGCAGAAGCTCCAGGTGGCAGGGCACTCAATAGCCCTGGCCCTGGCCAGCGCCATCGAGGGGGTATCCAGCCCTGAAGAACAGATAGAGATAATTCGCAAGGGAATTGACACAATCCGGTTTGAGGAGGACAAGTCCGGCTACTACTTTGTCTATAATCAGACAACCAATGTTTCTCTGCCACCGAAAAAAGAACTGCAGGGCAAGGACCTGGGGGAATTAAAAGACCCGAACGGTGTGTATATTGTGCGGGAAATGTATAAGAAGGCATCTGCCGGAGGTGGTTTTGTCGAGTACATCTGGCCCAAGCCCGGAGCCGGAGACGTGGCCAAGCTCAGTTATGCGGAGATGATTCCCGGCACCTCCATGTGGGTGGGGACAGGGGTTTATCTGGACAATATCACCCGCAGCCAGTCGGTCATGGCCGAGGAGATGACCAATCAGGCCAAAAAGAATATCATCTACATGCTGGTTGTTGCCGGATTGATTTTTGCTGGCATTATTACCCTGAGCATGGTTATCGCTTTTGGGCTGGTGCGCGGCTTGAAGATGATGGTCGCCAATTTTCAGGATATTGCCGAGGGCGAGGGTGACCTGACCCGACGCATCCAGATACACTCAAGAGACGAGATCGGTGAACTGGCCAGCTGGTTCAACCTCTTTATCGAAAGGCTCCAGCATATAATCCGCCAGCTGACAGACAACGCCACCGGTGTTACCGCCAGCTCGGACCTTCTGTTGGGTATTTCCGGAAAACTCTTGGAAAATTCAACCGATACCTCCCAACGGGCCACCAATGTCGCCGCCGCTTCCGAGGAGATGAGCGCTAATCTGGGAAGCGTGGCTGCAGCCATGGAAGAGTCGGCAACCAATGCCAATATGGTCGCAGTGGCCGCCGAAGAGATGAGTTCGACCATCAGCGAAATCGCTGAAAATGCCGAAAGGGCGCGGGGCGTTTCACTTGAAGCGGTCCACCAGGCAAAAACAGCATCCGGCTCAATGGATGAACTGGGAGCTGCAGCCAGTAAGATCGGGCGTATGACCGAAACCATCACTGAAATTTCCGAGCAGACCAACCTCCTCGCACTCAATGCCACCATTGAGGCTGCCAGAGCGGGGGAGGCAGGCAAGGGGTTTGCGGTAGTTGCCAATGAAATCAAGGAGCTCGCACGGCAGACCGCCGATGCAACCTTGGAAATAAAGACCCTGGTTGATGCCGTGCAAACCACCAGTGACAAAACAGGCAACGGTATTAATCGTATCACCGAGGTGATTGAGGGTGTGCATGAAACCGTCGGGTCCATTGCCACGGCCGTTGAAGAACAGACCGCAACCACCCGGGAAATTGCGGAAAATATTGCCCAGGCCAGTCAGGGGATTCAAGAGGTTAATGAAAATGTCTCGCAGAGCTCTTCGGTTGCGGCTGAAATTACCCGTGATATTGCCGAGGTATCCGCAGCTGCGCACAGTATCTCTTCGGGCAGCAAAGAGGTTGAGGATAACGCCCGCAGCCTGTTGGAGAGTGCAACTGGGCTCAATGGCATTGTCAATAGCTTCAAGGTGTAGGTGATGGATGCGACAGCTCTTATCACCTGCTCGGTGAGGAGAAAAAGGTAGCGCCGCCAGCCCCGTCCTTGCCTTGACATCTCCCCAAGGGCTATACACAATGTAGGAAATAGAGGACGGGCGAATTATCCATTATGCCAAATGCTGTGGAGGAAACACCATGTTTAACGGTAAAATGCTGGCAATGAGTCTGCTGTGGGTTGCCATTCTTGCCTTTCAGACGCAGGCGGGACAACCTCCGTGGATGGATACCCCTACAGGAAAGCTTGTTGAGGAAGCGCGCAAGGCAACCAAACAGGTTTCCATTGCCGAGCTGAAAAAAGTATTGGATGCAGATGAGGACGTGACCCTGCTCGATGTTCGTACCCCAAGGGAATACGAGGCAGTGCACATCCCTGGTGCCGTCAATGCTCCGCGTGGGTTGCTTGAGTTCAGTATCTGGTCGCTCATTCCGGATACGAACGAGAGAATTTATGTCTACTGCAAGTCCGGTGCACGGGCGGCCCTTGCTGCCAGGCAGCTCAACCAGTTCGGTTACGCCAATGCAATGGCTATTGATACGGGCATGACCGAATGGGCCCGGTCCGGCTATCCGGTCCAGACCTCTATTACCGACGAGCAGATTATCCTGCTGCAGGCAGAGGAGGAATAAATGGCATCAAGTGGTTTTCGTCCGTTACCGAGTTATTGAGGAACAGCAAGCTGTATGGATATTGTCGCTGGTTCGCAGAGCCTCCATTCCAATCCGTTCATTATCCTGACCTTCATCGTTGCCCCAGCTATTTTAACCAATGCTTCGGCGCTTATGGTATTGAGCACCTCCAATCGTTTTGCCCGGGCCATTGATCGGGCACGGGAGCTGTCGAGGCAGATTGAGGAGGCGCGGCGAGCAAGTGACCTGGTATTGCTTGATCGGATCGACGCAGAGATTCGCAAGACGGAAAAACGGGCAGTGCTGCTGCTGCAGGCTACCCGCTCATTTTATTTTTCCCTTGGCGGCTTTGCCTTTGGTGCTGTCTTATCTTTGCTCGGGGCGGGGTTGGTCAGTCTGCATATAGAGCAGTTGAACGGGATATTTGCCCTCACTGCCGTGAGTGCGGTGTTCATGGCTGTGGGTGGTCTGGTGCTCGGCTCCATACTGTTGTTTTATGAAACAAGAATTGTTGTCGGCATCCTGCAGGACCGTATTCAACGACTGGACAAGCAGCACACAGCGGAAACCATAGTCTAGTGGTGCAGCAGGAACAAAAACGGGTCCCCCTTTTCTCTACTGCCGGAATCAGTGACCATGCAGAGCGTGCTCTATGTATCAGTTTGTTGAGAGACAGATATTTGCAGTTGAATGAACAAAACGACTCCGGCTCACCAGGCCGCCCTGAATCTGCACGGCGTTTCCACCGCTCACGGATTCAGATAAATACCCTGCGTACTGCCGAGCGCAAGCCAGCGGAGTTGGTGCGTGCAATCGTAACTTGCCGGTATAATACCACTATGCCGAATAATATGAAAAAAGTACGATAAAACATTAACATTTGATGTGAAGACGCCGAAAAGATAAGGGTATGAACAGCAACCGCGTCCACTCCAATCAAGGAATGCAAACAGCATGAATACCCACTCTCCCCTTCCAGGGATCGCTTCCCGGCAACACCGGATGTCCGGCCTGCAGAGTGCCCAGAATGTACAACAGCAAACCTTCGCCTACCAGGAACGGTTGCAGACGGGAATCGTTCTCCAGACCAGCGAGGGGGATCAGGTTACCTTGAATGCCAGCAGTTTTTCCGAGCTGGATGCCTTTGCATACAACCGGACAGGGGTTGTGCGGACAGAAGATGGGACGTCGATAACCCAGGTCCACCAGCGGGAGATATCCCTGGCGTCGGGGCAACGTTTTGCCTTTAGCGTAGAAGGGGACTTGAGTGAACAAGAGCTCCAGGATATTGAAGCGCTTCTGAGCGGTCTTGACCAGGTTATCAGCGCCATGCGCAAAGGCGATGTCGATAGCGTCGTGCAAAGGGCCCTTGACCTCGGCGGCTTAGACTCCCTTTCCTCCTTTGCGGCAGATATCCGGTATCATCGTTCCTATGCGGTGGAGTCAACCGTTGCCCGCCAGGCAACAGGACCGGTAGGAGGGGGATTTGTCCCTGGCGAGTCAGGCATGTCCCATTCCAGGCAGGACGCTGAGCCTTCCATCGACCTGGATACGCTTTTTGCGCATATCGAACAACAGCTGCAGGCCCACAAGGAACGGATGCTGGAAAAGGCCCAGGGACCGATCAACAGGCTGTTTCAGCACCATCTCGCCGCCATGGCAGGGGAAAGCGAGGAAAACCGGGAGGTCCTGCATGGGGTGGCTGCAATCCTGGAGGAAGTAAACGGACTCATCCAAGGGTTGACCATTCCTTCGCGTTTTGATGAACAGCTTTCCTCGGCTGAAGAGGAATCGACAGCAGCCCCTTCTCTCCCAGATTCTGGGGTACCCGCACCAGCACAGCAGGTCTGATACATACCCTTTCACCATCTTTCCCCCCCCCCCCCCCCGCCACGCAACATGCCAGCCTTGTGGCCGGTGTCTGCTGCACGGTTTTTTCTCTCTTTTAATCCTGACTGGTTACCGCGTATGCATTGAAGGTGCAGTGCGGCATTTCTGTCAGGAATTAACTGCTATGCAGCGAAGGCTCTGACGCTGACAGGTTCAGGGCCTGTCCATCACCTCGCGAAGCACTCCGGCCAGGTCGTTGTCTGCTGCCGCCAGAAACTGGTTCCACTCTGCATAGTTGGCGTAATAGGCGGTTGCAGCCAGCTTTTTGGTCAGAATCGCATTTCTGTAGGGTTGGATATCCGGTGAAGAGAGGGTTGCGATAATGTGCTCCCGGCCCAGCGTGGTGATCAGGACTTCCGGAGTGTAGGCTGCAATGGTCTGCCATACCAGGGTCTCGTCGCTGAGGATGGTCGCCAGGTGTGTCTCCAGCACTTCTTGGAAGGCAAAAATGGCCTCACTGGTGCTTTCTGAGAGTTCAAACAGCTGTTGTTTGTTGTCCCGGCGGTGAATGTCCAGCAGCATGGCTGTCTCGAGCCGTGCATATTCTTTAACCTGCAGCAGCACATCTTTGATTAAGGCGGTTCTGACAGCATTGTTCTCGAGCAGCTGGGTTTCGTATGCATCCTGAAGGAGAAAGGCGGTGAGGATTTCGGCGATGGAGCTGCTGTATACCCCCCCCTTGTTGGCGGTGGAGTCTTTGATGTGCTTGATGGAGGTTGAGGTGGCAATGAAGCGTCGGGCAGGATCATCGAAAAAGACATTGGCACCCTCGACAATGTATTCGAGCTCGGCAAACAAGGCATGAAACAGTTTGACATTGCTCTGGTTAATGGTGTCCTTGAGACCGCCGCACGGGATAAAGGCGCGGATATCGGCCTGGGCGACAAAGCGCCGGTTATCCGGTGTGGAGAGGAAGTGACGATGAAAGTAGGTGCCATCCTCGACCACGGTGCCGTCCGGCAGTCGGATATTGGCAGAGCCAACCGGTACTATGAAACCATTGCTGCTCAGTTTTTCAACAGGATAAGCAAGGGTATTGGCCCGTGGTGTGGTGTGGCGCATGAAGGCGATCTTGGTCAGTTCCTGCTTGTCCAGTCCTGCAGGGTCATACAGGACCGAGCCGCCGTCGATAATCAGGCATATTCGCCCCCTGTAGGATTGGATCTGGTTGGCTCCCAGGTCGCCGTCCGGTCCGCCGGTCATCATCAGGTTCAATTCTTCCTCTCGGGTGTCGAATGCGGCAATCAGGGTACGGAAGGTAGACATGACACTGGTGGTGGTCATGCCGCTGGTTGCTATTTTGCCACCTATATGCTGGTACACGGTGTCCATGTCCCTGGTGAGGACAACCGAAGTGCCGTTGAGATGGAGGTCCACCCCCTCATCTCCGCGGCCGTAGAGGGCAAAGAGATCGCCATTCTGCAGAAGACCGTAGGTGTCGTGGGGAATGCCGAAGCTTTTGCCGGTGGTCAGAGTTCTCCAGTAGGGGTAGCCTCTCTCCTTTCCTCGTCTGGCCACTTTGTCCATTAACAGGGCGGTCCCCTCATCGGGACCGAAAAAGATCATCTCGTTTTTGTCATAGTAGTCGACAATGGCGCTCCCTGGCATCATCAGGTCCATAATTCCCTCGGTATAATCCTGCAGGGCTTCCAGAGGGTAGCCTGTATAAAGGGGACGGGGTATCACCACTCCCTTGGAACCGCTTTCGCAGATGTCTTTATGCTTGAGTCGCTGGGCTTTCGGGCCCAGAGCGTAGTTGAGCAGGACCGCGTTGTCGAGTTCAGTTGCATAGTTGGCCAAGGAGACCCTGATCAGCCGGAGTCCTCCACGGGCAATGTCGGCCGCGCGCAGATGGGTGCCGCATGCATAGTGACCGTTGATGAAAAAGACGCCGTAAACAAATTGGCTGTACACCAGCGGATCAAGCACGGCATTATCAAAGCGAAAGGCAAAGGATCGCTTGGCCGGACAGTAGAAATTAGTCTTCAGGGTACAGGCAATCAGTTTATACATAAAGTGAAAGATCTCGTATCCCACGGGAAAATCAATGAACCGAGAGGCAAGCATGCGCTCGAATTGCTCGTATCGACGTTCGAGGTCAGCTGTACTTGGATGCTCTTTGCGTTGCGGATGAAAACGTTCTTCAAAAAGCGAATACAGGATCTGCACCAGATCCGGATGGTTGCAGACGGTTTCTTCGATCAGGGTATCGCCGTAGGTTGACTTATTGGCCCCGTGGATTCTTTTCGCAAAGGCGTCCTGGTGGTCGCGGCCGGCCAGGCTGCCAAGGATTTCCCTATCCGTGGCGTTTTCACTTTCCTGGTAGATGAACATATGGGTAAAGTCGATGGCGTTCCCGGCAAAAAGCATGGCCTGAAAGGAGAGCTTGTCCTCCAGGTAAAGCCTTTTGGCACCATTGACCGCCCAGGCAAGGTAAGAAGTCAGGTCGGCGGCAACGGTCTGTTCCTGGGAACGGGAGAGCTCTCCCTGGATATAAAGGGTACAGATGGATGTGGGAATACCGGTACCTCCGGAATAGTATGGCTCCCAATAGGCGCGAACCAGAATCAGGCCGTGGTCTGCAAGCAGTTTACGGAAGACGGGGAGTTGGGGACGGGCAAAGTCGCTTCTGAACATCAGGCGGGTTTCACCGGTCTGGGGCAGATTGAAAAATTCAATCAGGGGAAACACCGATGCCTCAGCCTGGAGGAGAAATTTTTCGTAGCGCTTGCGTGTCGGTTCAGGGGTACTGGCGTAGTCCTGGGAGATGTTGAACAGAAAACGGGACTCGGTAAACGCCTCGCGCGGCAGCTCCGCTACGGTCTGAGGACGTATGATATAAGTGTAGTACCTGTTTTTCGGACTGAAATAGTATTCGCGACGATGCCCCGAGATATAGGGCTCGAGTATGGATTCCATACTGTCCCGGGTCTCCTCGGTGGCGATTCGCACTCGTTGAATGTCGCTGCCCAGCTCAACGTCAAAATCAACATGAGCCACCCGCCCGTACAGTACAACCCGGTCGTCGATCCGTTTCACGCTGGTGGCAATGGATTGAAGCAAGTGAGCCAGTGCAGCCGGTTTGATATGCTCAAAAAAATAATTCGGTAACCCCAGATCGTTGAGCAGGATACCGGCAGCCATGTTGATGCAGTTTGCCGTAATCAACCCCTGGGAGGAAAGGTCGATCACCGCCTGGTAGAGGATACGCGGCGCCAGCCCGACCGAGACCGCCTGGTTGATGATGTCTGCACCGCTGCCGGGTTTAATCTCTTTGCCCTGCTCCGAGGACGTGGGGGGATGCTCCTGGGAAAAATGCATGCTGTTTACCCGAGTGTTGATATGGGGTGACTCCCCCGCTGCGAGCGGAGGGAGAATATGGTGGTTCCCGTGATTTTTGCAGTTCTGCAGGAGAAGGGCAAGTCTTTTGTGCCCGGTGACGGAAAGGGAGCGACCCGTAGCTGGAAAAGGTATGCCGGAGGCACAGAAAAGCCGCCGGCATACCTTGGTTTTATGCGGTGAATATTGCTGCGTCGCTAACCGCTTTGGCGGCCCGGGTGAGGTGAACGGCATGTTGTTTGGTCAGGCCGAGCACCTCTTCGCTGACGCCATTAGGGGTCATATCTTCATCAGCCGAACGACCGTAGGGCCCCCAGTGCAGTCCGCCTTTTTTATAGTTTTCGGTCATCTTCGGCAAAGGAACAAAGAGCATACCCATCTCAATAAAGTTATTGAGCATCGAAAGGAAGGCCACCTCCACTCCACCGCCAGCGCCGCCAAATCCCCCGCCGGAGGCAAAGAGGCCTACCACCTTGCCGTTCATCTTATTCTGCATCCAGAGGCCTGAACAGACAGTGTCGATCATTTTTTTGACCCGCCAGTCGACGCTGCCCATGTGCACAGGGGTTCCCACCAGTACTCCATGGCTTGCGGTAAAGTCGTCGGCTGTCACCTCTTCTGCCTTTTTCAGGACAACTTCGGCATCAGGAACAGTTTGAACACCTTCTGCCGCTGCATTGGCCATTTTTTCCGTACTCCCGAAGTCGCTTGCGTAAATAACCAGAATCCGTGTCATTGATGGTCTCCTCTGTGTAGGGAAAATAGGTTGATAGTATTCATATCTGGAAATAGGCCACCGGGGTGTTTCCGTGATTCCATTCCGACTGCTGGAGCACGGTTCCGGCGGTCATGCGCTGAACATCGTTTGCTCTGACGGCCTTGGTGTTGCCCATGGAATCCTTGTGGATCGTTTCACTCTGGACGACGATAGAGATGATTTCCATCTCGCGGTGGGGATGGCTCTGCCGAGCTCCGTCTGCGGCTTGACGATGTCATCGTTGAACGCCCGGAGGCTGCCAAGTTGCATATTGTTGGGGTCGTTGTATTCGCTAAAGGAAAAGAGCCAGTATGTATTGAGCCAGCCCAGATCACTGAAGTGTGGTTGTTGTTCGGGTAGGTTGTTCAGCATGGCCTGCTACCTCGGAAGGGTCGGATGGAAGGGGACCAATGCCCAATTTTTTCAACAGATCGCTCAGTTGTTGCAATTCCGCTCCACTAAGGCAGGACATCCGTTGGTGAACCTGCTCGGCATGCAGGGGAAATATCTTTTCTATCAGCGTTTTTCCTTTGTCCGTCAGGCTGATCACAGAATAGCGTCGATCCTTTCGGTCGCGCTCGCGCGTGACCAGGCCCCGGCGCTGCAGGTTGTCGATCACCATGGTGATGTTGCCGGCACTTTTCAGTATTTTTCGGGCGATGTCTTTTTGGCACATCGGTCCCAGGTGGTGCAGGGCTTCGAGGATGCCGAATTGGCTGATGGAAAGATCCTTTGCCGCCAGGTGACGATGAACAGCGGCTGATACCGATTCTGCTGCCCGCATGAGTTTGACAAAGGTGCTAAGCGTGGCCTTTCGTTGGTCGTACGGTGCAGGGGTGAAGTGATCCATGGTATCCGTCCTTATTAGTTTAATGTTAAACTATATCCTGCGCCGGCCTTGTCAAGGTAGAGAGGGCGGAAAAATCGCGGCTGCGTTTGTATAAACGAGCTCGGAGAACAGGACAGGTGGCGGTGTTGGGTAAGAGAATCATGGACAGTCGCCGATCAGAGGGGGTATAGTGGGCTGGTCTTCGTACGGTTGATGAGTTTCTCTGAAGGATTGCAAAGGAGATGGCCGATCAACAACAGTACTGATGCCTCCGTATGGAGGAACAATCCAACCAGGTACAGGAGGAGGAGATGGCAATAGAAGTGACGTGGCTGAGCCATTCAGCGTTTCAACTGGAAACTAATGGAACCACAATACTCATTGACCCGTTTATCACCGGTAACCCGCTCAGTCCGCTCAAGGCAGAGGAGGTGCAAGCCGACTATATCCTTGTCTCCCATGGACATGGAGATCATGTTGGTGATGCAGTGGAAATAGCTCGCCGTACCGGTGCGACGATTGTGTCAAATTTTGAAATTTGCAACTGGCTTGGCAGCCAGGGGCTTGAAAAGGTGCATCCACAACATATCGGTGGCGGTTTTGATTATCCGTGGGGAAGGGTGAAATTGACCATCGCCCACCATGGATCACAGTTGCCGGACGGTTCGTACGGAGGCGCACCGGCTGGTTTTCTGCTGACCATTGAAGGCAAGAATATCTACCATGCCTGCGATACAGGCCTGTTCTATGACATGAAGCTTATCGGAGAGGCGGGTATTGACCTGGCCATCCTGCCTATTGGCGACAATTTTACCATGGGCCCGGATGATGCGCTGCGTGCCGTTCAATTGATTGAACCCAAGCAGGTGATTCCCATCCACTATAACACCTTTGACGTGATCCGGCAGGATCCCGACGCATGGGCCGCACGCGTTGAGACAGCAACAAAGGCAAAGGCAACGGTGCTGAGTCCCGGAAAAGGGATAGTGCTGTAAGACCCCTGCAGTTAAAGGGAGGGAAGCAGCCACCGGGAGCAAAGGCTGAAACCGGTGGCTGTGGTAGAAGATCTGGCAGGGAACAGAGGCGGATTACTTGAGCAGAGGGTGGCCCATAGCCTCTCGCTGCTGCACATACTTTTGCGCGACTTGACGGGCCAGGTTGCGGATTCTGCCGATATATCGGGTCCGCTCAGCAACACTGATGGCCTTACGGGCATCGAGCAGGTTGAAGGTATGCGAGCATTTGAGGCAGAAGTCATAGGCGGGCAGGATCAGGTCCTTGTCCACCAGCTTGAGAGCCTCCCGTTCGTAATTATCAAACGCGGTGATCATATCCCCCACATTGGCCTCCTCGAAGTTGAAGGCTGAAAACTCCTTTTCCGCCTGATGGAAGATCTGTCCGTAGGTCACATGCTCATTCCACTGGATATCGTAGACCGAGTCCACCTTTTGCAGGTACATGGCTATCCGTTCCAGACCATAGGTGATTTCCACTGTAATCGGCTTCAGGTCGATGGAACCGGCTTGCTGAAAATAGGTGAACTGGGTGATTTCCATACCGTCCAGCCATACCTCCCAGCCAAGCCCCCAGGCCCCCAGGGTAGGTGATTCCCAGTCGTCTTCAACAAATCGGATATCGTGCTCAAGCAGGTCCAGACCGAACTGGCGCAGACTTTCCAGGTACAGTTCCTGAGAATCGGCGGGTGATGGTTTGATGACCACCTGATACTGGTAGTAGTGCTGCAGTCGGTTGGGATTTTCTCCATATCGACCATCAGTCGGGCGTCGAGACGGCTGTACATAGGCCGCTTTCCATGGTTCAGGGCCCAGGGCGCGGAGGAGGGTAGCCGGGTGAAACGTTCCTGCACCAACCTCCATGTCGTACGGCTGGAGAACGACACAACCCACAGAAGCCCAGTAACTGTTCAATGTCCCGATGATGTCTTGAAAATACATGGCAAAGAGAGTTTTCCTGTATTGATTGTTGTAAAAAGATGGCTACAGTTAGGTAACCGTTCATACCGCTACGGCCGGGGAAAGCCCTCCGCGCGCTGGTGACCTGTGTTTCCTGCCGGCGTGGCAGTGACCGGCAGGTGATCGTAGATTGGAGACCAACTGATCGCAATTGTTCATATTCAAGCATACCAGTCTACCATAGTAACGCCCTGTGGCAAATGAAATTGTATATTGGTTACCACGGGTTGATTCTTTATGCTGCCGCCTGTTCTCTGGCGAGCAGAGTAACCTGTTGAAGAGTTGTATATGGAACCGCAGTTTTTGCGCATTCGTGGTGCGCGAATGCACAACCTGAAAAATATATCCGTTGATTTACCCAGAAATGAGCTGATAGTCTTTACCGGACTTTCCGGTTCGGGAAAGTCGACCCTTGCATTTGACACCCTCTATGCCGAAGGGCAGCGTCGATATGTGGAGTCCCTTTCCACCTATGCCCGGCAGTTTCTCGGTCAAATGGATAAACCCGATGTGGACCTGTTGGAAGGATTGTCACCGGCAGTGTCTATTGAGCAGAAGACCACCAGTAAAAACCCCCGCTCCACCGTTGGCACCGTCACCGAAATTTACGACCATCTGCGCCTTCTGTATGCCCGAGCAGGCCAGGCCCACTGTCCCCAGTGCGGGGATCCGATTCGTTCCCAGTCCATCGAGGATATGGTGGAAAATCTTCTGCATAGGGATGAGGGCGAAAAAGTGGTGCTGCTGGCACCGATGGTCATCCAGAAGAAAGGACGTCATGAACAGGTCTTTCTCCGGCTGCGCAAGGAGGGATATGTCAGGGTCCGGGTGGATGGAGAGATCCGGCCACTGAGCGAAGAGATTGTACTGGACAAAAACCGTCATCATTATATCGAGGCGGTGATTGACAGGTTGGTGCTGAAACCCACCATCCGTCGGCGTGTGGATGAATCAGTCAGCACAGCGGTGCAGTTGGGCGAGGGGACCATGGTCGCTCTTTTTCCTGACACCGGCGAGGAGGTTTTGTTCAGCGAGGCAGCCGCCTGCCACCGATGTGGTATTTCCGTTCCCGAATTGTCCACCCAGCTCTTTTCCTTCAACAATCCCCAGGGTGCCTGTCCCGAGTGCAGCGGGTTGGGGGTCAACCAGTTTATCGATGAGCAACTGGTGATTCCGGATCCGCAACTCAGTTTGAGCGAAGGCGCCATTGCTCCATGGCGGCGGCGAAAACTTTCCACCTATGCCGTACAGTGGATTGATGCGTTTACCCGCCACTATGGTTTTGATCCGGACACCCCATTTGGTAAGTTGCCGCTAAAGGTCAGAAAGGCAATCCTGTATGGAAGCGGACGAGAAAAGCTCGAGTTTCATCATCAGCGAGGCCGGCGAGCACTGGTCTCTCAGGTTGCCTTTGAAGGGATCATTCCCAGGCTGAACCGGCTGTTTCGGGACACGACCTCTACCCGGGTTCGGGAAGAAATCGGTAAATTTATGAATGAACAGGCCTGTCCGGCCTGCAAAGGGTTGCGATTAAAACCCGAGGCACTGGCGGTCAAGGTGGGGCGGTGGTCAATCATGGACCTGACCGGTTTTTCCATTGAACAATTGATTCGCAGGCTCGAGACCTTGGAGTTTTCTCAACGGCAGGCAGTGATCGCCAAACCCGTCCTCAAAGAGGTCAATGAGCGGCTCTCCTTTCTTCTCGGTGTCGGGCTCGGCTATCTCTCTCTGGACAGAAAGGCGGGGACCCTTTCCGGAGGAGAGGCGCAGCGCATCCGCCTGGCCTCCCAGATCGGATCGGGGCTTGCGGGAGTGCTGTACATCCTGGATGAGCCAAGTATCGGGCTGCACCAACGGGACAACAACAAGTTGATCAAGACGCTGCTGAACCTGCGTAATCTCGGCAATACCGTGATCGTGGTGGAACATGATACCGATACCATTGCCTCTGCCGATTTTGTGCTGGATATAGGCCCGGGAGCCGGTGTCCATGGTGGCGAAATTATTTACTCCGGTAAGGTTGCCGGACTTCTTGGCTGCGAGGAATCCTTAACCGGCGGCTACCTTTCAGGCAGGCTGGAAATTCCTGTTCCCGCCAAGCGGCGCAAACTTCGTCGCGGCAAAAAACATCAACTTCGCATCAACGGAGCCTCTGTCAATAACCTTCAAAACCTGAGCACTGCCATTCCCCTCGGTGTGATGACCTGCGTGACCGGTGTTTCCGGCTCCGGGAAAAGTTCCCTGGTTATTGAAACCCTGTATAAGGAAGCTCAGGGAGCAATCCTTGATAAGGGTGGCCTGTCATCCAAGAACGCCATCCTGGGAGGGCTTGAGAATATTGACAAGGTTATCGATATAGATCAGAGCCCCATCGGCAGGACCCCCCGTTCCAATCCGGCCACCTATACCGGGATTTTCACTCCGATCAGGGAATTACTGGCTCGACTGCCCGAATCTCGTTCCCGAGGATACAAGCCGGGGCGTTTTAGCTTCAACCTCAAAGGAGGGCGGTGCGAAACCTGTGAAGGCGACGGGGTGATACGGATTGCAATGCATTTTTTACCAGATATCTACGTGACCTGCGAACGGTGTCATGGCAAACGGTACAATCAGGAGACCCTGGATATTCGCTACCGGGGAAAGAATATAGCGGATATTCTCGATATGACGGTGGAAGAAAGTCTTGAATTTTTTCAGAATATTCCTCCAATCCAGAAAAGACTGCAGACCGTTTATGATGTCGGTTTAGGGTATATCAAACTGGGGCAATCATCGGTCACACTTTCCGGTGGTGAAGCGCAGCGAGTAAAGCTGGCCAAAGAACTGAGCCGGCGATCCACAGGCCGCACCCTCTACATCCTCGATGAACCCACCACCGGGCTTCATCCTGCCGATATTCAGCATCTGTTGCGTGTTCTCGGACGGCTGGTTGATGGCGGCAACAGCGTGGTGGTTATAGAGCACAATCTGGATGTGATCAAAACCGCTGACTATATCATTGATATCGGCCCGGAAGGTGGGGATGGCGGCGGGACCATTGTCGCCAGCGGCACCCCGGAAGAGGTAGCCGGAGTGCCACATTCCTATACCGGAAAATTTCTTCGCCAAACCCTCGGCCTGGATTGATTTCAATTTGCCCAAGACGCTTTCCCTGTTAAGGTGGCGATACTTTTTTTGACACGTGTGTATAAGGCTTGTCTACTCAAGAGGGAAACAGAGCAGCGCGCCGGAAGCTGTGTGCCCACCGGAGAGGACAGCCACTATCCAGTAAACTTACCCATGAAGGAACTATTATGACCGAAGAGACCAACAACCAGCAGGAAGCGCCGATTTTTCGGATGCAGAAGATGTACATCAAGGATCTTTCTTTTGAGAGCCCCAATGCGCCACAAATCTTCCTGGAAAAAAACCAGGAACCTAAGGTTGATTTTAATCTGCAGATCAAAAATCAAAAAATTGATGGCGACCACTACGAGATTTCCTTGAATGTCACTGCCAAGGTGCTTGATAAAAAGGCCGATGACAAGGTGATGTTTATCGTGGAAATTGAGCACGCTGCGGTCTTTATGCTGAAGAATATTCCTGAGGAGCACCTGGCCAGGGTTATGGCGGTCGACTGCCCGCTGATGCTGTTTCCCTTTACCCGCCAGATTGTCAGCCAGGTCTCTGTGGATGGCGGTTTTATGCCATTTTTAATGGAACCGATTAACTTTGTGGCTCTCTATGACAATGCTCAGAAGCAAAAGCAGGATGCCTGATCCGGGAGCCAATACAACCACAGCAAAAGAAAAAGGGCTGTCCGTTGATACGGACAGCCCTTTTTGCTGATGGAAAGAAGTAGAGTGGCAGGAAGACTGGCTAGAGTGTTGCCGTAAAATCGTCAATAAGGGTGGTGACGGCCTTTTCTGTCGCCCCTTCAAATAGATCGTCGTACTGGTAATCGGCCAGGACAGATTCCGGAGAAACCTTGACGTCTACCCTGTTGGTCCACACTACATCGCCGTTATAGGCATCTTGAACCCAGATACGGAGTTGGACAACAGCCTGAGGGATCTTACCGGTCTTATGGGACATGTGGCCCAGCCCTGCACCGATAGCTCCCCAGAAGATGGTGTTACCCATCTGACTGCCGGATACGCCGAAAATGGTCTGATCAGCATCGCCTGTATACGGCCAATGCACTTTGTCGCCGATCAATGCACCATAGCTCGCGCCGGCTGCCATATTGCCCCAGTTATCATATTTATCCGACTCTGCCTGTCCAAAGGCGATCTTGTTGGTCACCCCGGTAACAAAACCGATCACGCCTTTTTTCCATGGCGCCCAAGAGGGGTCCTGACGATCCTTGTACTGGATGATCCGGCCGCGAACGATATAGTCTGCGGAGAAATGACGTCCTATCTTGACCACTTCCTGAGCGGTTAACCCGTGGGTGCCAGGGCTCTCTAGAACAGGCTGATTGTTGCTCCGAGTTTTGGTCAGGTCAATGTAGCGTTGGAGATGGTTTTTCATCTCCGCTGACCATTCATCCTGCATTTCCTCTTCCAGCATGCCGGTTTTCTTTTGCTCATAGGCAACCACATTGATGATATTGTGGTCGACCAGGTAAAGAAAGACGTCTTCCTGCACCGGAAGATGGAAACTGTTGCTCACCAGCCTGTCGGTCAGGTTTTCGGTGACATACAGGTTGCGTTGGTATGCGGAGTCCAGATTATCGGCGTAAGAATAATCCGCAAATGGAAGGATAACGACGGTTTTATCGGCGCCTTTATCACTTTTGGCAGCCGGCTGCACCTTTAACGATTCTTTGACGGTTGTTCCGCAGCCTCCGAGAAGCAGCGCAAGTAAACCAATCAGCAGATAGCGACTGTACTTCATTCCATTTCTCCTGTTTTTCTGTCTATGGTTATCCATGGCGTCCTGGTTCATATGATTCTGGGGGTCAGCAGAATGACCAACTCCCGCTTTTCACGAATTTTTTCTTCAGCACCGAAAAGGTACTTTACCAATGGAATTTCACCGACCACCGGGGCGAATTTGCCCTCAGTGGATTCAATTTCGTCGATGAGTCCTCCAATAACGAGCATTTCTCCGTTATCCACTTCCACCATGGTTGACATTTGCCGCACTCCTACCCGCGGAAGGCCCACTTCCAGGCCGTCACCAAAGGTCCGGTATTCGATGGGATCATCAACCAGGTTGGTGGTGACCGGGGTAAGATGAAGTACGACCCTGTCGTCATTGACAATGGAGGCTACAACGCCGAGCGCCACACCTTCGACAACGTTGTCAACTTCGGCGGTGTAGGTAACCGTCGTCAGGGTACTGCCGCTTCCGGAGTCTACGTTTCTGGAGACGGTTTTGATATAGGCGATATCCTGCCCGACACTGATCAATGCCGGTTGACCGTTGAGCACGGTGAGCTTCGGGTTGGAAAGTACATTGGCATCGCCCTGCTCATTGAGTGCATTGAGCATGACGGAGAAGTTAGCCGGGTTGAGGGTGATTTTGCTGACAAAGGTGGTAATGGAGTCCGCATCGCCCTCAGCAGGGATCCACGGGTACACCTGCCCGTCTCCACCTGTGCCGGCTGTACCGAAGAAGGTGGTGCCGGTGATGTCGAAATCCTTTAGCACCAGGCTCCAGTCGAGACCGATTTTGGAATTGTCCTGGAGATAGACTTCAATAATTTTCGCTTCGATGACCACCTGACGATACACCTCTTCCCTCAAGGTGGTCAGGTAGAGCTCAACCTTGTCCAGCAACGGCCTTGGAGCGGTCACGGTAATCAGGCCCACAGACTGGTCAATGGTGTAGTAGGAGCCGCCGGTGGCCATACGACGGGTGGCCTGCTGGCTTTCGGCTGGGGCAGGACCAGCGCCTTCCTCATTCTCTGTTTCCGGCTCGTCTGCTTCCATGGTGACCGTGGTCCACTGCTGCATGATCAGGTCGAGATTGGATCGAATATTGGACCAGACATCAAAGGCGTTTTCATCACTGGTGATTTTAATGGTTCCTTCCGTACCCGTGGCGGCCTCCCGATCGGTGAGGTAGTTCCCGCCGGTGGTCGTGGTGTAATTACCTTTCATGCTCGGGATGGCGATAAAGAATTTTTTGGTTTCCCGATATTTGACGACAATGGTATTGCCTTCCACTTCCTGAAAGTAATCAACCTGACGAAGCAGGTTGTCAATTGCGGTAAAATAGTCGTCATCTGCGGCAATGTTCACGTCTACCTTGACGGCCTGGTCGACATCACTTGCCCAGCTGACACTCATGCCCTTGAGCGCAGCAAGCCGATTAAGAATATCCCACAGGGGTTGCGGGCCGGCGGTGGAGCGTATGGTTGCGCCCACTTTCAGCTGGTATTCACCAGCCTGATCATCAAGATCGTCATCAGCCTGTTGCTCGGTCGTTACATACCCTGGAGTCTGAAATCTCACCGGCAGTTGTTCCGGCGGAGCTGATGTAGGAGCGGCCGTTTCCACTGCGGTGGGAAGCACCTCTTCTACGGGCGCCTGAGCTGTGTTGTCCTTGTTGGCACAGGCTGACAGGGTGAGGAGCAGTAGCGAAAGAGCCAGTGGCAATGAACAGTGTTTTAACTTCATATGGTTTTCCTCAGATTCTGTATGGAGCGCAATTACATTGTCTGTTTGAGGGCTACACGGCCCTTGATATACTTTGCAAGATCAGGCGGGATGCGAAATCCGGCATAGAGGATGGCCTGATATTTTTCCGTTGCTGTCGCATGGTTGCCCATCTTGTCATTAATACGAGCGACCGCGACCATGGAATTGAGGTTGTGGCCATAGAGCGCATCATGTCTGTCGAGCAGTTTCAGTGCTCCGGCATATTCCTCCTGTCCTTCGCTAAACACCGCGTAGCTGAGCAACGCCTCCGCACTCGGCTTGTCCGCGCTGATGCTCTGGTCAAAAAACTCGAGTGCCTGCCCGGGTTCCTGCATGTTGGCCAGGGCAATGGCGGCATTCAGTGCGGCTGATGCATTCTCCGGATTAACGGCCAATGACTTCTTCGCGTAGAAAACCGTTTTGGCATTCTGGCGCAGATGGACAAGATAGACAGAGGCTATACGGTTGGCCAGCTTGTCGTTTTCTGGCCATTTCACAAAGGCTTGCTCATACAGGCTGATGGCCAGTTCATGATTTTCTCGTTTTTCCGCCTCCCTCGCCTTGCTGATAAGCTGCTTGGCTTCAATAACTTCCCTGGGCACGCTTTGCTGCTGCTTGATAATGAGTGCTTCCTGTTCTGCAACTTCCACATCTGCTTCAAAAGAGATGTTGTTTTCCGCCTGCTTGGCCCAGTTAAAGGACTTAGCTTTGGGCAGAATAACCAGGGTGTTGAACCGTTCTTCCTTGGTCAGTCCTTTGAGGTTGAGAATAATATCCAAGGCAAAGTCCCACGGCACATTGTCCAGAGCCAGGGTCAGTGAACCGGAAACACCCTCGTCCACCACGATGTTGATTCCGCTGACTTCCCTGAACAGACGGAAAACGTTGTGCAGGTCGATTTTGTAAAAGTCAACCGTGATACGTTCCTTGTTGTAGCCGGAGAAATTAAAGGCATCCTGGATCTGCTTTTCCGTTGCCTGAGGGGAGAGTCTGGCCTCAAGGGGGTCAACCTCAGGGAGCTGGCTTTCTATGGTTGTTTTTTCCTGGATCAGTGCTGTGATCTGGTCGGCTTCCTGAGGTTCATCGATGGTTACAACCAGTCCGTTGTCTATTGATTGCACCGTAAAGGGGAAAAGCTCCTGTTCAGCGGCATCAAAAACAAACCGCAGCCCTGAGCCTCGGTTGGCGACCCGGATTCTGGAAAGGGTGGTACCGACATTCTGTTCCTGGAGGAGTGTGCTGCCCTGGACATTGTTGATGTCTATGTACAGGCGGGGCGGTGTGGTTCCCTCTCCGTCCAGCACATCGTAGGCATATTCTTTGATTTGTGCGTTGGCCAGGAGTTGCACCTTGGTTTGGTTCGGGGTCGTGCTGACCTTAATGTCCGTAATCTCAAGTCCCTGGGTTATCGCCGTTCCGGCCTCACCTTTGACAATGGTCAGGACCACGTCGTTTCCTTCCTGGACCGTTTCAAACGGCATGGATTGAGGCAGGGTGAAGGCAAAGCGATACAGCTGAGGAGTCATTTCAGCGAGCTCGGTAGTGGTAAGCTCTATTCCAGCGGCAGCAGCCAGTTGTGGGGTAAATCCTTCGCTCGGCTTTGCTTCGGCCATGTCCAGAACGATTCTCGCAGGATTGAAGAGTTCATAGACCGTATAGGTGGGAGACGCTGAACTGCTAATCCTGATCTCGATGGCCGTACCAGTATCAACCGCTGTCAATGCATCAATGGTGTTGGCATTTTCTTCGTTGTCCGCAGCAAAGGCAGCCCCCATGCCAAGCAGACAAACACTAGCAATGCAGAGGAGGGCCAGCTTCGCGCCAGCGTGTGTTCGCGCGATCAGGCACTTGGGTGGGGAAGAAAAGTGAAACATGTCTAATTGTCTCCCTCTTTTTTTAGTTTCATCGTAACCGTACTTTTAATCTCTTTACCCGCCCTGGTTTTGGCGGTTTCCGTTATTCGAACCACTGAAGGCAATATATCGCTGACCACGCCGCGACGTCCAATGAGTATACCTTTGCGGAGGATGTAACCTTTTCCGGTCACATCTTCTACCATGGCCATTGGTCCGCTTTCGGCATTGAGAACTGCTACCAGGGTGAGCTGTCCCGGTTCAAACAGTTGCATACCGGAGAGCATCTTGTCTTCATCGATGATCTCGTCCGGATCAAGGGATGTGGTCGGAGCCGTAGCAGCCCTTGGCGTAATAAATGGAATGAAAGGGTCCGATCGGCCTTCCAACTCATAAGCATACTCGGTGGTGTTGGGCGCTGATTCTTCTATCCCGAGCGGTACTGCGGGCTGGACCACGTCAGTGGCGGCAACGCAGGGAGTACCACAGAGAAGAAGGCTGAGAGCAGCCGTAGCCAGTGTTGCGGTAGGGTGTTTTTTATGCGGCATAGTATAAGTCCTGATAGGGCCTTATGTTATCGTTTCTTCTTTTTCTTTCCCTTCTCCTGCGAAGGAAGCTTGGTGTTGGTAAAACGGTAGGTGATGAGTTTGCAGGTCGAATTCAAGAGCATTTCCGTCCCTTCTTTTTTCGGCGAGCCCATCTTGATATTGTTGACGGTAACCAGTCGTTCCAGCTTGCTGACCTGATCAAGAAAAAATCCCATGTTGTGGTAGGGACCTTTTGTCGAGATATTGATGGGAATCTCCGCATAAAAATCCCGCGGTGTCTCAGCTCCCGGCTTGAAGGAGAGAAAATCAAGCCCTGCATTTTTCCCGCGGTCGGAGATGCTGCGGAGCAGGTCAGGAATTTCCTGGGTTTTCGGGAGAATGACAGCGGTTTCTTCAAAGCGCTTCTGCGTTTCCTCAAGCTCTTGTTGATACTTCGGCAGATCGCGTGCGGCCTTTCGTGCTTTTTTCAGGTCTTTCTGTGCTGCGACTATCCGCTTATCAAGCCCTGCAATCTGCTCGCTATTGGGCTGGAAAAGAAAGAAATAACATGCTGCGGCGGGCAGCAGCAGGACCACCACCGCAATGGCAATTTTTGCCTTGAAGTCGAGAGGAATATACTTGTCGTCAACAAAGGTATCAAACTTGTTGGTAATGTCGCCAGCAGCCATATTCAGTGCCTGTGATCAATTCTTTTTTGGTGGTTGTTCAGCTTCCGGAACGGCAATAGCACAGGTGAGGGAGAATGCCTTCAGGTTCCTTCCCGCATACCCTTTGAGCGAGGAGCTCGCAAGGCGCACGTCCTTGATATACTGGGACGTTTTCAAGTCATCCATGTATTTGGCAATGGTTCGATTATCCAGAGCCATGCCGGAGATTTTCAGGGTTCCACCGCTCTGGTTCAGTGTTGTCAGCCATATCCGTTTGCTCGGAGTGATTTTGGCGACTTCATCAAGGGCATGAACCGTCAGTGACGAGGAGGCCTTGAGTTTATTGATAACAGCAATACGGTTTTCCAGAACCTGCTTGTCTTTTTCCAGCTGTTTTATCTGGTTGATGATTTTGGTATATCGCTGTTTTTCTTTCTTCAAGTCCTGCAGGGTTGCATTTCTCGCGGTGATGGTATTTGCCTGCAGAAGGGCATATATGCCAAGCAGAGCGAGCAGCACGGCAAAAGCCCCGACCAGCGCAAAGATTTGGTTTTTCGCCTTGTTTCTGCGCCTGATTTCTCGAACAGGTAAGAGATTTATATAGATCATAGCTGCTTAAAAGGCTGCCTCCCGAATAGCCAGGCCTGCGGCAATAGCCATTTCCGGGGCGATTGAGTCAAGATATTGACGATCAATTTTTTTCTCATCAATGATCATTTTCTGAAACGGGTTGAACAGAATCACATCCAATCCGGTTTCCTGTTGAATATAGTCCTGTAATCCTTTTACTTTCGCCCCGCCGCCGCTGAGCACAAGCAGTTTCAGCGGATTGTCCGGATTATTTGCCATATAGAGGTCAATGGCTTTTTTGATTTCCAGTATCCACTGGGTACAGGTCTGGGTAAAGATCTCTTCTACAGTGTCCCGATGCTCTCCTGCAGGAATTATACCGAGTTTTATTTTTTCTGCCTCTTCGCTTTCGATGTCCAGTGCGTTGGCCAATTGATCGGTAAGCTGGTCACTGCCCACCACCACATCGCGGGCGAGGACGCTCACTCCGTCGGCGATAACGTTGATATTCATCTTGGAAGCGCCAATATCGACCAGGGCGATGTTCTTTGTGTCTCCGGACATTTTTTCCCAGATGTTTTCCAGCGCGAATCCGTCAACATCTACCAGGACCGGTTTGAGCTTCTGCTCCCTGAGCATGAGCAGGTAATCGTCGATAACGTCTTTTTTGGCAGCGACCAGCATGATGTCACTTCTGTCATTTTCTTGACTGCTTGTGCTGAGTTTTTGGAAGTCAAGGTATACGTCACTGATATCAAATGGAATATACTGTTCCGCCTCAGCGGTGATATACTCGCTCAGTTCCTCATCGGTCATGTATTCGAGGTTGATCTTTTTTACAATGACAGAATAGCCGGATATAGATATGCCAACTTTAGTATTTTTGATCTTGAGGTTCTTGAACAGGGCGGATATGGCCTTGCCCACCTCGTCTGGTTCCTGGAGGACACCGTCCTCCACCACTCCTGGAGGAAGGGCAGTGCTGCCGACGGCAAGAAGTTTGTAGCCTTTGCCTGTGTGTTGCAGCTGACAGACTTTAACGGCGTGGGAGCCTATATCGACACCCGTTATTAGCTGGTCTTTCTTAGCCATGATTTTCTCTTGAGAAGGGTTGAGACATGAGCTTGAATTAACGGTAAAAGGCGATTTTTTTATTATCCCTTAATAATTAGCACACAAAGAAACTGCTTTGTCAAGCGCACCCCCTTGATTTTTATGTTTTTCTGTAAAAAAAAACAAGGAGATAGCCTATCAATACCCATTTTAACTGTGTAAATCCTCCGGTTAAGTAATTGAATTTATGTTGTTAGGGCGCGGCAGGCACAAGGCCTGGAAATCCTGCTTGTATTTTACCAGGGGTTGAGGTAGTTTTGCCGTGATTTTACCTCCACTTCTCTTACCTAAAGGCACCATTCGTGGCGAACACAAAAGACAAGAAAAAAAAATCAGGGTTGCGTGAAAACCTTGAAGCCATCATCATCGCCATAATTTTGGCACTTTTCATCCGCACATTTATTGTTCAGGCATTTAAGATACCATCCGGTTCAATGTTGCCCACTTTGCAAATTGGTGACCATATTCTGGTAAATAAATTTATCTATGGAGTGAAGGTGCCGTTCACCGGCAAGGTGCTTGTACCTGTCAAAGAGCCAGAAACTAATGATATTATTGTTTTTAAGTACCCTAAGGATCCTAAGCTTGACTATATAAAAAGGGTCATAGGGGTAGCAGGAGATACTGTTGCCATACGCAATAAAAAAGTATTCATTAACGGCAAGCCGTTTGTGGACGAGCATGGGGTGTTTCGTGATGTCAATGTTTTGTCAGCGGATAAAGGGCCGCGCGACAATTTCGGGCCGGTAACCGTTCCTCCCGGCAAGTTACTGGTAATGGGCGATAACCGGGACAATTCCTATGATGGGCGTTTCTGGGGATTCGTCGACCTGGAAGCGGTGCGCGGAAAGGCTTTTCTCATATACTGGTCCTGGGACGTGCAGAAACCTTTGCTTTCCTTTGACCGGCTCGCTTCTATCCGCTGGGGCAGGTTTGGGGATATCATCCACTGAATGCAGGAGATCGGCATGGGTACCGGATACTTTTTCCCGCATCGTCACATTCTCGGTATAGACGAACTCTCAAGGGAAGACATCGAACACATTCTCACTACGGCAGAGTCGTTTAAGGAAATTTCGGCCCGACCCATTAAAAAGGTCCCGACCCTTAGAGGGCATACGGTCATCAACCTTTTTCATGAGCCCTCGACCCGAACCCGCCTTTCCTTTGAGATCGCTGCCAAGCGCATGAGTGCCGATACCTTCAATATTTCCCCCTCGACCAGCAGTACCACCAAAGGAGAAACACTGATCGATACCGCACGCAATATCTCAGCCATGCATCCGGATATCATTATCATACGGCACTCCTTCTCCGGTGCGCCTCACATGCTGGCGCGTTATGTGGATGCAGCGGTCATCAACGCTGGCGACGGAGCGCATGAACATCCCTCGCAGGGGTTGCTGGATATGATGACGGTCAAGGAACATAAACACCGCCTCAATGACCTGAAAATTGCAATCATTGGCGATATAGTGCATAGCCGGGTCGCCCACTCGGCCATTGAAGGGTTTACCACCATGGGGTCGGAAGTCCATGTCTATGGACCGGCTACCCTTATTCCCAAGGGACTGGAGCAACTGGGGGCCAGGGTCTGCTCGTCTTTGGAGGAGGTGGTAAGCGATGCAGATGTGGTAATGACGCTCAGGATTCAGAAAGAACGGCAGAATGATCCGCTGCTGCCTTCCTTCCGTGAGTATGCCCGCAAGTACGGAATTAACAGAGAGATAATGACCCTGGCTAAGCCTGACGCCCTGGTGATGCATCCCGGGCCGGTCAACAGGGGGGTGGAATTGATGCCTGAGGTGGCGGATTCCTCCCAATCGGTCATATTAAACCAGGTTACCAACGGGGTAGCTGTTCGCATGGCCATGCTGTATTTGGTCATGGGCAACGGTTGACCGGTAGCTTTCCAGGGCAGGATACAAAAACATGCCAATATGAAGGGCTGATGGATAGATCATGGAGAATAGAAAACGGTCGGATAATTGATCCGGTCAATGGTTTTGATCACCAGGGAACGCTGCTGATCAAAGAGGGGCTGATATGTCCACCGACAGAGTCCATGAATGACGAAACAACAGTCATTGATGCCGACGGGTGTCTGGTCGTCCCCGGATTGATTGACATGCACACCCATCTTCGCGAGCCGGGACAAGAGTACAAGGAAGATATTCGTTCGGGAACACTGGCAGCTGCAAGCGGCGGGTTCACTGCGGTTGCCTGCATGCCCAACACCCAGCCGGTGAACGATAATCCGGCAGTTTGTGCCATGATTGCGGCTAAGGCCAGGGGAGCTGCAGCCCGCGTCTATCCGGTGGGGACCATCAGTAAAGGCAGCGCCGGCATGGAACTGGCAGAGTTTGGTGATCTGCGCGATGCCGGCGCAGTGGCGGTCACAGACGACGGCTTGCCGGTGCGGGACAGCCAGCTCATGCGACGTGCCTTGGAATATGCCAGTGATTTTGACCTGGCAGTGATTGCCCATTGTGAGGACCCAGCACTGAGCACCGGCGTGATGAATGAAGGAGAGGTGTCCACCAGGCTGGGACTGAAGGGGATTCCGGTGGCCGCTGAGGCGGTGATGGTGTATCGGGACATCGCCCTGGCGGAATTTACCGGTAGGCGGGTACACATTGCCCACGTGAGTACGGCGATGTCTGTCGAGTTGATCCGCGCAGCCAAGGCGCGCGGGGTACGGGTGACCGCTGAGACGGCCCCGCACTATTTTACCTTAACCGACGAGGCTGTGACCGGGTATGACACCAACGCTAAAATGAACCCGCCTCTACGCAGTGAGGCCGATCGCGATGCCGTTATCTGCGGCTTGCAGGATGGAACCCTCGACGCCATTGCCACCGATCATGCCCCTCACTCCATCCTGGAGAAGGAGACAGAGTTTGATGCAGCTGCGTTCGGGATCATTGGGTTGGAAACCGCGCTGCCGCTTACCCTGGATTTGGTTCGTCGGGGGATGTTCGGCGTGGATCGGCTGGTTGAGCTTATGGCCGTCAGCCCGGCGCGTATTCTCGGGGTGGAGGGCGGGAGCCTCTCTCCGGGCAAGGTCGCTGATATTACCATCATTGATCCGAACCTTACCTTTACCTACACCAGAGAACAGGTGGTTTCAAAAAGCAAGAATTCCCCCTTTATCGACCGGGTCATGCAGGGACGTGCCATGTTGACTATGGTGGCCGGTGAAGTGCAATATTCCCGGTTTCCGGCACTTTAAGCGTCTACGCATCGTTGGCCTTACCTTTTTCCCTCGGTGCTTTCAGCCGGTTATGGCGCACCAAGAGAGGGGAGAACGACCGGTACCTCGCGCCGGATAGTGATCTCCGTTGGTGTAATCTCTGCCTGGTAGGCTACTACCTCCACCCCAGCCCCAGCCGCTGTGCATAATGTGGCGGCATACACCGGATCGATGTCTGTTGCCGGGCTGAAACGATCTGCATCGCTCCGCTGAATACAGAACAGCACCGCAGCGGCAAAACCTTTGTCCCGCAATTCCATCAGCTCTTGCAGATGCTTGGTCCCGCGGGCGGTTACCGCGTCAGGAAACAGAGCCGTACCATCTTCCGCCAGCGAACAGTTCTTCACCTCCAGGTATGTCTCCCGCTGTACCGATGTCAGCAGAAAATCCAGACGGCTTCGCTGCGAGACCTTTTTTTCCGGCATTATCGCGGTCAGTTGACCAAAGTTGGCGATGGTGCCATTGAGCAGGGCCTCGTGCACCAGCTTATTGGTCATCGACGTATTGACCCCGATCCATATGCCGTTTTGCTGCACCATTTCCAGGGTCCATGGGTATTTTCTTTTCGGGTTGTCGGAGCGTGAAATAACCACCGGGCTCCCTGGTGCCGAACAGCCGAGCATGGCGCCGCTATTGGGACAGTGAACGGTGATGACGTTCTCGTCCGGCAGGCGTATGTCGGCAAGAAATCGTTTATAGCGTTTGATGAGGGTCCCGTTGGACCGAATCGGAGGTAGCTGCATTGTCTGCACAGAGTGGCTGATAATAACAAGGGATGTGAGGCCTGGAAACTATGCCTACAGTGCATTGGCATGCAGTGCAACCCTATTCGTTGCCCACCAGGGAGAATTTCGCAGGGAGGAAGGCATGATATTGAAAGCCTGGGTTTTTTTCTCAGGTTCTCTCTTTCAGAGAGTTGTTTTTTCGACTATACTCCTTCCGGCAACGGAACTAGATCATTTCACCAGGCGTGGGGTAACGCCTGGTCAGCAACCTAAAGTAATTGTAAAAGGAGAGCACACCCATGAAGCTTGGACTCAATGGCCTGGGCAGAATCGGAAAGTTATCACTCTGGCATCATGTTTCACGCCAGCATTTTTCTGAAGTTGTTGTCAATCTCGGACGAAACGTTGGTTCTGGGCTGGAAGATATTGCTGCATCCATTGAGAAAGATTCCAGCTATGGTCGGTTGAGTATGTACCTGCACGGTCACAGAGGCGGGCGGGTGATTGAGAACCTCAACGACGCTACGGGAACCATGACCATTAATGGGGTGCCGGTCACCATCCTGCGGGAAGCAAGAAATCCCAAAGATATTGACTGGAAAGCCAATGACGTCCGACTGGTAGTGGATACTACCGGTGTGTTCAAGGACCCGACCGCCGATCCTAATGAAGGCAGGGGGGCTCTTCGCGGGCATCTGCAGGCCGGTGCAGAAAAGGTACTGTTGTCGGCACCGTTTAAAATCCAGGCAAAGGGCCTGGAAATGCCTGAGGATGCCATCACCACCGTCATGGGGATCAATGACGATGAGTATGATCCGGGCAAGCATGCCGTTGTCTCAGCCGCTTCCTGTACCACCACCTGTCTCTCCTACATGATGAAACCGTTGCTCGATCATTTCGGTGCAGAGCGAATTTTGTCGGCCTCTATGGTGACCGTCCATGCCGCTACCGGCAGCCAGCAGGTCCTGGACCGGATGCCTGCTGCCGGAGCATCGGACCTTCGGAAAAACAGGTCCATCTTCAACAATATCATTTTGACCACCACGGGCGCCGCCAAGGCACTTGGCCTGGTCATCCCGGAGATGAAGAATATCGGATTTATTGCTGAATCGGTCAGGATACCTACCTCCACCGGCTCTCTCATCGTGTTGGTGCTCAATTTTCAGGACGAACTGGAAGGGCCGATCAAGAGGGGGCTGATCAATGACGTGTACCGGGAATATGCCGAAAACACCCCTTACCTGGTTCACTCGGTCGAGCAGAACGTCTCGTCTGACATCGTGGGTATTCCACAGGCGGCGGCCGTCATCGAATCCACCGAGATCCATACCCGCACCGCTTCCATCAATGTCAATCTCCAGCATGTGAAAGGGCTTACTTTCAAGCAGGGGGAAGTTCCGCCGGTACTGCAGGTGCCGGTGACCCAGGCGGTTATCTATGGCTGGTATGACAATGAGCTGGGCAGCTACACCAACATGCTGGGCGACCTGACCGTTTCGGTGGCGGAAAAAATGGTGTGAACATACGCCTGATTGGTGAGTCTGATCTGGTCGCTGTACAGGCGATCGAAGACCAGGTGCTGCACACCCCATGGAATGCAAATCAGATTGCTGGAGAACTCCAGTGCAGCGCCAGCATAGGGGTAGTTGCTGCTGAGGAAGAAGACGTTTACGGGTATGCCTTTTTTCGGATGATGCCCCCGGAGGCGGAATTGCTGCGCATCGGTGTGGCAGTTGGGCGTCAGCGAGAAGGGCGTGGCAGCGCATTGCTGGCAGAGGGTCTTCGACTGCTTGTCGCCAGAGGCATTACCCGCTGTTTTTTGGAGGTGAGAGCTTCCAATGATTCCGCACAACGGTTGTACAGACGGCAGGGGTTTGCAGTCAGCGGGTTACGACCCGGCTATTACAGGGACCCCGTGGAGGATGCGATCCTTATGCAGATTGATTTAACCGAAAGGCCGGGAGGAGACTGTGAAAACACTTCGGGAAATGGACGTTACCGATAAAAGGGTACTGGTAAGGGTTGATTTTAATGTGCCCATGGATGACGCAGGAAAAGTCAGCGACGACCTCCGCATTCAGATGGCATTGCCTACCATTGAATACCTGGTGGAGAAGGAGGCAAAAGTCATCCTGTGCAGTCACATGGGGCGGCCAGGAGGTCAACGGGTGGAACAGTACTCCTTGGCACCGATTGCCAGCTATCTGGAGAGCATCCTTGGCAAGCCGGTCCGTCTGGCCCCGGACTGCATTGGTGAGGAAGTTGAAACGCTCGTTGCGGCAATGCAATCCGGCGAGGTGGTTATGTTGGAAAACCTGCGATTCCATCCGCAGGAAACAGAAAATGAACCTGCTTTTTCTGAGAAACTGGCTCGATTAGCGGATGTCTATATCAATGATGCCTTTGCAGTCTCCCATCGGGCGCATGCTTCGGTGGTAGGCGTTGCCCGGTGTATGAGCGAAAAGGCACCAGGCCTGCTGCTGCAACGCGAGCTTGATTATTTTCACCGGTCGTGCGCTGCACCCCAGAGACCATTTGTTGCCATTGTCGGCGGCGCAAAAGTTTCGGGGAAGCTCGAAGCCCTGGAAAATATGTTGGAGCGGGTGGATCAGCTCATTCTTGGCGGAGCCATGGCCAATACCTTTCTTAAAAGTCTTGGCTATGGAGTGGGCGTTTCAAAAGTCGAGGATGATCTACTGGAAACCGCTCGTGCCCTGCTGGAAACGGCACGGGACAAGGGGGTCAAGGTGTACCTGCCGGTGGATGTGGTCGCTGCCGATGCTTTCGCCCCGGATGCCGTAAGCAAGCAGGTGACCATTCAGGATATTCCCGGGGATTGGATGGCGCTTGACATCGGTCCGGCCTCGGTTCTCTGTTTTAAGGAAGTGCTCGCCGATGCCAAAACCATTGTCTGGAACGGTCCCATGGGTGCCTTTGAGATGGATGCCTTTTCCAGGGGCACCATGGCTATTGCCCATGCTGTCGCCATGTCTCATGCCCTGAGTGTTACCGGCGGGGGAGATTCCAATGCAGCAATTAAACAATCCGGTGAAGCTGCCAACATCTCCTACATGTCTACCGGCGGCGGAGCCTTTCTCATGCTGATGGAGGGCAAAAAGCTTCCAGGAGTTGTGGCTTTGGAGAGTTGAGGAAAAGAATGTTATCCCCGTGTAATCTTTACGTGCAAAGGAGCAGAGTATGGTGAGAAAGCCCTTGATCGCTGGCAATTGGAAGATGCATCTGTCTGTAGAGGAGGCGGCCGGGCTCGCGGCCAGGCTGGCAGAAGTCGCAGCTGGTTGCGAGGATAGGGAGGTGATGATTGCTCCACCATTTACTGCTCTTGCAGCGGTGGTCAAGGCGGTTGCTGCAACACCGCTGAAGGTTGCTGCCCAGAACGTGGCCTGGGAGAAGGAGGGGGCCTTTACCGGCGAGATATCACCGCCTATGCTGCAGGATGTGGGTGCGACCATGGCCATAATCGGTCACTCTGAACGAAGGCAGATCTTTCATGAAACAAACGATATGATCAACCTGCGGGTTAAAGGAGCCCTTGCCTACGGACTCACCCCGGTCCTCTGTATAGGGGAGACCCTGGAAGAGCGGGAGCAGGAGAGCACCTTTGCGGTACTCGAATCTCAAATCGTCAAAGGGTTGGAAGAGTGTACGCCGGCAATGGTAAGCGAGATTGTACTCGCCTATGAGCCGGTCTGGGCAATCGGTACCGGCAAAACGGCCTCCAAAGAGCAGGCGCAGGAGGTCCATGCCTTTGTACGCCAGCTGCTGCAGGAAAAATATGAAAAAGATGTTGCCCAGGGGGTAAGGATATTGTATGGTGGCTCGGTTAAGCCAAATAACATTGATGCCCTTATGGCGCAGCCTGATATAGATGGTGCGCTGGTGGGCGGAGCAGCATTGCAATTCGAGTCCTTTGCTCGGATTATTAATTTTATATGACAACGATACTCATCATCATCCATGTAGTTGTATGCTTTTTTCTCATCGGTATTGTGCTGTTGCAGCACGGTAAAGGTGCAGATATAGGTGCAACGTTCGGCGGCTCAAACCAATCCCTCTTTGGTACTGAAGGGCCTATCCCGTTGTTGAATAAAATTACAACGCTTTCAGCCATTATTTTTATGGCAACATCGGTTTCTTTGGCGTATGTTTCCGTCAATAAAAGTACCAGCTCGGTAATGAAAGATGTAGCCGCTCCCGCTCCTGTAGAGGAAACAGTGGTACCGCTCTCCACTGAGCAGGTGACTGTTCCCATGCCCGAGGAAGGTGCCGGGGAACAAACTGCTCCAACTGAAATGCCAGCTAATCAGGAGCAGACAGAACAGCAATAAAAACAGCAATAAAATAACGTGCCGAAGTGGTGGAATTGGTAGACACGCTATCTTGAGGGGGTAGTGGCCCACGGTCGTGCGAGTTCGACTCTCGCCTTCGGCACCATTCAATAAAAACAGCTACTTACGTAATGTAGGTAGCTGTTTTCTTTTTAGTACACTATCCATTTGCATACGATTTGGCTACGATTTTAGGATAGTGGGGCTCTTATCTTCCTAATTATCAGCTCAATTTTTGGCTAGACTGAGCCTCTTCCTTCCTTTTCTCAGCGTGGTATCCGTCAGTCAGATCTTTTGACTCTTCAATGTACTCTGTAGCTTCTTCATAAAGATCAGTTAAAATATCCCCAACCTCATTTCTTAAATCTTTGATTTCAGCGTCTGTCGTGGATTTAAGTTTTTGGCTTTTTTCTATCTCAAAAATTCTTGTTTTGTCTGAGACATAAGACTCACTAAAGTCTCTAACAGCAATTTTGACTTCGATTTTTAAGTCTTTCTCCGCAGGAGCTTTCCCTTGGAATTTTTTTCTTTTTGTGAATAATGACATTGTTTTTGAAAATAAAAGCTGCAATTGGTACTTGTAACCTATTCAGTAATCAAGTCAACTTGCAGCTTTTATTTGAATAGGTTAATTATATTAATAAGATAGCATGGCCACTATGTGGTGTCAATGTGGATAACTTTAGGAGATAAGATGCCAGAGGATAACCAAGGTAGTTTAAAGAAAATTGGGTTATGGGCAGGAATCGCAACAATTGTTGCAGGGATAGTAGTCCTCGCTCAATTCCTTTATTCCTTATATCAGAATAGAGTTATTTTAAACGTCAGCTTTCAGCCAAATAAAATAGTGTATTATTGCGATAATGCCCAAAGCGATAGCAATTGTATGGCTGAGCCAGCCATAAAATATATAAACAGCATAATTGCAGAGCTAGTTAGTAAATTTCCTCAAAGTGAGTTGTTGAGTTATGAGGTGAACAACGAAAAGGTCAGTGAAGCAAAAAAGAATTTTGAGAATAGTTTTAGGAAATTCAAAATTAGAGTCCCATTAACTATTTTAATTTCAAATAATGGAAACAGAGACACCACAATAACAGGAGCAGTTATCAATATATCTGGTTACAAAGACAAATCATATAAAATCAGCTTCGATAAATTATTGCGGAAAGTCGAAGCTAACTCGACAGAAAAAATAGAGTTATTTGGGATTACTTTTGGAGAAGATAAGCCAATCCCTGGTGAGCTAATTGCAGATTCAATATTCAAGGAAGTGGTTACCCTTGGTGGGAAGATTTTCGAGGGTGAGTCTATAGACAAATATGACCATGCTTTTTTAAGCATGGTGAGAAATCTTGCCATTACGAAATATAACGATAACGTTGTAAGTGGGGATATTATACTCAAATTATTTATCGAAGATCAATTTGGAAACAGACAAATTGAAGAACTCAATATTAGCTCTTTACCGAACAATTTATATTGATTGCTCACTTGGTTCTCGCTACGATTTGGCTACGATCCATTGTCTATATATGGCGATATTGGGTAAAATTGGGGAATACTGTCTAAGGTGTTTTCTTTAGTGAAAATAAATAGTTATGTAATTTTAGGTAGTTAGCGAAATATGCGTGCGCACCTTGAGGGGGTAGTGGCCCACGGTCGTGCGAGTTCGACAGGAGTTTAACATTTAACGACCTTTTTCGAAGAAAATTCATATAATATCAGCATGTTGCATCGCTCTTTCACGTAAGACCCCGCCTTTTTCAAATCTCCCCAATTAAAAAATCATGAAAAAACAGAAAGTTCGCCTTTTTTGTCTTGAACTTGTAAGACCTAATTGGTACAATGCCAACATGGCACATTTACACAAGAAAACGAAAAATGGCAGACCCTATTACTACGTCCGAGAAATGGCAAGGGTCGACGGGAAACCCAAGGTCATCAATCAAGTGTACCTGGGGTCTCCAGAGCGTATACTGGAAATGGCGCAGGGAAAAGCAGGCATTCCGAGCAGGCTCCAGGTCCAAGAGTATGGGGCTCTGTGGCTTGCAAATTTGGTAGAAAAACAGATCGACTTAGCTGGGCTGGTCGATGCAGTCGTTCCCCAGAAGAGAGAAAACGGCAAACCGACCGTTGGCGAATATTTTGTGTATGCAGTCTATAATCGCATGATCGCTGCCTGCTCCAAAAGAGCGCTGCCTGAGTGGTACAAGCAAACTGCTGTTCAGCACATTCGGCCAGTACAGACCGATCAGCTCAACTCGCAGATGTTCTGGCGCAAATGGGAGAAAGTTGAAGAAGGACACCTGCAGGCCATGGCTCAAGAGTTTTTTAACCGCGTCAACCAGCTGGAGCCTCCCGGATCAGACTGCTTTCTTTTCGATACGACCAACTTCTACACTTTTATGGCCAGTGATACGGATTCGGAGTTGGCGCAGCGAGGAAAGAGTAAGGAGGGGCGTAACTGGTTGCGCCAAGTCGGCCTGGCACTCCTCGTCAGCCGCGATAAACGCCTCCCGTTTTTTTACAAAGAGTACGAAGGGAACAGGCATGATTCAAAGGTCTTTCTCCAGATGGTGGATGATGTCTTTGAAGCCATGGAAGAAGGGGCTCAACAACAAGCTGAGTTGACGATTGTTTTTGATAAAGGAATCAATAGCGAAGAAAATATATCTGCCATTGACGCGAGAGAGCATGTTCATTTCATAACGACCTACTCGACGTATTTCAGCAAAGAGCTGATTCACGTACCGTTGAAACAATTTGAACCTGTTGACACACGTAAAAACAAAGAACTGGCAAGAAAAGGACGAAAAGACGACCTGCTGCTGGCATGGCGGACCAAGGGCAGCTATTGGGGACAGGATCGCACAGTGGTCGTCACCTACAATCCACTGACGGCAACAAAACAGCGGTATGGTTTTGAAAAGAAACTGATCCAGCTGCAGGATTTTCTGTTTGCTGTTCAGCGCAAGGTGAACAGTCAGGCGCCGCAATGGCGAAAGGCCTCATGCATACAGAAACGATACACCGATAAATGCCTCGAGCTCCACCTGCCACCAGACCTGTACAAGGTGGAAATATCTGATATCAATGGTTGCCTGGAGTTAAACTTCAGGAAGAATCACTACAAAATAAGCCGATATATCGACAAGTTCGGCAAAAATATTCTCATCACGGATCTTGGCGAGTGGCCCACAGAAGAGATTGTTCAAGCCAGCCTTGACCGATGGGCAGTGGAAGATGGTTTTCGCCTGACAAAAGATGAAGAGCAGGTATGCCTGCGACCAATACGCCATTGGACGGACAGCAAAATCAGATGCCACATCTTTACGTGCGTGGTGGCGCTCACATTACTTCGTCTCATTGAATTACAATTACGGAGAGCTGATCTTGATATCACCGCAAAAAAGGCAATGCAGAGCATGCGCAACCTGCACTCGTGCCTTCTGTGGATGCCCAAAAAACGAAAAGCGGTGAGAATGCTGGAGGAGCCGGATGATTTACAGGCGCATATCGCCAAAGCATTTGGATGGCAGATAAAAGATGGGGTCTTACAGGAGCTGTAGCTCTATATACTCGTACTTGTATACTTTTAGCTGGTTAAGTGAAGCGGTAGCGGTAAACTCCTGTTCGACTCTCGCCTTCGGCACCATTCACATAAAAGCCTTGTAATCTTTAATGATTACAAGGCTTTTTCTTTTTGTATATGCCGCAATATACGTTTTCCGCTCTGCTCTTGCACAATCTGTAGGGCTGTCTCTAAGTCGAAACTTCCGTTTCATCCATCCACTTAAAAGGTTCCTGCTCTGGTTTCAATCGAGTTGTGTCCGTGTTACCTCCCCCTGTTGCGTTCAAGAGGTGAAAGCAGCGAATCAGCCGCTTTGCAAATGCATTTCAAACTTCACGACGAGCGAGCGTTATTCAGCAGCTAACTGTTTGCAGTAGAGAAAAAGAACATCTCTGAAATTGCAACCGGTTGATGCTGCGCAAGAAGAGGGCGCCTTAAACTTCAATCTCTTTTTTTCAGATCCATAAATTAAAAAAACAGATCACAGAATTAATACTCCCCTTTCATATTTACACAATGTACCGATCCTTCCGTTGCGTCAAAACGAGCACTCGTTGTAACCGCTGTTGCCGAAGCAAATATTTGGAAAAGTGCTTTGGGTAGAGTTCTAGTTAATTTCAGAAAGTGGTGTAAATATTGCATAAATAAGGGGGCAGCAAGGAGCGTAAAGTCCAGACAAGATGGGTAAATGAGGAGGTAGGCAATCTACAAAATGTCGCAGGATCAAAAAAATACATGTCTGACCTTCCTGTGCAATAGACCTTCTCGTGAGTGTGAGTCTCCATCTCGATTAATTTCAAAAGCGAAATTAAAAATCGATACGGTAATTGTAATTACACGGCCCTCTTTCATTATGGCTTTTTTACCCAACCTGATCATTATGCGCAGAAAATTATTCAAGCATACTAAATATACGCTTTGTGGACATTTTTTGCATGCCAGGTGTCTGTATTTAATTGCTATTGAATGAAATTTTTCGTTCATCAAGGTACCCAAAAGTACCTGTGTAAACATAACGTTGGTTTTGCTGCGTGAGAAGTAAGGAACAGTTGACGTCACTCACAATACGGTAAGGATGAACAGCAATTCGATTACCGTTATTCAACACAATCTACCATGTACCCAAAAAACACGATGGAAACAGTCATTCTTTACGTTTTTATTACTTTTGCCTACGCTACATTTCTTTTACAGACTGATTTGAGAAAAAAGGCAGCGATGCTATTGCAAAACCAGGGCATCGAGTCGGGTAAATTTGTTACCCTTGCCGTATTCCTGGTCAGCTTCCTTTGGCCATACTTACTTCTGAGAAGGGTATGGCGCAAATTGTTCCGGAAAAGCGAGGTGCTTGAAGCGTGATCATCTGTGAATGGACTCAATTCACCCTTTAATCCTTCACCTTTCCCAACGCTGGAGGAACAGACACCTTCCCGTTGATAAGAAACTCCCTGTTTTCTCCGTTAGCTCAGGTGCATCAATGCTGAAAAAATGAATAGAGACATTGCCGTGGTACGAAATGGTATGCCCGATGGTGTGAGCGGGAGCGGGAGGCGCCGCCTGCTTGATTTTATGGGTGGCGAACCAGTGTGAGTTGCTCTTTACTGATAACAACGGCAAGTTCATTACGTTTCTACAGTCGTCCCTTTCGACAACGCCCCACCGGGCTGCCCACCAGTCCGCCGTCCTTTACCGACCTGCCGTATCGGCTCATTAGTCCTCCTCCATCATCAGAGAAAACTGACGAAATAAAAGAACAAAACCATATGTTGCAAAGGTGGTCGTGCTGATGGGCAAAATGAATGGTACCTCTTTCTCTACGAGTTGAAGATGTAAGGGGTTGGAGCATGCCAGCAGGCCTTTCCTTATCAGCCGTGAGGCGAAACCGCAGTATGGTTGAAGGGATTAGTAAAAGCGGAAATTGAAAGTTCCGTCCTACAATGGTACTGTTTTTCACTGAGATAGGGGCATGTCGGTTACTGTCCGATAGCTCTCTTGTAGCATTGAAAGGCGCTGATTTCCACTCTTGACCTTATCAACGGTATGATCCCATGGCCTCACCCCCTAGCGAAAATGACAGAGCGCATGCTCAACTGATCTGGCACGCAATTCCAGCTGCAAAAGTCCTTGATACGTTAGCTGCTTCAGCCACGGGCCTGACCGATGATGAGGTGGCAGACAGAAGACACCGGTATGGCCCCAACCTGTTACCTGCTCCTCCACGGCGGAGTCGGCTGATTCAGTTTCTCAGCCAGTTTAATAATGTGCTGATTTACGTGCTGCTTGGCGCTGCTGTGTTTACTGCCCTCCTTGCCGACTGGGTTGACGCCGGCGTCATCATCGGTGTGGTGTTCATTAATGCAGTCATCGGTTTTATGCAGGAGGGAAAAGCCGAAGAAGCTGTTGATGCCATCCGTAAAATCCTCAGTTACGAAGCCCTGGTTCTTCGCAACGGGAGCAAGGTGTCGGTGCAGGTTGAAGACCTGGTGCCCGGAGATGTTGTTTTTCTCCAGTCTGGAGATAAAGTGCCGGCGGATATGCGTCTGCTCCAGTCAAAAGACCTACGCGTTGAAGAGGCACTGCTCACCGGCGAGTCGGTACCAGTTGATAAATCCATTGAGTCTGTGGCAGCTGACGCGCCATTGGGTGATCGCCGATGCATGGTTTTCTCGGGAACAATGGTGAGCTTTGGTCAAGGTCGGGGAGTTGTGGTGGCAACGGGTGAATCGAGCGAGATCGGCAAGGTCAGCACCATGCTTGCCGGTGTGGAAACGTTAAAAACCAGGTTGACCCAGCGCATGGATGAATTCAGCAAATGGTTGACCGGGGCCATCTTGATTCTCGCTGTCGCCACCATGGCTTTTGGCCTGGCGCTCCGCGACTACTCCTTTACCGAGCTGTTTTTTGCTGCCGTAGCCCTGGCTGTTGCCGCTATTCCTGAAGGGTTGCCGGCAATCATCACCATAACCCTTGCTCTGGGGGTACAGCGGATGGCGCGTAAAAAGGCCATTATTCGCAGGTTGCCCGCAGTTGAAACCCTTGGCTCGGTAACGGTAATCTGCTCGGATAAAACAGGGACGCTCACGCGCAATGAAATGACCGTGACCACTGTTTTGCGCGCCGATCAAACCTATGATGTTGATGGTGCGGGCTACCGTCCACAAGGCGCTTTTCATGTTGAAGGGGAAAAAATAGAACCGGACGACGACCAGATGCTGGTTGAGCTTGCCCGGGCCGGTCTACTGTGCAACGATGGCTCCATATCGGAAAAGGAAGGGATGTGGAGCGTACAGGGGGATCCGACTGATGGCGCCCTAATCACCCTGGCGCTCAAGGCGGGGTTGGATGTACAGCAGTGTGATAAGGCGCTGCCCAGAAACGATGTTATCCCGTTTGAATCTGATCATAAGTTTATGGCCACACTCCACCGTGTTTCCGACGACCATAGCCGTATTTACCTCAAGGGAGCACCGGAACGGGTTCTGGATATGTGCACCGGGCAACGCCACCTGGATGGTGTCTCCCCCGTTGATCATGATTTCTGGAGGGAGCAGATTGAAGCCGTTGCCGCTAAGGGCCAGCGTACTCTGGCAGTAGCAGCACTTGATGTCGGAGACAAGCAGACGCTTGCAATGGAGGACGTCCAGAGTGGAATGATCCTGCTCGGTGTTTTTGGTATCATCGATCCGCCGCGGGATGAAGCCGTTGCTGCGGTGCAAAGCTGTCTGGAAGCAGGGATCAAGGTGAAAATGATTACCGGCGATCATGCGCTCACAGCCACCGCAATAGGGGAACAGATTGGGCTGGATGTGACGGCAAAGGCGATTACCGGGCAGGAGCTTGAAACCATGGATGACGATCAGCTGGAGTTCATCGTCCAGAAAACCAATATTTTCGCCAGGGTCAGCCCGGAACACAAACTCCGCCTGGTGACCGCATTGCAGGCCGGTGGCCAGGTAACGGCCATGACTGGTGACGGAATAAACGACGCGCCGGCACTCAAACGGGCGGATGTCGGCGTAGCCATGGGGTTGAAGGGAACCGAGGCAGCCAAAGAAGCAGCCGAGATGGTACTTGCCGACGACAATTTCGCCTCCATCGTCCATGCCGTTGAAGAGGGGCGAACCGTATACGACAACATCCGAAAAACATTGGCATTTATCCTGCCGACCAATGGTGCTCAGGCCGGAATTATCATTGCCTCGGTGATGATGGGGATTTCCCTGCCGATTACCCCCTTGCAAATCCTCTGGGTCAATATGGTTACCGCGGTTACGCTCGGGCTTTCACTGGCGTTTGAACCACCGGAAGGGGACGTCATGCTCCGACCTCCACGTTCCCCTGAGGAACCGTTGCTGACGCAATTCCTCTCCTGGCGAATAGTCTTTATTTCTGCGATAATGGTTATGGGGACCCTTGGCCTCTTCCTCTGGGATCGTTACCATGGTGAAACGCTGGAGATGGCCCGCACAACAGCAGTCAATACTTTGATATTTTTTCAGATATTCTACCTGTTCAACGCCCGGTATCTTAAGGAGTCCGTGCTCTCCCGCGAAGGGTTGTCCGGCAATAGGCAAGTGCTGCTGGCCGTTACCGCGATAACCTTTCTGCAGCTGTTGTTTACCTATCTTCCGCTGTTCCAGAACCTTTTTGGGACTGCCGCAATTCCAGTGGGAGACTGGGTACGACTGATCAGCTTTACCTTTTCGGTGTTTATAGTGGTGGAAATTGAAAAAATGATCATGCGTCGTGTTACGGAAAAACGCCCTGGAGGATGAACCGGCCCTTTTATTCCACTGGAGTGAGCCAGCCGCCCCGCCCCTGAATCCTGCGGTTGAGGAGGCCCAGGGTTTTGGCCGGATCCGGCATTGCAGGGCGGGCACTTTTGAGGGTGGTTTGCTTCTGTGCATCTAAGCGAAAAGTCCAGGCAAAAGGCCATTGCCACTGGGTGTATGGCCGGTCTGGGGCAGAGGGTATTTCGGTGAACCGTATATCAACTACTGTGGCGGTTTGCTGATCATTCTGCACCGCAAACCACCACCCCCTGGAAAACCATGTAACCGTTTCAAAGGGGCGCGAATACCGCACCGACTCCACCACTTTGGCATTTCTGGGGATGAATTGGAAGCGTATATCCCGGTTGGCATCATCCAGCCACGACCAGTAGCCCAGGAGAAATCCTTCCGGAGTTTCGGCAAGGTGCCGCCAGAGCAGGGTAGTGAGTGGACCGGTCGAAGTCACCTGCCTGCCGACCTCATAGTCAAGCTCGGCCAGGGCCTCACGGAATTTTTGATCAGCGACAGCTTGGCCGGTGAAAGACCAGGCCGCATAGACGACGGCTGCGAGTAAACCGAGGTGGTTTATCCAGCGGGCCGCAGTCTTTTTGTTGACAGCATAGGCGCCAATGGTACCAATGAGCAGAGGAGCGGTGAACAGGGGATCAATGATATACATATTGTTCAGCGAAAAACTCTGCCGCGAAAGCGGGGCTAACAGCTGGGTGCCGTATACATTGAACAGATCAATAAGGACGTGGGTGCTGAGAATAAGAAAAACTCCTGTGACCGCCTGATAGAGCGTGAGCTGTTGTGAGGTGCGGGATCGTTTGAGCAGCCAACCCAATGCGATGGAACCGAGGAGCAAAAACCAGACAGAGTGTGATTCCCCCCGATGCCAGTAGAGTCGTTGCACCTCATCAAGCACAGGGTAGATCACCACATCAAGATCCGGCAGGGTTCCAAGGAGTGTACCGGTCACCAGGGCTTTTCGCCCCAATTGGTGCTGCCAGCAGGCGTGGCCTACGGCTGCGCCGAGCGCAGCTTGTGTCAGGGAGTCCATACCATGAGAAAGAGCATTCTTTTTAAGGCCGTGTGACGAGGGATTACTTGTAAACTATCTGTTTTCTTTGGTATCTTACATCGCAATCAGGTAAAGAGCACGTATTGATGCACAAGAGGCATGATCCGGAATCAGTGACAGTACAGAGTCTGGCCGTTTCCCATGGTCTGCTATGGAGAGATAAGACCGCAAGCGGGGAAAAAACAGGCTCAGTACCCCCCTCTACCGGGCGTTTCATCCTTTATGCACACCCACTGATGCAGGATGATATATACAATTGCTCTGGTGTATACTCTTTAAGCGATTTTTCCATCAACCTCCTGCTGAAACACTCTATTTCCTGCCAGCGCGTTCCACCAGGCAGGAATACTTTGTTCAATTCCAGAATAATCGAGGTCATTCATGAACCCAGCCTTTTCTTTGAAGCGTCTTGCTCTCTGTATCGGTATTGCCTTCCCCAGCCTTCTTTTTGCTCAGGATAAAGATGTGCAGCCCCCATATGCGGGTGCTTCAAGCGGGTGGGCATCATTCCTCCGCGGCGGGGCCGTGTACCAGTTTGACACCGATCTCGATGAAGGCGGAAGTTATGATGCAACCCGGTTCATCGTTCAGCTCGGATCAGGGTATAGCTGGGACCGGCAGGACAATGTTTCGCTTTCGATCGGCTATAGCTATAATGGCTATGACTTTTCCGGTGATCGCGGTTTGGCCTCAGTTAATCCATGGGAAGATATCCACACGGTGTCTATTGGCCTCCCTATACGGGCGGGGATAGACAACAGATGGACGGCCTTTGTGATACCGTCCATACGCTCCACCGGAGAAAGCGGTGCTGACTTTGACGATACGTTGACCGGAGGCGTGCTCGGCGGGTTTTCCTATCGTTTCAGCGACAGGTTGACCATCGGACCAGGAATAGGCGTGATCTCACAATTGGAGGATTCGGCAACTGTTATCCCAATTCTGATTATTGACTGGAAAATTACTGATAAATGGAATCTTGCCACAGGCCGGGGGCTTGGCGCTACCGTGGGGCCGGGGTTGACACTGAGTTACCAGCCGAACGAAACGTGGCGTTTTGGTATTGGCGGCCGCTATGAGAAGCTTCGTTTTCGCCTGGATAAAGATGGGACATTTGAGAGTGGGGTTGGAGAAGACGCTTCCTTTCCTGTTTTCCTCTCCGGCACCTATACTTTTGATCCCAAAGCAAACCTTAGTGTTGTTGGTGGATTTGAATTTGGCGGTGAGCTGAAACTGGAAGACCAAGACGGTGAGACCATTCAGGAAGACTCCTATGATACCGGCATATTTCTCGGTGTGACGTTTAATAAACGTTTTTGACAGCGAACTGAAAGTAGGGTAAAGGGCAGAGCCGGGCTGGAAGACTGAAGCACGCTACCTGTGGTTGCGTATAAATTGAAGGGTCTGGGCGTGGAGTTCGTGGGTTGATGCGGCAATAAGGTTTCCGTCAGACTGCAGTGATAGCGGTCTGCCCTCCCAGTCAGTGATTACTCCTCCGGCCTCTTCAATGATGGGGATCAGCGCCAGGTAGTCATAAGGTTTGAGCTGGGATTCTACCACGAGATCTATGTAGCCCGAGGCCAGCAAGCCATAAATATAGCAGTCCCCGCCAAAAAGGGCATTGGCGGTTGTATTTGCCAAGAGGTTAATCATCGGCTTGTCCTGCTCGTCAAAATATCTGATGGAGGTGGTGTAAAACTGTGCTGACGCAAGCTCGCTACAGCCACTCACCCGACTCTCTACTGCCCCCTTTTGCGGTGAGCTGGCATGGCACCCCTGCTCTGCCGTAGCGAGCCATCTCTCCTTCAATACCGGAATCTCGACCGCACCCACAACCGGTCGTCCTTTATACAGCAATGCAACGAGTGTACCCCAGAGCGGCGAACCGGTTATAAAACTGCGGGTGCCGTCAATGGGGTCAATGACCCAGACATATTCGGCATCGACAGCTTCCTGTCCGTGCTCCTCTCCAAGAATGCCATGGTGCGGATAGGAATGGAGAATGCTTTCCCGCATTTCTGCCTCGACCGTCCTGTCCGCTATCGTAACGGGACTACTGTCTTTTTTCACGTCAATGGTGTAGTCGGCGCGAAACCATTGCTGCGCTATTTCTCCACCCCGCTGTGCAAGTACGGCGGCAAAATCAGCGAGCGTATCCAAATCATGTGGCAGGTGGGGCATGGTCGTAATCTGAGTATAGGGAAAATGGGTGTGCTGTGTGGAATAGTGCACGGCAGTATAGGGGCATCACCGGAGATATGCAATAATTTTGCTTGGCAAGGAGGGAATCAATGGGCAGGGAGCGCACTGAGGAGTAAAAGCGGGCCAATGGCAACGGGTCGCAGCCGGATCAATGGACCCCTGTGGAGTGGCATGCAAACGGGGGCAAACAGGCGTACCGGTGTTTGACTTTTTGTGTCCAGTACTTAACCTGTGCCCAATACAGACTCAGAGAAATACTGAAAAGGAAGGGAGTGTATGGCAAACATAGAGATTTATACGAGCGAACGCTGTCCTTACTGCGTCAAGGCCAAGGCCCTTTTAGATCGCAAGGGTGTTACCTACCAGGAGGTGGATGTGACCGATGACGAGCAAGAGCGACAGAAACTGGTGGAAAAAGCCAACGGCTTAAGAACTGTTCCGCAGATTTTCATCGATGAGCGTCATATCGGAGGGTGTGATGATCTCTATGCCCTTGACCGAAAAGGAGAATTGGATGAACTTCTTCGCGCATCATGAGCATGAATACTCCGGGATTGCCGGATAAGCTGCTGCCAATCAAGGGTCCTGAAAAGCCATCAAGCAGGAGGCTTGTGAGTACCATGAAAGCAACAGGCGGTAAGGGATTTGGGCTGTGAAGCGCTCAACCTCCGCCTTGGCGTGCAAATTGGGTGCGCCGTCCATGGTCTATGGAGAGGACGTGGTGGAGAATGTGCAGAAATTAGCCCCTGGTCTGGATCATGTCGAGCTCGTACTTTTTCACACGCCGACGCTGCATAATTTTCCTGAGCCTGGAGAAATTGATGCCCTTGGGCAGATAAAGAAAGAGGCAAACATTTCTTTTTCAGTTCATCTGCCGACCTCTCTGGAGATCGCTTCCAACCACAGAGAAACAAGGGAATTCTCCATCCGGCTGACCAGGGAGCTGTTTGGGCGAATGGCAGCACTGGAGCCCTCGCATTATGTCCTCCATGTTCCTTTTACCCCGCCCACCTTGGTTCCGGTTTCCGGCAACTATTTTTTACCGGGTAAGGGCGATGGATGGGAGGCGTGGACCAGCCGGGCTCTGACGGGGTTGGAGAGCCTTCGCGGTCATCTCGGCGGTGCACCGTCGTTGCTTGTGGAAAACATCAACTATTCACCTGTATTTCTCGAACCTCTTCTGCAAAGCGGCCTTTGTGACCTCTGCCTTGATGTTGGCCATTTACTGCTTGGCGGGGAGGATGTGGCGGAAACCCTGCTACGGTATCTGGAAGTAACCCGGGAAATTCATCTTCATGGAGTGAAAGGCGCTGAAGAGCACCTCAGCCTCTCTGCATTGCCGCAGGCCCTTCTTGACCAATGGATGGAGCTGGTCCGCGCTGCTGGATTTGAGGGGGTATTGAACCTGGAAGTTTTCAGTCCTTCCGACCTGGAGGAATCTGCTGCCATGGTCTGGAAAGCGTTCGCTCAAATGCTTTGAGGATTACCGCAGGCCTCCGGTTTCCGTCGCGCGGAAAGCAGAGAAGCGACAGTGCCTGCGGCTGCTTAAAGAGGAGAAAGCTGTCGCAGGTGCGTGCGGTCATTTACCTTTTCCACCTGAAAACCGGTTTCATCCATGGAGAGAATGTTCAGGGCTGCTGTATCCTGGCGTAATGTTCGAAATTGGTTTAACGGAGTCGTAGAGGCAAAGCAGAGGAGAGTAGCGATGACGAAATTATGTGAGCAGACCAGCAGGGTACTCCCAGGTCCATAAGGCTCGGCAATCCGTTTGAGTGTATCAACCGCCCGCAGCTGAACTTCTTTAAGGCTTTCGCCTCCCGGCAAGGTTAATTCTGCCGGCTTGTTTTTCCACGCCTCTTGAAAATCCGAGTATTGAGCCGTCCACTGCTGCAGTTCCATCCCTTCAAAGTCTCCCAGGTTCATTTCCACCAGGCCCGATGCTGTGATCAGAGGTGCGGCAGGATGAAATGCTGCGATATGGGATGCCGTTGCAGCAGCACGTTCCAGAGGGCTGGTATAAATCGCCGTGATCGATTCCTTTTTTAACGCCCGTGCCAGAGCACGAGCCTGAGCCTTGCCCTGCAGGTTGAGGGGTATGTCGCTGCGTCCCTGGAAACGCTGCTGTCGATTCCATTCAGTTTCGCCGTGTCGGACCAGAATGATGCGTTTTCCTGATGAGTTGAGCATGGTCTTTGGGTGGTGTCATTTGCCTTGTGCATTGGAGAGGCCAGGAGGAGGAAGAGCTCCGTTCAGGTCCTGATCCCCACTCCTTTCCTCAGCAAATAGATGTTGGCAGCAAAAAGGGCCACGGAAAAGAGAAGCAGCATGGTTAGTCCGGTGGTGACGCTGATATCGGATATGCCTAAAAAGCCGTAACGAAACCCGTTGATCATATAGACAATGGGATTGGCTTTGGATACCTGCTGCCAGAAGCCGGGAAGAAGGCTTAACGAGTAAAACACGCCGCCCAGGTATGTCAGCGGAGTGATGACGAAGGTGGGGATGATGGAGATATCGTCGAACTTCCGGGCAAACACCCCGTTGATCATACCTGCCAGAGAGAAGACAAAGCTGGTGAGCAGACCGAAAAGCATGGTGTGCCAGATGCTGTGGATCGGCAGCCTGATAAAGAACAGGCTGACTAGGGAGACCAGCATACCAACACTTAACCCCCTCACCATCCCGCCTGCCACGTAGCCGAAGATGATGACCCAATTGGGGGTCGGGCTTACCAGCAGTTCCTCGATGTTTCGTTGGAACTTGGCGCTGAAAAACGAGGAAACGGTATTGGTATACGAATTGGTGATGATTGACATCATGATCAGGCCGGGGGCGATAAAGGCCATATAGCTGTATCCCTCGATCGCGTTGAGCTGAGAGCCGATGAAGCTGCCGAAGATAATGAAATACAGGGTGATGGTGATGACCGGAGGCACCAGGGTCTGTACCCAGATGCGAAAGATCCGGATAACCTCTTTTCTGGCGATTGTGCTGAGGGATATCAGGTTCGCTTTCATTGTTCCACCAGCTCCATGAACAGTTCTTCCAGGCGGTTTGATTTGTTGCGCATGGACTCGACCGAGATATTGCAGGCAGAAAGGTGATTGAAAACCGAATTCATGGTCTGTTCTTTTGATTTTATGACTTCCAGGGTGGTCTCATCAATGGGGGTAAAGGTGGCACCGGCAAGCTGGGGGACCTTTTTACCGTTCAGCGGTCCAGTCTCAAACACGAAGGTCTCCTGATCCAGTTTTTTCAGCAGTGTTTTTTTGTCGCTGTTTTCAATGATTTTTCCATCGTTTATGATAGCAATGGTATTGCAGAGCTGTTCAGCCTCTTCCAGGTAGTGGGTGGTGAGAATGATGGTTTTTCCACGGTTGTTCAGCTCCAGGAGGAAATCCCACATACCGCGCCTCAGCTCTACATCCACCCCGGCGGTAGGCTCATCAAGGATCAGTAATTCGGGCTCATGAACCAGGCCTCGTGCAATCATCAATCTTCGCTTCATTCCCCCGGAAAGTTCCCTGGCCGGGCGGTTTCGTTTATCCCAGAGCCCCAGCTGAGTGAGATACCGTTGGGCATTGGAGAGGGCCGTCTCTCGTGGCAGACCGTAATAGCCTGCCTGTTGGGTGACGATGTCCATTACCTTTTCAAAGATGGAGAAGTTGTACTCCTGGGGAACAACTCCGATAAGTTGCTTTGCCCGAGCAAAATCGCGGTCAATATCAACCCCGAACACCTCGACCTGGCCGGCGGTTTTGGTGACAAGGGAGGTGATGATGCCAATGGTGGTGCTTTTTCCCGCTCCATTGGGGCCCAGCAAACCAAAGAACTCGCCTCTGGCGACATTCAAGTCAACGCCCTGCAGGGCTTGTAGTCCGCTGGCATAGGTTTTTTGCAGGTTGGTGATGGAAAGAGCGTGCATAATATGTTTTTTTCTATTTCAACGAGGTACAAAAGCGTCAGTCACAGGAGGCGGTCCCGTGCGCTGGAATGTTTTTACGTGACCACAAGTTGCAAGGCATGCGTTTGCCTCCCTGCTCCTTGTTTCCAATCCGTGACAGCTCAGCGTGGTGCCGGTCGGCCTATGACGATGAGGCGTCACAGCACCACTTGCACGAGGAAGTATGGTCACAAAGGGGCACCCATTGACCAGGTTGCTCATGGATGTCGTGTGGTGATGGGGAGCCAGGGGCTGAACCGGTGGAGGCAAGACGCAGGAATTCGTTAAAGCACAACGAATCTGTTGCTTCAAGTTCCCTCTGCCTGTGCAGAGAGGCTACAGCCTCCCAGACAAATTCGCCCTCTTTCATCTCCGTATAGGAGCGTTCGAGAAGGGCGCGGCGATGTTGTTTGGCCAGACGCAGGGCCAGTTCAGTGACCTCCAGGTCCTGGGCCTCCATATCTTTCAGTATTCTGGCAGAGGGAGTGAGTGCAGAACAATCCACCCGCCGACGTTGGCCATCCAAGGCGCGTTGATACTGCTGCCCATGGTACGCCTCGTCGAGTAACCGTGCCACCTCGGTCAGATCGGAAAAAATATCCGCGGCCCACCGCGTCAGCAACCGGGGGCTTGCATCATCCTGCAGTACCAACGATGGGTTGCGTCCATCGGTTGCCACTCTGCTCATATTGCGTTTGGTAGTGGCGAGCTGCTGTCGGGAAAGTTTCGGGCTGTCCTGCAGCAGACAATAGGTCAGGAGAACATCAAGGAAGTACACCTGCTCCAGGTCGATGCCTGTTGGCGCGTAAGGATTGACATCCAGTGAGCGAACTTCCACATATTCAATGCCGTTGGTTTGAAGTGCATCGGAGAGCCTTTCTCCGTTATTGATCGGTCGCTTGGGTCGAATGGGCGCATAGAGCTCGCCCTCCTGCTGCAACGTATGGGTGTTCAGCTGCTGATATTCTCCTCGCCGCTGTATGCCGATTCGTTTAAAAACCGGATTGGACTGGCTGGCCGCTTTGCGTAATCCGCTGATAAACTCTGCAAGGCTGTTATAACTGATGGCCAGGTCTGCCTGCTCTTCAGTGGAATAGCCGAGATCGCTCATTCTCAGCGAGGTGGCATGAGGGAGAGAGTAGCTTGCCCGACCACTGGTTTGGAGAAACAAGCGACTGCGTGCATTGGTCACAAAGGTGGAATCCACTGCTGGAGAAGCACCGAAAAGATAGGGTACCAGCCATCCAATCCGCATAAAATTGCGGATCAGTCCCAGGTAGCTCTCGGAGATGAACTCCTGCAATGGCCGACGGTCGTTCTTGATCTGCTGCCACATCGGCCAGAAGCTGTCGGGCATGGAAAAGTTGTAATGCACTCCGGCAATAACCTGCATCATGCTGCCGTATCGATTTTTCAATCCTCGCCGATAAACGGTTTTCAGTTTACCGACATTGGAGGTACCATAGCGTGCCAGCTCAATATCACTCTCCTTTTCAATGGCACAGGGCATACTCATCGGCCACAGCAATTCTCCTTTGAGGTGGCCATAGACATGCCGATGGATGTCGGCGAGTATGCCGAGAGTCTCCTCTGCCTCGGTGCCCACCGGACTAATGAATTCCATCTGTGTTTCGGCATAATCGGTGGTTATACACTCATGGGTCAGCGGTGAGCCGAGGGATGCCGGGTGAGGAGTAGTGGCTAAGCTGGCGTCTCTGTTCACCCGCAGAGACTCTTTTTCAATTCCGCGGCGGATTCCCTGCAGAGTAGCCACATACTCGGGGTGCGCGAGTTTATCCAGCCTGCTCTTGTATGGTGTTTTCAATGGTGAACTCCTGCTTCATTCGATCGCCTTGCCAGTTCCTGTTCAATGCTGTCCATTAACTTTCCGCTGATATTGATGTCAAAGGCTGCCTCGATCTCACGGATACAGGTTGGACTGGTGACGTTTATCTCCGTGAGCTTATCGCCGATCACATCGAGACCAACAAAATAGAGGCCTTTTTCCTTCAGCACAGGGGCCAGGGTCTCGGCGATGCGACGGTCACTCTCGGTCAAGGCTCTGGCTTCCCCACGGGCGCCAGCTGCGAGGTTACCCCGGGTTTCGCCATGGGCAGGGATTCTGGCCAGGCAATAAGGGATTACCTCACCGTTCACCACCAGAATCCGTTTGTCGCCCGCACTGATTTCCGGGATATATTTCTGAGCCATGGCGTAGCGGGTACCATGGTGGGTCAGGGTTTCAATAATCACATTGAGGTTTCCATCACCCGGTCTGATTCGGAAAATGGAGGCTCCACCCATACCGTCAAGCGGCTTGACAATAATATCCTGATGCTCGCTATAAAAGCGCTGCATCTTGTCAGGGCAGCGGCTGACCAGTGTCTCCGGGATGAGATCAGCGAACCAGGCGGTGTAGAGCTTCTCATTGGCATCGCGCAGGCTTTGCGGTTTGTTGACAATCAGTGTTCCCTCGGCCTCGGCTCGCTCCAGTATATAGGTGGCATAGATATACTCAGTGTCAAAGGGAGGATCTTTGCGCATCAGGATCACATCCATATCTGCCAGCGGTCTGTCAACCTGAGGTCCCAGGTGATACCAGTTGTTGGCATCCTGCTGTACCTGCAGTGACTTCATTGTGGCCTGGGCGCATCCATTGTGCAGATACAGGTCCTCCATCTCCATGTAGTAGAGCTGGTATCCGCGAGCCTGCGCTTCCAGGAGCATGGCCAGACTGCTGTCCTTCTTCACCTGTATCTGTCCGATAGGATCCATAACGATCCCGAGTTTAATGTGCATAGGTTCCATTTTCACCGATAGCGGTTTGAACTGACTGGTGGGAAACCAGGAAAGTGTTTATTGCGCTGGAGATCACCCTCCAGCAAACATCATTGGCCCTCTTGGACTGTACCAACCAAGCCTTCTTTAGAATACGATAAATACGCGAGCACAGTAAGTCGAGAGGGAGGTGCTGTCAATGGTATCTTGAACGATTATTCAAGGTTGGTTCGTGCGCTTAACACCCTATTCAATCATGGTGACGAGAGAACGGTTTCCCTGAAAGGAACACCACAGTGAAGATTACCTGAAGGGCGCTTTCAGCGATTCTCAAATGAATTGACCGCTAATCGACAGAAATATGTTACAAGGTGTGCAGTTGAGATAGCCATACCGTGCTGCCGGTCATCCACCAAGACCACATTTGCGGTGGCGGCAGTGCATTGATCTACTCCGGGGTTGTCCGCCACGTTGCCGCCTTGCGCCTGCATTATGCTTCAACGCGCACTGTGCAGGTAAAAATAATAAATGGCGAGAGGAAGTTAAGGTAGAATTGAGGCTTTTTTGCAATCAAGGTTAAACAAAGCGAGTTGAGGGGGATCAACGTGGAAACAGATTTCAAGACCAGTTTACTGGAAATGGCCAACAGCATACGAACTGCAGCTGGGTATGAAACGAGTCAGGATTACCAAAAATCGTCATCCCTGGTAGCTGCAGATGTCATGGAAAAAATTCACGCGAATAAGGCCATCATGCCAACTGACGAAGCCTTTGGTCTGAAAGATGCTGTTACGAGCGCTATAATGTTGTGCATGATTGCTGCGCATCTTACCGAAACGCTTGAGAATGAAGGGGTAAAGGTTGATCTCTTTGAAATAATAGCTGAGAGCGGAAAGACGATTTATGCCCGTATCAATGAAGAGACGCGGCAAACACTTCTCGGCAAAGGTTTTGAAAACTACCAGGTGTTGATGAATGCGGTCGCTACACAGGAGCAGATTAAAAACTTTCGCGATGCGATGTACAAGCTGACGACATCATACATAGTCTCTTCTGGCACGAATACAGAGCAAGATATCCTGGAGAAGATGATGTTTGTCTACTGTCAGCAGTTTGACCAATTACGACAAACGCTTGAGTAAGTTCACTCCCATGCTCAGAGCCGGCCAAATCCACAGATCTTAGTGGCAAGCTATGACCTTGGCACGCTGCCCGGTCAACTACTCAGCCTTACAAGATGTTCTTGACAAAATCATTTGGCCAATTTACCATATGTCAAAATAAAGAGTGAGCGACATGGATAAGAAACAAAAGGCAATCATAGAAGCTAAGGCAAATGTTCTCAAAGCGCTGGCTCACCCAACCCGGCTATGGATGGCTGAGCAGCTCGAGCACGGAGAAAAATGCGTTTGCGAGTTGGCGGAATTCATTGATGCAGATTTTTCTACAATCTCAAAACACCTGTCTGTCTTGAAACAAGCAGGTGTTGTGGCGGATGAAAAGCGTGGAAAGCAGGTCTACTACAAGCTTAAAGTACCTTGTATTCTGAAGTATATGACATGCGTTGAAGCGGTGATAAAAAATCAGGCACAAGAACAGGCAAATCTGTTGTAATTTTTTTTGCACGATCATTTGGGCATATTGCCAAATGTCACAGTATGGACATGGGTCATGAATTGGAAAACTGAATGGAAGTATCTTACGTGGGTAGTGGTCATATTTTTATGCTGTTTCTATTTACCAGTCGGTACAGCGCGTTTTGACAATGCTGTACTGGAGGCTTTTCACCTGGTGAAATGGTATGCGGAGGAGCATGTCCTTCTCTGTCTTGTTCCGGCCTTCTTTATCGCCGGAGCTATCGGTGTGTTCATCAGCCAGGCCTCGGTGATGAAATACCTGGGAGCAGGCGCGAACAAAATTCTGGCATATGGGGTGGCGTCTGTTTCCGGAACCATTCTTGCTGTCTGCTCCTGTACAATCCTCCCGCTTTTTGCCGGCATTTATCGAATGGGGGCGGGACTTGGTCCTGCATCTGCTTTTCTCTATTCCGGTCCGGCAATTAATGTGCTGGCAATTGTACTGACCGCCAGTGTCTTGGGACCCGAACTTGGTTTTGCACGAGCATTGGGGGCTATACTCTTCAGCGTGGTTATCGGTGCCTCCATGGCCTTCATTTTCAGAAAAGAGGAACAGAGTGCTGCAGCTGCCGCCATCGTCATGCCTGAGGACGAGGTCACTCGTCCATTGTGGCAAAATGGCCTTTATTTTTTCTCCATGGTCGGAATCCTTGTTTTTGCAAACTGGGGCAAACCCCAGGAGCCCAGCGGCATTTGGGCATCGATACATGGTGCAAAGTGGTTGATCACTGCTGGGTTTGGCCTGCTCTTTGCTGCTATTCTGGTTGGCTGGTTTAATATGAAAGCCTGGAAGGTAGGCCTTGTAGCCCTGCTTGTGGCTGCAGCCGGAATTGGCTTGCCTGAGTACCCGGCACTGGCGTTCACTATCGGCTTTATCGGTCTTTCTGTGATTACCAGTCTGGATGATGGGGAGACAGGAAAATGGTTCTCTTCTTCCTGGGATTTTGCCAAACAGATTCTGCCACTGCTGCTGATTGGCGTTTTCATTGCGGGTATTCTTCTTGGCCGGGTTGGCCATGAGGGGCTTATTCCCTCGGAGTGGGTAGCACAAGCCGTTGGGGGCAATTCTTTGCGTGCTAATTTCTTTGCCTCGTTTGCCGGTGCGTTCATGTACTTTGCCACACTCACTGAAGTGCCGATACTTCAAGGGTTGATCGGTAGCGGCATGGGAAAAGGACCTGCACTCGCCCTGCTCCTCGCCGGGCCGGCGCTGAGTCTTCCCAATATGTTGGTAATCCGGAGCGTTGTTGGAACCAAAAAGACGGTTGTCTTTGTCTGTCTTGTTGTTGTCATGGCCACAGTTAGCGGCCTGATATTTGGAACGTTTTTTTAAAATAAAAGAGGTGAAACTATGATCTTTCAAGTGATGGGTCCGGGGTGCGCAAAGTGCAACCAGGTTGCGGAGAATGCTGCTGCTGCAGCAGACGAGTTAGGTGTAGAATACGAAATTGTGAAAATCTCCGATTTTAATGAGATGATGAAATTCGGGGTAATGATGACCCCTGCGCTCGCCATTGACGGTGACGTGAAAGCAGTCGGCAAGGTGCCCACCATTGAAGAAATTAAAGGCATGCTGCGCTGAAAAAGAAGGCGATATAGGAAGAAAACGCCAACAAGTCGCGGCTGCTTTTCCCTGGGGTAAAGCAATGGAAATATTTGAAAATACAAGCCTGGTGCTTGTGTAAAGCTGTTTTGCTGGTATTCCTGGTTGCAGGCGGTACATGTGCATCGACAGATAAGCAGGACATCCCGGTCCACGGGATGAAAACCATGGTTGACCTGGGTACAAAGAAGTGTATTCCCTGCAAGATGATGGCTCCAATTATGGAAGAGCTTGAAAAAGAGTATGCAGGCGAGCCGCCATGGTCTTTATTGATGTCTGGGAAAATCCACATGCTGGCAAAAACGTTGGAATCAGAGCGATCCCAACGCAAATGTTTTATGACTCAGCAGGAAAAGAAGCCCTGCGGCATGAAGGTTACTTGAATAAAGCCTCCGGTGTGACAGCGTTACAGAAACTAGGAGTGAAATGACCAATGGATCAGATATTTCTGACTATTCACGCCTGGATTGGCCAGGGCCTCCTCCTGGGAGGCCTTGGCTGAAATGTACTCTTGACGGAGTCTTCATTGATCCTCTGCTCCGCTTTCTAGATCTGGCTATTAATGATCGTATTGTTTCGCATACTCAGCGTCATTGTACATAGCTTCTCCATAGAGGTCCTCACCATAGGTGCCAATAATGTGTTGGCCCCGGTCGGATTGCAGAAAATCTATAAATTTTTCAGCATGTTTCTGGCCGGGGGTCGCGCCAGCAGGCTGGCAGAGGCCATGGTAAGTGTTGATTAGCATGGGGTCGCCCTTGAACAGCACGGTCAGGTTGGCCAGGCCTTTTTTTCCGGCAACCCAGGTTGAAGAATCGGTCATAAAATAGCCATTGATTTCATTCGCCTTGCGGAGTGTAGCCATCATGAAGTCTTTGGTGATGACATACCAATCGCCTTCTGGTTGGATTCCTGCTTTTTTCCAGATGGCGAGTTCCTTTTTATTGGTTCCCGAGTTATCGCCGCGGGAAAGGAAAGGAACCTTGGCATCAGCTATCATTGTGTAGGCCTGTGCAGCAGATTTCGCAGAGGCTATCTGTGCCGGATCATCTTGCGGACCGACGATATAGAATTCGTTTGAACCGATAAGCGTCCGTTTAATGGCCCAGCCGTCCTCGACGGCCTTTTTTTCCGCAGCTGGGGCATGAACCATTATCACATCTACCTTTTTCTCCTTGAGCAGCGCCAGAGACTTGCCTGAACCGGCTTTCTGCCAGCACATGGTTGTATTGTGTTCGGCATTGAATACATTTGCCAGTTCCTCCAAAAGGCCAAGTTCTCCGGGGCTACCTGTTGCGAGGATAAACTGTTTTTCTGTGGTTCCATATGTTGCTTTGCAGTTGTCTTTTGCAAAACCATTGCTGACAAGCAAAAAGCTGAGCAGGATTGCAGGCAGTATCAGGGTGAGTTGTTTTTTCATAAGCATCCCTCCAATTGTGGTGAAATTTTCCAAAAAAAACCGAGGCAACGTTGTCGCGTCGGAAATGTACAAGGTGCAGATATCTCTCCTGAGGGATGGTGTCAACACAATCCTGTGTTATATCAAAAGGATGACCATGAATGACTAAAAGCGACAGCTGCGTTGCTGCGCATATTTCTTCGGCTCTTGAAACAAGGGAGAACTCGATCAGTGGTTCACCCATTTAGATGGCATTGCCTGCAATGTCTGCGTTGAACACGCTGCTCCACCTCCTGCAGCATGGTTGCCGTAATTTTCTGTAGACTCTGGGTGATCGGCGCAGGCCTTGCAGGAGGTTGTATGCAGGCCTTCAAGCTATGGTGGTTTGAACATATTTATCTTCAATATATGTTCAAAATAAGCTCAGGGAAGAGCTGTGCCTATGATATTTTGAATGATTATTCAAAAGAAGGATATATAGTAGAGCTACGCACGTTGAATTGAATATAATGCCATCTTGCATAATGGTATTTTTGTCCAATTTCTACGTTATGCCCAATAATTATCTTCGAAATATTTTATATATGCCTGTGGAATTTTTTTTTCGCATGCCTTGACCTTGAACGAATATTCTCCTTATTCAAGATATCCATAAGTGAGTGAGGTACCTCCATGGCAAGAGCCCAATTCGACAGAAACGAGGTCATTGAAAAATCGACCGCACTGTTCTGGGAAAATGGTTTTAACGCTTCATCAATGAAACAAGTCGTGCAGGTCACAGGACTTCAACCAGGTTCACTGTACCTGTCTTTTGGCAATAAAGAGGCAATATATCGTGAGTCGCTGGAAACGTATGCAAACAAGTCCATCGCCCGGATACGGACCATCATGGACCGGGCGTCGAGTGTAGGCGAAGGAATCTGTGAGATACTCGAAAAAAACATTGAGGACGCAACCAGAGAAAAATACAGCAGTTGCTTTCTTATTAAGACCCAGATGGAGCTGGCTGCCGAGCGGAATGAGCTGTATAGGTATGCCTCTGAAAAATTGTCTGAAATCGAAGCGTTGTACAGGAGTTATCTGGAAAAAGAGTACAGTGAGGAGGTGAGTCGGCGACGGGCGACGAGTCTTATGCTGCACATCTTTGGCATGAGAACCTATGGTTACCAGTACGACTCGGCTGAGCGCATGCGTCAAGGTGTGCTGGAAGGGATGCCTTGGCTTCCCTGGAAGGAAAAGGGTATAAAGATGGTGCGTCCGTCAGCCTGAACAGAGGCGAGAGTCCTTTCCTCCAGTAGAGCAGAAAAGGACCTCGTGCTCGTTAATGCGTTGCCGGCAAGGCTGTTGGTTACTTTTTCAGGGCTTTGATCACTGCTGAAAAATCCTCGTCGCTGTAACCCTTTTCCCTGGCCATGACATAGGTGTTGTTTGCGGCACTGCTTGTATGCAGCGGCTGACTGAGGGTATCTCCGAGCTGCAGAGCCAGTCGCATGTCTTTCTGCATATGCTTTAGCGGGAAAGCCGTGGAAAAATTCCCCTCGGACATAAGCGGCCCTTTGAGTTGAAACATTGGGTTGTTGATTGCCCCTTGGATTAGAACATCAATAATATCTGAGTATTGAAAACCTGCTTTGTCGCCCAGTGAAAGCCCTTCGGCAAATGCTGTCATCATTGTGCCCATGATCATGTTGATGATAAGCTTCATCTGTGCGCCCTGACCGATATTCGGGAAATAGAATGATTTTTTCCCCATAATGTCCAGGGCTGCCTTGGCATCCGTGTAGAGTGATGCATCACCTGCACAGAGAAAAACCAAGGTGCCGTCCTCTGCCGGCTGCTTGCTGCCGGATACCGGGGCTTCAAGGTACCTGCCGCCCGTGTCCGTTATCGCCGTGTGAATGCGGCGAGAGGTTGCGGGGTCGACCGTTGAAACATCTATATAGGGCTTCCTGAATAATGTGTTTTGAGCCGAAAACAGATTGGCTCATGATCTTTGACAACTCGCACGCTGTAGGGCTAACCAGCACAGCCCCTCTATCACCCCTACTATGACGCCGAAAAAAGCCGTTAGAGGGGCTGCAGCATGTCGTAAAAAAAGAAAGAATAGACACAAAAACGCCTCCCGCAGCAATTTTTCCAGGTTCATCACAATGAAGGTGATGGCGATCATGGTTTCACTGGTTTGCGAGAGTTTGGCCATTATTCTTGCAAGGCCGAAACGGCGTTTACCCTGTCCAAACTTCCCTTCGATGGGAATCCGATCACGTTCATCCTGTCGCTGCTGAAGCTTTTGGGCCTTGAGTGCCCCGGCATTCTTTTCCGTCTTCTTCTGGGGCCTCCCCAGGGGTGGTCCAGACATGCGTATCCCGTGCTTCTTGCAGAACTTCCGATTATTTCGGGTGCGATAAATCTTATCACAATGGACTGATGCCGGATAATGCCCGAAGCGTTTTCTGTAGTCCTCAAGCTGAGGAATCAGGTCTCCGCACTCGTTGTAGGGATCCCAGGAAAGATGGTCAAGAAACACCTCCCCTTCGACCAGACTGGCTGAGAGTTTTGCCCCGAACTCAGTGGGAGCAGATGCCTTACCCCGTACAATGGGTCTCACGTGTGGCTGACTGATGCTGACGATCCGGTCATCAACTCGATGGCACCGGTTCTCATACATCCACAGTTGCTGACGGTGTAGTTCATGAATGACCAGCAGATCACGGTATCGGCGAGGGCGCAGATGAGTCAAGGGCACCTGTTTGCTCAACTGTTCTATGGTTCTGAGGTTACGGCCGAGGAAACGTAACTGTTGCCCAAGGGCTTTGCGTCTGTGACGACTGGCATGTTTGCGTTTTTTGACATGGGCAAGATAAAGACGATGCGCTTTCCTGCGGTATGTCCGCGGTTTGCGCTGCGTCCCCTTCAGCGGCTTAAACAGAATATCGATGATCTGTTCGCTTTTTATCCGAGCCTCGTTGACCAGGCTGATATCAGTAGGGTAACGGATGTCAGCCGGGGCACAGGTCGCATCGACAATCAGCTTGCCCTTGTTGCTGCCCGGTGAATCATCCTCATCATCGTTATCGTCTTGTTCTTTCTCAGCAGTGGCTTGCTGTGTCGCTTGCTCGGCATTGACTATGGCTTCGTTGATTTGATTGAGCTGCTCCAGGTTAAAACGCTTGCGAAAATGGACATACATGGAGGGATCGAATGGAGGTTCATCGCGAAATTCTTTGAACCCAAGAAAGAACTGTAGGTAAGGGTTCTCCTGGATCTGCAGTACGGCCTCCTCATCACTCACGCCAAGACGTTCTTTGATGATGAGAGCACCCAAGGCAACACGAGCCGGTTTAGCAGAAGGACCAAGGCCGCTTCCAGCAAACTGCTTTGCATAGAACGACTCAGCAAGTTCCCAGGGAATCATGTCGGCCAGTTTGACCCAACGATTATCACTTCGGAGTTTACCTCCAAAGGGGAGTACAAAGTCTACGAAACTGAGTTGTTTGCTATACCTTTTTCGATACATTATCAAATAAAAGTGCAAGGGTTTGATAGGTAACTATCCGTTTTTCCTGCACATAATAACACGTAGTCAAAAGAATTCCTATTTAATTTCAACTGGTTGAGAAATAATCAGGAAGCCCTATATAGGACTTGCCTGTCGATATTCCTTCCACTACCCCGTCTTTGTCAAAGCACAGGGAACAGGCGGCTGCTGGGTCAGAGACCATCCCAAAGGTGATATCGCACGCCGCAACGACGGCGGCGGCTGTTGCCGCCTGTTTGGCGCCGAGCTCTACCAGGGGGGTACATTTTTCTGCCGTTCTGTTCCATACTGTGACATCACACCCGGCTTTGAGCAGGTTGGCTGCCATTGCTCTGCCCATGATGCCTAGTCCGAGAAACCCGTATTTGTGCATTTTCCTTTCCTCTGTAGAGTCTTTTGGTTATCTCTCCTGCAGGAGATTTGCTCACCTGCCTTTCCGGTTGCCGTGCAGCTCTTCCATCAGTTGGGTATAGCTCTGGTAACGGCTTTCGGCAATATTGCCATCAGTCACGGCCTTTTTGATACCGCATTGGGGTTCATTGAGATGATTGCAACCGTTAAATTTACAATAGGGTTCGTAGGTTGCAAACTCACTAAAACAGTATTTCAGCTGATCAGCCCCTACCTCGTCCATGATGAGCGAGGAAAATCCGGGTGTGTCAACCACGTAGGAATCATCATGGAAACAGAACAGTTCTACATGTCGGGTGGTATGTTTTCCTCTGCCGTATTTCTCGCTCACCTTCCCTGTCTCGAGAACCACATCATCCTGGATCAAATTGAGGAGGGAGGATTTACCGACACCGGAAGGCCCAGCAAAAACAGTTGTTTTGCCATACAGCGACGCTTTGAGTTCGTCAATACCCCGTCCTGCCGCAGAACTGGTCGGCAAGACTTGATAACCTGTCTTTTGATACCTCTTGAGCATATCCTGCACCTGTTCCCCAGGCACCAGGTCAGTTTTATTGAAACAGATGAGAGCGTCGATGTTGTTGGCTTCTGCCATGACTAAAAATCGATCGAGCAGATGGAAGTTAGGCACAGGCCGGTGCACGGCAAAAACAATCATGACCTGATCCAGGTTGGCCACTGTAGGGCGAGTCAGATGATTGGTGCGTTCAAGAATCGTAGAGACGTTGCCAGCTTTCTTGGTTTCATCCACCTGCGCTACTTCAACATTGTCCCCAATAAGCGGTCTTATTTTATGTTTCCTCAGGATGCCGCGTGCTTTGCATTCATAAACGCCTTTTCCAGGGACATGTACAGAGTAAAAGCCGGCGATACCCTTGATGATCTTCCCTCTCACTCAGTAGACTCCTCAGTTAAAGATATTCATTGGATATAGTATTAGTAATCATATCTGCGAAAAAAAGCAGAGAGGTGGTAAGAATACGGCAACACAACATGGAGTGGCTTCGTGTACGACGGTACCCTCCTCATAACGCCGGTTGAATCGCTGCAGTCCGCCGCATGGAGAGTGACGAGGGGAAAACAAAAGGAGGAAAGACTCGCGGGCCACTGCTCCATGGGCGTAATGGCGAGCCTGGTAAAAGGGGCGCCATATTTCCGCGTCCACGATGCATTCAGGTTGCTGATATGTACCACCCTTTAACAGAGGTAACGACTTCCGGTGTGGTAACTCCGTAGTATCGTCATTTTCCGAACCGGAACTCTTCTCAGGTGCCCCAGATTTGGTCAAGCATTATTCCTCGCAGGTAAGCGACCAACGGGAGACTCCGTGGGGTGGCCGTGAGCAGCTACAAACAGAGTTCTTCGTGCGTAAGTCGAAAATGGCAGTGTGCTTCACTTTTTAAAGCACACATCAAGGTTTTAGTATCGTGGGTGCATGTTTCATTGATCTTCACCGCCTGTACCTGCTCACATAGCCAGGGCCTGGTTTCGAAAAAAGTCAGGACTGTGGCTGTACTGATGCTGATTCCTCTGCGAAGTATTTCGGCTCCACGGGATTGGGCAATGTAGTTGAACAATTTGAGGCTAATTGTTATGTGCTTGCCACTGTTTTCGGCTTCAGCAGCGTGATGAGATTCCAAGCCAGGGGAGGTGTGGATGCTACCCTTTCTGAACATGGCCCCCATGACCCCAAGACCAGGGACAACAGCTGAAAGAGCAATGACTGCACCGGGCTCTGTCAGGGGAGTGTAGACGTCATCGACCGGCTCACCATTGAGAAGTATTGTCTGTACATCTTTCTCAATGTATTCAGCGGTAAATCCCGGGAGTTTGAGAAGAAAGGAAAGCAGAGGTTCTCCGACCGTGGCTTCGAGCTCGAATGGGGATTGGAGCAGGGCCGTGAACTTTGCAATCCCATCCCGGTTAAGTTGGAGTGTTATAAACGGGATTCGGTCGTCATCAGATACGTTGCCGGTTGCTGGTTGGGTGTGCATAACCTGTTTCTCAAATTCGTAAAAAGGGTAAACCTTCATGCCACAAAGTGTTGCGGCACACAGGTTTACCGGGGATGTTGTTGACTGTACCCGCCCGTCGGGAGAGGAGGGGGAGACGTTTTTTCAGCTATGGTCGCCTTCGGACAATTTACCGAAGCAGTGCCTGCCCGCTATATGAAGCTCATCCCTGCCGGATGAAGAGCGTCTGTTTCCACTGCAGCAACACTATGGCTGCCAGAATCAGCAACGCTATGCCCCAGAGTGCTAAGGTAAAAGCGCCGGTCCTGTCAAAACAGAAGGCTGCGACTAAGGGAGCAACCGCGCCTGGAATGTTGGCTGAGAAGAGCCAGCCGTAGGTGGTGGCAACACTTTGTGCCCCCCATATTCTGGCTACTGCGCCGGCATAGAGGACCAAAACTCCTCCATAGTTGAACCCTGCCAGGGAGGAAAAAAGCAGCAGGCCGGTGGTGGAAGAGAGAATCGGTTCAGCAGCCATCAGCAGGACCGCCTGGGCAAACAGGTTTGCCTGGATCACATTTTTTGTGGCGAATCGATCGAAAATGGATCCCCAGGTGACCCTCCCCACAGCATTGGCTATGGCGAAAAGAGCAACCGCGGTTACCCCGGTTTGGCTGTTGGCTCCGGTAAACAGTTCCTTGATGTTGGCATTTATGGCAAATCCTGCCGCAAGGCCGGAAAACATGGCAAAGTAAAGGATCAGAAACGCATTGTTGGAAATGGTCTCCTTGAGTGGTGCCGGTTTTGCCTGTTCGGTCGTGGTTTCTTTGGGGTTGACCATAAAAAAACCGGCACTGACCGTCAACAGGAAAAAGACGATACCGAAAAGCCTAAACAAGTCAAAAGGCGTTGCTCCCCCTGCGATGAGGTAGCCGCCGATTTTGCTGACCAGGGCAGCTCCCCCTCCAAATCCGGCAACCGCTATGCCGGTGACCAGCCCTTTTTGGCGTGGAAACCATTTCATGCAGGTGGAGATGGGCACGATGTAGGCTATTCCTGCTCCAATGCCTGCAATAAGGCCATTGCCAAGAATTGTGAAGTTAAAGTTGGATAGACCAAAAGAGCTGAGGATCCAGCCGGTAGCAAACAGTGCGCCGCCAAACATGGCGGAAAAGCGGGGCCCGGTTTTGTTGAGAATGAGACCGGAAACGACCATGGTTGCAGGAAAGACAAAGTAAAAAACCGAAAACGGCACTTGCGCCGCAGCCTGCGAGAGGCTGAGTAATGTTTTAATGTCATGCACGTATACAGACCAGGAGTAGGTGGCCCCGAGACATATTTGCATAGCCAGAGCTGCAAGGATGACAATAAAACGCATCGATAACCTTCAAGTAGATGTTGTTATGTTTCCCATGCGCTCCTTTGATAGCTGTTGCTACCTGTAGCAAGGGTGGTTATTCATGGGTTAACGAGTGGATAGCACAAGGCTCGGTGCTGCTGTGAGGACGTCTTATTGACAAATGTGAGCCATTTTTTCCAGTCTCCTCACATGCCTTCCCCCTTGGAAGCGCGCATCAAGCCAGGCATCCACCATGGAGAGGGCATCTTCCTCGCTAATGAGCCTGGCGCCAAGAGAAAGCATGTTGGCATCGTTATGTTCTTTTGCCAGTTGGGCTGTTTGCACGTTCCAGCAGACAGCGCAACGAACGCCTTTCACCTTATTGGCGACCATGGCCTCTCCGTTGCCGCTCCCTCCAAAGACAAGGCCGCAAAAACTTTCTTTTTTCGCAACGCTCTCAGCAGCAGGGCGGCAATAATCAGGATAATCGCACGGTGCCTGATCGTGAGTGCCGAAATCAAGAAGGTGATATCCTTTTGACTGCAAATGGGCCTTTACCTTTTCTTTCAAGAGGTAACCAGCATGGTCGGAACCAAGTGCGATGGTTTGCATCATTGTGCTGCTCCTTTCTGTTTGTCCTTTGCCGGCACCAAAGGAAACAGAGAACTTTGGTTGATAAGTGGTAGCGGATTCCTTGAATCCTCAGCGCCAACCTGTGCCACCGGACAAAGCTTGACCGGGTGAGGAGGAAAGGACTCGCCTGATCTCCCACTGTGGTCCGAGCAAACGGGCTCGTCACCGTCAAAGTCCATCCCGCTTTTTCTGCGCTCGAAGCTGACTGGTCCTTCCTGTGGGAAGGACAAAGACCGGCGCTTGCATCTGCACCCTTTTTGCACGCTTACCAATACAGAACCTGTGGTAAAGTGTCGAGGAAAATGGTGATGCAATCGTGTATGGAAAAATATTCTTCATTCCCCGAGCCGAAGCTGGCTACCTTGCGGGAAATAATGTATTTTCCAACGAATAAAAGGGGTCATGCGCCAGGGGAGGCAGGGACAATCTGTCACTCTTTTCATCTCCACCCTTGCTCTCTTGCGGGATGGAAGCATGGACAGGACAGAGGAACAGTGGTCAGGGAGACGCTGTTGCAAAAATGAGAAAAGCACGCGAGACAGATGAAAACAATCGGTGAGAAGCGCACTGGCAGCTATGGGTGGGGAAATGCTCTCAGCGAAACCGACTTGATCCGGATTCAGGTCAACCAGACGGTTTCTCTGCTGAAAACCAATCTTATCCGGTATTACGACGCGCTCCATGAGCTCAGACGCCTTACCCTGCTCTTGCTGACCCAGCATCAGCAGGCAAGTCCAGAGACTATTGACAGGTGGTTTGCACAGGAGGGGTTCGGCGTTGATGCGGATGGATTCTGGCTGAGCCTGCCGTTGCTTGAACGCTTTCGTGCGGGAAAAGCATCTGCAGAAGCTATCAGCCACTCCTGGGATCCGGCGATTAAAGACCTGGCTGAGGCCAGGTGCCGGATGTACAGTTTGCGGGATATCGGGTCCTTTGTTCACGAAATCCATTCCCGCTTGCCAGGCTGTGGCTGGATTTATTATCAGGATGCCACTAATACTTCAATCCAGTTTCCCTACATAGACCAGGTAACAGCGATTACCCCTGATTTCGATTGGTCAACCTATCACACCTTTCAATCGGTTCACCCACGGGTCAATCCCGAGCGGGCAATCCGCTGGACACAGCCCACCGTCGACTATGCCGGGGAAGGGGTCATTCTTTCGGTATCGATTCCCGTTTATGCCGAGGATACGTTTATTGGTGTCTGGTCCATTGATCTGCCCATGAACACTCTTTACCAGATCTACATTGATGAGTCCCTCCTTGTCGGCCAGGAGAATTATATCTTGGACTGCCACGGGAACATTATTGTCCATCCTTCCATAGAAACCACCATCGATCGGGAAAAAGGAAGTCGTTACCAGCAGAATATCACAACCTTGGGGGGAGGGTTCGAGCAACTAGATTTCAGCGATCTTCTCGATAAGGAGGAGGGGGAGCTGCAGTTGCGAGGAGTAGGTAATGAGGAGTTATTGGCCTATTACGGTACCGTTCCAGAGATCGGCTGGATTTTTTTGGTTATTGTTCCCCAAGGCACCATGATGGATGCGGTGAATAAAAGGATAAACATCGCCTTTGAAAAAATCGTTGAGGGGGACTTTAGCCATCGGATTGACGATCTCCAGGAACTCGGTCGACAGCACCTGTTGATTGATGGCTATAATAAAATGGCTGCCGCGCTCCAATTGCAGGAAAAAAATCGTCTTCAGGCGGAGAGTGCGCTCCGTGAGAGTGAACAAAAATACCGACAGCTCTTTGAGAATGCCAACGACGCCATTTTTATCGTCCAGGCAGGAAGGATTATTTTTGCCAATCCGAAAACCATGGAGATGACCGGGTATGCGGAAGACAGGTTGTCCGGCATACCGGTGATTGAACTGATCCATCCAGACTACCGTGAGGAGGCCTTTGCCCATTATCAGCGGACCATTGGGTTTTCCCCGTCGGAAGCCGAGACGTTCAAACTGGCCAACAGTTGCGGGGAAGAACTGTGGGTTCAGTTAAATGCGGTGCGCATTACCTGGGAGGGCAAGGAGGCAACCCTCAATTTTGCGCGAGATGTTACCCGGCAGGTGCTGCTCGAACAACAGCTGCACCATGCCCAGAAAATGGATGCCATCGGTAAACTGGCCTCATCCATTGCCCATGAGTTCGGGAATCCCCTTATAGGAATGGGCTTTGCCATCCGTGATATCCGCAAACGTTCCTATCTCCAACCAGAGGATGTGAAACTCCTGTCATTGGCTGAACATGAATGTGACCGCATGCGAGAACTCATACGGGATCTTCAGCGTTTCAACCGGCCAACGACCGGCCGAAAGACCACGTTTCGTCTCCATCACCTGCTCGATGATCTGTTGATTTTTCATCGGCGCCTGTTTACGCAGCACAAAATACGATTGGTCCAGCAGTATGCAGCACAGGATATTATCCTCACTGCTGTGGAGGATCAACTCCGGCAGGTTTTTATCAATCTCATTTTCAATGCGGTAGATGCCATGGAAGCCGATGGCGGGGTGTTGACCGTCTCGACTTCACTTAATGGGGATAAGGTCACTGTCGGCATCGTGGACAACGGCACCGGTATTGAACCAAAGGCCCTGGACCATATTTTTGAGCCGTTTTACACCACCAAGTCAGAGGTGGAAGGGGTCGGGCTTGGGTTGCCGGTATCCTATGGGATCATCCGGGCCCATGCCGGTGAGATAACAGTGGCCTCCAAGCCGGGAAACACTGTGTTTAACGTAACCTTGCCGCTGTAAAGCGCGGTAACAGGACCGGACATGCCTGTCCTGTCCGCCTATGTCCCCTCGAGGGTGTATGCCTTATGACTGTCCATCCAGGCAGCCCTGAAAAAGCGTTGCGTGTACACCGTAGGAGCAAGCATGGGACGATTGACACCGGACCCTTGGCAGTAGCGTGTCGTTGGCCCTTACTTGCTGTAAGCCGTAGAGGTAGTAGCACCGCCTTCCCCGGTCCAGTTGGTATGGAACCATTCCCCACGGGGCTTATCTGTACGTTCGTACATGTGAGCACCGAAGTAATCGCGCTGGGCCTGCAGCAGGTTGGCCGGCAGGGTGGCGGTACGGAGGCCGTCAAAATAGTTGAGGGCGCTGGAGTGACAAGGGAGCGGAATGCCGGCAGCTATCCCCAGAGCAAGGGTTCGGCGGAGAGCGGTCTGGGCATGGTTGACCTTATCCTTGAAGTAGGGGGCCAGGAGAAGGTTGGTGAGCCCCGGCTCTTCCCGGTAGGCTTCACTGATCCTGTCAAGGAAGCTTGAACGGATTATGCATCCGCCACGCCATATCTCTGCAATCTCAGCATAGTGTAAACCCCACTCATACTGGTCGGAGGCTTCTTGGAGCAGGCTGAAGCCCTGGGTGTAGGAGATGATTTTTGCCGTATAAAGGGCTTTGCCCAAGTCGTCGAGCACCTGCTGCCGGTCGCCGTCAAAGACAGCCTCGGGACCGCTGAGTTCGTTGGAGGCAGCAACACGTAGCGCCTTGAGGCTGGAAAGGCAGCGGGCGAAAACTGATTCGCTGATCAATGACAGGGGGACCCCATAGTCAAGGGCGCCGATAACTGTCCACTTACCGGTCCCTTTCTGACCGGCGGCATCGAGGATTTTTTCCAGCAGCGGGGTGCCGTCGCTGTCCCTGTAGGCGGTTATATCGGCGGTGATTTCTATCAGGTAGCTGCTCAGGTCACCCTTATTCCATTGGCTGAAGGTGGCGTGGATGGCATCGGCGTCCATGGTGAGGACGGTGCGCATAAAATGGTAGGCCTCGCAGATTAACTGCATGTCTCCATATTCGATACCGTTATGCACCATCTTGACAAAATGCCCTGCACCCCCTGGCCCCATCCATGCCGTACAGGGTGAACCGTCCTCAACCTTGGCAGCGGCAGCAGTGAAGATTGGTTCCAGGTATGGCCATGCCGCCTCACTGCCGCCCGGCATGATCGATGGTCCTCTGAGCGCCCCTTCTTCTCCCCCGGAAACGCCTGTACCAACATAATGTACGCCGAGTGGCTCAAGGTACTGACAGCGGCGGGCAGTGTCATGATAATTGGAATTCCCGCCGTCGATAAGGATATCGCCGGGCTCGACAAAGGGGAGCAGTTGTTCGATGAACTGATCCACCGGCTCGCCAGCCTTGATCATCATCATGATTTTACGCGGCTTTTCCAGGCTGGCGACAAAATTTTTGACGTCCTCAAACCCGGTAATAGCCTTCCCGTGGGCTCTGCCTTCCAAAAAACGCTGGGTTTTGGCAAAGGTCCGGTTATATACGGCAACGGAAAAACCTTTTGATTCCATGTTCAGAACCAGGTTTTCGCCCATTACGGCCAGTCCAGCAATCCCAATAGTATTGTGCATGGCGTTATTCATTTGTCGGCTGAAATCATGGTTAGCCCGAGGAGATTTTCCTCAAACGTTTTCCCGGGCGTGGCGGCAATGCCGAGTACTGTGAGAGTACCAGCAGTGGACGCTGCTAATACGGGTCGATCTCTTGGTAGAAGAAAAAGAGAACAACAGGTACAATAATGGAGGCTCCGATGATATCCAAGCATATTTTCAGGGGATACCAATCTGCTTGGTTGGAAAAACGAAAGAGGCTGCCACCAGAAGGTGCGAAAAACCGCAGAGTGCTGGTCAGATACCAGATACTGAACAATTTATCGAATGCGGTTGGCCATTGCAGCCCCTGCATTATACTGGTTGTCAGTAAGGGGAGGAGCGTATATAAATCGACCAGTGAATAAAGCTACCGTGTACATCAAGAGAGGGCGTGATGGAAAAATTTCTTGACCATTATTGGCAGTTACGGCTTACAAGCGTGAGCGAAAATTTGCAAAAAAACAATTTTTCGACAACCATTGTCCAATCCGCACAGGAGGCGAGAATGTTTGTACTGGAGTCCATACTGCCTGATGCACAGCCCAGGCTGGTCGCCTTTGGCGGTTCAATGACCTTTCATGCGACCGGCCTGATGGATGACCTGCAGCAAATGGACGGCCTGCAGTTGCTCTCTCCCTACGCACCAGGCATCTCTGATGAGGAGAAAATTGAGCTGCGGCGTCAAGGACTGCTTGCCGACCTGTACCTTACCGGGGCAAATGCGATTACAGCGTCGGGTAAGCTGGTCAATCTGGATATGATCGGCAACCGCATAGCAGCCCTCACCTTTGGTCCGAAAAAAGTGGTGGTGCTGGCCGGAAGAAACAAAATTGTGCCAGACCTTGAAGCCGGCATGGCCCGGATCAAGGAGTATGCCGCTCCGACCAATGCCATGCGGCTTGATTGTCAAACGCCCTGTGTAAAAACCGGTGAGTGTGCTGACTGTAAAAGTCCTGGCAGGATATGCAATACCTGGACAATTACCGAGAAATCCTTTCCAAAGGGACGGGTTACGGTGGTCCTGATTAACCAGGACCTTGGACTGTAACCTTTTTCTTCCTCAACCCGAACAAGAATAGTCAGTATTGACGAGGTGAGCTTGTCTGATACGCCGCTTATTACAACCTTAAATACCTTTTTTCCCCAGGAACGGTACTCAAACGACAGGATCGTTGAGGCGGTGACGGATGGCTCTATCCTTGTCAGCGCCTCCCAGATGGCCAACTATCTGCAGGGGGCGCTCCATGATGAGAGCCTGTTGGAGGTGGAATTGGGCAACAGCAGACGGGTTTTTTTCTGTCGTATCCTCGACCACCCCCCGGAGGAGGAGGTCGATGAGGACATGCCCTATGAAAAGGGAGAATATCTTGATGATGCACAACACCTGATCCTGACACCCCTTGAGCCTGCCGAGGGCAATTATCTGATTAACGCCAGCTCCAGAGTCTTGCTTCGGGTGTTGACCTCCAGGACCGCGGTCGAATTTTGTTGTTACTTTGACGAGAAAATCCGAATCGGTACCATGCCGGTCCTGTGCATTACCTTTCCGGAAGTTGCACGCATGATCGAGGGTGCAAGGGAATACCGGGTCAAGGTGCCCCGGGAGACGGATATTCAAATCCTGGTGAACAGAAAACAAGACAAGCTCAAGTTTACCACCCGCCCCATGGATATGAGTATCAGCGGCATGAGCCTCATTGACCCCAAGGGAAAAGAAAGTCCGCTCAAATCCGATGATCGCCTTACCCTGCAGGTCTGCTCCGAAGATCTGGTACTCTTCACCGTAGAGGCGGAAGTACGGCATGTGACCAGGTTGCGCGACAAGCAGGGGTTGCAGTACGTGTTCGGAGTGAAGCTTGAGCTGGGGTCGCGGGCTTTAAAGACCGAGATGGAGAAGCTGGTAGCCGGCGTTCAGCGTGCCAGGTTGCGCGAACTGGCCGACCTTGAAGGGAAGTTCGGGGTAAATTTCAGTGACTGGTAAGTAAAGCCAAAGGTGTCTGCTACCGTTTTTCCTGTCCTGACAGGGGAGCTGAGGGCCTCCACTGTCAGGACAGGATACCTGAAGGTTACTCGCTTGCCTGCTCGTCGTCCTTGGGTTGGTCAGTCGGCACGGAGACCGGAGAGTCCGAAATCCACTTGGCGCGGTCACACTGTTCGATAACCGGGGTGGCCATATATCCGGCCAGCTGGAAATATTCGTCCCGGTCCGAAATCTTCAACAGATAGTCTTCGCTGTCCTTGAGCTTGCTGAACCGGTAGGTACGTTTTCCTTGGATATGCTCCACGGTGATTGCCGGTGGGGCATCCTGTTCGGCAAAGATTGGCTGGTAATCCTTTTCCATTACCGAAGAAAAAGAGAGGGTGGCGAGCCTGTCCACGCAGCTATCCACTCTACTGGCAACCAGCGTACCTTGTGTTTGCTGGGTCGCTTCCCAGGTCATTTGCTGCGCATCGTCGGTGGTTTCCTTTTCGCTAACACGCCGTACAGCCAACCCCTCCACTTCAATCCCGGTAATACTCTCTTGACCAAAGTGGAGGAAGTTTTTGTCGTGCCAGCCACCAGCTTTCCCTGGCAAATCATAATTTCCCAAGGGGATACTGTAGACCGCGTTTTGCTTACTGGTGCGGGCATGGCTCTGGCGGGCCCCGGCACCGGTGCCAAGATACAGTGTGCCTACCTCTGTTTCCCCGCTCAAGAGCCGCACTCGGCGTTCAAAGGCCTGATCCGTCACCTTGAACCGGTGCAGCGCCTCATTGCTGGTGGCTACCGGAATGGTGTGTTCCAGGTTGCTCAGTTCGCTGAGGAGTGTCTCCACCCGGCTGGCATCAGCAGGAAAATCATCCTGGGTAAGCCATCCTGCCTCGGTTTTTTTCAGGGACACCGAGGAGTCCTGAGTGTCAATCACTACCCGGTCGATTTCTGCCGGCGCGAATGCAAGCAGTTGCTTTCTTTCCTGTTCCACATGCAGGGACTGCCCCCCCTGCCAATTCACCACCACCGCCGCCAGCTGAACCAGGGCGAGGAATCCAAATAGGGCAAGTAGTTTTTTCATGCTATACCTCCGACAATACCTGCGCATAGTAGCTTATTTTTCGCCTGCGGCTTGCTCTCCGCCACAGCCAAACGCCCCCCAGGCCTAAGAGTGCAAGGCCATAGTTAAGATATTCCCAGAATAACCTGGCAGACTGGTCCATGGGCAGCAGGGTGCGGGCAAACTGGGCCCGACTGCGGATAGCCACCAGCCCCTGGTCATCCAGCGACCAGTCAATACTGTTCTGGAGAAATTCCAGTGGACGCAGATAGGGGGTTCCCTGCCCCTGGGAGGCCAGGTTGATGACCTCATCAGAGGCAAATGTATTGGAGGCAATGAGAATGATTCGGGCCGAATCAGAAGAATGCTCGATAATACTGCTTACTCTGGGAGGCTCCGTCGGATCCTCGGTTGCCTGGTTTTCCGGAGAAGCAGGGGCATCGGCGTCGTCTTCGTCGCTTTCCAGTAGCGGGGAATCCTTATCCTTGAAGTAGGAGGTAAAATGCCCGGTTACCGCAACGGAAAGGAGCTGGAAAGGTTCCGGTTCCCCTTGGGGAAAACCTGCATCCGGAAAACGGGTATAATCCGGGAGAACGTCCAGGGAATCGGTTGTCCAGCTGTCCTTGGAAGAGTGCAGCAGTTCGATAACTTCCCGACCGTTGTTGCCCTCCTGATCGACGGTGATGGGAGAGGCCCAGTTCAGGGTCAGTTGACCGAGGGTCGCGGTGACTGGCGTATCAGGGGCTAGTTGGCTGCCGCGGATATCCGGAAAATGAGGGTAGGGCATCATCTGTATTTCATTGACCGTCAGGGGGCCCACCTGTCGACTTACCGGAATCGGCAGAGAGGCATTGTACGGATCAAGGGTCATGGTCGGGGCAATGGTTAAGCCGTGGTGCTTCAACCAATCTTCCATGCCAGAGGTATGGCGAGTGGCGGTCAGGGTGTTGCTGATGGCCACATCATAGGGTGAAGTTGCAGCCACAACGGTACCCCCCTGCATCAGGAACTGATCCACGGCAAAGAGTTGCTTTTTGGTCAGCTCTTCCGGACCGAGCAGCATCAGCAGGTCAGCATCAGGTGGTACCTGGCCATCCTGCAGATCGGTTTCTTTGATGCGGACGTTTTCTCCGAGAACATCCCGCAATGCCCCGTATCGTTTGCCAGGAGGAGGTGGAAGGTATGGATTCATCGGCTGTGGGGCGGGCGGAGTTACCATGGCGATGGTTTTCAGGTATCCTGGAGCCATGCGTCTTACAGCCGATCGGATGGATTCTCGTAATCCCTCGCGGTCGAGCTCGGCAGGCAAGGGTACATGAATGGTTTCCCCTCCTCCTTTGATCAGCATGTAAAACCAGAAGGGCTGTGGATCAAACAGACTGGCAATCTGGGGTTCGAAACCATATTCCTCGCGCAGCTGGTTGGCAAGGGTGCCGCCGTCGGCATCTGGATCGGCAAAGGATACGTGCAGCCGATCACCGGCTTCAGTCTGCAGCTCCTCGAGTAGCAGCTCAAGCTGCCGACGCAGGTCGGCCAGCGCAGGAGGGAGTTGCTGTTCTGCGGATAGGTAGCCGTGAAAGGTAATCGGTTGACGGAGGTTGGCGAAGATATTGCCACCGGATTGATAGGCCGCCAACACCTTGCGTAAGGCCCCGGTGATGGCATACTCAGGATTTTTGAGCAACACTTCGGGTTCGCCCGTTCCCTGTACCTTGACTTCAATCAGGTCGTCAAAGGCGAGCGTCTCATACTGGTCGCCGTACGCAATGACCAGGTCAAAGTAGGAATTCACCACTTCTGCCTGGTAGCGGCTGGCCATGCGAAACGGTACCGGTCGAATATTGTATTTCTCGGCAGCCTCCTGTTCCAGGGCCTGGTCGGTATGGGGATCAAGGAACTCCACCCTGACGTTATCACCGCCCGCCACCTGGTACTCCTTGAGCAGATCTTTGATCTGGGGAACCAGTGGTTCAAGCAGTGGATGGCTTTTGGCGGAAAAATATCCGCGAATGAGCAGCGGTTCCCGCACTCGCTGCATGTAGTGCCTGGTCGCCCCGGAAAGGGTGTAGATTTTTCCCTGGGTCAGGTCCAGTCGAACCCCGCCGATGGGCTGGAGCCACAGGTTGACCAGGATTAAATTCACAATCACCAGGCCGGTGAGCCAGCCGATTTGACGGTGACGGGGACGGGAACGGTTGCCAGCCCAGCGGATTCGCTCCAAAGAAAAAAGATTGAGCGTCAGAAAGATGCCGACAAGAGAGAGGTAGTAGCAGATATCGCGGACGTCGAGTACGCCTCTGGTGATGGAATCGAAGCGGGAGCCCGTTCCCACAAGTTCCATGACGGCACCGATCTGGTGCCCGAAAAGGGTTGTCAATAAGGGGGATCCAATCAGGTAGAAGCCACCGGCCACCGCTACGGTCAGAATCAGGGCCACAATGGGGTTATCCGTACGGCCGCTCATATAGAGGCCGATGGCTATGTAGGCGGCCGCAAGAAAAAGGGTTGCGATATAGCCGCCGATAACCGGTCCCCAGTCCAGCGGTCCCAGCATGGAGACTGTAACCGCCAGTGGCAGGGTGAGCAGCAGGGCCAGGGAAACCAGGCCAAAGGCTGCGGCAAATTTCCCCACCACCAGTTGAAGAGGATGAACAGGACTGGTCAGCAGGCTTTCCAGAGTACCGGCTCGTCTTTCCTCTGACCAGCTACGCATGGTGAGCGCGGCTACCAGAAAGATGAGCAGGACCGGCATCCAGCGGAACAGCGGCTTCATGTCAGCGATGTTGCGGGCAAAGAATGCTTCACCCCAGAAAAAGATAAACAGGGTGATTAACAGAAAGCTCCCGAGAAAGAGCCATGCCGCAGGAGTGGAAAAAAAGCTGTTGAACTCTTTAGTGCATATTTTCAATATCTTACGCATGGTCCTTCTCCTCGCCGGTTGGGATTCCCGCCGCATTGACCTCGGCAAAAACAGTCTCCAGGGTCCGGGTTTCTGGTTGCAGTCCAAACAGTCGGTCGCCTGCAGCGTGAACCGCACCGGCAATCTCCGGCGCAGTTTCCGGAGCGGCATCCACCAGGTAGCTGATCATCCCTGCCGTGTCGGTTGGTCCCTGCTGCACAGAATATACGCCCTCTATGGCTTCCAGGTATGAGGTGGCAGCGTCGTTTTTTAATGAGACAAGGAGTCTGGAGCCCGTCTGCAGATCCTCCAGTCGGGAGTCGACGACCAGCTGTGCGCTGCGCATAATCAGGACCCTATCGCAGACAGCCTGTACCTCCTGGAGAATATGCGTGGAGAGAATAACGGTTGCTGACTCGGCTAATTCTTTGATCAGGGCGCGCATCTCGTTTATCTGGGTCGGATCAAGTCCGTTGGTCGGTTCATCGAGAATAATGATGTGCGGATCATGAAGGATGGCCTGAGCAACTCCCACCCGTTGTCGGTATCCCCGCGACAGCGTGCCGATAAGGTGGTCAGCCTTTTCTTTGAGGGCCGTTCGGCGGATGGCTCGTACCACTGCAGCTCGCTGCTCTCCAGCCGGAATTCCGTGGAGTGCTGCCTGGTATTCCAGGTAGTCGATAACGGTCAGTTCATGCCAGAGGGGACAGTTTTCCGGCAGATATCCAATCTGCTGTTGAATTTTGCCGGCATGGCTTCCAAGCTCCATGCCGTCGATGACAATGGTTCCGGCAGTCGGTTCCAGAAAGCCGGTGATCATTTTCATAATCGTGGTCTTCCCGGCCCCGTTATGGCCGAGTAAGCCGACAATTTCGCCGCGCTGAATCGCGAAGGAGACGGCATCGACCGCCTTGAATTCTCCGTAGTGGCGACTCAACTTGTTGACATGGATCATACATCTTCCTCCAGTGCAAAGGTGCCGACGTCGCAACGCGTTCAAGGATCGGGTGAGTCCTCAGCAGAGCCAAAGGGCGAGCTATGGAAGAGGGGAGGTGGGAAGCTGCGATGCCGACGAAAAAAATATCTGAAAACGTTATTACACTCCTGCAGGGCTCACCTGGGCTGTCGTGCCGTGTACGGACGGAAATCTAACAAACATCATGATAACATACGGTTAGTCAATTTCATGACTCATAATAAACAGGGCGGACCCTTTGTCAAGAGGAGGAAAGGCACCACGAGGGAACCGGCGGTCATGGTTGTTCCAGGCTATGGTACGGAGAGGGGGAGGCGTCAGCGACGGGTAAAAAAACTGATTTCTCCGCCGCTGGTCGGCAGAACGCTTATATGGGTGGGTTCGCCATCAGGATTGAGACGAACTCGACCGACGCTGCTTTCGTTGACCAGCTTACCCGCCTGATCATGGTCGGGATTGCGTGGAATAATACGCATGCGCCGCCGCTTGGTAAACCAATTGAGCGGCGATCGACTGGCATACATCCACCGATTGAAACGGTCAAACCAGCGCAACAGGCCATGAGGGAACTCGTTTTTGAACCCGCTGCAGGTTATCTGCCAGATATTGGGACTGTTTAATCGGTAGCGCAGCTCGACGTCATAGGCAAACGAGTAGTGTACGTCGCCTGAGAGGATGACAAAGTGCTTGGGAGTATGCCGGTGACGAAAAATATTAAGGATCACGTTGGCCGATCCGGGGTGAGCCATCCAGTTTTCGGCATCCACCACCAGGGGATGGCCAAAAAAAGTAATGATGCGCTGAACTACCTCTACCAGTTTGACCCCGAAGATCGGTGCAGGAGACACCAGCAGGACCGATGGTTGATGCATCAGCTCCTGCTGGAGTTCAGAAAGGTCTTCCCATTCCATGAGGCCTGAGGGTTTGGTAAGGCTCGATTCCGACCACCAGCGGTTGGTGCGGGTATCAAGAACTACCACTTTTGGATGGGTTGGCAGGGTGTAGTTCCAGTGTTCAAACTTGAGCAGATGATTGATGAGCGCGTCCTGCTCCCTGCCTCCGGGTTGAGCGAAACAGCTGTGCACCTGGGCAAGGAAGTGGTCGCTGAACTGTTGGGGATCGTTTCCCCAGCCTTGGAAGAGAAAGTAGGCGATAAGGGCATTGCCGATAATGCGTCGGGAAAAGTCATGTTCATAAGCAACCTCTTCCCAGCCGCGGCTCAGGTTCCAATCATCAGTGATGTCATGATCATCAAAAATCATGTAGGTCGGTATGTGGGCAAGCAGTCGCTGCACCGCAGGCAAGCCGGCGGCAAAGTCAGCAACATGGCGGCATTCCTCCTGGTATCTGTCACGAAAGGTTGGGGGGATTTCGGCCCTGTTGAGATCGATTGCATCCCACAGTGCCGGTGACCAGACGAGAAGGTACATGGCATTGAGTTCAGCCAGGGTGACCAGGTGATTGCGAGCAGAGTCGGTAGTGAAAATGGGTTTGCGGACCCCGCCAAAAAAACGGTCGCGCAGGTTTTTGGTTTGTCGGGTGCGGGGCAGCAGATCTTCTCGGCCATAGTAGCAGGAGGAGCTGGCAAGTAATTCATCAGTGTCCTTGACAATAGCTCCGCTCAGTTCCTCCTTGTAGAGCCCCAGTCGCTGGGCTGCCTGATGAATAGCTACCAGTATTGGGCCGCCCACGTCATCTGCATAGATCTGATCCCCGGTCATGAGCAGGAGCGCCGGTCGTTTATCCGGCGAATCAAGGGTTGCTGCAAGTTCCTGGTCGACTCGCAGCAGGGCATCGCCGGAAGGGTAATGGGGCTTGCGGCAGGAGCCGTGGAGGACATGGTCAATCTCAGGCTTGTAGGCAAAGACCGGACGTTGCTGTCCCTGGTATACCAGGTGCGGAAGGCAGGCGGACAGGTTGGGTTCACCGTTTTCTCCATCCAGAATCAGGTCATATTCCAGCAGTTCGTTTGCCGGAAAAGGTTCCTCTGCCCGGTGGTTGATCAGGTAAACAAAAGCATGCTCGCCGATCTGGACAGGTTGTGGAGAAAACTGTTGTACCTTGCCGGAAAAGAAGCAGTGGCCATCGGCATGGTGGAAGAGGGACAAGGTCATGTCCAGCGGTCTGCTGGTCACGAGCCACAGAACCAGCTGGTCGCTGGTCAGGCGACGGAGCAGAGGACCGGCAAGGATTGGCGGTAATCGATCGGGCTGAGACATGAGAGCAACTGCTATCAGGAGTACGGGTTCATCTGCAGGGCTATTGATCGATGACAACCTAGCCAAACCCTTGATCACTGTCAATTCCCTTTGCAGCCTGCTGTGGGGATGGGTCTATGGGCACCGTGAAGCTTGCACTCCTGGTTGGCTGCATTACTGTGCAGGGGAAACCATCACTTGTCATCTGCACCCCGTTGGTCATGCGTATGCTACGTTCTCTCTTTCCCCTGCTCTGTCTGCTCCTGCTTACTTCCTGCGAGGAGACCAATCTTTTTCTTCTCACCGATGCCGCTTCCGACGCGGTGACGGCCATTACCCTCTCAGATGAGCAGGTCCGGCAGCTTGCCCAGCAAGCGCGTACCAGGATTGACCGCCAGCTTCCAGTGGCTGGAACGGACACCCCCTATGCCCGTCGTCTTCGGCGTTTGCTCGATGGCTTACCCGCCGAAGAAAGTTCACATTTTGACATCAAGGTGTATCTGACAGGGGAGGTGAATGCCTTTGCCTTGGCGGATGGAACTATAAGGATTTACGCCGGGTTGATGGATCTGATGGACGACGGGGAATTGCTGTTCGTTATTGGCCATGAGATGGGTCATGTAGTGGAGGAGCATGTTCGAAAAAAGATGGCACTCGCCTATGCGGCAAGTGCGTTGCGTAAAGGGTTGGCCGCACAGGAAAATGAAGTGGGGCTTGTGGCCTCCTCCATGCTCGGTGGTTTTGTCGAGCAGTTGACCGCTGCCCAGTTTTCTCAACACGAGGAGCGTCAGGCCGACCTTTATGGAGTGGCATTTCTTCGCTCGGCTGGGTACGATCCCGGAGCTGCGCAATCGGCCTTGAAAAAACTGGCCGCCCTTCCCGGCAGACATACCTTTCTGTCCAGCCATCCTGCACCGCAAGCGCGGATACAGGCACTACTTACCGATGGTGATCAGGTCTCGCCTACGAGCAGGCCTTCTGTACTTGCCACTGCGCTGCATTTTGCACAGGCGATGATCGCCTGGCTGGCTGGCCTCATCCGCACCCTGTTGGGATGGCTGCTTTCCCTGCTGTGACGGTTCGCTCGTTGGGAATAATTGCGGAAAATTTCCGATAAACCGGGTAGGAAACAACAAGCACCTGTGGGCTGATCGACCATGAACAGCCTTTTTCAACGATTTTGCGGAGGTCCCATCCGTGCATGGGAACATATTCAGGCTCTATTGTTTTTCCTTTCTCAAGATGACGCTTTTTCCCATGGCCGTCATCACGCTGTTCTGGAAAGATCATATCGGTCTCTCCTTGACCGATATTCTGCTCCTGCAGGCAATTTTTTCTGTCACCAGCGTTCTGTTCGAATATCCTTCAGGGTATATCAGTGATCGTCTGGGATACCGTGCAGCTCTGCTGGTCGCGTCGATGCTGGCGATCGGAGGCTGGAGTTACTACCTTCTTGCCGACTCCTTTATCGGCGTATTGATAGCGGAAATTATTCTCGGGTGCGCATGGGCCTTTATCAGCGGTTCGGACAGTGCGTTGCTGTTTGAGAGCCTACGCAGCATTGAGCAGCAGGAACGTTATGCTCGCTACGACGGCCGGATGACCGGCTGTGCCCAGACCGGTGAAGCCGCAGGCGCGGTTTTTGCCGGAGTCATGTATGCTGCCTGGCCGCTGGCGCCCTTTGTCGGACAGATCGTGGTATGGGTGATCGCTCTGTTGCTTTGCCTTGGCTTGAGGGAGCCGGATGCGGAAGGGGAAAATGTTGTCCACTCCCATCTTGCCGAAGCTGTGCAGACCTGGCGCTATGCCTTTGTGGAGAATCGTCACGTGCGGGCAACGATCCTGTTCGGTTCCTTTCTGGGCCTCGCCTCTTTCTATACTGTCTGGCTCATTCAGCCCTATATGCAGGAGACTGAAGTGCCGCTGACCTGGTTCGGCCCGGTATGGGCTGGGGCTAATTTGATGGTTGCCTGCTGCTCGCTGGTCAGCCACCGGCTTCGGTTTCTGCTTGGGGACCGGCGGCTGGCCATTCTGCTGCTGTTGCTTGTGGTTGCCGGGTATGGTGGCTTATGCCTTACCGGCGGTGCATGGGGTTTTCTTTTTTATTACCTGCTGACAGCCATGAGGGGGCTCCAGGGGCCAGTCATGCGCAATCATCTCCAGCACGCCAGCTGGAGACGCAACCGGGCGAGCATCCTCTCTCTGCACAGCCTCTCCTTTCGCTTGATGTTTGTGGTGACAGGCCCTTTTGTCGGACTGGCTGCGGACAGGATCGGTCTGCGGCCGACGTTTGGATGGTTGACTTTTCTTTTTGCATTAATTCTATTGTTTTTTTGTTGGCGTTTTCTCGCCACCCTGCCGGCACAGCAGCGGTCGTGAGCCCTCCCTGTTTGGCAATGGAGAGCGAGGAAATCACGGCAGATGCTTCTTGTTCCGGGCAGGCGTCAGAGCGCAATCAGCTCATGGCAATAAGGCTATGGAAGAGCGATGATGGCTGCCATTGGACACCGTTTTTTGAACAAGGGGAAGGGGGCGCAAAACAAGCTACCGTCCCAGGCACGGAGCGGTACTACGCGAGTAAGGGTATTTTTCACCCCATCGGGTAGACATGGCCCGAAGGAGTAATTCCGGGCTAACCGGCCTTGATGCCGTTGCCCTGTTGACCTGTGTTGTCGATATAGACCAATGCACAGATAAATCATTTCCAGAGCAAAAGAGTGGAGTAATCGAATGCAATTTACCAAAGAAAATACCACGGTTGGGTTTATCGGCATCGGTGTCATGGGCAGAAGTATGGCCGGGCATATTCTCGATGCGGGCTACCCGGTCCATATCTATACGCGAACCAAAGCAAAGGCTGATGAGCTGGTTGATGCCGGAGCGGTCTGGGAGGCATCGGTGCCGGCACTGGCCAAGGCGTGCGATATTGTTTTCACCATGGTCGGTTTTCCCCCTGATGTGGAGAGTGTCTATCTGGGTGAGGATGGATTGGTCGCCAATATGCGACCGGGCGCCTGCGTGGTGGACATGACCACCTCACGCCCTGATTTGGCGGAAAGGATTTTTTCCGAGGCTGCTGTCAGAGGAATCCATACCCTTGACGCCCCGGTTTCCGGAGGAGATATCGGCGCACGGGACGCACGGCTTTCGATTATGGTCGGCGGCGACCAGGAGATCTTTTCCGCTGTCAAGCCGCTCTTTGCATGCATGGGGGCGAATATTGTCTACCAGGGAAAGGCCGGCAGCGGACAGCACACCAAGATGTGCAACCAGATAGCTATTGCCGCGGGTATGCTGGGAGTGTGTGAAGCCCTGGCATATGCAGAGCATGCAGGTCTGGATCCGGCAACCGTTCTCCAAAGCATTGAGAGCGGGGCTGCCGGAAGCTGGTCCCTGTCCAACCTTTCCCCGCGAATCCTTAAACGGGATTATGCGCCAGGATTTTATGTGAAGCACTTCATCAAGGATATGGGGATCGCCATTGAATCGGCCGAACAGATGGGAATAGAGGTGCCAGGACTGAAACTGGCCAAAAGCCTCTACGACAGGCTGGCCGAACAAGGTGGAGGGGATGACGGCACCCAGGCGCTGTACAAGCTGTATAGCCCTGGCTGATAGAAATCGCTGAAAAGCGAAAATATAACAGGGCGCAGATGCCCCTGAAGAGCGGTTGGCATAGCTTTTCAGGGGCAGGGTGGTTAAAAGGTCACGATTTCCGTGTTGCCGAGCATGGTCTGCAGTTCCTTTTTCCAGTCATTACCGCCGATGGTTCTGGCCATTTTTTCCGCCACATGCACTGGCTCCAGACTGAGCGACTGGGTATTACGGCTCAAGCCGGATATACAGGAGGGACAGTTGGTCAGGATTTCCCGGGCCTGGGAAGTTTCCTGCGCATGTTCAATGGCCTGGCGCTTGCGCTGGAGCATGGCACCGGAAATATCTGGCCGCGAGAGGGCCATGGTGCCCGCTTCGGAGCAACAGTTGGGCACGACGACCACCGGAGCGCCCAGTGCTTGGTTGATGACCTTTGCCCCGGCGCCTTCCATAGAGTCATGGCAGGGAGTGTGGTAAAAGTAGCCACCAGAGGAGTCGGCTGGCATCGGTGCTGACCCATTTTCGAGTGCAAATTTTGATATGTCCTTGATCTTGCATTCAAAAATTTCCTCAACTCCTATCTCGGCCAAGGCCTCCTTGCAGGTCCCGCAACTTACCACAAAGGCGTCAAAAACAAGGTAGCCGAGCATCTCCCTGATCTGGCTGAGAATGATGGTATCGCGCAGGCTTATTTCACTGTGCATGGTTTTTTTGGCATTGACCTTGGATGGAAAACCGCAGCACAGGTAGGGCGGGGGAAGAACAAGCCTGATCCGGTTTTTCAGCAGCAGGTATACCGAGGCCATGGATATTTCCGCATAGAGGCGCTCAGAGCCGCAGCCTGGAAAGTAAAAAACCGTCTTTTGAGTTCCCTCGGGCGGATGGATCAGCAGGGTTTCGCTGTTGCTGCAGTTTGGAAGGATGTCGTGCAGGGTTTCTCGGGAAGCTTCTGCCATCGGCGATTGGAGCAGCTGCAGCGGTTTCCATTTTTTTTCCGCCAGCCCCTGCGGGGCTTTTTTCAGCAATGCGCTGGCCTGCCGCTGTGCCGCTGCACCCCACTGGACGATAACTTTGCGGAACGCGGCATTAAACAGCTTGTTTCTGTTTTTCAGGTAGTAGAGCGACATCCGTGTCTGGGGAGGTGAATGTTTATACCCGAGGTTGCCTAGAATCTCCCGCTCCAGGATTGATACTTCAGCAGTATCGATATCCACCGGACAGGGAGCCAGGCATTTTCTGCACATGGTGCAGTGATCCGCCACCTCTTCCAGGTATTTCAGCTGGTCAAAGCGTGGAAATCGTGAGCGCTGCATGTCATAGAGCAGGGCTTCAATCAGGGCGCCGATAACCAGGTTCTTGTTGCGTGGGTGAAAAAAGAGGTTGGTGCCGGGAAAGAATACGCAGCAGTCGGCCTTGCACTTTCCGCAACGGATACAGCGGGAAATCTTGGAAGCCAGGGTCTCCAGCGAGCCATGCTGGAGAATCCGAGCTTCAAGTTCCAGGAGGTTGAAGGAGGGGGTGAAGACCTTGTCGATGATCCGGGGGTCATCGAGCTTGCCGGGATTCATCACCCCTTTCGGGTCGACTTCCTGACGGTATGTGCTCAGTTCCTCGATGCGTTCCTGATCAAGGAACTTCATCTTGGTGATCCCGATGCCGTGTTCTCCGCTGACGACCCCGCCAAGTTCAATGGCCTTGGCCATGACATCTTCAGCGGTTTTTTCCGCTCTTTTCATCATCAGGCGATCATTGGAGAACACCGGGATGTTGACATGGACGTTGCCGTCGCCGGCGTGCATATGGGTGGCGATGATTATCCGTTTTGTCCGCACTTCCTTGTACAGCTTTTCGATATTGCCGCTGACTCGGCTGTATCCCTGAAACAGTTCCAGGAGCTCAGCGAGCAGCTGGTTGATGTAGGCATGGTGCCGGATGGATTCGTCGGTACGAAGTTCCAGTTTTTTCAGGGTCTGGTGGCAGAGTTCTTTGGCCTTGGGCATTTTGGCCTCAAGCCAGTCCGGGTCCTCTATAGGTTCTGCAGTTGCCAGGTAAGCCAGGGTTTCCTTGATGAAGTATCGCTTGTTATGAATGTCTTCCTCAATATTGTAGGCATCAACAAAGCGGGCAAATTCGGCTAGAGCCGCCAGAGGCAGCACGATATCTTCGTTGAGCTTAAACGCATTGGTGCGGGCGGCAATCGCCCCAAGACGTTTACGGTCCCGCCAAAACCTGGCCGCTTCATCGGCATCTCTGGCAATAAATATCTCGGTGTTGACATAGGGTTCAAGCAACTTGACCAGCCGTCTTTTCCCGTTCTCAAGCTGTTCGTCGGTGTGGGCGACCATATCGATAAGCAGCACGGCCTTGGGGCTCGCGCTGCGGGCAGCCTTGAATTTATAGTTGATTGCCCGGATGTACTCTTCGTCGAAATGTTCCAAGGCCATGAGGGCCTCTTCCCCTTGATTGGTAATTTCTTCGGAAATATCGACAATAACCCGACTGGCTTCATCCATGTCCTGGCCGAAAAATTCCAGGCAGAAGGTCATTTTTTTCTCATAGGCCGGGTAAAGGATGAACTCAGCAGAGGTGATGATGCCGTCGGTGCCTTCTTTTTGTACCCCTGGCAGGCCTTTGAGGGCTTTGTTGGTAATATCTTTCCACAGCCCTTTTTTCCTGATCTCGTCGCCGCTGAGGGCTATCTGTTTGATCCGTTCGCCGCGGCTGTCAAAAATATCGAAAAGCACGCGATCGTCAGGGAGGATTTTGCGCAGAGGATGATTGACACGACGGACAGTGAAGAGTTCTGCACCGGGCATGGCGATATTGTAGGCAAGGATATTGTCGATGGCCGTACCCCAGAGCACTGCTGTCTTGCCGCCGGCGTTTTCAGCGATGTTGCCGCCAATGGTCGATGCCCATGCGCTGGTTGGGTCGGTGGCAAAGACCAGCCCTTCACTTTCTGCGCACGCCATCGCATCCTGGGTAATGACACCGGCCTCAAGGTGCATCACCGGCACCGGTTCAGGGTGTTCCTCGGAGACAGTACGATGGTCGATGGGCGCTATCCGGTTGAGCTTTTCCGTGTTGATGATCACACAGTTCTCCCATACCGGGACGCTTCCGCCGGTAAGCCCCGTCCCCCCGCCTCGCGGGATTGCATGCAGCCCTAGTTCCTCGACGGTTTTCAGCAGGGGGGCGACCTCTTCTTCGGCTTGAGGCCGCAGGACGGCGAGCGGCAGGTGGAGACGCCAGTCGGTGGCATCGGTGGCATGACTGATCAGGGAGAAGGGATCGAAACAAACGTTTTCCCGGCCGATGATCGCTCCCAGCCTTTTCTGAATTCGCTCTCGCCTGGATTTGGCGCTGCTGATCTCCTTATTGAGTTTGTGCAGCCGATCCATGCACAGATCGACAAGATTGATTACCTTGGTGCTGCGCTCCTTGTCTATTGCACCGCGCTGAGCGGTGGTTTTGATGATGGAGAGGTCTTTTTCCGCTGTCTGGAAAAATTTCTGCCTTCGCCGGTGGGAATCGATCAACTCTTGGTAGAGAAAAGGATTGCGATGTAAAATGAACAGGTCTCCCATGAATCGCATGACCAGGCGGGCCGAGCGGCCGGTGACCCGTTGGCTGCGTAGTTCATCAAGGTCTGACCAGACATGGCTGCCAAAGAGGTGATTGATTATAAGGCGGTCATCGGCGGAAGTGAAATTATAGGGAATTTCACGGTAGGTGCTCGTGTTCATTTTATTGTTTACTCGTCGTTCTGTTTACGTCGTCCGGGATGCGTCGGCACTGGGGCCGCGTACAGGGGACTGGATTCCAGTTACAGTATGATGGGAGTGTGTTGGCAGGATTACTTCGCAAAGAGGTGTTCTGGGCAACAGACCTGGATAGTATTTATTGTGGGCAACAGTAATGAAAGTATAAAACAAAAAAAGATACCACACTACGGAAAATTTATCAAATGGTGTGCCCGGGTGGTATGGTGCATGCTGGTATCAACAGGACAGTTGAAGGACAGAAAGCGCAACAATCAGCTACACGGAGGGACGACTATGGGGACGATAACGCTTATCACCGGCGACATTACAGCTCTGGAAGTGGATGCAATTGTCAATGCGGCGAATAATTCCCTGCGCGGCGGCGGTGGGGTGGACGGCGCCATTCACCGGGCTGCGGGGCCGGATCTGCTGGCTGCCTGCATCCCCCTTGGAGGATGTGCTACCGGTGAGGCCAAAATCACCAAAGGGTTCAACCTGCCGGCACGATTTGTCATCCATACTGTGGGGCCGATCTGGCGCGGGGGGAATGAGGGAGAACCCGAGCTGCTGGCATCTTGTTATCACCGTTCCCTGGAGCTGGCCGAGGAGTATCAACTGCACTCCCTGGCATTTCCGGCCATCAGCTGCGGGGTATACGGGTTTCCCCTTGAACAGGCCTGTGCAATTGCCTATGAAACGGTGCATGCCCATCTGCAGCAATCTACAACCATTGAATCAGTCATCTTTGTCTGTTTCAGCGATCAGATACGTCAGGCCTATGAGCGGGCGCAGGCAGGCAGGGGACTGGCCTAGTCGATGCCTCCAGCGGTGGAGAGCGGGGCCAGCCCATTTCCCTTGTGCACCTCGGTTTTCCCGGACGGCTGCCGTCGATGGGCTTTCCAGGCCTTCCACAGCTTTTCACCATCCCACGACTGTTCCGGCTGTTGGCGCCTGTACAGAAAGGCGTTGAGTTCATTCACCGCCGACACTAACGGATCGCTGTGACTGGCTACCTGGAATTGTCCCGGCATCGAGGAGAGCGGGGCGAGCTGCTGGAGCGCCTTGCGGGCGCTTTCAGGGTGTCCGGCAGCGCAGGCCTGCCGTAAGGCTTTTTCCAGGCGGCTGTCATTGCGGGTATGGTCGCCGGTAGGTTGAACGGCAGTGCCGGCGGCGCGGCTCCGTTCCCGGGACCACCAGGCGAGCAGGGTGATCAGCCAGCAGCCGCCAAGCGCCAGGCTGGTGTAAAACCATCCCCCGGCCGTGGCCCAGGCCCATCTGGATCCAGCCTGTTCATTGGCGCCAGCCGCGATCTCAGAGGAAGCGGAGGATGGGGGCTGCTCGACCGGTGGAACCCTTTGTGACGGTGGTGGGGTTGATGGAGCTGTCGGCACCGGGGGGAGAACGTCAAGGGTTTGAGGGACGAATCGTACATATTCCACCTGCCCGGTGGTGGTGTTCCACCACGCAAGAGGACGAGGGGCAAGGGCAAGCTGGCCTGGCGCAGCGGGAATCAGGGTTATTTTTTTTTGCAGTACACCGACCATGCCCTTGGCAGTGATGCGTTCGTCAAAAAGCGGTTGGTCAGGATAGGTCCGTACGGAAGCGGCAACCGGCAGTTCAGGTTCCGGCAGGGTGTTTGCCGGCAGCCCGGTAGCTTCAAGTGTTAAGGAGACAGTGATCGGTTCTCCTGCTCGAACTTTTTTATTATTCTCAGCAATTTGCATGCTGCCGATGAGTCGTTCTGTGGGTAGCCACGGCTGTGGGCTCTGTTCAGGCTGGGGGAGAACCTCTATCCGCAGCTCTCGGGAACGTACGCGCTTTATCGGTCCCTGCTGAGGAAAAGGATCGAAAAAAGAGTTTGACCGTCTCCCTGCCTGTCCCTGAAAAAGCAGCGGAGGAATGACCAGCTCGCCGGCGTGTTGAGGAAAGAGCGCGTAGCGGCGCTCATTAACTCGCCAGCTGCGGCCGTTGCGGGTGGTGGTGAATTCACGATCGTCGCCCAGCTTATGGACAATGGTGTCGGCTGGTTCCGGTTCGGAAAGGCTGCCACTGACCAGGGAAACACCAATAAATAACCGGACGGTGAGCAGGAGTTGAGATCGCACGTAGGGGGCGTCCGGAGTTACCTCAACTTCGAGAAAAAAATCCTGGTTTCCCGGGGTCGATAACTGGGGTTTGGCGGTGGTAACCACCAGCTCAATGGGATTACTTTGCTGGGTGCCGACCGTGACCGGTGGAATATGCAGATTGCCTATTCTTTTGGGCATCAGACTGAGCTGGTATTGCTGGGTATGGCTTTTTTTCCCGTTGATGATCTGAATATTGGAACTGCTTCTTTGGCCAAGGATTTCAAAGTCCTTTTCCAGCGCACGAAAATCGGGCTGTTCGCCGGAGGGGTCGTGGATGATGAGGTGGTAGGTAACCGATTCATCAATGGCGATAGGATTTCTCTCCACGGTAGCGGTAACCGTGTCCTCGGCGGCGCTGCTGGCGATAATCCATGGAGAGACAAGGATGCCCACTACCAGGAAAACAATTCGATTTACCATGGCTGCTGTTCCTGCTGCTGTTGGTGATCATACTGGTGGTGAAACTTTCGTCGCCATAATCCTCCCGGATCATCAGGTATGGCTCGAAGCCACTGTTCCTGTTGCCGTTGCTGCTCAGGGTTTGCCTGAGAGGAGCCTGCCTCTGGCAACCTCTGCTGCTCGGAAGACTCGCTCTTTTGTTTTTCCTTGCTCTGGCTCATCTTTGCCTGAGCCTCGGGATCGGGTTTTTGAAGAGCGTCGTTTTCGTGTTGCTGGGTTAAGGCATCGCTGGGGGCATGGCGGTCAACCGGTGTTTTTTGCTTGCCCTGCTCGGTCGACTGGTTTTCACTTTGCTGTTGCTGTTGCTGTTGCTGTTGCTGTTGCTGTTGCTGTTGCTGTTGCTGTTGCTGTTGCTGTTGCTGTTGCTGTTGCTGTTGCTGTTGCTGTTGCTGTTGCTGTTGCTGTTGCTGTTGCTGTTGCTGTTCCACTACCTTTTTATTGTGCTCGGCATCGCTGTTATGCGGGTCCAGCTCAAGGGCGCGGTCGTATGCGGCGATCGCTTCCTGGTATCGGCCTAGCCGGGCAAGGATATTGCCCCGGTTGTAGTGGTCGTTACTGTCGATCGGTTTTGGCAGGGTTTCCAGGGCCTTGTCATAGTTCCCGGCCTGATAGTTGGCAGCTGACTGCCATGCAGGAGCGGTGAACAGCTGTGCTGCCTCGTCCGCCTTGTCTGCATCAAGAAGGGCTGCTGCTCGCTGGTCCTTGTTTCGCCATAGATCTTGCCATTCCATGGCATGTCCCGGCAGAGGGTGGGCCAGGGGCGCAAGCACCAGCAAGGCGAGGAATCCGCGACGAAAAACAAGCAGTGCCAGGGGAAGCAGCAGCGGGATGAGCCGGTAGCCTTCGTCCCTATAGCTAGCGCTGCGCTGCTCGGCTGCTTGCTCGGCTGTCTTGCCTTGCAAGGCATCCAAAGGAGCGAGGAGGTAGGCCAGGTCGCTGTCGTCTCCGGTCAGGCGGTGATAGCGGCCCCCGGAAAGAGCGGCCAGCTGCCGAAGTTCAGGCTCTGCCAGTTTGGCGAGGACCATGTTGCCCTGTTGGTCATAGAGATACCCCTGCTGCCGGTCGGGAATCGGCGCCCCTCGGGGGGTCCCAACGCCGAGCACTGATATCCTGTTGCTGCCTGCCTTGTTGCTGATATCTTCCGCACCTGCCTGACCGAGGCCGTCGGTGATAAGGAGGATATCGCCGCGATTGCCGCCTGCCTGACGGATCAGTTCTGCTGCCTTGGCCACGGCAGCGCCGGGGCGAGATCCCTGCGCCGGCATGAGTTCGGTTTCCATAGCCTTGACCTGTAAGGCCACGGTTGCATTGTCCGGAGTAAGGGGACAGACGACAAACGGGGCCGCCGCATAGACAATCAGTCCTGTCTGGCCGTCAGTGCGTTTACGGAGTATATCAAGAATTTTCAACTTGGCCCGTTCCAGTCTGGAGGGACGGTTGTCCTCAGCGTTCATGGATTGCGAGAGGTCAAGCACCAGCACCAGCGGGACCATGTTGCGATAAACGGGTTGTTCTATTTGACGCCAGGCCGGTCCTGCCAGGGCGATGACCGTCACAAACACGAAAACCGCAACCGCCAGAATCGTCAATCTCCTCGATTGGGGGGTTGTCTGCTGAAGGATAAAGGGTGCCAGGCCTGGATCAATCCACCGCTGCCAGCTGCGTTCCGCGTTTTTTTGTGTCAGCAGCCACCAGAGCAACAGCGGCAGCAGCAACAGCAGCCATAACAGCCATGGACGAAGAAAATGAAACTCGCTCATCGGTCTCTGCCTCCTTTAGCCACTACTGCAGGCATGAGCAGCAAGGCCGCCAGCAGCGGCCACCAGAAGACCTCGGTGGTTTCACGGAAAAATTGATTGCCGCTGTTCACCGGTTCAATTTGATCGATTACCTCATAGATCTCTTCCAGCTCTCCGGTGTTGCGGGCGCGAAAGTATCTCCCTCCGGTAATTTCAGCAACCCGGGTCAGGGTCGTTTCATCAAGATCCCGGGATGGGTTGACCCTTCGTCTGCCAAACAGCGAGGAGACGATCATTTCCTCTGCCCCCACCCCGATGGTGTAGATGGTGATTCCAGCCTGGTGAGCGAACTCTGCTGCTTTTTCCGGATCGATGGACCCCGCTGTATTTGCCCCATCAGTGAGGAGCAGCAGCACCCTGTTTTGTGCCGGGAGCACTGTGAGTCGTTTTACCCCCAATCCGATGGCATCGCCAATGGCGGTTTGTTCTCCGGCAAGGCCGATGACCGCTTCCTGAAGCAGGGTTTGCACGGTTTGCCGGTCAAAGGTCAAAGGCGCCTGCAGGTAGGGTCGGGTACCGAACAGGAGCAGTCCGATGCGATCACCGACACGACGCTTGATAAACGCACCCGCCACCTCCTTGGTCGCTGCAAGTCGCGTAATGTGGCGGTTGTTCACTAAAAAATCTTCGGTTTGCATGGAGCCGGAAAGGTCAATGGCCAGCAGCAGGTTTCTTCCGGAAACCTGGAGCTCAACCGGTTCGCCCACTATTACCGGACGGGCTGCAGCGCCTACCAGCAGAATCCAGCCAATGGAGGCCAGCCACAAGAGTGGACGATTGGAGGTCGCCGGTTTACCGGAGATGTCGGCTCCGGCAAAGTCATCGGCAAACGGAACCAACAGGTTGGTCGCCCTCTCAGCGCGCAGCGGCGGTACCAGAAAACGTATGAGGAAAGGCAGCGGGAGTGCTAACAGCATCCACGGCCATTCAAGCTGCACCATTTTTCCTCCAGGTCGGTTGAGCAGGCAGTGAACGTACCCATGTGCGGCAGGCCCGCAAAAGTACCGATGCGTCAACATCCGCCGCCGGGTTATAGGCTGTTTCCAGCAGCTGCCTGCCTAGCGGAGTCAGGAAAAGGGCCTGGTCACCGCGTCGAGTGGTGGAGACGGCATCAAGATAGCCCAACCACTGTTCACCTGTCAGGTGCGTCCCGCTGTCATCAGGGAATCGGGTAAGGCATACTCTGCGTAAAAAGATGGAGAGCTGTTCGGCAAGGTCGTGGGTGTTGCCGGTCCGCTTGTAGCGCTCCCCAATGACATCCAGGGCGCTGAGGGCATCCCTTCGCCACTGTTGACGTCGGTAATGTCGCAAGAAAAAGGCCCCTGCAAACAGCAGAAGCACTGCTGACCCGAGGATAATCCACCATCCCGGTGCTGGCGGCCACCATGATACCGGGTCAGGAAAATGATACCCTCGCAGAGGCAGATCGTGCATAGCCGATGGGGGAAGTGATGGTGGTGAAGCGTTCATCACTGCCGGCCCCCGAGTCCATCGCGCAGGACCTGCACCGGATCACTATCCGTTGGCAGTGAAAGCAGGTGCAGTCCCTGTTTGATGGAGAGTGCGCGCAGGTATTCCCTGCGCAGGGAAAAAGCCTCCTGGTAGCGTCGGCGAAAGGTCTCGCTACCGGTATCAAGAGTGGTTGTCCGTTTGCCATCAGTTATCCCGTAACGCCCGGCAGGCGGGAGCGTGGTCTCCAGCAGGTCATGGATGTGACAGAGCAGGATGTCGTTGTGGGTTGCCATCTGTCGGAGCTGCAGTTCTGCCTCACTGTTTATCCCCCGCATATCGCTAAGAAGAACAATAAGGCTTCCGGATTTGACGACCCGGCGGAGACGGACGAAAGGGAGCTCTGCAGCCGAGCTGGCTTCGCTGTAAGCATCATGCCATGCAGGATGTTCGATCATGCGGCGAAAAAAATGGAGAACTCCATGTTTTCCCCGGCGGGGCCGAACTTCGACATGCTCTCCCGGCGAGGTAATGATGCCGCCGACTCGGTGCCCGCAATAGGCGGCATTCCAGGCTATAAGGGCGGCTGCATGGGCGGCGACCACTGCTTTGAAAGCCCCTCTGGTGGCGAAAAACATGCGCGGATGAAGGTCCACCCAGAGCATGACCTTCCGCTCCCGCTCTTCCTGGAATATCTTGGAATGCGGCTTGCCGAGCCGGGCGGTCAGGCGCCAGTCCAGGTGACGGATATCATCGCCGTTCTGATAAGGGCGTGCCTCGACAAACTCCATTCCTTTTCCGCGAAACGGCGAGCGCACATTGCCAGACTGGAGCGAGCGCACACTCTTTCCCTGCAGGGGAAGAGCACGTTCGTAGCGGCGGTAGGCAACAAGATCGGCGATCCGGATGGTTGTCGGATGCGCGTACGTCAAGGCTTCCCGGGAAGCCGCTTTTCTATTCCTTTGAAAGGGCAGGACCATGGGAGAAGCGGTTATTTTTGTGGCAGTGATCGGGCCATAGGTCAGGGTAGCGGGGTGGTCTTGAGGAGATGGGTGATTACCGCCTCGGGGCTGACGCCTTCTGCCTCGGCTTCAAAGGTAAGCAGGAGCCTGTGGCGGAGCACATCCCAGGCCATATCCTGGATGTCTTCCGGGATGACATAATCGCGGCCACGCAGCCAGGCAAGGGCGCGGCTGCTGCGGTCCAGAGCAATGGCACCGCGGGGACTGGCACCATACTGGATCCATCGACCGGTTTCCCCTCCGCTTGCGGTGGTATGGGTCGCCTGAATAAGCCGGAGGATATATTCTTCCAGGGAATCAGTCATATGGGTATGGAGCACCTGGTCGCGGGCAGCGAAGATGGCCTGCTGGCTGATGAGCGGTTGATGCGGTGTGGCCTCATGGTCGGTGAGGGCTTCCTTCCTTGCCAGCCGGACGATAGCCTTGCTGGAGGCAATGTCCGGGTAATCGACCGTGATCTGCAGGAGGAAGCGGTCCAGTTGGGCTTCGGGCAGGGGATAGGTGCCCTCCTGTTCGATAGGGTTTTGGGTGGCCATGACCAGGAAGAGCTGCGGTAACGGGTAGGTGGTTGAACCGACCGTAATCTGCCTTTCGGCCATTGCTTCAAGCAGGGCTGATTGTACTTTTGCCGGAGCTCGATTGATTTCATCGGCCAGGACAAGATTGTGAAAAAGGGGACCTTTCTGGAAATGAAAGGATCCGTCGCGGGGGCGAAAGATATCTGTTCCGGTCAGATCGGCAGGCAGCAGATCCGGTGTGAACTGAATCCGGTGAAAGTCTCCTTCAATCTGCTGGCTCAGAACGCGAACCGCACGTGTCTTGGCCAGCCCGGGAGCCCCTTCAACCAGCAGGTGTCCGTCTGCAAGCAGGGCGACAAGGAGTCGTTCCACCAGGTTGTCCTGCCCGATAATCTGTTGCTTGATGGAGTTGCTCAGGCCAGTAATTTCTTCTTGGAGGGTCATGGTGCTGAAATTCATTTACTTGGTTTGACAAAAGAGTGCTTATGCAATAGTTCCTGTCGGTCAGCTTGTCAACGGGTGGCCGGCACCTGCAGTCAGGATCGGGTTCCCCTTGTGCAACGCATTGATAAAATGTTAGGTTATTGTTTGGGAGGTTAAGCGTTTCGATACCTTTACCATTGTGGTTGTCAACTGAACGGGAGGCTCTGTATGTGGTATTCCATCTATTCAGTGGGTGATATCGATATTGACCAGGAACATGCCAATCTGGACTTTCTGCTCTCCTCCCTCCCTCATGATGCCCCTGAACAGCTGCGCCCACTGCTTGCACAGCTGATTGATGCCACTATACAGCATTTTGTCAACGAGGAAAATATCGCCCGGAAGAGAGGGTATGCCATGACCGAAGAGCACCTAGCCACACATCGACAATTAACCCAGGAGCTGCGGCTGTTAAAGCAGGGGCTGGATGCTTCCGATGCCTCCCTCGATACCATCCCCGAAATGTTGCAGGATATGCTCAAGACGCATATTCTTGAATATGATCGTTTTCTGAAAGGCAAAGAATCCTGATCGCTGGCAACAAAGGACTGCCTGATTGCCGTCTACTCCTGCTACCCGGAGCATACTACTTGGGTTTCACTCGGCAGGAGGGCGGCCATCCCCTTATCTATTCATCGCCTCCGGAGGCTGATTATGCGGCAATCACCTGTCTTAGACCTCGGCTCAATCACTATATCCTGGCTGTGCGGCGGGCATAATCAGCTGGACGGCGGTGCCATGTTCGGCGCGGTGCCCAAGATCATGTGGAACAGGAAGTGCACAGTCGATGGGGAAAATTACCTTGATCTGGTGAACAATCCGCTGCTGGTTCGCACCCCTGACGCGAATATTGTCATTGATACCGGACTGGGCAATAAACTGAGCGAAAAACAGCAGAAGATTTTCCGGGTCACCCGCCCCTGGTCGGTACTCCCGGATTTGCAGGCCAGGGGATTGGCGAGGGAAGATATCGATGCGGTGCTTTTCACCCATGGTGATTTTGACCATGCCGGCGGCGCGGTCATGACCACTGAGCAGGGCGATCTTGAACCGACCTATCCCCAGGCTCGCTACGTTCTCCAGCAAAGGGAATGGGAAGATATCACTGCCCCGAATATTCGGGCAGCCCACACCTATTTTCCTATTAATTTTAAAACGGTGGAACAGCAAGGACTGCTTGAGTTGGTTGACGGCGACCACCAGATTGTCCCCGGTGTTTCTGTCCGTCTGAGCGGCGGCCATACCCGAGGCCACCAGATCATAGTGATCGAGGGAAGCGAGGGATGCGCCGTGCATATGGGAGACCTCTTTCCAACCCACCACCACGTCAACCCCCTGTGGATTATGGCCTACGATAACTTCCCCCTGGATGTCATTGATCGAAAAGTAGCCTTTTTTGAGGAATACAGGGAGCGCGGGTGCTGGTTTACCTTTTATCATGACTGGGACATGCGGGCGTGTCGACTGGACCGGGAGAACAACATTATCGATACCTTCGCCACTATCTGAGTCGGTTTACCGTGTGCCCTGACGCAGTACCCTTTTCGATCCTCTACCACCATCTTCACCTTCCAGCCCCTCCTCGAGGAGGGGAGCAAAGGATAGTTTGAAAAAATGAATACCCTTGATTTTCGCAGCGATACCGTCACCCGGCCGACCAGGGCAATGCGAGAGGCCATGGTTGAAGCGCAGGTCGGTGATGATGTCTATAGTGAGGACCCGACCGTCAATCGTCTGGAGCAGATGGCGGCGGAACTGGTTGGGACCGAAGCGGCTATTTTTGCCACCAGCGGCACCCAGTCAAATCTTCTTGCCCTGCTTGCCCACTGCGGGCGTGGAGATGAATATATTGTCGGTCAACAGGCGCACACCTACAGGTATGAGGGGGGGGGAGCAGCCGTACTCGGTTCCATTCAGCCCCAGCCCATTGATTGTGAGCTGGACGGTACCCTGGACCTGGAAAAGGTGGTTGCAGCCGTCAAGCCCGATGATGTCCACTTTGCCCGTACCCGTCTGCTCTGCTTGGAAAATACTCATAACGGGCTGGCACTTCCCCTGGAATACCATCCTCGAGCAGAGCAATGTGCCAGAAGCCACGGCTTACGGCTTCACCTGGACGGAGCCCGCCTCTGTAATGCGGCTGTCTTTCACCAAGTGCCGGTGGGCTCGCTCTGTTCAGGCTTTGACTCGGTCTCTCTTTGTCTTTCCAAGGGATTGGGTGCACCGGTGGGCTCAGTCCTGTGCAGTACCAGTGGGGTGGTGGCGGCGGCACGCCGCTGGCGCAAGATGCTGGGCGGCGGCATGCGCCAGGCCGGGATGCTGGCAGCTGCAGGGATTTTCGCCCTTACTCACCATGTGGAGCGGCTCGCAGATGACCACGCTCATGCAGCGTTATTGGCTCGGGGGCTGGGAGAAATCGATGAAATTACTGTAGAGTTTGCCCCTGCGCAGACCAACATGGTGTTTATCCGACTGGCTCCAGAGGATACCGGACCTTTGCAGACCTTTCTTCGAGAACGCAATATCCATATCAGCGACGGCACCAGAGTCCGGATGGTGACCCATCTTGACATCGATCGCGACGGGATTACGACAACCGTAGCTGCCTTTAAACAGTACTTCAGCGGCCGAGGGTAAGCCGATTTATTTTGCCTGGAGAAAGTAGCTTTTTCATTGTCTGGGAAAACGGGCTGTTAGCTGTGATTTAGCTTTTTGTCAAACCATTTAAGCTCATTCCCCTTGAAGTCAAAACAGCATGAGCAGTTTGACTTAGGGTGCAGGAGGCCTGAGGGTCACTTTTTCAGATATCGGTGTCCCGTCGGGAAAGGAAATCAGCGATCCCGGCCGTTGGATGGCAAGAAAGCAGGTACCGGTAGCGGCGGCTGCCGTATAATCCGCCAGGGCGTCACCGACAAACAGACAGCGGTCGGGTTGGAGCTGGTAGCGGTCGAGAATATCCTGGACTATATCGGTCTTGGTCCGCGGTGACCCGTGAACTTCCCGGAAAAAGCATTCAAGCTTTTTCTGTTGTACGATAGTCTCCATTTCCTCCTGAGGTGTTCCAGAGACCACAAATGCCGGAATCCGCAGGCGTTCAAGCTCCAGGAGACTGGTGAGTGCCCCGGGAATCAGGTCGGCCTTGACCACCTCCTCAAGCACCATGGCGGAAAATTCTCTCCCTTTTTGCGCAAGGGTCTCCCGGTCAACCTCCATCCCCAGCAGCTCTTCGTAATAATAGATGAATTTGCGGTAACGCGGCATGCCGCCATTGGCGAGGTGATAGGCAACGACCTGCTGCGCCACCTCTTCGCCATAGGGGGCGAACATGGTGGCAAAAGCCCTGGTCTTCACCTGGACCGAGTCGGCAATCACGCCGTCAAAGTCAAAAAAAACCGCGTCCCATGAGCAGTTAGACATGATCGGCGTCAGTTAATGGTTTCATGTCCGCCCTGTTGCTCAATGGTTTCAAGCAGGGCCTGGAGACCAACGGCCTGCACGACGGTCATCAGTTCGTCATGATGAAAACAGCCGGCCATGATCGAGGCAAATTGCGAACCGAGAAAACGGTCATCGACATTGTCTGCCTGTTCCAGCAGGGCACGGCAGCGTTCGATATCATCATTTTCAACAGTTTGCAGGATCTCGTTGAGCCATTCCAGCTGCTGCTCCTGAAAATGGAATTCCACCATCGCCTGAGCGTACATGGAAATGATGGATGCCCGGTGGTCGAAAAGCGCGTCATAATCCTTTTCTTCAGCAGCATTGAGGACTGTTTTTATTTCGTCCATGAGCTCATGCATGGTCTGGGTGTGTTCTACCATTTTTTTGCCACAGGTTAGGGTTGGTACGTATTTCCGATGGTTTTTCCGCCTGCCAATTGAGGCTCCGGCAAGGGGGGAAAGCACCGGGGGGCTCAGGTCGCCAGCGGCGGTATTGCTATTTTCTGCTGCGCCGCCTGGGCCTGGATGGCGGTAATGGCCACTGTGTTGATGATATCCGCCACCAGGCAGCCCCTGCTCAGATCGTTGACCGGTTTTTTCAATCCCTGCAGGATGGGGCCGATGGCCACAGCGCCTGAAGAGCGCTGCACAGCTTTGTAGGTATTATTTCCGGTATTGAGGTCCGGAAAGATAAGTACCGTGGCCCTGCCTGCTACCGGGCTGTCCGGCATTTTTTTACGGGCAACAGTGGGATCGATGGCTGCATCATACTGCATGGGGCCGTCGATGTTAAGATCTGGACGCCTGTTTTTTGCCAGTTCCACCGCCTTACGGACATGGTCCACATCACTTCCCTGGCCGGATGTCCCGCTGGAATAAGAGAGGAGAGCCACTGTGGGGGTGATGTTGAACATGGCGGCCGTATCCGCCGAACTGATGGCGATTTCAGCCAGCTGCTCACTGTTTGGATTGGGGTTGACGGCACAGTCGCCATAGACCAGGACCTTGGTGGCAAAACACATAAAAAAGACACTGGACACCAGCAGGACTTCCGGGTCTGTCCGTATCAATTGAAAGGCCGGTTGAATGGTATGCTGGGTTGTGTGGGCCGCACCGGAGACCATACCGTCCGCCATATTTTCGTAGACCATCATGGTTCCAAAATAACTGACATTGGTGATGCGGTCGTAGGCGTAATCCATGGTCATGCCTTTATGGCGGCGCAGCTGATACAGAATTTCCGCATAGCGCTGACGGAGCTCAGAGGAGTGGGGATCGATAATCGGGATCCCTTCCAGCTTGAGGCCGAGTTGGGCGGCGCGGTTGCGCACGCTGTCTTCACTGCCAAGTATGGTCATGTCGACCACATCGCGCAGGCGCAGGATTTCCGCAGCCTGCAGGATACGATCATCATCACCTTCAGGAAGCACAATGTGCTGTTTATCCTTTCTTGCCCGCTTGAACAGGGCATATTCAAACATGAGCGGAGAAATGACTGTTGGAACCGTGTGGACGATTTTATTCTCCAGTGCTTCTGTGTCCACATGCGATTCAAACATGCCAAGGGCTTCGGCGATTTTTTTCTCATTATTGGAACGCAGCACCCCCGGTACCTCGCCTGCACGCATAGCTGTCCGGTAAGTGTCTGTGGAGACACTAAAAATAGGGATAGTCGAATCGTTCATCCCCTTGAGCAGGTTCTGCATCGATTCACTGGGCAGGAGGCCGCCGGAGAGGACAAGGCCGGCCGCAGACGGGCAATTTTTGGAAATGATGGCAGCAAGGGTGGCGAGTATGATATCCGGTCGGTCTCCCGGGGTGATGATCAGGTCATCCTCCCTGAGCAGATCGAGATAGTTGTTGATGCTCATTGCCGCAACTTTGATATCAGCCACATCCCTGAGCAGTCGGTTGCGCGGGCCGCAGAAATACTGTGCGTCGAGGGCTGTTGTGATATCTGCCATGGTCGGTCGGCGGAGACTGTCTATTTCCGGGAGCACCGCCATTACCCAGCGGTTTTTGTTGAACTCGGCGAGTGATTCGGTTACCGGAACCAGGATATCAGGCGAAACCCGGTTGGCAATAATCGCCAGCAAATCACAGTTGTGCTGGGCTATGGTGTTTACCGCCACCTGGATGTTGCGGAGGATATCTTCCTGGCTGCATTCACGACCGCTGGAGACGTACAGGATAGGGGTGCCCAGTTCCTGGGCAATGCGAATACTGATATCGTAATCAAAGGCTTCGGAAAGGCTGCTGATATTGGGCCCCTCACAGAGGAGAAAGTCGGTCTTGTCCAGCGCCTCTCTGTACTTGCTGACTATAGTCCGGTAAATGCGCTGCTCATCGCCGATGGCCATCAGGTTGCGGGCCTGTTCATGGGTGATGCCCACCATCTGGTCGGTGCGAAGGTTGATCTGGTACCGGTGTTTGATCAGGTCGATATCATTATCAAAGCTGCCGTCTCCTGGAACGACCGGGCGAAAAAAACCGAGCCGCTCAACGCGTCGCGAGATCTGTTCCATCACCCCAAGGGTGACGACAAGTTTACCGCTTCCGCGCTCTAGGCTTCCTATGTAGAGGCTGTCTGCCATGGTGCTCTCCGCTTGATGCTTGCAGGGATTAGTGTAGCTCGTTGTGGGCGGCTACAGTGCTGCCTCGAGGGTTGCGCTCAGCTCAGGACGTGTAAGCTGTACCGGATTGCCCTGCATGCTGCTTGCCTGCCCGGCCTTGTCTATCAGGAGTCCTTTCTCCTCGGCCTTGAATCCGTAGGCGCTGAGACCTGGTATGGCGAAGTGCGCGACCAGCTCGCTCACCCATGCCGGACCGTCCATGATGTCCGCCTCGGGGTTGCCGGTCAGCAGGCAGGCCACCTCCCGGTACCGGACAAGACTCGGATGCTCGGGTGCACGGTGTTGGAGTGCATTGATATTGGTCCGCATCACATGGGGCAGCAGGGCTGCGCATACCGCGCCATGGGGGGCAGGGTACATGCCGCCGAATGGGCCGGCAATACCGTGGACCGCGCCCAGCTTGGCATTGGCCAGGGCCAGTCCCCCGTAAAGACTGACCAGCGACATGGAGGTCCGCGCCTCCAGGCTGAGACCGTTATCAAACGCTTGCCTGAGGGCGTTTGACGCGCGATGGAGTCCGTCGCGGCAGAAAAGGTCTGTCAATGGGGTGGCCTGACCGGAAACAAAAGGCTCGAGAACCTGGGTCAGGGCGTCCATCCCGGTGGTGGCCGTGAGCAATGGTGGTACGCTGCAGGTCAAAGCCGGATCGATCAGGGCGACCCGAGGGAGCATGAGGGGGCTGCGCAGACTCACCTTTACCCTGTTTTGCGGCGATTCGATCACCGCATTGGCGGTCACCTCGGCCCCGGTTCCGGCAGTTGTCGGGATGGCGATGCACGGACACGACGGTCGATCCAGCGATTTACCGCGTCCAATGACCTCCATGTAATCCAGTGGCTCCCCGGGATTAGTTATCAGGATGGCTATGGCCTTGCCGGCATCAAGCACACTGCCACCGCCTATGGCGATGACCAGGTCAACCTGTTCGCCTTTTGCGCACGCGACAGCCGCCTCGATATCCGCAACCTTTGGCTCCCCGGCAACTGAAACAGTAAAGGTCTCCATCTGCTCTTGATCAAGGGCATCTATAATGGGCTTAATTCGAGTCGGATGAGCCCCGCAGACAACAAGAATCTTTTTTCCCAGCGGTGCGGCTATCTCGGGAAGGCGGTCGATGGTGCCGGTGCCGAAAACGATCTGGCCGGCTGTAGCAAAGGAGAACGGGGATGGGGGGACGTGGCTGTTCATCGGTTGTTTCCAAGAAGAAGGGGGCGGCAGGGAATGGCCCAATACCCATTAGAAGTTGCGGACCTGGTTACTGAATGACCGGGGCCGCAGAGGATTCCTGAGAACAATCTTCCCATTGCCGTGTGCATCTTTCATTATTACAGGTATGAGCAGTAGTTTAAAGTCCAATATAATCCAGGAGGTAATTATGCAGGAGACATTGAGGAAAAAACCGTTGATGGTCCTATTGATTATGGTTGCCATGGTTGGATTGGGGGTCAACCACGCGTTGAGCCATTGCCAGGTACCGTGTGGCATCTATGACGATCATGCGCGGGTGCATATGATGCTGGAAGATGCGGTCACGGTGGAAAAAGCTGCCTCGATGATCACTTCCCTGGCCGGAAAAAGCGATGTCCAGTCCCAGCACCAGATGGTGCGGTGGGTGATGAACAAGGAACTGCACGCACAGAAAATAATAACCACCATTGCTGATTATTTTCTGACCCAGCGAGTGAAAATGAGTCAGGAGGATTATGTTGAGCGCTTGAAAAAACACCATGCGGTCATTGTGGACGCCATGAAGGCCAAACAGCATGCAGACGTTAGCGCTGCCCAGGCGCTCAAGAAGAGTATCGAAGCCTTGTCTGTCTACTATCCGGCTGGCAAGTAGCACCTCAATTGTTCAATGCAGCAGCGGAAAGCGGCAGGCTTTCCGCTGCTGACAGTTCCGTTCACTCGGCCAGATAGGGACGAAAAACAGCGAGTTGCCCATCGTTGAGACGAAGAGGCCGTTGCTTCTGCAGGTCGATGAAGATGCCGCGTTGACTCCCGCGGGCCGCCAGGGTTCCGTCAGGTCGGTGGAAGGTGAACTCCATCCATGCGTGCAGCCTCGTCAGTTCCGACAGCCATACCCTGATGTCCACCGTGTCGCCCATGTGCAGGGCCCGTTTATAGCGAATTTTGGTTTCAATGAGGATGGGAGCGTAGCCTTCAGCGTCGGTGGACTCCACCGGCATGCCTACAGCCTCCAGCAGTTTGAGCCGTCCGATCTCCATCCACTGAACGTAGACGATATTACTGACATGTCGATTGTAATCGATCTGGTAGGTGTAGATGTTTTCCTGGAAGTGTACTTTCTGCGACATATCGTCCTCGGCAGATTTCAGTGATGGGGTGGGAGGAAGAGGAAAACCTGCCCTTGCAACCGCTGGGGGACTGCCTGCCTTGTGGAGAGGGGAAGCGGCGGATGGCGAAGGTTTTCTGGTGTTTTTTTCTGTAGAATTGGTAATCCTTGCAGAAGGTAAGGTCAATATATCTTCGTCATGGTCAGGCGTCGGCTCTGGCCGGAATGCACGGGAAAATCAACCTCTCAAGGGGACGGCTATGCGCTTGTTACACTCTTTTGGGCAACATACCTGGAAGTTGTTTTTTATTTTTTTGCTGGTTGTCGGCGGTTGTGCCGGTTTGGGACAGATCAAGGAGGAGCCGAAAGTCTCTATTGCCGATATCCAGGTGCAGGAAATGAAAAGCATGGAAACTGCTTTTCGGGTGCAGCTGCGCGTAATGAATCCCAATGCTATTGCTCTTGATATACGCGGGGTGGATTGCGTTCTGGAGATTGATGGTCGCCATTTTGCCCAGGGAATTTCCAGTGAGCCCCAGAAAATACCGGCCTATGGCACCGGGCTGGTGCCAGTGGATGTCTACGCCTCCATGGTGCACATGATTTCCTCGGTGGTGGGGCTGCTGCAGGCCAATTCAGGAAAGAGCTCGCCCAAACCGCTCAGTTACCGTCTGGTTGGTTCGCTTCGTCTTGGCGCAGCCGGGTTTACCCAAAAGATACCATTTGAGAGTGCGGGAGAACTCTCTCTGGATGGGCTCAACGGCGGGAGTTAATGGGTGTGCAGACGGCTGCTCTCAGCCGCATTGTTCACAGGGTGCGTGCGCTGAAGGTATCGCATTGGGAAATATCTCCGCTCTGGTACCCGCGTTGAAACCATTTTGACCGTTGGGCAGAGCTACCGTGGGTAAACGAGTCGGGGATGACATATCCCCGTGATTGTTGCTGAAGACGGTCGTCGCCGATATTGCCGGCAGCAGTCATGGCCTCGTCGATATCTCCTGGCTCAACCACCTGGCGTACGCTGTCGGCCCTGTTGGCCCAGATCCCCGCCAGGCAGTCGGCCTGCAGCTCAAGCCGTACAGAGAGCTTGTTGTATTCTGTCTGGGAAAGGCGGTTTCGCTGCTGGTGGACCTTGGTGCTGATGCCAAGCAGGTTTTGCACATGGTGACCTACCTCATGGGCAATCACGTAAGCCTGGGCAAAATCACCGGGTGACTGGTGCCGTTCCCGTAAATCGCCGAAAAAGCTGAGATCGATATAGACCTTTTGATCAGCCGGGCAGTAAAACGGCCCCACAGCCGCCTGAGCAAAACCGCAGGCCGATTTAACCGCTCCGCTGAAGAGTACCAGGGTCGGTTCACTGTAGCGGTGGCCGCTGGAGGTGAAGATCTGGTTCCAGGTGTCTTCCGTATCTGCCAGAACCACCGAGACAAAATCAGCCAGTTGTTGTTCTTCAGGGCCCCGTTGTACGGGGAGGGACTGTCCGGGCGGGTTGTTTTGAAGCCCCTCTCCCATGTTCAGGATGATGGAGGGATCCACTCCGAAATACATGGCCACCAGCGCCACCAGGAGAATCCCGATCCCGCCGCCTTTCATTCTTCGGCCTGGCATTCTTTGACCTCGTCGATCCTCAACATTTGTAGACCGCCTGCCATCTTTCCAGCGCATAATGCCCTCCATGTTTCCGCATCAGTGAATAGATATAACAATAAGGCCTGTTCTGTCGCCAACCAGTAAAAAAAGGGTAAAGAGCGGGGTGGGTTTGCTGAAAAGCCCCTTCACCCGGCTGGATCCCCATATTTAGGTTGACAGGTAAAGCGAGTGAAATAGATTACGGAGGCTGGCTGTTGCAGGGGCAGTAAAGGAGGAAATATGTTGACCAATGAACAGGGAGCCGTACTGGTACGGTTGGCCAGGCAGGTGATTGCAGAACAGCTGCATATTCCGTCTGTCGAACCTGTATCTGCCGAGGAACAGAACCACCCGGCATTGCAGGAAAAGCGGGGCGTGTTTGTCACCCTGCACAAGCGGGAGGCGCTGCGAGGATGTATCGGCAGTCTTTCCGCTGCGGAATCCATTGTTGCCGGCGTCAAGCGACATGCGCTGAACGCCGCTTTTCATGACCACCGGTTTGAACCGGTTAGTGCCGATGAATTTGACGATCTCCACATAGAGGTCTCGGTGCTTAGCGAGCCATCAGCCTGCGACTACGCCGACAGTGCGGATCTGCTCTCACGGCTGCAGCCGGGGATCGACGGGGTGATTCTCCGGGGAGCAGGGGGAAGAGGAGCCACGTTCCTCCCCCAGGTTTGGAAACAGCTGCCCGAGCCTGCAGATTTTCTTCGCCACCTCTGCCTCAAGGCCGGGTTGGCGCCAACCGCCTGGCAGAACGATGGGCTGGAGCTGCACACCTACCAGGTACAATATTTTGAGGAGCCCCGTTGAGCGGGGAAACAGATGAGCGAATTAACCCTACCACCCGAACTGTCGGCAAAAGTTGCCGAGATCTACGCGCGGATGGCCAAAGCTTATGATAAAGTGGCCCAGCAGATCCCTTTGACCTGTGAAGGGTGTCCGGATAACTGTTGTGATTCCTACTTCCAGCATTACACCTATGTGGAGTGGGCCTACCTGTGGGAAGGACTGCGTGCCCTGGAGCCGGAGCAGCGGGAGCGGATCGTTGCCCGGGCTCGGGAGTATGTGGAAGGGAGCAAGCAGGCCCTTGCCCATGGAGACCGTCCCCAGCTGCCGTGCCCGCTGCTGGAAGAGCACCTGTGCGGTGTCTACAGCCATCGGCTGATGATTTGCCGCAACCACGGCGTACCGGCAGTCCTTATCCGCCCCGATGGACAGCAGATGCGATTTCCCGGCTGCTTTCGCTGTCAGGAGATAGTGCAGGAAAATTATACGGACGCGGACAACGCCCCGGCGGTGGACAGGACCCCGCTTTTTCGTCAACTGGCAATGCTTGAGTCGGAATTGCTGGGCAATATTCGTCACCTTTATCCGCGGGTAAAGATGACCATTGCCGAAATGATCGTCAATGGTCCGCCCCAGGATATCACCTCATGCCTCAAGAAAACGGAGAAGCGATAGTCACCCATGAACAGAACATACGATCAACTGGCCCAGGCCGTCATCCAAGGAGAAGAGCTTGACCATGGCGCAGCCATGGAACTGGCGGCAGCTGCAGACAAAGAAGGACTGTTCCAGGCCGCGGATATCGTCCGTCGCCGTCTGCTGGGCAATCGATTTCACCTTTGCTCGATCATCAACGCCAAAAGCGGCAACTGTACCGAAAACTGTCGTTTTTGTGCCCAGTCCGCACGGCATCATACCGGTATTGACGCTTACTCCCTGATTGATAGAGAAGAGGCACTGACCATAGCCAGGGACAACGATGAGCATGGAGTGCATCGGCTCTCCCTGGTAACCAGCGGACGAAACCTGAGCAGACAAACCCTGGATGAGCTGGCTGCATTGTATCAGGACATTGCTGCTGCCACTTCCATGCTGATGTGCACCTCAGCCGGGCTCCTGGATGAAGCAATAGCAGCTGACCTGGTGCAAACCGGCGTGAGCCGTTATCATTGCAACCTGGAAGCCAACAGGGACTTCTTTCCCCAGGTCTGCACCACCCATACCTGGGAGGAAAAGGTGGAGACCCTCCGGATTGCCAGGGAAGCAGGGATGTCCCTCTGCTCGGGCGGCATCATCGGTATGGGAGAAACCATGGCGGACCGGATCTCCCTTGCCATTGAGTTGCGGGAACTTGCAGTCCAGTCGATTCCCATCAACATTCTGACGCCCATACCCGGTACCCCCCTGTCCGAGCTGCCCTCGCTGCCTACCGAGGAGGTGTTAACGGTGGTGGCGCTTTTTCGACTCATCAATCCCCGCTCGATCATCCGCATGGCAGGCGGCCGGCAGCAACTCGGTCGGGATCAGTATCGGTGCTTTGCCGCCGGTGCCAACGGCGCCATCGTCGGCAACTACCTGACCACCACCGGGTCAGGGATCGCCGGCGACCTGGGACAGCTTGGCGCCATGGGCTTTACCTTTGAACCAGGAGAGATGGATGCCTGTTGATACAGAAAACATGCTTGCCTTTGACCGACAACACCTCTGGCATCCCTACACCTCGATGATCAGTCCGTTGCCGGTTTTCCCGGTGGCCTCAGCCAAAGGGGTCCGTATTACCCTGGAGGATGGAAGAACCCTTATTGACGGGATGTCGTCCTGGTGGTCGGTGATTCACGGCTACCGCCATCCTGTACTTGACCAGGCGGCACGTGACCAGCTGGACAGGATGGCCCATGTCATGTTCGGGGGGCTTACCCATTCCCCGGCAGTGGAGCTCGGCAGCAAGCTGGTGGACATCAGCCCTGCTGGACTTGACCGGGTATTTCTCTGTGATTCCGGATCGGTGAGCGTGGAGGTGGCGCTCAAGATGGCCCTGCAGTACTGGCATAGCAAGGGACAGGGAGACAAGCATCGACTGCTGACCATCCGCGGCGGTTATCATGGGGACACCTTCCATGCCATGTCCGTCTGTGACCCTGTCACCGGCATGCATACCCTGTTCGAGCGTTCTCTGCCCAAGCAGCTGTTCGCGCCCAAACCCCGGTGTCGGTTCGGTGAAGCCTGGGATGAGGAAGACCTGCAGGAAATGGAGGCATTGCTGGCCCGGCATGCCCAGGAGATAGCGGCGGTAATTGTTGAACCCATTGTCCAGGGCGCGGGCGGGATGTGGTTTTATCATCCCCAGTACCTCAAGGGCCTGCGCAGGCTCTGTGACCATTACGGGGTGCTGCTCATCTTTGATGAAATCGCCACCGGCTTCGGTCGCACCGGCAAAATGTTTGCTGCCGATCATGCGGGGGTATCGCCGGATATCCTCTGTGTCGGCAAGGCGATCACCGGTGGATACATGACCCTGGCCGCCACCCTGGCAACCGAGGATATCGCCGTGACGGTCTCAACAGGACCATCCGGGGTGTTCATGCATGGTCCGACCTTTATGGGCAATCCCTTGGCATGCCGTGTGGCCTGCGCTTCCATAGGACTACTGACGGACAACCCATGGCAGGAACGGGTCCTGGTCATTGAGGAGCAGCTGCAGCGTGAACTGGCACCGGCTGCCGAGCTGCCGACGGTCAAGGATGTCCGGGTGCTGGGGGGGATCGGGGTGATCGAAACCCATGAACCATCGGATATGGCAACGCTGCAGGAATTCTTTGTCAGCCAGGGCGTTTGGATACGTCCTTTTGGCCGGCTGCTCTACATCATGCCGCCCTATATCATTCAGCCGGAGGAGTTGACCAGGCTCACCCAGGCGCTGGTCATGGCTGCCGAGAGGACGGTCGGCGCCTAGCCAGGATTTCTGCGCATCCTCTATTTCCAGAACAGACAAAGGGCGGCAATGAGAAAAGAAAAGGTCAACAAGGTGGTTCTGCTGGTGCTGGTGGCTGGCATTTCGCTCCTGTTTCTGAGCATGATCAGGCAATTCCTGATGCCGATGTTCGTGGCAGCCCTGTTTTCAGCTATGGCCAGTCCCCTGCACCGCTGGCTTACCCACAAGCTCAATGGGCGGGAGAATGTGGCCTCCATCCTGATTATCGTCGGCATCATCACTCTGGTGCTGGTGCCCCTGAGCCTGTTGATCGGGGTTGTTGTTGCCCAGGCGGTCAGTGTCAGTCAGTCGATAACACCCTGGATACAGGACTTTATTGATGAACCAAGTCTGCTGGCGGGGTATCTGGAAAATATTCCCTACTACGATCAGCTGGTCCAGTATCGCGACGTGATCCTGGAGCGGGCGGGGCAGATAGTGGGCAATATTTCCTCTTTCCTGATCGACAGCCTTTCCTCGGTGACCAAGTTGACGGTAAACGCTGTGTTCAGCAGCGTGATTATGCTCTATGTCATGTTCTATTTTCTTACCTCCGGTCAGGTACTGCTCGAACGGATTCTCTATTTTCTTCCGCTCCAGGATCGGGATGAACAGATCCTGCTCAGGCGATTTACCTCGGTAGCCGGGGCGACCATCAAGGGGACCTTGATCATCGGCATCATGCAGGGATCGATCTGCGGTCTGGCCTTTGCCTTTGCCGGCATTCATGCGCCGGTATTCTGGGGGACAGTCATGGCCGTGATGTCCATTATACCCGCCTTTGGCACAGCTATAGTCTGGTTGCCGGCCCTGATTATCCTCGCGCTTACCGGCAACTATGTCGGGGTGGTGGTACTGCTGGTGCTTTGCGGCGCTGTGGCCGGAAATCTGGACAATCTCGTCCGTCCGAGGCTGGTGGGTAAGGATACCGAGATGCACGACCTGTTTGTTCTGTTCGGTACGTTGGGTGGAATTTCCATGTTCGGCATCCTTGGTATTATCATTGGTCCTATCGTGGCTGCCTTGTTTATTACCCTGTGGGAAATCTACGGCAATGTGTTCCATGCCTACCTGCCAGAGGTTGGTATTGTCCTGCATCCGCGGAAGGGGGTTTCTGCAGGTGAAAACGATGAAGGGGAACCCAAGCCGGTGGCAACAGACGACACCTGAGGAGCTTGATGGAGTGGCTAGGCTAGGATAACCTGCTGCAGCCCGGTCCCTGGAGCAGGCTGGTTCCGTCAGCCTGGGGGTGGACCTGAATCTGCAGCCCTATTCGTTCCTGGAGCTGGTGGACGTGGGAAATAACCCCGATCAGCTTGCCTGCGCGCTGCAGATTGGTCAGTGCATTGAGTGCTGTATCCAGCGCCTCTTCGTCCAGGGTGCCGAATCCTTCATCGAGAAAAAGGGAATCGATCTGTACGTTGTGGCTGGCCATGGATGATAACCCCAGTGACAGCGCCAGGCTTACGATAAAACTCTCGCCTCCGGAGAGGTTCCGGGTAGAGCGGACCTCGCCGGCCTGGTAGTTGTCTACCACCTGCAGGTCCAGCGGCTGCTGTGGATCACGGAGGAGGATGTAGCGATCGTTCATGGTCCGTAGATGACTGTTGGCATGGCGGATAAGCAGGTCAAAAGTTATGCCCTGGGCAAAGATCCGGAATTTTTTGCCATCGGCTGACCCGATCAGCTGATGGAGCCGTGTCCAGCGTTGCTCTGTCTCCTGTTGCCTGTTGAGTGCGGCATGCTGTTCCTGCAAAGCTTTTTTGGCAGCCGCATTTTCTGCCATTTTTTCCCTTATCGCCCCTCTCTGCTGCTGGAGCTGCTCGAGCATCCCAGCCTGTTCAGCCTGCTCCTGCCTGAGCTGTTCAAGGTCGGTGCGGGCAGGTTGTCGCTGCCGCAGGTGGAGCAGGTTGAGTGATTTCTCGCGTACACGCAAACCGGCTTCCGCCCACTCCCGATCCAGGGACGCCTTGAGTGTGGACAAGAGTTCCAGTTTTTCCCGAGGAAGGAGGGCTGCAGTGTATTGATTGAGATCGGTAAAGCCGGTGTCTGCGAGCAATCGCTGGACCTCTCGCTGTTGTACTGCTTCCTCCGATTGCAGGGTGGCGATATCGATTACCAGGGCCTGCTGTTTTTCCATGAGAGCGGAAACACTTTTTTCCTGTTCTATCAGCAGTTGGCGCAACTGCTCTTTTGCAGCCTCGATCGCTGTGATCTTGTCCTTCCATCGCCGTGCTTCCTCGTCGGGTTGCCGGTCGCCGAACAGCTGGTGACGCTCTTTGTTCAGCTGAAGCTGCCGTTCTTCCAGGACCGTAAGCGCAGCATTGATTTTTTCCACGGCGGCGTCATGGTGTGCACGGGTGTTTTGCAGCCGCTCTCGCTCGGCCTGGCAGCGGGTCAGGGCCAGCTCCTGTTGACGAAATTCCTGTTCGGTGGTCGCCCATCGGTTACGTCGCTCTTTCAGGTCGGCCAGGAGTTGATCTGTTTTCAGTAGGGCGTCGGAAGCAAGATCGTAAGGGCGCAGCAGCCGTCTGAGCTGCAGTCGGTATTCTTCAAGATGCCCTGAGGATTCCTCGATCGTGCGCTTATGCTGCACCTGCTCCCTGCTGGCACCGGCCAGTTGATGCTCTGCATCACGCACCTTGTAGCCAGCCTCATGCACCTGATCGGCGACCTTTTCGGCTGTTGCCTGCAGATGGAGAATACGTTCATCCAGTTCCTGGATCCGGTCAATTCGTGCCTGTAGACGATCTCGGGATGCTGTGGCCTTTTGCAGCACTGCTGTGACCACTGTTTCGCCTGCGGCGAGCGGGTCAACTGCTCCAGGCAAAGACGGCAGGTGGTTGATACGCTCACTGATTGCACAGCGTTGCTGTTCGAGCTCAACTATATTTTGCAGAAAGTACTCGGTATCTTTGGCGGTCGAGGTCAGCGCCTGCCGGTCAGCGGCAATTCCTCTGCGTACTACGGCAAGGGTTTCCCTGGCCTCGGTAATGGCATCTTTTTGGTCCACCACCTGAGGGTTCTCACCTCCCCAGGGATGTTCGGTGGCACCGCACAGAGGACAGGGTGCGCCGGAACGCAGCCGGTGACGTTCTTTCTCCAGATCTGCCACCAGCCGGTAGTGCTGCTGGGTTTGCTCCCGGGAATGAAGGCGCCGGACGAGCTGCTGCTCTCTGGCGGTTTTTTCCCTGAGCTGACGCTGGAGCCGTTCGGTGTTGCGCTTAAAGGCCTCTATCCGGGATATCTTGTGTCGCCTGGTTTCTGTGAGCGTGGTGTGCTGTGGCAGGAGTCGGAGTAGTTCCAGGCAGGTGTCAACCCTCGGGGTCAGTGCCTGGACCTGCCTCTGGAGGTCGACAAGCACTTCCTCGCCGAGCAGCTCCTTTCTGTTCTTTCGGGCGTCGCTGAGCCTGCGGTTATGCTCCTGTAGAGCGTTTTTTGCTGTGGTGTGTATCTGGCGCAGTGAAGCCAGGGTTTGCTCTGCCTGTTTGATCGTTTGGCTGAGCTCGGCAGTATGCTGCCGCTCTCGGCACAGCCGTTCCTCCAGGCTGTTCATCTCCCTGCACTGAACCGCAATTCGGGAAAACTGTTCAATCAGACTGTTGTCTGCACGGTGCTGTTCAAGGTAGCGGGCAAGCGAAGTTTTTTTGGATTGGAGCCGGGCATGATCGGTCTTCAGTCGGGCCAGGCTCTGACGCGCCTCCTGCTGATGCCGCTGCAGGTCCGCCTTTTCTTTCCGGTGGGCCTTGAGCTGGTTGCCGGTTTCCATGATCCTCTCGTCAAGGAGCCGCACCCGGTTAATGGTTCCGGTGGCTTCCTCCTGCTGCAGCGCAACGTTACGGGCCTCTTTTTCGGTGGAGGAAAGCCTTGCAGCGGTCTGCTGCTTTTTCTCGGTGTGTTCCTGCAGGGCCTGCCGGCACAGGTGTAACTGTTCTTCTGCGGTTCTCTTTTTCTGTCGGCAGCTGAGCAGGATATTGACCGGTCCTTCCATTGATTTCGCTTGGCGGGCCAGGTAGAGCCGCTGCAGGTCCGGGATCGCCTGTTTTGCACGCAGGTGCCATGCAGCCATGGTTTCGCGTGCATCCAAGAGCTCCTGTACTGCCTCTTCTGCAGCCTGCAGCAGGTGGATGGACTCGTTCAGACGGGTGAGGGTAGACTGTGCCTTGGCCGCCCTGGCGGTGCAGGCCTGTAACTCTTCTTCCAGGGAGTGTTCCTGCTCCGCTGACAGGACAGTGATCATGCCGGTTTCTGCCCTGAGCAGGTCGGTTTTCAAACGCTGCTCTGCCGTACGCTCGTGGACGGCGATAGAGAGCCGACTGTATATTTCTGTTCCGGTTATCTGTTCAAGGATTGGCGCACGCTGACTTGCATCGGCATGGAGAAAAGCGGCAAACTGCCCTTGGGCGAGCAGGATTGAGCGGGTGAACTGTTCGTAGGTGAGGCCGGAAAGCTCTTCGACCAGTGAGCCAACTTCCCGAATTTTATTTTCCAGCACCTTCCCGGTTCGGGCGTCGACAATTTCATGGCGATGCTGCTGCAGCTCACCGCCGCTTTTTCGCCGAGCCCGGTGCTGGCCCCAGTGGCAGCGAAATCTGCCCGCAGAGGTAGTGAATTCCACCTCGGCAAAGCATTCACCAGTGGAGCGGGACATGATCTCGTTGCTTGTTTTGGTCACTCGCCCCAATCGCGGAGTACAGCCGAAGAGCGCCAGGGTGATGCCATCGAGTAAGGTGGTTTTTCCGGCACCGGTGGGGCCGGTGATGACAAAGATACCGTCCGCCGCGTAGGCAGGGGCGGTGAAGTCAATACTCCAGGTACCCACCAGGGAGTTGAGGTTGCGGAGATGGAGTTTGAGGATACGCATGGCCTAGTCTTCCTCACCGTCCTCCTGATGAAGATCGGTGATCACTTGTTGAAAGGTCTGACGCAGTTCCGGAAAAGTTTCCGGGGGGAAGGGCGACTGCAGGAGGCAGCGTTCAAAGACCTCTTCCACAGACAACCTATCAAGGGCTTCTTCAGGATTTTCCTGCTGAAGGCGTGCGGCGTTGAAGTGAGCCGTGCGGATGCGCAGGATGGCGAGCGAGCTGTCGGCTACGGCATCCTGGAGCTTTTCCCGTAATCTGGCGGATTCCATATTCCCGTTGTAGCACAGTTCCAGCCAGGCGTTGCTCCCTGAGGCCGCAAGCTCCTTGATTGACTGCACCAGGGTGTTCACGTCACCTTCGATCTTTACCAGTTGCTGGAAACAGGGGACCTGCACCGGCACGACCTCAAGCAGTTCTCTGTCCATGGAGACATCAAGAATGACCTTTTGCTGCCTTGCCTCGTTGAACCCCATGGGCAGGGGGGAGCCGCTATAGCGGTAATGTTCTTTGCCCCCGACCCGCTGGGCGATGTGCAGATGCCCAAGAGCCAGGTAGTTGATACCCGCGGGGAATCCGCTGTGATGGAGGTGGGCAAGTCCGCCGACGTACAATTCGCGCACCCCGTCGCCTTCCACAGTTTTACCGCCGGCGGTAAACAGGTGACCCATGGCTACCAACGGTACCTTCCCGCCAAGTTCGGTCCGCACGGTTTCACCGACAGCACAGATCCGGCGGTAGTGCTCACCAATGGCGTTGGTCAGTTTTTCCGACTTGGTGTCCATATCCTCCGCTGCCTCGGCGAGACGGATATCCCGATCACGGAGAAAGGGAACTGCGCAGACGATCATCTTGTCGGCCTTGCTGCTTCCCTGCACCACCATAATTTGTTCCTCGAGTCGGTTGCGGGGTGCAGCGATCACATGAACATTGATCTGACGCAGCAGATCCCTCGGCGCCTCGAGCAGGGTAGGTGAGTCATGGTTGCCGGCGATAATAATGACAGTGCGGCACGAAGACTGGGCAATTCGATGAAGAAAGCCGTAGTAGAGGCTCAGGGCTCGGTTACCCGGGGTGGTCGAATCAAAGATATCGCCGCAGACAAGTAAGGCATCAACAGGATGCTGTTCAATGTAACGGGCGAGCCATTCTAGAAAGAGGGTGAATTCCTGGTAGCGCTTGCGGCCATAGAGGCGATGGCCGATATGCCAGTCTGAGGTGTGGAGAAAGCGCATGGCTGGATATCGGTCGCGTCAGTGCGGCTGCCTGATCCGGAATGTCGTCAACACAATACCGGTGAAAATCAGCAGCATGCCTTGGATATGATACCCGGTCAGGGTCTCGCCCAGAAAAATGACCGCAAGAATGGTACTGAACACCGGCATAAGGTGGACAAACGGTCCTGCTTTGTTGGCACCGATAGTCCGTACTGCCCGATTCCAGAAAATAAAGGCCAGCACAGAGGCAAAGGCTGCCACGTAAAAAATGGTGACCACAGAGGCGGCGGTAAGCGGGATGTAGCGATGCTGAAGCAACTCCATCACATAGAACGGTAAAAGACCGATCAACCCGACCATAACAATGCCGGAAAGATAGGCAAGGGGGTGCAGTCTCTGAGGGTAACTTTTGAGGTTGGTCGAATACAGGGCCCAGAGGATCGCGGCAATAAAGACATAAATGTCTCCGTGATTGAACTCAACCTGAAACAGGGTGGTGAGGTGGCCCCGGGCAATGATCAGCACTACGCCGCCCAGTGACACGCAGATGCCAACGGCCTGACGAATGGTTAGCAGTTCGCGGTACATCAGCCAGGAGGCAAGAGCGATCAGGATGGGAACACAGGAGTTGACCAGCACGGCATTGATGGCGGTGGTGGTCTGCATGGCAAGGTAGACCAGGCTGTTGAACCCGGTTACCCCCAGCAATCCCTGAATGGTGATGAATCGAAGGTGCTGCCGGGCGATGTGTCGTTCCCGCCACAGGTGATGAACGGCAAAAAAACAGAGAATAGCCAGGGCAACCGTCCAGCGCCAGAACGACAAGCCCAGGGGGGGGATCGAGGCATGCATGCCTCTGCTGAGAACAAAGTTGCCGGACCAGAACAGGGTGGTGAGAACGAGGAGAATGTAGGGCATTATTGATCGTCGCGGCTGGATGAGAGCGTGAGAGCGAAGGTGAAAAATCTGTTTTATCAAAAAAAATATAGGTGTATGGTGCCAGCATAAGCCTGCTTTCTGCCAGGCAGTACGCTGGGAACGCCTGAGGTGGAAGGCGCATGGCCCTGCTGCCGCTGCTATGTTTAGCGTAAAACACGGTACTTATCCATTCTTTTTCCTGTAGGGCGGAGACAATGAAAGAAAAAAAATTTGAACCGTTTATGGATCGTTTAAGCCGGGATATCCGCAACGATTTATCAGAGTCGCTGGTGGCGGTCCTCAAGGAGAAAAGCCTGGCGCCTGCACAGGCGGTTGCTGATGCGTTCCTGAGCAGAGAGCTTGCCCCCTGTTATCAAGCCTATATCAATGATCGAATAGAGCGGTATGGCCAGGCACTGGAAAAAATCGCCTCCAGCAGCAACACAGATGCCCTGTGGCAGGGGTTGGTCCTCTGGGACATGGGCCTGTTTTTTGAGGTGCACGAAATCCTCGAGCACGCCTGGCTTGGTGCCGAGGGCAAGGAAAAAAAGCTGCTTCAGGCCATGATCCGTGCAGCTGGAGTCTATATCAAGCTGGAACACGGGTACGATGCCCCAGCGGTGAAAATTGCCTCCAAGGCTGTCCCGGTACTCAAAGAGAACCGCGATCGCCTTGCCGCCTATACGGATCCGGGTCTCCTGCTCCAAGCCCTGGAGCGTCTTGATCGACAACCGCCTCTCCTGCTGGTCACTCCCTCCTGCAAGGAATAGCTTTTTTTCGTGGGCCCGTAGAAACGGGGTTGACTTCCGAGGATGAACGGGTAATATTCACGGTCCTGAAACGCTGACCGCAGGAAGATTCGATCCTGCACAGCAATCACCACAGCATTCTCGCGCACCCGTAGCTCAGCTGGATAGAGCATCGGACTTCGAATCCGAGAGTCGCAGGTTCGAATCCTGCCGGGTGTGCCAGTTATATCAAGCAGTTATCTCTTTAAGAGGTAGCTGCTTTTTTTGTTGGTGAATAAGTTGTAAGCGCATTGTAAGCATATTCGGTCAACGTCCTTACGGCTTACATCCTCCACAAGGGTGATACCCTGCCGCAATAGCCGCTTCCCTGCTATCAAATCCCCCCGTACAGTTTTTGCAGTTGAAGTACTTGCATGATTCACGGTGAAACGATTTGCTTTTCACGTTTCCGTGATATGGTCCGGGCACATTGCTTCCCTGTGGGCTTTGATTAGTTCGTTTCTGGTGCCTCCACTCCCAAGGCGGTATAATGTGCGGATCGTTCCACATTCCTTTATTTTGCAACCGTGCAAAGGTTTCAATGCCCTTCCAGGTGGGACAGAAGCTCTTTTTGCAATACTTCGTGTACACCCAAGCTTAGCCTTCCTGGACAAGATATTTGTTCAAGCTCTGCCCGTTCATATATACAGTCTATATACATAATAGATCCTGTTTTCTCTTTTAGATTAATCTGTTACCTACCTCTATTTTTTGTCATCAAAACGTTTTCTGTCAAGCTTGTTTGGTGCTTTATTGAAGGCCTGTCGTCGTTTACTGGGACGGTACACATACAGGGCACCGGCAGAAGGTGCGAACAAGGTCCGTAAGGATTCTGCTTCAAGGGCTGCATTGTCCTGAAGCGGAATGAGCAAAGAGTGGTTGGTTGAATGGACTGATTGGAGCCAATCAGTAGGGTAATGTTTTGCTGGGAAATTGAGTGAATTGGTCATCACGTCCTCCTTCTTCCTTCAAAAAAACAGGATGTTGATGACCTTATTTTACCATATTCTCGGTCTCGTTTTTATTACGTATATACAGGAATAACCTCAAGTCGTAGGGAAAGTCAGAACTATTTATCTTTGATGTGGCCATGTTAACAGAGGGGCTCATCTGTAAGGAAAGCTGGCGTAGTAGGTAAGCCATGCGACTGGCGCATTTGTTAGACTGGTCCGAAGCGCTAAGTTAAATCAGTTAAGTATTGGAGCCTCTATAAATTCCACCACCAACGGCTTTTAGTAGCCGATACAATCGATATCTGCTCGTTGGGTGAAGTTCCTTACCAGTTACCAACTTGGAGGAATCCCCAAACACCCATATCGCATGTCCAGCATCTTCAGCAAACAGTTTTTCAACTTCTGATTCCGGTAACCAGTACATTTTACCCTCTTTATCCCTGCTATATTCGCCTTCAAGGATTTTTGATTGTGTCCATTTAACAAAAGCATCACAATTGACTACGAGTTGACACACCCCAAGTAAACAAAAATTATTTATTCTTTCCTCCACGAAAAGTGAGTATATCCTTAATCCTTGGACCAGATGTTCTACTTCCTCCCACCTTTTGTTAACTGGTTTCTGATCGTTAGAAAGGCCAAACACCTCCTCTAATAGTGCTCGGCGAAAATGGTGCTCAATCGGGCGGTCATCATCAATGTCAGTTTTCTTTATCTGTTCTTCAGCTGAAACAGACCAACTACCACCCTCATATGCTTTGCTAGGATCGTTGTGTAATGCTAGCAGCGACCCGTCCGAAAACCGAACTAGAAAATGTAAGCATAGGCTGTGTGGAATACGGTTCTTTGACGGTGTGAGACTTCCCCAAGAAGATCTAAAATCGCTGGATGATTCAACTTGTGGGCGAACAGACTGAATTGTAAAAAAATCTGTTTCTTCAACTGCAAGCTTTAAAGAGTCGTCAGTACCTCCTATTGAACGAGATGTTAAACAAAATTTACGTCCAGAAGGAGGATCAAACTCCTTTCTGCCACCACATTTGCTAAGTATTTCATCAACTGAGAAGAGTTTTTTATTGAAATCCACTATTACATCGCCTGGATTCCATCCGATATTGGACATATCACTTTTAGATTGGAGTGTCGAATGTGGAAGCACTTCAATTGCATCGCCCACGATTAGGCAAGCTTCATTTTCTGTAGAAACCCTTTTAAGTGCAACAGGGTTCGGTCGAATTAACGACCGTTCGACCTCATTCATACGATTTTCTTGCTTAAGCTTGCGCCCCAAGCGGATGACCAGAATTACTAGTAATACAATTACAGCAATTATTATTCCTTTACGAATTAAAACCGACCCACTAATCACTCCAATGAAAAATGAAACAACTGTGGTTATGGCAGGATCACGTTTAACTATTCGATAAAATTGCACATAAAAGGCAACGGCTTTACTCGTCCCAGACATATTCCCCCCAGCGTATACAGTTAATTATCACTAACAAATTATTCTCGTAATACTTAATTTTATGATACTTGTTAAACCATTGGCAATCTAAATCGGTTTATTAATTTTGCTGGTTTATATACTTCCTGTTTCTTTCCGGTATCAGACTTTCCGGGATTGAGCGGCAATATTGTTATTCCATATGACAGGTTACACGGCACATTCAACCATTCTTCCCTGCATTTTATAAGAAATGATCTTCAAAATCGTTCACGGTAACGTTTTAGCGTTTGAAGTTTGAATAATGTAAAGAACTTGATATCCTTCCAGCCCTAAAAAACGAGACTTTTTAAACAGTCTAAGCGTGCTTGGGCGAAAAGGGCGTTGACTTGAGGTATTAAGGGAAAGGTTCTTCGGTAACAGCACCGAGACGTTTTAGTGACATTCGTTGTGCACTGGAAAGTCCACTGCTGTTGCGAATATCCGTACCTTCGTAGGGGCGTAAAACGGGCAAGGAAAGGCGTTCTCGATCCAGCAACGTGCGCAAATGAAGGCTCCCGTCGTGGCTTCCGCTCACCAAAAATCTGCCGTTGGGCGAAAAGGCCACAGCGCGGGCCCAATCCTCATGTTCAAGGTCAACAGCATTTTGCGGTTCACCGCGATACTGAGTCTTCAATCGTTGATCCCATGGCCACAGAAATCGTTTAAAACGCCAAAGACGCACGGTCCTGTCGGAGGAGGCACTGGCCAACCATTTTCCATCTTGAGAAAATCGTACACTCCAGACTGTATCCTTGTGACCTCGCAATGTCGCTATTTCTCTCGATCGCTGCAAAGACCATACACGAACAACACCGTCTTCCCCGGAGCTGGCAGTAAACTCGCCAAAAAATCTTGACGGCGGGGAAAAGTGCACCGACCACACTGGAGCCTGGTGGAGGACGCCGGGCATCTCCTCATTCGTGTTGCGATTCCAGATACGCACCCGGTTGTCTTCGCCGCATGAAGCCAGGAGGTTTCCTCTGGAATTGAAAGCAACGCTTCGTACATTCACATGCGCACTGCCATCGATGGTAATCGGCCGTGAGGAGCCATGTGACCAGACCCGTATCTGACCTTGACGACAGCCCGCAGCAATAAACTGACCGTCTCTGCTCGCTGCTACTGCCCAAATACCCGCCGCATGAGGGCCAAAGCGTTCTGATGTACCACTCTCCAAATCTGAAACTATGATATAGCCATCGTCACTTCCGCTGACTATGCGGAGCGTACCTTTTACCGGCAAAAAACAAATGTGGCGTATATGGCCTTTGTGTGGGCGGAGAGTATGAACGACCACTCGATTTCCGATATCCCAGACGCGAATGGTCTCGTCGTCGGAGCAACACGCGACCATTCTGCTATCCGGACTGAAATCTACGGCTTTCACCCAACGGCTGTAGCCTTGTAGTGTCCAAATCAGTTGACCCGTCGATCCGTCCCAGGCGTTGAGCGTATGACTGTCACCGCCCGCAGCGACCAGCCCTGCCTCCGAACTCACATCACAGAACTGGATTCGCTGTTGAAGAACCGGCAGGTTTCGTGTAGTTCCGGCCGAGGTATCGATGAGTTCTAATAAATGATCATTTCTAAGATTAACTGCCTTGTCACCGTCCCGTGAGAAGGATAATGCACCGGCTCGTTTGAACAATGGATATGTGTCGATTTCGCGATATTGTTCAAGGTCAAAGGTATAGGTCTTCGGAGGTCGCCTCACTGACGCCATTAATATATTTGACTTCACCCCGAAGCAAACGGATTCGACGGCGCCGCCCAAGCGTGCCGAAGCGAAGATGAGTGTACCTGAGGTAAAATCCCAGACCCTGATGCCGCCATCACTGCATCCTGCTGCAAGAAGTTGATTGGTGTAGTGAAATGCTAAGGAGCGGACGTGTACGGTTGGCTGTCCTTCACGGCTGCCGTTCGTTATTGGCAGGCATTTGATCAGGTCATCATTCTGCCAGACGAAAACCGCATCATGGAGACCACCTGCGGCAAGTAAAGAATCATCACCGCATATTGCAACCGCATTCAGTCGAATGTAATCTTTTGAGAGTTCCCGGAAGCAGGTTCCGGTTAAGCAATCCCAGAAACGTGCGGTGCCGTCGTCGCTTGCAGTGACCAAGCTTGCCGAGTCTTGTGTAAAGACCATATCAGCGACCACATCATGGTGGCCAACACAGCGGCTAACGATTTCACCAGTTCTGGCATTAACCAGGTGTATGTCTCCGTTTGCGGTCCCGGCTGCAATGCGACGGCCGTCGGGACTGAATCTGAGGCAAGTTACACCCTCCAGGTCCAGGTTAAACTGCACGTCATGAAAGTGTACGTCACGCAAATCAAGCGCGTGCAATTGATGATTACGAAAATCTGCGTTTCGAATTGTCGCTCCGACTAGGCTGAGGCTCTCGATAGTTTCTGTCACCCGAGACAGAAGGTTGAGCAGATTACCCAAAGCATAGTTGTCAGTCGATGCCCCTGCCAATTTAATCATGCTTAACAGCAATTGATCGGCAGGTAAATTCTTGTCTCCTGCTTGAAGTGTTTTGGCTAAATGATCCAGTACCGCGCGTTGAGTCGGGAGACGAAAGGCCTCGGTTTGTCGGGCCGGCAGCAGGGGGAGGTAACCGAGCGTCTTGAGTTCTTTGCGATGCAACTCCCCGATAATTCGTTCTCGCAATATTTCAGATATCGCCTCAACAGCGACCGGCGGCAGGTGACTATTAGCTGGGGATAGCCATCCGCTCAGGCGAATATCCTGCAAAACGTCGATAGCTGTATATTCTGGTGACACGAACTGGAGGACACGCGTCAGTTCCTTGATGTCAGGTTCTCCGCGAGCTAGTGCAAGATATTCAAGGCCAACCCGCAAAGCCGGTGGGGCATTTTCCAGCTGATGCTGGATGAGTTCGATAATCTTATCGGGAAGGTGGATATCTGCATCACTTTTCTGCTCCTCCCTTAGGTACGAGGTTTGGCGTGCAGCCTGGAGAAGTGCATAGGGGTTGCCTGCATAGTAATGCGTAAGTGATACAACCTGCTCTCGTTCCATAACAAGACCGTCGTCTTCAATAAGGCGCAAAGCGGCATTAATATCGACACCCGGTAAATATTCATCAATCCAATCTGCTGTTGGCGCGGGCAGACGGATCTTGCTCGTGAATAGCAGGCAGCTTTTTCCGGGTTGGTTCCTGGCAGTTGAAAGAAGAGAATGATGTTTTTCGTCGAATCGCCGCCCTGCACCGTCCCCTGAGACCACGGTTTCGACATTGTCAAAAATGAATAAGCAGCGCTTTTCGCTTAAGACCCGGATAACCAATGATTCGATAGCGCTCATGGGGGCTATGGAGGTGTTCATTCCTTCGATGTTCAGAGTGAGTGCGATGGTCGATAAGCAGCTGAGCGGTTCCGGCGGATTGAGATAGGATATCCAGAAAACGGCTTCGAAATGCCCGTTAGCCAAATCGGCGAGCATTCTTGCAAGGGAAGTCTTGCCGATTCCGCCTGGCCCGACCAAGTCCACGACTAATCCATTCGTATAGCTCTGCATGGCCGTTCCAAGGCGCTCAAGAGGTTCTGCCCTGCCCGGCAGACGCTCTGGGCATTTGCTCATTGTCGAACCTGATCTGGATGAGAGGTCATACAATGGTGTGGTGCGTGCTGGGCGCAGCGCTGTTAGTCTTTGGACGAAATTCCTGGATGGTAAGAGGGTTGGGGAAACACACTCGAACTGGACGGCCTGGAGCTTAAGGTGGCACCCCCTATCATCGGAGTGTTCGAAAACGTTTTGCTCCAATAACAGCGGGAATAATGGTTTGTTAAGGCGTGAGGCAATATCGATTTCGCGGCATACCCATTCAGACCGCAGCGAATTCGGCGTTACGACTACGATGACCGCTGCGCAGTCTTGGAGACGCTGTTCCAGTTCAAGTTCCCACTCTGTACCCGGGCAGATGTGATAATCGATCCAGATAGGGATTCCGTACTCTACAAGAAAGGTTGCCAGGGAGTGGGTGTAGTCGGCGTCTTTGCTGGAGTGAGAAATGAAGATTTGGGGCGTCATATCTAGTATTCAGCGCATGTGGTGCGCTGTGGCCGTCTAGTTACGTTGGGGTAGGGGAAGACAGCATCGATAATTGCTCCGATAAATGGGGAGGGAGGTCCATACGGGTGCGCTCAGCGCAATTACCAATAAGACAGAGAATAAGGTCCTCATACGACCAGTTATATTCGAACTCGAATGCTGCGGGGTAATAACTGGGCCGGTGTGGACCCGGTTTGAAGCCTGGATGGGGATTTACGTCTATCACGACTAATTCTCCAGTTTGCGACTCAAGGATGTCTATGCGTGCCAAGTCGCGTAGATGGCAGGCATGGAAAGCCTTTGCTGCAAGTTTGCATAGCTCAGCATGACGTTGCTGATCAGTTACACGTCGATGCGTTTCTGCAACTCGAAGCAGTTTCACCTCGCGACTGAGAAATGAATCGCCCTCCGCCAAAACTATTTTGAGGGGTACGGTTACCAGTTGTCCTGATGCACTTTGAAGCACCGCCACCGTATATTCGCCTTCTCGGGCCCATGGTTCGATCAGGACGCGCTCAGCATTCTTATCGTGCAGGCTTGAAGCCGCGGCCAGCATCTCAGTGGATTCGACATGGGTGACCCCCTCGCTGTTTGCTCCAAACTCAGGTTTTAAGACAAATGATTGGCCTGCGGTGGCAACAAATCGAGCTGCACCAGAGCCTGGAAAAACGACGTATGGCAAAGTGGGGATGTCGTGAGCGCGCAAAGCTATCTTCATCCAAATTTTGCTTAACGTAGCCATGCCTGAGGCATCCGAACCAATGTAGGCAAGGCCGTATGCATCCAGTACAGATACCATGAGCGGCGCGCTTGAGTCAGATTCGACGTGCATGCCATTCGGCATGACGATGGTTTGGCTGTTAAGAGTGCAGATTTTTTCGGAGAGGTCTGGGAAATTGTCGTAGTAAAGATTGTCTACTTCTATGCCCAGGCGGTCAAGGGCCTGGGTGATACGATTGGCGACTGCCGCATCACCGAACTGTGGAACGATGTCGGAGTCATTTGGGTTGATAATGACTACGCGTTCAAAAAGTGTCTTGGACATGGCACTCAACTCCATCTTGCCGTGTGGCCAAAATCAGGGCATTTTCAATTTTTCACCAACCAAAGGCGACCGACCCGTCTTTTGGCTATATTTCATCACGATTTGTGACTTGCTTCTCTCCAAATTGTATCATTTTATTGTTATACAGTTTCGACGTAACTCTCACGATATAAAGCCATGATACATCAATCATCATGGAGCTGCAACTTTCAGGTAGGTGGGCAAAATGGTTAGCTCAGCCGGGATGCTGAGTTATGCCTTGACAGGCTATTCCTGTCATGCCCCAGTCAGACAGATAGGTTTCTAGCTCTATATCCTCCCAGAAGTATTGCTCCATACCCCATATAATTAAGGGGTTTGCCGCCACCCTTCCAACATAAGAACAAGTGGTAAGGGCTCTGGCAAGTAATGTTGCCATATCATCCGATGGAAAAGAAAAGTGGTTGAAGATTCCCCTTCTGGCAGCTGTTACCGGGCATAGAGATCGGAGTTTTGGAGCAGTTTAATGTTCCGTAGCAATTGCTGAATAAGATTAAGTCATACCTCAAATGGCTTACCTGCTACCGTTTTAGGTAGCATAATCTTGTTCAGATTACCTTCATCAGGGGGTAGTTTCGGAAATCGACAGGAATAGTCTTAACTTGCAGGGTTCCCTATATAATTACATTGCCACTTCGAGTTTCATACTACACTTTGCTGGACAAGCCAGTGAATCCTGAGAAATATTGAGTACGTCAAAATATACTGAACGACCACCGACTACAAGTCGGTGGGTTGACGGCGGACTGAAAGTCCTCTTGCCTAAATAGATGTGCGCCGGCATTTAATAGAATTGAGGAAATGGACTGTAATTTTTTGAACGCTAAAAAAAAGGGTATTAGCCACTGTTTTCATACTGATTAGATTACTATGTACTCTTTTTTAGGTGTTCAATACGGCTTCTCGAAATGTTTCAAGCCCTATTTTATCTATGAAATTACCAAGGCGCTGCGGTTTTGAATTTTCCTTGTAATATTCAATTGCTTTTGCCACGACTGTCTCAGCTTTTTCCTGTGAAACATCTTCAATGAGTATATCAGATAGCCTGGGGCGAATACCACCCATGCCGCCAACCTGAACAGTCCAGCCATCCTTGGTGCCGTAGAGCGCGATATCCTTGATACAATTTTCTCCACACTGTATTTTGCAGCCGCTCACAGCCATTTTCATTTTACTTGGCAACTTCAGGCCATGATATTTAGCGTCTAATTTGAGACCCAGCTCAATACTGTTTTGTTTAGCGAGCCTGCAGAAATCAGTGCCAGGGCAAACTTTTACACTGCGAACACACAAGCCGACGGCGTGACCGGGATCAAAACCAAGTTCATTCCAGATTTTATCGATTTCTTCCTCGCGAATACCCAAGATAGCAATACGGGCAGCACTGGTGATTTTAAGGGTTGCAGTCTCATATTTTTGTGCGACAGCAGTGAATTTTTCCAGCATTTCAGTGGTCAGTAGACCACCTGGTATGTGAGGAGCGATGCCATATGTTTTCTTGTCACGTTGCAGTATTACGCCTTTTTCGCCATCTTTAAGCATTCTTTCTCTCCCTATTCAGGTCAGTGTAAAATGACAATGGCATCAGATTACTATATGTGTGTCCATTGGTAAATTCAATTGTACGCACAAGCAGTTGATCGTGATTAAAGAGCGGGGGGCAGGTCTTTGCTTGACTTGGGCTCGTTTGGAATAATTCTGACGTAGCGATGTGGGTTCCTGGTCAAGCCGGAAATGACGGTGGCATCGAGTAGCGTCGTTGCCTACGATGCAAATCGTATATATTGTGAGTAAAATAATTTATCCAAAAAACAATTGAAGGTTCACCACACATGTCACGCTCGCCCTTTTTTCCATCTTTTGAATCCCTACCCAACGTCATTCCCATATTTCCCCTTGCCGGAGCGGTCGTCATGCCAGGTGTCCAGCTGCCGCTCAACATTTTCGAGCCGCGTTATCTCAACATGGTGCAAGATGCGCTGGCGAACGACCACATCATCGGTATGATCCAGCCGATTCGGGATACAGGTGAAGAAGCGGTGCAACTGCAACGCGTCGGCAGTGCCGGGCGCATCACCTCCTACAGCGAATCTGATGATGGACGGATTATCATGGTACTCACGGGTGTATGCCGTTTCAGCGTATTTGAAGAGATTGATGAATTTAGGGGTTATCGCAGGGTAATAGCCGATTGGACCCAGTTTGCAGGCGATTACGACGAAAAAGACATGCAATTGACAAATCGCGAGGATTTTTTTGAGACCTTGCATAATTATATCAATGCGCGGCGGTTGGAAATCTCCTGGGATGATCTTGTCAAATTAACGGATGGGCCACTTATCAACCTGTTATGCACCCATCTACCGTTTGAGCCGGAGGAAAAACAAATCCTTATTGAAACGATCGGGCTCAATGAGCGTGCCGAGCTGATGCGCGGGTTGATGAACCTCTGTGTCGTCACGCGGCAGAGCCATGGCGACAAGCCGCACTAGCGTTTTCATAGACCGCGGTCTTGTAATCCTGATGACCAGCCCCTGCTCTCCTGTTTTAGTGGTGCTTGAGGCCCTGCATATTGTCCTTAACGAGGGGTAATCTTTGTGCTGATAAGGTCAAGGAAGTGGAGGAAATCGCTAATTTTAGCTTCTTCCTATCGTCGAATTTACCCATCGAAGCAGCAACCACCGCTCAAAATACTCCTTCGTCTCAATCCTTCTCCGCAGGTAGCGGGCCAAGGCATCTGCCGCATCATTACTGATGTAAACGACTCTGTCCTTGGCGCCTTTTCCTCCACGAACAACAATCTGGTTTCGTCGATAGTCAATGGCATCCAGGGTGTCAATCAGAAGCGCAAATCTTTTTTGATGATCTAAAAATCGGAAAAATTGCCGCAATTCGGAACTATTGGCGCAAAGTCTGGTTTTTTGAAGAATCCCAGCCGAAGTTTTTCTTTGACCGCTATAAAATCGGAATATCCTGTGTAAGTCCAGCTTCTCCTCGCCCTCCCTGGAGTGTTCCATTACACACGTAATTCCCGATAACTATGAATAAGTGTCTACAATATTGCCAGATGGCGTGCTAATTGCTTAGCGCGGGTAGGTTGATCTGATAATCCAGTCAAATGGAGGACGCCATGGGGAAATTCAATAAACACCAGAGTGACAGAGAACGTTTTGGCAGATGTGAAATATGTCTGGAGTACATACCTGTGGAATACTATTTCAACGAAGGTGATCAGATTACCTGCTATGAGTGCGGAACAGACTATACGATTCTGAGAAGGAGCCCTGTCAAACTTGGCATGCTCGATAGTTATGAGGAAGACGATTACGTCGGCGACATGAATTTTGATGACTGAAATTTACTCATCTCGTATCACTGCTGCGTACTAATTCAGGAAAACAGATTAATGCGATAGGAGGATTGGTGCATGCAGAACCCCAATCAACCCGATGACCAACAAAAGCAAAAAAAACTCCCTGTCGATTGGAATGGTTTGGGCAATGAACCCCGCAATGAGAATCTTGCCAAGATAAAGCTAGGATCATTCGAGAGAATGGAAAATGCCAGAGGGAAGGATTTTGAACCAGAAGAAACGTTGCATCCGTTAAACAAAAAAAAGAAACATGCGCGTAGGAGGTAAATCCGATCGATTGATACCAAAGGAGGTTTAAGGGACAAGAGGTAGCAATCCTTACCGGTTGTTTCCGTATTTTACTGAATTTCCAAATGTTTATTGGATTTGATGACTGGCAGGATAAATCAGATGCAAGTAACAATGTCGTCCCCTTGCCAGCAGCTTTTTCAAATGCAGCGAAGATTCGGACTTCCCAAGTTAATCTTCCGGTGTCCTCTGATATTTTCAGCACCTCGCGATCTGCAATAAGGTTCAGGTAATGGCTGGAATCAACTTATGCATTTGCTGAAACCTCTTGAACCGTCTCTTGTGTGAGCACTGGTTTGCCGACCCTGCGGGTCTTGAACATGCGCATGATGAACACAAAAAAGAGCGGGATGAAAAAGAGTGCCAGGACAGTGGCAGAGAACATACCACCTATCACTCCGGTTCCCACCGCATGGCGTGCGTTGGCTCCTGCACCTGTACTCATGGCAAGGGGAAGCACACCGAGGATAAAGGCAAACGAGGTCATCAATATCGGACGAAGCCGGAGTTTGCAGGCTGTTATGGACGCATCAAAAAGCGATTTGCCCTTATCAAATTCCTCTTTGGCAAACTCGATAATGAGAATGGCGTTCTTGGCGGTAAGGCCAATGGTGGTGAGCAGACCAACTTGAAAGTAGATGTCGTTTTCAAGACCACGCAAATAGGTGGCGGCCAGTGCACCGAGTACGCCAAGGGGTACCGCCATCAGAACGGAAAACGGTACAGACCAACTTTCATACAGTGCCGCAAGACAGAGGAAGACCACCAGTAGGGAAAGCGCGTACAGTGCAGGAGCCTGATCTCCGGATTGCTGCTCCTGAAACGAGGTGCCTGTCCACTCAAAACCTACCCCTGAAGGGAGCTGGGAAACAAGCTGGGCAACGGTGGCCATGGCCTCTCCAGTGGATTTTCCCGGAGCTGCCTGGCCCAGGATTTCCACGGCCGGGTTACCGTTGTACCGCTCCAGCCGTGGAGAACCATAATCCCAATGACCATCGGTAAAACTTGAAAACGGGACCATGTCCCCCTCGTTGTTTCTGACATACCAGCTGTATACATCTTCAGGCTGCATTCTGTATTTTGCCTCTGCCTGCACATACACCTTTTTGATTCGCTCGTTATGGAGAAAATCGTTCACATAAGACGACCCCCACGAGGTGGAAAGGGTTGAGTTAATGTCATTTACCGAAACACCGAGTGCCATCGCTTTTTCATAGTCAACGTCAAGGTTATACTGTGGGGTATCTTCCATACCATTGGGGCGGACCGCAAAGAGGTTCGGATTCTGGTTGGCCATACCAAGGAATATGTTGCGTGCCTCGATCAGCTTGTCATGTCCCACTCCTGCACGATCCTGGAGAAAGAAGTCAAAACCTGTTGCATTACCTAATGAGATGATCGCTGGCAGGTTGAAGGCATAGATTTTTGCTTCTTTCACCTGGCTGAACGCCCCCATGGCCCTGCCAATAAGTGCATCAACGGAAAGGGCTGGCGATTTACGTTCATCCCAATCCTTGAGCTTGGTAAAGGCGAGCCCCATGTTCTGGCCTTGACCTGCAAAGCTGAAACCGGAAACAGCAAAAACCGATTCAACCATTTCTCCTTCATCGCGGAGGTAATAATTGGTCACCTTTTCCAGAACTTCCTCGGTTCGTTCCAGGGTGGCCCCTGTAGGAAGCTGAACCATGGTCAGGAAAACGCCCTGGTCTTCTTCCGGCAGAAATGAGGTGGGAATCTTGGTAAACAAGTACCCCATTCCACCAATCAGGATGAGGTAGATGAGGCCGAATCGGATGCCTCGGTTGAGGATAAAAGCCACGGAGTTACCGTACCGTTCGGTGTTTTTGGCAAACATCCGGTTGAACCAGCCGAAAAAACCACGCTTTGCTGCATGGCCTTCAGCCTTTACCGGTTTAAGCATGGTCGCGCAGAGGGCCGGGGTAAGGATAATGGCCACCAGTACCGAGAGGGCCATGGCAGTAACAATGGTGAGGGAGAACTGGCGATAGATGGCACCGGTTGAACCACCGAAAAAGGCCATGGGCACAAACACAGCAGAGAGCACCAGGGCGATACCGATCAATGCTCCGGTAATTTGCTGCATGGATTTCTGGGTGGCCTCTTTGGGGGATAATCCCTCTTCAGCCATGATACGTTCGACGTTTTCAACCACAACAATGGCATCGTCCACCAGCAAGCCAATTGCCAGCACCATGCCAAACATGGTGAGGGTGTTGATGGAAAAACCGAATGCGGCCATAACCCCAAACGTCCCCAACAGCACAACCGGAACAGCAATGGTTGGAATGAGCGTTGCCCGGAAGTTTTGCAGAAACAGAAACATGACCAGAAAAACCAGGATAATCGCCTCAATCAGGGTATGGACAACCTCTTCAATGGAAATTTCGATAAATTGGGTGGTGTCGTAAGGGTAGACCACCTCAACTCCGGTAGGGAAGTAAGGTTGTAACTCTGCAAGCTTGGCCTTGACTGCCGCTGCAGTATCCAGCGCATTGGCGCCGGTTGCCAGCATAATACCGATACCGGAGGCCGGGACTCCATTATAGCGTGGAATGGTGGAATAATTTTCGCCCCCCACTTCTACCCGTGCCACATCGCGAAGGCGGATCTGGGAGCCGTCGGTGTTGACTTTGAGCATGATGTTCTCAAACTGTTCCGGAGTGGAGAACATGGTCTGGGCCATCATGGAGGCGGTAATCTGCAGCCCCTCTACTGAGGGGGCATTGCCAAGGGTCCCCACGGTTACCTGGTTGTTCTGAAACTGGATGGCGTTCACAACGTCAGAGGGAGTTAACCCATAGCTGTTGAGCTTATGGGGATCAAGCCAGATCCGCATGGCATATTGAGAACCGAATACTTGGATGGAACCAACCCCTTCGGTTCTGCTTAAAGGGTCTTTCAAGGTCGATACCATGAAATCCGAGAGATCGTTTTTATCCATGGAGCCGTCACTGGAGATCAAGCCCACGACCATCAACATGGTTGAACTCGCCTTCTCCACCCTGAGCCCCTGCTCCGTAACGGCCTGAGGGATCTGGTTGGTCACCTGGTTCAGCTTGTTCTGTACCTGGACCTGAGCAATATCCGGGTCGGTTCCCGCCTCAAAGGTAAGGGTGATGCTCGCCCGTCCTGATGACGAACTGTTTGAGCTCATGTAGAGCAGGTTATCAATCCCGTTCATGTTCTGCTCAATCACCTGGGTTACTGAATCTTCGATGATTTTGGCAGAGGCACCGGGATAGGTGGCGGTGATGGTGACCTGCGGCGGAGCCACTTCAGGATACTGGGCAATGGGCAGGTTTACAATTGAGAGCGCTCCTGCCAGCATGATGACGATTGCAATAACCCAGGCAAAAATCGGGCGTTCTATAAAAAATGCTGCCATGGTTACTCTCCCCTGGTTGCCAGGCTGATCGCGGTAGTGTTCAGGGAATCATCAACCTTTTGCACTGTAGTGACCTCCATACCTGGTCGGATATTTTGCAGACCCGCGGTTACCAGGGTGTCTCCAACAGCCAAACCATCAAACACCACGGTGCTTTTGCCAATGTCACGACCTGTAACCAGGATCTTTGCTTCAACTTTTGACTCGTTGTTGATCACCATCACATACGGGTTGCCTTTCTGGTTTCTGGCAAGGCTCGCAGTAGGAATCATGATCAGGTCCTGCTCCCTGTTGGCTAGCTTGGCCCGCACAAACATCCCTGGAAGAAGGTCTCTGTCCGGGTTGGCAATAATGGTTCTCAGGGTGACGGTACCGGTTGACTGGTCAACAGTGACGTCAGAGAATTCCAGCTTCCCCTTGTGGGCATATTCCGAGCCGTCTTCCAGCAGGATACGTACGTCAGGCATTTGCGTTTTTTGGTCGTCATTATTTACAGCGTAAAATTGCTTTTTCAGGCGAAGGATTTCAGTACTGGACTGGGTAACATCCACATACAAGGGGTCGATCTGCTGAATGATCGCCAGAGCATTGCTCTGCTGGGCAGAGACCAGAGCTCCCTCGGTGATAAATGATTTGCCGATAATGCCGCTGATCGGTGCGGTGATACGGGTGTAATCCAGATTGATTTTAGCGCTGCTTAAGTTCGCTTTTGCAGCGGCAACATTGGCCAGCGCCTCTTTCCAGCTCGCCTCCTTTTCCACCTGCTCCTGCTCACTCACAGCCTTCCTCTTGACCAGCAATTGATACCGTTCGGCTTTCAGCCTAGCAGAATATTCTATAGCTTCAGCCCTTGCCAAAGCAGCCTTGGCACTGTCGTACTGAGCCTGGTAGGTGGCTGGGTCGATCTGGTACAGCAACTGACCGGCTTCCACTTCGCTTCCTTCCTTAAAAGCCCGCTGCTTGATGATGCCGCTCACCTGGGGACGAACTTCGGCAACCCGATGGGCGGCTGTTCTTCCGGGCAGCTCTGTTTCAAGCCGTACGGGTTGCGTTTGTACCGTGGTAACTTCCACTTCAACGGGTCCGCGTGGTCCCGTTGCCTGTGGGGTCTTTTCTTTGCATGATGACAACAGTAATGCTGCACAGCATGCAAGGACAACCGAATATCTCGTGATGATTGTCTTTTGCATTGGTCGTTGATTCCTTTTGAGTGCTATCCGTTCTGAAGTTAATTGAGTGATTGTGATTTCCATAATTTATGCTGTACCAACCCAATGGAGTGGAGCACATCAGCTAAGTTGGTACCAAGAGGCGATTTGCCGCCCTGTGCAGCAGCCGGGTAGCGAAGGTGAATCGCCCAGTCATTCTCCACCTGCTCACTTTGGTAGAGCTTGACAGATACAGGCCCTGACTCATCTGTAGAGGCTTTGGCCAACTCCTGCAAAACGGCCTGAAAGGTCTGGGTATCGCCGCAGGCATTGAGGCGTACGGTTATAATTTCAATAAAATCATCGTTTGCTGTATTCATGATTTTTTTCTCTTTTGTAACTGGAGATTAGAGTTTCAGGATTTCTTAAAGAGTCAGTGGACTGATTTTATTTTTCTTGTTTGAAAACGGGGACAGAATGATTTCACAGCATCAGCCTTGTAACACAATGCCTATACATTAAAGAAAAAAGAAAAATTCAATCTGTCTCCCGGATAAAAAGCTGGGAAAAAAAATCAGTTCCCTTCGCCTCCAGGCAATTCGCTTTCTGAAACTCTAATCTCCAGTTTTGTAATATACATGCACTGAGACATTGCTAAATCTATGCCAATATGTACTAGCCTGATTTCACATGAGATATTTTTCGAATAACCAGCCTGAAACCAAATATGGTGTTTTGTCGCCACCGTATTTGGTTTTTTTGATGGAGGAAACCAAATACGGTGTTATGCTGGTGGTGCTGGCAGCAAGATGTATGCAGTTCTAATCAAGGGTGGGAAATATGGGTTTTGTAGGCGATGATTTTTTCTATCAGGCAACCATGCGCATTTGCGGCAACCTGGATCTCCAGGCCATGTTGTCTGACTTTCTCATGTTTATCCGGGAGGTTATTCCTGCAGATGCGATAGTCATGCAGGTCTATGATGAAGAGGAATATATTGTAGAAGACATCTCCGTGGCCAATGTTCCAGAATTTAAAATTGATAAATTTCGCTTTAAGCTCCCACCGGAAGCCATTGCCTACATTCAAGAGCATGAAGAGGAATTTGATAAAACCGGCATCATCTTCAACAGGCCTCATGAAGACCCTGTAGCAAAAATTTTTTGGGAAACCATGGGCAAAAAAGAATCTTCACATCTTTACTGCCGGCTCTGCGTCGGTGACGAGGAACTTGGCGGCATCGTTCTCTTCGCTCGAGGGTATGACCGATATAAGAAGGATGACCTCAAACTGGTCACTAAACTAACCGCTCCCCTGGCGGTTGCCCTGGCCAATGGTCTCCAATTCAAGGAAATCCAACGCCTCAAGGAAATGCTGGCAGATGATAACCGCTACCTCAACCGGCAGATACACAAAATCGCAGGAGATGAGGTTATCGGCCAGGACTTTGGGCTGCGTGATGTGATGGAGATGGTGCGCCAGGTCGCGCCGCTTTCCAGTCAGGTACTGTTGCTGGGCGAAACAGGTGTGGGCAAGGAGCTTATTGCCAACGCCATCCACCATTCTTCGTCAAGAGCAAGCGGGCCGTTTATTAAAGTCAACTGCGGGGCAATACCAGAAGCACTTATCGACAGTGAACTGTTTGGCCACGAAAAAGGTGCCTTTACAGGCGCATTGCAGCAAAAACGCGGTCGCTTTGAACGGGCCCATGGTGGCACAATCTTTCTTGATGAAATCGGTGAACTACCGCTTGAAGCCCAGGTTCGCTTGCTGCGGGTGCTGCAGGCACATGAGATTGAACGGGTTGGAAACAGTGAGCCTGTTTCTGTCGATATACGGGTTATTGCCGCAACCCACAGAGATTTGCCTGAAATGGTTCGCAAGGGAACCTTCAGGGAGGATCTCTTGTTCCGGCTCAATGTCTTTCCTATCACCATTCCACCTCTTCGTCATAGGCTGATGGATATCCCTTCTCTGGTAAGTTTTTTTATCGAGAGAAAGAAAAAAGAAATGAATCTCTATGCCGAACGAACAGTGGCGCCGGGCGGCATAGAAGCCCTGCAGGCCTATCATTGGCCAGGGAATGTCCGAGAGTTGGAAAATGTAGTGGAAAGAGCACTTATCCGCAGCGCCATTTCAGAGGAAAGTGCCTCTTTACGCTTTGATGAATTGAACTTATCCCCTTTGGTCAACGAAATGGAGAAAGATGTGGTCAAGGAGAGCGCTGCCCCTGGGGTGTTAAATATGAATGAGGCAATGAAACACCACATCGAGTCGGTACTTACACTCACTCAAGGACAAGTTGCAGGCGCTGGCGGGGCAGCGGAACTACTTGGTATGGCTCCCAGTACGCTCAGGAATCGCATGATCAAGCTGGGGATACTTGCAACAACGCGTAAGTAAGAGGTTGTGTTCGAGAAAATGACTGTTCTTGATTAAACAGCTTCAGAAAAGTGTCCATTTTTACTGGACCACTTCACAGCAACACCTTCGTGTTTCAGTAGACAAGTGAGCACGATAAAAATACCAATATGTACGCTGCAATAACTGCATGCGTCAAAATGGATAGGTAGAGGTCGCAAAATGCGGCCCCCCAAACTCCAATCAGGAAGCCCTAGCCATTTTTTGTGCTGCTTATGGAAGGACAAATAAGGCAAAATATGCCTAGAAGCTATCCACTGCAACGCCTGGTATGCCCAGTCTGCAGCAATCCTTGGCACAGGTTGCCGCAGGTGGCTATCGTAAGGCCCTTGTATTTCTTGGTACCCAGGGAATATTATTTTTGGGGAGAATGCATCCCCCAGTGGGACAGAAGCAAGAATCCCTCAGCCGCCATGCTTCCTGAACAGGCAGTATAGGTACACCTGCTGTGCTCCACCAGGGGTAACATGCACCTCTTTTTTATTTTTTATCAAATCAAAATCGGGGCCCAACACGGTGGACAGTGTTTTTGATGTATAGCGCTGCACCCGCATCCCACTGCAGACAGGCGGAGCTGTTGTGGAAAAAACAGCAAAGATAGCATGCCCTCCAGTTTTCAATGCCCCTGAAAGTGAATCAACGTATCGGGATTGCTGCTTTTCATCGGTAAGAAAATGGAAAGCAGCTCGATCGTGCCAAAGGGAATAGTGCTGGCGGCGCAGGTCTACCTGGGTGACGTCACCTCTAACCCAACAGATGGATTCAGCGGCATCAGCTAACCTCTCTTGCATAAGATTCACTGCATTGTCAGCTAAATCAAGCCCTGTAAGCGATTGATACCCCTGTTGTATCAGGTCATCGATGAGCGTTGAAACACCGCAGCCTACATCAATAATGTGATCCTGCTTGTGCAGAGCAAGGTCGTTCACCCAAGCCAATGCAGTGTGTAAATGGGGCATGTACCACCCTAAACTCTGTGGCGGTTTTTTTGCGTAGATTGATTCCCAGTGGTTTTTTATGTCCATTTGATTGGAGGGAAGTATTTTTTTTCTATTTCCTGAATCAGTGAGCGTTCAACAAAGGTGCAGATGCAAGGCGGTAACGTAATTGATAATACTGTAGTATATCAATGCGTTGTCAACACAGCAAATGTGCCGTTGTTGGGCCCCCCGAAGGGCGCCTTGGTGAGCCTGAGCTGTTCATTTAATTGCAGTATTATCTCTTACCAACAAAGAGATAATAAAAATCAGGCTCAGAGTCGTCACTGATTCAGGTATTTCTTTACGGGAGAATCTTCATCAGTGTTGGATAAGGCACAAGTTGTTCTGGGATGGCTGCCTGCCATAGTCTAGCATGGCTCATGAAAGGGTAACGTAGCAAAATTGATGGCAATTTGGGTGATAGGGCAGAGAGGGGCGAGCGAGACCATAGATCCACTGATAGCCTCTTTGAATTCGTTCATGCTACCCAGCTGGCTCTGCCTCAATACATCTTTTTGCTTTCTGTAAAATGGTAAAAAATCCGATAATAAAAAAAGCTTCGGCAAATACTTTTAGGGAGTCTTCGGCGAAAGTCATCCAGAGATCGAGAGTTTTGGCGTGCTCATGGTGAAAGATAAGAGGAAGAATGTCATTTCTGTTGATGAGCATGTCGACCAGGACCATAATAAAAAAAATAACAAAGCCGAAAATAAAAAATGGATAAGCTTCTTTGTAACTTTTGAGTTCATCTCGAAAAGAAAAAAGTACTCCTATGCCTATCATCCCGTATAAGCATACGAGAAAATCGTCAATTCGATCGGAAAGGGCTGTCTCTTGTATGTTGAAGAGTTGATGGATGAGGATGTCGATATTTTCATGGATCAAAAATAGATCGTCAGCTGCTAGAAAAAGATATCCAATCGAAATAATCAGCCAGACAACAGCAGAGTTCTTCCAGAGAGAATACTTTCCCTTTATTCGACGGGTATTGAATATATTGCAAGATAACCAGGCGATCACCACTAATTGAATAACAGACAGTTTGGTAATGATGCCGTCTTCAGAGAAAATGTCTATACCGGAAAAGCTGTAGATGATAATCCCCGCACTAATAGCAAATACATTTAATGAGAGAACAAAGAGAAAAACAAACCGAAAAGTCATACTTCCTGCCCCATATCCGCCAAAAAGAGAATAGCGTACAAATACATTCAGTTATATAAACACAAAAGAAGAAGAATTGTAAAGGACTTGATCTGGTAAAGTAATTGAAAAATCAATACTTTTTTCGACTATTCTTTGTAGCCTCTTTACCCATTGAGCATGATGAATATTTTTCGTGTAAAGGGTAACTGGCGACAAGTCTCTTTTTTTGTCCCTGAAACTCTCCAGTAAAGTTTGTGGGGCAGCTGTGGATGTGCATTGGCGAAAATTAATCATCGAGGTTCTGTATGCAAAAGATGTCTTTATTGAGCGTATTGCTCGTCATCGTCCTTGGCATAGGGTTGGCTCCTGTTAATGCAGCGGAGCGTACCCCCATTCTCCTGGGAACTGCCACCCCTGGTGGAGGGTTTGAGCTCTATGGCAGCGTGCTTGCTGAGGTTGTTAATGCAACGGATACGACACTCAATATTTTGGCTCGAAATACCCGCGGCAGTCGTCAGAATATTCCTCTGCTGGAGCAAGGAACATTGGATATCGGATTAGTTGCAAGCCTTCCGGCCCGAGAAGCTTTTGAGGGCATTAACCGTGACACGGTTACCTCGATTAAGATAATAACAGCCATCTATCCCACTTTTGGTGCGTTCGCTGTTAAAGGTGACAGTCCGGCGAGGACTTTTTCTGACCTTATAGGAAAAAAGGTCGCCTGGGGAACCAGGTCATCGGGTTTGACCTTGCTTGCTCAATATGTGACTGAGGCGCTAACACTTGATAGAGAAAAAGATTTTCAAGCTGTTTATCTGGAACGCGCCGGGCATGGTGCGCCCATGGTTCTCAATGGTGAGGTTGCAGCGCAATGGGGTGGGGGCGTTGGTTGGCCTAATTTTACCAGAATTATGGAGGCTGGCGGCCGACTTGTGGGGCTCAGTGCTGAGCAGATCACCACTATCAATACGAAATATCCCTTTTTGCACCCTCTGATAATACCGGCGCAATCATACCCTGGGCAAGTGGAGCCTCTACACACTATCGGTTCCTTCAGCTTCTTGCTGGCCCGCGCGGATCTCTCCGATGAGCTGGCCTATCGCTTGGCAAAAGCGATCCACCAGGGACAGCCAAAGCTGGCTGCCCGTTTGGTTCAGGGGAGGGATACCTTACCGGAAAACACATTACAGGCAGCCGGTGAGGTGGATCGCATTCACCCAGGGGTCCGACGCTACCTCCGAGAGATAGGTCTGTTGGAGGATATATCGAGTGCCGAGTGACAGAAGTGTAGCGTTGCCTCATTGTTTTGGTTCTGAAGACCAGTGCCGACAGGAGCGTTACCACCACTACCGTGCCCAGAATGATTGTCAGGCGGGTGACTGGCTGTCCATTAGCTGCATAGAGTTGGAAATAGACAGTGAGCGTTCGAAGCCACTCGGTGGCGTACACGAGCAGAACAACAGTCAACAACCGCGGTATCCAGGGCTTTTTCATGAGCAGCAGGAGCAACAGAAGAAGGCATGAGCCTGCGAGGTAGGTCAACCCGTAACGATACAGGTGAGCAGCCATCAAAAGAGAGCTTATGAATAATGGCACCCAAGTGAAAATGATCATTTACTACTCTCCCTGTTGTCTTGAGCAATTTTATGGCTCTGGTTCACAGTTGGCTTGGTGGGCTGTTTACGTTTTCCTGAGGCCCCTGCCGATACTACCAGCCATCCAGATCAATAGCCAACCCCGGCAGAAGAGACATTGGCGGGATCAAAGGCGTGACAGGGCGTGACCGCATGTACACCGCCGCATTGGGGGCAGTGTGCCTCATAGGTCTCCATCTCAAAAGGGTGCTCGCATGTACCGCAGGTTATCAAAAGCGGTACCGGTGTCGGTTGTTCTGCAAAGCCCATCATTCGTACCTTGTCAACTACCTGCTGTCCGTTCTCAAAATTTCCGCTGCATCCGTCGTGCATGTTGTTCTCCGGTGAAAAATATCAGTGTTAAAAAGAAAAATGTTCCAGGGACTCACCCTGTCTGAGCATCTGGCGCATGGACTGCACCTTGCGGTCCAGGGCTTCAATATTCGATAAAATGGCCCGTTCACGGTCATCGGTATCGATAACTTTGTGAATGCCGCCGTTTTTTATGACGATACGCCTGTCTCCCATGAGCGCGAGCATGGGGTCGTGTGTGGCCATAAGGACGATTTTGTCTTCGTTGAGCAGTAGTCGCAGTGCTTTTTTACGATCGATACCTGCATTCTCTATCTCATCAATCAGAACGATGGGAGACCTGCTGAGGATGGCGGTGTCGGCAATCATGAGCGCGCGGGACTGGCCGCCGGAAAGGGAGGTGATGGCGGTGTCTGGTGTAAACTGTTCACCGGCCAGCTCATTGGCCTCATGTATGATGTTTTTTACAACCTTGTCCGCATTATTCACCATGCGACTGTCTGCATGAAGCCGGACAAACTCTTCGACCGTGAGGTCCATTACAAAATTCATGTTCTGGGAGAGCTGGGCAACGAGTTTGTCCGAGGAGCTGAAGCGCCATTTCGGGTCCGGTTCATTGCCATTCACCAGTACCTGTCTGCCGGTTGGTGTATCTTTTTGTGCCATCCACTCAATATCTGCCAGCAGCCGGCTTTTGCCAGATCCGGTGGGCCCGACAATGCAGACGATCTCACCGCGCTTGAAGGTGAGTTGCGCAAACTGCTCTGGCGTACCGCTTTTGTCGGTACCCGGATAGAGCGTCACCTCAGATACTGAGCGATCCGCTTCTCCGCCTAAAAATTGCAGCATCTGCTCGATGTAGCTGACCAGGCCGGCGGTGACAGCCTGCGGATCAATTGCCTTGTCTTCCACTTCATCGGGGTCGAGGCCGGCGAGCAAGGCCGGTATGGTTATGGTCTCGTCTCCGGACAGGTGCAAACCCTGGCCGGCAAGGTATCCGTTCAGGAACGGATAGCGTCCGAACAGGTCTTTAATCCTCAATGCCTCAATTTCTTGGTGTATCTGGTTCACAGTTACTCACCTTTATTTGGTATCAGGTGTTCAGGTTGATCTTGCGTACGTTACCCATCTGGTATTCATCTCCAATCCGTGTCTCACCAAGGCAATAGGAGCAGAGCGCGGACGGCATGGGGAAACGGAGTTGTTTCCCTTTTACGGTGTCTACGTGATCCGCCTCATCATAGATAAGCGTTCCCAGCTCAAAAGCCCCTTGACCGGTGAGGCCGTTGACATGCAGGATTGTTGCCTTTGGGTTGACCGAATTGACTCGGCTGGCAAATACTTCACGTTCAGCCTGGGAAACAATGTCTCCCTTAGTGATAACGACGACATCCGCACTTTTCAGCATCGGACCGATCTTTTTCGGCGTGTTGATGCCGCTGAGGTTATCGATGACGCAGACCGCCCCGATTTCTTTTATGTAGGGTGAACAGCGATTGCACAGGCCTGCAGATTCACTGAATAACAGGTCGAAGCCTTGCGTCAGTCCCCACTGGGTTACCTCTTCAATGTTGGACACAAAGTAATGGTCCGGGCATAAAGCACCTGAAAGTCCTTTTCGTACAGGTATACCTGCCTTTACATACAGCAGGTCATCGTCGGTGGTCAGGCAGTCGAATTTGACTACCCCGACCTTGACACCTTTTTTTTTCAACGCGTCAGCCGTTTTCAGGATAACAGCAGTTTTTCCTGACGAAGGCGGGCCGGATACTGTTACCAGGTTCATGCGAGACCTCCTTTGAAGGAAGCTGAAAACAGTTCTTCACAACGCGCTATCTCCCTGGAGAGGTCGGTCCGCAAGATCTTGTCCCAGCCGAGCCACATCATGGGAGTGATATCGGCAAGCTTGTTGTCCACCTCGGGATGGAGTGAGGGGAAGAGGCCTTGGTGCGATAAGGTTTCCCCCACAGATTTGGAGGCGAAGAAGTCGACCACTGGCTGCAGCTCTTTGGCCCGCTTCTTCTTGGCAAGCATGAAAATAGGGCTTACGATTGCGCCGTCTTCAGGCCAGATCGCTTTCATGGTGCCGCCAGGTTGCACCGTCTTGGTGAAAAAATAAGGCATGATGGTAACTGCTGGCCGTTGCTGCTTGAGTCGGTTACTCTTTATCATTTGCGCCGGGTGCATCGCCTGCAGCATGGATCGTCCAAGTTTTTCAACCCCCTCATCGCCATATCGATCATGGATGTTGAGCAGGATCGCATTGAACAGGTCAAAGTCAGAGACTGGTAGAGAGACGGATTGTTCCCATTCCGGCTTGAGAATATCTTCCCACGAACGTGGAATTTCCCTCCCATGCAGCTCATTGGTATTGACCAGGAAGACGGCAAGCACAACCGAAATTATCGAGTAGTTATGGGAGGGATCCTGGAGACCACGTCCCTTGAACAGGGAGTTGTTCTGATCATAATTCACCAGGTCGGTAAACACGCCCTGCTGACGAAAACGACCGATCTTCTTGGCATCAAAAAAGAGGTCAAAACCTGCTGACATAAAAAGATCAGGCAGTTGTTCCGGGCCGGTTACCCCTTCCAGGTTTTCAGCAACCCAGTCGATACCCACGCTGGCAGCCTTGAGCTCCGTATTCACGCCGCTCAACCCTGTCTCTTCCACAAAGGTGGCGTACTGCTCCAAAAGTGGGATTCGGACAGGGCATGGGAGTAAACCGACGACGTTCAATCCTTTCTGGTCCTTTTCACCGTCTCGGGCAAGCGTAGCATCGGAGGTGTTTCGTTCCGAGTCAATCACTTCGTCCAGAAGGGCCATGAAAGTTTTCGGATTGCGATTTTTCATCTGCAGCGCAGTTTCAAAGGTTATCATTTTACCGAAGACTTCTCGCTGGGCCTCATCTTCCATCTGCGGGAAACCGTTGGTCGCGAAAACTGCAATCGTTTCCGGATATCGCTCTGCAATCGAGTACAGGGTGTCGGTGATCTGAAATTTTTCTGCCATTGTTTACTCCACAAATGATTGGCTGGTACCAGCTGTTACAAGCGATTTTCAACACAGTCGAAGGAGAGTGCAAATACTCTGGCTCCTGTTGAGGAGGCGATCACTTCGTCCAGCTGTAATGCATGGCTCCACTATACAGCGGCTGATGAATTTGAAATTGATCCACGTCAAAAGAGCGCAAAAAAAGCAAGGATGTATTGGTGAGTACAAATGCAGGGCTATGTCAGCATTGCTCGGAAGGGATTCATACTTGATCTGGATCAAGGAGAACTCAGCAAGAGATTGGACGCTGAGGTGAAGTTGAAGCGGGGCGAAGGAAAAACGCCGGCCTGACGAACAGGGATCGCCTATTCTGTATCCGTGGCAACGGCAATAGCGGTAATGCATGGGACAAAGACACTTCATCCACCTGGTGGTGCTACCGCTTTGATTGCGGTTATCGGATCAACGAAAATAGATGATTTAGGATATCTTTATGTCATATTGCCAGTGGGCATCGGGGCGTTACTTATGTTGGTTATTGCGGTACTCATCAATAATATTCAAAGCAACAGAAGCTATCCAGAGTTTTGGCTCTAGAGAGACGTAGCGTTATTTCTGAGCGGTGTCATCATTGGGACACAGGGGCTGCAGCTTTCGCCTGGATCGGCGGCAACGTTTACTGCAGTAGCGTACCTCCTGCCAGCAATTGCGCCATTTTTTTCGCCAGCTAAATGGCCGCAGGCACACCGGGCATATTTTTTCACGCTCTTTCATCAGTTTAATAGTATTCTAACAGAGCTATGACGTCATTCCTGTTGCCTCTTTCTCTCCAAGTGGAATCTAAGTACGATGTGTACAAGAGAAAATGGCAGCAGTAAAAATATATGCAAAGATAGAGGGGGCACCAATGGCGAAGACACTCCGTCTCCTGCTTGGAGATCAACTCAATAGCAAACACTCCTGGTTCGCCTCCAGAGATGATTCAGTCACCTATCTGATGGTGGAACTACGGCAGGAACTGACTTATGTAACTCATCACATTCAAAAGGTGGTAGCGTACTGTTCCAGCATGAGAAACTTTGCCAGGTGGCTTCGATCCTGCGGACATCAGGTGCATTATGTCTTCATGGACGACAGGAAGAGTGAAGATACACTTGCTGAAGTGATCATCACAGCCATTGAACAGAACGGCTTTGCATGCTTTGAATATCTCCTGCCCGATGAGTATCGGCTCGATAACCAGTTAGAGGAACTGTGTAAACAGCTTGACGTTCCCTGGCGCAGTTACGATACCGAACATTTTCTCACTGAACGAGAAACCCTGGCAACATTCTTTGGTACCAAAAAGTACCTGATGGAAACCTTTTACCGACATATACGTCGACAAAACGGCTGGTTGATGGAAAGTGCTGAACCAGAGGGCGGGCGCTGGAACTATGATAAGGAAAATAGAAAAAAACTGCCGAAAAACAAAGAGGTCATTACCCCCAAGGAGTTCAGCCATAACGTTGCTGCACTTGTCGAGGGGATAAACAAAGCAGGCATAAAAACCATTGGTGCCATAGATCCAGACCGTTTTATTTGGCCAACGCAACGGTCAGAATGTTTGGAATTGCTGGAGTTTTTCTTTGAAAATTGCCTGAAGGATTTCGGGAAATACCAGGATGCCATGCATACGGACTACTGGTCATTATTTCACTCCCGGATCTCCTTTGCCTTGAATACGAAAATGCTCGATCCACGGGAGGTTGTGGACAATGCCATAGGGTATTACCGGCGGCAGGCGGATATCAGTATTGCTGCCGTAGAAGGTTTTATTCGGCAAATCATTGGCTGGCGGGAATTTATGAGAGGGGTCTACTGGGCTCAAATGCCCGCATATGCCAAAGAAAACAGACTCCAGCATGACAGGCCGCTTCCTGCTTTTTTCTGGACCGGTCGCACTAAAATGGCATGCCTCAAGCACGCGATCGACCAATCACTTGAAAAAGCCTATGCCCACCATATTCAGCGGCTCATGGTCACCGGGAATTTTGCCTTATTGGCAGGGGTCCACCCCGATGCTGTTGATCAGTGGTATCTTGGCATCTATATCGATGCGATTGAATGGGTTGAGATCACCAATACGAGGGGTATGAGCCAGTTTGCTGATGGCGGTATCATTGCCACCAAGCCGTATATCTCTTCAGCAAACTACATCAACACAATGAGCAACTACTGTGCTTCCTGTTTTTACAACAATAAAGAGAGAACTGAAAACAATCCCTGCCCTTTTAACGCTCTTTACTGGAATTTTCTTCTTCGCCATCAAGAACGGTTCGAGTCCAATCATCGGATGAAGATGATGTACAGCAAACTCCACCAGATGACCAGTGACCAGAAAAAGCGTATTGTCAGGCAGGCTGAAAGCTATCTGCGCAACATGGACCATCTGTAGAATCCCGGATATCGGATGTGGACAGTATGCATGCATCCCAGTGGCTGAAATCTTCCAGGTGCATCGTCATTACAGGAGGGGCAAGTGAAAAAAACGAATCGAATTATCTGGCATTGGAAACACTTTGACCTCCATGCCCCGCTGGAGGAACTCCGCAGAATCCATGGCCAGAACGTTCAACTCTCAGGCCTTCTCACCCTTGATTCCTCGGGGTGCCCGGAGGAGCTGGGCAATAGTTTTCTTGGTGTTCCTCGAATGTCTCAGCACCGTTTAAATCATTACCAGAGGTGTATTGCACTCCTGCATGAGCAGTACAAAGAGCACGATTATGAACTCACGACCAGTGCTGAAGGCATCGAACGCTATGTGGCCAGGCTTGAAGCGCTGCCTGGAAAAGCTGAAATCTGGTATTACCCTCATATCGGGAGTGAAGAACTCGGTTTTATGGCAGCCGTTAAGCGGAGAACATCCGCCGACGTAGCATGGAAAAAGTTTCGCCCCAATACCCTTCTTGCCCCAGAAGAACTGCCGTTTGCATTGGCTTCGCTTCCTCAGACATTCAGTCAATTCAGAAAGGAAATTGAGAGGAAACCTTACGCATTCTATAATTTTGCAGGAGGGTATCAAAGGCTGTCCCCAACCGGATCCGAAGCCAGGAAGCGCGTTGAGCACTACATCTTCAGAGATAAACAGATCCTTACGTACAAACAGACGAGAAACGGGCTTGGTCAAGGAGACTATTCAAGCAGGCTCTCTCCATGGCTGGCTGTGCACGCCATACAGGCTGGAGAGATTGGATCTGCAATCCTGGATTTTGAGCAGCGATACTCGAAAAACGAATCAACCTACTGGTTGCTGTTCGAGCTGCTGTGGCGCGATTATTTTTATTTTCTCCATGCAAAACATGGAGTGAATTTCTTCAGGCCACGCGGCACGAAAGGCATACGGAGCCCGGGACTCCATGACACCGTACATTGGAAATTTCCAGGCAGCAGCCAGCCGATGACGTTTCAAACGGCTGATCGCGATATTCTTTTGCGTCACTGGGAAAATTTCAGGGCATGGGCACGTGGTACAACCGGAGAACGCTTTGTGGATGTAATTATGCGAGAGCTTTTCTTTACCGGTGCCATCAGCAATAGAGCCAGGCAGTGTGCGGCAAGTTATCTCATCCACGACCTCCACGTCCCCTGGTGGTGGGGCGCCCAGTGGTTCGAGTATTTACTGGTGGATTACGATGTGTCGTCCAACTGGGGCAACTGGGCCTATCTGGCAGGTGTGGGGGCTGATCCCCGTCCATCGCGCAAATTCAACATGCAGCTTCAGGCCCGGAAATACGATCCTGACGGTGCGTACAGAACTTGGGGAATGGAGCAGCGCTGGGACGTGCCCGAGGAGGCGCTGCCGGTATCCTTGCCGAATTGACCCTATGGATGGTGCCGCAGTTGTCTTTGCATTCCCGTCAGGGATATTGATGAAAACGGAGAGTGAGGAGGGAGAGAGGAGATACCCCAGGCAACTGTTTCCCCAGAGAAAGAGACAGCTTACCGGTCCGAAATAATGGCAGAGGAATGTGCTGTCAGGGCCAACGTGCGCTACAGTGCAATGCCGGGTGTTAAGATGAGAGCAACCTTCTGTAGACCGCAAAATAGTGGGGCACAGGCGGATTTTGATCATCGTTGTAACTGAGAAATGCAGTTTCTGTTAACCCTGCACGCACAAAGCCTTCAATTTCCTCCCGGTCCAGCGGAATCGGAAATGCATCTGGATCATCCGTTTTCAGTCGGCTGCGGCAGGAAACGATCAGGTGCCCCTCAGGAGCAACCAGGCCTGTGATGGCCTGGATGGCACGTTGGCGATTGACACCGGTCAGAATCTGCACTGTGTTGCATTCATAGACCAGGTCAAAGGAGTGGCGCCAATGGGTCGGAGGGCGAAAAAGGTCTGCAACCTGATAATCAACCAGGCTCTCCGGAAAACGCTGCATGCACATCTCTATGGCCGAGCCGGCAATATCAAACGCCGTGACCTGGTATCCTGTTGCTGCCAATGCCTCTGCATCATCTCCCAGTCCGCAACCGACGATGACGGCCTTGTATCCGGTCGAACGCCTATTGGCCTCTACCCAGTCAAGCAAGAGGGGGTTAGGCTTGAGATCTGCCCAATATACCTTGGTAATATCGCCCCCGGCACGCGTATAGAATTCTTCAAACCATCCGTCCGGATCACCTCGATCGGCATACAGGCGTGCAAGCTGCTGTGTCGCCTCTTTTGTGTGCTGCATAGAATCATCTCCACTGTTGAATCATGCGCCCGTGGGGGGCATGTTCCGGTTGAGCCTGAACATGCTGCCCTTACAGTCCACTCCCACTCCCTCAACTCCGGTAATCGTTTCAGATTCCATGTTCCTGTAATCCCTGTTCTCAGAGGAGAATCGAAACGACCGAGGTGGGTGGGTAAGCACACGTGGCTCAAAGTAAAAAGCCGGGTTACCACTCAAGATGGCAGCCCGGCTGTCTTGTAAAGACCCGTGGTTTTCCGCCCCTACTTCGCAATAGGTTTGGTTTTCGAACGTCTGAGTATGTCGGACTACTGAATCATAGGAAAACGTTATGCCACCATGTGGTTGGTGTCAACCTCACGGCACCACCGATCCTTCCACCGACCTACAGCTGGATCATTTTTTATTCGTTTATGGAGTCAATCAACTCTTCCTGGAATGCTTCATCCTGGATCAGCTTCAAGGCGATTGCCCTGCAAATTTCAGCCGGCAAACTGTTCGTGTCAGAAGAACCGACATCCACAGAGACCTCTCCTGCATCATCAATGGTCAGGATCAACGCTGCCTGATTTTCGGTGAGCTCTAATTCCATACACTCCCTCCTGTGAATAGTTTTTTTCATCTTCTGCTGAGGCGCACGCTCTTTGTCAATGCTGTTTGCCGGTTTTTTGGTCTCACCGCCAAGATTTGCTCGCCAACGATCTTGCGGTTAGACCAGTGGGCATCCGCTCCTCTCTGGTGCACAGCTTAATCTGTGTTGCTCAGTGAGCACCAACGAACAGACAGGGTATGTAACCTGGCTCCGAGCAGTCATGGGGTCAGGTCTTCATCAATGTAGCGTCGGATATATCGTTGACCGTTGATGGCGGAACTGGCAATCCACACGATGAGGAAAAGGGCGAGGCTCAGAGTGAGCGGCATTGCCCTCGGGATAAGCCAGGTCGCAGGCAGGAGAACCGCCAACACAATCGCCATGTATTGCAGGGCCCGTTTTTTTGACTGGTGTATGATTTCCCTCGCTGCTTTCGGGGTATCGATACCGTTGTTACGCATGGTTTCACGCATGGATTCGTAGCCCTGCTGATGCCGGCTTTCCATACGACCAAAGGGGTCGTTGAATTTCATGACAATATCTCTTGAGGGGACACTGGAAAATATACTCTCTCTTTGAAGCAGTAATACATTCTTTCCCGCCAGACCATACTCTGTGATGTTTTTTTTGGTTGCCGCTGTCACGAGGCATAGGCCGCATTTTGCTTTTACCGGCGTCGGCCAATGGGGGCCGGCGAAAGCGCGGCCTTTTTCGGTTGTGGCGCGTGATTGGCCAAAAATACGGCAAAGAGGACAATTCCGGCACCACAGAACTGCACCACGGTTAATGACTCACCGAGCAGCAGCCACGCACCACAGGCGGTAACCACCGGCATAGCATTGATACAAACCGATGCTCTGGCCGCAGGAATTTTGGTAAGGGCATAATTATAACAGAGAAATGCACCGATAGTGGCAAACAGGGTCAGCCCGACCAGGGCCAGCAAGGCTTCGCTGGTCACCGCCTTTGGGTTGAATCTCGGCAAATCATAAAGAAAGGCCGGGAAAAAGAGTATTGCCCCAAAAATGATCTGCATGCCGGTAATCTGTCGTGAAGGTATGCTCGCTCCTAAACGTCTGGCCATGATCATGTATGCCGAGGCGGACAGTACGGCGCCGAAGACCAGCAGGTCTCCGATCAGCATACCCTCCAGTTCTGCCTGCCCGGCGCTGCCGAACACCAGCAATCCTACCCCGGCAAGAGAGAGCATAATGCCAAGCAGGTTGATAGCCCTAACGCGCTCCTTCAGCAACAACGCGGAAAGCGACAGCACCACTACTGGTATGGTGGCAATAATCAGCGAAGTCTTGGTCGCCGAGGTATACTGCAGGCCAATGGTCTCGAAGGTGAAGTAGAGGCCTGGTTGCATCACCGCCAACAGCATCAGGGAGTAGACTTCCTTTTTTGTAAGCGGTTGAAAGCCGGTTCGCCAGAACAGGAACAGGAAAAAAAACGATGCTGTGAAAAAACGGAAAAAGATGAGGCAAAAAGGGGTGAAGCTCTGGAGGGCGACCTTGGTGGCTACAAAGGAAAGGCCCCAGAAGAGCACCGCCAGCAGGAGAGCGATATAGGTTAAAAGAGGGTTTTCTGTTTGCATCGTGTACCGGGTGTTGCTGTGGGGAGAGGGTATGGGAAATCGGTTGATACGGTTTGCATTCGGCATCTTACTCAATTTGCACAAGAAAAACCCGTGTGGAATGCAGGAAATACCTGGTGTATGGTGTTGGGCATTTGTTCAGGAGGACGGGAAGGAACGCATTTGCGTTATGGGTGAATCGTCATGGACTCACTTCAGTGGCAAAACTGATGAATGCTGTTTTTTTCGGGCACAAGGCGCAGAGCTGTCTATAGTATAGCCCACAAAGGTGGAGAGCGATGTACACCACACCAACCATAGTGTAGGGTTTTCTGTTGGAGGCTGCCGGTCAGGAAATCTTCAACAGCTCAAGCCAGCAATCAACGTTCTACCGATACGGAGAAGCGACATGGAAAGCATGATGCAGGCAGTACTGGCAAAAAGTGGAAGCAGCGCAGCAGACAACGACGCCTTTCGTCTGGAGACGATACCGGTTGCTGAGCCGGAAAAGAGGGACCTCCTGGTCCGCGTAGTGGCTGTTGGCATGAATCCAGTGGATACCAAGGTTCGCCAACGGACAGAAGAGGACCGGGTGCTTGGCTGGGATGTCTGCGGGGTTGTTGAGCGGACAGGGGAAGGCGTGACCGGATTTTCAGCCGGCGATAGGGTCTATTATGCAGGTGACCTCACCCGGCCTGGGTGCAACAGCGAGTATCACCTGGTGGATTACCGCATAGCGGCAAAGGCCCCGGTTACCCTCTCCCCGGAAGATGCGGCAGCCATGCCGCTCACCTCCATTACCGCCTGGGAAGGCCTGTTTGAGCGGCTTGGTTTTATCGCCCGGGCCAGTGCCAACACAGGCAAAAGTGTGCTGATCATCGGCGGTGCCGGGGGAGTGGGGTCAGTGGCTATTCAGCTGGCCCGCTGGGCCGGGTTGAAGGTGCTGGCAACTGCCTCCAGGCCGGAAACCGTTGAGTGGTGCAGCAAGCTGGGTGCTGATACGGTGCTCAACCACCGGAACAATCTGGACGAAGAGCTGAAGGCTGCAGGGGAAAGCGGGGTGGATGCCATCTTCTGCACCACCCATATGGAGCGTCACTGGGCCGCCATGGCCGAATGCATTCGTCCCCAGGGCCGTATCGTTTTGATTGATGACCCCGCCGAATCGCTGGACCTCACCATCTTTAAATTCAAGAGCGTGTCCATTGCCTGGGAATTTATGTACACCCGGTCCATGTTCCAGACCGAGGACATGGCCGAGCAGGGAAAATTGCTTGCCGCTGTGGCCGAGCTGCTGGACGACGGCACCCTGGTTGCCACCAGGCAGGAGACTCTCACCGGCCTGACAGTGGAGAATATCCAGGCCATGCACATCCGCCAGGAGAGCGGTGCCATGATGGGTAAGCAGGTGCTTGTGCTGTAGCCCTGTCTCAGTACACTTATTCCTTTTTTCCGGCTTATTCCATTCGCTTTATTTACCCTACAGTGCGGGGATTGCAGCGTTACGTACATCTGAGATTAATTCCTTGTTCGATAACAAGCACAACCCAGCCCCCATCATGCAAGAGAAACAAGCAGGGGGCATCATATACCTCAACAGATATGAACAAGCTGAAACTGGTTGAGAAGAGTCAAAATGGGGGAGATGAGGATAACGCTGTATCGAACCGGCATGTTCAGGTATATTTCTTCAAAACTACTCTTTGCCCTGTAGGCGGGAAGCGAATACAGCGCTGCGGGGAGGGCAAGGTATGAACGTGGAAATCCTTTGAGGAGCTACATAGAATGACACCGGAAATACTCCAGGTTCTCGGCATTCTTCTTGTCGTCATCGTTGTTTTGATAACCGAAGTTATGCCGCTTGAGGTGTTGGCCCTGTTGGTGCTGGGGGTGCTGGCTGTTGCCGGTTTGGTGACGCCCACCGAGGCCCTGGCCGGGTTCAGCAATCCTGCGGTGGTCACCATCTGGGCAGTATTTATTCTCAGCGGCGGGCTGACCCGTACCGGTATTGCCAATATTCTTGGGCGGAATCTGCTCAAGATTGCGGGAACCGGAGACGCACGGTTGATTCTCCTGATCATGGTCATTGCCGGGGGATTGTCCGCCTTTATGAATAATGTGGCCGTGGCCGCGCTTATGTTGCCGGTGGTCATGGATATTGCGCGCAAGACCCGTAAATCCCCCTCCATTTTACTCATGCCACTGGCGTATGGTTCCCTGCTCGGCGGACTGACCACCATGATCGGCACGCCTCCCAATATCCTGGTCAGTGAAGCGCTCCGCACCAATGGACTGGTGCCGTTCGGTCTGTTTGATTTTACACCGGTAGGGGTGATTGTCATGGCCGTCGGCATGCTCTTTGTGACCTTTGTCGGCACGCGTTTTCTTCCCAAGCAGGCAGCGTTTGCCTCTGAACACGATGACGAAAAGCAGGTCATGCACCAGTATCGCATCCAGGAGCGGCTATTCAGGGTGCATATTCCCCAAAAATCAGCCCTGGTTGGCCATACATTGGCTTCGAGTCATCTCGGCTCCAGGCTTGGTCTCAATGTGATCGGCATCAGCCGAGGGCGCCAGACCCTGCTCGCACCAAGCTCTGCGGAAAAAATACTCTCAGGTGATGAGTTGATTGTTGAAGGCCGTCTTGACCGGATCCTGGAAATGAATAATTGGGGGCAGCTGCTGTCTGAAAAGACACTCCAGGATGAGAGTGTATTGCATGGGTACGGGATGCAGGTGGCTGAGGTCCAGCTTTCAGCCAACTGTTCATGGGTAGGTAAAACACTCTCTGAGTTGGGATTTCGTAATCTATATGGACTCAATGTCCTGGAAATTGTGCGAACAGAGCAAAAAATAAGCATGAATGTCAAATCCCGCAGATTGGCCCCCGGGGATGTGCTGGTTGTGCACGGCCCCATCGGCAGTATCGGTCAGCTGGCAGAGGTGGAGGGCATCATGCCGCCGGTTGTGCTTGATGATGAGGAGGTGAAGAGGAAGTATGAAAAAGAAAAGAGGATTCGTCTCTTTACGATTCCCAATGGTTCGCGATTGCTCGGGATGACCGTTACCGAGAGTTGTCTCGGCGATGCGCTTGATGTGCAGATATTGGTGATCATCAGGGAAAACAATAGCGCTGTGGTTCCTTCCTCCAATGTGATGTTTGAACCGGGTGATCGGCTGGTGGTTTCCGGGATGTCGGACCTGGTGGGTATCATGCTCATGCAGGGGCTGGAAGCGGTTTTTGACAAAGAACAGGAGCTGGTGGAGGACCCATCAATCCTCCAGACCGATACGGTAGGCATGGTGGAGGTGATCCTTTCGCCCCACTCCGCCCTTGTAGGACAAACCCTGCAGGATATCCGATTCCGGGAAAAGTTTGGACTGACCGTGTTGGCCATCTGGCGGAAGGGAAAGGTCATCCGTACCGGGCTGCGCGATCTCCAGCTTCAACTTGGGGATGCGCTCCTGTTGTATGGGGAGTGGAAAAAACTGGCGGTCCTCGGACGGGAGCCTGACTTTGTAGTTTTGACCGAAAAAATGCAGGAACCGGCGCTGGAGGAGAAAGCCAAGACAGCGCTTGCCATCATGGCAGCAGTGCTGCTGCCGGTCTTTTTCGGTTGGGTGCCGATATATATCGCGGTCGTCATCGGGGCAGCGTTTATGGTGTTGACCAAGTGCCTGACCATGGAAGAGGCCTATCGTAACATCGAGTGGAAAGCGGTCTTCCTGATTGCGGGCATGCTGCCGCTCGGGGTGGCGCTGGATAAAACCGGGGCCGCCTCCCTGGTAGCGGAAAAAGTGATCGCCGTGCTCGGTCCGTTTGGCCCTTACGGAGTACTGTTCGGGCTGCTCAGTATTACCTTTGCCGCCACCAGTATTATACCCACCGCTGCCCTGGTGGTCCTGATGGTGCCTATTGCGCTCGAAACATCTACAGGACTGGGGATCTCTCCCTATCCGCTGATGATGGGCATAGCCATGGCCGCTTCCTCCAGTTTTACCTCGCCCATCTCCCACCCGGCCAATGTGCTGGTCATGGGTCCTGGGGGATATAAATTCATCGATTATATAAAAGTCGGACTGCCGCTGACGCTGGTCATATTGGTCCTGCTGATGATCGTTATTCCGCTTTTCTGGCCGCTCGTCGTGTAGGTCCCCGTGTTTGGACCCTGGCGGGAGAAGATCGGTCCTGCACCTCCCGCGGATTGCTTACCTTACAGACCGTACCATTGCTCTGCGATCTGCTGGTAGAGCCGGGTGGCATTGTCGATATCTTGAACCCGGCAATACTCATTCGTTTGATGGGCGATGGTCGGATCGCCCGGGCCTAAAATGATGGTAGGCGCGCGCCTGTATGCAGCGTGTAGGGGAGGGCCATCGGTAAAAAACGCTACCGTGCGGGGGCGTGGTTTTTCTCCCAGCACAGGGGCCGCAAGTGCATAGACGTCCTGTACCCAAGGAAGATTCGGGTCGGTCCACAAGGAAGATACGTCCACCATTGGCGTTATCTGGGCCTGGTCGCCGAGCAGCCCACCGATTTGCTGGAGAACACCGTCATTGTCCATCCCGGGAATGGTTCTGATATCCACTCCAATCTCGGCGTGGTCCGGTACAGAGTTGACGTTGATGCCGCCATGCAGGTAGCCGATATTGAGGGTGGCTGAGCCCAGGTAGGGGTGGGGGGCGGCATTAAAAGAGAATGCCTGCAGCCGCTGTACCGCCTCGGCAGCCTTATGGACTGCGTTTACCCCCTCATGGGGCATTGCTCCATGAGCCGTTTTACCGCTGAAAGAAATGTTGAGCCATAACGCGCCCTTGTGACCAATCAGCGGGTAGTTGTTTGTCGGTTCGGTGATGATTACTGCCCCGGCCAGGCCGAGGAGGTGGGCATGCTCGGCCAGGTGGTAAGACCCCTGGCAGCCGCTTTCCTCTCCGGCTGCAATCACGAGTATGAGATCGTCATCTGCGGTCAGCTTTTTTTTGAGCGTTCGGGCTGCAGTGACCATGGCGGCTATCCCGCTTTTCATATCGCTGGAGCCACGGCCATAGAGTCTTCCGTCTTTGATCGTCCCGCCAAAAGGGTCGTGCGACCATGGTGCTTTGCCCAGGGGAACGGTATCTATATGCCCGGCAAAGCAAAGTGCGGGTCGCTTGCCTTCGCCAATGCGGGCCACCAGGCTCGGACGATCGGCCGCAAAGGACAACCGGGTGAGGCGGAAACCTTCCTTGCCGAGCAGGTCGGCCAGGAAGGTAATGCAGGCCTCTTCGTTGCTGCCGGGATTGCGGGTGTCAAATCCGATGAGCTGTTGGGCAAGTGCAACGGATGCAGATGTGGGTGTCATACGATATCTGTAGGCGGTTACGTTCAGGAGGTGATGATTTCAAAGTGCGCTTCCGTAGGCTGGCAGAGTTCACCGTTAATCGGTACGATGTCTTGTGGGCAGGCAGACATTGCCACGATGCAGTCCATTTCAGCCCGTAAGATCACGTAATCGCCGGGGCTGGATTCTGGAGGCAGCCATTGGATGGTGTTGTCGGTTGCTGGAGTATTCATCCATAAGTTCAACGGACTGGGACATTCCGGCGCTCTGTATCCGAGGGCGGACATGGCGGCATACATGTTGTCCTGGCAATTGTCGTGATATTCGGTAATGCCCAGCCCGACATAACGGTGAATATCGCAGGCGGCAATAAGGGTATCGTGAACGCCTGGTGAGGTATCTTTTACAAAGGTGAGAATGGGGCGTCGTCGATTGCTCGCCAGGATATCACCCTCTCCGGGAATGACTTTGTTCAGGTAAGCGCGCATGTGTTCCATTGACAGGAACTCGGTGAGATCATGGGTGCTGAACGCCCAGGTGTCGACGATCTGCGAACCATGGGTATTGATGATCTTGATACTCTGGCCTTGCGCAAGGGGTGCTGCCATGCCTTTTCGGGCTGGTATTGTCTGCAGGTTGTTCATCGTTTACTCCTTCAGTGCTGGTTGCTACCCGCGCCTTTCCAGTCGCCGAGAAAGCTCTGGAGTCGCGGGCTTTGAGGTGTATTAAAAATAATTTCAGGCGGTCCGAGTTCCGCTATTTTCCCGCCGTCAAGAAAGGCCACTCGGCTGGCCACCTCCGCGGCAAATCCCATTTCATGGGTAACGACCACCATGGTCATTCCTTCCGCGGCCAAATCCTTCATGACCTCAAGCACGCTACCGACGAGTTCGGGGTCAAGGGCCGAGGTGGGCTCGTCAAAGAGCATTATCTCCGGCTCCATAGCCAGTGCCCGCGCAATGGCCACCCGTTGCTGCTGGCCGCCTGAAAGTGCCAGCGGATAGGCTTCGGCCTTTTCGAGCAGCCCCACTTTTTCGAGCATCCGGCTGCCTTTGCGGAAAGCCTTGTCTCTGCCGAGCAGCTTGACCGAACGCAGCGCCTCGGTCACGTTTTCCAGCACCGTCATGTGCGGCCACAGGTTGAACTGCTGGAAGACCATTCCCAGGCTTTCCCGCATGGCGCGGGTGTGGCTTTCCGGAGCAAGTCGCTGGCTGTCGCCATGTACTGCCTGGTAGCCGATCTGCTCGCCGCCGATCAGTACTTTTCCCTCCTGGTAGACCTCGAGAAAATTAATACAGCGGAGCAGGGTCGATTTTCCTGATCCGGAAGGCCCGATAAAGCAGATCACTTCGGAAGGGTAGATATCCAAATCGATCCCTTTGAGCACTTCAATATCACCGTAGCTCTTGTGAAGGTCCTGGATGGAGATAATGGGTACGGTGTGTTGTGTATGTGGCATGGCTAAAGTACGGGTGTTGTGGGTCTCAGGTAACGGGTAAGCCGACGCTCCACTCTCGCGCCTGCATGTGCGAAGAGTTCTGCCAAGAGCCAGTAAAGCACCCCCAGGATAATAAGCGGCTCTGTGGTGGCAAAGGATTCGTTAATGATTCGGGTAGTGATCTTGGTAAGTTCAGGCACCGTGATGATGGACAGCACCGCCGAGTCTTTCAACAGGGTAATGGACTGGTTGATGGATGGTGGCATGATCAGGACCGCCAGTTGAGGCAGGACTATTTTTCTGAAGGTACGCACCTTGCTGATACCCAGGCTGGCGGCTGCTTCCAGCTGCCCTTTGGGAAATGATTCCAGCCCGCTGCGAAAAATCTCAGCATAGTAGGCAGCGCCATACAGCGACAGTCCTACTATCCCGGCCAGCTCAGGATTCAGCATCAGGCCGAAGTGGGGGGCAACATAATAGAGCAGAAACAGCTGGATCAGGATGGGGGTGCCCCTGAATAATTCAATATAGGTCGTACACAGCCAGCCGATTGGGGGCCACTTTAATCGCCGAAGGAGTGCGATTGCCAGGCCGAGGAGCAGGCCGAGAAGGATCGCTACGGTACAGATCCTGATGGTTACCGCCATCCCGCTGATAATAAGGGGCCAGTAGGTCAAAAAAATATTCATGATTTTACCCTGCAGCCTGCATTTTCCTGCTGAACGCCGAACCGGTTGCCGCAATGGTCATGGTCATCATCAGGTAGATAATTGCTGTCGTCACGTAGATTTCCAGCGGGCGATAAGAAGAGGCGACCAAGGTCTGGCTTACCCGCATGAGTTCGGTAACGGCAATCGCCGAGATGAGCGACGAGTTTTTAAGCAAGATGATAATTTCATTGATCAGTGAAGGCATAACCTTCCGCATGACCTGGGGAATGAGGATTTTGCCGTATATCCGTAAAGGCCTTATCCCCAAAGCGCGGGCAGCTTCAATCTGGCCGGTCGGGATCGAGGCAAACCCTCCGCGGTAAATTTCAGCCTGAAACGCCGTGGTGTTGAGCGACAGGCCGGCGACAGCCGCCACCAGCGGCGGTGTCTCAATCCCCAGTTCCGGCAGGATGTAGTAGACGATCAGCAGCAGTACCAGGATAGGCACGCCGCGAAAGGCGCTGATATATATTCTGGCGCCATAAGCAAGGATGCGTTTGCTGGACAGCCTGGCAAGACAAACCAGGATGCCTCCTGCCATGCCGATGGCGATTGCTGCCAGTGAGACCAGGAGGGTTACAAGCGCTCCGCGCAGGAACACCGGCAGGTTAGTGGTGATAAGGGTCAGGTCAAGGTCCATAGGGCAGCCTCATCATCCCAGGGAACAACGTTCCGCGTTCCCTGGGGATATTGTTACCAGGTGCACTTGATTTACTGGATAGGGGCAGGAAGGGCGTCAGCCGGAACAGGCATGGGAAAACCAAACCACTTAACCTGCAGCTCTTCCATTTTTCCGCTTTCATTGAGCTTGCGCAGGCCGGCATCAAAAAATCCTGCAAGTGATTTGCTCGCCTCGTCTTTTCGTGCAGCCCAGGAGAAATAGACCTTAGGTCCGAAAGGCGGGGTAATAATCCGAAACATGTTGGGGCGCTTTTTTACTGCATCCGCGAGATTGGGAAAGGATTGTGCGACAGCGTCCACCCGGCCAACGGCTAGGTCAGCATATGCTTCATCAAAGGAAACATATTCCTGTATTTTTTTTACCGGTGTCCCCTGAGCGGCAAGTTTTTCGGCAAGGCCCTGCAGCGCTTTTAACTGTGCTGAACCGGTTTGTGAGGCAACCGCCTTGCCTGCAACATCCTCAGGGGTTGTGATGGGAGAAGCCTTTTTCACCAGGAGTGCTACCGTGGCATCGGCAATGGGCAGGCTGAGCGCATACCGATCGGCCCTTTCTTTCGTTGCTGTTACTGAGGTGACGATGAAGTCGAATTTGCCTGCCGCCAGGCCGGGAAGGATTCCCTGCCAAGGAATATCGAGCTGCTTGACCTTCACACCTGGCAAATCTTTTATGATCAATGCCAGCATATCAGCGGAATAGCCGACAATTTTGCCGTTTTCTACAAACTCAAATGGTGGAAAGGCGGCCTCGGTTCCAATGACAAGTTCACCTTTGTTCTTAATCTCTTCCAGCAGATCTGCCTGTGCAGAGGATGTGAGGGGGGCGAACAATATGCAGAGCAGAGTCAACAAAATGAGGTGGAGCGTGGTGGGTTTCATGGGTTTCTTTACCTCCAAGAATATTTATAGAGAGTACGTGATCTTGGAAAAATAAAGCAGGAAGTGTGCCCAAATGCTCAGAGGTGTATTTTGCTACTATAAGATATTGTTTTATAAAAAAATATTTGTTTTTGCTGAGCCAGCACCCTTTGTCTGTAAGTTTACAATGATGTAAAAAACAAAGAGAAATAATTTCTTTTGTGTAAAGTTATGGATGAATCTTTCTCTTGGGGAAAGTTTAAAAGGTGGGCGGAGTATTTACCCAGATGATACGGGCGGTGGCAGCTCCGGGATTGCTGAATTTGTGCGGCAGTGATGAGTCAAAGAAGAAAGAGTCCTCAGCGTGGAGGATGTATATCTCACCGTCAACAGTCAGTTCCAGGATACCCTCGAGCACGTAGCCCATCTCTTCACCCTCGTGGGTGATTTCGCCGGTTGAACCTCCTCCCGGGGCTACTATCTGCACGTGGGCCTGGAGGATGTTGTGGGGTTTGTGTGGAGAGAGGTATTCCAGGGAAACTCCGTTTTCCTCCTCCCCGGAAATGAGGGTGAGCAGTCGATCGCCTTTCCTGCTGACTACGTCATCGCGAAATACATTGTCCATGAACAGGGTACCTATGTCTGTTCCTACTGCAGAGGCAATGGCGTGCAGGGTATTCAAGGAAGGATTGCCTCTTCCGTTTTCTACCTTGGAGAGGAGGCTTTCCGAGCAGTCGGCCATTTCAGCAACCTGTTTAAGGGTCATCTGTTTATATTTTCTCAACTGCTTGAGGTTTTTTCCGAGGAGCTTCTTGTCGTCCATTTGTACCTTCCTGGTGGTATGCATTGGTGCTGATAATAGTATTTTGCAAACAAAAACTTTCCTGTCAAGAAAGAAGCGAGGTGAAATGTTTTTCTGCAGGTACCAGGTCGGCAGGGAAAGATATCCTTTCCCTTTGGAGAGGAAGGCAGTCGTATCGGTTTATAATTCGGGTACGCGGCTTTAGCGGTAGACGAGTATCGAGGGGTAACCGTTGCTGATATTGTGCAAAAGATAACCTACCTGGTTGAACAGGGAATCAAGACCGGGAAAACAGGGGTGATGCTGAAAGATCGCATGGAGACGCAGTATGTACCGCTGCTTAGCTGGAGGCAAGAGGCGTAGCCCGGTCTTTTTGAGACCTTTTCCCTTCTTTTCATTCTTTGTTCTGCCCGGTGTCTGTGGTGTACAGGTGCACATCTCTTTGGGGAAAGGGGATCACGATACCGGCGTCCCCGAATTCGCTGTCTATTTCCTGGTTGAGTTCACTGAGGACTGTCAGCTTGTCATCGACATTGGGAATCCAAACCCGGAGTTCAAAATCAAGTGAGCTTGCTCCGAATGCCAGAAAGAGGGCTACCGGTTTTGGAGTACTGAGTACCAGCGGGTGGCCGTTGGCCGATTTCAGGAGAATAGCAAGTACTTCGCTGATATCTGTACCGTAAGCGACGCCCACGGGAATCTTCACGCGCACCCGTCTTTCTCCAAGGGTCCAGTTGGTGACCTGGTTGGTTATCAGGTCGCCGTTGGGAATAACTATTTCGGCATTGTCAAAGGTTTGGACAATGGTTGCCCGCAAGCCAAGTGATTTGATCTCCCCCCACTCCTGACCGATCTGGATGGTATCTCCAACCTTTACCGGACGCTCGAACAAGAGGATCAGGCCGCTGACGAAGTTATTGACAATCGCCTGCAGGCCGAAACCTATTCCCACACCCAGCGCCCCTCCGAGGATGGTCAACTGGGTCAGCTCCAGGCCGAGAATTTTCAACAGTACCACAAAGCCGATGAAAAAGATCACGTAGTGAACAATGCGGCTGATGGATAACTGGACACCGCGCTCAAGCCTGTATCTGGGCATGATCTCCTGCAACAGGGCCGTCTGCAACCATGAAGAGATCAGATAGGTGCCATACAGAACCGCGGAGATGGTCAGGACGAAACCAACGGTTAGGTTCCAGGAAAAAATCGGGATGCCATACCCGAGTAATTTCTTCAACACATTTGAGGTGTCAGGCTCCAGGAGCCAGATTTGTCGTACCCACAGCATGAAAACCAAAATATAAGCAGCCCAGAAGAGCGGTCTAAGCTGCCTGGAAATGGTATCTCCGTAACGGGAAAGAAAGTTCAGCGGCATCGTCTTGACCACGAACTCCAACAGACCGTCGGTATACAGCAGGAGCAACCAGCATACCAGTCCGGCAGCCACGCTTTTGATGAATCCAATGAAGATATATCTGCTGAGCTGATCAAAGCCGATGACTGCTGCAATCAACATAATCAGCAAAAAGAGTGCGGTTGCTTTAAACATGGTTCGACTCAACAACCCCTGATTTTGCTTTTTCAGGGTGGCGTTCATCTGCAGGCAGAACACGATGCCATATATGGTTGAGGCGATAACATAGAGGCGAAAAATTACCGGAGGTCCACTAATGGCATCAATGAGGAGTGTCACCGCGAGGAAAATAAGGGTGCGGCTGAAAAAACGATTGATCCATGGTTCCATCTCGAGCGTATAGCGGATGAAGAACAGGGCGGTGATAAACAGGAAATAGATGAGCACGACAAGATCAGTCGATAACTCCATCAGGTAGCTCCACAGAAAAATGTAGCTGAGCACAGAAAAAAAGATGGCTGAACAGCTCGGGTACCTGTTGATCGTATACCAACGATAAGAGGCAGGGATGAGCCCCCTGCTCAACCGGATGAGCCGCCAGAGGATAATGGTCACGAGCGCCAGTATGCCGATACGAGGAAGGTTCTGCTGCAAGAGTATGGTCTGCTTTTTTCCAAAGGCAATGGTTCGTTTTCCCATCTCCTCCAACAGGCCGAAGTGAAGTTTGGTATAAAAACTATCGCTATAGATCGGCGGTGAGGTCTGCTGGAAGTATTCCTCCTGGTTTTCGGTGATGGCGTTTCGCAGGTCGCTCTTGAGGGTATATAATTTGACCTGGAGGGTATTGGCATAGGTATTGGCTTCACTCATCGGCATGAGTCGTTGAGTTATAAGGTCTACAGCATGCTGGGACAACTCAAGCATTTCAAGAATATTGTTCTCCAATAAGCGGTAGGTCTCGCTTCCTTCCAGCTGCTCTATCTTGTCCTTTATTTGCTTGACCGTCCCTGTCCATTCCGTATGCTGCGCTATCAACAGCGCCAGGTCCTCTTTAAATGCAAGACTCTGTTTCTCCAGTCGGCTCTCTATTTTTGCCAGTTTTCCGGCAAAGACAACCAGTGGCTCACTGGCCAGGTTGGGGTCGGCAGCAGCCATGGTGACCTGCCACTCAAGATCCTGAATCTGGGTGGCAAGCTGCTCCATGATGTTTTGGAAACCTTGCGGCTCTGGCAGGCTATCCAGCATGAACTGCAGGTCGACCATTTTTTTGGCGAGTTGCTCGCCTTCCTGCATTAGTGACTGCAGGCCGGGTTGGGGCTGTGAGCTTTGCGAACTTTCTTTATCTGGTATGGATGACTCTTGTCCCTCAAGCGGGGCTTTTGTCTCAGCCGATGACGCAGCAGCAGGAAGAAGGGTTGTTAGGATTAAAAAAACCAGGATAAGCCACGGGCTGGGGACAGGGAAGGCGCCCTTGGGAAAAACAACCATATTATACTCCGGTACAGGATAGCGATGCACTTTTTGTTGAGCCATTATAACCAGTTTTTCTTTTTAAAGAAAAGGAGCAGAAAGAGTACCAGGGTGACAATGGTCAAAATGAACAGAAGAAAACCGTAGCTGCTTTGGGCACCGGGGATACCGCCGACATTGATGCCGAAAAGACCTGTAAGAAAACCAAGCGGCAAAAAAAGGGCGGTAACAAGGGAAAGAACGTACATACGGTGGTTGAGCGTCTCTGAGAGGTGGGTCAGCAGTTCCTCCTGGGCAACAATTGCCCGATCCCTGATGGCGTCGAGCATTTCCACATACCGCTTAAACTGGTTGATGGCCTCACGGATGCGTCTTTTACCGTTTTTTTGCAGCCAGGGCGGGGGGGCGTTTACCATGTGCTGCAGGGCATCCTGCTGGGGGGCGAGATAGCGTCTGAGTCTGATCGCCTGTCTGCGCATATCCGAGAGCTGCGCCTTGTGAGCGGTATCAAAGCTATCGAGCCCGTCTTCAAGGTATTCGAGCCGGTCCTCCAGTTCTTCTATGACTTTCTCGGTTCTCAGGGAAATGGATTCAATCAAGGTGGTTGCAAAGTCAGCAGCCGTCCTGGGACCTTTTCCCCGGAGCAGGGCGCTGCGTAGGTCCTGCAGGGAGAGCAGATGCCGGCGGTTGGAGGTAATGATGGTGCGATCGGTAGCCCACATCCGTACAGCAACCATGTCATCGGGACTTGAGCCGGGGTTGAGGTTGACTCCCCGAAGGGCGAGGAACAGGCCATCGCTGAAAAGCTCACTGCGCGGCCGAGAACTATCGTCGAGCAGATTGTCCTTGACAATGGCATCAAGCCACTGGGCATTCCGTATCCACTCCATTGCTTCAGGAAAGCTGTAATCCACATGTACCCAACAGAGCAGATCATCGGTCATTATGGGAAAATCCGCGGGAGGAGTATTTTCAACCAAGGTGCCGCCGCCTTTCCCGTCAAGAATCATCACTTGAAATTGTATGGCAGAATCCATGCTTCCTCTTCAGCTGTTCTTTTGGGTACCCAGCCCGAATTTACCTCATCAGGGATTATGATCAGGAGCCGGGTGGCTCACGAGTAAAGAGTACAACTGTACCGGAAATCATCATTTTTTGCAGAGGCCTCTGGCATTTTTTCCGGCGCGTTTTTTTGTCCACTAATGCTGCCTCTCAGCAGATTCCGTGGTAACGCCTGTTTGGTGCGCTCCTGACCAGGTACCCCATCATATTGTACACCAGTTGTGCAGCTGTAAAGGAGTACCCGTGAAAGCCGGGTATGGGAGCGTACTCCACCATGTCGAATCCAATGCAAATCCTGGTCTCCATGATCTGCTGCAGCAGACTCATTGTCTGGTACCAGTGCAATCCTCCTGGTGCGGGGGTCCCTGTGGCGGGCATGAGGGCGCTGTCCAGTCCATCGATGTCAAAGGTGATGAATACCTTTTCCGGAAAGTCAGGTGGAAGCTCAAACTCCAGTGTTTGTTGCCACAGGTCGAGAGCATCCCGAAAAAGTATGCCATGCTTCAGTCGATACTGCTCTTCTTCCTGGGAGTAGCTGCGGGTGCCGAGCTGATAGATGGGGATACCCTGCTCATGAATACGGCGCATGACACAGGCATGGCTGAGGGATGAGCCCTGGTAGGTATCACGAAGGTCGGCATGGGCATCGAACTGGATAACCCCGTACGCACCATAATGGTTGGTTAGAGAGGTGGTGATTCCGCAGGTGACTGTGTGTTCGCCGCCGATAATCACAGGGATTTTCTTTTGTTCAAGGGTCGTGCCGACCCCGGTCCCTATTCGTTGCAGCACGTCTTCCACCGGCCCCGAGCATTCCACTGGCGGGGCGGTGTATATGCCGTATTGTGCAGGAACAGTCCCGCAGGCGAGCAGCTCAAGTTGGGAGGACGCCTCAAGGATCGCTTGGGGGCCTTCTGCAGTACCTGTGCCGTAGGAAACCGATTGCTCCAGGGGAACCGGGATAACGTGGAAAAGGGCGTCTGCAGGAGCGGAGGGGGGGACATCGTCTCCGTGGAAAAGGCGTTTCCTTTCAGGGTTCATCCTATGCGGCTCCGGTAATCCTGGTAGGAGAAACTCCGCACAAGGTGGAGTGTATTGTTTTCAGCAGAGCAGGTATAGAGCGCAGGAAGCTCAACCCCGTTAAACGTGGTGTTTTTCACAAACGAGTAGAGGGCCATATCGGTGAGCACCAATCGCTGCCCGGTTTGCAGGGGGCGTGCAAACGAGTAATCACCGATTATGTCGCCGGCGAGGCAGGATATCCCCCCGAGGCGATAGGTGTAGGGGTGCTCCTGCGGCTTGCCGCTGCCGATAATGTGCGGCCGGTAGGGCATGGCAAGTACATCGGGCATATGGGTTTCGGCAGAGGCGTCAAGGATGGCGATCTCCACTCCATTGCGGATGGTGTCGAGCACCTGGGTGACGAAGACCCCGCTGTCGAGCACCACCGCCTCACCCGGCTCAAGGTAGACGGCAATGTTATTGTTTCTTTGACGAAAATCGACAATGGTCCGGCAGAGCAGATCCGTATCATAGTCGCTTCGGGTAATATGATGTCCGCCGCCGAAGTTGATCCATTGCATCTGTCCAATATATTTGCCGAATCGCTCCTCAAAATGTGCCAGTACCCGGACCAGCACGTCGGCCCCCTGTTCGCACAGTGCATGGAAGTGGAGCCCCGAGATACCCTCCAGATTCACCCCTTCCAGATCTTGCGGGTTGAGGCCGAAACGGGATCCTGGCAGGCAGGGGTTGTACAGGTCCACATCCACCTCTGCGTAGCCTGGGTTGACCCGCAGGCCAACGCTGGTTGGCCGCCCGGCATCACCAACAGCCGCCCTGTGGGCCTGCCACTGGTTGATGGAATTAAAGAGGATGTGATCGGAAAAGCGTGCAACCCGTTCCATCTGATCGCTGGTATAGGCCGGTGCGTAGGTATGCACTTCACGATTGAACTCCTCCCGACCCAGCTGCGCCTCGGTCGGGCCGCTGGCACAGACGCCGTGCAGGTATTCTCGGATCAGCGGGAAGACTGCCGGCAGGGCAAAGGCCTTCAGGGCAAGGAGAATCCGGGCACCGGTTTTCTGCTGGATCTGATCAAGGATACGGCAGTTGCGCCTGATCGCATCCTCGCTGATCAGGTAGCATGGTGTCTGGACCCGGTCGATCATCGCTTGGGGAAAATCGACCGGGGTTGCGGTGGCGGAAACGTTCATCAAGCGGTTACTCGGGCAGGGTGCCGGTGAAGTCGATCGTCTGCCAGGGGAGGCCGTTGTTGTTCAGCTCTTCCATGAATGGATCGGGATCGAGTTGTTCCACATTGAACACGCCTGCTCCGTTCCACACTTTTTTGAGCATCAGCATGGCGCCAATCATGGCCGGTACCCCGGTGGTATAGGAAACCGCCTGGGACTGGACCTCATCAAAGGCTTCGGCATGATCGCAGACATTGTAGGTGTAGCGCTGCTTGGGTTGGCCGTCCTTCATCCCCTTAAAGACGCAGCCGATTACGGTCTTGCCGGTGTAGTTGTTGCCCAGCGAGCCGGGGTCCGGCAGCAGCGCCTTCAGAAACCGGATGGGAACGATGGTGTTGCCCTCGAATTCCACCGGATCAATACGGGTCATGCCCACATTCTCCAGGACCTTGAGATGGGTCAGGTAAGGCTGGCCAAAGGTCATCCAGAAACGGATGCGCTTGAGCCCTGGGATATGTTTGGCCAGCGACTCCATCTCCTCGTGATAGAGAAGGTAGCTTTCCCGCGGGCCTGCCACTGGATAGTCGAAGGTGAAATGGACGCAGTCGTCATCCAGGATCGGCGGAGTCTCAACCCAGTCACCATTGTGCCAGTGCCGGACAACCTGGGTGACCTCGCGGATGTTGATTTCCGGGTTGAAATTGGTGGCAAAAGGATGGCCGTGATCGCCCGCGTTGCAGTCAAGGATATCGATGGTTTCTATGGTGTCGAACTCATGTTTCTGTGCATGGGCGCAGAAAATATTGGTCACTCCCGGGTCGAAACCGCAGCCAAGTAGGGCCATAAGCCCTTTTTCTCGAAACCGGTCGTGATAGGCCCATTGCCAACTGTATTCGAAGTGGGCGGTATCCTCCGGCTCGTAGTTGGCTGTATCCAGGTAGTGTACCCCACACTCGAGGCAGGCATCCATGATGGCAAGGTCCTGGTAGGGGAGGGCGACGTTGATGACCAGCTCCGGCTTGACCCGTCTGAGCAATTCGACCAGCTCGGGTACGGAATCCGCATCGACCTGGGCTGTATGCACCTGAACCGCCATCTGCCGCTGAATCTCCTCGGCGACTGCCTCACACTTGGCAACTGTGCGGCTGGCAAGCCAGATATCGGTGAACACTTCGTTGTGCATCGCACATTTTTTGGTCACCACGTTGCCGACACCGCCAGCACCTATGATGAGTATTCGTGACATACTGTCCTCCTCTGGCAAAGACAGAACCATTATCGGTACTGCTTATTTTTCATAATAGGTATACCCTCTCAACCCTTCTTCAAAGGTCTCCAGGATGGATTTACGGTCGACCGGGCTGATGAGTCCCTTCTGGATCGCTTCTTCAGCCAGTATCCTCAACCTGGCGCGCATTGCACGGATATCATACTCCACGTACGAAAGGACATCGGCAACGGAATCACCTTCCTGCTCGCCGATAAAACGGTAGCTGCCATCCTCGTTGATATGGATAGAGACCACGTTGGTGTCCCCGAACAGGTTGTGCAGGTCCCCGAGGGTTTCCTGGTAGGCTCCGACAAGGAAAACACCCAGGTAGTACTCCTCGTCGTCCTTGAGTGGGTGGAGCATGATATGCTTTCTGGTCTTTTCCTGATCAGGAAAGCTATCAATTTTTCCGTCACAGTCGCAGGTGATATCCGAGATGATCGCCTGCCTGGTTGGTTTTTCCAGATGTCGATGGAGCGGGATCGTCGGCAGAATCTGGTCAATGGCCCACACATCGGGCAGGGATTGAAAGAGGCTGAAGTTGCCATAGTAAATATCGTAGACCAGGGAGTTGATCGCCTCTACGTCCTTGGGGACGCGGGGGAGTTCATGCATCATCGACGATATTTTGATCAGGATGTGCTGAAAGATATTTTCCGCCAAAGCCCGTTCCCGAATGGTAATATGTCCGAGTTTGAAGAGCTGTCTGGCCTGACTGCGGTAAAACAGGGCATCGTTGCAGCATTCCTGGATATCCTTTGGGGACAGCAGGTGATACGTAGCCATCAGGTTTTCCAGTAGTTTGCCCTCAACTTCCGGCAATTTGGCGGGGATGGGCGGCGGTTCAAAAGAACTGACATCCAGGATATTGAACAGGAGGACCGAGTAGTAGGCGACAATTGCCCGGCCCGATTCTGTAATGATGGTCGGGTGAGGGATGTCGTTTTTTTCGAGCACGGTAATGATCGACTCGACGATATCAGAACAGTACTCCTCGATGGAGTAGTTTCTACTTGAATCGGAATCTGTGTTACTCCCATCGTAGTCCACTGCCAGGCCGCCACCCAGATCCAGGTATCCCATGGGGGCCCCTTCTCCAACCAGCTCTTCATAGAGACGGCAGGCCTCCATGGCGCCCGCACGGATATCGCTGATATTGGGGATCTGGGAGCCGATGTGGTAGTGGAGTAGCTGCAGGCAATCGAGCATCCCTTCCTCCTTGAGCCGGTCGATGACGTCGATGATATGGCTCATGGTAAGGCCGAAAACAGAGCTGTCACCTCCCGATTCCGCCCATTTTCCCTCAGCTTGGGTAGCGAGCTTGATTCGCAAGCCAAGAGAGGGCAGGATGCCCAGGTGTCGAGAGCGTTCGATGATGAGGTCGACCTCCCCGGGAACCTCGATCACGAAAAAGACCTGGTACCCCATTTTCACAGCATAAAGACCGAGATCGATAAACTCCTCATCCTTGTAGCCGTTGCAGATCAGGCATGCCTGGCGATTCTGGAGCATGGAGATGGCGGCGATGAGTTCGGACTTGCTGCCCGCTTCGAGTCCATGATTGAATTGTTTACCGAACTGACTGATGGCCTCAACCACCTGTTCCTGCTGGTTGACCTTGATCGGAAAAACTCCCTTGTAGACCCCGCGGTAGTTGTTCTCATGAATGACCTTACGAAAGGTCTCATGGAGCAGCTTGATCTGGCTGCCGAGAATGTTCTCTATTCGGAGCAGCACCGGCATGGGAAGGCCGCGCAACTCGGCTTCCTTAGCGATCTGATAGAGGCTCAGGCTCGGTCCTTTTTCAGCGCCGGAGGGGGTTACCACCACATCGCCGTGCTCGTTAATGGAAAAGTATCCTGCTCCCCACTTATCGATGCAATAGAGGTCGGTTGCTTTGTCTACTGACCATTTTTTTTTGCGGGATGCTTTTGGTACCATTAGTCCTGCTTCAGGCTGCGGGGTACATGCTTACTGGAGAGGAAGCATGCACCGCGATGAGGATGTATGAAAAAAACATGAGAAAAAAGGGGTCAGGGAACTCCACAATAGTGCAGGACAAGTGTTGATATGTCAGGCCCGTTCTTCTATCTGTCGGTAGGTGAGATCCTGGCGGCCGCAGTACTCGGCGCGCGGTCGGATCAATCGGTTATCGGCCCACTGTTCAAAGATGTGAGAGGTCCAGCCCACGGCCCTGCTGATTGCAAAAACCGGAGTGAACAGTTCTCGAGGCAGTCCCATGGCTCTGTACAGGGAGGCCGAGTAGAGATCAACATTCGGAAACACCTTAGCCCGTTCGAGAACAACCCGCTCGATTTCTTTGGTAATCTCAAATGGCGCTCGCTGGTTGGTAGTGGCAGTCACCTTGTCGGCGAATTCACGCAACAAGGTTGCCCGAGGGTCTTCGCAGCGATAAACGCGATGACCAAAGCCGGGTATTTTCTGCCCTTGTGCCAACATGCTGCTGATTACCTGCTCCGCTCGCTCAGGTGTCTCTATCTCTTCAATAAGCTGCATTACTTCCATGTTTGCCCCGCCGTGGAGCGGACCTTTTAGGGCGCCGATAGCAGCGGTGACTGAGGAATATATATCCGACATGGTTGCGGCTGTGACCCGTGCGGCAAAGGTCGATGCATTGAGTTCGTGATCAGCATGAAGAATGAGTGCGGCGTCAAAGGCTCGCTCAACCAACGGCGTCGGTGGCTTTCCCTGGAGGGTATAGAGAAAATTGTACGCAATACTTTGCCCGGGAAGAGGGGATACGGGTTCCTTGCCTTCCCGAAGCCGCTGATGAGCTGCGATAAGCAACGGGATCCTCAGAACCAGTCGCTGGGCTTTACGCAGGCAGGCATCCAGGCGGGTGTTGCCGCTATCCGGGTCCCAATGCCCCAGAGAGGAGACCGCGGTTCGTATGACCTCCATGGGCTCGGCAGCCTTGGGGAACATTCGCAGAATCATCACCGTTTCAATCGGGATGGACATCGATCCGGTAAAGCCGTCAAGAAAGGCTTTAAATTCCGTTGCCCGTGGTAGGCAGCCATACCAGAGAAGGTAGGCGACTTCCTCGAAACAACTGAACCGGGCAAGATCCAGCGCGTCGTAACCGCGATAGATCAAGCGCCCCTGGGAACCGTCAATGCAGCAGATTTCTGATTCGCAGGCCACAATGTCCTGGAGGCCGTTTTTTGCCTGGTGCTGGTTGGTGTGTGTCTCGTGTGTCTTCATTTTCTTACCGGGCGCAGAAAGGTATCTGTGCGGAATATTTCTATAGTGTTTTAACCGAGAGAGAACCACCTGTTACAATGCAGAGCCTGAACTCCAAGTGTTGTTGCTTGTTGGTGATATATCTACCATAGTTCGTTAAACAGCGCACCATGCTGCTCTTTGAGGTGTCCATTCACCATACATCTGCCCGGTTGGCAACGCAATGATACAGTTCAGTAGGATCAAGGAGGTTGCCGCCTGGCACCTGCACCATCTTTTGGATGATCCTGCATTCAGGGAACCAGTGGAAAAAGGCTTGATCCAGGGGTGCGAGGACACCCCTGGGGCGGGATATTCAGCTAATGCGCGCGAGATCTGGCATCAATAGTCATCAAAATACATTTCCTCGGGGTAGTCGTTATCGCTATAGGTGTAATGGTCGTCTGCCATTTTCAGCCGTATGGGTTTTTTGGATTCTATGGTATAGACCGTCCCGCATTCATAGCAGTCGATAAGGTCGCCTACACTGAAGTAGTATTCAACCGGAATGTATCGCAGACATATTTCACACTTTCCGTACAGATGATTGTCATTGCGGCGTTTGTTGTTTCCCATCGTGATCTCCATTCATGTTTGATGAGCCATTTGTGCGGCAGTTTTCTGCACAGCCACATCAGGACTATCAAAGAGCATGCCATAGCGGTCGATATTGACTATCTCTTTGTAATATGATGATTAATTGGTTTTGAGATGATGGAAGGGAAGAGAAGCAAAAGTGAACGAAATATTCCGAGGCGGTTCGAACAGGGGCAGTGTTATTGGTATAATTATTTGTAATAATTGTTTTTTATGGAAAATTTCCGGTTTACCCGAGTTTTTCCGATTTTTTAAAGTCCTCCTTCTTCAAACCATGAATTTTCATTTTATTGTACAGCGCTCTTGGCGTTAATCCGGCAAGTTGCGCTGCCTCTCCAATCCTTCCGTGAACATACTCCAGGAGCTCAACCAGATATTTTCGCTCGGCAGACTGAGAAAGCAGGGTCTTATATGATTTGAGGGTGGTGCCTGGACGGAAAGCCGTATCCGTCAGGTTGGTCACATCTACTGAAGTGTCGGCAATGGGGATGGTTGGTATGTGGATCAAACCGGCGGGAATAACCGGTGAAATAGCCAGCATCACCGCTCGCTCGATAACATTTTGCAGTTCTCGTACATTTCCGAACCAGGGTACAGACAGCAGCAGACTCATTGCCTGAGCATCCAATCCTTTGACATATTCCCGGCCATCTTTTTTCTTGCGATTGACAAAATGTTGCACCAGGAGTGGAATGTCCACGGTCCTGTCGCGCAAAGGAGGGACATGTACCTGAAAGACAGCAAGCCTGTAATACAGGTCTGAACGGAGGGTACCGGAATGGAGGAGTTCGGTCGGGTCGGTATTGGTTGCTGCAATGACCCGGAAATCGGTGCAGATATCGTTATTGCTGCCCAAACGCTGAAAAGAACGTTCCTGCAGAACTCGCAACAATTTGATCTGCATGGCTGTGGACATATTTTCCACCTCGTCGAGAAAAAGCGTCCCGCCTGCAGCATGTTCTATTTTTCCTATCCGCCGTTCTACGGCCCCGGTAAAGGCGCCCTTTTCATAACCGAACAGTTCTGACTCGAGCAGGGAATCGGGGAGAGCGCCGCAATTGACAGCTACAAAGGGGCCGGATCGGCGCCTTGATTCATTATGGAAAATATTGGCCAGCAGCTCCTTGCCGGTTCCGGTTTCTCCGACCACAAAAACCGGTGAATCTGTGGGAGCAACATCTTTCACCAGGTCAAGCAGCTGTTCCATCAACGGACTTTTGGTCACAATGGATTCAAGGGTTGGCTTTTGGTGCACGTACCCAGCCAGGTACTTCTCCTTGTTTTGTTCACGTTTATTGTGCATCAACCGGAGAAAACGAGCGTAACAGCCTGCAATATCAGTCCTGGAGTGAACATAGGTTTTCACCGATGCATCTGCCGTTGCTGCCGGTTCATCATTTCCCAGCATGATGATCAACGGTGTCCTGTGGGCGACCGCCAGTTCCTCAAGGACCAGTTCCTGCAGGTCCGGGTGGGAGCGGTCAATGATCCATGCGTCATAACTTCTTGAAAAAGCAACAGAATAGAAGTCCTGTGCATGCTCTACGCCGAGTATTCTACACCGATCAGAGTCAAAGATACCTCGCACGTCTGTTTCTACTGCTGCCGCGCCAAAAACAAGTATGTTAAACATGATGGATGGTCTTCAGTGGATTATGATGGCCCGGGAAAAGGCAACCTCTTTGCCGGAGGGCCGGGTGATGAAAAGCACTTGGCGGCATAAGGTGAAGAGGTCCCGGGAGGATGAGAACTGTTTTGTGCATTTTTATCATTACACTTCGATAACGGTCACGCCGTGTTGCTGGAGAAAGGTTTTGGTTTTTCCACACACAGGGGCAGTTGTTTTGAGCGCGAAAAGGTGGTCAGGCAGGCTTTGCTGAAGGACTGTGATCTTGTCCAGAATTTTCAGGCCATCTGCCATGATGATCCGGCTTTTTCGGTCAATGCGGATCGCAATGGTCTGCTCGTCGACGCGTTCAAGCTGGGTACGTGGCGGCAGGCCAAATTGTGCAGGGGACAGGGGTGTTTTTTTCAAGCCGTTCTCCAGGTTGATCTCTTGGCAGTATCACCTCTCTACTGCTGCAGAATGGCAGATGAGCGAGGTTGACCGACTCTATAATTCAGTAGTATAAATAACCTATAGGTGAATTGCTACATGAAGAACATGCTAAAGCTGTCGTCGGGCGGTCCGGGTAATTATGGATGTGCGTCGGAAAGCCGGACTTTCTCATCCGAGGCAGTTCGGCATTTTCCGTTGGTCCTCGTGGCTGGTCAGGCAGTGGGCGATATTTTGCTGCTCCAGAGCAGCCGAAAACATGCACAGAGAGCGGAGGGAAATCATGGCATTGTATGCATTTGATGGAACCTGGAATGAGGATGAGATCGGCGAGAAGCATGACACGAATGTGGCAAAATTCTTCAACAGTTACCAGGGCCGGAAATTTTACCTCAAGGGAGTGGGAACCCGTGCAGGGTTTGTCGGAAAAATCCTAGGTGGAGTCGCAGGGGCCGGGGGTCGTTTCCGAATCCGCGAGGCAATGGAAGAGCTGGAGAAAAATCTTGCCAGAGGGGAGAGGGTGGTTGATATTATCGGCTTTAGCCGAGGTGCAGCCTTGGCCCTGCATTTTGCCAATGAAATTGCCGAGGAACAACCCGGGATTGATGTTCGTTTTTTGGGATTATGGGATGTGGTCGCCTCTTTTGGGCTTCCCGGCAATGACCTCAATATCGGGTGGCACCTCACGCTTCCGGGAATTGTGCACAGGTGTTGCCATGCCATGGCACTGGATGAGCGCCGAGGTAACTTTCAGCCCACACGAGTGAAGGCTGGTGAGGGCGATCCCCCTGTGGAAGGTCGGCTGGAGGAAGTCTGGTTCAGGGGGGTGCATTCAGATGTCGGGGGCGGCATGAGCATTGGTCTGTCAAGCATTGCCCTGTGCTGGTTGATGCGGCGTGCTCTGGACAGCGGTTTGCCGGTCGATCCCTCCGAACTTCAACGTTTTGAGGCGCTGCGGGATCCGGAGGCTGATATTTCGGAAAACTTTGATCCCAAACTGGATCCGCCTCGTACCATTGGGTCAACCGATAAAGTCCATGTGTCGGTTCAACCCAGAGGGTCGCGAGGCGGCAAGGAGCATAACGACCCGCCGCCGGGGTTGACGATCGTCAATGACTAGCATAGACCTGCATTCCTCCCAAGTGAGTGCGGTTGTGCTGAAGCTGAAAGGGTCGGTGTGAGGATGGGGGTGGATGATGGGCTTGGGGCCAATGTACAAGGAGAAAAGGAAGCGAGATCGGAGTGGTGGTCAGCACCTCCCCCTCATATTACCAAGAGAAAAGAGAACTATGGAGAGGCTATGAAAGGAAGGAGCTTGCAGGTGATGCTGGTTGGTGGTGTTTTCCTCTTCCTTGGGGGAATGGTCAAGGTAACGGTAGTACAGGGTGCTGAGCTGATGGTTTTTCCCGCCAAGGGGCAGACCGAGCAGCAGCGGTCTGCTGATATGGCTGCTTGCCATCAGTGGGCGGTAACGGAGAGCGGGGTCGATCCTTCGAGGGTTTCCGCCCCAGCACCTTCCGGTCAGCAACAGGGACAGCGACAGGTTTTACGTGGAGCGCTTGCCGGGGCGGCCGTTGGCGGCCTTGGCGGTTCCCTGGGCGGTGAATTCGGGAAAGGGGCAGCGGCCGGTGCGGCAGTTGGAGCCGCTGCAGGCGGTATACGCAGACACCAGCAGAAACAGGCAACCGCCTCGGTGGAGCAGCAGCAACAGCAGCTGGTCCAGGAGCAACTCAACCGGTTTAACCGTGCCTATTCTGCCTGTCTGGAGGGCAAAGGCTATACCGTGAAATAAAGTTTTCCCTGCTGCACAAGGCCTCCAGGGAGGGAGAGGTAAGCGGGACCCCTGTTTACTCTTCGCCTGTTCCTCCCTGGAGCATGCCTGTTGTATGCCTCAAATAAAGTTTTACTCGTTATTTCAGTAGGTTTTCTCTTTGTTGGTGTTCTTTATCCAGGCCGGATGGTGTGCCCGTGTTCTTTACCTTGACAGCCCTCCTGGGTTTGTATAACTGTATCTAGTATGTGAGCATATGCTCGAAATGGAGCATGTGGAAACTCTAGATGGAGGTCAATATGCCTGAAGAAGCTGAAGTAGGATGTGCCCGGCCCACAGGAGGACCGGTAGGAGAAGGTCCGGTGGAATCACCAACACAGGAACAACAGGTACAGCAACCAGAGGAGAAGAGTATGATAATGGTTGGCCAGAAAGCTCCGGATTTTGTAGCACCGGGGTACCAGAAAGGTGAATTTGTTAATGTAAAGCTATCGGAATACCTGGGAAAATGGGTGTTACTCTGTTTCTACCCGGGTGATTTTACCTTTGTCTGAGCTACCGAAATTTCAGCGGTCGCTGAAAAATATCCGGTATTTCAGGAAATGGGTGTAGAAATCCTGTCCATGTCCATAGACTCCATGTTTGTGCACAAGATGTGGGATGATGATGAGCTTTCGAAGATGGTTGAAGGCGGCGTGCCCTTTCCCATGCTTTCCGACGCCGGCGGCAAGGTCGGGCGGATTTACGGTGTTTTTGATGAAAATGCCGGGGTTGAGGCCCGGGGACGTTTTATCATCGACCCCGAAGGCATCATCCAGGGTTATGAGGTCCTGTCCCCGCCGGTAGGGCGTAATATCAATGAAACCATTCGTCAGGTCCAGGCATTCCAGCTCGTTCGCGAGACCAAAGGCGCGGAAGCCACCCCTTCAGGCTGGCGGCCGGGCAAAAAGACATTGAAACCGGGTATTGATCTGGTGGGCAAGGTGTGGAAGGAGTGGAGTACTTCCATGGCATTTGACTAATCCTTTTCTTCAAGAGAAAGCCGGACTCGGGTGCGTTCGGCTTTCCCTCCCTCTATCTCTGCGCAGGACGCCATACCGGTTTCCTGCCGGTATCCTGATATAACGGCTTACCAAACCGGTCTCGCTGTTCACTGAAATAGTGGACGGTAGCTGGCATGAAGTATGAGTGCCCGGGAAACAGTTCGGCAAAGAGCTGCCGGCAGGGTTCCCTGAAGTCTTCTGCTGTCAGGCGAGTATATCTTTCCTGACAGCATTGGATGATCCGGTCGAAAAAATGACTCCCCATGAACATGTCATAGGTGATGCTGCTGAATTCGCCCGAGTCCATCCGATTGTAGTCGTTGAGATGGGCCGACGAGAGCCCCATGGCCTCGCGTTGTCGCATGTCAATGCCTACACTCAGGTCCCGGTGAACGATGCGGGTGATGGTGTTATGCCGGTCAAGTTCCAGCAGAACATTCTGGCCATGGGGTTCCAGCATGTAGCCGAACCGGGTATACCCATCAACCCAGTGGCGAAGGATAGGCAACATGATCTGCTGGAGGATAAACGCAACCGGGTCACGATCGCCGATAAGCTCAAAGAGCAGCGGTGGCTGGGTGGGATGGAAAAAATCCCTGCCATAGAGAGCAAAACCGGGAACCAGGGGGCGCTTTTCTCCTGTTCGCGGAAAGGGGTGCATGTCTCTGATCAGAAAGCCCCAATTTTCTGCCCGAGAAGATGAACGGGTGAGGTTGGGGTAGGCGATCCCCACGACTTCCCGCAGAAAGGCAAATCGTCGGTCAAAGTGCTCAATCCCCTCTTCCAGTTCCCTGGATACATTGATTGCCTGTTCGATAACCTCGCTGCGCATTTTTCGACTGTAGCGGGAAACCCGAAAGGGAAAATGAACCTTGAGGGCATGGGGAACCTCATTGACTGCGTACAGGGTTCTGGTTGAAGAGCTGGGAACTACAGGTATCCGGTGACACCCACGGCTGTGGCGCCTGACCTCCCGGACATACGGATCATCGGCCAACTCTTCCACCACCTGCGGGTGGATGCAGAAAAGAGCGGTATCTGCCCCGCAGTAGAGGGAAAAAAGATCATCGGGCGGGTTGGCTGTATAGAGGAGCAACTCCCTGCGAGGGAGGGTGTAGGCCAACAGGGGGAAGGCGCTAGAGTGGGCGTCAGGGCGATACTGCGGCCTGGCCTCGCTGTAATCTGAGTGAGTGCTGTAGGTTCGGGTTCCCTCGTTGCGGAACCGATCCAGGTAGTGGAGAGAAGGAATCATGGATGGCCCCCATGGTGATGAATTGCCACACACATTACCCATACATTGCTGTTTTCCATCTGTGGCGCTTTTCAACGCTCACGGATTCAGGTGGTAATCAGCATGAAAAAGCATAGCCAACCCCCTTCTATTCCACAACGGTTAAATGGGTATACCCCTGGATTGGACCAGGCATTTGCGACACCTGTCGGGCAGGCGGGCCTGGTTATCCTCCTGCCGGTGAACTGCGCAAGGCTCATTTTTGCTTTTTTTCGTTCTCAAGCAGCATCTTTTTCCGCTCAACACCCCATCTATATCCGCTTACCCGCCCATCCTTTGTAATAACTCTATGACACGGTATCACTACAGCCAATGTATTTTGGCCGCAGGCAGCGGCGACAGCTCGAACAGCCTTGGGGTTTCCTATTTTTTCAGCTACTTCGGTATAACTCATGGTTTCCCCGGGCTCTATCTGTCTCAGGATATCCCAAACTTGCTGCTGAAAGGCTGTACCCTGAATATCAAGGGGGAGGGTGAAATTGCTCCACGGGGTATTGATAAAATGCACCACTTCCTCAATCAGACGGGTAAAACCGGGACCAGCTGCTGAGACAGCTGCTTGAGGAAATCTGCTATGCATGAGCTCAGGTAATTTTTCTGGGTCATCGCCAAATTCAATAGCACATATACCACGATCAGTTGCCGCTACAATTACCCAGCCAAGAGGACACTCCGCAATGCCATAACGAATATCAATACCCTGTCCTCCGGCCCTGTATTCTTTAGGCTGCATCGAGAGTCGATCCTGACTTCTGTTATACGCTCCACTGCTTGAGGAGTACCCGGCATCAAAGAGGGCTTCGGTTATCGAATTGCTTGATTGCAGGCTGGTCCTGAAGCGTTTGGCCCTGTGGTGTGTGGCAAATTGTTTTGGTGTAACGCCGACAACCTGCTTAAAAAGGCGATGGAAATGGAAGGGGCTCAGTCCGACCTCTTTTGCGAGGTCGGGTAACTGGGGAATGGTTCTGCTGCGCTCTATAATCCGGCAGGCTTGAACTACCTTGTGTTCAATCTCTTCCTTGACCGTTTTACCGGTAGGTCTGCATTTTTTACATGGCCGGTATCCTGCTGCCAGCGCTTCTTCACCGCTGCCAAAGTATTCTACATTTTCACGCTTCGGCAATTTGGAAGAGCAGCTCGGTCGACAAAAAATCCCGGTTGTTTTCACAGCATAAACGAAACGACCGTCTGCCCGCGGATCCCTGGCAATGATTGCCCTCCATCGGCCGTCTGCCGAGGTGTACGTTGAGTGTGGGTTCATGGTCGCTCCTTCAGCCCGCCAACTCAGAGTCGGCCGTCCTGGCCCATTTGAATACTCTGCCGTCGATGGATAACAGCCCTAAACTGATGAGCCCCATACCCATCAAATGTTTGGGCTCGATCTGTTCATCGAGAAAGGTGATGCCAAGGAGTGTGGCGCTTACAGGGATGAGGAGTGTTACCAGGAGGACGTTGGTTGCTCCAGCAGTCGCAAGAATACGAAAATACAAAATATACGCCAGCGCTGTGGAGAGAACGGCTAAACCGAGGACTGCAGACCACACTTCCAAGCCCGGAGCAGGAAGGGTGAAAGGCCTTTCGATAACCAGGGCTGTGGGAACAAGCAGAGCTGATGAAACAGTAACCTGTCCGGTAGCGGTGACTATTGGCTGTATGCCAAACTGCCTGAACCTGCGTCCATAAATTCCTGCGAGTGAGTAAGATAAAGCCGCTCCAAGAATTGCCAACTGACCATACAGCGACCCACCGGTCCCTGCAACTGATGCATACCCAATCATGATGACGACTCCGGTAAATCCGAGGAGCACACCAAGCACTTTTGGGGGGCTCATTTTTTCATCGCGTGTCCACAGGTGCGCAGCAATAACGGTAAACAGCGGTGTTGTTGCATTGAGGATAGACGCCAAGCCGCTGGCTATATGCGTCTGGCCCCAGGCAATTAAACTAAACGGGATCACATTGTTTATAAGGCTCATTGTAAAAAAGGCCACCCATACCTCTCGTCTCATCGGCAAGCGTATGCCGGAGAAATGCACCACCGCAAAAAGGGTTAAGGCAGCCAGGAAGACCCGTAAAGAGACGATGGTAAGCGGGGGGAGTGCTTTGACAGCCACTCCGACAAAGAAAAAAGATCCGCCCCACAGCAGCGACAGGATGATGAGCAGAATCCATTCAAAAAGGCCCATAGATGTAACTTGAGGTTGCATATTCCCTCTCTTGATCAGGTAGTGTTTCGGGCAGTATAGAATCTGCTCTGAGCAGATACACTCCAAATCTTGCTCTGCAATGCGGATTTTTCATAATCCACCTGAACAGGAGCGGGTCGAGAACGGTGTATTCTGTAGAGGTAACACCGCAGGTGGAACGCAAAACCTCCGCTCATCAGCCTGCTGTGTGGGCAACCCATTGATGCATATGCACTAGCACCAGCTACCTCGAAGCATTGTTCCCTCAAGAGTTGGAGGGAGAAGATTGATTCCCTATCGGTCGGCAGCATTCATGGACCATCAGGGATATGGTCGCTTATTTCGGCAATCAGCTTGACACTTTGTAGATATCCTTATATTACAGTTTTCTTATCAGGTTCCAGCATGATGGATGAAGAGGGAATCCGGTGTGAATCCGGAACGGGCCCGCCGCTGTAACCGGGGACGAACGCTGCAACATGTCACTGTTGATGCAATGATTAACGGGAAGACGCAGTAAGTAGAGGGAACCGGGAGTCAGAAGACCTGCCTGATGATGTGACGTCAGATCTCGTGGACAGAGAGGGCGTTGTGGTGAGGAATTCTGGGCCCGAATTCGCTTCATGCGAATTCGGGCCTTTCTTATTTCGACCTGCGCAGGACGTATTAACCGGCTAAACTCTTGCCGCTTGGCAGGCCAATAGAGGAACTGTGGGAACAGATGAAGAATCGGGTTGAAATGACGTTTGTGGGTGTAGTGATGGCGATGACGTTTCTTGTTTTGCCGTCGGCGAATGGAGATGAACTCGGTGAAAAAGTTGAAAAACCGGTTGCGCAAGCCATCACTATCCGCCAACAAACCCAACAGGAAGATGAACGGTGGCGGCAGCTGCAAGAGCAACTTGTTGTGAAAATGGAACAGCTGCAGGCTACCGTTGATCAGCTCCAGGCGCAAAAGAACGAGCTGATAGAGGTGACCGGTGCTGCCAAAAGCCGCATTGCCGAGAAGGAGCAGCGGTTGGAGGGAATTCGCCAGATTGAAGAAAAGATGGAGCCGTTTTTAGCACAGCTGGTTGAAGACATTAAGGCGCTGCCTGAGACCGGCCCGCCCTTTCTCCTCGGGGAACGAAATGATCGCATTGTAAAGCTCGAGGCTACGCTCCATGATCCTGAAATAGCGTTGAGTGAAAAGTTTCGCAAGGCCATGGAGGCCTTGCAGGTGGAAATGGAGTACGGTCTTACCATTGAAACCTATCAACAGCAGATTGATCTGGGGGCGGAACCTCTGCTGGTCAATATTTTCCGGCTTGGCCGGTTGGGGCTCTATTTTCAGACACTGGATCAAGGGAGATGTGGCGTGTATGACCAGGGGGATGACAAGTGGGTGACATTGCCCGACACCTATAATTACAGTATCCAGAAGGTCGTGGAAATTGCCGGCAAACGTCGTCCTGCAGAACTTGTCACAATGCCTCTTGGCAGGCTGGTAAGGGTGGTGGAGCAATGATCAGATTATTAAGCTGGCAGTTTATTGTGGTCATGCTGATGCTGCCGCTGGCATCCGTCTCTGCCCAGGATATGCGGGTCCAACAGCTAGAGATCGAGAACGTCAGAAAAGAGCTCGCTGCTCGGGCTGCAGAGGAAAGAGCGGCCGCTGAGCAGGCGGCAAAGGAAAAAAAGGCGCAGATTCTTGCAGACCGCACAGCGCTTGAAGCGGCCATAGCCGACCTGGAGCAGCAGGAGGCCGCTCTGGAACAGGACGTTGACAGGCTGTCCGAAGAAAGGGCGCAGCTTGAGCAGCGGGAAGTGGAATTGACCAGTCTACTGTCCGAGACAAGTGACATGATCAACGAGTTGGTTGGCGTTATCCGTATTAATGCCAAAGATATTGATGCACTTGCAAAAGATAACCTGCAGAGTGTTTTGCTGGAGGAGACACCGGGGTTCATGGAAAGCATCGGTAATGATACGCGCTTCCCGGGTATGGATGATGTCGAGGCTATGACAGCCTTCCTGTTTGAGTCGCTGCAGCGTTCCGGAGAGGTGACCAGAACGGACGCATCAATCGTGGACCAGGCCGGCCGCAAGAGAGAGGCAACGGTACTGGTCCTTGGCCCGTTTAGTGCATTGTACAGCCTGGATAATGAACAGGGTTTTCTCAAATACTCACCTGATGAGCGCACACTCTATGCCTTGTCCAGGTTGCCGTCAGGGCGGATGCAAAAGCAGATAGCCGGGTACATGCGCGGTGATTCCGATGACGTTCCCATGGATATATCACGGGGAGCGGCACTTCGTCAGCTGACCTATCAGTTGACCCTTGCAGAGCAGGTGCCTAAGGGAGGTCCGCTTGTCTGGCCGATTGTCGCCCTGTTCGTTGTCGGGGGGCTTATCGTGCTGGAGCGGGTGGTTTTTCTGCTGCGTCATCGAATAAAGAGCGACGTGCTTATCGATGCGATACGGGAAGCAGCTGGCAAGGGGCATTGGCAAGAAGGCGAGGATATCTGTTCTCGGCAGGGTGCCAAGCCTGTGGCCCGTATTCTCAGGATCGGTCTTCAAAACCGTGACCTGGAGAGAGAGGAAATGGAGAATGTGCTCCAGGAAGCCATTCTCCAGGAAATTCCGCCCATGGAACGGTTTCTTTCCACTTTGGGGATGCTGGCCACGATTGCCCCGTTGATAGGGTTGCTGGGAACCGTGACCGGTATGATCGACACCTTTCATGTCATCACTCTGCATGGAACAGGCGACCCGAGGCTGATGTCCGGGGGGATCTCCGAAGCACTGGTAACGACCATGCTTGGCCTTTCTGCAGCCATCCCCCTGATGCTGGCGCAAAATCTTCTCAACCGGGCGGTTGATCGGCAGATAGGCATCATGGAGGAAAAGGCGGTAAGCCTGGTAAACATTATTCATACGTACCGGGGGTGAGGCGTGCTGGAGGCGCTTTTTCGTCAATACCTCTTACTGGAAGAGTATCTCTTGCAAGGTGGCGTACTGATGGTGCCGTTGATGGTTATCTCGATGGTGATGTGGCTGCTGATTGTTGAGCGATGCCTGTTCCTGCGGCGGTTGTATCAGCGCAACATGCGTCTCACCACAGCTGTGCAGTATATCAGAGACAACCGGTTTCCCGACCCTCGGAAGCATTCCGGTGCCATCAGCCTGCTGGTGGCAAGGTTTATGCGTTTACGCAGCGGCCGCAAGGAGCTGGATCGGTTCATCTTGGATGAATCGGTGCTCAGTGTTAATCACCGACTCAATGATCACCTGGCCCTTATCGGGGTGCTTGCCGCTGTTGCCCCGCTGTTGGGCCTGCTGGGGACGGTGACCGGCATGATCGGGACCTTTGAAGTACTCTCCATTTTCGGGACCGGAAATGCCAAGGCCATGGCAGGAGGGATTTCAGAGGCTTTGATTACAACCCAGACAGGGCTGCTTGTCGCCATCCCCGGCCTGTATATGTATAACTTCCTCCGCAGAAGGGTTGCCAACCTGCAGCAGCGGGTTTCTGCGGCGGGTTTGTATATTGGACGACATTTATAGGGGAGAGAACCATGCTCAATATTTCCGCGGCTCGACGCAGTCAGCGTACAACAGCCGAGCTGAATATCGCACCGTTGATTGATATGGTGTTCATCTTGCTCATTTTCTTTCTCGTCAATACTTCTTTTGTCAAAGAAACCGGTATTGACGTCAATCGACCTACAGCTGCAACGGCGGTGGTAAAGGATAAGGGGACCATCATGATCGGTATAGACAGTATGAATCAGGTCTATATGGATAACCGTCAGATTGATGTCAGAGCGGTCCGGGCCAATGTGGAGCGTGCCCTGGCAGAGAATCCGGAAGGCGGCGTGGTTGTGGTTCCGGACAAGACCAGCGAGGCAGGAGTGGTCATAGCGGTGATGGACGGTTGTCGTGAGGCCGGCGCCGGTAACGTCAGTCTGGCGGCAAAACTGCCGGCGCAGTAGCGGTCATGGAAATCGCCAGCGGATATACCTACGATGTGGCGCAAAGACGTCGCACCTTTATCAAGTGGTCGATTTCGATCCTGGTTGCTGTCGTCATGAATGCCGCCATGTTTCTGGCGTTGCCGAGTTTTTTTGTTCTTGGAGGAGGCCGCGCCGAATTAATGGAGGTGCTGCCGAGAGTGAATGTCATCCGGATCAAGCACAAGGAAAACCCTCCCCAAAAGAAGACCCCTCCACCAAAACCACAGCACGAACAGAAGAAGCCTGACAAAAATCCCTTGCCGCAGAAACGGCCGGTGGCCATGCCTAAACCGACCCTGCCGTTTCACTTGAGTCCCGCTATGCCGACTGCACCCACCACGCTGCAGTTTTCCCCCCTTGAGGCCGGCACATTTACCCTCTCCGGTGACCTGGACGGCGTTGATGCTGCAGAGCTTGACGATGTGCTGATGCCCCTTTCCCGCGTGCCGCCGGTCTACCCCATACGCGCGAAACGACGCGGACAGGAAGGGTGGGTGAAAGTTCGTTTCCTCGTGAATGAGCATGGTGAGGTAAGCAATGTAGCCATTGTTGATGCCGAGCCGGAAAAGGTCTTTGATAAAAGTGTGATCAGGTGCGTTCAACGATGGCGCTTTCGACCCGGTACGGTTGAAGGTGTTCCCGTTAAGGCCTGGGGCGAGACGACAATTACGTTTGAATTGGAAGACTAACATGCGAGCAGCGGTCGCCGTCATCATCTTGTCTTGCTCCCTCCTGGGTACCTTTTCTTCTGCTCTGGCGGCAAGCCGGCTGCCGGTCAAAGTGCAGCTGGTGCTGGTGAAAGCCTCCAAACAGATGGAGAAAGAGGAGTATGGTGCGGCTGTTGTTCTGCTCAATGAATTCCGCTCCCGCAGCGGGCAGGATGAGGGATCTATATATGAGCATCCGGCAATCAACATAACCCTGGGCAATTGCCTCTCTCTGATGGAACGTTTCGACGAGGCTGCCGCTGCCTATCGAAGAGCCATTCAACGTGAACAGGATAGTGTGGTTGCCTGGCAGAACCTGGGTCGTTGTGCCTATGAACTCAAGAATTTTCAAGAGGCAAGCCGCTGTTTCCATAAGGCATACACCCTGAGTGATCCGCCCCATGCAGAACTGCTGTACCAGGCGGCGGTCACCATGCTTATGGCGGAGCAATACAAGCAGTCCATTGCGCTTTTTGAACATTTATTGAAAACCCATCCACAGGAGATGCAGCTCGCGTGGAAGGAAAACCTGGTGTACGCGCTCCTGGCGGTAGACCGCAACCAACAGGCTTTACCCTCTATCAGCGAGCTTGCCGAAGGGTATACAGGTAAAAAGCAGCGTCAGTGGCGGGAGATTCTTCTGCAGCAGTATCTTGTGCTGCACATGTACGCACAGGCCCGAGACCTGGCGACCAGGCTCACCAGGCTGGAACCGGACGAGCCGTTATGGTGGAAAAGCCTTGCTCACATTTATCTGCAGCAGGGGAAGTTGGAGCCTGCGCTCCAGAGTCTGATCATCTATCGATTCCTTATCCCCCTGACGATGGAGGAAAAGAAATTGGTTGCCGATCTCCATCTGCAACTCGGCGTCCCGGTAAAGGCTGTCGGCGATTACGAGTCCTACCTTGAAACCAAACCTGACCGGGAGATAATACGACGGCTGGTCCATGCCTACATGGCACTCGGGGAAATGGAGACAGCGCTGAAGCGGTTGGAGCAGTTTGACCCGAAGGAAAAACGCGCAGACCTCAGTATGCTGAAGGGAGAAATTCTCTATGGGCTGCGGCGTTATGGGGAAGCAACAAGCGCTTTTTCACAAGCCGCAGCAGGCGGGGAAGAAAAATCTGCAGGACGGGCTTTGCTTATGCTCGCTTACTGTCATTGGCAGCAGCAAGAGGTGCGAGCAAGCATTGCCGCCTTCAGCAAGGCTGCCGACTACAAACGTTATCAGCGCGAGGCGGAGCAGGCAATAGCGCAGTTGACCAAAATATTGGAACAGCAAAAACAACTTGCAGGACAAGGGTTGTAAGTATTGAACATGGTTCTGGAAATTGAAAGAAAAAGGAAGATGTTATTGGCGAGGTGAGCGAGGAATTTCAGGGCGGCAAGGTTGAAGTGCTTGGTACCGATATGGTGGAAAAATGGCAGCATGAATGGAGGATAGAGCATGACTGAGAAAAAGAGAAAAGGGCTGCTGATGGTTTTCACCGGCAATGGCAAGGGGAAAACAACCTCAGCAATCGGCATGTCCATGCGGGCTGCCGGCCACGGCATGAAGGTGTTCTTCCTGCAGTTTATCAAGGGAAGTTGGAAATACGGGGAAATGGAGGCGTTCAAGCGTTTTGAGGAGACCATCACTTTTCAGGTTATCGGCCGTGGCTTTACCTGGAAATCCGATGATATGGAAAAGGACCGCCAAACGGCCCAGGCCGCCTGGGAAAAAGCAAAAGAAGCTCTATTTTCAGGTGAATATAAGATGGTTGTGCTTGATGAGTTCACCTACGTACTCCTGTACAACATGATAGACAAGAACGAAGTGCTGAAGACCCTGCGTGCAAAACCCGAGGATCTGCACGTCGTTATTACCGGACGTAATGCAGCCCCTGAAATTATAGAGATGGCCGACCTGGTCACTGAAATGAACCCGGTGAAACATCCGCTCAAAGAAGGGATCGTGGCGCAGAGGGGAGTGGAATATTAGGGTGGCGCTTTCAGGACAGAGTGGATTTTGACAGACTACTTGTGCAATAAAGAGGGATAGGGGGTGATCATGCACCAACATGGGTACATTGGCCGTAAAATGCGGTAACCAAAACTCAAGGAGAAACCGGCAATTATCTTTACCGCCTTTGGCAGCAGCAGTCGGGCCAAGGCAGCACTTGACAACTTTTTGGCATAAGTTGCGGAGGCCTTTACACACTTCTATGTTGGGCGCAAAAACAACACCCGGAACAGGGGGGCGTCCTCTTGGCCACCGCGGCATGCACCTGGGATATCCTGAGAACTCACTTGCCGCCATTGAAGCGGTCATTCACCACGGATTACATCGCGTAGAGGTGGATGTTCACACCACTGCTGATGATCATATTGTGCTCATGCACGATGAACGTGTGGAGCGAACGACCACCGGCAGCGGTAAAGGGGGCGAAATGAAGTGGCGTGAAGTTGAACAGCTTCGGTTCAAAGACAGTGACCGGAACCTCTCTAAGGAAAAAAGCACCTTAACCCCATCTAACAAAACGAAATGAGTAATGAAAATTGCATTGTACGGCAAAGGGGGAATCGGTAAATCAACCATTTCAGCTAACCTGTCTGCAGCGCTTGCTCAACAAGGGTATGCTGTCCTGCAGATAGGTTGCGACCCCAAACACGATTCCACCCGGCTGCTCCTGGGCGGCAAATCCGTGGTTACGGCAATGGAGTACATGAAAAATACGCCGGCCTCGCAGCACAGGCTGGATCGGGTGCTTCACACCGGGTATGGAGGGGTCGTCTGTGCTGAAGCCGGCGGGCCGGAGCCGGGCGTGGGCTGTGCCGGGCGGGGAATTTTAAGCACCTTTGCGCTGTTTGAACGGTTGGGGCTGGATTTTGACTCCTTTGATGTGGTGCTCTACGATGTTCTCGGCGATGTGGTGTGCGGAGGTTTTGCCGTACCGCTGCGAAGAGACTATGCCGATCGAGTCTATGTCGTCACCTCTGAGGAGTTTATGTCGCTTTATGCTGCCAACAATATCCTCAAAGGCGTGAAAAACTATGATGATGAGGGGCATCGCCTGGCCGGGTTGATCTTAAACAGCCGAGGGGGGAGTGAAGCAAAAGAGCCTGCTGAACAGTTTGCCGAGCTTGTGGGCTTGCCTATCCTGCAGACACTGCCGAGAAGTGACATCTTTCGTAGGGCAGAGCAGTGTGAAAAGACAGTGGTGGAGGCCTTTCCCGAATCTGCAGAGGCCCTGCTGTTCCATGCGTTGGCCCAGACGGTGATGAACAACTCGACCGTCTATGGTGCCACTTTTCTTGCTGAAGAGCATCTTGAAAAAGAACTGTTCGGCCTGGGAGAGGCCCATCTCCGCGACGGCTTGACCACCGCCTTGCCAACACCGCAGGAGGCACCAACCGAAGAAGCAACAACCGCGGCAAGGAAAAAGGAACCCCTTGCCGCTTGCATAGGCAGCGGCAGCAGGGCAACACCGTTTCTGTCGAAAAGTCTGCTCAACCGTGAACCACTGCATGGCTGCGCCTTTTCCGGAGCGCTGGCAACGCTCACCCAGATCGACGGTGCCGTGACCGTTGCCCATGGGCCGGTAAGTTGTTCGTATATTGCAGGACAGGCAATATTCTCTTCCGGATCAAGAACCCTCACCAGAGAAAAAATCCTTCTTGATAAGCAGCTTCATCCCAGGATCATCTCCTCGGACATGGATGAGTCCATGGTGATCTATGGAGGCAAGGAGCGGCTTGTCCAATCGCTTGACAACGCACTGAAACGCAACCCCGGGGCGGTGTTTGTGGTCACGACCTGTCCCTCAGGGGTTATTGGCGATGATCCTTTGGCGGCCATCCATGAGGTACGGGACCGCTGCCCGGAAATACCGATCATTCCTATCACCTCTGATGGCAATCTGCGTGGGGATTATATGCAGGGGGTGATCAATGGCTGCATGGAAGGTGCTGCGGCCCTGATTAATAGAGGTACGCCTCCTGAACCACACTGTGTAAACATTCTGGCAGAGAAAAATATTGCCTTTAATGCGGAGCATAATTTTACAACAGTCCAGGGGTTGCTCACCCAACTGGGGCTGACCGTTAATTGCCGATTTGTCAGGAATACCTCGGTTGAAGCGTTGGAGGGGTTCTGTAAAGCATCGCTGTGTCTGCCGGCCTACACCGATTACCTGGGGCGATTGATGGCAGAGTTTGCCGGCAATACACTGGGGCTGCCTTCACTTTCCCTGCCTTTTCCGGTTGGATTCAGTGAGACCGCTGCCTGGCTAAGAGAAATTTGTTCCTTTTTTCATCTGCGGCCTAAAGGTGAGCAGCTGATCGAGCAGGAGCGGGATTTCTACCGTGAAAAAACCTCGGCGTATGCTGCATCGCTTCGAGGCAAGCGCTTAATGATCATAACCTATATCCACAATGTGGACTGGATCGTTGAGGCGGCGATGGATCTGGGGATGGAGGTGGTTAAAGTCGGGATACTTCACTACTCCCAGGACAATCTTTTTGTTACCAGGTATCCCGGTCAGTTCGAGGTGGAAACCGATTATGACCCTGCGCAGAGAGATGATGATCTGCGCCATTTACGACCGGATTTACTCCTGGCCAACTACACCCCGGCCAACCTGCCTTTCCCGCTGCATGCCGATATCATCCCCCTCTGTCCGGATGTGGGGTTCTACGGAGGACTTGCCTTTGCCCATCGCTGGTCGACCTTGCTCAAATCTCCGGTAGTGGAGGGGTGGAAACATGACGCACCACGATGATTTTTTTGAGCTGCAACCCGACAGCCTTACCGGGGCAATTGCTGCAGTTGAGGGCATAGAGGATGCGGCAGTGCTGTTGAATGGGCCGACCGGATGCAAGTTCTATCATGGGGCGTTCAGTGAAAACCAGTTGCCCAGGGTAGCCAACATTGACCCTATCTATTATGCAGAAGAATTTTATTTTGGTCAGCCACGGGTTCCGGCGACCTACCTGGACGACTATGATTATGTGTTCGGCGCAACAGAAAAGCTGGAAAAAATCCTCCCTGCTGTAGCGGCCAAGAACCATTCACTGATCGCGGTCATTAACACCCCCGGAGCAGCGTTAATTGGTGACGACCTGCTTCGCTTTATCCATCAATCAGCCCTCTCTGTTCCCTGTATTGCCATTGAGAATACAGGATTCTCCCAGCCGCCATCCTCTGGGTACCAGGATGCAGTCATGACCTTGCTCCACGCCCTGCCCCAGGTCCCGCATCACCACAGGGAAAAGAGCGTCAATCTTGCAGGTATCTCCATCCTTCACCACCATTGGCAGGGCAATATCGCTGAATTGATTGCCCTGCTGGGACATTGCTCCATCCGGGTCAATACCGTGATCAGTGCGGGATGCACCCTCACCGATCTGCAGCACCTCACCGCTGCCCAGGCAACGGTGGTGGTTCATGATGAGTTTGCCGATCAACTGGCCCCGTTTGTTCACGAGCAGTTGAACCAGCAGTGCATTTCACCAGCTTCAGGCGCGCCAATAGGTTTTGACGCCACAGAGCAATGGATAACCTCTGTCTGTGAACAACTGAATGCTGATCCCGCACCAGCCTTGGACAAGATCCGGGAAAAACGAGTGCAGGCGTACGGTTTTCTTAACAGGTTCAACGCGTTGACTGGACTTCCCAAAGGGGCCGGATTCGGCGTTCAGGGGGAGGCCTCCTTTGCGCTTTCGCTTGTTCAGTGGCTGCATTCGTACCTTGGTATGGTTCCTCTTGCGGTGCACCTGACCGATGGCACCACCGAAAAACGCAATGCCCTTGCAGCGTATCTGGACAGCATCGGATGCGAAGAAGCACTGGGTCGAAGCATTGGCCAGTGCATGCCAGAGGTAGTTTTTGGAAGCGGAGCGCTGATAGCCAGGTTGCGTCTCCAGCAAAGACCATTTACCGGCATTGAAACCTCCCTTCCGGTAAGCGGCTATCAACACGTTATACCGAAAAAGACCATGGGAGCAGAGGGGGCATTGTTCCTGATCGAGATGATCATCAATGGACTTGCAGGCTGGTAAATACACTCCTGGGGAATGCAGGCGCAGGCAGGTACCGGTACGTATTCAAGCAGGGTGACCTACCATGGCCTCTGCTGTTTTCGGGCAGGGTGAACTGATGAATGGTGATGGCCTGAGTTATGGTCCTTATGGGCGGCGAGATGCGTCTATGTATCGGCCTTTGCCAGGTGGCCGACCATATCCAGGGGGCTGACCGCCGGGTTGCGCAGGTCCTTGACCACGTGGGTATAGACCATGGTGGTTTCCACCTTGGCGTGCCCCAGGTAGTCCTGGATCTGGCGCAGGTCCACCCCGTTGAGCAGCAGGTGGGTGGCAAAGCTGTGGCGCAGGGTATGCACCGAGGCATGTTTCTCTATCCCTGCTGCCCGGACCGCGCTTTTCATCCCTCGCTGTACCGCACTGGCGCTCACATGGTGGCGCCTGATCACCCCGCTGCGTGGATCGGTCGACAACTTAGCGCTGGGAAAAACAAATTGCCATCCCCACTCCCTGGCAGCGTTGCGGTATTTGCGTTCCAGGGCATGGGGAAGCGAAGTCTCGCCATATCCCTCGGCCAGATCCTGGCGGTGCAGCTCCCTTACCCGTGCCAGATGTTCACGCAGCCCATCATGCACTGACTCGGCCAGAAGGGTGGTCCGGTCCTTATCGCCTTTCCCGCCGCGCACGTACACCAGCCCCTGATCGAAATCCAGATCCTGGATCCGCAGCCGCAAACATTCGGTGAGGCGAAGTCCCCCGCCATAGATGATGCGCAGCATCAGGCCGATGGTCCCTTCCAGGTGGGGCAGCAGCCGCTGTATTTCTTCTACACTGAACACAGTGGGCAAGCGTTTGCCCTGCCTGGCCCGTACCGCCTCCTTAAGATCACCCACTTCCATCCGCAGCACCAGGCGGCAAAAGGTAAGGAAGGCACTGAAGGCCTGATTCTGGGTCGAGGCTGATACCCGACCCTGCACGGCAAGGCGGGCAAGATAATCACGGACCAGGGCAGGAGAAATGAATATTGGCTCCCAGGTGGTCACGTTCTGCATTTTTGCAGCATACCGAAACAGGCGACGACACCACCCAAGGTAGGTTTTTTCGCTGCGATAGGCGTAATTTTTCAGGCGCAAGGCATCGGTAAAGGCTTGCAGGGCGGCATCCGGCAAAAAGGCGCCACGTGCATCAAGGGCAACCAGTGGTTGTGCCTGCTCTGCTTCACCCTTGGTTTCCAGGAAGTTGACGAAGTAGAGCCGTACCGCCTGTTCAGCCTGACGTAGCTGCCATGACTCGACGGTGGACTCGGCTTCAAGCACCTCAAGGTAGCGGGTCAACTGTTCGGTCCACGCATGTTCTGTTAGCGAGGAACGCTCCTTAAAAAAACGTCGGGCCCACATCACGAAGTATTGTTCTCGACCTTGGGGTACCAGGTGATTGTTCAGGAGAAAATTCCCAAATTCCGTTGCTAGAAAAGTACTGTTTGTTGAGGACATAAACAAAAAAGCGAAATGAATAACGTATTATGCAGCAGACCGATAATAAGCACATAGTCCCAAAATACCGCGCCAAAAGCAGGTAAAGCAGGAGACAAAAGTGGGGGTAAACGAAAAGAAATTCCCGTTATGCGTCAACTGTAAAACTCCCAATATTTCTCCGGAAACCTGGACAGGTAAAAGTGCTTGCGATCAGGCATCCTGCGAGCTATACACTGTATATTTAATGCAATTTTTGCTAGTTATGGAAGATAAAAACACGGTGCAGACGCGTTCGCCGCTGGAAGTGTTGCAATGACTGGGGAAAATTCCCAGCAGGCAAAAGCTGAGCTGAAAAACGAAAAAGTAATCAATGCGTGTAAAAACGTCTGACGCCTATTAAACGTTGGAACATATGTTATGAACGAAACTGTAACAGAAAAAAGAGAAAAGCTATTTACTATGTTTGAAACAATGGGAGAATCTGAAGTTCAGATCAGATACACCATTACACCAGGCTATTCTCCAAGCTTAGATGTACCATACGCCAAAGAATGGCTAAGACTCAAACAGGAAGAAAGAGACTTAGCAGCTTCTGAAAAACGTGATAGCCGAGAAGAAGAAACTCTTTCAATTGCTAAACGAGCGAATCAAATAGCAATAGCGGCTTCGATTTTCTCAGCTATTGCTGCGATTGCAGCAATAATAGCCATTCTTAAAACGCCTTGATTTTTGTAACCCTTCACTGGGCATACACTAAATTACTTATGTATTTGGTGGACATGATAAAAAATTCCAACATTAACATTACAGCTTATTAGTGAATGACATTACGTTTTTGGCTCGATAACTTGATAGCGGCAATTTATGGCCAACTACATATCGTGGGGAGATTTCGATGATTGTTAAGTGCAAGGAATGCGGCAAGGACATTTCAACCGAAGCTGTGGCATGTCCAGCATGCGGTTGCCCTCAGAAATTTGAAAAGGAATTGCCTCCTAAAGCTATAAAGCAAAAGCAGTCCCACATTTTTGGTTGGATCGCGTTGATTGCATTTTTTATGGCGAATTATATTCCGGCAATCATAGCGCCGTTGATTATATTGATCGCAATAATATTTTCCCTGCTTGAAGTAAAACAAGGCGGGAAGGTGTTGGGCGGTCTTGTGTTTTCCTTGTGTTTATTACAGGTATGGGCGATAGCAGATCATTTTGGAGGCTTAAGCGCTTCTATAGGTTTGACGAACACTAAGCAGATTGAACAAAAAATGGTTAAAAAATATGAGAACACAAATATAAACTTGCCTGCGGACGCCGCACAGATTATTGAGCAAAAATGTGCCGAGGAGTGGCAGAACGACTTCAAAATGAGAAATTACTGCCAGGATCAACAACAAGAAGGCATTTCTACACTAGACCGAGGTATGCCAAATGGCATCCAACCTGTTGCATTTAGAATTATCCGCGGGAAATGTGCCTCAGAATGGCCGCGAGATTTTAAAATGCGTGCTTATTGCGAATCTCAACAGTACGAAGCATATAGAGCGCTGCAAATGAACAACAAAACATCAAGTGCCGTCTGTGCTCAGCAATGGCCAGACGATTATAAAATGCGTCAATATTGTGAAAGCAAGAAATAGATAAATCAACGAGGCCAACGCGCATAAACTGATTTCGGGAATTTGGAAATATTCAGGGGACACGATACTAAATTCCAACAAAAACATTCTGCGGACAAGCCGCAGATGTTCTCGTTAGCATTAAGAGACAAAATCAGCCATGTACGATGATAATTATTTAGAAGAAACGCTCAAGACAGCTTTTCAAGATCCTAAATATTATTATGTGCCAAAAGGAATTCGAAGGCATGATTATCAAAATATTCATGGTTGGTGGGTCAGAATTTCTCGTGATAAAACAATGTTCCGAAAGCTTTTTAGCGATGGTAATTATGGCTCAATCTCGGAATCATTAAAACAAGCTATTCTATACAGGCATGAAATTCTTTCAACTTTACCGTTAGTGCGCCAGGCGCAGCTTGGCGCTTCTTGTCGGGTGCCTCACCGTATGGTGGGAAGTCCCGATCGGGCAAAGCCTAGCCAGCAGCCCGTACCGAGTGTTGCGCGACTCGCGGAGCCGCAATGGCGAACAACAGTCGTGAAGCGTACACAGGGAACACTGTAGGCCGCAGGGGAGACGTACCTCCCTCAAGCAATTCAGCCTCGTCAGAGTATAGTGCAGTTGGCGACGATGTTAACGTGTCGGAAGCCAGTACAACGGAATCGCTTTGGCAAGATTCCCAAGGGGCTGCCGGGGTCCGAGAGCGTGGCATGCAGTGAGAGAAGTGTCAGGAACCTGGGAGGCCCTTCCATCTCCTCCTGTGAGCAGGAGGTAAGACGTTTCAACCACAAGAAGAGCGTCTGATGGGTAGAAGGGAGTCAGATCATTCCATAGTACTCCGAGACGGTAGGGCCGATCACATGGGGAAGGGAATGACGATATTATGCAGCCCGCAAAGGAAACATATGCAGATACGACAGGCTGATAAACATATGCAAACCTCACTGCGGGGAATAGCAAAGAAAGCAAAGGAGGATCCACATCACCGATTCGGCAATCTGTACAGTCTCCTGAACGAAACAAACCTGTGCTGGAGTTTCAGCCAGCTTAATCGTAAGTCAGCGCCTGGAGTAAGCGGCGTTGATTGGGAGACGTTTGGGAAAGATCTTCAGGGTAATGTCAGGGGTATCACCACCGCCCTGAAGGAGAAACGCTATAAGGCCAAGCTTGTTCGCCGCCGCTATATTCCCAAGCCAGGCGGGAAACAACGCCCCCTTGGTATACCGGAAATGGGTGACAAGTTGGTGCAGCATAGCGTAGCGCACATCCTTTCGGCAATCTTTGAACAGGATTTCCTGCCCTGCAGCCATGGGTATCGCCGTGGCAAGGGGCCCCAAAAAGCGGCTCTTCAGTTGAGCCAACGAATCCATCGTGGCAAGTTTCGGTGGATTTTGGATGCAGATATAAAAGGCTTTTTCGATCATCTTGATCATGATTGGCTGTTACGTATGCTTGAGCTGCGGATAGATGATCGCTCCTTTCTGAATCTGATCAGGAAGTGGCTCAAGGCTGGTATCTTGGAGGAGGATGGCCGGGTAATATTACCAGTGACCGGTACTCCTCAAGGTGGTGTAGTTTCTGCCGTGCTGGCCAACATCTACCTCCACTTTGTGTTGGATCTCTGGTTTGAGAAAATCGTCAAACCTCGTTGTAAAGGAGACGCCTATCTCATGAGATTCGCTGATGATTATGTGTGCTGTTTCCAGTACCGGGAAGATTTGCATAAAGTGCAAAGGGTCATCGGCAAGCGACTGGGCAAGTTCAACCTCGAGCTTTCCAAAGAGAAGACGAAAGCAATCAAATTCACCAGATTTGAAACCGAGAAGAGTGAGACCTTTGTTTTTTTGGGTTTTGAATATCGATGGGTTCTGAGCAGGAAAGGGAAGCCACTGGTGAGTATGAGGACAGCAAAGAAGAAGTTCCAGCTGGCCCTTTCAGCAATGCGATCGTGGATAAAGACCAACCGCAGCAAAGGCTTGGCGGAAATCATGGAGCAACTGCGAGCGAAGCTCCAGGGGCACTACAATTACTATGGTGTCAGCGGGAACTATCGCAAGCTGAATTCCTTCTACCGCCTCAGCTGCGGGATCGTCTTTAAGTGGTTGAACCGACGCAGCCAACGGAAAAGCTTTAACTGGCGAGGATTTCTCGAACTTATGGAGTTCTTTGGTATCCCTCGACCCCGCATAATCGGTTATTGGGCCAAATAACGCTTTTGTACGAAGCGAATAATATCGAGGAGCCCTGTGCGGGAATACCGCACGCAGGGATCTGAGAGGGGGCGGTCGGGTAACTGGCCGTCCTACCTTAATGCCCACAGGAGAAAAAATGAGTAAAACCGTATTTACCAAGGTTGATTATGACTTAGGTTCGCTGGTCAAATACATCGGGCTCGGAGAAATTGGCTTACCCGATATTCAACGCCCTTTTGTCTGGAAAAATGCCAAAGTTCGAGATTTATTTGATTCTATGTACAAAGGTTATCCTGTCGGCTACTTGCTTTTTTGGCAAAATGCTGCCAGTTCTGATGTGCGCACCATCGGAACCGACAATAAACAAAAGCCACCGCGACTGGTAATTGTTGATGGCCAACAAAGACTTACGTCTCTCTATGCAGTAGTAAAACAAGTTGCGGTCTTGCGTGAAAATTTCGAAAGTGAACATATTCAAATTGCCTTCAATCCATTAGAACAGCGTTTTGAAGTGGCGGATGCGGCTATTCGCCGAGACAAGTCATTTCTCCCCGACATATCTGTACTTTGGAGTGAAAAAACTGATCTATTTGAGGTTGTAGACAACTACATGGATGGATTAAGTGCATCCCGTGAAGTCAGTGATGATGAACGTAAAAGTATACGCAACGCAATTAGCAGCCTACAAGGTTTGGTAAGTTTTCCTTTCACCGCTCTGGAATTAGCAGCAGATATTGATGAGGAAGCGGTTTCTGATGTTTTTGTCCGCATAAACAGCAAAGGAACACCGCTCAATCAAGCAGACTTTATTCTTACTTTAATGTCTGTATTCTGGGATGAAGGCCGATCTGCACTTGAAACTTTCTGCCGAAACGCACGTAAACCATCTAAAGGAGAGGCTTCTCCTTTTAACCATTTTATAGAGCCTTCCCCCGATCAATTGTTACGTGTCGCTGTGGGAGTGGCCTTCAAACGTGCTCGTTTGAAATATGTCTATTCAATTCTTCGTGGTAAAGATTTAGAAACAGAAAAATTCAGTGATGAGCGCAGGATTCAACAATTTGAACTGCTAAAAAATTCTCAAGAAAGAACTCTTAAATTACAATATTGGCATGATTTCATGAACTGTATCCGTTTAGCGGGGTTTAGAAGCGGAAAAATGATCAGTTCTCAAAACAATCTGCTTTTCTCATATATGTTGTATTTAATCGGTCGAACAGAATATAAAGTTCAGGAATTCGACCTTCGTCGTGCAATTGCGCGATGGTTTTTCATGTCCAGTGTAACAGGTCGTTTTACTGGTTCTCCTGAATCCGCCATGGAGTTTGACTTAGCACGGTTTAGAGATATTGATACAGCCGAAGGCTTCATCCAGACTCTAAACCACGTCTGTGATATCACACTTACAAATGATTTTTGGGGAGTTTCATTGCCAAACGATCTTGCCACTTCATCTCCCCGAAGTCCGTCATTATTTGCATACAATGCCGCACTGGTATTGTTAGATGCACGGGCGCTATTTTCTAAAATCCGAGTATCCGAACTTCTTGATCCAGCCATACAGGCTAATAGGTCAGCAGTTGAACGCCATCACCTTTTCCCAAAAGGTTTTCTCAAGACTATAGGAATTACATCAATAAGGGATACCAACCAAATAGCAAATTACGCTCTGGTTGAATGGGGGGATAATATCAAAATATCTGATCAGGCCCCAATTGATTACCTTTCGGAAATGAAGAGTCGCCATAAACAAAGTGAACTTGACCGGATGTATCGTCACCATGCATTACCGGATAATTGGGAGCACTTAGAATACCGTGAATTCTTGGAAAAACGACGTGAGATGATGGCCCAAGTAATTGCTGAAGGTTATGCAACGTTAATTGCTTCCGAGATAGAAGAAGATGCAGGGACTGTCGATTTTGATTTATCTCAAATTGTCATGAATGGCGAGTCTGAAGCTGTCGAGTTTAAATCTACCCTTCGAACCAATCTTCATACTTCGAGTAAAGACCCCCGGATGGAGCTTGCTGTGCTTAAAACATTGGCAGGTTTTCTAAATACAAACGGTGGTACATTAATTGTGGGAATTTCTGATGACGGAAATCCTGTTGGCATCGAAACTGATGGATTTGCCAATGAGGACAAAATGGGATTGCACTTGGTAAATATCGTAAAAAGTCGAATGGGCATACAGGCTATTACCAGTCTCAATGCTCATTTTGAAGATCATGAAGATTGTCGGGTAATGGTCGTAAAATGCCGTAAAGCCCCTTCTCCTGTTTTTGTGAAAGAAGGAGATATGGAAAAATTTTATATCCGCACCGGTCCATCCACAAGCGAACTGAGTGCAAGTCAGACCCAAGAGTATATAAAACAAAGATTTAAGGGCTAACAAGGCTAATGCAGCGGACGCAAAAAGCCGCGCCGCTGATTAGCAACGTTAGTGCGCCAGGCGCAGCTTGGCGCTTCTTGTCGGGTGCCTCACCGTATGGTGGGAAGTCCCGATCGGGCAAAGCCTAGCCAGCAGCCCGTACCGAGTGTTGCGCGACTCGCGGAGCCGGAAAATCGGCGAACAACAGTCGTGAAGCGTACACAGGGAACACTGTAGGCCGCAGGGGAGACGTACCTCCCTCAAGCAATTCAGCCTCGTCAGAGTATAGTGCAGTTGGCGACGATGTTAACGTGTCGGAAGCCAGTACAACGGAATCGCTTTGGCAAGATTCCCGAGGGGCTGCCGGGGTCCGAGAGCGTGGCATGCAGTGAGAGAAGTGTCAGGAACCTGGGAGACCCTTCCATCTCCTCCTGTGAGCAGGAGGTAAGACGTTTCAACCACAAGAAGAACGTCTGATGGGTAGAAGGGAGTCAGATCATTCCATAGTACTCCGAGACGGTAGGGCCGATCACATGGGGAAGGGAATGACGATATTATGCAGCCCGCAAAGGAAACATATGCAGATACGACAGGCTGATAAACATATGCAAACCTCACTGCGGGGAATAGCAAAGAAAGCAAAGGAGGATCCACATCACCGATTCGGCAATCTGTACAGTCTCCTGAACGAAACAAACCTGTGCTGGAGTTTCAGCCAGCTTAATCGTAAGTCAGCGCCTGGAGTAAGCGGCGTTGATTGGGAGACGTTTGGGAAAGATCTTCAGGGTAATGTCAGGGGTATCACCACCGCCCTGAAGGAGAAACGCTATAAGGCCAAGCTTGTTCGCCGCCGCTATATTCCCAAGCCAGGTGGGAAACAACGCCCCCTTGGTATTCCGGAAATGGGTGACAAGTTGGTGCAGCATAGCGTAGCGCACATCCTTTCGGCAATCTTTGAACAGGATTTCCTGCCCTGCAGCCATGGGTATCGCCGTGGCAAGGGGCCCCAAAAAGCGGCTCTTCAGTTGAGCCAACGAATCCATCGTGGCAAGTTTCGGTGGATTTTGGATGCAGATATAAAAGGCTTTTTCGATCATCTTGATCATGATTGGCTGTTACGTATGCTTGAGCTGCGGATAGATGATCGCTCCTTTCTGAATCTGATCAGGAAGTGGCTCAAGGCTGGTATCTTGGAGGAGGATGGCCGGGTAATATTACCAGTGACCGGTACTCCTCAAGGTGGTGTAGTTTCTGCCGTGCTGGCCAACATCTACCTCCACTTTGTGTTGGATCTCTGGTTTGAGAAAATCGTCAAACCTCGTTGTAAAGGAGACGCCTATCTCATGAGATTCGCTGATGATTATGTGTGCTGTTTCCAGTACCGGGAAGATTTGCATAAAGTGCAAAGGGTCATCGGCAAGCGACTGGGCAAGTTCAACCTCGAGCTTTCCAAAGAGAAGACGAAAGCAATCAAATTCACCAGATTTGAAACCGAGAAGAGTGAGACCTTTGTTTTTTTGGGTTTTGAATATCGATGGGTTCTGAGCAGGAAAGGGAAGCCACTGGTGAGTATGAGGACAGCAAAGAAGAAGTTCCAGCTGGCCCTTTCAGCAATGCGATCGTGGATAAAGACCAACCGCAGCAAAGGCTTGGCGGAAATCATGGAGCAACTGCGAGCGAAGCTCCAGGGGCACTACAATTACTATGGTGTCAGCGGGAACTATCGCAAGCTGAATTCCTTCTACCGCCTCAGCTGCGGGATCGTCTTTAAGTGGTTGAACCGACGCAGCCAACGGAAAAGCTTTAACTGGCGAGGATTTCTCGAACTTATGGAGTTCTTTGGTATCCCTCGACCCCGCATAATCGGTTATTGGGCCAAATAATGCTTTTGTACGAAGCGAATAATATCGAGGAGCCCTGTGCGGGAATACCGCACGCAGGGATCTGCGAGGGGGCGGTCGGGTAACTGGCCGTCCTACCTTAATTGCTTAAGGAAATGAAATGCTACAAATACAATGTGCATTAGCAAATACAGGTTTTGATGAGCAGGAACTTATCAATTTTATAAAAGATGAAGTTCCAGGAGTCACATTATATAGATTTAACCCACCACCTGGTACGTTTATAAATGCGGCTTTCGACTGGAAAGGTTTATTACATGATACGGCTGCTATAATCACTGTTGGCTCTGTTCTTTGGAATGCATATGTTAAATTTGTAGAACCATTAATTGAATCAGGTGAGAAACCAAATGCAGGTCTATTTTTACAATTAAAAGATGTAAGTGGAAATTCCTACCAAGTAATGCTTGGAAAGCAATTTAAAGACAAAGAAATCTTCATCCAAGATTTTAAAGAAAAAACCTCAAGGATGACTTTAGAATTTGATGGTGAAAAGAAGAAAATGATTGTCGAGGATATTGAGAAGTCAAATACTTGGATAAAAATAAAATAGCATAACCAGTCTTTTCACCATCGCTCCACTGCGTTCCGCTAGACTCGCTGAAGCTCGCCGGTGAACTCAACGCTGGCGTCCCGCTGCGCGCGACGCCATCGTTTCGAGCTGAGCGTAACCGCTCCAGCACTTGGCTGACGGCTCTAAAAAAATGGCTCTTCGCAGGAAACGGTGCATAAAAAAACTTAACAAATTAAAAAGCATGAGTTCTTTTAGGTAGATAGAGGCCGGCCAGCCATCCTTCTACCTACAGAGGAACTCATGCTTGTTGAACAGATAATCAAACAGACGGTTGATTTGCAAGGTTTTCGAGTACATAGGGTCACCAATGATCCAGACGGATTTGTAGCTGAAATTCGACCTGACGCCCGGTATGGAATCCGCTGTGGAACATGCGGCCACCTTGCCACGTATCGAGACAGGCGTGATGAACGTTATTTCCGTCATGTGCCCTTGTGGAATATTCCAGTCTGGTTCAGGTATCAGCCCCGAAGGGTATACTGCCCCAGGTGCAGAGGTGTCCGCATTGAAAAGCTTCCCTGGGTAAAGGGCAAGCACCGATTTACCCTGGCCTACAGCTGCTTTCTTGCCAAATGGGCTGAAATGCTTCCGTGGTACTCGGTGGCCAAACTGTTCAACTGTTCCTGGGGCACCGTGGCCGCGGCCGTAAAGAGCGTGGTCAGCTTTGGCATGGAGCACCGTGACCTCAGTGGTATCACCCACATCGGCGTTGATGAGATTTCGCGTAAGAAGGGTCAAGTGTATCTCACCAATGTCTATGATCTCCGCTCAAAAACATTGATATGGAGCGGAGTGGAGAGAACCAAGGACGCTTTGCGATCTTTTTTCACCTATCTCGGGCCAGAGCGTACGGCAGCCCTCCAGGGTATTTGTTGCGATATGTGGAAACCCTATGTCGAGGTGATCAAGGAATGCGCTCCCCAGGCAACTCTGGTCTTTGACAAATTTCATATCGTTCGCCACTTGATGGAGGCCGTAGACCAGGTCCGCCGTGACGAGATCCGCGAGAAAGGCAAAGAGCATAAAGCTCTCATGAAAGGCAGTCGTTATATCTGGCTCAAGAACCCTTGGAACCTGGCTCCGAAGCAGCAGGTCAGGCTCAGCAGCCTTGAGCATATGAACCTGAAGATCAACAGGGCGTATCTCCTCAAAGAGCGTTTTCGCGACCTGTGGTCATACAAGACGAAACCGTGGGCCAGAAAGCATCTGAAGCAGTGGTTCTGGTGGGCGACCCATTCCCGCCTGCAACCCATCCGTGATTTTGCGTGGATGGTCCGGCGCCACGAAGAAAACATCCTGACCTGGTTTCACATGCCCATCAGCAACGGCACTGTCGAGGGGCTCAATAACAAGGCCAAGGTGGTCAGCCTAACAAGGCCAAGGTGGTCAGCCACAAGGCCTATGGGTTCCGAACTGCCGAGAACTTTATCTGCAATCTCTACCACTGCATGGGTAACTTACCGACTCCACCGATTTGTGTGAGGAGCCTAAAAAAATTAATCGGGAAAATACGCCGAGCTCGAAATTACAAGATGCCTGCTTGCTGATTCGCAGGCCGCCATCCAACCGCCGGAGCGGACATCGCCCCACAGGGAGGCCACTTGACAGTGACCTCCCTGCAGGACGCTGCCGCTCAGCTCGAAACGTTAGCTTGATGCTCCTTCGGCCTAGAGAGTCATTTCATGACGGATTATTATTCAGACAATCTTGATTGGGATATCGTTTATCGGGCGTTTCATGATCCCGCGAGAGTTGCCGAAAATATTACGTCACTATTGCGAAATATCGATAATCCTGTTGTTTTCTGCGGATTCCCGGAGGTGGCAGCAGAACTTTCACGAAGTTTCGAAATTGTGTATGTCGATAATTCTCCGACAGTTATAGCCAACAGTCAGGCGCGGTACCCAGGCGTCGCTCGTATTGTTCTTTCAGACATTAGTGAATTTCTGCGATCAAGTAACGCCAAGCATGTCGTGATCTCTGGACGCCTGTCGGCATTTTGGAAAACATCGGAAAATTTGAGGACGATTGCTGATGCAATTTTGGCTTTCCCAAGAGAGTCCGTCTTGATCGATTTCTTTGACGAGAGTCAGGTATTTCCCGGCCAGGTTGTGAATTTTTCTTCGCCGGAAGGCAGCGGTACTTGGGAGTGTTTGGATGTTGAGCCTTCGACGACTCAGCAACCAATGATTATGACTGTTGCGCTAAAAATTGACTATTCATTGGGCGCAACAAATGCGTCTTATGTGGCCAAACGATCATACTTTGATTCATCGTCTCTAAAACGCTGGAAGGAAGAAGTATTTAGCGAATACGAATCGAGCCTACTTGAGGGGTTGGTGCCAAACGACCCCAGTTTTTCTATTAAGATGGTGCCCCGAAGCTGATTTTAATCGTGCATCAGAAAGCTAACAATTGGCTGCATAGCGACCGATTTTTCGCCGCTTCGCCGCTCCAAACCGGTGCGTGAGCCGGGCGTTGGGCAACAAAATAATAGTTCGATAACAACTAGATAATCATACCAAAAATGATAAAATTACTTACTTGTGAAACCTGGGTGAGTAGAAATGATTTCTACGCCTACACGACAGCTAACGCAAGCAAATTCCCAAATTTGTTAATTGATCGTTCAATGTGCCAAGATCCTTTTTTGGATCAATATCAACCAGTCAACACAGCTAAGGCTGTCATCTCAGGATTGTGTCGTGGATTGAGTAACAAATTAAGTAAAAATGATACAATAATATATGTCACCAAGGTACCAAACCCTGTTTTGAAGAAAATCTACGGAGGTCAACAGAAAGTACTAAAACAAGTTTCTACCAGGAATGACTGGTACTTTGGAGTTGCAATACTTCGAGTTGATGACATCGTTGATTCGCATCTTCTAGCATCAAACAAATTTACAACTCCCCGACAGTTTGTTCATAACCCTTCAGTGACTCCTTATCCACCTAATTTAGCACATAACCCAACTCCTGTAGCAGCAGCGGATATATCAGAATCAGTAAGTTATGTTGGTAGTTGTAGATATATAGGTTCAAATTCTACCTGTATTGACTACAATCATAATTATCATTTTTATCATAGACGACAGTCATGTATGTATAAAGGTGGCTTAAAAGTAGCCGAATGCGTTTTTGTACAAAGTAACATTTTTGGAGGAGCCGATCCATCAAATTCTAGACCTTTAAACCCTGCAAATGCTCCATTGTTAAACTCAGGTGACTGGGGCAATACCAAAATGAATATTCAAGGAATTGAATTAGATAAACAACAAGCAAGTAATATAGTGGCCAAATTTTAACAAATGCCCAACAAAACGTTCGAGAGGGGCGGCTTTAACATGGCGGCATTTTCCAAGTTAACGGTATCTCAAAGGCAATGAATCCTGGGGACAGTATATTAAATGGTGGTACATTGTCGATATGCTGCTATATTTTAATCATGGCAAGAATTGCACGGGTAATAGCCACTGGCTACCCTCATCATATTACCCAGCGAGGTAATCGTCGCCAGCAGACCTTTTTTTGTGATGACGACTACTTGGCATATATTGAGCTAATGGCGCAGTGGTGTCATAAGTATCAAGTCGAGATCTGGGCTTGGTGCCTTATGCCGAACCATGTTCACCTTATTGCTGTCCCTCACACCAAAGAAGGTCTTGCCCGAGCCGTTGGTGAAGCCCATCGCCGTTATACCCGGCGAATCAATTTCCGTGAAAAATGGAGAGGTCACCTGTGGCAGGAAAGATTTGCCTCTTTTCCCATGGATGAGCAACATCTGTTGGCCACAGCCCGATATGTCGAAATGAATCCCGTTGGTGCAAGGTTAGTGGAAAATCCAGAAGATTACCGCTGGAGTAGTGTCCATGCACATCTTAGCGGAAAGGATGACGAGCTGGCAAAGGTAGCGCCCTTACTTGAACTGGTTCCCAATTGGCGCAGTTTTTTGAACTTGACCCCGTCAGATGAAGTCGATCTGCTCCACCTTCATGAACGAACCGGTCGCCCTCTAGGGAAAGGAGATTTTATAGATAAACTGGAGAGTAAACTTGGCCGGAGGTTAAGACCACAAAAACCAGGTCCTAAAAAGAAGGCCAAAGGATAGATATACTGTCCCCGTAACTCTGAAACTACGTGCAGCTCGAAACGTTGTGCCCTAGAAGAAATCATCAGTCTTGAAAAGTGTGCATCTTGGATATATACTTAAAGCATGGATAAGATATACAAGGAATTATTAAGCCAATGTGAAGGTTTTGAGTGGGATGATGGAAATATAAATAAAAATTGGCTGAAACATAAAGTCAGCCCTGTTGAATGCGAACAGTTTTTTTTTAATAGACCTCTAGTAATTCAAGACGACATAAAACATTCAGAGAGGGAAAAAAGATTTTATGCACTTGGTCGAACCGACTCAAACAGAACCTTATTCATTGCCTTCACTGTAAGAAGCAAGCGTATTCGTGTCATTTCAGCCAGAGACATGAGTCGAAAAGAAAGGGAGGTATACAATAATGAGTAAACGAATACCAAAATTTAAAAATGAAGAAGAAGAAAGAGAGTTTTGGGAGAACCATGACTCCACAGACTATATCAATTGGGATAAAGCCGAAAAAATCACCTTTTCCAACCTTAAACCTTCAACAAAAAAAATATCCCTTCGTCTTCCGGAAAGTATGATTGAAGAGCTTAAGCTTCTAGCCAACAAAAGGGATGTTCCATATCAATCTCTTTTAAAAATATTTCTTGCTGAGCGCATAGAAAAAGAACTCAGCGCACGCTAATCAAGAAAACAAGCATTAAGAAAAATTGTAGAATCAACCGGTTCGAGTTGAGCGTAACCGCTCAAGGCTTTGGCTGGCGGGTCTCTGAGGAATTCTGGGGACAGTATCTTAAATGGTGGTGTATTGTCGATGTGCTGATATATTTTAATCATGGCAAGAATTGCACGGGTAATAGCCACTGGCTACCCTCATCATATTACCCAGCGAGGTAATCGTCGCCAGCAGACCTTTTTTTGTGATGACGACTACTTGGGGCTTGCTGAGCAACAAGCAAGACCATGAATTTGTGTTTAAAAAATAGTATAATCGGCGTCGTAAGTGCACAGAAAACGGCTGACACCTTCCAAAACCCTTGCACCTTCCGACAGTAACACCATGTACAAGCATAATCAGAAGCAGCTCGAACTCCCTGAATTTTCTCTACCCTTTCATGGAGAGCTGGCACCTGACAACAAATGGGTAAAATTAGCTGCCTTGATCCCCTGGGTGCAGTTCGAAGAACGCTATAGGGAAAATTTCTCGAAATCCGGTACCGGGCACCCGGCTCTCTCTGTGAGAATGGCCCTCGCCGCACTGATCATCAAAGAAGAACTAGGTGTCAGTGACAGATTATGCGTTGAGCAGATCACGGAAAATCCGTATCTGCAGTACTTTTGCGGGCTCAAGTCCTTCATCACCATGCCACCGTTTGACGCCTCCATGTTTGTCCATTTCCGTAAACGCTTTCCGGCAGATGTGTTGAGCGAGGTCAACAATGCCATTGCAGAGAAGATGCACGGAGATCAGGACCCACCGGCACCCGGCCAAACACCCCCAGGAACCGATACCGAGACGACGAGCGACCAAAAACCATCTCGCAACAGCGGCCAGTTGCTGGTGGATGCCACATGTGCTCCTGCGGATATCACCTATCCCACCGATATCAAACTCCTCAACAAGGCCCGTGAGAAGAGTGAGCAGATCATTGATATCCTGCATGAAGCCAGAGGACGAGGATATAAGAAGCCGCGCACCTACCGTCAACGAGCCAGAAGACAATTTTTGTCTATTGCCAAAGACAAGCGGATGAGTCGCAAAAAGATTCGAAAGTGCCTCCGTCGGCAATTAGGGTATCTGCGGCGCAATCTCAACTCCATTGATCAACTTGGTGAGCATCAAGGATTTACACTGCTCGGCCGTCGCCATTATAAAGAGCTGCTGGTGATTTCTGAGGTATACCGCCAACAACAGTGGATGTACGAGAACCGCAGTCATCGTATTGATGACCGTATTGTCAGCATTAGTCAACCGCATGTTCGACCGATCAAGCGTGGTAAAGCTGCTGCTGACACTGAGTTCGGGGCCAAAATCAGTATCAGCCTTGTGCACGGCATCAGCTTTGTCGACCATATCAGTTGGGACAACTACAATGAAAGTTGTGACCTTATTGCTCAAATCGAGGCGTATCGTACGCGATATGGTTGCTACCCGGAATCGGTGCATGCCGATAAAATTTATCGTAACCGCGAAAACCGCCGATATTGCAAGCACCACCAGATTCGATTGTCTGGCCCCAGGCTTGGCCGACCGCCAAAAGTGACCCAGGAAAATGCCAAAGCACTCCAAGCAGCAAAACAGCAGGCCAGGCAGGATGAAATTGACAGAAATGCGGTTGAGGGCAAGTTCGGTCAAGGCAAACGCCGCTATAGTTTGAACCGGATCATGACCAAGCTGTCATGTACCAGTGAAACCGCAATCATGATCAGTTTCTTGGTAATGAACCTGAAACGGTGGCTGGCCATCGTCGTTTTATTATTTTTTCAAAGAACAAAAGCTCGATTTGCGAATGTTTGGTGGACGCCTCATAAACTTTCTTGCCTTTTGGCCGGGTTTAAAGCCATCGAAGCCGCAAGTGGTTAATCGTTGTTCAGCAAACCCTACTTGGCATATATTGAGCTAATGGCGCAGTGGTGTCATAAGTATCAAGTCGAGATCTGGGCTTGGTGCCTTATGCCGAACCATGTTCACCTTATTGCTGTCCCTCACACCAAAGAAGGTCTTGCCCGAGCCGTTGGTGAAGCCCATCGCCGTTATACCCGGCGAATCAATTTCCGTGAAAAATGGAGAGGTCACCTGTGGCAGGAAAGATTTGCCTCTTTTCCCATGGATGAGCAACATCTGTTGGCCACAGCCCGATATGTCGAAATGAATCCCGTTGGTGCAAGGTTAGTGGAAAATCCAGAAGATTACCGCTGGAGTAGTGTCCATGCACATCTTAGCGGAAAGGATGACGAGCTGGCAAAGGTAGCGCCCTTACTTGAACTGGTTCCCAATTGGCGCAGTTTTTTGAAATTGACTCCGTCAGATGAAGTTGATCTGCTCAACCTTCATGAACGAACCGGTCGCCCTCTAGGGAAAGAAGATTTTATAGATAAATTGGAGAGTAAACTTGGCCGGAGGTTAAGACCGCAAAAACCAGGTCCTAAAAAGAAGGCCAAAGGGTAGATATAGTGTCCCAGGAACTGCCATGTGACAAAATGTCAAAAAGACATTCAACTCTCATCATAAGGAAACTTATATGAAAATTGGAATAATTGGGACCGGCATTGCCGGTTTAAGTGCAGCCTGGCTTTTCCATCGTGTTGGACACCAAGTGACGCTTTATGAGAAGCATCATTCTCTGGGCATGGATGCTCATTCAATGGCCCTCGAACAGGATGGTGTCGCTCTGCGCACGGATGTGCCACCCCGTATTTTTAATGTTACTCAGTGGCCAAATTTGGTCAATCTTTATCGTGAGGTGGGGGTTGCATTATGCCCCATTGATCCATCGCAATCTTTTAGTTTGTTGGGTGAGCATAATTTTCTCAATGTAGAGGTCGCTTATCAACCACAACTACCAGAAGGGCTTGATATCACCGAACACCTGAACCAGATTATGAATGATATCAAGCGGCTTGCCTTTGGCGCTTCGCAGGACTTGGCTGGTGGCTTATCGTATCAAACAACGCTGGCTGATTATCTTCAATCCAAGGCTTATTCACGAGCCTTTATCTACGATTTTCTTTATCCGACCCTCGCTTCAACGGTTTGCACGTGTTCTTATGAGAGTATAGATGCTTATCCGGCTCCCGTTATTTTGCAAACATTACTCAATCTGTTTGGAGCCCAGCCCTTATTACGAACAAAATATGGTACGCAAGACGTTGTACAGCGTTTGAGTCGTGGCATTGACGATATTCGCTATCGAACAGGGGGCTGTGCGGTGTATCCAACACCGGCTGGTGTGCGGGTGGAAACGACAGAGGGGCAGGCCGAAACATTTGATCATCTGATTGTCGCCACTCAGGCGAATCAAGCCCTCGATCTTTTATCCAGCCCTTCCGAGGCTGAATGCAAAATGCTCAGCGCTTTTAGCTATGACGACGTGCCCATTATCGTTCATCAGGATCCGGCCTTGATGCCTAGTAAAAATGAAGGCTGGGCTCATATAAATCTCATCATTGCTCAGGACCGGTGTGCCACAATGTGCAGTGTGTGGATGAACCGCTTTAATCCGGATTGGCAGATTGCCCACCCAGTTATCCAAACCATCAATCCTCTGTTTGCGCCGCAGCCAGATACCATTGTCGCCCAGTATATCTTACAACGGCCGGTCGTCAATGAGCATTCATTGGCTGGTTTAGATTTACTCCAGCAGTTACATCAGCAGGCTGACAGACGGATCTGGTTCTGCGGATCCTACGCTGCTGAGGGGGTACCCCTTTTAGAAAGTGCGGTTCTTTCCAGTCTGCGGGTAGCTCATCGTTTGCAGGTTCAATTGCCGGAAACATTTTCGGCCATTAGGCCATAAAAAGGGGGCAAGTCTTTGCTTGACGCATCTCAGCAGTAACAATTCCCTGCTTAAAGGATACCGGCGAGCAGATTCAGCTGTTGAAATATAGTAGGGTGAGGAGTATTGCTTCGAGAAAACAAATCTTGAAAATCCAGCAGCCAATAGATCGGACCAAAGCAAGTAGGCTGGAAGTTGACAAGAGTCAAACAGAGACGTGACCCCTTCACAGGAGGAAAGCAGCATCGCAAACTCATGAAAAAAGCCTATTTCCTCACCATTTCGATCATCGTTGTCGGCCTCTTTTTCGGTTACCGCTATCTTACCCGGGAAAAGCCGATCAACGTCACTGTGCAGACGGTGGACAGCGGCGTGGTGGAGGCCACGGTGGCCAATACCCGGGCCGGTTCGATCAAGGCCCGCAATCGCGCCAATCTGACCCCGGCGACAGGCGGCCAGATTGCCACCCTCAACGTGCGCAAGTCGGATGTGGTTAAGGCGGGGCAGGTGCTGCTTACCCTGTGGAACAAGGATCTGCAGGCGCAGTTGCAACTGGCCAAAAGCGAGGTGCTGGTGGCTGAGGCCACGGTTCGGGAAACCTGTCTGATGGCCGATCTGGCCCAGCGGCAAGCCGAGCGGCAGAAGGAATTACGCGGGACCCGCGCCACCTCCGAATCCAGGTATGATGAGGCCATGGCCGCAGCCCAGGCCCGGAAAGCAGGTTGCGAGGCAGCCAAGGCCCGGCGGGCAGTCAGTGCGGCCCAGGTGGAGGCAGCCAGCGCCATGGTGGAGCGAACCATCCTCACTGCCCCCTTTGACGGCATTGTCGCCGAGGTCAACGGCGAGATCGGCGAATACCTCACCCCTTCGCCGCCGGGAATCGCCACCCTGCCGGCGGTGGACCTGATCAATATGCAGTCGCTCTATGTCACCGCACCCATCGACGAGATCGATGCAGCCCAGGTGCGGACAGGCATGGACGTTCGAATAAGTCTCGACGCCTTTCCCAAACAGACCTTTCCGGGCCACGTGCACAGTATTGCCCCGTATGTGCTCGAGGTGGCCAAACAGGCACGCACTGTGGAGATCGAAGCTGATTTTACCGAGCAGTCCGCGCCGGAAAATCTCCTGGCCGGCTACAGTGCCGATGTGGAGATTATCATCGATACCCGCACGGATGTCCTCCGTATTCCCAGCGAAGCGGTGCTGGAAGAGCGCTTTGTCTTTCGTGTCCAGCCTGAGGATAACCGCATCGAGCGTCGACAAATTACCACCGGCCTGAGCAACTGGAAGTTCACCGAGGTCCGTTCTGGCCTTTCCAGGGGCGATCGGGTAGTGACTACCATCGACCGCAAAGGACTGGCCGACGGGGCGCTGGTCCAGATGGAACAGCAGGCAGTCTCGCCATGATCGAACTGCGTGAAGTCAGCCGTATTTTCAACGTGGGAGGGCAGGAGGTGCGGGCCATGGACCGGATCTCCCTGACCATAGAACCAGGCGAATACATGTCGATCATGGGGCCTTCCGGCTCCGGCAAATCGACCCTGCTAAATATCCTGGGCCTGCTCGATACGCCCAACAGCGGTACCTATCTCCTGGAGGGGATGGATGTCACCAGCCTCAGTGATAATCAGCTGGCGACCACCCGCAGCCGCAAAATCGGTTTTATTTTTCAGTTTTTTCATCTCATTCCCCGACTCACTGCCCAGCAGAACATCGAGCTGCCCCTGCTCCTGGCGGGGGTGCCGAGCAAGGAACGGCAGGCGCGCAGCACTCGCCTGATCGAGGCCTTCGGGCTGGCTGCCAGGAGTAATCATCGCCCGGACGAACTCTCCGGAGGGCAGCGCCAGCGGGTGGCGATCGCCAGAGCAGTGATCAACGAGCCTGCGGTGCTGCTGGCCGACGAACCCACCGGTAACCTGGACCGCCATTCCGGGGCTGAGATCGTCGAACTGATGGAGGAGTTGAACAGCAATGGTCTCACCCTGGTGGTGGTGACCCATGATCCGGAGATCGGCAGTCGGGCCAGGCGCCAGATTAGGGTGGTGGACGGCCAAATCGCAGCCGACAGCCTCCGTGGAGCCGGCCATGCGGCCCCTTGACACCATCGGCTTTGCCATGCAAAGCCTCGGCAGCAACCGGGTCCGTACCCTGCTGATGCTGCTGGCCATGAGTATCGGCGTGGCCTCGGTGGTCCTGCTCACCGGCATCGGCAACGGTGCCCGACTGTACATCGTTGATCAGTTTGCCTCGCTGGGCACCAATCTGGTAATCGTTATTCCCGGGCGCACTGAAACGGCTTCCAATACCCCGGCCACCCTGGTGGGCGAGACCCCGCGTGACCTCACTCTGGGCGATGCCAGGGCGCTTATGCGGGGTGATACCGTGCGGCGATTGACCCCGGTCAATATCGGCGAATTGAGCATCGCCTGGCGGGGCCGGGAACGGCAGGTACCGCTGATCGGCTCCACGTCCCAACTCCTTGAGATTCATCATCTCACCATGGAGCGGGGCGTTTTTCTACCTGATGAGGATATGGAAATAGCCCGGCCGGTCTGCGTAATCGGTGCCAAGGTCTATCGGGAACTGTTCGGCACGCAGAATGCGCTGGGGGAAATGGTGCGGCTCGGCGGGTTCCGTTGCCGGGTTATCGGCATCCTCGGCTCGGAGGGGCGCTCCCTGGGGCTGGATACCGAAGAACTGGTGATAGTGCCGGTGGCCTTTGCCCAGATGGTGCTCAACACCGAGGGCCTGTTCCGCATCCTGATCGAGGCCAAGGATCTGGAGGTCCTGAATCGCCTGAAGAAGCACATCAGTACCACCATTGCCAAACGGCATTATGGCGAGGAGGATGTGACCATTATTACCCAGGATTCGGTGCTGGCCACTTTTGATAAAATCTTCCGAGTGCTCACCCTGACCGTGGCTGGCATTGCCGGGATCAGCCTGGTGGTGGCCGGAATTCTGATCATGAACGTCATGCTGATGGCGGTCGCCCAGCGGACTGCGGAAATCGGACTGTGCAAGGCCCTGGGTGCCAGTCAATTGCAGATCATGGCGCTGTTGGTGACCGAGGCTCTGGTCCTCTCCACCATCGGCGGTTTGATCGGGATGGCGCTCGGTTTTGGCGGTTCCTGGCTGGTTATCCAGTTCTACCCGACCCTGCAGACCACTCCGCCGCCCTGGGCCATTGCCGCCGCCCTGGGCACGGCGCTGGGCACCGGGTTTATTTTTTCCCTGCTGCCCGCCCGCCGGGCGGCCCGCCTTGATCCCATCCAGGCGCTGGCTAAACACTGAGGCGAGCCTATGGATCTCTGGGATCAGGTTCATTTCGTCACCAGCTCCATCCGGGCCAAACGGCTGCACTCGTTTCTTACCGGTCTGGGCATTGCCGTGGGCATTGCCGCGGTCATCCTGCTCACCTCCATGGGCGAGGGGCTGCAGCGGTTTGTGCTGAGCGAATTCACCCAGTTCGGCACCAATCTGATCGCCATCAATCCGGGCAAGGTTACCACCATGGGCACGTCCCTCGGGGTGATCGGTTCCGAACGGTTGCTCACCCTGGAAGACTGCGAGGCCTTGGCGCAGATCCCCCGGGTCGAGGCAGCGGTGCCCTTGGTTCAGGGCAATGCCGAGGTCAAGGCCAATGGCCGCACCCGGCGGATCACCATTTACGGGGTTGGGCCGGATATGGATCGCGCCTTTCGCATGCAGGTGAAAAGTGGCCGCTTTCTGCCGCCGGACGATGCACGCACCGCCCGGCCCTATGTGGTGCTGGGCCATAAGACCCGGCAAGAGCTGTTTCCCGGTCGGAATCCACTGGGCCAGCGTATCCAGATCGGCAACCAGCCCGGGCGGGTCATCGGGGTGATGGAATCCAAGGGGCAGATTCTCGGCTTTGATATGGATGACACCGTGTACATTCCGGCGGTACGGGCATTGGATCTGTTTAATCGCGACGGCTTGATGGAGATCGATGTCCTCTATCAGGAAGGCGCGGACGCCGATGAGATGGCGGCGGCTATCAAGCGGGTGCTGCTGCAGCGCCACGGTCAGGAGGATTTCACCATCACCACCCAGCAGCAGATGCTCGATGTGCTCGGTTCGGTGCTGGGCATGCTCACTGTGGCAGTAGGGGCACTGGGCGGCATTTCGCTGCTGGTGGGCAGTGTGGGCATTTTTACGGTAATGACCATTGCCGTGCGTGAACGGACCGGTGAGATCGGCTTGCTCCGTGCCCTGGGGGCGACGCGCGCGCAGATCCTGGTGTTCTTTCTCCTGGAAGGAACCCTGCTCGCGGCCCTCGGCGGGGCGGCCGGCCTGGCAGCGGGGCTTGTCTGCGCCTTGCTCATCCACACCTTTGTGCCGCTGCTGCCGGTGCATACCCCGTGGAGTTTTGTCTTTCTGGCCGAGCTGCTGGCCATGGGCATCGGCGTTGTTGCCGGCATCATCCCCGCCCGGCAGGCTGCCGGGCTTGATCCTCTGGAGGCGTTACGCTCGGAATAACAGGGTGCCGGCGGTAAAAATCATGTATTTCCTCTTGGTTCCTCCGCTAGGCGGATGTGGCGAAACCCAATAAGCAGGGAGAGCATAAAAAAGAGACAGATCTCTTTTTATGTTAATCCACGGAAGACAAATTAAAGTATTTTTTTTCAGAAGGAAAACAGAGAGTACAAGCGGGATCTCCAAGACAAAGAGGTCTTTGTCATAGTTGCAGAAAGTAAAGAGTGGTTGGATATCCTCTATTTTCTCGGCTCGAACGGTTTGTGGTTTACCTTGCTGAGAAGCTACCTCTTCTCACCTCATCAGTGGCTCCATCGTTGACCAGACGGGTCAGGCTGAACTGATCGGCAGTAAACAGGTCATCTCTTAAGGTAGTGAGCATGGCGGTGGAATGCAGAATTTGAGTACAGCGGGAATCGGTATGTTCGGTACCCTGTTTACACAGTACGGGGGTCTCATGCTGCGGAGCATACAGACTGAGTCCGGCAAGCGGCCTGATATACTGCAACTGTGAACTCTGGGCAGTTTCAGCAAAACCATGGTGCGCGTCATCAAGGATAGCAAGGAGACGCGCCGGGAGCTGATACATGGGGATGGAACCGGTTTGAACTGGACCCTTGCGACCATTTAAAAGTATCAGCGGGGTCGTGACATAATTCCTGAACATGGCGGCATCGAAATCACTTTTGTTTTTCGTGAAAAGCCCCTGCTGCACAAAACAATCATGATTTGGACCAAGGTATGGCAGGTGATCGCCATAAAAGACAATGATGGCGTCGGGATCAATTTTTTGAAGCTGCTCGACAAAATCCATCAATTCTTTACTCTTGTAATAGATCTGGTTGACATATCCTTTGAGCATTCGATTATCAATACCGATATCTATAACTTCAGGCCTCGATTCGGAGAGAGGGTAGTCCAGGTGGCCAAAAAAGGTTACGATGTAAGCAAAGTAAGGGGAAGCTATTGTTTCTTTCTTTAACTTATCAAGAACTTGTCTATAAAGAGAAGCGTCACTGAGGAATTCCCGATTCATGTCGTCCAGGCTGAAATCGTTTTGCGACCAGTAGTGGTCAAAGCCAATGCGTTGATAGGCATTGACCCTGTTCCAGAATGCTGCGTAATTCGGGTGTGCGGCTATACTGGTATATCCGGAGCCTTTGAGGTATCGGGGCAGGCAGGGAGCCTCATTGCGCAGTCTGCCTTCAAAAAATACAGCATTTTCTGTCACCGGAAAACCACACAGCGCTTCAAACTCGGTGTTGGCCGTATACCCTCCAAATACAGGTGACATTGCCGTACTCTGCGCTGCCTTGCTCCATAACCGTCTGAACCGAGGATCAACAGGGTCCGGGTGAATTCCCGCAAATGTGAGCAGCATGGGATCCCAAAAGGATTCGAGGAGAATCATATAAATATTGGGTTTACTGTTCAGTGAAGCGCTGCTGTCAAAGTGAAGAATTCCTGGTTGGAGCGCATCCAACGCATTGAGGGTATCGTCACGGGAGATATTCACCTCGCTACGGGCTACATTTCGTATGCCCTCATGGATGATATGCCGGATGAGACCGCGCTGTTTGTAATTGCCCGGCTGATTCCAGACCCAATCTCCGTATTGCTTATCCATATAAGCAGTCACTTCTCCTGCATAGGTAAAGAGCAGTGAGACAGCAACGATTCCGCATAAAAAAAGAATCCAGGTACTTCTATGTTTCCAGGCGATGGATACGATTAAAAGTATAACGGGAAGGCCGACAGCGGCTATCATAGCCGGCTGACGCCAGTCGGAAAAAAGGTGGAGCATATTGGTAAAGGCGAGGAAGTCGTCGGGCATTAACGGGCTTCCCAGCACGTTCAGCTTCAAGGCATTGGTTATTTGTAAAACAGTTGCAAGCAGTGAAAAGGAAAGTGCCCACATTATCCAACTCCTGGCGATGGAATAAAGCAGGAGGCCAAACATAATATGCGCGGCAAGGTCTCTGACCAGCGTGCCACTCCATACCTGAACAGAGAAAAAATGAGCATCAACTAGCTGCAGTGCCGTATAAAGTACAACAATGTAGAGTGCAGCCGAGCCGATCCCCAGAATGCTTTTTTTCCAGCTTACCGTATTTTGACCGGTTTCCGATACGCTACGATAGACAAAAAAAGTTTTTCGAAATTTCATCTTGTCACAGACTTGAACGGATGAGTGTATTCCTTCATGGTTCAGGAGTAACCGTTCCGGATGCCACCTTTCCATTCTCTTCAGAACCGGCGGCATATCGATTGATTGGTTCCATGGCTCCAATTAAACCCGCAGGCAGCCGAGGCATAGCGCTGATTATTGAAACCAGAACAGTAGCAAGAAACGGAATTGTCTGAATAAGAAGAACTAGTTGCCACATGCGTAAATCCAGCAGTGACAGATCTTGTGTGAGGCCAAGCGTATAACAGCCCAAAAGAAAGGCGATGGCAAAAAGCAGCTCTTCGCGACAGGCTGCCAGGGCTTGCATCAGTTGATTCCTGGTGGACATCTTCGGCGTTCTGAAAAATCCGATTCCTTTTGTGACAAAACCTGCAAGCATGGCCCGACCGATTGTGTGCGACAGGGCAAGACCGGCCAGGCCAGCTGCCAGACACTGTCGGTATCCGGCTTTAATCCGCCACCTGTACAGTGCAAACATCTTCAGGACCTTGAAGCTGAAAAAAGTCAGCGGCATAAGCGAAAATATTGCTTCCGGGGGACTGAAGTGGTCAGGCCGCAGGATCATCAAAGTGGTCCAGGTCAGAGCCCCCAGGTTAAACAGCATGTTTACCCCGTCAGCTATCCACGGCAGCCATCCGGCGAGAAAATGATACCGTTGTCCCCGTGTCAGGCCGTTTTTTCTGAAACCGAGTAGACTTGCAAGATGGTGGCGCATAATGAGCATGGCTCCATAAGCCCATCGGAAACGCTGCTTTTTGAAATCAAGGAAAGTGTCGGGCATCAGCCCTTGTCCATAGCTTTTTGCGACATAAACGGCTTCATAGCCACGTTCGAAGATGCGCAATCCAAGTTCTGCATCTTCGGTAATGCACCACTCAGCCCAGCCGTTTATGTCTTGCATCACACTGCTTCGCACCATGGTCATGGTTCCATGCTGAATGATGGCGTTACGTTCATTTCGTGTCACCATGCCGATATGGAAAAAACCGTTGTATTCAGCTTGCATCATGGCTTTGAAGGCGGATTCACCTCCATCACGATAATCCTGTGGAGCCTGGACGATTGCTGTTTTCGGGTTATTGAAAAGTGGGGCAAGATCCTTCAGCCACGCCCTGCTGACCTGATAATCGCTGTCTATGACAGCAATAATTTCAGCATCGGGTGAGGTATGCTGCAGGGCGAAGTTGAGAGCTCCTGCTTTGAACCCCGCCAGCGGAGCAACGTGAAAAAATGTGAACCGTTCACCCAGAATCCTGCAGTACTCTTCTATCGGCTCCCAGGTTGTCGAATCTTTGGTGTTGTTGTCGATAACAAGTACCTCGTAATTGACGTAATCCAGTCCGGCCAGAGTATCCAATGTTTTCTTCAACATTTCCGGGGGTTCGTTATAGGCGGGTACATGCACGGAAACCATGGGACGGTAATCAGGGGGGGCAAGATGTTTGGGAGATCTGCGCAATGCGCCGAGCCACAATGCTTCCGCCCATTCGTGAGCTTCGGCCAGAAGCACAACACCTATCCCCAGAGCGGAGAGGATCATCAGTATGCCAACAGCGAGTATGCCGGGGGTGAGGTAGCGTTGCGTATAGTCATACACAATCCACACCGTCATCGTAACAACCAGGTAGGTGAGGATCGTTAAAAATCCCCTGCCTTTGTAGTTGAGTCCTTTTGAATCACGAAAGAGAAAAGCTGCAATAATAAGGGCGAGGGAGGCGCAAAGGCCTGCAAGTGTCGGCCACTCCGGTATACGGACAACCGGTGCCGTGTGAGGGAACTTTGCCACCCGGTCGGCATTATATACTCCCCAGGCGGTGCCGACCTCTCCCTCCAACTGCCGCTTCCATACCTGGTCAAAGGCCTCCATAATATAATAGGTATATTCTTCTTTTTCTGCCATATCGAGGAACTGACGCAAAAACAGTGCCTGGTTGGCGAGTGAGGCTTTGGCCTGGCCCCTGGTGGGCCCCCGGCTGGGCCACCCGATTTCAGAGATAACTATCGGTTTGTCCGGAAAGGCTGCTTTAAGTTTTGCCATCCGCTCGCGGGTGAACGCTAAAGCACTTCTTACATCAATTCCCTCCCAGTACGGAAGGATATGGACAGCTAGATAATCAACATGTTTGGCCAACTCAGGGTTATCAAGCCAAATATGCCACGGTTCAGCAGTACTGATTGGGGCATTGATGACTTTCTGCATGCGGTCAAGATAATTGATCAGGGTATTCAGCGACACATCTTTGCGTAATAATGATTCGTTGCCGATGACCACCCGTACAATGTTTTTAATTGAATCTCTATAAACGGTGCAGAGCTTTTCCAGTTCTTGCTCATTGCTCTTTTCATCCTGCCCTATCCATGCTCCGACGGCAACATTGAGGTTGTGCTGACTGGCAAGTCTTGGAATCTCTCCCTGTGTCCCGAGAACGGTGTAGGTCCTTATGGAAAAAACGCTGTCTTCAAGAAGGGCAAGGTCCCGGTCGATCTCTTCAAGAGTCGGGAAGTTGTTCAGGTTTGGAGTCTCGTGAACCCGCATCGGGTTAAAGGAAAAACCGTCAATGTGTCTTGGCCAGGGAGGAAGCTGATCTGGACGATTGAAAGTAGCCCAAACCATAAAACTAAGCGCTCCTATAAGGAGCACTAGAAATAAGGAAAGTTTGTTCATCGATAGAAAATTTTGCCTTGTAAATATCCGGAAATCATTGTTCGGGAATAGAGGGGTATATTTACTCTTCGTCTCTAACGATTCATGCAAGAGAGAAAAAATGGTTCTTTGTCATAGTTGCAGAACGAAGCAACTTCATCTGGACCAGATGGAGAAAAGGATTTCATTTCGCCCCAATCTTTCTCATTAGCAAAAAGAAATCAGATACCAAGATATGACGCCAGACACTGTTAAAGAATACATCAAGACTTACACTTGACGTGACCTGTTGCTTTAGTACTCAAAAATAACGGGAGAGGCAAACAACTTTTCTATCAAAAAAGGGGACAGATTTATTTTTTATTTGCCAGGTACCGGTCCACTGGGTAACTGTACGCCATGCCTAGGTCTGCACGAGTAATTCTTCCCAACACACCGCATCATATTGTTCAGCGTGGCCATAATCGCCAAACCGTTTTTTGCTCCGACGATGATTACAACTATTATTGTGAGAATCTTATCTTTTTTAAGCAGAAACTTGGCTGCAAGATTTACTCCTACTGCCTGATGACCAATCATGTCCACCTGGTCATTGATCCGGGTCCGAATCCAGAGTCTCTTTCCCTGTTAATGAAACACGTTGCCGGCCGCCAGACAAGATATGTCAACCGGAGGGAAAAGCGTAGCGGTAGTTTATGGGAGGGGAGATATAAGTCCAGTATTGTCTCACAAAAGGAATATTTAGCAGCCTGCTGCCGCTACGTTGAGTTGAATCCGTTACGCGCCGGCATGGTTACTCATCCTGCCGTGTACCAATGGTCGAGCTACGCCTGTAAAGGGGAAGGGAAGAAGGACCTGGTCGTCGACTTCGATCCCAATTATCTGGCATTGGGACGTAATGAAAAGGGAAGGCAAACAGCGTATGCAGAGTATGTGCTTGGAACCGTTGCTGATTATGAAGTCAAGCTTATTCGTGAAGCGCTGCAACGTGGTCAGTTGACAGGAACTGACCGGTTTCGTGAAGAAATCTTCTTACAACTCGGTATTCGTTTTTCCAACAAAGGGCCAGGACGCCCGAAAAAGATTCCAAAATGAATCTGTCCCCTTTTGCTGCTCAAATGCTCCAGCAGACAGGCTCGATATATTGAGAGGTTTGGTTTGGCATTGCATATACAATCAGCTAGATAGCGTGCAGCCAGTCATTCTGCCGGACCTGGTCCACTACGCGGTTTAGGCCGGTGAATATACCGATGGTTTCTTCAATTGATAACCTCAATCAAGAAAATACGATGGACGATTCAATACTGCAGTATGAAGAAAAAATGTGGCAGCTGTTTGATGCCTCGAAACAGGAAATGCCTGACTTGGCAGAGGCATACTATGGGCCAGTCAAAAATGCGGTGTATACAGACGGCACATTAGATGGAAAAACAAAAAGATTAATGTCATTGGCTGTGGGGATTCAAGCTGGGTGTAAAGATTGTATAATTTCTCAGACATCCAAAGCGTTAGAACTTGGGGCCACCCCGGCAGAGATTTTTGAGGTCTGCTCAGTGGCAATCTCCATGGGAGGGACGCTTGCCTGGAGCAAAGTTCTTGTGGTCGCAGATTATTTGAGAGAAAAAGAGCTCATAAAATAGAATATGGTCGGCAATCACCTTCATTGGTGTACGCTGGCAGCGCTGAAGCTCTTGCGCTCCCGGAAAAGCTGACCAATTCAACAAGCTTTTTGTATTGCTGTGACCATGAGGATGCCCAGGCTGCTTTGTGCCCTGCATCCTGGTGCCGGCCTGCCTTGTGTATACCTCTTCTGGCCATTGTGCTATGGGGTATGGCAGGGGCAAGATCGGTTTTTGGTTGATCGAATAAGGCAGGTATGTCAAAGAAAAGAAGAGTTTTTCCATACACACAGTTCCAGCCACAACGTTCATAACTGCCTGTGAGGAGGCATCGTGCTCTTTTCCCTGGTCACCATTTTTTGCACATCATTTATGCTGGCGCTCTCTGGAGCGCTCATGCCCGGCCCCGTGCTCACGGTCACTGTAAGCGAAAGCACCCATCGAGGTTCAGTGGCAGGGCCGCTTATGATTCTCGGCCATGGGTTGCTGGAGCTGTTGCTGATAATTTTACTCCTCGCAGGTCTGGCCCCGTTTATCGCTCGCGACGAGGTCTTTATTGCCGTTTCCCTGGTGGGCGGTACCATTCTGCTGTGGATGGCCTGGTCGATGGTTCGGGAACTGCCGACGCTGCAGCTCCAGCCCGCAAAAGGGACGGAAGAGAAGAGGCGCAGCCTGATACTGGCAGGTGTTCTCCTGAGTCTGGCCAACCCCTATTGGCTCATCTGGTGGGCGACTGTCGGCATCGGCTATATCCTCTATGCTACCAAATACGGTCTGCTGGGAGTGGCAACGTTTTTTGCGGGACACATCCTCGCTGACCTGGCCTGGTATACCTTTGTCTCCTTTGGTGTGTCCAAGGGAAAGCGCTTTTTTGATGATACGATTTATCGCCGGCTGATCTGTGCTTGTGCCGGGTTTCTTGCGCTCTTTTCCTGTTATTTTTTTTACAGCGGTATTGGAAAAGGGTACGCGCTTTTGAACATGCAGCTGAAGATATTCAACTGATGCGAGGTGATTATGGCAACAACAATAGAGGTGAACTATCACAATGGACTCGCTCTGCTAACCTTGAGCAACGGGGTAACCAATCCACTCTCACCGACAATGGTTCAGGAATTCTCCCAGGCGCTTGCTGCCATCAAGGAGGAGGCCGCCGGGTTGGTACTCAGCGGTGGAGAAAAGTTTTTTTCCCTTGGCTTGAACCTGCCGGACCTGATTACAATGGATCGGCCGGCAATGACCGAGTTCTGGCAGGGCTTCAATCAATTGGTGCTCGATCTCTACACCCTGCCGATTCCCACGGTCTGCGCTATCGCCGGACACGCCGTGGCAGGAGGCAATATCCTGGCCCTGTCCTGCGATTATCGATTGGCAACCACCGAAATCAGGAAAATGGGGCTTAATGAGGTGCATCTCGGCATACCGGTGCCTCTACTGGCTGCCCTTCTTTTGAAAAATGTTGTCGGTCCCCGCCATGCGGCCAGAATGATGTACAGCGGCAGCTTCATGACCCCTGCAGAAGCCGAGCAGTTAGGACTGGTCGACCAGCTGCATCCGCCGGAGCAACTCAAGGAGGCTGCGGTGGAAAAGGCCGCTGAACTGGCATCACGGCATACCCGCGCATTTGCCATAATGAAGGCCACTCTTACCGGACCGGTTGTCCGTGCCTACCTCGCTGAAGCCGCTGAGCAGGACGCTGCGTTTTTGGACTGCTGGTTTGAGGATGACGTGCAGGAAGGGCTGAAAGAGGCAGCGAAAAAATTTTAATCGTGCCCTTAAGTGGTTGTCATTAGACAGGTTCTTCTCTTCCGTTGCTCATTGCTTTATGCGCTGTTCAGACGCATGTTTATTGTTAAGGTGTTGAGGGAGGAGCAAAACGCCCAAAGGCTGCAACAGTCAACTCATGGAGGTATGTATGGAATGTGCAGGAAAGAAAGTGGCGATTTTGGTGGAAGAACTCTTTAATGTCTACGAGTTCTGGTACCCTTATTATCGTCTTCTCGAGGCTGGGGCCGAGGTGGTCGTGGTCGGTTCAGGCCGGGCGGAACAGTACAATGGCAAGCCCGGAACAGAAGTAAAACAAGACGTGGCTGCCGATGATGTTCAGGCGGCTGATTTTGACGGCGTCATTATTCCGGGAGGATATGCCCCGGATATGATGCGCCGCTATCCGGCAATGGTGCAGCTGGTGGCTGACGGCGTCCGCCAGGGCAAAGTGGTTGCCGCCATCTGTCATGCGGGCTGGATGCTCGCTTCAGCAGAGGTACTGGAAGGGCGAAAGGTCACCTCCTTTTTTGCCATCAAGGATGACCTGGTTCACGCCGGGGCCAACTGGGTGGATGAGGAAGTCGTGGTTGACGGCAACCTGATTACCAGTCGAACACCGGCAGATCTGCCGGCCTTTATGCGAGCCGTGGTCAAGGAGCTGGCAGGCTGAGTACGGCATTTTCCCAGTATCGCCTGAAGCATTGAGCATGCGGGAAAGGAACAGACTTCCGGCGGCAGCCGTTCACCCCAGGTTGCCGCCTTTTTTGCTTGTGCCGAATATGTGCTCTGTATTGAGCTGATGTATGCCTTTGATATGACGAACTGACCCGGTAATGGCACGGATAACGATGCTGTGGGTGGTCACTCCGCCGACCCGGTCGTAGTGCACTCCTTCAAGAAAGGAGCCGGAGGTGATGCCGGTGGCGGCAAAGAAGGCATCATCGGAACAGATGAGGTCATCCAGGCCGAGCACCCTATGGTCTGCGCCGGCGTCGGCAAGGGCCGCTTTTTCTTCCGGGAGCTGGGGTGCCGCCATGGCTTGCATGCCGCCGCCAAGGGCCTTGACTGCTGCCGCGGCAATGACGCCTTCCGGTGTCCCGCCGATCCCCATGAGTACATCAATGCCTGTTCCCGAAGCCGCGGCCATGAGGGCGCCCATGACATCGCCATCGGTATGGAGCGCGATGCGTGCCCCGGTGGAGCGGATATGGTTGATCAGTTCCGTATGGCGTGGTTTGTCCAGGACAAAGACGGTCAGGTCGCCTACCGGGCGGTCCAGTGCAGAAGCAATGCGCTGCAGGTTGGTGGCAACCGGGGCGGTGAGATCGATTGCCTCCCGCGCCGCCTTGTGGACCACGATCTTGTTCATGTACAGGGAAGGACCTGGGGTCCACATGCTGCCCTCCGGAGCCGCGGCGATGACCGCAATGGAATTGGGTCTGCCGTATGCCAGCAGCCGGGTGCCTTCTACCGGGTCGACGGCAATGTCGAGCCGCGGATCTTTGCCGTTGCCCACCTGCTCTCCGTTATAAAGCATGGGGGCCATGTCCTTTTCACCTTCACCGATGATCACGACCCCGTGCATGTCTACGGTGCCAAGTGTCGCACGCATGGCATCGACCGCTGCCCGGTCGCCGCCTTCCTTGTCACCGGTACCCATGTAGGCGGCAGCGGAAAGTGCTGCGGCCTCGGTAACCCGTACCAGTTCCATTCCCAGGTTTCTGTTGATTGGTGAGACCATACTGTTTTTATTTGGGTTGCAAGGATTGATAAGTAGTGTCCGCTGATTATCTTTTCATCCACAGGAGCGTGCACTGCCGATTAGCTGTTCAGTCTGAGGAAGCGGAATGTTTGCCATATATGATGTTACCGGAAGAAGTTTCAGAGACACGCTTGAACAACTATATCGTGTTAATCAGGTCAGTTCCACTGTTTCTTCCCATCGTCGAAAGGAAGAGGAGCAGCGGCAGGAGCAGTTCGCCTCGCCACTGTCCAAAGCCGCTGTTCAGGCCTACCGGAAGAGCCTCCCCCAGCCGCAGAATACCACCATCTTTCACGCCAGCCAGATTATGCACGCGCCGGTGATAACCGTCCGCGATGATTATACTCCGGAGACCTGCTGGGAGATCCTGTGGAACAGCCGGATCAGTCAAGTCCCTGTCTGCAACCAGAGAGGGCTGCTCATCGGTATGGTGGCCAAGGGCGACCTGTTGCAGGAAATGGTGGTAGATGGGGCATCCATTGTCAGGCCTGCGGAGAAACCTCTCACCGAGATTATGAGCCCGAAGGTGATTACTGCCGATCCTGTATCAGATATCCGGCGTATAGCACAGGTCCTCAATGATTACCACTTCAACAGTCTGCCTATAGTTGATGATTTCGACCGGATTTTGGGGATTGTGACCCGTACCGACATTATCCAGGCCGTGGCGCGGCAGGCGTCCCTTTCATTATGGGCCTGAATGGGATGAGCGCCCAGACAGGAGCTGGTTTACCCGGCACATTCACTTGATTTCTTCGGCAAGGAGCAGCGTATGTATATCCTGGAACGTCAGCAGCTGGTGACCTCTCCCCTTGAGGAGGCGTGGCGTTTTCTCCAGCATCCGCAAAACCTCAACCGCATCACCCCGCCAGACCTCCGGTTCCGGATAGTCTCCCCTGTACCCGAAATAATGTATAACGGGCTCATCATCGAGTATCGCGTCACTATCCCGATGATGGGGACCCATGGGTGGGTCACTGAAATAAAGCATATTCGGGAGCGGCACTCTTTTGTCGACGAGCAGCGGCTGGGGCCATATCGATTCTGGTACCATTACCACGAAATAGAGCAGCAGGGCGATCAGGTGCTGCTGCTTGATCGGGTTTACTACCAGCCGCCCTTTGGACCGCTTGGAACGCTGCTGCACTGGCTGCATATCGGAAAGACCCTGAATCGGATTTTCGACTATCGGGGACAGGCGTTGAAGCAGCTGCTCGATACCGGCGGGGAGCCGGTGCAGGGGGAGGGGAGTATCGGCTGATGAATGGAAGAACCCGTTCCGGGAGGTTTTTTTCCGGCAGAGCGATGCTCCTTTCACTTCTGGCTGGGCTTCTCGCCGGTTGCTCCACCTACTACCAGGGGCCGGCGAGCACTCATTTTGACGGTCAGCGTTTTTTTAACCCCGAAAAGCCGATGAATAAAGGCTTCCTCCAGTTTCTCCAGTGGCAGCTGACTGCCCAGAAACAGCCATGGCCCGCATACAGCGAGCTGCCTGTGCGTGATCAACCGCCGACCAGGGTGGGGGGCAACGACCTGCGGATTGCCTTTGTCGGGCACGCGACAGTCCTTATCCAGACCCAGGGGATGAACATCCTCACCGACCCGGTATGGTCGAGGCGTGCCAGCCCTGTTCAGTGGGCAGGACCTGCACGGGTCCATCCGCCGGGAATCGCCTTTGACGACCTGCCTGTCATTGATGCCGTCCTGATCAGCCACAATCATTACGACCATCTTGATCTGATGACGGTAGAGCGATTGTGGAATCGTGACCAGCCGAGGATTGTCGTGCCTTTGGGCAATGATGCCATCATTCGGGCACATAATCCCGATATCGCGACCGAAGCATACGACTGGGGAGAATCCTTTGTCCTGGGAGAACAGGTCCGTGTGACCCTTGAACCCATGCAGCACTGGTCAGCCAGAGGGTTGTTTGACCGAAATAAGGCGCTATGGGCAGCGTTTGTCCTCTTGACCCCCGGGGGCAATGTTTATTTTGCCGGCGACAGCGGCTATGGCGATCATTTCGCGGCGACCCGCCAGAAGTATGGAGCCTTCAGGCTCGCCATGCTGCCCATCGGGTCCTATGATCCGCGCTGGTTTATGTCCTATGGACACATGAACCCTGCCGAGGCTGTTCAGGCCTTTCGGGATCTGCACTCCCTGCATATGTTGCCGTTGCATTACGGAATGTTTCAGCTGGCCGATACCGGCTATGAGGAACCCCTGGTTGCCCTGCAGTCGGCAATGGAGGCAGACGGCATAACCGAACGCCAGATACGAGCGGTGGGCGCCGGCGAGTTTTGGATGGTGCCGTAACACAGGCACCGGCCTTGCCACGCTCAGCGAGGAAAAGAGTTCGTTGCCCTGGGACGTGCAAAGGAGGCCGGAACCCCGAGCCTTCCTTGCCGGCTGCTGCGGGGCTGTGCTTCAGCATGCTTATTGGTCGCTGGGGCGGCGCATGGAAAGACCGATTCGTTTGCGTGGAATATCGACCGCAATGACGCGGACGTGGACATGCTGGCGCACCTTGACGATCTCGCTTGGATCACTGACAAACTTGTCGGCTAGCTGGCTGATATGGACAAGCCCGTCCTGGTGGACACCAATGTCGACAAAGGCCCCGAAGCGGGTCACATTGGTGACAATGCCTGGCAGCTGCATTCCCTCTTTCAGGTCTTCCATGGTATGGATGCCCTGGGCAAAGGTGAAGGCGGTAAAGGCTGTGCGTGGGTCGCGTGCTGGTTTGTCCAGCTCCACGAGGATGTCCTCCAGGGTCGGTCTGCCGATGTCTTCTGTAACGTAGCGCTCCAGATCGATCTGCCGGCGAAGTTCCGGAGCTGCCATCAGTTCGGCAACCGTGCATCCGCAATCCCGGGCCATCTGCTCAACCACCCAGTAGCGCTCCGGGTGGACTGCCGAGTTGTCCAGAGGATTGGCTGCCCCGCCGATGCGCAGGAATCCGGCACATTGTTCAAAGGCCCTGGCACCCAGTCGCGGCACCTTGAGCAGCTCCCTGCGTGACTTGAATGATCCTTCCCGGGTTCGGTAGGCGATAAGGTTGCGCGCAAGCCCGGGGCCTACCCCCGAGATATAGGTCAGCAGCGATTCACTGGCTGTATTGACATCCACGCCGACCATGTTGACGCAACGAATGACCACGTCGTCAAGTCCCTGTCGCAGGGCTTTCTGCTGTACATCATGCTGGTATTGGCCAACACCGATGGATTGAGGATCCAGCTTGACCAGTTCCGCCAGAGGGTCCTGCAGGCGTCTGCCGATCGATACAGCGCCGCGAACAGTGACGTCGTGATCGGGAAATTCGCTGCGGGCAATGGCAGAGGCGGAATAGATCGACGCGCCGCTCTCGTCAACCATGGTGACCATAATGGTCGACGGAAGGGCGAGGCTGCGGATAAAGGCCTCTGTCTCTCGTCCGGCGGTGCCGTTGCCGATAGCGATGGCCTCGATGGAGTAGCGTTTGCAGAGCTTGCCTACGGTTTCGGCGGCCTCCTGCTGCTGTTTTTTCGATAAGGTCGGGTAAATGGTCGTATGATGGAGTAATGCTCCCTGACTGTCCAGACAGACCAGTTTGGCCCCTGTACGAAAACCCGGATCCAGGGCCATGACGGTTTTCTGGCCTAAGGGCGGGGCAAGAAGCAGCTCTTCAAGGTTGGCGGCAAACACGCTGATGGCTTCCTGGTCCGCCCTCTCCTTGAGCTGGGTGCGCAGCTCATTTTCCAGCGATGGAGCGAGCAGGCGTTTGTAGCTGTCGGCAGCGGCCTGTTTCAACTGGAGGTCTGCCGTTTTGTTGCGCCTGCTGTACAGGTGGTGCAATATCTCCATCGCCTCCGCTTCCAATGGACGGATGGAGAGCCGAAGAACCTGTTCCTGTTCCCCGCGGAACATGGCAAGCAATCTGTGACCTGGCGCACGGGCTGCAGGTTCCTCCCGGTCAAAATAATCCTGGAACTTCTGTCCTGCCTCACGGTTCTTTTCAATGGCACGAGAGGTGATGACTGCCTGAGCAGCAAACAACTTGCGTAGCCTGCTGCGTGTCCGACCGTCCTCGCTGATCCACTCGGCCAGGATATCGCGGGCGCCGGCCATCACGTCCTCCACCGTATGGAGTTCCTTGTCAGGGGCGAGGTAGACTTCCGGCTTGGGAAGCGGTGCGTTCCCTGTGCTGAAAAGGGCTTGTGCCATGGATTCGAGGCCTTTTTCCCTGGCAATGGCCGCCCGGGTTCTTCTGCGCGGCCGGTGGGGCAGATAGAGGTCTTCGAGTTCGGTCAGGGAGTTGGCCTGGGTCAGTGCCTTCTGCAGCGCAGGGGTCAGTAGTTCTCTTTCCCTGAGGGACTTGACAATGGCTGCGCGTCGCTTATCCACCTCCTGGAACTGCTGAAGGCTGTCGCGGATGGCGGTGAGCTGCAACTCATCGAGTCCGTCGGTTGCCTCCTTACGGTATCGGGCAATAAAGGGGATAGTGGAGCCGTTGTCCAGTAGGCCGCATACTGCGCTGACCTGGGATTGACGGATGCCTATCTGGCGGGCGATGGTGGGAGTGTGATCCTGCATGTCAACGTACGGAGAAGGGTAGGGATGATGAAGCGGATGCCGCTGGTTTATACCGGTTCCGGCCCTCCGGCTGTGAGCTGAGATTTATGCCTTTACCGCGGGCTCCGTGTATTGTCAACCGCCAACAGATGGTGTATAGTTTTGTCCCAGCCAAAAAAAAGACAGCCGCCGGCTGACATATTTTCCCCCTCCCAGAACAACCAGGTGAATGAATGAAGAAACCTCTGAGCAAAAAAACGAAATTTATTTTTATTACCGGCGGTGTCCTCTCCTCTCTCGGCAAAGGATTGTCTGCCGCCGCTATTGGCTCTCTCCTCGAGTCGCGGGGTATGACCGTGACCTTTCAGAAACTGGATCCCTATATCAACGTCGATCCCGGAACCATGAACCCTTTTCAGCATGGGGAAGTATATGTTACCGACGATGGTGCGGAGACTGACCTTGATATGGGGCATTACGAGCGCTACACCAATGCGGTCATGGCGCAGAAAAACAACTATACTTCCGGGCGAATTTACCACTCGGTAATCATGAAGGAGCGTCGCGGTGAGTATCTTGGCGGGACGGTGCAGGTTATTCCCCACATCACCGACGAAATAAAGGATGCGGTCCTGCAGCTTGACGGACTGGCTGATATTGCCATAATCGAGATCGGCGGAACTGTGGGGGATATTGAAGGATTACCTTTTATCGAGGCGATCCGCCAGCTGCGAGCCGAACTGGGGCGGGAATATTCCCTGTTTATTCACCTTACCCTGGTCCCGTATATCAGGACCGCCGGCGAGGTCAAAACCAAGCCGACCCAGCATTCGGTAAAAGAGTTGCTTGCCTCAGGCATCCAGCCGGATATTCTCATGTGCCGAACAGAAAACCCGCTTGATAATGATCTGAAACGCAAAATAGCACTGTTTTGTAATGTTGAGGCAAGCTCGGTAATTTCTGCGGTTGATGTTGATAATATCTACGAGGTGCCGCTCAAGCTCCACGCCGAGGGCGTGGATGACCGTATTCTGGAAAAGCTCGGTATCTGGACCGGCGCACCCAATATCAAACCATGGGAGGAACTGGTCTATAAGATCAAACACCCCAAACATACCGTCACCATCGGGATTACCGGCAAATATGTTGACCTGACCGAATCCTACAAGAGTCTTCACGAAGCCCTGATCCATGGCGGAATAGCCAATGATACCAAGGTCGAGCTCGAGTACATCAGCGCCGATCAGTTGGAAAAAAGCCCCGATGATTCCAGTCTGGGGAAATGTGACGGCATTCTGGTGCCGGGCGGTTTCGGGAGCCGCGGCATGGAAGGGAAGATCCGTTCGATCACCTATGCCCGGGAAAATAAAGTGCCTTTTTTCGGTATATGCCTCGGGATGCAACTGGCGGTTGTTGAGTTTGCGCGCAACATAGCAGGTATTGCCGATGCTCATTCCGTGGAGTTCGATAGCAGTACGCCGCATCCGGTCATCTATCTGATGACGGAATGGTATGATTTTCGCAGTGGAAAAACCGAGACCAGAGACGAGAATTCGGATATGGGCGGTACCCTGCGACTGGGCGCCTATCCTTGCGTGCTGGTGGAAGGCACTCGGGCAGCGCAAGCCTATCAGCTGGAAGATATCAGCGAGCGCCATCGCCATCGGTACGAGTTCAATAACCTCTATCGCGAACAGCTTGAACAGGCCGGCCTAGTGGTCAGCGGCACCTCTCCTGATGAAACCCTGGTTGAGATAATCGAGATTGTTGATCATCCGTGGTTTGTTGGCTGCCAGTTCCATCCGGAGTTTCAATCCAAGCCGATGCGCCCCCATCCTCTTTTCAAGGCGTTTATCAAGGCCGCCCTGGAAAACAAACAGTAATCAACATCCCGCTCAAGGGAAGAAAACGCTATGCGAGCTATTGCTTTACCCACCGAAAGGGGCGAGACGATCTTTATCGGCTCGGGCCATCCCCTGGTCCTGATGGCAGGGCCCTGCGTGCTGGAATCGGTTGAAATGGCGCGGGAAATCGCCGGAGAAATGCGGTCGATAACCGCCCGACTCGGTATTCCTTACGTGTTCAAAGCCTCCTTCGACAAGGCTAACCGCACCTCTCTGGGATCCTTTCGCGGACCTGGACTGGAGCAGGGACTGCAGGAATTGGGTCGAATTCGGGAGGAACTTGAAATCCCTGTGGTTTCCGATATTCATGAGCCGGCGCAGGCGGCGCTTGCTGCCGAATGTCTGGATATCCTGCAGATACCTGCTTTTCTCTGCCGACAAACCGATCTGCTGCTTGCGGCAGCCAAAACCGGCAAGGTGGTGAATGTGAAAAAAGGGCAGTTTGTCAGCCCGTGGGAGATGGAAAATGTGGTCAACAAGCTTCGCGGCGGCGGCTGCGACAGGATTCTGCTGACCGAGCGGGGAGCCAGTTTCGGTTACAATAACCTGGTGGTGGACATGCGTTCCCTGCCTGTGATGCGTGCCTTTGGCTGCCCGGTGGTATTTGATGCAACCCATTCTGTGCAGTTGCCCGGCGGAGCTGGAGGTGCTTCGAGCGGTCAACGGGATTTCATTGCTCCCCTGACCAGAGCTGCAGTGGCTGCGGGCATTGATGGATTATTTATGGAAGTGCATCCCGACCCGGACAAGGCGCTTTGCGACGGACCAAATTCCATGCCCCTTGACCGGGTTGAATCGTTGCTCAAGGAGTTGCTGCGTATCCGTGCAGCCACGGGGGCGACCGATGCGTCTTGACGGGTGCGCGCCGGAGGTGCCGGGCGAATATCCCACCGATTGCCAACTGACTGAAGCCCTGCGGACACGAGCTATGCAGAAAAAAATTGTAATTGAACGAAGCCGCCAGTGGCAGGAGGCCTTGCCGATGGCGCAGAAGGTGAAGCTGCTGCTGTTGGATGTTGATGGGGTGCTGACCGACGGTTCGCTTGTCTATGCAGGCAGTGGTGAAGAGTCCAAAATTTTCAATACCCAAGACGGGCTGGGGCTCAGGCTACTGCAGGAGAGCGGCGTTGAAGTGGGGTTGATAACCGCTCGGAATTCAACTATCGTTAGCCGACGAGCCGAGGAACTCAAGCTGGCCCATGTGTACCAGGGAAAATTCGACAAGCTTTCGGCGTACGAGGATGTATTGAAAAAAACCGGTTTGCGCCCCATGCATACCGCCTACATGGGCGATGACTGGGTGGATCTCCCCCTGCTGAACCGGGTCGGCTTTGCCGCCGCCCCTGCCAACGCTGTGGCTGAAATCCGCCAGCGAGCGCACTATACCTGCACATGCCACGGCGGAGCAGGTGCCGTACGTGAGGTCTGCGAGCTCATCATGGAGGCTCAGGGAACTTACAAACAGATGTTTGCCAGGTTTGACCGATGAGAAGAAAACCGCGTGATCTGCTCTGGATCGTCCCGCTTGCCCTCTTTGTCACCAGCCCGCTCTGGCAACCGGCGGTGGCGGACTTTCTGCGCCCTCGTGGGGACTTTGATCAGAACAAAGCCGTGTCCGCGATCCAAAATGAGCAGAATTTCCTGATGGACGCGGTAACCCTTACCCTCTCCAGCAACGGCAAGGAGGAGTGGTTGATCAAGGCCGAACGAGCCCAAACCGGCAAGAACGATCGGGTGATCGAAATGGTGGAGGTCGATGCAACCTATATCGGCAAAGATCGCCCGCCGACGCACATTGTCAGCCGAAGGGGGAAGTATCTTCTCAACGATCGCCACCTGGTGCTTATCGATGACGTGGTGATCAGCAGACCGCAAAGCCAGGAAGTGCTCTACACCGATCTCCTGCATTACTACGACGACACAAAAATGGCTGTCAGTCCGGGAGCAGTAGAGCTGCAGGGACCGGATTTTACCCTCAAGGGAGGGAGAATGGACTACGACCTGTCCACCGATGGCTATGATTTCGGTGATCACGTGGAAGTAAACCTTTGACCCTTAAGTGAAGTGAAAGACGAATCAACTACAGGACCTTTTTCATGATCAAGATCAACGAACACTACCTCAAACTCCAGGCATCGTACCTTTTTTCCAATATTGCCAAGCGGGTGAATGCATTCCAGGAAAATAATCCGGACAAGGACGTGATCAAGCTCGGAATCGGTGATGTGACCAACCCTTTGCCTGATGCCTGTATCAAAGCCTTTCATGCAGCTGTTGATGAAATGGCCACCGAGGCCGGTTTCCACGGTTATGGCCCGGAGCAGGGGTACGCGTTTCTTCGTGAAGCCATTGCTGCCAACGATTTTCAGGCCCGAGGAGCAGCGATTGAGGCCGACGAGATCTTTGTTTCTGATGGCGCTAAGTGTGATTCGGGAAATATACAGGAGATTTTCGCGGTTGATGCACGGGTGGCCATTCCGGATCCGGTCTATCCGGTCTATCTGGATACCAATGTCATGGCTGGCCGTACCGGCGGGTTTAACGATGACCGCTACGACGGGATCGTCTACCTCGAGTCCACCCGTGAAAACAATTATGTGCCTGACCTGCCTAAAGAGCCTGTTGACCTGATATACCTTTGCTTTCCCAACAATCCTACCGGGTCAACCATTACCAAGGAGCAGTTGAAGACCTGGGTTGACTATGCTCGAGAGAACAAGGCGTTGATCCTCTATGATGCCGCCTATGAGGCCTTTATCCGTGATGACAGCCTGCCCCATTCCATTTATGAGATTGAAGGGGCCAGAGAAGTGGCGATCGAACTGCGCAGCCTCTCTAAAACCGCCGGTTTCACCGGCACCCGTTGCGCCTACACCGTTGTGCCCAAAGAATGCATGGGCTATGACAGCAATGGCGCCAGTCACTCGCTTCATTCCCTGTGGAACCGTCGCCACTGCACCAAGTTCAATGGTGTCAGTTACCCAGTCCAGCGTGCGGCTGAGGCCGCTTTCACCGCTGAGGGCAAGCAACAGACTACCGCCCTGATTGACGGCTACCTGGACAATGCCAAAATTATCGGCAACGCCATCACCCAATTAGGATTTACCTATGTAGGCGGAGACAATTCACCTTACATCTGGGTATGGGGTGACCGTGACTCCTGGGATTTTTTTGACCTGCTCCTGAATAAAGCAGGTGTAGTATGCACGCCAGGTGCAGGATTCGGCCGTTGCGGCCAGGGCTATATTCGAATTTCCGCCTTTAACTCACGAGAAAATGTCAAAAAGGCCATGGAACGTATCAGCAACGCCCTGAGCTGATTGCGACCTGGTGGCAGCGCCTGGCTACAGGAGCTGCCACCCCTTAAACGGGCCTATTTTTTTCTCACCTTTTCTTTTTCCTACCCTTTGCCACCTAGCAACCTGGCGGCATTTTCTTCAGTAATTGCAGCAAATACCTGCGACGGAAGCTCGAGTTGCCGCAGTTTGTCCAGGCTTGCCTGCTGATCCGACCATGGGGCGTCGGAGCCGAAAAGCAGGTATTCTGTGGGGTGGGCCAGCAGCAGGCGGCGCACCAGCTCAGGCTCCAAAAAATCCAGGGCTAGGGACAATTCCATGTAGACCGGCCTGCCGATAAGGCGCGTGCGAACCTCTTCCCAATCATCCCAGCCGCCCAAGTGAGTGGTGATGAGACGCAACTCGGGCAGTGTCTCGAGTATATTGATGACCCGACATGGATCGCACCGGCGTATGCGCGGGTAGGCAATGTCAAAGCCAGTGTGAACAACCACCAGCAGGCCCAGTTTGGCCGCCGCACGGTAAAGCGGTAGGAGTTGCTGATCGTCAAGGAAGAAATCCTGGTAGTAGGGATGCAACTTTATCCCAATGAAGCCGAGAGCATGAATTTCCTGTAACCGCTCAATGGCCAACGGATCAGCCGGATGAAGGGATGGCAGGGGAATGATGCGTTCGGAGCGTATGGCCTTTGACCAGTCAAGGATCGGTTGATACTGCTGAGGGCGGGTGGCAATGGAGCAAATTACTGATGCCGATATGGCTGCCCGATCCATGGAGCGGAGGAGGCCGGCGATGGTGCCGTTGTGAAAGGCGGTAATATTGCCGCTTTGCTCAAGTGAGGTGATGGCCCTTGCGGCGATGGCATCGGCAAAGGCATGGGTGTGAAAATCGATGATCCCCGTCATGTGCTGCATTCCTGCCGACCAGTCAGGCGCCGAAGAGAAAAAGGCCGATTTTCAATACCAGCAGGGCATAGAGCCCGGCGATGACGTCATCAAGCATAATGCCCAACCCTCCGTGGAGATGCTGATCCAGCCAACCTACCGGAAAAGGCTTGAGGATGTCAAACAGGCGAAACAGGAGAAATCCGAGAATGACCGGTACCGGTTGCATGGGGATCGTTGCCAGGGCGATGAGCTGTCCGACCACCTCGTCGATCACCACTAGTCCGGGATCGCCGTGGTCGACAATTTTTTCCGCTGCTCCTGCAGAAAAAACGCCCAGGAGGAACAAGAGGATGACGATAGCACCATAGGTCGGCAAAGGAAGGCGACCGAGGAACAACCACAGGCCAACCCCTAGAGCTGATCCCCAGGTGCCGGGTGCCTTGGGGAGATATCCACTGTACGCTCCAGTGGCGATGAACATGAACAATTTATCCATTTACTCTTCCACGCTCAGGGTGTGTTCTGGTGAGAGCGAATGGCAGCATAGATCTGCTGCAGCGGTATCCGGTGGAGGCGGGCAAGTTGTCTGCAGGCCTCAAATTCTGGAACAATTTCCGTTGAGCCAGGCCGTTGGATGCGCTTGGCCTGGACCGGTCCCCACGGGGTCGAAACAGTGGTCGCTTCACGGCTCAAGGTAAAACGGGATTCCCTGCGGCAGCGGATGCCGCTGGTGCTGGTTTCCTCAAACAGGCACTGGTGGATCCGGGGGGTGACCGACGGGTCACAGATCACTCGGAGCAGAAATCCGGGGCGGCCTTTTTTCATCTGCATCGGTATGAGGCTGACATCCAGTGCACCGGCCTCCATCAGCAGCTCGCTTACATGTGGCCACAGTTCCGGATTCCAGTCATCAATATGGGTATCGAGCACATCGACCTGCTGAGCTTCCTGTCCGGTAGGCGGGTGGCCGATCTGCAATCGTAGCAGGTTGGGGCGGCCGTCGGCACGTTCCATGGTACCCGCGCCATAGGCGGTGGTCTTCAGGATCATGGAGGGCATCGGCCCGAAGGCAGAGGACAGTTCGGCCACTAGCGCGGCCCCGGTGGGGGTAACCAGCTCCTGCTCAAGCGGTACGCCATACACCGGGATATCCTTGAGCAGCGTACACACAGCCGGTGCCGGCAATGGGATGTCCCCATGGTCGCAATTGACCCATCCTCCAGGCATGGGCAGGGGAGAACAGGTGATGGTCGTGGGTGCAAGGTAGTGCAAGCCGGCGACGGTGCCAACGATATCCACTATGGCATCGACTGCCCCCACTTCATGGAAGTGGATGGCATCAAGGGTGGTGCCGTGGACCGCTGCCTCGGCACGAGCAAGACGGGTAAAGACCGCGATTGCCTGGTCGATGATGGTCTGCTCCAGAGAAGATCGGCGAAGAATAGCGACGATATCCGCCAGGTGGCGGTGGGGGTGCTGTTCATCTGCAGCCACGGTGACTCTGCGGGCGGCAAAGCCGTTTATGCGGACCTGTTCGCACCTGAGGGCGTACCCGTCGAGGTCAAGGCTGTGGAGGGTCGCGTGCAGAAAGGGCTCGGGAACCCCAGCGTCCACCAGGGCACCAAGGAGCATGTTGCCGCTCACCCCGGAAAAACAGTCAAGGTAGAGGCAACGCATCATGAGACGGTATCACCGGGGACAATGGGGGTCCCGCAAAGACAGGCTTGAACGGTCATTCGTTTTTTCCCTTCCGGCTGAATCTCCCGAATGCGGATATAGTCCTTGCCCGTGGCGACAAGCAGTCCCTGGTCATCTGCCCTGCAAACCGTTCCTGGAGGTTCGGCGGCTGCCTTGTGAACGACTTCTGGCGCGAAAAAGCGAAATCGCTTCTGGTGGATAAAACCGTAGGCCGAGGGCCACGGGTCGAGTCCGCGAATGGTACAGTGGATGCGTTCCGCCGGCTGGTTCCAGTCGATATGTCCCTGTTCCTTGGTCAGCATCGGGGCATGCGAGGCACCTGCATCGTTTTGAGGTTGAGGGGTGAGCGCTCCCTTCTTCAGCAGTTCAAGGGCCTCGGCCAAGGCCTGACCGCCTAAAGCCGCCAATTTGTCAAAAAGGGTGCCAGCGGTATCGTTCTCCTTGATGGGGATCGCAACCGGATAGAGAATATCTCCAGTATCCATTCCTTCATCCATCTGCATAATGGTTACGCCTGTTTGCTGCTCCCCGTTGAGGACCGCCCATTGAATAGGGGCAGCGCCCCGGTACTTCGGCAACAGGGAACCGTGCACGTTGATGGCACCCATGGGCGGCAGGCTGAGCAGGGCTGGGGGGAGGATTTTTCCGTAGGCAACCACGATGATCAGGTCGGGTCGAAGTGCTCCCACCTGCGCTCGAAAAGCGTCAGTCCTGATATTTTCCGGCTGCAGCACCGGCAGACCAGCTTCCACAGCCGTTTTTTTTACCGGCGGCGGCAGCAGTTTTCTTCCCCTGCCTTTTTTTCGGTCCGGCTGACAGACAACCGCAACCACCTGTTCCGGTCCGCTAATAAGCGCCTGAAGGGACGGGACCGCAAAGTCAGGGGTACCCATGAAGAGGATGCGTAATGGAGTGGTCATAGGGCAGCGGAGCTAGAGGGTGGTGGTTACATTCGTTTAAGGGCAGGGATACGCTGTTAATGGTGCGGATTACTCCTGGCTATGCAGCATTTTTTTCAGCTTCTTTTTATACAGCGTCCGCTTGAGGGAGGAGATTCTGTCGATAAAAAGGGTCCCCCGGAGGTGGTCCACCTCATGCTGAATGATGCGGGCAAAACGGTCTTCTGCGTCAAACTCTAGAGGCTTGCCGTCAGGGTCCTGCGCGGTTACGTGAATTTTCTGGAATCGCTTGACCTTTGCAGTGTACTCCAGAACGCTCAAACACCCCTCGTCATCAAGTACACTGCCCTCACCGTCGCTGATAACCGGGTTGATAAGGGCGATGAATTTTCTTTCCTGCTGGTTTTCACTGCGGTCTACAACGATAACCTGCCTGGCTACCGCGATCTGGTTAGCTGCCAGCCCTACGCCAGGAGCGTCGTACATGGTCTCGCTCATGTCGTGAATGAGGGTCTGCAGCTCTTCATCAAAGGCCGTTACTTTTTTGGCCTCTTCGCGTAAAACCGGATGTGGATAAGTAATAATTTCTCTGATTGCCATACGTCTGTGGGGAATAGGTAACTACTCGGGCAGTGCTTTTCCTGCAGGATACAATAACAGGCTTGCCTGCCATCCTGTTGTGCCGTATATGTAATCATTTTCGTCTGTACTGTAAAGCGTAGAGAAACCGTCGTCCGGGTGAACCCCGCTACTTGTTATTCGTTCCCTAATTGTGTAGGGTTGGACCCCCAGCAAACAAGCAACAAGAGTCAATCGTGGAAAAGGAACAATTACATCAGGGGCTGGCGCTGTTGCGCAAACCGGTTCTCCCGCTGGCGACCATGGTCGAATTTTTTCTCTCTACCGGTGATTTTTCAACGGCTGCCGAGATTATTGATCAGCTTCCCGCACCGATTGAGACCGAGTATGCCAACTATGAGCGGCCGGCTGAATTGCTTGCACCGTATATAGACCAGCTGGACTGGTTGTTGGCGGTGCATAACGGTGCGGAGCTGCCTCTGCCGGTGATTAACGAGGCAGGGGAGCGTATCGAAAGGAGCACGGCCGCCATTGCTCTGGCCAACCAGCAGATTCTGACCAGGGAGCTGGAAACAATTAACAGCCTGCTGTGTGCTCCGTGCGGGTGCAGCCTGTGCTGCATCGGACCGGAGCAAGGCATGCAGCAGGCATTTTTTGAGATTCCCCTGCAGGCGGAAGAAAAAGACCTTTTTGCCGTCCGGCAGGTGGCTACTCCGGCTTCAGGACGGAGCCGTTCCATGGATACGCCTCCTCTGCAGGTTGAGGGGACCGCTTTCTACCAACGAGAGACCGCTGCCCTTATCCATTGGCAGACGGGGTGGAGCCTGATCCTGCCAACCGACAGCCGTTGTCCGAACCTTGAGCCGGAAAACGGCCGTTGCCGCGTCTATCCCGTGCGTCCGGAGGTCTGTCGCAGGCCGCAGATTTTTCCTTATATAGTGGAACCGGTCCTCGACGGGGAGGGCAAGGTAAGCGCTCAGCGATTGCGCGGAGCCTTGCTGGCGGTGGTCGACTGTCCTTACGTTCAGGCGCTGCAGGAGGAGATCGCTGCCTATGCAGCAGCTTGCGAGTTGGAGCTGGTGCTCAAACACAACAAGGGGTAGCAGGTGCAAGAGCGCTGCCTGACCATTTAACCAGGAAGTTACAAGAGCATGAGTGTGATTGAATTGCTGTATGTCCTGCTTGCCTATTGTGTGGGGGCTATCCCTTTCGGTCTGGTGCTGTCCCACCGATCAGGCATCGATATTCGTGAGCAGGGGAGTAAAAATATAGGTGCAACCAATGTGACCCGGCTGCTGGGAAAAAAGCTCGGCGCCCTGACTCTCGTCTTGGATGTACTCAAAGGATTCCTGCCCATATACGTGGTGGCTGTCTTGATGGAGGGCAAAACCAATGCCAACCTGGTAATGGCCTTGAGTGGGGCGGCAACCGTTGTCGGTCATATGTTTCCGGTATACTTGAAGTTCAAGGGCGGAAAAGGGGTTGCCACGTCCCTGGGGCTTTTCCTGTTTCTGTCGCCTATGGTGATTATCGGCTGTCTCCTGGTTTTTGTTGCCGCCGTCTATTTATCCGGGTTTGTCTCTCTGGGGTCCCTGCTCGGTTCGGCCAGTGCGGTTATTCTGCTGTTGTTGCTTGATGCACCATCATGGAAGGTAGCGCTTGCCAGCGTTATTGTTGCTTTGGTGTGGGCCAAGCACTACCAGAATATTGGGCGTCTGCTGACCGGTACGGAAAAAAGCTGGAAGAAAAAGAGCGTGTAGGGGATGAACGGAAACAAATGGGCGATAATTGAAAAAGCCAGAGATACGCTTCAGCTGGGGGAAGATGCCACCCTGGCCGAGATCAAGCGCTCCTATCACCGGCTCAGTAAACGGTATCATCCAGATGGTGCATCCGGTAAAGGGGAGGCGGACAGCGAAAAAATGTATCAGTTGACTGCAGCCTATGAGCAGCTGATGGAGTACTGTGCAGAATATCGATTTCCCCTTGTTCGGCCCAAACAGGGGGAACCGGATGCGTACAATCCGGAGGAGTGGTGGCTGGAACGATTCGGCGATGACCCGCTTTGGGGGGTGAGGCCGCGCAAACGGAAGTAACCTGCAGGTTGTCAACGGCTTGTATCTGTCTTATAAAAGATAAAAATCCTGAAAACATACGCACCAGTGTGCAAGGAGAGTGCAATGGGAAAGGAAACTGTTCTTTTTAAGATCGAAGAAAAACGCAGTGTGGGCAATGTTGCAGATTTTTTACGTCAGCTGGCGGAAAAGGTGGAAGCGCAACAAGTAATACTGCAGCAGGGAAAAAAAGAGGTGGTGCTCAATCTGCCGGCCACGGTTGAATTGGAAATAAAGGCGGAAAAAGAAGAGGGAAAGAAGCGGACCAAGAAAAAACTGGAACTGGAGATTGAGTGGGTGGTTGGTGATAAAAAAGGTGAGCGAGGGAGCTTTTCGCTTGGCTAGCTGATGGTGCCGTTGCTGCTATCAGCCGGTGAAGCCGTTTGTTTGACTGTTGAGTCAGCCAGGTCTGTGGCGGCAGTGGCATACTGAGCACAGTACTCTGTGACCAGCTCTTTGCGAGCAGGCGGATCAAGCAGCCAGTAACAGGGGCTGAGCATCAGTATTTTGATTGCCTGTTGTTTTGTCACGTTCCTTTTTCCATTATTCCGGATGCGGAGACTCTTATCAGCTGAGTTCTTAGAAAATTTTGATGAATTTGTAAAATCTTTTTTCGGTTTTATATATTTTTTCTCTTTTCTTGTCGCTTTTTCATAAAGCCTGTTTTCAGGGCTTGCCGTATATATCCCGCAGTGTTCCTTTTTTCCCCTTGTCTGCCCCATGTACTCTGCCTAGAGCAGTGCCCGTCGCATCGGACGAGCGCTCGGTCACCAATAGAGAAGAAATGGTATCAATCGGCATTCTCTGTCGATTTATGTAACTATATGGAGGAGTTATGCGTATACCTGACATTGTAGAAAATTCCGAGCCACGAGTTTCGCTGGAATTTTTCCCCCCGAAATCCCAGCAGGAGTGGCCGCAATTTCTCGATATCGCAACCAGGCTGAAGGCATTGCGCCCTTCGTTCGTTTCTGTCACCTACGGTGCCGGTGGATCCACCCAAAACAACACCCTGGAGATATGCGAACAACTGATCGAGCAATGCGGGTTTGAGGTTATGCCCCACCTGACCGGTGTTGCTGCCAATGAAGACAGGATTGACAGTTTCCTCGATGCGTTGCCCCGGCTCGGTATTGAGAACGTACTGGCCCTGCGCGGTGATCGTCCCGGCGACTTCACCGGCAAGGACAGTGAGCTGTTTGCAACCTTTCCCCATGCCACAGACCTGATAGCCTATGTGCGCCGCAAATATCCGCAGCTTTCCATTGGGGTGGCCGGTTTTCCAGAGGCGCATCCGGAATCCACCTCCATTCATCACGATCTGGAGGTTATGGAAACCAAGGTCGCCAGCGGTGCGGATTTTGTGATTACCCAGCTCTATTTTGATAATCGAGTCTATTTTGACTATGTTGAACGTCTTCGAAAGCGAGAGGTCACCGTGCCCATTATTCCCGGGGTACTTCCTATACGCAACATGGGATCACTGCGGTTTATCCTGCAGATGTGCAATGCCCGCGTTCCCGGCCAGCTGATCAATGCCCTTATCAAGGCCAACGAGGAGGGAGGGAATGCTGCCGTATATAAGATTGGGGTGGCCTATGCCAAACAACAGGTCAAGGAACTCTTGGAAGGCGGAGCGCCGGGGGTTCACCTCTATACCCTCAACAAGGCAGACATGTGCTTGGAGGTGGTGGACGGGTTGTACTGACCTGTCCTGTCCAGGCCGGATTTTTCCGTTGGCTCTGCGGCACGAGCTATTTGCGGTAGTTTATTCCAGCTGCGCGGCTTGTGCCCTGGCCTGAGAACAACTTTATTGAGGAGGCATCCGGGCTGTTTCGCTTAGTTTTTCTTTCCTGCGTCGGGGCGAGTATTCGCCCCGGGGCAGTGATGTTCGCCGCAAAAGAAGAATAAGCCTTCTGCCGAGCAGGAGCGCTGATGCGGTTAAGCCGCATATCAGGCCGATCCAGAATCCCTCAGGGCCCTGTTCCCTGCCACCCACCCCGCCCAATCCAAGCAGGTAACCGATGGGCAGACCGATCCCCCAATACGCGACAATCATCAACACCATCGGTACCCTGGTATCCTTGAACCCGCGTAAGGCTCCGGCACAATTGATTTGAACGGCATCAGGGAGTTGAAAAACAGCCGCATAGATCATCAGGGTTGCCGCCACGGCCTGTACCTGAGGAGCTGGGGTATACATTGCCGCGATCAGGTCGGCGCAGAGTATAATTAAGATGCAGGTAAGCACCGCACAGCAGGCGGCAACGGTCAGTCCGCTGTACACTACCCGCCGCAGGCGCCTGAACTGATTTCTGCCGATGGTAAACCCTACACGTACGGTCAGTGCTGTGCCCAGACTGTAGGGGATCATGAACAGCAGGCCGGAAAAGTTCAATGCTATCTGATGTGCAGCTACGGTTTCAGCACCCAGGCGCGAGATGAGCAGGGCGATCACCGAAAAGATGGAACATTCGACAAACAATGCCAAGCCGATGGGTAGCCCGAGCAACAGCAGGGTAGGCATACCGACCGAGAGGTGCCTGCGAAAACGAAACAGGCCGATGGCTGCGGTTGCAGGATGACGATTGAGCATCAATGCCATTGCGCCCAGCATGACCGTCATGGAGAGGGACGTTGCCCATCCGCACCCGACCCCTCCCATGGCCGGCAATCCCAACTTCCCATAAATAAATAGATAGTTGGCAATGATGTTTGCTGCAAGCCCCAAAAAACCGGCAAACATAGAGAGTCTCGGCTGTGAAAAGCCGTCCCCGCCGTTGCGTAGCGCCAGGAAAACGCCAATTGCCGGGAATCCCAGGGAGACGGCAAAAAGGTACCTTTCGGTAAGGGGGACGACTGCAGGGTCAACATCCATCCAGACAAGGACAGGGGAAATGGACAGCAACAGTCCCATCATTAGGATCCCTGTGGCCATGCCAATGATCATGCCCTGCTGAATGGAAGTGCAGATCCCCTGCTGATCATCCCTGCCGTGGGCCTGAGCGACAAGGGGCATGACAGCGGAAAGCAGGCCGACCATGAACAGAAACAGCGGAAAAAATATTGATGATCCAACCGCCACAGCAGCCAGGTCGACAGGACTCACCCTGCCGGCCATGACCGTATCGACAAAGCCCATGGCGGTCTGGGCAATCTGGGCGAGGATAATCGGCCCTGTCATGCGGAGCTGGAGGAGTGCTTCAAGCAGGTGAAGGTTGCTTTTTTTCATGGGGCCGGGGAAAAAACCGAAGATGAAGGATGAACCGGTTGTTCTGACCAAATGGCGGCGCAAATGTCAAGGCCAATGCGAGCGGCAGAGGACTTTTGCAGCGCAATGGGAAAAAGGTTGACAGAAAGTGCCTAGGTTAATAATTAGGCATTCTAATTATTATAGCATTTAAGGATCAGGAGGGGGACAGTGCAGCGAGGGACCGGTGAACAGGCCAGGTATATCTTCAGGGTGGGCAAGTTGGTGCAGCATCATATTTTTTCCACCATTGCCCAATTGGAGACCGCGCAGGCGTGTGGCGGACCGCTGGAGTTGTCCGTATCTCAATTCAAGTTGTTGATGACTGTTCGTCATCATCGGGAGATGACGGTCAAGGAACTTGCTGCAAAGCTGGGGGTTTCGCCACCTTCGGTCTCCGTGATGGTGGATAAGCTGGTGGAGCGGAAACTCTTGATTCGGGATCGTTCGCCGCAGGATCGGCGAAAGGTGGTCATCCAGGTGAGTCCTAATGAAGAGGCCTGTCTTGATGCGATGGAGGAACGGGTACTGCAGGTCTTTACCCGACTGCTGGACGATGTCGGCCCGGACATAGCGCGCAAATGGGAAGAAGTATTGATGAGCGTGGAAAAAGTATTGGCACAGCGTCAACAGCAAATCGACAAGTAACCGTTGAAGGTACCTATCATGGCGAATAACCAAGAACGCTCACCATCAATTTTTCTTCGGGTTTTTTTCGTGCTCCTCATTCTCGGGGTTGGGATAGGCGGTTTTGCAGGATTGAAACGGCTGAAGCAGCCGCCCCGACAGGTAAGCAAGCAGGAAAAGGCACTGGCCGTGGAAGTGGTGGAGGTGCAGCCCGCTGACTACCGCGTAACCCTGGAGGGATATGGCGAGCTTCAGCCAGTCACCTCGGTGGTGCTCTCAACCGAAGTGGCGGGAAGAATTATTACTACCTACGAGCCGCTGGAAACGGGCAGACTCATTGAAGAGGGAGCTGTCCTTTTCACCCTTGACCAGCGGGAGTATGCCATTGCCTATGATACTGCCCTGGCAAGGCTGGAGGTATTACGCCGCGACTTTGTTCTCGCCACAAAGGAGTTTGACCGGCTGGGCGGTCTGTATCGTGAAAAAAATGTCGGCACCCTGCCAATCGTGGAACAGGCGGAGCGGGCGGTCAATACGATTGCCAATCAGATTCGCCAGGTGGAGAGGGACCGTGATCTTGCCGCACTCCAGCGGGAGCGTTGCATTATCCGTGCGCCTTTTCCCTGTAGAGTGGTGGAGGTCATGGTGGAGCAGGGGGAGTATGTCGCCGGAGGAAAACAGCTGGTAACTATTGTTGACGACCGCAGCCTGGAAATAGAAATCGCGCTGGACAGCAGGGAAGCGGCAAAGTGGCTGGAGTTTGCACCTGCCGGTCAGCCCGGTCCGGTTAACTGGTTCGGTCAACTGCAGCCAGTTGCCTGTCGAATTCACTGGACTGAAAGCAGTGAATCGCTTGCCGGCAGCGGAACCCTTGACCGGGTCGTGCGCTTTGAACCCACGACAAGAAGCCTGGTGGTGGCCGTCAAGCTGGACCCGGAGACCAATCAATCGTTTCCCCTGGTTGCGGGAATGTTCTGTCGGGTAGAGGTGCCGGCAAAGATGCTGAAAAATGTCTGTCAGCTTCCCAGGCAGGCGGTGACCCAGGAACAGTCCGTATACAGGGTGGTGGAGTCCCGTCTGCGCAGCACTCCGGTGACCGTGGTCAGAATGGCGGGGCCCAATGCCTATATTGCAGCAGGCCTTCGGCCTGGTGATACAGTGGTTACCACCCGGTTGGTGGATCCGCTGGAACATACCTTAATCCAGGTATCGGCCAGGGAGTAAACTGATGAAAAGGGTTCTTGCCGCCTTTGCCGGGAACACGGTTTTTGCCAATATAGTGTTGTTGATGGTGTTTATTGCAGGAGCACTTGCCATTGCCACTATGCTGCGTGAATCGTTCCCTCAGTTTTCCATGGACCTGATTTCCATCGAGGTACCCTACCCGGGCGCCGACCCGGAAGAGGTTGAAGAGGGGATCAGTATCAAGATCGAGGAAGCGCTTGAGTCAGTGGAGGGGATCAAGCAGTTTACCACCACATCGTCGGAAAACGTTGGCACCGCCTCCATCGAGGTGCAGGACGGGTACGACGTGATCAAAGTCCTCAATGATGTCAAATCCAAGGTTGATGCAATCTCCACTTTTCCTGTGGACGCTGAACAGCCGGTGATTAACGAGGTCCTGCTGCGAGAGTCGGTCACCATGTTGGCACTTTCCGGCGATCTGAGCGAAAAGCAGCTGAAGCGCTGGGCAAATCAGGTCAAGGATGAAGTCAAGCTCCTGCCCGGCACCTCCCAGGTGGAGGTGTTCGGCACCAGGGATTACGAGATATCCATTGAAGTTGCAGAGGAGCGGCTGCAGGAGTACGGACTGACCTTTGCCCAGGTGGCGAATGCCGTTCGCCGCTCCAGTCTGAATCTCCATGGCGGGATCATCCGTACCAGCGGTGAAGAAATCAGAGTGCGTACGGTCGGCCGCAAGTATACCGGTGAGGAGTTGTCCAGAATCGTGGTGCTCACCGGCAGCGGTGGGGAGATTGTTCGTCTCGGTCGGCTGGCCAATGTACGCGATGGATTCACGGAAGATCCGATCCGTGCCCTGATTGACGGGGTGCCCTCAGTCTTTGTAATGGTGTTCAAGACCAGTGAGGAGGATTCGCTGGAAATCTCCAATGGCGTGAGTGACTATGTTGCCCAAAAGCAGCAGGTGCTTCCACCGGGAGCCAGCATGGTCGAATTCTACGACAACACCGAAATCCTTCGTGCCAGGATCAACCTGCTTGCCCGCAACGGCATCCTGGGGATGGGCCTGGTCTTTTTTCTGTTGTGGCTTTACCTTGACCTGCGCCTTTCGTTCTGGGCCGGGCTGGGTATTCCCATTTCCCTTGCCGGCGGTCTCTTTGTGCTCTGGCTCATGGGCGAATCAATTAACATGATTTCCCTGTTCGGGTTTATCATGGTGCTGGGGATTGTTGTCGATGATGCGATTGTGGTGGGCGAGTCGATCTATGTTCATCGACGGCAAGGCAAACCACCGCTTCGGGCAGCGGTTGACGGGGTCCATGAAGTGGCGATGCCGGTTATTGCCGCGATTATCACCTCGGTAGTCGCTTTTTTCCCGCTCTCCCAAGTCGGCGGGGTCATGGGCAAGTTCATTGCCATCCTTCCGGCGGTGGTTATATCGTGTCTGTTAATTTCCCTGCTTGAGTGTCTTTTCCTCCTGCCCGCTCACCTCAGCCACCTGCCCGATATACGGCAGGCAGCCACCGGGAAGCACCTGCTCGGCCGATTGGTGCTTGGCTTTCAGCAGTATATGCAGCGTGGTTTGGAACATTTTGTAAGTGGCCGCTATATGCGCATGCTGGATCATGTCCTTCGTTGGCGGTACGTTTCGCTGGCAACGGCTCTGGCCATTCTTCTCCTGACCTTGGGAGTGGTGCAGGCAGGTTTCGTCAAGTTCCAGGTTTTTCCCAAGATCGATGGCTTTGTCATCACCTCGACGGTAGAGTTTCCCGACGGTACCCCGCCAGGGGTGACCCTGGAAGCGCTTGAACGTATAGAGGCGGCCTTTTTAAGGGTGGCAGAGGCACAGCCTACCCTGACCGGGGAGCCCATGATCAAAAAACGGCTTTCCCTGGTTGGGCAGACCCTGAGCAATACCATGGGCAGAGTGGGTCCCAATCTCGGCTCGGTCCAGATTCTTCTACTCAACTCAGAGGACCGGGGCATCCACTCCAACGATCTGCTGGTCAGGTGGGAAGAAGAGATCGGCACCATTCCCGGGGTCAAATCGCTCACCTTTGAAGGACTTTCAGCCGGCCCCGGCGGGGCGGAGATAGAGGTATGGCTTCAGGGCGATGACCTGGAGATTATCAATGCCGCTGCCGATAACCTGCAGCAGAAATTACAGACCTTTGATGGTGTTTTTCAGATTCGTTCGGATTTCAGTCCGGGAAAAAATGAGCTGCGCCTGAAGCTGAAACCCGAGGCCCGCCCCTTGGGGCTCACAGTCCGCGATCTGGCAGAGCAGATCAATGCCTCGTTTTTTGGTGAAGAGGCCTTTCGACTGCAGCGGGGTGAAGATGATATTCGGGTCAAGGTGCGCTACACCCGGGATGAACGCACCACCATGGCCGGCTTTGAAGCCCTGCGGATCCGTACCCCTGATGGCAGCGAAATCCCTCTGCTTTCGGTTGCTGAGCTGGAGACCGCACCAGGGTACTCCACCATCACCCGAACTGATGGCCTGCGCCGGGTAGCTGTCACTGCGGAGGTGGACGCCAATCGGGCTAATGCCAACGAGATTTTTGCAGAGCTGAGCCGCGATTATTTTCCAGGGCTGATGGCAGCCTATCCTGGCGTCAAGATCTCCCTGCAGGGGGCCAAAAAGAATGAGCGGGAATCCTTCTCCACACTCAAGGTATCGTTTCCTCTGGCCATCATCGGTATCTTTGTTATCATTGCCACCATCTTCCGTTCTTACCTGCAGCCGCTGGTCATTCTGTTTACTATCCCCTTTGGCATTATCGGCGCTGTTTTCGGCCACCTTGTCCTGGGGTATGACCTGTCCATGATGTCGATCTTCGGCATGGTTGCCCTGACCGGTGTAGTGGTCAACGATGCCATTGTTCTCATCGAGCGGGTCAATGAAAACGTCGCCGAGGGGCTGCCGTTCATTGATGCGGTGAAACAGGCGGGACAAAGACGATTCCGGGCCATATTTCTCACTACGCTCTCTACGGTCGGCGGATTGGCCCCACTGATCATGGAAACCGATATGCAGGCTAAATTCCTGATTCCCATGGCCTTGTCTCTGGCCGCAGGAGTTATCTTTGCCACCGTGCTCACCCTGGTATTGATTCCCAGTCTGCTGGTTATTGTCAACGATATGCGGCGGGGGGTGACTAAATTACGAACCGGCGCCTGGCCAACGAGGGAGGGGGTGGAACCAGGCGCAGTGCGCAGGGTCGACAGGATGACAATGCATTGAAATGTATTTTCTTTTTTGGTGTTTTTCAGTCAGGCGCGCTGCAGAAAAAGGCTTGGACTTGAGCTGGAGCGCATGGTATGGACAAACGAAAGTTGAATTACGGCAGCAGTGTCGAACGGGCAGCATATACGTCCCGTGGGTGGCTGTCGAGTGACGTGATTTACAGGAGGAAAACATGAAAGGCTATATACTGGCCGTTGTCTGCTGCCTGTCCATGGTAGGCATGCAGGTGCGGGCAGCGGAAGAGGTTTCAATTGTCCAGGATCTCGACGAGATAGAGGTGCTGGATCTTCGAACTGCGCAGCAAATCGCGCTCCTTGATAATCCCGACATCGTCGCGGCCCAGGCGAGGGTGGAGCAGGCCCGCTCCCGGGTCAGTCAGGCGGTGGCCGCCTGGTGGCCCAGTGTCGATCTGACCGGTGTAGGCCGGAAGGAGCGGTTGTCTGACAGTGCCTATGAGTACAATCAGGCTATATCCTCTCTATACGGGGGGGAAGCGGACAGGACAGAGGACAGTTTCACTGTCGGTCTGCAGGCTACCTGGTTGCTGTTTGATGGCTTTTTCCGCAAATTCAACATTGAGCGGTCCCGCTATGATGAGGAGGGTAACCGTGCAGGATTGGTCGATGCCAGAAGACTGCTGGTCAACGCGGTAGCTGAGGCGTTTTTGAACGCTCAGCTGGCCCAGACCAATGTCGATATTGCCAGGGCAGACAAGGATTTTTACATTCGACAGCTTGAGGATGCCCAGAACCGGTATGACGTAGGGGCCGGGCCCTGGGGTGATGTGCTCAATATCAAGGTACAGCTCAATTCGGCAGAAACCAGCCTGATGCTTAACCAGCGTGAATTCGAAGCTGCCGGTTACGGGCTTGCCGCGCTGATGGGGCTGCCCGATGCAACGTTTCCCGCTCATGTGGAGCTGGAGTCGCTGGACAGAGATTCCACGGTCGCCTATTTTCAGGATGATGCAGAGCAGCTCATCACCGAGGCACTGGAGGCGCGGCCGGATGTTTTGCGCCAGGAGATGAATGTCAAGCAGGCGGAGGCGGCAAAAGGCATTGCCCAAGCCCCCTTTTATCCGACGGTACAGCTGGTCGGTGGGGTGAATAGCGCCACTCAGGGCGACATTTCCTTGACCGGTGACGACCTTGGCAACTCGGTGGCGGTCAATCTTGCCTGGAACCTCTTTTCCGGGGGCGAGGATAAGGCTCGTCTGGCCGAAGCCAAACAGGCCAAACGGGAAGCACAGTATTCCCTGCTGAATATTCGCAACCAGGTGGCCTCAGAGGTACGGCAGGATATCGCCCTGCTGGAGGCTGCTGAAGAACAGGTACGGCTGCAGCGTGAAAGTGTAGGGCTGGTGGAGGAAAACCGCGACCTGGCTAAAAATGAGTACGAAGCCGGGGAGGCTTCCCTGGTCCGCCTCAACGAGGCTCAGCGGGACCTGACAGCAACCTATGGCCGGTTGGCACAGGCTCTTGTGGGCTATCACCGTGCCAAGCAACGGCTGGATGCTGCCATAGGCCGCAATCTCCAGGGGTTTACCCTGGAACGTGAGCAATAGGGATGTCAGCAATTGGCGAAACCGAAATAACGGTCGATGCATCGGCCATCGATGTCAACGGACATGTGAACAACGTGCGCTATGTCCAGTGGATGCAGGATGCGGCCATGGCCCATTCTGCATCCCTGGGCTGGTCTTACGACCGGTATGTGGAGCTGGGCGCGACCTGGATAATTCGTACACATACCATCGAATACCTCCATTCCAGTTACCTGGGCGATCGGTTGAAGGTGTACACCTGGGTCGCTCACATACAAAAATTCCGCTCTCTGCGTCGGTTTAAATTTTACCGGCCAAGTGACGATACCCTCATCGCCCGGGCGGAGACCCTATTCATTTTCTGCGACCTTCAAAGCGGCAGACCCCGCTCAATTCCTCCTGAAGTGCAGCAGGCCTACACCGTGGTCGACGAAGCGGACGAGCCGTGAGAGGTTCTCCCCTGGCTCGGGCATTGGAGGGTTAATTATTGCCCATCAATAGCTGAAAATTTTCTTCGGTTATCTCAGGGGTGCCGAAATTACGGAACTGGACAATGCCCTTGCTGTCAGCCACCAGGATGGTCGGTACACCCTGGATCATATATCGCTGGGTGATTGCATGGGTGTCGTCAAAGATTGTAGGGTAGGCCATCTGTGTTTTTTTCACAAACGAACGCGCCCTTCTCATGGAGTCATTAAAACCGATATTGATGCCAATAAACTCCATGCCTTGATCGCGGTATTTTTTCACCAGCTCATTCACCTTTGGCGCCTCGGTTTTACAGTTGGGGCACCAGGAAGCCCAGAAAACCAGCATCACCGGTTTCTTGCCAACGATCTCCTTCATGTCGATCAGGTTGCCGTTCAAATCCTTGTGGACGAAGGGGTACAGTTTTTGCCCGCGCTGCACTCCTGCGGCAAAACCCGGACAGACGAGAAGGAAAACAAGGAGAAAAATGACGGTGCGACGTGTGAGCATGGAGCAGTCCTCTTGGTGTGAATTGGTGTGTCTGTACTGCGTGCAGGGTTAAAGAAACAGCATGCCGGCTTTGACGAAAAAGTATTCTGCCAGGAGGATCATAATGACGCCCATGGCCTTTTTGATGATGTTCATCCAGTTGCCGGATTTCGGTATTGCCGTCAGAATGCTGGAAAAGGTACCGACCACAATAAGAATCGTACCCATTCCAAAGGAAAAAATAAAGAGCAGCAACCCCCCGGTCATGATGTGTTGTGTAGTGGCCACGTAGGCAAGCAGTACTCCCAGTACCGGGGCAGTACACGGCCCGGCGACAAATGCCGACAGGACCCCGGCAAGAAAAACACCCGGTACGCCCCTGCTTTTGGCGGTAATCGAATGGGAGAAGTAGGGCATGGAAAATACCTCAAGCATCCCCAGGCCAAAGAGCAGGATGATATTGCCGACGATCAGAAACGTCAACGGATGGCTGTTGACAGTGCCGAAAAAACGGCCGGTAGCTGCAGCAAATATGCCAAGCCCCGCATAGGCAAGGGCCATCCCGAAAACATAGGTCAGGGAGAGCAGCAGCCCCTTGAGTCTTGAACCACCGACATTGGAGTGTCCCACCACCCCCGCGGTAATCGGGATCATGGGGTAGATGCAGGGGGTGAGACTGGCCAGCAACCCGCCCGCATAGGCGATGGCCATTGAGAGCAGCAGCGATGTCTCGAGCGATGTTTCAAGTTGATTGATAAATGCTTCCATGGGTGCACATTACCGGCAACTGGTTGGGAGGAAGGTATGGCCTCGCTGTAACCAGGATGCATGGAAAAGTGGAGGCGGTCACACCGAAGTGTTTATCTCTCCTGCACAATAATCTATTGCCGGTGAATGTAAAGAGTGGAAAGGAGAGCTCAGGCAGCAAGATCGGTGAAGCCCACTTTGCAGAATCTGCCGGACGCCTGCTCCGAGTGCGGTATCTGCGTCTGATAGTGCTCATTCCTCAGGCGTTACGGTTCACTCCGGTTGCTCTGGCGCAGCAGTATCGGTACGACCGCCACCTGGAAGTCCTCATCTGGCCGGAGCGGACAGGTCGGAGAACTCTCTACGGAGGGGTGTACTCCGAACTGTCCGTCATCCTGGGTGAGGCAGTCTAAAAGGTGTAATGGAGCATCAGGCTGGCTACAGGATAGTACTGAAAATTCTCCAGGTCATCCTCGATGGCTTTTTTCTCCTCCTCCAGAGCATCGAGGACCAACGGGGTGTTGGCCAACGCGTTCAGCGGCGGGGCAGCCGTTGCCGTCAGGGTGGAGACTGTAGGACTTCCCTGAAAAAGAACACCCAGCTCAAACGAGACCCCCCATCCTCGCGTCTTTTCCACGTTACTGTTCCACCCCATTCCAACATAGGGGGCAAAGGTATTGAACTCCACGGTTCCCTTTACCCTGACTGAATCGATTGCCGACTCGTATATGCTGTATTCAGCCGGGATGGTATACCCCTGGAGTAGGGTATCTTTTCGGGGAGTGCCGGTGAGGTCGATTTCATTATTATTGATGAAGACACCGCCGGTGAGCCGGAAGGCGCCTGCAAACGGATACCAGTCCAGCAGCAGCGAACCGTTTTTAAATTCCGGTTCCATCTCGTAGTCAATGTTGGAAATGGTGGAGTCAAAGGAAAATGTCAGATAATTCACTCCGCCCCGCAGGTGGAGCATCTCGTTGAGCCCCAGGTCGACCTCTGCCCCGACTCCGAGGGTCCCTCCCTTGACTCCCGCACTGAAACTTCCCTGATCGGCAATAGCCGGTGAACTGAGCAGTAGGGCCAGGCAGCCGGTGGTGACAATCTCTTTTATTTTCATGTGTATTCCTCTTCATGGTGAATGCAATGGTCCTGAATCCGTGAGCATTGAAAAACGGTGAACAGTGCCGTATTCAGATGCCCACCGGTTGGCGGGTATGCCTGAGTTTTGAAGAGTCGTGCCATTCACTGTCTTAAAAACAGACAGTCGCCCTCAACTCAGGCTGTAAGACGTCACAGGTTCAGGATAATGGGAATAGAGTAATATGCAGAATACAGGCCAGAAAAAGGTTAAATATTTTATGCTGTGATTTCTACTGGTTGAAAATTTTCAGCCAAGGAGGAAGGTGATCGGAAGGAGGAATGTCAATTTTTTGTCCGGTCCGGGTCGCTGATGAGGCCCTATTGATGAGCGTTCAGGGGCAACGCGGCAGGGACAAGGCGGCAACGCCGTTGAGTCGCCTGTCATTTATCAAGTGGTTACCGATGCCAGAATATGCATATATGCAAGTGCGGCGAAAGGTGCACCACCCCGACCATGGTTACCGCTCCATTCCGATGAGGGCAGCGCCGATGGCATTGCCCACCGCATAGTGCTGCGGAAAGGATACTGTGGTTTGCAGACGCCGTGCGATATCAGGGAGAAAAAAACGGGCAGCCGCCCCAATGCCGATAATCGGCAGGTTGAGGGTGAACCGGACCGAGAAGAATTCGTTGTCCCGGTTGTTGAGGGCAGTTGCCGCCTGTTCGTTGGACCAGGTTGTGCGGATGAGGTAGGTGAGAATAATCTGCTCAATAGCCTGGCTTACCGTATCCAGTGCCTGTCGACAGAATTCGTCCGGGGGCATGTCAGTGAAAGCAGCCAGGGCCTCGGCCCCTGCCCTACTGGCCGTGCTGTCGCCGATGTCCAGGGTGCCAAGGACATGGAGAGCGTCTGTCGGGGTAAACCCGGTCAGAATGACATGTTGTTCGTAAGCAAGTCGTTCGAGCTTTTTTTCCAGGGCAATCCCCTGAATACCGGTGGCTGCCTCCAGTCGGCTGGGACTGGTGGGGCCGTGCTCCTGTAAGTGGCTGATGACCGGATCCTGGAGCTTCTCCGGGGCAACACTCTCCAAAGGCAGCACCAGGTAGGCGTCCTTTTCGGAATTCAACCATGTTCGCGGGTCAGGAAGATCGGGACTCACTGCCAAAGGCTGCACACGATAGGGCTGCATGCTGATCTTTCCATGGCTGTCGCACTTGATATGACTGTCTCCCCCGCCTGCGGCCGTGTACATATCCACTGCATCCACATGGGTCTGCCATCGGCCGATGCGGCATCCTTCCTTGCTCATCATGGGCTTGCCCTCCCTGACCAGGCATATATCAGTGGTGGTACCGCCGATATCAACGATCAGTGCAGTATCGTGCTCAGCGGTTGCTCCGAACCTGGCAGTTGCCGCAGGGCCGGAGGCCATGGTCAGGGCGGCACGCTCAACGGTATCCTCCAGGGAGGAACCGGTGGCATCGCCACAGACAATCGTCACCGGGCAGGTAAGGCCAAGGGTGAGCATGGAGCGTTGGATGGAGGCAAGAAATTTTACCATCAGCGGCTGCAGCTTGGCGTGCAGGCAGGCCGTTGCCGACCGTTCCAGCATTCCCGGATGGGTGGAGACCATATGGGAGCAGAAAACCGGTTTTTCGGGGTCGACGAGGGCAATGGCTTTTTCCACAACCAGCTCATGGGTGGGGTTTTTGATCGACATCGCGCCGCATACCGCATAGCTGTCTGCTTCTTTGCGCAACCCCTGGAGGGTGTCGATCAGTTCTTCCATGTCCAGTGGCTGGTCCTCTGCCCCGGTGATGGTGTGTCCCCCGGGGAGAAAGATATTGGCCACGATAGGCAGCTTAAAATGGCGGACATGGCCGAGAACAAAAAGGGCGACCCGCGCACCATGACCTTCAACCACAGCATTGGTTGCCAGAGTGGTGGAAACTGTCATCCGATTGATGGCTGCAGGCGGTACGTCCCCTTTCAAGAGGGTGGAGAGTGCCTTGGCTACCCCGATGCTCAGGTCATGATGGGTGGTTCGTTCCTTGGCCTGGCAAACAACCTGTTGTGTTTCGGTATCCAGCAGAACGGCATCAGTAAAGGTGCCGCCGGTGTCAATGCCTATGGTGTAGGTGTTCATGGTCATGCTGTATCAATGGAGTGGAGAACGAGAGGGTACGGGGTTCAACTGAAAAACGGAGTGTTACCACTGTTGCCAGCGAGAAGCAAGTCAAGGGATATGCATGGTCGGCTTTTCGTCAGCAAAATGGGTTGCAGTGTGTGGTTGGTCCTGCATGCCGGTCATGAAGTCCGGACGGAGGGGAGAAGGTAAAAAAAAAGCCCGGTCAATTTGACCGGGCTTAAACTGGCTCCTCGGGAGGGACTCGAACCCCCGACAGGGTGGTTAACAGCCACCTGCTCTACCAACTGAGCTACCGAGGAACTGTGCTCATGGCGTGTACTGTTCAATAGTGAGTCGGGTAAATAGCATAGTGCGTAGCGATCGTCAAGAAAAAGTTTCATCTCCTGAAAGGAAAAAATCAGCCACAACCCTTCCCAAAAGATCCTGCTTTCGAATTGATGACTTGATTTAGGTTGTGAAAGGTGCTGAAACAACGCGAATCCAGACATCCTTATCCTGTTCGAGAATGGTTGCGTCGACCACAGAGAGTTGAATGTGGCCATAATGCTTTTTTTTGCGTTGGATCAATAGTTCTAGGTTATGCCGGTAGCTGTCGTCATCTTTGGTGTTTGGATTATTGTAACGATACTCCTCGACAATCTTGTCGAGTTTGCCTGTAATCACTTCCTCAGGAAAAAGAGCAAGATTCCAGGCGGTGCAGGCGCAGTTCAGGTACGATTGCCGGGCAGCAGCACTGCCAGCTGTGGCGAGAAAGTCAGCAGAAAATTCGGTGATGATCTGGGAGAACCGGTCTTCGTCTTTTTTCTGTATACGCTTTTTTATTTTTCTCAGTTGACTCATGTTTCGTTCACCAGTAGAGGAAGCCCCGTGGAGGACAGTGAAGCACAGTAGATTTCACCTACTCTATTGCATATCGCTTGTACAGGGAAATTGTCAGATACGAGAGGAGACCGTTCCACACCCCCAGCAAGGAGACGCATGAAAAATGCTTGCATTTCTCCTTTTGATAGTGTAGATAAGCGTGGCTCTCAGCCATCAAATACATACATTGCGTCGGGGCGTAGCGCAGCCTGGTTAGCGCGCCTGCCTTGGGAGCAGGAGGTCGTAGGTTCGAATCCTACCGCCCCGACCATTTATACGAGAAAAGCCGAACAGTTACATGCTGTTCGGCTTTTTCTTTTTTGTGGAAATTTAGGCAGGGTGTCGCTTGAAGGTGTTGATTCTAATGCCACTTGATTCCTTGTAATATCAGGTCAAAATCAATGTTCTTTGAACATAAGTTCTATAAAGTGCGACCTCCTGCATTCTAGAAATGGCTATTTTAAGTTCTCGCTTCGGGATCTTTTGAGATTTTTTGATATACGCTGAAACTTGAAAAAACTTTTCAGCCGCTGATTACAACTGAAAAGGTAGAAGAATCAAATCGACTGTATTTTCCAAGCTCAGAAAGGAGATTTGCAGGTTAGGTTAGATTTGCACTACAGTTTCAAGTTTTCACTGGGGTTTAAAATTCAAAATCAACACCTCGGCGCTAAGCCTGCTCCCGCGGGCCTTGGCAAAGGACGCTGTTTTTCGCGTGTGCCTACGTTATTGCAGTACCGTTTTTAACAGTTTTTATACCAAAAACCTCGTGAAGTCGGTCAATTGAAAGGCAGTTCAGCATGGACTTCGCCACCTTGGGTAGCTCATTTAATTGGTAAAAACTGTGATCTGGTGTGGCGAACTCCGTTGCCTGTATTTTAGACGCAACCCGTCTAATCTGTGACCAGGGTTTTTTGCATTTCAGCTCCGCTATCCGCTCTACGAATAGTGCCAACACACATATTTTTACATGGGCTTCTATTCGCCTTTCAGCCCAATGGTACATTGGCATCATTTTGATCTGCGTACGCTTAAGTGAGCGGAAGCACCGCTCAATGACCATCAGGCCACGGTAACCATAGGCCGCATCCTCAAGGCTCAGGTGGATGTCGTTGGTTTCCAGTACCCACTTGCCATCATACTTTGCCGCAGCCTTTATGGCTTTACGGTCGATCCGGACGGTGCCCTTCTCAGTTATGGTCAGGTATTTTTTGTACCTTCGAGAACCCAACAGGGCTATAGCCCATTTCCTGGTTGCACTCTTGTCTTTGTGCTGCTTGAGTTCCCATTCAAGCATGGCAACAATTTTTTCTCGGTGGGTGGCCTGCCGTCTGGCCTCCGACGGATTATAACAGACGATATATCGCTTGCCGTTGGCGAGGTTCACCTCTTTGGCATGAAGATTTTCAGAGAATTCCCTGTAACGACCTGGCTGCGAAAGAACTGTTTCCTTAACCTCCTTGACACTGGCCATCCTGGTGGCAAGCAGATATGTGCCGCAGGCCTTAGCCAGTTCCTTTCGATTCCCTTCGGAGTTCATCCCGGAATCAGCAACGAACAGCGCCCTGCCAAGATTCCACCCTCGAAGATCGCTTTTTATGGTCTCGACAGTACTGACGTCAGCAGTATTGCCGGGGAATACCCAACTTCTCACAGGGATACCCTCTCGAGTAACAGCCAGGGCGACAACGACCTGAGGCGCCCATGTCCCTTCTTTCGTATGACCATACTGCCGCGGGCCTTCCTCATCCTCATAATCAATGGCAAAAGATGCTGTAGTGGTATCATAGAAGATGAGATCCACCGTCAGGTTCAGCAGGTTGGCCACATTGTAAAAGATCTCCCGCTCTACCTTATCCGAATGGCTATGGAGCAAGTCCATGGCCTCATACATGTGATGCAGTTGCAAGCTGTCACACCCTGGCAGATATACAGTTTCAAGCCACCTGTCCCAAACACCAAGTTTTGATTCCGGAGTACACAGTCGATTGGCAACCATGGCAAGCAGGGCTTTTTCATAGGGAACCTGCTTCTTTTTGGCAACCTCCCTGAATATTTTGCCGATACCGTATTGCTCCCACAGTTCCTCGATGATTTTAACTGTACCGAAATCGACGGTCCGGAGGATCTTGACATCTTCCGGTAAGCCGCCTTTGCGCACTTCACCGTCCAGAGGATCAATAACCTCGACGCCGCAGACTCTGGCAACGGATCGGCATAACCGCACCAAGGCTTCACGGTCCAACTGGTCTGCCCGCCCGAAGCTGTGGATAATTTTAGCAGTCACCTTACCGGTGACCGGATGCCGTTCGTTATGGGCCAGCTGGTAGTATTTTGTTACCGAGCCGTCTTTGTTCTTTCGTTGAGTAGTTCGCAAATACATGATTGCCTATCATGCTAAATGCGTATCCCCAACCTGTCAATAAAAAACTACTCAAACGTGTGCCTACAGGTTTTGACCAAAATCAGGAGACTTGAAAGTGCAACGTGCTGATATTAGGTGATTTTATTTTTCGACTGCAGTAAAACGTGCCTACAGTTCTCAAACTAAAGTTTCAGTCAGCTGGGGGATAGGCTGGTGCTGCAAACCAGTCTTTTTTTAATGATATTTTCGGTTGATCCGTGTCTGCAACATAATGAGGCGTCATTATCGCAATTTCGTATTCATTAAAAACATCCTGTATGTTTTTATGTATATCTGAATAGATCTGAGCCATTTTTTCTGCCTTTTGGGTAAAGACATTGAGTTCATATGTCACACTGAAATCACCCAAGGTTTTCAACAGGACGAACGGTTTAGGATCGTGCATAATTTCTTGAGTTTTCTTCGCGGCATGCAGAAGCATTGCCTCTACCTGGCGCCATGGAACCTCGTATCCTATCCCAACTGATGTGTGTAATACCACGCCCCTAGTTGTTGCCAAAGAGCTATAATTGACAACTTCGCCGTTGAGAATGAGTGAATTTGGAATAACGATCTCTTCATTTTTCAAGGAGAGAAGGTGGGTTTCTAGTACTCTTATTTTTGTGACATCACCGACATGCTCACCAATTTTCACTCTGTCTCCAACCTTGAATACTTTACGATAGGTCATTGTATAACCGGCAATAAGGTTAGCTATCAACGAGGTGGAACCGAGAGAAAGCAAAACGCCTAGCAGTAAAGTTACCCCTTTAAACGCTTCCGTCCCAGATCCTGGGATGTAAGGGTAAGCAATCACAACGCCGAGGATGAAAAAAATTACGCGAACTATTCTATAGGTGGGCCAAGACCACTCAGCTTCAAAATTTGGAATTTGAATCTTTCCACTTTCAACTCGGTTGAAAAATGCATGGGTTGCTCTGAGAAGATAACGAATGAACAAATAAAAAAATATTAAGAAAAAAAGATTGGGAAGATAATCTATCACACCTTGAACAATGACATGTAATGGATCTGTGATATACACCAGCAACGTCATCGCCAAATATCGAGTCCATGGAAAAAGATTTAATACAAAATGAATAAAAATATAGACTGTGATTAATATAAAAATGATTTTTGCCAGGCGAATAATGAACTTAAAAAGTGCCCAAATTTGTCTTGCTTTGAGTATTTTCTTTGACTTAGACTCAAGAGATTCGACTTTTCTTTTAAAATGTTGCTCTAGTAAGTGATCAAGTTTTTTGAAGGTAAAAAACAACACAAATAAAACAATAATAAGGGCTGCTGTTCTCCATATAGCAGTGTATATATTTTTAATAATAGTCTTTTTATTGCGTTCATGACGATAATTTTTTATGGCTTCTGTTATCTGATCTACAATTAAAGAATTGGCTAAAATCCATGGCGTAAAATCTCCTTCAAGTTGTGCGTCTCCTTGAAAAATTTTCATTATAAACGTATCACCTGCAACGATCTGCACTATTTCGTTATCACGCCTAACGGCTAAAGAACTGGTAGAAACCGATTTGTCTTCAGCAAGTTGTATGATTCGCTTGGAGATAAATTTAGCGCGTTTTTTGGCTGAATAGGTTGAGACTCCCACGACCTTGAATAGGGCTCTTCCGTCAATGATCACTGGTGCTACCTGGATATCTTTTTGGCTTGTTTGTACGGATGCGAATAATAGGTATGGAGAAAAGGTAGAAATAAAGAGAGTGACCAGTAAGGAGAAAAATAACGACCTTTTTATACAAAGGCATACTGAAGTACTCATAGTTTCATTCCGATTGAAGAGGTCAATTCTTTGGGAGAGTATTTTTCCAGAAAGCCTCGTTAAGCGAACATCTGTAATTTACTATAATTCTATTGTAGGTTGATAGATAATTTTAGACAAAGTGAATTAGATTTTACCGTATAGGAAGTTTCACTAACTCCAGGCAAACTCGACCTAACCTGACAAGGCTGATGACCTTCTTGTCTTGCCGGAGTCATCAAATGAACCTGTCCCCTGTTCGCTGTTGCTGGAATACATCTACTTCGTCGGGAGTGATTTGACCACCTCAACCATCTCTGCAAACCATTTTGCTGCATGCTCACCAAAACAAATATCTTTGTGTTCTTTGGTGACCCGGTTTCCCTCAAATTTGGTGAAGTGATCTTTCTTGTTGCTATGGGCGAAACGGTGAGCAAATTGGAAAACACCGTTGTCAATCCCGGCAATGATAAGATCGAGGTGTTTCCTGGCGATCTTTGTAGTGGCTTTGGTATCTGTAAGTCCTGATGACTGATTGGATGTTTCCTTCAAGCGCAGGTGGCAGAGTCATTTTCACAAAATTACCAGAATAGGTGAACATTCCCTCCCTTAATTGCCAGAAAAATGAAGCCTGTCTCGCGGAACAAAGGAATTGCTTACTTCTTTTGTTTTTCCTCTCCTGTGAACGTGTTCGAAAATGGTGAAATTGTAATAATCAGAGGTCGCCGGAGTGGAGCTTTTGAAGCTTATTGTACAGGGCGCGGCGGGAAATGCCGAGTATTTCTGCCGCCCTGGTGCGGTTGTGCCTGGTGTATTCCAGGGTCCTGATAATGACTTCATTCTCCACTTCGGCAAGACGCATCCCGACGCGAATGGGTATGGTGATATCATCATGCTGGCTGTTCAGTAAACGTTCAGGGAGGTGGATAACATTGAGAATGTCCTCCTGGCAGTTGATCACAGCCCGTTGGATGACGTTTTTTAGCTCGCGGACATTTCCGGGCCAATTGTAGGACTCTAAGCAGCTGAAAAAGTTGGAGCTGACACCGCGAATTACCTTTTGAAAGTTTTCGCATGACTGTTTGATAAAATGGTCCACAAGCAGGTGGAGGTCACCGTGGCGCTCCCGTAGGGGCGGCATGATAATGTGGAGTACATCAAGCCGATAGTAGAGGTCTTCGCGAAACCTGCCCCTGCGAATTTCACCCATGAGATCTGCATTAGACGCAGCGATGACCCGCACATCGACATCAATATCGTGCTGGCTACCGATACGGTGAAACGATTTTGTTTCGAGCAGCCGCAATAGACTCACTTGCATCTTCTGGTCTATTGTTGCAATTTCGTCCAGAAAAATGGTGCCACCAGCTGCCAGCTCAAAACAGCCTTTGCGCACTTTGTTTGCACCGGTATATGCTCCTTCATCATGACCGAAAAGTTCGCTGGCAACAAGGTCAGGAGGCAGGCTGCCGATGTGTACAGGGATGCACGGTTCATGTGCGCGATCGCTCAATTCGTGGATTGCCTGTGCGGCCAGCTCTTTTCCTGTTCCTGTCTCGCCGGAAATGAGAACAGGGATGTCCGTCGCCGCCGCCTGTCTGATCTGGCGGTAGACTAGGCGCATGGAGGTTGAGCGGCCGACCATTTGTTCAAACGTCGTTTTTTCTACCTCAGACCGGAGCAGCAGGTTCAGGCCGAGCTGGGGTTTTTTTTCCAGCGCCGTTTCAATGAGCAGCTTCAGCTCTTCTTCACTCACCGGCAGCAGGGAATAGTGAAATGCGCCGGCACGCAGCGCCTGATTGGCAATTTTAAGCCGGCCGGGATGAGCGAAGAACAAGATCTGCGTCTCGGGGCATTTGGCAGTTATTATCTCAAGTATCTCCAGCGCTGATGACGGTTGCTGATGGGTTACAGAGCTTGAGAAAAGCATAATGTCAAAAGATTCATGTTCGAACCGGTCAACCACCTCTTCAATACTTCGTTCGTAGGCGAGATGCAGCCGGGATTCCGGATAAATTCTTCTGACCTGCTGTGCAAGGCCTCTCCCCTCGTCAACACAGATGATTTTTATTTTTTGCTGGTCGTTTTCCATACAAGAGTTGTTGCTGAATGAAGAGGAGGGGATACGAAAAAGTTAACAGGTTCAGTTGTTTTCCCTTTTTTTGAGCACATAATTTACATATCATTTTCCCGGTATATTACAAGAGGAAATATATGGGAGTGGTGGAGATTATGCTGCTCTTTCTGTTTAACATATTACTTTTTCATATTTTTTTGTTTTGTTGTGTTTCTTGTTGGGTGCTGCGAGTTCTCTCCGGTTGTTTTTCGAATAAGTCCGTATTGAGCAGAATGTTCTCAAATTGTTTTGATTGTGGCAGAAAAGCGGCATATTTTTCTCACGCTTCGTTTTTTCCTGTTCACCTGTTCCTGTAATCTGAGAGTGCTGCTGAGCGTCCATTTTGCTCCAGGTCCTTGCTACGCCGGGCTGACCGCCCATTCGGAGTTACCAGGATAGCGTGTTGAGACAGGGGTGGAATGCATATTGCTTCAAAGCGTCGTGCAACACAGAACAGTGGTTGTTTCTCAACGGATGTCCATCGCAGGACTCTCGTAACTATTCCTAGCAGTTCATTGTCCTACAATCGCAAGCATGCCGCTCGATTCATGTGCAGCGTCAACCTGCGCTTGAATGGCAGAGGCTGTGGCAACGCCTGAAATGGAGAAAGCATGAAGGAGGAAAATTCCTTGAAACCAGTCATATGTATTGGATCACCCGTTGTCGACCAGGTAATCCGGGTGCAAGAAGTGTTTCTTGAAAAAGTAGGTGGTGAAAAAGGCGGCATGGAGCTTGTCGATTCGACCACCTTCTTAAATATAGTGGAAAAACTTCCTGCACAACCGAACTATACCCCCGGAGGAAGCGCAGGGAATACAAGTTTTGCCTTGGCCCGTCTGGGAATGCCCAGCCGGTTTTTAGGCGCATTGGGTGACGACCACGCAGGTAATTTTTTCCGAGATCAATTGCTGCAGGCCGGAGGTGACGACAAGGCGATCCGCGTAATGCCGGATTTACCTACGGCGCAGTGCTTGAGTCTGGTAACGCCGGATGCCGAGCGAACAATGCGTACCCATCTTGGGGCTGCCATGACCTTTGCCCCGGAACATGTAACCGAGGAAGACTTCGTCGGCTGCGGTCATGCGCATATCGAAGGGTATGTGCTGTTTAACCCGGACCTCATGCTGGCAACACTCAAGGCTGCAAGGGCGGCAGGCTGCACCATCAGTGTTGACCTGGCCTCTTTTGAGGTGGTGCATGCAAGTCGCACCACACTTCAGGAGCTGCTGGCAGAATATGTGGACATTGTTTTTGCCAATGAGGAAGAGGCGGAAGCATTTGCTGGCAACAGCGATCCGGAAGAAGGCCTTAGGTCCCTTGCTGCATTGTGCGATACGGTTGCGGTAAAGATTGGAGAAAAAGGAGCCTTGCTCTGTCGTGCGGGAGAGTGTTGTCATGTGCCGGCAGCGGTGGTTGACCAGGTTGTTGACACGACCGGTGCCGGGGATTTCTGGGCGGCGGGATTTCTCTGTGGTCTGCTTTCCGGTAAATCCCTGGAGGAGAGCGGTGCCATCGGGGCATTGCTTGGCGGCGCTGTTGTCGCCTGTGAAGGCACCGCCCTTCCCGAGAATCAATGGCAGGAGTTAAGTGCCTCTGCCGGTTTAACATAGATGCCCCTGAATCAGTGACGTTTGCCAGCTGCAGCCTGCTGGGTTGTGGGGATACCATGAATTTACAAAGAGGAAGAAAATGTCTTTTGATGCTGATGGACCAGTCGTTACAGAAAAGAAAAATACCAAAAGTTTTAAGACAATTATGGATGATGCTCTTGGTGCAAATGCTTCTGAATGCAAGGTTGCTGATCTGGCACTTGCCGAATGGGGCCGGCGGGAAATTGAAATAGCAGAGCAGGAAATGCCCGGCCTGATGGCGACACGCGAAAAATATGGACCGCAGAAGCCGCTTCAGGGCGTACGGATCATGGGCAGTCTCCATATGACTATTCAGACGGCGGTGCTGATCGAGACGCTGGTTGCCCTGGGTGCGGATGTGCGTTGGGCAAGCTGTAACATCTTTTCGACACAGGATCATGCAGCGGCAGCAATTGCGGCTGAGGGGATTCCTGTTTTCGCCTGGAAAGGTGAAACCCTTGAAGAGTACTGGTGGTGTACATTTAGAGCCATGACCTGGCCAGACGGCAAAACCCCCCAGCTGATCGTTGATGACGGTGGGGATGCAACGCTGTTGATTCACAAGGGGGTAGACGTGGAAAAAAATCCCCGGCTGCTGAAAGAGGAGACCGGTAACCGGGAACTCGATATTGTCATGGCCCTGCTGGGCGACGTGTATGCGGGCGATCCTCAATTCTGGCAGCGGGCTGCACAAAGCTGGCAAGGTGTTTCTGAGGAGACAACTACCGGTGTTCACAGGCTGTATCAGATGCAGAAAGAAGGTTCGCTTCTTGTTCCGGCAATTAATGTGAACGATTCCGTGACCAAATCCAAGTTCGACAACGTGTTTGGCTGCCGTCACTCGCTCGTCGATGGCCTGTTTCGGGCTATGGACGTAATGCTTGCCGGTAAAACGGCAATGATCTGCGGTTTCGGCGATGTAGGGAAGGGGTCTGCTGAGTCTCTTGCCGGGCAGAAGTGCAGGATCCTTGTCTCAGAGGTGGATCCCATCTGCGCCCTGCAGGCATGTATGGCAGGCTACACTGTATGCACCGTGGAGCAGGCATTGCCTACGGCTGACATTTATGTGACCACAACCGGGAATAAGGACATTATTACCGCTGAGCACATGAGCAAGATGAAGGACCAGGCAATCGTCTGTAACATCGGTCACTTCGATAACGAAATTCAAGTCGATGCACTGAATAGCTGGCCAGGGGTAAGGCGTACCCCCATCAAGCCGCAGGTTGATAAATTCACCTTTGAAGATGGGCATTCCATCTATCTGTTGGCTGAGGGCCGTCTGGTGAACCTCGGGTGCGCAACCGGCCATCCAAGCTTTGTTATGTCAAACAGCTTTACCAACCAGGTACTTGCCCAGATTGATCTCTGGCTTAACAGGGAGAAGAAGGAGGTCGGGGTCCATGTCCTGGAGAAGAAACTCGATGAAGAAGTAGCGCAGCTGCACCTGGACAAACTGGGTGCAACCCTTACCAGGATGACCCCTGAGCAGGCCGAGTATATCGGTGTCTCTGTGGATGGACCATACAAACCGGATCATTATCGATATTAAGGGCGGCCAGGCTAGAGGTTCATTTCTGGTCTGTTTCCGCTGGGCGATGTCCCGGCGGCCGCGGCCAGCATGCTCACACCATGGATAACAAGCGTTGATGTGCTTTTCACTTGAATGCGCATCGACGCTGGGAAATAAAGCCGGAGGAAAAGATGAGCAAAACAAAAATCAGCGATAACAAGAAACTGGAAAGGGTGTATTCCGCCGCAAACCACCAGGAACTCATGAGTGCGTACGATGACTGGGCAGAACAGTATGAGCGCGATACGGTGGGCGCTTTTGGTTACGTCGCACATATTGCCACGGCAAAGGCGCTTGCAGATGTCGTAAGCGACACAAACAGCCTGATTCTCGATGCCGGGTGCGGCACAGGGCTTGTTGGCGAGCAGCTGGTTGCGCTTGGCTATGTAAATCTTGAAGCACTCGATTACTCGACCGAAATGCTGAAAGAGGCTGAGGCCAAAAAAATATATTCCCGCCATATGCAGGCTGATTTGAGCAGGCCGCTTGATATTTCGGATAATACCTATGACGCCATCGTCTGTACGGGAACATTCACCTACGGGCACGTCACGCCTGACAGTTTTGATGAACTCATCCGAATCACAAAGCCGGGCGGGACTATCTGTTTCACGGTTCGGGAGGGCGCCTACGAGGATCACGACTATGGTGAGCGACTGGAAAAACTCGAGGCAGACGGCATGTGGAGGCTACTGAGCGCGTCTGATACAGATTGCATGAAAGAGGAAAACGTCAGTTGTAAATTGTGTGTCTATCGGGTCTGCACCCAATAGCGAGCCCGCGATGCCAGGAAATCCGAGCGTTATGCCTTTCTTTTACCGGAAGGGGGATTTTTTTCCCTGCCGGTATGGTGTGCACAGCATGCACATTCTTGTCACTTTGAGCAATAAGTTCCCGTTGTGGTCATACGGGGCCTTTCGGGATCGAGCAGATAGGGGGAAGCAGGGATATCTTGTTAACTGCCTATTGTTGTGGATTATTATTTTTTCTCTTGTCTGCAGAAACTTTGTGCGGATATTTGCTCCATTTACTGAAACACGACCATGCGGGCAAATATTGCCTGCTTTGTTGTGGTTTCGTTAGTCGAGTAGCACTATTTGCCCACTTTTGTTTGTTTGGTTGCTGAGGCCGTCTTGATTTTTCATGAAATTCGTTATTGGTAAATCGTCTGACACCCCGAAAAATAGGGGGTTGCGCTCCATTCAGCTCCCGGTTTTTTCAACATATGGGCAAGTGTGGTACATGGATTGCTTTGTGACGGGAAGACGTTACAGCCTCGAAAAGTATAGTCCGCTTGATCCTTATCAAGACTACATAAACGTAATATTTAAAGGAACATTATGAGCAAGTTGCAGAGTAATCACGTTTTTACCTCAGAATCAGTGAGTGAGGGACACCCCGATAAAGTTTGTGACCAGATCTCAGATGCTATTCTTGATGCCTGTCTTGAACAGGACAGCAAAAGCAAAGTGGCTTGTGAGACCGCAGTTACCACAGACTTTGTGGTTAACCTGGGGGAAATAACTTGTAATGGCTGGTCGAATATCGACCCGGAAAAAATCGCAAGGGACGTTGTTCGAGACATCGGCTACGACCGTGCTGAGCTTCTCTTCTCCTGCGACACCTTCAAGTATCTGTGCCATATCCATCCGCAGTCAGCGGATATTGCCCAGGGCGTTCTGGAAGGTGAAGGGCTTTTTACAGAGCAGGGTGCTGGCGACCAGGGGATGATGTTTGGCTATGCTACCAATTCCACCCCGTCTCTGATGCCCGCCCCGATTTACTACAGCCACCAGCTGCTGGAAGCGCTGCAGATTATACGAAAGCAGGGCGATATTGGTTATCTGCGTCCGGATGCAAAAACCCAGGTTTCCGTCGAGCATGTTGACGGTACGCCAACCAGAATCACCTCCATTGTTATCTCACACCAGACAGATGATATTGCCCTTGAGACAATTCGCAAGGACCTGATCGAGGTTGCAAGAGATGTGTTTATCCCAACCGGTCTCATTACCGAAGACACCCAGTTCTTTATCAATCCAACCGGTAAATTCGTTATAGGTGGCCCCCACGGTGATGCGGGTCTGACAGGGAGAAAGATTATCGTTGATACCTATGGCGGAGTCGGCTGCCACGGTGGTGGCGCATTTTCCGGCAAGGATCCCTCCAAAGTGGACCGCTCCGCAGCCTATTATGCACGGTACGTTGCCAAAAATGTGGTTGCCGCAGGGCTTGCAGAAAAATGCGAAATCCAAGTTGCCTATGCGATCGGCGTTGCCAGGCCTCTAAGCATCAATATCGATACCTTCGGTACCGGAAATGTCGAAGAGAAGAATATACAGGAGGTTCTCGAAGCCGGAGAAATTTTTGATTTTCGTCCGGCATCCATTGTCCGCGACCTGGGATTGACTACCCCGCTCGGCTGGAACTACAGGCAGACAGCAGTGGCCGGCCACTTCGGCAGAGATATATTCCCGTGGGAACAGACCAACAGGGTCTCCCAGTTGCAGGAAGCGCTCGGTATCTCTGCCATGGCAGTCGCTTAGAATGAGGCCTGTAAACGTGCAGAATCACACCGCCGGGGAGATTTCAGCGGATCTCTACAGTGGGGAAGAGGATACAGCAGCAGCAGACGGCCTCGTTCCGGATGCCTCAGTGATTCAACTGCTCATTGCTGCGTCATCGTTTGAGAGGCGATAAGAACGACTACATTTTCGGAGTTATGTATCCATGGAATTATGGTGGGAGAGACCGGGATTAGCCTACAACGAGAACAACCAGGTTACTTTTGCCGGTAACAATGTGCAAAAACTGGGTGAGCAGCTCGGAACACCGCTTTTTTTATATAGTGCTGATAGAATTCTCGACAATATCGAGCGGGTATACCGGGCTCTTGAAAATACTGGGTTACGCAGCAGAATTTACTATGCGCTGAAGGCCAACCGATTCGGGCCGCTGCTCACCTTGATCAAGTCATCCACCGAATGCGGTGTCGACGTCTGCTCGCCGGCAGAAGTGAGGCATGCGTTGAGCTGTGGATTTCATCCTTCCGACATATCATTTACCGCCACCTCAGTGTCCAATGATGACCTTGATTTCCTCACCAGGCTCACCGGTGTACAACTTAACGCCGATGGCTGCAGCATGATCAGGCGGATCGGTGAACGCACTCCAGGCAGGTCAATCGGAATCCGTATCAACCCTGCTATGGGCACAGGATACGCTTCCAACAAATTGCTTCGTTACAGCGGTGAGAAACCGACAAAATTCGGGATATATGATTCTGAGCTTAAACAGGCTGTTCAGCTCGCCCATCACTATGACCTGCATATTGACAGGGTACATTTTCATACTGGCTGCGGCTATTTGAATGACCAGCTCCCGGCCTGGGAGCAGATCCTTCAGCAATGCCTGGCGATGATTGCAAAGATACCGACCGTTGAGGCGATTAACCTCGGGGGAGGCCTCGGGGTCCCGCTGACAGCCGAAGACGAGCAGCTGGATCTCTCTGAATGGGCAGCGGTCATAAAGCGGGTTTTTGGTGATACATCCTATGAAATCAACGTCGAGCCGGGAACCTACATTGTAAAAGATGCAGGCGTATTGGTGCTGGAGGCAAATACCGTAGAGACAAAGGCCGGCAAGCGCTTTGTCGGAGTGAACGGCGGCTTTAATTTAACAATGGAGCCGGTGCACTACAAACTACCCTGTGAACCGGTGCCATGTGTGCTTTCCAGAGCAAAAGAGGCATCTTTTGCTCCTGCCCATCTTACCCCGGTCACCTTTGCCGGTAACATAAACGAAGCACTCGATGTGCTCATCGAAGATCTCATGGCCCCACGTATTGAGGAGGGAGATCTGCTCGCCTTTATTAACGCCGGAGCGTACACCTCATCCATGAGTTCGAACCACTGCATGCGAGGAGAATTTTCAGAATATCTATTAATGAGGCAAGCGACAGTAACAGAGTAAGAGATTGAATACAAACGATTGAACCCCACAGGAGAATCACAATGCTCATATACCCTGATGAATTTGGACTGGACCCGAAGTGCGGTTACCCCAAAAAAGAAGATTTTACGGTCTGCCGACGTGAAGACGGAAAAGGCGCCGGTGTCTACACCAAAAAAGACCTCAAACGCGGAGAAATGGTTGCCAGAATTACAGGAAACATTGTGCCCACTGTACTGCAGCATACCCTGCAGGTTACCCCTACCACCCATATGTACGATCCGCATTTCACCGGGTACCTTCTTCACTCCTGTGCGCCGAATGTTCACCTTGATATGACGGAGTTTGAGCTGTGGGCATTACGTGATATCGATGCCGGGCAGGCACTGACCATGGACTATGCGCAGACCGAAGACATACTGTTTAGACAGTTTCCATGTTTGTGTGGAACCCCAAACTGCCGTATTTGGATTACCGGTCGTAAAGAAGAGGTGAGTCCGGAAGGGATTGCCTACATTGAACAGCAGTTGCAGCAGCATGACCGTGAATCAAGTGAAATTGTGATGGTAGCATGCTGATTGAGAAAGGACATATGGAAGCCGAAAGTGGGATAACCGAAGAATTAAGTACAAAAGATAAACGGCATACTCTCCACCCATGGGCCGACCTTGCCACCGCCTCCACAAAGGGGGATCATGTCATCAAGAAAGGGAAAGGGTACCATGTGTATGACAGCGACGGCAAAAGGTATCTCGATGGCATTGCCGGTATGTGGTGTGTCAATATCGGATACGGCAACCAGGAAATGGCGGAAGCTATAACCAAACAGGTTGAAGAGCTTGTCTACTATACGCCGTTTGGTGCGATGACCAATAATCTGTCTGCCGAACTGGGAGCAGTGTTGGCAGGACTAGCTCCAGGAGATTTGAACCGCGTCCACTTCACCACCAGCGGTTCCTGTGCGGTCGACTCTGCAATCCGTTTTGTCCACTTTTATTTCAGCGCTCTAGGCAGGCCAGAGAAAAAACATATTATCTCGAGAACTGAAAGCTATCACGGCGGTTCTTTCCTTACGGCTTCTCTGTCCGGTAAAGGGGTTGATCGGACATACTTTCATTATATCTCTGATATCGTGCATCACGTAAGCGGGCCGAACCCTTACCGCCGTGACCAGGGACTGTCCCTTGCTGAGTACTGTGATCAACTTGTCGATGAGTTTGAGAACAAGGTTCTTGCAATCGGCCCGGAAAAGGTCGCCTGTTTCATCGCTGAACCGATCATGGGTTCAGGCGGTGTGCTGGTTCCGCCGCCGGGCTATCACAAGGCGATGAAAAAGGTGTGTGAGAAATATGAAGTTCTCTACATCCTTGATGAGGTGGTGACTGGTTTCGGCAGGCTTGGACATTTTTTCTCAGCCGAGCCTGTGTGGGGGATTCTTCCCGATATCATCACAACGGCCAAGGGGATAACCAGCGGCTATCAACCCATGGGGGCGGTGATGATCTCCGACCGGTTGTATGATCGTATCTCGGGAAGCAACGCACCTGAAGCAGCCTATTTTACCAATGGGTACACCTATTCTGGCCATCCGGTCGCCTGCTCTGCAGCGCTCAAAAACATTGAGATCATGCAAAGGGACAATATCTGTGAACATGTACGCGAGGTCGGTCCCTATTTTATGGAGCAGTTGAAAACCCTCGAGCGCCACGAAATTGTCGGGGAAACCCGGGGCAATCACCTGATGGCCTGTATAGAATGCGCTATCAGCGGCAATCGAACCGTAGCCGAAAGAAAGGATATGACAGCGGCCCAGATAGTCGATCAGTTCTGCGATCAGCAGGGCCTCATCGTCCGTCCGTACGAGGCGCTTTTGATTCTGTCGCCGCCCCTGGTCATTGATAAGGCTGGGATAGATGAGATGGTAGCGATACTCGACTCCAGTATTAAAAAAGCAACCAAGGCGTTACGGTCAAGCGGGCTGATCCAGTAGATTTTTTCCCACACTGTACGACAAAATGGAGAACTCCATGCAGCAAAAAATACTGATTAACGGCGCCTTAGTTGAGGGAGAAGGAAGCGTCGAGCATATACTGAACCCTGAAAACGGGGAAAAGATTGCGGAGATAAAGGGAGCAAGCGCTGCCCAGGTCAATGAGGCGGTAACGGCTGCGGAAAATGGCTTTGGTTCTTGGTCCTCCGTACCGCCTGCGGAACGGAGTGCGCTGCTCATGCAGGTAGCCGATGCCATTGAAAGCCGGTCTGAAGAACTGGCGCGTCTTGAGTCCCTTGATACCGGAAAGCCTTACGCGCGCATGCTCGAGGATGAGATTCCGGCCATCGTCGACTGTTTTCGTTTTTATGCCTCGGCCTGCCGCCTGCTCACCGGGTCTGCTGCCGGAGAATATTTTGCAGGCATGACCAGCATGATCCGCCGCGACCCGGTTGGGGTTGTGGCTCAGATCGCGCCCTGGAATTATCCATTGATGATGGCTGCATGGAAAATTGCACCTTCGCTTGCAGCGGGAAACTGTGTTGTTTTTAAACCATCTGAAAATACCCCCCTGACCATGCTGGAGTTGGCTCCGCTGTTTCAGGAACTCTTTCCTGCAGGAGTGCTGAATATCGTTGCCGGTAACGGTCCCGAGGTTGGTGCTGAGCTGGCCAGGCATCCACGGGTGCGCATGATTTCCGTCACCGGTTCCGTGGACACCGGAAAAGAAGTGCTCCGTCTTGCGGCAGGCAACCTTAAGCGGACACATTTTGAGCTCGGCGGCAAGGCACCCGTTATCATCTTTGACGATGCCGATATTGCCGATGCTGTTGAAACAATCCGTGCCTATGGATACTACAACGCAGGCCAGGACTGTGTTGCCGCGTGCAGGGTCTATGCTGCTGATAAGATCTATGATGCGTTCGCCCAGGCACTCGCAGAAGCTGTCCAGACCATCAAATACGGTGATGTCAACGATCCGGATGGAGAAATCCCGCCCCTCATTACAGCAAAACATCGGGAGCGGGTTGACGGTTTTGTACAGCGGGCAGTAGCAACCGGGCACATGGAAGTGCTCTGTGGTGGGAAGATGGTTAAGGGGCCTGGATTTTTTTATGAGCCAACGGTGCTCAAGGGTGCCCTGCAGGATGACGAGATTGTCCAGCAGGAGGCGTTTGGGCCTGTGGTCTCCATCACTCGCTTTGATAACTCGGTTGAGCAGGCCATCACGCTTGGCAATGATTCTGAATATGGCCTGGCATCATCGGTGTGGACCAGCGATGTCGGCAAGGCCCATGCCGTTGCGGCAAAACTGCAATATGGTACCACCTGGATAAATACCCATTTTATGCTGCCCAATGAAATGCCGCACGGCGGTATGAAGCAGACAGGCTATGGTAAGGATCTTTCAATGTACGGGCTCGAGGACTATACAGTGGTACGGCATGTGCTCGTTACGCACTAAATCGCTTGTAGTGGCACCAGATTACGCCTTTTTCTGTCAGCCATTGCGTTGCAATTTTTTGTAACTATTCAGAAGCATTCCAACGCTTCACAGTCTGTCCGTCTCGCATACCGATGGAGAGCTTTTCGGCCAGCTTGTGAATATTTTGATCACTGCTGAACAGTTGCGGTTCGGGATAGAGAGAGCTTTCAGCGCCTTGCTGAAGGAGTTCACCAATTTTACAGGTTACAAAAATATCCCCGCCAATCTGCACCATTTTTTATCCTGAGCTGCGGTTCAAGACGATTTCAAACACCAGTACTCCCTTCCGCCACTTTTGTCTGTTTTTCAATCTCCCGTTGGAACCTTGTACAGCTGTGCAACTCTAATGAACGAAAGGTTTGGAAAACGGCAGTTTAAGGAAAGTTACGATGACCAAAAGCTATGCTGAAATAAACGAAAAAATTGCCTCTGGAAAAGCGGTTGTTCTTACCGCGGAAGAGGTGATTGAATACGCAGACAGAAAAGGACTGGAGAAGGCCGCCAGGGAAATAGACGTTGTAACGACTGCAACATTTGGCCCTATGTGTTCCTCCGGTTGTGTCCTTAACTTTGGGCACCCCGCACCCAAAATGCGAATTACTGAAGCATGGATTGAGGATGTTCCGGCGTATTGCGGGCTTGCCGCGGTAGATGTTTACCTTGGAGCGACACAGATTCGCCACAATGATCCTGCCAACATGTATTTTCCCGGAGAATTTCTCTATGGTGGCGGTCACGTGATCGAGGATCTTGTTGCCGGAAAGAAACTGCAGCTATTTGGCCTCTCCTACGGCACCAACGACTATCCGAGAAGAGAAATTCGAACCATGTTCGATATCAATGATCTCAACCAGGCGATAATGACCAATCCACGCAACTGCTACCAGAATTACAATATCGCTACCAATACCTCGGATAAGACGATTTATACCTACCTCGGCATTTTAAAGCCCAACATGCGCAATATGACCTATTCGTCGGCCGGGCAGCTCTCTCCACTGCTGAATGACCCGTTTTATGAGACTATAGGCATGGGCACCAGAGTGTGGCTGGCCGGCGCCCAGGGTATAGTCTACTCCCAGGGGACCCAGCATTGCAGCGATGTTGAACGGGGAGAAAACGGCGTTCCTGTTGAAGGTGCGGGGACGCTTGCACTTTCAGGCAACATGAAAGACATGGATCCGGAGTTTGTAAGAGGCGCCAGCTTTAAAGGATACGGTGTGTCTCTTGCGCTTGGAGTCGGTATTCCCATCCCCATTCTCAATACGGAGATCCTGAAAAGAACAACCGTACGAGACAGCCAACTCTTTGGCACCGTCACTGACTATTCGGTAGACTACCCACAGAAAACAGGCAAGATACTTGCCCGGTATTCCTATGAAGAGTTGCGTTCGGGGCAGGTTGAGTTCAACGGGAAAAAGGTCAAGGTCTCTTCAATCTCTTCGTACCGCAAAGCCCAAAAAATTGCAGGCATCCTCAAGGCAGAGGTTGAAGATGGAAAGTTTTTGTTAGCTGAACCGGGCCAGCGATTGCCGTTGAATCAGGGAATGCAGGGATTGGACGTGGTGGAGGGAAAATGATGATTACTCAAAAAGTTGTTCTCTATATTCCCAAAAGCAAAATCGAAAAACCCCTCATCTACCAGTTGGTCAGGCAATACAACCTTGGTGTGAACATGTATCGGGCAAAGGTTACCCCGGAAGAAGAAGGCTATCTCTCCCTTGAACTCACTGGCACGGATAAGGACATGGAGCGAGCCTATGCCTACCTCAAAGAATGTGCAGTGGAAATTCATGCCGGAGATATTGGTTTGCAGTGGGATGCCCAGAAGTGCGCCCACTGCGGCAATTGCATCGTCCATTGCCCCACCGGAGCCCTGCATTTTGTCGACACGGAGAGTAGAACAGTAGGTTTTTATGAAGAAAAATGCGTTGAGTGTCTGGCCTGCTTACAGAACTGTCCCTTTGCTGCATGCAGTTCTGCTTTTTAAAGGATCTCATGCGCATCCGCAGGAGAAGTACGGGTTGGCTGTTGGCTCGACTTGAGAGAGGCGGCCCGCATGCATGGTCAAGAGCAATGCACCCGATCTACTCTACGCATTTGTTTGTTTATCAAGATTCCTTCAAACGAAAGGAACATTAGACCACTTCAGGAGCATGCTGGCGGGTATCAGCAGGTTGCGGGAGAGGAATAATTGTACCAAAAAGGACCTGGAGCAAGATGACACCAGTTGAACACGAAATACTGATTGTAGATGGAGCCTGCGGAACGAATCTGCAGTTGATGGATATCCCCCAGGAGGCCTGGGAAGGAAAAGAAGGGTGCAACGAGCTGTTGAACCTGACCTCGCCGGACTCAATTGTGGCCTTGCATCAAAGCTTTGTAGAAGCCGGCGCAACGGTGATTGAGACCAATACCTTTGGCGCAAGCTCAATTGTTTTGGGAGAATATGCGCTTGAGGATAAGGTTGAAGCAATCAACCTTGCCGGGGTGGAGTGTGCCCGTAGAGCAATTGACGGTAAACCCAATACCTACATTGCAGGATCCGTCGGACCTGGAACCAAGCTGCCATCCCTTGGGCATATTGAGGTCGCAGAGCTGGCCGACGCCACAGAAGAGCAGATACGTGCATTGGTAAAAGGCGGGGTCGACCTGCTCATCATAGAAACCAGCCAGGATCTGCTGCAGATGAAAACAGCGATGACAACCTGTTTCCGGGTGCTGAAGGTGCTGGGCAGAGAGGATATTCCGGTGATGGCCTCGGTGACTATTGAACGTACGGGGACCATGCTGGTCGGGACCGACATCGCTGCAGCAGCGGTCACTTTTGAACCCTTTCCTCTGCTGTCTTTCGGTTTAAACTGTGCCACCGGGCCAGCGGAAATGGAATCGCACATCAGGTACTTAAGCCAGCACTGGGCCGGACGCATTTCTTGTGTGCCCAACCAGGGACTGCCTGAAGTGGTGGATGGCAAGACCTGCTATCCGCTTTCACCTGAGCAATACGCCCTTGATATGAAGCGATTTATTGAAGAGTTTGGCGTGAGCATTGTTGGCGGTTGTTGTGGGACCAGTCCAGAGCATACCAGGGCGCTTGTACAAACCCTTGAAGGCGTGAAGCCCGCAACTCGGGAGGTGACCCAATGAAACCTTCCGTTGCAAGCTTATATCAAGCCGTTGAACTGCAGCAGGAAATACCGCCGCTTCTCATTGGTGAGCGGGCCAACTCAAACGGTTCAAAAAAATTTCGTGAGCTGCTGTTGGCCGATGACTATGAAAGCTGCCTGAAAATAGCCCAGGAGCAGGAAGCAAAAGGGGCGCACATTATTGACCTGTGCACTGCCTATGCGGGTCGCGATGAGCTCACTGACCTGACCACCTTGGTCAAAATGTGTGCGCGTTCGCTGAAAGCCCCGTTGATGATTGATTCAACCTCCCCGGAATGCATTGAAGCCTGCCTTCAGATATATCCGGGACGTTGCGTGATCAACTCCGTTCATCTCGAGGACGGCGGAGCGAATCTCAGGCGGGTTTGCGCTGCAGCAAAGGAGTATGGCGCGGCTCTGGTGGCACTGACCATTAATGAGCAGGGCATGGGCATGGCGGCTCAGGATAAAATTGCTATTGCCAGAGAAATACATGACATCGCAGTGAACGAGTTCGGGCTCCGTCCCAGCGATCTCCTGTTTGATTGCCTGACCTTTACTGTTGGCTCGGGTGATGAAAACCTTCGCGATGCAGCTCTTCAAACCATAGAAGGGATCAAGCTGATAAAAAAAGAACTTCCTGGCTGTCTTACCGTCCTGGGGCTGAGTAATATTTCCTTTGGCCTGGCCCCTAAGGCGCGGAGAATTCTCAACTCGGTTTTTCTCCATGAAGCAGTCGAAGCCGGTCTTGATGCCGCCATTGTGGATGCGGCCAAGATCATCCCCCTGGCCCGTATAGGTGAGGAGGATCGCCGGGTATGCCTTGATCTGCTTTATGACCGCCAGGGTGCGCAGGAAGAAACCCCGCTAATGCACTTTATTGAGCATTTTAGCGAGATCAGCGATGATGGCTTTGACCAAGAAGAGGTATCGAAAACCACGCAGGAAGAGCAATTGGCTCAACAGGTTGTAGCCGGCGATAAGGATGGAGTAGAGGATATTCTCGCCGCGCTTATGCAGCGTTATACGCCTCTTGCCATTATCAACCAGATCCTGGTTCCGGCCATGCGTCAGGTTGGCGAGCTTTTTGGTAAAGGAGAGATTTTACTTCCCTTTGTTCTCCAATCCGCTGAGGTGATGAAAAAGTCGGTCAGTTTACTTGAGCCGTTCATGGAAAAAATCGATGCCGACAACGCCACCAAAGTTTTGTTGGCTACGGTTCAGGGGGATGTTCATGATATAGGGAAAAACCTGGTTGAGATAATCCTCTCTAACAACGGCTACAACGTATACAACGTAGGCATTAAAATGTCGGCCGAGGCGATTATTGCCAAGGCTCAGGAGTATGATGTGGATGTCATCGGCCTCAGTGGGTTGCTGGTGAAGTCTGCCATTGCGATGCAGGAGTCCTTGCCGCAGTACCAAGAAGCTGGGTTGAAGGCGCCTATTCTGCTTGGCGGGGCAGCACTGACCCCCAGGTTTGTAGCTGAATCCTGCGTTCCCGGTTATGACGCCCCGGTTGTCTACTGTCAGGATGCCTTTGCTGGTTTGAAAGCGGTACGTGAGTTTGAGGAAGGCACGTTGCGTTCCACTCGTTTTGATCCCAAGCAGAAGCGCCCGAGGGTGAAGCCTGGCGTGAGGGAGAGTTCCATTGATCGCCACCATACCGTACCGGAACCACCTTTTCTTGGTCAACGCTACCAAGAAGATATTGATCCGCAACGGCTCTTTCCTCTACTCAATAAACAGGCACTCATTCGTGGTCGCTGGGGCTATCGACGCGGCAAGATGGGAGCAGATGAGTATCGGGAATTGCTAGAGGGCACCGTTGAGCCGATATATGCCCAGTTATGCCGCTCAACCGTTGAGCAAGGACTGCTTCAGCCTAAGGTAAGCTATGGGTATTTTCGCTGCTACGCAGAGGGGGAGACCGTTTTTGTTGAAGCTGATGGCGAGGTGCACCCTTTTGGCTTTCAACGACAGGGTTCAGCCCCTTTCCGCTGTATCGCAGACTATTTTAAAACCAAAGAAGAGGGTGGTGATATCGCTGGTTTTTTTGTTGCCACCATTGGTGGAAAAATAGCAGAGCAAACAGCCAGCCTATATGAGGGGGATGCATACCACGACTATCTCATGCTCCATGGGTTCAGCGTGGAGGTGACCGATGCGCTGGCTGAGTATTGGCATGCACAGATGCGACGTGAGCTTGGGATAAGCACTGACGATGCTGAAGGCGTGGTAACTCCTGGCTACCAGGGCTCACGCTACGGTTTCGGCTATTCAGCTTGTCCGGATATGGATGTCCATGAACCGCTTTTTGCCATGCTCAAGCCGAAAAAGATCGGGGTGAGCTTAACGGAGAATATGCAGATGGTTCCCGAGCAGACTACCTCAGCTATCGTGGTACACCACCCACAGGCGCAATATTTTGCGGTATGACCATGGAAGGGCGCGAAAGGATTATTTGTATCAAGCGTAGACTGGCTGAAATCCAACTGCTGCATCATCCCTATTCTTTCGCCCTTTTGCTCTTGACTGCCTGCACAAGCAGAACCGTTGCAGTTGGGACCATCAGGCTCAAAAGAGTTACGGTGATGAGCAGAGCGCCAAGTTGGTTGTAAGCCCCCCGCTCAATAAGGAACAGTTTATTGGCGTAGGCTGTGGCGAGTTGAGAGGCGGACAAGGCAAGGTTGGTGAAGGCCGCCATAACTGCAAAGTAGGTCGCTTTCTGGTTGGCTGGAGCCTCTCTGGCTATCCAGGCCAGCATGGGTACCATTGCAACCTGTCCCAGCGGGGAATCGGCCATGGTATCGATAATGGCTATGGTCCTGGCGCCAAAGCCCAGGTGCTCGGCCGTCCACTCATGGAGTCCGTAAAACATACCCACATAGGGTAGCTGCATTATGCTGTTGTAGATGGAGAGGAAGATGATGAGGTAGGGTATGGGATGCCGACTCATCCAGCCTCTCAGGCAGAACAGGCCGGCAATGACCAGCAATGATGAAATTTGGCGAAGGGTACCGAAAAACGCCTCGTTGAATCCAAGCACGTCAATCTGCCACCAGCTCGCACCTGCACCAAAACCGGGCATGGCGCGAAAGGCAAAGACAATAATCGCGATTCCTATAATCTCGGTTCGCTTTTCCCTGTCCAGGTCCTTGAGGATGACGTGCATCAGATAACTGATCACCCCGAGTGAACCGAGGAAAATGGCTTCTTTCTTTAACGCAAATTCAGATAGGCCAAGCACCAGGCTGAGCAGGATAAAGGCACAGCTGCCGCCGAGGATGTACCAGTTGGGGGGTAGCTCCTCCTCAGGACCGGAAACATTCATTGCATCAACACCCAGGTCATGAAGCCGGCGCCGGCGTACCCGCTGAGCTATGTCGCCAAGGGACACTCCCAGAATGGAGATGACCGGAATGATAAGGGCGTACTGGTACATGACCTGGTAAGACAAGGTCATTGCCAGCCATCCCCCTAGACCTGCGACCAGGGCACTCCCGCCAATAATTGCGATTCGGCCAAGCGTCTGCATGGTAATATGCATGCGCTGTATTTCATCCTCTGCTATTTCCTCGCCGCTTGAGTCATGCGTCGGCACAGCCTCGACTGTCATGGCATCGGCTACCACGTCCTGAAGCACGAAACCTATTGGTGCCAGGAGGCTGGCGAGAACATACCACTGCTCTGCCTGCAGCATTCCTGTCATGAACCCAGGGTGACCGGTGAGGCCGATCATAATGAGAAGGCTCGCTGCCATGAGTGTCGCCCCGAGATAGACAAAGGGAGCTTTATAGCTCCAGAACAGATCGACCAGATGCCCGAGAGGCATTTTCAAAGCCCATGGCAATCCAACCCAAAAACCCAATCCCGCAAGGAATTCAGCTGAGAAGCCCAGTTCTTCCTTTACATAGAAGCTTTCGATTATCCCGGTAAACCCGGAAACTCCGGCGGCGAGGTAGATCATTAAGGGAGGGATGTAGCTCCAACGCATATCCTGGATGATGCCGAGGACATCATCTCGAAACCATCTTCCCACGCGTTGGATCAGGCTGAGGAAGAGGGTGTGTCTACTGAGGCTTTTCACAGCGGTTCAGTCCGATGAGCATTCTGTTCAATCCCGCATTGATGCTGCGTGTGTGTGCGTTATGCCAGTATCAGCCGCAATACTCTCCAGGATTCGAGCACGAGTATTACGCCCCAGAAAAGTATGCAGATGCCTGCGGCTGCAGCTGAGATGTCTTTTATGACTTTGACCTTATGGCTTTCCTTGGTGGTAATGAAATCGCAGATGGCTTCTATGGCGCTATTAAACAATTCGGCCTGGAGCATGAGGGCTGTAGCGGCCGCGAGAAGGAGAAAGTCGACCCATTGTCGGAAGAAAAAGAAGATCAGCAACACAACCGTGGAAAGTATGAGCTTATAGGTGACACTCAGATCATATCGAATGGCGTATTTGAGTCCGGAAAAAATTATTCGTATCTTTCTGACTGGATGATAGCCGGTGTCACCGGTACCTAAAAATTTATTTCGCATCTATTCCGCCTGTTATGAAAAGAGGAATGAGCCAGTGAAGCATATATACCCAGCTGGCTCCGACAACGGCCCCGACAATGACGTCGGAGACATAGTGTACTTTCAGGTAAATGCGCGAATAACCTACCGTAAAGATGATGAGCCCGGATAGCGACCAGGCTGCAATGCCTGCTTTCATCGGCATATATCGGGTTGTAATCAGCGCAAGGGCAACAAATAAGGAGGTGGCCTGCGCGGTATGGGCGCTGGGAAAGGAGAAGTCCTTGGGCATATTGACAATCATATCCTGGACAACGGACGGCCGCGGCCTGGAAAAAACTAGTTTTATGAGATGGGTAATCAAGGATGAGCCAAGTATGCCGCCCAGGATAAGGCATACATCGGCAAGGGAGAACACCCTCCAGAACAGGGCAATGATAAGGAGCGCACCAGGAAAGAGGACAAGAATTGACCCAAACCAGGTTACGCATAAAAAGAAGATATCCATAGGGCAATTGAATGGAAGAGCTATTTCATCAGAGGCGCCTTGCTGACGTTATTGTCGGGGAGGCGCCTCCAACATGGAATAGAGGTATTTGTTGGCTGTTGTCTTATGGTGCTCTATTGCAGATCCGAACAAATAACGACAGGTTGAGTCGATTTGTGCATGTACAGAGATGATCACGGTCACCGGTGCATGAGCAAAGACCGCGCCAGTCCGTGCAGCCTCTTGCCTGTACCATAAACCTCATCATTTTATTGGGTTATTCCCTCGTCACCTTGTACGTACCGTTGGTGCGTACATAGAGGAGAGTCTCCTCCCTGATTGTTGAGGCAATCTGATGCGCTGCGGTACCGCCCATTGAGCTGAAATAGCTCCCGGGCTCCAGGGTCTTCATATCTGTTTTGCTCACGGTATACTGTGGCAGTCCCTTAATGACTACAGCTCGAAAAACTGATCCGGCACTCATGATTTTTCCGGTGAACCCGGCAGGCAGCTTAAGAAATGTTCCATTCATTTCACCTGGCCCGGTATCTCCCCAGAGGTAGGCAATCTGCGGGCCGTTGGCATGGTCTGCTTCTTCTTGCGTGGCGATCCGGAGAGTGTCTGAGGCGTCCAGCCATACAATGTTTGACCTGTCCACATTAACAGGCCGCTCTCCGCTGTCAAACGCTTCCTCTTTTGGTAGAACGAGGTATGGTCCTTCCTCAATTTCTATATACGCCAGGCTGCCCTTCTTCATGGCAGAAGTGATGTGCACTTCTCCTTTGGGCTGCGTCCAGAATGAACCGGCGGGCATCCACATCTTGGCAGCACCGGGGTCGTCGTTATGGATGACGCCCTGAATAACTACACCGCGGTAAGAGATATTGTGTATATGGGGAGGAGACTGGAAGTCTTCAGGCGGTCGGAGAAGAAATCCTGTCGGCTCATTCCCATTTCGATCTCCCCAGAGGGTGCCGGCCTTGGGAGCAAGATCACCGCGCTTGGGGTTAAGGTGATCCCACGTAACTTCAGACTTCAATACTACCTCTTTGGCTGCCTCGGCGGCAACCACTCTGCTGGTGCTGGTAGCGAAGAGAACTGCTAATGCAACTACCTGAAATGCGTTCATTGTCTTCCTCAATTTTTTTGCTGTTTTCCTTGAGATAAAAACGATAAGACAGGACGTCTAACCCGGCATCAGCAAATTACTCTCCTGGAATTATTTCTGTTTTGAGACTGGCCTCGCTTCTCCTGCGCCTCTGGGTGTGTATCGTGCATCAACACCAACACCATGCAGCTGGATGGTGCAGGATGCTGGATGGCAGAAGGGCTTACCGACCTGTCAGGCACAGACTCACCTTGTGCACCTCTCCGTTGCGAACCATCTGCATTTTTTCCCAAAACAGTTTATCGCTTTCATAAAGGGACCCTGCAGCGAGGCGCTTGAGGAACTTGGTTCGCTGGGAAGGACCACCGTTATACATGGCATACAGAAGACGAGCCATTGTCGGATCATCCAGTTTTTTCTTACGGATCTCTTCGCGCATGGCGTAGCGTTTGAGGTAGAGGGCGGCTATCTCACTTCCCGCAGCAGCATTGTAACGGATATCCCAACGTAGACGATGCAGGTCGTACAATCCCCGCCAGACCCTTTCATTCACCTGCATCAGGCCGACCGAGCTACGGTTGTACGAGAGAAGATAGGTCAGCTTGCTGTCCTTGACGACAAACTGACGAAAACAACTTTCCTGCCACGCCATTGCCTGGATGAGTTGCTTGAACATGGTCTGCCGTGATTCAGGAACATGGCCTTTGACCAGGGTTGCGGTGGTAGCGGTTGCGAGCACCCGCTCTATCCGTTGGATATACTCATCCACATTGGTCTGCGGTACCTTCCAGCGCAGTATCTGTTGCATTGAGTTATCCCTGGTGCCTGCATGTGCACTGGAGACAGCCAAGGTTTCAAGTATGCTCCGAATCCAACCGCTGGTAGCTGGAGGGGGCTCCTCCTGGGGCAGAGGGTCCTGTTGCGGGAGGTCGTGCAGCGGCTCTATCTGAAATAGTTCCTGAAGGTCGGTATTGGGCTGCATTCGGTATTGGAGCAGGCTGGCGTTCCCATGCAGCATCTCCATCAGCCGTACCAAGCCGGCGGTACTGATCTCCACCCCAAAGGTTGGCCCAAGTCTATCCATGACCATCAACGCGTCGGCCGAAGAAAAAAAGGCGAGATACCCCAATATGCCACTGGCATCGCCCTGCTGCAGGAAATGTCGACGGAAAATGGGAGCCAAATCATGCCATGCAGAGAGAAATTGCTTCCTGACAATGTCGTGTTGAATCGATGCATCGGCGAGTTCCGATACAAAACGATGCCTGGTTTCCAGCAGGACGCCAACCAGCACTTCTTTTTCTTCTTCGCTCAGCGCCTCTCCGGCTAACCTGGTGATCAGGAACACCAGCAGTTCATCCCACTGCTCCCAAAGGGCAACGGTCTGTTCCAGCGTTTGTTTCTGCGACTCCACCTGCAAGCGTTCTTCATGGGGGGCGTAAACACTGGTCACATCGGCAAGAACCGGAAGATAAAGGGCATCAGGCTCTACCTCTATGGTTCCCGGCCGCATGGACTTGAGCATGGCTTTCACCTGTTGCTCTTTGTCAGGAGGGAAAAGCGGGAAAAGAAAGGTTTTGATATCTGCAACAGGCGGCATCAGGTCGATGCTGATGCCCTCGAGGTAGGATGTGATATAGGGCTCTGCAAATTTCCAGACCATGCCCGCAACTTTGGCCGGGTTCCGTTCAGCGTCAAGCAGTTCGGATCGAACCGTGGTGAAAGAAAGTTGCCAGGTATCAGGGTTAATGATCGGCTGTTGATACAGGACCACATATCCCTGGAGCCGCATCGGGGTAAAGCAGGATTCACCAAAGGGAACCCCTGTCTGGGAATCAATACGAATTTCGACCCGTATGGTACCCTCCTTTTGGCTTATTTGCGGCGTTGCCAACCGCAGGTGAATGCATCCTCCGGCTTCATGAACAAGGGTTGCCGATTCCCCGGTCTCGGTAAAGGCACGAGTGACCAACAGTTGTCTCAGCAGCGGGTAGTCAATGGTGATGGGGAGGGACACCGTCTGCATGTCTGCCCGGGCTGCTGTGAGTGCGAGAAACAAAAGGGTGAACATGGTCAGGGTCGTGTTGATAATTTTCAGTATGTTCATGGCGAGGGCAGGAGGAGTAATAAAGTGGCTTGTGGTCGGTGGCGTGGAATTTTTCACCCGTGACCCTGTGGGTGGGCGGTCTCGGGTCCAGGTTGCGTGCATACTCTCTCACAGCCTTATGAGTAATATTCAGGCGGTGCAATTGCAACCATCATCAGAAAACGATAGCATTGCGTGGACATTACCTTTTACCTCGCCAGCTGCCCACAAGAAAGAGCAACACAGCGATCCCTGTCCCGGCAAGGGGAGCGGCAGGGCTATCGTACTGCCCCCCAAGCAGCACACCGCTGATCATCACTGCTGCTGCCATAATGGTCCAGGACAGGCGGTGAATCGACCTGTTGAGCCGGAGGAGTATGGTACGGCTGTCTTTACTGAGGGTGGTCTGGATACTGAGTTCGTCGCGTTCAGCCTTTCGAACGATGGCTTCGAACCGTTGTGGCAGTTTGTAGAGCGCCTGACCGAGCACAAGTAACTCGTTGAAGTACTGCTGCCAGTTGCCTGCCAGCTCAGCAGTCGCCAGCCGTTCGGCAAAGGGGATTATTTCCTGCCAGGGATCGAATTTTTCGTCGAGTTGAGTGGCGATGCCCGAGAGTATGGCGATGGCGCGAACCGCAAAGAGCATATCCACCTGCAGCTGGAACGGAGCGTCGTAAATCAGGTCGCGGTACTCCCGCATCATGGTCCCTGCCTCGCTGAGGGCCATGTCTTTCATGGCGCTTATATCAGCCCCCCAGAACTTGTCGATCAGGCGCTGGTGGACTTCCTCCAGCCGTTGGAGATCGGCACCGGGCAGCAGGGTGCCGGCGCTGACATACGACTGTACAATGCGGCGGGCATCGCCGCTGCCTACCCCGATGGCGTATTCCCGCAGCGCCTGGCGCAGGCGTTTGGGGATTTTGGTCACCATGCCGAAATCGACAAAAGCAATCTGGTATGAACGTTCAGGGGCAAAAGGGGCAGAATCGCCCGGGCCAAAGGCTGGGTGGCCTGCAAGGCGTTCTTGTTCGGTGGGCAGCGGGCGGATAAAAATATTGCCAGGATGGGGATCGGCATGGATAAAATGGGTGCTGAAAATCTGATGCAGGTAGACGTTATACAGTTTTTTGGCGACTGTTTTCGGGTTGATACCCGCCTGCTCCATGGCACTGCTGTCGGCAATTTTTATATACCCGACATTTTCCATGGTTAAGGTGTGGTCTGCGCAATAGTCCCAATAGATCTTGGGTATATAGACCTGCGGCTCATGGGCAAAGTCGCTGGCAAATGTTTCAGCGTTTTTTCCTTCGGCTGTCAGGTCGAGTTCATTGCGGGTAACAGTGGTGAACTCCTCGATCAGCCAGTCCAGATTCACCCGTGCAGTAATCTTTGTGTAATGTTTGAGCCAACGGATTGCGATGGCAAGAGCGGCAAGATCGGTCTCAACCAGTATATCAATACCTGGTCGCAGCACTTTAATGACCACTTCTTCGTCGGTTTCGGCAAGACGGGCCAGGTGCACCTGACCGATGGACGCTGCACCGAGCGGTTCCGGGTCAATCCAGGCAAACAGGGCATCAACCGGACGGTTAAAATCTTCTTCAATCTGTGGAATAAGCTCCTCAAGCGGCGCGGAGGGGAGTTCATCGCGGAGGCCGACCAGTTCCTGGATGACCTCTGAAGGCAGGAGGTCGACCCGTACGCTGAGAAACTGTCCGAGCTTGATCAACACTCCGCCCATATCAATTGCCAGGAGACGAAAATTACGGCTGATTTTCTGCCAACGGCCGGAGGGCCGGCTTCGAAACAGGCGAAACACCGGCCTGTTCATGAAGATATCCCAGAAGAGAATGTGCAGAAAGGTGCGGAGGAAAAAGTTTCGGACGGTCTTGAATCGTTTGCGGTCTATGTGAGGTTGTGTCTTCACAGTCTGCAGAGGACGTCCTTACAATGTACCTGAATCCGTGACGGATGCAGGAGGGTTTTCAGCGCCGATAGGGCAGCGCCAGTGGCCATGCGGTCAGACTCTTCTGTTAGTATAGTTCCTCGGCCACCGTTTGGTAAGGTGTGGACCGGAATGGAGAGCAGCAGGGCACGGGCACTGAGCTCTCTGACTGAAACTATTCGGAGGTAAGGGCAGAGCAGATATGGTGATTGACGGTCCCGCAACGGGGTTTGTATGCTGTGCCTGTAACATCATATATTACGCAGAACCGCAGCAACGGCCCGAAAAAGGAGGACAAGGATGAATGAAAACGAGTTATGGGTGATACTTGGCGACCTGGAGCCTGAGGAGTACCAACAGGTTTTGATCGAATTGTTCATGCAGTATGAAGGGCGGCGAAAAGCAGAACCGGCGGATGAGCAGGCCAGGCAATTTTTTTCCTACCTCAGCAGTATTATCAGCCGGGTGCAGTCGTGTAATGTCAACCGACGCTGACCTGGTCGCCTTTTCAGGCAAGGGGGGACAGACATCGCCGGCAGAACAAATGGTGACAGCTCGTGCTGCCCACCCTTTCCAAGGGCACCAGGACCAGCTGGCTGCCGCCTATGAGCCCCTCAGGTCATGCACATCATTCAGGTACATCGGCATCAGCCTGCTGCGCCAACTGCGCTGCCAAGGCAAGTAGCTCTTCCCCCTGTTCGAGACCGTCGATAAAACGATGGGGAATGCCGCTCAGTCCCGCCTGGGCTCCGCAGAGAGCCCCAGTAAGCATAGCCCTGGCCTGGTTCTGTCCGCCGCCATTGATCGCATGCAGGACCGCGGACTCAAAGTCGTCGGTAAAGCGCGCCGCCAGGTAATAGGCAGCAGGCAGGATGTGATATATGGCACACGGCATGCCGTAAACCAGCGAAACTTTCCAGGCCGGATCAATGGAAACGGCAGGGTCAGCAGCGGCGGTGGCAATGAATGAAGGGGTGAGCAAAGGGTCGGGAGAGGCGAAAATACCTGACCGCGACCGTTCCTGATTCCCCCTGCCGGGAGGCTGGAGATTGTTCTCGGTTATGGCGTGGAAAGGCAGGTCGCCGCGTTTCACCAGCTGCATCAAGGTCTCGCCTATGGAGGGGTCAAAGGGGTGGCCGAGCAGTAGCTGCCCAAGTACTGCCCCGTAGGCAACGGTCATGGAAACCACCAGGTCGTCAGTCTGCGTAAGCAGGGTGTTGCTGACAATGGTGTGTGCCAGCTCTGCTGGTTGTTTTGCGTAACGGACCGCCAGGGCGAGGGTGCGTTCTATGGCCTCGGTTGTATCGGCATTGCCGCCGGTCTGTTCCCAGGATGCTTTTTCCAGCTCCCGTTTTTTCCACGCCTCACGAATAGACTGACTGGTATAGCCACCGGGACCGCTGTATGGCGTGCCGTCCAGGAGAGCAAAAAGCTTTTCCTCTAACTGCAGGCAGAAAGTGCCGTGATCGTACTCTCCCTTGTTGACCAGTGACTGCGCCAGTAATTGAAGGATAAACCCTGCCTGGGAGAGTTGACCAGCGTGGTACCCCTCATGGTACCGGCCAGGTTGGGGGTCTGTGTAGCCGTCGATCCACTCTCCGTAGTCGCGACGGAGTTCTGCAAGGTCATAGTACCAGTGGGGGCCAAGGGCCAATGCGTCGCCGATAAAGGCTCCGAGCAAGGCGCCTTGCGCTCTATCCTGAAAAGTTGTACGGGCCATGGGAGTCTCCTGGGCTGGTGGCGGCAAAAAACAGGCATCTCTTGCTACACCATAAGTCTCCTGGCCGTCTCTACAAGGGAGTGGGAACCTGATAGGTATGTGCAGCTGAAAGCAGGTTCTTTTTTTGCCTTCTCAATCCGCGAGCCTTTCCCTTCAGATTTTCTCTCTTGGAATCACTACCTGTACGTAGTGGGTTTTACCTGCGGTTACCGGCAGGGGGGCAGTGCTTTTGGCCAGCACCTTCCCGGTTGCATCCATGATGAGAACATACACCTGGGGCAGTTTTTTTCCGCGTTCATCGTCTACGCAGCAGGTGTCATAGAGCAGAAAAAAGTCGCCAAAGGCGTCGGTAGTGGTTTTCCCGAGCGGCCCATCCCTGTCGGTCTCCTTCTGGGTGACCAGGACAGTCAGGCCGCCGCCGGCGCGTCCGTTGGCGAAACGCACGTTGCCGGCAACCATCCAGTCGTTTTCGCCGACTTTCGGTCTTTTTTTGAGGCGGGTTATTCGTTGCTTGAGGGCGGCTGCTGTTTCACTGGTTTTTCCTGCCTGCAGAGTGGCCAGTTGGAGTCGAGGATCGTCTGGCTCAAGCGATGCGGCCAATCGTTCAGCCACAGCCTTGCGGCGAACAGCTTTGGCAGCTTTTCGCCTGGCAAGAAGCTGATAGCCTGTCTGTTGACTTTTTTCCGCAGTAACGAGCAGGTTCCCCAGCATCGCCTGGAGTTGTTCGGAAGTGGTTGTGGTCGCCATGAGTTTGCTCTCCTCCAGTTACTATTTCCCGTTTGTCAGGTCGATTGCTTGCATCTTCGGCACATGGGCTGCAACGCCCGCTGCATTTTGTGGGCAATTCTGCGTGATGGCTACCTGATTGGCCGCAGCCAGCAGATTGCCGGGTCGTGCAAAGGCGAAAATACAGTGGGTGGCGATATTGCCGACGGTTGTATTCATCATCGCAAAACTCACCAGTGAGGCAAAGGCGCCGGTAAAGGTTTCACTGAATCGGTTGTTGCTGACCCGGGTGGTGGCGGCGAGCACCATGGCATCCACAACCTGAAGGCCGTTGCCTACATCCGAGCGAACCTGGTTATCCTGGAAAGAGACATCGTCAAAGGAGAGGACCAGGCAGCTTGGAAGCACGATGGATCTTTCCCCTGTGCCGGTGTAGAACAGCACCTGATTGTCATTGAACTGCACCAGCCCCGGAGGGATTTCCCGGGAGGTGCCGGATACTGGGTTAAGGTCTGCCGTGAAAAGCGTTTCCGTCTGGGCGGCAAAGTCCGCATTCACCAGCAGGTCGGAGAATTCCAGAGCAATGCCCAGATTGATCACCGAAGCGCACCTGCCCGCCTGAGCGATGTTGAGCCAGAAGGCATCAAGTCCCTCCTCAGCATCTGCCTCCGGCACCGGTTGGGCATAGACATTGCGACTGATCAGTTCATTATCGTTGATCAGCATCTGGCCGGTACCGACAACCCATAGGGCCTGTCCTGCCGGAGTAACCACCGTATTTCCCTGGACAACCAGGGCTGAACGTCCAGGTTCCTGGGTATAAAAGGGTGAGTTATCCTCCGGCGGTCGGAAATCTTCTCCATGAACAAACAGGGCGGCAATGCCGGCCTGATACCCGACCGCGCCCCCGGTACACACCTGCTGGAGCCAGAGCCGTTCGGCTGGAGCAATCTCCACCACCGTCATGCCACCCTGGCGAAAGGGCACAGCGCGGGGTGTCTGCACATTGACCGGCGGGGTATTGACCATGCTTTCCAATTCATTGCCAGCGGCATCCAGAACGCGAATGCGGGCTTCACCGCCGATAAGCAGCAGATCAAGGAGGTCGGCCGGTTTGCTCAGGGTGATGCGCATTCCGGCCTGGCATCGCATGCCTGACCCCCTGTTGATATGCATTACATTGGATTCAATCCGCCAGAGCACGCCGTTCTCCGCTTTGAAATTTTCAAAGCGCATTGCCTGTTCTACAAGCGCAACCTCCCCGCCGTCATCGTCCCGTTCCCGAAAATCAACGCATGTTCTGGTGACGGCAGCCTCGGAGCCGTTATCCTGAACAGTGTTATCATGAATGGAAACGGTCTCGCTGTCCTCTATGAGGATGCCGCTGGCTGGTTGTCGCCGGGAACCGTTGCGACAGATAATATTGTCCTGGATCATGAGTTGTGCACCGTTTTTCAGAACGATTCCTCCCACGCCCTCCCCATCCATGGCGTCCAGGGGGTTGCGGCCGCAACCTTCAATGCGGTTGGCGATGATCCGGATGTCTTCCAGGTCGCCCAGACCGGCAAGATCGTCCAGTTCCGTGCCCGAGGCAATGCCGCTGTCCCCCATCAGCAGGATATGGTTGCGGGCAATGGTTATCATGCTTACTCCAGCTGATTTTTTGGTCAGCTGTTTTTTGTTCATCACTCCTCCCAGGAGGATGCCCGGACCGTCCCCCTGCAGCACCAGGTTGTCTTCCATGGTGATGAACATTGAGCCATCCTGCACCCAGGTACCGCCCTCCCGCATCCGGTTGCGGCATATGGTCGCCTCGCGTGCCTGGAGTATGAGCGAGGGGAAACCGGCGAGTTCGCTGCCGCAGACCTCTATTGCTCGTGCTTGCCGGATAACCACTGCTGGATACTGGCTGTCAGGCAACGGGGGTATTTCGCTGTCTATTGCGATATACCGTTCAAGGCGGCGCTTGATCAGCTCCTGACCGTACGCATCGATGTCGACAGCAGCCATATTACCAGTGACCGGCGTTATCGGTCTCCGGTCTCCATCAATCGGCCTCCGATTGCGATCGATCGGCCTCCGGTCGTCCTGGATGCGCAGAGATGGGCTGTTTTCGATCATGCACTCCATCACCCCGCTTTCCACGCATTCGCTGAAAACAATGGCCCCGGCAGGTGCAGTCCCCTTGACAGCCATGGTCTTGAGGGTAATGGAACTCTGCTTTGCACGCAGCGCCGGCGAACCGCTGGGCCCGATGATCCGGCTTTGTTCGCCGCAGCCGCGAATGGTCAACTGCATATTTTCGACCCGGAGTGATTTCTTTAACCGGTACACTCCCGGCAGCAGACAGATCTCTACCGGTTGTTTGCCGCCCGTTTGTTCCAGCAGGACATTGATAGCCTGCTGAATGTCGGTAAAGTCGCCGGTCGAGTAGGAGCCGTCGCCAACGGTCGCTGTACAGCAGCAGCAACCTTGATCGGGCAGGTCCGAAAGCGGCGGGAACAGGCAGCGGCAGTCGTCGATGTCCGTCCAGTTGCCCTGGGGCGTTAACGTCAACAAGGCCAGTGGGGCCAGAAAGTGGTCGATTCCGCGAGGGGGCACGGGCAGGGGAAGATTGAGCTCGTCCTCGGGCCACTCCACATCTCCGGTATTGGTGCGTGCCGGGATAATCCAGTAATCCCCGGTACGATATCCCTTTCCAGGGGCTTTGAACTGCACCTGCACCCCTTCTTCCAGGGTGATGAAAGAGCCGGTGGTTATCGGGGTTGCCGCAGACTCCCAGCGCCTGACCTTGCGGCTTGCCGGATCCAGCGAGTCCACGGCAGCGGCGAGGGTAGCAGCCCCGTCGAGGGTCGTCGGGTCAACGGTCAGGACGTTGCCCACCGCACTGGCCAACTGCACCATAACTCCTGCCTCGCCGGCCAGCTCTTTTTGGCCATCGGTAATTTCAATCCAGTTGGTTCCATGGTAGCCGAGATTTTCATCCCGTCCGGGCGGGTCAATGACCAGATTGTCGCCATCACGGGAGACGATGCGGCTGACAATGGAGCCGTTTTCCCTGCTCCACTTATAGGTGGCTGAACCCACCTTGCCTTGATCATGGATTTCTACCCGGTACAACTGATTTTCAAGCCGCCGGTAACCGGCACTCGGAGGGACCACGCAGGGGTTTGGATCTTTGTCCTCGATATTGGAGCGGGCACTGAGCAGACCGCGAGCATCGCCTCCCGGGGAGTGCGGTCCGGCAGAAAAGGCCTCACATGCCTCATCCGGTTCGGCGGCAATCAATTTGACCTGGGCAATCACCCTGGTCCTGGTCGCCGTATCCGGGCCTCCCAGTGCCACCTCGCGGATGTAGGGTTGTTCCAGGGCAGTGAGGTGTCGTTCCCAGACATCAAGAACCGCCCGGTATCTGCCAGGGGCAGTGGGAAGTGTTGCGCTTGGGTAATCTATCTGTTCTGTATAGCTGACCGGTGCCCCATCCTCGGAATCCAGCTCAACAAGCATACCGTGCACATAATAGCGGCCTGGGCTGATGAACAGCCCTTCTCCTGCGGCGGTGATTTCAAACCCCGCATCGTTTTCCGGGCCGCATGCCGGTCCTATCACGTCATAACGGGTGGTACGGGAGCGATGCAGCCATATATCATTGAGTTCATTCCAGTCGGCATCAAGTTGTACCCGTCCCTGTTGCTGCAGGACGCGACTGTAATGGTCCTGTTTGCGAAAGGTATTGCGTGAAAAATCGCCTTTCATATTTGTCCTCCGTTAGGGACTCTGAGTGATATGTTGTAAATCCGTCCGTACTCTCTTCCACCAGCCTTGTTGGCAGAGCGTTTTAATTAACAAAAAACAGTCCCGCCTCCAGGCCGAACGGAAGGTATTCTTCGAGGGCGGCCCACAGGTTCGACTCCCTTTGCGGTTGCTTAAGAAAAGAAAACACCCCCATTTCCGAACCGTCTTCAGCACCGGTCCTGATTTCAACGGCGCAGCTGCGGGAGAGCTGTGCATAACCGGGATGGCCATAGAGCGTACTTGTGAAATCCGGGCGCAGCCGGTGACGAAGCGCGGTCCGGACGGTGGCTGAGGTCTCTCCGTCCAGTGCCAGATCTGGTTGGCAGCGGTAGCGGCGAGGTGTTCTCGACTGGTGGGGCAGCGAGCAAAAGCGCACGCATCCCTGTTGTCGCCGCTCTACATGTAGGCGGCCCATGAAAATCGACTCACTGGCTTCCAGCCGGCCAAGGGCAGGAGTGGTCAGGTCGTCATCAGCCCCGAAAAGAGTGGAGCGGGTGATCGATACCTCAGCACCGGGAGCAATAATATCCGGACCGGTGTCCCCGTCGATGATCGATTCTTCGATGGTCAGGTAGGGAACAGTTGCTGCCAGACGAATGCTGCCGCAGATACTGCGGTGGAGACGAACATGGAGCCGCGGATTACTGCTCGATGGCGCCGTAAGGGCATCTGTTCCCGGCAGCACGGTGGTATGGATCAGGTTGCATTCGCCCAGGTTGCCCTGACGGATCCGGACCTCTCCTTCAATCAGCAGTCCATCCACGGTGATCGATCCGGGATGGGTCGAGGATGGGGGAGCGGTGCCATCTATGGTCAGGTTACCTTGAAGATGCGCCCGGGCTCCATTGGCGTCCAGGCGAACATTGGCCGGGCCGAAAGGACGGGCAGAGGTCAGGAGCAACCGGCAATGAGCCGGCAGAAGGATGGAGTCACCTCCGGTGAGCTCTTCGCTATAGGTCAGGTTATCGGTGATGGCGATAACCCCCTCCAGGCCGTTGGCCGAGGCAGCGGCTGCAGCGTTCCAGGCTGCTACTGCTGCCTGCAGAGTGGAAAAATCACCACTGCCGTCCTGACTGACCCGGGCGGTCCATTTGCCTTCCACGGATTGTTCCATGGTCAGGTTGCGGTTGTAGGGGCCGCCGCCCACATCAGCACTGAACCCGTAGGTGGTGGAAACCTCCAGGCTTCCCTGGTCGGGTACCGGGGTTCCGGGGAGGATTACAAACCGGCCGTTCACAGGGTCGAGAGCCACTTTTTCCTGCCCCTTTGGTGTTGGCGGCGTCCAGCCGGGATCGTCCCAGGATTCCAGGTGACAGATCTTGATCTGCTCACTGGTTAACTGATTGCCACTGAAGAAAAATTCGGCAGCCGGTTCCACATGACCAAGGTAAGCTGACTTCTCTTCGGCTATGGCTCGTCTTCGAATGGCTTGAGGCACATTGCGTTCAGTAGCCAGGTGCCGTATGGAGGGTTCCCGTTCCGGACGGTTGAAAAGGGGTACGTCCAGTCCCAGAGGGTTGAGTCGAAAACGTCGCCCGCCGGCAGGGCGCGGAGAAAGGTGCTGAAGAGGATAGCTCTGCAGGCGCCAGAGGAAAAGACCGACATGGGAGATGGCATACCGACCCTGGCGGGTTCGGATACGGCGAACCTCAGCCGTATGAGCTGTCGCGTCAAACGGTGAATCGAGCAGTTCCAGTGCGTTGGCCCGACGCAGATCAGGGGTGCGCAGGTTGTGCCGACGCAGGTGATTGAGATGCTGGGTGGTGGCCAACAGCTGAAAAAATTCTACCACCCGCGCCTCCCATCCGGTGATGTCGTCGGCCAGTTGTTCCAGCACTGCCGGGGTGCCTTTTCCCTGTCTGTAGCGAAGGGTATTGGCCACGTAGGCCCGCAGGCTGTAGATACCGGCACTGTCGATGGTATGGAGGTTGCGTACCCCCAAAAGGTCACCGATGTACGGGATCAGCCATTCTGCGGTGGTCTCGATGAACCAGTTGGCATAAAGGCCGTCGATATCGCTTTCCAGGGTTTCCATCTCGTTTTGAATGATCGACAACAGGGCCCGCAACGGCTCGCCCTGACGATGATCACGCAGGCGGTAAATGGCTGGAAGCAGGGTGTAGAGGCGTTCCTGGTTGGCCCAACTCATAGCGCATACTCCTTCAGGTCAATGCCATTCGAGGCAATGGTCAGCAGGCCGGCAGGGGTAATGCGATCGGCCAGCAGTGCAGCGGTGGAATCCCGATTGTAGGTCGCAATGCCGGGTCCGAGCACACTGTTCAGGGTGTAATCCTGTCCGGCCTGGTTCATAAACAGCTGGTCGAGATCAACGGCGGTCACCCCCTGGACTTCATGGAGGGCGGTCATGATCTCCGCTGCGCTGACCGTTTGCCCGAATTGGCGTCCGGCAAAGGAGAACCTGTTCAGGAGCAATGCCTGCATCGCAGCCTGCACTGTCGTCCAGCTGGAGTTTTCGGTAACAGTAATCCGTGCCGAGAGGCTGAACGTTTTGGGGAGAAAGTTTTCAACAATGACCTGGCACAGCGGATCGCGTACCCGCTCAAGCGCTGTGGTCAGGAGATCTATCTTTTCCGAGCTGAGCGGCGCGCCGGTGGGATCAGCCACGGTGATGTGCATTATCTCCCGGGAACCATCCCAGAGAGGAAGCGCCTGCGCTTTGCCGATCCCGGAAAAGGTTGCAGCAAAATCCTCATAGTCCCATCGGGAAACAACCCGGTCAAGGGTACGGACCGTCATGGGAGCATTGCTTCGGGCGGATTCCAGCTGCTCAGGGTCTTCTGCGCCGTCGGCGGCAACCGGATTAACAACCCCTTTCACCCCGTAGGGTTTGGTCTTCAGCAGCGTAAGGGTACCGGCGGCCACCTCCCCGGCCTGACCGGTTCCACTGCGATAGGTGGCGCTGATGTTCTCCATTCCGGTGGGCAGCCGGGCGCCCATCCGGCCATCGCCAAAATGTATATGGCTTCTGCCCTGGTTGTCGCGGCGTACGGTATATACTTTGGCTGTCGGCGGTTGCAGGTAGAGGGAGTCGGCCTCTTTCCAGGCGATGTCATCAACGCGGACGGTCAGGCTGGTCTGCCCTCCGCTGTCCGTCGGAGCGGCCGTATAGGTCAGGGGGGCCTGCTTGAGGATAAAGGACTGGTGGGCGGCTGCACCGCTGCCGTTTCCCAGTACTTCTTCGGCGGTGGTCTCGCCATGGGTAGCCGGAACCACGTTGCCGAATATTTCCACGCTGCTGCGGAGGTAACTGCGGCTCAAACTTTTTTTCAGGGTAATGGTGCTGTGATTGCCGCTCTGCTGAAAGGTTTTGACCACCACTGTTTCTGCGACGGTTTGTTCCTCTGTGCCGGTTGTCCCGGAGACCACCAGCGGCTGCTCCGGCAACAGGGCGGGCAGACTGCTGTCGACAACCAGTTCGGTGCCGGAAACCATGGTAGGAATGGCGACCTCGGCCAGGGTAAGTTCTTCCGGGGCCGCGTAAACGGTTAACTCCCGGACCGCCTTTGCATAGTCCGACAGGCTGGGGCCATCGAGCTGCAGACGGGTGACCTTTGCCGAAATCAGGTATTCCGCCCGGGAGGTTTCTGCTACACTGTCAACAGAGTAGAGTTCTTGCTTGGAGCCGGTGGCAAAGAGGAGCCAACTGCCGGCAACGATGGCACTGTATCGGTTGTCCAGATCAATGGTGTCGGAGACCACCTTGATCATACCCGGTTTTTTTTCTGCAGCGGTGATGATGGCCAATTCTGCCTGTTCACGAGCCGTTGCCGCACTCAGGGGGGCTCCGCTGTCCTTGGTTAACTGCTTGAGCTGTTTCATCTGGGTGCTGCCGGGTACAAAAATAGAGTATCGCGGCCACTCCTGTCGTTCACCCGGATCGGGAGCGTGCCCGAGGTAGTCTGTTTTTATTTGATCGGAAAGCGGCGCCCAGGCCACCGCATTGTGGCCAAAGATCGCTGCCTGCTCGCGAAAGGCGTATACCTTTGGTGCGGTTGGAAACTCCTTCCTGCTGCTAACTGGCACGCTTACCGAGGTCTGGTTTGCGGCAGGATCAGTGGACACGGAAAGAACGCGTCGTACATCCCAGACCGGACTGTCGTGATTAGCTTGTTTTTCGGTCCCGACCAGCAGCAGGTGGTCGCCGGTCTGCAGGTTGGTCGCGATCCCCTCAAAGAGGATGGTGGTCGTGGACGGGGAAAGGTGCTGGGCACTGCGTTGCCGGGGGAGGAAGCGGTTCCAGGCCGGCCTGGCGATAAAGGCTTTGCCGGTTTCAAAGGTCTGCGGCAGCTCATCCTGCTTCTGCGGGAGGCTTTGAACCTTGGTTCCGAGCGGAATTTCGATGGTTGGTGGCGTTGACTCGCTTTCGTCCACGGTAAACACCAGGTAGGTTTCTGCCGCTACACCGGGCTCTAGTTCATAGCCGATGGCGCGTGCCAGCTCCAGAACCGACAGCCGTTCAGTGGCCGTGCGCAGGAAGCCCTCATTGGCAATCCGCTCCTGGTAGAAGGTCAGCACATCACTCACCGTGGCCCAGGCATCAAGCAGGCCAATGCTGAAATCATCGGTTTCCCTGGTGGTGAGTTCTCCCAGGGGACGCTGTCCAGTAAGGTCACCGTCAGGGATTTCCTCTGTACTCAGGCGCGAAAGCATGCGCTGGAAAAACGAACCGTACACGTCGATTCGATAGTCAAGCCGCTTAAGCCCGGGGCGATTGTGCAATTGGTTTTTTTTCTCCTGCGATGCGCAGCATCCGCAGTTGTTGAGTTCGGTTTTTCCGCTCATTGTCCACCTTCCATATACAGGATGATGCAGCCATTTTCCGGACGGCTGGGGTCATTCTCCAATTGGGCGACCTCCAGGCGAGACATGGCAATCCGGCCAAGGGCAATTTCCTCGTTGGCGGTTTTGCCCCAGCGCTGAAAGCGATGATCCTTTTCAGGATGAGGCAGTATATCAACCCACTGCACCCCGGTGACCTCCATGGCGGTAGCGATGACCTCGCTGAGGTACACTGATTGGCCAAAAGTAAAGTTGTCAGGATGAAAAAAGCCCTTTTGACCGTCTGGGGCTGTTCGCGAGCTGAACACCTGGAGCAGCTGCGACTCCACGTCGGACCGAAAATACTCCGGCTGAACGCAGACGGTCATGCGGATGTCCAGTGGAACGAGCTGGGGCAGGTCGATTTCCAGGTCATGACCGGTCAAACGGTATTTTTCCAGGTGCAGCCGGATATCGTGTTCGAAGCTGTCGGTAGCCGGTTCTCCTCCCAACGGGTCAACGGTCACAAAGGTCGTATACCAGCTCCCGGTCCAGCGGCGGGTGGCCTCCGCACGCTGCACAGAAGAATGGCGGGTGGCTACCGCTGCATAGTCCGAAGCCGTCACCGCCCGTTCCTGCCGTCGAAAGGCCTGCGGAGCAGCGTGGCGAACTGAATTTCTCGATTGCCGTTCAGTGCCGCCAGCCGCCGGCAGCGGGTTGCGCACCCCGACGACTCCGCTGGTATCAAATCCGATGAGATGAAAGAGCGTGTCAGCCCCGATATTACCCTCCGGGCCGCTGCCAACCCGGTAGAGCGCGCCATTGTCGCCCTGAGAGAACGCATCCGTGGACGGGGACAAACCATAGTGTTCTTTATCCCCGAAACGGAGATAGACACGACCATCCTCTTCGCTCTCGGCAACAAAATGGGGGGCAAAGCGGTCGCTGTCCAGCAGGTCGCGCTGCGGCAGCCAATTCTCGCCGTCACCGGTGAGTTCGATCACCGGTAAGGCGGCTGCCGGGTCCTGGTCGAGCATTCGGGCTGCAGGCCGGCGGTGATCAATGGGCTCCCTCATGGTGACATTGGTTGCCGCCAGCAGGGGACGGTAGTGGCGGAGGCCCTTTTGGGGCGGCAGGTGCTCTTGGGGTACCCGTTGACCGTGGTCGGCCAACCCCATGTTGCCCCGTGCCACGGATACATCGCTTACCAGAGTGGTCCCCAGGCGAACGGACAGGCAGAGCGGAAAGGTCAGCGCATCGGCCAGGTCCCAGGCAATGTTGACCACAGGGGTGCCATCCAGCGGATCAAGGGTGGGTTCGACCAGGGTCAGTCGTACGGCCTGTCGGTGCGAAGGGTTGGCGTCAGCTGCCAGCCCGTTTTTCGGGCTGCGTACTTCTTCAAAAAGCAGCACGTCCCCGGCAGCGAGATGGAGCATTTTGTCCGCATCGGTGCTGCTGCGCAGTGTTGCTCGGGTGGCACCGGTGGGGAGGCAGCAGGCCTCGTCGCCCCAGGTGTACAAGGAAATGGAGTTGTGCGCATGGTAGAGCACCACTGTCTGCTGCAGTTCGAACACCGTGGGAGCCTGCTCACTGATCAATCGTTCCAGATCAGCTTCCTTGAGAGTTCGTGGCTCCGAAGGCATTCGCGTCAGGAGGCGCACCGGCTGCTGGGCAAGGGTTGTCGGTGCAGCCAGTGATGTGGCATTGACCCCGGCATCAGCGGTAAAAAAGACCCAGGTGCGTGCGTTGCAGCCATCGTGCATGGGATAGTTGAGCAGCCGTGCATGACGGCGCAGGGAGGTCCGGCGTCTGGCTGTATTCAGGTAGGCTTCGGTGGCGACGCTGTCCTGGTAATAGCTGAGGTAGTCACCCGTATAGGCCAGCAACTCCACCAGAGCCATGTTGAGGTCTGGTATATGGCTTTCTTTCCAGCGGGGGAGGGTGACCGCCATGCGGTCAAGCAGCAGTTGACGAAAGGTGGCATAGTCCTTGGCCAGATAATTGATCACCGGGGCTGGAAATGGCTCCGGCGGGCATGATTGCTTTTTCCGACAGTCAAAGAGGGTGGGGCATTCCGCTTTGAAAGAAAATTCCACTGTTGAAAGAATGGGGTCGAAACCGGGCGGCGGTTCAGTGGCCGTTGGCGAGGCAATCAGCGAGAGGGTATAGGGGGAGTAGTCTCCATCACTGTCGGTTCGTATCAGCAGGACCTGATCAGGATCACTGAGGCTGCTGAAATAGGTCCGTTCATCACCATTGATGAGACCGGCAGCCTCCAGAGCGGCTGCCTGGCCGGCGACGCCGATCCACTCGACAGCAATGGGAGTGATGCGTACCCCGCCTGTAATGCGCACGTTACCGGCAACCAGGGTGGAAGGTACCGACCGGAAAAGCCGGACCATGAGGGTTCGCTGCCTCAGCGTTTCAACCGGAGACTCCTGATCCAGGACCTCAAGGTAATCGATGCCGTTGAGGGAAATGGCAGGATCAGTACGCAGGCGCTGGGCTCTAAACGGGTTATCACAGAAATATTGAAGGGCCATGGGTCATATCTCTCTGGAAAATTGTGCTGTTTGACGCTGCTGCGTCTTGAGCATGATATAGCGCACGGTGATGGTCAGCGTGGAGTCGCGGCTGGTTGCCGAGACCTCTTCGGGCTTTATCACATCTCCCAGGTACTGCTGAATCGCACTTTGGATCATGAATTCGGTGGCCGTTGCCAGCTCCTGGCTGTTCGGGGCAAAGACCAGCTGCATGATCCCGGTACCGAATTCTGGTCGGTTCACCCGCTCCCCGGGGGAGGTGAAGAGCAGTTGCTCGATCATCTGGTGAACGTGGCGCGGTTCAGTTGCGGTGGCGGTACGCCCTTTGCCGTCAATATGGTACGGGTAAGCGATATGCATAGTCATACCTCAGGTCGCTGTGACCCGGGTTTGGGTGACCAGGATCATCATTGGGGTCCCATTCGGGGTACAGATCGACTGGCTGGTGTTGATGACCAGCGGCTGTCCCCCGGCCAATACACGGGTGGAACCGGTGAGCCACTGTCCGGTGACGCAGGGCAGCGGGTTGGTCCCGGAAAAAAACGGACATCCGGCAATCAAATGCGGTGCCGTAATGGTCACCACCGGCTGGCCGCTTACCATGACCCGCGGGTTGGGTGCGGTTGGGCTCGCCTGGCCGCCATGGGCGCAGGTGATAGTTGCTCCGACGTGGGTTACCAATCCAGGCATGTTGTTTTTACTCCCTGCAGGGCCGTTGCCGGACCCTGCCAAACGGTAGAGGCCTCTTTATTGCTTCAGGTGATTGTCAGAGCACCTCCATTAATGTCCACGGTAGGACCGGTCAGGGTGATCATTGCTCCCTGGCCATTGGAAATGGTGATACCGGTTTCGTTGATGGTGATCATCGCTCCGGAGGCCGCCCGCAGCAGCAACCCGCCGGCTCCGGGAACGTCGCTGATAGAAATGGTGTTCTGTCCGGAAGTCTGCAGGACAATGCTGGGTGAAGCCGGAAGTCCGGAAAGCGCCAGGGGCGGTACCTCTGATGCATTGCCCCAGAACCCGCCGCTGTAGATGGGGTAATCAGGATCCCCGCCCTCAAACTCGACCCACACCTTGGCGCCAACGATGGGGACGCAGTAAATGCCGCTCTGTGTCCCGGAGAGCGGTACGTTGGGCATGGCCCAGCTCAGGGTCCCGCTGCCGAGAACAGCGGGACAGCTTATCTGCACGCGGCCGGTTTGCAAAGGATCGATGTTGTTGACGACTGTGCCGCGATATTTGCCGAAAAATTGGGGCATGATCTACTCCGGGTGCTTCATTTTCCTTATTGCTGGTGCATGGTCGGTTCCCTCTTCTTCCTGCTCCTCCGGCGGCACCGCTTACGGCGTTACCACCGGGGTTATTGCGCCAAGTCCCTCCCTTTCGAGGTTGAATCGTTGCTGGTATCTTCCCTGTTCAATCGTGTGGGACACCTGCTGAACATAATAGAGGCCGTCGTAGCTGTATCCCGCGCCGCGAAGTCCCACCAGTCCTCGCGGCCTGAGCAGGGCTTCGTATTGGAGTGCATCCAGGGTGCCGCTGGCAGTAACCACATCATCCTGCGATCGGTCCATTTCCGCCTGTGCCTGGCTGAATGCCTGTACTGCCGAGGCGCTCGAGGTGCGAAAGGCCCTTCGTCGGGTATGCGACTGGGTCAGCCACGCCGGTTGCGTCACCAGGGGAATCCTGGTTGAGGCAAAGGTTCGCACCGGCAGGGAAGCATTGGTGGTACGATCCTGCACCTGCCCCTCTACCTGCTGCGGACCGAGTCCATTGTTGTGAAAATTGAGTTCGAGGACGTTGTCGGCGGAACCCATGCCTGTTGTAAGTGCCCGCTGCGGTGCACCGACACGGACAGGTGGCCCCCAGTAGGCCTTGCTGGTCAGCGGCGCCGGCCCTGCCTCCACATAAAAGGTGTAGGCATATCTCTGGGCCATCTGCTGGAGGTAGGCCAGGTCGGTTCCCTGCTGCACCGGTGTGCGTTCGATGGGCAGCGGAACGTCGAGAGAAGGGGGAGGAATAACCATCGGGATCAAACCGTATCTGGCGTAGGTGGCGATAATCTTTAAAGCGATAACCGTTTCCGGCTGCGCCGGATGCTCGACAGAGACCTCTTCAAGGTCCATCATCACGCTGAGGTCCTCGCCGGTGAGGGTAAGGCGCCCTTCGCCCGGCTCCCGTCCCGGAGAAAGCTGCTGGCTGGTGATCACTCCGTCAAACAGCACATGGGGCAGGGCATTGAAAGTCACAACCATGATCACCCGGTTGAAAGGTCGCAGGAGCGGGATCGCCAGTGCCTGATACTCAAGCATATCCGACGGGGACCGGCCGACCCTGAAGATCATCTGAAAACCGGACCGCCCCTCATCGCTGAGGGTGACTTCAACCCGTTCAAGGGTTTCCAGCAGGGTCGGCGGTGCGGGCAGCGGGACACTCGGCCCGACCAGCAGGGTGAAGGTGGTGCCGAAGAGGGACATGTCGATTATTCTCCTTCCTCTGCGGTTGGTATCGGTACCTTGAGGCTGTGGCCGACTTCTTCCATGAGATCAAATGGGTGCATGGCGTCGTTGGCATCGGCAACCCGCCAGAACTGGAGCGGGTCGCCGAGACTGCGCGCGGTCAGGAGATCGAGCCGATCGCCGTCTTCAATGGCTACCGTTGTCAGGGTCGGCAGGGTATCACCGCGTGGACAGAAACGTCGCCTGAGATGGGTAATCGATTGCCCCTGGGGGGTGGTGAAAACGGTTGTCGGAGTATTCGTATAGCGCGAATTGGGGTCAAAGGTCGGCATGTGACCTCCTCTCTGCTGCAGTAGGGTTGTTGCGGTCAGCCTGCACCCGTCCCTGGTTTATCGGGGACGAGCATCTAGAGCGATACCTCCGCTCCGGCAACGGCTGCCAGGTTGTTGACACTGCCGATCACCGCCATGGTTTCTTTGACCACCTGGTGGGCCAGAAAGGTGTAATAGCCAGGGTGGGTGACCGAAAAATCATTGGTGCTCAGCACCTGCAGGGACAGGTTGACTTTTGCCGCAATGGGGTTGAGGTCAGGGTCAAAACGTTCCTCGGTAATGGAAAAGCCGGTGAGCCGAACCGGCAGGACCCGTTTCACGCCCCAGATAAACAGGGTAAATGGCGCCATCGGTTGAACGATCTCGATGGTTCCGGCCATCATCAGCGCTGTATTGGCGATCACGGTCGCGCTTTTGGGGTAGAGCAGAATTTCAAGCGCCGAGAGCTGGGGATAGACCCCCATGTCCGCGGCAATCGGATCGCTCTGTTCCAACTGATCGGTGGCGTCCAGTACCACCTCGTTGAGGGTAATGGTCTCCTGCGGCGCCCCGGCAAGGCGAAGGGCTTCCCGCGGTGAACTGTCGCTGCCGGCTGTTCGTGCTTCCACCTGCCGCGACACCTGAGACGGGTTGTACTGGAAGATAATGACACTGGCGACCGGGTTGAACAGGTCAAAGCCGACGATGGCTCCTTTGGCCAGCTTGGGAGATCGGGAAAAAGTGGTCATGCATGCACCTCACCTTGACATTTCAACAGAGCCTCTGGCGCCCTGTTTGCGCTGCTGCTTCCACCACCAGCCGAGCCACATGACAGCCATGGCCTGGTTGCCCAGGGGACTTCCGAACAGGAGTTCTGCAGCCCGGATCTCCTCCCCGGAAAAGCGGTGGCCGGTGATTTCCGCCAGGGCGTGGATCAAAAAATGGCCCTCTTCCTCACAGAGCAGCCGTTCCATGATATAGGGAATGGCCTCCTGGCCAAGCGCCACAATCTGGCGATAGGGTTCATTGTTGACCAGGTCTTTGTCTGTCGAGGAAAAGGCCTGGCTGGTATCCTGGTGGAGGTACTCCAGCCACCGTGCATACCATTGGAGGAAAGTCGTTTCGTTCATGGCCTTGCTCAACCTGGTTGGTAATACCGCACCACATCGCCATAAGTTGTCCCCCCCTCCAGCTCGTACAGGTCATGGGAAATAAGAAATGATCGCCCGAGTTTGCTGGTAAAGGGGACGGTGCCGCAACTGGGTTGACCTGTACTGGTCAACGCCGCATGGGTTGGTCCTGATGAATTGGCAAACAGGGCAACCACGCTGTTGGAATTGGGATAATCGGTAGGTACCAGCCGGTGCTTGGCCCAATAAAAGGCATCAAAATCCGAGATGGTGACCGTGCCGTCGGCGTTGCCATAAGGATTATCAACCTGGTTCCATATCCATTGAGTGGCATCACTCACCGACCAGGCGATGCAGTTGTAGGTTGCTGATCGAGGACCGATGATACAGTAGTTGTCGGCAGCGAGTCGGGGCAAATGTCTATGCAGATTACGGTGTTCGCTGGAGGAAGCACGTCTGCCGGTGCTGCAGGTGCAGGCCCGCATGATCGTCTCCGTCGTTCCCTGCTGTTGAATCACGTGGGCCAACTCATGGGCGAGCAACAGCTGACCGCTGCGGTTGTTGGGCCGGTATTGGCCGGCCGCAAAACCGATATGGTTGCCAAGGGTAAAAGCCCTGGCATTGATTGCCATGGCTGCAGCGCCTGCTTGGGCGTCACTGTGGATGCGGACGTCGCCGAAGCGGTGACCGAACCTGGATTCCATCATTCGACGGGTACCCTGAGCCAGTGGAGAACCGCCTGCCAGGCTGCTGATCGACTGTTCAACCGCCGCCGATGCTGGCGGTTGCGACCTTCCTGCCGCTGCTTTTCTGGACAGCAAATCTCCCTGAGTGATGGGGATGTCGGCCATCTGCAGTTCTTCCTCCTCCTCTTCCTCGGACACCTGGCGCTGGAGTGCGTTGGTGACCGGGGTGATGGCAGGCAGGGCAGGGTGGGCTGTGCTCATGACTGCCGCTGCCACCATATCTGCCTCCTGCTCGAGCTTGTCGCCCGGGTGGCTGAGACGAAGTGGAGAAAGAATTTTCCTTTGCCGCAAAGGGCGGAAGCCGGAGAAGCTGGTCGGTTGCTTTCCGTCGCCCGCGACGGACGGTGGTTGTCGGTGTCCTGCGAGGGTTCTCATTGATGCTCACCTCCATACAGCATTTCGGCTGTCTGTCGGCCGATCCGTTCACCGTCGGCCTGTCCGGTCGGGTAGGTTGCCTCGAGAACGGAGACGGATGTGGCGCTATGCCAGCCGTCGGGAATGCCATGGGCGGCGATCCGTTCGCCCAGTGTTCTGCAGAGTGCCTGTTCTACCGCGGCCGGATCAAGAGTATCCATGCCCTTGATCAACAGCTCTTCAATGTGAATTTTTACTCTGTACATGGCCAGCCTCGAATTTCCGCACCGGACAGTGGGCGCTCCAGTTTGTCGTATTCCGTCCGGACTGCGCGGAGCAGGTGGTGCATCCCCACCGGAGCATTGTCGGCTGCCGCGAAAAAGGCTCCGTTGACAGCGATATTGCGGATGGTGCCTCCGGTAACATTGAGTTGCGCCAGTTTTTCCCACTCCAGGTTGTTGGTCGGGGTTTGATCCGGAAAAACACGGCGCCAGATTCGCGCTCGCTGTTCACTGTCGGGAAAACGAAAGTTGACGATGAACCGCAGCCGACGAAGAAACGCGCTGTCCAGCGCCTGTTTCATGTTGGTGGTCAGAATGGCCAATCCGCGGTAGGCTTCCATGCGCTGCAGCAGATAGCTGATTTCTATGTTGGCGTAGCGATCATGGCTGTCTTTGACTTCGCTTCGTTTACCGAACAAGGCATCAGCTTCGTCAAAGAAAAGGATTGCCCCACCAGCCTCAGCAGCATCAAAGATCCTGGCCAGGTTTTTTTCCGTCTCGCCGATGTATTTACTCACCACCTGGCTCAGGTCGATTTTGTACAGGTCAAGCCGCAGCACGCCGGCAATCACCTCGGCTGCCAGGGTCTTGCCGGTACCGCTCGGTCCTGCAAACAGCGCGCTGATGCCCAAACCTCGGGAGGTTCTGCAGCCGAATTCCCATTGTTGATATACGGTGTGGCGATGGCGAAGCTGAGTGGTGATGTCGTGGAGCAGCGCGGTCTCCCGTTCGGGCAGCACCAGGTCATGCCAGCTTACCTGGGATACCACCCGTTGGGCCAGTCCATCCAGAGCCGGCCGTGCATGGTGCCGACACGCATCCCATAAGGCGTGTTCATTCATGGTCTCGCTGGCGCTGGCCGCTGACTGTGCCGCATGGCGAATAGCCGAGGCACTGAGGGTAAATTGACTTGCCAGAAGTGCCGTCTCCCCGGAGCGGCTTCGGTCGTCCTGGAGGATCTGTTCCCACAGCAGCTGTTGCTCCGCTGCCTCGGGCTGGCTCAGTTCAACGGTGACCAGGGGGCGGGTGAGGGGAAGCAGGCGTTGAGGGCCGCTCACCAGAAAAGGCACGTTCAATCGCTCGCATAGTTGATGCACTGCGCTCCGCCGGGCCGGGTCGTGCAGCTCCACCTGGTGCAGGCTGAGCAGCACCAGGCAACCGCTTAACAAGGTTTCCCGTTCCCACCTGCGAAGGATGAGCTCAAGTTCTTGGGCAGCTGTCGGTAGTTGATTGCCGTCCAGCATCAGCAGCTGCACTCCCTGTTCGGAGGCGGCAGCTGTTACCACCGTCAGCGTGGTGTCCCGGTCGGAACCGACCAGCTGGACTGCCGTATAGGGAGGACCCGGTGACGGTGCCAGCAGGCGGACAATGCGATCGGCATGTTGCTGTTGACTCGGCAGGAGCGGACTGGCCGTCGTCACCGGCTGGGTGAAGGGCATCAGGCATTCGTCCAGATACTGTATACCGGTAACATAGTGCAGAATCCGCTCATCAATGCGCAGGGAGCTGCGGGTAAGGGAAGGGCCGGGCTGCAGTTCGACCAGTCCCCAGTATCGAAGAGGTCCGCCCGGTGTCAGGGCGCTCCAGTGAGCTTCGGGAAGGATTGCCAGGGCAAGGGAAAAGGTCGGCCCGGAGTCAGCCCGGACCGTCTGGTCCAATTGGTGGGTGAGGGCTGCCAGATCACTGTCCAACTCCATTCCCGCGCACCAGAGGAGCAGTCCCTGTTCAAAGGCGGAAAGGCTGAAGATGGAACCAAGTGTCTCCAGGGCCGGACATCCGGAGAGGGTATGGGCCGGTGCTGCGCTTTCCAGGTGGGCGCGAAGGTAGCCTTTCAGCTGTTCCAGCGCCACTGAAAGCTGCTGTTGGTTGTCGGTTTCAGCCTGCTGCTGATGCCATGTTGTACGCTCAGCCGTTTCCATATCGCCTGGTAAAATAGAGCTCCAACAGACCGCGCTCTGTGGACGTCAGGAGCCGTTCAATGACAATGAGTTCGGCAAGCTCGCCGTGAAAAAAATGACCATCAACCGCTCCATCGACAACCGTGGCCAGCGACGAGGCGCCAATGATGCCGAAGCGTCCTGTGGCCGTGCCAATGGCACCGCCATGGGCAGTGGCTGTGGAGGGAACAGAGCCGTCCACGTAAAAACGTTTGCTTTGTGCAGCGCCCTCATGCTCGACATAGAGTACATGCCACCGGTCGTCATTGGTCGCGCTGGGGGCACTGAGGGTGTGGTCGGAGCCGTTGGTGGTCAGCCAGGCTGCGCGGGGGGCGCTGCCTGCGCCGTCATGGGCCAGGAGTTCCCAGTGGCTCGCACCGTCAAAACTGAGCAGGGCCTGGAGCGCCTCACCCAGGGTGCGGACCACCGCACAGATGGTCAGGTCAGTCTGCGGAGCAGAGAGCTGCCAGTCCAGTCCCAGCCGATCGTCGATGCCGTCAAAGAAAAAGACGGGGAAACGGCCGATCCCGCGGGCCATATGGCGCGGTTGCTGGGCATGGTCGTCCTGAGTGGCATGGCGATTGAACCCTGACTGATCCTCCCATCTCAGCAGAGGAGGAGAAACGCTCTCATCAAAGCGTACTCCCCGGTCGCTGCGCAGCCAGAGACCCAGTTGCTCGAAAGCAGCCGGAGTGATGACCGTGGGGGGGGCGACCGTGGGGGTCACCTCAACCTTGCGTTCAAGTACGGCCCTGGTCTGTGGTGTTTGCTCCTGTGGTTCGATAAATACAACCGAGGCCACGTAAGCAATGGAGAGGTTGTAGGGGGTTTGAAAAAAAACCGACCAGAGTTTGGACAGTTCTTCCAGTGAGTAGGCCATGGGGGTCAGCTTGACCTGTTCCACCTCATTTCCCAGGTCACTCTCAGCAAGGAAGCTGCTATAGTCGGAATGGTGGCGGGCATGCTCGATCCATTCTCGGGTCACGATTGGTTGGTGATGCAGAATATGGGCCGCGCTGCCCAGCATCCGCTGCGGCTGCAACAGGCTGTCGTCGCCGACAAAGGTGAGTAAATAATGCAGGTCGACTGCTGCTCGAGGTGTGTGCACCATCTGCCCGCGTGCGTTGCGGATCGGCAGATCATGGTTGCGCCAGCCAGTGTTGGGAGCGACCTGGTAAAGGTAGAGGTTGACGTAGGCCTGGCCATCGGCAGTGGGAATATCATCCGGCCGCACCGTGGTGATATTGACGGTGAAGTTGTCGATATCCAGGGCAATCAAATCAGACAGCATCAGCCGCAGGGCTGCTGTAACCGTTGCCGGACCTAAAAAATTACTCATCCTGTGCCTCCATTTCGTTTCTGCAGGTAGGCATCAAGCTTTACCTGGGGTTGAAATGACCGGCGTTTTTGCTGGGGGATGGGCGCAGGGGCATCGGGCTGGAGCACGATGCGGCCAATGGAAATTTCAATGGCCGGTGGCGTGTTCGCACCGGGATGGCGGCTCGCTGCTGCCTCCTTTGCCGCCGTAGAGAAAGGGGGCCGTCGGTGGATATCGTGAACCGGTGAGGGGGAGAGGTTACCGGTGTCTGTTGGTGACGGCCCCCTTTTCCTGCTCGCCCGGGCGGTGACAGGTCTGCCCGCTGGTGCGGCGATGGATGGCTGTTCTCGCTTTTCTGGCGGATGGTGCGGGGGGTGCACGTTTTCAATTTCGCCTTTGTCGGTGACCGCCACCCTGCTCCGCTGTGGTTGAGGCGAACGGATCGGTTGAGGTGCAACGAGTTTCTGGGGATGTTGAAGAGTCGGGGGGACGATAGTGGATGAATCAGGGGCGACGCGACCTCCCTCGCGGAGAGGAATTTCTGCTGCCTGGATATCAGCGTCGGGAGCAGGGGACAATGATTCTGTGACTGCTGAAACACCTACCTGGGAGCTCTGGCGTCGCGTCCTGGGCTCGGCCGGACGGCGGACAGGTGGAGGCGCAGCGACCTGGGGCGACGACTGGCTGGGGAGGGGGGGAGTTAAGGAAGGATGCGCAGTCATCTCCTCATCACTGGACGGCGGGATTGCGGAGGACAGCTCTGGCGGCTCAGCCCGTTGTCTGCCTGCTGTCAACTCTCCCGGGGACTCAAAACGGCTTTGAGGGCGCATCCGCACCCCTGTCCTTCTGCCTCGGTCGCCTGTTGCCAACTGTTGGAAAAATGCAAAACTCATGGGATCATCTCCAGGTAACGGTGTCGACGCCAGGCACTCATTGCCAATATTTCCCCTTCGCTCCACCCATAGGTGCTGGCAAGGAAATGGATTGTCTGCAGCATCCCTCTGCCCCACCGTTCAATTTCCCCCCAGAGGTAGGACGCTGCGTCAAAGGGGGCTGACCAGCGATGGCCGCACTCGCTGCAGTCCAGCTCCAGGCGGATATCCATCAGCGGGTCAAGCTCCAACAGCACCTCGGTCACCTGGTCGACCATCTCTGCTGAGAAGGCATCAGGGGAATCCAGCTGTTCTTCAGGGGATTTTCCGTCAATGGCATGGGCCAGCAGTGCCTTGCCGTTTCCCTGAGCCCTGCACAGAGCATCCAGGGTAAGCGGCTTGACCTCCACTCCATGGTCAGCCAACCAGGTGTTGCAACCGGGGCGATAGGAGGAGGCGCCAATATCCGCAGCAGAGAATCCGAATTCCAGCATTGCGCCGCATTGGGGGCAATCGGCCACGCATTCCAGGCGCGGCCCGAACAGCTGTTCCCGAAGACGGAGCAGGTAGACCTCCTTCTCACCCAGGGTGAGCCTGCCGAGATGCTGGGTGGAGCAGTCCGGATAGCCGGCTTCCAGGAGAAGCAAGGCTCGCTCCACTGGTTTGGCAAGGAGGCCTGCCTCCCAGGTATTGAGCAATTGTGCGGCGTTCATGGTCAGGAGTTCCTTCGCTAATCACCCGCGGCTTCAGCTCGGTTCGGTAAATGATGGTTCTTTGGGCTCGTTCACCGCGTAATCCCTTTCCCACCCTTCATTTTCCAGTTTGATCATCTCAATGGCCACTGCATTGGCACTTGCATCCAGCTCGGGAAGGGCCTGGTACTCTGATACCCAGCAGCGGAATACCTGGTAGGCCTTGACCAGCTGACCGGCCTCATTATAGACCTCGATAATCAGGTCTTTTCGGAAGTCGGCCAGCGAGACCTCGGAGCCAAGACCGGAGCCGAAGTTCCAGACCTTATTGGCCCATTGCTCGAACTCCTTGTCGTGGGTTACTCCACGCTCCAGGGTAATGGCCTCGTACTTCGTCTGTCCCGGTGACTTGCGCACCGAGCTGGGATCACCGCCTTCGCGGTGTTCCACTATTTCCGTGGTGCGTTTGAGCGCCCCTACTTTGCTGATGCCGGCCACATAACGGCCTTCCCATTTGACGCGGAATTTAAAGTTTTTATAGGGATCGAATCGCTGCGCGTTTACGGTAAATTGTGCCATGCTTAACCCTCCAGCTGACCAGCGAGCTGCTGAATTTGGATAATGACAAATTCGGCCGGCTTCAGTGGGGCGAAACCGACGTAGACAGTAACAATGCCCCGGTCAATCTGATCCTGGGGGTTGGTTTCGGCGTCGCATCTGACCAGGTAGGCCTCACGGGCGGAAGTGCCCTGGAATGCTCCCTGGCGAAACATATTTTTCATAAAGGCGCCCACGTTAAGCCGGATCTGTGCCCAGAGCGATTCGTCGTTTGGTTCAAACACGACCCAGTGCAGCCCCCGGTAGAGGCTTTCTTCGATGTAGAGTGCGGTGCGCCGTACCGGAATGTACTTCCATTCCGAAGCGATGCGGTCATCGCCGGCAAGGGTGCGCGCGCCCCAGGAAACATGGCCATAGGGGGTCAGGGTTCGGAGGCAGTTGAGACCCAGTGGATTCAGCCGACCGTTTTCCTGGTCCGTCATTTTGGTGACCATCTCGCTCACGCCGGCCAGGGAGGCCTCGATGCCGGCAGGGGCTTTCCAGACACCGCGATTGGCATCGGTGCGGGCAATGAGCCCGGCCATGGCCCCGCCTGGAGGGAAGGATTCCCGACGGTTTTCGCGCAAGGGGTCCGGCATCCGCAGGTTGGGAAAATAGACCATGGAGTTGATCGCCTTGCCGGCACCGCCGATGTCGCTGAGCAGGCTGCCGACTCCGCCTGCAGCGGCCGTCACATCCACCCAGGTCGTGGGAGGGTCAAGGAGCAGCATTGCCCGCCGGTCCTGACAGTACTCCAGAGCAGGGGCAAGGGTGGCAGCAGGATCGGGAAGTGTGCCTCTTTGCAGCGGCGGGATATAGAGCAGGTTGAAGAGGTCAGCGTCCTCCAGGGCGTAGATGCCGGTTTTGCCTGACACGCTGCCCTGGATATCCGTATCGGTCACCGGGCTGCCTTCCCCGCCGCCGGTGAATATCGTCGGTCCATCAGCCACAATCGTTCCAGGAAGGGGGCTGCCGTTAACGATGCGGGCAAGATTTGACTCCTGTTCGAGCACGGTTACGATATACCGCTTGGACTTTGGGTCGGTAGAGAGGTTGCGAAAGGCTTCGTTTGCCAGAACAGTGCTGGTTGCAGCGGTCTCTTCGTGGAGTCGCAGGACCAGGTTGAACAGGTCGCTGGCAGCGGCGTCGGTATCGATTTCTGCTGACAGGTAATTACCCCAGTCTCCGGGGTTTTCCTGGTTTTTCCAGGCTGTGGCCAGCTGGAACCCGCCAACGGTGACATCAGCTGGAAGACTGCCGTTTTCCACTCGGACAATGATGGCGTCGGTGCCGCCGTTAAGGAAGAAGTGACGCACCGCATAACTTAAGGGGCTATCTGTCCATAGCCCGCCGAATACCCGCTGGTAATCACCGAAACCGGCAATCCTGATCGGGTGATTAACGGGACCTTTTTTGGTCCGCCCGACAAAGGCGGTGATCGAAGTGGCCACGCCGACAATGGTCCGTACGCCGCTGGGCAACTCTTCGATATAGACACCGGGGTAGGTTGTGGTAACTGGCATGTGGGTTCTCCTCTATGGTGAAAACGAACTGTTGGCCATCGCAGATGTCTGTGCAGACGATCGGCTACGATGCATCACGGCCGAGCATGATGGTGACCTCGACATCGGCAGTGGCAGCATTGCTGAAGGTGATTGTTTCAACGGGATCGCCGCCGTTGAGCAGTCCCACCGCTCCGGAGCCCAGCAGCAGATGGGGGCTGTCCAGGGTGGCGGTCACTCCGCCGGTCACGGTGTAGGTGACCTGTTCGTAGCTGTCGGCGGTGATGACCAGCAGCTGTCCGGCTGCGTCAGGCGAAATATCGACCACAGCCGACCCTTCGGCAGGGATGGTTTCACTGGTCATGCTGTAGACCGCCACGTCCGCAGTCCCGCTTGCAGCAATGGATGGCCCCCCTTTGACGCTGGCCACAAAATTAAACTGTATGGAATGACTCATTGTTCGGCCTCCTGTGAATGACCTTGTGACATGTTGAAGAGTGTATCCGTTGACCCGGCTGTGCAGGGCTGGTGCCGCCAGGGAAAGAGGGATAGATCTCTGTTCGGAGCAGCGTGAGCAGTATGCAATGAGTGACGTCCGTGCATGTTTTCGGAGCCCGAACAGCATTATGCTGCTCTGGAGAGGGCTGCGGCAGCCGAGCAGGGACCATTTCTGCACAGGGTGTGCTCTCATCTCTTGCCTGTGTCCAGCAATTATTATGCCGGTGGAAAGGGCCGCAAGGGTAGTCCCAGCTACCTGTTGGCCTATGGGCATCTCAGAGAAAATCAAGCCCAGGGTGGAGAGGGGCGGTGGTGCATTTGCACCATTTGTGGTGGTGGATTTCAACCAGAACCAGGTAGTGTAGCGATGCCACCAGGCGATTCTCTCGCTTTCGGCAGCGAACAGGAGGGGGGGCATGCGCTGCAGGTGTTGGTACCTGCCATGCAACAGGGCTCAGCCGGCCTGTGTTGTGCATGCGCAGCCGAACAAATTCCGTGTTTGGTGCTCTGCCGGTTCTTTAACGGTTCGATGGTGCTTATGCGAACAACGCAGATTTGCGTAAACTCATCAACTCAGGATTTTTTCAACTGCCGCTTGAGGTTGATCTCCGCAAGCGCGCAGTAGAGTACCGGGACAATGAAAATAGTCAGCACGGCCAAAAGCATGCCGCCAAAAGTGGGAATGGCCATGGGGATCATGACATCTGCCCCCCGGCCGGTTGAGGTCAGTACCGGCAGCAGGGCCAGGATGGTGGTGGCGCTGGTCATCATTGCCGGGCGTACCCTTCGCGTTCCTGCTTCCACTGTGGCGGAACGAATGGCTGCAGCGGTCTGCGGCTGTTGTTCCCGGAATACCTGCTGCAGGTAGGTACAGACAATGACCCCGTTGTCGGTGGCAATACCGAACAGGGCGAGGAAACCCACCCACACGGCAACGCTCAGGTTGATGGGCCCCATCTGAAAGAGTTGGCGAAGATTGTGGCCAAACACCTCAAGATGGAGGAACCATGGCTGGCCATAGAGCCAGAGGAGTATAAAGCCACCGGACCAGGCAAAAAGAATCCCGGAGAAAACAAGCAAGGTGGTGGTGTTTTTCCTGAACTGGAAATAGAGAATGAGCCAGATGGCAAACAGTGCGATGGGAAGGACCACCCGCAGTTTTTTTTCGGCACGCACCTGGTTTTCATAGCTGCCGGTAAAACGATAATTCACGCCAGCGGGGATGAGCAGCTCACCGTTGCTGACTTTTTCCCCAAGGAATCGCTGTGCCTGCTCAACGACCTCCACCTCCGCGTAGCCTTCCTGCTTGTCAAAGATCACATAGCCCACGAGAAAGGTATCCTCGCTCTTAATCACCTGGGGGCCGCGCACGTAATTGATGGCTGCCAGTTCGCGGAGCGGGATCTGCGTACCGTCTGGGGCGGCAACCAGGATAGCGGCAATGGATTCCATGGTATCCCGCAGTTCCCGCATGTAGCGAACGCGAACCGAGTATCGTTCACGCCCTTCCACTGTCTGGGTCACCGGCTTGCCGCCAATTGCCACCTCGATCACATCCTGTACCATCTGCACCTTGATGCCGTAGCGGGCGATGGCCTCACGGTCGATATCCACTTCCAGGTAGGGTTTGCCGACCATGCGATCGGCGAGGACCGCGTTGGACTTGATCGAAGGGACCTGTTTGAGCAGCCGTTCAATGGCGAGGGCGGTTTGCTCGATGGTTTCCAGGTCAGGACCATAGACTTTGAGTCCCATGGGAGCGCGCATGCCGCTCTGCAGCATGACAAGTCGGGCGGCTATGGGCTGCAGCTTGGGAGCGGAAGTAGTTCCCGGAATGGCTGCCGCTTTGACGATCAGGTCCCAGATGTCTTCAGGGCTGGTGATGGTATCGCGCCATTGACGAAACGGGCGACCGTCAGGGTCGGGTATGAGCTGTCCCTCTGCGTCACGGACAAAGATGTTCTCGGAGGGGTCGTAGGCATAGGTCAGGACACGGCCGTTGTCATCAGTCTTAAATTCCGAGGTATAGGTGATAAGGGTTTCAATCATTGAAATGGGAGCAGGGTCAAGAGGACTTTCGACCCGGCCGATTTTTCCCACCGCACGTTCCACTTCAGGGATGGCGTTAATCGCCATATCTTGCTTGCGCAACACATCCATGGCCTCTCCGATAGAGGCATGGGGCATGGTGGTGGGCATCAGCAGAAAGGAACCTTCGTCCAGGGCGGGCATGAATTCTTTGCCCAGGCCAGGGAAGGTATGGGCAAGGCGCACGTAGGGCTGCGTGCTTTTCAACGTGTTCGGCACCCAAAAGAAGACATTTTCAGCGCCGAGCCAGATGGTAAACCCGAGCACAACAATGGTAGTGCTCGCCAGGAGAAAGATGGTCTTGAGCTGGAGCAGTGTCCTCAGAATGCGTGCATAGAGGTGAATGAAACCGTAGATGCATGCCAGAAGGCCGCCAACGGTCAGGAGGACAAAGGCAATATTGGCTGTCTGCCGCTCGGGTCCGAGCGGACTCCAGTCAGCAGCAAGCCATATCGAGACCAGGATCGCCACCACACCATTGGCAAGCAGGATGAGCACGCGATGCATGGACGGGGGAATGGACTGTTCAACCAGGTGAAAAAGAGCGGCAACCATGAGCAGTACTCCGAGCCACCAGGGAAACCAGGAGAAGAAAAGCGCACCGCACAGACCGGAAAGGGCGACTCCCCCCCAGAGTCCGTACTTCGCCCATTGTGCCCTGTATTTGCCGGCAATGAGCCAATGCGCCAGTGGCGGGAGAATGGTAAGTGCCACCAGAATGGAACCCGTGAGGGCGAAGGTTTTGGTATAGGCAAGGGGGCGGAACAATTTGCCCTCCGCAGCCTCCATGGTGAAGACCGGCAGGAAACTGACTATGGTCGTCAGTACCGCTGTCACCACTGCACTGGCAACCTCTGTGCAGGCACGATAGACCACTTCCAGTCGGTTTTCATCTCTGCCGGCACGTTCCAGGTGCTTGAGGATGTTTTCCGTCAGCACGACCCCCATATCCACGACAGTACCGATGGCGATCGCTATCCCGGAGAGAGCCACCACATTGGCGTCAATCCTGAACAGGCGCATGCAGATAAAGGAGAAAAGGACTGCCAGGGGCAGTACCGTCGAAATTAGGGCAGCGCTGCGCAGGTGCAGCACCATGACCACCACCACGATAATGGTGACCAGGATCTGCTGGCGTACGGCATCCTCAAGAGTTCCCAGGGTCTCGTAGATCAAGCCTGTGCGGTCATAAAAGGGAACAATGCGCACCTGGCTGCGGGTGCCGTCTTCCAGAATTTTATGGGGAAGTCCGGGAGAGATATTCTCTATTTTTTCTTTGACCCGTTTGATAACCGCCAGCGGATTTTCCCCATAGCGGGTGACTACCACCCCGCCAACCGCTTCCGCGCCCCCCTTGTCCAGCGCCCCTCGGCGCAGGGCCGGACCGAACCCCACCTGGGCAATTTGATCCAGGGTGATTGGAATGTTGTTTCGCTGGGTAATGACCGTGCGTCGCAGATCGTCCAGGTCTTTGATAAATCCAAGGCCACGAATCACGTATTCGACCCTGTTAACCTCAATGGTGCGGGCGCCCACATCAATATTGCTCGCCCGCACGGCGTTAAATACCTCATGGAGGGCAATGCCGTAGGTCCGTAGGGCATCGGGATCCACATCGACCTGGTACTCTTTGACAAAACCGCCGATGGAAGCAACCTCGGCAACGCCATCCACCCCCTGCAGCGAATACCGGATGTACCAGTCCTGAACACTGCGCAACTCATCCAGGTCCCAGCCTCCGGTAGGGTTGCCCTCAGGGTCCATGCCTTCAAGGGTGTACCAGTATACCTGGCCCAGCGCCGTGGCATCAGGGCCCAACTGGGGGCTGACTCCCTGGGGCAGAGTGCCTGTGGGCAGACTGTTGAGCTTTTCCAGAATCCTGCTCCTGGTCCAGTAAAACTCGGTCTCTTCGTGAAAAATAATGTAGATGGAAGAAAAACCGAACATGGAGTAACTGCGAATAGTCTTTACCTGGGGCAGACCGAGCAGGGCTGTGGTCAGGGGGTAGGTAATCTGGTCTTCAATATCCTGCGGTGAACGCCCCATCCACTGGGTAAAGACGATCTGTTGGTTTTCCCCGATGTCGGGAATCGCATCAACCGGAACAGGGGTTCGGGGAAGTCCTTTCAGCTCCCAGTCAAAGGGGGCAACCATCACCCCCCAGAGCAGAAGGGCGGCCGTGAGGAGAACGACCACAAGCCTGTTTTCCAGGCAGAAGCGAATGAGCCGGTTGATCGGGTTGGATGAATGCTCAGTGGTCATGCTCGCCGGATCCGTTCTTGGTTGGCTGGAGCCGTTCCTTCACATCGCCGCAGCTGAGCATCATGGCACCGAAATAGGGATTTCGGAGAGGTTCGGACAGTTGGAGCCAGTCCGCTCCCCTGTCGGCGAACGCCATGGGGCAATGCATAATCAGGAGTTCACTCTCATAGGCCTCCGGATGGGCTTTCAGGGTGCCGATAAGGATGTTGGAAAGGGTTTCAAAATGCGGTCTGCGCAGATCATCAAGAGACTCCACCCCCAACATGGTGTGCAGCAACTCCGGCAGGGCCCCTGTGTGGCCGGTCATCGCCATCATCTCCTTAAGGCCCGTCTTCGCCACGGCGAGATCATCTGCTGCGAGCGCAGCCTGGAGCTGCATGTAAGGCATAAGCAGTCGGGCCGCCAGTTCACCGGAAATGTTGATCCGGTCAGGTGGTGCTGCCTGCTGTTCATTCACTGCAGCATTCGATGCCTCGTGATCGCCATGGGCATGGGTAGGAGGCGAGCCGGCATCCTCTTCCGGACTCATCATGCTTGGCTGTGCCTGGATCTGGAGAGCGGAATCAATTTTAAAGGCGCCATTGCTCACTACCCGGTCACCTTCTCTTAGGCCGTTTTTGACGAGAAAGACGTTGCCTGCCCGCGGCCCGAGGATAATCTCTCTTCCCTCAAAGGTCGGGCGTTCGGCGTTTTGCGTTTCCACATAGACCACTGCACGTTTTCCGGTCCTCAGCACCGATGCGTCGGGAATGATCAGCGGTTTAGATATTTCCTGGTGAACCACATATCCCAGCTCCTCAGCAGGAACCAGGTCCATCCCGCAGACATCGCATTTTCCCGGACCGTCCCTGACAATCTCCGGGTGCATGGGGCTGATCCATTTACCGGCCAATTCGGGTGCGTAGACTCGCCCATGTTCGGCGATTCGTACGGCAACGTTGCCTCGGGCAAACATGCCCGGTTTCAGGCGGCCATCCGTGTTGGGAATGTTCACCCGTACCGAGACCGTGCGGGTACGGCGATCGACTTCCGGTTCGATGAAGGCGATCCGTCCGTGGAACTGTTCGCCGGGAAAGGCTTCCACGGAAAAGTTCACCGCCTGACCGTAGCGCAGCCAGACAATGTCTGATTCATAGGCATCCAGGTACAGCCACAGTTCGCTGAGGTCCACAATGCGGAAAAAGGGGCTGCCTACCTGGACATAATCGCCCTCTTTGACATTCTGGGTGACCACAATCCCGCCGATTGGCGCTCGCAGAACAAAGCGGTCACGGGCGCTACCCTGTTTGATGATACCCTCTATCTGATACGGTAAAAGCCCCCACAGGCGGAGCTTGTCTCTGGCGGCTCGGGTAATTGAGCTGTTCGGATTTCTGGCGTAGGCGGTGAGCAATTCCCGTTGAGCGATAAGCAGTTCCGGGCTGTAGACCTTGGCCAGGTGTTCCCCTTTTTTCACCTTTATGCCGGTAAAATTGACGTACAGCTCATCGATGCGGGCGGGAAAACGGGCGGTAAGGGATTTTACTCTGGTTTGATCATAGGCGAGTTTACCCACCAGGCGTATGTGCATCTCAGGGAATTCGCGTACCACCTCGGTGGTTTGAATGGCTGCCAGCGCGCGGGCGCTTTCACTCATGGTCAGGGTGCGGGGTACTTCCTCCTCGCTGTCGTCTTTTTCCAGGGGAATGAGGGCCATTCCGCAAATTGGACAGTTGCCTGGTTCCGGCTGCTGGATCTGCGGATGCATGGAACAGGTCCAGATTGTCGGTTGCTCGTCACGAACCTGCTCTCGGGGTGTATGCAGTGCGGCCGATTCCTGCCCTAACTCAGCAGGGCCGGGGAAGAAGTAGTGTCCCGTGCCGAGCCCGGCAAGAAAAAGGAAGGCACAGAGAAACAGGAAGAGCCCTTTATTCATCCTTCCCCTCCACCAGGGTGATGCCGTGAATCGGCTGGTTGGTCAGAGTCTGGATGATCACCCGTTGTTTCCAGGCATCGGCCGCAGCCAGCCAGGAAAGCAGCTGGAGGTCAAGCAGGGAGCGCTCGCTGTCGATGACCTCCAGGATGCCTGTTCTCCCGCTTTCATAACTGGCTCTGCTGTTTTCCGCCGCCTGTTCAGCCAGGTCGAGGAGCTCCTCGCCATAGAGCTGCAGTCGTCGATTGGCGTCTTTGAGCAGCGCGAGGCTGGCGAGCAGCTCTGCCTGCAATGTGTTCATCTTATTAGCATACTCATGGCCAAGCGCCCTTTTGCCCGCAATGGCTTCCGCTTGTGCGGATCGGTTTTTTCCCGTCCACAGGGGAATATTGAGGCTAGCGGTAACGCCCCAGGGATCGGTCCCGGCATCAGGGGTAGAGGGGTTGACCTCGGGATCACCGACCTGGATATAATTAAAGCCCAGGGTAACGTCAGGGTAACCTGCCAGTCTGGCGTTTTTGACCCGGGCTTCCGCACTGTGCATTTTCCGTTTGATCCTCTTCAGCTCAGGGTTGTTGTTGGCAACGGCATCGAGCAGCGTTGCAGCTTCGGGCAAGTCGGTAGGGGGCAGATTCAGGGTCGGCCAGGGGAAAAGGTGATCTCCTGGTACGGCAAGAAGCCCTGCTAAGCGGGCAGATTGGGCAACTCTTTTTTGCTGCAGGGACGCTAAGTTGTCAGTCACTTTTCCTGCTTCCACCTTGAGCCGAAGCAACGGATTGATCTCGCCGCCTCCCCTCACTTTTTCTTCGATGATGGGTTCAAGCTCCGTGAGCCACTGCAGATTCTGTCGGGTGAGGGTGATCGCCCTGCCGGTGAAACCATAGTCAAAAAAGGCAATGGATACCGTGCGGGCCAGCGCGAGTTGCCGGTTCTGAAAGGCGAACCAGAGCGCTTCAGCCTCTGCTGAGGCAGCATCCGCTCGGGATTGTAATTTTCCAAACCAGGGGAGTCGTTGACTGACCATGAAGATATTTTCCTGGGGCCCGGTTCTGGTCTGCACCGATTCGACAAAGTGGGTGACCTGCAGCATGGGGTCAGGCAGGGCAGTGGCCTGGGGGATACGCTGCATCGCCGCCTCATATCGTGCTTTAAAGGCCATCAGGTCTGGGTTGGCGACCTGTGCCCGGGAAAGATACCCTTTAAGATCGGTAACTGAAGAGCTCGCTTCCTCTGTCCGGGCGTCAATCGGCAGTATCAGGGCGAGGAGAAGGGTACACAAGGGCAGCACCAGCATTCCTTTTCGGTTGGCCATAGAGTTCCTCCTGGCTGCTGTTGTTTGCTGTTGTGAGGCAAGAGAATGTGTACACTGCATACAATATGCGCAAACTGCAATTTTTCCAACATAATTTTCAGCTGATAATCACGTTGCCATTGAAACATACTGTCCCTGTTTTTCATGGCGTTGAGCGTGGCTCTGCCGTGGGATACAGCCACTGACGACCAGCTTGACGCGGAGACATGCAAGGCTGCAGAAGACACCAGGGAAAAGTAGCGATATGCCTGTCTGTCAATTGTATCCTGGGCAAAAGTGTCTACATTGGACAATAGCATATTAAACCACTTTGTGGTATTAATCGTTACGGTGAGGCGAGAAATGGCTAGTTGTTGACTGGCATCTTGCGTCACTTTTTTCTTTGTGCGCCTGATGGGCGCGCATTGTTCTATTCCATGGAGATAAGCGATGAAAAAAAATTATGGGGCTGTACTTTTTTTGGTCCTTGTGCTGCTTGTAGCGCCGGCATTGGCCATGCAGGGGAACGATCATAAAGGGCATGAAATGTCAGGCCACACAATGGACCATGGGGCCATGGATCAGGGCAATGCTGCCACATCCGGGCATTTTCGGCATGCAGATGATGTGGAGGGCATAAACGTATCCTTTCAGATAATGAGCCTTGCCAGTATGAATATGAAAGACCCTTCAGGTAAAACCCATCATATCATGGCCTCGTTCTCTCACGATAACCAGCAAATGAAACAGGTGGCAGGTGTTATCACGGTGGTCTCTCCTTCAGGAAAAGAACAGACAGGCAAGCTGATGCATTTTGGCGGAGGCATGTATGCGGCGAATTTTACCTTTGATGAAAGCGGTAAATGGGATGTCACCTGTGTTTTCAGTGAGCAGGGAACGAAATATAGCAAGCAATTTACCTACCCGCACCAAGCAGAGTAACTGAGTCCTGCCTCAATTCTGTCCCTGTTTTTCCTCTTTTTCAGCACGTGGGGCAGGCTGTCATGAGCATAGCCTGCCTTGCTTTTATTTTACCCGATTTTTTTTTCGATTACCTGGCTGTCCGAACAAGCTCCCCTTGTGAAGGCAGTCTACGATGTATTGTGGTACAGGATATCGAGGCGCTGCCCCTTCAAATAGGGTACGATAGTATGCTGTGCGGAGAGGCGTGGGAATGGCGTGAGTTGAAAACCCACACGTATCGTTTGGACTACCCGGTGGAGGAGCAATGAAAATCAACAGACGTGTTTTTATCGGCAGGGTCATATTGGGAATTGGCGGTATCTCCTTTTTTCCTTCCCAGCAGGTGGCAGCTGATTCCTGCTCAGTCCAGCACCCGCTTTCACCACCGAAAAAAGATTTGCCGGGCGCATGCCATAACTGCGGCATGATGCGTCCGATGTGGGCCCGCACATTTATCTCCTATGAAGCGGCTGGAGAGCGAAAAGAGGTCTGTTCGCTCCATTGCCTTGCCGAGGCCACCGTCAATTCGGGGCACCAGCCGCACAATGTACGGGTGGCCCTCTACCATGACCCGTATACGATGATTCCCGCTGCATCGGCCTTTTACGTGGTAGGCTCCAAGGCGCGAGGCACCATGACCATGCAGAGTAAAATTGCTTTTGCACGCGAAAAAGCGGCCCAGGAGTTTGCCCACCAGTGCGGTGGCCGGGTGGTGGGATTTGACGAGGCTCTGTCCCTGGCCGCGGCGAGCTTTACTCGAGAAAACGAAAAAATCGCCGAGAACCGGTTACGCAAGGGAAAAATTGTCGAACCCGTTGACAACAAGGATGTCTGCCCTGTGTGCAGCATGTACCCGGCCCGCTATCCGAAAAACAAGTGCCAGATCCAGACCAGGGACAAGCAGGTGGTGCACTTCTGCTCGACCCAGTGCCTGTTTGCCTACCTGAAGCACCCGGTCAAATACAGTGGTAAGCTGCTGGAGCCCATGTCTGTCTGGGTGGTTGATTATCCGTCCGGGGCTTGGATATACGGGAAGAATGCTTATTTCGTGATCGGTTCGACCGAATCCGGCCCCATGGGCAAAGAGGCCTTCCCCTTTGTCAACCGAAAGAGCGCCGAGCAATTTGCCACAGCGAAGAAGGGCAAGGTACTGATGTTTAAGGACGTGACCATTCAGCAAGTGATGGAATAAGTCGCCCGCCCGCTTCGGTGGAGGCAGGTGTTGCCTGCGGCGTTCCCCAGGGGAAAACTGTTGGCCGACGGTTTGGGGTTGCACATTGTTGAGGTCTTCGTTACCTGTTAACCACGCACCGGGTACTCAACGAGCACGTATCAGGAGGAATGCTATGGCTGAGCCAAGAGAAATGTATCAGTGTCAGGTAAGCAATTGCGGTTATGTTTATGACCCGGATAAGGGAGAGCCAAAGACCAATACACCGCCTGGAACAGCATTTAAGGATCTGCCCGATGATTGGCAGTGCCCCTACTGCGGATCATCCAAGAAAACGTTTCGGCCGCTGGCAGGGCCTGGATCGGTTTTAGAGGAAGGGATCTAGCAAGCGGCGCTTCTGCCGCCGGTACGTGTCGAGAGACAAGCCGTTGCTACGCCCGGTGCCTGGCTTGTCTCTCGTTCATTTTTCAGTCTACACTGCCATGACGTAATTTTCCCTCTTCCTCGGTGCGAAAGCCATAGATATTGCCCGTATGATCAATCGCATACGGGACCTTCCGATACCAGACCGAAGCCGCTTCCAGCCCAAACGGGCGTTTCTGCACGTGAACCTTGCGGAATTCTTTGAGCAACTGTTCCTTATCGTAATAGGCTATATCGATTGACCCTTCGGGGTTATCCAGCCCCCGTCCGTCATTGATGTCCGCATTGATGTGAATAAGGACATAGTTGGCCTGATCCAGGGTATATATAGGATGAAACCCATTGAGGTAGACAAGCCCTGTCCCACCCAGACGCGGGCGGACAATGTGGTCGGCATAGGTGAAGTAGAGCACCCGTTCCCCGGGGGAAACGTTCTGCTTCAGCCATTCCAGGGCCTGCTCCAGTCCATCTGAAGGTGTCTGGGCAACACTCCGGTACCCGAGCGTGGATCGTCCCCCCAGGTAACGTTCTCCCACCCACTGGTAGCCGTTGAGATGGGTGTAGGGATAGGTACGTCCGAGGTCCCAGGCCGTTGAGCAGAGCGCACTGCCCAGCAGTAGCAGGAACAGCGGCAGGGAACGCTTGTGTATCTGCAGCAGCCAGTCGGCGAGAAAGATTGCCGCAAGGGGAAAAAGCGGCATCATGTAAAAGGTCTGGGCATGGGGCATCTTCAGGGTGAGAAAGGCAAAGTAGGCGGCAAAGAACAGGAGGGGAATGCGAAGGGCCGGTTGCCGGACACAACGAAAGAGAGCCGCCGCAACGCCCAGCCACAGTAGTATGCCCACAACAACGCCGGATTTGAGCAAAATGCTCAGGAAGTGCAGGGTGAAAGCCTCCCACGCGAACAGCCAGCTAAAGGTGCTGGAGCTGGAGAGGAATATTTCAACCAGTGCGGTGATGACGTATGGGTTGGTAACATGTACCGGCGGGATGAGAAAAAAAGTGGTTGCCGCCAGTGCCGGCACCAGCAGCAGCGGCCAGCCCGGGGCGAAGGAGCGCGCGCGGTACCGGTACAGCAGGCCCAGCGCCAGCAGCCAGGGGAGCAACGCCAGGGTGTAATGGAGCATAAGCTGGTCATCGCTTAGTTGCGCATAGGCCGTGGGGATGGCATCCGGAGAGCTTGGTCCTGAGAGGGCGTAGCCTCCGACAATGATGAGGAGAACCGCGGTCAGCAGGGCGATGACCCTCATGGCTACCCTGCCGGAAAGGACCGGCTGCAGCTCAACGGCAGACAACATATGCTCGGGGTGCGACTGACGCGGCAGCAGCAGGCAGACCATGGTCGCGGCAACCAGGGCCGCGCCTGAGGCCTTTGCCGAGAGAGCCAGGCCAAGGCAGACACCGGCACCGATGACCCATTTGACGCTGTTTTCTTTCTTCAGCAACGCAACGAATAGCAGCAGCCAGGCGGTCATGCAGGTAATGAAGCTGTCCCCTTCCGTACAGGCGATCTTGGAGAAGGAAAGGAAATAGGGGCTGATCGCCACGATACCACTGGCGAGCACCCCGGTGAGTGGGGAAAACACGGTACAGCAGTAGAGAAAAACCGCCAGCAGGGTAAGCACGCCCATGAAGACACTCAACAGGCGTGCAGCGTAAAGCGGGTTGGCATCGAGACCGCTGGCGAGCCAGGAAAGATACATCGGCAGGCGTACGTTGGTAGGATCCTCACTGCTTCCCCGCAGCCAGCCGAGGGGCTCGTCTGCATAGCTTTGGGCAATCCCCAGGTCGGTCTGTTCGTCAAAGGCAATGCCTATCTGGTCAATCATTGGAATTGCCAGGGCAGCATAGCCAACGACAATAACGGCAAATAACGAAATGGCGAGCATTCGGGAAGAGAGCAAGGTGTACATCAATTTGTCCGCAGGAAATGAGCAGCAGGGGGTTGGGGGTATGGTCACCCGCTGCAGGTAATCTATCGCGCAGCAGCGGCCATTGCAGTGTTCAGTTTACGTAAGCGGGGCAAGCCTATCACAACAGAAGGCCAACGTCATTAATTATCCGATGCGGTGATCAGCTGCCTGTTCAGGACGAACCGATAGCAGACGGATTACGAATATCTGGCAATAGTGGACAGGGCGAAAAGGCGGAAAATCAGTCAGCGCAACCCTTTATGATCCTGAATCTCGTCGTCCACCCGGTCAGGATCAGGGGCGTTGTAGCGGATAAGGTTCTGGAGATGGAAGAGACTGTCCGGATCAATCCGGGTGAATTGGATGGCAACCTGTCGGTCGTTGTGGCGGACGATCTGGCCGCGAATGTCTATGATCGGGCCCGAGTCCTGCTCACCGCCAAGGGCAATGCGCACGCTACATTCCTGCTGATGGGCAAATTCAGGCTGGAGCGATACCAGGCAGCCGCCGATACTGACGTTCTCCACATGGTCAACCGTATAGGACGCACCATCATTGAGAAGGATGGTCAGCTCAAAGGCAAGCGGTATACGGGAAAATTTTCTTTTTTCAGGTGCCATCAGCTGTCCTCACGTGCACAAAGGTTGATGGTAGGCGGGCAGTATCGATGTTCAGCTGTGCTCAACGTCATCGCTTGCTCGGCGCTGCTGTTGCTCGGCGCTGCTTCGCTGCTGCTCCTCCAGGAAGCGTTCGATTGCTCTGACGGCATCCTCCGGGCGATCGACAACCTGGAAGAGTTCCATATCTTCCGGAGCTATACAGCCGTTGGCGATCATCTCCTGTTTTACCCAGGAGGTCAGTCCTTGCCAGTAGCTGCTGCCGTATAGAACGATGGGAAATCTTCTGATTTTGGCGGTTTGCATCAAGGTCAGGGATTCAAAAAACTCGTCCATGGTGCCGAACCCGCCGGGAAAGATGAGGTAGGCCATCGCATACCGCACAAACATCAGTTTTCGCACAAAGAAATAGCGGAAGGTCAGGCTGACATTCTGGTAGGGGTTGGGATGCTGTTCACGGGGCAGGGCTATGTTCAACCCGATGGATTTGCCACCGGCCTCACTGCAGCCGCGATTGGCCGCCTCCATGATACCCGGGCCGCCGCCGGTTATGATCGTCAGCCCTTTGCCTGCCAACAGGGAGGCGGTTGTCTGCGCTGCCTGGTAGTAGGCAGAGTCTTCCTTGAACCGGGCACCGCCGAAAATTGAAACTCCCTGGCCGATGTCATTGAGGGTCTCGATACCGTCTATGAGTTCGGCCTGTATCCGGAAAATTCGCCAGGCCTCTGAAGTTTTCAGGTCATCCATGAGCATCTGATGGGAACCGATTCCGGCAGACGTATCTGCCGGAATCGGTTGGTTGCATAAATTGAAGGGGAGGTGCTGTTATATCAATCCGTCAAAGAAGTCATTTCCTTTGTCGTCGACCAGGATAAAGGCAGGGAAGTCCACGACATCGATCTTCCACACGGCCTCCATGCCCAGTTCCGGATAATCAAGGCATTCGACCTTCTTGATGTTCTCCTCAGCCAGCAGGGCTGCAGGGCCGCCAATGGAGCCGAGATAGAAACCGCCGTGCTGTTTACAGGCATCGGTTACCTGCTGGGAGCGGTTGCCTTTGGCTATCATCACCATTGCTCCGCCCTTGCTCTGGAGAAGATCCACATAGGAGTCCATGCGGCCGGCAGTGGTGGGACCGAAAGAACCGGAAGGCTTGCCTTCAGGGGTTTTTGCCGGTCCTGCATAGTACACAGGATGATGCTTCAGGTATTCGGGCAGCGGCTGTCCGCTGTCAAGCAGCTCTTTCCACTTGGCATGGGCAATATCCCGGCCGACAATAATGGTGCCGGTCAGAGCCAGCGGGGTGGCGACCGGGTGCTTGGTGAGCTCTGCCAGCACTTTTTCCATGGGCTGGTTGAGATCTATCTTGACCACATTGGAGGCATCACGATTGCGGAATTCCTCGGGGATCAGGCGACCGGGGTTGGTGTCCATCTGCTCCAGCCACAGGCCGTCTTTGTTGATTTTGGCCTTGATGTTGCGGTCAGCAGAGCAGGAGACGCCCATACCCACCGGGCAGGAGGCTCCGTGGCGCGGCATGCGGACAACGCGGATGTCATGGGCAAAGTATTTACCGCCGAACTGGGCGCCCAGGCCAAGTTCCTGAGCCGCTGCAAGCAGTTCTGCTTCCAGCTCCAGATCACGGAATGCGCGTCCATACTCATTGCCGCTGGTCGGCAGGGCGTCCAGGTACTTGGCAGAGGCGAGCTTGACGGTTTTCAGGTTGGTCTCTGCACTGGTACCGCCGATAACAAAGGCGATGTGATACGGAGGACAGGCTGCCGTTCCCAGGGTTTTCATCTTTTCTACGAGGAAATTTTTCAGGGTTCCCGGATTGAGCAGGGCCTTGGTCTCCTGGAAGAGGTAGGTTTTATTAGCCGAACCGCCGCCCTTGGCCAGAAAGAGGAATTTATAATGATCGCCTTCAGTGGCGTAGATGTCGATCTGTGCCGGTAGATTGGTCTTGGTGTTGACCTCATCGTACATATTGAGCGGAGCGTTCTGGGAGTAACGCAGGTTTTCTTCGGTATAGGTGGTATAGACACCGGCGGAGATTTGCTCGGCATCGTTGCATCCTGTCCATACGTTCTGTCCCTTCTTGGCGACAACGCAGGCGGTACCGGTATCCTGGCAGATGGGGAGCACAAAGTCGGATGCCACTTCCGCATTGCGCAGCATGGCCAGGGCTACTTCTTTATCGTTGTCAGAGGCCTGGGGATCGCTGAAAATCTTGGCAACGCTTTCATTGTGAGCTGGGCGGAGCAAGAAGGATACTTCGCGCATAGCGGCATTGGAAAGTTCTTTGATGGCTTCCGGTGCAACTTTCAGCACCTTCTCGCCGTTGAACTCGTCCACAGAAACATACTGCTCCGAACCTTCAAGCTTTCGGTAGGTTGTCTCATCTTTTCCCAGTGGAAAAGGATCCTGATACACAAATTCTGCCATGATGCTACTCCTTTGTCATTGAATCAAATGGAACCGGCGACCTGTGAGCGCCGGACTATTCAAAAAGGTTCACCCCCTTTTTCGAATACACCTGACCTCGGAGTATCCTAGCCGGCCGGACCGGGAGAATACCTCGGAGATCCACAGCCATCCTTTTTTACTCCGCTCTCCCGGCAAAGGCAAGCGAATGGAAACAGAAAGTTAATTTTTCCTGGAATAACCATGGAATGGAGGTGAATGGCTATTCATGTATCTGTCAGGGAATGGTGAATCGGCACCCCACGGAAGAGAAGAAAAATCGTTCACCCAACAGATGGTGCAGGCGTGCCGCATTCTCGAGACCGGTGCAGTGGGAGACGCCGATTTTCTGGATATGAAAATCATCAAGCGCCTTGACAGTGGCCTCGAACTGTTCCGGCCCGGCAAACCCCAGGTGGGTGCCGCCGAAGACCGTATGGATTTCCTCGCCGGGAAAACGGGTGCTGACATGCTGAAGGGTGTTGATCAGCCCTGCATGGGCGCAACCGAGAACGACAACCAGGCCCGCGTCACTGCGGATGACCAGGGACTGGTCGTCTCGCAGCTCGTCCTGCTGCCATTCTCCGTTTGTGGAGCGTACCTTCATGAAGGGGTCGGGTGGCTCGAATGAGGAAATGCGGGGGATCTCGCCGGTAACAAAAACGTTGTCGGCAATCTCTTCGACCTGGGTGACCGGGACAAAGCAGGCGCCGAGTGATTCCAGGTACGCCTTCTTATAGCGGATACCGATTTCCCTGCACTCGTCGTCTTTGAGCCAGTAACGGTTGGTGAAGCAGTCCGGGTGGAGGTAGACATTTTTGTGCCCGGTGAGGTGCAGCACATCAGGCAGTCCTGAGGTGTGATCATAATGCCCGTGGCTGATGACGATAGCATCGATATCCTTGAGATCGATACCCAGGAGCTTGCTGTTATGGACCAGGCCAAGTCCCTGGCCGGTGTCAAACAGAATGGTGCTGTCCCCTGCCTGCACATGCACCGCCCACCCGTGCTCGCCGATAAACCCTTTGGAACCGGCTACCGAATTTTCACATATGACCGTACATTCACATTGCATCTGTCTGTCCTCCTCCGGTTTGAGGAAAAGTGTTTAGTCTGAGCTGCTCAAGGTCTGTAGAGGACCTAAATCAGTGAGCGTTCAATGACGGTGCAGGCTAGCCAAGTCGTCACTGATTCAAAAAGGAGAGTACCCTGTATTGCAGTAGAGAGCATGGGAAAAGTGGTGAGGCGTGCCGGGAAAATTTCCCGGGTGAGGGGCGTGGTGGCAGCTGGGGGTATGGGCGAACAGGCCGATCAGACCAGCTCGGCCATCACCCGGTTTGCCAGGGGCAGGCCGCGGGTGCTCAGTCTGAGGCGATCATGCTCGCAGACGAGCAGTCCCTGTCGGCATAACCGGTCCAGGGTTGCCCCGTAATAGACCACAGCATCAATTCCGAACCGGTGGTGCAGTGCCTCCAGGTCAATGCCTGCAGTAAGACGCAGGCCAATCATCACCGTCTCCCGAAAGTAGGCCTCCCGGTCAAGGGTCTCCACTTCCACAGGTGGAGAGCCGTCCCTCATCACCTGAGTAATGAAGCCCTGCAGATCAGCGGGGGTGTGCCATCTTGTTCCCTCCCATGCCGAAACTGCTGCCGGGCCGATGCCCAGGTAGGTACCGTTATGCCAGTAATTGAGGTTATGCCGACAGCGATGCCCCGGGCGAGCAAAGTTGGAAATCTCATACTGCTCCCACCCTCCTGCGGCCGTGGTCTCCCGGGTTCGAGCCATCATCTCCAGGACTGCCTCTTCATCGGGGAGGGCTAGCCGCCCCTGCTGCACGCTCTTCGCCATGGGGGTGCCCGGCTCCATGGTGAGCTCATAGATGGAGAGGTGTTCCGGGGCAAGAGCAAGCACCCGGTCAAGATCATGATTCCATTGTTCAGGCGTCTGGCCGGGCAGACCATACATGAGGTCGATGCTGATGTTGGTAAAGCCGGCTTTTCTGGCCGCAGCAAAGGTGGTCAGGGCCTGACGGGCGTTATGGGGGCGGCCGAGCTGGATAAGCTGCTGCTCATCCAGGCATTGAATGCCGATGGAGAGTCGGTTGAAGCCGGCATCAAGCAGGGCGGTCAGCCCATGGAGATCAATGGTGGCCGGATTGACCTCAATGGAGATTTCTTCTGGGCCCTCGACATAGGCGAAGCGCTGGCGAAGCTGGCTCAGCAGGCCTGTGAGCAGGGATGGGGGCAGAAGAGACGGGGTGCCGCCGCCAAAGAAGATGGTGGAAAAGCGCTGGGCGTCCCACGGCGGTTGTTGTCCGAGCCGCTCAATAGCGCGGCCTGCAGCCTGAAGGTAGGGGGGGATCAGCGTCGGGGCATCGGTGCACGAGTAGAAGCTGCAATAGCGGCATTTGCTGAGGCAGAAAGGCACATGCAGGTATATTCCGGGGCCGATCTGGTCCATCTTACCTGAGCTGTTCCAGGAGCCCGCTGCATTGGGCTCGTATTTCCTCCATGAGCCCCTGGTCGGCAAAGCTGTAGACCTGCTCGCCATCGCCGACGATGATATGGTCGAGCAGACGCATGTGCATGAATGAGCAGACCAGGTGAAGGGATTTTGTCAGCTGCCGATCCTGGGGCGAAGGCTGCAGACTGCCGGAGGGGTGATTGTGAGCGATGACCAGAGCGCTGGCATTGTGTTCGAGGGCAAGGGTGACCAGCTCCCTCGGGTAGACCGTGTTCACGCTCACTGTACCCTCTGCGACAACCTGGGTGTCGATCACCGCATGGGCGGCATCCAGAAAGACCACGGTCAGGACTTCCCGCTTCAGTCCCCGCATGGAGTGGACCAGGTAATCAGCCACCTCGCTCGAGGAGGTGATATAGTGCTTGCCTTCCAGTCGATGGCGCAGATAGCGCCGCGCCACGGCCTGGATAAAGTTGAGGGCAAAGATGTTTTTCGGACCCAGTCCTTTTATTTCCTGCAACTTTGCTGCAGGCGCATCCAGGACAGCAGGCAGGGAGCCGAATTGCTCAAGCGCCCTGCGGGCCGGCTCTTTGCAGTCAGACCGCGGAGTGCCGAAGCTGAGCAACAGTTCAATGATTTCGCTGTCCGAAAAGGCCGCAATCCCCTGGTCGAGGAATTTGTCCCGTAACCGTTGCCGGTGACCCCGGCCTTTGTGTTGCCAATGCTCCTTGTCCACCGCCCCGGCACCGGGTGCCCGGTTACCCCTCCTTGTTGAGTTCTTCCTGGAAGAGCTTGTTGGCCATCTGTGGATTGGCTTTACCCTTGGTGCGCTGCATCAGCTGCCCGACAAAAAAGCCGAGCACCTTGGTTTTGCCATCACGAAACTGCTGAGCCTGGGCCGGGTTGGCTGCGATGATCTCCTGAACCAGGGCCTGGAGCTCCCCGGCATCACTCATCTGTACCAGCCCTTTTTCCTTGACGATATCGTCCGGATTGCCGCCGTTTTCCAGCATCTCGCCAAAAACGGTTTTGGCAATCTTGCCCGAGATGGTGCCCTCTTCGATCAGGTTCAGCAGGCGGGCGAGCTGTTCCGGTGCGACAGGGCAGCTGCCGATCTGTTCGGGGCTGTATTCGCGCAGGAGTTCAGTGCCGATAAAGTTGGCCAGTTTTTTGGCATGCGTATATTTGGCAAGCGCCGCTTCGAAGAAGTCTGCCAGCTCCCTGGAGCTTGTCAGGATGCCGGCATCGTAATCGTTGAGTTCCAGTTCCTCGACGAATCGCTGACGCTTGGCATCCGGAAGTTCAGGCAGGTTGCTGCGTACGCGCTCGATCCACTCTTGATCGACCACCACCGGCACCAGATCCGGATCCGGAAAATAGCGGTAGTCGTGGGCTTCTTCCTTGCCCCGCATGGTTTCGGTTTTCCCATGGTCCGGATCCCACAACAGGGTCTGCTGGATGACCTCACCACCATCCAGGAGGATGTCCCGCTGCCTGCGCACCTCGTATTCCAAGGCAAGCTGAACGTTGCGAAACGAGTTCATGTTTTTGAGTTCGGTGCGGGTGCCGAAGGCTTCCTGGCCCACTGGGCGCAGCGATATATTGGCATCACAGCGAAAGCTGCCTTCCTGCATGTTGCCGTCGCAGATGTCCAGGTAACGGACAATGGCGTGCAGTTTTTTCAGGTAGGCGGCCGCTTCTTCCGGTGAGCGAAGATCTGGCTCGCTGACGATTTCCAGCAGCGGGGTGCCGGTACGGTTGAGGTCGACATGGCTCACTGGTTCGTTTTCGTCATGTACCAGCTTGCCAGCATCCTCCTCCATGTGGATACGGGTGATGCCGATGGTTTTCAGCTCGCCGTCGGTGTCGATCTCCAGACTGCCGTGTTCGGCGATGGGCAGCTCAAATTGCGAGATCTGGTACCCCTTGGGCAGGTCTGGATAAAAATAATTTTTCCGGGCAAAAATGTTGGTCTGGTTCAGGGTAGAGTTGGTTGACAGGGCGAGCTTGATTGCCGATTCAACCACCTGTTTGTTGAGCACGGGCAGGGAACCGGGCATACCCAGGCAAACCGGGCAGGTATGGGTATTGGGCGGTGCGCCGAATTCCGTTGAGCAGCCGCAGAAGATCTTGCTTTTGGTTTTCATCTGGGCGTGGACTTCCAGCCCGATTACAGTTTCAAATTCCATGTGATGCCTGCTGTTATTTAAGTTAATCCCTCAGCCACCCAACGCCGTATCTGCACCAGTTCATCATTCCACCGGTTCTCGTCCACCCGGAGGGTGATGAACATGCGATAGAGTTCGTTGACCAGGTAGATCAGTTCTTCAAAAAGGGCGATCCGTTCAAGCACCTGTCCTTCCAGGCTGTCCGGATCGTTGTCATCGTCGGCGCCAGCGGTTTTGGGCAGACGGACATTGCGAAATTCCATCACCCCTGCTGCAAGGGTAACGCCGTACTCGTGCTCGCCGCGGGCGATGCGTAAGCGTGCCTGCTCGGGTTTTTTGGCGAGCCGCAATCCTTCTCTGGCTTCCTTGAGTTCTGTCTGAAGTCCTCGGCAGATGACCTTTTCATTGGCCTCTCCCTCGCCGTATTCAAGGAGCATGTGTTTTTCAAAGACAACGAGTATGTCGCCCACGGCCGGTACCTCGACGGTACCGCCGCGCTCCTCGGACTTATACCAGAGCCAGGCGAGAAACTCCTGGCCGAGAAAGCGTTTTTCCTGTATCAGATCAACAAGATCCATTGTGCGTTATTCCATTGTTAACGGTGGTCAGACGAGAAAGAGGGAAAAAAGACCCCCGACAGTACTCATAAATCCAGCGAAAGAGAAGTATTTTTCGAGCGTTGTTCCTCTGCGGCTACTGCCTGTTCGAAAATAGCCGTGGCTCTGGCCTGATAGGCTTCCGCCTCTTCGCCTTTGCGCTGGCTGGAGCATAGCTTGGCCAACTCCTGAAGGATAGCACCGACGCTGGGGTGATTTTTTCCCTGGGTCTGTTCGGCAATGTCAAGGGACTGGAGGTAGCAGGCCTCAGCCTCGGCATACAGGCGCTGCAGCCTGTAGGACTCTGCGAGATTGTTGAGGCTTATGGCCAGCTGAGGATGGTCAGGTCGGAGATGTTGTTGACGGATCGCCACCAGCCGTTCATAGAGTGGCACGGCTTCCTTTTCCATCTCCAGCTCCATGCATAGGGCTGCCAGTTTGTCCAGCACATCCATGAGCCCCGGATGGTCGGGGCCGAGACACGCCTCCAGGATGGCCAGGGCTTTTTTATAGAGCCCAACCGCTTTTTCATACTCCCCGAGGCTCTCCTGCAACTCACCTATCTGGAACCAGCTGATGGCCATTTCCTCGCTGTTTTGACCCAGATGTTTGGCAAAGCTGGTCATCGCTTCTTTATACAGGGGGCCTGCCTTGGAATGCCGACCACTGGTCACATAGGTGTAGGCAAGTTCACGTTTGGCCTCAGCCAGCTCCACCGGGCTGATCTGCTCGTTGCCTGAGCAGGCGGCAACATACTGTTCCAGCCATTGAACAGCCTGGTCATATTTGAACAGCCTGCGGGCGGCCATGCCTGCAGCTTTGAGGTAGTCGGCATTTGTCGGATCGTTTTCCAGGGCTTTCTGGTAACGCTGTAAAGCCAGGGAGAGGTCAAACCTTCCTTCAGCGAGGCGGCCGCTATAGTAGGCGCCGCTTCCTTGTGCGGGGCCCGGACGCTGGCCGAGATCCGCCAGGAGGGTTTCCGCCGGCTCAGGGTTGCCGGCTTGCAGTTCTTTTCTGGCCTTGGCGAGGGCCTCCGGGGCACACTCTCCTTCCACCTCTTCAAGGGCCTGCAGGGTTGCCTGGTAACACGCTATCTCTTCTTCGTAGCTCGCATCGAGCAGGGCGATTTTTTCGTTCATGACCACCAGCTCGCGCTGCAGTCTATCGCGCTGCCGATCCTGCTGGTCGGCGATGGCCTGTTGCAGCGCTTCACGCTGCTGTTGCTCTTGCTCGTTGAGGCGTTCAGCGTATTGGGCAAGGGTCAGTTTTATCCCTTCTACGGCAACCTGCGCTGCGACCTCGTCTTTATCAACCTCATGGTCTGCTAGGGCTGCAGGTGCTGCTTCAAGAGGCGGCGCCTCCTCCTCCACTTCGGCAACAGGAGGTTCTGCTTCTTCGCCAGCATCCTCCGGGATGATGGCCTCTATGGGCTCTTCAACGGTCGGTTCTTCCGCTGCAATCGGGGCTGCGTCCTTCAGGTGCACGGCAGGAGCTTCTTCTTCTACGACAGACGTGGCAACCGGCTCGTCGGTTTCCGTTTCCTCGACTATCGTTTCAGCTGCAGGGGAGGGCTCGAGGGATGGTGCCTCCTCCACTTCGGCAACAGGAAGTTCTGCTTCTTCGCCAGCGTCCTCCTGGATGATGGCCTCTGCGGGCTGTTCAACGAGCGGTTCTTCCACTGCAGTCGGGGGTGTGCCTGCCGATTCCTCAGCAGCAGGCTCGGCCTCTTGCAGGTGTTCTACTTCAGTCTCGGCGGTATCAGCTGCGGGTACATCTTTGGCGCTTATCAGTGGCTCTGGCACCTCTGCCGCAGCTGCTGATTCCAGGACATCCTCTTCAAGCGCAGTGACGAGTTCCGGCTGTTCGGGCTGCTTCTCTTCCTCAGCAGGCGCAGCCGAGCCTTCCGGCTCCTCCGGCTGCGCTTCGGTTACTGTTTGATCCAGCGGCTGTTTCTCTTCCGCAGGGACCGGCTGCTCGGTCGGCGGTCCCTGCTGCTTGCTGCCGGATATTTTTTTCACCAACAGGATGGCAACACACAGGACAATGATGCCGATAACTGCAAGTATAATGCTGTTCATGATGTCTCCGCTGCGGTCTGGTGGGGATAAAGTCGCTACAGTAGGATTGCCGGGCGCATGGCTTCATAATCTGCAATGGCATCATCTTCGATCATTTGCAGGCCAGTCAGCCAGGGGATTTGGAGCATGAGCGACAGGTGAAAGGTCTCTTTAAACAGGTCTTCAAGCAGGGCAATGGCCTTTTTGCTGGTGGTAAAAAACAGGACAGTATTTTCAGAGAGGTTCCAGCACAGGTCGTAGGTGGCCGGGATAGGAGCGGATTTGCGAATAAGCTCGGCCCGGACCCGCTCTTTAATTTCCAACCGTACTGCTCTGCTGAGCCGGGGAAGTTCTTTTTCCTGTTTAATGCGTGCCTCTTCCTTCATGGTATACTTTTTCAGCACTGCCGGAGAGACCTTGCGCTCATCAGTGCGCATGGTGAGCACCACATAGTCACCTGCTGCATAGGAGCTGTAGGCAAAGGAAGCGTCAAACATATCAGCAACAGAGACCCAGCCGATGGAATATTCGTCCAGAGTATCGTCGATATCCTGAAAACTGTTTGCAGCCACCCTTTCGGCAACGAAATCCCAAAAATGTTCAGGCAGCTCGCCTTCAACGGAAAAACGGGTGAACGAGGCAGCGCCGGAGAGTAATCCCATAACCTTTTGTAATCCTTTTCTATTGACGTATCAGATTGTTGAGCCTGATTGTCAGGCTCTCCGTTCAATAGTAGCAAACCTGTACTGGTGGAACAAGGGATTTAGAAAAAAGGCAGGAATGGGGTGTAAGCGGAAAGGTAAAAAAAAGAAACAGCAATGTCTTTTTTCTATTGACACCCAAGGGGAAAACATGTAAAAACTGGGCCTCCAAACGGGGGGTCGTTAACTCAGCCGGTAGAGTATCTGCCTTTTAAGCAGAGAGTCGCGCGTTCGAGCCGCGCACGACCCACCAACATAATGTCTTGCCTGTCCCCATCGTCTAGTCAGGTCCAGGACACCGGCCTTTCACGCCGGCAACAGGGGTTCGAATCCCCTTGGGGACGCCATATATAACGGGCACTGAGCGAGTATGCTGAGTGCCCGTTTCTTTTTCCTGTCTATTCCACCACTGCAAGCCGACATGTCTTGGGAGTAATCAATTCCCCTTATCTCTTTTTTTTGATACAATATCAGTCCACTGCAGCGCTTTAGCAAACGTTATAGCGACGTCGGTACTCTACCATCATCAATCCGTGCTGTCCCGGTGAAGAACTTCGATGTGTGGTTCAAAGAGGGAGTATTGCAGCAACAGCAGTAAGCGTGGCACCTGATAAGGGAGTGCTATGCGTCACGGATTTTTTTCACCCCCTATTTGTGGCAGGGTGCCATTCGGTCATAATACATTCAGGAACGAGTATATGGCGTTAGCCATAAAGACACTCACTTTGCATTCAGAGGGTAAATATGTTTACAGATGTGGATATACGCAACATTGCCATACAGATCGAACGTAACGGCGAGGAAACATACCGGGCCGCAGCCAAAGAGGCGGTAAATGAGCAGGTTGCAGATCTGCTGCACTGGATCGCTGATGAAGAACAACGGCACCTGCTCTGGTTTGAGGCGCTTGAGATTAAACTGGGCGAAAAAACTGAAGAACAGGAGCTGATGGAGGCAATGGGGAAGGGGTTGCTGGAGGAGATGATCAGGAGTCGCACTTTTTCGCTTGAACAGCAATCGTTAAGCAGTGCCGAACAACTCAGCAGTGTTCTCGCCCAATGCCGTGCGTTCGAAGAGGATACAGTAATGTTCTACGAGTTCCTGCGCGGGTTTCTTGACAACGAAGAAGCCTCAAAACAGCTCGATAAGATTATCTCAGAAGAGCAAGGCCATGTAAAGCAACTGGAAAACCTGTTACAGCCCTTGAATGACGAAGGCGAGGAGGCCCAGGGGCTATATACAGAGGAATCCTGAGGTAAACGTGCGGCTGTTACAGGCAGTCGGGTTGGCGCCGTCATTTTAGTGGATGCTTAAGCCGAAAGGGATACTTTTAATGGTAAAGGAAAAATGAGAATGTAAATTGCGTTGTATATTTTTTGTTTATACTATCAACTGTTTGGGCTCAATATAGAAAGTGTTATGAGAGATTCTGATTACCTGCAGGGGGAACCTGTTTGACCGCCAAGGAGAGGCAGGGAAGGTGCAATCTTTGTTAGCTGGCGCTTCGCTCTTCGTCATAGAGGAGGTTGAGGTTGTGTACCAAAACCGAATCCTGGAACAGAAGCTCTCGCAGGACGGACGGATTGAACCACAGTATTTCCACCAGGCCAAGGGCGCGTACCGTCTTGTCGTTTTCTCCGGTTAATACGTTGTAAATCCCCAGGACCGATCCGGGTCCGAGAATATCCTCCACTTCTTCTTTGTCCCCCTTTTTTTTAAGCAGTTCAACCGATCCACGCACTATAACCGCCAACGACCCTTTGGTTTCTCCCTGCTGGAAAAGGATTTCTCCCTGTGCATGGATGCGATCCTCTATGGTGGAGAGCAGGCGGCTGCGGGTCGCGGGAAGCACGTTTTCCAGCCACACCGCATGCTCAAGTATTTCTCCCGGGTCCGGGGCTTCTATCTTGGTCGGCGAGTGGCGAAGTTGTTTTACCCGTTCATCGACATTTTTCAGTAACCTTTCCGCTTCAGCCGTATCCAACAGGCCTGCATCAATAAGCCCATCGATGACCCCGCGCTGCCGGTTGAGGAGCGAGCGGCAGGCGGCTCTGGTTTCCAGGGCAACAACCACTTCGGGAAAGGTTTTTCGCAGCTGTTCGATGCGAACATAGGTATCGCTCTTGTTTTTGAGGATCTCTTTTTTGACCGATTCAGCAGATTCCGCAGAAGGCGCCAGCTGTTCTATCAATTCCAGATTGGCATCCTGGGCATGGATAAATCCTCGTGCCACATCGTACCCCAGGGCCAGCCGATCAAAGGATCCTGAGAGGGCAACTTCTCGTACCAGCGGAAGTTTTTTCAGGTAGCGGAGCAGCGGGGGCTTTTCCCATAATTTTTGCAGCAGGGGGCGCGGGGTTATGGTCGGTTCGTAGTCAAGCGCCCGTTCAACAGCATCCACCAGGACATGGGTTGCCGCCCCGCCAAGCAATCCCTCCTGAAACTGGGACCAATAGTTTCTTCGCTCCGCTTCAAGTATCCGGCGTCTGAACTCATAGTCCAATTCTGTTGGCGAGGCAGGCCTGGCATCCTCTGCAGTTTGCTGGGGCGCGGTTTCTTTCAGGCTGATCTGTTGATTGATTAGGTTCCAGTCAGCGCCCTGGAAAAAGCCATCCTTTTTCAGGCGGGGAAGCAGCAGGGCCATTTCCTGTTCTATGTGGTGCTTTGCCCGGTCCACGGTGGCTTGTTTGGCAGGCGGCAAGCTGCTCAAGCCCAGCCACTGCAGGGCCAGACGCATGGTCGTGCCGTTGACCAGCAAGGTAAGCACAACGATACCGGCAGTGAGAAACAGTATCTGCTCGCCCAACTCCCTGGGCATGTGTTGATCCTGGGCAACGGTAAGTGCCAGAGCAAGGGCAACCGCCCCGCGCAGGCCGCCCCAGGAGAGGACTATGGCTTTTTTGAAGGTGATACCCAGCCCGATATGCTTCAAAATGGGGAGAAACAGCGTAATGGAAAAGGTTCTTATGAGCAGGATGCCGCCAAACAGGATGCCCAAGGCTTTCCATGACTCGGGAGCGTCCAGATGGACGCGCAGGGCAATGATCAAGCCTACCAGTAAAAAGATGATCGTGTTGGCTAAATAGGCCATCATTTCCCAGAAATGATGCAGGAAGACAGCTATCTCCGGTGAGACGCGTGTTTTGCCTATGCCTGCCAGCAGCAGGGCCAGGGCCACCACCGCCATGACCCCGGACACGTGAAAAATCGCTTCAGCCACCAGAAAGGCAAGATAAGCGACAGCCACGGAAATGGTGATCTCGACCATGGCGTCTTTGTAGACTTTGCCGATGATGGTGATCGCCAGCGCTCCAAAGGCAAGACCGATCAGCAGACCGATGCTGACATTCCACAGGAATTGCCAGCCTACCACCGAGAACAGGCCCAATGAAAGCCCCTGCTGAGTATCGTTTAAGACCAGCTGATAGAAGAGGGCAAAGAGGACGATAGCGGTGCCGTCGTTCATGAGCGATTCCCCTTCCAGCAGGGTTTCCAGCCGTTTTCGTGAGCTCAGTTCGCGGAGAAGCGCGACCACTGCTACCGGGTCGGTAGCGCTGATGAGTGAGCCGAAGAGCAGGGCCGCCGGCCAGCTCCAATCCCAGGGGAAAAAGACTTTGGCCAGGGTGGCGGTCAACAGCGTACTGACCAGCAGGCCGGGAGTGGCCATGATGGCAATCTGGAGAAAGGCCCGACGAAAGAGATGAACCTCGGTGGAAAAGGCCGACTCAAAGATAAGCGTCGGAAGAAAGAGGAACATGATCAGGTGGGGGTCGATCTGCACAACCAGCTGCAGGGTGTGACCAAGGACATGAAGATGCTGAGGGAAAACACCGCTCCGCTCGGCAAAGCCCAGAACAAGTCCAATAATCAGGAGGGCAACTGTGTAAGGGAACGCAATATTTTTCAGACTGTGCCGAAGAAGAGCGCCTGTAAAAAGAGAGGCGATAACAAAGAGGAGAATAAAAACACCTGATTGATGTTCCATAAGCTCCCTCTGTGGAGGAATTGGCTCTGGATACCCATTGCATGCGCAAGTCCAGCTTACCTGCACGGTATATGCATACCATACAACAAAACCAATCAAAGGTTGTATTTTTTCTTGGGCACTGTCTATTCTGCAGCGGCTTGGTCAAAGCTTAATAGCTTTGGCAATGGCTCAACAGGCAGCGAGAGCAACGATCCGGTAGATCAGCGGATGGCGACTCCTCATTTAATGTTGCAGGACAGGGCTCATAGCGTGATTGCCCCCAGAGAGGATTGCCAGAGGGGCGGTATACAATGGATGCGCTTACAGTGGCACTTTGTGGTGTATAGTATTGTTTTTTCTGTATTTTTTGTTGTTTCTCTGCTGTTCGGCTGTTATGACTGGTAATGGCTTAATGTGAGTTGGGTGAGTGCCCTCCCCCTGACGCTCCCTGACTTGTTGCTGAAAGGGCGACAGCCTGGCACCTGTTTCCAGGCCGTCACTGCTTCAGGTTATTGATGAAAAATATGGGGAAAAAGGAGGATTGTACTGTGAAAAGGTGGACGGTTGTCGCAGTAATCGGTTGTTTTCTCAGTTTTAGTTCTGTTGCCTGGTCCTATGATACTGACATGGCGCAAAGTTATGAAAAATTCTTTGCTTCCTGCTGTGGTGCCGGGGTCGGCAAGATGCTGCATTTTGTTAAACCTGCAGCATTTGTTAACGATATCAAAGCTGGCAAGGAGTATATAACGATAGATGTGAGAACGCCGGAAGAAACCGGTCTCTACACTATGGCGCTTCCCAGCAACCTTACGATCTCGGTCAACCACCTTTTTGAACCGGAGAATCTCGATAAAATTCCACAAGATAAGCCTGTTATGATTATCTGCAAATCAGGCGCCCGGGCAACAGCGGTGGGTACAGCCCTTCGCCACATCGGCTTTGACAACGTCTATATCCTGAAAGGCGGAATCCAGGCACTGAGCAGCTACTACGGCGCCAAACAGGCAAACCCTGCACAGGTCGCAGCCAAGTAGTCGATACGTAGTCCATGCAGCGTGTACCGCACAGGGCCACTCGCCTCTCGGAGTGGTCCTGTAATGCGAACCATTCAAGAAAGATGGAGCGTTGACCGGGGCATGATCAGCAGCGAGTGTTGCGTGTGACCGGCTTGCCGCATCTACAATCACCCTGCAGGTCGGCAGGGTGCTCCGGGAATTCCCCTGCACCGTTGCTTCTGCGCAGTAGAGCCAACCGCTCCATGACAGTACCTATGATGCCGAGACCACTAGGCTCTTGCCTCTTTCCCGAGTATTCCTAGAAGAAAGGGACTGCTCCTTGTTTTTTGTTTTTCCCGTTCGTCCCCTGTTGCAGCAAAGTATACTCCTGTTGATGAGGAGAACTCTACGGGCATAATGGTCCGTTGTCAGTGGGTGTGCTTCATCTGCTTGTTTTTATATTGAAAAATACATATTGACGTCGTGATTCCAGCCCGTAGCCGGGGAGGGACGTCAGGTGGCTGTAGGCGTGATGCAGCACGGCAACGCTTCGTATGCTGACTTTTACCGAAATGATTGATGTTCTTTTTCCGCGCAGTCATTACAGTTGACCAAAGGGTGGCATACCGCTATGACGGGATGCCTCACCGTTATCTGCGAACAGATCACCGGGAGGTATTGGACGATGAGGACAGGAACCGCAGGAAATTTGCTCTGGCTGGTAAGTGCTATATTGTCCGTCCACCTGGGGGCTGTGAGCCCGGTTTACTCCCAGCAGCCGACACCTGTCATTGTCAGCGAGGCCAGGGTCGATACCTTTTTTGATCGGTTTGAGGCCCTTGGTACCTTGAAAGCCAATGAGTCGATCACGGTTACCTCCGCTGTAACCGACACCATTACCCAAATAAATTTTGATGATGGGCAAAGGGTGGAGGCCGGTGAAATACTGGTGGAGATGACCAACAGTGAAGAGCATGCCCTTATTGCAGAAGAGCGTTCCAATCTGCTGGAGGCGGAGAAGCAGCTGGAGCGTGCAACGTTGCTTCTGAAAAAGCGGGCAGGGTCCGAGACCCTTTTGGACCAGCGGCGACGCGATTTCGAGACCGCAAAAGCGCGGCTGCTGCAGGTCGAGTCCAGGCTGCAGGATCGTTTGATCCTCGCTCCCTTTTCCGGAGTTGTCGGTTTGCGCAACATCAGCGTCGGAGCCCTGGTCGAACCGGGAGATGTGATTACCACCCTGGATGATGACCGCGTAATGAAGCTTGATTTTGCCGTGCCGGCCACGGCTCTGGCCAGTGTTGCCCCGGGGCTGGAGATACACGCACAGTCAGCCGCATTTGGCGAGCGGGTCTTCAAGGGAAAGATAGCAAGTCTTGACAGCAGGGTCGATGTTGTGACGCGCTCCATCACCGCACGCGCTCTCCTGGACAATCCGGACCGTTCCCTGCGGCCAGGAATGCTGCTCAGCGTTGAACTGCTCAGTAATTCCCGCGAGGCGGTGGTGGTTATGGAAAATGCCCTTATTGCCATTGGCAACACGGCCTTTGTTTATGTGGTCAATACCTCGACCACTCCAGCTTCCGCTGAAAAACGTCAGGTGGTTACCGGCGGCAGGCGAACAGGAGAAGTGGAGATCATCGAAGGGGTCGCGCCGGGCGAAATGGTAGTTGTACATGGGGCTATGCGTCTTCGCCCTGATGCCCCTGTGAAAATAGTGGCCGTGGATGACGGAACCCTGCCCATAGGCGAGATGCTCGGCAATCAGGAAGGGAGGTAGCGCTATGTTTCTCTCCGATCTTTCCGTCAAACGGCCTGTGCTTGCTTCGGTGGCCTCGATTCTGCTGTTGGTTTTCGGCGCCGTGTCCTTTACCCTGCTCCCCCTTCGCGAATATCCGGACATTGACCCGCCGGTGATAACCATAGAAACCATCTATCCCGGTGCTGCGGCAAGCGTAGTCGAAACCCAGGTTACCCAGCCCATTGAAGAGCGGATTGCCGGGGTGGAGGGGATAGAGTTCATTGCTTCAGCCAGTGAGGAGGGGCAGTCTTCGATAACCATTGAGTTTGTCACCGGGCGTGATGTGGATAACGCTGCCAATGACATTCGCGACCGGGTATCCGGTATTCTCGATGATTTGCCGGATGAAGCGGAAACTCCGGAAATACAGAAGGTTGATTCCAACGACGATGTCATTATGTGGCTGAATCTGGTCAGCGACAGACTCACTGTGCCGGAAATTACCGATTATGCCGACCGGTACCTGGTGGATTCCTTTTCCGTGCTCGAAGGGGTGGCCCGGGTCCGCATTGGCGGTGGCCAGCGTTTTGCTATGCGGATATGGCTCGATCGAAGCAAAATGGCAGCTCGAGAACTCACTGTTGACGATATAGAGAGCGCCCTTCGCACCGAAAACGTAGAACTGCCAGCAGGGAGCATTGAATCCCGTCAACGTATGTTTACGGTTCGCCTGAACAGGCCCTTTAATTCCGCAGCATCCTTTGGCAGGCTGGCGCTGAAGCGCAGCAGCTCGGGGTATATCGTTCGCCTTGAGGATGTGGCCCGCATTGAGCTGGGCACCGAGGAGGACCGTACCTTTTTTCGCGGCAACAGGGAGGCAATGGTTGGGCTTGGAATCATCAAGCAGTCCACCGCCAACACTATCGATGTTGCACGGGCAGCCAAACGACAGGCGGAAAAGCTGAACGCTGCCCTGCCTGAAGGAATGGCAATCAAGCAGAGTTTTGATACCTCTGTCTTTATCGAGGGGGCGATCGGTCAGGTCTATAAGACCCTGGCCATTGCCATCGGCCTTGTTGTTATCGTTATTTTTCTTTTTCTCGGCAATGTTCGGGCCACTATTGTTCCGGCGGTAACGGTTCCGGTTTCCATTGTTTCGACGTTTATTGTGCTCAAAGCCCTCGGTTTCTCAGTAAACCTGCTGACCCTGCTTGCCCTGGTGCTAGCCATCGGCCTGGTGGTGGACGATGCGATAGTGGTCCTGGAAAATATTTACCGGCGAATGGATGAAAAGGGAGAGTCGCCGCTGGTGGCGGCCTTTCATGGCTCGCGACAGGTCGGTTTTGCGGTGATCGCCACCTCCATTGTCCTGGTAGCGGTGTTTGTGCCCATCTCTTTTCTGCAGGGAGATGTGGGCAGGCTGTTTTCCGAGTTCGCTCTGACCATGGCCACGGCGGTATTCTTTTCCAGCTTTACCGCCTTGAGTCTCTCCCCCATGCTTGCCTCGAAAATATTGACACCGAGCACGGCCAGGGAAGGGGTGTCGCGTATTGAACTTTTTTACCGGGGGGTACGGAGGGTGTATAGAAGTCTCCTTGTCTTTTTTATTCGCAGGCCAGTGGCGGTGGGCCTGCTACTGGTCATAATGCTGACAGCAATTCTCTGGCTGGTCCGCACCCTCCCCGCGGAATATGCGCCCAAGGAAGACAGAGGAGCCTTTTTTGTGCTGGTCAACGGCCCCGAAGGCGCCACCTATCAGTACATGGAAGAGTACATGGATGAAATCGAGCGGAGGATGATGCCCCTGGTCGACAACGGGGAGGTCGCCCGACTGCTGGTCAGGGCTCCGCGAACCTTTTCCAACTATGAGATTTTCAATTCCGGTATTGTTATTGCCGTACTCGCCGATTGGGCAGAGCGACGGTCGGCCTGGCAGATTATGGATGAGGTGCGTGGACTGCTGGCTGGTTTACCGGGGGTCAGAGCCTTTCCGGTGATGCGTCAGGGATTTGGTGCTTCCATCCAGAAACCCCTGCAATTCGTCATTGGCGGCGGCTCATATGCGGAGCTGGTAGAGTGGCGGGATACCCTGGTGGAGCAAATCGAAAAATCCAATCCGGGGCTCATCGGTCTTGACTGGGACCACAAGGAAACCAAACCGCAGCTGCAGGTTGATGTTGCCTATGATCGGGCAGCAGAACTTGGGGTAAGGATCGGCGATATCGGCAGAACACTGGAAACCATGCTCGGTTCACGCCGGGTGACGACTTTTCTTGAGAGTGGAGAGGAATATGATGTAATCGTCGAGGGGGAGCGCGAGGAGCAGCGAACGCCTATTGACCTGACCAATATCTATGTCCGCTCGGCAAGGAGCGGAGAGCTGGTTCCACTTGCCAATCTGGTGAACCTCAGGGAATTTGCCGATGCCAACAGTCTCAACAGGTATAATCGAGTCCGAGCCATCACCCTGCAGGCCAACCTTGCTGATGATCTTGCCCTGGGCGAGGCATTAACGTATATGGAAGAGTTGGCTCGGGTACACCTGCCGGAAAAGGTGATCATCGATTACAAGGGACAATCGCGCGACTATAAAAACTCTGCCCAGTCAGTCCTGTTTATTTTTCTGCTTGGTCTGGTGGTTGTTTTTCTCGTGTTGTCAGCTCAGTTTGAAAGCTTCCTGACGCCCCTGGTGATCATGTTGACGGTCCCCCTGTCCTTTGCCGGGGGGTTGCTGGGGTTGTACCTGACCGGCAACACGCTGAACCTGTACAGTCAGATAGGCCTGGTCATGCTCATCGGCCTGGCGGCCAAAAACGGTATCCTCATTGTTGAGTTCATCAATCAACTGCGCGTGGAAGGTCGATCCTTTTATCATGCCGTCCTGCTGGCCTCGGAGATTCGCCTGCGGCCTATTTTTATGACCGGCATTACCACCGCTGCCGGAGCGTTACCGCTTATCATCTCTTTTGGGGCCGGAGCTGAAACCCGCATGGTTATCGGCATCGTTGTTCTTACCGGGGTGCTTTCGGCAACGCTCTTCACCATCTTTGTCGTACCCGTAACCTACTGTCTGCTTGCTCGAAAAAGCGAAGTGCCCGGCTCAAGTGCCCGGCGCCTTGAAAAGTACCAGGGAAGCGGGAAGGAATTTGTCCACGATGATTGATGAACGCGCGGCCCATGGCAGGGGCGTGTAACGTACAGGCGGAGGAAGTCGGAGAAATACCCATCAACCAATCACAGGAGTGAAATGTTTCGACAAAAAGAATGGCAATTTTCAGGGCAATCCGGTGAACAGTACAGTTTCAATCTCTGCTCCAAATCCGATGAATTACCGGTAGGCGGAGGGATATATATTGCGGCATATACGCATCCCCGCGGTCATAGGGCCGGGTTTCAGGTCAATGTCCTGCGCCTGGGAGCCGTGGAAAACCTCCGGTCGGCCATGGCCGCTCTGCGGGACGATGCCTGCCTGCAGGAGGAATGCTGGAACTGCATCTTTATCCTTGAGCTTGCAGCATCCGACCGGCGGCAGGCGTGCTTTGAAGATCTTGTGAAAGAGCATCCCGGACCTTGTTAATGCATATCAGGGAAAAGGTACACATTCTCCTTGTGTTAGGGTGTGCGGTGGTTACTTTACTGAGAGTAACATGAGCACGTTTTTCTCGTTTCCAGTGATCAGCAGACGGTATATTCCATGACAGAACAGAAGAATGTATTAGGTACGCCGCTGCAGACCTGCAGCCTTGATCCGTTGACCGGATTTACGCGGGAGGGAAGTTGCAGCGTTATTGAAGAGGATACAGGCGTTCATGGCGTGTGTGTGGTGGTTACTCGCGAGTTCCTCGAGTTCACGAAAAGGATGGGTAACGACCTGTCCACCCCCATGCCCATCTATAATTTTCCTGGTCTGCAGCCGGGCGACAGATGGTGTCTGTGCGCAGCCCGATGGAAGGAGGCGTTGGAGCATGATCTGGCGCCGCCGGTGGATCTGATGGCGACCCATGAGGCGGTGCTCGAGTATGCAACGCTGGAGGAGTTGCTCGAGCACTCCATCGGCAGTGAGCAGTAGGTCAACAAACAGTCTCCGTCTACGTGGCCACTGGTGTTCCTGCACCCCTGCTTAGTCGGAAGAAGTGATGGGGAAATCTTGCAGCGAGCGAGCACGCACCCGGAAACCCTCCAGTCGATTTTTCTCGCAAGGGTCAGGTTCAGCAACGGCCTGCACAACCAAGTCAATAACGGCGCCGATACAGCGGTGCGCGCCAAGGTTGTTCATTACATCCATACCCACGTTAGTGTTCAGTAAGACCGAGCTGTTGTAGTACGTTCGAATGCTCATGGATTCGGCGCTCGGCAAAGAAAACCACCAGGAGGAGATCATGAAACGCGTTATCGGTTGTTTGAGCGGTGTGCTGTCTTTGTTCATCTGCTGCGGATCATCTTATGCGCTGGATGCCATACTCAGCGCCGGTGAAATTACCGCCCTGCTGACAGATACGACCATGCAGGTGACAGAGGCAAAAAAAGAGAAGAAAACAGGACGAGTTATCAGCTATCAGGCCTACTTTTCCGATGCCGGGGCTATCCGCACCCAGCACCCGGACGGAACAAGCGAATCTTTCAGTTGGTCGGTGAACAGCGATGACTCCCTGTGCGTTCTCAACAACATCCGTTTATGGGGAAGTGGCCCATTCTGCGGGTATCTTCTCAAGGATAATCAGGGAGGGTACCGGCTTTATCCGTTGCAACCGGTTTCCTCTGAGAAAAACAAAAAGTATGTCAGTGTCAAAAAAGGAGAGCACGTGCTGACCTTGTCGGGGCTGCGAAAGGGCAATCATCTGTAGGCAGGTAATACCTCTGCATTCAGAGCAATGCAGGAGGAGGGGACATGGCAGGCGACACCCTGCGAATCATGATTTCCAGTCAGGTTGAGGCCCGGGTCTTTGATCCTCCGGTCAGTCTGCGCAATCTGCGCAATCGGCTGAAAGACTACATTGAGCAGCAGCTTACCCTCGGCGGGAGGCAGGTGTTTGACGTCTGGCTCTGTGAGCAGGATGTGGGCAGCAGCATCGACAGCTGGTGGCAGACCTCCAGAGACGAAGTGCGTCAGGCCGACCTGGTGCTGGTGCTGTATACCGGTGAGGCGGGAACCAGGGTCAAGGAAAACGGTTTGGGGATATGCCATGCAGAGCTGTATGAGGCGGCGCAGTTTTCACGGGAAAAGGTGCTGCCGGTTATTGCTTTGGGGGACCCCGTTCGTTCGCGCAAAAAGGCGGATAAGGCCTTCCAGCAATATGTGGAGGAATTGAAGCCCTGGCCCAACCAGCCTGCCAACGAAACGGAGCTGCACCTGATCTGTGCGCAGGTTTTGGCCAAAAGCATTGTCAAGCTTGTGAAAAAAGGGGTGAGGCGACGCAGGGGAGCCAGCTTTGATGTGGGGAATGCCCTTGACTGGTCCAAGTTGGATTTTGTTGAGCGCAAGCAGAAGATAGAGGCGGTGCTGCTGGAATATTTCGTCACTGGCGGCGGAAAAGTCTGTTCTGCTCCCGCTGCAAACGGCATGCAGGCCGTGGTTGCCGCACTCGATGGCCAGCAGGTACTCTGGTGTGTCCATGCCATCCCGGCTGCAGCTTCCCAGGCTGCGGCACGTGAAATGGTGGGGCAGCCTTTCCTGCATGATCACCTGATGGTTCCACTTCTCCAGCAGCATGGTTGTGCAGGCCCGGTCCATCTTGTCGGCTGCCACAAGGGAATAACCGAATCCCAGGCCCTGAAGATGCTCGGGGTTATCGACTGTACCGTGGTGAAGACCGAATTCGGGCTCTACCTGGCTGACAGGGTACAGCAGATACAGATGCTGTTTCTTGCTCACTGCCGTGACCTGACCTCCACCCGGTCCGCCTTGACTGAGCTGTTCCAGTGGGTTGACCTGGCTGAAGAAGATGAAGACATTGTACGTACAGCTCGATCACGGACAGCCATACTGCAGGTCATTGCCCGGGAGTTGCATCAATCGACGGGCTGAAAATCAACCTGCGGATACGAGTTTGTCCCGGCCATTGTGAGGAGGAGCACCATGCAGATTATCGATGAGGCAATCCTGCGTATTCTTTCCATGGACGGTAGTCGGAAGGGGTGGGAAAGGGATCTTGAACGGCTGGAGCAGGGCGATGCCACCTTGACCCGGCGTTCAGCCGGAGAAGCGGCGATCATGGCCGTGCAGCGGATGCTGGTTTTTCTGGGCTATTCCACCGCTTCCTCGGGAGCCTTTTTGATCGATGGCGATTTCGGGAGAGGGACCAACCGCGGGGTGGCCCAGTTCCAGGTCGAACACGGCCTTAACCCACTGGTCAATCGTGATCAGCTCTGTTATCCGTGCACCTACAATACGGCGCGCAGCAGGATCGTGTCCATACCCGATGTTCGGCTTGATCCGCCGACCCTGGAACACATGGCAGAGGCGACCCGCACGGCCATCAACCAGGGAAACATCCCCTTTGGGGATCTTGAGCACGCCCTGTTTCACCTCAACAGTCTCCAGCGGGGCATGCTGCTTGATTGCCGGCAAATTGTCCAACGTTACGGACCATCTACGCACAAGGCTGTAGAACGAATAGAGAGGGAGAAGGGTATACGTATTCATTCTTCATGGATATTGGCCATTATCAAGCAGGAGACCTCGGGCATTGCCAGGCCGCGGTTTGAGCAGCATAAGCTCTCCCGCTTTAACGAAAAATACCCGCAAATGGAGCTTGATGAGTTGCGGGTTCGGTCAATGAGCATCGGGCTGGGGCAGATCATGGGCTTTAACTATAAACGCGTCGGTGCTGCTTCGGCACGTGCGATGCTCTACAGTCCGGTGGAAGAGCAGGTCCTCTTTGTTGCCCGCTTTATTGCCGCCAAACCCAAAGTGGTGACCACTGTCCAGCCGACAGCGGAGGATTTTGCCGTTATGGCCAGGTATTATAACGGACCTGCCTATGCCAAGCATTTCTACCATGAACGGCTGCAGCGATGGTTCCGGGAGTTTGAGTACCTCCGGAGCATGGCCTGAATCCATGCCCCGGAGCAGGCGGTTTTAGAGGATTTTTTGCAACTGCTGGCCCAGGTGCTGCAACTCCTTGCTCTGAGGCAGGTGCATACAGGTACTCAGTTCAGCAAGAAATTCGGTATGCTCGACTACTGATTGCATCTGCCGGGGAGAGGAAGCAACCCTGGCAATTGCTTCGTACTTTGCCGCAAGGTCTTTGCGTGTATCGGACGTCAGCCTTCCCTCAATGAGCATTAACATAAGGGTGCAGTCGGTTGCGGTGACTGCTTCCCAGAAATGTTCCTGGTTGAGTTCCGGAACCATATTGGCCTGTTTGGCCTCCAGGAGCAGGCCGACAGGGTCCTTCAGCTGGTGGGGGCCGGTATCGTCCTGGAGCAGCCAGCCAGCGGCCAGAGCGTTGATCAGGGGATAGGCATAGGGTCCAGCACCGCTTGAGGCGGCACGCATGTAGGCGTCCTGGTAGAACGACTGCATCCGGGCGAGGCCTTTCCTGGCGGCCTCGGTGTCCCTGTTTGCAGCGTGCACCTGGGCGAGTCGCTTGTAGGCGCTGCCCAGGAGTGCCAGTCGTTCGACGTTTTTCTTGAACGAGTCGTTGAGTGTCTGCAGCAGGGTGATGGCTGCATCAATCAGGGCTTTTGCCTCCTTCTTCTCACCACTGCGATTGAGTTCCACAGCCAGCCGGCATTGAAAGTTGGCCAGCTGTTCTGCACAACGGATATAGGCAAAGGCCTTTTCCGCCTGCAGCGCTTTGGTGTAAAAGTCGATGGCTTTGCGGTATCTGCCGAGTTCCCCCCAGGCCTCGCCGGCAGCGGCAAGCAGCCGGGCATCCTTTGCATAGCCTTCAGGCAGGTTTTCAAGGATCTGCCCGATTCTGGCAGTCAATGAGGAGATGTCGCCAGCCGTGGCAGTGGCAGCGTCCTGGGCAATGTTCTGCAGGGCGATGATGTATTCAGCCAAGGAGACAAAAGACGTCGGAGGCGCGGATTTTCTCGGTCCAGTGAGGCCGGTGAGGCGAAAGTCCGGGTCACCGTAGCACTGGTAGGCGCCCCAGGTGTTGACCGATGGGTGGAGGCAGTAGGTTGTTTCACGGGCCTGTTTCACCGCATCGCCAAAACATTCACCCTGGAGAAAACGTGAATAAAAGGTGGTGGCAAAGGTGAGCGCTGCCTCGTCGTCAACGGCCCAGCCTGCAGCAATTACCGCTTTGACCCCCTGCTGGATGAATTGGGTGGCCAGGTTGGCGGCCAGGCGATAGCGTTGCCCTGCATAGCGGGTTTGTCCGCTCTTAATTTTGCCCAGATGGCAGCAGTTGATAAAAACAAAAGAGGGGGTATAGGGCAGTTGCCGAATCTCGGTGGGCGTAAGGAACAGGTCCTGACCGATGAGCATCCCGGTTCTCGGTTCGTTCCCCTTGCGGACCGGACCGGCTGCTGATGCCACGGTGGTGCCTGGGAGGTCGAAATCAACTACCCCGTGCCCGGCAAGATGGAGGATACCGTATTTGCCGGTGAGCAGGCTGGTGAGGATGGCAGTTCCTGACTCGCGAATGAGCAGGTCGGAAACCTCTACATGTTTTTCTCCAAGGAGGGTTGCCACTGCTCTGGCTTCTTTACGGGCCCCCGGAAGGTCGGAGAAGAGGCTTCGTTCCCCGGCATAGGGATCGCCGATGACCAGCGCGTTGAGGGTCGTACAGACGGTTGCCGGAGTAACGTTGGTTGTCGTCAGTTGACGGATCATGCCAGCCTTGATCGCCAGAGGCTCGTTTCCCTCTCTTCCCGCGTATTCGAGGAGTTCCCACGGGTAAGCTGCCGCTTCCTTGTTCACTACCAGCATTAATCGCTGGTTATCGGCAGCATGGCCTTTCAGTTCCGGCGGTACGAGCAGCTCGAACAGCACTCGGCCCGCCTGATTGTTGGCGGAGGTATGGGTGGTTATCTGCTGCAGAAAAGGTTCAATGGACTGCCGCTGAATGGCTTGGGTTCGTATATCGGCCCGGGCCATTTTACCCATAACCGTGTACTTCAGTCCGCCATCGGGGGTGGACTCAATACGCAGTCGCTCCCACCAGTTGATGTCTTCCCCGAAATAGGCGCGGCATCGACCGCCATTGCCGGCAGTAAGGAGGGGGGCTGCTACAACCGTGCCGTCGAATTCTGCTGAAGCGGCAATACCCAGGAGGGCGTACTGGGCTTCAATGGCTGCGTCCTGTTGTAGTTCCAGGAACTGCAGGCGAGCGACGGTATAATCGGGGTTGTTTGTCTCCCCGGCGAGCAGCCTGTTAGCATCTGTTACTCCCCGTATCAGGCAGGCAACGGTATCTTTGACCGACAGACCGCCGGCGCCGGTTCCGATGAGCAGGCTGGAGAGCGTAATCGGCTCATCCTCGGCGAAACTCCCTGTCTCCTTGCCGATGAGCACATAGCGAATGACGGCATCGCGAAAGGTATTGGTGAGTTTGCCGGGAGTCAGCTGACCAACCTCTCCCAGGCCGACCACCACCACGCCTGGAAACTGTTGGGCGGAAGGGTTGAACAGGACTTCGCTGGTCATCAGTTGGCCCGGATAGACCCCCCGCTGCTGGCGATGGCGCAGGCGGTGATCAAGGAGCTCGTCAAGTACCGCCTCTGCACTGACGATGGTGTCCCCTGCGTAGTGGCCGACGGCAAGGGGTGAAGTGGCAAATCGGAGGTTACCGTGGACAACGCTGACCTGCAGCTGCGGCAGACCGGGCCCTTTGGCAGCAGGCCGGTGAGGGGCCTTGCCGAGTGCGGCGGCAATAAGCTGGTCGTCACCGGGAAAGATATCCACATGGTCCGGCGGCAGGAGGCGTTCTTTTTCCGCCTCCCTGGAGACGGGCGGCTGGGTGGCCAGCTGGCGGGTGAACCCGGTATCGAGAATTTCCTGAAAGGCACCAAAGGCCGAACGATGGTCTGGAATGTCACCATGCACCGCATTGACGAACCAGCACCTGATACCTTCAGGGATTCCGGTTGCCCAGGGAACCTGTCCATCCCCGCGGTCGGTCGCGGAGAAGACAATCTTTGCTGTTTCGGCATCGCTGTCATCGATCTGCACCCCGATCGGGGTGGCCGGGGCGCGGCCGGCAACATAAAAGATCCTCTCCGGATCAAGGGTGACCTCCATGAGTTTGTTCCAGGTGGCTTGTGCCTGCTTGAGTATTGCCTTGGTCGGTCGTTTCCACTTGCCTCCAAGCACTCTGCCAAATTCTTCCCATAGAGCATCGGCAACGGCGATCTTTCCCTGATCGTCAATGGGCAGCAGCTCACAGACACCCGGAAACTTGCGTATGATGTCGAGCAGTTCATCCTGATCGTGGTGCAGGTCGGCCAGGGCCAGCATGCGGATTAACCGTTCCTGGCGGGCAAAGATGCGCGGGATCGAGTAGGAACCCCTGATCGGGGTGCCGAGGAGCAGCACCCGGGAGCCGTCTCGTTGCTGCATGCGTTCCCACACTTGCGGGCACTCCGCCATCATCGCCCTGGTGACCAGTCCGCCCATGGAATGGGCGACGATACGTACCGGCTGATCGCTGTTGCGCAGCCGCTCATCCACCATTCCTCCCAGGTCCCTGCCGGCCTCCAGCAATGATTTGCGCCAGTCATAGGCAAAGGGGATCACATAGTGTTGTTGTCCCAGGTAATCGATCAGGTCGCCGTAGGCCTTGGCCACCGGCGACTGGGCGGCCACATGGGCAGCCTTGATATTGAGTTCGCTGAAGCGGCCGCGAACAAGGTCGAAAAAATCTATCCATACCCGGTTTCCGTCCACTGCCAGGTGACTGCCGGTAATACCGGGCAGGACAAAGACCGCTGGCACCTGATCAGGTTGTTTGCCCATAGGCAGGGTCCGGGCAATTTCCACTGCCTTCTGCAGCTCGAGCCGGAACCCGGCAGGCGGCAGGGCCTGGTCGGTGAGGCCGGCGAACAGGCCCTTGCGGGTTCGCTCATTGGTAAAGTAGCGGAAATGATTGATTGCTTTGCCCTGGTCAAAGAGGATGGGGATGGCGTGCTCTCGCCGGGCCCCGCCATCCATGGACGGGGTATTGACCACCAGGTCATGGTCACTTTCGTAAAATCGATCAAGGAAGAATATGCTTATTTTCTTGAGGATGCCGGTGGGCTCGATATCTCCTTTGATGACCGCCAGGTGGGCGGCGACGCTTTCCGGAGCGGAATTGAGCATGGCGATAAAAGGAGAGCCCGGCATCTGCGCCTCAAGACCGGGAAGGTGTTCAGGCTCGGTCCGCTCCTTGGCCACTGCCAGGACAAAGGCCTTGAGCAGATCATAGATCGGACTTGCCTTCAATGCCGGTATAAGGCCAATCACGTTCAGTATCCCGGAAAGGTACACATCCAGCTTGCCGCTGGCCAGAGTGGTTCCCCGAGCCGGACAGGCCACGCGCACAAAGCGCTCAATCACCGGTTTTTTTTCCAGCATCAGTGCATTGAGTTTGCGCAGCTGCTGTTGGTGATGACTGTAGTCCTTGCGGAGAATGTCCAGCAGGCCGGCCAGGCCGCTGGTCAGCTGGGGATCAAACAGGGCGATATCATCCTCGGTAAAGGGGTCGCGGTTATTTTTGAACTGAGCCCGGCAGAGGAGTTCGCCGACCAGGCCCCCCCTGGAGTGGCTGACCAGGTGAAGACGACAGCCGACCGGCAGCTTGTTGAGCAGATCAATGAGGTTGTCGATGGGACTGTTGGTCAGGGTGCGGTGCTCCAGGGCATAGATACGATCACCATAGTGGCCCCGCAGGTCCTGCCAGATGGTATCGTTGCTGTCGGTGTCGGTCCACAGCTCGGAGAAACTCCCCTGGGTGCTGGATGCGGTCCCATGGATGAAGAGCAGTAGCGGTTGGGTGGTGGGGATATTTTCTGTCAGGGCCGGCTGCAGGGAGACCTTGTCCGCAGCTTCAGCGGTAGCTGTGGTGAGATGGTAGAGAACATCCGGCCCGACTAACTGTTCCTCTATCTTTTCCGCGATCTTGCGGGCGGCAAGTCCGCCGGCCTTGCTCCCGGCAGCGTCCAGCAGTTTGCCCTTGATATCGAGCGCCTTGATTGATTTGACCAGCAGTCCCTCTTCCCCGCGGGTCCGCTGATTACTGAAACTGATCCGCTCTGGCAAGCGAAAGGACGTCTCTCCATCACCCCGTGCCCGTTCCGGAAGAAGGTCTTCTTTGAGCCGCTGGACAGTGGTGTACAGCACCAGGTTGTCCTCCATGGCCAGTTCGACCACTTCTTCGTCGTTCAAGCTGATCTCCACCGCCTCCTCGGCGGAACGGAATTGCCCGATAGTGACGGCAGCTTCGGCTTTGGGGGTGGCCTGCAGGATTGCCGCTGCCCCCTTATCCGCGATGAGTCCCTCTTCAGGAGATACCGTAATGGGTTGACCTTTGGCGATGAAGGTTGCCTGTGCAGTTGAATCGGCCATGCTGCCCCCCTTGAGCAAGAGATATGTTCAATTACTGTTTAGCGACGGTTGTTCATGCAGTGTCTCTGGATGAGGTGAAACGTGGATAAAAGAAAAAAGCCGGGTTACCCGTTTTGGGGTAACCCGGCTGTCTTGTGCAAGACCCGAGGCTTTCCGTCCCTGCCTCACGGCAGGTTTGGCCTGTTCCCTATAGATTGAACCAATATTACGTATAAGTGTACGCTCCGGTGCAGGCTCCGTCAAGGAGCAGGTTGCTCTGCGCGCGTACGCTGCAGGGTGCCAGCCGGTTCACCCCTCTAAAAAATCGTTGAAGCGGAAGGGCTTTGCCGCATTTGTTGGCATGCTTGTTATTTCATTTTTTCCATGACCCCTTTTTGTTGCATATTGCCGATAAGTTTCCGGGCAACGGACTCAAAGTCGCTTCTCAGCAGTTTGGGGTTCACCGTAGAGGATCGCGCTGCCCAGAGGAGTTTTCCAGTGGCTACGTCGTAGAGGTTGGTCTCCAGGTTGACAACTGTACGGGTGCTGGTGGTCGGAGTGGTATAGACAGTGTTGTACGCTTCCCCGTAATAGCCGTAGATACCGGAATAAAAAGCGCTCGGCTCTATCCGGGGCGTTCCCGGGTGCCACTTGGTTGATGTCTGCGAGTCAATCAGGTGGGTAATTAGCACGGCATCTGCCCCGGCCTGGTCGACGATGGCACGGATTGCCGCTTCCTTGGGCGGAATCGGCTTCTCGGCCAGGGGGTGGCTGGGGATCGCCTCAATATCGCTGCGCTTGAGCTGATCGACAAAGACATTTTCCCAGAGGTTGCGCGCCACCTCTTCCCGCGCAAGCGCGATGACCAGGACTTTCTTCACATCCTGTTCGGGAAGCGGCTGCTGCACCCATGAGGAGTCAATGCGTGTGGCAGGGCCGCATCCGGGCAGAAGAAAAACAAGGCAGAGGAGTGCCAGGCTGCTTATTGTTAACAACAGCCCTGTTGCCATGCGTGAAGAGGGTAACTGCCGAGAAACGTTGCCGGTTGTGCTGCTGTCTGTGCTGTGTGTGTAGATATTCATAGGAAGTAGAAGAGGTTAGGGTTATGGGGTTGATAAAGTCGTTACATGTACTCTTTTGGTGGATATTGCTTACAATGCTGATGAGTTGCGCTACCGGAGAACGGGGGCGAATAGTTCCTGATGCCGAGGTGGATAATTTATTTGCCCAGGCCACTGTTCTCCCGGACCATGCCTATTATTACTATGGTCCTTTTCACTCGCCTGTGGCCATCATCGCCCTTCAGGAGAGCCTGGAACTGGAATCCAGGCTGTGGACCTCTGTTGCTGATCCGCAGCGGCAACTGGCGGTACTCATAGACAATACCAGGAACCAGCGAAACCTAATGTGTACCTTTGACGGTGCAAGGATTATCGCTCCGGACGGCAAGGCCATCGGCTATTGGTACGCCAAATGGCACCTGAGTTCAGTGCGTCCCGCGGATAACGGCGCAATCAGGATATTTCCTCCTGCAGAGCCGACTTCCGGCCCGTGTAAGCCGGAGGGGTTCAAACGTAATTAGTGGATTAGTCGCCCTTCATCTGTTCAAAGGGGGTGTTCATGGCGTCCACCCACTTGACCGCACCGGTAGACGTATCCATGACGTAGATCTGGGTACTGCGATCCCTGACCACGACCTCCATGCTGTACTTGCCCGATGCAGGAGTAGACCTTGCGCCGGTGAGCAGTAAAATCGCCAGCGCACTCAGCACACCGGCCAGGAAGAAGAGACTGTTTTTTCCCTGTTGTTGCTTCTGCAGATGATGCTTCCTCCTGCCCATCAGGGCCTGTGGTATGCAATCTACATTTTCGTACGAACGCTCTCTACCTTGTCTGCCATGGTTTGCTCGCGGTCGCTTCGGGTGCCGAGCTTGATGGTCGTGGTAATCCTGGGCGCTCCCATGGCGTGCACTGCCTCGTGACATTGCTTGACCGCAGCCATGACCGCATCCCATTCCCCCTCGATATTGGTTCCATAGGCGTGCAACTCGGTTTTCAGGCCGGCCTGCTCGAGTATGCGGTGGCAGGCGACCACGTACTCTGAAACGGAAACACCAACGCCCATGGGGACGACACAAAGATCTATAATAACATGCATAGCTTTCTCCTGGGGTAAACCGGCCATCCGATGAGTCGCAACGACGAGCGCACGACCAGGTTGAGGTGCTGCAACAACCAGCGATGCCGGACTTCTGTTGTCAATCTGCCTGTTTTTGCACTATGCTATAAATAACAGCTGGATTCAATCGGTAACTCATACTCCGGAGCATATCTCATGCGAATTCTCGTTCTCGAAGATAGTGCGCCTGTCCAGCGTTTGCTGCAGGCCAGGCTGGAAAAGGCAGGATACGGTGTAGATGCGGTCAGCAACGGGCACCAGGGGTTTCAGCTTGCCGCATCCAATGCCTATGATGCGATTATCAGCGATATCCGGATGCCCCATTGGGATGGCTATAAATTTATCGAGGCAATCGAGGTCATCTGCCCCAACCTGCCGATTATCATCGTCACCGCTGAGATAAAGGATGAGCAGACTATTCAGCAGGTTATGCGCAGTCCCAATGTGCTGCAGATCTTTCCCAAACCTATTGACTTTACTGCTTTATTGTCCCTGCTTTCCACAATTACCCCCCAGGGACACACCAGTGTCAGCAAGAAGGCCAGGATTGTGTGCACCATTGGACCTGCCAGCGACACACCGGCGGTGCTCGGCAAAATGGTGCTTGCCGGGATGGACGTGGCCCGGCTGAATTTTTCCCATGGCACCTACAAGCAGCATGAGCAAAACCTGTGCGCCATTCGCAAGGCTGAAGAGATATGGGATAAGCCCATCGCTGTCATTCAGGATCTATGCGGCCCTAAAATCCGTGCCGGTGCCATGCGCCATGGGCAGGTGGAGCTGCACAGCGGCAACCAGGTGTCTATCTGCGCAGAACCTGTTGAAGGCACCGATGAACGGTTTTCAACCATCATGCCCTCCATCCTCGTCGACCTGCGGCCAGGTGACCCTGTGCTGCTTGACGACGGTCTGCTGGAGCTGCGTGTGGTGTCCACTGATGCAGAGCAGGCCCTGTGCGAGGTTGTGTGCGGAGGGATCCTGAAATCGGGAAAAGGGATAAACCTGCCGTCCACCAACCTTGCCCTGCCTAGCGTTACCCCCAAGGATTGGCAGGATCTTGAGTGGGGGCTGGAGCATTCGGTGGACTATGTGGCGCTGTCGTTTGTGCGGGCCGCAGCCGAGATCGAAGAGGTGAAATCGTTTATCGAGCGATCAGGCAAGCGGAATATAAAGGTCGTGGCCAAGGTTGAGCGGCCCGAGGCGGTGCAGAATATCCGGGATATAATACGGGTATCGGATGCCATTATGATTGCCAGGGGGGATATGGGGGTGGAACTGCCGGTGGCCACCGTGCCTCGTATCCAGGAGCGGATTATTCAGCTCTGCTGGGAACATAACCGACCGGTCATCACCGCCACCCAGATGCTTGATTCAATGACCACTCATTCGCGGCCCACCAGGGCTGAGGTCACTGATGTGAGCATGGCGATCAAACAGGGGACCGATGCAGTCATGCTTTCCCAGGAAACCGCCACAGGGATTGATCCCGTCAACGTGGTGCGCACCATGGCGTCCATCATCTGCGAGGAGGAGCGGTACACGGATATCAAACCCGAGCACTATCATCAGCTGACCGGCGACGCCTCGGTTAATCCGGCCCTTTCAGCTATGGCGGGGTTGATCAATATCGTCGCTACCCTGCTGCTTGATCCATCGGGAGAGCTCTACCCTTCACTTTCCAAATGGAATCGAAAGGTGCCTACCCTGTTGATTACCAAATCCGTGCACATCGCTCGTCATGCCAACCTGTATAACAATATTTTTCCCCTGATCATCCGGGAGGAACTGAACCGGGCACAGATGGTTCGTCGTTCTATTGAGCTGGCAAAAGAGTGGGGGTATATCCGTTCAGGCGATGTCATCGGTATCGTCGAAGGTGCACGCATCACCTGGAGCGGGGTCAGTCAGATGGGTGCTGTACAGGTGGTCAATGTGGAGTGAAGGGTGAGCGCAAGGGGGATGCGCTCACCGCGGCATACAGTGGAGACTCGGCCGGACAGGCGCGAGACTTTTCTCAGTGGCGTTTTTTGCCCAGGTAGGCTTCCTGGATCTTCGGTGAACTGAGAAGCTCTTCAGAAGTACCGGAAAAAACGATTTTTCCCACTTCGAGCACATACCCCCGATCTGCCAGCTTGAGGGCGGCCTTGGCGTTTTGTTCCACCAGCAGCACGGTGACGCCGGTTTCGGCGATCTTTTTGATCTGGGTGAATATGGCCTTGACCAGGATGGGAGCGATACCCAGGCTGGGTTCGTCAAGCAGGAGCATGGAGGGCTTGCTCATCAGGGCCCGGCCGATAGCGAGCATCTGCTGCTCCCCCCCGGACAGGGTCCCGGCAAGCTGGGATTTTCGCTCTTCCAGCCGGGGAAAGAGGTCGTACACCCAGGAGAGAATTTCGGTATCAATTTTTTTTCGGGTGTAGGAACCGAGCAGAAGATTTTCCTCTACGGTGAGAACGCCGAACACTCGTCTTCCCTCGGGCGATTGACTGATGCCCAATGCGACTACCTTGTGAGCCGGGAGGCTGGTCAGCTCCGTCCCTTTGAAGGTGATGGAACCGGATTTTGCCTTCAGTAATCGGCTGATGGCCCGCATGGTGGTGGTTTTGCCCGCACCATTGGACCCGAGGATGGTCACGATTTCGCCTTCCCTCACCTCAAGGGAGATGCCTTTGATGGCTGCAATGTTGCCGTAGGAGACCTCCAGATCGGTGACTTTGAATAAAATGTCGTTAGAAGTCGTCATCATCACTCCCAAGGTAGGCTTCAATCACCGCCGGGTGGGTCTGGATTTCACCGGGCGTTCCTTCAGCAATCTTTTTTCCGAAATTGATAACGGTCAGGTATTCTGTCACCTCCATGACCAGGTCCATGTCATGCTCAATCAGGAGGATGGTGATGCCCTTTTCCCGGATGTTGTAAATGGTTTCAATCAATCCGAGGGTTTCTTTGTCGTTGAGCCCTGCTGCCGGTTCATCAAGAATCATCAGGGATGGTTCGGTGGCCATGGCGCGGGCCATTTCCACCCGACGCTGCAGTCCGTAAGGCAGGGAGCCCACCGGAGTGACCGCATGTTCGGCCAGATCGAAAAAGTCAAGCAGTTCGCCGACCCTGTCCCAGTTGCTACGCTCGTCGGCCCGGGAGGAGGGGGTCGGACAGATTCCGTGCCACAAGCCCTGGCGGGATTTGATGTGGCGACCGCTCATGATATTTTCGGCAACGCTCATCTGACCGAAGAGACGGATGGTCTGAAAGGTCCTGACGATTCCGCGATTGGCGACCTGGTGTGGCTGCAGCAGTCGGATCTCTTCGCCCAGCCACTTGATGGAACCTTCCTCACAGGGATGAATGCCGGTTATGCAGTTAAAAACCGTGGTCTTTCCGGCACCGTTGGGCCCGATGATACCGTAGATCTGCCCTTCCTGGACACGAAAACTTAGGTCGTCGACTGCTACCAGGCCTCCGAAACGTTTGGTGACGTTGGTCAGTACCAGTTCCTTAGTTGCCATCGGTACCCTCCTTGATCAGTCGCCGGGGAATCTTGCCGAAGGTTGCCGGCCAGATGCCGCGCGGTCGGAGGATCATGGTGAAAATCATGGCAAAACCGAAAATAAAATAGCGCCAGGTGGCAAACTCCCTGAAAATCTCCGGCAGGACGAACATGACAAAGACCCCGAGAAAGATGCCGGGAATCGATGACCCGCCGACGATGACAATACTGAAAAACAGGACCGACTGGACAAAGTCGAATGCCTCCGGGCTGACCGCGGAATACTGGTTGGCGTAGATTGTTCCCGCCATGCCGGCGATCCCGGCTCCAAGGGCAAAGGCGAATATCTTGTAAACCCTGGTGTTGATGCCGACAGAGCTTGCCGCCAGTTCATCCTCGCGAAGATAGTGGAGCGCTCGTCCTGCTTTGGATTTCTCGAGGTTATACATAACCAGCAGGGTGAGCAACAGACCGAACAAAGCGGTATAGAAGGCCCCGGCCTGGGGAGCTGCTTCCAGTCCCGGCAGGTGGATGATGTCGAGTCCGAATATGCCGTTGGGACCGCCGGTCAGGCCGCCGAGGTTGTTTTGCAGCACCTGGATAAAGACAATGTTAAAGCCGATCAGGGTAACCAGCAGGTAATCCCCTCGCAGGTGGACGATGGGACCGGCGAGCAGCACCCCGAAAAAAGCCGGTACAATGACGGCGGCAGGTAGGGTTGCAAGCAGCGGCCAACCGAACTTGGCGTTGAGGATGGCGCTGGTGTATGCGCCCAGCCCGAAAAACAGGGCCTGCCCCATATTGAACATACCGCCTTTGCCAAGCACTATATCGGTGCTCAGGGCAACGATGGTGAAAATGACAAAGGTCGTTGCCACTGCGAGCCAGCGTGAATCAAGCATGGCTGGCAGGATAGCCATAATCAGGAAGAACAAGGGGTATGCTGTGCGTTGTATATTCTTCATCATACTTTTTCCGCCACCCTTTCTCCCAGGATTCCGGTCGGGCGGAAGATTAGAATCGCGATCAGGAGGATGAAAGTAAAGGCATCGGACCAGGTACTGGACACATAGCCGGCGATAAAGGCGTTGAACAGGCCAAGCAGCATGCCGCCGAGCATGGCGCCGGGGATGTTGCCGATACCACCGATGATGGCGGCAACAAAAGCGTTGAGCCCGTATTGCCAGCCCATGTTGAAGGTGATGCCTTTGTAGTAGAGCCCGATAAAGAGTCCGCCGACAGCGCCAAGGGAGGTGCCGATGATAAAGATGGTGGCAATGATGTTGTTGACATTGATCCCCATCAGGCGGGCTGCATCCTGGTCAATGGAACTGGCCCGGATTGCGGTTCCCAGTTTGGTCTTTTCAATAAAGATGTAGAGGGCGATCATCAGGAGGAGCGAAAGGACCAAGATCAGGACCTGGATCAGGCTGATGACCACTCCGCCCAGATCCCAGTAGATTTGCGGGATCAGGTCGGGGAAAATTTTGAGCTGAGGCCCCCAGAGCAGCATGATTCCATTCTGGATGACCATGGACGCTCCGAGCGCCGAGACCACGGCTGACAGCCGCGGGGCTGTTCTGAGCGGTCGATAGGCGAGACGCTCCAGCACCACCCCGCACAGGGCAATAACCACCGCTGTGAGCATGAATACCGCAATGGCGATCAGCAGGGATGAGTTTCCGCCTGACGACAGGCTGGTAAAAATAAACAGCCCGACAAAAGCAGCGGCCGCCACCAGGTCACCATGGGCAAAGTTGATCAGCTTCATGACCCCGTAGACCATGGTGTAGCCCAGGGCGATAAGGGCGAACATCGATCCTATGGTCAACCCGTTGGCGAGTTGCTGTAAGAAAATATCCATACTACCCTTTTACGTGTTGAGTGACAGCGGGCTGAAGAATCAGCCCGCTTGCGTGAAATCGGTCACAACCGTGGGGCAGCTTATTTATGGACTATCTTGTAGCTGCCGTCAGCCTGAATCTCATAGGCCATGTAGCCTGAACCAACTCTGTTTCCATCAGGGGCAAAGGAGATCGGTCCGGTGATACCCGGGTAATCCTTGAGGGTATGCAGGAATTCGGCCGCTTTCTTGGTGTCAAAGCTCTGGTTGCTTTCCATGGCGTGGACAATGGCCCGCATACCGTCGACATTGAGCAGGGTCCAGATGGAAGGCGGCATGGTGCCGTATTTTTCCTTGTACGCCTTGAGGAAGTCTTTGGCCAGGTCGTAGGGGAGGAGTTCCGGGGTGGGAACATTGATGATGTATGCACCCTCAGCTGCCTTGCCGGCAAGTTTGATGAAGTCGGGATTGTCGTTGGCATCACCGCCGACAAAGTCTGCCTGAATGCCGAGAGCTACCATCTGTGCACGGATCAGGCCGCCGTCGGAGTAGTAGCCGGCAAAGAAGATCACATCAGGCTTTTTTGACTTGAGCTGGGTCAGCACCGGGGTGAAGTTCTGGGCACCGGCTTTGATTTTTTCTCTGGCAACGATGTTGCCGCCGGCTTCCTTGACTGCGTTTTCTACCGCAGTGGCCAGGCCGTCGGCATAACTGGAGAAGTCAGAGAGAATGGCAATCCGCTGGTATTGTTTGACGTTGACGAAGTAGTCGGCGGCAAAAGTTGCCTCTGCACTGTTGGGGAAAGAGTTCCGGAAAAAGGTCCAGTAGCCGTGCTGGGTGAGGGTATCACTGGTTCCGTCACTTGTCTGGAGCACGCCTGCCCGGTAATAGGTGGCCTGGGCCGCTTCCGCACAGGTGGAGGTATAGGAGCCGATGACCATCTTGACGCCCTTGTTAACCAGGTCCTTGGCGCAGATTGCCGCCTTCATGGCTGTTCCCTCGTCATCGCAGGTGATGACCTCTATCTGCTTGCCCAGTACGCCGCCCTTGGCATTGATCTGTTCTGCCATGAGTCGAGTGGCATTATCTATGCCCTGCCCCTCGTTGGCGTAGCTCCCGGTAATCGGGGCCTGCACACCGACCTTCAGTACGTCCTCGGCATTTCCAGTACCCGTAAAGAGGGCAAGACTGAGTAACGACATAAATAACGCTCTTTTTCGCAACATACATTCCTCCAAATTGAAAGTTTGTGTTTCTGCCAGTCGGGAGTTCAATGTCCCAGTGGTGTGTTCGTATTCCTCCCTATAGGTTGGTACAAAGTGAAAACTTCGCTCTTACTGATATTCTATTCCGTCTTTTTTTGCTGTATAAATTTTGCCGCCCTAACGGGTGCAAATTCGGATAGATGCAGTTTGCTCTGCAAGCTCGAGAAAGGATTCGCTCTCAACCCGTCGCCTGCGACCATGTACGCTGTTGGGTGGACGAGAGCTGCCTCGAGAGCGCGTTGCAGCAGTGGGCGGGGTGTCCGTGCATGCAAGACGCATTGTCTTCTGTCTCTGCAGGTAACTGTACGTTTTTTGGTTCGCCAAGGATTGGACAGGCTGCAGAGGAAAACCATTGAGGAAAGAGGTTGACGTCAATGGTTTAACCATTATAATGTTATAAAAAAATTACAGACTGTCAAGAGAGGAATGGAAAATATCTTTCACAAAGCCCAACAGAAGCGGGTCTATCAGGATGTGGTCAACCAGATCCAGTCGGCCATCCTGGACGGCGAGATTGCCGCCGGAGAGCGTCTGCCGCCGGAACGGGTCCTCTGCGACATGTTCCAGACCAGCAGGGGTACCCTGCGTGAGGCCCTGCGTATCCTGGAACAGAAGAGCCTGATCGAGATCCGTCTGGGGGCCAGCGGCGGTGCCTATGTCAAGGATGCCAATGCGGAGCTGATGGTGGAGAATCTGGCAATGCTTATCCGGTCGGATGCGGTGTCCCTTGACCACCTGGCGGAATTTCGTGAAGGCGTGGAACAGTCGGTGAGTGCCCTGGCTGCTCAACGGGCCACGGCTCTTGAATGCAGCCAACTGGAAGCCCTGCTTGCCAAGGCAAAGGCCTATCGCGACCGGGGAGTAAGTGAATGGGACAATTTCGTTCGGATGGATGAGCAGATCCATCAGGCGGTTGCCAGGATTGCCGGTAACCCCCTGTATATTTTCGTGCTGCAGAGCGTCCACGCCAATATCGGTCGCTATTATGATAAGTTTCTCTGTGTCGGTGAAAACGAGCTGGAGGAGAACTTTCAGGACCTTCGCAACATAGTGGCTGCTATTGGAGCGCATGACTCCGAGGCTGCCGGCCGGCTTGCTGCGCAGCATGTACGCCGGTTTGCCGTGTTCATGCTGCAAAAGAAACGCTAAGGCATCGGTGTCCTGCACAAGAATTGACAAAGAGTAAGGTATACCTTCAACCAAAGGGAGATCAGAATGGTAACGCACAACGAAGAAATGTACGATGAGGCTGTAGCGCTCGCCGAGTCGTGGCAAAACAGGGCCAATGAACTGCTGACTAAGGAAGAAAAGCATATTCAGGACCAGATGAAACGGCTCCTCACCAATCCTCACGACAAGGTGTTGCTTACCCGTATGATTGATCAGAGCTTCCGCTCCCATAATCCCAAACGGGTTGCCGATCAGATCACCCATTTGATTGATAAAGAAGGGATTCCCGAATTTTTCAGCCGGGTGGAAAAACTCTTTATTCAGATGTTCAAAGGGGTGGGTAAGCATTTTTCCTCGCTTGCCGTTCCCACCATGATCGACCAGATGCGTGCCGGGTCCAGTCGGGCCATTATTCCCGGTGAGGAAAAGGAACTCCATGCACACCTCCAGAAACGAAGGGAGCAGGGAATCCGGATGAACATCAATCATCTCGGCGAGGCAGTTCTGGGAGAGGAGGAGGCCAAGCGTCGTCTGGCAACCTATATCAAGGACATGGAGGATCCCGATGTGGAGTACATTTCCATCAAGATATCCACCATCTACTCGCAGATCAATTCCCTGGCCTTTGACGAGACCGTTGCCATTCTCAAGGAACGGCTCTCTGCCATATACCGGGTTGCCAAGGATAACTATTTTACCCGTTCCGACGGCACCCGCATCCCCAAGTTCGTGAACCTGGACATGGAGGAATACCGGGACCTGGAGATTACCTATGCGGCGTTTACCGAAACATTGAACCAGGAAGAGTTCAAGGGATACTCGGCCGGCATCGTGCTGCAGGCCTACCTGCCGGACAGCTTCGGCATGCAGCGGAAATTGACTGACTGGGCCAAGGAGCGGGTGGCAGCTGGCGGTGCACCGGTGAAACTGCGCATCGTCAAAGGGGCCAATATGGAGATGGAGTTACTGGAGTCCGCTCTTTTCAACTGGCCCCTGGCACCTTATGACAACAAATTGGAGGTGGATGCCAATTACAAGCGGATGGTCTCCTATGGCATGGACAAGGAGAACATTCAGGCCGTTAATCTTGGCGTTGCCTCCCACAACCTGTTTGAACTGGCCTATGCTGCGGTACTGGCAAAACAAAACGGTTTGAACCCATACTTCTATTTTGAGATGCTCGAGGGGATGGCGGACCATGTCCGGCGGGCGCTCAGCGAAGGGGACGGAGATGTGTTGCTGTACGCTCCGGTGGCTTCCAAAGATGAGTTCATCAACGCCATTGCCTACCTTATCCGTCGCCTGGATGAAAATACTGCACCGGAAAATTTTCTTCGCTATTCACCGGATCTGTCGGTCGGTTCAGAGGAGTGGAACTACCTCAAAGAAAGTTTTCTCGCCTCCTGCGCCTACCAGGAGCAGGCCCAGGATGGACCCAACCGCATTCAGGACCGTTCTACTGAGACCTTTCCCGAATCGGTCTCCACCTATCATTCCAACCGGTTTGTCAACGAACCGGATACAGACTGGTCTCTGGCCGCCAACCGTCAATGGGCGGAGAATATTCGTGAACGTTGGATGTTGTCGGCGGATGCCACGGCCATGGAAGTCCCGGTGGTAATCGGCGGAGAAGAGCTGTTCGAGGGGCGGGAAATTAAAGAGGTTTTCGATCCCAATAGGCCAAAGGAAAAAGTCATGGTATCCCGATTCGCGCTTGCGGATGCGGAGGATGCCCGTCGGGCGCTTGAAGTTGCCCGCCAGGATCCGGACGGATGGCGCGAGCTCACCGCAGCCCAGCGTCATGAGGTCCTTTCCCGAGTGGCCATGGAGCTGCGCAAGGCCCGGGGCGAACTGCTGGGGACAGCGGCCGCTGATACCGGAAAGATCTTTTCCGAGGCGGATGTGGAGGTCTCTGAGGCCATCGATTTTGCCGAGTATTATCCTCTGACCGCCCGTGAGCTGGAGGATATGGACAACATTGAAGCCCGGGGTAAGGGCGTGGGCCTGGTTATTTCGCCCTGGAATTTTCCTATTGCCATTCCCTGCGGCGGCATGATTACCGCCCTGGCAGCGGGCAGTACGGTAGTCTTCAAACCTGCATCAGATGCAGTGACGACCGCCTGGCAATTGTGCCAGTGCTTCTGGCGGGCAGGGGTTTCAAAAAATACGCTGCAGTTTGTGCCCTGTTCCGGCGCCAAGGTGGGGCCTCTGTTGACCGCCAGCCCTGAGGTGGATTTCATCATCCTTACCGGTGGCACGGATACTGGGCTCCAGATCCTTGAACAGACCCCGGGAGTCTACCTGGCGGCGGAAACCGGTGGAAAAAATGCCACCATTGTCACCGACATGGCTGACCGTGACCAGGCAATCAAAAACGTGATTCATTCAGCGTTCAGTAACTGCGGGCAAAAATGTAGTGCCACCAGTCTGCTGGTTCTGGAAAAGACAATCTATGACGATCCCCATTTTCGGCAGCAGCTGGTGGATGCCGCTGCAAGCTGGAAGGTCGGTTCAGCCTGGAAGTTCAGTACCAAAGTAGCTGCGTTGATCAAACCGCCGAAGGGCGACCTTGAGCGGGGACTGACCACCCTGGAGCCGGGAGAAGAATGGGCCCTGAAGCCCGCCATGGTTGACGACAATCCCTATATCTGGTCACCGGGGATTAAGTACGGGGTCCAGCCGGGAAGTTATACGCACATGACCGAATTTTTCGGTCCCCTCATCGCGGTCATGCGCGCCGATAACCTGGAGCATGCCATCGAGATGGTCAACCAGACCGGTTATGGTCTGACCAGTGGAATCGAAACCCTGGATCCGCGTGAACAGGAGATCTGGAAGAATACAATCTTTGCCGGCAACCTGTACGTGAATCGAGGTACCACCGGTGCGATTGTTCTTCGGCAGCCTTTCGGCGGCATGGGGAAATCAGCTCTTGGACCGGGAATCAAGGCTGGCAGCCCCGACTATGTTCCGCAGTTCATGGACATTACCGAGGTTGCTCACCCTGCCGAAAAACGGTTGGTCAACGATTATCAGTTGCTCCAGACCGCTCAGGAGTGGCGTAAGTTGCTCTTATGGGGGAAAATGGCGCCAATCAAGGAGGATATGGAAAAATTCATCAGTGCCGTGAACAGCTATCTCTATAATATGGAGAACGTTTTCGGCCAGGAGCAGGATTTCTTCCATCTCCGTGGCCAGGATAATATCCTGCGCTATTTGCCGATCAAGAAGATGTTGATCAGGGTGGATGCCCGGGATAGTCACTTCGAGGTCTTTGCTCGCGTTGCTGCAGCCAGGACTGCCGGCTGTGAAACCACCCTCAGTATGCCAACCACCCTGGACAATGAAGTGACAGCCTTTCTCTCGACCCATTACGGCCGCCAGCTGCTGCAGGAGGTGCAGCTAGTTCGTGAAACCGATGAACAATTGATCGCCCGGCTGGGCGAGATTGATCGGATCAGGTATGCTGCCGAAGACCGGGTTCCTGCCGGGTTGTTCACGGCTGCAGCAGCTACCGGATTCTACATTTCCCGGTCACCGGTGTACATGGAAGGACGCCTGGAGCTGCTCCAGTACTTCCAGCAGCAGTCCATCTGTGATAACTACCATCGATACGGGAACCTTGGGGATCGCTCGTTTGAATAAGACCTGGATTCGTGACAGCTTAGTTGAACGCTGACGGATTCAGGCTGAAGAGCGTCTATCCAGGAAACCACCCATGCAACCGGTACCTGCAGATAAGCAGGTACCGGTTTTTTTGATACCTATCCCATGCGTAGACAATCTCGTTCGTTGTTGATGACGCTTGCTGCGGTCCTCCTATGGTCAACGGTTGCAACCGCTTTCAAGCTCGCATTGGAGCACGTCGACTCCTACGCGCTGCTTGTTTTTTCCTCCCTTGTCTCCTGGACGGTGCTCCTGCTGCTTGTGCTGGCTCTGGGGAAGGCCGGAGCTGTGCTGCAGGTCTCCCGGCAAGAGGTTATTGGCGTGGCGGCCCTGGGGCTGCTCAACCCTTTCCTCTACTACATCACCCTGTTCAGCGCTTATGACCGGTTGCCGGGCCAGGTGGCCATGTCCCTGAATTATGGGTGGCCGCTGGCCCTGACGCTGCTCTCGGCACCGATCCTGGGGCAGCGGTTGGGAAGAAAGCAGATCCTCCCCCTGGTCGTGAGTTTTGTGGGAGCGGTAATTATTGCCACCCGAGGCAGATTCATCAGCTTCGGGGAGCTTGACCGGGTCGGAGTCCTGCTGGCTTTGTCCACCACAGGCATCTGGGCCCTCTACTGGCTGATCAACGCCAGGCAGAGGAGTGATCCGGTGGTGAGGCTTTTTTGGCTGTTTACCTTTGGCAGCGCCTATGCCTTGCTTTTCAGTTCCTTTTTCGGCGGCCTCACTGTTCCCCCGCTCGCTGCTTGGCCGGCCATCTTATACATCGGCTGTTTTGAGATGGGGATAACCTTTGTCCTGTGGTTGCAGGCGCTCACCCTGTCGACCAGTGCCGCCAGGCTGGGAAATCTGATCTATATGACTCCCTTTCTGTCGCTTTTTTTTCTTCACCTGATCATCGGCGAAACCATTCACCAGACAACCCTTGCCGGCTTGCTGCTGATTGTCGGGTCGATAGTCTACCAGGAATTCGCCTGACTCCCTGGAAGTACCCATAAAAAAATCCCCCTGCAGCGGATGACCGCAGGGGGACGGGAAAGAGGCTGTGAACCCTCAGGAAGTCTGAGGGTTACAGGATCGGCTTCATGGCGCTCATGTGGGAACGCAGCTCTTCACCGATGATCTCCACCGGGGTATAGCGGATGGCTTCATTCACCTCGATCAGTTCGATGTTGTCAACACCGTTATCTGTGCGTTCCATCCCCTTGCCGATGACATCGGTATTGACGGCTTTCATGAATTCTTGCAGCATCGGTACCGCCTTGTGGGCAAACAGGTAGCAGCCGTATTCCGCAGTATCGGAGATTACCACATTCATCTCGTACAGCTTCTTGCGAGCAATGGTGTTGGCGATCAGCGGGGTCTCATGCAGTGATTCATAATAGGCCGATTCTTCCTTTATTCCCGCATCCACCATGGTGTCAAAGGCCAGCTCAACCCCGGCCTTGATCATGGCTACCATCAGGATGCCGTTGTCAAAGTACTCCTGCTCGCTGATTTCCACGTCGCCGGAGACGGATTTTTCAAATGGTGTTTCCGCCGTCTCTGCCCGCCATTTGAGCAGGTTGGCATCGTTATTGGCCCAGTCTTCCATCATGGTCTTGGAAAAGTGACCGGACATGATATTGTCGATGTGCTGGTTGAACAGCGGGGTCAGGATGCTCTTGAGCTCTTCGGCCAGGTAAAAAGCCTTGATTTTTGCCGGGTTGGACAACCGATCCATCATGTTGGTGATGCCGCCATGCTTAAGCGCTTCGGTGACGGTCTCCCACCCGTACTGTACCAGCTTGGAGGCGTATCCCGCATCAACCCCCTGTTCGATCATCTTGTCGTAGCAGAGCAGTGAACCCGCCTGGAGCATACCGCAGAGGATGGTCTGCTCTCCCATGAGGTCGGACTTCACTTCGGCGACAAACGATGACTGCAGGACCCCTGCCCGGTCGGAGCCGATGCCGGAGGCATAGGCTTTGGCGATGTCCCATCCCTCTTCATTGGGGTCGTTTTCGCGGTGTACGGCGATGAGCGTCGGAACCCCGAAGCCACGCTTGTACTCTTCCCGCACTTCGGTTCCCGGTGATTTGGGCGCCACCATGATAACGGTCAGGTCGTCGCGAATCTGCATTCCTTCCTCGACAATATTGAAGCCGTGGGAATAGGAGAGACAGGCACCCTGCTTCATCAGGGGCATTACCGCGGAAACCACGTTGGTGTGCTGCTTGTCCGGGGTGAGGTTGATGACCAGGTCCGCGGTGGGGATTAGTTCCTGGTAATTGCCAGCAGTAAAGCCGTTATCAGTGGCATTTTTCCAGGATTGCCTTTGCTCGCTGATAGCGCTGTCGCGCAGGGCAAAGGAGACATCCAATCCGGAATCGCGCAGGTTGAGTCCCTGATGAAGGCCCTGGGCACCGCAACCGACGATGACGATTTTTTTCCCCTGCAGTTTACCCACCCCTTCAAACTCCGAGGCATCCATAAAACGGCACTTGCCGAGTTCTTCGAGTTGTAGCCGCAGCGGCAGGCTATTGAAATAATTTTTTCCCATCGTGTATCTCCTTAATTTCCCATGTGAGTAGATCTTTTCAGTTTGTCGCGCAGTATAGTCTATTTCTATGTTGCGGAAAGTGATTTGATCGCAACTCTGTGTTGCGAAATATGCAATATAGTGGTATCGGTAACCCATATCTATATCATCAACGCGCTGTTTTTTCATGGATATTCGAAGCATAAAAATCTTTAATTCACTGGCCGCAACCCTCCATTTCGGAAAGACCAGCCGGGCCTATCATATGACTCCCTCTACACTGACCCGCCTGGTACAGCGTCTCGAAGCCGAGGTCGGCAAACAGCTTTTTCATCGTGACCGACGTTCCGTCTCTCTCACTCCGGCCGGCGTGCTGTTCCGCGAATATGCTGAAGAAACGGAAAAACGCTGGAAGACCCTGCAGAATAGACTGGCTGCCGAGGTGGAGTTGCAGGGGAACATTTCGCTTTACTGCTCGGTTACCGCGGCAAACGGCATTCTTCCCGGTATGCTCAAGACCTTTCGGGCCAACTATCCCGGGGTCCAGCTGCATCTCCAGACCGGTGATGCGGCCCTGGCACTCAACCAACTTTACAACAAGGCTGCCGACATCACCATAGCCGCCTTGCCGGAAAAGCTGCCGGCCTCCATCACCTCCATCAAGGTTATTGAGACGCCCCTGGTCTTTGTCGCCCCTGCCACAAACCAGGATATTGTGGTGTATGATCAACAGGGGATAGACTGGCAGCGTACCCCGCTCATCCTTCCGGAAAAGGGGCTCAGCAGGGTAGCGGTTGATCGATGGTTTCGACAAGACGCTATCCATCCCAATGTCTATGCGCAGGTTGCCGGCAACGAGGCCTTGCTGACCATGGTCGGGCTAGGGTGCGGAGTGGGGGTCATCCCTCTTCTGGTACTGGAAAAAAGTCTGATTCAGCACGAAGTGATCGTTCTGCGTGATGCACCCCGCCTCAAACCGTTTACCATCGGGGTATGCGCGGTTACCAGCAACATGGAAAACCCGCTGATCAGGGCGTTTTGGACCACCGTGGAAAAGAACCGTACCTCGTGAATAAAAAAGAGGAGCTGTTGACGGTCTCGTTTGCAGCCATTGCTTCGAGTAGGCGCTGTCACTGTCCGCTGTATACTCCTCGCTCAGGAGCTGGAGCCAATCAGGCTTTTTTTGGGCATCAAGACTACAGGCGCTCTGCTCAGCTGTGGTTTTTTTTAAGTTGTTTTCAGATAGTGAGATTGATATCTTTGAAGAAACAAGCCCTCAAGTGTAAAGGTGATGCTGAGCAGGAGACCTCTGGCTGCGCTCAGGACTGGTCTGCCATTACGGACTGAAGTGAATATTTTCACAGCCTCTCCCTTTAGCGCGGGCTCTGAAGACACGGGCAGTCTGCCTGAGCAGCCAGGCCGGCTCGAATAATCTTTGGTTAGTGAAGCATAACACCGCATCAATCGTCCAGGCAGCGAGAACAGACATATCCCTTCCTTTTTTTCTCACTGAAGAACCTCCAGCGTGCAAGCAGCAATTGACAGGAGCGGAGCGTTGCCTCCAGAGAACCTGGATACAGGGGCGGGGACTCATTTTATATATTCAACTGTAGGTAGTAACGTGGGAATATACCAATATAGTCTTGAAAAGGACACCCTGGTCATCCGGACAGGACATGGCCAGTTCAAATATACCATAGAGAACGCAGAATTGCTGAGTATGGCAGAGAAAATTGCCAGTGAGGTTGTAGGCGAACTGCAGCGTATTGATCAGGGAAAAAGCTCGCTGAGAACAGACCTGAGTGACTATGCCAAGCTGATGCTTGCCACACTCAACATTTGCGAAAAACACATTGCCCTGAAAAAGAAATATGAGCAGTTAAACAAGACCGTTGCATCAATGAAGGAAGTCCTGACCAACCTTGAGTACGCAAAGGGGACAGGTGCTGCAGAAAGGGCAACGCAGGGTGCACAAAGCGGGTCTACATCGATCCAGACCAAGGCCAATGCCGGGCTGGAAGCAACATCCGGAGCAGCCAAAGGTTGCTCAAAGGAGCCTATTGCCCACCAGGAACTCTGCAAGACAACAGCAAACCGTACTTCGACAACACAGCCTGCTTCGGCAAAAAATACCTCTGCAGGCACTGCATCCTCTGCAGGTGCTCTTGCGCAGGAAACCGCATCCAAGGACTCTGCTCCTGCCACAACCACAGCAGCTTCGTCATCGGCGCAAACCGCTCCTTCTCCAGCCTCTCTTGACGCTGCAGAGAAGAAGATTGAGCCTAAACCGGAAAAAAGAACAGACACTGGTGCCTCATCTGTCAACCACAAACAGCACCGGCCCGTACACAACACCTCAAAACCCCTCTTTCAGTCCATCAATCCTTCGGCACAGTTACAATCCGGATCGTTGACCAAACACAGCGTCCCGATAGAAACAGCGGCACTGCCCGCACACCTTGCCACAGATATCCCCCTTTCTCCATCAGCAGCAGCGTCCCAGGCAAGTCAGGATAGGCTCGACCAGGCGGAGGGGCCTGCTCATGGTCCTGCCGACAGGCTCTTTCCCGGGAAACGGAGCGCTTCTGCCTTCAGTACCGGAGCACCTGTTGATCACACAAAAGAATCCGCGACACCTGGAGCCTCAGTGCAGCCGGACAAGGATAAAGGGCAGAAAAAGGATACACCCACCAGTCAGCAGGAGCGCTCAGCCCTTGCACCGGGTCACGGTAAAAGCGAGAACAAGCAACCAAAAGAGCCTGATTCCTCTGAGCAGGGGAGGCGCGCCTCCCATCAAACCGTGCTCAGTTCCTCGTCAGGTTCCGCTGTTTCTCCAAAGGCGCCATCCAGCTCAAACCGGCAGGCTGGGTTGCAGTCCTCCATCTCCCCGGAGAGCAGCTCCATAGTGAACAGCACCTCTGCCAGGCCAATAGCTTCACCAGCGGCAGACAAGCAATCAGCAGCCGTGACCGGGCAAATGGCCACAGGTTTTCCGGTAAAGCAGGAGCGCTCGGTAGAAAAGGAGCCGGATACTTCCTTGAAGTTTGCACAGGCTGCTGCGCAGCAAACAGCATCCACCGATGTCAGGACATCACCCACCGAAGCGACCCTGACCCAGAACCCGGATCAAAAGGAGGACCTTGCGCACCCCCCCGTGCCAGCCTCTTCTACTGAAAAGCAACTGGTCTTTTTACCCCCGATTCCGCAAACCGCTCCTGTTGGACCTGCTGCGGAGAGTGCAGAAAACACGGTTCCGCATCCTCCGTCCTATACCATAAACACGCCGGAGCAAGGCAGTGCTCCGGCGTTTCCTGCAGACGCTCCTGTTGCTGATACAGGATCATATGTTCTCCCCTCGCTCTCTTTTCTGCAAACTACCAGTAGCGAAAACGAGGTCGACCGAAAACGGATTCGTTCAGACGCTGAACTGCTCGAGAAAAAACTCGGTTATTTCGGCATCAAAGGTGAGGTCATGGGCATCTCTCCCGGGCCGGTCATTACCACCTATGAATATAAGCCGGATCCAGGGATAAAAATCAGTAAAATCGTTAATCTGGCCGATGATCTCGCTTTGGCCTTGAGTGCCTTCAGCATCCGTATTGTCGCCCCCATCCCTGGTAAGGATGTCATGGGCATCGAGATCCCCAATATCAAAAAGAGCCTTGTCCCTTTTGTTGATATCGTCACCTCGGATGCGTTTACCGAGTGTTCGTCAAAAGTACCCATCTGTCTGGGCAAGGATATCATCGGCAACCCGGTTGTGGTGGAACTCGAGTCCATGCCGCACCTGCTCATTGCCGGCGCGACCGGTACAGGGAAGAGCGTTGGCCTCAATGCGATGATCACCAGTATTCTCTACAGGGCGTCACCGGATGAAGTCAAATTTCTGATGATTGATCCCAAACGTATTGAGCTGTCATTTTATAATGATATTCCTCATCTGCTCACCCCGGTCATCACAGACATGAACAAGGCCAATATCGCGTTGCAGTGGATGGTCCGGGAAATGGACAGGCGCTATAACCTCCTTGCCCACTACCAGGTGAGGCACATTGAGCAGTATAACCAGAAGCTTGCCGAGTCCCCGTCCCCTCAGTATGGTGAGGATGGAGAAAAACTGGAGCCTCTGCCCTTTATTGTGGTAATTATTGACGAGCTGGCCGACCTGATGATGACTGCCTCGCGGGACATAGAATTTTCCCTCACCCGCCTGGCACAGATGGCACGTGCTGCGGGCATTCACCTGATCCTCGCCACCCAGCGTCCTTCGGTGGACGTGCTCACCGGTATCATAAAGGCCAATTTTCCGACAAGAATCTCTTTTCAGGTCTCCTCAAAAACAGATTCGCGCACCATCATCGATTCCAACGGGGCGGAAACTCTCCTCGGCAATGGGGATATGCTCTTTGTGCCGCCGGGAACGGCAAGGCTGACCCGCGTCCACGGGACCTATCTTTCTGAAAGGGAACTGACTGAAATTACCTCGTTCATTAAACAGCAGCGAAAGCCTGAATACATTTTTGACGTGATCACTGAGCAGGAAACCGACGAAATGGAATCCAGTACCATGGATGATGAATATGATGAAAAATACAATGAAGCGCTCGAGGTGGTGCTTACCACCCATCAGGCATCAATTTCCAGTATTCAGCGGGCGTTGAGGGTTGGATATAATCGAGCAGCCAGAATTGTTGATCTCATGGAAAAACGAGGGGTTGTCGGCCCCTCTGATGGTGTCAGGCCTCGCAAGGTCTTGACCAACAATATCAATGCCGCCATGTAAAGCGCAGCGTATTCCAGGGTGCCGTGAAAAAACAGCTGTCTGAGGCTGTGCACCCTGGTTGTTGCTTCCGGCAAATACTTGATCCGGTATCCAAGAAGAGAAATTCTTCTGCTCCCGGGGCTCAGAAGTGGGCAAGCCAAGGAATTGACATTTGTCAGTCCCACTTTTGGTTATTGATTCGAGAAGGCACTGTAGACCTAGCTTTTCAAGAAGATTCTGCGGGGCTGATGCCGGTTACTGTTGACACCAAGGGGGTGCAGCAGGCCCCTGTTTAAGGGGCGCCCCTCTGTCAATGTGCAGCCGATCTCTGCCTTCTTCGGCCATCGTCTGCTCCCCTCTCTAGCCCAAGCAGTGATTGCTCGCCTGTCAATCCATTTACCCAAACTGCTGCTCTGTACGGCGGATGATCTCTTCCTGATGGTCGGCGTCGAGGTCAACAAAATAATCACTGTAGCCGGCAACCCTGACCAGCAGATTACGGTACTCGTCCGGATGTTGCTGGGCCTGACGAAGGGTCTCGGTATCCACCACATTAAACTGGACATGGTGTCCGCCCAGATTGAAATAGGAACGTACCAGGCCGCAGAGCTGATCCAGGTCCTGCTCACTGGCCAGGACGCTGGGCAGAAAACGCTGGTTGAGCAAGGTACCGCCTGACTTGGTCTGGTCCATCTTGCTCAGGGACTTGATCACTGCGGTCGGACCGTTGCGGTCGGCACCATGGGAAGGCGAGGTGCCGTCTGAGGCCGGCTGGTGAGCGAACCGGCCATTAGGGGTGGCGCCGAGCATCTTGCCGAAGTAGACGTGGCAGGTGGTGGAGAGCATGTTGAGGTGGTACACCGTTCCTTTGGTATTGGGCCGGCCATCGATAGTGGCAAACAGGGTCCCATAGACCTGCTGCATGATCGTGTCGGCCCGGTCGTCATCGTTGCCGAAAAACGGGGTCTTGTTCCAGAGGGTCAGACGCAGTGCTTCATGGTCGGCAAAGTTGGCGGACAGAGCCTCCAGCAGCTGGTCCCAGGTGCAGTTCTTCTGTTCAAAAATATGGGTGCGGATCGCTGACAGGCTATCAGTGACGGTGCCGATACCGCAGCACTGGATGTAGTTGGTATTGTATCTGGGGCCGCCGTCATAATAGTCCCGGCCTTTTGCAATACAGTCATTGATCACCACCGAGAGGAAGGGGGCCGGTGAATATTTGGCATACATCCGTTCAATATAGTTGTTGACCCTGACCTTGAGGTCGACGATATGCTCCAGTTGGCGGGTGAAGGCCTGGTAGAGTTCCCCATACGTGGTGAAGGTCCTGGGATCGCCGGTTGCAGGGCCTAGCTGTTTGCCGGTCAGCGGATCAGCACCATTGTTAAGGGTGATCTCCAGGATCTTGGGAACATTGAGGTACCCGGTGAGGATATACGCTTCCTTGCCAAAGGCTCCGGTTTCAATACATCCGCTGGTACCGCCTTCACGGGCATCCTCCACCGATTTACCGACCCGCAGCTGTTCCATCACCACCGTATCGGTGTTGAACACCGAAGGATAACCATATCCTTTGCGGATGACTCGTGCTGCAGCCTTGAGGAAACGGTTCGGTGTCCGGCTGCTGATGTGCACCGAGGGTTGCGGCTGCAGCAGGTGCAGCTCATCGGCAACTTCAAGCGCAATATAGGAAACTTCGTTGCTGCCGTCCCGGCCGTCCGGAAGCAGGCCGCCCAGGTTGACCTGGGTGAAATCATTATAGGTACCGCTTTCTTGGGCCGTCACGCCCACCTTGGGCGGGGCAGGCTGGTTGTTTATCTTTATCCACAGGCAGGCCAGCAGTTCTTTGGCCTGTGCACGGTCAAGGGTCCCTGCGTCGACCTCCTGCCGGTAAAAGGGGTAGAGATGCTGGTCCAAATGCCCGGGAGACATGGCATCCCAGCCGTTGAGTTCGGTAATGGTCCCGAGGTGGGTGAACCAGTACATCTGCAGCGCTTCATGAAAGGTTTCCGGCTTGAATTCAGGGACCCTGCGGCAGACCCGGGCAATGGTCAGCAGTTCTTTTTTGCGGGCTTCGATCGTCGTCTCCGCTGCTATCTCCTCGGCAAGGGCTGCATGCCGGTGGGCAAAGATGATCACCGCGTCACAGGCAATATCCATGGCCGTAAGCTGTTCACGCCGGTCCGCTGCCTCGGGGTCGTTGCGGTAATCAAGTCGGGCGATGCGCTCGGCGATCTGCTGTTTGAAATCGCCCATGCCGTAGCGGTAGATGGATCCGTCGAGCGCAGTATGGCCGGGGGCCCGCTGCTCCATGAATTCGGTAAACAGCCCGCAGGTATAGGCATCGCGCCACTCCTGCGGCACATCATTAAAAATGCGGTCGCGCATGGAACGTCCCTGCCAGTAGGGAATGACTTCCCGGGCATAGGTGGCGATGTCCTCATCCTTCACCTGGTAGTTGGTCATTTCCCGGCTGGCCAGCACCTGCAGATCATCGGCTGTATGACAGGTAAGTTCAGGAAAGGTAGGGACGACCTTGGGTGCGGGGCCGCGTTCACCGACCAGTAACTCGTAGTCGCCGATATAGATGGTTTTCTGTTCGCACAGGTGCCTGAAAAAACGGGCCCGCAGAACCGGCTGGGAATATTTGCCACCGTGCTCTCGGTAGAAGGCCGTTTCCAGCAGTGCGCGTTCAATGGAGATGGACGGTCGTGCGGTAAAACTTTGCTGTCGGAGGTATTCGATACGTTGATTCATCTGTCTATCCACCAATGCGAACGGTAAGGTCAAATCGTTCGAGCTGTTGAACGATACCATTGACGTGGTCGGTTGCCGGCGCTGCAATGTGACGGACCTGGTCAGGCCTTTCCAGCTTAGCGTACTTGGCACGCGCCGAGGGATGAAAGGGGAGCACATCCACTGTGCGCACCCGGGGCAGCGAACGCAGAAAGTCGCCGGTAGCCTTAATGTTGGCGGAATCATCGTTGATCCCGGGAATCAGGGGGAACCGTACCTGAACATGGTGGCCCTGATCGAGCAGGAACCGGAGGTTATCCAGGATGGGTCGATTATCCACCCCTGTGTAGTGCCGGTGTTGGCGGTTGTCCATATGTTTGAGGTCATAGAGGAACAGATCAGTGTGCTCGGCAACGGCAGCGATCACGGATCTGGTGGCATACCCCGAGGTGTCCACAGCTCGATGAAGGCCGAGTTTGCCGGCTGCCTTGAGCAGGGCAAGCAGGAAACGATGCTGTACCAGAGGCTCTCCTCCGGAAAAGGTGACCCCCCCGCCCGACTGGTCAAAAAAGGGTATGTCCTTGACAAGTTCCGTCATTACCTCCTCCACCTCTGCCTGCCAGCCGGTTGCCTCATGGGCCAAAGCCGGGCAGGTGCGGGCGCATTCGCCGCAACTGCGGCATTGCTGCTGGTCACGTAGGATGCCGAGCCCGGAGGAGCGGAGAGCCTGCTGGGGGCAGACGTCCACGCAGGCAAGGCAACCGATACACCGTTCAGCCGACCAGACCATCTGCGTTTGCGCATTCAATCCTTCGGGGTTATGGCACCACCAGCAGGAGAGCGGACACCCCTTTAAAAAGAGCGTTGTCCTGATATTGGGACCGTCGTGGAGGGCATATCGTTTGATGGCAAAGAGGGTTCCTTTCATGGGCAGTTGCAATGATAATGAAAATCATTCATACGTTCCAGCTGAATATACTCCACCATAGACTTGAAGTACAGACAAGTAAAGGGGCCTTTGCAGCAAAGGCCCTGACGTGACGTACGAAAGGAGGAAAGTGCAGGCGTCTAGCTGGCGGGAGTACCTGCTGCGGGCTGCTGTCGGGTGTGATCCAGGGTGGACATGGCGGTAGCGACCATGGTGGATACGTCGGCCAGGTTGCCGGGAACAATCATGGTGTTGTTTTCTTTGGCCATCTTGCCGAATTCTTCCAGGTATTTTTTTGCGACTTCCAGGTTGGCGGCTTCCTGTCCGCCCGGGTTGCTCAGGGCCTCCGCTACCTTGCGAAGTCCCTCGGCGGTTGCTTCGGCCACCTTGAGAATTTCCTGGGCACGGCCCTCGGCTTCATTGATTCGGCGCATTTTTTCTCCTTCAGAGAGAGCAATCGCCTCGGCGCGTTCCCCTTCGGCGCGGTTGATCAGGGACTGGCGTTGGCCTTCTGAGCGGGCGATTTCGGCCCGTTTTTCCCGTTCCGCCTTCATCTGTTTTTCCATGGCTTCCAGGACTGATCGCGGCGGTTGGATGTCCTTGATCTCATAGCGCAGCACTTTGACACCCCAGTTTTGGGCCGCTTCATCCAAGGCATCGACCACCTGCTGGTTTAATACTTCCCGGGCTTCAAAGGTGTTGTCCAGGCTTATTTTCCCGATGGCAGAACGAAGACTCGTCTGGGCAAGCTGGGCGGCGGCAAAATGGTAGTTTTCGATCCCATAGGCCGATTGCCTGGCGTTGACCACTTGCAGATAGAGCACACCGTCCACCTCCATGGTGACATTGTCTGAGGTGATGCAGGTCTGCGCCGGAATGTCGATGGGTTCTTCCTTGAGGTTGCGTTTGTAGGCGACCTTGTCGAGGAAAGGGACGAGGATGTGAAAACCTGCAGAAAGGGTGGTTCGGTATTTTCCCAACCGCTCAATCACATATTCATTGCGCTGGGGCACTACTACAGCGGTTTTGATGAGGATTAGAACTACAAAGACAATCAGTACGCCAACACCGATGAGCATTTCCATTATTCTTCTCCTTCATGGTTGAGCGGACGAACGTTGACCAGCAGGTCCTCTTGATCAACGATTTCCACCACCTGTCCCTTTTCGATCCGTTCATCTGCGGCAGCAGTCCAAAAGGTTCCCGCATAACGAATTTTGCCTTCAGCTGGAGGGTCAATGGTTTCGATAACGGTTCCGGTTGAGGGAGCGGGGTTGAGAGCCACACTGTCGGTTTCTTCTTTTTGTTCACCCAGAAACACGCTGCGCAGGTAGGAGCGAAGGGCTGCCAGAGAAAGCAGGGAGGCCGCCAGAAAGACGATCAGTTGACTGGTCAGGCCCAGGTCCAGCAGGTATACCCCGAGGGCTGTGCACCAGGCACCAATGCCGAAAAAAAAGATGACAAAACCGGGGACGGCCAGCTCGATTCCATAAAAGGCTATGCCGATGAGGAACCAGGCGAGCACCGGTGATATGGGCAGGTCAATCATGGTATGCTCCCGCGGGGCGGATCAGAGCCGATGTCGGCTCAAAGTGAGGGAACGCAAAGTAGCATCACATATACGTCAAGTTTAGCACAGGTATAGAGGAATTATCAAAGAAGAAAAAGGAATAGGGCAATTCCGGTGAGGGCGCAGCCACCGCAGGGAAGCAGCAGCTGTTTCCAGGTGGTGATCAGGTCGGTGGAAAAGTATTCACAGGTCAACATGAAGCAGATGTGGATCGGTGAAATCATTACTCCGGTGAAGCCGCTGAAGGTGGCGAGGATGAGGTAAGCCAGGGTCTGGTCCTGCAGGTGCATCAGCTCCAGCAGGCCGAGTAGCAACGGAAAGGTTGCGCCGACAAAGGCCACGGTGATTCCCGAGACAACCCCTACCAGGAAGGGGAGGAAAATCGCCGTGGCCAGGAGAGCAGCCTGGTCGCCGCTTGCTGCAGCCATAGCCTCGACGACCCCGGCTGCCTGCATAGTGTCTTTGTAGATGAAGATTGCCGCAATAACCCCAAGCATGGACCAGAGACTTTTTTTGCCGAGGATGCTGGTCAGGGAGCGGGTGCCCAGCTTGTTTTGTACCATGACGCTTCCAACTGCCACGGCCAGCGCACCTATGACTCCCCACTCAAAAGGAAGGTGAGGCGCATAACGGGCCAACAGAGATTCGCATCCAATGGCACCGATGATGGCGATAAGCAGAGGGACGGCTTCTTTGACTGCCAGCGACAGACGAGGTTCGGCGACAGACTGCCTCTTCCCGGCGGAAAGGCTCACATTCCGTACCGCCGGTCGAAGAAGAAAAAGCCAGCCAAAGACGAACATGGCCGCAACCCCGGGCCAGCTCCTGGAGACAAAGGCAGAGAGAGGGATGTCGGCCAGGGCAACGATGAGAATAATCCCGGGATACAGCGGCCAGGCCAGCTCCCAGACATGACGGAACCAGTAGTTGATCAGGGCACGGTCAATATCCCGAATCGGCATCTCTGCAGATACTGCTTTGACCATGGGTGCCGAAAAGACCGCTCCTCCAGGCATGGGCAGCAGACCTATGAGTGCAGGAAAAAAGATGAGCCGCAGCTTGTTGCCCTGCAGATAGCCGGAGAGGGCCTCCATCAATCGCTGCGACTGTCCGGAACGCTCAAGACTGTCTGACAGGAGCAGGATCAGGCCGACAATGGCTATCAGGAGAAGGAATTTCTCGTTGCCCAGAGCAAGAATACTGACCTGCAGCCATTGACCGACGTCAAGACCGAACAGGAGGCCAGTTGCCAGCGAACCGACGAGTACAGCCAACCATAATCCCAGCTTAAAGCGGATACAGCAGAGTATCAGCGCAAAAGCAGCGGCAACTTTCATATAGGGGAGCAGCCCCATGATCCCATGCATCCGGATATCCTGTGGTGAGTTGAGCGTAAGGCGGGAAAGGGCAAAGCAGCGGGAATCCTTGCCCACTCTCCAGGCAGAGACTATACAGGAGCACAGGGAAGAAGTCACTCATCTCGCCCCTACAGAATGAAACAGCGTGGGTGGAGGTACCGCAACCTGGTGATCGGCAGGGACCAGGGCAAGGGCACGCTGCCCCGGAGTGCAACCGGACAGCGTGCCTTCCACTCAGTCTTCTTGTTTCTCATCCGACACATTTACCGGTGGCTCTATTGTTTCCCTCGTCGCTTTCCTCCACTTCCTGGCCGGCATCAATGGTAATGGAGAAGTCGCAATCAGGATTAAAGCACCCACGGGGTAAGGTGAACAGCAGGTCCACCTGTTGTCCAGCGTTGAGCGCCGGAGTCGGCTGGGCAAAGAGGCCGAAGCGGCCAAAGTCGACCAGGGTGGTTGAGGTTCCGGAGGTTCCTCCACCCTGGTTTTGTACCGTGACCACCAGGTGACCATCCCGTATCCTGCAGAAGTGGCCTGCCGGTGAGGGAACAGGGATCAGGTCCGGGCGGACCCCGCCGAGTCGAAGCGAAGGATCGCCAAAAAGCAGCATCTTGTGGATATGATGGTACTGTGCTGCCGTGTACCAGCTGGTACCCGGATAGGTGAGTCCGTTGATGACGTTGGCAACAAATTTTGTGAGCGCGCCATTCCATGCGGTACCAAGGGTATCAGCGCCTGCGGCGTACTGTTCAAAAAAGAACTTCGCCAGGGTATGGCTGTCTCCCTGGGTGCCGGTATAGGAACCGATAAAGGCAATGCCCCCCACGTTGTGCTTTACCAGAAAATGCTCAGCCAGGGCATCGACATCGTACCCGGAAGGGGACAACCCGAGTGGTTCAGGACCCCATTTGTACTTGGCAAAGCGTGTTTCTCCATATGGGGCCCCCTGGTACTCGTATCCCCATTTCGCAAAATAGGGACCATTCCCGGTATGGAACATGGCGGTGCTGCAGGCAGCTGAAAAAATGACCGGCAACTTCTTTGAGTTATTCAGCAGGGGAATGGCTGTATAGTCGTACCAGCCGCCCCAGCCGCCCCCATCGGCTGCCGGCGGGTTGACCCCCCAGCCATGGCCGACATAGCTGAGGAACCCCACCCCCCTGTTCAGCTCGTTCTCGATGAGCAGACGACGCTGAGCAGGCGTGGTCGTGGGCCAGATCTGGTCATGGTAGAGCTTGACGGTGTTAAAGGAAAGGGATTGCAGCTGGGTACCTATGTGATTGTTGGTGCTGTTGGACCATGGATAGTCACCGGTCAGGAGCAGAGCCCGTTTGAACCAGTCGCTGCTCGCTGTGGTTTCGTAAGTGATGACCTTGTGGACGTAGGTCCTCAGTTCCTCTTCGGTGGACACAGGCACCCTGCCCACCGCCACATCAGGTATCAGGTCCAGTTTGTCCTGGTTGAGGTCGTCGGCATTTTGGGCATAATTTGCCTGCATCTCGCCGAAACGGTCATCGTTGTCATGGTCCCAGCTCTGGAAGGCTCCTCCCTGGTCAAAAAGATCCGCATAGTAGAGGTCGGAGGGGGCATAGGCGTGACCCCAGTGCCCCAGGTCATAGGTTTTGGTGTAACGGACCGGAAATCTGTCGCAGTCCCCAACAAGCATCACATACCTGATACCCCATCGTTTTCTGGCCAGTGCGATGGCGTTTTTGATGATCTCGGCATGATCCCGCCCGCGCAGCTGAGGTTCTTGGTACAGGTCATCGAGAAGCAGCATGATGGTCGGCATGCCGGTGCGGTTTTTGTGCTCCACCAGGGGGAGAAGGATTTTTCCGAATCCATCCAGCTGCTGGCTATTGCCCACGGTTTGTTTTTTACTGTGGGTGAGGATAAGCAGTTGGTAGCGGGCATCGTCCTGCATCATCGGGGTATAGGATCCGTGGTCTTCTTCTGGTGCGGCAAGTGATGTCGGCGCAATCGGTGGAACTGGTGGTGGACTGGTTGGGCTTACTGCGTCAAAATGCTGCATGGTGAAGCTGCGCAGCAGCTGGGAGGTTTTTCCCAGCTTGTTGGTAACCATAAGCTTCAGGGTATTGTTTCCTGCAAAGGCCGGCAACTGGAGATCAAAGGTGTAAAGGGGGGGCCTGCCGGCACAGGGGCGCTCTCGATCCCCGCAAATGGTGAAAAAAATCCCTGTGTGTTCACCGGTGACCTCTGCCAGGATGTGGGCTGGAGAGGACCAGTCTCTGACAGTGAAAGAGAGGGTGGTGCTGAGTGTTGGATCAAGGAATTGCTCACCCTGGCGTGGAGTGGAGATATTAATGTCCGGAAAACCACGCTGGGGTGTCCTTTGTTGGGCGATCACGGTTGCCGGGATGAGCAGGAAGAGGCTCACGAACGGAATAATTAACCGGCTGATTGTCGGCAGATGGTTCATATCTCCTCCTTGAAGTGGTGGAATAGCAGGGTACACGGTGTTGAACACCTCGGGGCTCCGTGCCTTCCTTTTCCTTGGCACCTGCCTGCCGGTTAGGCATGCGGCTATCCCCACACCGGCTGCACAGGGGTGAACTGCGCAAAATTAAGCATGTATCGTGCCAGGTATTTGTAAAAGCCGCAGGGCGTGCATTGCCGGGGATGGAGAGAGTGATACCTTCTCATTGGTGTGAGGGATGGGAGGTCAGTGGTGGTGCATTTGCAGCACCGCGATGGTGGATATCAACCAGGCACCATGGCGCACCCGGTTGAAAAAGGACCGGGTTGAGTGGGGTGGTGACCTGCGCCTCCTCTTGACGGAGTGGGTTTGCCGTGGTTTGGTTGAACCACGGAGGCAAGATCGTGCAGGGGAAGAGCCTTGTTGTCGAGTGTCTTTCCCTTCAACCAAACAACAGGCGAGTATGTCCAGAAATGTTGATATTGTTTTTACCGATCTCGACGGGACCCTGCTGACCACGGAAAAAGAGGTCAGCAGGCGTACCCTTGCCCTCTTCCGCGGATTGCAGGAGCGGGGAATTTCCCGGGTGATTGCCACCGGGCGCTCCTACTTTTCCCTGCAAAAGGTCATTACCCGGGATTTTCCGGCAGACTACCTGATAGTTTCTTCCGGAGCCGGGATTGTTGAAGCCCGTAGCCGGAGACTGCTTTTCTCCAAGCCGTTTACCGGGGAGGATATCCATATCATTGCCAGGCGAATGCTCAGCCACGGGCTGGATTTTATGGTTCACCATGAGGTGCCTGAAAATCATTGTTTTATGTACCACCAGAGCAGCGACTATAATCCTGATTTCCGGAGAAGGCTGGAAGCCTATCGCGGCTACGCCAATCCCTTGAACTGCATTGCCGCCTTGCCCGAAAGGTCAGCCCAGATCATCGCGATATTGCCGGAGGACCCCTCGTTTTTTGAACGCATCAAAGCCTTTTTTACCGGATACCAGGTTATCAGGGCAACCTCTCCGCTTGATCACCGCTCCATCTGGATGGAAGTTTATCCGTCGGGGATCTCCAAGGGTGGCGCCGCCAGGTGGCTGTGTGACTACCTGCACCTCGAGGTCGCTCGAACCATGGGCATAGGCAATGATTACAATGATATCGACTTACTGGATTTCACCGGCCTCAGTTACGTGGTAGCCAATGCCCCGGCAGAACTGCGAAAAAAATACCTGTTGACGTTGTCCAACGATGAGCACGGGGTGTATCATGCCATCAGGGAGCATGCCGGGGAGAGTCAGGTTACCGGCGTTTGTAGAAGTATATGACCACCATCAGCTTGGCACGTGTTTCGCCAAGGCTGCGGCCGGTGTGAGGCGTTCTCGAGTCAAAGTAAATGTGATCGCCGGCATCAAGAACATGGGTCTGGTCGCCGTATTGGAATTCCATGGTTCCTTCCAGGACGTAAATGAATTCCTCTCCCTCGTGAGTGAACAACTGGGGAAAGGCAAACGGAGCGTAGATGATAAAGGGCTCCATATTTTTTCCCGGTTTATCCGCAGCAAGTACTGTGTAGTCATAGCCGACATAATGGGAACTTTCGCGGATGATGCGGCCATCCTTCCCCCTGCCGACAACGATGGACCTGTCCCGGGCATGCCCGGTTTCCTGCCTGAAGATATCGGTTATTTCCACGCCAAGGGCATCGGCTATCTTACTGAGGGTGGAGTAGGGGGGGGCTTTTTCTGAGCGTTCAATTTTAGAGAGGTACCCCTTTGTCAGGCCGGCACGGTCTGCAAGCTCCTGCAGGGTCATCTGCCGCTCTTTTCTCGATTGCTGGATGTTGGCAGCTATAGTTTTTTCATCCATTGTTCACGTGTGACCAAGATATCGCTGGATGCGGTACAGGAAGCCGTTATGCAGATTTCAGCAGCATGGCCAGGTAGCGGGCCGGGTGCATGACGGTAAGCTCACTATCAGCTTCAAGCTGTCCAGCAAGATTCAGACGACAGACCGGACAATCGGTAAGCCATATGCGTGCACCTGTCTGCAGGGCATTGGCGATCTTGTCTCTACCCATGCGGGCCGATACCTCGGGGTATTCGTAAAAAAATGTACCGCCTCCGCCGCAGCAGGCTGATCGGTCGGCGCTCGGCAGATAAGTGATTTCAGGTAATGCCTCCAGGACTCTTTCCGCGGAAACAAAGGTGTTTTTCAGATGGCAGGGCGTGTGGTAGGTCACTGCAGGCAAGGTCCTGTTGGGATCGTGCAGCTGTTTGCGAAATAGCCTCAGCCGGTGAAAGACAAAGCTCATGAGGTCGGTGACCTTGGCACTGAGTGCGCGAGCCGGTCCTTCGTCCTCTCCGTAGGCGTGCATGAGTTCGGGAAACCGTTCTTTCAGCGCCATCCCGCAGGTGGGGCAGTCGACAATAACCGCCTCGGCGTCGGTGTCCCGCAGGCAGCTGATATTCTGCAGGATATTGTGTTTTGCCTGTTCCTCCCCACCGTGGAGGAGCATGGGCAGGGAGCAGCAGGTCTGCTGGCGGGGAATGATGACCCGGTACCCCATGGCGGTGAGGAGTTCGACAGTGGCGTGACCGGTCTCGGGATAGAGATAATTGGTCGCGCAGCCGGTAAAGTAAAGAACCACGCCCTGTTCCTCGCTCAGGGGAGGGTTGTTCTCTGCCGCTGTGGCGCGAAACGGGGAGTGCTGCAGACTGGGAAGGTTGGACAGCGGGATGTTGCCCAGGGTGCACCGCTGTTGAACCCCGGCAGGAAGCAGATTCCTCCCCAGGCGGGCCGCTCCGGCAGCCAGACGCAGTCGTCGCTCCCTGGCGAGCAGGTACACCAGGCTTCTTATTTCCGGGCGCTCGCCATGATCGCGGATGAGCCGTGACCGCATCTCCATAAATAGTGACTCGTGATCAACCCCGGAAGGGCAGATGGCTGAGCAGCTGCCGCACATGAGGCATTTACTGATGAGTTCTTTGAGCAGGGCCGAGGAGGACAACCGTTTTTCCCTGTAGGCCCTGGCGAGCTGCACCCGGGCTCGAGGAGAGGCATGCTCTTCCTTGAGCACTTTGTACACCGGGCAGACCGTGAGGCAGATACCGCACTTGCCGCAGTTGCCGCTGTGTTGCGTACTCATACGAATTTGCCCGGATTGAGGATCTCTTGCGGGTCCACCGCCTGTTTGATGACCTTCATGAATTCGCGGGTGTCGTCACCCATAACCAGCGGGAGAAATTCGGCCTTGGCCAAGCCTATCCCGTGCTCGCCGGACAAGGTACCGTTGAGTTCGGCTGCAGCTGCAAAGATTTCCCTGAAAGCCTTTTCCACCCGTTGCCACTCTTCGCGGTTATTGCGGTCGGCGCAGATCAGGGGATGCATATTGCCATCGCCGGCGTGTGCCAATACCCCTGAAGTGAGCTGGTAGTGGGCGGTAATCGCATTGATGCGTTTAATCATCTGCGGCACCTTGCTTACCGGGACGGTCACATCCTCGGAAAGGATGTCTGGCGCAATCTTGGCAAATACCCCGTAAGCCGCCCTTCTAGCTGCCCATAACCGATCGCGTTCTTCTGCGGTTGCAGCCTCCTGAATACCGGTCGCGCCATGCTCTTCGACCTTGGCCACGATCAGCTCCCGTTCCCGTTCGCACGCCTGTTTGATGCCGTCCACCTCAATAAGCAGCAACCCTGCCGCTTCCCTCGGCAGGCCCAGCTGCACCGAATCTTCGATGGCATTGATGGTCATGTTGTCCATCAGTTCCATGGATACCGGGAGGATGCCGGAGCCGATGATCTCGGCTACCGCCTGGGCGGTGTTGTCCAGGTCGGCGAAGGTGACCAACAGGGTCTGGGTGGTTTCCGGTGCGGGGATGACCCGGAGGATGATTTCGGTGACAATGCCCAGTGTCCCCTCCGACCCGCAGAAGAGGGCGGAAAGTTTGTAACCGGTAACATCTTTGATGTTTCTGCTGCCGAAGCGGACAATCTTGCCGGAGGCCAGAACGACCTCCATGCCCAGAACGTAGTCAACAGTAACCCCGTATTTGAGGCAGCGCGGTCCGCCGGCGTTCTGGGCCACATTGCCGCCAAGGGTGGAAAACTCCATGGAGCCGGGGTCAGGCGGGAAAAAGAAACCGGAAGGCGCAAGCGCACGCTGCAGATCGCCGTTGATCACCCCAGGCTGGACAATGGCATACCGGTCGCGGGTGTTGACCTCAAGGATTCGGTCCATTTTGGAGAAGCAGAGCACGATGCCGTGCCGTATCGGCACCGGGGCCCCGCAGACGCTGGTTCCTGCACCGCGTGCGGTCACAGGAACCCCTGCTGCGGAGGCCACCTGGAGGATGGCTGATACCTCCTGGGTGGTAAGCGGAAAAAGGACCACCTCGGGCATGGATTCTTCGAGAAACGAGTCATAGGCATAGCAGGCCAGGATCTCGGTCTCGTCGATGTATCGTTCTGGCCCGACGATGGCGGAAAGTTGTTGTCTGGTGGAAGTGGTAAGCATAGCGCGTTCAGTTACCTGAGCAGCAGCTCGGGCAGGAGAAGAGAAATCGAGGGGATGTAGGTGACCAGCATCAGGCAGAGGAGCATAATCCCCAGAAAAGGCAGTACGCCTCTGGCAATGGTGACCAATGGGCGTTTGGTCAGTCCGGAGGCAACAAAAAGGTTGAGCCCAAAGGGTGGGGTCAGCATGCCCAACTGGATATTGAGCACCATGACTACCCCGAAATGGACCAGGTCGATGCCGTAGCGGTTCAGGGTTTCATAAAATAAGGGTGCCAGAATCAGCATGGCGCTGACATCATCCATAAAGCAGCCAAGCACCAGGAAAAGGAGGTTGACGCACAGCAGGAACATCCATGGGTGATGGATGTGGGTGATGATGATGTCTGCCAGTTGCTGGGGAATCTGTTCAGCGGTCAGCAGCCACAGAAAGGTCATGGCACAGGCGAGAATGAAGAGCAGACAGGCGGAGAGGACCGACGCCTCGGTGCAGATATCGGTGAGTTGCCGAAACCTGATCTCTTTATAGACGCATAACTCGATTACCAGGGCATAGACAACGCTCACCGCAGCGGCCTCGGTGGGAGTGAAAAGGCCGGAGTAGATGCCGCCCAGTACGAGCAAGGGTAACAACAGGGCCCAAAATCCCTGTCTGGCGGCAGTAAGGATGTCGCCCAGCGAGGCCTGTTTTTCAATTCGCCAGTTGCACCTTCGGGCAACCAGAAAGGTGAAGGCCATCAGGGCGCAGCCAATCAGCAACCCAGGCAGCACGCCGGCCATGAATATTTCCGCCACTGAAACGTTCATCACCAGACAGTAAAGGATCATGGGAATGGAAGGAGGGATAACGATGCCCAACGAACCGGAGACGGTGATCAGCCCCAGGGAGAAGCGTTCGTGGTAACCGGCCTTGATGAGGGCGGGGATCATGATCGAGCCGATTGCCACCACTGTGGCCGGAGAGGAGCCGGAGATGGCGGCAAAAAAAATGCACCCCAGAATGCCGGCCATACCAAGCCCGCCGGGGAACCAGCCTACCAGAGCGTTGACAAAGTTGATCAGGCGCCGGGCAATGCCGCCGTGGGTCATGAGTGAGCCGGCCAGGATAAAAAACGGAACAGCCAGGAGCACAAACTTGTCCAGGGCATTAAACAGCTGCTGGGCAATGATGTGCAGCGGGGTGCCGGTAAAGAATACCAGCGAGAGGGCGGTGGTTATCCCCAGGATGATGGCAATGGGCACCCCGGCGAAAAGGAGCAGAAAAAAAGAGGCGCAGACAACCGCAATCATCCCCTTTCCTCCCTGATCGACGCTTGACGCAACTGGAGGATGAACAGGAAGCCGGCAGCAAAAAAACGGATGCTCATTACCAGGGAAAAAAAAGGGATCGGCAGGTAGGCCAGGTACATGGGGATTTCCATGGTCGGGGAAGTCGTCTCGTATCCGTGCATGCGGAGTACAATTTTCATGGAATACACCACCACCAGCAGACAGAAAGAGCCGGAGAGCAGGGCCGTGGTGCATTGAAGGAGTTGTTTCCACGGTTTGTTCAACCTGGTGACCAGAAGATCCATGGTGAAGTGTCCGCCGGTCTTGACGCCGATGGCTGCCCCGAGAAAGGTGATGAATACCCCCAGGTAGCGGCCAAGCTCTTCATACCAGGTAAAGCTGTAGTTGAGCGCATAACGGGTGAGGACCTGCACCGCACCGATAATCGCCAGACCCAGGATCGTCCACACCAGGACGGTCTTTTCCAGCCGGTCCAGCCATTGAATAATACCTTTTGCCGCCATGTTCCTGCGTTAGCTCCTGTCGGTCGAGGGTGCAGCTGCTACTGCTGATGCTCCTGTATTTTCTGCTGCACAAAGTCAAAAAGGTCACTACCGATTTTTTTCCGGTACTTATCCCACACCGGCAGCATGGCCTGACGAAATTGCTCCCGTTCTTCATCACTGAGGCGGATGATTTCGACTCCGTTTTCCTTGGCATACTGGGCTATAGAAATGCCGCTCTTGGGCAGTTTCTGATGAAGCTCGGCATTAACCCGGCGGTTGGTGGCAATGGCCACCTTGGCAGCCTCGCGGAAAATTGCCTTGTCCTTATCGCTCAGGGTATCCCAGTAATCCATGCTGACAATGATAACGCACTCGGTCACGCTGTGCTGGGTGAGGGTCACATACTTGTTGACCTCAGTGAACTTGGCGAGCACGGTGGTGAGGAGCGGATTTTCCTGGGCATCGATCACCCCTGTCTGCAGGGCATTGTAAATCTCAGGAAAGGGTATACCCACCGGGGACGCACCAAGCTGCCGGAACGTATCCAGGTAAACGGGTGAATTCATGACCCGTACCTTAAGGCCCTTGATATCTTCCGGGGTATGGACAGGGCGTTTGTTGTTGGAAAAATCGCGGATCTCGTTCTCGGTCCATCCTATGGCCATAAACCCTTTTTTCGGAAAGTAGGAGAAGAATTTTTCCTGCAGTTCGGCATCGTCAAGAGTGGCATAGGCGGTGGCCCGGTCGGGGAAAAGAAAGGGTAAGTCCATGACGGCGGCCTGGGGAACAAAGTTCTGCATGACCGCCGTGGTGACGGTAGCCAGCTGCAGGGTGCCGCTCTGCACCTGTTCGGCCATGGAGCGTTCACCACCCAGTTGACCTGCCGGAAAGGTGGCGATATCGATCCGGCCGTCGGTGTTTTCCTTTACATAGGCGGCAAAGGCCTCAACCCCTTTGGATTGGCCGTGGAAGGGTGGTGCCACATGGCCGAATTTTACAGAGGCGGCTTGGCTGATCGAGGGCATGCCCGTCAGGAGCACCAGGGACAGGGCGGCGACAGTTAGCAACTTGAATGTACAGGGAATGGTGGTGGTCATGGTGTTCTCTCATGCATCGCTTGAAGGAAGACCTGCCCTCCTCCTAGAGGGGGCGGGTCGCAGGGCCTATGGGCCATGGTTCATTTTGGGTAATAATCCGGTCGATCATACCGGTGGTTTTCTAATTGTCAACTTATTCCTCTGTGTAGAAACAGGGACGATGGAGAGTTTTGAAAAAAACATATTTGTTTCGATGTGTTGTAGTCTCCTTGTTGGTGAGGGAAAAGACGGGTGTTTCTCGATAGGAAACTTTGGGGCAGCTGATTTCTCTGTCCGTAGGTTGGGGTTACCGAAGCAGAGACACAGGTTTGCGACGGATTACCGATCGGGTAGCCAGGGCGGCGGTAACGATGCAGGTGAGGATAGTCACGGTTGCTATGGTCAGGGTTGCCGGCAGGTTCACGCTCCAGAGGCGATCGAAAAAATACCAGGAAAACAGATAGGAAAGGCCGCTGCTCAGTATAACGGCAACCAGGCTGGCGGTGCAGCCGAGGATACCGAATTCCATGACCGCGAGTAATCTGATCGAAGCAAACCGCGCTCCCAGGACTTTGAGAAGGTTGATCTCCTTGTCATGGGCAGCGGCCTCGTTGCCGGCAATGGAATAGAGCGCAGTCAGACCGGCACCGATGGCCAGTAGGGCCATGGACCTGATGGAAAAGGTCAATTTGTCGGTCAGGTCCATAAGGGTGGTGATGGTGGCGGTAACATCGATAACCGATACATTGGGAAACCGGTCGACAATGCCTGCTTTGAGCTGCATTTGCGCCTCTGGAGCGACATCGCTTACCGAGGCCAGATAGGTCTTGGGGGCGTTGTCCAACACTCCTGTCTGGAATAAAAGAAAAAAGTTGGGCTGAAAGCTGTTCCAACGGACCTTGCGGATATTCACCACCTTCCCTTCCAGCTGGATGCCCTGAATATCAAAGAGCATGCGGTCATGCAGGCCCAGATCATACCGTTTGCCGAAATGTTGGGCGATGGAGATCTCAAAGGGGGCTCCGGTCCGGGGAGACCAGGGAACAGTGGTCAGCCGCTCACCGGCGATGATGGTTTCCGAGGGATCAAGCGTATCACGGCTGGAAAAGTTGAATTCCGTTCGCCGCAATCCGCCGCGTCCCTTTCGGTCTGCCTGGATGCGATGCTGGTGAAAAGGGGTACCGTTGATGGAGACGATTCGCCCTCTGACCATGGGGGAGAGGGAAGAAAGTTCAGCTGCCCGGTGCTCAAAGTAATTGATCAGTTCGTTTCGTTGTTCCTCCTGGATGTCTACCAGGAAGAAAACAGGTATGCGTAAGCCGTCCGGTTGGCTGATTTCATCCTGCAGTCCTTTTTGGATTTGCGGTATCAGGTTAAGCAGAAACACTCCGGTGGCAATAGTGATAAATACCGAAAGCGAGGAAAAACGGTTGCGGTAGAGGTTGCGAAGCGTAATCCGCCTGAGGCCGGTGGAGCGTGAGGAGAGGCGGCGGCATAGCGCGAGAAACAGCCGGCCGATGACACCAAAAAGCAGCATGGCTGCCGCAACCCCTGCAGTGAAGACGGCCCCCTGGAGGACGGAGGAGGTCAGCAGGATCGCCAGCAGCAGAAAAAGCGCGGTAGCCGGGAGCAGACTGAGCCACCAACGCAGACTGCTTTGTGATGGGTGCTGCGCATTCCAACTTGCTCCCTCTTTCAGCAGGTGCAGTGGCCTGATCGATGAGAGCTTGATCAGTTCGGGGAGACAGAAGAGAAAGCTGCACGAAATACCCAGCAGGAAGGTGATGAGCATGGTTCCCGGGTGGAGAGCAACTGAAAATCCATCTGGCAGGACACCGCCAAAGATTGCCGGGATAAGTGGAAGGGTGCACCAGGTGACCAGGGCGGCCAACAAGGCGGCGGTCGACCCCATCATTGCCAGCTGGAGAAGAAAAAGCAGCATGCAGTGGTGCCGTTTGGCCCCAAGACTCATGAGGATGGCAATTTCTTTTACTCTGCCCTGGAAATAGCCACGAAAGAGGTAAGCCGCCGCAATGCCGGCAAGAAAAAGGGCCACGGTTCCGACCAAACCCATGTAGCCGAAAAAATAATCGGCAAGCCGGCCGATTCGCCGGTTGATATCGTGGGTGTCAAAGACCCGCAGGGGCGAATCACCATCAGCCAGGGCGTCCAGACGGCTGCGAAGCGCCGTTGTTGTTGCCCTGGCATCGACTGCAGGAGCAAGACGGTAGTAGACCAGATGGCCTATTCGGCTGCCAAACCGGATCAGGCCGGTCTGCTCAAGCTGACTCAGGCCGAGAAATATCTTCGGTGCCAGGTCGATGGAGGTCAAGTCATTGCCGGGCGCCTTGTCATAGAAGGCTGCGACCGCAAACCGGGCCTTGCCTATCTGGACGCACTCGCCTTGGTCCGCACCCAGTGCGGCGGCAGTCTCCCTGGTTACGAGAAGCCGGGGGCCGCTTTGCAGCAACGAAATCACCTTCTGGTGGGATTGCGCACTGGAATAGACGAAACCACCATACAGGGGATAGTTGTCGTCAATGGCGACGATTCGGCAGAGGATAGCATTGTTGGTTCCCTTGACCATGGAGTAGAAGGCGACCTGACGGGAGGTGGTCACCTCGCTGCCGAGGGTGTCGTGAATGACCTGCTGCTCGTCGGATTTGAGCGGGCGTGAGCTGTAGACCATCAGGTCGGCAGTAAGAATTTCCTGGAGGCTGTTTTCCAGGTAGCGGATGTAGGAGTTTTCCAGGGAGCCGATGGAAACCAGTCCGATCAATCCGATAGTCAGGTTACAGGTAAAGAGCAGGGTCAGGCGCCGGTGGCGGAAAAGGTCTTTCCAGCCTAATTTCAGCCAGCTGTTCATTGGAGCTTGCCCCGAAAAATGTTGACACGTCGTCGGCAGCGTTCGGCAAGTGCCGGATTATGGGTAACGACAACCATGGTCATGCCAAATTCATCCACCAGCTGGAACAGCAGGTCCGAGATGGCGTTGCCGGTATCGCTATCCAGATTACCAGTGGGTTCGTCGGCGAGCAGGATATCTGGTTGGATGACCAGCGCCCGGGCAATAGCCACCCGTTGGCATTCACCGCCGCTGAGTTGACCTGGAAGGTGATCTTTTCTGTCGACAAGTCCCGTCTTCTGAAGAATAGCATCAACTCGAGGGGTAATATCGGTGCCATGGTTGATCTCCAGCGGCAGCCTGATGTTTTCCTCTGCGCTTAAGTGAGGCATCAGGTGGAACTGTTGAAAAACAATGCCAATTCGGCGGCCTCGGAAATCCGTCAGCTCTCCTTCGTTCATGCTGGTGATGTCGCAGCCATCAATGGAAATGGAACCGCTGTCCGGCCTGTCCAAACCACCGAGTAAGGCGAGCAGGGTTGATTTGCCGCTTCCCGAGGGCCCGGTGACGGCAAGGGTTTCCCCGGGGGCAAGGTGCAGGTCAATACCCTGAAGTACAGGCAAGGCAGGCTTGCCGGCTTGTTGGTAGGCCTTATGAAGCTGGGTTGCAGTAAGCATTATTTACCGGTAGACAGGAGAGATGTTTGCTCAGGTGAGGGCGTAAGCCTTTGCAGGGCATGAACGATGTAAGGATAGGCAAGCAGGGCGATCTGCCGGTGTCCCTGGGGATTGGGATGGATGCCGTCGGCCAGGTTGAATGCCTCGCGTCCCGCTACCCCGTCGAGCAGGAAAGGTACGAAAAGAAGGTCATATTTCTCTGCAAGTTGTACATACACCTGGCGAAAACCGGTGCTGTATTCTTTACCGTAATTCGGCGGCACCATCATGCCGGCGAGAATCACGACCATTGACTGTTGTTTGGCCTGCTGGATGACCTGTTCAAGATTGCGATTGAGCTGGTCCAGGGCAAGACCGCGTAGGCCGTCGTTGGCCCCCAGGGCGAGAAAGAGGATGTCTGGTTGAACCTGTGCATACCATCGAAGCCGGGAAAGGGCTCCTGCCGAGGTTGAGCCGCTGATGCCCCCGTTGATAATGGTGATGGTCTCCGGATAATCCTGTTGCAGCATGTTGCTGATCAGGGAAGGATAGGCCTCGCTGCGTTCCACCCCATATCCCGAAGTTAATGAATCGCCGAGAAAGAGGATGGTGGTCGCTGGTGCCTGGACGGGAAGCCACAACACAACGAGGGCCAGCTGGAAAACGACGAAACGCACGATGTTCATAGAATCAGCAAAACCTTGAGAGAGCGGAATAGATTGTACCCTGGCGTATACAATGGGTATTTTTTTCCCCCGCACAAGGGGGAAACGGAAAAAGGCCCGATACTTGGTGAAGCATCGGGCCGGGGAGAGAGCATCAGGAGAGTAGTCTGCTAGTGGCGATATCGATGATGAGAGCGATGGTGCTTGTTTCGCCAATGTGGTTTATGCCAGTGACGACCAGGTCGGTGCCATGATCGACATGGGTGGACGCGGGTGGACATTATTCGATGTCCATGTCTGTCTTGGACATGCACTGTCCGTTTTTGATGGGAACGGACCGGCGGGTGAACGTAGCGGTGGTCGGAATAGGTAATGCCAATATGAACAGAAGAGTTTCCACCCGGTGCCCAACCGATGTGCCCTGCCTGTGCGGGTACGGACAGGGCTGTCAGGGAGACAAACAATCCTCCTGCCACTAAAAGAGTGGAGTACAGTGTTTTCATCGTGCCTACCTCTGCTGTGGAGATTAACAGCCTTCAATGGCTTTTTTGCCGGACGTGCGCAGTTTTACATCCACCCCTGTGGATAAGCCGTCCACGCTTTTGCATTCCATGGTCACCTTATTGTCCTCAATGTCGATGATGGTACAGCGAAGCGTCTTGGCATGTGCCAGACCGGGACCGAATGCCAGAGCAATGGCGACCAGTACAATAGAGAGTGTGTGTTTCATGGGAAGTACCTCCTTGGGTTGTAGGGAAAGGAAATCCTGTTGTTCATCTCTGCTTCACACCATAGGAGAGGGGACAGACGTTGTCAGTCGACATCGATGGACATACGCGCCATATCGGGTCATGTCGTCCCGACATCGTGAGAAACGCGGGAAAAGAGGCAGGGAAAATGGTATGGATAGCAGAAGACCGATGGACAGCGGCCAAAGCCCAGCCGGGTGCCCGGGGGTTACCGTTACCCGAAAGCCGGATGAAGAGCCGAAAAGGCAACGTGGACAAAGATGAGTTATACAAAAAAAACAACCAGGCAGGCGACGGAACCCTCTGCTTGCCAATTCATCAGATATAGGCAATGAGCAGCGTCAAGATCGATGGCAAAGCCGTTCGTGCATTTCGTGAGGCAAAAGATCTCACCCAGCTCTATATTGCAACAGTGGTGGGGGTCACGACGGATACCATCTCACGGTGGGAAAACAAGAAGTATCCGGCAATCAAGTTTGAAAATGCTCAGAAACTCGCCGAAGCCCTTGATGTCCCGTTAGAGAGCATTCTCGAACAACCGCAGGACGAGAAAAAGCCAGTGCCTTCCGCTGCCGCGGGCAAAGACTCCAAAGGGGAGGAAAAACGGTCTTTCCTAGATGTGCCGCAAGTGTTCAGGTTCGGGATTCTGGTGCTGCTGATCCTCCTACTGACAGGTGGAGCTGGTTTCTATTGGTTTTACCTCAATCAGGAGGTGCACATCACCGCCTCCAGAAGTCTGCCGCCGCATACGGCACCGCACCTGCCATTTCCGGTCATCATACGGTTGCAGGCCGATGCCTCCATTGATGCGCCTATCCTGCTTCGTGAGACCATCGTCGGGCAGGCCCGCGCTGTTGCCATAAAAGCCGCTTCCGCGCCAGGTGTGAAGGAATATGGACAACAGCCGCGTTGGATTGGCCGGCTCCGGCAGGGAGAGGCAGCATTCATGTATATGGTGCATCCTGATCCAGCAGCAGAAAAAGGGGAGTCGCTTCGATTTTCCGGCGACTGCGTCTCCGGCAAGGTGAAAAAACGGGGCACGTCCATCGTGGGCGATGATGCGGTCAGGATAACGGCCTACCACTGGGCAGACAATGACCGGGATTTTGTTATTACCGATGAGGAAATTCTAGAAGCCTACGAGAGTTATTCTTTACCGGGAACTGTACCGGTCGATTTCACCGGGGTGGAGAACCTGTGGCTGGCTGGCGGATATCGCTGGGATGAAGAACGTCAACAATTTATACCCGATTCAGGCCGCACTACGCAGCGAGGAGAGCAGTAATGACGCGAAGATTATTTTTTCTACTTCTGGTGACCGGCATGGTCTGGCCTCAGCATCTGCATGCAAAAAACAGCGTAACCGGTCGCTACCAGGGAGCCGGATCCGATCAGGTGACTATACAGTTGGTGGTCTCTGATCCCGCGCCCATGGCTTTTATCGTTTTGCAGCGCCTCCCCAAGGGGGTACGGCTGCTCTCGGCAAGTCCCAACCCCTCGGGAGGGACAAAGGGAGCCACTGTCAAATGGCTGTTCAAGCATGCCCGCCCCGGAAATCATACGGTGGTTATGCGGTTGTCCATGCCGGTGGCTCCCGGCCAACTGCAGGGTGAAATCCGGTTTCGTCATCCGGACAGCGGGGCCATGATAACCACAAAGATCAATACATAAGCACCCTTGCTTTCTTACCGGAAAGAATGTATTTTTTCAGTTGTAGCAACTGGGTCAGCTTCGTCGCCGGACATTCATTAAGGAGAATCGTATATGTATATCGGGAGAATAATGCACACCGAACTGGTCACTGTCAGCCCGCAAACCACCCTGGTTGAGGCCCGTGATCTCATCGCAGAGAAGTCCATTGATCACCTGTTGGTGGTCGATAAACGCGGACAACTGGTTGGTATCCTCTCAGACCGTGACTTAAAACAGAACTGGGCCTCTCCGGCTACAGCGCTTTCCACCCATGAACTCAATTACCTGCTGCAGAAAGTCGAGGTGGGGATGATCATGGTCAAGACGGTGATCACCGTACCGCCGGACACCACCATTGAACGGGCAGCATACGTCATGCAGACCAATAATATCAGTTCGCTGCCGGTGGTGGACAAGGATGAACTTCTGGGAATAATCACCAGTACCGATGTAATGGGCGTGCTGCTCAGTGCCATCGGCATGAGTGACGACAGCGTTCGTCTGGGCGTCTTTGTTGATGACAGCATAGGCCGACTGGCTGAGGTCACCAATATTTTGAGTAAGGAGCAGATCAATATCCAGAGTCTCTTCTGCTGGCCGACCAGGGATTATCCCGGCATCACCCACCTGGTGATCCGTATTGCCGGCGATGACGGGGCAAAAGCGGTGCTTGCCCTGGAGCAGGGCGGCTTTAAAGTGCTTACGCGATATGAAAAAGACCTGACGCCTTTTTTGCCTGCGTCAGCGCTGGAATAGGGACGGATCGCAGGATAATGAGCGATGAACACGATTGACGGCCGGGTATCCCCCGGCTGTTTTTTTTGGAGGGACCTATGGTGCACCGCTGGAGCGCAAATGAACTGCTTCGCACCTCCAACAGTTACTGGCGTAGCTGCACGTTGCAGGCCGGGGTACGCCTGGACCTCTTTACCCTGCTGGACGGCGGGTGGCATGCGCTGCAGGAACTCGCTGACCAGCTGTCTGCAGACAGGCGTGGACTTGCCTATTTGCTCAATGCGTTAACAGCCATGGGACTGCTGGAGAAGCGCAATGAGCGCTACTCTGACAGCGATGCAGCCGCCCAACTGCTCAGCAGCAAGTCTCCGGCCAATATTCGGCATATCCTGTTGCACCATCACGACCTTCTTGATTGCTGGTGACCGGGCAGTGGTCACCGGTGAACCGTGCATCCAGCATGACCCTGAAAATGCCGAGGAGCGCACCAACTTTCTCCTCGGCATGTTGAACCTTGCCCTGCTCACCGCACCGCGTTTTGCGGCCGAGATCGATCTGGGTGGCCGCACTCACCTCCTGGATATCGGCGGCGGTCCGGGGACCTATGCCATCCACTTTTGCCAGGCCAACCCAAGGTTGCGGGCTACCCTTTTTGATCGGTCGACCACTGAACCGATTGCAGCGGCTACTGTCCGCCAATACGGCATGGAGGAGCGGATCAGATTCACCAGTGGAGATTTTACCACCGATCCGCTGCCCAAAGGGGACTATGATGTGGTGTGGATGTCACATGTACTGCATGGTCTCGGGCCGGATGCGAGCACGGCCCTGATCGGCAAATGTGCAGAAGCCCTCACACCCGGCGGGATGATCTTGATTCATGACTTTTTTCTTGATGAGACCAAGGATGGGCCAGAATTTGCCGCACTCTTTGCCTTGAATATGCTGGTCAACAATCCTGCCGGCAGAACCTATAGTGAAGGGGAGGTTCGCGATATGCTCCTCCAGGCAGGCGTAGTCGGAATTAGACGGTTTTCACCGCTGGGCCCCAATAATTCTTCCATCATTCACGGTGTCTGCTGATGTTTTTTTGGGCAGCAATGGTGCTTATTGCTGCGGGAACCATTTGCTTCTATTCCCTGATTGCCCGCCTGCGGCTGCAGGGGCTTGAGCAGGTACCCTGTTGCCCGGAAAGGATAGTCACGCAGTTTCCCCTGATATCAGTAATCATACCGGCCTGCAACGAGGAACAACATATCGGCCCGACCCTCGACTCTCTACTCGGCCAGGAGTATCCGCATCTGGAAATAATTGCCATAAATGATCGCTCGATTGATGGAACCGGCACGGTGATTGAGGACTTTTCCCGCCGATACAAGCGGGTCACCGCGTTAACCATAGAGACGCTCCCCGAGGGATGGCTGGGGAAAAATCATGCCCTGCACCTTGGTGCGGCAATGGCCAGGGGCGAATTCCTACTCTTTACAGACGCAGATATCCGCTTTGCACCCACAACCCTGTGCCGGGCTATGTCCTGGGTACAGGCCAAAAAACTTGATCACCTGACCCTTCTGTTCAGGAATACGACCCCGGGTAACCTGCTCAATGCGGTGATTGTCGAGGCCATGACCGGGTTATTATTGCTCCTTCGCCCCTGGAGGGTGGCTGATCCTAAGAGTAAATACTTTATCGGCATCGGGGCCTTTAACCTGGTCAGCCGTAAGGCCTACAGGGCAGCAGGCGGACACGAGCGGAATCCACTGCATCCCATTGACGACATTGTGCTGGGCAAGGTGCTTAAGCAGGCCGGGTTTCACCAGGGTTGTCTGCGGGGAGAACGCTTTGTTTCTGTTGCGTGGTACGCCGACCTCAGAGAGATGATCGCCGGATTGATGAAGAATGTGTATGCCTTCTATAACTATTCGGTGTGGCAATCGATAGCCGGAGCACTGATCATTATCGTGTTCAGTATTTTACCCCTGTGGGGAGTAGTGTTGTTGGACGGTCCTCCCCGGTGGCTGTGCATGGGTTCGGTGCTGTTGAGGGCAGCAGCCTTTCGGGTAAATGCCCGGTCAATGCAGGTACCGGGAAGCAGCATGATTTTTTTCTGGTTGGCCCCTTATTTCTTGCTCTATATTTCTCTCCGGGCCACGGTGACGACCCTCTATCATCAGGGCATATGGTGGCGTGGGACCCTTTACCCCCTGTCGGCGCTGCGGGAAGTTGAACCGATCGTCACCGTTGGGTGGCTGTTTCGCTGGCGGTAAGTCAGGGGCTCGTCGACCAGCGGATCGCCGGAAACATCAAGCGATCATTTTCAGGCCTTGAGTCAGCTCCCGCAGGTCCTCCTCCACCAGGGTCTCCTTGTGGAGCAGTTCCTGGGCGCACTTTTCAAGAATATCGCGATTCTCCTCCAGCAACCGGACGGTGGTGGCAAAGGTGCTGTCAATGATCGTCCGCACCGAGGCGTCGATCTGTTCTGCCGTCTTGTTGCTGCAGTTCATTCCGGAAGGAAGTTGTCCCTGCTGTTCAAGATAGGTCTGCTTGTTTTCATCGTAGACCACGTGTCCCAGTTTCTCGTCCATTCCGTACTTGGTCACCATGCTGCGGGCAATATCGGTAACCCGCTGGAGATCGTCGGATGCGCCGGTGGAAAGGTGATCGAAGACGATTTTCTCTGCCGCGCGGCCGCCGAGCAGCACCGATATCTTATGTTCGAGTTCTTCCTTGGTCATGAGGAAGCGATCTTCGGTAGGACGCTGCAGGGTGTAGCCCAGGGCGCCAATGCCGCGGGGAATGATGGAGATTTTATGGACCGGGTCCATGCCTGGAATGGCCAGGGCCGCCAGCGCATGACCGACTTCATGGTAGGCGACAATTTCACGTTCTTTCGGGTTGAGCAGCCGGTTTTTCTTTTCCAGACCGGCAATTATTCGTTCAATGGCCTGGGTAAAATCGTTCATACTGACGGCCTCTGCATGTCGCCTGGTGGCGAGCAGGGCGGCCTCGTTGACCAGGTTGGCCAGGTCAGCACCGGAGAACCCGGTTGTCAGGTCCGCCACCTGTTCGGCATCGACATCCTGGTCGAGATGTACCTTTTTCATGTGTACCTGCAAGATGGCGACCCTGCCGGTTTTATCCGGGCGGTCGACGAGCACCTGGCGGTCGAAACGTCCGGCCCGCAGCAATGCCTGGTCAAGCACCTCCGGCCTGTTGGTGGCAGCAAGCAAAACAACACCGCTGGTAGGGTCAAAACCGTCAAGCTCAACCAGCAGCTGGTTCAGGGTCTGCTCCCGCTCATCATTCCCTCCAAAGCCGGCTGCTGTACGGGAACGGCCCAGGGCATCGAGCTCATCGATAAAGATAATGGCCGGCGCTGATTTTCTGGCCTGCTCAAAAAGATCGCGGACGCGGGCCGCGCCGACGCCGACAAACATTTCCACGAACTCTGACCCGCTGATGGAGAAGAACGGTACGCTGGCTTCTCCGGCAACAGCCTTGGCGAGCAGAGTCTTACCTGTTCCTGGAGGGCCAACCAGGAGAATGCCTTTGGGCATGCGGGCGCCGAGTTTGCCGTAATCACTGGGTGCCTTGAGAAAGTTGATAATTTCTTCAAGTTCGGCCTTACTTTCCTCTACCCCGGCAACGTCGTCAAAGGTCACCCCGGTTTCATGCTCAACATAGATTTTGGCCTTGGATTTCCCGATATTCATGAATCCGCCGCCCATGCCCTGCTTTTCGGCAAATTTGCGCATGATGAACAGCCAGATTCCGACAAAGATCAGGGCCGGAACAACCCAGGAAAGCAGGGTGGCCAGAAATTTACTCTCATGTACCTGGGTGAAGGGAACCTTGTACTGGAGGAGCTGTTCCGCCAGCCGGGGATCAACACGGTTGGCTATCACAAATTCCTTTCCATGTTCATCCGGCGCAGACAGGTGACCTGTGATATAATTTTCCCGGATGGAGAGTTCCGAAATTTTGCCCTGATCGAGCAACTCCTTCAGCTCACTATAGGGTATCGGCTGGACGGTCTGCTGCTGTACCCAGATTTCATGGAGAAAAAGGATGCCGAAAACAGCAATGAATGCGTAGATCAGGTTGAACTTATTTTTATTATCCATGGGTATCCCACCAGGTTAAATGGAAAAAACATGAGCATACTGGGTGGTTCATACGCGGTTGAAAAGAGAGGGTGACAAGCTGCCGAGAGCTACGGTATATACTGTAGCTCTCTACGGTGCGTGTTGGAAGCCGGATGTCAAACCACCGTGTATTTGCCATAAACAGAGAGTGTCTGATTTTGAAAACTGTAAGGAGAATGGGATGGACCAGTTTACGCGTTTTATGGAAGGCTTCAATACCTATATCGAAAGCCCGTTCGGCATGTTCTTTGTCTGCACAGCTCCCATTATCTTCTATTATGCCTTCAAAATCTATATTAAGCCTCTCTTCCAAAAAAAGGAACAGAGCCCACCAGAAAAAAGTGAGTGAGCATTTTTCCCCTGCATTTTAACTGCTTTTATGGGTTTCGTCCAATTCTCTGTAGAGTGCCAGCACGCCTGAACGGGTGAGCTTCTTGATACCCAGCGGACGCAGAATAGTGACGATGGCATCTATTTTTCTTTCGGTTCCGGTTACCTCAATCACATAGGAGTCAATACCGGCACTGACGACTTTGGCATCGAAGATCTCCACGGTTTGGACTACTTCGGTCCGGTTTTCCGGGGTCACGGCAACGCTGATGAGCGCCATCTCTCTTTTAACTGCCTCATCGTTGGTCATGTCGCGCAGCTTGATCACATCGATCAGCCGGTTGAGCTGATTCATTATTTCATCTAGCTTGCTCGGGGTCGCTGTAGTCTTGATCGTTATGCGCGAAACCGCCGGGTCATGGGTCGGCGCGCCGCAAATACTTTGGATATTGTATCCCCTACCGGAAAAGAGACCGGTGATGCGGGCGGTTACCGATGGTTTGTTGGCCACCAGCATGGTGAGTATATAGGATTGTTCTTCCATACAGACCTCGTGTAGCATTATCGTTGATGAACCGGCCGGCTACGAGCGTGTCGGCGCTATGCGTAACCTTTCTCCTCTTCCATAAATGGACCCATGATCATGTCCTGGTAACCGGAGCCGGCATGGATGCGAGGATAGAGTACTTCATCCTCATCGCACACCACCTCGAGAAATGCGGGCCCTGCGGCACTCATGAAATCCCTGAGTCCGGCCTGCAGCTCTTCTCTTTTTTCGATACGCCGCTGGAACGGAAATCCCAATTCCCTCGCGACATTGGCGAAATGAACACCGGATTTTTTCATGGTCCCTACATATTCGCCATCGTAGAGAAAATCTTGAATATTTCTTACCATACCGTCGCCATGATTATTGAGCAAGAGGACTTTGATGGGCAGTTGCTCTCTTCCAATGGTAAATAACTCACCCAGGTTCATCAGCAGGCTGCCATCGCCGTCTATGGCAATGACCGTGCACCGGGGGGCCGCATAATAGGCCCCAATAGCCGCTGGCAGGGAAAAGCCCATAGGCCCGAACCCGCCGGCGGTGAGAAAGGATTTCGGTGTGTAGCTGGTCAGATACTGGGCGGCCAGCATCTGGTGGTTGCCTACCCCGGTGGTGACCTTTGTTTCAGGGGTGACCAGGCCGGCCAGGTGCTCCATGACCTCAGCTTGCTGGATAGCTTGAGCCTGACGGTTGTAGTCGAGGGGGTAGTCTGACTTGAGCTGTTTGATCCGTTCCTGCCAGGGGCCGATGTCCAGACGGATATCATGCTTGAGCGCATAGTTGAGCAGATCGTCAATCACGGTCTGGGCATCACCGATAAACGAGAATTTCGGTTCCCGCGTGAATCGGACTTCCTGCACCTTATGCGGGTTGATGTCAAAGTAGGCGATATCTGCATCCAGGCCTGCTTCACCCACCTTCTGGGAGACGCGATCGTCCCAGCGAATGCCGAAAGCGACAAAGAGATCGGTTTCCTGGATGGCCTTGTTGGCTGCCGGAACGCCGAACATCCCCAGCATGCCGACAGCCCAGAACTTCGTTTCATCCAGGATGCCCTTGCCCATGAGGCTGTTGATGGAGGGAACAGCAAAGCGATGGTTAAAGGCCCGAATCTTGTCGCTGGCCGCCTGGGAGTTGAGCCCGCCGCCTATGTACAGCAGCGGCTTTTTCGCCCCTTTCAGCAGCTGAAAAAACCGGCGGCACTGGTTTTCTCCCAGATGGCGCTCCTCATCATATTTGGCGGCAAATTTTTCGGTGGCAATGCCTGTATACTCACCCTCGGTTCGTTGGATATCGTAGGGGAAATCAATGACCACCGGGCCAGGCTTACCCGAGGTGGCAAAGAAATAGGCATCTTTGACCACTTCCTCTATCTTGTGCATTTCATTGACAAGGATCACCTTTTTAGCCGCATCGGCAAAAACACTGCTTACCTTGATATGCTGGAATTCATCGGTGTCCATCTTGGTCTGCGCGACCTGACCGGCAAAAACCAGCATGGGGATGGAGTCGGCGTGAGCATCGGCAACGGCGGTAAGGGTATTGGTGATCGCCGGTCCTGAAGTGACGACGGCAATACCGACCTTTTCACTGGCCCTGGAGTAGCCCTCGGCAGCAAAGGCGCAGGCCTGTTCATTGGCGCAGACCGTGATATTGATCGGAGTGGAGCCGATGGCGTGAAAAACCGGGAGAATGGTTGCGCCGGAAAAACCGAAAATGTGCTCGACGCCGAGGTCAAGCAGGCTTTTAGCCAGGATTTCTGCATTATTCATTGGTCAAATGGTCGTGTTGGTGTGAAGGGAAAAAGCATACGGGTTTAAAAACCGGGTAGCTTGAATTTCAATGTTACCTCGCCGGTTGTTTGGTCAACACTCACCATTTTGTCCGAGGATGCAGAGGGCTGGATGGTGCTGCCGGTGGCCATCTCCAATAGCCCGCCGAGAAAAGCCATGCCCTGATTAAGGACTTCTTCCATTTTCTCCGGGGAGTGGGCGGTGGATTGAGCCGCAGGCGCTGCGTGTTGAGCGGGGGTGGCTGGGATGGAGTCCACAGGTTCCTCTCCGACGTAGTCCGTTGGTTGTTCCTGGAGTACCTGCGGGTTGAGGTAATGCGGGGTGTCCGGGAGAAGTTCTTCTCCCTCCTCTGGCGGTCTGATAAACTCGGACTGATCATCTTCAAGTGCGGTGCGGAGCTGCTTGAGCAGTGCCTGATGTCTCTCCCGGTCAAAAACAACGGTTGAACGGCTGCCTGAAAAAACCGCATCAAACACATCGGTTTTCATTTGAATGCCGGTAAGGATGCGCTCCTCAATGGATTGCTTGGCAATCAGATTGATGACATTGATGCACCTGGCCTGTTGGCCGATTCTGTTGATCCGTCCAATGCGCTGCTGGAGCTTGGCAGGATTCCAGGGCAGTTCAAAATTGATGACCGAGTCGGCAGCCTGCAGGTTCAGGCCGGTGCCTCCGGCGTCAGTGGAGAGGAAGACCTTGCAGTCGGGGTTGGTGGTGAACTCGTCGATGAGCAGCTGCCGCTTCTTTACCGGGATTTTTCCGGAAAGTTCGACAAAGGGGATCTGCGCCGCCGACAGTTGCCTGCCGATGAGGGCCGTCATGGTTGTCCATTCGCTGAAGATAACCACCTTGCGGTTATTCTGGATCACCAGTTCATCCACTATGGAGGCCAGCTCGGCCAGCTTGGGAGAAATGTTGGTCTCACGATCGATGAGGTGGGTTGAGTCGCATACCTGACGCATCTTGAGCAGCAGCATCTGGATGCGACGAAGATCCATGGGGGTGAGGAACTTTTTGTTCAACAGCGGCAGCAGTGACTGGAAGTAGCCGTTATGGATGTCAGCCTGTTGCGGATGCAGATCAATGAAGTAATCGTTGCGAATCTGATCAGGTAATTCCGTGAGTACCGCTTCTTTGGTCCTGCGGATAACCAGGTTCTCCAGTTTATCATGTAGCCGCTCCAGGTTGCGATACCCCAGGATTTTGCCCTTTTTGGTGCGACTCAGGAGAAAATGATCCGCAGCAAATTGCCACAGAGGGCTCAGCAGGTCGGGCTGCAGGAATTGAACAATGGAGTAGACATCCTCGAGCTTGTTTTCCAGCGGGGTGCCGGTGAGGACGAGGGCATGCTGACGAGGGAGCCGCTTGATGGCGGCAGCGGTTTTGGTGGTGAAATTCTTTATTCGCTGGGCCTCGTCAAGGATGATCAGGTCGGGCCGAAAACGCTCAATGGCTGCGGTATCCCGCAGAACGGCCTCATAGTTGGTAATTTTAAACAGGTCGCTATTGTGGCGGTACTGCTCCTGGCGTGCTGCCGCCCCGCCTTCGATGATGCAGGCCGTGTGATGCGTAAAACGCTCTATTTCCCGCTGCCACTGCTCTTTGAGCGAGGCAAGGGTGATGATCAGCACCCGGTCAAAACCGAAAATCTCCTTTTTCAGGAGGGCGGCGGCGATGGCCTGCAGGGTCTTGCCAAGCCCCATTTCGTCGCCGATAAGAGAGGCCTGTCTGAACAGGGTAAAACGAATACCCTCCTCCTGATAAGGATAGGGCTGTATCTTGAGTAGATCGGAAAGGTTTGGAATTTGGGTACTGCTCGCCTGCTCAAGTTCGTGTTCAAGGACGGCCTGCTCAATTTTGTTCATGACCGCCGGCTGGATGCGGATATGCTTGTCTGTTTCCAGGGTGTCGAGGGCGGGAAGCAGCGCAGTTATCTCTCCGCTGTAGAGTCGCCCTTGGGCGTCAAACAGCTCGTCAAGTAGCTTCCCGGTAGCCTCATCGAGCGTCTCTTGCCGCTGATTATGCAAGCGCGGCTGGAGCAGCTCGCTGTCCCAGTAGATATCGACATAGGGAAAGCGTTCCTGCCGGCATTGGTGGAGAAAATTTTTTCTGGTGTTGAGTTGTTGGTGAGCAAAAAGGAGGTGCTTGCAGGTGTTGAGCCGGTTGGTCAGGTAATCGGGACAGGAGCAGTGCCCGCTTCGTGCGGACGGTTCATGCAGCGTGACCTGGTACCTGGTTCCCGTGGGTGTTTGGACCGTGTGGTCTCCTTTCAGCATATCGCCTTCAAAGAGGAACATCTGTTCCCTTTTTGCCCGCGCTGCCCTGTCGTCGAGTGCCTGCTGACGTATTTCCTCAGGACTGAGAAAAACATCCGGTGGTTTTGTTTCCAGAGCTGGGGCAGGGTCCGCGGGGGCCTGCTGACGCTGGAGGATGTCAAACAGGATAGCAACACTGTGTTTGCACCCCGGCTGCGGGTAAGGGCAGCTGCAGGTGCAGGAAATGGTTTGCCCAAGCCTGGCCTCGGTCCGGTAGTCGCCATAGTGGCCATCCACCTCGTAAGTAAAACGATGACAGGCGGGGTCATGTTCAAGGAGACGAAAAGTACCGGTGCGGTAAAGAAACTCCCCTCGCTTCAGGATGCTGGTAGAGTCGGCAAAGGCGGCAATGGTCTCGGGGGTAAGGTGTGGCATCTGTATCGTTTGGCAGTGGGAAGATCAAGGTGACCGGTGCAACGGGTGAGCAAGGCAACACCTGCTCGGTCACGAAAAACGATATACAGTTACCACACCCCGAGGGAGAGGTAAAGTGGAAGCACCCTCTGCTCAGGGGCAAAGCCGGTTGCAGTAACCGATATGACGCCTCCTCAACTGATAAGCAATTCTGGCGAGTTAGCGCATGAACGATTGCCGGGCAGGGCGGGTGGTGAGGATGTTGTCGGTGAGGTATTTCAGCACCACGCCATACAGGGGCAGCAGCAGCGCCAGGCTGACCAGCAGCTTAAAGCAGTAGTCGCCTATGCCAATTTCCACCCAGTGAGCAGCCATGAACGGGTCTGAACTTGCCCAGAAGGCAACCGAATAAAAAATAAAGGTGTCCAGCAGGTTGCCGAGAATGGTGGAGGCACTCGGTGCCAGCCACCAAGCGCCTTGTTCACGCAGGCGTGAAAAAATACGGACATCGGCCAATTGGCCGAGGGTATAGGCGGCAAAACTGGCAAAGGCGATGCGTAGAACAAAGGTATTGAGGCTTCCGAGCTGGGCGATTCCCTGGAAGGCTGCTTCAAAAAAGAGCACGGAAATGAGATAGGAGAGGATCAGCGCCGGCAGCATTACCCAGAAGATGATTCGCCGTGCCTCAGTCGGCCCGAAGATGCGGACGGTCAGATCTGTGGCCAGGTAGACCAGGGGAAAGGTAAAGGTGCCCCAGGTGGTATGAAAGCCGAAAAGCTGAATCGGCAACTGGACCAGGTAGTTGCTGGCAGCAATAATGCCAATGTGGACAGTGATCAAGATAAAGAGTGCGCGTTGTATCTGCGCGGAGGTGAGGTGCAACATATGCTTCCTTTTTGGTTGTCGGGGTGAGGGAACCCGAGGTAGTCGCTCGCTGTCTGTCAGCATCCAATGGTTGGACGAAAAGGATGTATACCCCATATTTCGAGAAAGGCAAGGGAAAATGGCGTATGATTGCGGGTCAGGGCAATGACATCGTGGTGGAGGAGAGTGTTTCACTGTTTCTGGCACTAGTCAGCGGACTGCAGAGAAAAATTATGCATACTGCTCAAGGTTGAGGTGCTGAACCCACTTTTTGTGCGATTTCTGTTGGTCCGCCGGATGATTGTCCGTGGGGTGTTTGCTACTGCCCCAAGCTGATATTTGGTATACTCCCTCCTGCATCTACCTGCCGCTGGCAGACGGGGCCAACCAAAGAAACGAGATCCCACCTCAATCAGTGAGCGTTTAAGAACGGTGGAGCTGCAAGGCAGTAACATACTTGATTTACACTACATACTATATGAACACGCTGTCAACGGAACCGGTGGGCCTGTTTTGGGAGCCCTGCAAGGCGGCTGGTGAGTCTGAGCTTTTGCAGGCATACCAGTGAATGTCTAGAGGAGCATGCGTATTAGCTCGACTCAGGCTCTACGCCGTCACGGATTCAGCAACCAAAGAAAACAAAAGGTCTGCAAATGGTTAAGAATGTTCTCATCGCCCTGTTGTTGATCACCAACGGCGGCACGCTTTACTATATTTATGCGCACATGCAGCCGTCTGAGCAGCGGGTGATCGTCGATACCCAGGCCCGTGAGCAGCAGCCGCAGTATTTTTACCGGATTACCATGACCGATGGCGGGGTGGCCGAAGGGAGCGGCATCATGCAGAAAGCGGAAAGTATCGACCTGATGGACAGGGGCAGGATGGTGATGACTATCAGTAACCGGAACATTTTTCAGGTGGAAAAGGTCTCCTACCGCACCGGGACGTCCACGGTGGTGATCACCCGCAGTACCCTTTCCCGTCCTAAAAATTAAGCAATGCAGGCCCCTGGAATTAGAAAAGGCTGTAACCACGAAGGTTACAGCCTTTTTATGTAAATGGTGGCGATGCAGGGACTTGAACCCCGGACACCACGGATATGAGCCGTGCGCTCTAACCAGCTGAGCTACATCGCCAAAAGCAGTATATATGAACGGTTGCTTTGAACCGGGACAATATTCAAAATTTATTGTCTTTTGTCAACAAGAAACATAAGGGAAAAGCCGTGTAGGGTTATTTTTCCTCTACTCTTGCAAAAAAGCGTTTTATCCTCCAGTCAGTGCTGAAGGATAAAACGCCTGGGTACTACCGGGTAGGGGCAAAGCAGCTTACATCATGCCGCCCATGCCGCCCATGCCGCCCATACCGCCTGGAGGCATGCCGCCGCCCATGCCGCCGGCGCCGCCATCTTCCTGCGGCTCTTCAGCGATCATGCACTCGGTGGTCAGCAGCAGGCCGGAAACGGATGCTGCGTTCTGCAGTGCAGAGCGGGTAACTTTGGCAGGATCGATAACACCTGCGGCAATCAGGTCTTCGTATTCTTCAGAGGCTGCGTTGAATCCGTTAGCGCCTTCCATGTTTTTCACATGCTCGACGATAACCGACTCTTCGCGACCGGCGTTGGCTGCGATCTGGCGTACAGGCTCTTCCAGGGCGCGAAAAATGATATTTTTGCCAAGGGCCTGCTCGCCGGGAAGTTCCAGGCTGTCCAGCACCTTGAGGCAGCGGAGATAGGCAACTCCACCACCGGGAACTACGCCTTCTTCAACAGCCGCCCGGGTAGCGTTGAGGGCATCTTCAACGCGGGCTTTTTTCTCTTTCATTTCCACTTCTGTTGCAGCGCCGACATTGATCACTGCCACACCGCCGATCAGCTTGGCAAGACGCTCCTGCAGCTTTTCACGGTCGTAGTCAGAGGTGGAGTCTTCGATCTGGGTACGGATCTGCTTGACGCGGGCAGCCAGCTGCTCTTTGTCGCCGGCACCGTCAATGATGGTGGTGTTGTCTTTGTCGACCACGATGCGCTTGGCAGTGCCAAGATCGTTGACGGTCACGTTTTCCAGCTTGATGCCGAGATCTTCGGTGATCACCTGACCACCGGTGAGGATGGCGATATCTTCGAGCATGGCTTTACGACGATCGCCAAAACCAGGAGCCTTGACTGCGGCAACGTTCAGGGTGCCTCGCAGCTTGTTGACCACCAGGGTGGCCAGTGCTTCGCCATCCACATCTTCTGCGATGATAAACAGCGGCTTGCCCATCTTGGCCACAGACTCGAGTACCGGCAGCAGGTCTTTCATGTTGGAGATCTTTTTCTCGTTGATGAGAATCAGCGGATCTTCCATGTTCACTTCCATCCGGTCAGGATCGGTCACGAAGTAGGGAGAGAGGTAGCCGCGATCAAACTGCATACCTTCAACAACGTCCAGGGAGGTTTCCATGGATTTCGCTTCTTCAACGGTGATGACCCCTTCTTTACCAACCTTGTCCATGGCCTCGGCGATGATGTTGCCGATGGTCTGGTCGTTGTTGGCGGAGATGGTGCCGACCTGGGCGATTTCCTTCTGCTCCTTGGTGGGGTTGGCAATGGACTTGAGCTCTGCAACAACCGCTTCAACACTGGCATCGATTCCACGCTTGATTTCCATCGGATTGGAACCGGCAGCTACCAGTTTGGCGCCTTCTTTGTAAATGGCCTGAGCAAGAACGGTGGCGGTGGTGGTTCCGTCACCAGCAACGTCAGAGGTCTTGGAAGCAACTTCCTTCACCATCTGCGCACCCATGTTCTCAAATTTGTCAGAGAGTTCGATCTCCTTGGCAACAGTTACACCGTCTTTGGTGATAACAGGGGCGCCAAAAGATTTCTCGATCAGAACATTTCGGCCTTTGGGGCCAAGGGTAACCTTAACAGCATTGGCAAGGGTGTTAACGCCGGCCAGCATCTTTTCGCGGGCTTTGGCGCCGTACTGTAATTCTTTTGCAGACATTGTGAATATCTCCTTCAGTTACGAATATATGATTTAAGCTTCAACTACGCCGAGAATGTCGTCTTCACGCATGATGAGGAAATCTTCTCCATCAAGCTTGACATCGGTTCCGCCGTATTTGGAGAAAAGAATGCGGTCGCCGACGGCAACGTCCATGGCGACACGATCTCCGGCATCGTTTAGCTTTCCGGGTCCGACGGCAACGATTTCGCCTTCAGCCGGCTTTTCCTTTGCTGAATCAGGAATGATGATTCCACCAGCGGTTTTTTCCTCTTCCTCCAGTCGCTTGACCAGAATACGATCATTCAATGGACGAATTTTCATAAGTAATCCTCCTCATACTGATTAGTCTGTGTACGATGTACTGTACGCTTTGATATACGAAAGAGCCCAGAGTGGTAATTACCCTGTTGTTCGCCCGTTATCGGCGGCTCCTGTTTTCAAACTGCGCAATATAATAGTGACGGTTGTTGAAAAATCAAGGGGAGGGGGGCGGAAAAAATTTTCCGCCCAACATCTTGAAATTAATTGATAAGTTTTTTGAAGTGGTGGTGCGGTTTTATTTTTTTCAGCTCACGGGAACTACCCAATCGTGGTGGTCTTCACGGTTGCCGAACTGGATACCCTGGAGTTCATCAAACAACCTTTGAGCAACCGGGCCGGTGGTACCGTTGTTGATCACATACTGGGTATCTCGGTAGGAAAATTCACCCACCGGGGCAATAACAGCGGCTGTGCCGGTACCGAAGCTTTCCTGCAGGGAGCCATCCTGGCAGGCCTGGACCACCTCGTCGATGGTTATTCGGCGTTCTTCCACCGGCATGCCCCAGTCGCTTGCAAGCCGGAGCACCGAATCACGGGTGATGCCGGGCAGGATAGAGCCTTGCAGCGGCGGAGTGATCAATACGTCATTTATAACAAAAAAGATATTGGATGTACCAACCTCTTCGATGTATTTGCGCTCCCGGGCGTCTAGCCACAACACCTGGGTATATCCCTTTTTCTGTGCTCCGATCTGGGCCTTGAGACTTGCCGCATAGTTGCCGGCGGTCTTGGCATCGCCGACCCCGCCAGGCACAGCACGGACGTACTCGTCTTCTATATAGATCTTGGTCGGACTGAATCCTTCCGCATAGTAGGCGCCAACCGGACAGTTGATGATAAAAAACAGGTACTCCTGGGCTGAACGCAGGCCAAGCATAGGTTCCGTGGCGATCATGGTCGGGCGGATATAGAGGCTTGCCCCCTGAGCGGAAGGGACCCATTCCCGATCAAGGTAAATCAATGCGCGCAGGACTTTGAGCACCTGCTCTTCAGGAAAACGCGGCATGCACATGCGCAGCGCCGAGCGGTTCATTCTGGCGAGGTTGTCCTGGGGACGAAAAAGCAGGATACGGTCGTCGCTGGAGCGATAGGCCTTGAGTCCTTCAAAGATGGCCTGCCCGTAGTGGAGCACCATTGCCGCCGGGTCAAGCTTGAGTTGTCGGAACGGTTCTATTCGGGCATCGTGCCATCCCTGCTCTTTGTTCCAGCGCATGGAAAACATATGGTCGGTAAATGTCTGCCCGAACCCCAGGTTGTCCTGATCTGGTTTTGGTCTCAATTGAGCTTCGGGTACTTTGTGTACCGCGATTTCAATGTCCTTGGTAATCATCATGTCCTCGTAGGTAATGCTTTATCAGTACGGAATTCTTGAACCTGCCCATGAGATAGGCTGGCAATAATTGCATCCATGCTTTATGGTCTTGGGCTATGGTACATCAGCAAAATGAAAAAAAAAGGGAGACGGCAGTGCCTGAAAAGACCAGAGCTGTGCATATTGCGCGCGCCCTTTCCCCGGTGCAGGCAAAGTTCTTTATTTTTATCTTTCTCCTCTCCGCTCTCATGCTTGGCTGGGTGCTGTGGCCTTTTGGGCAGTTGCTGATTCTGGCCTTCCTTTTGGCGGGAATTTTTCGGCCCATCTACAGCTGGCTCAACCGGTGGGTTTCGGCCTGGTTGGCCTCCCTTCTGACCTGCGGGCTGATAACCCTGATTGTCTTTGTCCCGCTTACTTTCTGCGTGGGTGCGATCTCTTCAGAGGCGTTGAACCTCTATCATCTCGGCAAGGACACTAATGTACTGCTCAAATTGCCGCAAGTCATCCAAAATAATACCTGGGTGCAGCAGTTGCAGGCACTGCTTGTCGGTTACGGGGTCAACTTTGAACCTCCTGATATTGCCGAACTTGTCTCCAATGTCAGCAAGACGGTAGGGATGTTCATCTATACCAAGGCCTCGGCGTGGGCAGCCAATATTATGAGCTTTGCCTGGCAGTTCTGCGTCCTGATCTTGGTGGTTTTCTTCCTGTTGATAGAGATGGACAAGCTTATTGACTTCCTGACTATCCTCTCCCCTTTGCCTGATGACCAGGACCGGTTGCTGATGACCAAGTTCATGGAAATTGCCGGTGTCATTCTCGTCGGCAATGGGCTGAGCGGCCTTTTTCAGGGAACGGTAGGCGGTGTTTTTTTTACCCTGCTGGGGTTGAAGTCGCCGGTGCTGTGGGGGGCGGTTATGGCTGTATTGGCCTTTTTACCGATTTTTGGGATCGGCCTGGTTCTCCTGCCCACCGCCATCATCCTGTTGCTCAATGGTATGGTCATCAAGGCGTTGATGACTGTCGTGTTTTACATGGTGCTTTCGTTTTCAGTGGAATACCTGATTAAACCGAAGTTTGTCGGGAGCCAGGTGAAAATGCATACCCTGTTGGTGTTTTTAGCTATTATTGGTGGGATGAGTCTTTTTGGCGTACTGGGGATTATATATGGTCCCTTGATCGTTACAGCGTTTTTGACCCTTTCCGATATGTACCTTCACGAATATCGGACCGTTATCGATAACGGGAGCACCAGCGTTGCCGGTGGCGGCTACTCCCCGGAGCAGAGGGAGCAGGCCGCGTACGTTGGACTTGTCCGCAGGGAGGACGCCATCTCTTCCCCGCACATGACAGACAAGCGAAAGAGCGTTTAAGCCCATGAAGGCCCAACTACTGCATGGGCGTGAGGGAAAGCGCGAGGTCCTGTCGTGTCGGGCTGGAATGAGGATTTCCGTCGAATTTCAGCCGAATCCCCTCCCTATTGAGCACCATCTCTAAAAAATTTCTTCTCTTGTACTCGCCGTCGTAAAGTATGGTGGTTTGCACAGCCTTGCGTCGTTGGCCTGATGGCTGGCTGAGTTGGTGGAGTAATTTGTACATTTTAAACAGGGAGTTATTTTCCAGCAATCGGGTTGCTCGTAAATCTATGATCAGGGAGTGGCACGATGGCTTGGTCAATTCCCTGCGGCCTGTGCCAAAGAGGGTGTGTGCCTCTGCATGGTCCATTTCTCCGATTGCGGTTATCCTTACCACACCAGTGTCCGTTCGCTGTACCCGTATATCGTGCATTGTCTTCTCTCTGCGTTAAACGAGGATTGATTGAAAGCCGAGTCTTTTTCTTTTCTTCACTCTTTGGCCAGCGTTGCATTAAACCTCTCATCCGTTTCCTTTACAATAAAGCTCCCTGTTGCCATATCCCAGTAAATGTCCGGTAAGGAATTGTTGGCTGCCGGATTATGGGCATGATGGTGAGGACAGTTGTTCTCCACCGGTCGCTCTGGTTAATGGATCAAGCCGGCACTTTTTGGGGTGTGCAAGGAACAGTTCAGGGAGGACGGAAGACCCAAGGCCTTGCTCCTCTTGCCCTAACCTTTTGATTTTGCAGCGGTGATGAGCGCAAAGAACTTTGGGCAGGGAAAGGAAATGCTGTTTACATTTAGAGGCTGATGCGGGTAGTGTGCCTATACTCCTGTTTTGAGGTTGTAAAAAGCGTTGAATGGTGTACATTGGTACTACCAATAAAATTGGGCTTTGGTTGCTGATTGAGGCAAGGATCCCTGAATGGTGCTTTTTTATGCGCATCCGGCCGACGGTGACAAAGCCAACTTGCTGGTATGCTGAACATTCCGCAATCGTTTCCGGTAGTTTAATAGCTCCGGGTTTTTTTTGTTTAATTCAAGGTGTTTTGTCACATCGAGGACCAACATGTCGAATAATCTTTATATCACGGCTGCAGAGGAACGAAGCGGCAAGTCGGCAATTGTACTGGGGGTGATGCAGATCATCCTCAAACAGGTTGGACGGATAGCTTTTTTCCGGCCTATTATTAACGACGCTGTTTTTGGCCGCCATGACCATGATCTGGAGCTGGTGCTGAAATACTTCAAGCTGGAAATACCCTATGAGGAGAGCTATGCCTTTACCATCAGTCAGGCCCGCCAGCTGATAACCTCCGGCCAGGAAGAAGTGCTGATTGAAGAGATTCTTAAAAAATATAAGGACCTGGAGAAGAAATATGATTTCGTTCTCTGCGAGGGCACAGACTTCAGAGGCAAGGATGCTAATTTCGAATTTGAGCTGAATGCCAGCATAGCGCTCAACCTGGGCGCTTCGGTGTTGGCAGTGGCCTCGGGAAGAAACAAGCAGACCGAAGAAATCTGCGCCCATACGGCAATAACCATAGATACTCTGGAAGAGAAAGGGGTTGAGCTGGCGGGTTGCATTATCAACCGGGCGCCGGAGGGATTTTTAGAAGAAACGGCCGGCAATATTAAATGTATGGCCCAGTTTAACCGCGATCTTCCCCTCTATGTTATCCCCGAACACAAGGCCCTCGGCAACCCCACGGTCGATGATGTCAGGCGGTGGCTGGGCGCGGAGGTACTCTACGGCGAATCGAGCATGCTGACGCTGGTGGACAATTACCTGGTTGCAGCAATGCAGATCGGCAACTTTCTCGAGTACCTCAAACCCGGCAGCCTGATCATTACTCCGGGCGATCGTTCCGATATTATCATCGCCAGTCTGGCCTCCAGGATTTCCAGCGCCTATCCGAATATTGCCGGCATCGTGATTACCGGCGGCATCGATTTGCGTCCCAGTGTGAAAGCCCTGCTCAAGGGCTGGACCGGTATCCCGATTCCGGTACTCTTCGTGGAATCCCATACCTATGATACGGTCCAGAGTGTAAACGAACTCTATGGGCGGATTGAACCAGGGGATGACAAGCGGATTGCCACAGCCATGGGATGGTTTAATCAGCATGTCGACGTGCAGGAGCTAGGCCAGCGGGTCGTCTCCAGGCGCTCGACGCGGATCACCCCGAGAATGTTTGAGTACTCGCTGGTTGAGAAGGCCTCCAGTGATCGTCAGCACATTGTTCTGCCCGAGGGCCATGGAGAACGAATCCTCCAGGCCACGGATATTATTCTCCGCCGGGGCATTGCCGACGTGACCCTGCTGGGACGCGAAAATGAAATAGGCATCAAGGCGGCAGGTCTTGGCGTGAATATCGAAGGGGCGAGCATTGTCGACCCCGCCTCCTCTCCCCATTACGAGGACTTTGTTGCAACCTATTTCGAAGCGAGAAAACATAAGGGCATTGTGCTTGATGTGGCCCGGGACCGGATGTCCGACCCGACCTATTTCGGCACCATGATGGTACACAAAGGCTGTGCGGATGGCATGGTCTCCGGCTCGGTGACTACCACTGCCCAGACCATCCGGCCGGCGTTTGAATTTGTCAAGACCAAGCCTGGAGTGTCAGTGGTCTCCTCCATTTTTATCATGTGCTTTCAGAGCAAGGTGCTTGCCTTTGGCGACTGCGCGGTTGTACCCAATCCAAATGCCCAGCAGTTGGCGGAAATTGCCATCTCCTCAGCTGAGACTGCCAAAATCTTCAACATTGAGCCGCGAGTGGCAATGCTGAGTTATTCCACCGGCGGGTCAGGCAGCGGTCAGGACGTGGAGAAGGTGATTGAGGCGACAACCATTGCCAAACAGCTGATCGCGGAGCGTGGGCTCGATATTCCGCTGGAAGGCCCTCTGCAGTATGATGCCGCATTCGACCTTGAAGTGGCAAAGGTCAAATCCCCGGATTCGGTGGTGGCCGGGAGGGCGACCGTTTTTATTTTCCCCGATCTCAACACCGGCAACAACACCTACAAGGCCGTGCAGCGGGCGGCAAATGCCATTGCCATGGGGCCTGTGCTTCAGGGGCTCAATAAGCCGGTGAACGATCTTTCCCGTGGATGTACAGTGCACGATATCGTTGATACCGTTGCCCTGACCGCTATTCAAGCGCAACAGATTGAAAAGGCATAGGGCCGCGCACCGATCTACGCCGGTTGTCGGTCCAGCCGTAAACACAAAGATACTTACCCGTTGGAGTTGGTATGAAAATACTTGTTATTAATTCAGGAAGTTCCTCGATCAAGTACCAGGTGCTCGATATGGAGGAAGAGCTGGTACTGGCATCCGGGCTGGTGGAGCGCATCGGTGAGCCTGTGGGCAACCTGGTGACCAAGTTTCACCCGGGCACGGAGCGCGAAAACAAAGTCAGCCGGGAGCAGCAGGTAGCTGACCACGAGCAGGGCATGCTGGCCGCCATTGCCATGCTGACCGACGAGGAGGTCGGCATAATCGAGGATGCCGCAGAGATCGATGCCATTGGCCATCGGGTTGTGCATGGCGGCGAGGATTTTCATGAGCCCACCATCATCACCGAGCCTGTCCTGGAGGCCATTACCGCCAATATCCCGTTGGCGCCGCTGCACAATCCGGCAAACCTGGACGGGATCAAGGTGGCAATGGATCTTTTTGCGGAGGTGCCGCAGGTGGCGGTATTTGACACCGCTTTTCACCAGTCTATGCCCGAGCGTGCCTACATGTATGCTTTGCCCTACGAATACTACAGCGAGGACAGGGTCCGGCGGTACGGGTTCCACGGCACTTCGCATAAATTCGTGGCAAGCGAAGCCGCCAGAATACTCAACAAACCCCTGGAGGCGTGCAACCTGATTACTGTCCATCTGGGAAATGGGTGTTCGATGACCGCAGTGGAAAACGGTCGGAGCATTGATACCTCTCTCGGCATGACCCCGTTGGAAGGGCTGGTCATGGGGACCCGGTCAGGTGATGTCGATCCGGCCATCCATACCTTTCTTTACCGCAACAAGGGGATGAACCTTGACCAGATCGATACCGTGCTCAACAAAGAGTCCGGCCTCAAGGGACTGTGCGGTATGAACGATATGCGCGACATCCATGCAGCCATTGCGGCGGGCAACCCTCGGGCCAAGGTCGCACTGGAGGTCCAGACCTATCGCAACAAAAAGTATATCGGTGCATATATGGCTGTGCTGGGCAGGGTGGACGGCATCGTCTTTACTGCCGGTATCGGTGAGAACGACCCGGATGTGCGGTCCCTCAGTTTGCAGGGGTTGGAGAATTTTGGCATAGAGCTGGATCCGGTGGCCAATGACCAGCGAGTAGCAGTGCCTACCCGTATCAGTAGCGAGGCCAGCGCAATTCCTGTGTACGTGATCCCTACGAACGAGGAGTTGGCCATAGCCCGGGAAACCCGGCAGCTGGTCCAGGGGTAGTTGCTCGGTTGGCTTCATCTCCAAGGGAAGAGCATAGGCACCCGTCGGCAATAGTCGCGGTACGGGTGCCCCAGTTGACGCTTTAACCTGCGTTCCTCAAGGACGGTCCCGACAAGAAAGTAGCCGGTAAGCAGGAGACGTACCGGCAGGTTCACCGTTGTCAGCGGGCCCATTGCCCACAAAAGCACTATGCCGCCGCTGTACCAGGGGTGGCGTACCCTTTGCAGGACCCCGCGGTCGTGAAACACCTGCGAACCTGGGGGCTTGCCCGCCCGGTAGTCGTTCCACTGCCGTATTCCAAGAAAAAAATCCATATCATAGGCCCGGGCGCCGCCGTAAAACATCAGGGCCGCGTACAGGAGGAGGACCGCCTGGAGTATTCTCCACGGCCCTGAAAAATCAAAGACCACGGTTTGCGGTGCCACCAGGGTCAAAGCAGCCACCGGCAAGAGGGAGAGCAGGGCAAACAGCGAGTAGCACAGACGGTAGGCGCCGGTCAGGGCAGGGTGTAATGAACAGAGCCGGCGCTTGACCGACGAATGGATGAGCAGGCTGTGCAACAGGCACCAGAGTACCCAGAGGAGAAGGATGGTGACCATGGGGTGAGGAAGAAGCCGCGCCACTAAAAACGCGGTGACGGCACACCTGCCACCACCGCGTAGCCAGCCGGCTTACTGGTTGCGAAACTCGCGCAGCATATTGGGATGATGCATTTCATACTCCATGTCAATGGTGTGGCACACCGCGCAGTTGCTGTTGGAGCCGATGGGTAGGGTGTTGCCCTGGTACTGCAGGGGTTGGAGGTTGTGTACCTGCTCCCCGTAATCATTGGCCGCAGGGTAAACGGCATGGGGGCTGCCGTGACAGGCGGCGCAGCGAATCGAGCCGCTGTCATCGGTTCGGTTTCTGTACAGCTCGGTTTCGTCGGTTGTCCATTGATTGAGCGTGATGTCGGTTTCCGGCGCCTCAAAATCCACATGGCAGTTGAGGCAGTCAGGCTGACCGATCCAGGGACGACGGGGAGTAATTTCGCCGCTATCCATGGTAGCCACCTGTTCAAGGTGACTGATCAGCCCTTGGGCATGGCTGCGGCCATCGGCTTTTTCCCCGTTGAGCAGGCTGAGGGCGTGCTCTTCCATGGTCCCGTGGCAGCTGGTGCAATCCAGGCCGATCTCGTTGTGGATCCCGCGCAGCTTCTGCGTTGCTCCTGCCGGAGATGAGGGGTGACAGAGGGCGCACGACTCCGCGCCCTGGCCGCTGAGGTAGACTGCATGAAATCCGTGGATAGCGGCAGAGAGATTGAGTACGCCCCCGGTCTCGGCTGCATCTGCCTGCTCGGCATGGCAGCTTCGGCAGTGCTTGGGTTCGCCCGCTGCCGCGAGAGCGGCAAGATCGGTGCCGCTCATTCGGTCATGGGCAACTAAAATGTTGTGGGCAGTGGTCGAGGTAAAACCGGCCCTGTCCTCAACTCGCCATTGACCGCCATGGCACTGGTTGCATCCCATTTCAGTGGCTGCCGGAGCTGTAACCATGGTCTGGGCGAGCAGAGTTCCGCTTGCATCCCGTGCCTCAAGGGTGACGACCGGGTAGGGATCATAACCTGATCTGGTGTAGGGCACTACCGGCAGCTGTTCGGCACTGAAATAGCCATCTTCAACCTGCATGGTTCCCTGCAACCCATTGCCGGTCAGTCCAATATTGGGTTCCGGACGTTTGCCGAAAAGCACTTCAGCCGTGTCCCAGAAGTCCACTTGTTCCGATGGCGTGGAAAAGGCAGGCTCCACCGCATAGGTAAGGACAACATCGTCGGTCACTATCTCCGGAGTTTCCCCCCGCAGAATCAGCTGGGCATGTATGGTGTTGCCGGGCGGCTGCATCGCCCAATGGGCATAGGTGTCGCTGAAGGTATGCATGCCGAGGGTGTTCCAGGCCAGCAGGAGATGGGTAGCGGTCTCGGTGTCAAAGGGCGGAAGGTCCACTTGCTTTTCGGTAAGAGTGAGAGGACTCATCCCGTCTGATCGGCCGTTGAGGCCAAAGGCGATGAAGGAGGCCAGTGCATAGCGCTCTTCCTCGGTGCCGGCAAAAGGCGGCATGTAGGGGTGGAAATATTGGAGCCCGCTGATCATGGCGTCTAATCCTGAAGGCGTGAATCCGACAGTCGCTTTTTGTATATCGTGCATGGGGCCGCCAATGCTGTGGCAGGAGGAACACAGAATATTAAAGACCTCCCGCCCCGCCGCCAGCCGGTTGTCGTCGGTAATCGAGGCATGGCGGCTCCATTTGGCGGTGGTAAGGAGCCCCTGCTGGTTGATAGCCTCTACCTGAGCGGGATAGATGGCGTTGGAGTACATGTAGTCGTAGATGATATACGGTTTACGGCCGCCTTCGCGCAGAAATTCAAAAGACCCCATGTAGAGGAGTCCTATGAACAGCATGACCAGAGCAATGGGGCGAGTGACGGCTCTGGGCAGGCGAATGGCCAGCAGGAGGCCGCCAAACACCAGTATCGGCGATATCCAAATAAATCCCTTGATGTAGGGCGTCATGGCCGGCATCTGCTCAAACAGCATCTGGTGTACCTGCGGCGGCAGAGCTGCTTTGTACCAGAAGGCGGAAAAGAGAAACAGAACAAACGGTATGAGCAGCCACAAGGCGGCAAAACGGGTCATGGTAATGCGCAGCGTGCTGTTTTTGCTCCACGTGGCCGTAACAAATCCAAAAAGCCCGGCAATGAGCAGGGCGAAAAAGGTCCGAAAGGCCAATGCCGGCCAGAAGGTGGGGTTAAAAAAGCCAGACCAGAAATTACGGTTTTCTACCCAGCTGCCGGGAGTGAGCATAAAATCGATGATGCCGTTGATAATGAACAGCGACATCCAGGCTGCGCCAAAGTAGATCCAGCCGATGATCAGGTGGTGCCGCCGCTGCATGGTGCGGAAGCCATAGTAGTAGATGAACAGGGCGACTATTTCAATCACGAAAAAGACCCATTCCGAGGCCCAGCCAAAGACAAAGGTATGGATCAGTACCGATGTTGCCGCTGGTTGGAGCAGGGAAATGGTAAACCAAATCCCGACCCCGGTGATGCCGCCGGCCACCATGGTGATCAACAGGAAGAACGCGGTATGTTTTCGGACATACTCCAGCATGGCGGAGTCATTATCCCGATAGGCTTTGAGTTCGGTGAGGACGAGAAACAGGCCGCCGCCCACGGCAAAATGGGAAATATAGACATGGAAAACGGCAATGGCGGCAATCAGCAGGCCACCGCCTAAAAAATCCAGCTGCCAGACAGGGTAGTTCATGACTGTACCTCCTGCTTGTCGGTTCCGGAAAAGGCCAGGCGCAACATCCAGGCAATGATCAGGACGCCGCCGGCGAAAAACAGAAGAAAAACGACCAGCGGACTGTAGGCAGGCTCCACAGTGAGCTCACTCGGGGAAAACCAGGGTTGCAGGTAGAGGGTACGCAGCATGTCTCTGGTGAGAATCATGAAAATAATCGCGGTCAGCAGAGCATACAAGGCAGGAAGTACCCGGGTACTGAGCGCGAGGAGAACGGCGATCACCGCGGCCACAATACCGGCTCCGAGAAAAACGAGAAAAAAGATGCCGGGTATGGATTGCATGGTGACCAGGCCCCTGGGGAGGGACCCGAGGAACCAGGCGCCGATAGCGAAGTTGGCAAAGGTGGCATAGGCAAACCACCGGCACCCGTACCCGACCCAGCGGGCGGCTTCCTGGTCACCCTTCTTTTGTCTGTAGGAGAAGTAGAGCCCAATACTCAGACCGCCGACAGCGACCGCCGAAGTCATGAAGTGCAGATACCGGGGCCAGATGGTGGGGTCGGCCAGGTTGAGGAGAAAACCGGAGGGACGATCAAAATACCGCACCCATGTTTCCGGATGAAGCATCAGGGTAAAGTTGTTGCTGAAAAAGAAACCGATCACCAGCAACAGGGCGGTAATGGAGCCGGCAAGCAGAAAGCGGCCGCCTTGCAGACGATGGTGGTTGTATTTATAGAGGTAGGCAAGGTAGTAGGCCGCGATCAGCAATCCGATGACGGACAGCCAGAACGTCCCCATCAGGATGGAGCTGGCATACACCAGGTGACCGTAGATTACCTGGACAAAAAGCAGTGGTGCAACGCCGAAGTTGACGGCAAAGGCAATGGAAAAGGGGAGTTTGTCGGCAACCGCTTCAGTAGGCGGAATCGCTCCGCCGTCACGCAGCAGATGGTTGACCGCGGCAATGAACACCGTCCCCAGCATTGCGTTCATGAGCAGGATATGCATGGTGAAGGTGACAAGAAGCAGGATGCGGAACCAGCTCCAGTGAACAGGTATGGCATCCGGAGTGGGGATGAGGGTTGCGGGATCCATAAAAGGCCTCCTTATGTTGGAACCTGACTGCGACGGCGACTGAAAAGCCCTGCTGGATGTGCTGCCCCTTGAACACGGAAGAACACCGCACGGCCCTCTAAGGCGCCTCAACGCTTTTTCTGATCAAGTGGTCGGTGAAGTCATTCCTTAATTTCGATGCATTTTTCGGGGCAATAGGCAGCTGCCTCGCGAATGGCATCGGTCACTTCCTGATCAGGATCAATCAGCTCTACCTTGCCGGTATGTTGATTGAGTTCAAAAACATCCGGGCACATCTCTATGCAGGTTTTACAGGCGCTGCACAGGTAGGTATCAATAAGTATTTTCATGGGGACTCCGATGCACGCCCGTCAGCGGCAGGTTGATACCGCTGACGGAAGATTGCATTCCTGACGGGAAAAAGTATACTCCATTGTCTGTCGGAGGACAATGAGAGGATCATTCCCGATTGGAGAAGGCATCCTTGGTGAAGTTTTTATCCGGAAGAATCGGATAATTACCCGTGAAGCAGGCCAGGCAGAAGCTGTCTTTGCCCAGGCCGGTGGCTTCAACCAGACCGTCAACACTGAGGTAGGTCAACGAGTCAAGGCCAAGGTAATCCCTGATCTCTTCCACACTGTTGCCGGCAGCCACCAGCTTGTCGGAGGAGGGAAAGTCGATGCCGTAATAGCATCCATGCCGGGTCGGGGGACAGCTGACGACCATATGTACCTCTTTTGCCCCGACCTGACGCAGACTTTTTACCCGACTGCGGCCGGTGGTGCCGCGAATGATCGAATCCTCGACAATGATGACCCGCCGGTTGCGCAGCAGGCAGCGCACGGGATTGAGTTTAACCCGCACGCTGAAATCACGCATGGACTGGGTTGGCTGGATAAAGGTTCGACCGACATAGTGGTTGCGGATCATGCCCATCTCCAGGGGGATGCCGGAGGCATTGGAGTAGCCGATGGCCGCATAATTGCCAGAGTCGGGAAACGGCATCACAAAGTCCGCATCGATGTTGGCTTCCCTGGCAAGAATCTCGCCCATTCGTTTTCGTGCCCGGTAAACATTGAACCCGAAGACGTCACTGTCCGGACGAGCAAAATAAACGTGTTCAAAGATGCAGTAGCTTGACCGGCATGGTTCCCAGGGAAAGAGGGAATCTATGCCGTCCTTATTGACGATCAGCACCTCTCCGGGCTCTATCTCCCGCTGATATTCGGCTTCAATAAGGTCCAGGGCGCAGGTCTCTGAGGCCACCACATAGGAACCGTTGTTGAGCTTGCCCAGGCACAACGGTCTGAACCCATGGGGGTCGCGCACGGCAATCATGGTATCCTTGGTCATGAGCAGGAGTGAGTAGGCTCCTTTGATCTCGGTAAAGGTCTGTTTTATGGCTTCATTCAGGCCCCGCTCCATGTACCTGGCCATGAGGTGGACCACAATCTCACTATCCATGGAAGTCTGGAAGATCGAGCCTTCCTGCTCAAGCCGCTGGCGAAGGGAAATGGAGTTGGTGAGGTTGCCGTTATGGGCAACACTCAAGGGGTTGCCCTTGTAGTTGACAAGAAACGGCTGGGTGTTGATCACATTGGATTCCCCGGTGGTGGAGTATCGGACATGGCCGACGGCCATGTGGCCGGAGAGCCGCTGGAGTGTTTGTTCGGTGAAGACTTCGGGAACCAGGCCCATATCTTTATGGATAGCCACCCGCTGTCCGTTGGAGGCGACGATGCCCGCGCTCTCCTGGCCGCGATGCTGCAGGGCATAGAGGCCGAAATAGGTCAGCTTGGCAGCGTCCTCGTGTCCGTAAATGCCGCAGATGCCGCATTCATGGCGTGGTTTATCAGTGGGAAATGTACTGGAAAAGCGTGAATCTGGTGTACTCATGGCGAGAGATTATACGGATGCTGGGAGGCAGTGGATGCAAAATTGAAAGGCACAAAGAACAATTCCTTGTGCCTCAGACGCAAAAACAAGTGGAAGCAACTGCCTCAAAGCACTATGTACAAACAGATTACAACATTTTTTTCAAGGGAATATGGGTCGATTTGCCGCAAATAATAGGGAACCGCTGTCGTCTACCTGTCTTTTCCCTCCCCAGGGAGCGGCTGCGCCGGCCTGCCGGCCAGGGAAAAATGTGGTCTGCCGGACCATAGCCGTGTATGGTGCCACTCAGGGCGGCACGGCTCTCTCCGGTTGCCAGAGCTTTCCATCATGGTTACCGTGCCGTGCAGGATGACAGTATCAGGACAGTACCAGAAGAACCAGTTTTCAGGATAGATGCACAATGACCAAATTGACCCAGACTGTTCAGGCGGCTGGCTGAGCGGCTAAACTTGGCCCAGGGGACCTGGGCCGAATACTCTGCGGACTTGATCTGCCCCAGGACGAACGGTTGATCGTTGGCGCACAGAACAACGAAGACGCAGGAGTGTTTCTGCTCAATCCGACAACCGCCCTGATCCAGACCCTGGATTTTTTCACCCCCATTGTCGATGATCCCTACAGTTTTGGGCAAATTGCGGCTGCCAATGCCCTGTCCGATGTCTATGCCATGGGAGGGAAGCCGCTGCTGTGCATGAATATCCTGGCCTGTCCGGTCAAGGAGATGGCTGATGAGGTATTCAGGGCAGTTGTCGAGGGGGGGCTGTCAAAAGTAAAAGAGGCCGGCGCCCTGCTCGTGGGAGGGCATTCAGTGGAAGATCAGGAGTTGAAATACGGGCTGTCGGTTACCGGATTGGTGCACCCCCGCGACCTGTTGCTCAACAGCGGTGCTCGTCCGGGCGATGCGCTGGTGCTGACCAAGCCGCTGGGCACCGGTATTCTTTCCACGGCCGTCAAAGGGGGATTGGGAACGGCTCTCACCGAGCAAACCATTGTTGCTGCCATGGCCATGCTCAATCGCCAACCCATGGAGTGCGCAACGGCCCATGCGGATATTCGCGATGTGCTGCATGCAGCAACCGATATCACCGGGTTCGGCCTTTTCGGACACCTGCACGAGATGGCTGAAGGAAGCGGCGTCAGTATGCGGATCAGGGCCGTAAGTCTGCCGATCCTTCCGGATGTCATCGATTTTGCGGACATGGGGATTATCCCGGAAGGGGCGTACACCAATCGCAACTTTTACAACCAGTGGGTGATCAGCAGTCTCGGCGAAATGGACTCACTGGAAATGGTCGGTTACGACCCGCAGACCTCCGGCGGGCTGCTGTTGTCCATGCTTCCGGAAGCAGCCGAGCGGCTGGTTTCCCTCCTGGCTGCCGAAGAATATCCTTTGGCGTGTGCCATTATCGGGGAGGCCATTGCCGATGACGCCCCGGGGCGTATCTTTTTTGCCTAGTTCTTCTGTTAAGAGCACACAACGAGCCCTTACAGGACGGACGCTGTCGCCAGACTGAACAGTAAACGGGTCAGCCCTACCATATCCTCCAGGTCGCAATATTCCTCAGTAGAGTGAACATTGGTCATTCCGGTGGCGATGATGGCGGTGGGCAGCCCGTAACCGTTGAAGATGTTGGCATCACTGCCGCCGCCGGCCCGCTCGTAGATCAGTTCCATGCCGATACGCCCGGCAGCCTGTTCGATGCGCTGAAGCACCCGGCTTTCCCGCTCAAGCTGCATGACAGGAAAATCGGCGCTAACGTCCACCTTGACGGCTGGCCGCCCCTTTGCCTCTCCGCTGGGGTCATTCCACGCTGCCACCGTCTTCTCGCAGGTCTCGATTATCTCCCGGGTCACCTGTTCGAGCTTTGCTGGATCATGGCTGCGGACTTCGCCAGCAATGACGACCTCTTCCGGAACAATGTTCGAGGCAGCTCCACCTGTAATCGTGCCGAAATTGGCGGTGGTTTCATGATCAATGCGGCCGCACGGGCAGGCGGAAAGCGCCTTGGCGGCAAGCCTGATGGCATTGACCCCCCATTCCGGGTGGAGGCCGGCATGGGCCGCAATTCCACTGACGGTAATGGTTATCCGGTTGGCTGCCGGTGCATGGGTTATCACCCGGGCAAAACCGGTTGAGTCCAGGGCATACCCCTCCGGAGCGCGGAGAAGCGACGGATCAAAGGCTTTGGCACCGAGGAGTCCGATTTCCTCGCAGGTGGTGATGACGAATTCCAACGGGCGGTGCGGGGTACCGCTCTCTTTGAGGAGCGCCATCAGTTCCAGGCAGGCCGCAAGGCCTGATTTGTCGTCGCTTCCCAGGACCGTCGTGCCGGCACTGGTGAACCGATCGCCTTGGCGCTGCACCTTGACCCCTCTGGCCGGTTCAACCGTATCCATGTGGCAGCTGAAAAAGATCGGTTCCCGGTCAAGCGTGCCATTGAATCGAACGAGCAGGTTGCCGCATTCGGCGCCGGTAACGGCAGCGGAATCGTCTTCTATAATTTCTGCTGCGCCCAGTTCGGCGAACAGTTTCTCCAGCAGGTTTTTGACCTGACCCTCCTCCCGTGAGGGGCTGTCAGTTTCACACAGACGGGTAAAAGTGGCGGCCAGTCGCTCTCGATTAATTTCCATTTTCTTTTGCCTCCAAAAGGACCACCGCATGGGCGGCGATTCCTTCACCGCGGCCGGTAAATCCCATGTTTTCAGTAGTGGTGGCTTTAATGTTTACCGCCTCCTTCGGACAGCTGCAGCTGCGGGCAAGATTTTCTCGCATTGCAGTGAGGTGGGCAGCCAAACGGGGCCGTTGACAAATGATGGTGACATCGGCATTGCCCAGGTACAGGCCTTGCCGGTTGGCCAGGGCCGCAACCTGTTCCAGCAGGAGAAGGCTGGAAATGTCTTTGTAGCGGTTGTCGTTGTCAGGAAAATGTTGTCCGATGTCTCCTGCGCCCATTGCTCCGAGCAGGGCATCAGTGAGGGCGTGGCTGACCACATCGGCATCGGAGTGCCCTTCAAGGCCCAGGTGATAATCGATTTCAACCCCGCCGAGAATCAATTGGCGGTGGCTGACAAGCCGGTGGGCGTCGTATCCGTGGCCGATCTTCATAGTATTTTTTCGTTGCAGGAGTTGTTCAGCCAGGATCAGATCGTCCGGGCGGGTAACTTTCATATTTTGTTCGCTTCCGTCTACAACTGCGACCGTTGTTCCATGGTGTTCGAGCAGGGAGGCCTCGTCGGTGCCCTGAAAACCGGTGCGGTCGGCGTGGGCGAAGGCCTCGGCCAGGAGGCTTCTGCGTACTGTCTGCGGGGTTTGGGCCTGCCACAGCCCGGACCTGTCGACAGTGGCGCTGATGGCTGCTGCTGCAATCCGTTTAAGGGTGTCTTTGACCGGAATCGCTGCTATGGCCGCCCCATGCGCAAGGGCGCCGTCCATGGTGCGAAGAATGGTTGCCTCATCGATGAAGGGGCGGGCACCGTCGTGAACTAGCACGAGCTCCACGTCCGGTGGGAGGGTGTTGAGCCCGGCAAGGACCGAGTCCTGTCGGCGCTCGCCGCCGACGGTAAAAAGCAGCCGGTGGTGCTGGTGCCTGGGGAGCCATTGCTTCAGCAGGCTTCTCGTCTCCTGTTCATGGTCAGGGTGAACAACGATCATCAGGTACTGAATCGCCTGGAGGGGAAGGAATTGTCTGCAGGTGCGGACGAGCAGAGGTACGCCTTGCAGCAGGAGAAACTGTTTGGGACGGTCTGCACCCATCCTTGAGCCGGTTCCGGCTGCAGGAATGATGACGGCGGAAGGTGGGTATGGAGAAATATTTGAAGGGGTCACGGGATAAAAAAAAGGGGGTGAGTTATAAGCCGAATTCTGTTCCCATCGAGGATGGGCCATGATCATTTAGCTGGGACAGCAGTCGCCTGCTGCCTCGTGCAACCTACCCGGAAGTATTGAGCGGGCCGCCCTCAAGCACTTCCCTATTTGGTCTTGCACCCGGTGGGGTTTACCCTGCCTTTCATGTCACCATGAAAGCGGTGAGCTCTTACCTCGCCTTTTCAACCTTGCCTGTGGATGTACAACATCCCATCGGCGGTGTGTTTTCTGTGGCACTTTCCCTCAGTTGCCTGAGGTTCGTGTTACGAACCACCGTGCCCTGCGGTGTTCGGACTTTCCTCTCCGCAGCCGCGGAGCGATCATGCACTCACCCCCTCAGGTTGAGCTACCCTATACCTTTTGTTCTCGCTGATCAATACCTTTGTTGGCCAGGGCGTCGGCACGGGCGTTTTGTGCTCTCGGCACGTGACGTACGCGCCACTCGTCAAGGTCGACCAGATAGGTTTGCACCTGGTCAAACAAGGGTTTCAATGCCGCGTTTTTCACTTTGTAGCGCCCCTGGATCTGGCGGACGATCAATTCTGAATCCAGGAAGATCTCCAATGAACGGCAACCAAGGTCGCGTGCGGATTGCAGGCCGATAAGCAGTGCCTTGTATTCGGCAACATTGTTGGTGCAGGTCCCGAGATAGGAGGAACGAGCAGCCAGTTCGGATCCGTCTGCACCAAACAGCACCGCACCTGCGCCCGCGTGACCGGGGTTCCCCCGCGAAGCGCCATCGGTAAAGAGCCTGCACCTTCCGGGGGTAGCGGGAGCCGCAGAAGAGGAGGATGCCGCAGGTTCCTGCCTGGTGGTGGAAGTCGCCGAATCGGCTTCAGCGATGATCTCGCGAATTGTTCCGGGCGAGGCGCCGGGGAAAAGCTGAATCAGCAAAGCGTCGTCCAGGTGTTGTGCCAGGGTGCGCAGCACCTGTTCCCTGGTAGGGCGATTATTCTTCGACAACTACTTCCTCTTCTTTGACTCGGTAGTAGAGGATGCGCTGGCAGTTCGGGCAAAGGTTGAGTTTATCGCCTTTGCGAATCTCGTTGAACTGCTGAGGCGGGATGGTCATGAAACACCCCTGGCAGACGCTGTCAATTGCCGGTACCACTGCCAAGCCGTCGCGCTTTTTGAGCAGCATGTTGTAGCGCTTGAGGGAAACAGCTTTGAGCTCTTCGGCCAGTGTCTCACGTTTTCCGTTGACTTTTTTTCGGTTGGCGTCGATTTTCTTAATTTCTTTCTCAACGTCCGTTTTTTCTTCCTCAAGGAGCTTTTTTTCACCGCTACAGAGGTTTTCCAGCTCTTCTGCTTCAGCTTGGACCGCCTCAATCTGCTCCATGATCAGCAGACCTTTTTCTTCTGTTTCCTTGAGCAGCCGCTTGTTTTCTTCTATTTCCTTGAGCAGGGCCTGGTGCTCGCGGCTGGTCTGTACCTGCATCATTTTGTTCTGCCGGTCCTTAATGCGTCCCCCTGCGTCTTCGTTTTCCGCTGCGGTTTCCCGTTGCAACTGGAGCAGCGATTCGGTCTTTTCGTGACAGGCAGCGATAGCTGCCGTTTTTTCCTCGATGGACTGCTCTCGGTCGACCAGGATCTGTTCCTTGCTGGCAATGGCGGTATCAAACCCGGCAATTTCTGAATCTATTTCCTGCAGGTCGATCAATTTTTGGATTTCTTCTTTCAATGGTGTGCTCCTTGGTAGCCTACGGGAGGCTCTAACTGTGGTTCATTATACGTCTCTTCCTGCTGACGGCTCGGTGCGTCCGCTCCTCGCTGCAGCTGGAAGTGATTCCGGGGTAAGCCGCAATGGCGTTTCCTGATGAGCGGCGGTAACGGCAATGGTAATGCCTGCAGCGGAAATGGCCTCCTCAAGGCGTTCCTTAAAGATGGTCATCGCCGGGTTTTCGGTGGCAAAGTGGCCTCCGTCGATGATCCAGAACCCTGCATCCTCTGCCCAGCGTGCCACCGAATGCTTGATCTCTGCGGTGACAAAGACATCTGCTCCTGCAGATCGGGCGAGCTCGGCAAAATCGCCGCATGAGCCACCGCACACGGCTGCCGTCGTTACCTGGGGCGGCCTGGGGCCCGCTTCCAGTAACCAGGGCGGGGCAATAGCTTGGATCAACCTGGTGACAAACGCTTCAGCTGGCAGCGGAACGGGGTAGGTGCCTATTCTGCCCAGGCCGCAACCGCCTTCGGCGGAACTGGCGACCAGCGGGAGCGTATCGGACAGGCCCAGCTGTTCCGCCAGCACATCACTGACGCCGCCGATAGCAGCATCCAGGTTGGTATGACAGCCGATGACGGCAATCTCGCTCTGCAGGGCAAGAGCGATGAACTGACCGATGGGATGATCTGTACGAATGGAGGAGAGGGGGCGAAAAATAGCAGGATGATGAGTCAGGATGACATCGCAGCCGAGAGAAGCGGCCTGGGCGATGAGGGTGGGGGTGGGGTCGAGAGCAAGGAGTGCCCGGTGGACCCTCTGGTCCGGTCTGCCGACCAGGAGGCCGACGTTGTCCCACTCCTCGGCCAGTGACTCCGGTGCAATTTGTTGTAGAATTTTGATTAGTTCTTGAACCGTTGGCGCCATGTATTACTCTATAAAGAAAAAGAGGCACACCTTGTAGGGTGTACCTCTTGATAGACAATTGGAGTACAATGCCTTGCTGAGCGCGTCAGCAAAATTTTTCGCAAGCCGCTGGTTGTCTTCAAATGCTGAAAAGGGTGTAGCTTTCCGAAAAAATGGTGGGCCTACCTGGACTCGAACCAGGGACCGACCGGTTATGAGCCGGTGGCTCTAGCCAACTGAGCTATAGGCCCCAAAATGTCAGTAAACGAAAAATAATACCAAAAAAAATAATTGCGTCAAGTGTTTTTTCGGTAAAAACCGGAGAAAGAGCAGGCGCACAAGGAAAGGTATGCTCTACAATAACCTGATCTATTTTCTGGTGGCCATTTTCAGCTACTCCACAGCTACTGCGCCGACCGCACCCTGGCTTCCCTGGTGGGCAGCCGTTGCCGGTTTTGCCGGACTGCTTGTGGGGTTTCGCGCCGTTGCCCGGAGGCTGTACCGTGCAGCGCTCAATGCATCCTCTGTCCGGTATTTTTCTATTGAGCGAAAGCTCTCGTTGCTGGCCGTTGGCTGTTTTCTTCTGTGGGTATACCTGTTTGACCTCAAGTTCTTTCTTCAGCCCCTGTCCTTTGGCGGTCGCCTGCCGGCAGTGGAAAACCTTGCCGGTTTGAGTGTGTTCATGCTGCTTTTTTGTACGATGTGGCTCCAGGCCAGACCGCTCTACGAACAACTGTTTCACCGTCGGTATACGTCCTTTGGCTTTGTGCTGAACAATATTAAGATCAATCTACCCATTGTTCTTCCCTGGCTGCTGCTTTCCCTGAGTTTTGATATACTGCTGCTGCTGCCGTTTCCCGCATTGCGCCAGTTGATCGCCTCGCCGTGGGGTGACCTGGTGTTGTTTGCGCTCTTTGTCTGTTTTCTGGTGGTGTTCTTTCCGCCGTTGGTCCGCCTCCTGTGGGATTGTAAGCCAATGCCTGATGGACCTTTGCTGGAGAGGATCCGTGCCTTTTGTCAAACGCAGGGGTTCAATTCACCGATCCTCTATTGGCCGCTCTTCGAAGGCCAGGTGGTTACGGCCGGGATAATGGGCATTATTCCGGGGTTTCGCTACCTGTTGGTGACTCCGGCGCTGCTGGAAGCCCTGGATGAAAGAGAACTGGAGAGTGTACTTGCCCACGAGATCGGCCACGTGCGCCACCGGCACCTAGTGCTGTATGTCCTGCTGTTTCTCGGGTTCAGTCTGCTCGCCGGTGCACTGGCTACTCCGGTTCCGCATCTTATTCTCTCCAGCGATACCTATTACTGGCTGCTGGAAAAATTTACCCTGTCGCCGGACGCGTTGCTCGGTATCCTTGGCGCCATACCGCTGCTGGTGCTGCTGATTGTCTATTTTCGTTTCGTGTTTGGTTTTTTTATCAGGAACTTTGAGCGCCAGGCCGATGCCTTTGTCTTTAAGGCCCAGGGAACGGGAGCGTACCTGTGTTCGTCTTTTGAAAAGATATCCCTTTTGACCGGCACCCGTAGGGAAGAAAAAAACTGGCACCATTTCGGACTCGGTGAGCGGATTGGGTTTCTTGAGCGGTGCGAACAGGACCGCTCAGTTATTTCCCGGCATGATAAAAAGGTGTATGCCACCTTGGCAGTCTACTTTACCTGTATTGTCGCGCTCGCCGTTGGAGCGCGGCAGCTTGATCTCCAAGAGCTCTCTGCAGGGTATGAGGTAAAATACGCCGAGGCCGTGCTTTTACAGAAATCACGTCAGGAGCCGGGCAACAGTCTATGGCCGATATTGCTTGGCGACCTCATGCAAAGCCGGCAGATGGAAGGCGAGGCGGTAGAGGCGTATGAACAGGCCCTCAAGCTCAAGCCCACCAGCGCCGAGGTGAATAACAATCTGGCCTGGCTATTGCTCACCGCCAAGGATACTTCCCTGCGAGATCCCGAAAGGGCACTGACCCTGGCGAGAACAGCGGCACTGCTCAATGAACAGGGATTTATTCTTGACACGCTGGCCACGGCCTTCTGGGCCAATGGCCTTGTTGAAGATGCAGTGGCCACGGCCGTCAAGGCCATTCGGCTTGATCCCGGCAACAGGCGTTACTACATGGAACAGATCCAACGCTTTGAAAACAGTCGCTGGGGAGAGGACTCCACGGTAAGGGACGTGGGCGGCGAACAGGGGGCGTCTTGAGCGTGGCGGGCCGCGTTGTCAGGCGAGCAGGTCGGGTATGGTCATTTCCCCCCGCTCAAAGGCGGCGGAAAAGGCGTGGACCACTTCAGGGTCGAAATCCTTTCCCGCATGGCTGAGGATGACCTCGCGGGCGTTCCATTCGGGGGTGGGTTCCGAGTAAAAGCGCTCGTGGATGAGTTCGTCGTAGCGGTCTGCTACCGCCAGGATCGCTGCGCCCATGGGGAGCACCTCTTCATTCTGGCGACGGTTTCGGGCTGTATAGGCACGGTGCTGCCCCAGGAGCATGGGCAGTATCTTTTTCAGTGGACCTCTCAGGTTGTCGGGGAGTGCAATGTCATCCTTTCGGGTGGAGGTTTCGCGGGCGCTGTTGTTGTCTTCCTGGATGAGGGAGGCCGCCTTTTGCAGGATGTTGCGTTTAACCTGCAGGTTGCCGAGATCGTGGAGCAGGGCGGCCGAACGGATATCCTCGATGTGTTCCGGCGCCAACCCCATGGCAGTGGCAATCTTTACTGCGTAAATAGATACCCGAAAACAGTGGCTTTCCGCATACTCGTCCTGGGTGATGAAGTGTCTGAGAATAAAGAGAATACCCTGGTAGGTATGACGTAGCTCATTGACTCTCTCCTGGAGTTTTTCGTAGAGGGTGCCCATGGCGTAGGCGGTGACCAGGAGGATACAGCCCCAGGAAATCAAATGGTACCACTGGTTGGCTCCTCCCAGGCCCACAGGGTCGGAAGTATCAAATCGGTGGGGATTGATCAGGTAGATCAGGCTGACCAGAAGGATGCTGGCAAAAGCAGTGAGCACGGCGTGACGTCTGCCAAAGGAATAGGCGGCAAAAACCGAAGGCAGACTGTAGAAACCAAGTAAAAGGTACTGGGAGGCTACGGTATAGTTCAGCAGCCAGGCGATGGCCAGGAGGGAGAGGAGAAGGAGCAGTTCCTTGAATCGGGCCAGGGCTCGTGAAGGGAGCAGACCGTACAACCGGGAGAGCTGGTTCCTGGCCATAGATCGCTGACCATTTATGCCATCTCCGACCTCTCCCTGAGTATTATCCTTTTCCTCGGCAGAGGGGCTGGGTGCCGCTTGCACTGGGGCAGGGAGAAAAGCGACTTCCGCATGGAGTCGACGCAGTTCCGCCGCCACCCTCCTTCCCACCTGTTCAGGAACATTTCTGGAGAGCACTATCGGCAAGTTGCTCAGCAGTTGGGGTATCTCCTCTGGCGGGATGTTTTTTGCATATTTTTGCAGGTAGGCGACAATCTCGTCCTCCTGCTCCTGAGAAGTGATGGATTTGAGGATCAGTGACCCTTTTGCATCGGACATATGGTGCTGGCAGCGGGAAGTTGCAAAGCGTTCCGGCCTTAAGTATAGTGGGAGATGGTGGCTTTCAGCGATCGGCAGCCGTTGCCGCGGCTGTTTTCGCTGGGTATGGCCATCGATTACATCGGCGGTCTGTCGTGCATGAGGGGGATGTCTTTCTCCCCTGTAGGTGATTATAGGAAACAGAAAGTGAGGTTGCAAGCAACCGCCGCTTTTTTTCAGCAAGGTGTCGACACCTGTGGTGTGCCGTTTGCTGGTCGCGACTATTTGATCAAGAACGAGGTAAAAAAATGAGCAGTGGACGGTGGACCCGATGGCTGGTGGTTTGCCAGGCAGCACTCTTGCTTGCCCTTGGCGTAGGGGTGTTCGCCTTGAGGTATAGCCTGCTTTCCTGGCGTCCTGCGCTCCTTGCTCTGGCTGTGGCCAGCTTGCTGATGGGTGTCATCGGTTTTTTCAGCCTGCTGTATTTGTATCTGCAATTCAGGCAGGGAAACCACGACGGCGCTGGTCACTGCGTTAAGGCGGTGGCCCTGTCGCTCCTGCCGCTGGCAGCGCTGCTGGTGTTAGGGGTAAAGAGCAGGGGCGTGCCGCCGATACACGACATCTCCACTGATACCGTCAACCCGCCCGCCTTCACCGTGCTTGCCGCAGCCAGGAAACCGGAGCAGAATAGTGTGCAGTACCCGGGCGGCGAGGTGGCAGCGCAGCAGGAGGCGGCCTATCCGCAGGTAAAACCGTATCTGTCTGGAGCGGCAGTCCCCATGGTCTATGCTGCCTGTCTGGAAACAGCCAAGCGTTTGGGGTGGGAAGTGGTGGCTCAAGATCCCGATGCCGGCAGGATTGAGGCCGTTGCCACGACGGCTGTTTTTCGTTTTCAGGATGACGTGGTTGTCCGGGTTACGGCCACCGATGCCGGCAGCCGGGTAGACGTTCGATCCGCTTCCCGGGTGGGGGTGAGCGATTTTGGCGCCAACGCCAAACGGATTCAGGAGTTTCTTGCTGCGGTCCGAACGCAGGTGGAGAGCTAATACAATGAAGCAACCGCTTATTCTGGTGACCAACGATGACGGGGTAAATGCCCCTGGGCTCAAGGCACTGCGCGAGGCCGTGGCTCCTCTGGGTCAAGTGGTGACGGTTGCCCCGGAGCAGGACAACTCGGCTGTCAGTCATTCTATAACCATGCGCAGGCCGTTGCGGGTTGAGCAGCTGGAGGACGATGTCTACACCCTGGACGGCACCCCGACCGACTGCGTCACTATTGCCCTGAACAAGCTGTTGCCCCGCCAGCCGGCCTTGATTGTTTCCGGCATCAATCCTGGAGCAAACCTGGGTGATGACATCAGTTATTCCGGAACGGTGTCCGCAGCCATCGAAGGGACAATGTATGCCATCCCCTCGCTGGCCTTCTCCCTGGCGGGAAATCACCCCTATAATTTTGATGTGGCTGCCGGTGTTGCCTGGAAGCTCGCTTCCATGGCGCTGGCCTTCAAGCTGCCGCCCGGCAGTTTACTGAATATCAATATTCCACAGTTGCCGGCCGGGCAAATTTCCGGAATCCGTTTTACCTGCCAGGGAAGACGGGTATACAAGGATGCTATCCAGGAAACCTTTGATCCGTGGGGAAAAAAGCATTATTGGATCGGCGGTGGAACCGTGCACTGGTCAGGTGGAGAGAATACGGACGAGTCGGCGGTGCGCCATGGGTATGTTTCCGTGACCCCGATTCAGTTGGATGTGACCAACCACAGCGGTCTTGATTACCTGGAAGAGCAGTGGAAGATGTAACCATGCGGGTATATCGTTTCAGGGAAGACGATTTGGAGGAGCACCACAGTGCCACTATTGGGAGCCCATGAATCGGTTGCAGGCGGCCTGCATCTCGCTTTTGAGCGTATCCTCAGTGTCGGCGGGGAGTCGCTGCAGATTTTCACCCGCAATCAACGGCAGTGGCAGGCGCCGCCCATTACCGATGAGGAAGTAGACGCTTTCCGACAGAGCTGGGATGCGGCCGGTGGTATGCCGGTTGCTGCTCATGGCTCCTACCTGATCAACCTCGGCACCCCTGATCCCGGAAAGGCGGCCCGGGCTGTAAATGCACTCGCCGCAGAGTTGGAGCGATGCATACAATTGGAGATACCCTATGTGGTGCTTCATCCGGGCAGCCACGGTGGAGACGGGGTCGAGGCAGGGCTTGAGCGGGTGGTGATCAACATGGACCAGGCACTGGCCAAGGCCGATATTACCAGCCATGCAGTCCGGCTGTTGCTGGAAACAACCGCCGGGCAGGGAACGAGCCTGGGAGCTGATTTTTCAGAGCTGGGATGGCTGTTGCAGCAAAGCCGCTACAGGGATCATTTGGGGGTCTGCTTTGACACCTGCCATGTGTTTGCTGCAGGGTATGACCTGCGCGATCGCGCTGGGTATGACCGGACCTTTTCCGCACTGGACGATTCAGTGGGCCTGGAGAAGGTTTTTTTCTTTCACCTCAATGACTCGAAAAAGCCGTGCGGCAGCCGGGTTGATCGGCATGCCCATATCGGCAAGGGATGCATCGGCTGTGAGGGGTTTCGCCTGCTGGTCAATGACAGCCGTTTTCGCCGCCATCCCATGACGCTGGAAACCCCCAAGGAGAAGGACCTGGCCGAAGACCGGAAGAACCTGCAGGTGCTGCGCTCGCTCATCAGGCAGGGAGACGAGTAGAGCGCCTGTCAGCAAGGCCTACGGTTTCTTTTTATCGGCAGGATAGCGGATGGAAACTGTTGCCGAGCGCATGCTCTCCAGTCCGTCCTTGTCCACCGCCTGTACCAGAAAGCGGTATTCCCGGCCCGGTTCAAGTCCTTCCCGTATCTGAAAACGGTTGGTTTGCGGGCGTCCTGCCACTTTGTTGAGAAAACCGACGGAAACCACCTTGTAAAAATCGATGTCTTCCTCCCTGTTGGCTCGCCAGGTAAGCACCACTGCGGAGTCGTTTATTCGGGCGCGCAACTCCACCGGACGAGCGGGAAGCGGCTTGGTCGTTTTTCTGATCAGGGGCGAAAAGTGGCCGTGTAGCCCGTCGTGATCAACGGCGCGGATCCGATACCAGAGAGTCTGTCCATCACCGAGACCTGTTTGGGTATAGGTGCGTCGATCTGCAGGGAGGGACGTAATTTTCCGGTCAACACCCTCTGGTCTGTCGCCACTGAAGATTTCGTACCCGGCGATATCGGATTCAGGGTTGGCCTGCCATGCCAATTGCACTTTTTTCACCAGTTTTTCAGGGGTTGAAACGGGGACAACCGCCTGGGGAACCGGTTTGGTTGTTGCGTAAACAACGGCCGAATCCATTGAAGAGGTGTTGACAACATTGACGGCCTGCATCTTGTAGTAGTAGCGGGTATTGTCTTGCAGGGGGGTAGAGGAGGAACCACGATCAACGGTTTCCTTGGTCAGCCTGCCCTCAATGAAGGTGACCTTTTCGTAGGGGCCTTCCTGTTTGGTTGCCCTGAACAGGGCGTAGCCTCGGGTGTGCGGGTCGCTGCTCTCTTTCCATGAGAGCGAAACCTGACGCGGCAGGTTGTCAATCGCCTGCAGCCGGGTGGGCGGCGGCGGGGCGCCTTTGGTTAGTGCCGAGGCTACCGGGGAGTCGTCGCTTTCCACGCTGACTTTGTTTTTACTGCGCACGATGTAGTAATACCGGGTGTTGTCGGCAAGCTTGCCGTACCGTTCGTATGACTTGGCGCTCCCGCGATCCAGGTAACTCTGCTGGTCCCGGTTGTCAGTCTCGTAGATTTTCATCAAATGCCCGTTCACCTTATCTTTGCGGTAAATGGCATAGCCGACGATATCCGGGTCCGGGCTGAGCTCCCAGGACAGGTGGATCTGGCGGAGTCCGTTGCCTGCAGCATTGACACTGGTGACCGCTTGGGGGCGGCCTCTGGTGGTAATGGCAAAGGGTGGCCGGGGAATGGAGGCCAGTCCCTGCGGATTGATGCCGATGACGGTATACCAGTAGGTGCTCGCATCCTGGAGCTGATTGTCTTCCAGTACCAGCGGCGGGGTCGTATTCGGAACGGGAGCGCCGAGGGGAATGAAGATTCCTTTCGGGCTGTCTGCCTTGAGCAGCTGGTAGGCGCTGTGGATGTACCCGGGGGCCGGTTGAAGGAGAACCCTGATTGTACGTATTCCTCCCTGGGTGGAGAGGATGGTGGGCGCCGGTACTCTGGGGGAGTAGATTGCCCCCATTTGCAGCAGATTGTCGAGCAGGAGGTTCACTGCCTCGCCGATTGCATTGGGAAAAGCGGTGCTGTCCAAGGCGGGGTCATCGTTTGCTTCGGAGAGTGTGATGAGGATGGTCCAGACTTTCTGCCCGGAGTGGATGTCCCAGAGTTCGATGAGGAGGCGAGAATGGGCGCTGATAGTGGCTTCAGTGTTGGAACTGGCCTCCAGGTGGCTGAATTTGCCGGTGATGATCCCTCTGGCGTGGAGGGTTTTGCCGGCATCAATGACCGTGGAAGCGGTAAACGAGTGGTGTTCGTTATCCTTTTCCGGTGCTTGTCGGTCGAGGAGAAAGTCAACCTGGCTGGGAGCAATCAAATCGTATTTACCGATCCGGTCGAGCTCCTCAAACAGTACCTTGCGCAGCTGCGGGAGATCGGAATACTGGCCGGTGAAGGGGAGAAGAGCTACCCGGTTGAACAGGGTGCTTTTTGCTGTTCTCTTCAAGTCGATGTCAATGGTTGCAGAGGGGCGCTCCTGCGCCGACAGCAGTGCTGGCAGAAGCAAGCAAGCGAAAAGAAAAATAAGCGGCAGCCGGGCCGTCCACTGCCTGAGCATGTCTCTCCCTTTTCCGCGCACCGGCGGTGAGCCGGAGGTGGCATTTGAGGTGCTAGTGGATGGAGGAGGCGAGGGTGCGTACATATTCCATGGTCTCATTGAGTTCAAAAGTAAGCAGTTGTTGCTCCCGAACGACCAGCCTGCCGTTGACGATAACCGACCGGACATCGCTGCCGCTGGCGCCGTAAACAAGCAGATTCGGGCTGTAGAATGGCTGCAAATGCGGTTGATCGATATCAACCAGGATGATGTCGGCGCTGTTGCCGGGAACCAGGGAGCCGACATGCCCGCCGAGCCCAAGGGCTTGAGCGCCGCCGCTGGTTGCCATCTCCAGTATTGCTGCTGCAGGCACACCGACAGGGTCCAGACGCGGAAGCTTGTGGAGTTTTGCGCAGATATCCATCTCCCTGAACAGGTCAAGGCCGTTATTGGAAGCCGCTCCATCCGTGCCGATCCCAAGCCGAATTCCTCGCGTGTGCATGGCCTGGAGCGGGGCGATGCCGGAGGCCAGTTTCATGTTGCTCTGAGGACAGGTGATGACACTGCATCCATGTCGGGCAAGAATGTCCATGTCCTGGTCGTCTGCCCATACCGCGTGAACGCAGATGGTGAGTTCGTCAAGGACGCCAATGGCTTCCAGGTGTTGGATCGGACTCCGCCCCTGCGGGTCAGAAATGGCGTCGTACTCGGCTTTGGTTTCGGCTACATGAATAAAAAACGGTACTCCGCAATCGCTGGCAACGCGTTTCAGGGCGGTGAGTGTTTTTACGGAACAGGTGTAGGGTGAATGGGCAAAGACCGCCGGGGTAATGCACGGGTTGTTGCCTGCCCATCGTCTAATAAATGCCGCTCCCTCGGCAACTGCCCGGGATGGATCGGGAGCACCCGGAGCAGGGAAATCAACCACTGCCTGTGCAGGGACAGCGCGTATGCCGGCATCGACAAAGGCGCGACAGACTGCATCGGCAAAGAAATAGCCGTCGGCAACAGTGGTGATCCCGCTGAGCAGCATTTCTGCTGCTGCGAGCTTGCTGCAGTGGTACACCATTTCCTCCTGCACATAAAGGGCTTCTGCCGGAAAAATATGGTTATGCAGCCAGTCCCCAAGTGCAAGGTCATCAGCCAGACCCCGGAACAGGGTCATTGCGGCATGACAGTGACCGTTGACAAGGCCGGACATGGCCAGCTGTCCATGTCCGTCCAGGGTTGTCCGTGCGGCAAGAGGAGGACACTGCTCCATTGACCCTGTCTGGATGATCCTGCCCTGGTCGATGACGATGAAGCCCGGCCCTTCAGCAGGCATCCTGGCGGGACCAGGAAGTAGGCGGATGTTGGTGATCAGCAGGTCAGGGGTCATGAAAACCGTTGAGTTTTTTGGTAGGGTCGTGTGAGGCAACCCTTTCAGCAGAGAGGGATTATGGTTCGCTGCAGTGCATAACTGCTTGCAAAACGGCCTTGGGCTGTGTATCACAGGTGGCACATTTATTCTGGTACTCGCTATAGTATACTGGAGTCAACTGTCTGCGGGCAAGAAGATACATGGCCGTGGATGAAAATTGAGGTGCTGCAGTATACTGTCTTGCTGTAGATGTAATATATTGTCCCGCTGTAGATAGAGGAAGTTATGGGTTTTCGATGTGGTATTGTCGGGTTGCCGAATGTAGGCAAATCGACCATTTTCAACGCGCTGACCGCCGCAGCCATTGATGCGGAAAATTATCCTTTTTGCACGATAGAACCGAATGTCGGCGTGGTCCCTGTGCCTGATGTGCGGCTTGATACCTTGGCCGACCTGGTACAGACCCGGAGCAAGGTCCCGACGCAAATGGAATTTGTCGATATTGCCGGTCTGGTCAAGGGAGCCAGTCAGGGAGAGGGGCTGGGCAACCAGTTTCTCGGCCATATTCGTCAGGTGGATGCCATTTTGCATGTGGTTCGCTGTTTTGAAGACGATAATATTGTCCATGTAGATGGAGATGTGGACCCCTTGCGCGATTTGGAAGTTATTTCCATGGAGCTGGTCATGGCGGATATGGAAACGGTCGAGCGACGGCTGGTCAAAGCCAAAAACCAGACCAAGTCCGGCGATAAACAGGCCATTGCCGAGGCCGCCTTTCTGGGAAAGGTCCTGGATGTCCTCAATGGGGGAAAACCAGCGCGAACCGTGGTGGCAGAGAGTGACCTGGAAAAGCGGGTGCTCAGGGAACTGTTCCTGTTGACCACCAAGCCGGTCCTCTATGTGGCCAACGTGAGCGAAGAAGACCTTGGCAGCGGTAATCCCTATGTCGAGCGGTTGGCCGCGGCTGCCAGGGAGGAGAATGCCTCCATCGTTACCATTGCAGGAGCCATCGAGCAGGAGTTGAGCCTCCTGGAGCCGGATGAACAGGAGGAGTTTCTCACAGATCTCGGCATGAGCGAACCGGGCCTGAACCGTCTTATCCATGCCGGCTATGAGCTGTTGAATCTGATTACCTTTTTCACGGTCGGCGAGAAAGAAACCAGGGCGTGGACCGTCCCGCGAGAGACCAAAGCCCCCCAGGCAGCAGGCAAGATACACAGTGATTTCGAGCGGGGATTCATCCGGGCAGAGGTCATCGCCTATGAAGATTATATCGCCTGCGGTTCAGAGGCTGCGGCGAGGAGCAAAGGGCTGCTGCGCGCCGAAGGAAAGGAATATGTGGTCAAAGACGGCGACTGCATCCATTTTCTTTTTAACGTGTAGACGATGTAGGCTGTGCCCATGGACCGTAACAGAGTGAAAAAGAAATTTATTACTGAGCTTCGGCAGGGAGAGCAGGTAAACGATATTTTCCTGGTGGCCCGCAAAAACCTGGCCGAGACCAAGGCTGGAAAACCCTATCTGGCACTCGGGTTAATGGATAAGTCCGGTGAGATAGAGGCCAGGCTGTGGGAGAATGCAGTGCAGTATGATCCTGCGGCCGCTGTCGGCGAGGTGATCATGGTGAACGGCACCGCAAAATCCTTTCGCGATGAACTCCAGCTTGGGTTGACCTCCCTGGAACGTGTCTCGGCAGAGGAGGTGAGGCTTGAGGATTTCATGCCTGCCAGCCAAAGATCACTCTCGGAGATGGAGGCCGAGTTGCTGGCACGGGTCAACGGTATCGCCAATGAACAGCTTAAGCGGCTGCTTCTGGAGATTTTTCAGGGGCAAACACTGGAGTTGTTTGTCCACGCTCCGGCTGCAAAGAAAATGCACCATGCCTATATCGGTGGCCTGGTCGAGCATACCTTGTCCATCATTGGTATGGCGGTCAAGACAGCAGAACACTACCCGCTGATTGACCGTGATCTAATGGTCGCCGGGGCGCTTTTGCATGATATAGCCAAGATAAAAGAGTTTGATTTTACCCGTATGCCCATTGAATACACTGACCAGGGACGGCTGGTCGGTCATCTGGTGCTGGGGGTGGAAATGGTCCGGGAGGCCGCCCGCACGATAGGCGATATTGATGCGGCCTTGATCGATCAGATAGCTCATCTCATATTAAGTCATCATGGACAGTTGGAGTTTGGTTCGCCGGTGTTGCCGATGACCCCGGAAGCCATGCTGCTGCATCACCTTGACGATATGGACGCCAAGATGAACTATATGGAGCAGTTATGTGAACAGATGGAAGAACCGGGCTGGCAGTGGACCGCCTACCAGCGTCCGTTGGAACGCTTTCTCTATTTGCGCGCCTGTGGAGAGAGTGCTGAACCGGCACCAGGCGAAGCACATGCCATGATCAAGCAACCAGCAACCAGGAGCAAACGTGTGCCGCTGACTAATGGGCAGGCCAAACAGAAGCAACAGTCACTGTTTTAGCCATTCGTTTTTTTTTCAGCGGTAAAAGCGTGCAGTGGGCAGCCAGGCATGGATACCCCTTTCTTTGACCACATCCGCGGGCAACACAAGGCCAAAGCCCTCCTTGCCAGGGCGCTTGCGAGCAATCGCCTGAGCCACGGCTACCTTTTTTCCGGGCCCGATGGTGTCGGTAAGACAACCATGGCCATGGCTTTTGCCGCCCAGATGTTTTGTACCGGAGACAGCGTGGCAGGACCCTGCGGGCAGTGTGGGGGGTGCATAAAATTCCGTTCCTCCAATCATCCGGATTTCATCCGCATTGCTCCGCAGGGGGCAGCCATAAAAATTGATCAGATTCGAGCCCTTAAAGAGGCACTTGTCTATGCACCTTTTGAAAAAGGGTACCGGGTGGTGGTGCTTGAGGAGGTACACACCATGCGCCGGGAGGCTGGCAACAGCCTGCTGAAGTTGCTTGAAGAGCCGCCTCCGGGAAACCTTTTTCTCCTGCTTGCCTCTTCTGCTGAGGCGCTGCTGCCAACGATTGTGTCCCGGTGCCAGGTTATTCCGTTTTTTCCCCTCTCCCCAGATGCCGCAACAGCGGTCATTGTTGCGCACCAGCCCGAGCTTGGCGAAGAGCATGCCCGCCTGCTGGCCGCCCTGGCCGACGGCTGTCCGGGACAGGCCCTGATCCTTGAAACAGAGGGGGTGCTCACGCTCTACTCCGAGGTTTTGGAGCAGATGGTGCGCCGGTATCCAAGCGAGGCCGAAAGAGTGGAGGGGGCGCTGGGTATAGCCGCTGAGATGGGCGCGCTCAAGGAACCTTTGCCGGTGCTGTTGCAGCTCTTTCGGCTCTTTTTCAAGGATGTGATGAAGGCTGTTGCCGGCGTGGTGCCGCAAGCTGCACAGTCCGCTCCTGTGGCTGCGGCAAGAGAACTGTGGAATTTGGATCAGCTTTCTGCTAAGATAGCGGCCGTTGACCTCGCGGAAAAAGCGCTTGCCAGGAACTGTAACCGGGGACTGGTATGTGAGGTCTTAATGCTGGAGATCATTGGGTATCCTCAGTAACTCTCTAACCTCTCCGCCCTTGCCCCTACGGTATGAATGTGTATGGCTGATTTGGACGAACAGCAATTCCCCACCGACACGGAACCGGAGTCTGCCGGCGAAAGCCGTTTTTTCAGGATTCGTTTTCGTCAGGAAGGGCAGGAATTTACCGCCGAAACTGAACTCGACGACCTGCATCACGGTCAGGCAGTCATGGTGAAGACCGATCATGGCAGCGAGCCGGCAACGGTGGTGGGCAGGGCAGCAGGATTGGTCAACCCTGGCCTTGGACGTCCTGTCAGCTACTCCATCACCCGGCACCTTTCCCCGGAGGAGCAGCAGCAGTATCACCTGCTTCCCCATCAGGAGATGGAGGCCTTCAATTATTGTCGACAACAGGTGGAGCAACTCGGTTTGCCCATGCAGCTTGTCCGGGTGGAGCGGTTTTTCAATGGCTCGAAAATTATCTTTTATTTCACTGCGGAAAATCGGGTCGATTTTCGAGAACTGGTAAAAATTCTGGTCCAGGAATTCAGGACCAGGGTGGAAATGCGCCAGATAGGTGTTCGCCATGAAACCCAAATGATCGGCGGACTTGGCTCCTGCGGGCGCGAGCTGTGCTGTTCGAGTTTTTTAAATAACCTTAATCCGTGACGATATTGCAGAAAAAACTGCTTTTTTCTTCAATTAACATATCGTTTTTTCAGCACAAAAAGTGCAATAATAACCTGTGCGAAAAACTCACTCGACAGGTGAAAAATGAAACGTTTCATTCTTGAGCAATCCAACGATGAATTTTATACCAGCCATTCAGGCCTGGCCCTGGTTGGCCTGTGTATCAACAAGTTCAGCGAGATGTCGCGTACTGTTGGCCGTAAGATAAAAGAGCATGCCAATGTTATCTCTGACGCAGACCTTTTACGCAGCTACCTCGGCCTCCTTTGTCTGGGCAAGAGTGATTATGAAGCAGTGACCCCTGTAAGAGAGGATACATATTTTAAAAATGCATTGGGAATTACCGATGTCCCATCAGCCGAACGGCTGAGACAGCGCCTTGACCTGAAGCCAGAGGCGTATCTTGCCATTGCTGAAAAATGCTCCATCACTCTGTTGAAAAATACCAAGGTCCCGCTGAGCCCTGTGGAGACTGGGCACATTCCTCTTGATGCTGACGTTTTTCCCCAGGACAACTCCGGCACGAAAAAAGAACAGGTCAGCCGCACCTATAAGGGATGTGACGGTTATGCCCCCATTGCCGCTTACATCGGCCAGGAAGGGTGGTGCCTTGAGGTCGAGCTTCGTCCCGGGAGTCAGCATAGCCAGGAAGGTTTTCCTGCTTTTATGAAAAGGGTCCTGGCCAAAGCCCGTCAGTTGACCAGCAAAAAATTGCTGGTGCGCCTTGATTCGGCCCATGATGCCATTGAAAATCGGGTTTTGCTGCGTAAGGCCAAAGACGTCTCATACATTATCAAATGGAATCCCAGAAACGAAGACACCGGTGAGCTGTGCAGAAAGGCTTTTGCTGAAGGTCAGGTCGTCGAACCACGGCCAGGCAAAAAAGTTGCAACGATAACTGTTAGCAAACGTCAGCAATTCGAGGACGAAACATTTGTTTTTACCAAGATCGTCCGGGTAACGGAACGGCGTATCGATAAACATGGGCAGATGCTGCTCGCTCCCGACATAACCATTGACGGTTGGTGGACCAATCTGGATCAGCCTGCAGCGAAAATTATCAATCTTTACAAAAATCATGGGCTCAGCGAGCAGTTCCATAGTGAGTTCAAAACCGATCTGGACCTTGAGCGGTTGCCAAGCGGTAAGTTTGCCACCAATAAAGCCGTGATGGCCTTGGGTGCCTTTGCATACAACATCCTCCGCTTTATTGGACAGTTGGGGTTATTGGGCGATAATTCACCGGTGCGACACCCTGCCAAGCGGAGACGATTGAAAACCGTTATTCAGGAGTTAATCTACCTGGCAGCCCGCATAATCCGCAGTGGTCGCAGGTTACGATTACGCTTCAGCAGTTACTGTCCAGCCTATCTGGCGTTTTCTAGTCTCTATGACCGGCTACTTGAAGGCACCTAAGCTGATTGCAGGAGCCAAAACGGCCAACGGACAGGAGAGGTTTGCTCTTTTTATGAAATTTACGTCGGATTTTCAAAGATCATCTTTTTCCAGCGGATATTTGCCAATGGAACGGGTGGCAGATAAGCAAGCTGCAGTCAAAAAAAATGTGTGACAAGCTCAAAAAGAGTAGTGTCGCCTACGCGCCACTGATTCAGGAATAAGTTTGAGTCTGTATCAATCAAGATGGCCAAGACCCAGGATCTGCCGCTAAATCCCTCAAAAATTTCCGGACTGTGCAACCGACTGCTCTGCTGCCTGACCTATGAATACGATAATTACCGCACCATGAAGCGCGGCATGCCCCGAGCCGGTAAGTCCATCCGCTATGAGGGAGAGGTGTACAAGGTCATCCGGCAGCTGCCGTTGACCGGATCGCTTCTGGGCCTGAGCAGTAAAGGAGAAGAACGGGTGTTTGAGGAAAAGGAATGGCGTGCAGCCGAGGCGGTGCACAAGCCCTCAACGCGCAAAGGACAGGGGAAAAAAGGGGCAGCATCCAAATCCAGGAAAAAAGATCAGGAGCAGTGAGCAATCCTCCCGTTTTCCCTTTAACCCATACATACAACTTTCCATGAGTACCTACGTAACTACCCCGATTTATTACGTGAATGCCATGCCGCATCTCGGGCATGCCTATACCACCATTGTCACTGATACCTACAGCCGCTTTCGCAGGCTCTGTGGCGATGACGTTCGTTTTCAGACCGGCACCGATGAGCACGGTGAAAAGATTGTCGAAGCCGCAGAAAAAGAGGGCGTATCGCCCCGCGACTATGTGGACAGGATTGCTGCCGAATTCCAGGCAACCTGGCCCAAGCTCTCCATTGCCCAGGACTACACCATTCGTACCACTGATGCGGATCATGTACAGACGGTGCAGAATATCCTGCAGCAGGTATACGATAACGGGGACATCTATTTCAGTGAGTACTCAGGCCATTACTGCCGGGGATGCGAGCGTTTTCTCACAGAAAAAGAACTGATTGACGGCAAGTGCCCGGACCATCAGGTGGAACCCAAGCAGATATCCGAGCAGAATTATTTTTTCCGCATGTCCAAATACCAGGACTGGCTGGTGGACCATATCAAGGCCAATCCCGAGTATATCACTCCGGAGCGCTACCGCAACGAGGTGCTCGCTTTTCTCAGTGAGCCGCTGGAAGACCTCTGTATTTCCCGACCCACTTCGCGCCTTACCTGGGGAATCCCGCTGCCGTTTGATGAAAAATTTGTCACTTACGTCTGGTTTGACGCCCTGATCAACTACCTGACCGGCATTGGGTATCCGAATGGGCCGGAATTTGAGAAATACTGGTCAGTGGCCGAGCATGTGATTGCCAAGGATATCCTCAAGCCTCACGCCATCTACTGGCCGACCATGATTCAGGCCATGGGGCTGCCTCCCTACAAACGCCTCCATGTGCACGGGTACTGGAATGTGGATGAAACCAAGATGTCCAAATCCATCGGCAACGTCGTACGGCCAGGCGAGTTGATCGAGGCCTATGGCGTGGATACGGTGCGTTATTTCGTGCTTCGTGAGATGAGCTTTGGTCTGGACTCCTCCTTTTCCACCGAGGCCATCGTTGCCCGTCAGAATTCCGATCTGGCCAATGATCTGGGTAATCTCTTTTCCAGATCCTTGACCATGGTGGCGAAATATGCCGACGGCAGGCTGCCTGCTCCTGCAAAGGACGAGGAGACCGCGGCCGATCGTGAACTCATCCAGGCTACCCAAACCATGGTCGCTGCCTACCAGGCCAACATGCAGGATTTTCACTTTCACAAGGCCCTGCAAACGGTGTGGGAGGTCATCGGCCTGCTCAATCGCTATATTGTCACCAATGCCCCCTGGGAGCTGGCCAAGGAGCAGGACCAGCAACTGCGGTTAAACAATGTACTCTACTCGCTGGCTGAAACCCTGCGCATTATCACCCTGGTACTCCGTCCGGTGATGCCTGAGGCGACAGAGAAGATGGCTGCCGCCCTCGGCATGGATGAAACGCTGGCATCGGCCACCTTGCCGGAAGGTGGGAGGTGGGGCGGTAGTGTTCCGGGTACCGCCATTTCTTCGCCCAAGCAGCTGTTTCCACGGATCGAACGCAAGAAAAAGCAGCAGGCCAAACCGGCTCCGCCCAAGAAGAAGGCAAAGGCAGAGGCTCCCGCCATTGAGGAAGGGGTGGTCACCTTTGAGCAATTTGGTAAATTTGAACTGCGGGTGGCAAAGATTACTGCCGCAGAGAGGATTCCCAAAGCCGATCGGCTGCTCAAGCTCACGGTGCAGGCCCATGAAGAACGAACCATTGTCGCTGGAATCGCTGAATATTACACCCCTGAGGAGCTTATTGGCAAACTGGTAATCATTGTAGCCAATCTCAAACCGGCCAAGCTGCGAGGGGTACTGTCCCAGGGCATGGTCCTGGCGGCCAAACAGCAACTGGATGATGGCACCGAAAAACTGGTGCTCTCCACCCTGGCCGGCGATATCGCTCCCGGAAGCCGGGTTGCATGATACGCGTTTGTCTCCCTTTTCGACGCCGCATGCAGGCGGATGTTGTAACTAAAAGAAACAAAAGGTTATTTTATGTTTATGCTTAGTAATTTCATTCTGGCTGTTGCTAAATTGATCAATTTTGTTCTCAGTGTCTACATATGGGTGGTGATTGGCCGTGCAGTCATTTCGTGGGTCAATGCCGATCCTTATAACCCCATTGTCCGTTTTCTCATCCAGGTGACTGAGCCGGTTCTGTCGCGTATCCGGCGGTTTTTACCGCCCATGGGTGGGCTTGATCTGAGCCCCATGATTCTGATTTTCGGGGTGATTTTTCTGCAGTCTTTTCTGGTGCCCACTCTCCAGCAGATCGCCATGGCCCTGCAGTAGCCGGAAAGTTGAAAAGTAAAGAACGTCCCTGGTTGGTGGAGGGGGAGGGGTATTATCTGGTGCGGGTCTATGTGCAGCCACGGGCGAGTAGGAACGAGGTGGTCGGGCTTCATGGAGAGGCCCTCAAAGTCCGGTTGACTTCCCCGCCGGTGGACGGTAAGGCCAACAAGGCCCTGATCGCTTTTTTTGCCAAACTGCTGCACCTCCCCAAATCCGCGATCACCCTCCATTCCGGCCACCAGAACCGCAATAAGGTCCTCAAAATTTCGGGGACGTTCTTAACATTTCAAGATTTGGAAGATTTATGAATTCCCAAACAACAGAGAACAAGCTGGTTTTAGCAAACTGGAAGGCGAATTTTTCTCCTCAGCGGGCAAGGGACTGGTGCGAGGCCTTTGCAAGTGCGTATCGGCCGGTTGAAGGCGTCGAGGTAGTGATTGCTGTTCCGTTTTTATGCATGCAGGAGGTAGGGCAGCTGCTTGGCTCACTCAATGGCATCGAGTTGGCATCCCAAGGTGTTTCGGCCTACCCGCAGGGGAGTTATACAGGATCAACCCCGGCTGCCTGGCTGCAGGGACTGGCCAAATATACGCTTATCGGTCACCGGGAACGGCGCCACTATTTTCACGAAGGTGTGCAGGACGTGGCCAAGCAGGTTTACGAGTCGCTTGCCGAGGAGCTGATTCCCATTGTCTGTATCGATCGGGACAACGTACAGCAACAAACTGCCATATTCGATACTGCAGACGTATTGCGCATCAGGTGGGCCTATACCCCAAAGGATGCAGAACAGCTGGAGCGGGCTCATGGCGACCACTCCATAGAGCAGGCTGTAGCTGGTATTGCACCAAAAGTAGGCCAGCAGCTGATCCTTTACGGCGGTGGGGTGAATCAGAAAAACAGCAGTCAGATTTTCACAATGCAGGGGGTAGGAGGCATCCTCCTGGGAAGAGGATGCCTTGATCCGCTTGCCTTTGCCAGCCTCATCAGCGCATTGCCATCAAGCGCCTGATTCGTTCCTCCATTGGGGGATGGGTGGAAAACAGGTTGGCAATGGAACCGCCTTTCAACGGATTAACGATGTACATCTGGGCTGAGGCTGGGTTGACATTCATTGGCAGTCGTTCGTTGGCACTGGAGAGCTTGTGCAAAGCGTTGGCCAGCGATTGAGGATGCCCACAGATCTCAGCGCCAGTGGCATCGGCGATGTATTCTCTGCTGCGTGAGATGGCCATCTGGATGAGTGAAGCCGCCAGCGGTGCAACGATCATCATGACGATGGCAACAATCGGGTTGCCGCCTTCTTCATCATTCCGACCACCAAAGATCATCGCCCATTGAGCCATGGTGGCCAGGTAGGAGATGGCACCTGCCATTACCGCTGCAATCGAGCCTATAAGGATATCCCTATTTTTAATATGGGCGAGCTCGTGGGCAAGCACTCCTTCCAGTTCATCCCGGTTGAGCACCTGCATAATACCGGTGGTAACCGCCACTGCAGCATGCTCGGGGTTCCTGCCGGTGGCAAAGGCGTTGGGAGTCGGGTTGTCGACCACATATACCTTGGGTTTCGGCAGTTGCGCACGGGCCGCCAGTGAGGCCACCATTTCGTGCAGGTCCGGAGCTTCTGCTGCAGACACCTCACGGGCCCGGTTCATGGACAGCGCCATTTTATCGGAGTTCCAGTAGGCAAAAAAATTCAACCCCAATGCTATCAGTAACGCGATAACCATTCCTTGTTGTCCGCCCATGGCCTGCCCGGCCACCATGAACAGAGCGGTAAGCGCCGCCATGAGAATGAAAGTTTTAACTGTGTTCATATGCCTGTTCGTTGGTTGAAAATAGAGAGTATGGTTTTTGCTTCACTTACAAAATAAGGCAGCGTTTTTATCCATCAAGGGAGAAAATCTCCGGTAGGTTACGGTAAATTTCGGCACAGTCGAGGCCGTAGCCGACAAGGTATCCTCGATTGAGGGCAAATCCCACATAATCCACCTCAACATCGATGGTGCGGCGCTCCTTTTTGTCAATAAGGGTACACACTTTAACCGAATTGGCGCCAATTTCAGAAAAATGATTAATCAGCCACGCCATGGTGCGTCCGGTGTCCACAATATCTTCAACCAGGACCACATCCTTACCGGCGAGGTCCAGCTCTGTTGGTTTAGAGAGGCGGATGGTACCGGAAGAATGGGTTGAATTGCCGTAACTGGCCACCCGAATAAAGTCAACCTCCAGATCCAACTTGATTTCCCGACAGAGGTCAGCGAGGAAGATAAATGCACCATTGAGCACGCCAAGCAGGACAACTTTTCTTCCGCTCAAATCTTTGGTGATCTGTTGCCCAAGCTGCACTACACGCTGCTGAATTTCCTCTTTGCCGAGCACTTTTTTGCTCTTGTCCATACATTCCTCTACCGCGTATTACTGGGTGGGATAAGGGCTATGACTGCTGCCATTTCTCGAGCTTTTCAACTGCGTCGGCCTTTTCTTTGAACTCTTGCTGGCTTTCCACCACCTGCTTCATCTGCTCAATGGCTTCGTCCGTTTTTCCTTCGCCATGCAGCGCAAGGGCAAGGTGGTACCGCAGAATTGTATTGTTGCTGTCCTTTTCCACCGCCTGCTCGAATTCGTTCCTGGCGAGTGTATACGACCCGCGCTTGAAGTGCACCCAACCGAGGGTGTCGATGATGTTCGCATTATCTGGCAGTTCCTGTTTGGCGATCATGGCCAAGCGAAGAGCTTCCCCAAGGTCGGGATCTGTACTTTCAGCAATTAACCAGGCAAGGTTGTTGGCAGCCGGGGCAAAGTTGGGATTTAGGTTTAGCACCTTACGGTAGTTCTCCTTAGCCCGTTCAGTTTTGCCAGTTTGCTCGTAGATTGCCCCAAGGCCCATATAGGCGCCAATGTTATCCGGTTTTTTCGCCAGCAGGTCCTCATACTCAGTAATAGCCTGAGCCGTCTTTCCCTGCTTGTTGAGGATCATAGCACTCATCGTGTAGGGCCGAGGGTTATGCGGGTCAAGCTCTTGGGCTAATTTATACGCTTTCAGCGCCTCTTCGGGCTTGTTGGAGCTGAGCATCAAGTTGGCAAAGAGGATTTGCAGGCCAGCACTGTCCGGTGCTTTGTCTATCTGCTCACGGGTCATGGTGATCAGTGTATCTTTATCCTGGCCTGCTTCCCGGGAGAGTTTAAGCAAGAAGGTGAAAGCCTTAGCGTTACCCGGCTGCACAGCCATAATCTTCTCAAATGTTTCCTTAGCTTTTTCCGGTTGATCAAGGCCCAGGTAGGCTAGGCCAAGGTTGCCTAAAATTTCTGTATTATTAGGTACTTTTGAATCCAACTCGGAGAGCATTCGTTTTGCATTTTCAAACTCTTTGGAAAACAAAACCCCTTTCGCTAGCAGCATCGCGGCCTGAAAGTTCTTCGGATCGATCTTTAAGGCGATAGCGGCCTCCTTTTTTGCTTCGGCAAAATCTCCTTCACGCAGGAAAAGCAGCGCAAGCATGGTGCGAGCCTTGGCATGGCTAGGGTTTTTCTCTACCGTTTTGAGGAACGCATTTTTGGCCAGGTCTGATTCCTTTAGGCTGTTATGAGCCATGGCTTTAACAAAATAAACCTCGCCCCAATTAGGGTATTTGTTCGACAATTGGGAAGTTATATCGAGAGCCTCGTTAAATTGCCCATCTTTGAGGAGGAATTTTGCCTCTACCAATTTGGCACCGCCGTTTTTAGGATTGGTTTTGAAGATTGCTTCGATCACCTGTTTTGCTTCATCAAACCGACGTTGTTCAAAATAAAAATTGGCAAGTTTGGCTTTTATGTTTTCGGGACTATCGGACAGGTCAATAGCTTGCTTATACAGCTTTTCTGCTTCGTCATTTTTTCCTTGCTTGTTAAAAAAATCTCCTGTCGAGACTATCAGCCCAGCGTTGTTCGGATCGATTTTCATCGCCTTACGAAGGTGCTGTTCGGCAGTGTCAATTTCTCCTTTTCTCATGGAAAGGGATGCCATCAGCAAGTATGGTTGTGAAGATTGCGGAAAGGCGGTAGCCATGGCTTGCAGCACCTCGTTTGCTTTATTATACTGTTGTTGACTGGTATAAAAAGAGACGAGAGTAGTGTAATTTGCCTGTTTCTCACCGTTCAACGTTAATGCCTTGATCATTGAGGCCTCCGCCTCTTTAAACTGCCTCGTCTCTGCCAACACTTTCCCTTGAATGATGTAGAGACGATCTAGTTCCGGGGCAAGAGTTATCGCTTTGATAATATTTTCAAGAGCGGGCCCGGTATTTCCCTCTATGAGTTCCAGGTTAGCAAGGAGTGCCAGTCCGTCTATATTTTTAGGATCTTTGGTTAAAACTCCTTCAATGGCGTTTCTTGCTTCGTCGTGTTTTTGGCCCAGAAGGTAAAATTCAGCCGTCTTGATCTTGGCGTCTAAGTTGTTCGGATCAAGGGTGGAGACCCGCTGAAACTCACCAAAAGCCTGGCGGGGGTAGCCGTTTTTGAGATACAGCAATCCGAGCTGGTAGCGTGCCTCGGCAAACTTAGGATCGATTTGGATGGCATTGCGGAGTTCGATGATTGCTTCCTTTTCCTTGGACTCATCGATGTAGACCATCGCCTTTTTGTACTGCGTTTCACCGTTTTTCGCATTGTCCTTACAGCCTGATGCGAGCAGGAAAAAAGCAATGATCACAGCTGATATAGTGAAATATCCAATCTCCCTAACTTTCATGGTACCCCCGTCAGATATGGGAAAAGTAATAGAATTGATGACGTACCTTATCAGAATGTTAGAGAAAAAAAAAGTTTGCTTTTCAGGAGATTATTGAATATGCCGATGACTGAGTCCCAGATGAAATAATAGCAAGGGGTGTTCAAATTAATAACCAATTATTTCTTTATTGATTGAACAACTATATGTAATCCTCTAAATTCTTACCTGTAGAGGATGAGTACGGGAATTTATTTTGAGTAAAAAGGAGGCGAAGGATGAAAAGTAATCTGTTGTTTCTAGCGATTTGGATTTTCATTATTCTGTTTTTCCAGGTTGGAGTACCACAGGTGAGTTCTGCCGCGGAATCAACCAGCGATGCTCCTGTTGACAAGGCGATGAAGGAGCAGCTTCGAAGAGAAATATTGGGTGCTCAAGCAACGGACGTTGCCGATGAGGAGTATGTTATCGGTTATCGCGATATCATCTATGTTGAAATATACGGAGAAGGGGCCATGGGGGTCGGTGGGCTTACTCCTACTTCAACAACCTCTGATATTATTCAAGGCGGAGAGTTTATCCGTGGCCGTGGAACCGGAACCGAAGTGAGGATGGATGGCCGAATATCGCTTAGGCACGTCGGTGATGTTTACGTGGTCGGCATGACATTGACCCAGCTTGCGGACTACCTGCAAAAAGTATACTCCACCATATATGAAAGCCCCAGCGTGACGACGACTCTAGTTCAGAGTAATAGCAGACAATACACTATGATGGGGAACGTTGCGAATCCGGGATTATTTCATCTCGATTTTCCGCTTACCGTGGTTAAAGCTATCGCCAAAGCCGGCGGATTCAATGAGTGGTCCAACTCTGAGATTACTGTCATTCGTCAGGATTACTCAGCTGATTCGCAAGCGGAGAAATCAAATAGTAAAGCAGGTCAAACCTTCAAGTTTGACTATGATGATTTTCTCAAAGGGAAGGACTTGGAAAAGAACATAATTGTGAAGCCGGGTGATATAATTGTTGCGCATTAAGAAGGGTAGGTACTTGAAATTGAAAAGATATTATCTGACAGCAATGGGAGTAGCGCTACTTGTCGCTCCAGCCATGGCAAGGCAAACCGTGGTGAGCGGAAGTTTAGGTGTTGGCCTGGATTTTTGGGAGAGATCATACGATAGTGAAGAACAGCTGGTTAGTGAAGGCACTCTGGTTGATCCTGACGAAGGGGACAAACAGCAGTACGGTATATGGCCAGAAGTGACTGTAACATCTCAGGGTATTAGAGATTCATATACTTTTCGCTATGCGCCTGTGTTCAAGTATGATGATAAGACCTCGGAAAACGAAGTAGATCATTATCTCGACATATTCGGCGAAAAATTTATCACGCGTCACTGGTCGGTAAGGCTGGACAATTATTTCCAGCAGAGTGATGACCCCGTGCAACGTCTTGGTAGTGAAGGCTTGAGTGTCTCGGCTTCTAGTGCCGAACAGGAGGAGTCTGTCGAGACCCAAGAGCCTCAACCATCTCCCGACACAAGTACGCAGGAAATTAGTCCTAGTGAAGAATTAACGAGAGATCAAGGGCGGCAACGCTATTGGACCAATAATTTACGATTACAGACCGATTATTTTTTTGGGGCGGAGAACAGTGTCGGTGGTGGATATGGTTATAAAGTTTTGCGCAATGATTCAGACGACAGCAACTATAGGGAGTTCGATCGGCACAACTTTTTCGCAAACTTTGATTATCGGTATAGCACAAACTATCGGTCCTTAATTGTTCTGGATTATGTAAAGGGCCTGTATGACGATAATGTTATCGACCCGGAAACGAATGAACCCATTTCTGGAGACCTGGAGGAATACAGGGCAACCCTCAGGTTTGATTACCTGAATGACCCAAACAATACTTATCCTTTTGTTTATAATTTTATCGGTACACAGTACGATAATGAAATTCAGAGGGATAGCTGGGCTCATGAGTTTACGATTGGATGGGACCATGATTTCGACCCACATACAAACTTGACCATAGGTGGTGGCCCCACGTATGTTGATGGTGAAGGGGCTAAAGGGGAGTGGGATTATAATGTCTACCTTGAGTTTAGTCGTGGTTTTCTCCACTCTTCTCTGAACGTGTTAATAGAAAAAAAATATGATACCCGCAACTTCAGCGGCAGTCGGACTGATTTTGGTTTTAAAGATACTTATAGGGCAACAGCGAGTTACAACCTCCAGTTTACACAAGGATTTTCAGGAGATGTGTTTGCCACATATTGGTGGGAATCCAGCCTCAATCCCCAGGGAGAAAGATTGACCACGAACGATGAAGATGCTGGAGCTAGCGATGAGGAGTCAATTCTTGATACCACCTATGAAAGAGATATTTATGAAGTCGGTGCTGGTCTAACCTATGGTTTTTTAAAGTATTACAATGCCCGGTTGCGTTATTCATACTATGTCTCCGATGGAGATTTTAATCGTGATCAGTATAATGATCATCGAATTTTATTTACACTTTCAGCGAGTGCCGACTTGTGGAGATGGTAGTCTACTGAGAAAAAATGAAGCTTTCTTTTCCCCGAGTAATACTCCTCTGCCTTCTTTTTCTATTGACTGCGATATTACTGCGAGGTGTTGATGGAGTGAATCGTACGCCTATAAAAAGACCGCTTGAAAATTTTCCTTTAGTACTTGAAGAATGGGAGGCTTTTTCTTCAAAAAAATCAAGTGATGAGGTCATAAAGTTACTAGGAGTAGACGATTATGTAGAATATAATTATTCAAAATCTGATAGTGTAGTCGTAAACTTCTATGTTGCCTTTTACGAAGCTGTCGGTAACGGTACAGGGTATCATTCTCCCAAAAATTGTATTCCAGGCGGTGGATGGGGTATAGATACTACCGGTTTAGTTCAGATCACTCCCAAGGGAAGTAAGAGGTCGGTGAATATCTCTGAATTGCTTATCCGAAACGGAAGTGAATATCAGGTAGTGTACTATTGGTACCAAAATCGGGGGAGGATTATTTATTCGGAATACTGGGAAAAAGTTTACCTTGTTGTGGATTCTGTTTTGAAGAAAAGGAGAGATGGAACGTTTGTGCGATTAATAGCTCCTGTGCCTGATGGTGATGTTGACAATGTCCGAAAGGTTCTCACTGAGTTTGCCGAATTAGTAGTGCCGGAATTGGACAAGTTCATACCCGGGAGTGGGCTGTGAGTCAGGCGATTATATCGAATCCAATAAACCGGTTTTCCAGTTGTATTCTTGTGCTTGTATTGACCACTTTAGGCATACTTTACTATCCAGTGTTTGTTGATCTTGTTTATGATTGGAAAGTCAATGATGACTATTCTCACGGTTTTTTTATTCCGGTTATCAGCTGCTATCTCATTTACAGGATGAGACACGAGATAAAGGCAATAGGCATCCAGCCGGCAAATTGGGGGCTGCTTGTTGTGCTTGCCGGCCTGTGCCAATTATACATCGCTTCTGTAGGTTCAGAATATTTTCTAAAGCGAACTTCTCTCATTGTGGTACTGCTCGGTAGCAGCTTGTTTTTATTTGGCAAGCCAATAACAAAGAAGATGCTGCCTCCCATAGGGTATCTCATATTTATGATACCCTTACCGGCTATCATATGGAACAAGATAGCCTTTCCAATGCAGCTATTATCAAGTGAAGTCACAGCCGAGGTTGTAAGGTTCCTAGGCATACCCATTTTTCGTGAAGGAAATATCCTTCACCTTGCCAACATGACCCTCGAAGTCGTCAATGCGTGTTCGGGACTTCGATCTCTTGTGACAATGTTTGCTCTGAGCGGGGCATTGGCAATGCTATCTAATCTTGATCAATGGCAAAAGTGGATTTTGTTTTTTTCTTCCGCGCCTATTGCTATAATTGCCAATACGATTCGACTTTCAGGAACAGCTGTGTTGGCTTCATTCTATGGCCCTGAAGTTGCGCGCGGGTTTCTTCATGATTTCTCAGGGGTGGTTGTCTTTATTCTTGGATTGGTGTTTTTGCAAGGGGTAAATAAAGTGTTATTGAAGGTTGCACGGTAATCACAGTTGAAAAATTTTCTCACCATAGACGTTGAAGATTATTTTCAGGTTTCAGCTTTTGAAAAAAATGTGACTCCAGCACAGTGGGATGGATTTGAATCTCGTGTTGTCCGCAATACCACGAGGATTATAGAAATTCTAAGCGAGCATGACACAAAAGCCACATTTTTTATTGTGGGATGGGTGGCAGAAAGGTTTCCGCAGTTGGTGCGCAGCATTGTTAATGCCGGTCACCCCATAGGATGTCATAGTTATTTGCATCGCAAAGTATATTCGCTTACCCCTGATGAGTTTCGTGAGGATACGCGAAAGGCAAAAGCGCTGTTGGAAGACATCTCCGGACAGCCCGTATCAGGCTATCGGGCACCCAGCTATTCCATTACCAAAAAATCATTGTGGGCGCTTGGTATACTTGAGGAAATTGGGTTTTCCTATGACTCGAGCATCTTTCCCATTGTACATGATAATTACGGAATTCCGGGCTCTCCCCGCTTTCCTTATGTTCACTCCTCTCTCAATCTGAAAGAGTACCCCATTTCAACGGCTGTTATATTGGGGAAGCCCTTTCCGGTTTCCGGAGGAGGTTATTTTCGTCTCTTTCCGTACTGGTTCACCAGGATGGCATTAAGGTCGATAAATACTAAAGAGCGTCAACCTTTTATTTTTTATTTGCACCCTTGGGAGATTGACATCAACCAACCTAGGTTTCAATCAGCTTCATTTTTTTCAAAGTTTCGTCACTATAACAATCTTGCAAAAACCGAATCCCGATTACGAAGGTTATTGAACGATTTTGATTTTCAACCGTTCCCGGTGTAAGCACCATGAATATCAGTCGGTTTGATGTGTTTTGCAGCTCAGCCTTACTGTCGTGCTTTGCTGCAAAGGCATGATCTTTGAAAATTTGATTTATTGACCAGCTCCCTCATCTCAACAGTTTCTTTATTTTTTTCCAGTATCAGCTAAACCGTGGATGATTCACTGCAGAAAGCCTTCCATGAGAGTGCTGGTGTCTGTAGGAAAAGCTGCGGGTTCTCTTTAAACTACCGCATGGTGCGGTGTGTTTCCTTCCGGTCGCCTACGTCAGCTGGCCACAGAGCTGTTATTATTTTTACTAGGGGAGGCCGATATCAACAGGTGGGCCAATACCTGGTACTGGTACAGGTGCTGACGGTCAAACCATTATTGTGTCGCTGGAGCATCCGTTTTTTCAGCCCATTGAGAGATTTTTTTCGATACGCCCGTCTGTATCAGGTTCGATCCTGGTCGTTCTCCCCAGCTGACCGGGCGATTGCTTACCCGGACTAATCGCCACTGGATACCTTTTTGTTATCATCGGGTTCCCGCAACTCCGGAAAGTTGCCCTCCCCAGTTTTCTTTCCTTGGATTTGGGGGAGATGTATCTATAAGATAACACATGGAGGTAATACGCTTTCCCTCGTGCTTGTCGTCAGGTTATTGCTTGACAGTTATCTCCGGAAAGGTAGGGACGTCTGCAGAGGGGGTAGGATGGGAAAAGATCCCGACAGTCTGTACGGAATTGTTAAAAAAGAAATAAACTTTTCAGGTATCTTTTGTATTAAAGGGATCAGGTATACGAAAAAAATACGAAAAAAACATTCATTTAATTTGCTGTTTTATTTCGTTAATTATATCTAAAAATGCAAGTTTCTTTATATGGAATCGAGAGAATTTATGTGATATCCTATGAGGATGAATTGAAAATCTAATGGTTGTTAATTTAAAATGATCTATCTCAGTATTGTCATTCCAATAAGAAATGAAGAGAAGTTTATTGAAGGAACGCTTTCTTGCTTGGTCAGTCAAGAATATCCTTGTGATCGATATGAATTGATTGTTGTTGATGGAATGTCTACTGATAAAACCAAAGAAAAGGTTTCCCGATTTATTGATCAGCATCCTCAAAATAATATTTCACTGCTCAATAACCCGGGAAAACTCTCCAGTCGTGCTCGTACTATAGGGGTCAAGGTCGCCAAGGGAGAAATTGTTGCAGTCATAGATGGACATGTCTATATACCGAATAATAATATTTTTTATAATATTGAAAAAATTGTAAAAGAAAGGAAAGCAATCTGCCTCTCTCGACCCCAGCCCCTGAATGTTCCCGGTTTGCGGCAAGGGTTACCTTTTTGGATAGCTGTTGCTCGAGGAAGTTCAATCGGGCACAGCAGGAAATCATATATTTACAGTGACCATGAGGGATTCATTGATCCAACCAGTAGCGGTTTTGCCTATCACCGTTCAATCTTTGAAAAAGTTGGCTATTTTGACGAAAATTTTGACGCGGCTGAAGATGTTGAGTTTAATTATCGCGTTGGAAAACAAGGCATCAAGGCCTATACATCTCCTGATTTAAAAGTCTATTATTATCCAAGAGATACCTTCAGTAAATTGTTTCAGCAGCAGACCAGATATGGTGTTGGGCGCTGGAGGTTTATTCGAAAACATCCTGAAAGCTTTACCAAAGAAACAATTGTTCCTGTGGGTATTCTTCTTGGTTCGCTGTTGCTTCCCATTTCAATGGGATTAAACAAGTCTTTGCCATTGTTAACAGGACTTCACCTCTGGCCTATGCTTCTCTATTTTTTCATTCTTATGGGTGTAGGATTACGGGAAGCAACTTCCAGAGGAACTTTTTTTCCAGCTCTACTGGTGGCCCTGGCAATATGGGTAACCCACCTTGGGCTTGGCTGGGGGTTTTTAAAAGCATCTCTTCTGGACAAAAGTTTAAGACTTGAAGAGAAGCAGGGTTAATTTTTTTTCATTACTTTTGCTATGAGAATATTAGTTGTTGACGAAGAAATTCCGGCCCCATTGAACACTGGCAAGAGAATCAGGACCTTTAATCTACTCAGGCATCTTGCTAAGCATCATGATATTACCTTCATTTGTCGAAATCATGAGGGGGTGACTGACAATGACCCTGTGCCGTTAGAAAAGGCTGGCATCAGGACCGTGCATATTGATCATCCGATCAGGAAAAAGAATGGTGCTGGTTTTTATCTGGCATTGATGATGAATCTTTTCTCCAGCTATCCCTACAGTGTGAGTAGTCATTTTTCAAAAATGCTAGTACAGGAAATTCAAGCACTTCGAGATCAGCTGCCATTCGATTTGATACATTGTGAATGGACACCATACACCATCAATTTATTGCCATTTTTGCAAACAATACCTGCAGTGGTGGATGCTCATAATGTTGAAGCCTTGATCTGGCAGAGAAACTATGAAGTAGAGCGCAACTTATTTAAAAAATCGTATATTTTTCTTCAATGGAAAAAAATGGTTGCTTTTGAACGGAAGGCATTTTCTCTCTATTCAAGAATTGTCACGGTTTCCGAGCCAGACAAAGAAATAATCGCTGGTTTGGTTCCGCAGCAGAGTATTGATGTAGTGGATAACGGAGTGGATATAGACTACTTTCATCCCGATGGCTCCGATGTGCGGCCCTATTCAATCGTCTTTACCGGCTCTTTGGATTGGCGACCAAACGTCAATGGGCTCCTCTATTTCCTTGACGAGATTCTTCCTCTGGTGCAGGAGAATTTTCCGGCGGTCCATTGTACCTTAGTCGGGAGAAAGCCGATGCAGGTACTCATCGATAAGGTAAATGACAGGAAAAACGTTACCTTGACAGGAACTGTTGACGATGTCAGGCCATATATGAATGAAGGAGCAGCATACATTGTCCCTCTGTTAATCGGCGGTGGCTCACGATTGAAGATTCTTGAGGCAATGTCAATGGAAAAGGCTATTGTTTCCACCTCTATTGGTGCTGAAGGCCTACACGTTGTTGATAATAAAGATATTCTTTTGGCGGATACGCCAGAAAATTTTGCTGCCGCCATCGGGAGACTATTTCAGGACAGAGATATTCGCGGCAAGCTCGGCAAAGCTGGCAGAAAACTTGTAGAAGAAAAATATCAATGGAAGGTTCTTGCCCGAAAGCTTGAGGAGAGCTGGGAAAAGGCTGTTCATTTATGAAAAATCAAATACCATTAGTTTTTCATATCAGGGCCTGCAATTTTTTTGGTGGACCGGAACGACAGATTCTTGGACATATTAAAAGCAGCAGGCGTTACCGTCATGCCTTTGTTACCTTCCGTGAAGGAAATGTGCAAAACGAACTGGAACAACGGTGTAAAGAAAGTGGTGTGGATGTTATTTGCATTCCTACCAAGCATTCTTATGAAGTGACCAGCATTTTCAAATTGCGCACCATTTTCAAAGTTTCAAAGCCGGATATTATCTGCTGTCACGGATACAAACCGACAATTTTGACTTTGTTTGCCAAAATAGGTCTTTCCATTCCTGCCATTGTTTTTTCCAGAGGGGTAACCGGAGAAAACACCAAGGTGAAATTGTTCGAATTTTTGGAATTCCAATTCCTGCGTTTTGCGGAAATAATTGTCGCTGTATCGGAAGGGTACGCAAAAAAATTACTCAAAAAAGGGGTGCCTCAAGAGAAGCTGAAGGTCGTTCTTAATTCAATCGACACGGAAAAATTTGAGCCATTTCTTCTCAGGAGAGAAAAAACACGGCAACAACTCGGCTTTACATCAGATGATTTTCTTATTGCAACAGCAGGTCGCCTGAGTCCAGAAAAAGCGCAGGAGGACTTGATTATTGCCTTTAAAGAGGTGCATCATGAGCATCCTCACACCCATCTACTGCTGTTTGGTGATGGCCCCCTTCGTCATCATCTTGAGCAGGTTGTTGCAAAGGAATGCATACCGCAAGTGCATTTTATGGGTCATAGAACAGATCTCGACTGCATAATGCCTATCTGTAATCTTTTTACGCTTCCTTCTCTAACAGAAGGGCTTCCTAATGTCCTTCTCGAGGCCGCTTCATGCAATGTGCCCATAGTTGCCACAAAGGTAGGAGGTGTGCCGGAGATCATTACGACCGATGAAAGCGGATTGCTGGTTGAGCCAGGTAACAGGAGGGAGCTTGCCGAAGCCATGCTCCGTTTTGTCGGCGACCCTGAAATGGGTAAAGCAATGGCCAGGGCTGCCTTTGCCAATATAGTAGCCAATTTTGGTTTTTCTCGGCAGACACCAGTCTTAGAATCTATTTATTTGAATTTGGTAAAAGGAAAATAATGGCTGGTCGGTTCCTGCATGGTAAAAAACAGGGCGGTACTTGGCGAAAAACGAAGAGTTAGCAGCACAAATACTCAAAGAGCAATAAGAGCAATGTTAAGCAATGACGCCTTCATCAAATAATTATTCTGTTAGCGGTTTGCATGGTTCTGGCATGATTGATGGTGCTGAGAGTGAGTTGAGGTCCAATATATGGCCTAAAGCGACAACGCTCTGGATGACAGCATTTTACTTGGCACTTGTTATTATACGCCCGTGGGAGATTATGCTTCCGTGGATGAATGACTATTTCCCGTTTCAGAAAACGTATGCGCTGATTACGCTTTTGGCTATTGTGATGAGTTCCAGAACTCGTTTCCAAATGTCCGCTCAGACGTTTACAGTGTGCTTTTTCACTTTTATCCTCGGACTGAGTGGTTTTCTGGGGCTGCAGCCATCATTGGCATGGGATCCTTTTTATGCCTATTTAACAGTAGTTTTTCTCTATTATATCCTGATATCAGTTATTCGAACCCCCTATGATCTGGTTTTTATTGCACTCTGTTATATAGCTATAATGTTCCTTTATCTTTCTAAATCACTATGGGAATTTTTTGTATATGGCCATAGTGAATATACAATGGGCGTCAAGAGGCTCATCGGTATTGAGCATTTGTATGGCTCTCCAAATGGGCTTGCAGGCTCAATTGTCCATTCCTTACCTTTTCTCTTCTTTCTATGGAAAATGAGAAAAGGAATTAGTGCTGAATGGCCTGATACATATAAAAAAATACTACCATGGTTTTTACTGTCCTATCTCTTCCTTGCCGTGATCAGCGTCATCTTGACGAATAGTAGAGCTGGCTTTGTTTGCACCATTTTGTTTTTTTTACTTAGGGTTTGCTGAACAACGATTAACCACTTGCGGCTTCGATGGCTTTAAACCCGGCCAAAAGGCAAGAAAGTTTATGAGGCGTCCACCAAACATTCGCAAATCGAGCTTTTGTTCTTTGAAAAAATAATAAAACGACGATGGCCAGCCACCGTTTCAGGTTCATTACCAAGAAACTGATCATGATTGCGGTTTCACTGGTACATGACAGCTTGGTCATGATCCGGTTCAAACTATAGCGGCGTTTGCCTTGACCGAACTTGCCCTCAACCGCATTTCTGTCAATTTCATCCTGCCTGGCCTGCTGTTTTGCTGCTTGGAGTGCTTTGGCATTTTCCTGGGTCACTTTTGGCGGTCGGCCAAGCCTGGGGCCAGACAATCGAATCTGGTGGTGCTTGCAATATCGGCGGTTTTCGCGGTTACGATAAATTTTATCGGCATGCACCGATTCCGGGTAGCAACCATATCGCGTACGATACGCCTCGATTTGAGCAATAAGGTCACAACTTTCATTGTAGTTGTCCCAACTGATATGGTCGACAAAGCTGATGCCGTGCACAAGGCTGATACTGATTTTGGCCCCGAACTCAGTGTCAGCAGCAGCTTTACCACGCTTGATCGGTCGAACATGCGGTTGACTAATGCTGACAATACGGTCATCAATACGATGACTGCGGTTCTCGTACATCCACTGTTGTTGGCGGTATACCTCAGAAATCACCAGCAGCTCTTTATAATGGCGACGGCCGAGCAGTGTAAATCCTTGATGCTCACCAAGTTGATCAATGGAGTTGAGATTGCGCCGCAGATACCCTAATTGCCGACGGAGGCACTTTCGAATCTTTTTGCGACTCATCCGCTTGTCTTTGGCAATAGACAAAAATTGTCTTCTGGCTCGTTGACGGTAGGTGCGCGGCTTCTTATATCCTCGTCCTCTGGCTTCATGCAGGATATCAATGATCTGCTCACTCTTCTCACGGGCCTTGTTGAGGAGTTTGATATCGGTGGGATAGGTGATATCCGCAGGAGCACATGTGGCATCCACCAGCAACTGGCCGCTGTTGCGAGATGGTTTTTGGTCGCTCGTCGTCTCGGTATCGGTTCCTGGGGGTGTTTGGCCGGGTGCCGGTGGGTCCTGATCTCCGTGCATCTTCTCTGCAATGGCATTGTTGACCTCGCTCAACACATCTGCCGGAAAGCGTTTACGGAAATGGACAAACATGGAGGCGTCAAACGGTGGCATGGTGATGAAGGACTTGAGCCCGCAAAAGTACTGCAGATACGGATTTTCCGTGATCTGCTCAACGCATAATCTGTCACTGACACCTAGTTCTTCTTTGATGATCAGTGCGGCGAGGGCCATTCTCACAGAGAGAGCCGGGTGCCCGGTACCGGATTTCGAGAAATTTTCCCTATAGCGTTCTTCGAACTGCACCCAGGGGATCAAGGCAGCTAATTTTACCCATTTGTTGTCAGGTGCCAGCTCTCCATGAAAGGGTAGAGAAAATTCAGGGAGTTCGAGCTGCTTCTGATTATGCTTGTACATGGTGTTACTGTCGGAAGGTGCAAGGGTTTTGGAAGGTGTCAGCCGTTTTCTGTGCACTTACGACGCCGATTATACTATTTTTTAAACACAAATTCATGGTCTTGCTTGTTGCTCAGCAAGCCCTACTTATCATTTGGGAACAAGGGAGTTTTTCAAAAAAAATCGGGTATGTGGTAATCATTCTGCTTACCTGCTCTCTTCTTTGGAAATTCATGCCGGAAAGTAACAGGGAAAGGTTTGAGACAATTTGGAATCCTGGGGCCGGTCCGGTAAGTGCTGAACAATCAGTCAAAGGTCGTTTTGCCGGTTTTCAAGCCGGGGTACAGATGTACAAAGAATACCCAGTTACTGGAGTAGGCCTGGGTGGTTTTAGTAAGTACAGAAAAGAGCGTGTTGATGGATCCTCAGAGAAAGCGCATAATCTAGTTGGCCAGCTCCTGGGGACAACTGGCCTTTTGGGTACAGGTGCTTTTTTTCTCATGATCTTCACAGTACTCGTCAACAGCCAAAAAACAAAGAAGCTGGCAGCGGGGTATGACGACACGACATTGAGATCTTTTTTTGTCATGGCTCAAGCAACTCGAATGATGGTCCTTTTGCTTTTATTCCAAGGTCTATTCGGGCACAATATGTTGCGCTTCAATTGGCTTCTTGTCGCGGCCTTTTCCGTTCTTTCCTATCAGATGACCCAGCAGTATCTTGAAAAAAGAAAACCAACCGTATGAAGATTATCTGAAGTATCTAAGTTAGTGATTGTTTGCAGAGGTCGTAGGCAGGATGCAGTTCGAAGAAGAGTACGAGTTGTCGATCAGCCTGAAAGAAAATCGGCACGAGACCCTCGTGCACCACCTTTATCAATAACTCGAGACTAGTTTTGAGCGAAAAACTGAAAGAGCTTGGCCGTCATTCTCTTGTCTATGGGGTCGGTAATATTTTGGCTATGGCCGGGAGTTTTTTACTTATCCCGCTGTACACTCATGTTCTGACGCCTGGTGATTATGGTGTTGTGGAGCTTCTTAATCGCTCAGCTGATATATTGATGCTTGTTATGTTTTTAGGGATCAGGCAGGCATTTATCCGCATGTATTTTGATCATGATGACAAAGAATGGCATAAAAAGGTAGTCGGTACTACAATTGTCAGTATTCTTGTCTCTACAATAATTGTGGCATTTGGATTTTATCCCTTTAGCGGATTTTTTGCAGAAAAGCTGTTCAACAATGAGTCATATTCGCTGTTCATCAAAATGCTGCTTCTTTGGGCTCCTTTTGAGCTTTTGGTAAATGTTGGTCTAGCTTTTTTACAGATTCAAATGAAATCTGTATTATACGTCACTATTAATGCTATAAAGTTATCTCTGCTTATTGTTTCCAATTTTGTGCTGCTTTATTTTTTTGGTCAAGGTATTTTCGGGTTTTTAATCTCAAATATTTGGGTAACAGGGGTGATTGCGGTACCTTTTTTACTATTTTTCGTGAAATGGAGCAAGTTGAAGCTGTCCCTACACATTTTTAAGGAGCTTTTCAAGTTTGGCTTGCCTCTCTTTCCTGCCACTATATTTATGTACATTATCAATAATTCTGATCGCTATCTGCTTAAGGTGTACTCAAGCCTTGATGCTGTAGGTATTTATGCCCTAGCCTTTAAGCTCGGGATGTTTGGTACTATGATTTTAATGGAGCCGTTCGCAAAAGTTTGGGCTCCTTTTTTGTTTGAAAATTATAAAAAAAATGATGGCCCAGATATTGTCAGCTCTGTTTTTATGCTTGCAGTCACAGCAAATGTGACCATAGCACTATTTATTTCCATTCTCTCCCCATTCGTTATTAAGTTAATTTCTGCTGAAGCTTTCCACAACGCTTATAATTTAGTTCCGTTTCTTTGTATAGCTTCAATGTGTTATAGTATAGCTAATGTTGCTGAGGCTGGAATACTTATATCAAAAAAGACATATTATAAACCAATAATTGATGGAATATGCTGTTTCATTATTATTGTTTTAAATGTTTTACTTATCCCAAGGTATAGTGCTATTGGTGCTGCCATAGCTATAGCTATCACTTTTTTTGTCCGGTTACTATTTATCCGCTTTGTTTCTAAAAAATTTTATTTCTTCAGGATTGAATCGAGAAAAATATTTTTACTTTGTATTTACGCAATAGCAACTTACATGCCGTCTATTCTCTTGTTTGAATCAGGGGAAAATTCATTTTTTATGAATACCCTTTCAAGTTTTACTTTTTTCATTTTTCCTGTTCTGGCGTGGTATGGAGGGGTCGTGTCAAGTCAGAACAAAGTTGTGATCCAAGCCTATGTGTACAAACTACTTAGTAAATCTGGTCATATAGTAAAAGAAAAGTTTTGGTGAGATTTTTCCAGACTGCTCGGTTTTCTGGTTAAACGCTCCGCGCTGTGAAAAGAGTTCATGTCTTGCAATTTTAGAGTGCAGCCCTAAGGGTTCAGCTTGAAATTGTAAAAGTCACTTGGGAATGTCAGTGGAACGGTGTCACTGCAGAAATTTCGATAAAATTAAATTTGCTTGTTAAAGAATGAAATTAGTGGCCAAGCTTTTTAGCAGTGAAGCAAAGATTTTTTCCTGCGTTACCGTATTTTTCCTCTCCTTTTTGGGGTTACTCCTGGTTGCTCCTTTTCTTCTTTCTGTAGGGATGGTTGGTCTGAAGTTCCTTAGGGAGTTTAGCATCTCGCTTCTAATCGGTAGTGTCTTTTACCTTGGTTTACTTGTTTTGTTCTTTGTCCGTTTCCAAGCGGTGCGGAACTCGCGAGGGCCAATTTTTCTTGGATGGCTTCTCTCCTTTTCTATCGTATCCAAAGGGCTTGTTATTTGGCTCTTTTCATCGCAATACGTCCTAACTCAGGACTATGCATTGATGCAGCAATTTGTCAATTTTTTCGTTGCTGAGGGGGCGGATAGCGTAAATCTTCATCATTTTTATGATTGGCGAGCATTTGTTAACCGCTCGTTCCCTTTTTTTTGGCCAATGGAGTTTCTCTTTGGTGAGCATGATCTTGTGGCTGTGCAAATAGCCAACATTTTACTCGAAACTGGTTCTCTCCTTCTCGTCTTTCTGCTCCTTGCAGGTATAGTGGAAGAGCATACTCGACGAATCACCGTCTCTCTCCTGGCGCTTTTTCCCCTGCATACCTGGGAAGTTCTCAACTATACTCATGATATACCCGGTACTTTTTTATTCCTGTCCTGCCTGCTGATCATAAAGGCCATCTGGCTTCATCCTGACGGAAAAAAGGTCGTCTTGTATGGAGTGTTGTTCGGAGTTCTTTTGTTTGCACTGAAACTCCAGAGAGGCCTGCACCAGTTTGTGCTCATCTGTCTGATGGTCTTGTTTTTTTTACAATTCATTAAAAAAAAGGCAGGTTGGACAGGCAAACGCTACTTGATCCTGGCCGTCGGTTTGGTAGTGTTGCCGATGATTATCTATCTCCCCTCGGCCAAATGGTTTGATGCATTTAAAGATGCCCATCAGGTTGTTCAGCTAAAAGGGGGGAAGGCATCGTTCATGGCACGTGGTTGGAACATGGAGTCGCTTGGAGAATATAATTGGCTATATGAAGGTATCGATATCGCCACGCCAAAGAGTGAAAAAGATCGTGTCCAAAAGCGCATTATTGTTTCACAGGTTAGGTATAATCCTTTGGAAATTATTGGATTGTTGCCCCTTGTAAAAAGCGCCAAGTTTTTTATGGCTGGATATGCAAGTTGCGTGGGGGATAATCTTCGTGCTGGAGGTCAGGAGACTGCGGCAGACATTGTTAAGGCGACCAGAATAGTATTCACTCCTTTCTTGCTTGGTTTCAGCTTAATAGGGGTATTTTATTTTATTCGGAGAAAAGAAGGAAATGTGCTCCTTCTCTGGTTGTGTGCTATGCCGCTCATTGCCTGCGTGGTTTTAGTATTTTTGGGTGAAGTTTCACCGCGTTATTCATATTTCTTTCATTTTGTTCTCTGTCTCCTTGCTGCTGAGGGCATTTTGTACTGCTGTGACAGAAAAGTTGAGGGCCAATTTATTTCTGTGGCTGCTGGTATCAGGGTGGTTGCTGTCAGCGGGATAATTGTACTTTTGTGCTATGCTGTATTAGCCGGCGCGCTTCTAGTTGCGGTAGAGTCGTGGGGGAATGACTATGTATTTGAGGATATGCGCAATGCTGAATTGACATCAGCGTCGGTTGGCGGTGGTGTTGAGATGGAGTTGTCTCCGGGTGAAACTCTACAGCCTTTTGAACAGTGGATTGTTTTGCCAAAAGGCACTGTGCAAACTGGAGCTAGTTTTTCTGGCGAACTTGCCATCCCCTCATCATCCAGTGGCAACTATTCAATAACATTTTATTTATACAGTCCGGTCCTGAAAAAAATTCCAGGAGACTATTTTGTTTGCACTATATCCATAGATGGAACGGTTGAGGAAACATACAGTCTCCAGGATCTCAACTACAGGAAGCAGGTTGTCAGATTTAGCAAAACCAAGGAAAAAAGCGGTTCAGAACCGATGGTAATAAACGTAGCAATTGTCTACAGGGGCCTGCAGCCGATTGCCCTGGATGAAGAGACGTTGGCGTTACGCTGGGGCTACCTTTCCTTGGCGCCTGTAGCCGGTACCCATGCAGAAAAATGATGAAACGGGCAGCAAGGGCGTTCTTCGGAGATGGGAATGGGGGGGCTCTCTCGCCCACAAAGCTTATGCCGTCTCATATGCTACCTGAGGAGTACCGTCGCATACAATATCAAGAGACTCGACGGAACTCTGGGTATACGAAACATCAATTTTTGTCAGGTTTTTTCCTTTGATTTTTTTTATGGGCAACTCCCTGAACCATATCTCAGTGTATTGCTTGGAAGGGGGTAATTCGATGCGAACCCTTTTGCTGCTGTATTCGAGAAGGCTATAGGGAGAATTGCAGTATATTTTTCTGTTGCCAGGGCTTTTGACCGCATAGTTCCTGTAAGTGTCAGGGTTTCCCGTCTCGCCAGCTTCGGCCGCCTTTACGATATTGTAGGCCTCTCGAGCTGTAACATAGTGCAAATTGAATGGTTTCTGTTTGAATTTACTCTCCAGGTCCGTGAGCATGTGCTCGAGTTGTGCGCTTAAAAAAACATCTCTGCTTTGCATTCCATGGGTATGCAATTTGATAAAGAGCCATTCTGGTCGACCTTTAACGTGGATACCAGCCTTTAACCAGTAATCAAGACGCTCGGTAAAATAGGGGGTGTACGACTCAAAAGCAGCATACTCAATACAGCTGCGGTGCCAATCCACCCAGATCGGTCCCTGGAAAATCATCAGGTCTCCAGATGGGGGGCGCTCAACTTCCAGGTCAACTCCGGTACTGTATGACTTTGGTTTTGGCGTGCTGGTTGCGTAGTGGATTGAATTGACTTTTCTTGGCTGCGAGTTTTCCCCGAAAGCAGGGAAGGTAAAGTCTGCATAGCATCCAGCTGCTTTTAAGAGCTCTATTTCGGTGTTTACGCCACTCATTGATGAATCGCGTCTTCCGTTGTCAAGTGCCCAATTTCCAGCGATATACCCAAACTGCCGTGATGGCGTTTGTTCTGCTGAGATCATGGCGCCGGCCTGATTGAACCATGCTACCCCCTCGCAAAGAGTGTTGGAAAATGATTCCGGTGTGTCATAGCCGTGGTGCAGGTGGAACTCAATTTCTCCAAACCCTTTATATGTGTACTCGCTCAGTATTCGAATGCATTCAAAGTTTGGGTAATCGTAGCGGTAAAACCAGGTATGCTGTGGTGACACTCCATCAGAATCCTTATGGCGACCAGCTATTGCTGCATACTGCTCACACCATGTCTTAACCTTTGTCACACCGGCGGCCTTTTCTTTTTTTGCCGGTTCAAAATGATCGACAAAGAGAACCATGACATGGATGTCAACATCTCGGGGGAGTGCACGGTGTACCTGTTTTGGTTGCAGGCAATAGGAGGGGAGCCAGATATAACCTTTCCACTTTAATAGGCGCAAAAGGGTGAGCAATGGATTGAAAATGCGTATGCCTCTGTCTTTATTCATGTTCATTGTTTTAAATTTTATAGGTGTTTTTCCTTAGATGGATATTGAGATGATTCCAGGTTGGTTGTGACGGCTAGCGCACTAACCTTTCGTATAGATTTTCAGTTTGTTTAACGCAATAAGCAATATTGAAGGTCGTCCTCGCTTTACAATAGGATTTTTCCCCCATTCTTTGCTTCAGGTCCGGGGCTGCCAGTATTTTTTTTAAAGCGTCCGCAAACAACTCCGGGTTGTTGGGAGGAACCAAAAAACCATTGACGGTGTCTTCAACGAGTTCAAGATTACCGCCGACACTGGTGCAGACAATCGGCAGGCCAGCAGCCATGCATTCAATCAATGCATTGGACAACCCTTCCGACAATGATCCCAATACACCAATGTCGGAATCTTTGAGAATCTTGGGGACATCATTTCTGCTTCCCAGAAAAAAAACCTTATCACCTATGCCGAGCCGTTCAGCTAATTCTTCAAGGAAGTTTCGATCTCCCCCCTCCCCAACAAGGAGCAGTCTGATGTTTGGATAGGTGCAATGTACCTTTTCGGCGGCGCGAATGACGGTTTCCACGCCCTTCACGGCGCGGAGATTTGATACAGCTGTAATCACCATCTCATCAGGCTGGATGTTTAATTCTTTGCGAATTGTCCCCGGTGTAAGGTCTGTTGTGTTGTCAAAAGCGGACCACTCGATGCCGTTATATATTACCTCGATTTTATCAGGGGCGATATTTTCCTGTGCTATCGTGTGATTGGCGACACTTTGCGAGTTAGCATAAAAGCGAGTTGCTAGAGGATTGAGTAGCCGCAGGAGGAGAAGATATGGTTTGGTGTTCCAGAGTCCAAGGTTTCGACGGCTGGAGATGATGATTTTTGCCCCTGCAAGTTTGGCGGCTATGGTACCGACAATATTTCCGTCACGAAAAAAGGTTTGTACAATATCGATTTGTTCATGGCGAAGGAAGTGAGCAAATTGGAGTAGGTGGCAATAGCTTCTCGGAAAGCGATAAGACGTGAAATTGATGATATGGATATCACAGAGGTCACTGTGCTGCTCAAGCCATGGAGAGTTGTATAAACAGCAAAGGTATGGAGTAAATTTTGTACGATCAATATGCTTAAGCAATAAAAAAATCTGTTTTTCGGTGCCGCCTATGTCAGGGTCAATGGTATCGATAACAAGGGCAAGCTTAATTTTACTCATGTATCCCTCTTTTTCTTCACTTTTCAGAAACTGTTTATCGAACTTGCTGTAAAAAGGGTGGTTAACCTAGACGTTTTTTTCAGATTGCCGTATTCAACTGCAAAGGCCATGATTGGTTTAACAATCCAAAAGATTGCTTCTCAGCGTCTTAAATATACCCAAACCCAGTACATTCACACTGCATGCAAAAAAGTTACCGAAAATACTTGAGGCATCCTGACAGTCCAACGAGGGTACCTTGGCCGAGAGTATAGCCACCAAGGCCCGTTCCTGCCGAGAGGAGTCCCACAAAAATTGACACTATCTGGCTTTTGCTTGCGTTTCGCTCACCATATTTGCCGCAATGCTTATGTTTTCCGGACGGATTTCGATAGACTGCCAGGTGAGATGTAAAAGGGAGTGCTGGCAGATACGGAAATTTTTTGTTCATTTTTCCGCCATTCCGGAACGAAGGGTAGCTTTTTCTGGTGCCGGATGAGGTGAGTCCGTGGGATTCGTTGCATATGATATGCATAATGTTGTTTTCTAATTATTTGTTATTATTTCAACGGGTAGCGTTGTCAAGTAGTTGAGGGTGAGGTCCCCGGCTTTTTTCGGAAGAGCTTGTGAAATAATATCATACTTTACCTTAGGCGAAGACAATAGTTTTTATAGGCGGGTAATGGAATATCTGTTTTTTGTATTTATATGGATTGTGTTTGGTGTCAATGTGTTACAAGGTGGTACGGCAAGAGCTGTAACAGGTTGTATAATTGCTACGAATTGCCCAATCCGGAATTCCGGAAGAAAAATCAGCTTCCCAAGAATATATCAAGAGAAGGTTTTTTCTAATTATCTGTTTTTATTTTAAAAAGAGTAATCGTTTCAGCTTCGCTCTGGTGGGAACTGTATTTGCATGAATGGAACTGCAGTTACAAGTAACTTGGAAAATGAGAACATTTGCGCCTCTGGCGGTCTCTATTGATGAGCAAAGTAGGAAAACTGGAGTGAATCACTATGAATGACACAGGTAAGCATAGATCCTTTAGTCGATATATGGGGATGTGGCTATTTTTGCTGTCCCTGCTCTTGTTGCCACCGATAACGTCAGCAGATGTGATTGTTGACAACGGGGATGTTGGCAATACAACCATTACCGGAACGTGGAGCGAGTCCGGTGGTCCCAACTCCTACGGAACAACCAGTATATATGCCCGTCCAGAGGCAACGCACACCTGGCAGATTGATGGACAGCCGCCAGGTGAATATGAGGTGCTGATGTGGTGGACGGTCGTCGATACTCGAGCTACGAACATCGACGTGGAAATTAACGCGGCAACTCCAGCTTTCACCACTGTTGACCAAACGGTGAATGGCGGAACCTGGAACAGTTTGGGAACCTATTATTTTGATGGGGCTGGCAGCGTCACCATTACCGCAGCCGATGAATTTATCCCTTCGCTTAACAGGACGGCCAGTACCAGCGCTGATGCGGTTTGGTTCAGGCAGGTTTCCGGCAACGCCCTGCCGGAGATCATCCTTTTTGATATCCTGGCAGACCCGGCCTTTGCCGGAGAGCCTGTGTATTTTGATGGCGAGGCGGTTGACAGTGACGGAGCGGTGGTCAGCTATGAATGGGCGTCAGATATTGACGGATTTCTCAGTGATCAGCCCTCTTTTTCTGGGTCGCTGACTGCAGGAGCGCACCTGATCACCTTGACCGTGACGGATGATGAAGGTGGACAGGCGGTTGAAAGTCAAGAGCTCGTCATAGAGGTTGTGGGCAATGCCCCCCCTGAAATTACTCTGTTCGATATTGTTGCCAGCTCGCCGTTGCCTGGTGAGCCTGTTGCTTTCGACAGTGCTGCGGTTGACTCTGATGGAGCGGTGGTCAGCTATGAATGGGCGTCAGATATTGACGGATTTCTCAGTGATCAACCCTCCTTCTCTGCTTCATTGACTGCAGGGACGCACCTGATCACCTTGACCGTGACGGATGATCAAGGTGGACAGGCGGTTGAAAGTCAACAGCTGATCATCGGCGGGTCGACGGTGATTATCGATAACGGGGTGGACCCAGCGACTACCGAGTCTACCGGCAGCTGGCGTGATTCCGGTGGTCCGAATTCATATGGCACGACCAGTGTTTTTGCACGACCCGCAGCCTCCTATACCTGGAGATTTGACGGTTATCCTCCGGGGATTTATGAGGTGGATATGTGGTGGACAAGCGTATCGACCCGTGGGACGAGCATTCAGGTGGACATCACCTCGCTGGATGGTCTGGATACGGTGTATGTTGACCAGAGTCAGGGTGGTGGCCAGTGGAATACGCTGGGCAGGTTTTCCTTTGATGGTGCGGGCGATGCGACCATTTACGCGACCAGCGAGATGGTCGGCACTCGGATTGCCAGTACCTGCGCTGATGCTGTGCGCTTTCGCTATGTCGGTGCGATTGTGCCGGATACCAATCCACCGGTAGCAGATTTTACAGTGGACCTGACGACTTCGGCGATGAACAATGATATCCAGTTTACCAATGTCTCCGCAGGTACGTATGAAACGTCGCTGTGGGATTTTGGCGATGGAGCAACCAGCACCGAAGAGAGTCCGGTGCATGCATATGGGGCAGTCGGTGAGTACACGGTATCGCTCACGGTAACCAATGCCTATGGATCGCACACGGAGACCAAGGAGAGTTTTATTCGTGTTGTGGATAATATAGAGAATATCTATATCGTGAACGCCTATGTCACTCCTCGTGACATGATCGATGAAATTGTGCCGGACATTGAGCAGATCGGTGCGGTGGAGTCAAGCCCTGGTGTGTGGACCTACACCAATACTGACAAGGGCGTTACCTACTACATCCGAGAAGTGAAAGAGATGACGGACTATGAAAATGCCCTGCGCGACCCGTTTGGGCATATCGTCATAGGCGGTCACTCCAATTATGGAGCTGGTCTCGCGTTGATCAGCAGGAGCGAGAATGGGCACATCGATGCCTTTGATGCCCCGAAATGGTATAACGGTACCTCTGATATTGTTGAGCCTGATATCGGCGGCATGATCAATGGTAACGACTATGTAAACTGGCAGCCTTTCTATCGCGACGGTACCCCGGCGATCGCCCCGTATACCTTTAGCGAGGGGCTCCCTCCATACAATTACTACCTCTCCTACGAAATACCGGGAGGGGATGGGACCCGTTACTTCATCGAGCAACCTGACGGCAGTTACTTCCAGCGGTACGACAACGAGACGCAGACACCGGTCTGGAACTCACCAAATCCGCCGGATCCTGTGCAGAATCCTGAATACTTTATCACCAACCCTGACCCGGAATTCAACCACATCGAGTTTGTCGGCAACTGGCCGCTGGATGATGCAGGGCCAGAGGAAGTGAGATACTATAGTGGTACCAACTTCCAGACCAATGCCGCTGGAACCGGAGAGGACAAGGCTACTATCGTCATGATGGTTCGTTATCCGGGCTGGTACCAGGTCTATGCCCAGTGGCAGCCTCGGCCTGAGCACGCGACCAATGCGGTATTTACGGTCAACCACGCCAACGGTGCAACGCCGGTGACGGTAGACCAGACCGTCTCCGCCGGTTCCAACGACTTGGGTGTCTACTACTTCAACTATGGTCGCAACACCATCGTCCTTACCGATGATGCTGATGGCACGGTGTGTGTGGATCGGGTTGACTTGGTTTCTGTTGATGATCCGCTTGGGCTTGTGCGAGCGGAATTTTCTGCGACCAATCGCACGGGTAACGGTCCCTTGACGGTGGCCTTCAGAGACCGGAGCCTGTTTTACGGGACATCCATGCGGGGTACGTTTCTCTGGGATTTTGGTGACGGGACAAATGACGCAACAAATGCGGAACGGAGTCCTGTGCATACCTATGCAGCTCCTGGAGTGTACACCGTGAGCCTGACGGTGACCGATACCAACGGTGTTTCCTCCACTGAGATGAAGGAGAACTTTGTGGTGGTTGATACTCCCGCCCCGCTGACGGCCCAGTTTCGTGCAGGTTTAACGCCCGAATACGATATCTATCCAGCCTCGGTGGTTGACATGTACATAGCCGGCGCGAATATTGGGTGGCAGCAATTATGTGCTTATTTTTATGACCAGAGTATTGGCAATGTAACCAGCTGGCACTGGGATTTTGGTGACGGTGGTACAAGTAACGAGCAGAATCCCACCCATGTATATAAAGGGGTAGGCGAGTATACGGTCACCCTTACCGTTACCGGCCCTGACGGGACGAGCTCTGTGGTGAAAGAGAAGTATATGAACATGCTGATTGGTGCCTCGCAGCTTGACAATGACTACCTGTTCAAGCCGCATTACTACTCCACTTATCGTGGCCGTATTGTCGGTAAGGTCATGATGGATGCCCGCAAGGCAAAACTGGAGAAGGGTATTGATCCTCAGGAGTACCGGTATCAGAGAATGGCGTATCTGACCTGTTTTACCGGTAGGTACTACATGGATCATTACCAGCGGGGTATTATGTTCTACACCCATGCCAATTCAAGGAATCCGGTTCCCTGGCCGGACTATGTACGGCTGTACCTGCTCGGCAGTTCGGACGATGAGATCCTGACCGTCCTGAATAACTTGCCGTATGAGACCTACTGGTACGAAACCCTGCCATTCGGGCTCTATGGGTATTATGATTTCACCCAGAAGCCACCTTCCATGAGGTAATATCTCTCCTCAGTTGAAAAGAGCGGGCAAGCTTTCTTTGCCCGCTCTTTTTTTTTGTTATTTAAATATTACATCCGGTTGTCCGGTGTTCCGGAATTTTTTTTATATTCCCAAAATAAATGACGAGTGGAACGACGGGTATCTATGGGCCTGAGTAAAAAGATTGGCTGTATCTAATTCACTCTACAGGGAAAATTTTGAACGATGCAGGTTTTGTTTGTTTGGGCATATTTTATGCAAAATAAATTTGGGACAGTGTATTGCCTGGAGAGTGGTTTGCGTACTCATCAGTGTGTTGTCACGATTACACAAATAGTTATGCGTGGGGGAGCAGGTGCTATGAATGGAGCAGGGAAAAGGGGGATGCTTGATAGGTGGCTAGGTATAGGGCTGTTATTACTTTCCCTGGTCGTGGTTCCATCAGTTGCTTTGGCTGATGTGATTGTTGACAACGGGGATATTGCCAACACCATCACTACCGGAATTTGGAGTAATTCAGGCGGTCCTGGTTCCTACGGAACAACCAGTATATTCGCCCGTCCGGAGGCAACCCACACTTGGTACTTTGATGGACAGCCGGCTGGCGAGTATGAGGTGCTGATGTGGTGGACGGTAGTCGATACCCGCGGTACGAACATCGACGTGGAGATTAATGCGGCAACCCCCGTTGCCACCACGGTTGATCAGACGGTGAATGGCGGGGCCTGGAACAGTTTAGGAACCTATTATTTTGATGGGGCTGGCAGCGTCACCATCACTGCGACAGATGAATTTCTTCCTGCTGTGAACAGGGTGGCAAGCACCTGCGCAGATGCAGTGTGGTTCCGTCAGGTGAGTGGTGGCAATGCCCCGCCTGAGATTATTGTGTTTGATGTTGTCGCTGACCCGCCCCTGCCAGGTGAACTTGTTTTTTTTGATGGCGAAGCCGTTGACAGTGACGGTGTGGTGGTCAGTTACCAGTGGGTGTCAAGCCTCGACGGTCTCCTTGGTGATCAGCCTTCATTTTCAGCAACGTTGAGTGAGGGTATCCATACTATTTCTTTGACGGTTGTTGATGATGAAGGGGGGGAGGCAACGGAAAGTCAGCAGGTCATCGTTGGTTATCCGTCCCAGGAGGTCATCATTGATAACGGTGTCGACCCTGCAGAGACAGAATCGACAGGGGCGTGGAGTCTATCAAGTGGGCCCAATTCATATGGTACGACCAGTGTCTTTGCCCGTCCTGCCGCCACCTATACCTGGAAATTTGATGGCTACCCACCTGGTGTTTACGAGGTGGATATGTGGTGGACGACCGTCTCAACCCGAGGAGCCAATATTGAGGTAGAGGTAACTTCGCTGGATGGGGTGGACACGCTCTTTGTCAACCAGAGCCAAGGTGGCGGTCAATGGAACAATCTTGGCAGCTTTTCTTTTGATGGAGCTGGAGACGTGACCATTTATGCCACGAGTGAAATGGTCGGCACTCGAATTGCCAGCACCTGCGCCGATGCTGTTCGGTTTCGTTATGTAGGGGAGCTTGAGCCGGGAGGCGGCAACGCCCTGCCGGAGATCATCCTTTTTGATATCCTCGCAGACCCGCCCTTTGCCGGAGAGCCTGTGTATTTTGATGGCGAGGCGGTAGACAGTGACGGAGCGGTGGTCAGCTATGAATGGGCGTCAGATATTGACGGATTTCTCAGTGACCAGCCCTCTTTTTCTGGGTCACTGACTGCAGGAGCGCACCTGATCACCTTGACCGTGACGGATGATGAAGGTGGACAGGCGGTTGAAAGTCAAGAGCTCGTCATAGAGTTTGTGGGCAATACCCCCCCTGAAATCACCCTGTTCGATATTGTTGCCAGCTCGCCGTTGCCTGGTGAGCCTGTTGCTTTCGACAGTGCTGCGGTTGACTCTGATGGAGCGGTGGTCAGCTATGAATGGGCGTCAGATATTGACGGGTTTCTCAGTGATCAACCCTCTTTTTCTGGGTCGCTGACTGCAGGGGCGCACCTGATCACCTTGACCGTGACGGATGATCAAGGTGGACAGGCGGTTGAAAGTCAAGAGCTGATCATCGGCGGGCCGACGGTGATCATTGATAACGGGGTGGACCCGGCGACTACCGAGTCTACCGGTACCTGGCGTGATTCCAGTGGTCCGAATTCATATGGCACGACCAGTGTTTTTGCACGACCCGCAGCCTCCTATACCTGGAGATTTGACGGTTATCCTCCGGGGATTTATGAGGTGGATATGTGGTGGACAAGCGTATCGACCCGTGGGGCGAGCATTCAGGTGGACATCACCTCGCTGGATGGTCTGGATACGGTGTATGTTGACCAGAGTCAGGGTGGTGGCCAGTGGAATACGCTGGGCAGGTTTTCCTTTGATGGTGCGGGCGATGCGACCATTTACGCGACCAGCGAGATGGTCGGCACTCGGATTGCCAGTACCTGCGCTGATGCTGTGCGCTTTCGCTATGTCGGTGCGATTGTGCCGGATACCAATCCACCGGTAGCAGATTTTACAGTGGACCTGACGACTTCGGCGATGAACAATGATATCCAGTTTACCAATGTCTCCGCAGGTACGTATGAAACGTCGCTGTGGGATTTTGGCGATGGAGCAACCAGCACCGAAGAGAGTCCGGTACATGCATATGGGGCAGTCGGGGAGTACACGGTATCGCTCACGGTAACCAATGCCTATGGGTCGCACACGGAGACCAAGGAGAGTTTTATTCGTGTTGTGGATAATATAGAGAATATCTATATCGTGAACGCCTATGTCACTCCTCGTGACATGATCGATGAAATTGTGCCGGACATTGAGCAGATCGGTGCGGTGGAGTCAAGCCCTGGTGTGTGGACCTATACCAATACTGACAAGGGCGTTACCTACTACATCCGAGAAGTGAAAGAGATGACGGACTATGAAAATGCCCTGCGCGACCCGTTTGGGCATATCGTCATAGGCGGTCACTCCAATTATGGAGCTGGTCTCGCGTTGATCAGCAGGAGCGAGAATGGGCACATCGATGCCTTTGATGCCCCGAAATGGTATAACGGTACCTCTGATATTGTTGAGCCTGATATCGGCGGCATGATCAATGGTAACGACTATGTAAACTGGCAGCCTTTCTATCGCGACGGTACCCCGGCGATCGCCCCGTATACCTTTAGCGAGGGGCTCCCTCCATACAATTACTACCTCTCCTACGAAATACCGGGAGGGGATGGGACCCGTTACTTCATCGAGCAACCTGACGGCAGTTACTTCCAGCGGTACGACAACGAGACGCAGACACCGGTCTGGAACTCACCAAATCCGCCGGATCCTGTGCAGAATCCTGAATACTTTATCACCAACCCTGACCCGGAATTCAACCACATCGAGTTTGTCGGCAACTGGCCGCTGGATGATGCAGGGCCAGAGGAAGTGAGATACTATAGTGGTACCAACTTCCAGACCAATGCCGCTGGAACCGGAGAGGACAAGGCTACTATCGTCATGATGGTTCGTTATCCGGGCTGGTACCAGGTCTATGCCCAGTGGCAGCCTCGGCCTGAGCACGCGACCAATGCGGTATTTACGGTCAACCACGCCAACGGTGCAACCCCGGTGACGGTAGACCAGACCGTCTCTGCCGGTTCCAACGACTTGGGTGTCTACTACTTCAACTATGGTCGCAACACCATCGTCCTTACCGATGATGCTGATGGCACGGTGTGTGTGGATCGGGTTGACTTGGTTTCTGTTGATGATCCGCTTGGGCTTGTGCGAGCTGAATTCTCAGCGAGTAATCGCACGGGTAACGGTCCCTTGACGGTGGCCTTCAGAGACCGGAGCCTGTTTTACGGGACATCCATGCGGGGTACGTTTCTCTGGGATTTTGGTGACGGGACAAATGACGCAACAAATGCGGAACGGAGTCCTGTGCATACCTATGCAGCTCCTGGAGTGTACACCGTGAGCCTGACGGTGACCGATACCAACGGTGTTTCCTCCACTGAGATGAAGGAGAACTTTGTGGTGGTTGATACTCCCGCCCCGCTGACGGCCCAGTTTCGTGCAGGTTTAACGCCCGAATACGATATCTATCCAGCCTCGGTGGTTGACATGTACATAGCCGGCGCGAATATTGGGTGGCAGCAATTATGTGCTTATTTTTATGACCAGAGTATTGGCAATGTAACCAGCTGGCACTGGGATTTTGGTGACGGTGGTACAAGTAACGAGCAGAATCCCACCCATGTATATAAAGGGGTAGGCGAGTATACGGTCACCCTTACCGTTACCGGCCCTGATGGGACGAGCTCTGTGGTGAAAGAGAAGTATATGAACATGCTGATTGGTGCCTCGCAGCTTGACAATGACTACCTGTTCAAGCCGCATTACTACTCCACTTATCGTGGCCGTATTGTCGGTAAGGTCATGATGGATGCCCGCAAGGCAAAACTGGAGAAGGGTATTGATCCTCAGGAGTACCGGTATCAGAGAATGGCGTATCTGACCTGTTTTACCGGTAGGTACTACATGGATCATTACCAGCGGGGTATTATGTTCTACACCCACGGTAACTCAAGAGATCCGGTTCCCTGGCCGGACTATGTACGGCTGTACCTGCTCGGCAGTTCAGACGATGAGATCCTGACCGTCCTGAATAACTTGCCGTATGAGACCTACTGGTACGAAACCCTGCCATTCGGGCTCTATGGGTATTATGACTTCACCCAGAAGCCACCTTCCATGAGGTAATATCTCTCCTCAGTTGAAAAGAGCGGGCAAGCCTTCTTTGCCCGCTCTTTTTTGACTTTTCCCTATATTCGTGACACCCAAGGTTAAGCGTCTTTGCTGATATTTTTAAAAATGAATTGATTGATCGCTTTCTGTGCCAGTGTGAGGTGTACAGAACTGCACCCCTGGCGTGCTGGTGCGGAATAAGCTTCACTGCAGTGGTATCAGTTAGGTTACCCCTGTGTAGCTGCACCTCATGGGGCAACTGCACTTACGCATAAATAATATTGGAATATTTATTTAATTTCAATATGTAAGATCAGGTGCCCTCGATCATCGCCAGCGTTTTCGAGCGTTGTTTGACGCTGCGGCTACATACTCATTTCTATTGAATTCCTGTTCATGGCTATGAGCTACCTGAAGAAGGTTTTGACACACTTTTTTCAGGAGTTCGAGCGTTTGGTTTGTTTATCTAAGGGCATTTTCGAATTAATAGGCTCGCTGGGAAGTTATGCCGTGATGTGATGAGGAAATTTGAATAGTGGGCTTGTCTTTTTGTTCAATATTCCGGAAAAGCAACCTTGGCATGATTAGGTTTTTCGGCAATCCGGAATACGGTCGGTGGTTTTGTTAAGTTTTTCGACACCTCGGAAAAACAATACGATTTCAATGATAACAAGGGCTGAATCTTAGTTATGGAAGCCAATGTATCAGGTTAGTGCTTTCGCAACTAATTAATTTTATGAAGATAATTGTATTGAATTTAGAGGGAGGGGGTGGGCATGGTAATTGCATAGATTGTATTGCGGGTCCAGTATGCTTCGAGTGCAGCGCCCTTACGCGCTTGGCGGAGAATATTGAAATAATATAGGGAAAACAGGAGCAGTTAACTATGAATGACAAAAGTAAGCATATGCTGTTTGGTTGGTATCTGGTTTTATGGCTATTTCTGCATTCCTTGCTCCTGTTGCCATCGATAACGTCAGCTGATGTGATTGTTGACAACGGGGATATTGCCAACACCTCCACTACTGGAATCTGGAATAATTCAGGCGGTCCTGGTTCCTACGGAACAACCAGTATATTCGCCCGTCAGGAAGGGACCCACACCTGGCAGTTTGATGGACAGCCGGCAGGCGAGTATGAGGTGCTGATGTGGTGGACGGTAGTCGATACCCGCGGTACGAACATCGACGTGGAAATTAATGCGGCAACCCCTGTTGCCACCACGGTTGATCAGACGGTGAATGGCGGGGCCTGGAACAGTTTAGGGACCTATTATTTTGATGGGGCTGGAAGTGTCACTATCACAGCGACAGATGAATTTCTTCCTGCTGTGAACAGGGTGGCAAGCACCTCTGCAGATGCAGTGTGGTTCCGCCAGGTGAGTGGTGGCAATGCCCCGCCTGAAATTATTGTGTTTGATGTTGTCGCTGACCCGCCCCTGCCAGGTGCATTTGTTTTCTTTGATGGCGAAGTTGTTGACAGTGATGGTGTGGTGGTCAGTTACCAATGGGTATCAAGCCTTGACGGTCTCCTTAGTGATCAGCCTTCATTTTCAGCAACGCTGACTGAGGGGATCCATACTATTTCTTTGACGGTTATTGATGATGAAGGGGGAGAGGCAACTGAAAGTCAACAGGTCGTCATAGGGTACCCGTCCCAGGAGGTCATCATTGATAACGGTGCCGATCCTGCAGAGACAGAATCGACAGGGGCGTGGAGTGTATCTAGTGGGCCCAATTCATATGGCACGATCAGTGTTTTTGCCCGTCCGGCCGCCACCTATACCTGGAAATTTAATGGCTACCCTCCTGGTGTTTACGAGGTGGATATGTGGTGGACGGCCGTCTCAACCCGTGGAGCCAATATTGAGGTAGAGGTAACTTCGCTGGATGGGGTGGACACGCTCTTTGTCAACCAGAGCCAAGGTGGCGGTCAATGGAACAATCTTGGCAGCTTTTCTTTTGATGGAGCTGGAGACGTGACCATTTATGCCACGAGTGAAATGGTCGGCACTCGAATTGCCAGCACCTGCGCCGATGCTGTTCGGTTTCGTTATGTAGGGGAGCTTGAGCCGGGAGGCGGCAACGCCCTGCCGGAGATCATCCTTTTTGATATCCTTGCAGATCCGCCCTTTGCAGGGGAACCAGTGTATTTTGAAGGCGAGGCGGTGGACAGTGACGGAGCAGTGGTCAGCTATGGATGGACATCAGATGTTGACGGATTTCTCAGTGATCAACCCTTATTTTCTGGGTCGCTGACTGCAGGAACGCACCAGATTACCTTGACCGTGACGGATGATCAAGGGGCTGAGGCAAGTAAAAGTCAACAGCTGATCATCGGTGGGCCGGTGGTGATTATTGATAACGGGGTGGACCCGGTGACTACCGAGTCTACCGGCACCTGGCGTGATTCCGGTGGTCCGAATTCATATGGCACGACCAGTGTCTTTGCACGACCAGCAGCCTCCTATACCTGGAGATTTGACGGCTATCCTCCGGGAACTTATGAGGTGGATATGTGGTGGACAAGCGTATCGACCCGCGGGACGAGCATTCAGGTGGATATCACTTCGCTGGATGGTCTGGATACGGTGTATGTTGACCAGAGTCAGGGGGGGGGGCAGTGGAATACGCTGGGCAGGTTTTCCTTTGATGGTGCGGGTGATGCGACCATTTACGCGACAAGCGAGATGGTCGGCAGTCGGATTGCAAGTACCTGCGCTGATGCTGTTCGCTTTCGCTATGTCGGTGAAATTGTGCCGGATACCAACCCGTCTATAGAGAATATCTATATCGTAAATGGGTATGTCACCCCTCGTGACATGATCGATGAAATTGTGCCGGACATCGAGCAGATCGGTGCGGTAGAGTCAAGCCCTGGAGTGTGGACTTATACCAATACTGACAAGGGCGTTACTTACTACATCCGAGAAGTGAAGGAGATGGCGGACTATGAAAAAGCCCTGCGTGACCCACTTGGGCATATCGTCATAGGCGGTCACTCCAATTATGGAGCTGGTCTCGCATTGATCAGCAGGAGCGAGAATGGCCACATCGACGCTTTTGATGCCCCGAAATGGTATAACGGCACGTCAGACATCGTTACCCCGGATGTTGGCGGCATGAGGAACGGCAATGACTATGTAAACTGGCAGCCTTTCTATCGCGACGGTACCCCAGCGATCGCCCCGTATACCTTTAGTGAAGGGCTTCCTCCATATAACTATTACCTCTCCTACGAAATACCTGGAGGGGATGGGACCCGTTACTTTATCGAGCGGCCTGACGGTAGTTATTTTCAACGATTCGGTTCCAATACGCAGACCCCGGTCTGGGATTCACCGTATCCACCGGACCCTGTTCAAGATGCTGAATATTTTGTTACCAACCCTGACCCGGAGTTCAACCACATCGAGTTTGTCGGCAACTGGCCGATAACTGAACGCGAGGCTGATGAGAGTAAATACTACAGCGGCACCAATTTTCAGGTAAATGCTGCTGGCACGGGGAACGACAAAGCTACCATCGTCATGATGGTCCGTTATCCAGGCTGGTACCAGGTCTATGCCCGATGGCAGCCTCGCCCTGAGCACGCGACCAATGCGGTATTTACCATCAATCACGCCAACGGTGCAACGCCGGTGACAGTTGATCAGACTGTCTCTGATGGTTCCAACGACTTGGGTGTGTACTACTTTAATTATGGTCGTAACACCATTGTCCTAACCGATGATGCCGATGGCACGGTGTGTGTGGACCGGGTAGATTTTATCTCTGTTGACGATGTACCCGGACTGACCAAAGCGGAATTTTCTGCGACCAACCGGATCGGGAATGGGCCACTGACCGTTGAGTTCAGTGATCGGAGTTTGTTTCACGGCACTTCCAGGAGAGGAACTTTTCTCTGGGATTTCGGCGATGGAACCAGCGATGAAAGCAATACCGAGCGCAACCCTGTGCATACGTACGCAGCACCTGGGGTCTATACCGTTAGCTTAACGGTAGCTGATACCGACGGTGTCACGGCCACTGAAGTGAAGGAAAACTTCGTTGTTGTCGATACACCGGCTCCACCCTTGACCGCCCAATTTCGGGCGAGCTCAATGGTGGGATGGCAGCAGTTGCTGGTAAATTTTTACGACCAGAGCACTGGGAACGGAACCAGCTGGCACTGGGATTTTGGTGACGGCAGCACCAGTGATGAGCAGAATCCATTTCATGTGTATAAGGGCACAGGAGAGTACACGGTTACCCTTACCGTTACCGGTCCTGATGGGACGAGTTCTGAAGTGAAGGAGAAGTATCTGGACATGCTGGTAGGCTCCACGCGGCTCGACAATGATTACCTGTTTAAGCCGCATTATTACTCCACATATCGCGGCCGCATTGTCGGTAAGATAATGATGGATGCCCGCAAGGCAAAACTGGAAAAAGGCATTGATCCCCGGGAGTACCGGTACCAGAGAATGGCGTATCTGACCTGTTTCACCGGCCAGTATTACATGGATCATTACCAACGGGGTATCATGTTCTACACCCATGCCAACTCAAGAAACCCGGTTCCCTGGCCGGACTATGTACGGCTGTATCTGCTTGGCAGTTCGGACGATGAAATCCTGAACGTCTTGAATAACTTGCCGTATGAGACTTATTCGTACGAAACCCTGCCATTCGGGCTCTATGGGTATTATGACTTCACCCAGAAGCCACCTTCCATGAGGTAAGAGTTCATTTCACCTGGGAGAAAATAGCGGACAAAGTTTCTTTGTCCGCTATTTTTGTGATAAGAGAATAATTAAGGGGTGTTTTTGTCATGATTTTTTTATGATCAGAATAGAGGGCGTAAGCCATAGGTCAAATTTTTTATCATCGTCTGCCTAGGGTAAAATTATGAAAGGGATCATCCTTGCAGGGGGGGCTGGAACGCGGCTGTATCCTGTTACCTATGTAACGAGTAAGCAGTTGTTGCCGGTCTACAACAAGCCCATGATCTATTATCCGCTTTCGGTGCTTATGTTGGCAGGGATAAGGGATATCCTCATTATTTCTAGCCCGATGGATATTCCCCGGTTTGAGCAGCTGTTTGGTGATGGGGCACAGTTAGGCTTAAATATTTCCTATGCAATTCAGGATGAGCCACGTGGTCTGGCCCATGCCTTTATTGTCGGGCGTGAGTTTGTTGGGGCTGAGAGCGTCTGTCTTGTCCTTGGCGATAATATTTTTTTTGGGCAGGGATTTCAGCCGGCATTGCTTCAGGCGTCCCATCTGACAACTGGTGCCCTTATCTTTGGGTATTGGGTTAAAGATCCCAAGCGGTATGGTGTTGTTGATTTCGACCAGGATATGAATGTTGTTGGCATTGAAGAAAAACCCGAAAAGCCAAAATCCAATTACGCTATTCCTGGATTATATTTTTATGACAACAAAGTAATAAGCATTGCAGAGCAATTAGAGCCTTCTTCTCGCGGAGAACTGGAGATTACCGATGTGAACAGGGCCTATTTGCAACAAGGTAAGCTCAAAGTTAAACTGCTCGGCCGAGGGTTTGCCTGGTTCGATACCGGTACCACGGAATCATATCTTGAGGCCTGTAATTATGTGGAGACCATTGAGAAGCGACAGGGGTTGAAAGTTGCCTGTATTGAAGAGGTAGCTTATCGGATGGGCTATATTACTGCTGACCAGATCAAGGTGCTGGCAGAACATCAACTAAAAAGCGGTTACGGTCAATACCTCCTTGATATGTTGTCTTTTGAAGTTCGCGGAGTTCTGAAATCAGATCCTTATTGAAGTGCGTTTTTTTATTTTTTTATAAATAGATGCCCGATGGAGGCTCCAGCTGTATGTATAAAATCAAACAACTTGACATTCAGGATACAACAGTATCAGTGGTCATACCTGTTTTCAATAGTGAGAATACTTTAGCAGAACTTGCCAGCAGGATAGAGTCTGCGCTGAGTCCGGTTGTTAAGGAGTTTGAAATTCTTTTCATCAATGATTGTAGTCATGATAACAGTTGGGAGGTGGTTGTCCAATTAGCCAGCCAAAAAGCCTCTGTTCGTGGTTACAATTTGATGACCAATTTCGGCCAGCATAATGCAATATTGGCCGGTATCCACCACGCACGCCATGAAATTATAGTAACTCTGGATGACGATCTTCAGCATCCTCCTGAAGAAATTCCAAAGTTACTCGAAAAACTTTGTGCTGGATACGATGTGGTGTATGGACGGCCTGCACAAAGGAGTCATAGCGCTTGGCGTAATTTTTCTTCAAAACTGTTGAAATCTTCCCTCAAAGTTGTTCTTGGCGCGGAAATGGGCAACCATAGTAGTGCGTTCCGCGCTTTTCGGGCAGAGTTGCGACGTGGTTTTAAAAATTTTACAGATGCTCAACTTTCGGTTGATGTGCTCCTTTCTTGGAGCGCTGCCAATGTGACCCATGTCTTGGTCGATCATCACCCCAGGAAGGAAGGGAAATCAGGATATACATTGAAGAAACTGTTGTTGCTTGCCTTCAATATGATCACCGGGTATTCGACGCTGCCGCTGCGAATTGCAAGTGGGGCAGGCGTGTTGACCTCGCTTTTTGGTTTGTGCCTCTTTTTATATGTCGTCGTTCGTCGCCTGGTTCAGGAAAACTATGTACCCGGATTTGCATTTATCTCTGCAGAAATAGCCTTGTTCGCGGGGCTACAGCTGTTTGCAATTGGTGTTATTGGAGAATATGTTGCTCGATTACATTTTCGAACAATGGGTAAACCCCCGTTCGTGGTTCGCGATGAGGTCGGTGAACGGCAGCGAACTTAAGGGATTTTAGGCAAGTCTCGGAGCCTATCGACTATACTGAATAGCATTATGATGAAAAAAACATTAATGATACTAGGGGCCTCTGAGTGCCAGGTTCCGATTATTACTCAAGCGCAGGAGATGGGGTTTGAGGTGGTTGTAATCAGCATGCCTGGCAAGTACCCCGGATTTGGCATTGCTGACAGGTTTTACGAGGTTGATGTTCGTGACCGGCAGAAAATTCTCCGTATCGCCCAGGCAGAGAAAATATCAGGAATACTCACAGACCAAACTGATATCCCTGTGACAACCGTTGCCTATGTTGCGGAGCAGTTGGGGTTACCCGGAATAGGGTATGACTGTGCCTTGCGTTTTACGAATAAATATCTCATGCGGCAGTGCTGTGAACAGGTCGGTGTTCCAGGGCCAAAACATCGCCAGGCATCTTCAGTGGAAGAGGCTTGTGCACTTGTTCCAGATCTTCAATTCCCGCTTGTCTTGAAACCGGTGGATAGTCAAGGAAGTCGTGGGATTGTTAAGGTACACAACGTAGAAGAACTGAGGGAAACCTTTGATGGGGCAATCGTTCATTCCGCTGAAAAGAAGGTGATACTGGAAGAATTTTTTCAGGGCAGAGAGGTGGTTATTGAGGGTTTCATGGGGAGTGAAGGTTTCACTAACCTGGTGATTGGCGATCGTGTATATTTTAACCTGCCCGACCTTTTTATTCCCGGGCAGACCATTTTCCCTTCCAGGGTTATCCCGGAACTGCAACAGGAACTGCTTGCAATAAATACCAAGTTGATTACTGGGTTTGCTCCAAAGTTTGGCATTACACACAGTGAATTTTTGGTTAATGAACAATCCGGTGAAATCAGGCTGGTAGAAACTGCCATAAGGGGCGGGGGGGTCTTCATTTCTTCGGATTTGATTCCGCTGGCATCGTCAGTCAATGCCAACGAATTGCTCATCAAGTATGCGATTGGTGAAAAGGACATTTCCCCAATTGAGCCAAGTCAGATAACGCATGGCGCATCAGCCTACCTTTGCTTCTATCTCCCAGAAGGGCAAATTCAGGATATTCAGGGGATCGAAGAGGTGCAGGCTATTGATGGAGTATATAAGAGTTTTCTTGATGGCCTGCAAGTCGGGCAAACCACCGCCAAACTGACCGATAAGACCATGCGACTTGGTCCAATATTGGTTGCTGCTAAAAATATTGATAGCTTGGGGAAAGTTATAGATAAAGTGAAGGAGACGTTGCACATTGAAGTTAAAACATCGTCAGGCGTCGAGCAAATTGTCTGGTAGATGGTGCATAAAAGGAAAATATATTTTATCTGCTCATGAACTTCAGGTGTTCGTTTTGTCGTATCTCGATGTTAGTGTTGTGAATGAAAAAATAGGCCTCAAATAACATAAACGAGCAAAGGTAACCTATATGAAAAAAATGAATCTTTCTCTTGCCAGTAGGACCTTTAAGCGATACCTGTTTTATCTTTCTTCTGAAAAATGGAACAAGGAAAGGTATGAAGCGTACCAAGATGAACAGCTGAAAAAAGTAATCAGGCATGCCGCTGTACATGTTCCATATTACAGAGAACTGTTTGCAGAGATAAAACTTGATCCTGCTCAGTTCCGTGGGCGGGAGGACATGTACAAAATACCGCTGTTAGAAAAGGACGTTTTGCGGACAAGGCAAAAGGATTTTATTGCCGATAACGCTGATCAGTTTGGGGTCAATTGGGATTCCACAAGCGGTTCAACAGGGACACCACTTCATCTGATCGTCGACAACGCAACCAAAGAGCACAAATTAGCTGCTGTTGTGCGGGCGTATCAGTTGGCAGGCTATTTCCCAGGTAAACGTACCTTCAGTATTCAAAGTTATACCTTTGAAAATCCTCTGCAGGTCGCAAAACGTTACCCTTGGGTCAATATGTGGCGTTTTAACTCAAAGCTGTTGAAAAAAGAGAGTGGCCTTGAAATCATAAATATGATCAACACCATTAAACCGCATATTTTTATCGGTTACCCGTTTTCTATTTTTATGATCAGTCAGTTTGCAAGGCAGGAGGGGATCAAGCTTCACCCATTTGAATCAATTATTACAGCAGGAGAGACTCTCTCAAGGCGACGTCGAGAATTGCTCGAAGAAGCGTATGGATGCAAGGTACATGATTTTTTTTCCCATCACGAAAATGTTGCGGTTATTTCGGAATGTCGCCATCAACAGATGCATATTTTTGAGAATTTTGCCTATAACGAGGTTGTTGACGAGGAAGGTAACACGGCTGAATCCGGAACAGGTCTTCTGGTAGGAACCGGCTTTTATAATTATGCCATGCCCCTTATCAGGTACAATGTTGCCGATAACGTGGTGTTTGACACTGAAGGGCGTACATGTGCCTGCGGGAGTCACTTTAGAGTTGTAAAGGAGATCATCGGCAGACAGAATGATTATATTGAGACCCCTGATGGTAGATTCCTTGGCAACGTCTTGGAGCATACAATCGATAACGCTAAAGGGGTTAAGCTTTCCCAATGTGTCCAGGATTCCGTTGATCATCTTTATGTCAACATGATCGTAGATGAAACATTCGAGGAAAAGTCAACTGATTCCATTACCGAGGCACTGAGAGTCAGATTGGGGAGTGAGATAAAAATAGATTTTAAGGTTGTTGAACAGCTCGAAAAGACAAAAAGTGGCAAGACACCGTTTATATTGTCAAAGATCGGACACGACTACGTATGAATCTTCCCAGGATTTTGGGAAAAAATGTAAACACCATCTGGTGGAAGAAAATCCGTAGCTGTATTCGCTGGGTTCTACCGATCTTCGTCCTTTACTTTGTCTTCAAGCAGGTAGACTTTGTCCAGATGAAGGACAATTTTTCTCAGACCGACCCCTGGCTTTTTTTTCTAGGCCTTTCTCATGCTCCGGTGATGATTTTTATTGGTGCTTTTCGCTGGTATTCTCTTTTAGCTCTTTATCAAAAAGCAAGGGGGGCACTCGGTTTTATCTTCAAGCATTACTGGATTGGACTGGCTCTGGGATTTTTCGTTCCTGCGTCTCTCGGCTGGGATGCTTACAGGGTGTATGTCGCTGGCCGCCGCTTTGGTGGGTATAGCCTCAATATGGTGATCATTGTCATTGAAAAAATTATGGCACTTGTTACCTGCATGTCCATTATTGTTATCCTCTATCCACAGTTAACCACTGTTGCGACCCCTGAAATTGAGCAAATTTATTTTCTTGCCACTGTGCTGCTATTAACAGCTCTGGCATGCATCGCGGTTGTAATCATTGTGATGCGTAACCGGCTTCTATCGCTAGGCCTGGAGAGAATAAATGGATACATGGCGGCAACCCTCGGTAAAATCGGTTCTAAGTTCGGGTTTGAAAATAAAACCAGATTAAGCCCGGCTTCTTTTCAGGAAATGCTGGCACCGGTTACCAACCCCAAAGTTTTATTGATTATTGCACTGTCTCTTGGCATACAGCTAGTCAGCTCAGTGAAGAGTCAGGTGTTCTTTTGCTCCCTGGGCTATGATTTGCCTTTTATCGTTAATTTGTTTATCGCCCCGACCCTGTACTTCATTTTTTTGCTACCCATATCGTTTGGTAGCGTAGGAATCCGGGAAGGTGTTTATATTTTATTGTACAGTCTCTTTGGTGTCCCGGCGGAAATTGCCTTGATCGTCAGTTTTTTTAATCTAGCTGGAATGCTGTTGAATAATGCCATTGGAGGTCTGGTCATGTTTTCTAGCGGCTCAGAGGAAAAAAAAATACGGATATAGCTTGAGTTAATTATCGCGCTTGTGTGTTATTCTGTAAATTGTAACAATTAAACTGAACTTTTTTACTGAGGAAAGACATGGCATTCCGTATTCCATTCAACAAGCCATTTATTGTAGGCAAGGAACTGTATTATATTGCTCGGTCAGTTTTAAGCGGCAAAATAGCTGGTGATGGTCTTTTCACCAAAAAGTGTCATGCGCTGCTGGAAGAAAAATTTGAAGCTCCAAAAATATTGCTGACTCATTCTTGTACGGCTGCTTTGGAAATGGCAGCATTGCTCTGTGAGATTAAGGAAGGCGACGAGGTTATTTTGCCCTCCTTTACCTTTGTTTCCACAGCTAATGCGTTTTATTTGCGAGGGGCAAAACTTGTTTTTGTCGATATACGTCCCGATACCCTTAATATGGATGAGACGCAGATTGAAAGTGCGATTACCGAGAAGACGAAAGTCATCGTACCTGTGCATTATGCCGGGGTAGCCTGTGAAATGTCCACTATTATGGATGTTGCGAGGAAGCACCATCTATTTGTGGTTGAAGATGCTGCTCAAGGGGTAAATGCTATGTATAAGGGGAAGTTTTTAGGTACTTTCGGTGATTTAGGTGCCTATAGCTTCCACGAAACAAAAAATTTTATCTGTGGTGAAGGCGGGGCGCTGGTTGTCAATAATGAGGATTTTATTGAACGCGCTGAGATTATAAGAGAAAAAGGAACCAATCGCAGCAAGTTTTTTCGTGGCGAAGTGGACAAGTATACCTGGGTTGATATTGGTTCCTCCTTCCTGCCATCAGACATTGTGGCTGCATTTCTTTATGCGCAGTTGGAAAATATGGAGCAGATTAACACGCGCCGGGAAAAGATATTTAATTTTTACTATCGCGAGTTGATCGACCTTGTGAATGAAGGGCATATCCGACTTCCATATGTGAGTAGTGATTGTAAGAGTAATTGTCACCTATTCTATATCATATTAAAAGACGAAATGACCCGAGATGCACTGATAGATTTTTTGAAAGAAAACGGAATTCTTTCGGTTTTTCATTATGTTCCTTTGCACCTTTCGCCGGTCGGTTTAAAAATGGGGTACCAGGAAGGGCAGTTTCCTGTCACCGAGACGATGAGTGGGCGCCTTTTGAGGCTGCCTTTTTATTATGAATTGGATAAAGAGCTGATGACGTTTGTGGTCGGTAAAGTCAAACAATTTTTTGCAAATACGTCATCAGAGGTTTAGGCTCATCTATGAATGAACCTGATGACGCATCTGCTGCCTTCTGAATCCTTACGTTTATTTTCAGGAGTTATAGTCGCTAGATTCTTCGTTTCATTTGAAAAGGGGGTAGCGTTCGATTTGGGCACTCTACAGGTGGACACCATCACAAGATGAAGCCTCATTCGTGAACGTAATCGGCGTACTTCTTGGCATGGATTTGTTGTGTAAAATTCGAATGTGAGGTGTAGTTGCGCTGTGCTGTTCCAAGCTATATGGCAACAATAAAAATCATCAGCAAGCATTTCATGAGGCTCTCATGAAAGAAACGAACAAAACGATTATCGGCGTTGTCGGCGGGGTCGGACCCTATGCCGGTTTGGATCTCGCAGAGAAAATCTTTGACCAGACCTGTGCAGAAAAGGATCAAGACCATCTTAAGGTCGTCCTGTTTTCCTATCCATCTGATGTCCCGGATCGAACAGAATTTTTAAGGGGAGAATGTCCTGAAAATCCAGCCGGTACTCTTTTTGAGATTCTGCAGACCATGGATGGGATAGGTGTGACTGTTGCCGGGATACCGTGCAATACATCTCATTCAGAGCCTATTTTTTCAAAAATAAGGGAAAAACTCAACGAGGTTAACTCTTCAATTGTTCTGGTGAATATGGTTGAGGCTGTGGCTGATGTCATCGCTCATTATCAACCAGCGATTAAACGAGTCGGGGTTTTATGTACGAGTGGAACGCGGCTTTCAGATGTTTATGGCCAGACTCTGGGCAAATTCGGGCTCCATGCTATTTATCCCGAAAATTATTATCAGGGACTTCTGCACAAAGCAATTTATGACCACCAGTACGGGATTAAGGCAGAATCAAGACCCGTTACAGACAGAGCAAAAGCCATAATCAACCAGGTGATGGAGCATGTAAAAGAGAAAAAAGTTGATGTGATTGTATTAGCATGCACCGAGTTGCCTTTAGCTTTTGATCAAGACGTATCAGGGGCTATACCCGTTATTGACACCACTTTGATTTTGGCAAGAACCCTTATTCAACACGTCGCACCTGAAAAACTCAGGCCGCTCACTTCGCTTCCCACCACCCCTGGATCATCAACTTGAACAAAAAATGTGTGTATAATAAAAAATGAAAGTCTGGTTAATCCAATCGGTCACGTCAGATAAACAAAGGGGGTTCATATGTTACGAGCAGTTCTATTTCGATCTAGAATCCGGTTTGAGGCCTTCCAGAAAAAATTATCTTCCTATGGGGTTGATTGTACGGTATTAGATTTTCAAGATGAAGACTGGATGAGCTTTGATTACAATCAGGTTGATTTTGTCATCTATTTCCCTTCGTTCGGTTTTTCTTCAAACCATCCTTTAGCACTTTCAGCTGTTCATGATAATTTAATCTATATCAGTAAACAGTTTCCTCACCTGAAGATGTTTCCTGATCCCAAGGGGATAAGGTATTACAACGATAAATATCGTCAGTTTTTATTTCTACAAGGCAATAATTTTCCAATTGCTGAGACCCTCCCTCTGCTGTCCAAAGAGCTTGTAGATGTCGCTGAAAGAAGATTTGGCTATCCAATGGTTATAAAAAACCGGTTTGGTGCAGGTGGAGGTTCGGTGTATCGAGTTAATGATAAAAAAGAGCTCACAAAGTTTTATAACCTGTCGACCATGAATTTTTATAATTTCGATTCGGCCAAACATTTTTTAAACTTGTTGACCAAAAGAGAGTTTTATTATTTTCTGATCAAGGAAAAAAAGGTCAATTTTCCGTTCTTTTCTCCTCCTATCTTGGCGCAAAAATTTATAAATATTGACCGAGATCTGAAAACTGTCATCGGTAATTTTAAAGTAGTTGAGGCACATTGGCGCCTACAGGCCACTAAAGAAATGTGGAAAATGAATATTGATGATGGTGGAATCGGAGAATGGAGTCATGTGCCTCAGGAAGCCATTGATTTGTCCGTTCGCCTCGCGAAGGCTCTGGATGTTTCCTGGCTCAATATTGACCTTTTGATGAGTGACGGGAAGTTTATTGTCAGCGAATTTTCACCGGTATGGCATCATTATCTCTATAAGGAAAAACCTTCCTTTGTCTACAAGGATGACTACAACATTGAGCCTCCGTTAGAAATATCTTTAGACTTGGAGCGGATTATTGTTGAATCGCTGGTAAAGGCTGTTTCAGGTGATACAGAAGTCTAATTTTTTAAGGTTGGAAACCGCGTCGAGATGGAGATTCTTTCCCCTTTGGTGAGACATGTTTTTTACCCTTTCTGGATGGCGAGGGATGGTTATGCACGGATACATAGTCATCTGAACCACTTCAATTCGCTTGATGAGTTGAGCAGACAGCAGCTTCTTGAGCGACAACAGACCAGACTTAAAGCGCTTCTGAAACATGCGTGTCATCACACTGTTTATTACCGTAAGATATTTGATGAGGCTGGCTTTGATCCTTCCAGTATGACAGATAGCGGTGAATTACTCAACTTACCATTGCTTACCAAGGAGGTGGTCAGAAATCACTTTGACGATTTGACTGCCAAAAACATTGCCAAAGAGGATTGTCTCCTCGCGAATACCGGGGGATCAACCGGGGTGCCAATGGAGTTTCTTCGGGATCGGAACAGCCTCTTTCTGCGAAAGGGGCAGGAATACTACTTTGACCGATGGATGGGATATCAGATCGGTGAAAAGATCGCACTGTTTGTCGCCGCTTCTCATTTTGACGGGACAGTGGATAAATTGAAAGCCAGGATCAGGAATGCTACCTGTGAGCGTATGCTTCGTTTTGATCCGCACAACATTACTGACGAGTACCTGGCTGAATTTTTACCTGAATACGTCAAGTATCGTGCACCTTTCATTAAATGTTTTCCCAATTCGTTAACGGCATTTGCGCATTACGTAAAGCGCCAGGGTATTCAGTTGCCGCCAGCGCGGGTCATTTCCTGTACCGGTGAAAATCTCTATCAGCACCAGCGGGAAATGTTTGAGGATGTCTTCGGTGGAGAGGTTTTTGAGAAGGTTGGGACTAGAGAGTCAGGGGTGTTTGCCTGTGAATGCAGGCTCCACAAAGGCATGCATGTTTTTACCGAGGGGGTGTTCCTGGAAATAATCCGTAAAGATGGTAACCCCGCTGGTCCGGGCGAAATTGGCAAAGTGGTACTCACTGATCTGTTCAATCATGCAATGCCGCTAATCAGATATGATATCGGAGATATGGCCGTTGCGGCTGGCGATAGAATATGTGCGTGCGGCAGCCAACTTCCGATGATTGAGAAGCTTCTCGGCAGAGATAGGGATATAATTATCGATAGTTATGGCAACCCTAAACCCGGGTACCTTTTTACCGAAATCATCATGCACATGAATTTGAGGGCTCAATTCCAGGTTGTCCAGCCTGATCACGAGCAATTGATTGTTAAAATTGCCAACAAAGATGCTGATGATATTGATATACAACAAATAGAAACAGCGTTTCAGGCTCTTGTCGGGCCTGACATTCGCATTTCTTTTGAAAGTGTAACGGATATTTCTCGTGATGCATCAGGGAAGTATGGGTATGTTGTTTCTAAACTCTCGCTTTGATAAATGTGAGTGTATCGCAGAGTGCCATGTACGATTAAAGCAGTAAACCTCACATAGACCTGACTTTAGTTTGAGAACTGTAGGCACGTTTTACTGCAGTCGAAAAATAAAATCACCTAATATCAGCATGTTGCACTTTCAATTCTCCTGATTTTGGTCAAAACCTGTAGGCACACGTTTGAGTAGTTTTTTATTGACAGGTTGGGGATACGCATTTTGCATGATAGGCAATCATGTATTTGCGAACTACTCAACGAAAGAACAAAGACGGCTCGGTAACAAAATACTACCAGCTGGCCCATAACGAACGGCATCCGGTCACCGGTAAGGTGACTGCTAAAATTATCCACAGCTTCGGGCGGGCAGACCAGTTGGACCGTGAAGCCTTGGTGCGGTTATGCCGATCCGTTGCCAGAGTCTGCGGCGTCGAGGTTATTGATCCTCTGGACGGTGAAGTGCGCAAAGGCGGCTTACCGGAAGATGTCAAGATCCTCCGGACCGTCGATTTCGGTACAGTTAAAATCATCGAGGAACTGTGGGAGCAATACGGTACCGGCAAAATATTCAGGGAGGTTGCCAAAAAGAAGCAGGTTCCCTATGAAAAAGCCCTGCTTGCCATGGTTGCCAATCGACTGTGTACTCCGGAATCAAAACTTGGTGTTTGGGACAGGTGGCTTGAAACTGTATATCTGCCAGGGTGTGACAGCTTGCAACTGCATCACATGTATGAGGCCATGGACTTGCTCCATAGCCATTCGGATAAGGTAGAGCGGGAGATCTTTTACAATGTGGCCAACCTGCTGAACCTGACGGTGGATCTCATCTTCTATGATACCACTACAGCATCTTTTGCCATTGATTATGAGGATGAGGAAGGCCCGCGGCAGTATGGTCATACGAAAGAAGGGACATGGGCGCCTCAGGTCGTTGTCGCCCTGGCTGTTACTCGAGAGGGTATCCCCGTGAGAAGTTGGGTATTCCCCGGCAATACTGCTGACGTCAGTACTGTCGAGACCATTAAAAGCGATCTTCGAGGGTGGAATCTTGGCAGGGCGCTGTTCGTTGCTGATTCCGGGATGAACTCCGAAGGGAATCGAAAGGAACTGGCTAAGGCCTGCGGCACATATCTGCTTGCCACCAGGATGGCCAGTGTCAAGGAGGTTAAGGAAACAGTTCTTTCGCAGCCAGGTCGTTACAGGGAATTCTCTGAAAATCTTCATGCCAAAGAGGTGAACCTCGCCAACGGCAAGCGATATATCGTCTGTTATAATCCGTCGGAGGCCAGACGGCAGGCCACCCACCGAGAAAAAATTGTTGCCATGCTTGAATGGGAACTCAAGCAGCACAAAGACAAGAGTGCAACCAGGAAATGGGCTATAGCCCTGTTGGGTTCTCGAAGGTACAAAAGATACCTGACCATAACTGAGAAGGGCACCGTCCGGATCGACCGTAAAGCCATAAAGGCTGCGGCAAAGTATGATGGCAAGTGGGTACTGGAAACCAACGACATCCACCTGAGCCTTGAGGATGCGGCCTATGGTTACCGTGGCCTGATGGTCATTGAGCGGTGCTTCCGCTCACTTAAGCGTACGCAGATCAAAATGATGCCAATGTACCATTGGGCTGAAAGGCGAATAGAAGCCCATGTAAAAATATGTGTGTTGGCACTATTCGTAGAGCGGATAGCGGAGCTGAAATGCAAAAAACCCTGGTCACAGATTAGACGGGTTGCGTCTAAAATACAGGCCACGGAGTTCGCCACACCAGATCACAGTTTTTACCAATTAAATGAGCTACCCAAGGGGGCGAAGTCCATACTAAGCTGCCTTGCAATTGACCGACTTCACACCGTTTTCGGCATAAAAATTGTTAAAAACGGTACTGCAATAACGTAGGCACACGCGAAAAACAGCGTCCTTTGCCAAGGCCCGCGGGAGCAGGCTTAGCGCCGAGGTGTTGATTTTGAATTTTAAACCCCAGCCTGATTGCCGAGGCCAAAAAAGAGCAAAGTTGCCTGGACAATTTTAGAGCTGTTCCTAATCTAGGGCTTCCTGAATAATGTGTTTTGAGCCGAAAACAGATTGGCTCATGATCTTTGACAACTCGCACGCTGTAGGGCTAACCAGCACAGCCCCTCTATCACCCCTACTATGACGCCGAAAAAAGCCGTTAGAGGGGCTGCAGCATGTCGTAAAAAAAGAAAGAATAGACACAAAAACGCCTCCCGCAGCAATTTTTCCAGGTTCATCACAATGAAGGTGATGGCGATCATGGTTTCACTGGTTTGCGAGAGTTTGGCCATTATTCTTGCAAGGCCGAAACGGCGTTTACCCTGTCCAAACTTCCCTTCGATGGGAATCCGATCACGTTCATCCTGTCGCTGCTGAAGCTTTTGGGCCTTGAGTGCCCCGGCATTCTTTTCCGTCTTCTTCTGGGGCCTCCCCAGGGGTGGTCCAGACATGCGTATCCCGTGCTTCTTGCAGAACTTCCGATTATTTCGGGTGCGATAAATCTTATCACAATGGACTGATGCCGGATAATGCCCGAAGCGTTTTCTGTAGTCCTCAAGCTGAGGAATCAGGTCTCCGCACTCGTTGTAGGGATCCCAGGAAAGATGGTCAAGAAACACCTCCCCTTCGACCAGACTGGCTGAGAGTTTTGCCCCGAACTCAGTGGGAGCAGATGCCTTACCCCGTACAATGGGTCTCACGTGTGGCTGACTGATGCTGACGATCCGGTCATCAACTCGATGGCACCGGTTCTCATACATCCACAGTTGCTGACGGTGTAGTTCATGAATGACCAGCAGATCACGGTATCGGCGAGGGCGCAGATGAGTCAAGGGCACCTGTTTGCTCAACTGTTCTATGGTTCTGAGGTTACGGCCGAGGAAACGTAACTGTTGCCCAAGGGCTTTGCGTCTGTGACGACTGGCATGTTTGCGTTTTTTGACATGGGCAAGATAAAGACGATGCGCTTTCCTGCGGTATGTCCGCGGTTTGCGCTGCGTCCCCTTCAGCGGCTTAAACAGAATATCGATGATCTGTTCGCTTTTTATCCGAGCCTCGTTGACCAGGCTGATATCAGTAGGGTAACGGATGTCAGCCGGGGCACAGGTCGCATCGACAATCAGCTTGCCCTTGTTGCTGCCCGGTGAATCATCCTCATCATCGTTATCGTCTTGTTCTTTCTCAGCAGTGGCTTGCTGTGTCGCTTGCTCGGCATTGACTATGGCTTCGTTGATTTGATTGAGCTGCTCCAGGTTAAAACGCTTGCGAAAATGGACATACATGGAGGGATCGAATGGAGGTTCATCGCGAAATTCTTTGAACCCAAGAAAGAACTGTAGGTAAGGGTTCTCCTGGATCTGCAGTACGGCCTCCTCATCACTCACGCCAAGACGTTCTTTGATGATGAGAGCACCCAAGGCAACACGAGCCGGTTTAGCAGAAGGACCAAGGCCGCTTCCAGCAAACTGCTTTGCATAGAACGACTCAGCAAGTTCCCAGGGAATCATGTCGGCCAGTTTGACCCAACGATTATCACTTCGGAGTTTACCTCCAAAGGGGAGTACAAAGTCTACGAAACTGAGTTGTTTGCTATACCTTTTTCGATACATTATCAAATAAAAGTGCAAGGGTTTGATAGGTAACTATCCGTTTTTCCTGCACATAATAACACGTAGTCAAAAGAATTCCTATTTAATTTCAACTGGTTGAGAAATAATCAGGAAGCCCTAATCTACTCTTCCTGGTTTATCCATTTCCTCAACACCCTCCTGAGTAGTTTTCCCTTACCGTACAACACCATGGTGATGCAGAATTATCTGCCTCACCATGGTGAGGATATTACGCTAAACCACTAGTGCAGAAATATCTTTTTTTGGCAAAGCGCGCTTACACACAACTAGTTGAACTTTTTATTGCTGAATTGCAATCGAGCTAATAACCGGGGGATCAGGTTGAGTGGCGACAGGATCAGAAGCCTCTGGTAGTGCGCCGGTGTAGTTGTCCTGACAGGTACCGGAGGTGACAATTTTTACTTTACCACCACCTCTGATCTGTGATTGGCTGGTGACGGAACTTTTGCAAAAGGTCACTTTTGAAGAGACATCCGAGCTGACCTGCACTAAATCACCTTCTGCCTGGTTGCCGCTTATCTCATTATTGCTGAAAACAATATCGCTCAAAGAACTGCTGCCATTGATTCTGACGGGAACCCCGTTCCATCCTCCACCAGTATATTCAATGGTATTGGAATAGATATCTAAATCAGCAACGTTTGAGGTATAGAGCATGATGACGTCACTCGCACTCTTCACATCATTATTGTAGAATCTGACTCCGCTTGACGCTGGGGCCTGGTCCCCAATGCTGAGGACATTTGTTTTGTTCGCACCACTGGCATCGACAATGTTGCCGTGAATAACATGTCCTGTAGAGGCGGGGTTGCCGGGGTCAGATGTCCGGATCCTGAATACGGCGACGCTGTTATACCCGCTGTTGTTCGAGGTAACCGTGATATTGTTGTCATAGATCTCCCAGTTATCTGTGTCTGAGTCCATCAGGAACAGCCTGCCGTGATCAGAGGCATAATGAATGGCGTTGTCGTATATTTTGTTGTTGTTAAACGGTCCCCAGGCAGCAAAAACGTTTACAGCAAAGGAATCGCTGCCCACATCAATGGTGTTCTCATAATATTCCTGATTGTTCCCTGACAGGTAAAAGACAAATGGGTACGATCCTGCATTTGGGTAAGTGTGGTTGCCGACCCTTACCGTATTGTGATGAACGTGCCACGGCCCGCTTCCCTTAAATCCATAAAACCTGTTGATCCCGCCGAGATTAAAGGTGCAGTATTGAATATCCCCTTGACTTGATAGATCGACTTTAATGCCATAGGTTCCTTGGTCATTTTTTCTCCCTTTCACATTAAAGATGGAATCACGAATGGTTATATCGCTACCGCTGCCCTTAATGGCATAAATATAGCCGGACCCGCTGTAACTGGATTGGGTAATGGTCAGATCGCGAATCTCAACACCTGATTTCCCATTGATGTTAATAGCCGTTCCAGCACCGGAGACGCTGTGGGTAATGGTTTTGTTGTTGCCGTCAATGGTCACATTGTTAGCGTTTATGGTAATCCCGGTTCCTGAGCTGATCGTGAGATTCTGTCCGAGATAATATACCTCTCCGGATTTGCTGCAAGTATAGGGTAAACTGTTAATTGTCGTTGCCGAAAAAGCCTGGGCCGGTAGGTAAAAACAGGCACATAGCAGAAATAAAGCTCCTAGGTGAATTTGTCTCATGACACTATCTCCTTAATAAAATAATAGAGTGTTAATTGTTTTTGAAATTTTGGTGCCATATCAATGGCATCTGGTCAATCGTACATTGTTCAAGAAAAATAAATAGCCAGTATCCAAAAAGGGCGGAAAGTTTGGCGCCAGTTTTAATTTATGCCGCTAGTTTCGCTGTCTTCGTGTTGTAAAGTTACCTGTTCTGAACTGTTTTGCTGGCCCAGCAGGTATCAGTTGATTATTGATCAGTCATTGGGGGACTACTTAACCTTCAGTGGGTCGCAGGGGCATGTTTGAGGCGCCCTGCACCTGAACCTGGTTTCCTGTTCCAGGTTCAGGTGCCGCCGGTCAGTGGTCAATATATCTCCTCCTCTCGTATGGCTCTGCGATGAGGCGCTGCCGGTATTGCTATCCTCCTGATTACTTCTCTGCAAAGATGAGGTAACCGATGACTTCTTTCGTATGGTAGACTTCAGAATCGTTCGATCGCTCCTCTTCCACCTTCACCGTGTAGCTGGATGTAGTGGTGTCTTGCACCCTGAGCGCGGAGGTGTCCGCCCCGTCCGTTGTTTGCATTTCGGCAAAGACAAAGGGCATGCTGGTGGTAGCTTTTTGATAGTTTACGCGTTTCCACTCGTGGGTCACTGTGTCTGCGGTGAAAGCAACTTCAAGGGAGATCGTGGAAGTGGCAATATATCCTTTTTGAAAGGCTATATAGTTGATTCTTTCGTTAGCATGGGTATTGGTATTGGCTTCTTGTTCACGGAAGTAATAGTTGAAACCGCTGGCTGAGCCTTCGCCAATGCGGCCGCTAATCGTCGAAGATTCATTCATCGATGCGACGGTTGTCAATACGACCGGGGTGCTGGGAAAGGTTTCTTGGAAACTCGTTGTTTTCCAGCTGGTGGCTCCGCTAAAGGTTCCTGCTTCTATGTGGTATCCACCAAGGTCATAATGCCCTTTTTCAATAACCATGTAGCTCACGGTTTCGATATCATGCGTACCGTTGCAGTAATCCCATTCGGCAAACTTGATCTCAAAGCCTGATGCGTCAATATTTCGCAGGCGAATGACACCAGGATCGGTACCATTGTAGGTCGGAGGTCCGGCGATAATGATTGGGTCGTGGAAGGACTGTTCCAATTTAACATATTTCCAGCTTGAGTTGACGTCGACCTCGCCGATTTCCATGGTGAAAGGCTGGGGTGCACTAGCTGGTTCAACGGTGATGGTGGTGCTGGCGACTGCTGTCTTGCCTTTATCGTCTGTTACCTCAAGGGTCGCTGTGTAGGTTGCCTCGGCGGTGTAGGTATGGCTGGTTGAAACACCGGTTGCAGAGGTTCCGTCACCAAAGTTCCATGTATAGGTTTCAATGGTCCCGTCACTGTCTGTTGAGTTGGCGGCACTGAGGGTAACAGTCAACGGCGCCCCTCCTGATGCATTCGTTACGCTGATTTTGGCCTGTGGCGCCTGGTTTGCCGTATCGCTCTGCTCGGTAATGATGATGGGGATGTTGGTGGCATTGGTTGTCCCCTGGTTGTCGGTTACGACCAGGCTGACAGCAAAGGTGCCGGCGCTAGCAAAGGTGTGACTGGCATACTTTCCGGTTGCAGAAGAGCCGTCGCCAAAGTTCCAGGCGTAACTGCTGATGGTGCCGTCCGGGTCTGTTGAACCTGAAGCATTAAAATTAATAGCCGCTGGCGCTTCTCCGGTAACGGCAGAAGAGGATATTGCGGCAGTTGGTGCCTTGTTTGCTGTCGTTCCCTCGGCAACGGTAATGGTGACGGTGTCATTGCTTGTGTTGCCTTGACTGTCTGCAATGGTCAACTTGGTGGTATAGGTTCCGGGTTGAGAAAAGGTATGGTTGATATTGCTGGCTGTTGCCGTGTCTCCATCCCCAAAGGACCAATGGTAAGCGCTGGCGTCGCCGCTGGATGCAGAGGCGTCAAAGCCAACGGTGAGCGGGGCAGTTCCTGTGGTTTTATTGGCGGTGATCGCCGCAGAAAGTTCGGTAATTACCGGCGCGTTTGCTGTGGTATAAGTGAGGGTGTCGGAAAGGGTATATTCTGTGCCATAGTAGACTACGGTGATGCCAAAGTCGCTTGCTGAGCCGATAGAGCTGGTGGAGTCGATATCATTGTTCTGATCGATGGTGACAACTGTGCCGGCCGGATCGGTTGTGCAGGTGAGTTCTCTTACTTCCGGATTGCTGGTCTCGCAGAGGAGTTCATCGTTTTGATAGATTCTGAATCCTGAGTACCCCGAAGGCCCGGAAAAACTCCAGCTAAAGGACAACTGCTCCGAGGTAAACAGTTCGGCGTATGCTGTTGGGTCAAACTGCAGGATATTTGATCGTTCGGATTCAAGGCCACTGTTACCGACGGCCGACATGGAGAAGTTCATCATGCTGTCGGTCAGCTCTGTATTGCAGGTGATGGTCGTCGCGTAAGGGTTGCTGGTGGCACAGAGTAGCGTCTCGTCGACATAGAAGCGATATCCGCTGATGGATTCTGGCGACACATAGTCTTCCCATATAAAGGTAAAGGCATGGCTGACTGATGTATCCGGTGGTGTAGGAGGGGGCGTTTCTTGGGTGAAATTGAGTGGAAAAGGTGCTGAGTGGGGGCTTTCTGAGCCATCAGTGAAGGTGGCGGTAAGGGTGAATGGGGTCGTGTCTTGGTACAGTGACACTGCGCAGTCCATGGAGGTCGCATTGGGGTTTTGAATCTCGCAGGCAAGGGAGCCGTCCTGATAGAGACGAAACCCACTTACCGTAAGTTCACTTGGAGGGGTGTACCCCCCCCATTCAACATGAATGGAGCGATCGGCTGCGGCTGCACTGGTTGCAAACAAACAGAGAAAAGCCAGAATAAGGAGTTGAGCGTTACGGTTCAACATGATGTAAACAGAGTCCTTTAGGTTGATGCTGAATAGATAGGGTAATAATTTCATTTTCTCCGTTTTACAGCAGGATATGTGCCATGTTGTTATTTGAAAGGGATCTCTTTAGATGCTGGCGTGTTAGCAAATTTAGTTAATCTTCGGGATAGACGATAGAATTACGATAGAATTACGGTAATGTAATTGCAGGGTCGTGAGCTCTATTCGGAATGTAATTCGCAGTCAAAGAGATGTGGTGGTATCCACTCAGGCTAAGTGATTGGGAGCTGTGAATGGTAGTGATCTGTCCCTTGGATTTTATACCAGTTGACATGTTAGACTTGATGTCATTTCAACTGGAGAACCCCAATGAAAAGGAAGCGATTTAGCGAAGAACAGATTATCCGCATACTCAAAGAAGGAGAAGCTCTCGTTCACGTCAGGGAAGCCTGCCGCCAGCACAATATCACAGAACAGACCTATTACCGCTGGCGCACCAAATATGGTGGCATGGATGTTTCAGATGCCAAGCGTTTAAAAGGCCTTGAAAAGGAGAACGCGGAACTGAAGAAGTTGGTAGCCGAGCTCCCTAGATAATCGCATGCTCAAGGATGTGGTAACAAAAAAGTGGTAAGCCTTGCCAGTCGACGGACCGTTTCCGACTACTTGCAGACCACCTATCAGGTCAGTGAAAAACGCTTATGTCGCCTTATCAATCTCAAAAGAACCACGAAAAGGAACAGGCCTCGAACCGATCGAGACCAAGAGTTGAGAATAGAGATTCATCGGCTATCGATGCGCTATCCTCGGTTTGGTTATCGCAAGATCCATATTATCTTTACCGTAGAGAGGAAGCCCTTTTCTCTTCGCTGCCCCTGTTGCAAAGGACTAGATATTATCCGTCACGGCGCGTTACCGCGCTGGTTTAATTCTGTCCCTTTAGGTGGTCGCCCCAGCTATATAGTGACCTATGTCACTCGGGTTGAATGCAAGCAATGTAGTATTATCCGTCAGGCTGATATTGGTTTTGCCGACAAGAGGGTAACCTACACCAAGGCGTTGGAACGCTATGCTTTGGGGCTTGCCAGGTACATGACCATCAAAGACGTTGCCATACATTTGGGGATCAGTTGGGATATCGTCAAAGGGATGCAAAAACGCTACCTCAAAAAACGGTATAAAAATCCCTGTGCTTCCTTGAAGGGACCCGTTGAAATACCTTTGAGGTAGGCTAGGGCAACACCTCTTCAACACTTTTGGTTTTTCTCAGATAGGGTGGCAAAAGATTTGAGTTGAATTTAATCCCTTGCCCACTTTTGTCTCGAACCTTTGCCATTCTGACCTATACCGGGCAAACCACGGTTTGAATCTCACGTTCTGGTAAATAACCACTATATATTATTAGCCGACGACGTCCTTGTTGGTCCTTCAATGCAGAATATTGGCTGAGAAGCGTCTGCAGGGGGATAAAATGCCGACTATTGAGAGTGCAGTTTTAGGTGAGTAGAGGGCCGAATTAATGGTAAAATATCGTTTCTAAGCGCAGGGAAACAGCTCCCATGCTGTAGCCTGATTGAGAGAGGATGTTGCAACAAGTTGGGGCAAGGTTCTTGTCTTTTAAGAACACAAGGAGTGGTGGGAAATGAGGAACAAGGCTGCGAAACAGTAATGATGATGCAGAATCAGTCTGCATCATCATCATGCAACCAATTTTAAGGCAACAGTTATTACAAAGTGAATTGTGTGCCTATTATTTTTATAGAAGTTTAGTTGGTTAAGTGTCTTTATATTACTTGATAGTAATTGATTTAATAGCTGGGGCACCGGGTTGCGTAGCAACAGGAGGCTCTGTAGCATCCGGCGGCTCACCTGTGTAGTTGTCCTGACAGGTGCCGGATGTAATGATCTTAACCATGCCGCCCCCTCTGATGTCTTCAGCACTGTCTATGTCGCTATTACAGAACGTCACTTGTGAAGAAACATCGTAGGATACTTGTACCAAATCACCTTCTGCTTGATTGCCGCTGATATTATTATTGCTGAAAACAACATCTTTCATGGAACTGCTGTTGATCCTGACCGGGACGCCGTTCCAGCCGCCCCCTGTGTATTCTATGGTGTTGGAATAGACATCCAGGTCAGCAACGTTAGAGGTGTAAATTGTGATGACATCGCTCGCGCTTTTCACATCGTTATTGTAAAACCTGACACCACTCGACGCAGGAGCTTGGTCGCCGATACTCAAGACCGTCGTCTTGTTGGCACCACTAGCATCGACGATGTTGTCGTGAATAATATGTCCTGTAGAGGCAGGATTTCCAGGGTCAGATGTCCGGATCCTGAATACGGAGACGCTGTTATACCCGCTGTTGTTCGAGGTAACCGTGATATTGTTGCCATAGATCTCCCAGTCATCTGTGCCTGAGTCCATCAGGAACAGCCTGCCGTGATCAGAGGCATAATTAATGGTGTTGTCGTATATTTTGTTGTTGTTAAACGATCCCCAGGCAGCAAAAACGTTTACAGCAAAGGAATCGCTGCCCACATCAATGGTGTTCTCATAATATTCCTGATTGTTCCCTGACAGGTAAAAGACATACGGATAGGAGCCTGCATTTGGGTAGGTATGATCACTAACCTTGACGCGGTTGTGATGGATATCCCATGGTCCGCTTCCATAGAACCCGTAAAACCTGTTCACGCCGCTGAGGTTGAAGTCGCAGTATTGAATATCGCCATGGTTCGATACATTGACCTTTATGCCATAGGTACCTGTATAGTTTTTTCGCGCTTTTACATTGATTATCGAGTCGCGAATATTGAGATTGCTCCCGCTTCCCTGGATTCCATGCACATATCCTGACCCTGTATAGGTGGATTGTGAAATGGTTACATCGTGAATTTCGACATTTGACCTGCCGTTGATATAAATTGCTGTTCCGGCCCCGGTTACACTATGGGTGATTGTCCTGTTATTGCCGTCGATGGTCACGTCATTGGCGTTAATTGTGAGCCCGGTCCCTGAATTTATTGTTAAATTTTTGCCGAGAACATATGTCTCCCCTGCTTTGCTGCAAGTATATGGCAAGCTGTAAATAGTCGTTGCCGCAAAAGCTTGTGAGGATATAAATATGCACGCGCATAGCGAGAAAAAGGCTCCTAAGTGAGTATGCCTCATGATATTATCTCCTTGATAGGTTGTGTCGTTTATTGGGTAAATATTGTTTTCGTTTAAACTTCGGCCCCACTTGGAGGGGCCTGACGAGTTTTATAAAGGTTGTATTCAAGGCGTTGTGAGGTGCACGGAATTAAGGGCAGCGTTTCCTTAACCAGTGCTGCGGGCGGCTTATTTGTTTAGCTCCGTACATTTTTTCAACTTATCTTCTGGTCAACAAACATCATCGACTCACAGGTCGCCCATCATTAATCAGCGGCGAATATTAGGGTGCCGACTACCTCTGTGGGATGGGTAACTTCAGAGTCACTTGATTGCTCTTCCTGTACCTTCACCTCGAAGCTGTTTGTTGAGGCGTTTTTTATTCTCAGTGACGAACTGTCTGTGCCATCGGTTGTCTGCATGTCGGCAAAGATAAAGGGGACGTCAGTCGTTCCTTTTTGGTAATATATATCCTTCCAATCATGGGTAACGGCATTTGCGGTGCGGGTTGCTTCAAGGGAGATGCTTCCCAGGGATATGCTACCAGTTTCACAGGCTATGTAGTTGATTTTTTCATCAACATGTTTGTTTTCATTGGCCTCCTGCTCACGGAAGTAATATTGAAACATGGAAGATGATATATTGCGGATGCGTCCGCTTATGGTTGAGTTTTCGTTTATTGAGGCAACGGTTGTCAACACTATAGGCACTTCGCTGAAACTTTTTTGGAAATAGGTTGATCTCAACCATGGTTTCCCTGTAAAGGTTCCTGCCTCAATGTTCATTCCGTTAATAGTGTAGTGTCCTTTTTCCATGACCAGGTAGCTGACTGTTTCGTTGCCGTGGCTACCGTCGTTGTAGTCCCATTCCGTATACTTGATTTCAAACCCTGTTGCATCGATATTTCGCAGCCGAATTACGCCGGGGTCAGTGCTATTGGAGGTTGGAGGTCCGGCAATAACGATGGGGTTAGTATATGATTCCTCCAGTTCAATGCGTTTCCAGCTTGAGCTGACCGTAACTTCACCTATTTCCATCGTAATTGGCAGGTCAGCAATTACTGGTTCTTCGTTATCTTGCGTATTGTTATCTTGGGTATATGTAAGAGTGTCGAGAGGGTACTCCTTACCATAATACACGGTAGTGATACTGAAATCGTCGGTTGAGCTGGTTGACTCGACTGTGCATGTAAGCTCTCTGGTATCCGGGTTGCTCGTCTCACACAGGAGTGTATTGTTTTGGTAAATCTTGAACCCGGAGCATGTGTACCCTTCTGGTCCGGTGAAGTCCCACTCAAAGGTGAAGGACTGGCTTGTCGATGGCTCGAGTACTGGCGGTGAACTTGGTTCCTCGTTAAATTGATATTGAAAAGGGTCAGAATGCGGGCTTTCGGAACCGTCTGTGAAACGAGCGGTCAGGGTGAAGTTGTTGGTGTCTTCTACTAACGACACCGAGCAGTCCATTGCCGTAGCATTGCCGTTTGGCGTATAGCAGACTGGAGTGCCTTCTTGATAAAGGAGAAAGCCCGAGACTGCTGGTTGGCTGGGTGGGATATAGCCCCATTCAACATGGATGGTTTGTTCCGCCGCCCCAGCGATTGCAGCAAAACCAAGGTGAACAAGGAAAAGAGTTGTGATGGTGAATCGATTAAACATAGGATCTCTTCTTTTTGAATGTGTTAATCTTTATAAGATAAAAAATGTCATCGTCATCTATTCATATTCCATGCCAATTTGTGATTGGTTGTTGGAATGTAGGTGATGTTGAGGGGAAAAGGAAATTTTGAGAAAATGACAAGCAGTTGTCTGTTTGCTTAACTATCCTTAATTACATTATTTTGTCTTGGTCTTCTTGTGCTGTTTTGCTTGCTTGCCGGATTTTTTATCCATCGATGCAATTTTGACTGAAGGCATTTTCTCTTATAGCGCTAGAGTACAGGGGAGCGAAAAGCGAGAATTATGTCTGTCTGTGGAGACACTTTTTTGAATGAGGAGGATGCTGCTTTGGTGGTTGGTTATATGCGTTGGCCCATACGTAGTATGGATATGGCGACTTGAGTATGGTTCTGCTCTAAAAGAGTGGAGCCTCAGCTAACCAGTACCCAAGGAATTGGCCTGAAGGGGTGCTTAAGTATATGGGATATATAGTAAAAATTTCTCTTTTGCTGTAAAGGCCCCACCTGATGGAAAAAAGGTGTGAGAAGATATGGGTCGGAACAATACAAAGAACGGAGGGGATAAGCTAGCCCATGCTCGGGAGGAGCATGGGCTGAAGGGTGTTTCTCTTACTTGCCGGTTGTTGCTTCAGGCTTTAGTTTGGTAACCATCTTGTCACCGATCCCTTTCACCTTGGAGAGATCTTCAACAGAATGAAAGTTCCCGTTCTTTTTGCGATACGCCTCGATAGCCTGAGCTTTTTTGGTGCCGATGCCGGGCAGACTTGTGAGTTCATCAACTGTAGCGGTATTGATGTTCACTTGAGCCATGGCAGCTGCTGCAAAGAACAGAACGATAAAAAGGGTAAGCATAGTCTTCTTCATTTTTTCCTCCAAGATTTTAAGTTTGCTGGCCTGTGATTACAATACTGTATTTGAAGAGGTCGGAGGAAGTCAAATGAAAAAATTAAGCCGGAGACCTGAAAAAGCACCACATATAGGCAATTTATTTGTCCCACAATGAAAAAAAACGAATCATAAAAAATAAAAAATTTAGGGACGTACTTTATGTTTAAAGTTTTAAGATATTTTCGAGAGCCAAGCTTTCTTTTTTGATGACCTGTTGACCTTTGTGTACATTGACGCTCACTGTGGCGACCGAGGTTCCAAGTTGGTGTGCTATTTGAGTCATACTCATTTGTAGGTGCCGGTGGGCTAGAGCGCAAGTTACTCTTCTTGCCCTTACTGCTGATCGTTGCTTGTTTGTTCCGTAGATATGGTCAGGAGGTATATGAAAGTGGGCTCCAACTAATTTAACAAGCAAATTAAAGGTGAGGGGGAAAGGAGGTTTGTCCTGTTCAGCTTTGGTATGCTTTTCCTGCTTTATAATTTCGTTGGCAAAGTCTTCACTACCAAGGATTCGCTTGTCTGTTGCACAGGTCCCATCGTCCTTGTTTTCTGAAATAAGAGTTGTTGAGTCATCGTTTGAAGCCTCAACGGTGAAGGCATCGGCTACAAATTGTCGATAGAGCTGTTGGGCCTGTTGGCGTTCATTATGAAAGAGTCTCAGAACTGGATCTATAGATTGCCAATTTCGTTGCACATGGTCGAGTATGGCTTGGTGCCCGCTGTATGGGAACTGCTCAAAATTTTTTTGCGTAACGAGATCGGCTCGCAGGGGGTTCAGATGGATGTAGCGCACCACCTGTTTGAGGTACGTGTCATGTTGGCAGACGATGGATTTATACCTGTTTTGAAAAAGGTGTCCTGAGCGATGGTGACGGCGATTAAAGGAAATTGCATATCCTGTTAACAGTCGCTGCATAAATTTGCCAAGTGGATCATCGCCGGACTGGAGCAACAGGTGAACGTGATTGGGCATGAGGCACCAGGCATAGCACTGGGTGTCAAGCTCGTTAAAAAGTTTACCTAAGCGGGAAAGGAAATTTTGATAATCTCCTGACTCTAAAAACAGTGATTCCCCGTTAACCCCTCGAGCCATTACATGATGGAGCAGCCCCGGGGCATCAATGCGTGCTTGACGTGGCATAATTTTTCTCGCGGAATTTAAAGTTGAAATGTAAACAACGTCCCTCGTTTTTGTTTGTGACATGTTTTGGCGATTTGTGCTATATATACATGCTTATTGTTAAATTATAGAGGAGTGTTTGTGGAGTTTCCTTCAGCAGAATTTTCCGAAAGTTTAATCGTTCATTTCCGGCGGGCTGAGCAGTTGCGTGAAGAGGCGGTAGGGTTGCTGTCTATTGATTTGAACAGTCGACAGTTGTGTGATCTCGAGCTGTTGCTTAATCGTGGTTTTTACCCCTTGGGCGGTTTCCTACAGCAGGCAGACTACACTGCGGTTTTGGAAGGGATGCGTTTGGCAGATGGTGCGGTGTGGCCAATTCCCATCTGCCTTGACGTAAACAGAACCACAGCGGAGAAACTTGAGCTTGGAGCGCGCGTAGCGCTCAATGATCAAGAGGGATTTCTCCTTGCTATTCTTACAGTTGCTGAGATTTGGCAGCCTGATAAAGCAAGGGAGGCGGAGGCCGTCTACGGTACTGGCGATGCACAGCGGCACCCTGGAGTGAAGACGCTTCTGCAGCAGACCGGTGAATGGTATGTTGGTGGGCGTGTAGAGGGAGTATCACTTCCTATTCACTATGATTTTCGTGAGTTGCGTGTGACTCCCTCGGAGACACATCGTCGGTTCACTCAGTATGGATGGCGGCGAGTACTGGGGTTTCACACCCGCGAGTATCTCCATTGTGCACACAGGGAGATGGTGCTGGCAGCGGCTAGGGATATCGGGGCCTCTATTTTCCTTCATCCCGTGGTTGGGCTCGAACATCCCGGCAGCAGAGAACACTACACCCAAGTCCATTGTTACCAGGAGTTTGTCGAGCATTTTCCAACCAATATGATCTCGCTAGGCATTACGCCCATGGCAGAACGATTTGCCGGTCCGAGGGAAGCACTTTGGCACGCAATTATTCGTAAAAATTTCGGCTGCAGCCATTTTATGGTAGCTGATGATCACGGCGACCCTTTTGCTGGGACCGATAACGGCCTGTATTATCCTGCATATTCTGCCCGGGAGCTGGTCGAGGAGATGGCGCCTGAAACCGGGATCGAAATGGTGCCGGAGCAGGCCATGGGCTATGTGGAGGAAAAAGCTCAGTATGTCTTCCTCAAGGATGTGGGCGATGATCAATCAGTGAAGAATATCACTTCTGCTGAACTCAAGCGAAGGCTTGAGTGGGGGCTGGAAGTTCCGGAGTGGTACTCCTACGCCAACGTGGTGAGTGAACTGCAAAAAGCCTTCCCTCCACGTTCACGACAGGGGTTTACCGTGTTTCTCACCGGTCTATCCGGATCTGGAAAGTCAACCATTGCCAAGGTGCTGATGGTGCACTTCATGGAGATGCGTGACCGGCCGGTGACCCTGCTCGACGGCGATATTGTGCGTAAGAATCTCTCCTCGGAACTTAACTTTTCCAGAGAGCATCGCAATCTGAATATTACCCGTATTGGTTTTGTTGCCAGCGAGATTACCAAAAACGGGGGGATAGCTCTCTGTGCTCCTATTGCACCATATGAAGAATCCCGTGCCGCAAATCGAGAACTCATCAGCCGCTATGGCGGCTACATTGAGGTGCATGTTTCCACCCCTCTTACCATCTGCGAGCAGCGTGACCGTAAGGGGCTGTATGCCAAAGCGCGGCAAGGGGTAATCAAAGGAGTGACCGGTATATCTGATCCCTATATTCCTCCCGAGCATCCTGAATTGACCATCGATACCAGTCAGATGACTCCGGCTGAAGCTGTTCAAGATATTTTGCTTTACCTGGAAGATCAGGGCTATATACGATGACCTCCGACTTGGTTTAATGCGACTTGCTCTTTTGCTGTGCCTAATTCTCGCCGGGGCGGCACCGTTTTTTTTTATTGGTGGACCTTCTTATCACTCCCCTCGATCGTACAAAGCCGTCTGGAATCTTGGCCACATCCTTTTTTTTGGCCTTTTAAGCTATTTGTTCTTTAGGTCCATTTTTCAGCAATCTTTTAAACGCGCTGGCAAACGATTTACGGCAGTGTTCATGCTCTGTCTCTTGCTGGGTACGATTATAGAACTTTTGCAGTCTGTAGGTAGCAGCAGAACGGTCGATTTTTTTGATATCATGCGTAATCAACTAGGGTGTCTCCTGGGGTTTACTATAGTTGCTGCGAAGTCAGGAGTGTTTGTTGCTGCACGGTGGCTGCGGTCATTGGTTGGCTTTGTCCTGGTTTGCCTTCTGGTTGCTGGGTGGCCATTGACAAGAAGCATTCTTGATGAGCGAATCATGCGGCAACAGTTTCCGGTACTTTCAGATTTTGAAACCCTTTTCGAACGAGGTCGATGGGTAAATAGCGATCAACTACGCCTCCAGAAAGTCATCGTTCGTCATGGGAAGCGTGCCCTGCGTGTGCAGTTGACCACTGCCACCTATTCCGGGACCTCATTGTTCTATTTCCCGGGTAACTGGAAAGGGTATCGAAATCTTCATTTCAGTGTCTATAATCCGATGGAAGCTCCGTTGGAGTTGCACTGTCGCATCCATGACCGGCAACACAAACATAACGGCAACATTTTTACAGACAGATTTCATCGTAAGTTCAGAGTCTCTCAGGGATGGTCGGATCTCCATATTCCTCTTGAAGCCGTAGCTCGATCACCTCAAAATCGATGCATGGATATGGAAAACATTGAAGGCCTGAGTTTTTTCGTAATACAGCAGCCGCAGCCCCGGGTCATGTACCTGGATCATCTCTATCTCAGTAGGTAAACGTCGTGCGTTTTTATCGTCCCCGCTCCTTTTTTTCCCTGCTCCTTACAGGGTTTATCTTTGTCTCTCTTCCGCTGCTTACCGCGCTGTTCAGTTCCGTACAGATTCTTGACGGTCTTGTACAGCAGAGTGCGGTAGCGGTTTTTCGCTCTGTCGGCAGGGTGGAGAATTCTCGACAGATCATTGAGTTGCTGCACAGCCAAGAGCGTTCTGCCAGATTGTATAATGTGCTTGGTGAGGCCGGACACTTGCAGAATGTGAACGCGGTGCAGGAAGAGTTGGAAAAGGTGCTCAGGCAATTTTCGGTGAGCAGCGCTGATGAAGAGTTGCTTTACCTCATCAGTAAGCTGCAGGCTATGGTTGAGCACCTGGTTGCGGCCTTGAATATAGTTTCAGGCGGCCCTCAACTGCAGCGAATGACCCAAGAGGCCGCTCTTGCAAAGTATAGTGAGATTGATGCGATTGCCGTCCAACTGGAGCAGTTGAGCAATACCCTGATGGTCAATGAAGTGGATGAGATAAAAAAGAACGTGCAGATCAATAAGACCACGTTGATCTGGCAGGTCTCAGGCTTATTGGGTTTCAGTGTTCTACTCATCGTTTTATTCATTTCTCTGATCGTCAAACCGGTTACTCAGATCGACAGGGCGATTGATCTGCTCGGGGAGGGGGATTTTTCCACTCCGGTTAAAGTCGCTGGCTCGAAAGACCTCGAAGCTCTTGGGGAAAAGCTTGACTGGCTGCGTAAGCGGCTGGATACACTGGATAAGGAAAAGGTGAAGATGATTGCTCATATATCCCATGAACTGAAGACACCCTTGGCCTCTATCAAGGAGGGGGCTGGTTTACTCAAAGACGGAGTTGTCGGGCCGCTGAGCAGAAGCCAGGAGGAGGTGGTGAGTATTCTGGACACCAACTGCCATAAACTGCAGCGGCTGATAGAGAATATTCTGGATTTTAATATGGCTGAAGCCCGGGAAGCGCCTATCGACCTAATGGAGATCGAACTTGATCGCCTTATTAACGAGGTGCTTGCAGACCACCATAATCCGATGCTGGCTCGAAATATAGAACTGAATCTTTCGCTGGAACCGTGCAGGGTCGCCTGTAATCCCCAGCAGATTAGAACTGTCTTTGATAATCTAATCGCCAATGCAATCAAGTTTACCCCTGATAAAAGTACCATTGCCATATACATGCGCAAGAAAATGAATACCATAAACATTATAATAGAGGATAGTGGGCCAGGTGTTGATGAGGAGGACAGGCCGCAGATCTTTCTTCCCTTTTTTCAAGGAAAACCGCCTGAGCAGGCAACTGTCAAAGGTTCTGGCCTGGGTCTTGCAATAAGTAAGGAGTATGTACAGGGTTGCGGCGGGTCGTTGCGCTTGTTGCCCAGCAGTCAGGGGGCGCGATTTTCTGTAACATTACCACGGGTAAAAGGTGGAGTCGCATGAAATGGTGGAGTGTGTTTTTTTTGCTGTATCTCGGCGTGTTCTTGAGTGGGTGTACCGCTCTGCAACCCCGGTCGACCGTTACCCACGGTCAACAGGCGGCGACAGTCGTCTTCACCCCTACTGATTGTGACAGCCTCCTGGCCTGTGTGCAGCAATCCCAGGAATTGTCACGCAAAGAATTTAAAACCTATTTTCAGCGGGTTGTAAAAGAGGTGGAGAGGGGCGGGAGCGACAAGCAACTGCAGTTTATCTGCCTGAGTCTCAATCATTACGCCAGTTATAAGCAAATGACGCTCGGTATGCAGGCGTTGCAGGAATACATAAAGGTGCACCCCGGAGAAAACGAAAGCTTGCAGGGCTTGTACCTCCTGATCGAGCGGATAAACCGGGAGAAAATCAACCGGTGGACCCAGCGCAACCGCCTGATGGATGAAAAAGAAGCACTGGAAGATGAAAATCGGGAGCTTTTTGATACAGTTACGACCCTGGAAAAACAGATAGAGCAGGATGGTAAGCGAATCGGTGAACTGCAGAAGCAGATCGAGCAGCTAAAAAATATTGAAAATATTATTAAAAACAGAGAGTTGTGATAAAATTTTGGCTCTGTAAGGCAATCAACAATGAGTGAAGAGCAATATAAAGTGCTGTTGGTGGATGATGAGGCAGACCTGTTACGATTATGGAAACTGCGTCTCCAATCAAGTGGTTATGATGTTTCAGTAGCAGAGTGCGCAGAGGAGGCACTGGCGACCTTTGCCGCAGTTAAACCTGATGTGGTGCTCACCGACCTGCGCATGCCTGGCATTGACGGCATGGCACTGTTTGAGGCGATACGCAAGCAGAACAAGTCTATTCCTGTGATTATCATTACCGCCCACGGCTCTATTCCTGAGGCAGTCGAAGCGACCAGGCAGGGAGTCTTCTCTTTTCTTACCAAGCCCATTGACGGCAATGAATTGGTCGAAGAGATTGAGAAGGCGCTTGAGAACACTGCCGGACCAGGCAATGAAGTCAGTGGCGAGCGGGAGGAGTGGCGTCAGGATATCGTTTCCCGTAGTGCAGCAATGGAGGAACTGCTTTCCCGGGCCAAATTGGTGGCTGAAACCGATTCGACTATTTTAATAAGGGGAGAAAGCGGCACCGGGAAGGAATTGCTTGCCATTGCCCTGCACAAGGCAAGTCACTACCGGGATGGGCCGTTTATCCCGGTGAACTGCACGGCTATTCCAGAGAGCCTGCTGGAGTCGGAATTGTTTGGTCATGTCAAAGGGTCATTTACCGGGGCCTCAAGGAGTTACGCCGGACTGTTTCAGTCCGCTCATAACGGAACTCTTTTTCTTGATGAAATCGGTGATATGCCCCTGCACATCCAGGTGAAATTGCTTCGGGTTCTGCAGGATCGCCAGATTCGACCAGTGGGGAGTTCACAACCGGTACCAGTCAATGTGCGCATTGTTTCCGCAACCCACCGCAATCTGGAAGAGGCGATTCAGAACAATGAGTTCCGCGAAGACCTGTTTTACCGTTTGAATGTGGTCAGCCTGGAACTGCCGCCGCTCCATGAGCGAAAGGAGGATATCCCGCTCCTGGCTGAGCATTTTGTTAATGTACTGACTGCCAGAGGTGACGGGCAGCCTAAGAAGTTTACCCCGGAGGCAATGCAGACTCTGCTTGATGCCTCTTGGCCCGGGAATATCCGACAGTTGTATAATGTGGTGGAAAACGCGGTGGCGTTGGCAACCTCCTCATTTATCACTGAAGAACTGCTGTATGACGCTATCAAGACCAATCAGAAGAAAATTCTTCCCTTAGCAGAGGCACGGCGGCAATTTGAACAGCAATATCTGATACAGCTGCTGCAGACCACTCAGGGCAACGTTTCCCAGGCTGCCCGGCTGGCGCATCGCAATCGTACTGATTTTTACAAGCTGCTTAATCGCCACCACATCGTCCCTTCCCTGTTTAAGTCGTCAGGCGGGGCCTGATGTGGATCTTTGTGTCTCTTTTTAGATACGATGGAGGAGCTCCGGCTGCAAAGAAGCCTTTTTTCAGGCACATAAATTGTTTCTTTTTTGCGACAGTGAATGGTTGTTCATTTTTTGACCTGGCAAAAGCCGCAAAAAAAGGTACTCCTGCCCCCGAGTTGCATTTTGCTGATGGGATGGCTGCATCGGGGGCAAGGGGACTTGTCGTTGCCGTATACATTGAGTTGCAATTGAAAATAGCCGGGTTGACCGCTTGAGCCGAGGAAGTCGGAAATGGTTGTGCCTCCGGCCCTGATGGCTTGCTCCAGAATATGGGTTGCCGCTGCTGCAATGGCCTGCCACTCCTGCAGGGTGATTTGCTGAGCCGGGGTGCCAGGGTGAACCCCGGCCTGAAAAAGCGTCTCGTTTGCGTAAATATTGCCGATGCCGGCGATATAGCGGCTGTTCATTAAAAAAGGCTTGATGCCCACCTTCTTGCCCCTGGCCAGTTGCAGCAGTGCTTCAGCAGTAAATTCATCACCCAACGGCTCTATCCCTTCCCTGGCTGAAAAACGTTGTTCCCTTTCCTCGGCATCCGTTGGCGGCCAGACAAGCACCTGACCAAACCTTCTGCTGTCATTAAGACGCAGCTCGTTACCGTCACTCAGCAACAGGGCGAGGTGATCGTGTTTTGCCCTGGGGTGTTGCCGGGGAAGAAAACTGAGTTTCCCGGTCATGCCAAGGTGTATCACCAGCACTGCACTGTTATCCAGTCGAAAGAGGAGGTATTTCGCCCGGCGGTCAATGGTAGTCACCAGCTGGTGCTTGACCGTTCGCTCCAGGAGCTGCACCGGGAGGGAGGTGCGCAGTTTTTTGCCGCTCCACCAGATATCCTTCACTGTCTGTCCCGGAACCATGGGGAGCAGACCCCGCCGGGTGACTTCAACTTCAGGCAGCTCAGGCATGGTTATCTCCGGTTGCGCAGGCAACAACATAGTCATGGAGAAAACCGGCATGCACGGTCGCTGTCTGACCTATTGGCGCGGCCACGTGGCAGTGGACAACCCACAGGTTGGCTGCCTGTCGTTCAGCGCCAATAGCGGTGGTGGCGGAAAAAGTGACCGAATGATCGGCGAGCAGACATTTCTTTACTGCTTCCTTGACAGCCCAGAGAATGGCAAGGGTATGGAGAGGTTTTTCTTTGTCGTGAAAAAGCGACTTTTCTTGGTTGTCGGTAAATTTTTCAGCGACTCGCTCAAGTTTTGAAGTAATGCGCTGGGCATCGATTCCGCATGGTGCATCCGGGGAAAGGCATGCTGCTGCATAAGTGCCGCTGTGGCTGATGGAGACGGTTGGCAACGGTAAGGGCGTGTCTGCAGTGAGGATAGAGGGCTTGCCGTACTTGTTGGCCAGGATGGAGAACTCTGCGCAAAGCGGTGGGGAGTGACCGTTTTTTCGGCAGTAGGCAGTGAAGCAGGTTTTTGCGGCAAGGCGGCCGCCCAACCACTCCTGGTATCGCTTTCTGCGGGTGAAACGCGCCAGGATGCTCTGTTCGTGAGGTGAAAGCATGGTGCGAAAGGAGGGCGCCAGGGGCGTCTCAGGATCAAGGTGGCTGAGCAGAGAGAGGTCTGCCACCCTCAGGATGACGTGGGGCGGAGCTAGAGCATGCAACCGGTCAGAGAGCGCTTCCATGGAGCGGATAAACAGTGCGTGGGGTGTGGGGCTCATGAACAGTAGGGGGTATCTATCACTTGCAACTTGCAAATTGCCCAGGATCATTTATTCTGCGGGGTTGGTTCTTAAAAGGATGCTGTGAGTTGTGCTCCCGTTCATCCATGGAGGCGCCAGGCTGGGCTCGTCACCGACACCAGTGTTGAATGTTCACAACTGTTGGGAGGGGGAAAATTTTTCCTCGCCTTCAGACAAACTATTCATTTTTCGTATATGTTGCCATGCCTGATTTTTCTGCCTTGACCATGTTTGATATCGCCGTGGGGCTGATTGTATTGTTTTTTGTCGTTCGTGGCGTGTGGATTGGGCTGGTGCGGCAGCTGGCCGCCTTTTGTGCATTGATCGGAGGATATTGGCTGGCTGCCCATTATCACGGCGATATCGCCCCCTATGCAGCGCGTTTTATTGAGAATCAGAAGCTGTTGTTTGTCGTGAGCTTTGCCTGTATTTTCCTCGCTGCAGCCGTTGCTTTTACCTTGCTGGGCAAAATGTTGCGGCGGGTAATGGAGATCACGCTGATGGGGTGGTTCGATCGCCTCCTTGGGGGCGGCCTGGGAGCGATCAAGGGGGCAGTCTTGACCTCTCTGATCTATATGTTTCTTGCCTCCAGTCTGTCAGCCTCCAACGACTGGTTGCAAAAATCCATTACCGTGCCCTATCTGGACCTGGGAGCCGCCAGGCTGCAGGTGCTGATCAACGATCCACGTTTGCGACGGTACTTCGAGCCGAAAAAACCTGCTATAGCCGAGCCCGCGCCTGCCGAAAAAACAAAAGCGCAGCCTTCTTCGCCTGAAAAAAAGCAGTAGGGTATGTTGAATGGGGAAGTATCGTCCAGGCAATGGCATGCATTGATTCGGGAAAGCTTGGGCAAAAGGTAGCCTGCACGATCGTGTGAGGTTGTTAGCTGCAGGCTGCCGCCTCCGCTTCCTCCAACAATTCCTCGCGGTACCGGTTGACAAATGCTTCAACATCCGTCTTCCAATCGACCATACGGTTGAGTCCGGCCTGTTTGAGGCGGCTGTTTTCCAGGATGGAGTTGGCAGGCCGCGCTGCCGGCGTCGGGTACTCCTCGGTGGTGCACGGTTTCATGGAGTAGGGCAGGTCCATGCAGTCGAGAAAGTAGCGGGCGCCCTCATACCAGGTGGAGGAGTTCTCTGCGCTGGCATGCACCACGCCTTTCAGCTCGCTTTCCAGCAGCACGCTTATCTGGTCTGCCAATCGCCATGACCAGGTGAGGGAGCCGTACTGGTCATGCACCACTCGAATGGTGCGCTTGGGATTGACAACGGCCAGGCGCAGCATGGTCTTGAGAAAATTGTGTCCGCCGAAACCATACAGCCAGGCCGTGCGCAGGATCAGATGATTGCTGGCGGCTCGGGCAGCCTCCTCCCCCTGCAGTTTGCTTCGGCCGTACATGGAAAGCGGCTCGGTTGCTGCATCCTCCAGGTAGGATTGAGGGGCCGGCAGCTTGCCGTCATACACATAGTCGGTGGAAATCTGAATCAGGCGGCTGCCGTACCGTTCGCACTGTTCTGCAAGGAGTCTCGGGCCGTGGGCATTGACCGCCATGCACCGTTCCTGGTCGGTTTCACACCGGTCGACCGCAGTATAGGCCGCACAGTTGATCACTGCCTCCGGCAGATGGATGGCAAAAAGCTCCGCCACCTGGGTACTGTTGGTGATGTCTACCTCCGGCACGTCACAGCAAGAAACGGTATGGCTGGGGGCGAGCAGTTCCATGCAGTCCTTGCCGAGCTGACCTTTTGCACCGATTATCAATAGTTTCATCTGCTAGTTTCCTTGCTGGATATCGGCCACAATGTCCATCAGATACTGGCCGTATTGGTTTTTCATCATTGAGGCGGCAAGCTTTTCCACCTGGCTGCCGTCAATGTAGCCCAGGCGATAGGCGATTTCTTCCAGGCAGGCAATTTTCAGCCCCTGACGATCCTGTACGGCCTGCACGTAGCTGGAGGCCTGCTGCAGGGATTCATGGGTTCCGGTATCGAGCCAGCAGAACCCCCTGCCAAGCAGTTCTACCGTGAGTTTTTTGTGCTGCAGGTAGTGGTTGTTGACGTCGGTTATTTCCAACTCACCACGGGCTGAGGGAGTAATGGATTCAGCGATCTCTACCACCTGGTTATCGTAGAAATAGAGCCCGGGAACCGCATATTTTGATTTGGGATGGGCGGGTTTTTCCTCGATGCCGATAACCTGGTTGCGGGCATCGAACTCCACCACCCCGTAACGCTGCGGATCCTTTACCAGGTAACCGAAGATGGTCCCCCCTTCTTTGATTTGACTGCAGCGGGAAACGATTTCGGCAAATCCATGACCAAAGAAGATGTTGTCGCCTAGCACCAGGCAGACGGAGTCGTTACCAATAAAAGATTTGCCAATGAGGAAGGCCTGGGCAAGACCTTCGGGGTGCGGCTGCTCGGCATACTGTATGTGCAATCCCAGATGTCCGCCGTTGCCGAACAGTTCGCTGAATCGGGGCAGGTCGTGGGCAGTGGAAATGATCAGGATATCCCGTATTCCGGCCAGCATCAGCACAGAAAGCGGATAGTAGATCATCGGTTTATCATACACCGGTATCAGTTGTTTACTGATGACCCGGGTGAGCGGGTAGAGCCGGGTGCCGGAGCCGCCGGCAAGGATGATGCCTTTCACAATTGAGCCTCGTAGAGCAAACCATTGCCATGGTTGGGGTATATTTGTTAGAGTGTCTGACGCACGTGCGGGAACCGCTCGCAGGCCATGTTCGTACATACTGCATTTTTCCGTTTTGTTCAAACAACAATCATCAGGAGACCGGAGTGAAGACTGTTCCAGACTGTTTTACGGCGTATGATATCCGCGGCAAGGTGCCCGAGGAGTTGGATGAACAGCTCGCCGCCCTGATTGGGATGGCCTTTGTCGAGCAGTTCGATGCCGGTAAGCTTATCGTCGGTCATGACATGCGGCTTTCCAGTCATGCCCTGTCGACGGCCTTGTGCGAGGCTGTGCAGAGCAAGGGCGTAGATGTGGTGGATATCGGTCTGTGCGGCACCGAGGAGGTGTATCATGCGGTTTTCAGCGGAGTGGCCGACGGTGTTGATGGTGGGGTGATGATCACGGCGAGCCACAATCCTGCCGAATATAACGGCATGAAGCTGGTGCAGCGGGAATCTCGCCCGGTTTCCGGAGACAGTGGTCTGGTGGAAATGGGAGCAAAGGTTATCGATCCCCAATGGGTAAAAAGGGTGCTTGGCGAGCGGCACCATCACCCTGGCAAGCGCGTTTATCGTGAAGACAAGAGTGCCTATATCGACCATCTGCTTGCATCGGTTGCTAGAGAACAGCTGCAGCCGATGAAGATCGTTGTCAATCCCGGCAACGGGTGTGCCGGGCCGGTCATCGACCTGCTGGAAGGGTCTCTGCCTTTTACCTTTGTTCGGCTTTACGAGCAGCCGGACGGCACCTTTCCAAACGGTGTGCCCAATCCGTTGTTGCCTGAAAAGCGGGCGGTGACCGCAGACGCGGTACGCGCACACGGTGCGGATCTCGGCATTGCCTGGGATGGGGATTTTGACCGGTGCTTTCTCTATGATGAGGCCGGCAGGTTTATCGAGGGGTATTATATCGTGGGGCTGCTGGCAGAGGCAATGCTTGCACGGCATCCGGGTGCCACTATTCTCCATGATCCGCGGCTTGTGTGGAATACCGTTTCAGTGGTTGAGAAAGCAGGAGGCCATCCACTGATGACCCGTACCGGTCACGCTTTTATCAAGGAAAAGATGCGGGAAACAGATGCCGTCTATGGGGGAGAGATGTCTGCCCACCATTATTTCCGCGAGTTCGGCTATTGCGATTCCGGGATGCTCCCGTGGCTGCTGGTCTGCGCATTGATGAGCAGGGAGGGGCGTCCACTTTCGCATATGGTGGATGCAGCCATTGCCGCCTTTCCGGTGAGCGGGGAGATCAATTCGACCGTGGATGACCCTGATAAGGTCTTGCAGGATATCGAACAGAAGTATAGTGATGGCGATATGGATTTTACCGATGGGATTTCGGTCAGCTATCCGGAGTATCGCTTCAATGTGCGTAAATCCAATACCGAACCAGTGCTGCGTCTTAATGTGGAAACACGGGGCGACAGCCAATTACTGGAAAAAATCACTCGCGAACTGCTTGAGCTGATTCGCGCCTAACTCATTGACGAGGTACATTGTGGCAATTCAACCCATTATTCTCGCCGGAGGGACCGGTTCCAGACTGTGGCCCTTATCGCGTGAACTCTATCCCAAGCAGGTTATTCATCTCACCGGCGAACTCTCTCTCCTGCAGACCACCCTGAAGCGAGTCAGTGCGTTGCCCGGGGTGTTGCCGCCCATCGTGGTGGTTGGGGAAGAGCATCGATTTATGACCAAGAGCCAGCTTGAAGAACTGGAGCTGTTTTCTGATTTTCGTATCTTGCTTGAGCCGATAGGGAAGAACACCGGGCCAGCCATTTGTGGAGCGGCCACCTTTGTCGGGGAGCATGGATCAGCCGATGATGTCCTGCTGGTGCTGCCTGCCGATCACCTTGTGACCAAGCAGGAGGCCTTTGCCGAGGCAGTGGGCAAGGCAGTGGAACTGGCCGACCGTGGAAAGTTGGTCACCTTCGGTATTGTGCCGGACCATCCGGAGACCGGCTATGGCTATATTGCTCAGGGCAAGGGGGGGCAGGTGGAGCGTTTTGTGGAAAAACCCGACCGTGCCACCGCCGAGGAGTACATAGCTAAAGGAAATTACCTGTGGAACAGCGGTATGTTTGCCTTCACCGTTGCGACCCTGCTTGAGGAGATGCAGCAGTATGCAGGGCGCATTGTCGATTGTATGGCGGCAGCAGTTAATGGTGGTGCCTTTGACGGGGCTTTTTTCCGTTTTGACAAGGAGCTAATGGCCGAGTGCCCTTCAGATTCCATTGACTATGCACTGATGGAGAAAACCGCTAATGCGGCAGTGGTCAAGGCGGATATGGGGTGGAGTGATATCGGTTCATGGCGGGCCTTGTGGAAAGTGGCCGACAAGGACGAGCAGGGGAATGTTGTCAGCGGAGATGTTATTCTGGAAGATGTGGAGAGTTCGCTGATACGCGCGGAGCATACCCTGGTGGCGGCCGTGGGTATCAAGGACACCATGATTGTAGAGACGGCTGACGCGGTCCTGGTGGCCCCAATGGATCGATCCCAGGATGTCAAGAAAGTCGTTCGCAAGTTGAAAAAGGAAAAGCGGGGCGAGTTCCAGGTACATAAAACCGTGTACCGTCCCTGGGGGTCGTATACGACTTTGGAGCTGCAGGATCGGTTTCAGATTAAGCGTATAACCGTGAACCCGGGGGCCAAGCTGTCGCTGCAGATGCATCATCACCGCCATGAGCATTGGGTCGTGGTTTCGGGAACTGCTCAGGTGGTCAATGGCGACCAGACCATCCTGCTGCATGAAGACGAGTCAACCTACATTCCCTGCGGCACCATGCATCGATTGGAAAACCCAGGTGTTATCCCGCTGGAGTTGATTGAGGTGCAGATTGGCAGCTACCTGGGAGAAGACGATATCGTCCGTTTTGATGATGAGTACGGACGATAGGTCAGCTAGACTGTAGGTGGCGGAGGTGTAATGAGGGCGGCCGGTCAGATAATAGCGTCGTTTGCAGCGCTTTCCTTTGGCGGGAGTGTTTTTCTCGTTTCCCTGTAATGTTCGTGGAAGGCGTGTACGTACTCTTTCAGGATGGCGCGGTCGTTCTCTGCCACGTGAAAAAATTCAATCCCGTTCTGGTGCCGGTTTGAATCAAAGGTCGTGTAGATTATCCTACCCATGATGTTGACCAGGTTGTCGCCAAGTCCCAGGGTGATCATCACCTGCTGACCGGTGGGCAGCGGGATATGGGTTTCCATGAGGATGCCTCCTTCGCTCACATTGAGTGTACGCCCCATGGAGTACTCTCCCTGGCGGCCCTGTTTATCGACCACCAGGTAGTCGAGCAGGTTCAAGGATTCTGGCCGGATGTAGTTTCTGCGTTCTTCAGTCATGAGGTCGACCTTTACCGGGTGTTTGCTTCAAGGTACCTCAATGTACAAGGGCTGAAGGGACAGGAAGATGAGGTGAGTGCATCCTGTCGGCCCATACCGCGTTTTTTTTCTTTGGTTTTTGTGCACGTCAGCTCTGCGCCAAGCTGCACATCCCTGTTTGTCTGGCAGCAATAAATCCCTATCAAGTGACAGGCTCTTCCCCCTCTCTGCGGGCCGCTCGAAAAAAGGATCTCTGCTGCGTTCCCCCCATGGCGATGCTCGTTTGATCAACGGTATTGCCGTCTTGTGCTCGTTGGGTCAGTGCATGTCGACCACTGCAATTCTCTTTTGCTACAGGGCTGCAGTGAGCAGCTAACGCACTCTTTTTTCTTGTATTCCACAAAATACAGCGAGATACGTTTTTTGTCAAATAGCGTGCGCCGTGAGCAATCCTACAAAAATGTAGATTTTTTATATACAGTTTACATAATTGTACAATCATGTTGAGAGCTTGGTTGAGATATCTTGTATTTTTTTTATTATATTCCAATATGTTAAGATGAATCCGATCGAAATGGCATGCTGTTTGGAGTGAAGGGTTTGGTAGCAAATTGTAGCCTCGGTGGAGAGGAGGCGATATTTGCACCTTTGTGTTGCCGATACCAAGGGGTTGGTTTGGGCAGTGCAGTGGTTTCTTTGCCAGGTAACAAACTGTTTTTTTGTTTTTGTTGTTTGCGGCGAAGAGGAGAGGCACTGTACAGGTGTTGGATGTTGATAGTGAAAAAACATCCTGTCTTGTGCGGAGTGGTAAAAAATAAATTACAAGTTTGTTTAAATTTGTTAAGGGGGGGAGGATGATTAACGCTGCGGATACTGCTTTTATACTGGCTGCTGCCGGTTTGGTTCTTCTGATGACGCCTGGGCTTGCACTTTTTTATGCGGGCATGGTGCGAAGCGAAAATGTCTTGGGAACCATCATGCAGAGCTTTATTATGATCTCGCTTATTTCCATTGAGTGGGTCTATATCGGATATTCGATGTCTTTTGGGCCGGATATAGGCGGGGTGATCGGCGATTTTTCGCTGTTTGCGCTTAATGGGGTGACCAATGCGCCGAGCAGTGAGTATGCCACCACCATTCCGCAGACGGTATTTATGATTTACCAGTGCATGTTTGCGGTGATTACCCCGGCGTTGATCACCGGTGCCTTTGCCGAAAGGGTACGGTTTGCTCCTTTTGTTGTATTCAGTGTCCTGTGGGCGATATTTGTCTATAACCCCGTGTGTCACTGGATCTGGGGGAGCGGCGGGTGGCTGGGTTCGATCGGCGTTCTTGACTTTGCCGGCGGTTTGGTTGTGCATGCCACTTGCGGGATGGCGGCGCTGGCTGCGGTAATGGTGATTGGCCCGCGCAAGGGCTACGGTACAACCAATTTTATGCCGCACAGCCTGCCCATGACTATGCTGGGAACCGGTCTGCTCTGGTTCGGTTGGTTTGGTTTTAATGGCGGCAGTGCGCTTGCCGCTGATGAGGTTGCAGCTACTGCCTTTGTTGCCACCCACCTTGCCGGGATGGCCGGGATGGCGATGTGGACAGCGATGGAGTGGATCAAGCTGGGTAAACCCACGACCCTTGGTGCGGCTTCCGGCGCCATATCAGGATTGGCGACTATTACTCCGGCCGCTGGTTTTGTCGGACCGAACAGTGCTATTATCATTGGGCTCATTGCCGGGCTTGTCTGTTACTACGCAGTGAACCTTAAGGCAAAATTGAAATTTGATGATTCACTTGACGTTGTTGGTATTCACGGTGTCGGCGGAGTGACCGGAACCTTGCTGCTGGGGGTCTTTGCCTCAACAGCAGTCAACCCCGGCGGAGTGGATGGGCTGCTGGCAGGAAGTATAAAGCAGCTGTTCATTCAGTTGTTCGGAGTTATTGTCGTCTGCGGGTATGCCTTTGTGATGAGTTGGGGGATTATCAAAGGTGTGGATATGTTTCTGGGCGTGAGGGTAAGTGCTGAGGCCGAAAACCAGGGGCTTGACTCTGCAGAGCACTCTGAAACTGCGTATAACTAAAGCCTTGCCGAGTCCGTGACGGCTGGCGTCTTAATTTTATTATTTATTTGTTATTCAATGATAAAGTTTGGTTCGCCTGCATAATTCAGCCCAAGAGAAATACTGGACGAGCAAGGTCGGTAGACATAGTGTTTAACTGATGTGAACCACCCGGCACCAAACAAGAGGGAAAAGCAATGAAAAAAATAGAAGCCATTGTCAAAACGTTTAAGCTGGAGGACGTTAAAGAGGCGTTGACCTCCATTGATATCCAGGGCATGACCGTCATGGAGGTGAAAGGCTACGGTCGCCAGAAAGGGCACACCGAAGTCTACCGTGGAGCTGAGTACGTGGTTGATTTCATTCCCAAGGTCAAACTCGAGGTTATTGTTCAGGACGAACAGGCTGATGAGGCCGTTACCGCCATCGTTGAAGCTGCCCGTACCGGTAAGATCGGTGACGGTAAAATCTTTGTACTGCCCATAGATAAAGTGATTCGTGTTCGCACCGGCGAGGTCGATAACGAGGCGCTGTAATGACAACAACACTTCGGCTACACAAGGGGGCGCTGGAAGAACTGTGGCGGCAGGGACTCAGCGGTCATGGGTTGTTGCAGCACTATTCCGACCGGGTCGACGCCTTCATAACCCAGCACTTCCTGCAGGCTCTGGAAAGTATCAGGCCAAAGGGAGAAGTGGCGGTTGTTGCCCTGGGGGGGTATGGCCGGAGCGAGCTCTATCCATTTTCTGATGTCGATCTTTTGCTCCTGCATGATCGGCGCTCGAAAAAAAACATACAGGAACTGGCCGAGAGCATCCTCTATCCCCTGTGGGATGAAGGACTCGACGTGGGACACAGTGTGCGCACCATCAAGGATGCCATGCGCTTTGCCGAGGAGGACTTTATCTTCCAGGTTGCATTGCTCGATGCCCGTCTGCTTGCTGGCTCAGCCGCACTTTTTGATGAACTGCGGCAGCGGTACCGGAAAAAAATCCTTGAGGGGCGCCGTTCCGTCTTTGTCCGGACAATGGAGCAGTATCGCGACGAACGGCATGATAAATTCGGCAGCCACGCCTACCTCCTGGAACCGCACATCAAGGAAGGGAAAGGCGGAATGCGTGATATTCAGGCCATGCTGTGGGTGGCAAAAGGCGTCTTCAGCCTGCCTGACCTTGATGCCATCGAGGCTTCTGCCATGATCAGCGCGGAGGATCGCCAGGCATTTGAATCCTCTTGGAATATGCTCACCAAAATACGGAATCGGCTGCACTATCTGCGCCAGCGCAAGGATGACCAGCTGGTTTTTGAGTACCAGGAAGAGATGGCCGGCGCCTTTGGCTACCAGGATACGGACGGTGTGCTGGCCGTGGAGCATTTTATGCGCGACGTGTATGGCCATCTGCAGACCATTGCTGTGGTCACTGACCTCTTTTTTGAACATGTCCATGAAGTGCTTGGATTTTCCAGGGAAAAGGGGCGGGAAAAGCAGCTTGAGCGGGCCATCGTGCTTCGCGACGGGAGTATTCGCTTTTCCGATGCCGAGTTGGAAAAGCACCCCTACCTGCTCATGCGGATTTTTCTCCAGGCTGGCCGGACCGGTCGTCCGCTGCATCACCTTGCCCGGCGGACCGTGACCAGTAATCTGCACCTGGTGGATGATCAGTTTCGAAGCTCCAAGCGGGTCGGGCGCATCTTCTGCGAACTGCTCACCGAGAGCAAAAACGTGTTTTCCCTGCTGGAAAGTATGCTCGTTACCGGCCTGCTGCCCCTGTATATCCCGGAATTCGGTACCATCGAGTCCCTTGCCCAGCATGATCTTTACCATATCTATACGGTTGACCGGCACCTCCTGCAAACCGTTGCCAACCTGCACGAATTGCGCGAGGAGATGGATGATCTCTTTGCTGACCTCAGCAATCTGCACCTGTTATACCTGGCTGCGTTGCTCCACGATGTCGGCAAGGGGAAGCATACAGATCACAGTGAGCGGGGCGCGGCCATGGTTGAGGTCATCGGCCGCCGGCTCCAGCTGGGCAACGAACAGAGCGCTGTCCTTGCCTTCCTGGTCCAGCATCATCTTTTCTTGCCGGAGAATGCCTTGCGCAGGGATCTCAGTGACCAGGATTTTATTCAGCAGACAGCTGAGCTGATCGGCGACGTCGAGCGACTGACCATGCTTTACCTGCTCACTATCGCAGACTCCAAGGCAACCGGACCCTCGGCATGGTCAAGCTGGAAGTCGAGCCTGCTGTCCGAGCTGTATCACCAGGTAAAGGCATGCCTTGAGGCCCAGTGCCATCAGTTGGAGGGGCAGCAACAGGCCGATGGGGTGGAGCAAGGGGCGGAATGGCTTAAGGCCCAACTTCACAAACAGTTGGCCGATCAGGGCTTGGGCGATCAGCGGACCGATATGCTGCCGGAAGATTACCTTCTGGCGTTTACCCCGCAACAGGTGGGGCGTCACCTGGAGATCCACAGGGAGCACCGGCAGCGGTTGCGTCAGCAGGTGTTGCTGTTTCCCTCTCCCCATAACCGATCATGGTCCCTGCTGGTGATGACTAAGGACCGGACCGGGCTGATGGCCAAGCTCTGCGGGGTGCTTGCCCTGCATAACCTGACCGTTCGTGCTGCCCAGATTTTTACCTGGAAAGACCAAACGGTGGTTGACGTGCTTGAGGTGACTTCCTCGATGGGGTTAGAGTTCAGTGAACATGACTGGGTAGCGGTTGAGGCGGATTGCAATCGCGCGCTCAATTACCGCCTGGATATTGGTGCAAAGCTGATGAACAAGCAGCAACGCTATGGGGCCGGGCCAGGGCGCAGAGTGCAGCAGTTGGAACAAAAGGTATTAATCGATAATGAAACTTCCCGGGAGTATACCATCATCGAAGTCTATGGCAGCGACAGCCCCCATGCGCTGTATCAACTCACCCAGACCCTGTCCGATTTTCGGTTGAGTATAGGCCATGCCCGGGTGGCAACCGAAGTGGAGCAGTTGATCGATATATTTTATGTAACCACCGATGCAGGCGGCAAGCTGCTTGACCCGGTGTTGATAAATAAGGTGAAAGAGGCCCTGCTTGCCATAATTGGCATCAGTGAGGACGAACAGTCGTTGGCTGCTTGAACCGTGAAATGTGTATTGTGGAAAATAATCCAGAATGCTCTGGATACATTTACTTAATCATCCAACCTTAAGGAGATGAATGATGACACGCGAAGAAATAATGAAAATCATTGAGGAAAAGAATGTCAATTTTTTCCGCCTGCAGTTTGTGGACATTTTCGGTTTTATGAAAAATGTCGCTATTCCCAAGAGCCAGATCGAAAAGGCGCTTGATGGCCAGATGATGTTTGATGGTTCTTCCATCGATGGTTTTGTTCGGATCAACGAGTCCGACATGTATCTGAAGCCTGATTATGATACCTTCACCGTACTGCCCTGGCGCGACCAGGGAGGAAGTAATGCTGCCCGGATTATTTGCGATGTATACAAGTCAGACGGCACCCCGTTTGAAGGCTGCCCGCGGGTTAACCTCAAGCGTGTGATCGCCGAAGCCAAAGAAATGGGCTACACGATGAACGTGGGCACCGAGTGCGAATTCTTCCTGTTCGACAAGGATGAGGAAGGCTTCTCCACCACCGATACCCACGATGTAGCCGGTTACTTTGATGTTGATCCTGATGATTCCGGAATTAACTGCCGTCGGAAGATCATTGAGACCCTGGAAGAAATGGGGTTTGAAATTGAGGCGTCCCATCACGAGGTTGCCGAGGGACAGCATGAGATCAACTTCAAGTATGCCGATGCCCTGGCAGCTGCCGACAATACCATGACCTACAAGTGGGTTGTACGCTCTATTGCTTCTGAGTTCGGCCTGCACGCCACCTTTATGCCGAAACCGATTTTCGGAATCAACGGCTCCGGCATGCACACCAACCAGTCACTGTTCAACCTGGACGGCACCAATGCCTTCTATGATGAAAACGGACCGCTTGAGCTGAGCGAAATCGCCTATAAATATATTGCTGGTATCGCCAAAAATGCCAAAAGCTTCGTCGCAGTGACTAACCCGTTGGTCAACTCCTACAAGCGCCTTGTTGCCGGCTATGAGGCTCCTGTGTACGTTGCCTGGTCCGCCTCCAACCGTTCTGCGCTCATTCGTATCCCGGCCTCCCGTGGCATGGGAACACGGACCGAGGTTCGCTGTCCGGATCCATCGTGCAACCCTTACCTCGCTTTTGCAATGATGCTCAGCGCTGGGCTGGATGGAGTCAAGAATAACCTGGAAGCACCCCCATCCGTTGACCTTGATATCTTTGAAATGACTCCGGCTGAAAAAGAAGCTGCCGGTATCGACAGCCTGCCCGCAAACCTCATTGAAGCGGTGGAAGAATTCAAGGCTAACCCTATCTCCAAAGAAGCCCTTGGCGAGCATATCTTTGAAAAGTATGCCGAAGGCAAGGAAAAAGAGTGGGATTCCTTCCGCACCGCAGTCACTGACTGGGAACTCCAGAACTACCTCGATAATTATTAGTCGCTGGTTTACTCTCCGGTTTCACGTGGACGGTCCTGTAAAGGGCCGTCCTTTTTTTTGTCCTGTTTTCCTGCAGCAAGGGGACGCTTTTGCGGAAAGGGGGATTGCCTCAACCTTTGGTACCCCTGGGGCGGCGTTGCAGATTCAGGATTGTAACATAGGGTGGAAACCAGGTATACTCCAGCCAGCTAGACAGAATTTATGGCACCCTCGAAGCAACATTGGGGAGCCCTTTTGAGTAAAAGGTATGAGGAAAGGTGCGGATAAAGGAGCTGAAAAAAATATACAGCGGCAGGCAGTGGCAGCGCCAGTGGGAGATTTTTCATCTTGCTCACAACTGGGAGCACATTGCCGGACCAGCCGTGGGGGGGGCCTCTTATCCGGCCTTTGTACGCGTCGATGTGCTCTGGGTGTATGTGGAGAATGCCGCTTGGATGCAGCAGCTGCAGTTTATTAAAATGGATGTGCTCGCCAGGGTGCAGAGCGCACTTCCTGATACCCGAATTACTGATGTACGTTTTGTGGTCCACCCTCTGGCAACGAAAAAGCAACCGCAACCGACTCCCCGAAAGGGAAAACCCATTGACAAAGTACAGGAAAAGCGGTTTGTGGACATGGTGTCTCATGTGGGCAATGAAGAGTGTCAGCAAGCATTGCATCGTCTATGGCAGGCATATGCTGAAAACGGGGAAGAGGAAGATGCTTCAAATAAATAATTCCCCAAAAAAAATGGTGAATGGGATTTTCTTGCACGGTCATATACCTTCACCACCGCGCGGAGTAGATAGCGCTGGCAGAGAGGAAATATTTCAGGGCGCTCTGTGGGAATCCAGGAAAAGCACTGGCCACTGAACATCGGGCCGTAAAGAATATTTGGGTAACCGTAGCCTGAGTGTTGTAGGGTAGATACATATGAAAATAACAGAATTAATCGGCAATACCCCGCTTGTTGATCTGTCCGGTTTATCACCGGTGGAAGGGGTGCAGCTCTTCGGCAAGCTCGAATCGCGTAATCCTGGCGGTTCCATCAAGGATCGAGTCGCCCTGTCCATGGTGGAAGCGGCCGAGCGAAGCGGGGAGCTTACCCGGGACAAGATTCTGCTTGAGGCCACCAGCGGCAACACCGGTATCGGGATGTCCATGGTGTGTGCGGCGAAAAAATACCGGTGCCAGCTGATCATGCCGGAGTCCGCCTCCATAGAGCGTCGGATGATTATGCAGGCCTACGGTGCCGAGATTATCCTGACCCCGGCCAAGCGCAAGACCGACGGTGCCATTGAAAAAGCCTATGCTTTGGCCCGCGAGTACCCCGACCTCTACTATCTGGTTGATCAATTCAACAACCCTGCCAACTGGCAGGCGCATTACAATTCCACTGCTCCAGAAATCTGGGAGCAGACCGGGGGACGGGTTACCCATGTCGTCGCTACTCTCGGTACTTCCGGTACTGCCATGGGACTTTCCAAATGGTTTCGGGAGTACCACCCTGATGTGCAGGTGGTGGCCATGGAGCCCTACCTGGGGCATAAGATCCAGGGACTCAAGAACATGAAGGAGTCCTATCGTCCGGGAATTTTTGACAAGACTGCTCCTCATGCTATCGTTCACGTAGCCGATGAAGACGCTTTTGCCACAGTCCGCCGGTTGGCGGCTGAAGAGGGCATATTTGCCGGGATGAGCAGCGGGGCAGCGGCTTATGCCGCTATTGAATTGGCCCGCAGTATAGATAGCGGATATATTGTCGTTATCCTCCCCGATGGTGGTGAGCGTTACCTGAGCACCCCGCTTTTTGCCCCGCAGGAAAAAACCCCGGAAAAGGCGTCCCGCCTCAGGCTGTACAATACCATGACCCGCAAAAAAGAGGTCTTTGAACCGGTCAACAAGGAGCGCGTGACCCTCTATGCCTGCGGTCCTACCGCCTATGAATCACCCAACGTTGCCCACCTGCGGCGCTTTGTTGTTACCGACGTGATTGCCCGTTATCTCCGCTTTCGAGGGTATACGGTGGAGTCGTACATGAATTTCACCGATCTGGACGACAATACCATTGCCGGGGCAGAAAAGGCAGGAAAGGAACTCAAGACCTTTACCGGCGAATTCATTGAACAGTTCCATCAGGCAGCGGCCCTGCTCGGCGTAGAAAAGGCTGCCGGCTATCCGCTTGCCTCGGAACATGTCGGCGATATGATTGAGATTACCCATGAGCTCTTGCATAAAGGATATGCCTACGAAAAGCATGGCTCCATCTATTTCGATATATCGAAATTTAAAAACTATGGCAGACTGTCCGGTGCCGACCTGAGCAAGATCAAGGTAGGAACGACGGTAGACCTGGATAACTACGAAAAGGACAACCCCCGTGACTTCACCCTGCTCAAGCGTTCTACGCTGGCTGAGTTGAAAAAGGGGATTTTTTTCGAGACTGACTGGGGCAATGTCCGCCCGGGCTGGCACATCGAGTGCTCGGCCATGTCGACCCGATACCTGGGAGAGACCATTGACATCCATACTGCAAGCCAGGATCTGGTTTTCCCCCATCACGAAAATGAAATCGCCATTGCCGAGGCCCTGACTGGCAAGCCTTTAGCCAATTATTGGCTCCACTCCGGGCTACTGCTTCGCGACGGGCGAAAGATGTCTGCAGATGCCGGCAACCTGGTAACGGTCCAGGAGATTGTTGATAAGGGATTTGGCGGCAGGGAGTTGCGCTTGCTGCTGCTGAGCGTGCATTACCGCAAACCACTGCAGTTTTCCTATAAGCGACTGGAGAGCGCTGTCTCCTCGCTTAAGCGCATTGATGCCTTTACCCGTAAGCTGCTTTGTCTGCCGGCCGGCTTACCCCACCCCCAGGTGGCCACCTTTATCTCGGCACTTGAAGAGCGATTCACTGCATCCATGGATGACGACCTGAATGTCTCGGGTGCCATTGGCGGCCTGTTTGATTTTATTAAAAAGGTAAACCCGATTCTTCACACCAGCCACCTTGATCAGGAGCAGAAGAACGATATCCTGGAGATTTTACGTTCCATCAACCGGGTCCTGGGAATAATGGAACTGGAACAGTGTCCGATAACTCCGGAAATCGATCGGCTGATCCGTCAGCGTGAACGGGCAAGGCAACTCAAAGATTGGACCGCGGCAGACTCTGTGCGGGATCAGCTTCTGGAAAAAGGTGTTACTGTGCAGGACAGCGCTGCCGGCACGGTGTGGGGGAAAAAGGATAACGAGTAACTGCCGGGCCGGGCACCGGAAAATCGGGGAAGGGCACACCCGCTTTTCTATACTTCTTGCTTTCTTTGTCGTTCCTCGGTACAGTGCTCGCGAAAAAATTGTGCGCCAGTAGCTCAGTTGGATAGAGCAACGGCCTTCTAAGCCGTGGGCCGGGGGTTCGAATCCTCCCTGGCGCGCCAGTTATATCAAGGAGGTAAGCCATAACGGCTTACCTCCTTTTTTTAGTTGGTAGCGATGGGATACCTCGATGCAGTCTTTTGCAGAGTAAGTGTGAGGTGGTGTGGAGGAGAGGCGCCTATTATCTGTTGCAAAGAGGAAAAACCTTCTCCTCGCCTCCGAGGTTTTCAAGAAGAATTCCTGCTCTTCTCCCTGGGGCGATAGAGTTAAACCTCAAACACTGTCTGCTGTTGAATATCGGTTATTAATCCTTGCAAGGCAACACCTACCCTATGGTGTCTCACTTTCCATTGCTCTTTTTCCGAGGTATTCGGATCTCCCAGTGGATGGGGTATAGAAAGAGTGGGAACTATTCTGTTTGCTCCGATATTTATTGCCACGCAAACCAAATTCGCCATGAGCACGACTGGGATGCCGACCCGCTCAACTTCCTTGACCATCGTTGCGCCGCAACGAGTACAGGTCCCTCATGTAGAAACCATTATTGCTCCATCTACGCCGGCAGAAAGCAGATCGTTTGCTATTTCTCTGCCCATTCGGGCGGCATCACTCTGGGTAACACCGGTTCCTACTGTTGAATAAAAGAATTCATACAGATGTCCTATCTTCCCTTCTGCCTCATAGGTCCTTAACGCATCAATCGGCACACATATATTGGGGTCTCTGTCTATTACCGTCGGATCATAGCCTCCATGGATGGTTTTGAACATACCTGCTTCCAGGCGTTCCATTCCCTCAATGCTGTATTTACCCCATCGCGTTGCCGAAGCTGATCGTATATGATCCGGATTATCCACAGGAACCACCCCACCAGAGGTCAGCACAGCGATTCGTGCTGTTGCCAGGTCCGATAACGGTGAGGCAATAGGAACTGTAGCTATCGCAGGAATGGGCAATTCCGACGCAAAAGGATGGCCATTGATTTTTTTCAGCAACATGTCGACAACCCGATCAGCCGCACACATTCTATCGTCTCTCCAGATTTGATGGCGGTTACCGGAGGCATGATACCCTTCTTCCTCTGCTGTTCCCAGCGGTTGATTTGTCAGGATTTTATCCGCAGACACGGCGAGCTTGCCGAGATCTTCGTCCATGGCGATGACACTTTCCCCACCGGAAAAGATGAGCAAATCCTTTTTATACATTTCCACACCGGGATTTTCGGCGTGCATGGAGGTTATCACTGGAACTGAGAACGTATTATGAACAGCTTTACTGACGGCTCCGCATGCAAGCCCGTATCGTCCCGCCTTGAAAGCCGGTCCGGCAATGAAAATATCAAACTTTTTATCAGCAAGCAGTGCTACTATCTGTTTTACGGCTTGCTCCTCATTTTCCGCTATATAGTTATCACCACATACCACGGTATGGGTTACCTCGGCATGTTGCAATCGCCGATTCAGCTCCACGGCTGGGCCAATTCCCCCTTCTTTGATCTCAGGCTGATGATATGCGCTGCCTTCACCACCGATCTGGCCAAAAAACTGATTCAGGTATACGATCGCTTTTTTCATGGCTCATACCCTCAAAACTCTTTCACTGTTTTTGTTGACCAGCCAACAACCTGGTCACCGCAGAACATGGAATTGTTTTCCATGATGATTGAACCGTCCGGCCTGACGGAAGGGCCCAGTAATTCGTCATTCGACCAGCCGCCGGACATTCCGTCTCTTGCGAGCGCCTGTATATCACCTAAAACAACTTTTGCAGGCGGTAACTCGATCAACTCGGATACATTGCCACAAGAAACAATGGCATCTGCCTTTTCGTGCATATAGACCAGCGGCTGACTCCGCCCGTCTTGTCCGGAACATTCATTGGTCAACCCCACGGTTGTTATTCCCGCTTCTTCCAGGGCGACAATGCAGGAGGTAAAATCGGTATCTGGATTTCCATATCCCTCTTCCGCTACAACGGCGGCGTCAATTCCTAATGTTTTGGCTATATTGACGACAAACAACGTGGATCGTTCCTTTTGTTCAGAGTCGACATTGAGATTGGAGAGTATAACGCCGATAAAATTCAATGTACTGCCATGTTCTTGGTACAGACGTTTAATCATAGGAAAATTTTGATAATCATAGGTCGACCATTTGGAGGAACTTGGCATGAAGCTGCCTGAAACCATTGCACCGTCAAGGATTTCAGTGGGGTTGATGAACGTGGGGAGCATGTGATTGCAGTCCCAGCCATAGCACAAGGTGTTGTACCCAGGTTTTTCCATCTGGGACTGGACCTGCAGCACCAAGGCAACATTCGGCAACCGCTGTATACTGTCGGCAACAGGCACCATCTCGTATTCTTCCAGGTCTTCCGGGTCCATGGTCTTTACCGCGGAACCTATATATTCTGCCAGCCGCAAGCCGGCTCGGCGCAAGGCACGGTTCTTCTTTTGAAGTTCTCTTTGTTCAAACACTTCGTCCGTATCTGCAACGAGAACAATGTTGCGAAGTTGAGAAAAATAGGTGTATTTTGCTCCTTCACCCCCCATATCAATTATACCGTCCTGATACCCGCCCCATTGTTGTCCGACTACGACAACGCTACATCCTTTAAGAGCATGGATAACCCCCTCGCCGCATGGTATCACGTTCCCCGTGATCCCGGGGAAAAGCGGTGCACCCTCAACTTTAACCCGAGGTTCAACAGCATCTTTGACAGGTACTAACCGAACATCCTCACCCGGTCGGACAAGATAAAGATCTGCTTCGGTTATATGGTCATCTTCGTAGACAGCATCTAGCGCTTTGCTTTTATCGATGGTCAGCACCCCTTGTTTGTAGGACGTATAGGTGCCGAACCGAATCTCTTGAACAAAAAAATTGCCAATCGTGAAGGCCAAGGTCAGTTCCTCTCCTTATTTTCCATCAGTTCAGTACGTTGCTGAAAAGAGCTGGTATGTAGAATTGTGCTGTTGCGTGTGGGCCATCTCTCCTTTCACAGTATAATGCAAGGAACAACAGGAAGCCAAAATTTCCTCTTTTGATCAAGCTGCTGGTGTGTGGCAGCAGGTGCAGAGCGACAGCCGCTTAAAAGTGAAATGGTGTTTTTCCTTACTCGGTAAGATAGGCAGCCACCTCCTGCCACCATGGCAGTTCAGGTTGAATTGGGACTTCATTATGTCGTGTTTGCTGAAATATCCAGAGTCGCTTGTCGGTGCTGATGGACTCGTAGAGCTTCATGCCATGCCGAACAGGGATCACTTCATCCTGCTCCGCCAAGAGCACGGCTATCCGTCCTGTATACTGCTGCAGATTCTCCATGTTATTGTAGGTGTCGAGTACCAGCCAGCGAGCAGGAAAAAACCAGTAATGGGTTTGTGCCACCGCCGGCAGGGAGTCCCAAGGTAAGAACAGCACCACGCCCTTCAGCGGTACCGTTGTTTGCCTGACCACGCTGGAAACAACTCCGCATCCAAGCGACTCCCCCCACAGATAGAGGGGGGCACCGTATTGTTGGTAGGCCAGTTCAACGGTTGTTATTGCGTCCTCAACCAGAACTTGTTCACTCGGGCGGCCTGGACGACCGCCATACCCCGGGTATTCTGCCAGAAGTATTCGCATACCAAACTGCGATAGTGCAGGGATATAAAAACTCCGGTGAAAGGCTGCTCCGGCATTACCATGGAAAAGGACAATGGTTCCCTGGGGGGCAGCCGTCTGTGCCGGAGCAACAAATCCCCGATAGTGGGCAGTGGATGGCCAATAGGTCAGCCGCTCCCTGGCAAGGTCCGCTTTTGAAGGTCGAAAATTGTCGGGAAGGTAGAGCAGCTTGCGCTGAAAGAGAAAAAGGGCTGCCAAGAGCGTTATATAGCCGATCAACGTATAGAGTAATATTTTCCACACCATCAACGCCCCTCCTGTGGTCCCTTTGCTCTGTTTTGACACCGGGGGGACTCATTCCCGGAGAGCCTGCCCGGTTCCTTGCTCAATTAATTATTTAGTATAATGATGACTCGTAGTATAACACCTCTGGTTTCCCAATCCTGAATTTCTCATGAATTTTTTGATTATCGACAAAAAAACAATCTGGTTTTATGTCGATAATCAAAAAAAACTACCCTGTGGGTCAACGGATTTTTCCGCAGATTCTTTGTTGCAGACCATTTGCGGTAGGTTTACTACCGGAGTCTTCGCTTACCTGCGGCAGGACCTGCGTCTTGATTTGCGAAAAACTTGATTGATGATAAATTCGGGCTATGGGTGGAAATGGTCAAGTGCTGGCACATGGTGGAAGAAAGGGTAGGGCTGTACAGCCCTTTGAGGTAGAGTGAGTGTATGAATACCCGCGATAAGCAGCAACGCTCCGCTCCTTTCCGTCAATGGAATGGGACAGGCCAGTAGCATCGGCCCATGTGCATGGTTGTTCGTGGGTTGGGTTGTACAGGGGTGAATTTGAGTGGTAATCAGGAAAATGGGCAGCATGGATAAAAAAACAGTAGTTGTACATACCGATTGGTCTCGATCATACGGAGGACAGGAGATACGGATCCTGACCGAACTCAGGGAGATAGGTAAACTGGGTTTTGCTACCGGGCTGATTGTTCCCGATGATAGTGAGCTAGCTCGTCGCGGCAGAGAAGAGGGCATTCCCGTCTATCCGGTGGCTTTTTCATCAAAATTCAGTCTCAGCTCCTGGGCGGCCCTTTTTCGGGTGCTGCGGAAAATTCGCCCGGACATCATCAATACCCATTCATCAGAAGATTCATGGATGGCTGGATTTGCCTCCAGGCTGTGCAAGGTGCCGTTGGTGACCCGGACCAGACATGTGCTTGCCCCGATTTCCTCAGCCTTGAGTTACAATGCGTTTCCGCATGTGATTTTTGCCTGCAGTGAATCCATTCGTCAGCAATTAATCGATCAGGGCGTAAAGGCTTCCCGTATCGTGGTGCAGTCAACCGGTATTGATGAACAGCGGTTTTGCTATTCAGCACAGGACCGGAAAGAAGTTCGCGATCAATATGGCATTGGCGAGGAGGATATCTTGGTCGGCAATGTGGCCTTTTTGCGGCATTACAAGGGGCACCCCTTTATCATTAAGACGGCGGCTGCCATGCCCCGCCAGTATAAGTTCATGATTGTCGGCGGCGGAGGAGAACTGCCGGCCCTGGAAGCTATGGTTGATGCGGCTGGCATACGTGATCGGGTCATCTTCGCCGGGCACCAGGAACATCCGGAAAAATTCTTTTCTGCATTTGATCTTGTCTTTTTTTCCTCCTACGAAAGCGAGGGCATCGCCCAGTCTTTTGTTCAGGGGCTATTGTACGGCCTGCCGGTTCTGTTATGCAGAGTTCCCTCACTGATGGAGCCATTGGATGTCGTCAGCAGGTATACCGTTGTTGACTACAATGATGTGGCCTCTGCATGTGAAGGACTCAAGCGTATGGCACAACATCTTGAGCGCAATGAGGAACAGGTCGCGGCCCAGAGGCAGGCCATTGCCGAAAAATACGGGTTGCAGGCAATGATGGCTAATATCGTTGCGACCTATCAGCGGCACGGCATCCGCATACCAGAACCACCCCGCTTACCCGTATCTCCCGATTGACGGGCAAGAGGGGAGGTGGCAAGGGTATCGTCGCCGCTACACAAACAATATCTCGTTACTGTCAATGGGGCTGCGGGTGGCAGTTATCGCCTCTCCCCTCACGATTCGCTGCAGGGTTCTCCTCCCTTGATCCTGTCTCTCCTGGTTATCCATACGCCGGTTGATGGTGTCTTCCGCCAGTCTTCAAAAAACTTCATAGTCATTCACGCCTTTCGACAGTATAGTATAGTTCTGGTCGTAAGGTTAAGAAGATAGCATCGAAAAGAATGCCTGTTGCTCTTGTTGATCAGATCTTTTTCCCATTGCGCCTTCTTCAGAGGGCATCTCGGCAGAACCAAGGAGGAGATCATGAATAGACGTCTTTTCTTAAAAAAAATGATTGGTACCGGTATCGCTGCAGGGTCTTCGCTGGCATGGGGCAGTTACACCCATGTCCTGGCTGCACCGGAAGCGACCATCACGCCCTTTGACCTGGTAGCTGTAAAGGGCGGGGAGCCGGGAGCCATGTTTGATAAAGCGATAAAAGCCTTTGGCGGCATGAACGCGTTCGTGGCCAAGGGCGGGAGGGTCCTGGTAAAGCCGAACATCGGCTGGGATGTGGCCCCGGACAGAGCCGGCAATACCCACCCGCAATTAGTCGGCCGAATCGTTGAGCATTGTCTCCGTGCAGGGGCAGCGGAAGTCTTTGTGCTCGACCATACCTGTGACGCCTGGGCCAGATGCTACAGGAACTCCGGCATCGAGAGGGCGGTGAAAGATGCTGGGGGGAAGATGGTTCCGGGCAATAACGAGGGGTACTATCAACGGGTAACCGTGCCGTATGGAAAGCGGCTTGCAGAAACCATGGTGCATGAAGTACTGCTGGACACCGATGTTTTTATCAATGTGCCGGTGTTGAAGCACCACGCTTCTACCCAGCTCACCATCGGCATGAAAAACCTGATGGGGGTTGTATGGGATCGCTGGTACTACCATCGAAACGATCTGCATCAATGTATTGCCGATTTTCTCCTCTATCGCAAACCCACCCTCACGGTGGTCGATGCCTACAATGTGCTCAAGCAAAACGGTCCGCGCGGCATTTCCGCTGCGGATGTGGTAACGATGAAATCTTTGATTGTTTCCCCTGATCCGGTTGCAGCCGATGCCGCGGCCACAAGGATTTTCGGCATGGAACCCTCTGCTATCCGCTACATCCAGCTTGCCAATGACATGCAGCTGGGGCAGATGAATCTTGCTGATCTGTCGATTGAACGCATTCGGCTATAGTTCATGCGCTTGAAACGGCTCAAAGTGGTGCGGGTTGTTGTCTCGGTGGTGCTTTTTGTGCTGGTTGCGGCGGTGTTTCTGGATTTCAGGCACACGCTCATGCCTGCCATCTCCGGAATGGTTCTGTATCTGCAGTTTGTTCCTTCGCTGTTCTCCTTTGTACACACCGCAACTCTGGGCGCAGCGGGATTTGTCGTGGTGCTGCTCGTCACCGCCGGGGTTGGTCGGGTTTACTGTTCGACAGTCTGCCCGCTTGGCACCCTGCAGGATATATTTCGCTACGCCGCGGTGCGAGGGCGTGCGAGCCGTGGTTTTCGGTTCCATCGACCGAGCACACTGCTGCGCTATGCTGTTTTCTTGTTAACCCTTATGCTGTTGCTTGTTGTCGGCAATGGCCTCCTCGTGCACCTGCTTGATCCATTCAGCAGTTCCGGGCGCATATTCACCAATCTCTTCCGTCCGTTGGTTCTGGCTGCCAATAATGCAGGGGCCGCACTGCTTGAACCCCATGGCACCTACACCCTCTCCCGTGAGCAATGGATAGCGGTGGCGCCTTTTTCCATCGGTGTGGCCACCGCAACACTGTTGCTGCTTTTGCTGCTTGCTGCAAGGCGCGGACGATTATACTGCAACACGCTCTGTCCGGTAGGCACTTTGCTGGGGCTGGTGGCAAAACAAGCCCTTTTTCCGGTAACCATAGATATTGACGCATGCACCGGCTGCGGACGCTGTGCATCTCTGTGTAAGGCAGAGTGCATTGATACGGTGCATTCTACGGTGGATATGAGTCGGTGTGTGGGCTGCTGTAACTGTATTTCGGTCTGTGCCACCGAGGCGATAGGTTTTGCGCCGCGTTGGAGAAGCCGTCGGTTCATGCAACCCGCTGATCGAGGACGGCGAAATTTTCTTGCCTATTCAGGCGGGTGCCTTCTTGGAACGGCAGCCATTGTCGAGGCCAGGGCTCCTGGAGCGGCCGTTGTGCAAAGCAAGCCGACCACGGTCCCGGTGGTGAGAACTAATCCGATTACTCCGCCAGGTTCTGGTGGCACAGATCGTTTTTTCGCGACCTGCACAGCCTGCCACCTGTGCGTGAGTGCCTGCCCCACCCAGGTCCTGCTTCCCTCATTACTGGAATATGGCCTCTCCGGTCTGATGCTGCCGCGGATGAACTATCGTGGTGGACACTGTACCTATGAGTGTACCCGCTGCACGCAGATCTGTCCGACAGGGGCGCTGCGTGCACTGGGAATGGAGGCCAAGAAACTGACCCAGATAGGCGTTGTCAGGTTTATTCGGGAAAACTGTGTGGTCTATACCGACAATACTGCCTGCGGCGCCTGCTCCGAACACTGTCCGACCAAGGCGGTTACCCTGGCTCCCTATGCCAATCCGTTGAACAAGCCGCTGGGTATTCCAGAGATCACCGCTGAATTGTGCATCGGTTGCGGCGGGTGCGAGCACGCCTGCCCGACCAAACCGTACAAGGCGATTTTTGTAGATGGCAACCCTGTTCATAAAGTGGCAAAAAAGCCGATTGTGCAGCAGGTTGATGCCGAGGTGGATCACAGCGGGGATTTTCCTTTCTGACCAAGGAGCGTCCCCGCCTGTTTCAACTGAAAAGAAGATGGCCGTGGGGTGCTGTGCTTTTCAACGCTCATGCCTAACGAGTACGAAAATGCGCAGGGCTCCTACAGGAAGAGAAACGCACTCCACACGATCACCGTCGGTACCAGGGCACCGGCTAACAGCCCCACGGGAGAAACCCCATCCTTGAAGTATCCTTTGAGTAATGCCTGGCCCGCCGGGTTGGGAGCATTGGCGATCACGGTCAGACCTCCCCCGGCCACCGCACCAGCCACCACAGCGTATTTGAGGTTGTCGGTAAAATTCGGGACCAGGGTGCTGAGAAACGTAATGGCCGCATTGTCGTTGAAGGCTGTGAGAATGGTCGCCCCCAGCATCAGCGGGATGTCAGAAAGGCTGCTCAGCACCGGCTCAATCCACCACCCCTGGACCCCTCCGTGGATGACGAGTCCGCCCAGAAAAAAACCGACCAGCAGCGGCGGTTTGAGGTTGATTCGGTTCTGGTAGGGAGCCGTGACCTGTGCAAAACCGAGAAAGAAGAGCAAGCCCGGAATAAACAGCACCGGGTAATGGGCGTTGAAGATGGTCCACCCCATGAAGAAAATATGGATAAGGGTTACCCAGCCTGGAACCGGATCTTCCCTGTTGTCCCAATCGGGATCTCGATAAGGGGCGCGCTGGGATTCAGGCAGTATGACGGGAAAGGTCTGGCGAAGCTTGGCCACTTTGACCTCTTCAAAACGTCGCTCAAAGGCTTTGTGAGCCAACTCGGGGTTTACCCCTGAGGCAGTGACCTTTTCCAGATAGTGAGGTTCCAGTTCCTCAAGAATTCGCTTAGACACCTCGGCAACCTGCTCATCGATTTTTTTGTGGAACTGCAACTCTTCAGTCACCTTCGGGGCTATCGTCTCGACCATGGTTTCCATCTCGTCGCGGCAGAGATGTTTTTTGCGGATATCTTCTTTCAGGCGACGCAACTCAAAAGATTCGGACAGGCTGGCCATGGTTCGTCGAAAAACCAGGTAGTAGCACCCATTGGCAACAAGAATGCCCAAGAGCGCCTTCCAGCCGAAATGGGTGAGCATGTGCAGCGTGCCCCAGTCCCAAGGACTGGCGACCATGAGTACAGGCGGGGCGGCAAAATGCGTCATGGTGCCGCCGACTGAGATGTTGACAAACAACAGTCCCAGGGTCGCATATTTGAACGACTCTGGTGGTTCCAGGTCATAAAACTTTCTCGCCAGAAGTAATGCGGAAATGGTCATAGCCGCAGGTTCGGTAATCAGTGATCCCAGCAGTGGGCCAGCGGTGAGGATGGTCAACCACCAGCACACCAGGGTACCGCCAAACAACCCGGCGATTTTTTCCATTACCTGTTCAGAGAGTTTGAGGATGGGGCGGGTTGCAGCCAGCGTCATGACCACAACGACGAAAAGCGGTTCGGTGTAGTTAACCTGGTTTACCAGGTAGCTCTTGAGGGTTGACCAATCGAAAAAAAGGACGATAGCCACTCCCAGGGCAATGGCCCAGATGCCGAAAATTGCCTCCACCTCGCCCAGGAAGTGGTACAGTTCGGCACGGTGGGATACCGACTTTCTCGGCACCTCGCCGCGCTCCCTTTTTTCCTCATGTTCATGTTCCAGCCGGTGGGCAATGGACATGAACCGTGAGGACATGAAGGTGTGCGCAATGGCCAGGAAAAAGATCAACGTGGCGACAAGGTTGAATGGCTTGATCTTTACCCGGTGAATCAGTCGGTCGACGATGCCGCCCATGTCGGCATCATTGTAGCTTTGCAGCTGCATGGGGAATTCCGGGGTTGCGGCCCCTGCTGGCGCTGCTGCAGAGACAGGGTCAATGCATAGGCACAAGAGGACTGTCAGAAGAAAACAGGCGGTCATCAGGTGAAGATATTTCATTGGGTAAAATCCTTTTGCAGTGGTTGGTCAGGCAGATTACCTCTCGCCGCTGCACCCTGGATCGCAGCATGGTGAATGATGGGGCAGCATGTAAAAATGATGAATCAGGATAATACATGTTCAATCCTAAACCAGAGCAGCCCTGTATTGCATCTGAATTTTTTCCATCAGCATAGTGTATCGCTTTTTTCATCTCCTCAGGGAAAAGAGCGCGTTGAGGCCGCGGCTGGTGGGAAGCATGGTGTTCATGAGCTTGGAGGTAAGCAAGCCTGTTGGAGAAAATGCAGACAAGCAAGGTGCTGTGAAGACAAGGAGCAGACCAGTGGCAATGGTGGAAGCGATGGCCACGCGAAGAAGCATCCATACATTTACGGACGGGTAGTGCAAAAACTCACACCTCCTGCTTGACGAAACAGACCGACCGGGTATATATATTTGCTGTCTGAGGGGAGGCCTTACCGGAGTGTTTGGTCTGCGATTTCCCCTAAGACAGGAAAAAATGGAGCATGCCAGCCGGTCAATGGCTGGGCATGCGTACACTATTCTCAGGGCGGGGTGAAATTCCCCACCGGCGGTGATTCCGGTATCGGAAAAGCCCGCGAGCGCCTGCTGCCTTCGAGCACAGGGTCAAGCAGATCTGGTGCGATTCCAGAGCCGACGGTGACAGTCCGGATGGAAGAGAGTAGCAACGTGATACGCGTCATGCCGTATTGCGTATAGGCCTGTTGGTTCCAATAGGCTTCAATCTATCTCTGCGCCCTGATCTTGGTAACGAAAAGGAGAAGTATCTACCATGGATCAGTCATTGATGGCTCAGTTTGGCAATGCACAACAACGAATGGATGCAGCATTGGCGGCTCTGCGCGCCGGCCAAGGGGTGCTGTTGGTCGACGATGAGGACCGGGAAAATGAGGGGGACCTGATCTTTTCCGCCCAGTATCTCACCGACGAGCAGATGGCCCTGATGATCAGGGAGGGTTCCGGGATTGTTTGCCTCTGCTTGACCGGAGAGCGGATCGATGAACTTGGACTGCCGCCAATGGTCGCCGACAATACCAGTCGCAACCGCACGGCATTCACGGTTTCCATCGAGGCCCGGGAGGGGGTGACGACCGGTGTGTCAGCCGCGGATAGGGTTACCACCATCAAAGCGGCCACCGCTGCAGAGTGCGGACCGAATGATCTCTGCAGACCGGGGCATGTTTTTCCCCTTCGCGCCAGTGAGGGCGGGGTCCTCACGCGGAGAGGGCATACCGAAGGAACAGTTGACCTGATGCGATTGGCCGGTTTGGAGCCGGCAGGGGTGCTGTGTGAGTTGACTAATCCGGATGGAACCATGGCAAGGCTGCCGGAAATAACCTCTTTTGCCGACAGACAGGACATGCAGGTGTTGACTATTGAGGACATCGTTCAGCATCGTCTGCGTACCGCCAGTCCCACCGTATCCATTGCAGCCTAGGTTTCAGAGAAGTCCGCTCGCTTCACTCTCCGGGGTCGTCCTTTGACGGTCCCGGTTTTCCTTTTAGCCGGTTTTGTCAAAGAAAAGTCGATCCATAGCCGACTGATTTCGGCTCAACTGCAACGCGGCATCAACGCTCTGTTCCATGGCGATTCGATGAGAGCCAGCCCAGTACACCTTGCCGCATTGGAGGCAGCGGGAAAATTCCTGGTAGTATTGTTTGGTCAACGGTTCAAGACGGTGCTCCACCTGCGTCTTGGTAACCGGTGCGAGCAGTGAATTACAGTGCATGCAGCGGCTGAAGGGGGCTATCCTACGTTCCAGACCATAGTAATAGATCAGCTCAGCCAGCTGCTCCATGGGGTCCTGGGAACGGAGCAGGTGTCCATGGGTAATGATTTTGCGTCTGAGCAGCCCCCGATCCCTGCTGAGGACCACACAGTGCTCTTTTGCAGCAAGTTGTGCCAACGCACTGTCGGAGAGATGCGGGTGATAGAGGGTATCCATGCCCAGCATGCGTAGGGAACCGCACAGTTTGCCTACGTTGACATCAACAAGAAAACGAAGGCAGGGGAGCGGTTGCGGGGCTGTTTTGGCCGCCCGGCAGGGATCAGCAGGAAGGGGTGGGGGGAGCACCTGTATATGGTTTTTTGCAGCCGGGCGATAGGAAAATCCAACCTCGCTGTCGTTGACCAACAGCCGGCCTATCTCGGTGTGGGGAACATCCAGGGCCTCAATGGCATCCTTTATCGATGTGTGCTGGCCGAGCGTGCGGGTGATGGATTCCTTTTGCCGGTACGGGCCTGCCAGCAGAGGGCGCAGCAGGGGATGAAAAAGGAGGGTAATAGAGACGCCCTTGCCGGAGTCGGTGAATGCCTTGTCCTGATTCATGGGAGAGGAGGCTGAGGGGTGTACAGCCGAAAGCAGGGAAGGTAGCGCCGATAGAACTGGTGTACAATGGTCAGCAATTCGGGCGGCAGTATGGAGGTAATGCGTGCCTGAATTTCCTCGGGAAGGGTGTCGTAAAATGCTTCTGCCATGGCTCCGGCCATACAGGCAAGGGTGTCGCTGTCACCGCCGAGGGAGACCGCGTTGCGAACGGCATCTTCATATGATTCGGCGTCAAGAAAAGCGATAATTGCCTCGGGCACCGAGCCCTGGCATGAAACGTCAAAGGCATAACTCGGCCTGATATCATCCACTGTCCGGGCAAGGTCGTAGCCGAAGGTATCGCTGATCCGTTTTCTGATGGCCGCTTTTTTCACACCTTCTCTGGCAAGGAAGACAGTGAGGGCAACAGCCTGGGCGCCCTTGATTCCTTCCTGATGATTATGCGAGATAGCCGCACTTTTTTCAGCCTCGGCCAGCACCTCCTCTGCCGTGGAGAAGGCATGCCCCACCGGACTGACTCGCATGGCCGAGCCGTTGCCCCAGCTGTTATAGGGAAGGGGCGTCTTTGCGCAAAGCCATTGCCTGAAGGTGCCGCCGTAGCCCGCATGGGGATACCTGTTACCCATGGAGTACACGGCCTGCAGATAAGAGCGATGGTGGAGGATTGCGTCGGCAACGGCCACTGTGAGCACGGTATCATCGGTGAAGGTGCAATGGGGATGAAAAAGCGGAAAATCCTTGCTTTTGATGGGGCTACGTTCATAGACCGAGCCGATTATATCGCCACCGATGGCTCCCAGCATGGTGTTGTTCTCTGCTCCTCAGGTATTGGATTTGTGCATACCTTTTTCTGCTAATAAAGGATTGTTTGCCTGGGTTATGCAAGGATTTTTTTTGTGTTTCCCGATTAGAGCATTGACAGCGGCATGCCCCCTGACCGTTCTTGAACGGTTATGGAATCAGAGTATAATAAGAGAGTATGGCCATCAGTATTCAACCGGGAGCAATGACGCCCTGAAGGTGTCTATGCAGACCGTTGCTGCAGCTATCTCTCTGCAGGCAGTGGAGAGAGAGCCAGGAGGAAAGGATGATGCGTGAGCGCGTGATTATCATGGGGGCAGCTGGCAGGGATTTCCACAATTTCAATGTCTATTTCAGGGAGAACCCCCGCTATCAGGTGGTGGCCATAACCGCTACACAGATTCCAGATATTGCCGGACGCACGTATCCCTCGGCACTGGCCGGAGACGCCTATCCTGATGGTATTCCCATCGTGCATGAAACAGAGCTTCGGCAGCTGATCCGTCGTCATGGGGTTGGCCTGGTTGTCTTTTCCTATAGTGATGTCCGCCATACCGACCTTATGCACATCGCCTCAGTTGTAGAGGCAGAGGGGGCCACCTTTACCCTGCTTGGTGGAAAGGCGACCATGCTGCGTGCACGCAAACCGGTTATTGCCGTGTGCGCGGTCCGCACCGGTTGCGGAAAGTCCCAGACCACGCGTCACATTTGCCGGCTGCTGCAGGAGTGGGGGCTTAAACCGGTGGTAGTCCGTCACCCCATGCCATATGGCGAGCTGAATCGTCAGGCAGTACAACGATTTGCCAGTTACAAGGATTTTTCTGTCCATCGCTGCACCATAGAAGAGCGGGAAGAGTACGAACCACTGGTAAAATCCGGGATGGTTGTCTATGCCGGAGTGGATTATCGGCAGATCCTCAGGGCCGCGGAAAACGATGCCGACGTGGTGGTGTGGGATGGCGGCAACAACGATACCCCCTTTTTTCTGCCAGATGTTCATATCACCCTTTTCGATCCACACCGCGCCGGGCATGAACTCCTCTACTATCCGGGGGAAACCAACATGCTCATGGCCGATATTGCGGTAATCAATAAGGTCGATAGCGCTGATCCGCAGCAGGTGCGAACGGTGGAGCGAAATGTCCGGCAGGCCAATCCCCAGGCAACGATTGTGCAGGCTGAATCAACCCTCCTGGTTGATGATCCGGAAAAGATTCGGGGACAGCGAGTGCTGGTGGTAGAGGACGGCCCCACCCTTACTCATGGAGAAATGGGTTTTGGGGCAGGAGCGTTGGCTGCAGAGCGATATGGAGCTGCCGAGATGGTCTGCCCGAGGGCCTATGCGGTTGGCAGTATTCAACAGGTGTATACCCGGTACCCCCATCTGGGACAGGTGCTCCCGGCCATGGGATACGGCCGGCGGCAGATGGAGGAGTTGGAGGCGACCATCAACAGGACTCCCTGTGACCTGGTTCTCTGCGCAACTCCCATAGATCTGCCGCGGTTGCTGAACATCTCGCAACCCACGCTTCAGGTCCGTTATGCGTATCAGGACCACGGTGCTCCAACCCTGGCGGACACTCTGGCCAAGCGGCTGCAGACTGTGGTTGTCGACCGATGAACTCACCGAATCGGGCAACCGCTCGTTTCCCGCATCTGTCAGGGGGAGGAGTTTGGTAAACCTTTATTGCTATTGCTGGTCATTCACCAGTCGGGCGCAGGAGTTCCAGCGAATAACTGCTTCCTGCCGGTCTTTGTCGGCCTCTATGGCCCGTTCATAGGCTTCCATGGCCTTTTCCATCCAGGTCTCGGTCATCGCCCGTGCACTGGGTCCGTCAAGTTTCAGGTGCGCCTTTGCCCGCCGTTCGTAGATGACTCCAGCATAGTAGGCCTGCATGAATGGGTCGTCAAATTTAAGAAGAATCTGCTCGGCCTTGGTGAAGGCGGGTTCGATACCAGAGGCAAAACTATCGGTGAGGGCCAGCAGAAGGGTTATCAAAGCCTCCTGATGAGTGGGTTCCACCTCAAGAATGTCCAGGCAGATACTTTCAGCAGCCTGGGGATCATTGAGTAGTCTGTAGCGATGGGCCAGTTTCAATGCGGTGGGTACGCCATCAGGTGTAATAGTTTTCAACTCCAGCATCATGGTTCTCCTCTCGTTGAAAGTGATAGAAAAGAATGCATACTGCACACAGAGCAGTAAAAAGATAATCATAGATGGACTGAATTCAATGCAGAAGTGATTGAAATTCGATGGGTATTTGGTTGCTGTACCTTTCCCCTCCCAGGGGGCGCTGAGGTTATCCCTGGTCCGTACCGTCTGAGTGAGAGGCTTTTTCGGCAGCCCGCCTGCGCACTGCATCGATAAAAAGGTGGCCGTAATCACAGGCTGCAACGAAACTCAGGCCGGCAGCTGTCCACAGGATGAACCCGTTCGCTCGGTTGGTAAAGGCAACCGCGAGCAGCAGGCCAAACTGCGCACCGGTGGCCAATTTACCTGATCGCCTGACCTCCATCTGTTTAAACGAGGACCATGAGCGAATACAGACGGCGTAGATGGCGGTAAAGGCTACAAACAGATCGCGCAGCAGGAGAAAGGGGACCCAGGCAAAAACAAACTTGCCATGTGCGGCCATAGTCAGCAATGCAGTGCATACAAACAGTTTATCGGCTACCGCGTCGATGATGCCGCCGAGCCAGCTCTGTGCCTGCCAGCGTCGGGCCAGCCACCCGTCCAGCACATCACTGATTCCGCTGACCAGAATCAGCAGCAGCCAGTACGCCTCCGGGCAAAAAGGGAACAGAGGTGCCAGGGCAAGGCGAAGCATGGACAGCACGTTGGGCACGGAGCGATAAAAGCGGGGTTTCATGAGGCGTCCCCGTTCGCTCGGCCCACAGTACGCAAAGAGTTAAGAAGTGATATCCGGAGCTTGTCAGGAGAAAAGGCCGGTGCTTTCATTGCAGACTCAGCAGGTAGGTGCGCAGGTTGGTGCCGGTTTTGGTCAGACCCAGCTTTTGACGTAATTTTTTACGATGAAAACTGACAGTGGCAACCGAAACGTTGAGCACATCGGCAATTTCCTGGCTGGATTTTCCCTGACGCACCATGGTTGCGACCTCCACCTCCTGCGGGGTAAGCAGCAGGTTCATGGTTGATAGGCGTTGCAGAAAAGGGCTGATTACATCCTGAAGATGGTGAGTGGCGATGTTCACCAACGTCTTTTCACGAGCGGCAAGTGGGCTTTGTTCAAGCCTGTCAAGATAGGGCAGGACGAGCTCGTTGATATTGGCGACAAATCGATGCTCCAGTTCGGTCTTGTCTCGTTCGCGATGCTCCAGGAGGACCTTGAGGGCGATGTTGGATTCCTCCAGCTTGGCGGTTTTGGTTTGTAATTCCTCATCCTGAATGCGCAGCTTTTCCTGGGCCAGGATAATCGGGGTAATGTTTTCATGGGTAACAATCACCCGATTTTCGGTGGTGGATCGATAGGGCACCACCCGCAGGTTGTACCAGCGTTTTTCCGTCGGTGAATGGCAGGGATACTGGGTGAGAAATTCCTGCAGCTCACCATTGATCACTAGGCGGATAGCGCTGGCGATGTAATCGCTCTCCTGGTCTTCTTCGGACGCTGATTCACAGATGTTGAGATAATTGAGCCCCACCGAACTTAAGGGGGCCTTGAGACCGTTCGCTTTCCCGAATTCCCGCCAGGCATGGTTGGTCTCTATGATGACTCCATGCTCGTCAAGCACAGCCACATGGGTTGAAAGCGAGTCAACAATCACCTGGTATATGTTGTCAGTATCCATTGCCTGTTCTCTGAAGCTGGTCAATAAGTACTTTTTTTATCTTTTTTCAGGCAATTGTGCAAGCAACACATGCTTTCGGCGCTGAAACATGAGCGAAGCGAAGATGTCGGCTGCAGGGATGACAGGGGCGTGTTTGCCGCGAGAGATGGTGAGACGGGGAAGCAGAAGGAATGACGGCAGGCCTTACCATAACTGCCAACTGCCGGTCAGAACCACGTAACCAGCAAGAGAGAGATTGGTGACGCCATGGGCAATGATGCAGGCAGCCAGCGAGCGGTGGCGAATAAGGACGAATGCCATCAACAGGCCATATGCGATGGCAGCAGGCCACTCCGCGTAGGCGTGACCAATCATGAATACCAGGGTAGATATCCCTACTGCCCTCCATGACCACTCTTCCGGGCGTACCTCGTTGATCGTGCGGTCATGGAGGGCGGTGGAGAGTGGATCCTCCCTCTGTTGCCGCCGGCATTGATCCCATTGCAGCGCAAGACGAAAAGCGTAACCGCGAATCATCAATTCCTCAAATACTGGGACCAGGAAGCCGGCGGAAAGAACACGCAGGGCAAAGCCGCTGGGGGACCAGGGGCTCGCTGAGCCTGGATCGGTGAACGGCAGAAGGAGGCCGATCCAGAGAACGCAGCCGGCTATGCCGTAAAGAATCCCGGGAAGGAGAGCAGCTGAGAAAGATGACGACCCCGTAAGGGGGAGGTACCACCGCCATCCCCAGGCAAGGAGTCCGCCTGCAGCAAGGATGCGAAGGATGTAATTCAACTCCTCGCTGACTACCCCATCCAGGAGAGAAGCGATGACCACGTAGGCAAAGTAAGGCGCCGCATAGGGCAAGAGCAGGCGACGGTTTTCAATCATTTTTCGTTGCTGTCTTCCGGGGGAGGTAGCGGCTTTTCCGGCTTGCTGTCGGCCTTCTCCTGGGCAGCCCGCTGTTCACGTTTGCGGGTGCGAAGAAAATCAATCAATGCCCAGGGGAGGAGGAGTGCACTGGCCACTCGATTGAACAGGAGATGCTCCTGCATGGCGGGATCGGTGGTGATCCACCCGTCATAGAGGCACCAGATGCCAAAAAAGGCAAGTATGGCGGGAAAAATATAGGGACTGATCTCCGGAGGTTTAGCTTTTCGTGCCATAGATTCGTTGATTTTGAGGGAATGGGGAGAGGTTATCGATTTTCAAGCAAAAAATGATCCTGTTGTTGAATGGGTGTTCGACTGTGAGCCCTGGCCGCAGATACGGCCCACTTTCTGTCAGAAGTATATGCTGCGGAACTGATTATTTTTGAACAACTTTTCATTAAATCGGAAAATTTTTCCGTATCTTCATCTTTTATGGAGGAAAAGCACCCCTGTAAGTGGTCGTAACCAACGGATGTATGCTACTGTAAAGTTGGGTTGAGTGCAACCAGGTCAGGCAGGAACAGTGTTCATTCGTTTTTTTGCTGTAGCATGAGGAATGGTGCAGATTGCAAAACAACCTGCGATTCCTGTTTGACCAATTTCCCAGGAGCTCACGCCTCTTGCGTGCCTGACCGTAGTTTGTCGCGGACGCTTGGAGCTGACTAGCATGAGGAGAGAGATTACTGCTATGCCAATACCTTCTTCTTCCAACTCGTCGTCATCCGATCAAGGAAACAGGTTTTCCGTACCGCTGCACATAGGGATGACAGCGGTGTTTATTGGTCTGATCGTTGCCTTTGGTGCTATTCTCGGATGGTACAACTACAATGAAACATCAAAGCTCCTGCTCGAGGCCTCAGAGGAGGCTTTTGACCAGGTACAGCAGGAATTGAGTCTGGATTACCGGGGGACCTACAGGCCGGTTGCAACTGCTGTAATCATCCTCAGTGCAACCGACCTGGTAGATGCTCAAACCCTTGAAGAACGGTTACAGTTTTTGCCGTTGATGCAGGCGGCCTTGAGTGAAGCTCCACACTTGTCAGGACTTGAAGTGGGCTATCCGAACGGAGATTATTTTATCGTCCGTCCCCTGGCCTGGGAGTATATGCGCCTTCGATTCCACCCGCCTCCAGATGCCGCCTTTGTCGTTGATCATATCACTACCGCGAACGATGGGGACCGTCGGCTGCTGCGCATATGGTACGACCGCACACTGCGCGAGCTGGACAGAGTAGAGCCAGAGCCGACAGCCTATGACCCTCGAGTGCGTCCCTGGTATACCATTGCCCTTGACAAAAAGGAGATACAGGGGACGGACCCTTACCTCTTTCATTTTATTGACCAGATCGGCTTTACCATTTCCTATCAGGCCCGACCTGCGGGTGCGGTCGTTGCCGGCGATGTCACCTTGATTCAGCTTTCCGAGACCCTTTCCCGACATCAGATGACCGAACGATCGGAAATTCTGGTGCTCTCTGCAGAGGGTCAGGTGGTGGCATATCGCGATCCGGAAATGTTGAGAAAACAGCAGGGTCTTGACCGCTCTACCCTGCCTGCCATCAAAGATTTGAAGAGCGAGGTCCTTGGTTTTGCATGGGAGACCATCAGCTTTGACAGAGAAGTGGTGGATTTTCATTTTCAGGGCGAGCGCTGGCTGGGTGGGGTGCGGGAACTGGAAAATCTGCTGCGGGGAAAAGGGTATTACCTGGCCATGTTGTCTCCTGAGCAGGAGCTCATGGCCCAGGCTATTCGCATACAGGTGAAGGGGGCGCTGATCATCCTTGGCCTGGTCGCTCTGACTATTCCCGTATCGGTCCTGATGGCACGATTGCTTGCTACTCCCCTGAGAAAATTGGCCGTGCGAGCCAAGCGCCTGTCCCACTTTGACTTTAGCCTGGAGAATGAAGGATCCTCAGGGATCAAGGAGGTGAATGAGTTGTCCCTGGCAATGGGCATGATGCAAACAACCATCGCCCAGTTTACCCTGCTGATCAACTCCCTGGCCAGCGAACAGGATTTTGATGCCCTGCTGGAGACGATTACCGGGGAGACCATGCGCATTTGCATGGCGGATGCTGTGGTGGCATATCTGGTCGATGAGTCGGGTCAGAGCATGCAGCCGGTCATTAGCTGTGATCAGGAGGCCCTAGGTTGCGATATCCACTCTTTGGTGCAGGTTCAACTGACCGGCACCTCCCCGCTGGCCAAAGTTCTTGAGAGTGGGAAGCTGGCTATACTGCAGGTGAGTGCTGGAGACGATCAGCTGCTGGGGCCGGTGCTCAGCCGACTTGGTCACCAACAGATGGACGCATGCATACTGCCGTTGCGAAACCGTCAGGGTGAAGGGGTCGGGATACTGTGCCTGCTGTACCGTCGGGGAGCTTCAGAAACAGCAACGATTGACCGGGATCGGGTGGCATTTGCCGAGGCAATTTCCGGATTTGCAGCCGTGACCCTGGAAAGCCGGAAGATGTTGAAAATGCAGAAAGAACTGCTCGATGCTTTTGTTGTCTTGCTTGCCGGTGCCATTGATGCCAAATCGCCATATACTGGCGGTCATTGTCAGCGGGTACCTGTGTTGACCAAGCTCCTGGCCCGAAAGGCCTGCGAATGTACCGTAGGTACGTTTGCCGATTTTCAACTTGATTATGACCAGTGGGAAGCGCTCCATATCGCTGCATGGCTCCATGACTGCGGCAAGGTGACGACACCGGAGTACGTGGTGGATAAGGCGACAAAGCTGGAAACCATCTATGATCGTCTTCACGAAATACGAATGCGTTTTGAAGTGCTGAAACGGGATGCACATATTCGCTTCTGGCAACAAGTGGTTGACGGTGCCGATCGGGAAGCCTGTGCGCAGGAACTTCACGCCCAGTGGGAAAAGCTCGATGAGGAATTCGCCTTTGTTGCCAGCTGTAATCAGGGCGGTGAATTTTTTATACAAGAGGACCTTCTCCGGCTGCAGCAGATAGCCAAGAGAACGTGGCAGCGGACCTTAGATGATCGCATCGGTTTAGGTTGGGAGGAATTGCAGCGCAAACAGCGTTCATCAGCGCAAACGTTGCCGGTGACCGAACACCTGCTTGCCGACAAAGAAGAACACCTGGTGGAGCGGCCGTTGAACCAGCAAATTGCTTCAGCCGACGATTATGGTTTCTTTCTCGATACGCCCAAGTATCTCTATAATCGGGGTGAGTGCTACAACCTCTCCGTACAACGGGGCACATTGACCAGGGAAGAACGCTACCAGATTAATGATCATATCGTGCAAACCATTATTATGCTGAAAAAGCTTCCTTATCCCAAACATTTACAAGAGGTTCCCGATATAGCTGGCAGTCACCACGAGAAAATGGACGGCACCGGATACCCTCGTCGCCTTGCCGCGGACCAGTTGTCGATTCCAGCGAGAATGATGGCTATTGCTGATATCTTTGAGGCGCTGACAGCCTCGGACAGACCCTATAAGCGTCCAAAAAAACTCAGCGAGGTGATGGAAATAATGGGCCGCATGGCGCAGGAACACCATATTGACCGCGACCTTTTTCGACTGTTTCTTGTCAGCGGAGCCTTTCGTGAATACGCGGAAAAATACCTATTGCCGGAACAGATCGACCATGTGGATGCAGCGCAATATCTTGCTGGAAAAGAACAATAAAAAAAGGCCCTTCCCGGTGAGGGAAGGGCCCCTAGTGCTCGAAGAGTGCAGTGTGTTACCTGGGGACAGAAATCGGTTTTCTTTCCTTGTTGATGTACTTGACAAATACCGGAAAGGCGACAAAGAAGGCAACACAGATCAGGTATTCCACTCCCTTGATATGGGTGTAGTAGTCAACCAGGGTGTGCATAGGTTTCATCATGCCGGTTGCCAGCATATATTGCCTCACCAGTTCTCCTACCTGCCAGTTCACCTGATTGAGTGCGCCGATGAATGCTGCTGTAACCCAGAGCATGACCAGTGCGCTGAAGGTGAAGATGATACCGGTGGTTACTTTTCTTGAAGTGTTGCTGGGTGCTGCCATTGGTGTTTCCTCCTGTTTTCAGTGAGTATCCGTAGTAATATTAGAATCCGAAAATTGCAGTTGCGTAGCCTTTGATCAGGTTAACGGCGCCACTGCTTGCGAGTCCGCCGATAAGGCAGGCAAGGGCCCACACGCCAACCATGCTTGCTATGGTAACAACGGCGATCAGGGAAAATTTGGAAGTTTCCTGGGCAACGTTTATCTTGGCCTCTTCCTTTTTCAGTACTTGCGTTGTCATGGCTTTCTCCTTTTGCTGTGGTGCGAACGGTTGTACTTCGCTTTTTACCCTATAGACTGCATCAGGAGTGCCAACCTGAAAAAACAGCAACGACTAGTAGTAATTTTTTTGTAACTATATGAAATTTATGGATTAAATAATATGTTGTTAAAAGTTTACTCTTTGTTTAAGTGTGCAACACTTTTGCTGCGTGCAACAGTTGGTAGCGCAGGAGTGTTGTAAACTGTTGCACTGTGGCACAGTAGTGTTGCAGTTTATGCAGGTGGCTGAGCTGGAATTGAAGGTAACCTGTTGATACAATATATTTTTTCCGGGTGTTCGCGGTGTTGATGTGACCGTTTTGGGAATGCTATCACATCATTTGTGTGCATCTCGGTGCGGAGGATTTGGGCTGATGACGAATGGGGTTGCAGAACGTGGTATTTCCGCAGGCCAACGGAATCACATGCGAGAAGGTGTTGCGCTGCCTTTGGATCGGTCCCTGGCAGCTCGGGGGAATGAAGCCTATGTTTTGTCGGCCTTCGTTTAGGGAAATTTTTCCCTGCAGCCATCCCGCTTCAACGCGGTTTGCCAAAATAAGAAAACCCGTTGAGAATGGTCTGCAGGCCAAGCAGATTGAGCGTGTTACCGGAGAGCCAGATTAGCGCAGGGGGAGAGTAAAAAAAAGGGCCCTTCCCGGTGAGGGAAGGGCCCCTAGTGCTCGAAGAGTGCAGTGTGTTACCTGGGGACAGAAATCGGTTTTCTTTCCTTGTTGATGTACTTGACAAATACCGGAAAGGCGACAAAGAAGGCAACACAGATCAGGTATTCCACTCCCTTGATATGGGTGTAGTAGTCAACCAGGGTGTGCATAGGTTTCATCATGCCGGTTGCCAGCATATATTGCCTCACCAGTTCTCCTACCTGCCAGTTCACCTGATTGAGTGCGCCGATGAATGCTGCTGTAACCCAGAGCATGACCAGTGCGCTGAAGGTGAAGATGATACCGGTGGTTACTTTTCTTGAAGTGTTGCTGGGTGCTGCCATTGGTGTTTCCTCCTGTTTTCAGTGAGTATCCGTAGTAATATTAGAATCCGAAAATTGCAGTTGCGTAGCCTTTGATCAGGTTAACGGCGCCACTGCTTGCGAGTCCGCCGATAAGGCAGGCAAGGGCCCACACGCCAACCATGCTTGCTATGGTAACAACGGCGATCAGGGAAAATTTGGAAGTTTCCTGGGCAACGTTTATCTTGGCCTCTTCCTTTTTCAGTACTTGCGTTGTCATGGCTTTCTCCTTTTGCTGTGGTGCGAACGGTTGTACTTCGCTTTTTACCCTATAGACTGCATCAGGAGTGCCAACCTGAAAAAACAGCAGAGGGGAAAATGCATTTTCAACTTAACTGCATGAATTTGCATGGATAAGTAGGCAAGTGAAATTGATGTGTTGCCAGGGAGAACCAATGGAGCATTTATGAGGGGTGCAACAGTTCGCAGCACAGGAGTGTTGTAAACTGTTGCACGGCAACACGATAGTGTTGCGGGAGAGCGGTGAAGGAAAAGTGCTGGCCGGTAACTGTCAGTAAGGGACTGAAAGTACGATTTTATCTGGATGAAGAGGGGCGTTGCCTATACGGTGTATGTCTCCATGATACTGTTGCATCACTTGTGTGCAGTAGTCGAGAGATGGCCACAGTGGATGGTTTTGCAGGACGGGGAGGTTCCACTGGCCACTGGAGTTGGTGTAGTGGATGTTAAGCAGGTGCGCACCAGAATCCTCTTGGCACTTGATAGTGATGGACTTTTCTGCCGGGGCTTTCTTGTCTTCAGCAAGGGTGGTACGGCCAAGATGCAGCAGGGTCAGACTGACCAACCAGAGCACACTGATAGGTACTTTGAGAGTCAGGTGCTGGGGACATTCGATGGTAAGGGCAATGGCCCTGCTTTGCAGCGGCTTGTCAAGGATGTCGCGCAGTCCGTTGACAAAGTTTTGCAGCGATGTTGATAGGGAGGAAGTGGATTGGCCACCAGAGGTCATCAGCATGGTGCCAGTGAGCCTGGCGATTTTATGTTCTTCAACAAGCATGGTCTCCAGCGTTTTCCTCACCAGCGGAGTGCTTTTTTCGTTTTCTGAAAGGTCGATCAGCTGCTGAGTGTAATTGATGGTCCCGTTTATCAGGTTGGTTATGCTGCTTGCCGCTTCTGTACAGACAGATCCGGTGGCAGTGTAAAAATAACGTTCAAAGCGATCGCTCGGCTGTTCCTGCCTGCTCATCTGCCGGGGAGTTGCATCTTTGAGAGGAAAGAGGAATGCGTGGTGAAGGAGGGTTGTGAGCAATTCAAGGAACTCCGGTGGAAAAGGATCTGTCAACGGACTGTAGAGTGAAAAGAGGTATACCGGGCTGCCGTTTCGAAGGAGCGGGAGGACGATGCAGGTACCGACCTGGTTGTACTGGTCGTCAAAATCACCAAGTTCGATCGGAAAAGAGGCTATGTGAAAGGGTTCTACAACCATGCTTCCCGTTGTACAGCTTTTCCATATCGGGTGAAGAATATGTCCCTCTTTATCACAGTGGGGCAGGTTGTCAGCAAGCGTTTTCAGGCAAATCCCTCGTGAGACGGCTGTTTCACTGCAGCTCATGGGGTGTATTCTCTGTTCCTTGTCGACCTTGCCTATCCAGACAAAAGTAAAATCCGGATTGGTTACCAGGGCGTCGCAAATCTTTTGCTGCATGTTTTCAGGCTGTTCCCCGTTGTCTATGGAGAGAGAAAGAGGATGCAGGGAAGCCACGACCCGCACCACCCGACGATGAGTGGACATGATGTCTGCCACTTTACGGGTCAGGTCATCGAGGCTGCAGTCAGGCCGTGGCGCATCTTCCTTCTCTCTTCCTGAGACGGGGGAGAAGGCAATCTTTCCCAGTCGTTGCAGGGCAGGTCCTATGTTACGGTTGAGGGTGTAGAGCAGAACACAGCTAATAACAAAGAGCAGACCAAGGATACCGATGATGATATTATGCAGTCCCTGAAGGATTCCCTGGGTGTGATCGCTCAGGGCAAGGCGAAATCCCTGGAGAGTGCTGCTGATGGAATTGAGCTGCCTGATCAGAGCGGTTTTTTTTGGGTCTGAAGGGGGGTGGTTATCCTGCATCATCTGTAGATCAGCCAACAGCGATACGTATTGGCTTCTGGGTACCAGTCGGCTTTTCAGCGAATCAGCAATGATGGTGGAGGACTGCAGGCTGCTGGTCATGGTGTTAAGTCGCTCAAATTTTTCTCCGAGACGGGAAATGTTGACCTGATTGTCGGCGACCAGCGATTCGCTGAGATATTTTTGCAGGGCAGCATATTCAAAAAGGAGTTTGTCACTGGTGATAACTACCGAGGAACAGCGATGATAGAGCAGGTACTGGCGGGCGCCGAGGGCGAGAACGACGAGCAGCAGCAGAAGAATACAACCTGTGAGGAAAGGGAATATTTTTTTAACAGGGAGCGTGGAAAACAGTGAGCGATACATGGCAGCGGATTTTCTCCCTTCACCTTGATTTGTTCGAAGCGGTTGTCGCTGGAACAGGCAACGCCTGTTCCAGCGACCAATGTGCTGCTTATTTTTCTCCCTTCCATTCATACAGAATGGGGAGTCTATACAGGATAAAACGATATACCATGAAATAGATGGCAAAAACGGTCAGGGTAATCCAGATCTCCTGCCAGCGTGGGACCTCCTGGTAGAGCTTCCAGTTGAAGCCGATCAAGGCAGTATTGAGCCTGTTCCAGATGATGCCGAGGACACTGATCACGGCAGCCAGACGCACAATGGTGACCATGTGGTTTTTCACGCCAACGGTGAACAGCAACAGGGGGAGTACCACGCCGATACCCAATTCAGCGAGAAAATAGGTGCCCCAGCCGGTGAGCAGGTAGCTCCACTCATTGTCGTGGGCGATGCCGACGACCTTGATGACCAGGTAGGTGATCATGGCATAGGCGCACCCTTTGCCGAGCTTAATGGTCAGCTGGTCCACGTTGTCGAGAAAGCGGCTGTCACAGCGCCAGGTCATCATTCCTTTGCAGATCGTGCTGACCAAAATAACCATGGACAACCCGGCAAAGATGGCTGAACAGAAAAAATGTATCCATATAAAATTGGTTGAGAGCCACAGGGGGTGCACTTTGGTCGGTGCATAGGTGAACAGGGCACCCAACGCACCCTGATGCAGGGTGGAGAGGATGATCCCGGCAATGGTCAGGCCGATAGTGATCGATTTGATAAAGCGTTTGCCTTTTAGCCAGCCGACCCACTCAAAATAGGCGGGTAATATCTCGGCGATCTGCACTGAAAGGTAGGTAGCAACATGCCAGGCAACCAGGAAGAGCACCGCTGCCGGACCGAGGGAAACAAACATCGGGTAGGGAAGACGCCACGGCATGCCCAGGTCAACGGTAAGGTAGATAACGGCAAAAAAGTAGCCGAGCAGTCCATTAAGCAGGGCAAGACGTTCGATGGGCACAAAGTCCTTGCGGCCAAAAATTTCGACCGTGGTCCCCAACAGAAAGCCTGAAGCCGAGAGGGGAACCATACCGAACAGACCGAATCCGAGAAAAAGTCCCCAAGGGTAATCATTGGAAGAGTGGGTCACCGTGTCCAATCCGAAGATATAGCGAACAAGGAGAAGGGGCAGGCCTACGGCGAGAATACCGAAAAGTACCCAGTTGACCGGGTTTCTTTTCAACATGGCAATGTACTCATCCTTGGTGAGCCCTAAGAGAAATTTTTCTTTCAAATTCCAAGAGCCCCCCTCGCTGCGCGTATGGTCGGCAATGGGAATATCCTGTGACTGTTGAACAATTGTTTTCATTTTTCTGTTTCCCCTTCAGTTTGCTGCGGTTTTTTCATGTCGTCTTTCCGGGTGGCCAGGAGATGGATGCCAGCAAAAAGAGCGGGCCAGATAGTGAGGACCATGGGAACGATAGCCAGAAAATCCTTTACAAAGTTGATGATCGGCTCCTTGGGAACGGTGGTGTCGAAGCCCACCTGTTCAAAATCCACCGGTGAAAGATACATCCAGGAGGTGCCACCCGCTTCATGTTCGCCGTAGATATGGTCTACGTAGCGGCCTGTATTTTCCCGAATCCGCTGCCGGCCGACGCGGATTAGGTCTTCACGCCTGCCAAAGGTCAATGCCTCTTGAGGACAGGCTTCGACACATGCAGGGGGCTGGCCGTTTTTCAGGCGCGTATCGTAGCAGAAGATGCACTTCATGATCCGCGGTTTAAACGCGCTAGAGTACTTGAAGGTGGGAATATAAAAGGGGCAGGCCACCATGCAGGTTCTGCAGCCCACGCAGACACTGGCATCGTAAACAACCGCTCCTTCAGGTGTTTTGGTATAGGCGTTGACAAAGCAGGAGGTCAGGCATGCTGGCTCCTGGCAGTGATTGCATTGGATTTTACGAAACAGGGGATGATCTACTCCAGGGACCTCATATCTGTTAACCACGGTATAGCGTGTTTCATCGGTCCGCCGTTTCTGGCCGTGATGGAGTTCATCAAAAACTGAAAAGTCGTTAAAGGGTTTTTCCGGTGCCGGCAGGTTTTGTTCGGCATTGCATGCAGCTTCACAGCTCCTGCACCCTACGCATCGAGAAAGATCTACCAGTACGCCCATGGCATCGGGGTACCCCTCGAAATCTTTGGCCTCGACTTGTTTGGAGCGGCCAAGGGAGACGGCAGCAGCAGATCCGGCGAGACTTCCTTTGAGAAAGGTTCTGCGATTAAGTAATTTTTTCATTTCTTCTTTCCGCTGGTTGTAAATTCTTGACTAGGTCGTTTACTCATGCCTGTTGTGGGATGAAGGGACAATCGATACCTGGAACAGCTTCTTACCGCTCTCGGTCATCGCATGGCAGTCCTGGCACCCGGTTGGACCACCCATTTCCTGATGGCAGCCGACACAGTTGAGGTGATACGCGCCTTTTAGTCCGGGCTTATCAATATGGTAGACGTCAGGTTGACTGCGTTCTTCCAGATCCTTGGGGAGGAATCGTTCTGCGGAATGGCACTCGCCACAGGAGATGCTGTCGGACTCACCTGATGATGCGTGACAGCGCAGACAGTTCGGGTTGACCGGCTGTTGGCCGGTAGTATGATGATGGCATTCTACACATTCCGCTGCTTCGGTATGCATCGCGTGGTCAAAGGTGACCGGCTCATACAGGTTGCTGAGCGTATCCAGCTCCACGGTCTCAGGGGCGTCGTCCGCATCCAGGGCAAACGACTGGTCAGGGTTCAGGGCGCTGCCGGCCATCATGAGCATGATGGTCAGTATTGCCAGGAATGTACTGCGCATTGTGTTTCCTCCAGCTATGGTAAGTGGGTAGGTTGCAAGGAGTTGGCCCTAACTCCTCGTTCCGACAAGTTTAGACTCAACTTCCTTTTCCCGGAGATAGCTGCGGAAGACAATGTCCACCTCCTCTGCATCCAGGGTTTCGTTGAGCAAAAGTACCTCGGCGAATTTATGCAAAAAGCGATTGTGTCGATGAAGGATCGTTTCGGTTTCCTCGTAACAGTCGGCAATGATGCGGCCGATTTCATGGTCTATTTTTTCAGCGGTAATTTCACTGTAGGGTTTGCTGACACTGCTCTGGTGAAGGAAGGATTCGTTTTCCTGACGATAGGCAACAGGGCCCAGGGAACTCATTCCCCATTCGCAGACGATTCTCGTGGCAATCTCGGTGGCCACGGTAATGTCATTGCTCGCCCCGGTGGTCAGCCGGTTGAACACCAGCGCTTCGGCCACTCTGCCTCCCAATAGGGTTTTGATCCGGTTGAGCAGGTATTCTCGGGAATAGGCATGGCGATCGTCGAGCGGCAGGTGCTGGGTGAGCCCCATGGCTCTTCCCCGTGGGATGATGGTGATTTTGTGGAGAGGGTCAGTTTCATCGAGCATCATGCCGACAATGGCATGACCGGCTTCATGGTAGGCCGTCACTCGACGGTCCGCCTCGGAGACGACAATGCTCTTGCGTTCAAGGCCCATGATGAGCTTATCTTTAGCCTCCTCAAAATCAATCATTTCCACTTTGCTCTTATTGTTTCTGCCGGCCAGGAGAGCAGCTTCGTTGACCAGGTTGGCAATCTCTGCTCCACTGAATCCTGGTATGGCACGGGCAAGGGCACCGAGATCTATACTTGGATCCATGGCAATTTTACGCGCATGGACTTCAAGGATTTTGGTCCGTCCTTTCACGTCAGGGAGGCCAATGGTTATCTGTCGGTCAAACCGGCCAGGACGAAGCAAGGCCGGATCAAGGATATCGGGGCGGTTGGTTGCCGCCACCACAATAACTGCTTTGTCTGAGCTGAAACCGTCCATTTCCACCAGCAGGGCGTTAAGGGTTTGTTCCCGCTCGTCATTGGCACCGCTTGCAGTGTTGCCTGCTCTACGGCCACCGATGGCATCTATTTCATCAATAAAGATGATGCAGGGGGCGCTGGCTTTGGCTTCGTTGAACAGCTCTCGGACCCGAGAGGCGCCAACGCCGACAAACATTTCGACAAAATCCGACCCGCCCAGGGAAAAAAAGGCGACAGCAGCTTCACCAGCAATGGCTTTTGCCAAGAGGGTCTTGCCGGTACCCGGTGAACCCTGCAGCAGGACACCCTTGGGGATGGAGGCGCCCAGTCGGCTGTATTTTTCCGGTTGTTGGAGAAATTCGACGATCTCCAGTAGTTCCACCTTAGCCTCGGCAATACCTGCAACATCCTGGAAGGTGACTGTTTCGGTCTGAACGGGGGTGAAACGCGATTGTTTCCCAAGGTTGAAGGGAGACGAATGGCTGGATGAGCGTCGATGAAAAATCAGCCAGGCACCATAGAGCATGCTGATTGGCAGCATGATTTTGAAAAAAGTGAGGACGCTGTTTTCCGCAGCAGGTTCGGCAGAGACAGCAATATCCTTTGCAACCAGCAGAGACAGTAATCCGGAAAGGTCAGGGCTATAGGTACTGAACTCACGGCCTGAGGTATACGTACCGGTCAGTTGTTGCCCGCGCAGGTGCACCTGGGCAATGTCACCTTGCTCTACCGCCTGGAGGAAATCGGTGTAGGGCTGCTCAGGCGGGGTTGTTTCGCGCAGGTAGACGTTATACCCAAGCAGGACAATGCATGCGAATGTGAGGATGAGAAGGCCGAGCTGTATCTGATTTTTCATGTGCGCTGATCTGCCTGTATGCTGTCCGTGGTCGGAGTTAGTCGAGGTGCATGGCGCTGCTGTTGTCCCGGTTCAGCGATTTTTCCGTGGGTATTGGTGGTAAAATCGAAAAAACTGTTGCACAGGTAATGCCACAGGTGAGTCCGCAGGCATTTTTGAATACCTATTCATTGATAATATATATGTTATTAGTATGTTACGTGTGTGGTGGGCTGTAGTGAGAATGCGCGGCAAGAGAGAGTGGCGGGATACAAGTTTTTGCTCATTTGTATCGTTACTGTTTGATTTTAAATGAGAAATTTTAAAATATTAAAGGCGGGGCTGAAAACAGGGAAGAGGAGGAAAAAAAGCTTGTGCTGCAACACTTATGTAGTTTTACTACATAAGTGTTGCAGCACAAGTGTAGCATGCCTAGAGCTCGAGTTGGGAAAGGTCCAGATTGTACTCTTTGATCTTTCGGTAGAGGGTGGTTCGGTCAATATTGAGCAGACGGGCGGCTTTGGCTTTATTGCCGCCGGTTTTTTTCAGGGCGTGCATTATCCGTTCACCGGCGGACATTTCGGGTTCGGAAAAGCCGGCCCCGGCCACGGTGTCAGGCCTTGTTCCGGGAACAGCCGAAAATTCCGTTGCCGATGGTTGGGCATTTTCTCCAAAGTAAACGATTTCCGCAGGCAGCTCGGCGGTTGAGATTGAAGGCCCCTTACAGAGGACACAGGCTCGCTCGAGGACGTGTTTGAGTTCGCGGACGTTACCGGGCCAGGGGTAACTGAGCAGCTTCTCGGCACCCTGATCAGATATACCGGAAATGGCTTTGCCAATCTGTGGGGTGATGTTGGTGATAAAATGATTGGCCAGGAGCAAAATATCATCGCCTCGTTCTCTGAGAGGCGGCAGCATCACATCAATGACTCTGAGGCGAAAGTAAAGATCTTCACGGAATTCTCCCTGGCGGACTTTTTCCTTGAGATCGACATTGGTGGCGGTAATGACCCGAACGTCCACTTTGATCGGGGTGTCCTGGCCAACCGGGTAAAACGTGCTTTCCTGAAGAAAGCGCAGCAGTCGCAACTGCATCATCTGGGAGATGTCACCTATTTCGTCAAGAAAAAGCGTTCCACCGTCGGCCTGCAGAATTCTGCCCATCCTGTCCCGGTCGGCTCCTGTAAACGAACCCTTGCGGTGACCGAACAGTTCACTCTCCAGCAGGTTTTCCGGAATGGCTGTGCAGTCGACCTTTACCAGCGGCCGGTTTTTTCGACGACTCTCCAGGTGCAGGGCCTCTGCAGCCAGTTCCTTACCGGTACCGGATTCACCGGTAATCAGGGTGGTAAGGTCAACCTTGCCCACATTTTCGATCATAGTGTAGACGGCCTGCATGGCATCACTTTTGCCGATAAAACGATGAAAAGAACTCCTTCTGCCCTGGGTGCAGGTGTCAGGGTTGGACATATCCCTGATGACCATGACCACGCCGTCCGGGCTGCCGGCAACTCCCTGGAGGGGGGCTGTGCACACGCTGAGGACTTTGACCTTGCCGTTTGTCGAGCGGCATTCGAGTCGGTGCTGGGTTATTTCAACGCCGCTTTTCAATACCTTGAACAGGTCGGTTTTCAGCGGTTCAAATTCCTTGCTCGCACAGAGGGAGGCGATGGTGGAGTTATCAACCGGCCCGGTATGCAGTTCGTTGAACAGCAGCCGGGCAGCGGGGTTCATCTCCATTATCTGCAGGTTGGCGTCAACAGTGATAATGCAATCAGTGACACTTTTAAAGACGGTCTCGAGAAAAACCCGATAGCGCTCCTTTTCCTGTTCAGCTGCTTTTTTTTCTTGTTCGAGCTGTTGCTGCTTGAGGGCAAGACGGGTGATTTTGAGCAATGTATCCTTTTCAACCGGTTTAGGGATGTAGTCAAAAGCACCCAGCCGCACGGCCTCTGATGCTGTCTCCACGTTCGGGTAGCCGGTAATCATGACTACTGGGCAATCAATATTTTTCTCCCTGATACTACGAAGAAAATCAATCCCCGATTGACTGCCGAGAACGATGTCGCTGATGATGAGGTCAAAAGCCTGCTTGTCGATTTCAGTGATGGCCTCATCGTAGGATGCTGCGGTGACAACCGGCGAATAGCCCTGATTGCGTAGAAAAAACTGAAAAGTGTCGCGCAGGCTTTCTTCGTCGTCGACCACCAGGATAGCTGGTTGCTGCTGTTCTTGCTGTTCAAGCATAGGGTTTCTCCTTAACGGGGAAAGTGTCGGTTAACGAAAGGTGGTGAGGTCCCTGAAGACAACAACTGCACCTGTAATGGCTTTGTTTTCAACAATGGGAGTGCTGGTATATTCAACCGGAAAACCGCGCCCTTCTTTGGTCCAGAAGAGCTCATCAGAGCCGAAATGGACTTTGCCGTCCCGGTAGGCCATGTGAATGGGGCATTCCTCAACCGGGTACGGTTCGCCGTTGGTGTAGCTGTGATGCACAAGATCATGGTGCGACTTGCCGATCAGCTCCTCGGGCGGCCAGTCCAGCATGATGGAAGCGGCTTTGTTGACAAAGGTGACATTACCCTTGGCATCGAGACCAAAGATACCTTCGCCTGCAGAGTCGAGTATCAGTTCCATTTCCCGTTTGATTCGTTTGGTTTCTGTCTCCGCTTGGATTCGTTCGGCAATTTCACGGTTGAGCGAGGCGTTGGCCACTGCTATTTCAAAGGTTCGTCGTTCAACCCGTTCTTCAAAATCCTTGGTGGTTGCTTCCAGGGCCTTGGTCACTTCCTCTAATCGGTAATCTTTATCAGTCAGCTGAGAGTGCAAAGCATGTATGAACGTCCTTGTGCGGAGACAGGAGACGGTAAAGAGCAGGACCATGGTCATCAGAGAGAAAAGCGGGTAGGGAAGCAACCGGCTTGAACCATCTGCATGGAGCAGGCGGATATCCATCACAAGAAGCAGCAGGGCAGCAATGAAAAAGAAAAGAGCCACTTGAACAAAGAGTTTCTGTTGCGCCGACATACTATTGGTCCTTGGTGGTGTTGGTTGGGAGATCGATAAGAACGGTAGTATATCTGCCCCGTTCACTTTGAAGGCGAAATAGTCCGTTGTTGTCCTGAACAAGGCTGTGACTGATGCTCAAGCCCAGACCGGTACCCTCACCTTTGGTTTTTGTGGAGAAAAAGGGGTCCATGACCCTGTCGATTATTTCATGTTCAATCCCTGTACCGTTGTCGGTAATGGCTAGCTCCACATAGTCGGTTCCCTCGATGCGCATGACCTGGGCTGCGATATGCAGGAGTTTAGGACTGCTGTTGCCCTGGGCCTGCCGTTCATTGAGGGCATATCGTGCGTTACTGAAGATATTGAGAAAAACCTGCTGTATTTGATGGGGGTTGCAGATTATTTTTGGGAGTGCCTGCTGGTACTCCTGTTCGATGGTGATGCCGTCAATGGTATACTGGTGCTGCACAAGCTCTATACAGTGTTGAATCAGCTCCTGAACGTCTGCCGGTTCAGGTTCCTCAACTTTTTTTCTCGAAAAATCAAGCAGGTTTTTGGTGATGCCCGATATTCGCTTGCCTTCCTTGATGATGCGATCCAGGAAACGAATGCTGTCCGGGTCCTGATTGGCGTCTTTGAGGATCTGGGCATAGTTAATGATGCCATTGATGGGATTGTTGATTTCGTGGGCGACGCCGGCGGCAAGTTCGCCAACCGACGCAAGCTGCGCTGAGCGGATAGCTTCAGCTTTCATCAGTTGTTCTTCGGTGAGATCCCGAGCGAGCAGCAGGGCGACTCCGGTCTGTCCCTCGTAGGATTTTAACGGACTGATGGTCATCATGTAGTTACCCTGCAGGCCGCGAAGCTCGGTTTCAAAAACCCTGTTTTTTTTGTCTTTGAGGATCAGCTCCAGCGGGCAGGTCGCCCCAGGCGACCTGCCCCCGTGGAGAATATCGCATACTCCTTTGCCGACAATTTCCTGCCTTGATCGTTTGGCAGCTGTGGCTGTCGCTGGATTGACGTCGAGAATGATTCCATCCTCAGAAACGACGAGGGCCGGGTCCTGCATAGCGGTGAAGATATTGTTCCATTTGGCCAGCGCATTTTCCCTTTCCCGTTCAACCGCCATCTTGCTGGTCACATCGATGCCGAAGAGCACCAGGCCTACCTGACCGTGTTCAATGTTAGGTTGAAATGAACCATGCCAGCTGATAGTTCGTTTTTTTTCCTGCCGTGTCTGGAGTTCGGTTTCAAAATTGATTTCAGCGTTCTCCCGCTTGAGAATGTCGGTCAGCTCGGCCTGACTACGCCGACGTTGTTCCGGGGTGATGAGGACATCGACCCAGTATTTGCCTTTAACCTCCTCTTCACTGTACCCTGTCACCTCCTGGGCTTTCTGATTAAAAGAGAGGATGTTGCCGCAGGGCGAAAGCGACACAAGCAACGCCTGCACCGTCCCTACTATTTCACTGTTGAAATCCTTTTCCAGGCGAAGTCGACGCGCAGTCTCATCCACATACAGAGCAAGGGAGAGGTCAGCTGTAACGTTGGCGATAAAATCAAATTCAGAGCCGTTGAAACCATCGGGGTTGGTTGAATGGATAGTGAGAGTACCATATTCATGATTGTTGGAAATCAGTGGCCAGGAGATGGTACTCTTGGTTCCCGTTTGCCGGATAATCGCATCAAGCGGTCCCTGGCATGAGGAAGAACTGATGTGATTGTGAACCTGAGGGGTGCCGGTTGTTAGCGCCTCATAGGCTGGATTGTCTGCAGGGTGCTTGCCGAGGTACTGGCGAATGAGCTGGAGGCTCTCGTCTGAAGAGAGGCCGCTATTACCCGCAGCAAAAAGCGGTTCCATTGTATGAGGCTCATGCCCCCTTTTCGCCGCCCAGATGAAGCAGTATTCATGGTCCTGGAGCAGTGTAAGGCTTCGTTGCTCAAGGACGACCAGTTCTCCCTGGTCAGCCGAATGGTCAATTTTAAATTCACAGATGGTGCGCAGCAGCCTGCACCGATGTTCGAGCAGCTGTATTCGTTGACTTGCTGTATCCATTGGGTACCGGAAGGAAAAGGGTATGTTACACTTCTGTTGTGCGTAGTGTGGCATGCAACATATTTTACCACACAAGTGTTGCAATATAGCACAGAGATGTGCCTACAGTGATACCTAAAGCAGCTTGTAGGCCAACTTGAAAAAAGGGGGGAAATAATTGTTACCGGTGTCGCCGTCCACTAGAGAAGGAGACGAGGGGTCAGCTTAAGAGACGATCAAGTGCTTCTTTGATTGCCTCTGCCGGACCTAATTTATCCAGAATGGCTGCAGGGTTGGTGGCTTCTGCACGTTTGAGCAGTTGGGGATCTCGATAACCGGTAAAAAAGAGGATGGGGACATCGAGTTCCTTGCGAATATGTTCGGCAGCTTCTATGCCGTCCATTGTGCCGGAAAGGCTGATGTCCATGAGGATGGCATCAGGGCATTCGGTGCGGACAGCTGCGAGCGCCTCTTCGCCTGAAGTGGCCACTTCACACGGCTGAAAACCAAAATCCCTCATGTTTTCAGACAGCATCATACCAATGAGGATTTCATCTTCGACAATGAGCACTTTTTTTTTCATCGCATTACAGTATTCGCGCTACCCGTTCCGGTTCCTTAAAGGTAATGATGGTCTCAGAACCTCCGTTGGGCACCATGGTAAGTGTGCCTCCCAGTTGTTTGCACACGAGATTTTTTGTTATTTGCAGACCAAAAGAACTATTGTTTTCCATAGTGAAGTCTTTGGGTAGACCTACCCCGGTGTCCTTTACGCGTAACTCTATCACATTCGTCGGCGACTGACAAAGACTGAGGGTGATGCTGCCTGATCGGTTTTCAGGAAATCCGTGCTTGAGAGAGTTGGTGACAATTTCATTGACAGCCAGTCCGAGGGGTACAGCGTTGTCAATGGAAATGGGAACCGGTTGGGTGTCTGTATTGATGCGTATCTGCTGGTTGACAACCATGGACTTGACCAATGCAGAAACAAGGTCGGTGAGGTAAGTTGCCAGGTCAATGTCCACCAGATTGTCGGATTGATACAGCTTCTCATGCACCATGGCCATGGCTCGTATTCGGTTTTCCGTTTCCTGGAAGATTGAGTGGGTAATGGGATCGGAAATGTCTCCAAGCTGGAGTTTAAGCATGGAGATGATGACCAGCATGTTGTTTTTGGTTCGGTGATAGATTTCCCGAAGGAGCACTTCCTTTTCCTGGAGTGACTGCTGGAGTTGTTGTTCGTTTTTTTCCAGTTTAGCCACCATCTGCAGTTGCACCCGACTGACTGCTTCGGCGGCCTTTCGATTCTGTTCTTCTTCCTCCCGTAATTTTCTTTCCTCGATGTTGACGATCCGACCTTCATAGGCGATGATCCCTCCCTGACTGTTTTTCACTATGTGGCAGGAAATAGCTGCCGGAAAGATAGACCCGTCTTTCCGGCGAAAAAAGGTTTCATGATCGACAATCTTTCCTTCCTCCAGCAGGGTGGTGAAGATATTCCTCCGACCATCGGGTTCGGCATAGTACTGGGTGCTGATATCGGTGATGCTGCGCATCATTTCCTCTGGTGATTGGTAGCCGCTCATGCCGGAGAGAGCCGGATTGACAACTTCCAGACGCCCGGTGGCGGAAATTCTGAAGATCCCTTCCACTGCTGAACTGAACAATTCCCGATACCGTTCCTCAGCCTGTGCGATTTCTTCAAAGGCACGAATACGGCGAATGGCACTTTTAAAGATGCGGCTCAGGTAGTCAAAATAGAGCGTCTGGTCGGCTTTCTCAATGGCAGCCTCATCGCTGCGGAAAAATTTCACCCAGACAAATTCGTTTTGTTTTTCTGGGCTTGGGAGGGAGAGGAACAAGGTTTTTCGATCGTCACTGCGGGTGAGAGTACCAATTTCCGGGTGATGGTAATACCGCGTATCAAGCTCGCCTTCAATCAGCTGGTCAAGCTCACCCTGCTGGACGGAGAAAAAACGACAGGTAGTTTCCGTTGCGACCGAGTACAGGGTTCTTCTGTCAGCTGCTGTGGCAAGTTGTTCTCCGACAAGGTGAAGCCTTCTCAGGTCTTGATTGCTTTGGGTAACTGCGAGGAGGATCTCGTTAACCCGACGGATAAACAAACCTACCTGGTCGGGTGGACCGGAAGGGATTTTGTGAAATTCAAACACCTGGTCCTGTTGTATCCGGTCAAGTGCTGTCAGGGTTGAATCAATTCGGGGGACGAGCAGCTGGTAGATAAACAGTGCTACCATGGTGATCGTAAAGGCCAGGGTAGCACCGCTGGCAAGCAGAAAAAGCAGCAGCATGTTCCGCTCCTTTTCCGCCACATGATTGGCCTTGATACGGAGAAAGAGGTTGCCGAAAAAGAGCTCTTCAATGGTCAGGGGCGCAAGGCTGGAGAAATAGAGGTTGCCGGAGGCGTCTGTGTAGCGGACAACGGTGAATTTCCCCGAAGCTGTAAACGGCAGGTCCTGCTCGCGCTGGTGAAGAAAGGCCTGGTAGAATTCCCCATTTTTATCAGGATCGTCAGAGAAGAGGACGGTGCCATTGGGATTGATGACCAAACATTCCACCACCTCTTCGTTGATGGTGCGGCTGAGGACGGCTTTCTCTCTGGCCCTGACGAAATGCATCGACTGTTGCGACATGAGTACGCCGGGCTGGGTCAGCTTATCCTGGATGGTCCTTTCCAGCTCGACGGTATAGGCAGCGAGAAATTCTTTGCCAAGCAGAAAAAGAAACAGACCTTGGATGAGAAGAATCGCTAGACAGATTTTCAGCGGCAGGCTGCGGAGCGAGAGAAAGCGTGTGTGCCTGGCCGAGGTCATAACGTGCCGATCTTCTCTGAAGGTGAATATGGTGCTGCTGGCATCTACCAAAGGGGTGCAGTTTGTTTGGGGCCGAATACCTGCAGGATTAAGGTGCAGGCATCCCCGAACAGTGCGACCGTGACCGGAGAACAGCCTTTTGCTGTTTTGCGGTGCGGATAAGGCTGTATGTTGCCCTATGAATGCGATTCAGTCAAGCCGGATGAGGAGCGGTGCGGTCTCGCTACGGGTGATAGGTGACCGGCAAATTGCGGTTGTCCGCCTGCAGGAGGGGAGGAGTGCAATAACCCGGCCATTGTGAGCTTGACAGGGCCTGATACAGGCGTATTGTTTTTTTTCACTTTGGAGCATTTTTTTGATCACCCGAGATTGGAGATGTGTATGTCTGAAAATAAACGTGCTTTCGGGTTTAATACCCGTCAGCTACATTCCGGACAGGTCGTCGACCAGACAACCGGCAGCAGGGCTGTGCCACTTTACCAGACCACTTCTTATGCCTTTAAGAACACGCGCCATGCCGCTGATCTTTTTGCGCTTAAAGAATTTGGCAATATATATACCCGGATCATGAATCCCACCACCGATGTACTTGAGCAGCGCTTGGCGGACCTGGAAGGAGGGATTGGGGCACTGGCTGCAAGCAGCGGGCACGGAGCGCAGACGATGCTCTTTCTCACCCTTTGCAGCAGCGGTGATCATATTGTCAGCAGCAGCAGCCTGTACGGCGGCACCTATAACCAACTTCATTATACCCTGCCTCGACTTGGCATTGAAGTGAGCTTTGCTGATCCGGAAGACCCGCAAGCATTTGCCAGGGCCATCCGTCCCAATACCAAGTTGATCTATGGCGAAACTATCGGCAATCCGGGGCTGACGGTTTTTCCGTTTGCTGAAGTGGCTGCTATTGCCGCTGATGCCGGTATTCCGCTGGCGATTGATAATACCCTGGCAACCCCTTACCTCTGTCGCCCCCTGGAATGTGGGGCCAACATAGTCACTCACAGTACCACCAAATTCTTGAACGGCCACGGAACAAGTATTGGCGGTATGCTGGTGGACGGTGGCAACTTTGATTGGCGAAGTGGCAGGTTTGCCAATTTTACCGAGCCTGATCCCTCCTATCATGGGCTGGTCTACGCTGATCTGGGATCTGCGGCCTTTATTCTCAAAGCCCGGGTTCAGGTTCTTCGGGATATCGGTGCATCCCAGGCACCGTTTAACAGTTGGCTGACCACCCAGGGGGTGGAGACACTCAGTCTGCGAATGGAGCGTCATGTGGCCAATGCGACGGCTGTTGCCGCTTACCTGCAGGAACACTCCTTGGCCAGTTGGGTTTCTTATCCTGGTCTGCCCTCCCATCATAGCCATGAACGCGCCGCAAAGTACCTCCCCAAAGGCGCAGGCGCCATCCTTACCTTCGGGATTAAAGGGGGAGCCGCTGCCGGACAGGCATTTATAGATAATCTTCGTTTGTTCAGCCATGTGGCGAACGTTGGTGATGCAAAAAGCCTGGCCATTCATCCTGCCAGTACCACACATAGTCAATTGAGCCCTGAAGAGTTGGCCGAGGCAGGCGTGCAGGAGGATATGGTTCGTCTTAGTATCGGCCTAGAAGATATCGAAGATATTCTCTGGGATTTGGATCAGGCAATGCAGGCGATATAGCTATCAATAGCGGGGGGGCTGGCCGTTGAAAGGCGTTGCTTGTCCCTCGACACAATCTGCTTCAACAGAACATCCGTCGCTGGTCATGCCATTTCCGTTGGGAATCAGACTGTCGGTCTGTTGAATTGATTGCCCCAGTGAGTCTGACTGGTCCTTCATCAGGGGAAGCAGGGCGTCGATTTTCCGTTGGATAGCCTCTTCACCCTCCAGGATAAGCAGGCCTCCTCTTTCCTCAACCATCAGCACCGGGACTTCGGTGATCCCCAACACCTGGAGAACGTCTCTATTTGCGTCAGCGGCATAGGCAGCTTTTTTTTCTACTCCTGGTACATCGATCGCTTCCACCTGGTCGATGGGATGGAAGTCCACCTCCAAATCATCCCTGGAGGCCAGGAGCTGGATGATGTTTTCGCAGTGGCTGCAGTGAGAGGAAAAAAAGAGACGGAGCGTGGTTTGCGCTTCCGGAACCTTACGACTGGCAAATACTCCGTCTGTATAGGAGGCGGCCGTTCCACCTCCTGCCTGGAAGTCTACGCTGAAAAAAGCGGCTGTCACTGCCAGAAAGACCATCACGCCCCGAAGGAACTGTCGTCTCCCGGCCAGCAGGTTGAGCAGGACAACAAACCCGCAGATGGTGAGGCAATAGGAGCAAAAGGTACGGGCAATGGCGTGCTGGAAGCTGATCAGCAGTGCTTCGGCTGCCATAGCGGCAGTAAGCAGGGTGAGGGTCAAGGGATGAAGCGTGGGGACACCCCGATTGACCAAGGTTGCCGCCCAGAAAATGATCTGAAAAAAGAATAAGCCCGCCAGGTTGAACAGTAGCGGGGGGACCGTAGTCATTTCTTCGACAATGGTGCAGCCCTGATTTAGGCAGAGTGGATCACCCTGCAAGAGAATAAAGGCGGTCTGGCCAAGGACAAGGGCGCTGGCGATAAGGGCTGTGATTGGTAGAAGAGCGGAAAATTTCTTTGCTGCTGTAATCATGGGAGCTGATAATCCGATCAGGCTGAAAAAAGACGCTATGAGGTTAAATTACAATATATTTTGAGAGTATATTTACTGTGATAGGGTTTTCCGTCAAGGGGAACAATTTCTTTTCGCTGTTCGCTGAAAGCTTTTATGGACGGTGCAGGCCATTGGAGTAGTGCAAAATTTTTTATGGGCAAAGATGGCCGACCGGTAATTGATCCCCGCTTTATCAAGTGGGGGGATGATTGTTCAAACAAAGCAGCAGGGTGTGGATATCGAGTTTGAAACATGCTCGTGTCATGATAGACGCAATCTTCTTTGAATGTGACCTGTTACGCTATTTTGCAAGGGCTGATGTTTTCGATTTTCTTTTCATGACTGCTGTCACCTGGTTGCCTGCATCGTTGTACATGAGTTGGTCAAATGCAACAATGTTGGCCATCGCGATTCCCCGGCCATGATTGTGGGAGGCACGTGAAGGGTCGATTTGCAGATATTTTTTCCAGTCAAAGCCGCTCCCCTGATCGTTAACCTGCAGATAGAAACAGTCTTCTTTTTTTTCAAAGAGCACCATTGCTTTTTTATCTTTGTATTCGGGGAGGGTCAAGCGACGTTCGATCTCTGTCCGCCATATATTTCTTCCTACTAATACGGTCTTTTCATCATAGCTGATGTTGAGGTTTCCATGTTCAACTGCGTTGAAAAGTAATTCTGAAATCCCTGTAAGGGCTCGAGCTGCATCGGGGAAACAGTTCGCTAGAAATGATGACATGCTCTCCGCTTCGTCCAGTGTACGGCAACTACCTCTAAGCATCTCCACCAAGCCGAAACCTCTTCGGTGCTTTTTCATCTCAATTTCAAGCAGCCTGCGTTGGTGATACTCTTGCAAAGCAGAGGAGAGTATCGACAAGACAATGTTTCGATTTATGGGTTTGGTAAGATAGTAAAATACTCCAGCTTTTATCCCTTCGGTAACTTCCTCTGGTTTGTCAGCGGCTGTCTGCATGATTATTGGGATATATTTAAGCTCCTGGTCGGCGAGTACCTGGCGAGTGACCTCCATCCCGTCCATATTGGGCATCATTCGATCGAGGAGGATGGCTCCGATATCTTTCCTGCGTTGTCTTATTACAGCCAGAGCTTCTATACCGTCTCTGGCTGTTAACACAGCGTATTGTTTTTTTTTAAGTACGGATACTAAGAAATTAAGGGCTACAGGGTTATCCTCCACCACGAGAATGGTAGCGGGAAGAAAATTACGGTTCGTTTGTGATTTTTTTTCCAATAGGGTCATTTTATAGGTATGGATGCGGTGTCATCGAAAAAAAGCTGAAAAGAAGTTTTCATGGAAAAGCCGTCTGCATCTCCTCAGTTTCATTTCGTTTTGGTTTTGTATATGACCTGTCAAAACGTTTGTTCGTATCATGATGTGTGAAACGATTACCAATGATTACCACATAAACCGATTTCCGGGCAATTTTGTCTCTTTGTTATTTTCACTCGTTGATCGCTTAAACATTAGACGGATGAGCAGTGGATTGGCTTTGCAATTGTGAAATCTGACCCTGTCAGAGTGAAATGCAGAAAGAATAGAGTCTCGATGTGGTGATCAGTCTTTGACTGAGGGTGTATCGGAAGGAAATTCAATAAATTTATTGTGTTAATGAATTGTGGTCTTTTGTGCTTGTGTTGGGCCAGAATCTGGAAGCTGGTGAGGTTGACCGGAGGTCGAGTAGGAGAGCTGTGAGAAACATGAGGTAGTGGCAGTTAAGGGGTAATAGCGTTCTTGTTCAAGAAAATGGATGAATTTGCTATCGCCGCTTGATTTTCTTTCTTTGCTTGTGCGATAATCACTCACAGGATGAACATCAAACCACTCGGCAACCGCGCGGTGGTGCAACTTAATACTCAAAAGGCAATCTTATGCGTTGTACAAAATGCGGCTACATTTCTTTTGATCACCTGGAGATATGTAAAAAATGCAACAAGGCGGTGAATCGTTCTGAAAACGGTATCAACGGTACGGTGTTCGATACCGAGGTGCCAGGTTTTCTTCGTTTTGACCAAATCAGTGATCAGGAACTAGTTGTGGCGGCATCTCCAGATGAGCCGTCTGTAGAAAATGCCGATGTAAGCAGCGTGTTGGATGGTTCGATAGAAACTGCACCTGGTTCGGCGCCTGAGGATGATGAGTTCTTTCTTGAGTTGGATGAACTGACTGGTGATAACGGGACAGATGAAGCCGAGGGGGAGGACGACATCATTCTCAACCTGGACGACCTTGAAGAGACGGGACCGCTTGAAGAGTTCATGATGGATACTGCGGAGGAATCCGAGCAGGAGGAAAAGGAGGGGCCGACCATCGATTTTGGTGATCTGGATATTTCTGATTTAGGACCTCCGGAGGCGGAACCTGCTGTCGCCCAGGCGGAAGAAGAACCGTTGATCAGCTTGGAGAATGAGCTTGCACAAGACCAATCCCCTGTCGGGCACAGCATAGAAAAGGCAGAGGAGGAGAAACAGGACTTGGGTCTCGAGGATCTCCTGTTGGATGAGCTGGAATTAAAGAATATTGAGAAGCCGAGATTGAGCAGGCGCCAGAGCAAACCGACGGTTACCGGCACCGCCCTGGATAATTTTGATGTGGACCTGGGAGAATTGTTTGCCGAAGAAAAACTATAGGTGAAAAAAAGGTTGACAGAGAGTTGCCACTTCTGCTAAAAGAGTGGCCTCAACACTGCGGTGCCGGGATAGCTCAGTCGGTAGAGCAACGGACTGAAAATCCGTGTGTCCCTGGTTCAAATCCTGGTCCCGGCACCATTCGATAGACAAAAAGCCCGTTACGGTATCCGTAACGGGCTTTTTGCATTCTGCCTTCCCATGATCAGTGTGACTAGGCATCTGTCCTCCCTCCACTGAATGGTTGGTTTTTTCCTGCTTCTGCGGTCCTCTTTGTCAAGTGCCAAAGGGGCGAGAGCAGAATAGATTCGTACAGATGACATCAAACATCCACGGCTATTGATGTCTTGCCTATTCTGTTCTTTTTTTATCCCCAGGAACGATGTTGTTTACATTATCCTCTGGGGCACTGTTTATTCATTAACCATAAGGAAAGCGGATGATGTCGGCACCCCTAAGAGAGTATCGAAATGGTGCAGGCTGCCAGGGAAGAGGACCGCACTGCGGTGGGCCTATTGAGAGAGTGAGCAGCAATCATCCATATGGTTTGTTCTATACTTCGGGTATTGTTAACCAGATTGCGCTCAACACTGAACCGGTGAACGTTCAAGAGGGAACAGGTGAAAAGTGGCCACATCATTGGTACTCCTACTTTCGTTTGTCCATTCGTTGTCAACTGGGCAGGGCTGCCATTATGAGATGCCGCGCAGGGGGGCTTGGCGTCTCTGCGTTGTTCAACCGACGTGCGGTATTATGCACAAAGACCGGAAAATTGCCACAACGCAGCGTCTACCCGGTCACTGATTCAGGTTCACCAGAGAATGACTATGAGGTGCTGTGATGAAAGATGAAATGTTATCTTGGAAAAAACTTTCCCGTTTAATTGAGCAGAATGATAAAGCAGGCCTGACCGCATATCTTGAAGAACTCAGTCCCTCAGAAACTGCGCTGGCTGTATCGAGGCTGCCGATGGATGAGCAGGTCAGGTTGCTGGCAATGCTCGATCCGGAAGATGCTGCTGACGTTATAGAGGATATACCGGACTTGCAGGCTGCCGAGGTGGTCGAGGAGATGTCCTCAGAACAGGCGGCAGCAATTCTCGAAGAACTGGAGAGCGACCACCTGGTTGATGTCCTTGCGGAAATGGATGAAGAGGCCAGCCAGGCTATTCTTGAGCAGATGCCCCTTGAAGAAGCATCGGAAGCCAAGATGATGTTGGAGTATGCTTCCGATTGTGCCGGAGGGATCATGATTTCAGAATTCCTCCGTTTCAGGCAGGACTTGACGATTCAGGATGTGTTGGATGACCTGATGGCGAATCAGGCTGAGTATGCGGATTATAATGTCCAGTATTTTTATGTTGTTGATGGTGAAGGAAAGCTTCAAGGGGTGCTCAGGGTGCATGATCTGCTCTTTCCGCCACGTTCAACCTGTCTGGAAGATATCATGATTGCCCGGCCGCTCAGTGTTGCTGATTCCGCGAGTCTTGCCGAGCTGAAAGCATTTTTTGAAGAGCATAATTTCTTCGGTGCACCGGTGGTGGATAAGGAGGACCGCCTTGTTGGGGTAGTGTTGCCTGATCGGGTTGAAGAGGCGATCAATAAGCTCAAAACCAGGGCGTTTTTACGGCTCAGCGGTATTGTAGGCGGCGAGGAGTTCCGTACAATGCCGTTGCTCTCCCGTTCCGGGCGCAGGCTTTCCTGGCTGACGATCAATATTATCCTCAATGTTGCGGCTGCCAGCGTGATTGCACTCTACCAGGATACCCTGGCAGCTGTGATTACTTTGGCTGTTTTTTTGCCAATGGTCAGCGATATGAGTGGTTGTTCGGGAAACCAGGCGGTTGCCGTCTCCATGAGAGAACTTGCTCTGGGACTTGTACGCCCTGGAGAATTACTGTGGGTCCTTCTCAAGGAGATGCGGGTGGGGATTCTCAATGGTTTGGTTCTTGGTTGCATTCTCGGCAGCGTTGCCTTTTTGTGGAAGGGGAATATCTGGCTTGGCATGGTGGTCGGTGGAGCCCTTGCGGCGAATACGCTTGTTTCGGTGATGCTTGGCGGAATGCTGCCGCTGATGTTAAAAAGTGTTAAGTTGGATCCGGCACTCGTCTCAAGCCCCCTGCTGACGACGGTAACCGATATGTGTGGTTTTTTCTTTGTGCTGAGTTTCGCAGCAGCAGTACTGCCTAAGCTGCATGGGGTATGAATCGACGGGGTGTGCAAATCTGTGGAGTGACAATGAGCGTATGATTAGCTGTTGACACCTGAAGGAAGGTCGGGTACACTCCCCGACCTATTCAGAAGGAACGTTGATGAGCGGGAATAACTCAGTGGTAGAGTGTAACCTTGCCAAGGTTGAAGTCGCGAGTTCGAATCTCGTTTCCCGCTCCATATACAAAAAAAAGGTTCAGCCGTGTGGCTGAACCTTTTTTTTGTTTCCAGCTGCATTCCATCCACCTGTTGCGTCTCCTTTTTCCTGGTCTGCGCTACATTTCCCTCAAACATTGTCTCCCCCCAGGATCATCCTTGCTTTTCCCACTAGCAGATCCGTTTGCGGCAAGGCTTGGGCACAGACGAAGTCATAAGCTGCTCCTTCAACTCTCCCTGCACAACTGCATTCCTGATTCCCTACTTCTGGGCTGTATAGCTGGTCAGCGATATTTTCGCTTCCACCAGTAGGAGAGGCGCTCCATGATGGTCACTTCTGCCGGCGTTTCCTGAGGCTGGTAGAACCGATGATGGAGAATGTCGTCTGGAAGGTATTGTTGAGCGATAAAATTGCCAGGATAATCATGGGGATATTTGTACCCTTTACTGTACCCCAGCTCCTTCATCAGGCGAGTCGGGGCATTTCGCAGATGCAGTGGCACCGGAAGGTTGCCGGTTTCACGTACCAGGGCCATGGCCTTATCAATCGCCAGGTAGGCGGCATTGCTTTTGGGGGAGGTTGCCAGGTAAATGGCGGTCTCCGAGAGGATGATTCGTGATTCCGGCATCCCTACCCGGGAGACCGCTTCAAAACAGGAGGTCGCTAGCAGCAGGGCATTGGGATTGGCAAGGCCGATGTCCTCACTGGCGGAAATGACCAGGCGGCGGGCGATGAATCGGGGGGCTTCGCCTCCTGTCAGCATTCGTGCAAGCCAGTATACGGCAGCGTCAGGATCGCTGCCCCGAATGGACTTGATCAGCGCCGAGGCAATGTCATAGTGTTGTTCGCCATCCTTGTCATAGAGGGAGGGATTTTCCTGCAGTACGTTTGCGACCAGCTCATTGGTAATGGCGATTTCCTCAGCATCGTGTGCATTGATGACCAGCTCAAGTATATTGAGCAGTTTGCGGGCGTCACCACCGGAGAAGTTGATCAGTGCATCCATTTCCTCAAAGGTAACTGTTGTTTTTTTGAGGATGGTGTCAGCGGTAACGGCATACTCCAGTAGACCCTTCAGTTCGGTCTTTTCCAATGCTTTGAGGACATAGACCTGGCACCGTGAGAGCAGGGGGGAGATGATTTCAAAGGAGGGGTTCTCCGTGGTTGCTCCGATGAGGACCACGGTTCCCCTTTCCACCGCATTGAGTAGAGAGTCCTGTTGTGATTTGCTGAATCGGTGAATTTCATCGATAAAGAGAATCGGGCTTGGGGTGTACAGCACCTTCTGCTGCTCTGCTTTGGCGATGACGGCACGGACGTCTTTTACCCCCGAATGGACAGCTGAAAGAGTGTGAAAGTGACGATTCAACTGTTTGGCCATGATGTAGGCAAGCGTGGTTTTTCCTACACCGGGCGGACCCCAGAGAATGGAGGAGGAAAGGTTGCCCGATTCCAGCATTTTTCTCAGTGGACCGTTGGGCCCCACCAGATGTTCCTGGCCTCTATATTGATCCAGGGTCTGCGGCCGAATCCGTTCTGCCAGCGGTTGGCTGGGACGTAACATATCAGTGTTCTATGTATAAGTATTTAAAGGGAGGAACTGCACCTGTTGCGGCGATAGCTCCTATTGGGTGCCGATGTATATCGGGCGGAAGGTGTCTTCCGGCCTGAGCAGAGCCTGGTCGATTTCCTTGATCAATCTCTCTGCGGCCATTGGCAGGCGACCTTCCAGGTTGATGTAGTTGGTATAATGGTCACTGGTGAGATATGTTGTCGCATGCAGGTCGCTGAGCAACTGTCTGGTTTCGTGCAATATCTGGTGGGGGCCAAGGAGGGTAAAGGCCCCAGCGTGGATATCGTTTAACAGGGGAGTGTTCGCTTTGGGGAGCAGCGTACGTAGCCGGGTAAAATCGGGTGCAATCGCATTGAGCACTCTGGCTGTGGCTTCTGCATGCTCAGCGGAGCGGGCTGTGCCGCCAATACCGAGCAGGACGTACAGGCTCAGTTCGATGCCAGCTTCGATAACCCATCTTCCAGCCTCCATCTGCTGAGTGCTGCAGGTACCTTTGCAGATCTGCTGCAACAGCTGGTCGTCGCCTGTCTCCAGCCCGACATGGATGCGGGATAACCCTGCTTCTGCCAGTTGGCGTAATTTTTCCGGCCCTTTGGCGTGGAGATACTGGAAGGAACCATATACAGTGATACGTTCCAGTCGGGGGAGGAGCTGGTAGGCGGATCTGCAGATGGTTGCCAGGTCGCGGCCGGGCATGGCTATGGTATTGCCTGCAGGGAAAAACAGGCTGGTTACTGCTGTTCCGTAATCGATGGCCGCCTGTTCCAGGTCTTCCAGGATTTCCTTTGCCGGACGTACCCGGAAGGGAGGGCCGTTTTTATAGACCATGCAGAAGGTGCATTGGTTATGGGGACAGCCGACAGTTGCCTGAATCAGCAGGGAGTCAGCTTCACTGGGAGGTCTGTAAATCGGGCCTTCGTAACGCATAGTGAGTCAGGGAAAGAGAGTTAATGCGGAGCATCCTCAAGGATACCAAGATAACTGTTGTCCATTATAATGATTTATTAGCATGAGGTCAAAGGGCGTGGGGGAAGGGTAAGAAAACGTCTGTATAGGTTTTTCTTAACAGAATCATCTATTTTTTTTATTCTTTTTCTTTGTTTTCGCCCCTACATTGTGTATATAGCCAGAATCCGCTGTAGCACAACTTGAACTGATACTGATATGCAAGAGAGGTGTAGAGATGGAGCAGGTAGAAAAACGGCCCACCGCTGATGAGGCCTTGGAAATGTTGTTGGAAGGAAATCGTCGTTTTCTTTCCTGTACGCTTGAGCATCCCAACCATTGTGAAGAATCACGAGAAAGATTGGTGGAGGGGCAGGAGCCGATTGCATGTATCCTTACGTGTGCAGATTCACGCGTCCCACCAGTGGATATTTTTGATCAGGGGCTGGGGGATCTCTTTGTCTTGCGGGTAGCTGGTAACATTGTCAATGATCAGATCCTGGGGAGTATTGAGTATGCGGTATCCCACCTTCATTGCCCGCTGGTGATGGTGCTGGGACATACAAGCTGTGGAGCGGTTGGAGCCGTTGCCGGTGGTGCACGTCTTGGAGGCCATATTGCCAGCTTGACCCCACCGATTGATGCGGCCATCAAAAAGGTCAAGGGACAGGACGGTCATCTGGTGAACAATGCCTCCATGGAACTGGCAAAGAATATGGCCACCAGAATTGCGGAGTCGGAGCCCTACGTGGCTGACCTGGTGGCGAGTGGGAAAGTACGGGTTGTTGCAGGTTTTTACGATCTGCATAGCGGTAAAGTGGAAATGCTTGCTTAATATTTTCCATAGACCGTCGGAAGACAAAACAGGATAGACAACGCTTGCGCTGTTTATCCTGTTTTTTTTGTCTCTGCACAAAGTACAAAGGAAATGTAGCCCTGTCAGGCCCTTTGTCGGTTGGGAGGTCGTTTTTTAATTTATTTACTCCCTGATATAACGAGCTTTTTGAGGTGGCATGCCTTCTCTGTCATGCTTAAGGATAAACAGAGGCATGGTCTGTGGCGGGCTGCCGGATTTCGCCCTTTGCTATTGGGGAAGACCCCACAAGAAGGACCCGCTGCTTGCGTAAAATGGTTGGATCAAGACTAGGAAAATTTCATAAATAATATACCGTCGTTTGAACACTACCTGGTTGAGGCCGGCATCATCCTTATCAAGTCTTTTTTTGATGTCTCCCCAAATGGGCAGGAAAAGCGATTTCGCAAGCGAGTGAGTGATCCTTTGCGCCAATGGAAGCTAAGTCCCATGGACGTGGAATCCTATCAGCGGTGGTGGGATTATACCGCTGCCTACGAGCGAATGATACGCGCAACCGACACCAAACATGCCCGGTGGTATCAGGTCCGGGCTGATAGTAAAAAGAAAGCACGGCTCAACTGCATCAAGCACTTGCTCAGTTGTATCGATTATGAACATATAACCTACGATCCGCCTGACCTCGGAGAAAGAAAAAAGCGCCCTAAGGGAGTGGTCAAAGAAGTGCAGTTCAATCACCAGGTGCTGGAATGTTTTTGACCTGAATCAGTGAGCGTTCAAAAACGCTACGGATGCTTTCAAGGAACAGATAAATGATATAGCGCTGACTCTCCGCTGCTACTGATTCAGTTTTGAGCAAAGGCTGCAGCCTCGGAGGGGAGAGCTGGGTCGTCAGAGCGCTGGTCAGGTGGAGAAGGCCAACCCCGGTTGGTGAGCTGGCAACGGTTAATCTATCTTTTTTTCAGTAGTCTATCAGGGAGGGAAGAGAGGATGAAAACGTTTTTTCGCTGGTTTTTCAGAAGTCTTATCGGGCTGCTGCTCTGCGTGTTGATACTTTTGGCAGCGGTTATTTTTCTACAGATTCCCATCAATCTGACCACCTTGAAAGAACCGGTGGAAAAACTTGTCTCCAATGCCCTGAACCGGCCGGTAACGATCGAGCAATCCATCAGTATTTCCACTTCCCTCAAACCGGTCTTCACCCTCAAAGGGCTCCGCATTCATAACCCTGAAGGCTTTGCACAAAGGCATTTCCTCTCCCTTGACCATGCCCGCATTCAAGTGGCATTGCTGCCCCTGCTGCAAAAAAAGCTGCATCTTCCCGAAGTGCGGGTGCAGCAGCTGCAGGTGACGTTGGAAGAGAACGCTCAGGGAAACGTCAATTGGACCTTTGGCAAAGAAGGGAAGGGCGGAAAAGAGGAACCAAAGCCCAAACAGCCCGCAGCAGAGTCTGCCAAGGATTCTCCTCCGACCACATTGGCTGGGGATTCCATTGTAGTGGAGAAGCTTCGTTTTGATGACATTGTCCTCACCCATTACACGCCCCACCACAAGGAGCCCTCTACGCTGAAACTCCAGGAGTGCAATGGCGTAATGCGCCCCGGTTCCCCCCTGCAGCTGGATATGCATGGGGAGCTGCTCAATTATCCCTATACGATCAAGGCCTCTGTGGCCTCGTTGGAGGAGCTGCTGACCACCAATAGCAGCTGGATGGAAATTACCGCCGAGCTTGCGCGCACACGTCTTGATTTTAGCGGCAATGTGAATACTGCCAAGGCGCATCGTGCATTGGCGCTCAAGGTGGCTGTTCAGGGAGAGCGATTAAGCAGCCTTAATCCTCTGCTCAACCTCGATTTGCCTCCGCTGGCCGATTACATGGTAGCCACCGACCTCGTTCTGCAGGAAGAGCGATTTGACCTCAATAACCTGACTGTAAAAACCGGTGCAAGCAGCCTCAATGGAAAGGCTACTTTAACCCGGGGGGATAAGTTAACGGCGAAACTCGCCCTCCATTCTCCCCAGGTTCAACTGGATGATTTTGATTTTCCAGACTGGTCGTGGAAAGCAGCAGAGGATGAGGAAGGGGAAGAGGCACAGCAACCGGAAAAACAGGTTGAGGAACAAGAAGCAGCCAAAGAACAAAAACAAGGAGGCGCGGTACGAAAACTCCTGGACCCAGAGGTGCTGGACGATGTGGAAGTTGCATTGACCATTTCGGCTGAGCAGGTTCTTTCAGGGGAAGATACCTTGGGCAATGGTTCCCTTAACGCCGGTGTGCATGATGGCCGCCTGGCGATTGAACCTCTTCGTCTACAGGTTCCAGGTGGAGAGATCGAGATGTCGGCATCACTCAAGCCTGGCTATGAGCAGTCGAAAGCCTCTTTGCGGGCGGTTATGCGAAATTTCGATATCGGCATCCTGGTTCGTCGCCAAAAGCCCGAGGCAAAAATGGAAGGGCTCGTCAATCTTGACGTCGACTTACAGGCTTCCGCGGGAAGCCTGGACCAGTTATTTGCCCATGGGAATGGATATTTTGATTTCTCCGGCCATCTGGACAACCTGGCCGCAGGCATTATCGACCTTTGGGCGGTTAACCTGATTGCAGCTATCGTATCAAGTACAGAGGAGCAGCAGTCGCAGATTAACTGTGCGGTCGGGCGGTGGACGGTCACGGACGGTGTCTTACGTCCGGATGTGTTTTTTATTGATACCAGTAAAATACGGATTTGCGGGAAAGGGAAGGTCGATTTTGGGCAACAGACGGTTGACCTGTCGGTTGCTCCCAAGCCCAAGAGACCGGAATTTTTCAGTCTTGCCACTCCGCTCAGGATTAGCGGCAGCTTTGATGACATTGGGTTTGGCATCAAGACAGGGGGATTGGTGGGAACGACGGCCAGATTTATTACCAGTCCCCTGGTGGTGCCGTTAAAGCGTATGGTTGTCTCGGATATTCCCGAGGATGGCAGCGATGCATGCGGTATTCCCCTGGGGCCGGGGAATCGAGCCGACATCAAAGTGAAAGGCTGCAATTAGTCCCTCAAAAGGGGGGCTCCTCCGATCGGAAGCCTTGGCTGACTCGGGAAGGCGTGTTTACAGTACCAGCTCGCGGGCCAGCTGCTCCGCCTGGTAGGCATACGTGCTGACATCTGTATTTGGTTGGAGGTCGAGGCCGGCAGCAAGGATAGTATGTACCCGGTAACCGTAAAGTTTCAGGTACATTGTATATCGTTGGAGAACATCTTCATGGGCAACACGTTTGTCGACCTGGGAGAGGATGAGTATGGCGGTTTTCCCACCAGGCAGGCGACTGGCGTCATGAGGATCGGTAATGTATTCGGGTCGTATGAGCGACCACATTCGATCGTAAAAGGACTTGAATTGTCCGGAGGTATCTCCGAAGTAGATAGGTGAAGAAAAAACGGTGATGTCGGCGGTGTAGAGATCTTCCAGGATAGGTGTGGCATCATCACGGAGTATACACTTGTCTGACCGGGTGTGGCATCCTTCACAGCCTTGGCATCCTCTGTACTGCAGTCCATTGAGATAATAGTCCTTGACGGTTGCTCCCCGTTGCGAGGCGGTCTCGGTAAATGCCTTGGCAATACGCGCTGAGGTCCCGTTTTTTCGAGGACTGCCGAGAATGTTTACAATTTCCAGTTGTTTCATCGTATACCAGTGAATAAGAGTACCTGCCCGCTTTTGGTAATGAGCAGGGCAGCAATAAATGAGAGAAGGAATCCAAGGAGACTCTGCTGTGTCCTTGTAGCATATTTTTCGGATTTTTTCTTTTAATTTCCTCGATAACACTTCGCTGAAAGAAGGATTACGGGCGAGAATTCACCCTATGCCGCTGGAGTAGCTCCATGCATCATCGGTGAGGGTCGAGTGGGGAGAGAGAATGTGTCTGCATGCCTCATGCTGGTCCGGGTGGATCGCCACAAGGCTGCGGGCCGCAGAGAGTTGCTGGAGCTGGAATACCGTCTGCTGAAGGCAGTCATCGGAGAGGTTGTAGCCGTTTATCAGGAACAGGGGGAGTTGTCCGTCAAGGTGCGAGTAGAACGCTGCCAGTCCTTGGACCACGGCCGGCAGCTTGTGTGGTTGACCATTGACCGACTTGACCCTTTCCATTGCCATTCCTGTACGGTCTCCGTTAGGGTGGAACTGCACACCTGGAGAAGCAAAGAGCTTCTCCAGTATTTGATTGAGCGCCGGAACCAGGGAATCGGGATCTTCCTTGTCCAGCGGGGGCAGCGGGGATGATGGCAACCAGAGCGGCTGTCCATGCGTGTTTTCAATTGCCGAACCAGTGAGATGGAGAAATCGGGGCACCTGTGGAAAAATCCGGTCCCGGGCACGGGTGAATCGGTGAGAACGTTCCACCAGGTGCAGAATTGTCTGAAGGTGGTGGTTTTCGTTTTGAGGAACATGGGGGGAGAGTGCCTGCAGCTGATCGATAAGCAGCGCATCCGTCCCTCGACGCAGCCGATCGGTTGGTTTGTGTTCTTCAAGGGCGGTTTTTACCGGTTGCACTAAGGGGGCCGGACAGGTTGGCGGGAGTTTGTCCAGCAGGGTCATGAGGTCATGACTGATTTCGCTCCATCTGGCTGAACTGGAGAGTTCCACGAAGTTCATCCAACGGCTGCCATCCAGGCGACGGCCCAGTTCGATGCGATCAAGCTCATAGAGTGCTTCGTCAATGGCAGCCACCTCGGCGACCAGTTGAGCATCTGCGGCAAAAAGAGCAAATGCTGCCGTCTTTTTCCCGGCCACCACGCGCCTGGTATGTCCTTGGTAGGTTGTTTTCTTTTGGGCTCGGTGACCGAGAACCTCCAGCTGAGCAGCGGTTGCCGGACGAATGGTCTGTAGGTATTCCAGGGCAGCCTCGGCCACCCGTTGATATTGGCAAAGCAAAAGGTTGGTTCCGGCTTTGATTGGCACCCAGTGGGTGTCGGCCAGCATTGAATGCGCTCGAATGCGAAATTGTAAAAAGTCCATAAGCATCGTAGAGAGAAAGAAAAACAATGTAACAATAATAGCCACGAATCAGGGTTTCCGCCACCTGGGCTCCTCCAGTAATGGAGAGTATATTCCCCTGTATTCGAAGAAAAAAGTCTTGACATCTTTTCCTTGGATGAGAGACTGTAGGTAAGGCGCAGCACGTTGTATCTTCAAACATCAGAGGCCATGAAATCCGTCTTCCAGACATTGTTTAAATTTAAAGGGTATCCATCTGCAGAGAGTGCAGAAGTGCGGGAGCAAGACTCCTCACTGGAGCAAAAGGCAGGCAACGTAGCTCTCCAGGGAGATATGGCAGCCATCCCCATTGATGATATCTTTCAAATGATTGACCATGCCGGGCTCACCGGGGAGTTGGAGGTCGTCTCTGCAGCCAACAGCGGGTGTTTTTATTTTGATAAGGGGATGCTGGTTTTCGGCATGCTGGATACCAACCAGAAAAAGATCGGCGAATTACTTTTGGCCGAGCAGCAGATCACCCTGGAAGAACTCGAAGAATGCCTGGTTATTCATCGGGAGGGTGGACGCCAGCAACGATTAGGGCATATCCTGATTCAGAAGGGATATATCCTTCCCGATAACCTGACGTCTTCGCTCAATCGACAGGTCAAAGAGGCATTTTTCGATGTGCTCTCCTGGAGGGAAGGGACCTTTCTTTTCTATATTGACCAGCTGCCTGATGAGGAACAGCTGTTGATTAATGAGCGGGTTGATCATCTGCTGTTGGAAGGAATGGTGCATATTGATCATAGTAATTCCTGATCTCCCCACCCACGCTGTAATCTCTCGCTTTTTTTCCTTTGCATAAATAATTTGCTTCAAATAGCACTTTCTGTTCGATAATCCTCAGTGCCTGTAGTATAGGCCGTAGCAGCGGGAATGGACAACAGAGAGGGTATGTGGCTCTTCAGCGGGCTGTAATCTGCTGGATGATCAGCTCACATACCGTGCTTGCAGGCATCTGCTGAGGGGGAGTACCAGGTAAACCATGGAACCTGAAAATGTGTTGCATCATCTTTTTCATATCATTGATCGATACCACAGGGAGCTGACCAGCGGTTCGTTTGTCGCTTATCATGAACCAGCTGAGCTCAAGCCATTGCTCGGGTTGGAGGAACGAAGCGAAGGCGATTGGCAACAGCTTTTTTACTGGGTGGAGACCTACCTCGCCTATGCGGTAAAGACCGCCAATCCCGGCTATGTCAATCGAATGTGGGCCGGAGCCAACCTGCCCTCCATTGTTGGTGAGATTGTTACAGCTGTCACCAACACTTCGGCATGCACCTTTGAAACGGCCCCTGTGTCTACCCTGATGGAACAGTACATGTTCCAGGAAATGCTTGATCTTGTCGGTTTTGAAAACGGGGTGGGGCAGATGACTACCGGTTCCAGCAATGCCAACATGATCGTCATGATGGCGGCAAGGCATCGTGCCTGTCCTTCCTCGAAAAAAAAGGGACTGTATGGCCGCCCTCGACTCTGCGCCTTTGTGAATAAGGATGCCCATTACTCCATGGATCGCGCGGCAGCTATTCTTGGCATCGGCACAGAGAATTTAATGAAAATAGCAACCGATGGCCATGGTCGAATGGATCCCGCAGAACTGGAGGCCAGGCTGGAGCAGGTTGCCGACCAACAGGCCGTGCCGTTTTTTGTTGCAGCTACAGCCGGGACAACCGTACGAGGGGCTTACGATGCCTTGGAACCGCTATTGACGTTGCGCGACAAGTACGGCTTCTGGCTCCATGTGGATGGTGCCTGGGGTGGCGCTGCCCTGATGAGTGACAGGCTGCGGGCTCGATTTCTTCCGCATGTGGAAAAGGCGGACTCGTTTACATTGGATTTCCACAAGATGCTGGGCACCAGCCTGATGTGTAATGTGCTCCTTTTTAATCGACGGCCAAAAATTCTTCGGGAAATCTGCAGTGCCGGCGATGAGAGCTATATTTTTCGCGAGGGTGCTCATGGCGAAATACGAGACCTGGGCAGTCAATCGCTGCAATGCGGAAGAAGGGTAGATGCGCTGAAATGGTTTCTTGACTGGAAGTTTTATGGAAAAGATGGCCTGGCCAAGCGCGTAGAGGAATACCTGGAGTTGTGTACATATGCGGAACTTTGCATCAATCGGTCCGAGCATCTGGAAATGGTGGTGCCCCGGGAGTCGTTTAATGTCTGTTTTCGATATACCGTTCCCGCGGGGGTGGTGTCTGAGGATTTTACCATCCGCCTGCGAAACCGGATGCAGGAGAAAGAGCGGGCGTTGATTGGCACGGGGTATGTGGATGGGGAACTGGCATTCAGGCTGTTGATCACCAATGTGAGTGTCGGTCGACAAGAGGTGGAACACCTCCTGGAGACCGTGGCCGCGACAGGGCGTGAGCTGGAAAAAGAGGACATGCAAGTAGGCGATTGACCGGACAGTGCATTTTTTCTATGAGAGGCTGCCTGCCTGTTCTTGCCGTTCGCGGCCAAGATAAGATTGCAGGATTCTTCATTCTGGGGTTAACTTGTTTGATAAAGAACAGTAAACGAGTCAATCTGAGCGTAAAAGGGGCGGTGAATGAGTGAGAGCGATTTTCAGGTAACCCAAAAACAGGCTGCCGATTATCTCAATGTATCCACCAAAACCATCAGCAGGTACAGAAAGAAAGGGTTACCCTACAAGATGGTACTCAACCCGGTAACCGGGAAGCAGGAAGTCCGGTTCCGCCAGGTTGACCTTACACGATGGCACGAAGGGCGCCAGTTGCTCGCGACCTACGGCCAGGAAGGAAGAGCCGCTGCACCGCCAGCCGGGCAAACAGCGGCAGGCAGCTCCACCGAAAGCCTGCCGCCTGCATCAACCAGTCAGGCGGCGGCCAATGATTACCTTGACGAGTTGCTCGAAGTGTATAAGGAACAGATTCAACTGCTTAAGGAACAGTTGGAGGATATGCGCGGTCAGCTGGCACGCCGGGACCGTCAGATTGACGATCTTATGCGAATGATGGTTGGCTTGCAGCTGGAATACAAGCCGGAAGCCGGCGATGGTGGGCTGTCAATAGGTATGGATGCAGAGCATTCGTCGGCACCTCGCGGGGCTGGCAAGAAAAGCTTCAGCAGGGAGGAGCTGTCGGATTCAGTTTTCAGGCTCCGCCAGCGCGGAAAGAGTTATGCTGAAATTGCCCGGGGCCTCAATCACATCAATGTCGCCACCCTCTCCGGTCAGCCCGAATGGACTGAGGAAGAAGTGCAGAGTCTGCTGCCTTCTCTGGTAGATAACAACCAAGAAGGTATCATCGAACTCTAAAGCTGCCGGTCAATGCCTTTGGAACGGACCTCTCTGGTTCGCTTTTTTCTTTTAACGCTGCAGAAACCTCAGGATACCGGCAGCTGCCTGCCTGCCTTCCCAGATAGCTGTTACCACCAGGTCAGAACCTCTGACCATGTCGCCGCCGGCAAACACCTGGGGGTGGCTGGTCTGCATGGGACAATCGCTTGATTCGGTGGCCTCAATGCCTCCCCAGCTGTTGGTGTGGATGCCATTGCGTTTCAACCATTCCGGCGGGTTGGGGCGGTACCCAAAGGCAATGACAACAATGTCCGCTTTCAGTGTTTCTTGGCTGTGAGGTAGGATAATAGGCCGTCGGCGACCGGATTCGTCGGCCTCTCCAAGTTCAGTGGTGACCAGCTCCACCCCTTCCACTCTGTCCTGGCCTTTGATAGCCATGGGTTGCCGATTGAACAGGAAGGTTACCCCTTCTTCCCTGGCATTGACCACTTCCCTGCGTGAACCCGGCATATTGCTTTCATCCCGTCGATAAGCGCAGGTAACGCTCCTTGCCCCCTGACGAAGGGCAGTACGACAGCAGTCCATTGCCGTGTCTCCACCTCCCAGGACGAGGACATCGCGTCCGGCTGTATCAATAAATTGGGCTCTATGGTCGGCATATCCATGATGATGACAGATATTGCCGATAAGAAAATCCAACGCCTCATACACTCCGTTCAGCCGCTCACCTTCCAGGTTTCCGCTGATTGGTTGATAGGTCCCCATGCCGAGAAAGAGAGCGTCGTAGTCGAGTAGCAGTTCCTCAAAGGACACATCTCGACCGATTTCGGTATTGAGTTGAAAATTGATCCCCATCCCGGTGAAAATTTCCCGGCGCCGCTGGAGCACTTTTTTTTCCAATTTGAATTCCGGAATACCAAAGGTCAGCAACCCGCCGATTTCAGGGTGGCGATCAAAAACAACCGGATGCACCCCGTTACGGGCCAGTACATCCGCACAGCCCAGGCCTGCCGGTCCGGCACCGATGACTGCTACTCGCTTATCCGTCCACTGTACATGGGACATGTCGGGCCGCCAGCCCTTTTCCAGGGCGAGTTCGGTAATGTATTTTTCCACATTGCCGATAGTCACGGCCCCAAAGCCGTCATTGAGGGTGCAGGCTTCTTCGCAGAGCCTGTCCTGAGGGCAGACCCGACCGCAGACCTCAGGGAGGGTGTTGGTCTGGTGACAAAGCTCGGCCGCTTCCTCTATTCGCCCCTCGGCCAGCAATTTGAGCCAATTGGGAATATAGTTGTGGACCGGACATTTCCATTCACAGTAGGGGTTGCCGCACTCAATGCAACGGTGTGCCTGCTGCTGTACGTGTTGTAACGGCACTTCCTCGTAGATTTCCCGGAAAGCGGTCTTGCGGGTGATCATGCTCACCTTGGGTGGGAGTTTGCGCTCAACATCAAGGAACTGGAAGGCGTTATCAAGTCTGTTTTTCATAACCTTACGTAGGGTATAGCCGGGCGTTTATTCTCCGCGCTGGCGGAGTCGGTCGAGGAGACCGGCAAAATCTGCTGCTTTGGGTTTAACCATCCAGAATCGGCCAATATAGTCCATAAAGTCGTCGAGCAGCTGCCAACCCCAGTCGCTGTTGGTTTCTCGGCAGAACTCCTCAATAACCGTGTGGAGGTGATGTCGGTATTCCTCCATATAGCCGGAATGGATGCGCTGTATCTCCACCAGCTCGTGGTTGTACCTGTCGACAAAGGTATTGTCCATATCGAGCACATAGGCAAGGCCTCCGGTCATACCGGCCCCGAAGTTGGTGCCTGTTGCGCCCAGCACAACCACCAGTCCGCCGGTCATATATTCACAACAGTGGTCACCGGCGCCTTCGATGACGGCGTGCGCCCCGGAGTTGCGTACGGCGAAGCGTTCGCCCGCTCGCCCTGCGGCAAAGAATTTCCCGCCAGTAGCGCCATAGAGACAGGTATTGCCGACGATACTGGCTTCCCTGCTGGAAAAGGTTGACTGGTGAGGAGGACGGAGGACGATTTTACCACCGGCCATCCCCTTGCCAACATAATCATTGGCATCGCCGTCAAGGTACAGCTCCAGGCCGCCGGCATTCCAGGCACCGAAACTCTGGCCGGCAATGCCGGACAGTTTCAGCTTGACAGGATGCTCTGCCATCCCGCTGTTGCCGTAGCGTTTGGCGATCTCACCACTTATCCTGGCGCCGATGGAGCGATCGCGGGAGTTGAGGCTGAAGGCAAAGGTGCCGCCCTGCTTTGTTTCGATAGCAGGCAGCAGCTGTTTGACCATGGTCTCTGCCAATTCGCCTCGGTCGAAGGGTTGATTCCGCGCTACCGTGCAATGCTGGGGCTTTTCCGTTAACTCGGCAGGAGCGGCCAGCAGCGCGGAGAGGTCGAGCTTTTGCTGTTTGGCAGTGGAGCCGGTCTGGGGGGTGAGGAGGTCAACTCGGCCGATAAGCTCGCTGAGCGAGGGGACGCCAAGGAGCGCCAACCATTGCCTGGTTTCCTGGGCAACGAAGCGAAAATATTGCATCGCTCGTTCCACTGTGCCGTGAAAATGATTAAGGCGCAGGTCTTCCCGCTGGGTCGCAACCCCGGTTGCGCAGTTGTTCAGGTGACAGATGCGGAGGTACTTGCACCCAAGAGCAACCATGGGAGCGGTACCGAAGCCGAAACTTTCTGCTCCCAGGATGGCAGCCTTGATCACATCAAGCCCTGACTTCAGGCCGCCGTCGGTCTGGAGCCGGACCTTGTGGCGCAGTCCGTTATCCAGGAGGGTCAGGTGGGCTTCACGCAATCCCAGTTCCCATGGAGATCCCGCATGATGGATTGAGGAGAGGGGGCTTGCTGCGGTGCCGCCGTCATAGCCGGAGATGGTAATCAGGTCGGCATAGGCCTTGGCGACGCCGGCGGCGATGGTACCGACCCCCGGCCGGGAAACGAGCTTGACCGAAACCAAGGCATCGGGGTTGACCTGTTTCAGGTCATAAATCAACTGGGCAAGGTCTTCTATGGAATAGATATCGTGATGAGGCGGCGGGGAGATGAGCGTCACCCCGGGAACAGAGTAGCGAAGGCGGGCAATGAGCTCGGTTACCTTGTCTCCTGGGAGCTGTCCTCCTTCACCCGGTTTCGCGCCCTGGGCAATCTTGATCTGCAACACCTCCGCATTCACCAGGTAATGGGGGGTGACCCCAAACCTGCCCGAGGCGATCTGCTTGATCTTGGATACCCGCCGGGTTCCGAATCTGGCCGGATCCTCACCACCCTCACCGCTGTTGGAGCGTCCGCCGAGGGTATTCATGGCAACAGCCAGCGCCTCATGGGCTTCCGGGGAGAGTGCGCCAAGGGACATGGCCGCGGAATCGAACCGCTGCACAATGGCCTCGATCGGTTCAACCGCTTCCAGCGGAAGGGGAGCTGCGGTGTCTGTAAGCACGAACAGGTCACGCAGGGTGGCCGCACCGCGGGCGTTGATCAGGTCGGCGCATTCCTGCCACTTGTCGTAGCTGCCGCTGGCAACCGCACTGTGGAGGGCTGTTACCACGTCTGGGTTATAGGCATGGTACTCCTGGCCATACATGAACTTCAATTGACCGCCCGGTGGAATGGGAGCCTGCGGGGTGAAGGCCTGTCTGGCCAGTGCGGCCTGGTCCGCCTGCAGGTCGGAAAATCCGGCTCCCTCGATACGGCTGGGAGTTCCGGAAAAGCAGCAATCCACCACCTCGCTGGCCAAACCGATTATTTCAAACAACTGGGCCCCTCGGTAGGAAGAGATTGTGGATATGCCCATTTTGGAGAGGATTTTGCGTAGCCCCTTGTTGATTCCTTTGCGGTAATTTTTAAAGGCCTGGTCAACGGTGACGTTGAGGTCGCCTTTTTCGTGAAGGTGGTTGAGCACCGAATAGCCAAGGTAGGGATATACGGCTGTCGCACCGAATCCAAGCAGACAGGCGGTCTGATGGGCATCACGTGCAGTGGCGGTTTCAACGATGAGGTTGGTGTCACAGCGGAGGCCGAGGGTGCTCAGGTGCTGATGGATCGCACCGGTTGCAAGCAGCGCATGAACAGGCAGCAGATCTGGTTCGTGGTAGTCATCGGTAAGCAGCAGGAGCACTGCCCCGTCACGGACAGCTGCAGCCGCTTCCCCGCACAGGCGATGGAGGGCGGCGGCCAGGTCTTCCCGGATGGGGTCATGAAAGAGTTTTACCCGGTGCACTGAGTATCCCCATCGGTCAAGGTTGATCAGCGCTTTGAAGCTGCCGGTAGAAAGGATCGGCGAACTTAACTTCACCCGGTTGGCGTGTTGCTCAGTCTCTTCAAAGATGGAGCGTTCCGGGCCGATGCAGGTCTCCAGCGACATGACCACCGCTTCGCGCAGGGGGTCGATGGGTGGGTTGGTTACCTGGGCGAACTGTTGGCGGAAATAATCGTACAGGGGCCGCTGCTTGCGGGAGAGGACCGCCATGGGTGTATCATCGCCCATGGAACCCGTCGCCTCCTGACTGGTTTCGGCAATGGGGCGCAGTAACTGGTCCTGTTCTTCAAAGGTGACCTGGAACAGTTTCATGGCTGTCAGGAGTTCCTCTTCAGGAATTTTCCGTTCAATATCTTCCCGGTCGAGCGTGGCCTCAATGCGGAGGGTGTTGTCTTTGAGCCATTGCTTGTAGGGATGACGGCTTTTCAACTCATCGTCCACATCGTTGGCGTGCATGAGCCGGCCGGTCTGGGTGTCGACGGAGAGAATCTGTCCCGGTCCGAGCTGCCCTTTGGCGACCACCTGGGCCGGATCATAATCATACACACCGACTTCCGAAGCAACCGTGAGGATATTGTCACGGGTCAGGACCCAGCGTGATGGCCGCAGACCGTTGCGGTCAAGGGCGCAGACAGCATAACGGCCATCGGTAATAACCAGACCGGCAGGACCATCCCACGGTTCAAGGTGCATGGAGTTATACTCATGAAAAGCACGCAGGTCGGGGTCCAGGTGTTCGACATTCTGCCATGCCGGGGGGAGCAGAATACGTATCGCCCGATGCAGCTCCATGCCTCCTGTCATCAGCAGTTCAAGCATATTGTCCAGGCTGGAGGAGTCTGAACCGCTGCGGTTGACCAGCGGGGTGATGGCGTGCAGATCAGGCAGGAGTGAAGAGTGGAATTTGGGGGTTCGGGCAAGCGCCCAGTTTCGATTGCCCGATATGGTGTTGATCTCTCCATTATGCGCCAGGAGGCGAAAGGGCTGTGCCAGCGGCCACCGGGGCATGGTGTTGGTGGAGAACCGCTGGTGAAATACACAGATTGCGGTTGTCATCTCAGGCGCTGCCAGGTCAGGAAAAAAACGCGGCAGGTCGGCAGGCATCATCAGCCCTTTGTACGAGAGGACCGATGGGCTGAGACTGGAGACATGGAAGTCAGGATTTTCACTGAGCTGTTTTTCCGCTTTTCGGCGGGCTAAAAACAGTTTGGCGTTCATTTCCTGCGGAGAAATACCATGCCCGTTGACAAAGATATGGGAGAAGCCAGGGAGACTCTCCAGGGCGATCGGTCCCAGGCAGTCCGCATTGGTGGGCACTTCACGCCAACCGGCAACCTCAAGTCCCTCACCGTGCAGCTCGTGCTCCAGTACCTTCCTGGCGTTTGCCGCACGTTCGGCATCAGGGCTGAGCATCACTGCGCCTACCGCGTACAGCGGCGCAAGAGGCGTCTGGCAACAATTTTCGGCCACGGTGCGGAGGAAAGCGTCCGGTTTCTGCATCAGCAGTCCGCACCCGTCACCGGTACGGCCGTCGGCGGCAATGCCTCCGCGATGGGTCATGGAGGCCAGGGCCGTGATGGCTGTCTGCAGCAGCGAGTGGGTTGCCTCGCCGTGGAGGTGGGCAATCAGGCCGAAGCCGCAATTTTCCTTGAATGCATTTTTGTCATAAAGCGCTTGCTTCATAGTTGCCTGATGAATGGGGTAGAAATTGTGCGCTCTGTCAAAAAAAGCGCAACTGGAGGTGCATAGAGAGTGAGCGATAGCAGAAATAGTGATGTGCGTCCATCATGCAATATACTTGGACCCAGTTTACCAGATGTCCGTGCAATCAACAAGCTGGTTGACGAGCTGGCTTCTCAGGGCCTGGCTTCTTGCTTGACAGTTTGCTTCAACCCCTTACACTGAAAGGAGGAATGGCCAATCAGGCACTCCGGGTGGCAACGGTAATGTCTTCATACAGAAGGGATGTGCATCCCGGCTGGAGAGGATTTGTTTTTTCTTTTTTTATTTGAGCAGGGCATGCAGATAGCAACAACGCATAAAAATACCGACTTTGACGGACTGGCATCCATCCTGGCTGCAACCCTTCTCTATCCTGACTGCGTCGCAGTCTGTCCGAAAAACGTTCACCCCAACGTCAAGCGTTTTCTCGCTCTCCACAAGACGGCATTCACCCTGGTCCTGCCTCACGAAGTTGATATGGAGACGGTCCAGCGTCTGATTGTGGTCGATACCAACCAGTGGCGCCGCCTGGACCGGATGGACGCGCTGAGGAAACGACAGGATGTGGAGGTACTGCTGTGGGATCACCACATGGGAATCGGTGATATTAATCCCCATTGGCAGCGGGTGAAAAAGGTCGGCGCCACGATCACCCTCCTGACGCAGGAAATTCAGCAGCGCAGGATAGCGTTGTCGCCACTTCAGGCAACCGTTTTTCTGTTGGGTCTGTATGAGGATACCGGACAACTCACTTTCAGCTCAACTACCCCGGAAGACGCCCATGTGGCGGCTTTTCTGCTTGAGCAGGGGGCGGACCTGTCGATCGCGGTCGAGTTTTTGAATATGGCCTATGGAGAAGCGCAGAAAAAAGTGCTGTTTCGTTTAATGCGTGACGCCGAGGAGGTCGATATCAAGGGCAACCATGTGAGTATCGGGGTTGTGCGGATCAGCAGGTACACGGAACTGGCCACTGTGGTGCAGTTATACCGGAAAATAATCAATGCGGATGCGGTGTTTGTTATATTTGTCAACCCGGATAAGACCATGTTTGTCATAGGCCGGAGCGGCGCGGCAGATATCAATGTGCATGCCATTCTCTCGGGGTTCGGCGGAGGAGGGCATCCGGGGGCAGGATCTGCAGCCCTTGGTGATACAGGTATGACACCAGAGCAGGTCCGGCAGCGGATTATGGAAATGCTTGATCAGGAGCAGGCCGGTCGCGCATTGGTGGCGGATATGATGTCGTTTCCGGTTACCACTGTGGCGCCGGAGACAACCATGTACCAGGTGCGAGCCATCATGGAGCAGGAACATATCCGCGGCGTGGTTGTAAGCGACGACGAAGGGATAAAAGGGATTATCGTGCTCTGGGACCTGAAAAAACTCAAGACCGAGCGGCAGTGGACCAGCCCGGTGAAAGCATTCATGAACAGGAAGGTTATTACCATCGCACCCGATGCGCTGGCCAGTGAAGCGGCGGAACTGATGGTCAACCAGAATATCGGCCATCTGCCGGTGCAGCAGGGAAAAGAGGTTATCGGCATCGTCACCCGTACAGATATCATTAATTACCTGTACGGGATGTTGCCGGAATAGATCGCTGAAGGATCAGCCGGGAGGCCACTGCATGCTACGACCGCCCAGTAGGTGCATATGGATATGAAAGACTGACTGGCCAGCCTGCTCGCCATTGTTGAATACCATTCGAAAATGATCAATGCCCTGTTCGGCTGCCACGGTGGTGCCAATGCGCATAAGTTTGCCGATAAGCGCATCATCCTCGCTGGCCACTGCGGCGGGACCTTGAATGTGTTTTTTGGGGATAACGAGAAAGTGTACCGGTGCCTGGGGAGCGATATCCCGGAAAACAAGAATCTCGTCATCTTCGTACAGGGTGTCTGCCGGGATTTCTCCTGCCACAATTTTGCAAAACAGACAGTTGGTGTCCATTGTCTTTGCCTCCAGGTCTTGGTGTGCGGTTGATTATTGTTTGAGTATGGGTTGCAGGCTGATGATCAGGGTATTGTCACGACCTGCAATATTCACCGGTTCCATGGTGAGAGGAAAGCGGTGTTTGCCGATGCGTATGTTCTGCAGCTTGAGCATATCCAGGGCCACCGGATAGGTTTTCCCCTCCAGGGCTTTAAGCAGGGGGCGAATAGCCGATGCACCGGGTGCGGAAGACTCCTTAACGGGAAATGTGGGGGAGACCATGAGCAGTTTTTTCTGCGGATCAAAACGGGTGTGCAGGTCGCAGGTAACCGGCAGGTGGACCTTGCCCAGCTTGAGGCGAATGGACTGATCGGCAATGGTGGTGACCATGGAAAGGTCTTTGCCGCCCACAACTCCCTGCACTGACAGGGTATTGTGATCAATGGAAAGTCTCTCCAGGGACTGCAACGTTATCTGCCCTGTAAGGTTGGCATTTTCGGGAGAGAGTTCCAGCGGCAGCATCTCCTGCAGGGAGCGGAGAACAGTCTCTGCCGGCAGGGTGATGGTTATATCTCTCCCTGCGGCGGTTTCCAGGCTCAAGACCGGAGGAGCCGGGAGTAGGGCGATAAGCAACAGGAATATAAGCGGGCGAATGATCATGATCGGCTATTGTCTGGTGGAATTCAGAGGGGTTGAGATGGGTCTACTTTACCCCCTTTGACAAAGATCGCAAGCAACCAGATAAGGAGGGTGGCAAATAGGCCGACGAGCGAGGCGTAATCGCGGAAAGGCGAGTGGAGGTGATAGGCCTCAACCGTTATCGTATGATTGTCCCGAAACGTTCCCTGTACGGACATCCGGGTTTTTTGGACAACCGGAATGGATGTAACCTGTAAAATTTCCCCGGTAAAAAGGCGTATGGTGGATCTTTCCGGTGTATAGACGCCCCGGTCGATATGTATGTCCTTGCCTGTTCGTTGGGTGTGGTTGCTGATGGTATGGATGTAGTGGTTATTGCTGGCCAGAGGACCGTTGAGCAGGGAAAGCGGCATTGTCAGGTAGGCGGTCAGCAGGAGCAGCGCGATCAGAAGGCCTTGGTTGCTGTACTGGAAGACAGACGGAAGGCCACGGTCCCTGGTGGCAAAGACAAGCAGGAGCAATCCGCCGATCAGGGTAAGAATGACTGTGCTCCAGTTTTCCGGCCACAGGAGCCCAGCAGACGTCAGGTGCCACGAAAAAGGTGCCAGCAGATGGACCCCGTTTGCCCACTTTATCTGCAGGCTGTCGAGGAGGAGATGGAGCAGGGCGTTGCCGCCGAGGAGGAGAAATATTGCCCTCTTCTGCCGGGTGAGCATGGCGATGGATCCACAGAATATCAGGCAGAAGAAGAGCGATGCCTGAATCGTGACATATGCCCGCAGATCGATGGGGTCGACTGACGGAGCACACCAGCGCACGATGCGTTGGAGGATCCAGGGCAGGTCGGGGATGATGCAGCCAAGGGCAACCCATTTTACGTCGGCACCCGGCCTGATGGCTTTGCTGAACAGGGTTTGAAGACCGATATGGACCAGGGTGTTGGGCATTTTCGCTGAGAGGAGAAAGTATGCAACAGGGTGGTGAAAGGAAGGTACCAGAGAGTGGGCAGAAAGACAAGGCGGACCGTGAACCCATTGAGATGGAGGTTGCCGCAGAGTGTTGTCTGCGTGGCGCCTCTCCCGCCCTGCAGCAGGCAATTTGCGCCGCCCTGACCATTGACAATCCCAAGTACACGGCGGCCAAACGCTATGGCAGATGGATCGGTAAACAACTGAAGCCGACCCTCTCCTTTTTCAGGAAGCAGGGGCAGGGCCTGTGTTTTCCCAGGGGATATGCAAATCAGGCGGTTCGTCTGTGTCGTCGTCTGACAGGCGCCTCACCCCGGGTGCTCGACCGGCGACGCATGCTTGATCCTTTTGATGTCGATTTTCACGGCATGCTGCGCCCGTACCAGGAGGAGGCGGTAGAGGCTGTCTGCAGTCATGCATTCGGTGTGCTTGAGGCCGGTACCGGTTCGGGAAAAACGGTCATGGCTCTTGCTGTTATTGCCAGGCGGAAACAGCCTACCCTGATTATTGTCCATTCCAAAGAGCTGCTGCTGCAATGGAAGGAGCGGATCGAGCAGTTCCTCGGTCTAGAAGCAGGGCAGGCTGGCGATGGTAAGGTGGATCTTCAGCCTATTACAGTGGCCATTGTCAATACGGCCCGCCGCCATCTCGACGCGTTGCCCTCACGATTCGGCCAACTTATTGTCGATGAATGCCACCGGGTACCGGCGAGTCTGTTTACCGACGTGGTCAGCGCCTTTGACAGCTATTACATGCTGGGGCTGTCGGCAACGGCCTTTCGCCGGGAAGACGGCATGACCAGACTGATCTACACCTACATGGGGGACAGGGTACACGCAGTGGACGGAGCTGCTCTTGCGGCAAGCGGTGCGGTGGTGGTGCCGGAGTTCGCGCAGCGGCCGACGGCATTTACCTATGGATTTCGCGGTGATTATGCCAAACTCATCAAAGCACTGGCAAAAGACGAGGCCAGGAACCGGCAGATTGCCGAAGACGCCGCATCCTTGGTTGCAACGGGACACCAGGGGACGATCCTTCTGGTATCAGACCGGGTGGCCCATTGCCAAAGCTTGACTGATCTGCTGAGACAGAAGGGGGTGAGATCGGTCCTCCTTACCGGACAGCTCGGTAATGAGCAGCGAAAGCAGATTGTGGAGCAGGTGCTCCAGGGGCAGGTGGAGGTGCTGGCGGCGACCATCCAGCTCATAGGCGAAGGCTTTGACTGTCCGGGGCTGACAACCTTGATGCTGGCGACGCCAATCAAGTTTGCCGGTCGTCTGCTTCAGGTGGTGGGGAGGATCATGCGTCCGGCGCCAGGGAAAAAGGCCAGGGTGATCGATTATGTAGATGAGCGGATACCGGTGCTGCGCCGCTCCGCTGCCAAACGAAAAGAGCTGTTCACCAGGCTGTGACGAGTTGCTGCTGGGCAGGCAATCGATATCTGCCCGAAATTCCGCTGGTCCAAGAGTTTGCTTGTGTTTTATTGTCCATTCCTGTAGAGTCAGCGCTTTTTTCACAGGACAATTGATCTACCGGTGTTGCTTCATGCTGTGTTGCGAGAAGAAGAGTTTTCTAGTGGAAGAAGGCAAGATGCGCAGGCAAGCAACCCGGTACCTGAAATACTATATATTCTTAGAGATTGAGATCATTCCGAGAGGGATGACGAGGGAATTCCTGACAGAGGCGGGAGAACGATGGAACAAGGAAAAATCCGTAGCGTAGCAATCATAGCCCATGTCGACCATGGAAAAACGACCCTGGTTGATCAGCTTTTTCGTCAGAGCGGTATGTTCCGCGATAATCAGGAGGTGGCGGAACGGTTGATGGATTCCATGGACCTGGAGCGGGAGCGCGGCATTACCATCGCCTCGAAAAATGGGTCGTACATGCACCGTGGGCATAAAATCAATATCATTGATACTCCCGGCCACGCAGATTTCGGTGGTCAGGTGGAACGAGTGCTGCGAATGGCGGACGGCGCGGTGTTGCTTGTTGATGCCCAGGAAGGACCCATGCCGCAGACCTTTTTTGTGGTCAAGAAAGCATTGGCCGCAGGGCTGCCGATTCTGGTAGTCATCAACAAGATCGATAAGCCCGCAGCCCGGTGCGACTGGGTTGTTGATCAGGTGTTTGACATGCTGGTTCGCCTGGATGCTCCGGATGAGGTACTGGACTTTCCCGTTGTCTATGCCTCGGCCAAGGCCGGATATGCTATCAGAGAGCTGGAGGAGGAGGTTACCCCGTCTACCGGAATGCAGGTGGTCTCCGATATGATTGTCGATCATGTTCCGCCGCCTTCCGGAGATCCGAATGCACCGCTGCAATTGCAGGTAAATACCATTGACTACTCGCAGTATATGGGACGTTTGGGGATCGGTAAGGTCGTCAATGGACGCCTGGATCTGCGCTCCAGTCTCGTTGTCGCCCGCCGTGACGGTTCGGTTTCGCCGGTTCGCATCAACAAAATTTTTCTGTTTGACGGCGACCGCAAAGTTCCGGTAGAGCATGCTGAAGTAGGAGATATTGTGGCTGTTGCCGGTATGGAAGACGTTACTGTTGGGGTCACCTTTACAGACCCCGAAGACCCGCGACCATTGCCGCTGATCGAAATCGATCCGCCTACCATATCCATGCACTTTATTCCCAACGACTCGCCGTTTGCCGGCCAGGACGGGAAATATGTGACTTCGCGCCATCTCGAGGAACGCCTGGCCCGGGAGACCCTGGCTGATGTTGCGCTGCAGGTCGAACCGCTGACCGAAGGGGTCGGTTTTAAGGTTTCGGGCAGGGGGGAGCTGCACCTCTCCATACTGATAGAAAAGATGCGACGGGAGGAGTACGAGTTTCAGGTTACCCGGCCTCAGGTCATTATGCAGGAGCGGGATGGCAGACTGTTGGAACCGTATGAGGAACTGTCGGTGGATGTGGATGAGCAGTATCAGGGAATCGTTATCGAGAAACTGGGAAAACTCAAAGGCGTTTTGCTGGACATGCAGGTGGAAAATCAGATGGCAAAGATGAAGTTCAAGGTGCCCACCCGCGGGCTGTTGGGCTACCGCTCTCAGTTCCTGACCGATACCAGGGGGATGGGCGTGATGAACTATGTGTTTGCCGAGTGGGGGCCTTATGCCGGCGAGCTGCAGCAGCGCGTCAATGGGGTGATGGTGGTCAAAGAGCCATGTACCACCGTTGCCTACGCCTTGTTCAATCTTCAGGAGAGGGGACAACTGTTCCTCGGGCCAGGGGTGGATACGTATCAGGGACAGATTATAGGAGAAAACTGTCGTCCTGCTGATTTGGTTGTCAACCCTGCCAAGGGCAAAAAGTTGACCAATGTCCGCGCATCCGGCAGCGACGATGCGGTTGTGCTGACGCCGCCGGTTGACATGAGCCTGGAGGAATGCATAGCATATATCAATGATGATGAGCTGGTGGAAGTGACGCCCAAAGCCATCCGGTTGAGAAAGAAGAGCGGGGTCCGGGTGCGGGGGTAAGCGAAAAAGCGGAGGAGCTGAAAGTGAAAGAATTTTTTGTGTTGGCGGCAGCGGTAGTCGTCGGAGGCGCAACCCTTGTGTTTATCCGGAGGAAAGCAGCAGACAACTGCACGCCATGAATGCTGATTTACGGCTCCATAGGTATGGGGCTGGTGACCTACCTGCTGCTCACAGCAGTGCTGTAAGGTGAAAAGCGCAGGGGACGCTTCACGGCATGCCTCCCCTGTTTCGCATGTCACCTCATGACGGGCGGGCGCTTGCCTGTGCGGATATAGTGAAAATAGTCTTCCACAATCTGTCGGTGATCGAAGACCAGATGCGGCAGGTTCCCCTTGTGAAAGACGCGGGCCTGGACGGCGTCATCAGCTCCGACAGGCTCTCCCTGGGCAGTAGCGATATAAACAGTTGAACTGTTATGCTGGCGAGCGTCTCTTTGCGGGTCCGAGTAGGTGTAAAACTGCTCGCGCAGCGTAACCTCCAGCCCGGTTTCCTCTTTTGCCTCCCTGCAGGCAGCCGCTTCAAATGACTCTCCGTAATCAACAAAGCCTCCGGGAAGCGCCCATCCGAGAGGCTCATTTTTGCGTTCAATCAGGACAATGCCGCCATGGAGTTCCACAATGATGTCCACCGTGGGTACTGGGTTTCTATAGACGGTAACCGGTGTGTTGCATACAGGACAGTTCATAGTGGGCAGAGCTGCAAAGAGTTGAGGGTGTGGTTTGCTCCTCTTTTCAAATGGAGCGTTAAAGGCAAAGCTGTCTGATATCCTCCCAATCCTGTACGGACGGCAGCCCACTGTGGGAACGGTTCCAGGGCTGAGCATAGAGGATTGACCTGACACCGGCCTCCTCCAGTTGTTTGCATGTTTCTGCCCGATCATCAATGAAATGAGAGAGGTTGAGTCGGCGGACATGACGAGCTTTGTCGTCATGATTTCCCATGGCGATAAGCCGCGTTTGTGCCACCAGCGACGGGGGCATGTGTTCCTGCATCCAGTCATATACCGGTCCGGCCAAAGGACGGGCGGTGATAATGGTGACAGGGGAATGGGCGCTGAACTCCGACAGCACCTGGATAGCCCCTTCCATCGGCTGTAACCGCGTACCGACCGAGTCCTGCAATATCCGGGTGAAGATGGTGTCAACAAGGCTTGGTTCCACCGCGATGCATTCTTCCAACTGAAAACGGGTGATCTGTTCGAGTTCTATCCCGCAGTGTTCATATTCTTCGCAGGCGATACGGAGGAAGGTTTCTGCCGTATCGGCAATCACTCCATCAAAATCAAACCCGATATGACCGGGGGGTATCTTCTCTTCCATTAACTCGTCGTCCTGAGGGTTATTGCAGAGTGGCTTCTTCAATTATTACCGCGTATTTGTAGCCGGCCCCGAAATCCCGGTTTGCGTGGAGGGTGCCGCTGAAGGTGGCCACGTTTCCTTCAACAGGCGTAGCCTGGGTAGTAACGACCAGGTCGTGTGAATTTTGCAACGGATTTCCGGTACCGTCCTGAAGGTGGATCCAGTTTCTTCCCATAATCATGGTGGAGACCTTCACCACCTTGCCGCGCACGGTTACCTGGCTGTTATTAAGCTCGTCGGCTTTGGCGTAGCACTCGCCGACCGTGTAGCTGTTTGCTCCTTCTGCTTTTTCTATGTGGATGTCCTTGGATGGAACTATGGCTCCCAGGCTGCCGGGCGACTGTTCCGTCAGCACCGGCCCGCCTGGAGCGGAGGCGTGGGCTTTTTGCTCGGCCTGGAGTGCTTCAGAAAAACTGGTGCCCTGGGGCTGCTGCTGTTCGCTTACCGGTTGCTGAGCCTTTGCCGGCAGTTCCTGGGCGTTGGCAAGGCCGGGGGAAAAGAAGATGGACGCAAAAGAGCGTTTGAGGGTCTTGGATTCAAAATTCTGCATTTCCATGCCCGGAAGACAAGTGACTGTCGCCCCCTTGGTGACGGCGGTTTCCGGAATGGCAACCCAGACGCTGCCCGATGTTCCATCCAGTTGCAGGTAGGTGTACCCGCCGGTGTTCATGGTCTCGGTTATGGTTCCGGTCAGCTCCTGCTGCGCTGAGATGCTCGAGGTGGCCCACAGGAGAAGGGCAACCGCGCTGAGCACGCTCATAAATCGGTTCATTGTGCATACCTCCAAAAAAGACGTGTTCTGCCGCGTAGCCGGCAAATGTTTCCAACACCGGTAACACACTCTGGGCACCGGCGACTGATACACTAGTAAGCTGAAGCCTAAAGCTTGTCAACGCTCCCCCTTTTCTTCGATCCGTTCGAGCTGCTGGCGGATTGCTTTTGCCCATACTTGATAGCCCCGGGTGCTCAGGTGGACTTGATCGTTGAGGAAACCCGGCTGGGTGATGGGAAGGCAGTATTGAGTGAACGGAGGGACCATGTCCAGAAAAAAGCAGTGTTCCGTTGCCTCGGCCACTTCGCGCAACTGGTCATTGACTGCTGTCAGTTCGTTGGAAGGAACGATGGGCATAGGCATCAGTGAAGTGATGATGATTGGAGTGGTCGGGTAGAAAGAGCGAATGGTGGGTACCATTCCCGAGTGGACCGCCGGAAAATGCGGGAAGCCGAGGAGCAGGTTGTTGGTGCCTGATTGCAGCAGCACAGCGTCCGGGTCGGGAACGCTGTTGAGCTCGTCGAACAGTCGGGCGGCAAGTCCCTCGGTTGTTTCGCCGGCACGCCCGCGATTGATAGTTGTGTACTCCGGCAGCAGTTGCTCCCAGTCGCCCCATTCCACGAGTGAGTCGCCCAGCATGAGTATAGTTTTCATGGTCAGTAGAGTAATGATGGTTGTTGGTGAGCCCGCACAGGGGCGGATTGCAGCACGATACACCCCATATTGCGCAGAGTGAGGATATTCCCGTTTTTTACCTCCGGAGCTTCCGCAAGCAGCAGGGCATCGTCCGGAGCGTCTGCACCGGTGTCGATAACCTTTTTCCATGTCCGACGGTGGGAGCGGAAAGGCGGTGCCGGGACCACAAAGGAGCGGGTTTGGTCAGCACTGCCGTTCAGCATGACATAAAAATCATCATCAGGCTCGGGTAATTGGGAGCCATTGAGCAGAAAACTGAGGGTATGGCAGTTGCCCGACCAGTCCTGTTGTCCCGGCAGCATGCCGTGCCAGCTGATTTCCTGCATATGCGGCGGCTCATCCTCATTGTCAGCGGTGAGAAAGAACTCATCTCTTCTGAACACCACATGGGTTCGCCGCAGATGAATCAGCCGCTGAACAAAGCGAAAGAGCAGATGGTTTTGCTCCAGCAAGGTCCAGTCAATCCAGCTTATGTCGTTGTCCTGGCACCAGGCATTGTTGTTTCCCTGCTGGCTTCTGCCGAACTCATCACCGGCCACCAGCATGGGGACCCCCTGGGAGAGAAACAACAGGACAAGCATGGTCCGGCTGCGGCGGGAACGAAGGGCAATGATCGCAGGATCGGTCGTTGGTCCCTCAGCTCCGCTGTTCCAGCTGATATTATGATTTTCACCGTCACGGTTGTCCTCGCCGTTGTTGCGGTTGTGCTTGGTGTTGTAGCTGACCAGGTCGGCAAGGGTAAATCCATCGTGACTGGTGATGAAGTTGATCGAGTTGCAGGGCCTGCGGTTGTTGTGCTGATACAGATCGGAACTGCCGGCGATGCGGGTCGCCAGCGGGGCAACTGTATGCTTGTGGCCGCACATGAACGAGCGAACATCATCACGGAATTTGCCGTTCCATTCGGCCCAGCGGTGATGAGTGGAAAAACTGCCGACTTGGTAGAGCCCTGCCGCATCCCAGGCCTCAGCAATGATTTTGGTAGTGGCCAGGACCGGATCCTCGGCAATCATTTCCACCATGGGCGGGTTGGCCAGAACTTTACCGGTAGAGTCCCGGCCCAGGATGGAGGCGAGGTCGAAGCGGAATCCGTCCACATGCATCTCAACTACCCACCAGTGGAGAGCGTCAATGATCAGGTTGCGGACAATGGGGTGGTTGCAGTTGCAGGTATTGCCGCATCCGGAGAAATTAAGATAGGCCCGAGTCCAGGGGTCAAGCAGGTAGTAGATGGTGTTGTCGATACCCCTGAAACTGGTGGTAGGGCCGTCCAGGCCACCTTCGGCGGTGTGGTTGTAGACAATATCAAGAATCACCTCTATTCCCGCCTTGTGCAGGGCCTTGACCATGTTTCGAAATTCATTGATCGGCTGGCTGGGGTCGCTGCAGTATCCTGCTTTGGGGGCAAAAAAGGAGAGCGGGCTGTAGCCCCAATAGTTTTTCAATCGTTCGCCGGTGCTGGGGTTGGTGAACAGTGATTCATTTTCGTTGAATTCCGTTACCGGCATCAACTCCACTGCAGTAACGCCCAACTGCTGCAGGTAGTCGACCTTTTCCGTGATCCCCATAAAGGTGCCGGGGTGGGCAACTCCTGAGGAGGGGTGGCGGGTAAAGCCGCGTACATGCAGTTCGTAGATAACGGAATCTTTGAGAGCGATGTTGAGGGGGCGATCACCTTCCCAGTCGAATTGCGGCAATTGCACCCGGCAGTATGGACGTCGGCCCAGGTCCTGCCATCCCTTGGTCCACTGTGGGGAACGAAGCTCTTTGGCATACGGGTCTAGGAGCACCAGGCGGTCATCAAAGCAATGGCCGCTGTTCTCCGGGGCATATGGGCCGGAAACTCTGTAGCCATAGAAAAACGGAGGTTGCAGCTCAGGGAGGAGAATGTGCCAGATGTCTCCGGTTTTGTGCAGGTCCGGATCAAGGTGTACCTTCAGCCGGTTGTTTTTTTTCGTCTTTTCCGCTTCCAGCAGCAGCACAACCCCTTCTGCATGCCGGGAAAAGAGCGCAAAATTCACTCCTGCGGGAGTGACGGAGACGCCAAGCGGCAGAGGCAGTCCGGAAGGATATTGGGACATGGTGTTCACCTTGACCTGATATTAATAATCATTATAGATAATACGAGGTGTATGCATCAAGCACTACTACTCTACCTGGTTTCACATTTTTTCCAACTACTCAAGGAGAGGCTATGGGACTGTTTAAAAAACTGCAACTTCCAGGAATACCAACCATCGACTGGGACATGACTCCGGAATATACTTTCGGTACCTTTGAAAGCTGGGGAGGTGTAGAGCGTGTCCGTAGTGGAAAAGAGCGTGTGTACTACTTCTTTATTGATGCGTGGGATGAGCCGCCTAAGCTGTGCCTTATGGAACGCGGTATTAAGCATGCCAGAGTTGTTGCCGAGATCCTGGCTCCCCGGGATATGGTAGAGGAGTGCGTCCAGGAGCAGGGGAAGGTTGCCCTGTTTGAGCGGACCCATCCGATCAATGAACGCCTCAGGCAGTGGCTGATGGAACATGTGATTGAAACAGAGGATGATTCCTACATTGTCCCCCTGGAAGAGGAGGGGGAGGAAGTGCTTGGCAAGTCGGGGCTGTCAAGTGTTGAGGAGACCGATTTCAGGGGAGAATCGGTGGTTTTTCCTGATCAGCCGGCGGAGTTGAGCGAGGCGGATGTGGAGGCATTGATAATCAGGTATAACCTTGTCGATCATGAGCGGAACCCTGCAGGCACCTACCAACCCTGTCTTGCCGACAGCGGTGACGGACTCACGGTCGTCGATGTGCGGTCAGGACTGATGTGGCAGCGGGAAGGACTTGATATCATGAGTAATCGTTCCCTGAGAAAAGAGGTGGAGAGGGTCAATCGTGAACAGTTCGCCGGCTACGCTGACTGGCGAATGCCCACAGTAGCCGAAGCCCTTTCTCTGATGCAGCAGGAAAAGAACGCTAAAGATCAGTATGTTCATCCCTGCTTTTCCGCAGCGCAGCCGTTTATCTTTGTTGATGCCACCCGGAAACCGGGGGGGTATTGGTTCGTCGATTTCAAGCACGGGAGAGCTTTCTACGCGTCTGGTACCATTCCCGGTGGTTTCGGACGGTTATGCAGGAGGCAAAAGTAAAAAAAGAGGAAAAAGCAGTTGATCGCCTGCTCGTCTCACTGCTATGATGAGGGGGTATACAAGTTAATCCCCATTTCATTACCAGGAGCTGTGTCCATTGAAGCGGATATTAGTTGTAGATGACGAAGACCAGATTCGTACAATGCTAACACAGATGCTTGAGCAGGAAGGATACGAAGTGCATACCGCCGAGAACGGCGAGGATGGCATGTCGCTGGTTGGCCGTTATTCCTTTGATCTGGTGATAACGGACATGATCATGCCGGTGAAAGACGGGCTCAAGTTTATCATGGAGCTTGTACGGGATTACCCCGAACTTCATATCCTCGCCATTTCCGGCGGCGGAGCGATCAAGGCGGAACGTTACCTGACCATGGCCGGATACCTGGGGGATATCGCGACTCTGGAAAAGCCGTTTAAACGCGATGCCCTTCTCTCCCTGGTACGGCAGCAGTTGGAAAAGGCATAGGGGCCGGGGGCTGCACCCCGCAGCCCCAACGCTGTGTGACGGTGTTTGCCGGTTAATTGAGGGTCGTGTCCGACCCTTGCCCTGCGGCCTCAGCCAAACGGATCTGCTGTTTTTTCTTGAAGCCGTAATCCACCAGTTTTTTCACATCGCTCCACATGGTTTCACTTCCCATGATCGCCACTATAATAGTCTCCCCATCCCTCGAAAACTGGCCAACATAGGTTTGACGGGCAGCAGCGGTATACCCTGTTTTTCCCGCCTGGGTCCCCTTTACGCGCCATAGCGCCTTGTTGTGATTGTAGAGTGTCTTGCCTTCGGTAGTGACCGCTTTGCGTTTTTTCATGCGACGGGCGAATTCCGTATTGTGCATTGCATGCCGGAAAATATTGGCTAAATCCCGTGCTGTGGATTGCTGACCTTTGGCGGTGAGACCGGAGGCTGTTTTACAAATAGTACGTTTCGCGCCCCAGAGTTTTGCCCTGAGGGTCATCATGTAGGCAAATTTCTTTTCATCACCCGCGATTTTTTCAGCAAGCGCGACGCTTGCATCATTGGCTGATGCGAGGAGGACGGCATTGATCAAATCGGTCGCAGGGTACTCTTTTTTCGGGTCCAGGTAGACCTTGGAGGCGGGCATTTGTGATGCCCTGCGGCTGACGCTGATTTTTTCGTTTTCCTGTAGTATTTTCAGTGCAATGGCGCCAGTGAGGACCTTGATGGTTGATGCTGGCTGCCGGGGGAGATCAGGGGCTTTTGCAAAAAGCGTGTCACCGGTTGCAGCATCCATAACCATAACACTCTTCGAGCTTATCTGTTTGTGGATATGAGGGAGGTTCACGCTGCTTTTGCCTGCAGGTGCAACTGCGCGTTTTACCCGGGAGAGGGAGTTTCTGGAGCCAAGAGTGACGATTTTTCCTGGCGTTTTCGGCCGGGAAGTCGAAGGACGGTCGGTTGCCGGTGGCGCCTGGCTTTCCATGCGTTGTTTGCCGGGCGTGGAAAGCACCGGCAACTGAGCGGCATCAAGCTCCGGAGCATAGAGCAGGGGACAGAGCAGGAGCAGGAGCAGAAAAAGAGTTGTGCCTTTGAGCATTTTGTGTGCGTCGATCAATGGTGAGCAGTTGCAAAAAGAGTGAAATTTTACATTCAGGGCTAAGGGGCTGTCAAGTCATTTGCCCCCTGTTTCCTTTGAAAACTCTCGTAGTTTATGGTAACAACAGAGCAAATTAGGATTGGGTGGTCAACGCCCGTTGAACAGCCAGCATGAAGGAGAAAGGATGACTATAAAGGTACCAGGGGCGCACGAGTCCGTTGATGCCAATACTGCCGAAAACCTCCCGGCTATCCAGGAAAATGCGCTTACCTTAAACGACCTTATCGACATCAGCTGTCGGCGGTTTCGTCAGTTGCCGGCCATAGGCATGGCTTTGGAAAAACCGCAGAGCTACAAGGAATTGCATGTCAGGATACTGAGCGTGGCCGCCTATATGGCCTCGCTGGGAGTGAAGCGTGGCGACAGGGTCGCCATTCTCAGCGAAAATTCTCACTATTGGGGGCTTGTCTATTTTTCCATTGTCAGGCTGGGTGCACATGCCGTTCCGATTCTTCCGGACTTGCCGGAAGCCGATGTCCACCATATCCTCAAGGAGATGGAGTGCAATACGGTTTTTCTCTCTCAGCGCCAGATGGAGAAAATATATGATCTGAAAAAGGACATGACGACGGTTGTCACTCTGGACGACTCCATGGATGACACAGGGTTGATTGCCCACCGTCCTTTTGGCAGCTTTCTTGATGAGGCGCTTACTCAATTTGGGGAGGAAGCAGAGAAAGAGACCCTTACTTTCCCTGTTGTCAAGCCCGATGACCTGGCCTCCATCCTGTATACCTCTGGAACCTCAGGGTTTTCCAAGGCCGTCATGCTGACCCATGAGAACCTGTGTGCCAATGCCTATTCCGCAAGCGGGGTCATGGATATTCAGCCGGAGTGGGTCTTCCTCTCGGTTTTGCCCATTTCCCACACCTACGAGTTCACGGTGGGATTCCTGTTGCCCCTGTTAACCGGGGGGCGCATTGTCTATGCCGGCAAAACTCCAACCCCGGCCGTTTTGCAGCGGATTTGCGCCAAAGAAAGACCGCATGTGATGCTCGTGGTACCGCTGGTGATCGAGAAAATATATAAAAAACGGGTCTTGCCGGCGGTGGAAAAGAGTAAAATGTTGTCGTTTGCCTGTCGATTCAACATGGGAAGAAAGTTGATTTACCGCAAGATCGGCTCAAGATTGACTGAATTTTTCGGCGGGAGAATGCAGCTCATGGGTATCGGCGGAGCGGCGCTGAACCCGGAGGTAGAAGTTTTTCTTCGTGATGCCGGCTTTCCGTTTCTGGCAGGTTATGGGCTGACCGAGGCGTCTCCCCTGGTTGCCGGCGGACCCCATGGTGATAGGAGCGTGCGGCTTGGCTCGGTGGGGAAGCCTATTCCACGGGTTGAGGTGAGGATCGAGGATGCCACCGAAGGCGAGGGCATCGGCGAGATCGTTGTTCGAGGACCGAACATCATGCAGGGCTACCTCAATGATCCGGAAGCAACCCAGGAGAGCTTTTCCGGGGATGGATGGCTGAAAACCGGTGATCTTGGATATATAGACAGTGACGGCAATCTGCATATACGAGGGCGGTCAAAATCGGTTATCGTGCTTTCCAACGGGGAAAACGTGTATCCCGAGGCGATTGAGCACCGGGTAAATGCGTATCCGTTTGTCGTTGAATCACTGGTGGTCGAGAACCGGGGAGTGCTTGAGGCCTGGGTGTACCCCGATTATGAGTTTATTGACGGCAAAACTGTCGGCAAGAGCCGGTCGCAACGGCACCGGTATATTGCTTCGGTCCTTGAAGAAATGCGGGTCGAAGTTAATGAGAAGCTGGCGCCATCTTCCCGGCTTTCGCGGGTGCTTGAGCGAAGAGAGCCTTTTATCAAGACGGCGACGCACAAGATTAAACGATATCTGTATTCATCAGATACCATGCATGTCTGATCGGGCATGCAGCCAAAGGAGGAGAGATGAAAAAAACAGTGGCGGTGGCAACAGTTTTCCTTGCCGTTACGGGGACAGCATACGGTTCTGGGTGGAGGATACCTGAGCAATCGGTGAATTCCACCGCACGTGCCGGTGGGTATGTAGCCTATACTCCCGGAGCAGACGCGGCGTACTTTAACCCGGCAAATATGTCCTGGCTGGATGACCGGGGATACCTTGAACTGGATGGAACCTGGATACATCTTGCTGCCATCTCCTATACTGATAACCGCAATCCTGCCTTGAGTGGAAACTCGGAAGAGGAGAATTTTTTTCTGCCGACTTTTTTTGCTGTATCGCCCTATTATGGCGATTTTCGGCTTGGATTTTCTTTTACCGCTCCCGCCGGCCTGTCCAAGCAGTGGAAGGACCCCTTTCCCCGTACCTTTGCCGAAGAATTCACCTTAAAGGTGTTTGAGTTCAATCCGACCCTTTCCTATAAATTTTGTGAGCAGTTCGCCATCGGTCTCGGATTACGGGCACTCTATGCCGACGGCAAGGTGAAGAGTTTTGGCATGACCTCCATGGGGGCCGGAATCAGCCGGGATCTGGAAGGTGATACCTGGGAAGCGGGCTATAACCTCTCGCTGACCGCCCGGCCGGTTGAAGATCTGCATCTGGCTGTGAGCTATCGCTCGAGAGTTGACCTGGATGTTTCCGGTTCAGCCGATCTCGCCACCACCTTCGGGCCTGGTGCCTACAGTGGCGATGCAGAGGTTTCGGTTCCGGTTCCGGCCGTTCTGGCTCTTTCTGCGGCATATACCTTTTTTGATCAACTGACCGTTGAGCTGGAGTATGATCGGACTTACTGGTCGGAATATGAAACGCTTGATTTCAATTACGATGAACCGCTGAGCAATCCGGTATTGTTTGCGGCTTTTGATCAACCTCTGGAAAGAAGATGGTCGGATACGGATACCTTTCGTGTGAGCATTGAATACGATTTTAAAAACGATTTTGTGCTCATGCTCGGCTTTGCCCTCGATGAGAATCCGGAGCCTGACGATACCGTCAGTTTTGAGCTGCCGGATGCCGATGCCCAGCTCTATTCCATTGGGCTTCGGTATGCGGCTTCAGAAAATCTCGAACTGGGGATTGCCTACCTGTATGACAACAAAGATGACCGGAGTGTTGTCCAGAACACCATTAACGGCACCTTTACAGATACCGCAGCGCACCTACTCACTTTTGGACTCACCTGGAAAATATAATAAGGTATGTCGGGCGCTGTAACCGGCCAGAAAAAGGAGCAGCCTAGGCTGCTCCTCTTTTATTTGGGGCGGTGCTCCGGTTTTTCACTGGTTAACCGAGCAGGAGGTTGTTGGAAAAGTGGATAATCGGCATGATCAGCCGGGGGATGATACCGGTGTAAAAGAGCACCAGGAGCAGGATGAATCCAAATGGCTCCAATTTGAGAAAGCTCCTTGCCGCCGCTGGCGGCAGGAGACCCAGGAGCATTTTGGAGCCGTCAAGCGGAGGGATTGGAAGGCAATTGAAGACCGCAAGCATGATATTGATCCAGACGGATGCCACCAGCATGCCGACTAAAGGCTGCAGGATAAAGAGTGGCAGCAGCGGCAGCATCACAAAAAATTTGGCCAGGATGGCACTGGCTACGGCAAGGACAATATTTGCCCCTGGCCCTGCAAGGGCTACCAGGAGCATGCCTTTTTGCGGGTCGCGAAAATAGGAAGGGTTAACCGGTACCGGTTTGGCCCAGCCAATTTTCATGATAATAAACGCCAGCACACCCAGCGGATCAAGGTGCTTGAGCGGATTGAGGGTAAGGCGACCGGCATTTTTTGCGGTAGGGTCGCCGAGATGGTAGGCGACATAGCCATGGGCGAGTTCGTGGAGCGTGAGCGCAAACAGAAATGGCGGGGCAAGGAGTATGAACTGCTGAATAAAGGTGTTAAGCTGCATCGTGCGTCAGGGGTGATGTGTAAGCATGGCAAGGGTTCCGGATCTTTTTGTGAGTGAGCACACCATAAGGCCTAAAAAGAAAAAATCGAGGAGAATTTACAGCGGCTACAGTGGTCGATTGTCGTGGCGGGGGTAGTTGCTGGTGATGAAGTTGATCGCCTCGTCAGAGGTGCTCACCTGACCATCGAGCTGTACTTCGATCAAGTGGTTGAGCATGGAGCGGAAACCAGGCCCAGGCCGGTACCCCAAATCAATGAGTTCCTTGCCACCGATAACGGGAGTTACGTCCCTGAGGCGAGTGACAAAGGAGGACACAGCCTGCTGAATGTGTTTTTTTCTGGCAATGGTCATCAGGTAGAGCAACCCTTCATTGTCCAGATCGGCTAGCAGCCAATATATCTCGCTGGGTTTCATGAACGGTCGCTTCATCATATCCCGGGCAATACGCTCCACGTCGGTTTTCTGCTGGATCAGCTTTTTTCGATCCCTGGGCGGCAAATCAAAACGGATACAGAAATTTTGCAGCTCTTTGGTTCTGGACCGGCTCATGATAGCAAGCAGGTACACCATCCAGGACTCTATTTCTTCAGGCAGATAAAGCAGCTTGTACCAGGAGATGGCACGATTGGCCTGGGTGATGAAGTGAACAAAGCGCCGGTCAATCTTCAGGTTCGGTCGCAGGTCCGGCCACAAAAAGGGGAAGAGCTTGAACTGGGCAAGTCGCCTGAGCGCTGTAAGGGGATTGTTTTCAGAGAGAATGAGTTTGAGTTCGTAAAAAAAACGCGGTTCTTCGTACCGGTCAAAAAGGTGCATGACGACAGCGTTTTTCACCAGTTTTTCGGTGTGCCGGGTTATCTGAAAATCAAGTCGGCCTTCAAAGCGGATGGCTCGGAAAATTCTGGTAGGGTCTTCGACAAAACTCAGGTTATGCAGTACCTGGATGCGACGTTCCTTCAGGTCGTTCTGGCTATTGAAGTAATCGACAAGCGTGCCGAAACGCTGCGGGTTAAGATGGATCGCCATGGCGTTAATGGTAAAATCACGTCGATACAGGTCCAGCTTGATCGAGCTGAGTTCTACGGTGGGCATGGCCGCTGGATATTCGTAATATTCCAGGCGGGCAGTGGCGACATCAATTCGAGTCGTATCTGGAAAGATGATGGTCGCTGTCTGGAATTTTTCATGGGTGCGAACCGACGCGTTGTTTTGTGCTGCATAGGCTTTGGCAAAATGAACGCCGTCTCCTTCAACCACAATATCGATGTCTGTGTTGTTGATGTGCAGGAGCAGATCACGAACAAAGCCGCCAGCCACATAGGTGGTATATCCCATGGACGCAGCTGACTCACCAATATCCCTCAGCAGTATAACCGTAGCTTTGGGAAGCACCTGGGTCATGATGCCGCTGAGATTCCGGCTTCGTTTGACCGATGGCCTGTTGTCTTCCTGGAGCAGGTCTGCGGGTAGGTGTGCGGGATCACTAATCAGGAGGTTCAGCAGGTCGGTGCGAGTAATGACGCCGAGAACCTCCCTTTCCTTGACAATCGGGATCAGTCGCTGACGGTTTTCAATGATCAGTTCCTGAATGTCGGCCAGAGTGGCGTTTTCCGGCAGGGTGGCTATCTCGGTGGTCATATATTCGGCTACCGGCAGGGCCCCTAGTTTGTGATAGATGGCCTTTTCGGCAACCATTCTGGAGATCATTCCCAGGAATCCGGTGGGACGGTCCCCTTTTTCCGGATTGCCTCCGTTTTCGGCAACCGGCAGGACCGTGACGTTGTATCGGGTCATAAGCCGGTTGGCCTCGTCAATGGTGACGTTGGGTGTGACGGCAATCACCGGTGAGGACATCAATTCTCCGGCAATGGCTTTGGGGCGGATGTGCCGGTGCAGGAGGTGAATGAGCTTTTCTTCGGCTTCGAACAGGGTCATTTCCCGAACGGTTGCCGAGGCAGCTGAGGCGTGGCCTCCGCCGCCGAATGCACGGGCAATGGCGCCAACATTGACCTCCGGGATCCTGCTCCGCGCAATCAGGTAAATCCGTTCACCCATATCAATCAGGGCAAAAAGTGCATCGATATTTTCCATGGTCATTAATCGCTGAACAATGGCGGAAAAATCGTCGATGTATTCCGAGACGGTTAATTTGGTGAGTACAACATTAGTTGAACCGATAGGGTAGGTGGCGGCGTTGCTGTGCAGCTTGCCCAGGAGATTTACCTGCTGGGCGCTCATTTCGCGGGCAACGAACTGATTTACCACGTCAAGGTTGGCCCCATGCCGTAGCAGCCAGGCTGCAGCCAACATATCCCGGGAGTGGGTGGAGGAGTGCAGGAAATTGCCGGTGTCCTGGTAAATGCCCAGCGCCATAAGGGTCGCCTCGTCAGGAGTGGGGAGAATGTCCCGCTCTTGAAAAAGACCGGTGAAAATGGTAGTCGTTGAGCCGACTTCCTCTACTATTTCGTAATTGCCCCGGATGTCAGAGGGCGAGGCAGGGTGGTGATCGTAGAGGTGAATATCCAGTCCAGGATTGCCCAGGCAGTTGCTGAGTTCGCCTATGCGCTCCGGCTGACGGGTGTCGACGATAATGAGACGACGAACTTCAGGCAACTTGACATGCTTTATTTTTTTAAAGGCATAAATGTTGCGGAACTGTTGTGCGAGATACTCTCTGACTTTTTTCTCCTGAGATCCCGGGAAAACCAGCTCTGCCCGAGGGTAGAGGCGTTTTGCCGCGACCATGGAAGCGAAGCTGTCGAAGTCTGCGTTGATATGGCTGGTGATGATTTCCATGGTTGTGTGTATACACTATATTCCTGTACCGGTAAACGAGGGAATCCATGCTGCAGTGCGGGTGAAGAACCGCCAGGAGGCCGGAGGCGGTCACCGTGGTATGCATCTCGGTGAGATGCCATGGGGTACGAAAACTTCATCATTTTGTTGTTGCTTGACAAATGATAGGTGACAGGTTAAGCTTAGGGACTTTGGTAGGCTCAGGGGCGGGTGTAGCTCAGTTGGCAGAGCACAAGCTTCCCAAGCTTGGGGTCGCGGGTTCGAGCCCCGTTGCCCGCTCCACGGAAAGTCGAGGCCTGTGAACAGGCTGTGGGGGCTTGCCAGGGTTGTCATACGCCGAGATTTCGGTGTACGTGAAAGTGGGCTCTGCCCGCTTTTTTTATTGTCTAGCAAACGGAGATTGTACGTCGCGTAAACAGGGAAGATGACGCGGCAAGGTCATAACGAACCGTGGAAAAAGTAGGAAATCAGATCATTGATGAAATAACGGGGTTTGCAGAACCGCTGTTACGTGAGATGGAACTGGAACTGGTTGAGGTGCAGTTCAGGCGAGAAAATCATGGGTGGGTGTTGCGCTTATTTATTGATCAGGAACAGGGCGTGACCATCGATGATTGTGCCAATGTCAGCCGGGAAGTGAGTTCTTATCTCGAAGTGGAAGACCTCATTGATCACGCATATACACTGGAAGTTTCCTCTCCAGGAGCGGAGCGTCCTTTGAAAAGAAAAGAGGATTTCATCCGGTTTGCAGACAAAAAAGCAAGAATAAAATTACATGAACCGCTCAATGACCAGAAGGTGTTTACCGGGCTATTGAAAGGGGTTGAAGGCGAAGCGGTTGTTCTGGAGCAGGACGGCAAGATATTACTGCTGGATATGCACAATATATCCAAGGCGCGCCTCACCCTGTAAACGAGGTGTGGGCGAACTGAATGTGCCAAGACGATAGCCCACGGTCATCCCGTGATCGTCGAAGCAGGAGTGAATAACATGATGGTAGGGACAGAAAACTTAAAACGGATCATTGACCAGATTTGCCGAGACAAAGGTATTGACCGAACATTGTTGGTGGACGCCATCGAAGAGGCTGTACGGTCTGCCGTACGCAAGAAATACGGCAGCCGCCGGGATATAGAGGTCCAGTTCAGCGAAGATTTGGGCGAGATAGAGGTCTTCCAGTACAGAACAGTTGTAGAAGAGGTCTTTGACGAGGAAACGGAAATTTCCCTGGAAGACGCCCGGCGCCTTGATCCGGAGATAGAGCTGGAAGATGATCTTGGTGAGAAAATGAATAACATCGCTGATCTGGGCCGTATTGCAGCGCAGTCGGCGAAGCAGGTGATTATTCACCGCATGCGCGATGCGGAGCGTGATGTTATTTATGATATGTTTCGTGACCGGGAAGGAACCATCGTCAATGGTATCGTTCAGCGTTTTGAGCGGGGGAACATGGTCATTAATCTCGGGCGGACCGATGCCGTTCTACCGCGAGACGGCCAGATTCCGAAACGATCGTTCAAGCAGGGGGACCGCATTCGAGCCTATCTGCAGGAGGTTAAACAGGAATCACGTGATGCCCAGCTGGTTCTCAGCCGTACCTGTAATGAGTTTCTGGTGAAACTGTTCGAACTTGAAGTGCCCGAGATAGCCGAGGGCGTGGTGAAGATCATGGGGGCCAGTCGAGAACCTGGCTTCAGAGCAAAAATCGCTGTTTCCTCCATCGAGTCGGATGTCGATCCAGTTGGGGCATGTGTGGGGCTTAAAGGCTCACGAGTGCAGAATGTCGTCCAGGAGTTGCAGGGAGAGCGTATCGATATTGTTCCCTGGAGTCCTGATCCTGCCAAGTATGTGTATAATGCGCTGGCACCTGCGGAAGTCTCCATGGTGATCGTGGATGAAGAAAAAAAATCGTTGCTGGTGGTAGTCCCTGATGACCAGTTATCACTGGCAATCGGGCGGCAGGGACAAAATGTCAGGTTGGCCTCCCGCCTGCTTGGCTGGCGAATTGACGTCAAGAGTGAACAGCGCTATTCCAACATGGAAAACCCGGGATATGCCACCCTGACCGCTCTGGAAGGGGTTGATGAAGGCATGGCCGATCGTCTGTTCGCTGCCGGAATTACCTCGGCTGCCCAGTTGGCGGCAACAGAGCAAGAACAGTTGATGAGCATTGCACGAGTCGATCCCGATCAGGCAACCGCTCTTCTCCAAGAAGCAGCGCTTGCGCCGGTGCCGGAGGAAACGGACACATCGGCAGTGGAGAATCAGCCTGTCGCAGAGCAGGAACCCCCTGAGGAAGATGCTCTTCAGCCTGAAAGCCGAGTGGAAGAAGGTGGGTCGACGGTGGACGTCGCACCAGCCGAGTCTGTGGAGCCAATAGAATCTGGTGAGTCGGGAGAGCCTGAAGGTGAGGCATCCTGAACCACGCTATCCTGAGCGGACATGCCGGGGGTGCGGAGCAAAAAGGCCGCAGCAGGAGTTGATTCGACTAAGCCTGCAGGATGGGAAGCTGGTCGATGACCCTCTCCGACGCCTTCCTGGACGCGGCCTGTATTGTTGTGAGAATGAACGGTGCCGCAGTCGGTTGATAAAGAACAAGAGAGTACTGAAACAAGCGTTTCGCCTTACAGTTTGACGCGTTAAAGAAGACAGGAGCATGCAATGAGTAGGGTCCGGGTGTACGAACTGGCAAAAGAGGCCGGATTAAAAAGTAAGGAGCTGGCTGATAAGTTGATAGCTATGGGATACCCTATAAAAAGTCACAGCTCGACAGTCGATGATGATATGGCAGCGGATATACGAAAAAAAATAAAAGAAAATGCCGTATCTGGAACGGGTGAAGGACGGATTGACCTGAAGGATCGCTCAACAGTGGTGAAAAAACGACCGAAAACAGTTGTGCGGCGCCGTTCAAAGGCCCAGAAGGAAGAGGCTTTAAAGCGTCAGGAAGAAGCAGAGGACTTGGTCCGGCAGGAGGAAACGGGTGATGAATCGCCTCAAGCTCCCGTTGTTGAAGCGGTGCCTGCCGACGATCTGGAATCTGATCACCCGCCTGTTGTAGCGGAAACACCTGCCGGGGAAGAGGTCCACGCTGCTGACTTGTCCGGAGAAGACCAGTACAGTGGTGAGACCGAACAGGGAGTTGAGGAGCGGTCCGAAGCATCGGCTGCAGAAGAAGCGGTGGAAGTGGATACCGCCGCTACCGATGCAGACTCCGTGTCGGCTGAAGGGGCCGAACAGGCGAGCAGTGAGTCTGAGCTGGAGAGTGCTCTGGAGCAACCGTCGGAAAATAAAGATGAACAGGAAATGGTTCAGGCGAAGAAAAAGCAACACGAGCCGAAAAAACTGGCAAAGATCGTCGGCAGGGTAGAGATCCCTCAGCCGACCGAAAAACGATCCAGACCCGCCCGTCGGCCGGTCCGTCCCGGGACGCAGGCACGGCCAAGTGCGCCTATGGCCGGACAGGAACCGTCTCAACCCTCTGGTGTCAAAGGGAAGAAAAAAGGGAAACGAGTGGTCGCTATCCAGTCGGAAGGAGATGAAGCCCGAGGGAAAAAGCCATTGAAAGGCGGCAAGCGGGGTCGAGGTAAACTCGACTTCAACCAGGGGGGCGATGTTGAGTACATGCGACCGCGGAAAGGCAAGCGGAAAAAAGACGGCGGACGTCGGGAAAAAAATGTACAGCAACCTGCTGCTGAGGCCAAGGCCATCAAAAGGCGGGTGAAAATTGTTGAGACGATCAGTGTCGGGGACTTGGCCAAACGGATGGGAGTCAAGGCCAATGAAGTTATCGCCGCGCTGATGAGACTTGGCGTTATGGCTACCTTGAATCAGGCTCTTGATGTGGATACGGCGACCCTGGTCGCGGGTGATTTCGGTTATGAAGTTGAACAGGCCATGACTGAAGAACTGGAGATGGAGGCATTTCAGGAACTTGAGCAGGAAAAAGGGGGAGAGGCGCTGCCCAGACCTCCTGTGGTTACGGTCATGGGGCATGTTGACCACGGGAAAACGTCCATCCTCGATGCGATCAGAAAAACCGATGTCGCAACTGGTGAGGCAGGCGGGATCACCCAGCACATTGGTGCTTACCACGTGCAGGCTCCCTCGGGCGATCTGACCTTTGTCGATACCCCAGGCCATGCTGCCTTTACTGAAATGCGTTCCCGGGGCGCAAAGGTGACCGACATTGTTGTTCTGGTCGTTGCTGCCGATGACGGGGTCATGGACCAAACCAAAGAGGCTATAGCTCACTCCAAGGCCGCTGATGTGCCGATTGTGGTGGCTGTCAACAAGATAGACAAGGACAATGCAGACCCCGACCGTGTCAAACGGGAGCTTGGTGAATTCGGCCTGCTTCCCGAAGACTGGGGGGGAGATACCATTTACTGCGAGACCTCTGCCAAAAAAGGTATTGGTATCAATGAACTGCTGGAGTCCATACAGCTGCAGGCAGAAATCCTTGAATTGAAAGCCGATCCTGTCCGAAAGGCCAAAGGCACCGTGATCGAGGCCCAGCTCCACAAAGGGCGCGGACCGGTAGCAACGGTTCTGGTTCAGGAAGGAACCCTGAGAAACAGTGATAATTTTGTGGCCGGGATTTTCAGCGGCAAAGTGCGTACGCTGACCAATGAGCGCGGAGAGAACGTGAGCGAGGCCGGGCCGGCTATTCCTGTAGAGGTGCAAGGTCTTTCAGGGGTACCGCAAGCTGGTGATGAATTCGTTGTCGTTACCAGTGAGAAAATGGCAAAATCGCTGGCTCATTCGCGGCAACTCAAGGCACGTGAGTCCGAACTTGCGTCTGCATCCAAGGTTTCACTGGATAACCTGTTTGAAAAAATGGCCGAGCAGGATGTCAAGGAGCTGCGTGTCATACTGCGTGCCGACGTCCAGGGTACGTTGCAGGCCTTTGGTCAGGCAGCGGAAAAACTTTCCACCAGTGAGATCAAGGTCCGGGTCCTGCATGAAGGAACAGGTTCGATTACCGATAACGATATTCACCTGGCTGCTGCCTCGGATGCCATTATCATCGGGTTTAATGTTCGACCGACCGTTAAGGTGAAGGAACTGGCAGAACGGGAACAGGTCGATGTCCGATCATATGATGTTATTTATCATGCCCTGGAGGACATTGAAAAAGCGATGCTCGGTATGCTGGAACCGACGTTTGAGGAACGGGTCATCGGCACCGCCGAGGTCCGAGATACCTTTCAGGTTCCCAAGGTAGGAACGATTGCCGGATGCTCGGTTATTGATGGCAAAATAGAGCGTAATGCCAATGTACGCGTACTGCGTGACGGCGTGGTTATCTATACGGGTAAGGTCGGTTCCCTGAGAAGGTTTAAAGATGATGTCAAAGAAGTGCTCACCGGTTTCGAATGCGGCATCGGCGTGGAAAATTTCAATGACATCAAGCTGGGGGATCACCTGGAAGCCTTTGTTCTTGATGAAGTGGAGGCAACCCTGTAACGCATACAGGCAAAAACGATGGATTTTGATTTTACTCTTCCCGGGCTTGGACGCCCGGAAAGTTCACGGCCTAAGCGAGTGGCCGAGGCAATAAAAAATGAATTGTCGCTGGCGTTGTTGCAGAAGGTCAGTGACCCGCGGCTGGCAGCGGTAAGCGTTTCTCATGTGATCGTAACTCCTGACCTGAAGCAGGCCAAGGTGTATTATACGCTCCCTGCGGGCAGCGATATTCAGCCGGTGAACAAAGCACTGCATAAGGCAAAAGGGTTTTTCCGCAGTCACCTTGCCACCACCATCAACCTGCGCTTCACTCCTGATCTCTTTTTTCATTTTGATGATCAAAACGAAGAGCTGGAACGCATTGATTCGCTTTTTCGGCAGATTGAGAAGGAAAGGAAAAATGAAGGTTCCTGACCACATTACAACCGCGATCCGGGGAGCTGATAATATCGTACTGGCGACCCATATCAATCCGGACGGCGATGCTATCGGCTCCCTGCTCGGGATGATGTATCTCGCCCTTGGTCTCGGAAAAAATGTGTTTGCCTACATGGAAGAGCCAGCTTCCCAGCTCTACCGTTTTTTGCCCGGGTGCGGGCATATACAAACCGACTTGGATGCTCTGCAACAGTTTGTCGACAATGCCGGTGAGAATATCCTGGCTGTCAGCCTTGACTGCGGTGATCGTGAACGATTGGGAAAGAACGGGCCCCGTCTAATGCAGATTAGGCCGTTCATGGTAATTGATCACCATCAGGGCAACAATGGATTTGGCGATATGGCTTGGGTGGAGCCGACCAGGTCCTCAACCGGGGAGATGGTTTTTGACTTGTCCCTGGCACTGGGTCAGGACGTGAACCTTGAAGCAGCCGAGTGCCTTTACGCTGCCATAACCACTGATACCGGCTCATTCAAATATGAATCGACCAGTGAACACACGATGACCGTGGCGCGGGAATTGATCCTGCGTGGCGTGAATCCGGCCAGGATAGCTTCCAATCTGTATGATAATTATACCCTGGGGCGGCTGCAACTGCTGCAGGAGGTGTTGGCTAGCCTGGAAATGTTCCACAAAGACCGCATTGCCGTTATCCGGGTAACCCGCAATATGCTTGAGCGAACCTTTACCACCATGGAGGACACCGAGCATTTTATCAACCTTCCGCGATCCGTACGCTCTGTCCGGGTGGCTGTTTTTCTGAAGGAGGTCGATGAAAATCTGGTATCGGTCAGCATGCGGGCCAAAGGACACTGCAATGTAGCTACCGTGGCAGCACAGTTAGGTGGAGGCGGGCACAAAAATGCCAGCGGGTTTCGCTGCCATAATCAATCCATTGATGCTGTGCGCGATATGCTGATTCCTCTTTTGCAGCAGGCCATGGGTTGAACCGTTTGAGGAGCAGTGTTTGCCAGTGATGGAGCAGCTCTTTACTGCAGGCGTGTTTTTGGTCGATAAACCTGTGGATGCCACCTCTTTTGCGATGGTGCACAAGGTGAGACGACTGTTGGGCATAAAAAAAGTCGGTCATGCGGGAACCCTTGATCCGTTTGCCAGCGGTTTGCTTATCATATGTGCGGGCCGGCCTGCTACCCGGAATATTGAACATTTCATGGGCGGACAGAAAACCTACCTGGCGATTTTGCAGTTGGGAAAGGAGACCACCACCCTGGATCCGGAAGGAGAAGTGACCTCGATCGTTCCAGTGCCGCCGCTGTCCCAGGCCCAGCTCACTGCATGTCTTGCAGGGTTTACCGGCCCACAGATGCAGGCTCCACCACCCTTTTCCGCGGCAAAGCACAAGGGCAAGCCTCTGTATTATTATGCCAGACAAGGAATCACGATCACCAAGCCGCCTAAACCCATTCAAATATATTCCCTAACCGGAGAATTGGCACCCTTCGATCGGGTTCGGCTGAAAGTGACCTGCAGTCGAGGGACATATGTTCGGGTCTTGGCCCAAGACATTGGTCGTGCACTTGGGTGCGGCGCACACCTTATCGAATTGCGGCGAACGGCCAGTGGCCCTTTTCGGGTGGAACAGGCTGTAGATGGGCAGCGGTTAAACGAATCAACAGGCCTTAATGAGCTGATGAAAACCATGCTGTCGGTTGAGGCAGCCGTAAAAATAATCGACCAGCAGCAGGGAAAAGAAGCTCCTCACGTATTGCGCGTGGGAAAATAATGTTTACAAGTCCTCCGGAGTTACCCCTCTGACTCCGGTGAGAGGACTATTTATCCAGACTCCAGACAAGGCTGAGGGCAGGTGCTTTGCTGGCAGCAGAAGGACAAATGGAGGTGCTTTATGGCACAGTCAAATGCAGTGAAAAAAGAAATTATTGAAAAATTTAAAACCCATGAAGGCGATACCGGTTCCTGCGAGGTGCAGATAGCCTTGCTCACCGACCGGATCAAGTACCTGACGGAACATTTCAAGACCCACAGCAAGGATCATCATTCCCGGCGTGGGCTGCTGAAACTCGTCGGCCGTCGGAGAAGCCTGTTAAAATATCTGCAGAAAAAAGATATCGTAAAATATCGGGAACTGATCAAGGAAGTCGGTATTCGTAAATAAATGAAAGAGGTGACGGGCAGGGCGATTGAAAGGTACCTGCCCGTCGCCTTTTTGCGATTCTGTTGCAGTCATGGCAGGGGAGTAAAGACACAAAGGATACGGCAGGCAAGATGTTGATTTTGCCGGCGTATCCTTTGTGGCTTTGTGACCCCATCTACCTGTAGCAGGATCAATGTTACTACAATGTTCCCAATCCATGAGGAACAGGAGAATCTATGTATACACTACGTGAAGTAGAGATCGGTGGTCAGAAGATAACTTTTGAAACCGGAAAAATGGCCAAGCAGACCAATGGTTCTGTTGTCGTTTCCAGCGGTGACACCAAGGTGTTGGTCACCGTAGTCGCTGAAAAGAAAGCAAAAGACATGGGCTTTTTGCCCCTGACCATAGAGTATCAGGAACGAATGTATGCTGCCGGCCGCATTCCAGGCAGCTATTTCCGCCGGGAAATCGGAAGACCCAGTGAAAAGGAAGTCCTTACCTGTCGGTTGATCGACAGGCCGCTCAGACCGCTTTTTCCCGATGGATATATGTGCGAAACACAACTCATTGCCACTGTTTTTTCGGCAGATCAGAACTTTGATCCGGACATCCTGGCGATGAATGGCGCTTCTGCCGCGCTGATGCTCTCAGACCTTCCCTTTGCAGGGCCAATTGCCGCTGCCAGAGTCGGCTACGTCGATGGCGAGTATGTGCTTAACCCCTCCAACGGGCAATTGGAGAAGTCGCAACTGAACTTGGTGGTTGCCGGTACAGCCTCGGCTGTGGTTATGGTGGAAGGGAGAGCAGGAGAGCTGAGTGAGGACACGGTCCTTGATGCGATCTTTTTTGCTCATGAACAGATTCAGCCCCTGATTGAACTGCAGCTGCAGCTACAGCAGGAAGTGGGAAGGGCAAAGCGTGAGGTCATTGCGCCGACCGTTAACACCGCTCTGCAGGAAAAGGTTGAGGCGTTGGCGGCCCAGGGAATGGAAGAGGTGGTGAATACCGCTGAAAAGATGGCCCGTGGAGACCGGTACGACCAGCTGAAGGAAGAGGTCATCACCCAGGTCGACCCCGAACTGTATGAGGACGAAAAAGAGGTCTTCGAACTACTGAGCAGTTATAAAAAACGCGTTATGCGCGACCGTATTGTTTCCCAGGGCAAGCGACTAGATGGTCGTTCCTTTGAAGAGGTGAGGCCCATTGACTGTGAGGTGGGAATTCTGCCGCGCGCGCATGGATCTGCACTTTTTACCCGTGGTGAGACCCAGGCCCTGGTTATTTCCACCCTGGGCAGTGAACGGGATGAGCAGCACCTTGAAGGGTTGAGCGGTGACGTTTATCGTCGGTTTATGCTCCACTATAATTTCCCGCCTTTTTGTGTCGGTGAGGTGCGATTCCTCCGCGGACCGAGCAGGAGGGATATTGGTCACGGTACCCTCGCTCGCCGAGGGGTGGATGCTGTTCTGCCGGCTCAGGATGAATTCCCCTATACCATGCGGGTGGTCTCCGAGGTGCTGGAGTCCAATGGATCTTCTTCCATGGCCACAGTGTGCGGTGCCAGCCTTGCATTAATGGATGCAGGTGTTCCTGTAAAAGCCCCGGTTTCCGGGGTTGCCATGGGATTGATCAAAGAGGGGGAGAAGGTCGTCATCCTCACCGATATCCTTGGCGATGAAGACCATCTTGGCGATATGGATTTTAAGGTTGTCGGTACTGATTCAGGGATCACCGGTCTGCAGATGGATATCAAAATCGATGGTGTGGACAGGGAAATAATGGGGAAAGCCCTTGCCCAGGCTCGTGGCGGCAGGGTCCATATACTTGGAAAGATGCACGAGGCGATCGAGTCTCCACGCGATCGAGTCTCTGAGCATGCGCCCAAATATATCAGCCTGCAGATTAACCCCGATAAAATTCGGGATATAATTGGCCCTGGTGGGAAGATCATCCGTGAAATGACCACCGAGTTTGACTCCAAGATCGATGTGGAGGATAACGGAACGGTGAAGATTTTCAGTAATAACGCTGAATCAGCTAAGGCCTTGGTCAAGCGAATTGAAGAGATTACCGCTGTCCCGGAAGTAGGTAAGGTGTATGAAGGTGAGGTGAAGACCATTAAGGATTTCGGCGCATTTGTGCAGATTCTGCCCGGTACTGACGGCATGGTGCATATTTCCGAACTTAAACACAGCCGGGTCAACAAGGTAACCGATGTTCTTAAAGAAGGTGATATGGTCAAGGTCAAAGTGATTGAGATCGACAGCCGCGGAAGGATTCGTCTCAGTCGCAAGGCTGCCTTGGAGGAAGGGGAGGAGTAGTCTTCAGTCTTCCGTCTTCGATGAATTGATGAGCGTAGAGCCGGTTGTTCCTCTGGAGAGCAACCGGCTTTTTTTTTAACAGGTATCGAAAAAACAAGGCCTAGAATGGAAAAAAAAACTGTCTTCCTTGCATGGCTTGATCCTGATCGCGACAGGGATTTGCGTCCTCCCCGCTACGAGACCGAGTATTCGGCCGGAATGGATGTGCTCGCTGCTGTGAGCGATTCGGTTACCTTTGGTGCTGGAGAGCGGGTATTAATTCCAACAGGGTTTTCTGTTGCCATACCAGAGGGGTATGAAATACAGGTGCGTCCGCGGTCAGGACTTGCCGTAAAACACGGGATCACCATTGTCAATGCCCCGGGAACCATTGATGCTGATTATAGGGGGGAAGTGAAAATAGCCTTGATTAACCTTTCTGACCAACCCTATACGGTTCATCGTGGAGACCGAATTGCCCAGCTTGTTCTGGCCCCGGTCTGCCAGGCTGACTTTACCATTGTTGACCGTCTCGAAAGCACCCAGCGGGGCGAGGGCGGGTTCGGCCACACCGGCATACGTTGACCGTGGAGGGAGGATGAAGGTTTGTGTCCTGGGGAGCGGCAGCAGGGGGAATAGTACCTATGTTGAGTCGGGTACCACTCGCCTGCTGATTGATGCCGGTTTCTCCGGCAAGGAAATCGAGCGTCGCTTGGCAGCTATTGGCAGAGAGGCGTCATCATTGACTGCAATCTGGGTGACCCATGAGCATAATGACCATATTGCCGGAGTAGGGGTATTGTCCCGGCGGTACAGGCTGCCAGTATTTGTCAATCAGGCCTGCTATCAGGCAGGGCAGAGAAAAATGGGTAAACTGGCGGTACAACGGGAGTTTATCACCGGTGAGTCGATGACCATCAATGACCTGCATATTCATCCATTTTCCGTTGTCCATGATGCTGCTGATCCTGTGGGGTTTGTCATCAGCAATGGAAGACTCAAGGTTGGGTATTGTACGGATACCGGACAGATTACCCGGTTGATCATGCACCATCTCTGCTCCTGCAATACCCTCATTCTGGAGTCCAACCACGATCCTGAGCTGTTACACAATGGTCCTTATCCGCTCGCACTGCAGCAGCGAATCCGCTCCAAAACAGGCCATCTGGCCAATGGTGAGGCCTTGGATTTTGCCGCTGATCTGGCAGGAAGAGGCGCGCTCCGACAGCTCCTTTTAGCGCATTTGAGCGAGACGAATAACCATCCGGACCTGGTTTGGGGCGAGGCTAAGCGAAAACTCCAACAGCATCCGGGGGTACGCGTAGATCTCGTCTGCCAGGATAGCCCAGGGGAATTGCTGACAGTCTTCTGAGCCAGCAACGGTATTACCCTCGTTCTTCGACGGGTGTTTTCAGTAGAAGAGGATTGTGTGGAGAAGCAACCAGACCACCCCGCTCATTTTGACTACTGAGGAATGAAGGGACACTGTAGCGGTTAAGCAGAGAGTTCCGACGATATCATCAGCTGCGGGGGTGGTATCGTTGATGAGCGGCCTTCAATCTACTGCTGTCCACATGGGTGTAGATTTGGGTGGTGGCAATATCAGCATGCCCCAGCATCATCTGGACAGAACGAAGGTCTGCACCGCCCGCCAGCATGTGGGTGGCAAAGGAATGGCGCAGCATGTGGGGGCTTATTTCCCTGGAAATGCCTTTGGTGCGGGCACACTCCCTGATAATTTGCCAGAAGCGGTTTCTGGTCATAGCCTTGCCGCGATTGGAGAGAAAAAGCATGTTGCTTGAGCGATCTTTGATCAGGGTCGGGCGTGCTCGTTCAACGTATTCCCGCAAGGCAGCGGTTGTTTCGGCGTCAAAGGGGACGATCCTTTCCTTATCGCCTTTTCCCTGCACCCGCAAGTGACCGCTTGCAAGACTGCATCCGTTCATCGGCAGACCGACAAGTTCCGATACCCTGATGCCTGTTGCATAGAGGAGGTGGAGCATGGTCCAGTTGCGCAAAGGCAGGGGGGCAGAGGTCGCGGGACGGGAGAGTAATCGGTCTACTTCTTTTGGAGTCAACGCTTTTGGCAGGTTTTTCCCTAGTTTTGGCGGATCAATCTCGGCAACCGGGTCTGTCGCAACCAGCGCATGCTGCAGCAGGTAACGGAAAAATGCCCGCAATGCAGCAAGACGCCGTGCAGAGGAGCGTGTGCTGAGTTGCCGTTGGTGGCAAATGCGAAAATAGTGCTGAAGGTCCTCTCTGGTGACCGCGGCAAAATCATGTATGCCTTTGTCAGTAAGAAATGAACAGAACTGGTGCAGGTCCGCTTTGTAGGCGATAACAGTATTCTGCGCTAACCGGCGGTGGACGGTAAGGTGTTGGAGGAAGTGGGCGAGCGGTTCCCCCAGGGTGCTTGGGAAGGCTGCAGGAGGAGAGGACACAATAAAAAAACCCGGCGGTCTGCCGGGCTTTATTTAACCTCGATTTTTCATCCGGTTAAATTTACGAAGTTTTCGAAGGGCTTCAGCAGCTTTGCGGCGTTTTTTTACGCTTGGCTTTTCATAAAATTCGCGTCGCTTCAACTCCCGCTTGATACCATCAATCTGCAGTTTTTTCTTCAGTTGCCGAATTGCGTATTCAAGGTCGCCTTTAACTTCTACTTCGATCATGATGCATCACATCCTTGTTAGAGTGCTAGTGTGGAAAATAGTAAGCTGTTAGTAGAATTTTTAAGTATACCTTGGGGTATTGCAAATGTCAATCCTCTTTACAGGGCAGCGGGCTAAATGTTGGGCCTGGGGACGCGAACGCTGCTAAATGTGCAAACAGGCCGCGATCACCTTGTACGACATAGTCAAGGATGCGCAAGGTTGACCCGACGCTGCCGGGAAAAGAAGGGTCGTCTCTACTGTTTTTTGGGTGAACATGGTAAGGTGGGTAGCAGTGAAACATAATCTTATCAAGGAGGGAAGCATGGCAAAAATTCGATTGGCCCTTATTGCCGGTGGTAAATCGGATGAGAGGGAGGTCTCGCTCAAAGGTGCGGAGGGGGTGAAGGCAGCCCTTGATCGGGAGAAATATGCAGTGGTGCGTTATGATCCGGCTACTGATCTTGCCGCCATCGCCCGTGATGCCCAGCAGATAGATGTTGCCTTTATTCTCTTACATGGCCTTTTTGGTGAAGATGGGACAATCCAGGGATTTCTTGATCTTCTCGGGATTCCCTATCAGGGAGCGGGTGTACTTGGCAGTGCTTTGGCCATGAACAAAAACCTGGCTAAAGTGCTCTATCGACTTGATGGGCTGCCGGTAGCACCCTGGGTAATGGCGCATCCCGACGATTGTTCCGACCCGCAGGGAATATTAGCTCAGCTGCGTTTGCCGCTCGTGGTTAAGCCGGTGAAACAGGGGTCGTCCATAGGGATGGCGATTGTCAAGCATCAGCAGGAGCTGGGTGCCGCGCTTGAAAAGGCCTTTCAGCATGATGATGAAGTCATGGTGGAGGAATATATACAGGGCCGGGAAATTACAGTCGGTGTGCTGGGGAATAAAGAACTCTCGCCTTTACCCCTGGTAGAAATCATCCCGGATAGCCGATTTGATTTTTTTGATTATGAGGCCAAATATGTGGCTGGCGCCAGCGAAGAGATCTGCCCGGCGGACGTGAGCGACGAAGTGCGGAAAACTGCTCAGCAATATGCCCTGAAGGCTCACCGGTGCCTGCAGCTTAACGGGTATAGTCGCACCGATATGATCATCGGTGAAAACGACATCTTTGTGTTGGAAACAAATACTATCCCAGGCATGACACCGACAAGTCTATTGCCGCAGGCCGCCGCCGCCGCAGGCCTTGCCTTTCCTCAATTGCTGGACGAACTGCTCCGCCTTGCGCTGGAGGGAAAACGCGACAACGATGCAGAGCGTTGACCCTCAGACCTTTCCAGCGATAATCAGCTGAAGCGGTTGGTAAAATAGGGCTGCAGCACTTCTGGAATGGCGATGGAACCATCTTCCTGCTGGTAGTTTTCCATGATGGCGAGCAGTGTTCGTCCCACAGCCAGCCCGGAGCCGTTCAGCGTATGGACCAGGCGGCTTTTTTTCTGACCCTGGGGTCGGTAGCGAATGCCGGCTCGACGCGCTTGGAAGTCAAGAAAGTTAGAGCAGGAGGAGATCTCGCGGTAGGTTTGCTGCCCGGGGAGCCATACTTCAATATCAAAGGTCTGTGTGGCAGAGAAGCCCAGATCGCCTGTGCAGAGATTGACAACACGGTATGGCAGTTTAAGGAGCTGCAGGACTGTCTCCGCTTCAGTGAGAAGACGTTGCAATTCCGCTCGCGACTGCTCCGGGGTCGTGAATTTGACCAGCTCGACTTTTTCAAACTGATGCTGCCGGATGAGCCCCCGTGTGTCTTTTCCATACGAGCCGGCTTCAGAACGAAAACAGGGCGTGTAGGCAGTATAATAGAGAGGAAGCTGTTCCTCGCTCAGGGTTTCGCCGGCGTGGATATTGGTCACCGGTACTTCGGCGGTTGGTATGAGCCACAGGTCCCAGTCATCGATCTTGAACAGGTCTTCCTTGAATTTAGGTAATTGCCCGGTGCCGGTCATGGTTGTGGAGTTTACCATAAACGGTGGGAGCACTTCCGTGTAGCCGTGTTTTTGCGTGTGGAGATCGAGGAAGAAATTGACCAACGCGCGGGACAGTCGAGAGCCAAAACCTTTAAGCAGGCAAAAGCGAGCCCCTGCAAGCTTGGCCGAGGTTTCGAAATCAAGGATATCCAACTGCTCTCCCAGTTCCCAGTGAGGCTTTGGTGCAAACGTAAAACTCGGTGGCGTACCCCACCGTTTCACCTCCACATTGTCGCTGTCATCCTTACCCTGGGGTACACTGTCATCGCAGAGGTTGGGGATGGAAAGGACAATGTCGTTAAGGGAAGCCTCAATCGCACCGAGGTCGTCATCTAGGGCTTTGATTCGATCTCCCACCTCCCTCATTTCCACAATGAGGGGTTCTGCTTTTTCATGTTCGCCGGATTGTTTCAGCGGACCTATCTCCTTGGACACCGTGTTGCGTCGGTTTTTCAGATGTTCGACTTCTCCAAGGAGCGCGAGGCGCTGATTGTCGAGCGTTGCGAATCGATCGAGCAGGGTCGGGTCAACGCCTCTGAGGAGACTTTTTTCGCGAACAAGTTCCAGGTTTTCTCTGATAAAGCGTAATTCTAGCATAGGCGAGGGTATAGGGTAGATGGAATCAGTGTGCGTTCAAAGCAACCTCGTTTTTTATCACGGCTGCGAGGGAAACGCAACGGCAATTCATCTGCCTGCTGGTACCTCCCTGCCACCCTGTCAGCGACAGCGGACAAGGAGCAGCCGTAGCCGGGAATAGTGGACATGATGGTGGGGTATCTGCAAATGCACCACAATCGATTGCCTTATCGGTTGCGGTTTGCTACCTTTCAGGGTACCTCGCGGGGAGGGACGGCTAACCTTCATAGGGAGTGCAACAAAGCGGTTGTGAACATCAGCAATAACTTTATCATTTTTCTCAGTGAATTACGTAAATCAATCAAACTGCTGGGCCTTTGTCTGGCCGCGGGGACGGGAGTGCTTTTTCTGGTTTCCGCCCACCTGCTGTTCCTTTTTCAACAGCATCTGGATGAACAGTTGTATTTCTTTTCCGTTGCCGGGCCATTTCTTGCGCATGTAAAGGTCGCCTTTTTCGGTGCCTTGTACCTGCTGATGCCGTTGCTGACCTATGTGCTGTGGAAGGCCATGGGAAAACCCTTTGGTGTAACCGGAAAAAAACTTTTCTGGTTCGTGGCCGCCACCTGCCTGCTTTTTTACGGAGGGACAGTTTTTTGTTATCTGGTCACCCTGCCTTTCGGGGTACAGTTTCTGCTTGGTTTTCAATCGGAAAATATGCAGGCTGTCATCTCCATTGGTCGATTTGTAAACTTTGTCACCCTCTTTATCCTTGCTTTTGGTATGATATTCGAGCTGCCGGTATTCATGATATTCAGTTCACAGGTGGGGATTATTGCCCGGAGAACATTTGAGAAAAACCGAAGATTCGCGGTGCTGGGAATTGCCATTCTCTCCGCACTGTTGACTCCGACCCCCGATGTCGTCAATATGGCGCTTATGGGAGGTCCTCTCTATCTTCTCTATGAGACGGGTATCCTCCTGATTCGGTTACTGGGCATTGACCGCGCTGAACAGCTCGTCCAAAAATAAGGATACTTGCTGTGCAGGCGGTAAAGATTCGGGTATCGTCTCCAGCGGTAACCATAGTTATTTTTTCGAAGAGATAATGGAGTATGGCTGAGCGCCGTGACCGTCAACAGCAGGTACATCGCAATCGCAAACTTTTGTGGCGACTTGGTCTACTGTTCGCACTTCTTGGTTTTTTTGTCCTGCTGTTGCTTCCAGGGAGAGGCATTTTCCATCACCGTAGCCTCAAAAAAGAACTGGAAAAGGTAGCTCGGGAAAATGCACAGTTGCGCCAGGCCAACATCAGCCTCAATGAAGAAATAGAACGGTTGAAAAAGGATGACAACTATATTGAGGAGCTTGCACGAGAAAAGCACGGGATGCTGAAAAAGAACGAAGAGGTATATGATTTCAGCCGGTCACGAAGGAAAAAATAAGGGTATGCCCAGGAGGCACTACGGTGTGCAGCCTTTGTGATGGTGGTTGCACACCGGCAAAGCAATTGAACCGCACGGGTTCAATGTGGACTAGGCTCAGGAAAAACCCGAAGGGGAGGAACAGCCTGATGAGGAGCCTCTGGAGGGGCGAACAGGTGAGCCGATGCGAATAGATGATGCTGATAGATTTTTTACTACATCCGAGCTCTGGCATTGGGGGCAGATAACGGGTTCGGACTGGTTCGATGTGGTGGTCAGAACTTCGAAGTGATGGTTGCAGTCACGACATTCATACTCAAAAATTGGCATAATCGGTACCTCAGACAAAGGGATAAGCAGGTTACGGAAAAACATCCGGACACAGCCTGCATCGAATGGTGGTGGCTAGGCTCAACGCGGTCCGCCTGCAGTCATATTTGAACACAACAGTAAACACGGGAAAGTATTTTGTCAGCCAAAAAGAGAGGAGACCGACAGGCATCAACCACGGCGAAGCTGCGGGTGTCCCCACAGCAGTTAGCTGGCGTGGCGGCCGAGATGCGTCGGTTGCTGCAATTTCATCGGCAGATCGGCATCGGCAGCTACCCGATAATCGAGGGGCTGAGGCCGAGTACACCTCCACCAACCTCCTCTCCGCAACCATCGACCGCCAAAACGCCACGCCGGAGAGCGTCCAACCGATCAGAAACACCACCAGTCTCCCCGGATAAGACAGTGGACGGCAAGGCCATAGAAGAACTCTCCCGCCATGTCGCAGCCTGTAGGCAATGCACTTTGTCCACTAACACTTTGGCTGTGCCCTCCTCAGCCGCCACCGGAAAAGTGCGGCTTATGTTTGTCGGCGATTATTGCTGCGACCTTTCACCAGGGGAAAAACCTTTCCTGTTTGGAGAGGCGGAAGACAGGATGCTGGTGAACATGGTAAGTGCGCTGGGGTTATCCATGACCGATGTCTATGTCACAAACTGTTTGAAATGTCAGGGACCCAAGGCCGTCTCCGGGGGGCAGGAAGAACTTGTTCGCTGCCTGCCGTTTCTGTTTCGTGAGATTGCCGCCATCAGGCCATCGGTCATTTGCGCCATGGGGGATTGCAGTGCACAGGCGGTGCTCAACAGCACCAAACCCGTGGTCAGGCTGCGGGGGACGTTTCATCGCTATCGTTACTATGACCAGTATCCCATCGAGGTGATGGTCACCTTCCACCCTCGTTTTCTCCTTGCTCACCAAGAATTGAAGCGGGCCACCTGGACCGATCTTCAGCTCATCCAGAAACGCTTTTTGCTGCCGGGCGGATGAAGCCCTGTGGCGTGATGGTCAGTGAGCACTTTGTCGGCTTCCACGCTCTGCTCATTTGCTCGGCGAAAAGTGCATTGAAAAAACTATAAAAACCCATCAGGGGATCAGGAAAAATTGGGGCTAGCTGGGAGGGCGCATGGCTACCAGACCGCGTTTACCGAGTTCTCTGAGAAAACCGCTTACCGATATCTCCGCTTCACGACTATCCAGTTGATGCTGGTGTTGAAAGACCGCCGCAATTTCCCGAACACTGCGCTCTCCATCTATCAGACCCCATACCGAACTTCCCAGATGATCAAGCTGCAGCTGTCGCTCAATTGTTGAACTCGCTGCAGCAGAAAAAACCTTGGCCAAACGGCGAAAAAAAGGCTTTACCTCAACTGTGTAGGTCAGCAGGATTCCCTCTTCGGTTTCACTGGAGCGTGCATCGGGATGTATCAACGGGATACAATCAAGAGCCTGTTGCCTGTTTGGTGAGGATGAGCTGGATTGATGGTGTGCGGACATTGCGTATACGGGGGGAATCGGTGTCAGGTGTTTCCGGTGGCGGTGGAAAATGGCTGGTACTGGGCAGTGATGGCTGCCGTCTGCTCGGGCGGCAACGGCTTTTTCCCTTCTATGAGGACCCCGAGGATCATGTTTTCCTGTTGATGGTGGGTGAGGTAGAGGTCGATACATGCCGCTTTTTTCTGTAATGTGCTCAGCAGTCGTTGCCATCCCTTTGCCCGGTAAGACAACCGCACGGTGCTGGCAGCTGATGCTGCAACCGGCAGAGCTTGATCAACAATTCGTCGGCCGAACTCGGTCAGGCTGGTGCCGTTGAGCAGCGCGGCCGCCGGCTTGAATCGAAGAAGCACCAGCCGTCTGCCGGCCAGGGTAAAAGTTATGGTGAATTTTCCCGGATAAAATTCATGATGCTGCAACGCCGCCTCGGCCGGGAGCGATGCCTGAATATCGAAAACAGCCCATGGTATGGCGGTATCGGATGCGGCCCAGTGCATGCTTTGCAGCACATGAAGGTAATCGGCCAGTTCGTGTTCGTCGTAGCGCTCAAAACGGAGCAGCAGTGCTCTGTGCATTGCCTCAAAATAGAGCAGCAGCCCCTTAATCTGCGGGTTGTTCTGCCATTGAAAACCATGGTGGCGGCAGGGGGCAAGAGCCCTGACAAGGGGAGGGGGCAGTTTCCATTCGGTCAGTGACGACTCCGGTTGGCTGCGATGCAGCCGTCGGAGAACCCGTTGCGCTGAGAACGAGCCTTTTATCTGTTGCCATTTTATGGCCATTTTCGGTTGGTCCTGGCATTCAAAGAGGAGGTAATCTTTGAGCACAACAGCCGGGTACCAGGCGCAAGGTACTTCTATCCTAAGCCCATTCCAGGCGACAGCTCTGAAGGGATCCGGGGCTGGTTGTGGCGGCACCCGCAGATCTTGTTTCTGCGCCATTGCTTCAGCCGCGGACGCTCTGGGCGCCTTCGGCGTCATCGGCCTGGTTGAGGGCATTATTTGGGAATGTAGAATTCTACGATGTTTTCCTCGGGGATGGCTGGCATTGGTTCACGATTATTGCACATTTGGTTGAAGCAGAGGCGCTCAGCATTAATGCGATCCGGCATGGACAGCTTGACCATGTTGCCCAGTGTTTCATTGGGGTTTTTTTTGTTGTACTGGAGAGTCAGCGAGATCCGCTCTCCATCTTCATCCTGAAAAAACCACTTCCAGGATTTTAAGATGCCAAAGGCGTCACCGGTGTATCGATCCGGTTCGCCCAGCCGCTGTTTGTACAGCTGCAGTAATTTTCGATAAAATGCTTCACTGTTGTCGGCAAACTTTAATTTGATCTTTACAATCTCTCCGGGACGCTCGCATACTCCATATTCTATGGTCCCTTTTCTAAACACCCCGACATTTTCAATAATCACTTGCTTGAGGTAGTTCTGGTAGCTGATGAATTCATAGTCATTGATGGATGTTCCCAGGCGAAATCCACCGATTTCCTTGGGGGCGGAAACAGCTTCAGCCGGGGCTGGTGCGAGGAAAAAGACAAAGCCAACAAGAACGAAGAAAAAGGTGCTGCGTTTCATGCCGATTATTCCATTAAAGAGGTGGTTGCTCATTAAATTAGTTTTCCCAGAGTTCAGGGTCAGTACGCATAAGGAGCTGTCGGGTCTGGTCATTAGTGCGGGCTATGCGCAGGGCAATGATTCTTTCCACAGCGTGCGGGTATTTTTCAGGGTAGCGCTCCATCACTTTTCGGAAGGCCTCTCTGGTCATGGTCAGCAAGGTGACATCAGACTCCGCGCGTGCGGAAAAAGGCCAGTCAAACTGCGCGAGCAACGCCAGTTCTCCAAAATAGTTGAGGCCGTCATCGGTGAGGTATTGGAGCGTGTAGAGCCTGCCGTCATGTTCTTCATCAATGGACACTTGTCCTTTAATGATGAGGTACATCTTTTGGCACGGCTTGCCCTGTGAGACGATGGTTTCCCCCTTTGCATATTCTTCCTTTTTACTAAGATAGGCATAGAGTTTGAGGATATCAAGCGGTGTTTCCCGAAACAGGGGGAGCCGCTGCAGGAAGGTGAGTGCTTCTTGCATCTGGCACTGACCGTCGTTGCAGTTTTCGTTAGTTTGCCTGGATGAGTTCATAGAATGCACCATGTTTTGCCATGAGTTCGTCGTAGGTTCCCTGCTCGATAAGCGATCCGTCTTTGAGTACGAATATTCTATCGTATCCCGGGGTGAGGTCCAAGCGGTGAATAACGGCAATGACCGTTTGTTTGCCTCGGTAGCGCCGCTCGACCAGTTGTTGAATTCTTGCCTGGGAGGTGTTGTCCAGGCTTGCGGTAGCCTCGTCCATGATGAGGATGCTGGAGTGCTTGAGAAAGGCTCTGGCTATGGCCAGTTTTTGTTTTTGACCTCCGGAGAGGCGGTCCCCCTGGCTGCCGACTTCAAAGTCAAGTCCGAGGTCAAGGATTTCATCGAGCAGACCTTCACGTTCAAACGTGTTCATGGCCAGTGCAATGAGATCGGGATAGTTGCGAAGTTGTTGTTTGGTCGCCCCAAAGAGGATGTTGTCGCGCAGGGTATGACTGTAGAGGTATTCTGAGGGGCAGTAGGGGATGAAGTCGCGTTCGTGCTCGTATACAGGGAGGGAGAGGATCATGCCATCCCTTTGCAGAACCTCCGTGGAACGGCTGCAGGCTTCCATGTCGAGGTGAATAATGTTCTGCAGGAAGTCGTGCCGGGCAGCGAGGATACTCCTCTTTAGGCTTTCACCCATGGTCGTGATCTTATGTTTTGCCGGGATAAAACGTAGGGCCAGAAGCAGTAATCGATCCTGTTTTTTCTTTTGCTGTGGCATTTTTCCTTTGGTTGATGAGAGCAGTTCTGCAAACTCTTCGAGTTCGTGGGGTTTCATCGGACTGCCCTGAAAGAAAAACTCGTCATCTCCCAGATCGCGCAGGATTTCTACCGTAGACCTGGCAATGGTCAGACCAAGCTCAAGCAGAGGTTGCTCAACAGCGTTGTCGGCGAGCAGTTGACGAAAAGGGTCATTATAGGGCAGGTTGTTGAGAGCATATCTTTCAGATAAGCTTTCTCCAAAAATGAGGTTACTGCCAAGGCTGGCATATTCCAAAAAAACGTCGATGTCGTAAGGCTCGACGACAGTGGAAAAAGGCTCTCGTAATTCCGAGTTAACGATCTGGCGCATGCGCAAGAGGGCATTTTTGATGGGCAGCACCCGTTCCTTGGGAATAACCGCATTAAACCCAAAGCGGAGTACATCCTCGGTCAACCCGACATCACGGATGACCTGCAGTACTTCCTCGCGCTTTGGCAACTGTTCCTCATTTTCAGCGCAAGCTTGGGCAGCATAGAGCAAGTTTTCTCGGATGGTCCCGGTGAAGATGAATGGTCGCTGGGCAATCATCGTGATATTCTGGCTGATATCCGCTTTGCTCATGGTGGTGATGTCCATATCATCGAGCAGGATCAGCCCATGGTTGACATTGTAGAGTTGGGCAATCAACAGGGCCAGCGTCGATTTGCCTGAGCCGGAGAATCCCACCAGGGCTACCTGCTCGTTGGGGCGGATGGTCAGGTTGATGTTGTCGAGAAGCCGCAGGCCGCTCTCCACGGAAAAACCTGCACCTTTGAGCTCGATTTTTCCACTCAGCGTATGCACGGGACGTGAAGGTTGGGTGAGCGGATGTTCAATGTTGTGATCAAAAATGGTCATGATTTGGTTATACCGTACGGTGGCGTCCTGGTATGCCTGGTAATATTCGAGCATTTCCTTCCAGGGGTCGTATACTTTTTCGTAGGCGGAAAGAAACGCCACCAGTGCACCTAGGGTGAATTCACCATGGATGGCCAGGTAGCCGCCAACCAGAAAGAGGATGAAGGGGCCAATGGATTGAAAAAGGTTATTGGCAAATTTAATTCCATATTTGATGATGAACAGTCGCTTGAGATACCCGTAAAGGATATGCACATAGGTGGACATCCTTTTTTCTTCGAGGGGGTAGCTGCCGTTGGCATGGATCTCATGGAGGCCGGTGATAGCTTCATTGACCGCATTGGACATGGATCTGGTTGTGGCGATGCGCTGTTTGTTGATTGTATTGTATCGTTTCTGCAGCCACGGGATTATCACCAGTTCAAACGGATAGACGGTGACCGAGAGAACTGCCAGCAACGGGCTGAGATGAAACATGAAACCAAGAAAGACAAGAAAGCTGAGGATACTGGTCAGGGGGATGGCGATCGCGCCGCCCAGAAAAAAACCAACGGCATTGAGTTCGGCAGTCATGGCCGAGATAACCGTTCCAGGCTGCATTTTGCGATAGAACTGCAGCGGCAACTGCAGGATGTGGTGGTAGAGTTCGGTGCGCAACTCGACCAGAATTTTTTGGCCGATAATGGTCTGCAGGACATTGATGGCGTATTTGGTCAGTCCTGCCAGGAGAATAGCCCCCATGTAAAGGCCGCAGTACAGAAACAGCAACTCAACATCTTTGAGGGAAACGGCCTCGTTGATGATGCGCCGCTGCATTTCCAGGGGGAACACCCGAAAAAAAAGGCTTATTGCAATGATAAGCAGGAGGAGTACCTGCAGTCCCCTGTATCGGCGGAGTATCCAGTAAAAAAGCGGTCGTTGGGTAATCCTGGGCTGTTTGTTTTCTGGCGCTGAAGGCATGGTTGTCTCTGGGCCACAGGCTTGAGGAAAGAGGCGGATGCTCTATTTTGTTTCGATCATCACAACAAATGGCGGTTATTGCAAGACGAATTTTTATGCAGACCTTGGTGATATAGGGCTGCACACTGTCGGTTTTGCTCCCTGCAAACCTGAAGAGGGGGTTGAGAGAGCACCGGCGGATATCCACTTTTTACGTTGGCTTGATCGCCTGTTCCGTGCTACAAACAGAATCATTTTTTCCAACAATTAATGCATAAGGAGCGCTCTATGGCTGTTCATGAAATTCTCCATCCTCTCGTACGTCATAAGCTCGGCCACCTTCGTGAAAAGGACATATCAACCAAGGATTTTAGGGAACTGGCCTCAGAGGTTGGTATGCTGCTTACTTATGAGGCTACCAAGCACCTCCCAGCAGAGAAGGTGACCATTGAATGTTGGTCCGGACCGGTGGAGGTGGAGCGAATCAAAGGAAAAAAGATAACCATTGTTCCCATTCTTCGCGCAGGACTGGGGATGATGGATGGAGTTATGAAGGCTGTTCCCAATGCCAAGGTTTCGGTTGTCGGGTTGTATCGAGATGAAGAAACGCTGCAGCCAGTAACCTATTTTGAGAAGCTGGTGCAGGATATCGGGCAACGAAAGGCAATGATCATCGATCCCATGCTTGCGACCGGCGGTACCCTGATCGCTACTATCGACATGCTGAAGCAGGCAGGGTGTAAAGACATTATTGGTATATTTCTTGTTGCAGCGCCGGAAGGGATTGCCAAGCTCGAGGCCGCTCATCCGGATGTGGATGTATATGTGGCGGGTATTGACGAACGACTTGATGAAAACGGTTATATTCTCCCTGGGTTGGGTGATGCCGGAGACAAGATTTTTGGTACCAAATAAATACTGGACTACCTTTTCGGTACAGCAAAGAAAGACGGGCCGGCTCATGAGACCGGGCCGGAGAAAGAAGGGGAACCTATGACCACTGAAAAAGAAACTATCGGATTGGGGAAACAGCTTATTGTCGGAACGCAGATGCTGTTTGTGGCGTTCGGGGCATTGGTGCTTGTCCCGATCCTCACCGGGCTCAATCCGAATGTCGCATTGTTTACTGCCGGAGCAGGCACCCTGCTTTTCCAAGTTATAACCAAGCGGCAGGTGCCGATTTTTCTGGCATCATCTTTTGCCTTTATCGCTCCGATCATCTATGGCGTCCAGACCTGGGGCATTGCCGGGACAATGAGCGGGCTGCTCGCTGCCGGTTTAGTCTATATACTACTGGCTTTCTTGATCAAGCTTCGCGGCAGGGCGATAGTCAAAAAAGTGCTGCCGCCGGTAGTTGTGGGACCGGTGATCATGGTCATCGGGCTGAATCTTGCTCCGGTGGCTGTTTTTATGGCGCTCGGTAAGACCGGTGACGGCTCGGCTGTTCTTTTTCCTCAAGGCTCTGCCCTCACCGTTGCCATGGTTTCGCTGCTGGTTACCGTGGCCGCAGTGTTGGGGGGGAGGGGGATGATACGTCTGATTTCCATCTTATTGGGGATCGCTGCAGGTTACCTGGTGTCGATTATCTTTGGCATGGTGAACTTCAAACCCGTTCTCGAAGCCCCTTTTCTGGCGGTTCCTGCCTTTGTGTTGCCAGAGCTCAATTGGCAGGCAATATTTTTTATTGTACCGGTGGCCATTGCTCCCGCCATTGAACACATTGGCGATATGCTGGCCATCAGCAGCGTGACTGGGAAAAATTACCTGGAAAAACCTGGGCTGCACAGGACCCTGATGGGGGATGGGGTTGCAACTTCGCTTGCCGCAATGCTTGGTGGGCCGCCAAATACCACCTACTCAGAGGTAACCGGCGCCGTGACCCTTACCCGTGCGTTTAACCCGGCAATCATGACCTGGGCGGCATGCGCTGCCATCCTGCTCTCCTTTTCCGGTACCCTGGGCGCGGTCTTGGCGACGATTCCAACCCCGGTAATGGGCGGAATTATGACCCTGCTGTTTGGGACAATTGCCGCAATCGGTATGAATACCCTGGTCCGTGAGGGAACAGACCTCTCCTTACCTCGAAATTTGGTTATCGTGAGCTTGATCCTGGTGTTTGGAATCGGCGATATGGCTCTCGGCTTTAAGGGGTTTATGGTTCAGGGCATAGGCTTGTCGGCGCTGGTCGGAGTCTTCCTGCATCTCATTCTGCCGGGAAAGGAGGACTCCATCCGCAAGTCAGCCTGATTACTTGCGCTTTTCAACCCGTTATCGGACTTTTTTCGCGTAGCCTGGGGTGCCGGTGTGGGTGCAGCCTATTGTCGTTTCCGCTGCGTGCACGGCGTCACCCCTTTGGTTAGTTGGCAGCCGGTTTTTTTTCGTGACCTGCTGCCCTCTGGAGGGGTAAGGTTTGTGGTGGTTGTCCCAGTGGAGGGGAAGAACGGGTTTGCTGTTGTTTACCCTCCCCAGTAGTAGCGTGCTGATGCGATCCATAGATGACTTGCTCCTCTGAGTGGCAGGGTATGATTATTTTCGATTTACAGTGCGGTTGCGGTTGTCAGTTCGAGGGCTGGTTTGAAAGCCGGGGAGATTTTGACCGGCAACAGGAAGAGGGCTTGCTTACCTGTCCGTCCTGCGGCAGTAACAGGGTGAGCAAAATTCTCTCGCCTGTCTCTTCCATCCAGACCGCCCGGTCGCGAGAACAACCCGGAAAGACGTCTGAAGACCAGGGTGTGGAACATGAAGTCCTACGATATCTCCATGCAGTGCAGGAGATTGTCGAGCAGCAGTTTGAGGATGTTGGCTCCAAACTGGCTGAAGAATCATTAAAGATGCATTACGGCGTAACCGAGCAGCGCAACATCAGAGGCGTTGCCACCAAAGCGCAGGAGCAAATGCTTAAAGAAGAAGGCATTGAATTGCTCAAAATTCCACTGGTTAAAAAAGGACCGGACCCTTCACTGCAATAAAGAAAGAGCTGGATAAAACGTTTGGTGAGGCACTTGATCAGGGATGTTCTCACCCTTTTTGTCTTTTTCTGCAGCTGATGATTCCCATGTACCCTTGCCTGCGCTCCTGAGTGGGCGACGTCCGTGGTTTTTTCGCCCCATTCCCACCATGTAGAATACCTTTTCCATCCCTCCGCGAGAGGGGTGTACCAACAAGATTGACTGTATGCGCACTGGCTGCCCGTACAAAAGCAAGGAAGGCGGAGTGTGCAAAAAAACGCAGCGTATGCTCTGCCGATTAGATCAACCACGAGAAGCAAGAGAACAGGAAATGGATCAGAAAAAACAATTTGATGAGTATGCCCAACAGTATGACGCCTGGTTTTACGATAACCTCAACCTCCTCCGTTCGGAGGTTCACCTGGTTGCTCATTTCCTGGAGGATGCCGGTGATATTCTTTCGGTCGGTTGCGGAAGCGGGCTCTTTGAGTCGATACTGCATCAAGAGTATGCTATATCCGTCAAATACGGTATCGAGCCTTCTGAGGGGATGGCAGAAATTGCCCGAAAGCGCGGATTGTCGGTGGAGATAGCGACCGCAGAGGATGCGGATTTCGGGGTGAAAAAATTTGACACTGTGCTCTTTAATGGAACACCTAGCTATATCAGTGACTTACAGGGTGTGCTGCACAAAGCCTATGCGGCATTACGCCCGGGAGGAAAAGCCGTTGTTATTGATGTCCCCAAGGAGAGCTCCTATGCGGTCATGTACAATCTGGCCAAAGCGCTTGGGACCTGGGACCATCCGTTGCTCGATGGCGTGCACCCGCTTAACCCTTATCCCATTGAATTTGTTCAGGTGGCCAACTGGCGTACAACCAAAGAGAAGCTTGTTATGCTTGAGCAGGCGGGATTCGGCAATTTCGAGTACGCTCAGACCCTCACCAGGCACCCGCTCTTTTCCAATGCCGTTGAGGAGCAGCCGGTCGAGGGGTATGACCGGGGCGATTATGTGGCTATATGCGCCCACGTATAGGCGTGGATGAATCGATGGTTGACGCTGTCGTCAGCAGAGAAGAGGGGGCTATTGGGTCGGCAGGACCGTTCACCAAGACGCTTTTGCATGCCGTGCAGCCAGTGATGAGGGAGTTGCTGACTCACCCCTTTACCGTGCAACTGGCTGAGGGGTCGCTGCCGTCCCGTTGTTTTGCGCACTATCTCTCACAGGATATCCTCTACCTTCATGACGACACCGCGGCACTGGAGTTGTTGGCTACGCGGGCGCCGTCAGCGGCGGAAAGGATTTTTTTCAATGCCCTGGCCGTGGATGGGGTGGAGATCGAGCGGACACTGCATGCCGAATTTCTCCACCATTTCCAGGTCCATCCTGCTGTCCGGAAATCGTATGTTGTTGATCAGTATACCACCTTTCTGCTGCACCATGCCCGAAACGAACCGTATGCCGTGGCCGCCGCTGCGCTGCTTTCCTGTTTTTGGGTATACGGCCTGGTCGGCAACCATATTGTTGCTACAGCCGCGCACGGTAATCGATACCAGAAATGGATCGACACCTACCATGGAGCGGAGTACACGGCCTATACTCAACGTTTCATAGAAATCATAGAAGAGCTTGGCGGGAGGCAGCCGAAAAGCGAGCAGGAAAAGATGACCAGTGCATTTTTTCAAGCGACCAGCTATGAACTGCAATTTTTTGCGGAGTCGATGCAGACCTAGCCAGCCACCCTCAGCTCAATTTTTCGTGCTGCCGGTCAGGAAGAGTTCAAACAGTTTTTCAAAAACCGATGGGATTGCCGATGCTTGGGCATTGGCCGAACCTGCATAGGCCTTTGTCAGTTCAAATGCCCGCTCAAAGGCATTTTCATATGCAGAATCTTGGTGCGCGTTGAGTATCGCTGTTAATTCTTTGGCAATGTGTTCTTCCATACGAAACTCTCAAGCTCGAGGGGGATCGTTAATGCAGTACTTGCTGCGGTCGTTTTCTCAGCATTCGGTTGTTACAATAGAAAAGTGAGCAGGGTTGTCCAGTGTTTTTTGTCCATCAGGGGAAGCGGGCTGCTTAAGGGTGCCGGAAAGGAGGCGCGTTTCGCCATTGTTTCTGGATACTGTTTTCTTCTGGAAGCGATTGTCAGTGTCGACTTTGCGGCTCGGTTCATCCAATGGCTTTTGATCAGGAGTGGGGGTGGGCAGCAGAGATATTGGAAGGGATTATCGGCTTGACGCCGGAAACAGCGATTTGTTACCCTTGCCGTTGCAGTGGTGAGATGTTGCTGACCAGTCGCCAACTGGCGCATGAGGTAGCCAAGAGGAAAAGGAAATCTTAGATCTCGACAGCCTCGGCAGCGCAGCAGATGTACCAGTCTGGCATGCCCCCTGGGCGACTGGTGAGCCTGAGTTTACTTACTGCCCACCAGTTTTTTTTATAATTACACAATACAACTCGAATCGGGCTTTACGCCGTCACGAATTCAGAGTGAAGAAATATGGCCGAGCATAGAGTGGTTTTCCAAGATAGTGTGGAGCAAGAGGGGCCATTGACCATGGCAGAGGATGTTCAATACTCTTTTTTGAGGCGTTGTGTCAGCGATATCCTCAATGGATTAAGCGACGGTCTCTCCCATTTCTCCGGCACCAGCAGAGCTGCGGTTATTCTCGCTCTCGGGCCGGACCAGCCGCTCATGCTCTGTGACCCGCAAAACCTGCTCAAAGGCCATGAACCTGTTTTTAGGGCGCTTTTTGTGCATGACCAACGGTGGCGCACCAAGGTCTCCGTTTCCCGTGACCGGCGACGGTTTGCAGATATCACCGCAGTCAAGGATTTGGGGCTGGCCGGTTTGCTGACCTATGGCGGCTATTCCGGTTCCGTGTTTTTTCAACGGTGGTTCACTGAGCATCATCCTGACCTGTGTTCAACCGGTCCGACCGAACGTTGGCTTGAACATGCCGTATGGCGCTTTTCCCATGATATGGCTAATGATAAGGATTTGTACACCGGTATTTCCGGTTACTTTTTACGGGAGTACGCCACCCATGCCGTTCGGGATCATGTTGTTGATGAAATGAATATGCTTTTGGGGTGGGATTCCCACCTGCGTGTCTACCCGGTGCTTGACGCCATTCTCAGAATATCGGAAACACGTGAGGAAGGCCTGTGGCCGGAGGGCCAGCTGTTGTTTGTTGACCCCAGCATGGTGGGGTCGTTGCATTATCTGGTGAAGTTTCAGGAGAGAGACCGTCCACAACTGGCCAACATTAAACATGTGCGCAAGCTGTTGCTCTCTGTCGAGAATTCCAATCGCCGATTGGTAAGTGACGGACGATCGATTCTTGGGATTTGCGATGTCGCGCTTCCGCCCTTTTCCATCCGTGCCCATTTCAAGGGCCGGCACGGTTTTCTCAAGGTGAATAAAAACAAGGTCTGCAGTTTTGCCGATGGCCGTTTCGGGTCAACTACTTTTCAGGCAAAGCTGGTGCAGTTGGAGGAGCTGTTGCTTGAGTCGGCGCTGGATAAATCAGACTGTTATTTCCTCTTTAAAATTGCCGTCAGCCTTGTCCATCATGCACAGTTGCGCAAGCATGGCTGCACCATTGTTCTCGACCTCAACCCCGAATTGGCAACTATTTCCGGGCAGAGAATATCGCCTTCCCTGGATTTGCGCAAGCCCCATACCCTTAACCTGGCCAAATCGCTGGCCAAAGTTGATGGCGCCCTGCATATCGGCGCTGACCAGCACCTGCACGGTTTTGCCTGCCTTCTTGATGGGCGCGCTTTTGCCGGTGAGGACCTGGCTAGGGGGGCCCGCTATAATTCCGCATTGCGCTTTACCGCCGAGCATCCCAACATTATCGTGGTGGTCGTTTCTTCCGATCGTCCGGTGTCCGTTATTCACCAGGGTGTCGACGAACAGGGGACCTGCAGTGTCAATCTGCAGGCAAACTGTATCTTTCCTTTGGTGCCATTGGAGAACTGGGCTGACGGATAATCGACGACAGCTTCCCGTGGTGTTGCCAACCGTTGTTCAGCTGCAGAGAAAAGGTGAAGGGCGATGAGGCCGCCTTCCGCAGGCGGGAAAGGGAGGCGAAATGGAGGGGGCGTTGGTCCTGGCTGTTTGGGATGGGCTAGAGGAGATAGGTGCAGTAGGTCCCATAGGCGAACAGCAGCAGCAGGCCGTGCCACCTTTTCGTCTCTCCATTAGGGCGTAATATGGGAATGAGGACCACGGTAAAGGCGAACATGATCGGCAGGTCGCGAAACAGCAGTTGCTGTTCCAGAGAAAATGGTTTGATCGCACCGGTTAGGCCCAATACCATGAGCAGGTTAAACATGTTGGAGCCGATGACGTTGCCGATGAGCAGGCCTGTCTCCCGTTGGCGCAGGGCGGCTATGCTGGCCGCCAGCTCAGGCAGTGAGGTGCCGATCGCCGCCAGGGTCAAACCGATGACCAGTTCGCTGATGCCGAAAAAACGTGCCACATCGACTGCTCCGTCGATAAACAGCGAAGAACCCAAGGCAAGCAACCCCAATCCGACAAGAATGCAGCAGCCGATGAATGCCGGCTCCAACCGTGAGCGACTGATGACAGGTTCGTTGTTTTCGGCGCTTTTTTTCCCATTGCCGGTGTAGGTTAGATAGGTGTACCCGATAAGGGTGAAGAGGAAAAACAGACCGACGATGCGTGGGAAAGTACCGTATCCGCTGCACAACATGAGGAAAACGCTTGCTCCTGTAACAATCAACAGTTCAGTCCACACCTCTTTCAGTTCCAGTTTGAGTGGAGCCAGGAGTGCGCAACAGCCAAGGATAAGGCCAACGTTGGCGATGTTGCTGCCGATGACATTGCCTATCATTATATCCGGGTAGCCCTGAAAGGCGGCTGTCAGGGAGATGAAAAGTTCGGGAACAGAGGTGCCAAAGGCAACCACTGTCAGGCCGATAAGATGTGGGGTCAGGCGGAGCCGTTGGGCAAGCCGGGTAGACCCGTTGATAAGGGATTCTCCACCGGCAACGAGCATGAGCAGGCCGAAAAGCACCGAACCCAGTGCTGCAAAAAGTGGTGAAAATTGATCCATAGTGTGTTAGCGACAGAAAGATTGAACATCCGGGTGTCCCTGGCGCTCAAAGCTCTGATGAAGAAGTCGGGTAAGTGGTGATTTGATGGTCTGCAGCGGTTTTAAGGGTTTCATGACTGGGAGAATCTTGTCTGCTGTCTGCGGCGGTTGCAATCGCATTTTATCGGCGAGCTGAGCATCGCCGCCGCCATGCATGTCGCTACCGGCACCGAGGGCATCTGAAACGGCATCGGTTTCCAGGTTCCTGAAAAACCCCAGAATTGCGCTTAAATCGTTATTTCGGTAAAAAAGTTTGATCTCTTCGGAAATTGTTTCCTGTTCGACAAACAGCTTCTGTAAAGTATGGTCATAGCTGGCCAGGTACTGGTTGAGTTCCCTGTATATATCAAGAAACAAGCGGGTGAAACGTTGTCGTTTTGTCCAGCCCCGGCAGTGGTATCCGGAAAAAACCCTTTTTTTCACTGTGGGTGAGTCCAGCAGGTAGGGGTCGAAAAAGGTGGTGTCTTTCAATCCGGTGAGCTCGAAAAAATCATTGATCAGTTCAGGGTATTTGAGCAGAATATACAGCCTGATGAGGTCTATGCCGATTGTTTGTTCCAGGTGGCGCAGAGAGACCAGGAGCTGCTCGTTGTACGCTTTGATATCTTCCTCGATGGCTTTGCGAAACCCGAAATACCTGTCTGCGACTTCTTTTTTGATTTCCAGAGAAAGTATCTGGTCGAGTTCATTCATGGGCACGATTCCTGGAACAAAAGGGGGGATGGACCATCTTTCCGGCAGTGATGGCGGCAATTCAGACCGAATGCCATTGGCAGCCTCGCTTCAAGGCAGCCCGCCTCATCGTAACCCAAGGAGCCCAATGAGCCGAGCGTGTTGTGTGCGCATTTTACCAATGTCCTCATGTCTTGCCGGCAATGTACCTTGCCGGGTCTCCTTTTTCCATTGAAATGAAAGATTACCATCTCCATCGTCATGATCAGTAATACTCTCCGAGATAATGTCAAGCAGACTGTACGGGAAACCGCTGATATCGTAGAGGTCATAGGTGAGTGCATTACCTTGAAAAAGGCGGGCACTCGATTTGTGGGCCTGTGCCCTTTTCATTCCGAAAAAACCCCTTCTTTTTCGGTCAATCCCCAAGGGCAGTTTTTTTACTGTTTCGGATGCGGTGAATCCGGCGATGTCTTCTCGTTTGTGATGAAATATTATCGCATGGAGTTTCCCGAGGCATTGAAGACCTTGGCCGATAAGTACCACATTGCCCTGCCGGAAAAGGACATGAGTGAGGGGGAGAAGCGTCGGTTAAGGGAGAAGGATACCCTGTACCGTGCCAATGAGTCGGCTACGGTCCTCTATCATCGGTGGCTTACTCAGGAGAGCTGGGCCGCTGAAGCCAGAGCGTATCTGCAGCAACGGGGGGTTCCGGAAGCATTTGTCAGTCGGTACCGATTGGGATTCGTGCCGGGGCCTGAAGATGTTGGCTGGAGTTATCAGACCGAGACCCTGCGCAGGCAATCGCTGTCTGCGCAGGCATTGGTTGCTGCCGGCATATCGGTGGAGAAAGATCGGGGCGGGTGCTATGATCGGTTTCGTTCCCGCATAATGTTCCCGATTCTCGATATGACCGGGAGGGTGGTTGCTTTTGGTGGGCGGATAGTGGGCGAGGGAAAACCGAAATATATGAACTCTCCTGAGAGCCCGATTTTTGAAAAAAGCCGTCTTCTGTTCGGGTTGTATCAACATAGAGAGGCCATCCGGCAGGCACGGACTGCGATCGTGGTGGAAGGGAATTTTGACCTGCTGCTCCTTGCTGTTCATGGTATCGACAATGTGGTCGCTCCTCTAGGAACATCACTTACCCGAGCCCACGTCAAATCATTGCGGGGCTATTGCAGGGACGTGGTCCTGTTGTTTGATGCCGATACCGCCGGTCAGCGAGCGGCCATGCGAAGTATTCCCCTGTTTCTGGCTGAGCAGGTTGACTGTCGGATAGCTGTGTTGCCAAACGGGCAGGATCCTGACAGCCTGGTGCGTGAAGAGGGCGTAAAAGCGGTAACTCAGTTGGTTGATGGGGCCCGGCCGCTGGCTGAGTTTTATTTTGATGTCCTGGTTCAGGAACATGGCTTGACCCTCAGCGGGAAGGACAGGATCATGCGTGAATTGCGATCGCTGCTCAAAGAGGCGACAGATAATGCGCAGCGGTCACTGATGGTTGCCCATTTCAGTGAAAAACTCGGCGTTGAACCGGGCCTGCTGCATGCAGAACGGCCCGGTCGAGGGCAGGCGCGGGGATTTGTTCCGCCCACTCAGGAGGGCTTTGTTCTTCTGCCGCGCAGGGAACGGCAATTGGTCGAGTTCGTGATCCTGTATCCGGAATACCTTGAGCAACTGCTTGCCGCAGGCATGGACAAGGTCCTGCGAGAAGGACTGTCGCGGCGCATAGTTGCACTGTTGATGGAATTGCAGGAGCAGGCGCGCAGCACGCCAGAGCAACTGTTGACAGTGCTCGAAACAGAGCATGAACGTCGATATGTGGCACATCTGCTCATGCAGGGAAGCGGTGCTGACCAGGAAAAAAATGCCGAGGTGGCTGCAGAAATGCTGGGTGAGCTGTTGTCATGGCTGGAAGGGAGGAGCGATCAGGAGGAAAGCCTTCGCCTGCAACAACAAATCAAGGAGGCCGAGCAGAAGGGAGATACCGGGTTACTGATGCAGCTCTTACAGAAAAAAATGGAAACAGAGAAAAAAAGGACCGGGTATTGATATAACATGTTGAAAAAATGCATAAAGATGGTAGCTTACAAAAATGTACTTTTACTGGTGTTGGTTCATCGGGTATGAGTTTTCCTGGGAAGTCAAGTGAAATCGGGCGGTTAAGCTAGTTTCTTTCAGTTGGTCATATCTGGCTGATATTGCATATTTTTAGTGTGCCCGTTCAGGCTTGGTGGTCAAAATATTTTCTATGACGTGGATTGGCATCCTGGAGAGAAGGAATGGATAGTACGCATTATGATGTCGACAAGAACTCTGGGAAGAGTAAGTCCGACACAGAAAACGGGATAGAAGGAGCAGCCTGCCAGTCTGGCCCTTCAGGTGATTCGACCGGCCCCCCGCCCAAGGATAGAAGGCGGCAGATTGATCGCCGTTCCGGTATTGATCGGCGAAAATCTGATCGTAGAGGCGAGGGGACCAGTACCGATCCCATGAACATTTACCTTCGAGAGATGGGCAGCCAGCGTTTGCTCACTCAGGCGGAGGAGATTGAGCTGGCCAAGATGGTGGAAGAAGGAGAGGCGCGGATTCAGTTTGCTGTGCTTCGCCTCACCCTTGGCATCACGGCGCTCAACGACATTGCGGAAAACATCCTCCGTGGCAGTCTGCGCATCAACACGGTCATTCGAGGGGTCTCTGAAAACGACAGCGAAGCGCTGCAGACGATTCGTGATTCCTTTCTTGATCGGGTGGAGGAGGCCAATGCCATCGACCTGCGGCGGCGGGAGCTGTTTGCCGCGCTCAAGAAAAATGCCGGTGATGCCGACTCGGAGCAGCGCATCGTCACAGAGATTCTTGATACCGGATGGGAAATTTCCAACCTTTTCCGGGACTACCGCCTCTGTTCCAAGGGGCTGCTCTCGGTGGCCGATGCCGTCAAGGAGTTAAGTGGTAAATTTAATAAAGTCAGAGTGGTGGCCCAGCAGCGAGAATTACTGGCACTGAGGAGGGAACAGGCTTCAGCCGGTAAGGAAGAGCAGGTCAGTGCCGCCGAAGTTGAACGACGTGTAACCCTGGAATTGGCGGAAACCATAGGTGTCAGTTGGGCGGCCTTTACCGAAGTGCAGCAGGAAATAGAACTCGGAAGAGAAATGGCAAAACAAGCCAAAGAGGCCCTGGTTCGCGGTAACCTGCGCCTGGTTATTTCCGTATCCAAAAAATTTCTCAACCGGGGAATGCAGCTGCCTGACCTTATCCAGGAAGGAAATATCGGCCTGATGAAAGCGGTGGAAAAATATGACTACAAGCGCGGCTATAAGTTTTCCACCTATGCCACCTGGTGGATACGCCAGGCAGTGACTCGCGGGATTGCCGATCAGGGGCGAACCATTCGCCTTCCGGTGCACATGATTGAAACTATTAACAGGATGCTTCGTTTTTCCAAAGATTTTCAGCGGGTTGAGAGTCGCGAGCCAACCCCGCAAGAAATAGCGGATCAGCTGGGGACAGAAGTCGACAAAGTCACGGTGGCGTTGAAAACCGCTAAGGATGCCATCTCTCTCGATGCCCCGGTCAGTGATGAAGAAGATGCTATGCTCAGCGATTTCATCGAAGATCACGCTCATCCGGATCCCCAGGATCACTCGATGACCGAAAGCCTCAAACGTTGCCTGTGCAAGGTTATGGGTTCACTGACTCCTCGAGAGGAAAAGGTACTGCGAATGCGGTATGGGATTGAGATCGGCTGCGACCACACCCTGGAGGAAGTCGGTCAGTGTTTTTCCGTCACACGAGAACGCATTCGACAGATCGAGGCCCAGGCAATCAAGAAGCTCAGACATCCTTCGCGCAGTGACGACCTCAAAGCATTTGTAACAGATTGAGGATGGAGTGTACGTCTGTCCCCATGCTGAAGAGTGGCTGACCCTCAGTTTCCTGCCAGGGTTGGGACCAGCGCTTATCAGCAGACTGGTTGAGTATTTTCAATCTCCAGCTGAGATACTGCGTGCAGGCGAGGGCCTGCGGTCCGTAGCAGGCATAGGGCCTGAGTTGTGCAGACGCTTGGCTGATCCTGCCAACCGGGCTGCTGCCAGTCGGCGGGCAGCTGATGAACTGCAGCGCCTGGAACGCGAACACGCTTCCCTCCTTTCACTCTACTGTCCAGCATTTCCCGATTCCCTGCGACATATTCCTGATCCGCCGCTGCTGCTGTATTGCCGAGGCAACCGGAAGGCGGTTGATCAGCCATGCATTGCCGTCGTCGGTTCCCGGGCGGCAACAACCTATGGGAAGCGAATAAGTGCATTGCTCGGCCAGGAACTGGCTCGGGCCGGAGTAACTGTTGTCTCCGGCGGAGCCTATGGCATCGATGCCGCTGCACACAGTGGGACGCTCAGTGGGCAGGGGCGGACAGTCGCAGTCCTCGGGTGTGGCGTTGATGTTGTCTACCCACAGCCGCACGGCCAACTTTTTTCAAGCATTCTAGAGCGAGGGGCCCTCTTTTCCGAGTACCCGCTCGGCACAAAACCGGAAGGGTACCGCTTTCCTGCACGAAATCGGATTATCAGCGGTCTGGCCAAGGGGGTTGTTGTTGTCGAGGCAACTGAGAAATCCGGTTCACTGATTACCGCCAGGCTTGCACTTGATCAAGGCCGCGAGGTGTTTGCCGTTCCCGGCAGGATAGACAGTGTGAAAAGCAGCGGATGCCATGGGTTGATTCAGCAGGGGGCGCACCTGGTGCAGAGAGTGGAGGACATCCTGCGCGAGTGCCGATTACTGTCTGAGGTCCAACCAAACGTATCTGCAGTAACCGCTATTGCCGATGGAGTTGAAAATATCCGGGAGCAAACGTTGCTGGATTGTCTGGAAGTGTATCCCAAGGATATAGATACCCTGGGCAGGGAGCTGGGGTGGTCAAGCGGTGAAGTCCATGCCCTCCTGCTACAGCTTGAGCTCAAGGGGCTGGCACGCCAACTTCCGGGCCAGCAGTATGAGAAAGCCTCCTGAATTATCCCCCTTCCCCGGTCCTTTCCCTTCTCATTTCTTCCCATATACGGTAGGCTTTCCTGCATAGAGCATAAGTGGATGGCATTTCGATAAAACAACTCAGGTAAAGGATTGTGGTCATGAGATCAACAATGATTGCCCCTTCCATCCTCTCTGCGGATTTTACGCGCTTGGGAGAGGAGGTTAGGGCGGTGGAAGCGGCGGGTGCTGATGTTATTCATGTTGACGTTATGGATGGGCATTTCGTCCCCAACATCACCATGGGGCCACTGGTGGTCAAGGCGGTTCGCCGCATCACCGATCTGCCCATTGATGTACACCTGATGATCAGTGATGCGGACCAGTATATCGCCGCCTTTGGGGATGCAGGGGCGGATTGGATAACGGTGCACGTCGAGGCATGTACTCACCTGCATCGGACATTGACAGCTATCAGGGAAATGGGAAAAAAGGCGGGAGCAGTGCTCAATCCGGCTACCCCGCTTACTACCCTGGACTTTGTGCTGGAAGAGGTCGATCTGGTTATGCTGATGAGCGTCAACCCAGGGTTCGGCGGGCAATCGTTTATCGAGTCGAGCCTGAGGAAGATTACTCAGCTTCGTCAGCGGCTGGACCGGGTGAACCCTGCAGCTGGTATCGAGGTTGACGGTGGGGTGAGTCCGGCGACCATCGCCCGCATCGCCGCTGCCGGGGCGAATATATTTGTTGCAGGATCGGCCATCTACGGCCAGGACGACTACCGGTCGGTTATCGATGAGCTCCGGACGCAGGCAGGCGACGGAGCAAACTGAGGGAGGAGAGCAATGAGGTACCAGGACTTTACTCAACTGGCAGCGGTTGGCGAGTTACGCGCCTTGGCCGATGATCCGTATGATTTGACCGGCATCGACGCTCTTTCTCCGTCGAGAATTGAACGTTTTCGGTGGAGCGCAAATGGGTACGATTTGCTGTACGCCACCCAGCGTGTTGATCAGCAAACCCTGGGTGCCTTGCAGCGGCTGGCAGATCAAGCCGAACTGGTGGATCAGTTTCTCGCCATGAAAAAAGGTGAGCTGATGAACAGGATCATCGGTTACGAGAGCGAAAACCGACAGGTGCTGCACACTGCCTGCCGTGATCTCTTCAGCGATACGCCTGATGCACAAGAGGCTACCGTTCAGGCAAAGCAGGAATTGGAAAAACTCCAACAGTTTTTACATGCCATTGACAGCGGGGAAATCGTCAATGCCGATGGGCAGTCGTATACGACAATCGTTCAGGTCGGCATAGGCGGTTCGGATTTGGGGCCGCGCGCCCTTTATCTCGCTTTGCAATCGTATTGTCTGCCAGACCGCCAGGCCCGTTTCATCGCCAACGTGGATCCAGATGACGCTGCAGCGGTGCTTAAAGGGATCGATCTTTCCCGTACCCTGTTCAATGTGGTCTCCAAAAGCGGTTCCACGCTGGAAACGTTGACCAATGAGCAGTTGATTCGCACGGCACTGCGCGAGGCCGGGCTGGAACCGGCTCGTCATATTGTCGCGGTAACCGGGAAAGGAAGCCCCATGGATGATCCTGACCGGTACATGGCATCCTTTTATATGTATGATTACGTGGGAGGCAGGTATTCAGCTACCTCCATGGTCGGCGGGGTGACCTTGGGCTTTGTCCTTGGCTACCGTGGATTTGAGGCTATTCTCCGGGGGGCCAATGCGGTGGACCGGGCAGCAGAGGAAAGGGATATTCAGCGCAATATCCCCTTGCTCATGGCCATGCTCGGCATATGGAACCGCAATTTTCTTGGTCTGCCCACTGTGGCGGTGCTTCCTTACAGCCAGGCTCTTTCGCGATTTTCAGCGCATCTGCAGCAATGCGATATGGAAAGCAACGGCAAATCCGTGACCCGCCATGGCATGGCGGTGGATTGGTCAACAGGACCTATTGTCTGGGGTGAACCGGGGACCAACGGCCAGCATGCCTTCTATCAGCTTCTCCATCAGGGGACGGAGATCGTACCTGTGGAGTTTATCGGCTTTCGATCAAGCCAGTATGGTCTGGATGTAGAGGTAGCAGGCACCACCTCCCAGCAGAAACTCTGCGCGAATATGCTGGCTCAGTCCCTTGCAATGGCCGCCGGAAGGGCCAGTGACAACCCTGCCCGATCGTTTGCAGGCAATCGACCGAGCATGCTGCTGATTGCCGATAAGCTGACCCCGGAATCCATGGGCGCTTTGCTGGCCATGTATGAAAATAAAATCGTCTTTCAGGGGTTTTGCTGGAACATAAATTCCTTTGACCAGGAAGGGGTGCAGCTGGGCAAGGTGCTGGCCGAAAAAATATTGCAGCATATGACGGCAGACAAGGGAGATCATGCACCTGTTTCTGAGGCAAAAAGTGTGGAAGAAGCCTTGTTGAAAACAGCGGGCCTGGAGTGAGCAAATAGGCTGATTCGTCGGTATTTTGATGGTGCTACAATGGGTTAGCTTTTTTGTTGACAAAGGCCTGTCGTCCGTTTATTGTCGCTCAGATGAATGAGCATTCAATAGTGTATTGTCCGCTCTCGAGTTTGCATCAACGCCTATCTGTTGATCAGTTTATTACTTTTTACCGGTTGTAAACAAACCACATCATTTCTAGGAGGAACACTGATGGCAAAGCATGAAACGCCTCTATTGGACGAACTGGAAAAAGGTCCATGGCCGAGTTTCGTCACCGACCTCAAGCGACAGGCTGAAACAAAGCCGGAGTGCTGGGACATCCTTGGTCAGCTTGAGCTTTCATACAAAGACAGGATCACTCACTGGAAACACGGCGGTATCGTAGGTGTTTTCGGCTATGGCGGTGGTATCGTTGGTCGTTACTCCGACGTTCCTGCTCAGTTTCCTGGTGTTGAGCATTTCCATACCGTTCGTATTGCTCAGCCATCCGGCCTCTACTACACCACTGAAAACCTGCGCGCCCTGATGGATCTGTGGGAAAAATATGGTTCCGGTGTAACCAACATGCACGGTTCAACCGGTGACATGATTTTCCTCGGTACCCGTACCGAAAACCTTGAGCCCCTGTTCTGGGATCTGACCCATGACCTCGGTCAGGACCTTGGTGGTTCCGGCTCCAACCTGCGTACCCCTGCCTGCTGTCTCGGCGAGTCCCGCTGTGAGTGGTCATGCTTCGATACCCAGGAAGTATGTAACCACCTGACCCAGCATTACCAGGATGAGATTCACCGTCCTGCGTTCCCCTATAAGTTCAAGTTCAAATTCTCCGGTTGCCCCAATGACTGCGTTGCTGCGGTAGCCCGTTCCGACTTCTCCGTTGTCGGTACCTGGAAAGATAACATCCGTATCGACCAGGCTGCTGTCAAAGCCTACATGGATGGTGCTGATGGGTATCCTTCAAACGGTGGCGCCCATAAAGGCGGCGACTGGGGTCCGTTTGACATTCAGGCCGAAGTGCTGGACCTCTGCCCCACCCAGTGTATGTGGATGGAAGGCGATGAACTGAAGATTGATGATGCAGAATGTACCCGTTGTATGCACTGTATTAATGTTATGCCTCGCGCACTGCGCCCGGGCGCCCAGAAAGGTGCATCCATCCTGATCGGTGCAAAGGCGCCTATCCTTGACGGTGCCCAGTTCTCCACGCTGGTTATTCCTTTTATCGAAATCAACAAGGAAAACGATTTCGAAGACGTTATCGAGGTTATCGAGAAGGTCTGGGACTGGTGGATGGAAGTTGGTAAAAACCGTGAGCGTGTGGGTGAGACCATGCAGCGTGTCGGCCTGCCGACCTTCCTCAGCGTTATGGAAATTGAGCCTCTGCCGCAGCACGTGAAAGAGCCTCGCTCCAACCCATATGTCTTCTGGAAGGAAGAGGAAGTACCTGGCGGATGGGATCGTGACATCAAGGAATTCCGCAAGCGTCACGCAATGTAATTGCATCCCGACTGAGCTTATAACTGAATTGAGACGTATATTATAAGGAGACTATACAATGGGTTACGATCCGAATAATCCTATGGAAGGTCGAATCACCGACTTAGGACCGAAGTACTACGGAGACATGCTGGCTCCGATCATTAAAAATAACAAGGGCAAATGGCTCTATCACGAAATCCTTGAGCCAGGTGTGCTGGTACATGTCAGTGAGACCGGCGACAAGGTATTTACTGTTCGCTGTGGTTCCCCTCGCTTGGTAACCGTAAGCTATGTTCGCGACATCTGTGACATCGCAGACAAGCATTGCGACGGTTTCGTACGTTTCACCACCCGAAACAACATCGAGTTCATGGTGGACGCTGAAGACAAGGTCGCTCCGCTGAAGGAAACCCTTGCCTCTTACGGCAACCAGTTCCCCATCGGTGGTACCGGTGCCTGTGTAACCAACATCGTCCATACCCAGGGATGGATTCACTGCCATACCCCGGCTACCGATGCATCCGGTCCGGTGAAGGCGGTAATGGATGACCTGTTTGAGTACTTTGGTTCCATGACTCTGCCTGCGCAGGTACGGATTGCGCTTGCCTGCTGCCTGAACATGTGTGGTGCGGTTCACGCCTCCGATATCGCGATTCTTGGAATTCACCGTACGCCGCCGATGATTGATAACGAGCGTATCACCGGCGTTTGTGAGATTCCGCTGGCCATCGCTTCCTGTCCGCTTGGTGCGATCAAGCCTGCCAAGGCTGAAGTGAACGGCGAAGAGATCAAGACCGTTAAGGTCAACAACGAACGCTGTATGTTCTGCGGTAACTGCTACACCATGTGTCCGGCTATGCCGCTGGCTGATCCGGAAGGTGACGGTATCGCGATTCTCGTTGGTGGTAAGGTTTCCAACGCAAAATCTGCGCCTAAGTTCTCCAAGCTGGTTGTTCCATTCCTGCCGAACACCACCCCGCGCTGGCCGGAAACCGTCAAGTGCGTTCGTGATATCCTGGAAGCATATGCCAAGGATGCCAAGAAGTACGAGCGTCTTGGCGAGTGGGCAGAACGAATTGGTTGGGAGAAATTCTTCGAGAAAACCGGTATTCCGTTTACCGAGAAATCTATCGATGACTATCGTCTCGCATACGATACGTGGAGAACAACCACCCAGTTCAAGTTCACCAGCCATACCGCTGCATACACCAAGTAAATTTATCGCGATCGGCTCTGGATGTCAGGGCCGATCGTTTTTTTGACCTTTTATTTTGGTAAGGAGTTAATCATGGCACTCAGTCTAGAAGAACTGGAAGCTGCAATTATCGAGAAAGCAACAAAATCTCCCAAACCGCAGCTCTATATCAAGGATTTCTACAAATGCGATCCTGATGCAAAACCGCGTGAGATCAAGAAAGTAGCCAACGCATTGGTCACCAAGGGTGAGTTGATGTTCTGGTCTTCAGGATCCACTACCATGTACGCACGGCCTGACCGCATCAAGAATGAGGAAGGAGAGGAAGGGATCAACTAATTTTACCCTTCTCCATTCGTACGCGCAGAAAAGCGGGGCCACTGTGGCTCTGCTTTTTTTTTGGCCTGGTGCCATGAAAGGATCAGGAGAGGATGACCGTGCATATTATTCGATTGGAACAGGTAGAATCCACCAACGCCCACGCGAAAACATTGGTCTCCATTGCTCCAGAGGAACCGCAGCTCATTGTTGCTGCATCCCAGACCGGCGGTCGTGGGCAGTATGGCAGATCATTCAGTTCACCTCCTGGCGGGCTCTATTTTTCCGTTTTGCTGCAGCCAGAGCTGCCAGCCCATCAACTGCCCCTGATCACTCTGGCAGTGGGGGTGGCTTGTGCCCACTATCTCGATCAGGAGGTTTTGCTGCCCGCTCAGCTGAAATGGCCAAATGATGTATACTGCGCAGGCCGTAAATTAGGTGGTATTCTCTGTGAGTCGATCCTGGATAAGAACCAGCCGTATACCATTATCGGGGTCGGACTCAATGCCAATACGTCTGTTATAGAGTATCCTGAGGAAGTGCAGCCAATATTGACCACCATACGCGAACAGACCGGTGGCTTTATCGATCTTGGGTCCGCGCTCCTTCAGCTGGTTGATCGTATTTTTAGGGCGGTTGAACTGCTCAAAGAGGATCAGCAGGAAATGCTCCGTCTCTGGCAGCAACGTGATTATCTCTATAACCGCCGACTCCGTTACGTCACCGAAAGGTTGGACCTTACCGGAACCGGTATGGGAATCAGCGAAAACGGGTGTTATCAGATGGTAGACAACCACGACAATGTCCATGAAATTATCGGCGGCCAGGTCCGACCCTTGACCAGTGGTACCCCGTTCTAATCCGATTGTTTCTCCTTGTAGACGGCTGGAGGAAAAGACCTTCATATCTCCCTTTCATATTGACCGGTCCCCGGTCGTGAATTAATTTGGCCAGAATATTTTCCCACACGATCGCCCCCTCCAGAAGAGTTGCCAGGACAGTGATCCCTATCCTTGAGGTTGAGGCGGATTCACCCACCAACACAACCGCCTGAACAACAGGGGTCAAGGATCGCTCCTTGCATTTCGCTGGTGGCTGGATGCCAATGAAACAGCGAGACAACGGTGTGGCAGCAGAGAAGAACATAGAACAGGAGTACACGTGAATATAGTAGAACAAGCAAAGGAAGTACTGACTATTGAGTGTCAGGGGGTGGAAGCTGTTCGGGACCGTTTGGATGGGAAAATAGAACAGGCCGTCAACCTTATTGCTGCCTGTCCGAGTCGGCTGGTTGTCACCGGTATCGGCAAGTCCGGTTTAGTCGGCCAGAAAATTGCTGCGACCATGAACTCCACCGGCACCCCCTCTTTTTTTCTTCATCCTGTTGAAGCCATGCACGGCGATTTGGGTATGGTCTCGCCCACTGATGTGGTCCTGGCCATATCTTACTCGGGAGAAACACCGGAACTCAATGGATTGCTGGGCAGCCTGCGGGAGCGAGGTGCTCTGGTTATTGCCATGACCGGCAACACACAGTCAACACTTGCCCGTTTTGGTGAGGTGGTACTTGATATCGGTGTACCGAAAGAGGCCTGTCCGCTTGGTCTGGCACCTACATCATCCACCACCGCTACCCTAGCTCTCGGCGATGCCCTGGCTGTCACCCTGCTGCAGAAAAACCAGTTCCGCGCAGAGGATTTCAGGCGGAATCATCCGGGCGGAAGCCTCGGGGAACGTTTAAAAGTAGCGGTGCGGGAAGTAATGCTCACCGGTGAGGATGTACCGTGCGTATCCGAGAACGATGCCATGACAGCTGCTGTTGCTGAGCTTAACAACAAAAATATAGGCGCGGTTATGGTGCTCGACAGTACCGGCGTGCTCAGTGGCATTGTGACTGATGGAGACATCAGGCGGTTACTGACCAGCGGCAAAGTTCCAGACGCCTCAGCAGTCCGCGAGGTGATGACCTGCAACCCGATCACCATCAGTGAGACGACCATGGCTGCAGATGCCCTCAGCCTCATGCAGGGTCGGGAGATCACGGTGTTGGCGGTGGTGGACAAAAGGGGCTTCCTGCGGGGGATATTGCACCTCCATGATCTGTTGGGAAAAGGTGAGTTTCGCTTCCTTATTTAAGGGAGAAACCCAGAGAATACAGTCCCTACAGAGTATTGGTGCTTTTCTGCTACTCGCCGGTATACACAGACCATTCGTCGTTTTCCGCATCATACATATAATTCAATTCCAGGCGTGAAGAGGCTCCCTGGCTTTTTTCGGTGCAGGTGAGCAGGTAGATGGCTTTATCGTCCACCTGTTTGAGCAGAGCTGCACTGGGAGCGAGCAGTAGTGAGCCCCTGAAGGTCGGATAGTTGGCTCGGAAGATTTCTTCAAAATGGTTTTCCAACCAGGCTATCCTGTCGTTGTGAACAATCTGTTCCTCTTTTTCCGTGATCTGTTTGCTTACCCGGCGGGCTACATCCTGAACCGCTGGATCGTCCTGAAAGGGACTCTTGCGGATAAGTGCAAGAATTTCTTCGGAGTGGCGAACAGCCTCATTCAGATTTGGCTGATTTTCAGCAAGCAACACTTTTTCCTGAATCATGGCGATGTTCACCATGAACATGGTTTTCTGTATTTTTTGGATTGAGGGATCTAGGTGTCCTTCGAAATTTTCCTTTTCATCTTCCAGCAGTTCAATGGCGTTGCGATATTCTGTTATGGCATTTGCCCAGTTTTTCGCCTGGTACGCTTCCCTGGCCGAGGAAAGGATGCCGTAGAGACGGGCATTGACCAGTAACCGGTGCAGATCCCTACGCTCCCTGGCGGTTACGGCATTGGGGTCGGAGTCGATGAGCCGTTGGGCATGTTCAAGCTTCTGGATGGTTTCCTGCCACTGTTCACGAGTAAAGGTCTTCTTGGAAAGGTCCAGTTCATGGCGAAAGGTCGCAGCGGTGAGCCTGGAGGTGATGGCGCTGGCGGTTTTCGGGTCAGAGAGGCTGCTGGAGAGTTCGAGCGCTTTACGATATGTTTCAGCCGCCTCTTGCCAGTTTTTTCCAAGTTCAGCCTGTTCAGCAAGGGTGAGGGTCTGTTGCAGTTCCAGAGATTTAATAATGGCCTCTAGTTCAACCGACTGGTCACTGAGCTTATTTTTTTGGGCAAAAAGGAATGCCTGCCGATAGAGGGTGATGGCGTCTGCGTGGTTATTCTGCTCAACCAGCGATTTGGCCTGATCAGTGAGGGTAGTCAGTTCACGAAGAGCTTTTGCCTCGGCAGCAGGGATATATTGGCCCTTGTAGAGGACGTGTCCTTTTAACCCTTGATCCAATTCCTTGGAGGTGAGGAGGGTTTGGATATCCCGTTCTACTGCCGCTTTTCGAAAGCGCAGGATCGTTAGCCCGGATAGGGCCTTTTTCGCATTGATGAGGGTTTCTTGTGCGTCTTCGAACTGTTTTTTATCAATCAGCAGCTGGCTTTTTAAGATGTTGGCCTGGGAGCGACTGAGAATATTCTGATCCTTGAAATAGAGGCTGATAGCACCAATACAGATCGCCAGGAGGATGGTAATGGTGAGGATCAGTTGAAAAGGAATCTTGAGTTTGAATTTGGAAGGTGCGGCAACAACACCTTTTTGCCCATTGTCTTTGGATTTTTTTTTCTTCTTTTTGGGAGTGTCCTCTTGGGGCACTATCAGACTATCATTTCCCTTGGCCTTGTGTTCCACAGGGTCCCGACCTGACGCGGCGGTAAAGGAACGCTGAATGCGATCCCGCAGCGCGTCAATTCCGGGGGTGTCGCTGCAAGTATCAAAAAGATTATTGACCACCTCCATGGCTTCATCCTGTTTGCCCAATTCCTCAAGTTGCTCGGCAAGGGAATACAATTGCTGGGCCTTGGAGATGGCGCGCTCGATTTTTCCTTCAATTTCTTCCCTTTCCGGGAAGGAATCAGGCAGTTCTTCAAGCGATTGTCTGGCAGCATAGCATTGTTTTTGTTCCAGCAGCATATGGATATGGTCGATATCTGCTGGGGCGAAATCCTTCACCGGTTCGAGAAAATCATCAGTCTCCAGCCCCAGGGAGGCAAAGGTGTCATCTACCAGGGAGTCGATATCCTGAGAAGCATCCTCGATTGCCGCAATGCTGAGTGAGTCAAGTGGTAAGTTAGGTTGCTGCCGTTCATACCAGTCAGCGGCTTCCTGGTTGAAAGGGTCATTTAAACTATAGGTTTGCCCGCAGATCATCTCGCCGATATAGAGGACAAGGTCTGCCAGAGAGGGGTTGTGTTGCCAGTGATCAGCTATGCGGATAGCAGCAGGATCCACATCAGGGTGAAAAATATTGGTGAGCGGCTTAACCGTGGGGGCAAAGTGAGGATATCCAAAAGGCAGGCTGATCAGGACCCGATGTACGTTGGTAATTGAAACCGCTCCATCAGCACCTTTTGCATATCCGCGCAGGGTGTATTCGATTTCATAATTATCCGGGGGCTGTCCTTCGGTGTTTACTATGGTAACTTTGGGGTACAGTTCCAGAGAGCTTTGAAGTTGTTCGAAGTCGTCGACAAGCTGTTGTGAGCCCGTTGCCATGGAATATCCTGCTTTGTGGTAAGTTGAAAGTGACAGTTGAACGCCCAGGTTTGCACCCGTAGGCCGCACCATGTTCTATAGTATATTATTTACAGAGTCGAAACAAGCTCCATTGGTAGAGGCCAGTAAAAATGCCGGGGCAAGATCTTCTATTGTCATAACTTCTAGTTGAGTGTAGTTATTTTGCGTGTACAATAGGTTATCAACCAAGCAAAATGTAACGAGAGAGCATGTCTGAATTCTGTGCACAATTCATTATAACTGAAGAGCGCAACTGTCCGTTCTACAGCAAGGGAAATGGTTTTGAGCTCTCAAGCCAGGCGGTGGAATTTGTTCCGGAGCGTCCTTCCTGCATCATCTTAATCCGTGAACTGACAGGCCTGCTTGTCACCCTGTTACCCCACAGATCATCTGGCTTTGCAGACTACCGCGAAACTGTTTTTCCCTGTGGCGGATGCACAGGACTCATTAAATTTCAACTGACTGACCTGCTCCCCCCTGCGGCGAAGCAAACGCCGGAGACCAATAATCAGCAAATTGCTGCCATGAGCGGGAGTATCGATGAAATCTTGCCGGCAGAATTGCTGCAGGTTTTTCATATGCACCAGAAAACCGGCAGGTTGATAATGGAGCTGGCAGAGGGCGATGCACGGGTAACGTTTCGTGAGGGCGGCTTGCTTGCCGCGCGATATCATGATCTTGATAATCATGAGGCGGTTTACGCCATTCTGGCGGAAAGGCAGGGAAATTTCCATTTTTATCCTGGCCTGCCGGATTCGCTTATGCAGGCCAGGGAGATTGGTGACTTTATGATGATCCTGATGGAGGGTCTGAAGCGGGTTGACGAGGAAGGCTAGCCCCCTGGGGGCAGGCATCGGCAGTGGTCAACGGTGCTGAAAAGGGGGGAGCTGGGCAATGGTGGTAAAGTTGTTGACGTGGTATTTGGCTTCAAGCGCCGGGTTCTTGAAGGCCACAAGGTCGACCCCCACGCTGGCGCAGTGATCGCGGTCAACGGTGGAATCCCCGATATAGATTACTTCGTCCGGTTGGACACCAAAACGTTCAAGGATCATCAGCAGGCCGTCAGGTGCCGGTTTTGGACGATCAACATCACTGGCCGTGACCACCATGTCAAACCAGGATCGCAACTGAAAGCTGTCGAGGATCATATCCATAGTATTGGTTCGGTTGGTTGAGATGGCAGTGTGATAGTGCGGTTTGATCGATTCAAGAAATGCAGGCAGGTCGGGCTCCATGATCATATGCTGAAGAAACGGCTGGTAGTCCAGGGCCTGGGCATAGGCGCGGACGTCCTCTATCTTGACCTGCGGATGATTGCGAAATATGTGTCCTATTGATCGGGCCACATTGTGAATGTGAACGTATTCCAGCTCTGCCTGATCCATTGGCGGACAGTGAAAAGCCTCCAGCAGGTGATTGTAGTAGACCCTGTTGGTTTCCAGGCTACTGAACATGACACCATCGCAATCAAAAACAACCAACTTCAGCATATTACCCCTCATCCTCGCTGTCGAGGCCGTCGGCCACGGCGTAGATTTCGCGGTTAAGTTCATCAAAAAAAGTTTCCATAAAGGCATGGCGCCGCCTGGCAATCCGTTTGCCGAGCGGGGTGAGCATCTGATTTTTCACCTTTGACATTTTTACCTGGAACTCTCTGTACGCCGTATCTTCGATTGAATAGGAAGCCGTATCCGCTGGATTTTTATCAGGATTGTGCAGACGTGCACCAATCTGACCGGCGAAGAGGTATGCGCGTCCGATACCTATGGCGCCGATGGAATCAAGCTTGTCGGCATCAAAAAGAATCCTGGCCTCCAAGGTTTCGGGCGCTTCTCCTTTGCGAAATCTGTGGCTGCGGATGCAGTGACAGATTTGTTCTATTGTTTCTTCGCTGAGCTGCAGTTCCTGCAGTGCCGCTCGGGCTAACTCGGCACTGTGCTGCGCATGACACACCGCACCTCTGCTTTCGCTTTCTGCCCTTCGGCCGATATCATGCAGCAGGGCCGCTGCCTTAAGCACAAACAGGTCGGCCTGCATGTGCGTTCCGATGGCCAGCGCCATGTAGTACACCCGTTCACTATGGTCAGGGCCGTGGGACCCACCCTCCTGGAGGCTGTACCGATGACTGATGCGATGAATCTGTTCGATCAGGAGATCAGTGGAAAAAGGCATAAAGACGCTTGAGAAGCGACGGTCGTAACCATTTCTATTCGTTGAAAAATTCCTGCATGAGCCAGGCTATGCCAAGCAGGAGCAATTGTTCGTCGTCACCGGCCAATCCCTGGAGTTCGCGAGGCTTCAGAGGCCGGCGCATGGCAATTCTCCCATCAGCCATTTCCTGCCTGAACATATCAAGATTATACAGGGCCAGAATATACTGGTCGAGTTGTTCCCTGGTCGGCCGGTAGCCCTGCTGAATACGTGGGTGCTGGTAGAGCGGGAGCAGAGCATCGTTGAACCGGTTGTATTCCGCCAGCTCCTGATCGTCAAAATAGGTTGAGGCAACCTGTTCCTGCGCTTCGGAGAACCCTTTGCAATGTTCCTCACGAAGAAGCACAAAGGTCTCTTCCACGGTTCCATCGCCGGTGCGAATGGTGCCGCGGCCAACCGGATAGGCCCTGCAACTCCCCGGTCGATCAGCATAGACACTGCATCCGTTCTGGTCAACAAACACGCAACTGGCCTTACCGTCGTCGACCATGGTGAGGTAGCAGACCGGAAAGGGATGTTGCTCATCCCATTCAATAATGACGTACTGCTCGAGAAATCGGCCTGAATGGAGTTTGAGCCGATTTTTCAGGCGTAGGACATCGTAGGGCGTAAGGGCAAGGTCCAGTTCCCTGCAGCATTCTGTGAAACAGGGAACGCCGGGATGGCAGGCAAAGCAGAACTTCTCTTCTGGAAGGAGCCGGTGAAAATGTTTGGGCAGCGTATCACTCACGGTCGTATTACCTCGATTTAATGGTGAGCAGGGGACTGGCAATGAAAATGGAGGAATAGGTTCCGACCAGAACACCAACCAGGAGTGTCAGAGAAAAATCATGAATGGTGGAGCCGCCCAGGATAAACAGCGAAAGCAGGACCAAGGCAGTCGTGAGCGAGGTGACAGCCGACCTGCCAAGAACCTGGTTGATGCTGTTATTGATCACCTCAAAGAAACCGATGTCTTCCTCTTTATTCATATTTTCCCGAATACGGTCAAATACGACCACTGAGTCATTGAGCGAATAGCCTGCGAGTGTCAGCAGGGCGGTAACTACCAGCAGGGTAATTTCCATGTTCATGATCCAGCAGATGCCAAGCACGACCATGACGTCATGAAAGGTTGCCGCCGCTGCAGCCAAGCCAAAGGTGAAATCAAACCGCAGGGCGAGGTAAAACAGCACGCCAGCAAGAGAGATGGCGATGGCCTGAATCGCCTTGTTGCGGAGTACCTCGGAGATGGACGAGCCGATCTCGGATTGACTCTCAAGCTGGAACTCATGATCAGCCTGTGCATCGCGGAGGATGGTGGTGATTTCATCACCGTGATGGCCGACTGTCTCTTCAGACTTTTTCATCTTCACGATCAGGCGATCTTCACCCGTAACCTCCTGGAGGTCAATATCCGGGTAACCGTTTTCGTTGAGCGCTGTGCGGACTTCCTCCAGGCTGAATGGTTTAGCTGCCTTGTATTGGAGGAGTGTGCCACCGGAAAAATCAACCCCAAGGTTGGCCTGGCCACGCAGAATCTGGACAAAGGCGACGATGCCGACGAGGACCATGACTGCCGAGAAAGCAAAGGCGATCCGGCGGGCTTTCATAAAATTAAAACGGGGATTGCGTATCAGCTGCATGAACGACAGCCGCTTCAACATCCGGGTTGAATAGAGGCTGTCATAGACGAGCCTGGTGCAAAAAAGGACGGCAAACAGGTTGAAGATAATTCCAAGGGAAAGGGTGACCGCGAATCCTTTGATCGGGCCGGTTCCAAACAGAAACAAGGCCAGGGCGGTAATCAGGGTGGTCACCTGCGAGTCGACAATACTCCAGAATGCCTTGCTGAAGCCTGAGTCAACGCCTGATTTTATCGTTCTGCCCAGAGCGAACTCTTCCCGCATTCGCTCAAAGATGAGGACATTGGCATCCACCGCCATACCGATGGAGAGAATAATACCGGCAATACCGGGAAGGGTGAGGGTGGCGCCCAGCATGGCCAGCCCGACAAAAAGAAACAGGATGTTGAGCATGAGGGCAAAATTGGCGATAATACCTGACAGACGGTAATAGACGACCATGAAGAGGAGCACCAACAGGGCGCCGAACAGACCTGAGTTCAAGCCTTTGTTAATGGAATCCTGGCCAAGGCTTGCCCCGACCGTCAGGTTCTGAATGATCTCAACCGGTGCCGGCAGGGCGCCGACACGGAGCACAATCGCCAGGTCAGTGGCCTCTTCATGAGTGAAGCTGCCGGATATCTGGGCACTGCCGCCTAAGATGCGTTCGCGAATGACCGGGGCGGACCGGACCACCTCGTCGAGCACTATCGCCAGCCTTCGGTTCACATTTTTTTCAGTAACATGGGCAAAGACCTTGCCGCCCCGACCGGTCAGGTCCAGGCTGACGTAGGGTTCATTGAAGCTGCCGCCGATACGTACCTGGGCATTTTTCACCATCTCACCGGTCATCAATACCTGGCTTTCCAGGAGAATGGGCACCAGGGACTCGGCCATGGTCTGCTTATCGATCACTCGCTCAAAGTAGACCTCTGTTCCTTGAGGGAGCCGTCCCTGAAGGGCAAGATTGAGTTTTTTCCGGCTTTCACCGACCTGCCATTGTCCCGCGGCCTGGGCATCGGCCAGGAGGTTGCCTAGGTTGAGTCCCTGTGTTTCGGCGACAAGCTTGAATTCGAGCTGAGCTGTTTGGCCGATCAGGTCCATGGCCCGGTCAGGATCTTTCACTCCAGGGAGCTGCACGACGATTTCGTTTTCCCCCTGGCGGAGGATAACCGGTTCTGCCACACCGAACTGATCAATACGGTTTCTGATGATTTCCAGCGACTGGTTCACCGCATTTTTTCGGATAAAGTCTATTTCTTCCGGCTTTAACTGGAGGGTGATGCGGGGGAAGCTACCGTCTTCAGCATCGACCTGGACGTCCAGGTTGGGGAAATCATCGGCAAGGGTTTGGCGAACGGTATCGACTGCTCCTGTGTTGGGCAAGGTAAACACCACTCGGGAAAGGTCGTCCGAACGCATCCGCACCGCTGTGATCTGTTGTTCCGCCAAACCGTCTTTGAGGTCAGCGGCCGCCAGGTCGAGCGAGTTCTCAATGGCCTTTTCCAGGTCGACCTGAAGAACAAGGTGCATGCCGCCCTGAAGGTCAAGCCCAAGTTTAAGGCCTTCCGGGGCGAAGTATTTTTTCAACCATTGAGGGGCATTGGGATAAAAGGACGGCGCCAGGGTCATGCAGGAAAAGAGCACCAGGACAAGGAGCAGCCCGATCTTCATCTTCAGGGAGGTGTTCATTGAAAGTATGCCTGTTAGGAGAATAAGGAAAGGTTAAATGTATATATGCAAAAAGAAACGATTATACGATGATAGCGAGCAGACTGCAATGGGCAGATGGCGTTTTTACGGGAGGGAACGGAGTTAATCGATATTTTTTTTGCGGTTGATGGCGTCAGCCATGCAGGCTGCGCCAAACCCGTTGTCGATATTCACCACCGCCAGTCCGGGAGAGCAGCTGTTGAGCATCCCCAGCAGCGCCGCGTATCCACCGGCACCTGTGCCGTAACCAACACTTGTCGGGACACCGATTACCGGAGCACCGGTCATGCCGGCGACTACCGACGGTAGCGCCCCTTCCATGCCGGCAATAACAATAACGACGGTTGCCCGCTGGAGCATGTCTCTTTTGCTCAGGATCCGATGGATGCCGGCCACCCCGGCATCATAAATAGTTTCTACCGGGTGACCAAAATGTTCCAGCGTCAATCTGGCTTCCTCTGCCACCGGCATATCAGATGAGCCGGCAGTAGTGATGATGACCGTTCCCCTGGAACGGTTGCGGGGGATGTGTTGCCGGTTGCCGGTGAGCATCCTGGCCGTGGGGTGATAGGTGATGTCGGCAATACGCTCACAGACAAAAGCAGCCTTCGGTGCTGAAACCCTTGTTCCGAGTACAACCGATGGGGTGGACAGCATTCTTTCGATGATGGCAACCAGCTGCTCTTTGCTCTTCCTTTCCCCGAAGATGACTTCGGGGATCCCTGTGCGAAGGGCACGATGGTGATCGAGCTGTACATCGGAGAATGCTTCTCCGGGAAGCAGGCGCAGTTGATCCATGATATCCGGGACGTCAAGCTTTCCCTGCTGCAACTGCTCAAGGAGGGAGAAAAGATATTGTTCGTTCATGAAGGTGGAGAAACCGGAGTCCTGGTGTGGACGCCATCCAGTAGTGGCAGAAACCGCTGTTTACGCATCCACACTGTTTTGGTAGAGTGATTTTTTTTACAACAACTTCATTACCATACCATATACTGATTGAGGCACAATGCAATGACACACCAACCACTCCCCGATTTTATTCAGGCTCTTCTTCAGCCGAAACTGTATCCGCATTCGACTGAAGGGGTGGAGCTTATCCAAACCCACATATCCTATGTCCTGGTGGCGGGAGACTTTGTGTATAAGTTTAAAAAGCCGGTTGATTTTGGCTTCTTAGACTTTTCAGATCTGCAAAAACGACGGCATTACTGTCACCAGGAACTTACCCTGAACCGGCGGCTCTGTCCTGAAATATATCTGGAGGTGGTAGAGCTTACCCGTGATCACGGTGCCTTTGCTCTGAATGGTTCCGGCGAGGTCGTGGAATATGGAGTGAAGATGGTACGCATGCCGGAAGAGCACATGATGCCAAACCTCATTGCCAATGGCCAACTGCGAGAACATCATCTGGAAACCATTGTCGACACGCTGGTTCCTTTTTACCACCAGGCAGCCACCGGTGAAGAAATCAATCGTTTCGGCACCGCTGAGGCCGTAGGGGTCAATGTGCTGGAGAATTTTGAGCAGACACGTTCTTTTGTAGGACAGGGTGAACTGTCAGCACAACAGTTTGAAGATATCCGTGCCTATTCCACATCCGTACTGGCCGACGCCGAATTGTTTGACCGCCGCATAGCCGGCAACCATATTCGTGATTGCCATGGTGACCTGCACTCGGTGAACATCTGTCTGAGTCAGGGACATGCCTACATTTACGACTGTATTGAATTCAACGAACGTTTTCGCTTCCATGATGTTGCCTGCGATGTCGCTTTTTTGGCAATGGATCTTGATTATCACGGCCTTGAAAACTACTCTCAGCTTTTCATCGAGCGTTTTTGTCAGGCGGCGAAGGATCCGGGCCTGGTAGAGATGTTGGATTTTTATAAAGCCTATCGTGCCTATGTCCGAGGAAAGATAGGTCTTTTTACCGCTGCAGATTCAGGCGTCGAGGATAGCGTCCGCCAGGCCAATCGTGAAAGTGCGGCCCGTTACTTTGCTCTTGCCCACCGGTATGCAGCGGGCAAACAATAAACTCTGCAGAGCAGGGCTTGAGGAATAGCTGATGGCCAGACATCTCGTTGTTTTTTTTGGCATGACCGCCTCCGGAAAATCCACCCTGGCCGGCGCGTATGCGACACGTAAAAACCTTCCATACTACAATACCGACAGGGTCCGCAAGCAGCTGGCCGGACTCGCCCCAACTGATTCCCGACCTGATCCGGTGGGCCAGGGGATTTATAGTGCTGCCTTGACCGAAAAAACCTACGCCCGGATGCTGGACATGGCGGTCGTCGATTTCTCCAGAGGGTGCCAAACGGTTATCCTTGATGGATCCTATAGCCGGGAGGAGGAGAGGGCGGCTGTGCAGGAGGTTGCCCAAAGGTGTAATGCTGTTGCCTGCTTTATTTATTGCCACTGTTCACGGGCAGAAATTCGGCGGCGGCTTGAGGAACGGGCGCAGGATAGTCAGGCTGTATCAGATGGGCGCTGGGAGATATACCTGCATCAACTCAGTACCTTTGCTGCTCCGGAAAAGGGAACTGGCGAGGGGCTGTTCGTGCTTGATACCGGGAAGGATATCGCTTCACTGGTGGAACAAGTGGCTCAACTCGTGGGGTGATTTGCCTCCTGGATGCCCGCAGTTGATCGTCGTTCAACTGCCTGGACCAAGGAGATCGGGATGGCCAGTGTTTATTCTTCTTCTTTGGGCGGAGCTGCGGGCTCTTGGTTCTCGTCTTCCTCCCACAAGGTCCAGGAAGGCATGGAAATATCCGGCATCCATCTGTTTAATCCCCATCGCGGAGGCTCGCCGGCTTCCAGTCGTTCCAGCAGGGCCTGGGCCTTGGGGGCAATGGTGGCGTCGGGATACACGGCCAGCAGATATTTGAGTCGATGTATGGCCTGCGTGTATTTTTCGGTTTTCACATAAAAGACAACCACAAAATACTCGTGGTTGACCAGAAAGTCGCGTGCAGCCTGAATCCTTGCTTTCGCCTCTTTGCTGTAGGGCGAGTTGGGAAAAGCTCGCAGAAGGCGGGAGAATGATTTAATGGCATCCTGCGCTCCACTGATGTCCCGGTCAATTCTGTCAGACCGGGTAAAGTCACACATCCCGATCTGAAAAATGACGTAGGGAATGGCCTCGTTGGTCGGATGGCGTTCTTCAAATTCCTGGTAGAGGAGCTTAGCCTCCAGGTAGGATTTATTGTAATAGTGGGCATCAGCAGCTTTGAGTTCGGCCAGCATGGCCTGCTCGCTGAAAGGGTATTCGTCAAGGATGCGTTCAAAGGCGCGAATCGCCCGTTCATAATCACCAACGGTATACGCATCCATCCCCTCATCGATAAGGACCTCCGGCGAACCTTTTATTTCTTCCTGCTCTCCGAAGGTAATGCTGTCAAACATTCCTTCAAAGGTTGCGCACCCTGAAAGCAAGAGCAGCAGCGTCAGCAACAGGGGGGCTAAAGCGGTGCTGGTGTGTCGGATTCGTTTCATGGTGCCTCCTGTTTCGTGCTTGCCAGCTGTTCTTTGCGCAGGAAAACGGTGGAATGGTCGATGATGAGCTGCTGTTTGGTCGGGAAGAAAGATTCTTCCGCAGTGTGCTCCAGCAATCCGTCGGGGCTGGGAAACGGACGGAAGAAAAAACGGTTCTCTGTCGGAATGAGCAGAGAACCGTTGCAGGGTGTATTGACTAGACGGCTTTGTTCATCAGATCCTGCAGCTGACTTTTTCCAACTGCACCGGTGATCTGGTCGACAACTTCACCATCTTTGAACAGGATGAGCGTGGGGATGGCACGAATGCCGAATTTACCCGGTGTCGCAGGGTTGTCATCCACATTCATTTTTGCGATAAGTACTTTACCGTCAAATTCGTCGGCAAGGTCATCGATTACCGGTCCTATGGCTTTGCAGGGACCGCACCAGGGGGCCCAAAAATCTACCAGGCAAGGGAGTTCATTGCCTATGACTTTTGCGTCGAATTCACTGTCAGATACGTGCATTACCTTGTCACTTGCCATCTTGTTTTCTCCTTGTTGCAGCCATTGAGGTAGAGTTGGGGTAAAATATTTAATTCTCAATGGTTATGTGAGTTAGCAGCATAAATGGATATTTTACCTTGAGCGTATGAACGTGACAAGAGAAAATTAGCATTAATGGTATCCTGTCAAGTTGTCATAGTGGTTTTCCTTTTCATTTTGACATGGTAAAACCGACGGTGGTATAGTCGTTGTCTATTTTTGCATAACTGTCTTTCCTGAAGATATCTTATCTGGAGTTATATTATTATGAATACTGATCGCTCTGCAGCCCTTTTTGCTCATGCTCAAGCTGTGATTCCCGGGGGGGTGAATTCCCCTGTACGGGCCTGCAGATCCGTGGGATGTGATCCGTTGTTTATCAAGCAGGCATCCGGTTGTACGGTTACTGACGTAGATGGCAATTCTTTTATAGATTTTGTCGGTTCCTGGGGGCCTATGATTGCCGGTCATGCCCACCCCGATGTTGTGAAAGCCGTTCAAAATGCTGCGTTGCAGGGGACGAGTTTTGGCGCGCCAACTCCGCTTGAAGTGGAGCTGGCGGAATTGGTCTGTAAGAGCGTCCCTTCCATGGAAAAGGTGCGTTTCGTTAATTCCGGGACCGAGGCAACCATGAGCGCCGTGCGACTCGCCCGCGGGTACACAGGAAGAAATATGGTGGTCAAATTTGACGGGTGTTATCACGGACATGCCGACTCCTTTCTGGTCAAAGCCGGATCTGGCCTCATAACCCTCGGTATTCCCGGCAGCCCTGGTGTCCCCGACGACATTGTCAAAAATACCCTCTCCATCCCTTATAATAATGAAGAGGTGCTTGAACAGACTCTACGCGACCAGAGCCTCGATATTGCATGCGTTATTCTTGAACCGGTGGCAGGCAATATGGGAGTGGTGGTACCGGATATGGATTTTGTCCGTAAGCTACGCCAACTGACAGCGGAGCTGGGTATTGTCCTTATTTTTGATGAGGTGATCACTGGTTTCAGGTTGGCGCTGGGCGGGGCGCAGGAGCGTTTTAACATCGTGCCGGACCTTACCTGTTTAGGAAAAATTATCGGTGGCGGACTGCCGGTCGGCGCCTATGGTGGAAAGGCGGAGATAATGGACAATATCGCTCCGGATGGTCCTGTATATCAGGCTGGCACCCTTTCCGGCAACCCTTTGGCAATGGCTGCGGGGCTGGCCATGCTGCGCCTGCTGCAGACGCCTGATTTTTATCGGGACCTGGAAGAAAAGGCTGAGTGGTTTGGAACCCAGCTACAACAAATTGCCGACGCCTCACCGGTACCGACCGTACTCAATCGAATCGGTTCGCTGATGACCTGCTTTTTTACCGATACTCCGGTGATCGATTTTGAGTCCGCCATGCGGGCAGACACTGAAATGTACGGAAAACACTACAGAAATATGCTGGAAGGCGGAATCTGGCTGGCACCTTCTCAGTTTGAGGCGATGTTTATTTCGGCGGCACATGAGCGTATTCATTTGGAAAAAGCATTGAATGTGATTGAGTCGTCATTCAAAAAATTGATGAATTAAATAAAAAAATCTTGCCTTTGGTTGTTGTGCATGATACCAGTAGCTCGAAATGTTGAACCTCTACGAGAAGGGAGTGTTTCGGTTAATGTCTGATGATCGGAGAGAAATGTTCAGGCAGCTTGCCGAGTACAGCCAAATTGGCATGACCTTTGTCTTCTCTATTCTGGTAGGCTTTGGGATCGGTTGGTTTCTTGATAATAAGGTTTTTGATGGAAAAACGGTTCCCTATTTAACGTTTGTTTTTCTCGGGTTTGGTATTGCAGCCGGGTTCAGGAGTCTGTGGCAACTGACCAGGAAGATATCGGATGGTAAATAAGAACAGAAGAAAAGAGCAAAAGGTCGATCCCGGCAAAAGGCTGGTTCGATCAGTGACCGGGTGTACCTGGCTCTTGCTGGCAGTGATGACCACTGTCGGCTGGATGCTCATCGATAAACAGTTTGGTGTTTCCGTTTGCATAGGCGGCGTGCTGGTGAACAGCAGTTTTCTTTTGCTGAAAAAGGATCTTGAGCAACTACTCGATAAAGTAAGCGTTGCCGGCAGCCATGCAGCAGCTGTTTCACGAACAGAGAAGATACGGTTTTTCATCAAGTTTTATGCCCGCCTGATTGTGTTGGGCTTATTGTTGATCTTGTTGGTCGCCAGACTGCCGATCAATATGATCGGCCTTAGTCTCGGCCTGGCTACAGTTATGCTCAGTGTGATAGGGACGGTACTGAGCAGAGGTAAATACTTTTATTCCGAGCAAAGTTTGAGGAGCGTGTAGGTTATGGAACATCCAATATTATTTATTTCACTTATTCTGGAAAAGCTTGGACTTCCGGTGCCACATACGGTCACCGGACATAACTTGCTGGAACAGCTCTGTACCCCCTATATGACCTATACCTGGCTGGTTATGGCATTTCTGATTATCGTGCCGAAACTGACCATGGGCAAACTGGAGATGGTGCCGGGCAGCGGACAGAATTTCTGGGAAGTCATGATCGGCGGGTTAATGGACTTTTTTACCGAAAACCTGGGAGAAGAGGGGGCGAAAATGTTGTTCCCCATGATGGCGACCTTTTTCTTCTATATTATCCTGGCGAACATGATAGGGCTGATTCCAGGGTTCATGTCACCGACATCCAACCTGAATATTACCTTGGGAATGACGATTATTGTCTGGATTACCCATCATGTGCTCGGGTTTAAGACCCATGGTCTCAGCTACTACAAACATTTCATGGGGCCAAGCAAGGCGCTGGCGCCCTTCATGTTTCTCCTGGAGGTTATCAGTAACTTTGCTCGACTGATATCACTTTCCATGCGTCTTTTCGGAAACATTTTTGCAAAGGAAGTACTGCTCGCCGTACTGTTTATGCTTGCTGGTGCTTTTTTTGCCCCCCTGCCAATTCTCTGTCTCGGTGTCCTGGTGAGTGTTATTCAGGCAGTGGTTTTCGTTCTTCTTGCGGTCCTGTACTGCGCGGGAGCGATGGAACACGCACACTGATCGTATAACGTAGTAATGAACAATTGTGTTTAAGTAACGAAGAAGGCCAATATATATTTTTAACTAATGGAGGAGTAAGACAATGGAAATTGCAATCGCTTTGATTTGTATAGGTGCTGCCCTGAGTATCGGTCTGGCTGGTCATGGTGCAGGTGTTGGTATGGGTAATGGTCTGCGCGGCGCGTGTGACGGTGTTGCTCGTAATCCCGAAGCAAAAGGTGCGATTACCACCACCATGATTCTTGGTATGGCACTCTGTGAGTCTATCGCGATTTATGGTCTGGTTATTGCGTTTATCCTGCTCTACGCTAACCCATTCAAGGCTGCCCTTGGTATGTAAGTAGACAGATCAAGCGAAATCGCTTATCTAAAGCTGCGGCTCCAAGCCGCAGCTTTTTTTTTGTGCAATACTATGGAAACATGCGTTATCAATCCAGTGCAGGGCAAGGGTGAGCCGCTGTTGCCTGCCGTCGGTATTCTTGCGGTTAATCCATCGGATGCAGGTTCCTTTACCGCACTTGCGTCAGCCTATGACCTGCGCCGTCAATTCTTATTCCATTCCTCCCTGTATGCCTCTTCCCGTTTTTTTGTTGCCGGGCCTGCCGTTGGCGCGCCCATGGCCGCCATGTGCCTGGAAAAATGCATTGCCCTCGGCGCCCGGATTATTATCGTTTACGGATGGTGCGGAGCGGTTGACCGGCGCGTCAAGGTCGGCGATATCCTCATACCTGAAGGAGGCATCAGCGCTGAAGGGACAAGTGCCCACTATCCCGGCTCTACAGGATTTGCTCCACCTGTCATGCTCCGCAAGCAGGTAGAGACAGTCGTGCAGCAGCAGACCGAATCCGCAGTGCATTGCGGCCTGGTCTGGTCCACCGACGCTGTTTATCGCGAGACCCACTGCCAGATGGAGCAGGTGGCGCAAGAGGGGGTCTGTGGAGTGGATATGGAATATACCGGCCTCAGTGCGGTCGCTGCCTTTCGTGGCGTAGAGCTGGCTGCGGTGATGCTGGTTTCCGATGAACTGTATCATACCCCATGGCGTCCCCATTATAACCGCAAAGGGTTTCGTTCCACCTCTCAACGTCTGCTGGCCGTCTTGTGCGAGGCAGCCCATTCAGGAGCATTTACATGTTAAACAGATCCATTTACATCGTCAGCCTTGGATGTCCGAAAAACCTGATCGACACAGAGGTCATGCTCGCTCTGCTCGAGGGAGGCGGATACCAGGTGGTCGAGGCCCCGGAAGAAGCTGAAGTGCTGCTGGTCAACACCTGCGGATTCATCCAGCCGGCAGTCGAGGAGGCTGTGGATGAGATTCTTCACCTGGCAGCATATAAAGAGTCGCGTCCTGAGCGGTTGCTGGTGGTTACCGGCTGCATGGTTCAGCGTTACAGGGATGAGCTGGCCAAAGAATTGCCGGAGGTCGATATATTTCTTGGCGTTGATGAGTTTCCCGAGATTGTCCAGCGACTTGCCGCCCATTCACAGGGTACAACGACTATGGCTGTCAGTGAGCGGTCCACCTACCTGATGGACGCCACGGTGCCGCGTAAAGTCTCCACGCCGTTTTTTCGAGCATATGTAAAAATCACCGAAGGGTGCGACAACCGTTGCACCTACTGTATGATCCCATCTATTCGCGGCGGTTTACGGAGCAGAACCATCGATGATCTCGTTGCTGAATCAGTCCATCTGGCCGATCAAGGGGTAAAGGAGTTGACCCTCATCGCCCAGGATCTGACAGCCTATGGCCGGGACTTCGAGGATGGTCGTACCGGGCTGGTGACACTCCTTGAGGCCCTGCTTGCTCAGACGACGGTTCCATGGATTCGCCTGCTCTACCTTTACCCCTCCGGCATCGACAACGCGCTCCTGCAGCTGATGGCCGAACAACCGCGTATCGTCCCCTACCTCGATATCCCGATGCAGCATGTAAGTGATCGGGTGCTGCGCAGAATGAATCGTCCATACGGAAAGCAGGACCTCGACAGGCTGGTAAACCAGGTACGCACCTTGTTGCCTGATTGCGCGTTGCGAACGACGATCATGGTAGGATTTCCCGGAGAGACCGAGGAGGATATGCAGACTTTACTCCATGCACTTGCCACGTGGCAACTGGACCATGTCGGGGTGTTTGAGTACCAGGATGAGGAAGGAAGTGTTGCCGCAAGATTGCAGGATAAAGTTCCAGAGGAAATAAAAAAGGAAAGGTTTGATGCGGTGATGGACTTGCAGTCGGGGATCAGCAGGGAACGACAACAACGCTTTGTCGGTCGGGTGGAACCGGTACTGATTGAAGGCGTCAGTCGTGAGAGCGATTTACTGCTCGAAGGACGTTCCCGTTTTCAGGCACCTGATATTGACGGCTGTGTCTATATCACCAGCGGTCACGTCAATGCTGGTGATATTGTCCAGGTTGCTATAAGCGAGGCACACATCTACGACCTGGTGGGTGAGGTGACGATGAGCGAGTAAAGGGGAAGATGTACTGCCGCAGGTTAACCTTTGTGCTTATTGACCTGCTCGCGTAAATCTTTGCCTACTTTGAAGAAGGGGAGTTTTTTGGGAGAGACCTTGATCTTTTCCCCTGTCTTTGGATTCCTGCCAACGTACGATTCATATTCTTTGACCACAAAACTGCCAAATCCACGTATCTCAATGGATTCCCCCCTGGCAAGGGCATCACTCATAGTCTCTATGATGGTGTTGGTAATGGAGGCAGCTTCGCGAATGGGAATATCCATCTCTTCTGCCAGCGCTTCAATCAGTTCGGATTTATTCATATCTGTCTCCCCTTTTCATCGATCGGTATCTGTCCGGGACTATCGTATTCTTATGTCTGCTGGGTGAATACAGTGAAACAGGAGCTGCAATGGTAAAGCTTAGAAAATTTAAGCAGGTATGTTTTTGATTGTAAAGGGAATTTTTCCCGAAAACACTTTTTTTAGGTCTTTTAGGCTTAAAGTCCGATATTTTCCAATGGAAAGACTCCCCAGTTGAAGGCCTCCATAGGCCGTTCGCCGCAGATGGATCACAGGATGTCCGATTGCCTGAAACATTTTACGGACTTGCCGCTTCTTCCCTTCATGAATAATAATCTCTATTTTCGATTGTGACCGTTTTTTTTCCAAAAATCGCAAGGTGGCAGGAAAAGTTTTACGACCCTCTATGACAATACCACGGCTGAGGCGCGTGATATTGTCATGGGAAGGGATGCCCCGTACGGTTGCCTCATAGGTTTTTTTTACCTCATACCGGGGATGGAGGATATAGTTACCGAGCTGACCGTCATTGGTCAGTATGAGGGCGCCTTCGGTTTCAAGGTCAAGCCGGCCGATGGGAAAAACACGGGCTGAGATCTCCGGCAGCAGATCGGTGACAATCGGCCGCCCCTGGGGGTCGGAAAGGGTAGTGACGTATCCTGCCGGTTTATTGAGCAGCAGATACAGTTTTTTTTCCAGAGTAACCCGGCGTCCGTCAAAGCTGACGGTGTCATTGTCGGGATCGATTTTTTGTCCCATTTCGGTGACAACCCGGTTGTTCACGCGGATGCGCCCCTGAAGGATCAGTTTTTCGGCCCCCCGGCGGGAAGCTACCCCTGCCTGGGCGAGAAATTTTTGCAATCGTTCCATGAAGTGAAGGGCTGTGGAGTAGACTGATCAAGCAAAGAGCGCAGGCTGACTGTCTGCGACATGGAATATTCCCACAGGAGGAAAGGGTGAGTGCAACCTGTCATCAGTGACTGTGGTGGCCATCCTTGAGCAGCAGACGATGATATTCGGCATGGGAGAGGTGGGTGCGTACCAGATCCATCAACAGGTCGGCAAGTCGGGTCATCTCTTCATCGCTCATGCGGGGAAGAAGTACCTCGGTAACCTCTCTCTGCGCCACATGTTCAAGCAGCTCCCTGATGGATTGTTCGTCTGTCTGGCGGTTGAGTCCGAACAGCATGGGGTCTCCTGGGGTACCTGTGGTGTTAACCCGGCAGTATTTGCCAGCTGAGTTGCCGGTTGCGCGGTCCGTCGTATTCGCAGAAAAAGACCCGCTGCCAGGTGCCGAGCTGCAGTTTTCCATCGACAATGCAAATTGCGGCCGAACTGCCGGTCAAGGTGGCCATGACATGGGAGGGGGAATTCCCCTCCCTGTGTTTGTAAGGGTAGCGCTGGGAGACTATGGCCTGCAGCGCGCCGAGAAGGTCGTCCTGCACATCCGGGTCAGCCCCTTCGTTGATGGTTACCCCTGCGGTGGTGTGCGGGTTAAAAACAGTAAGCAGGCCCTCGTTCACCCCGCTTTCCGCGACCACATGCTGCAGTTGCCTGGTCACATCAATCATTTCCATAGCACTGGCGGTCTGGACGCCAAAATTGCCATACACCATGTTTTCCCCTTACTGTAACTGCCACTGGCCATTGGCATCGCGACAGGCGGTAGAGTAGGTGGTCTGTTTTTTCCCGTCGATAACCGCCTCTATTTCTGCCTTTCGGCAAATTTGGTTGGAGGGGGTCTGGAATGCAGGTTGCGGGGTTACGGCATACTGGTTACCGGTATCAGGATTAATCCAGGAAGAACGCTGGTTGGAAATGCCACGTTCGTAGACATGGTTGATTTGCTCTTTGTCATACTTGTCCATTTCATTACCGACGATGTAGCCGAGCATGGTTCCAACGGCAGTTCCTATCAGGGTCGCCTCGGTGTTGTGGCCGATCATCTGTCCAATGAGTGCGCCACCGGCTGCCCCGCCGATCGCTCCTTTCTGGGCTTTATTCATATCGGCGCAGGCCGTGAGTAGGGCTAACAGGATGATTGCCGTTACAGTAATATATTTCATTGTTTTTCTCCTTGTGTGGCCGGGGACTCCTTGAGTGCGTCCGCCAGCTCTCTTTCGGTTTGAATACCCAGTTCCTTGAGACGCTCTGCTCGCAGGATAAGGTTTCCCTGACCGCTGCTCAACCGTTTTTTGGCCAGGCTCCAAGCCTGTTGAGACTGGTCGAGACGTACCCCGATCTGTTCAAATGTTTGTACAAACCCAACAAATTTATCATAAAGATTCCCTGCCTGTTTGGCAATGATTAAACCGTTTCGGTGTTGATCATCAATCCGCCACAGGTGGTGGATGGTGCGCAATATGGCAAGCAAGGTCGAAGGGCTGCACAGGACAATCTGCTTGCGTGTCGCTCTGGTGAGCAGGGTGGCGTCATGTTCCAGTGCCATCTGAAACGCACCTTCAATGGGGATAAACAGCAGAACGAACTCCAGGCTGTTGGCGCCCTCCAGCTGGTGGTAGTGTTTACCGGACAGGGAGGAGATATGCTTGTTGATAGAACTGAGGTGACGGTCGATGAGACGTTTTCGCTGCTGCTGGTCCTGTTCCGTGTGGGCAAAGGTGTAGGCTTTGAGGGAGACTTTGGCATCGATAATGACGTCACGTTGCTGCGGCAGGTGGACAATAACATCCGGCTGCCGCCTGGAGCCGGAGGTCGTCTGCAGGGATGCCTGGGGAGAATATTCCCTGCCTTTGCGTAACCCCGACTCCTCAAGGATTTTCTCCAGGATCATTTCTCCCCATTGACCCTGAAGTTTATTTTTTCCCTGCAGTGCTTCGGTCAGGTTGACCGCATCGTTGCTCAGACGCAGGTTGAGCTGCCGAAGCTGCTCGATTTCCTTTATCATGGCAACCCGATCACGCGCCTCGCGGTCGTAAACATCGTCGATTCGCCGATGGAACTCCTGAAGCTGCTTCTGAAACGGTGAAAGCAGCAGCTTCAAGGTCGACTCGTGCTGCTGGTTGATCAGGGAGCTTTTTTCAGTGAGAATGTCGCTGGCAAGAAATTCGAATCGCTGTTCAATCTGCCGTTGGGTAGCTTCCAGCAGCAGGTCTCGTTCCTCAAGCAGGTCTTCAAGGCCGGAACATCTGGCACGCAGGGCCCCGTTGTCTCGTCCGAGGCCCTCATAGGCCTGCCGGAGTTCATCCCGTTCACGGCGCAGGCGCTGGGTTAATTCTTCCTGTCGGCTGTTTTCCCGGATGCATTGTTCCAGGCCGAGTTCGGTTCGCAGGAGCCGTCGCCGCAGTCGACCGGTATAGAGTGCAAAAAGAATCGGAGCGAGCAGCAATCCTGTTGCCAGTCCAAGCAGTGCGGCAGAGAGCGGATCGAGTCGAAGGAGCAGCGAAAAGGGGGTGTCCACAATCACACTGTCAGGCTTTTTCGGATTAGCTTCGCCTGCGTAGGCGCAGGCGAAGCTCTTCAAGCTCTTCCATCAGGTCCAGCACAAGGGCGCATCCCGGCAGGTTGACATGCAGGTCATGCTGCAGGCGGACGGCAGTCTGTACACGTCTGATCTCCAGGAAGGTGAAATGCCATTCTCCGGGGGAGTCACCATGGGGAGAGATTAACCCTTCGTCGACCATCTCGTGAATGATTTCTGCCGGTACTCCGCAAAAATGACAGAGTTCAGCGAGACTGCACTGGATATCTTCGTCAAGGACGGTGCCGTGTAAATATTTTCTTTCTCCCATATCAGGCTCCCAGGTTCCTGCGAGGGTTGGTCGGCATGAGTTCAGCCATGGCGGTGTAGAGATTTTTCTGCTCTTCAGTTACCGCTTCAGGGACCACAACCCGGAGGGTGACTATCTGGTCGCCGCTCTGTCGTGCGGTGGACAACCCCTTGCCTTTTAATCGGAGCTTTTTTCCTCCTTGTGAACCGGGCGGTATTTTCAGTTGAACCTGGCCGTCAAGGGTGGGTACGGTGACCGTTTCTCCCAGAGCCGCTTCCCATGGGGTGATAGGTAAGGTCATATGAATATCGCGTTTTTCGGCATGGAAAACTGGGTCTTCATAAAAGGCTATTTCCAGGTAGAGATCGCCAGCTGGGCTGTCGCCATATCCCGGGGCGCCCTGGCCTTCGAGACGGATACGTTGCCCCTCGATAACGCCTTTGGGAATAGCGACATGGAGAGTGTGCGGGGTGGTAACGACATTTCCCTGGGCATCGATGGTGGAACGGTTCAGGTTCAGGGTCTGCCGTGTGCCGTGAAAGGCGTCCCGAAGGTGCAGCATTACCTTGGCATGCTGATCTTCGCCCTTCATGCGAAAGGTCGTCCGCTGGTTCCGACCGCCAAAATGTGTATGGCCGAACAGGGACTCGAAAAAATCGCTGAAGCCGGTTGGGTCAGCTCCTGTGTAGCCGGTCCCGCTGAATTGAAAACCGGCGTCCCAGTTTGGCGGCGGTTCAAAGTCCTGACCGTTTTCCCAGTTGCTGCCGAACTTGTCGTATGCGGCTCGTTTCTCCGGATCTTTCAGGACTTCATAGGCCTCGCCGATCTCTTTGAATTTTTTTTCCGCTTCCGGGGCCTTGTTGACATCCGGGTGGTACTTGCGAGCTCCTTTGCGGTAGGCCTGTTTCACCTGCTCCTGAGTTGCGTCCCGCTCGATTCCCAGTATCTGGTAATAATCCTTGTATTCCATAGCCTATCTTGTTTGAATCTTGAAAAAATCTCAGTTGAGGATACATTAAGAGCAGCATTTGAAAAAGAAAAGGAAAAAATGAGCAACTATTCAGCGAAGGTCTACAAGCTGTCACTCTATTTTTGCCTGTAACTGTTTAGAAGTGCTCCAAATATTTCCCAGGCTGACCGATTAGCTGCACATGGGTATGAGTAGGTGGGCAGATCGTGAAGAGTTGGGGTGCTGCTGCGTAGTTACAAAAAGGGCATGAGACCTCTGATCCGGCAGAGGCTGGTTTTCTTTCCGGTTGAAAATGATTATGAGCAATACCAAGGAAAACATTCTCTTGACCGGATACAGGGCAACCGGCAAGTCACTGATCGGCAGGATGTTAGCCGACAGGCTGGGATATCGGTTTGTGGATACCGATGCTGAGCTCTGTCGACAGCAGGGGCAGACGGTGGCGGAAATTGTTGCTGCGCATGGATGGCAGGCGTTCAGAAGAATGGAACGTCTCCTGCTGAGCGAGATGATCGGGAACAGGTTGACTGTACTGGCAGTTGGTGGCGGTGCCATTGAACACGAGGACATTTGGAGTCAGCTGCGGACAAGGTATGTGGTTGTCTGGTTGAAAGCCGATGTCAACACTATCCTCAGGCGTATGAGCGCTGATCGACAGACGGCAGGCCAACGGCCGCCATTGACAGACAATTCCATTGAGGAGGAGGTTGTCCAGGTACTGGCTAGACGAACACCGCTCTATGCTGCCGGTTCGGACCTGGTTGTTGATACTGCGGGCGGCAAACCGGAAGCCCTGGCGGCATCGCTGCTGCACAGGTTGATAAAAGAAGGGTACATTTCCTCGATCACCCCGGCCGGTCACCCCCTTGGGGGGGAAACTGAGCTTTACAGCGAATAATAGCATCGAGCATACAGGTGAAAAGAAACAAGAAACAACAAGCTGCGACCAGGACCGTCTGGATGGTCAGCCGGGAATATGACGGGCTGGCAGGAGCGGGTGGGGTAAAGGACGTTTGCCGTCAACTGGCGGAGACCCTGGCTGCAAAAGGATACCAGGTGCGGGTGGTTCTGCCGAGGTATGGTTTTATATCTCCATCGGAAAAGGGGTTCGAACCCCTTGCCATTGCCGGTACCGCTCCTGGCCGTATCAGCGGGAACGACGTATCCAATTGCTTCAGTGTGGCCATGCACTATCCTGAGGAAGAACGGCGGGAGAAGGTTGCGGTCTGGCATGGCCGGTTGAATAAGGTAGCTGTGTATCTCCTGGAGGCCGATCGCTTCGGAGAAAAGCAGGGAATATATACCTATACGGCAGCAGAACAGCAGCAGACTTCCTGGCAGGAGCAGGGGAAAGGGCATTATGATTATTTTGCCATGAACATTCTGCACCAGAAAGCGGCGCTTACCCTGATGCTGCTCCTGGATGAAGCGCCATGGGTCGTCCACTGTCATGACGGACACGCGGCCCTGCTGCCCGCCATGATGCGGGAGATCGACGGGTATCGCCACTTTTTTCGTCAAACCGGAGCGGTGGTTACCGTTCACAATGCTGGCGTCGGTTATCATCAGGAGGTGGCGGATCTTGCATTTGCCCAGGCTGTTAGCGGATTACCTGCAGGCGTGATTCAGGCCAATCTGCTTGCCGAAAGTTTTGATCCATTTGTCGCGGCTGCCGATTACGCGGTGCTCAACACCGTCAGTGAGCAGTATGCCCATGAACTGCAGGAGACGGTGGAGGATGTCAGGACGGGCTGGCTGGGACATCATCTCAAAGAACGGCAGGTGAAGCTGCACGGCATAACCAACGGCATCAATCCGGATTCCTTTTACCCGGCCGATGCGGAAAAATTAGGATTACCGGCCTCGTTCGATATCCTTGGTGGGGAATTTGCCGGTAAAGAGCGGTGTAAAGAGGATTTAGTGGGCGAAATCGCCGCAATTCGCCAGTGGGAGCATGTTGAACAGTTCGGTCGGCTTGCAGAGGCTGTCCATCCGCCGCTGTTTACCTTTATTGGCAGGCTGACCCAGCAAAAGGGCACCGGTTTGCTGCTGGACTGCATTCAGTATTTTCTGCAGACCGGTGCAGACAGCCGTTTTCTGGTGCTAGGTTCTGGTGAACACGGGGTCGAGGCGGAACTGCAGCGGCTGGCAAATACAGCGCAAAGCAGTGGTCGGCTCTGTTTTCTTCGGGGATTTGATCCGGCGTTGGCCACCAGAATCTATGCTGCCGGTGATTTTTTTCTTGTCCCCTCCCTCTATGAACCGTGCGGGTTGACGGACTATATCGCACAACTGCTAGGTAACCTGCCGATCGTGCACCATGTGGGCGGATTGGTTAAAGTGCTGGATGGCCGGACGGGGTTCGCCTATACAAAGAATGAACCTGATGCGTTGAGAGCGGCCATGGACAGGGCCCTGGAGGTATATCGACGACCGGAGACCTTGATGCAGATGCAGCAGCAGGCGGTGAAGAGGATTCTGGAACACCATACCTGGGAGCAGGTAATGGATAGCTACATTGAGCTTTACCAGCGGGCAGAGCCGGATAGGGCCGGCGAAAAAAAATGAGCCTCCAGTATACGCTTCCAGCTGCAGCCTCGCAGCTCAAAACCCCATGGCTGACCAAGCGCAGTAGTTTTTTTATCCGCCAGGTGGTGAACGATTACCTGGAGGTCGATGAGTTGTACTGCGCGCTTTATCAAGATTTTCGTCATCATTACCAGGGCGCGGCACGAGGAGCGGACGTATTGCTGCTGCCGTCGTCCGCTTCCCTGAGAGAGACACTCTATGAGCAACTTTCGGCAATACTCGGTACCGAAAGCAGCAGAGGACTGCTCTGGCGGCTCAAGGATCTTTGTCATATAGTCTGGCCGGAGAGCGAGCGTCAGCAGAACGTGCTTGGTTCCCTGGTGGACTGGCTCGTCGGTTCGCTCTTTCATGAGGCCATGAAGTTGAAGGAAAATCTGTACCTGTTGAATAATTATGGCCCGGCGGTGTTCTGTGCAGAACAGGATGAAGGTCATCGGGACAGGACCACAGGGGATACCTATTTTTCGTTGTCGCAGCTTGTCGATATCCCCGGAGTTTTTAGAAGAGTTGCACTTGATACCGAACATCAGCTGGAACGGATCGCTCTCCTTTTTGGCAGGGGCTGCTATCTGCTTCGTGTCATGATGCCAGCTCTGGCGGAAAACGAGCTGGTTGTTCGGTTGCTTGCCGAAAAGGAAATCATGCTTGCAGAGGTATGGGGGGAGCCGCTGGAACGTATATTTAGCGATATGTTCGGCGGCAACGTTGCTCACGGATTTTGTTTTGCCGGTATGAGTTACCTGCGAAGTCAATGGTATCATCAGGCCCTGGTGATGTACAGAAGGGCTCTGGCTGTGGATAAAGAATGCAGCGAAGCAATGGCCAAGGTTGTCCAGCTTGAGGCAATAACTGCTGACGGAAAGGCTGTCTTTGGCAGGCAGACATTGTAAAGGGCGGCTTTTTTTTGGCCCTGGTCGCTACTCCGTTCTGCATGGAGGGAGAGACGGCCATTCAGCAGGTGGGTAATCCACAGAGTATTTTACCGTAAACCGTCAATGCTGCAGGACCTCGAACTGTTGGTTCCTTTGCAGCAATCATCCTGGTGGCATTGGCACTTAAAAGGAGAAAAAAGATGAGTATACGGATCGGAATCAATGGATTTGGGCGCATTGGACGCAATATATTCAGGGCATTAAGCAAAGATCCGGCTTTTGCGGAAATTGAGGTGGTCGGTATAAATGATTTGACTGATGTTGCCACCCTGGCCCATCTGATCAAATATGACTCTATTATGGGAGTGTATGAAAAAACAGTGACCGCAGCCGATAATGCCATCATCGTTGATGGCCGCACCATACCGGTCAGTAATCATCGGGCACCCAGCGACATCCCCTGGGCCGAATGGGGCGTGGAGTATGTTCTGGAATGCACCGGTCTTTTCCGTGACCATGATTCGGCGGTGTCCCATATCGACGCCGGTGCTGCCAAGGTGATAATTTCCGCTCCTGCAAAAGGGGAGGTTAAGACCATTGTTATGGGGGTGAACGAAGACCAATACGACCCGGCAACTCACCATGTGGTTTCCAATGCATCCTGTACAACCAACTGTCTGGCACCCGTGGCTCAGGTCATTCTCGATAATTTCGGTATCAAGCGAGGGTTGATGACTACCGTGCATGCGTATACCGGAGATCAGCGATTGCTCGATTTTCCCCATTCCGACCTCCGTCGGGCACGGGCTGCTGCCATGTCCATGGTGCCGACAAAAACCGGGGCAGCGGCAGCTGTGGCACTGGTGATTCCCGAATTGAAGAATAAATTTGATGGGCTGGCGGTGCGTGTACCGACTCCGGATGTATCGCTGGTGGATGTGGTGATGGAGGTTGAACGGGAGGTAACGGTACCTGAGGTGAACAAGGCCCTGAAAAATGCAGCGAACAGGTATCTTGGCTACACTGAGGAGCCACTGGTATCCATTGATTTCCAGGGTGACCCGCACTCTTCCATTGTCGACGGTCTCTGTACCCGCGTGCTTGATAAGACCGTAAAGGTTATGAGCTGGTACGATAATGAGTGGGGGTATTCCAATCGAATGTTGGATTTAGTGCTCTACATGGAGCAGGAAAAGATTATCTGAGTCCCCTGCGCCTGCGCGGCTATTGAACGGCAACAACGGCTTCTGTGCCGGTGCCGGGCGCTGTCCAGCCCGGGCAAAAAAAACCGGATTGCCTGCACTATGGGGAGCTGGCAATCCGGTAAGCATGTAAGGCGTGCATGCCCCTTTGGAGAGGGCGCACGCAAACACGTAGAAGAGTGCTTATTTCTCTACGTATATGTAGCCTGTGCCATTACAGGTCGGGCATTTCTGATCAGGGGTGCATACCTGACCGTCGTTGCTGTCAGAACCGGTGCCCTGCCATTCACCTTGGGTTTCGCATATACCGTCAATGACTCCTTTTCCCTGGCAGGTGGGACATTCCATTTTCTTGAGATCCTGTGACATTGTTTCCTCCTTTAGGATTTGAAAAACAAAGCTGTAAAGTTTCCACACTATAAATCAATAATAAAAAAAAGCAAAGCGTTCGCCTCCATCTCTATAACATAGTTGATGAAAAACGCTGACTCCTTTTTTCACTTCCTTGCGTAAATCGTGCAGGGCTTCTGCCATTGGGTAATACAGCGACCATCCATGCGGACCACCAACAGGGGATACGGCTTTGTTGACCTTGGTAAAGAAACAGGTTGCATGGGCGCCAGTTTTCTCTTTTCAGGTAGCATAAAAATCATCCCAGGTTGTTTGGGATAGCCGACCCAAGATCAAGAAGCTGCTTCACGCGGTCATAGGGTTGAAAGCCGGTCAGCCGGTGGCCGGCGAAGAGGATGGTCGGCACCGCTGTAATGCCCAGCTTGCGGGAGGTTTGCCACTCACGATCAACGGTCTCGGCCAGGCTTCGTGTACGAACAACCTGTTGAGCCTCTGCGGCGGAAAGGCCGCATCCTTCAGCTAGAGGGATGAGGGCCGTAGGAAGTGCCAGGTTGATGCCGTCGCGGAAGTAGGCGAGGAAGGCCGCCCGATGAAAACAGTCTGCTTTCCCCTGCGACTCGGCCCACAGGCCGAGCTCCTGAGCAAGTCGACTGTTGTAGGTCATGGTTCGTTTGCCATAGGGGAGGCCAAGCTGTTGTGCAACCTGCTCCAGCTGGCGTCCCATGGCTTCGATGTCGACGGTGGAGCCGGCAAACAGGCGCGACAGCGGAAGCCCCTCAACCGGTGTCTGCGGATGGAGCGGGAACGGACGCCAGCGCACGGTCACTGCATAATCATTGCTGAGTTGTTCAATACACCCGGTAATGAAATAGCACCATGGTCAGATATAGTCGGAAAAAATGGAAACAACCGGTAACATAGGGCCTCCAGCCGTTGAGGTTAAAATGACCATACCAGCGGTATGGAGAACATTCCGGCAAGGACGACAAAGATATTAAGCGGAATGCCCAGCTTCAGGTAGTCCCGAAAACTGTAGCCGCCTGGTCCATACACCAGCAGATTGGTCTGATAGCCTACCGGGGTGGCAAAGCAGGCACTCGCACCGAAGCAGACGCCGATAATAAAGGGCTTGGGGTCGACCCCGATACCAATGGCAGTGGAGATGGCAATCGGCAGCAGCAGGACCGCGGTTGCATTGTTGCTGAGAATTTGGGTGCTTATACTGGTGAGGAGAATAATCGCTCCCAGGATAATGTTGGGCGAGAAGCCGGAAAAAAAGTTGAGAAAAGCTTCCGCATACAGCTGGCTGGCCCCCGTCTTCTGCATGGCAGCTCCCAGGGCGATAGTGCCGGCAATCAGGAGAAGCACTTCTCCCTGCAACGCCTTGTAGGCGTCGCGCATCTGCAGGCACCCGGTGATGATCATCAGAAATGCGGCGGTCAGGGCGCAGGTCATGATATCGGCCAGACCCAGGGTGGCTGTGCCCACCATCCCGGCGAAATTGATGATCGACCACGCCGCCTTTCGTTTATGCACCAGTTCTTCATAGACATCCTCTATAACAATGTAATCGGCATTGGTGCGAATGGTCTCCAGTTTACTGTCGGTGCACCAGATCAAGAGCACGTCTCCGTTTTTTAAGAGTACGTCCTGGATCTGGTGCTCGCTGATATGGAGGTTACTCCGTTTGACCGCAATGATGTGTACTTCTGGGTCTTTGGCGATATCGGTACCGTGCAGACGCTGATTACACAGGGGAGAGTGAGGGGGGATAATCAGCTCCACGACAATAGGTGCATCTTTTTGGGCGCCCAGCGTCAGCCCTTTTTCCGATGAAGGCAGCTCAACTTCTTCTCTGTGCAAGATATCCACCAGGTCGTTCAACGATCCTTTGACCAGGAGAATGTCCTGTGCTGAAATGGTCTTCCGGTCCCGTTCAGGGCGATAGATATGGGACTTGGAAATCAGTTCCAGGATATTAATCGAAGGGTATTTCTGCTGAAAAATATCGGCTGGGGAGGAGCCGATCAGTGCGCTGTTCTCGGGAATCTGTAGTTCGGCGAGGTAATTGCGGTGCTCTCCATCCTGCATCTGGCAAACGGGATTAGCCAGCCGCGGCAGAATCCTGGGTGCTGCAAACAGGAGGAAGCAGATACCGACCACAGCGATGGGGACCCCGACAATTGACAGCTCGAACATGGAAATCGGCGCGTATCCCGAAGCTGCGCTGAGGTCACTGATGATGATATTGGTGGAGGTGCCGATGAGTGTACAGGTTCCGGCGAGAATCGAGGCGTAGGAGATAGGGATAAGAAAGGTGGACGGGCTGAGCCCGAACTGACAACACATGGTCATGATCACCGGTATAAAAAGGATGACCACCGGGGTATTGTTGATAAATGCCGAGGCAACGGCCACCGACACCAGGATGATTGCCAGGGCCAGCGTCGTGTTGCCTCGGGTAAGGGAAATGACTCGTCGGCTGAGAAATTCCACGCCACCGGTTCGCATCATGCCCTTGCTGACCACGAACATCGCTCCCACCGTGATGACTGCCGGGTTGGCGAAGCCTGCCACCGCCTCCTGAGGAGTAAGAATTTTGGAGACAACCAGCAGGACAATGATGCCGATAGCCGTCAAGGCAACGGATATCTTTTCCGTAACAAGCAGGTACAGGGTGGCCAGCAGTATGGTCGTAGTGATCCAGATATCCATAAGTTGGTCTGCAGAGAGGCGGAAAGGAACAGCGTCGATGACCGTGGTTGTATGCGGCCGAAACGGGTAACTGTTCGGGAAATAATATAAAATTAATTATCTTTGTTGTCGTGATCAAGAAAAAAGCTATACTTGTGCACGTTCGCCCCAGACTCCCACATGATGAGAGAGGATGGAGGTGGCAGGATGTGTTGGCGATGGATGAGTGGAACCTTTTTCACCGGGTCAAAGGCGGAACACTGCAGCAGTGCAGGCAAGTGGCAGCACCTGGTGGAGTGCAGATCATGGTCAGCCTCGGTGAGCTCCAGATGCTTCAGGGGGCTGGAATAGATACAAGATGAGTGGCAGCATGCAGTTAGCACAGCGAAAAATCCGGGCGGCAAAATTTTCCATTACCACCGCAGTCGGTCTGGCAGCGATGAAGCTCATTGTCGGCATCCTCTCCGGCTCCATGGCAGTGCTTTCCTCGGCCATTGATTCCATGCTGGATATTCTCATGTCTGGCGTGAATTTTCTGGGTATTCGTCAGGCTGAACAACCGGCCGACGAAAACCATGCCTATGGACACGGCAAGTTCGAGACCATGGCCACCCTTATACAGTCGCTGATCATCGGTGGCTCGGGTGTGTGGATTTTTTTCGAATCCATCCGTCGCCTGATAACCGGTTCGGCTCCGGGCGGACTGGGCGGTGGGGTAGCGGTGCTTTGTGTAAGCGTCATTGTTTCCTTTGTCATCAGCCGTTATCTGCGCAGAGTCGCCACGGAGACCGATTCGTCGGCATTGGCGGCCGACTCCCTCCATTTCTCCATGGATGTGTATACCAATCTGGCACTGTTGGCCGGAGTGGTGGTGATGATGATTTTTCGTTTCTACTGGATCGACGCCGTGCTTTCCATGTGTGTGGCCGGTTATATCCTTTTTGAGGCCCTGAAATTGATTCGTTTCAGTCTAAAAGAGGTTCTGGACGAGCAATTGCCGGAGCCAACGCGGAGAAAGGTAGAGGAGGTTATCGGGGCACATGGTGGAAAACATCTGATGAATGTGCATAATCTTCGCACTCGAAAGGCCGGTTCCCATAAGCTGATTGATTTTCACATAACGGTCTGTAAGCATCTGACCGTGGCCGAAGCACACCAGTTGACCGATGAACTGGAGACAGAGATCGCCGCGGCTATTGAAGGGGCTGATGTCACCATCCATGTTGAACCCTGTCTGAATGAGGAGTGCCATGAGTTGCCGTGTAGAGAGGAGGAGGCGGAGGCGGCGAAGTTGACAAAGCAAATGACGACTTAACCGGAAGTAGCTATTGTCAATCTGTGCGGATGCTGGTAACAATGAGTCCGTTTACTCAATAGCCTGCGTAACAGCGTAGTGAATTGGAATGACCCAATAAATGCTGATAAAAAGGAGGAGAACGTGGCGAATTTTTTATTTGTACTGCGGCACAATGACAACGAGAAGGCTACCCGCTGTTTCCAGTTTGCAAAAATTGCTCACTCAAAAGGGCATCAGGTCAACCTGTTTCTGATTGATAGCGGGGTGGACTGGGCGATAAAGACCAAAGACGGTAGCCAGAAAACCGATACCGGCGATTGTCCTGAAGACTATTTACCCTACCTGGTTGAAAACGAAGTTGAAACTGGCGTATGTACGCCGTGCGCAAAAAACAGAAACCTTGATGAGGCGGATTTCCATCCCAATATGCTGCTTGACGGAGGGCCCCATCTGATTGATATGGCAGCAGAAGCCAAAGTGTTCAATTTTTAAGAACTATGGAGTGCAGCGGTTCTGCTGTACTGCTGTAGGTGATTGCAGGGCTGTCTTACCCGCTCAGGCAAGACAACCCTGTTGATTGCGGGGGTTACATACGACGATAGAGTTCCAGAACCCGTTCCCTGGTCATCTGCTGTTTCCAGTCCTTACCCAGACAGTTTTCCCACAGGGGTGTTAAGCCCAAAGCGACCGTGGTCATTGTTTCCAGCTCTTCCGCACTCAGCTTTGCCGTCAGATTGCGTGGAAGGGAGATGCCATGTTTTTCCATCATGCCTCGAAACTCCTCCACCCCTTGAGGATAGATGTCTTCCAGGTAGTCAAAGGTAATGCAGCAGCCAATACCATGGTGGGTGCCAAGGACAAACGAGAGCCCATAAGAGAGGGCATGGCAGGCCCCAACCTGAGAATAGGCGATGCTCATTCCCCCGAAATAGGAGGCCATCATCAGTTTATCGTCACGCTCCGGATGATCCTCCAGAAAGACCTGCCGGCACAATTCGATGGATTTTTCCCCGTAGGCTTTGCTGAATTCGTTGAGGTAGGTGCCTTCCAGGGACTCGACATCATGGATATAGCAATCCATGCCGGTATAGAACCACTGTTCTTTGGGGACACCTGCAATGAGTTCCGGGTCAAGGACAATCTGGTCATACAGGGTGTAGTCGGAGTTGATGCCGAGTTTTTTTTCCGGACCGGTCAACACCGTAGTGCGGGAGATTTCCGCTCCGGTACCGGAAAGGGTGGGTACTGCGGCATGGTAGACGGCTGGATGCTTGATCAGGTCCCACCCCTGGTAGTCAGCGGCTGAACCTGGATTGGTCAGCATGAGAGAGACCGCCTTGGCAATATCCATGGTTGAACCGCCGCCGATGCCGATGATGCCGTCCGGCGTGACTGGATAGGATTGCCTGATTCGTTCAACCAGCTCGTCGATGTACCCGGTTTTCGGCTCGTCATCCACATTGACATGAAGGATCATGTCATTGCCTCTACAGGGAATGCGTCCTTCAAGGGGTTTGCCTTTGAAAACGTCATCCAGGACAAATATAATAGGGGCGTCCCGGTTGATCCTTCGTTCGCTGAGTATGTCGTCGAGTTGAGTGAAGCAACCCCGGCCGAATATGATATTGGGTACGATTTTAAAATTTCTATACATGAAAAACTCTTGGTTAAGTGAGTGGTTGCTACGCTGAATCATCGCTACCGCAGAGGGTTAGGCTGCGACCAATAGGCGTAAGGCGCGTCTTCCGAAACTGGGCTGACGGACAAAGCTCCATACCAGATGAAGGGTAAAAACTCAAGGGGTTCTTCGCGTCTGTCGAGCCGCCTGGGACGATCCCTGACAAAAGGGGCAGAAACAGAAGAGAGGACCAGTGGCTACCCATACCAGTACAACAACAAAGGAGCCTGTACGGTGGAACAAATCGGTCAATTAACAAGGCGCCTATTCAGCGACAACCCCAAGGGGCTGCTGTATCATTATACCACCCTCACCGGATTGCTGGGCATTGTCGGTAGTCAGAAGCTCTGGGCCAGTGATGTCAGGTATATGAATGATTCCGCCGAGCTCAAGCACGCCGCAGATCTCATTCGCCTGGAAGTTCAGCGACGTCTTGCCGAGGGCAAAGGCAAGGCCGACCTGCTCGGCCAGTTTGTTGACTGGGTGACCTATCGAATAACCAACGGACACCTGTTGTTCGGGGCCTCCTTCCGCTCGCATGGTAACCTGCTCAGCCAGTGGCGAGGGTACAGCACCCATGGCAAAGGAGTAAGTCTCGGATTTTCGGCAGACTACATTCTCCAATGCGCCAGGAAGCAGCATTTCCAGATTGGTCGATGCATATACGAACCAGAGCGGCAACGGCAACTCATTGCCTATGTAGTGGACGCGGTGGAGGCCAATGTGGAGCAGCAGGTGCAGGAGGGCGCGACCAGCGAAGAACTGTCGGCCTTGTATCATACCATTTTTGAGCAAATAGAGATCGACCTGCTGCGTATAGCGGCCATCCTCAAGCACCCTTCCTTTCGGGAAGAGCAGGAGTGGCGGCTGATTTCTCCGGTTCTGCTCAGTTGGGGTGATTCCCGGATCCTGTTTCGTGAGGCCAATGCCATGCTGGTGCCGTATGTGGAGTTCTGCCTGCAGAGGGAGTCCGGCAGTCCTCCGCAGCTGGACCATTGCTACCTGGGGCCGACCTCGCATATCAATATCTCTATGAACTCGCTCAAAATGTTTCTTGAGCAGCATGGGATTGTACCGGCCCAGGGAATAGATTACTGCCAGATTCCCTATCGTCAGCGCTAGAGGGTCTGCAGTGCCGTGACCTTACGGCTAGATAAATTTTTCCTGTTCAATCCACCTGCGTGTGCCAAGGGAGGTGCAGGAAAGGGTGGCTATTTCCGATGCCCGGGCCAGGCTGGTGAGAAAATCGTGGTGCAGGATGAAGTGACAAAAGGCACCATGAAAGATATCGCCGGCTCCCAATGTATCAATGGGCTTGATATCCAGAACAGGCAATTCCCTGCGGTCACCGTCTTTCACGGCCACCACCGAATCCGCGCCTCGAGTAATGGCAAGGTTGCGGATGCCATACTCCTGGAGGTAGGAGATCACCGAATTGCTGTCCTCGCACCCGGGGGGGCGGAAATCGGCCGAGCAGATGGCGTAATCGATAGAGGGGAGCAAGGCCTCTTCTCCCTCTTTCCAGCTGCCGCCGTCGAGAACGGTGGGGATGCCCACTTCCCTTGCTCGTTGAGCCACCCGCGCTGCCTGTTCGGGATAGTGACCGTCCAACAGGAGAATGTCTTTGTTGTCGAGTAATGTTTCGTTCAGGATTTCCCTTTTAATCTTGCGTACATCGGTATTGGAGTAGACCACCATGCGGTTGCCGTTGGAGAGATCAACCAGGATCGAAGCGGTTACAGGCGGCCGGTCGGGCTGATCGGTGCAGTCAATTACTTCTACTCCCCAGCCAGCCAGCTCCTCCCGCGCAAATTGTCCTCCGAACAGCTTGCCGATATCGGTGACAAGAGTTGCCGCGTTGCCCAGGGCGCAGAAGGTAACTGCCGCATTGGCCGCCGGTCCGCCGGCATAGGTGAGCTGACGCTCGCTTTTCAGTTTTTCATTGGCCTTCGGAAAACGAGGGACATAGTGAATGATATCAACCGCGGTGAGACCAAAGAAAAGACCATTATATTGCATGGGTATCAAGATGTTGTGTTCAATAAAATAGGGACCATTTGCCACAGGTGAGAACCTGGAGGAGGGCGTTCGGGCAGTGGTCATGCGTATGGACTGCATGCAACCTACCGTGTTTATATATTATTTTCAATGGTGAATAGCCAGTTTTACCGCCAGGTATTACCGCCGCTCTGGTAAAGAAAACGATGATGCTTATGGTTTGCACTGTTGTCGGGGGCAATGGCCAGAGGCTGCACCCCCAGGGTGCGGGGCATGAGCGCCCACACCGGATTGTTGTTGAGAGAAAACCTGAACAAAGGAGATAACGCATGGTTTTAACCGCATCAAACATGCTGGAGATCGGCACAGAGGCGCCTGCATTTTCGCTGCCGGATACCAACGGCCGCACAGTGCATCTTGAAGAACTCCACCCGGAAAAGGGATTGCTGGTGGTATTTATGTGCAACCATTGTCCGTATGTAAAGCACATCCAGCAGGAGTTGACCGCCATCGCCGGTGAATATATGCCCAGAGGTGTTGCAGTGATTGGGATCAATGCCAATGATGCCGCGACCCATCCTGATGACAGCTATGAAAAAATGCAGGAAGAGGTGGTAAAGCAGGGCTACCCTTTTCCCTACCTGTATGATGCTGAACAGGACGTAGCCAAAAGGTATCTGGCAGCATGTACACCGGATATTTTTCTGTTTGATCGTGACAAGCGGCTGGTTTATCGCGGCCAGTTGGATGACTCCCGTCCAGGGAGCGACATACCTGTTACAGGTAGGGACCTGCGGGCGGCCCTGGACGCCCTGGTGAACGGCGAACCCGTACCTGAAGAGCAGAAGCCGAGTATGGGCTGCAATATCAAGTGGAAACCGGGGAACGAGCCGAATTATTTTCAGGCAGCATAAAGGGGGGGCTCTGGCTTGCAGCTCCGCAGCCCATAACCCGGCCAGCTTCTGATGGGAAGCGGCTATCGATGATCATGGGTGGCAAAGGCGATTAGGCCGGTTATGGTGATAAGGATGCCGGCCAGTGCGCTTCCGCTGGGGAGTCCTGCACCGAGAAAAAGGATTTCGCCGCCCAAGGCAAAGAGCACTTCACTGGATTGGGTGGCGTCGACGGCCGCGAGCTGACTGGCACGGCTCGCCTGATGACGGGCGTTGAGAAAGAGGGTAGTGGCGGCGATGCCGGAGAAGACGGCCACCAGGGCTACTGAGATGAGTTGTCCGCCGGAAGGGGGAGCGGGTTTGACCAGCACCCCGAGAATGGTCCAGAAGGGAATGCTGCCCGTGGTCAGCAACAGCACCTTGGCAAAACCGTTGCGCAACAGTTGCCCGTCCACCTGCGGCAGGCGATGATGACCATTCTGGGCCTCCCACACCAGCTGGTTACCCAGGGGGTAGCAGAAGGCAGCCCCCAATACGGGAACGACTCCAAGCAGGAGCCTGGTAAAGTCAGTGGTTTCCATTTGACTGATGTTCACCAGCAATACACCACTGAAGACCACCAGGGAAAAAAGCCAGATTTGAGGGGAAAACGTCCTGCCGAACCCGAGCAGCACCACCAGGGAGGCGATGATGGTCAGCTGCCAGGTCGTAGCCACCACCCAGCCGGGAGCAAAGTCTGCAGCAAAACAGATCAGCGAGTAAAATCCGCCGAATCCGATGCTGCCGCTGATGACCCAGAATCGCCAGTTGCGGACGAATTCGCCGGCCAGACGACGCAGGTATGGAGGTCCACTGATGATCGTCAGCCCCATGACCAGCATGACGAACATGTAGCCGTATCGGAGTGATGCAGACCAGAACCAATGACCACCCTCCAGGCTCATCGCCCGGTTAAGAATAAAGGTGGAGCTGAAAAACAGGCCGGCCAGCAGACCGAGCAGCATGATGCGGACCATGGCGACTAATAGCGGGTGAAGAGAGAGAAACAAGCGTTTTCAGCCACGTCTGGCATTGTAAACCACCCTGCCTGAGGCAGCAAATTTTCGGAATTGTTCGACCGCTTGCTGGTGGAGGATATTTTCCTGCAGGGCGATTCCTCTGCGGGTGAGCTCTTCTCTCCAGGCCGGATGAATCGGACCTTCGTCAAAGCCAGTGATCTCCTCCAGCAGCGGCCCGGAACCGGCAATAACCAGCGAGCGGATCCCGGACCAGAGAACCGCGCCAAAGCACATGACACACGGACACCAGTTAACCACCAGCTGGTGCGCAGCCATCCCCGGTCCTCCAAGGTCGTAGGTACCCAGTCGCTGTTGGGCAAGCGACAGGGCCATGACCTCCGCATGGGCGGAAGAGCAGTTGGTAGGGATAACGCGGTTGACGCCGATACTGATTAATCTGCCGGTTGGTTCTTCAAAGACCGCAGCGGCAAAAGGGCCGCCGGTGTCACGGCGAAAATTTTCCCCACTGAAGCGGAGAACGGCTTCCATCCGTTCTTCTGGGGTTTTCAGGTTGGGGGGGACCTCTGCAAGACGGCTGACGGCCCATGCGGGCAGGTCAAGGGAGAACTGGGAGCAAATATTTTTTGATGTCATGTGCGTGTCGTTTCAGGAGAAGAGGGAGCGGCATCCCTGCTTTGCCTCATTCCTCAGCGTATGGAGGATGCAATGACCATCGTATCCTGAAAGAACTGGTGGCCGCACTACTATTCTTTTGATCAACAGTAAAAAAGGTGGAGTATGGGAGTGGAAATTGAAAGAAAATTTTTATTGCAGGGTGATCAGTGGCGGCAGTTGGCCCAAGGCGTACTCTATCGTCAGGGGTACCTGCGTGCTGATGGGGAGTGTACGGTACGGGTGCGGACCGTGGGCAAAAGCGGTTTTTTGACCATCAAGGGCCGTACCGTCGGCGCCTCACGCAGCGAGTATGAGTATGCGATTCCCCTGGACGATGCCAATGCCATGCTGGACCAGTTGTGCATGCAGCCCTTGATAGAAAAAAAACGCTACACTATTGCTCACAAGGGGTTCAACTGGGAGGTAGACGAATTTTTCGGCGACAACCAGGGGTTGATTGTGGCGGAAATCGAGCTTGAAGCGGAGGACCAGCCCTTTGACCTCCCCCCCTGGATCGGGCAGGAGGTCACCGGCGACCGGCGCTATTACAATGCATCGCTTGTCAGGCACCCCTTTTCGCACTGGTAAGGCCTGTTGTACCGTTCACGGTCTTGCGCTTGTATCTCTGAACAACGCTCTGTTGGGAAAACTCAGGTTCTGAACTGTCACAGGTTGAGGGTGAAGCCTTTGTCATTTGCTGTTGCTGTACGTGTCGTCAGCATTGCCCTCCTGTTTTTTTTCTGCCGAGAGGGGGCGCGCCGCCTTCTCTATGTATACCGTTGCCTTGTCCTGCAGCGGTGGATAATATCTTTTGGTGGATGAAGTAAAACAACAGCTGACTTTCGCCTTGATCCGATTTAGACTTCTACCAGAGGTTTCTTTTCTGTCACATTCTGCGTGAGGGACGTCATGTCTTTTGTTGAATCATCGCTGGCCATACAGTCGGATGCATTGAAGGCGAATCTCCTGGAAACCGCAGGGGAAGTGGAGATCAGCCCGGAGTATATGCTGCTTCACGATATCATCGGCGACTACCGGGGGCTGGCTTCAAAGATTGAGACCCTGCTCTACGAGATCCACCACCCCTATCGGAACTGGAAATTGCTCATCCCCGAGCTGCGGGCTTTTGTGCTCAAGAATGAGCATCATTACCGCAAGCATGAGCAGGGGCCCCGGGCGTTTACCCTCTTTACCTCCATTTTTTTTCAGGCTTTGGAAGATTCGGCGAAAGACGAGCAGATGGTCTCCCGGGTTATCGAGGCTCTGCTGGCCTATGCCGATAAGTTTCTGACCTCCCTGGAACCGCAGGGGTTGCCTGCATATGAGCGTGAACTCAACGCCTTCTTCCGTTACCTGCACCAGCTTAATACCTCCAAACCGCAGGTGATGATGCATATCGTCCAGGGACATCACCCGGTGCGAAAAATTGCAGCCAGGGTGTTGACCCTTTGGCAGGGACTTGCAGAGAAAACGTTTCACCTGGATGAGCTTGCGGTGCTGGTTCGGGTTATCCTGGAACGCAACTACGGGTATTGGTTGAGCGAGGAGGATCCGTTGCCGTGGTTTGAGGAGCGTTGTGGTGAATACTGCAAGAATTGGTATGCCGGCGAATACCTGGTGGCCATATCCCATGAAAAAATCCGTTCGTATCAGCAGCAGCTGCAGGCCATCGATCTTGGTACAGACCCGGAAAGGGCATTGGCCACCATGGCCGAACTTCCTAACCATATGGATATTGTCCGCCTGTACAGGCGTATTCCCACCCATCTGGTGGCAGGTCCCATGGATGAGGAAGCCTCCCATTTTGTGGAAAACAGGAAGCTGCTGTTTCTGTTTCGAATCATGGAAACCGACGGCCTTCGCCTCATTCATGAGGAAACCCTGCGGGAGATCAACCGTTCACTGGTCCAGCTTATTCGAAACCAGAGTTTTGAGGAGATTGAGCGTTTTTTCATCACCACCTTCCAGTTGCTCAAAGCCAACGTGCGGCGATACCCCCATACCTCGCTCCAGTGTATCCAGGTCATCGGCAACGAAGTGTTCAAGCGTGGCAACTCCAGCCTGGTCGAGGCGTTTTTGTGGGAAGCGGTTCGATTCGGGTTTCAATATGCCAACGTGCGAGGGGTGGATGAAGACTGGCAACCCATTGCCAATCCCGCTCACCTGAGCAATATTCGCATTTGGCTCAACCTGATTCAACAGGAACCGAAATGGTGTTCCACCCTCTTTTCGGCCCTGATCATCAATATCCATCTGTCCGGGATTTGCGTTAAAGACACCGACCTGTTTCAGCGCGACATCACCGACCTGCTCAATCATCCCATTGAGCCGATCTATAACCTGGCTAAACAGTTTACCCGGTTGATGCCTGTTTTCTTTAATGAAATCGGTGCAGAAGGAGAGCTGCGGGATGTCTCGACCGAGATCGACGAGCTCCACAAGCGCAAAGATGTGCTCATCCATTTTCTCCGCAAGCAGGCCCATGTGGAGTCCAGCAACCTGATTGTCGGGTTTATCGAAGCTATTTTCACTTTCTGGATCACCCTTGACAAGGGGTATCTCCAGGATTATCTGCCGCCCGAGGTGTTGAACAAGGTCGAAACCTCGGGTCCGTTTGTCGAGGGACAGCACCGGCTGGCCCAGCGGATCAAACAGGAACTGCGGTTCACCAGGATGGATCAGATCCTGGGATGGGACGACAGCGAGCGCCGCCGCTTTCTGGACAACCAGGCTGATATTGATTCGATTGAACTGAAGCGCTTTAATCTGCTGGTGAAGATGTACAAACTGCTGCACCAGAAGTACCATCTCAGCCTACCGGAGCTGCATCTGCAGCTGCAGCATGCGATCCAGAATGGTTTTCCCCAACTGGAGAGCCTGATGGAGGTATTGGCCGAAGACGACACCTTTCGTTGCCTCGATGCCCTGTTGGAACAGCTTACCGAACTTCGCCAGATTATCCTCAGCAGCAGGCGCTTTGAACCCAACGAGGAAATTTATTACAAACGGCATATTGCCGTGGATATACCTTCGGTGTACGGCCGATACAGTGAGCGAAAGTTTGATGCCCTGGGATTGACTTTCCGTCTGGAGAGTCTGGCGAATATCTACCTGGAGCGGCTGTTTGAGACGGTCAATCTTTCGTTTATCACCCAGGCGACCTTTATCCGTATTCTCAAGTGCCTTCGTTTCTTTACCAAGGCCCTGCAAATTGATGGGATCACCAGCCGTCGGTTGGATACCTATACCAACCTGCTTGCCTCCTCCATCGGCATCAAACGATTTTCCTATACCCAGCACCTGGACATCATGCGCGGGTTGTCCGAAGGGGTCAAGGACATCATCTATGCCTATTACACCAATATCCATCAGAACAACCTGTCGATTATTGTCCCCCAGGTTGGCCGTCAGAATCTCTTGGGAAAGTATCACTCCCTCTGGGATGATGAGAATATTCCCGAGACCGTGCTCAGGATTTCCGAGTCCTTCTTCCGGGAGCACATTGCCACGGCATTTGGCTTGCAGCATCTGGACAACTTTATCAGCAAGATTATTCAGACCCTGGAGGCCCAGAAAGATATTTTGGATGAAGATACTCTGGACCTCCTGATGTCGTATAACCCGGAAAAAGCGATTAGCGCCCTTCATGATGAGAACATGCGCACCCATAATCTCATTCATCTGGGGAACAAGGGGTTTAACCTGGTGGTAATGGCCCGCGATGAGAAACCGGTACCGCCGGCTTTCATTATTACTACCGAAATATTCCGCTGCTACGAGGCTGTTCTCAAGTTTGACCGGGCACGGGATGAGTTTATGCGGCGGGTGCGTTCGTCGATCACCGAGATCGAGCGGTTGACCAATACCGTTTTCGGCGGGGTGGACCGGCCCCTGCTGCTTTCCGTGCGGTCCGGGTCGTCGATTTCCATGCCGGGAATGATGACCACCATTCATAATGTGGGGACCAATGAGGAATTGGTCGAGGAGTATGTAAGCCAGCATCCGGACCTGACCTACTTTGCCTGGGATAACTACCGCCGGTTTCTTCAATCCTGGGGGATGTCCCACGGGATGGGACGGGAGGACTTTCAGGAGTTGATGGACGAGCATAAGCAGCGTCATGATGTGCGGCTGAAAAGGGATTTTTCACCCGAGGCTATGCATCAGCTGGCCTTGAATTATCAGCAGGCCATCCGCAATCGCGGATATGGCATGCCCGAGGACCCGTGGCTGCAGCTCGTAGGTGCGGTGGAAACCGTGCTCGCCTCATGGAATACCCAGAAGGCTAGAGATTACCGGCGATTAATGGATGTCTCCGATGACTGGGGGACAGCGGTGATCGTACAAGCCATGGTGTATGGTAATCTCAGTGGCCAGGCAGGCAGCGGCGTGTTGTTTACTGCTCACCCCTATCGTAAGGTCCGTCGGGTGGCCCTGTGGGGCGATTATGCCCCTGGAGATCAGGGAGAGGATATCGTCTCAGGACTGGTGACCAGTTATCCGATTTCGGTGGAGCAGGCTGAGTTGGATGGCCGCAATGCGGAAAACAGCCTGGAGCTTCGGTTCCCGGAAATCTATAACCGACTACGGGAAATCAGCCGCGAGCTGGTTTATGAAAAGGGCTGGAATCCTCAGGAAATAGAGTTTACCTTTGAAGGCCCTACGCCTGAGCACCTGTATATTCTCCAGACCAGGGATATGATCACCATCAAGAAAAAGGAGCACCTTAATGTCTTTGTCGACAGTGATCTGGCCCATAAGCATATATTAACTAAAGGGATCGGCGTTTCAGGCTCCGCCATGTCGGGTCGAGCGGTCTTCACCGAGGAAAATATTAAACAGCTTCGAGCTGAGGATAAAGAAACGGACATAATTCTCCTGCGCCAGGATACTGTGCCTGAGGATATTCGGGAGATCTCCCTGGTCGACGGCCTGGTGACCTCCCGGGGTGGACAGACTTCTCATGCATCGGTGGTTGCCACCCGCTTGGAGAAAACCTGTGTTGTCGGCTGCCGTGATATGCAGGTCTATGAAGCTGATGAATATGCCGAGATCAACGGGTTTCGCATTGCTTTTGGCGACCCTGTCGCCATTGATGGGCGCCATGGCCTGCTGATTCAGGGAAACTATCCGCTGCAGGAAGAGATTCATATTCTGCCGCTTTAACAACATCGCCAATTGACGAGCGAGTGAACAGGCGCAGCTGTTGCGCTGGCCAGGCAGGGTTCCTTCTCCCTGCAGGAGCAAGGACAAGCATTGCGTCTGTACTGTTTGTAGATGGTTACAGATGAATGTAGGCAAAGCAGACGACATGCACACCACTCACCAGCGATTGGTCAACCCCTGAAACGGTCCTGTTTTTCATGCACAGTATCTATGAGCGGATCACCTATCTCTTTGATCCTCTGCACGCCTTTTACGAGCACGAGAATCTCCATCGTAAGCTGTCCGCCGCCCTGGTGGTCTTCTTTCTGGCGAGTCTGCTGGTCATAGAACTCAACCGGCAGCACTTTTTCCCCGCATCAATAGGCGTTCTTTTACCGGCCAACCATTTTTTTGCGGTGCAGATGGCTTTCTCCATCATTCTGGTATTGGAGGTGATCAGCCTGATTTTTGTCCTGCCCTGTTCTTTTTCACGGTCCCTGGGCAAACAATTTGAAATTCTCTCTCTCATTCTTATTCGCAATGCCTTCAAGGAACTGTCCTACTTCCCCGAGCCGATCACCTACCTGGGAAATGAAGAGAAAATCCTTCACATCCTTTCCGATGGATTTGGCGCACTGTTGATTTTCGCCCTGCTTGGCGTGTACTACAAGATACAGGTCCGAGCGGAAGAGAGGAGCCGGCCTATGGATATTCTGGGTTTTGTGGCCGCCAAAAAAGGGATATCCCTGCTGCTGCTCGGCGCTTTTGTTTGTATGGGGGGATACTCTCTCCTGCGCACCCATGTTGAGGGCGAACATACGGAATTCTTTCATGGCTTTTATACGCTGCTGATCCTGACTGATATTCTCATCGTCCTTATTTCCCAGTGCTTCCATCCCTCTGCAAAATTTGTGTTCCGTAATTCCGGCTATGCGCTGGCCACCTTGATGATTCGCATCGCCTTGGTGGCGCCAGTCTACTATAATGTTCTCCTCGGTGTGGCGGCTATTGGTTTTGCAATATTGCTTGCATTGGTCAGTAATTTTCTCTTTCCAGAAGAGGTGAAGCGATCCGCATAAGCGTCGGGCACGGTGCTCAATCACTGAGCGTTCACGGACCGTACAGGGGCAGAGCGAGGTGATGCTGGGTTCTTGATCAGCGCTGCGGCTTTATTCCCAAAGAACGGGCAGGTGTACAACGCAGGCTTTTTCCTGCCATGATCCAGGTCAGAGGTAGGCGTCAGCAGTATCTTCCCCTCCGCTTATCGGCGGTTTATCAGGGACGTTCTCCCCGGTGGCTGAGTGCTCGGCAGCGTGCGGCGGCAATATGGGGCTCCAGGTAAGCCATTCGGGTTTTCCTTTTTCCGCCAGGGGAAAATGGTCGCCGTTCCTGGCCGGGGAGCCCAGGTCTGACCGTTCAGGGCTGGCCATGGCAATCCCTCCTCGCACAAGTGTCTCCACCGATTCGGTGTTGACCTGTACTCCATTGAACAGCCCGCCGCTGATCTGTACTCCACTGGCGTTCCAGAACTTTGATCCTGTATACACGAGCTGTCGATATTCGGGCATGATGTTCACGCGTATCCACACCGATTGACTGGTAGGGGAGAGGGTGAACCCGGTTACCCGGCCGATGTTCACCTGCCGGTAATATACCGGGCTGCCATGGGAGAGAGAACCGAGGCGAGAGGCCTCCAGGATAATATTTAATCCGGGCAACGGTTCCCGGGGCGATGTCGGCCGTTCCTGGACATGAAAGCTGGTCTGCAGAGCCCCGTGGCCGGGGTGGACGGCAATGGTTGGGCCCGTCAACAGAGAGGAAAGATGCCTCACCCCGCGAAGACTCACCTCCGGTCGAACCAGGGCCAGGGTTGACCCGGTACGAAAAAGGTTGGCTGTCTCCGGCGAAACATACGCGGTGGCATGTACCGTTGAGGCATCCGAGGCGAGTTCAACCTTGTCAATCTGGCCTATAGGAATACCCTTGCAGGTGATTCTGGTCTGGTCGGTGATGCCTGAGGCGGTGGAGAGGGTCAGCTCAAGGCGAATATCATCGGCATGAGAGGCTGCGGTCAGGCTTTCAAACAGCGGAAACTGCTGGTGGTCGACTGCCGGTACACCCTGATCCTCCGCGAGAAAGGCCAGGCCGCCGGAAAGTATTGAATCAAGGGAGCCAGCCTCCACTTCCAGCCCGCGAAGAGATGCCCGGACCTGCAGCCCGGAAACATTATAAAATCTGCACCCGGAATGGACAAGGTGGGCATATTTTTGTTCGATAAAGATTTTGATGGCCGCCTTGCTTGAATGCGGGGTGAGGTGGAAATCAATGACCTCACCCACCTGGACCGATGTAAAGAGAATTGGTGAGCCAATAGTCAGTGACGGCATGGTTTCGGCAAGAATAGTGAGTTGCAGCCCTTCGGGCAGGAGCCGATCATTGGCCCTGACCGCAGAACGGTAGTTGTCGTACAGGAAAAAGGTCTGGTTTTCCACAGGGGGCGGTACCTGCGCGCCTGCAAGGTGGGGAGGGGTGGTAAAGGCTATCCCGCCTGCAAGCATGGACTGCAGGGAGGCAAGATTGACCTTGAAGTAGGAGAGACTGCCATCGATCTGGACTCCGGATACGTTCCAGAAAACGGTTTGTGAGCGTACCAGCGTGTCGTACGGTGCAAAAATCCGAATGTTGATGCGCACGTTGCTTGTTACCGGTTCAAGGGTTATGTCTATGATTTCTCCCACTTTGAGTTGTTTGTAGAGAACCGGTGCGCCAACCTTCAGTGAGCCGCTGTTCGACGCCTCGAGGGAAAAGGTCGTCCCTTCACGAACGAGCTGACTGGGCATGGGGTCTGGCTCCTCAGTAAAGTGATGTTGAAATTCGCCGGCGCCAATCTTGAAGGTTATGAAGTTGCCGCCCAGGAGGGTTTCCAGATTATCAATGCCCGTAATGCCGACTACGGGCTTTATGACCCAAAATCTGGTTGATTCGCGTAAAATGACCTCAGCTCGGGGGTCCAGCAGAATATTGGCTGTAACCGTATGAAAACTGTCTTGATTGATAGTGAGATCCTTGACCACGCCCACCCGCAGCCCCCGATATCGAACCTCTGTTTTTCCTGGGACAATACCGTCGCCCGATGTGAGCTGCAGGGTCATGTTGATTCCATATTCGGCAGCTTCAAAATCTTTGTACAGGGTGAAATGGCTGTTTTCCGAGGCCGATGCGGTATGTTCCAGGGATGGGTGGGTGTCGCAGGTTATGCCGCCATACAGCAGCGATGCCAGGGACTGGATATTCACGGTCATCCCCTGGCGCAGATTGCCTGTTAGGGAGAGGCCGCTGGAATTCCAGAAACGGGTACCGTTTTTAATCAGGTGGGTAAATTGGGGCTGCACATAGGCATGGAAAAGGATTTTGCCGTCCGCTTGAAGCGTATAGTCTTCAATATGGCCGATCTGCAGATTTTTAGTGTAGATGTTGGAGCCGCGTTGGAGTGAGTAGAGGGTGTCGGACTCCAGGGTAAAGCGAAGGCCGGGGGTGGCTGGACCTAGCGGCGGTGGCGTGCTGCGGCCTTCAAACCTGGTGCTTTTCTCGGTTGCAGTGCCGCGCTGGGCAGCGATGTAGGAACCACCGAGCAAGGTCTCCAGTCCGCTAACGCGTCCGGCGGAAACCTCTGCTTTGACAATCCAGAAGGCCGTGTCCTTCACCAGCAGCGGGCGGGCGCGGTTTTCCATTTTTATGACCAGGTCAACCCCTTCCATGTCGTCATCAATGGCTATGGCCCGTACCGTCCCCACTGGAATACCTTTGAAAATGACCTTTGTTTTTCCGGGGGTAATGCCTTTGGCATTGGCAAAATGAACGTGGATGTCAATGCCAGCGTCGCGAAAACTTGTATAGAGCAGCCAGCTGCCGATGCAGAGAGCAACGAACGGAAGAATCCAGATGGGGGAGAAGATGCGTTTTTTCCGTTGCCGTGGTTGGTGCATGGTGATTTTCCCTACAATGAATGAGCGTCATCCCAGAGCAGGCGCATGTCAAAAGTGAGGGCAGCAAGCATGGTGGAGAGGACAACACAGGTAAAATGAAAAGCAGCTGGCGCGGTGGTTATGGTCGAGAGAAAGCCAAACTTGACCAGGGCGCAGAGCAGGGCGATGACAAAGATGTCTAGCATGGACCAGCGGCCGATGAATTCGATCAATCGAAACATGGCCGCCTTGTGGCGCAAGCCCCTGTGCCAATGAAAATGAATCGAGAGTAAAATGATCAGCAGGCCCAGGATCTTGAAAAGCGGAACCAGTATGGATGCGGTAAGGATGATAAGCCCTATGCCGTATGAGCCGTCCTGAAAAAAATAGACAATGCCATCTATGATGGTTGAACGCTCTGGTAAACCGAAATATTCAACCTCCATAATCGGCAGGAGATTGGCTGGGAAGGTAAAGATGATGGCTGTGCAGAGAAGGGCCCAGGTACGGGCGATACTGTTGCGTTTGCGGTAATGAAGTTTTTCTCTGCATCGAGGACAGCGGGTGGGGTATCCCGAGGGTGGCTGAGCATCCGACCACATTACCTTATGGCAGGTGTGGCAGGTTATATGTGGCACCTTCTCCGGGGTGGGCGAAAAGTCCAATGCAGCCTCTTGTCCAGGGGATGCGTTTGTCGGTGCTGAGGAAGAATCCATTAACGACCAGAATCGTTTGCGGTCGACGACCGTCTGGGAGGCGACCGTAGCAACGACCAGGGCAATAAAGCAGAAAAAACCGAGATTATAAGATATTTCCGCGGAGTGAGCCATCTTGATGATAGTGATCAGTATGCCGACCAGGAGGACATCCGTCATGGCCCACTCTCGAAAATGGGTGTAATGCCTGAACAGCCACGGCATCCATGGCCACCGCCTGTTGAACAGGAGCCCGCCGCTCACCATACAGACGGCCGCCAGGGTGAACAGTGGAAGGAGGAGGGCGGTCAGCAGAACCATCAGACCGACAAAATACTGGTGCTGAGCAAAGAGATTGCAGCAGGCGGAAAAAAGAGAGGTCGCCGACCCATTACCCAGGATGGACATGGTGAGCAACGGGGTGAACATTGCCGGAAGGTAGAGCAGCAGGCCGGTCAGGCTCAGGGCAAACGTCTTCAGCTCGGGGTTGTGTTTATCCCGGTGCAGTACCTCATTGCAGCGCGGACAGAGTTGGGTATGGTGAGGGAGCACATCCACATCGGCGATCAGCAGATCGCATCCAGGGCACGCTGTAATCGGGCTGGCTGATGGCGAAGAAACGAGGTTCACGAGGTCGACCGGAGGAAACAAGGGAGGAGTGGCGATCGGCCAGATGCAGTCGGAACGCCTTGTTTCCAGACATTGTCAACCAGCGGCTGGCATCTGTGCATAGCGCAGGTCGATCCGGTTCCACTCCCGGCTTTGCTACCGCTCCATAAGCGGGAGCGCTGCCTGGTCGAAAAAAGGAACGGTTTCCTGCTCAGGCATGGGGCGGGCGAAGTAGTAGCCCTGTGCCTCATTGCAGCCGAGCGTACGCAGCCATTCAAGCTGCTCGGCTGTTTCAACACCTTCGGCAACCACTTTGAGCTGCATCTGCCGGGACATTGCGGTGATTGTTGATACAATACTTCTGCTGTGGTTGTCTTCCGCATTGACAAAGCGCTTATCTATTTTCAGGGTAGAGACCGGCATTTCGCTCAGGTAGCTCAGGGATGAATAGCCGGTGCCGAAATCATCAATGGAGAAGTTGATCCCCCGTTGACGAAAGCGATGCATAGTGCTGAGCGTGTGCTGGATGTCCTGCATGGCTGTGGTCTCGGTGATCTCGAATTCTATATATTTATGGTCAATGTTATGCTTGTCAAGGATATCGTCTATGGTCTCAACAATTTCAAGGTTGTTGAATGTGCGAGGGGCCATGTTGACGCTCACCGGGAGAATACGGAGGTGCTTGGCCTGGAGTTTGTTGAGGAACGTACACACCTCTTCAAGGACATAGAGGCTCATTTTGTCAATCAGGCCTGATTCCTCCGCAACGGGGATGAACTTGTCCGGCCCGATGATCAGGCCGTTTTTATTCCAGCGGATAAGGGCCTCAAAAGAGGTTACCTTTTGGGTGGAAATCTCTATTTTCGGCTGGTAGTAGATGATAAACTCACGTTTCAGGAGCCCGGTTCGAATGGAGTTCTCAATGCGGACATGGGTGAGAAAGTTTTCGTGCATTTCCTGGGTAAAGAGCACAAATTTATTTTTCCCCTCATTTTTTGCCCGGTACATGGCCATATCGGCATTTTTAATTAATTCGTTGGTGTTTTTACCATCGTTGGGGTAGGTAGCGATCCCGATGCTGGCATTAATGAATAATTCGCTGAAACCAATGGTAAACGGTTCTTTGAGGCAGGCAAGGATGCGCGAGGCAAGGTGGAAAATACCGCTTTCGTTTTCAATGGATTCGCTGAGCAGGATGAACTCGTCTCCGCCGAGTCGGGAGAGCGTATCTTCGTTACGTATGGTCTGATTGATCCGTTCGGCTACCTGAATCAATACCTCATCACCCTTGTCATGCCCCAGGGTGTCGTTGATGTTTTTGAAATTATCCAGGTCGATGAAAAGAACCGCTAGGACCGAGCCCTCCCTCTTTGCCTTGGAGATGGCCTTTGCCAGGCGAGCTTCAAGCGCAGCCCGATTGGGCAGCAGGGTGAGCGCATCCCGGTAGGCCATGAAGGATATCTGTTTTTCCTTTTCCTTCAATTCGGTGATATCGTGGAAAAAGGCAAAATAATGGGTGATTCGGTTGTTGCTGTCTTTCAGTTGGCTGATGGAAAGCCATTCCGGACAGATTGTACCATCTTTCTTGCGATTGACGATTTCACCAAACCATGATCCTTTTTCCTCCAGGGATTGCCACATTTTCCGGTAGAAATTTTCCGACTGCTGTCCAGAGCTCAGGATGCTTGGGTTCTTACCGATCACTTCGTCGGGAAGATAGCCGGTTATATCTGTAAACGACTGGTTGACCGTGAGTATGCGGGCTTGGTTATCGGTAATGATTATGCCTTCTATGGCATGGTCAAAGATATTTTTAAAGAGCTGGAGATAATTTTCCGCACTTTTGCGGGTTGAGATCTCGGCCAAAAGTTTTTGGTGGGTTTCTTTGCGGGTGACGATTTCGCTGCGGAGCTGTTCATAGACCGTTTCACTGGTACGTTGCTCTTCGTTTAGTTGCTGTTGCGTGTGGAGAAGTTGCTCAACCACGGTGTTGAAGTGATGGCCGGCACGCTGTATCTCCCTGGGGCTCCATCCCGGAATGGAGGAGGGGTGTGTTTCTGCGGCGCAGGTGGCAAGCTCCCTGGAGAGCTGGACAATAGGCCGGGAAAGCAGCCGGCTGGCGAGAAAGCCAATTAAACCGATGGTGAGCAGGGTCAGCAGGACCGCAGCCGGAAGGCCGTTTTGGTTCACGATAAAGGTGAGCGCTGAAGGCATGTGTTCGGCGGAAACAGCGACAATCAGGTTGAGTGCGTGGATTTCTCTATAGGCGATGTTCCTGGTCAGGGGCGTGCTGTTTTGTGCATCAATCCACTTGTAGGTATGTAAACCGTTTTTTCTTGCCCAAAGGGTTTTGGTGAGCGCTGAATACTCCTCCATCGTTGCCGGGTTGTCTGCAGAGGCATCCGGGTCGGCCGTCCAGATTGTTCCGTCCTTGAAAAAAACGACAACCTGGTAGTCCTGGTAGAGTGGAGATTGCTCTATCATTGACCGGATATCCTGCAGAGATATAAAGGCGGTGGCATTGTCAAGCGGGATGGCGGTGACCAGGTGCCATTGCCACGGGGAAAAAACGGTTGAGTAGCCAAGCATGGCAACCGGTATCCCGCTGTCGGCTTCATCGTGCCGGTCGGTAAACGTGTAGACTGATTTCTGTGCATGCTGCCCATGCATGTCTACAAGGCGCTGATCAAGTGTGCTGCCCAGCATCTCCTCAATGGGGTGGGCACGGATGATTTGACGCTCGTCGTAGGCAAAGGAATAGGTATTGGGCGGGGAGGGGGCCGAGGAAATAAATGTACGGGCAAGCCATCTTGCCTCATCCTGCGAAAGGGCGCCTGTTTTCGCCTGTAAATCTATGGCCCGGAGGGATGCAAGCGTATTGGCGGCAGTGGTGCGGAGATAATTGCGCTGGGCCGTGTGAACGGAAGTTGTCAGCTGTCGTTCAAGCGTTTGCGCAAGCGCCTGGAGTTGTCTTGATTGATTGTGGGAAGCAGAGGGCTCATGAAACCAGAGGACAGCATAGAAAAGAAGAGCGAGGAGGCTCAGGAGCGATGCCGACACCATGGTGACGAAAGTGAATCGACGCACGGATGGATGGTGGAAAAAGCGCATGAACGAATTGTAATACCAGGTGCAGGGTGTATATGGCCGCCACCGTACGGGAGATACCCGGATGGCAATGCAGCAGGCGGCAATGCCGTTGTCCTGTTGATAGGAGGATGACTCTTCATCACCTATCGGTAACAGTATATAGAAGCGTCAGGGATTAGTCCAATAGATTCAATGCCGCTTCCCCTTTGCCTACCAGAGCGGCTTTTTCACTGGTCTTCGCTTGGGAAATGGGTATGATGGGAGAAATCTTATCGGTCTCGGCTCATGTGCCGGCGCCTGATGACCGCCTTGCAGAAACTTTTCCACTTTTTTCCGCGGAAAGACCATGAATGCTGCTGTTTCACCGTTTCACCTTCCCAACATTCGACTGTTTCTCCTGTTCAGGGTACTGTTCAATGCCCGATTTTACTATCCGGTTTTTACCATTCTTTTTCTGGACTACGGGCTGACGCTGGAGCAGTTTGCCCTGCTTAACACCGTCTGGGCATTTACCATCGTTCTCGCGGAAGTCCCCTTGGGAGTGGTTGCTGATCTGATCGGCAGAAAACGTCTGTTGGTGGGGACGACCCTGTTTATGATCGCCGAGATGGCCCTGATTGCCTTTGTCCCTCTTGGCAACGGTACCATTGTTTTTTCCGCTTTTCTGTTGAACAGAATACTCAGTGGTCTGGCCGAGGCCATGGCGAGCGGTGCTGACGAAGCCATGGCTTATGATACCCTGGTCGAGGCCGGTATTCGCCAGGAGTGGTCCAAAGTGCTTGACTTGCAGATGCGGGCGCAGAACCTTGGTTATATTTTTGCCATGACCCTGGGGGCGGCGGTCTACGATCCCGGCATGGTCAACCGGCTGCTCCACCTGCTCGGGGTATCCATCAGTGTGGATCAGCAGGTGACCATGCGTTTTCCGATATACCTCACCCTGGTGCTGGGCATTTTGGCCTGGTTGACGACCATGCGCATGCGCGATCCGGAAGTCGCGAGCCAGGGGGAGACAAACGGGCAGCAGCGGTTGAGCATCATGGACATGACCCGCACTACTCTGCGTTCCGGTGGCTGGATTCTCCATACGCCCCTGGCGTTGGCCATTATCCTGTTCGCCATGACCTTTGATCATACCCTGCGGATGATCGTGACCATGACCAGTCAATATTACCGCCTGATCGATCTGCCAGAGGCAAGCTTTGGCCTGTTGGGCTCCGCGGTGGCATTTCTTGGCCTGTTGGTCCCTCGGGTAGCGAGATGGATGACCGATCGTATCTCCATGACCGGCAACCTGCTTGTCCTTGCCGTGCTGACCATAGGCACCTTATTCCTGCTGCCGTTGTTTATCCCCTTCTTCGGGCTGTTGCCCATGATGTTCGTTTTTGTGGGCATGATGCTGACCTCTTTTTTTACCAGCAATTATCTCAACGAAATAACCGCATCCGACCAGCGGGCGACAGTGCTCAGCTTCAAGGGGTTGGCCTTTAATGGCGCCTACGGTGTGATTGGTATCCTCTATGCAGGCCTGATACAGTACCTGCGTGTACAGCAAGGGGGGGTGCATCCGCAATGGTCTGGCGAGATGGTGGAAAATGAGGCGTTTCGTCTCTCCATGGGATGGTTTCCCTGGTACCTGATCGTCGTTTTGCTGGCGGTGGCCTTGGTGTGCCTGCCGAGACTGCGGGCAGCAAAAGAGGCGGGTGAGGACAACCATACCCCGGGGTAAATGTACGGCTCCCCACCGCAGATTCCGTCGGCCAGTGATTTTTTTCATGGGTCGATGGTTTTCGTTGTATATTCGGGAATACATTGTAACTTATGGAATCATTCTTGTTCTTGCAATGGTATGGTTTGCGGCAAATACTCTACCACTGCGGAGTATCTATTCCCTGTTGTTCCGCCTGGTAGATGACTGTGCTTTAATAACATTTCAGTATTACCCAGAGAAGGCACCATGAGATTAACAGCCATTGGTTTGATTGCTTGCCTGACCTCTTTGCTCTTCGCCTGCAGCGGGGAGAAGCAAACTCCAGCCCCGCCCCCGCCTCCAGACGTTTCTGTGGTTACGACCCAGCCTCGTCAACTCCCTCTTTTTAAAGAATTTGTCGGCCAGACCTTAGGGCTAAAGGACATCGCTATCCGCGCACGATTGGAGGGCTTTCTCGAGGGCATTCATTTCCAGGAAGGGTCAGAGGTGGAAAAGGGCGCCTTGCTGTACACCCTGGAAAGCCAGCCGTTTGAGGAAAAGGTTGCTACCAGGATGAGCCAGGTCGCTGAAGTGCAGACCATTCTGGCAAAAAATAAGGGCGATCTGGATCGGATCCGGCCCCTTGCGGCAATAAATGCCGTCAGTCAGAGTGACCTCGATGCGGCGGTTGCCGCCTATGAGGCCACCCTCTCTTCGCTTGATGCAGCCAAGGCGCAGTTGCGTTCTGCGCAGATAGAGCTCGGGTACACCAAAATCTACTCACCCATCAATGGCATCATTGGCAGGACCAAAGCCAAAGTCGGCGACTTTGTCGGTAAAGACCCAAACCCGGTCATCCTCAATACGGTGTCCCAGGTGGATACCATTCTTGTCCATTTTTTCATCACCGAAACCCAGTACCTGGCCCTGGCCAGCTATATAGCCGAGACAGAGGAGGTCGAACCGGAACAGCGGGAGGCCAACCTCGAACTTATCCTGATTAATGGAGAGGTGTACCCCCACAAGGGGCACGCTGATTTTATAGACCGAGAGGTGGACACGGCCACCGGTGCCATCATGGTACAGGCATCCTTTCCTAATCCGGAGAAATTATTGCGACCGGGGCAGTTTGCCGTTGTACGTTCCCTGGTGGAGGAGTTGAATGATGCCATCTTGATCCCCCAACGCTGTGTCATTGAAATACAGGGTCTTTTTAACGTGTTGGTGGTGAACGGGGAAAACAAGGTCGAAACCAGGGAAATCAAGGTGGGAGAAAAAGTCGGTTCTCTCTGGCTGATTGAAGAGGGGCTCGAGCCAGGGGAGATGGTGGTGTACGAGGGACTGCAAAAGGCAAAAGACGGCATTGTCGTCAATCCAACCGTCGTGGAAATCAATTCAACAGATCTGGGGAAGAAGTGATCAGCCATGGGTGATTTTTTCGTACGACGGCCCATAGTGGCCATGGTTATGGCCATTTTTATGGTCATTGTCGGGGTGGTATTCCTCAGTGGGTTGCCTATGGAGCAGTACCCGGATATTACTCCCCCCATTGTTGAGGTGAGAGCCACCTATACAGGGGCCAATGCCGTAAGCGTTGAACAGTCGGTTGCCACACCGCTTGAGCAGCAGATCAACGGTGTGGACAACATGATCTACATGAAATCCACCAATGCCAACGACGGGACCATGACGATCCAGGTCTCGTTCGAGGTGGGTACAGACCCTGATATGAATACCGTCTTTACCCAGAATCGGGTTGCAGCGGCAACGGCCAAACTGCCTGAAGAGGTGAAGCGCCTGGGAGTCACCACTGAAAAGTCTCTGCCCAATATCCTCATGCTGATCTCCCTGACCGCAGATGATCCCCGTTTTGATCAGCAGTTTCTCGGCAATTATTCCCTGATCAACATCAAGGATATTCTTGCCCGCATCAAGGGGATAGGCAGGGTCAATGTCATCGGAGCCAGTGACTATTCAATGCGCATCTGGGTAAAACCTGATCGATTGGCGTATCTGGGTATTTCGGTACCGGAAATACTTGATGCCATCCGGGCGCAGAGCGTGGTGGTCCCGGGAGGGAAATTCGGTGCCGAGCCGGCGCCCCCGGGCAACGAGTTCACCTACACTGTTCGTCTGCCCGATCGACTCCAGAGCGAAAAGCAATTCGGCGAGATCGTCATTCGCACCACTTCGGAGGGAGCCCAGGTAAAACTCAAAGATATTGCCAGGGTCGAGCTGGGGGTGGAAACCTACAATGCCTTCACCCGTCTGAATGCTCAACCCTGTGCCATGATCGCTCTGTACCAGGCACCAGGTTCCAATGCAGTTGCGCTGGCGGAGCAGGTGCAGGAAACCATGGCCCAACTATCCGCGTCCTTTCCCAAGGGAATGCGCTACGATATCTCTCTTGATACCACCACTGCCATTACTGCCGGTATTGAAGAAATCATCGAAACCCTCTTCATTGCCCTGGCATTGGTGGTGTTGGTTGTTTATGTTTTTATACAGGATTGGCGGGCGGCCCTCATCCCCACCATTGCCATTCCCGTTTCTCTGCTCGGCGCCTTTATTGCCTTTCCACTCATTGGCTTTACCATCAATGTGCTCTCCTTGTTGGGCCTGGTACTGGCTATTGGTATTGTCGTCGATGATGCCATCGTCGTGGTGGAGGCCGTTCAGGTCAATATCGAGGCGGGTATGTCGCCGGGGGAAGCCACCCGGGCAGCCATGCGCGAGGTGACCGCCCCGGTTATCGCCACCACCCTGGTGATGGTGGCGATCTTCATTCCTGTTGCGGTCATGGGGGGCATCACAGGCCAGCTATATCAGCAATTTGCCATCACGGTTGCTGTCTCGGTGGTTTTCTCTTCGATAAATGCCCTGACCTTGAGCCCTGCACTGTGTGCCCTGCTACTGCGTAAGCAACAACCGGTAGGCGGGCCGCTCGGCGCCTTTTTCCGTGGCTTCAATGCGGTTTTTGATAAAACCACCAATGGCTATACCGGCCTGACTAAGGTGGTCACCCGCAAGATTGCCATGGGGCTGACCTTCATGGTCATCCTTACCGGAGGCCTGGCTGTTCTCGGTAAGGTTTTACCCGGAGGATTTATGCCCAGTGAGGATATGGGCTACCTGATGGTGAATGTCCAACTGCCGGATGCCGCCTCTCTGCAGCGTTCAGATGTGGTGGTCAAAAAGGTTGAAGAGATCATCGGTAAACATGAAGAGGTCGAATTCATTACAGCGGCCACTGGTTTCAGTCTTATTTCAGGCAGCATGTCGTCCAATGCCGGTTTTGTTTTTGTCTCGCTCAAAGATTGGAGCGAGCGAGAGAAAACCGCCAATGCGCTTGTAGAAGAGCTGAATCGTGAATTTTTCACCCAGGTCAACGAAGCACAGGTTTTTGCCTTCGGACCGCCGCCGATTCCCGGGCTGGGGAATGGTTCCGGCTTTACCATGATGATGCAGGATCGAGCAGGCAATACACCTGAATATTTGGCCAGCCAGACTGCGGCATTTATCGAGACCGCGATGAAGCGTCCGGAAATCGGTTCCATTTTCACCACCTTTCGCGCCTCGGTTCCACAACGCTATATGGAAATCAACCGTGATAAGGTGCTCAAGGCCGGCATATCGCTCAACGATATCTATACAACGGTCGGCGCCTTTCTTGGCGGCTCCTATGTCAACGATTTCAACAGATTCGGTCGACTCTACAAGGCGTACATTCAAGCCGAGCCCGAATACCGGCTCAGTGAAGACAAGATCAACTCCTTTTTTGTAAAGAACGGAAAAGGCGACCTGGTACCATTGAGTGCCTTTGTCACCATCAAGGATATTGCCGGGCCGGACTTTACCAATCGGTTTAATCTGTACCGTGCCATTGAGTTAACCGGCGGTCCTGCTCCGGGGTATACCTCTGTCCAGGCGCTGAACGCGCTGGAAGAGGTTGCTGCTGCATCCCTGCCTGCAGATATGGGCTATGCCTGGAGTAACATGTCCTTTCAGGAGAAAAAGTCCTCAGGCACGGCAGGAATCGTTTTGATTTTTTCCCTGCTTTTTGTTTTTCTCATCCTTGCCGCCCAGTATGAGAGCTGGACGCTTCCCTTCAGTATCCTGCTGGGCACGCCCTTTGCCATGTTTGGTGCTTTTGGGGCACTGTATCTGGCGCGTATGGCCAGTACCAGTTTTGAGCTCAATGTGTTTGCCCAGATCGCCCTGATCATGCTTATCGGCATGGCCGCGAAAAACGCGATTCTCATTGTTGAGTTTGCCAACATCGAATTTCATAAGGGCTTGTCCCTCTATGACGCAGCCATCAAGGCCGCAAAATTACGCTTCAGGCCGATCCTGATGACCGCTTTTTCTTTTATTCTGGGCGTCCTGCCACTGGTGATGGCCTCCGGGGCTGGTGCAGAGGCACGGGTGGTGATGGGGATGGCGCTGCTCGGGGGCATGGTCCTTGCAACATCTTTGGGAGTATTTTTCTATCCCATGCTCTTTGTGTTCATCGGAAAAATTGCTGGATACGAGAAAAAACGAGAGCTGCAGGAGCAGCAGGTATAGAGATCATGGATACGCGTACAATAGCAGGTAAGGGGAGTACTCTTCTCATTCTGCTTCTCCCGCTCTTTTTTTCGGCCTGCACCCTGGGGCCTGATTTCATACACCCCTCACCCCCCACTCCCGAAGCGTACCGTACGCAGATCATGCCGGCTGATCCGGTGGATGATCTTCAGTGGTGGGAGCTTTTTGAAGATCCCTCCCTCTACGCCCTGGTAACCTCGGCTCTGGCCAACAATCGTGACCTGCAAATCGCCGTCAGCCGCATCGAACAGGCACGTGCCAATCTCGGATTTGTGCGGGCGGATCAATATCCGCGTGTCGACATCGATGCAGGGGCTTCAAGCGGCAACTTCAGTGGCGGCTTTCGCTCCGAGGATACAAACTCTACTGTCTATCTCGCCGCGCCGGTTAGCTGGGAGGTGGATTTTTGGGGAAAGTTCAGGCGTTCAACCGCAGCAGCGCAGGCTGAATTGATGGCCTCCGAATACGGTCTCAAAAGCATTCAGCTGACATTGATTGCTGATGTGGTAAGCAACTACTATCAGCTGCTCGATTTTTATCGTCGCCTGCATATTTCCCAAGAAACACTCGCTTCCCGTGAGGCGAGCCTGGAGATCATTCAGCAACGGTTTACCAAGGGGATAATAGCTGAACTCGACGTCAATCAGGCACAAATCCAGAGGGAGATCGCTGCTGCCGCCATTCCGCTGTACAAGCGATCCATTGCAAAGACGGAGAACAACCTGAGCATTTTGCTTGGCCGCTTACCAGGCCCCATTACAGTGGGGGCGAAAAGGGGGGAGAAACTTCGGGTTCCCGAGATTCCCGTCGGCTTACCGCCGGCAATCCTGGAGCGTCGGCCGGATATACACCAGGCCATGTATCTGCTGAAAGCGCAAACAGAGAATATCGGTGTTGCCGAGGCCCTGCGTTGGCCGGCAATTTCCCTTACCGGGACCCTGGGGGGGGCCAGCACGGAACTTGGCTCTATCACCATTGACGGCGGGGTATGGTCGGTGGGCGGCAGATTGCTGGGACCGATTGTTGATTTTAATAAGAATAAGAGGCGCGTGGAAGTTCAGGAGCAGAGGACCCAGCAGGCCCTTTTCCAGTATGAAAATACCGTTCTTACGGCGTTTAGAGAGGTGGAGGATGCCCTGGTTGAAATCGAAACCTATCGCAATGAACTTGCGGCTATCCGACGTCAATTGCAAGCGTCAGCAAATGCGACCCTTCTCTCGAAAGAACGATATGACAAGGGCGTGAGCAGCTATCTTGAAGTACTTGATACCGAACGGACTCTTTTTTCGACAGATTTGCAACATTCTCAACTGCAGCAGCAATACCTCAATGCCTACGTCAGCTTGTACAAAGCCCTTGGAGGCGGCTGGATACGCAAAGAGGATCGTGACCAGGCCCTGTCCGGAAAAAGCCCTTAAATGTTTCTTCAGGAAGAATCCAGCAGCAAAGAGCGATGGGCGCCTGAACAATCAACGTCCTCATTTCAGGGGACGCGCACCGTAAGATTTTTCCTTGAACCAGCGTTAAGAATGGGCTCCGGGTGATTGGCGAAAAGCAATCGACCGGAGTGCAGCGTACATAATCCTGGTAGACGGACGCACCACATTGAGCAGGAGCAGAAAATACATTACCCCCCCACACACCACCATTTGAGACCGTAAGGAGAGAGAGATGTTCAACATTGCCAGCTTCAGGTTGGTTCTATTGCTTCCACTGGTGCTTTTGATGCTGTGTGGAACGCCCCCTGCAACCGTCCTGGGCGAGGATGCAGGTGCGTCGGACACAGAACAACGGCTGGAGGCTGCTACAAGTACCCAGGAAGTGGAAGCGATGGTGGCCCGGCTCAGCGACAGTGAGATACGAGCGCTGGTATTAAGCAAGCTGTCTGAGAATATTGATGCAAGAGCGGTGCAACAGACACCGTCCTCGGGGCTGAGCACACGACTGCATCAATGGCTCCACGCCCTCGACAAAAAGGAGGAAGTGCATCATGGAGGCGGGGCACGTTTGTTGCCGTTTTTTCTGCGTATCCCTGGTGAACTAGGGCGATCGGTGCTGCAGATAGGCGAGGGACGGTTCGGGCAACTGATCATCAATGTGTTGATCATGGCCCTTGTCTTCGGCTTTGGGAGCCTGGCAGAATGGTTTTTTCGACGCCTTACCGGCCGGACAGCCATCTACCATCCTCCAGTCGCCGCCAGTGATGATGGAGAGGGGCGCTTCTGGGGCGCAGTGGTAGGCCTGCTGCCGCCGGTCATGCACCTGACTGCATTTGCTTTTGCCTCCATTGTATTTTTCCTGCTTTTTGCCAATGAGGCGGTATCGCTTCGCGTTGCGTTCATGGCGCTGCTCGGTACCATTGTGGGCGGCAGAGGCCTGTCGCTGATTTCCCGGTTTCTCTGCAGCCCTGATTCCTCAGCCTTTCGTCTTCTCCCCTTGGATGATCGGCTGGCAGCACAAGTGCATCGGGGCTTCCAGTTTTTTGTGTGGTACACTGTAGCTGCCCTGATGCTGCTTAGTTTTCTTGAGTCCACAGGCATGGCACAAGGGTCCCGCCTGGCCCTGGGGGCTGTCCTTGGCACCGGTCTGCTGCTGCTGATTGCGGTGAAGATTGTTCTCATACGTGAACCGGTGGCCAGACAGATATGCGCGGCAAGGGACGACCGGGAGGCTCCATGGGCACTTCGCCAGTTTGCCTCCATGTGGCATTTTTTTGCCCTGCTGTATCTCTTCGCTATCTGGAGTATCTGGATCAACACCATACTGACCGGAACCGGTAAGGATAACGGCGCCCTGATCATCAGTCTACTGATTGTTCCCATTTACCTCCTTTTTGATCGAATAGGGGTATGGCTGGTCGGAACCATTGTGACTGCCCTGGAGTTACGAGGGGATGCGGCTGATGAAGCAGAGAAACAGGAAAGGCTTGGCGAGGCGTACGTCAGCCCGGAAGAGAAAGAGCGACGCCTGATAACTGTCATGCTGCGGGCCTACCGTGCCTTTATCGTGCTGATTCTCATTGTGTGGATGATGGCGCTCTGGGGGGTGGATTTTCCGTTGGCAGGCAATATCGTGCAGGCGGCCTTTGACATCCTCATTACCCTCACCCTGGCGCTCTTTGTTTGGCGATATATATCCAGGTTCATTGAACGGAAGATCCAGGAGTCGCTCCCCGAGGAGCAGGAACAAGAGGCGGATGACGGTGGGGAGTTCGGTGCGACCAGGCAACTGGGTCGGACCTATACCCTGCTGCCGATGATACGCAAGTTTATCGCCACCACCCTGATGGTCATGGTGTCGTTGATCGTACTGTCCTCCATCGGGGTGGACATCGGACCCCTGCTGGCTGGTGCCGGAGTCATCGGTCTGGCGGTTGGGTTTGGCGCCCAGAAGCTGGTCAGTGATGTGCTGTCCGGTGTTTTCTATCTGCTGGACGATGCCTTCCGGGTAGGGGAGTATATACAGGCCGGATCGGTCAAGGGCGCCGTGGAAAATATCACCCTTCGCAACGTCATGCTTCGCCACCATCGGGGTATGCTGCAGATTGTTCCCCACAGCGAGCTGGGATCAATTACCAATTTCATGCGCGGCGGCATTGTCGTGAAGTTCAATCTGGAGTTTCCCTACGATACCGATGTGGAACTGGTACGCAAAACCATCAAAAAAGTCGGTCAGGCTATGCTGCAGGACGAGGAACTCGGCCCGGATTTTATCCTGCCGGTCAAATCCCAGGGCGTCTACGAGATTACCAATTCGGTGATGGTTATACGAGTGAAATTTACTGCCAAGCCTGGACGTCAATTTCTCATTCGCCGAGAGGCCTTCCGCCGCATTACCGAAGCGCTGGCTGCAAAAGGCGTTCATTATGCCCACCGAAAGGTGATTGTCGAGGTCCCGCAGGTTGACGAACAGCATCTATCCCCGGAGAAGGTTCGGGAAGTGGTGGAAGCCGGGGCTGCAGCCGGAGAGATAACCTTGGAGCCGAAGCCGTCACAGGGCCAGGGAACGGAAGAGAACAAGCTTCCCTGAGTCCCATACTTCCCTGAGTCCCATACCCTTCAGGCCGGGCCGCCGTCGCGTAGGGGCGGTCCGGTCTAGTCGTACTTCCTGCCATCAACTCGCTCCTTTTTTCCACCCTGTGCAGGGCTGGCCCGGCCCTTGATCAATACGGCAACGCTTCCTATATTGTAAGTATTCCCCGATTGTTAGGCGTGATCCTCAGCGGAGCCGTGGATGAACCGTTCAGCATACCTCACCACCGGGATGGCCATAAAAACGCTGTCCCGTTTTTCCAAGGCGAATATTGCCATTCATGGAAGAGAAAATCTCCCGGACAAGCCCACCATATTTGTTATCAATCATTTCACCCGCATCGAAACCTTTCTCCTTCCCTATCATATTTTCAACCTTACCGGAATTCCAGTATGGTCATTGGCCAATGCCCAGCTGTTCCAAAGCGGGTTCGGACATTTTCTTGAAATGGTGGGAGCTGTTTCCACCAAGGACCCGCAGCGCGATGAACTGGTGATCAAGACCCTCCTGACCGGAGAGGCAAATTGGATTATTTTTCCTGAGGGGAGCATGATCAAGACAAAAAAGATCATGCATGGTGGACGGTATATGGTCACTAACCCTCACGGCGTCCGTGAACCGCATACCGGTGCTGCTACACTGGCATTGCGCGCCGAACTGTTTAGAAGATACATAATGCTCCATGCCGTGCACAAGACGCCCCAGGCTACCTGCTCTCTGGATTTCCTCGGGCTGGATTCCATTGAGATCATGCGCAATGTCAGCCCGTGCATCGTGCCGGTCAACCTGACCTATTATCCGCTCAGGGCTCACGAGAATATAGCCTCAGCCCTTGCGGAAAAATTGGTCAAAGGGGTCTCCGAGCGGGTCATTGAAGAGATAATGACCGAGGGGACCATGCTCTTTGCCGGTGTTGACCTGGATATTCGCTTCGGCCAACCGATCGATATGCAAGAGCACATTGCCCGGGTAATAGACGATAAGGAGCTGCTGGCATCGGATTTCACCTCCTTTGTAGCCACCCCCTTCTTTAATGCAACGATCCAGAAGATGGGGCGGCAGATCATGCAGCAGTACATGCATTCGATCTACTCCATGACCACGGTGAACCATGAACACCTCTTTGCCTCTTTTTTACGGATGTACCCTTATGAGAAAATCCGGGTAAAAGACCTCCAACGAAGGGTGTTCTATGCTGCATCACTTCTTCAGCAGCGAAAAAATCACGGTCTCTTTCTTCATAAATCCCTGCAGGAGGACCAGGCACATCTGATCGTGGACGATCGTTTTGAGAAATTTATCAATTTCCTCCGCCTTGCCGAGGAAAAGGGGATTGTTACCAGGCAAGGGGATATGCTGGTTCGTGATCGCAGCCAACTAACCGCTCCGGTCAGTTTTCATCGAGGCCGAATTGACAATCCCATCGAAGTCATTGCCAACGAAGTCGAGCCGTTGCGCAGTCTGCAGAAATTCCTCTATTCTCTGGCCTGGCAGCCTGATGTGCTGATTAAAATGTGTGTGATACGCTACCTGCTGCGCAGGGCCAAGCTTCAGCACCTGCAGGCATTGCAGAAATGGTCGGCGGAAGAGGATATTCAGCCTCCTGCCATCGGAAAACCACTGTTTTATCCCAGTGTGCAGAAGCGAACCGGGGTGCTGCTTATCCACAGTTACCTGGCCGGTCCCAGAGAGGTTTACGCGTTGGCCGACTACCTCCATCACCAGGGATACTGGGTGTATGCCCTCCGGCTGCCAGGACACGGAACCAGTGCTGCCGACCTGGCCGAGTGCAGTTCTGCCAGGTGGGTGGAGGCTGTTGATGCCGGTTATGCCCTGCTCAACAATACTTGCCGTCGGGTCGCTGTCGGGGGGATATCTGTCGGCGGCAGCCTGGCCTTTCATCTGGCCTCGCGAGTACCAGAGGTCGCCGGAGTGTTTGCCGTTGGCCCGCCGCTGCAGCTCAAAGACTATTCCGAACAGTTCATGCCTCCTGTCGATACCTGGAGGCGGATGGTGCAGCGAATCCGGGGCGGTCATTCCGCCGAGTCGTTTCTTGAGTTTGCCGCTGAAAACCCCCAAATCAACTACCAGCGCAACCCGGTTTCAGGGATCAGGGAGGTTGATACCCTGCTGGACGAACTCGGCAAGAGAATCGAGCAGATACAGGTGCCGGCGCTAGTTATTCATGCCGATAACGATCCGGTGGTCAGGAGAAAAGGATCACGGCGTCTGTTTGATCGTCTTGCCAGCCCGCAGAAAGAGTATGAGCTGATGAGCTTTACCCGGCATATTATCGTCCAGGGGAAGGGGGCGGAAAAGGTTTTCCAGCGGATAGGACTCTTTGTAGGGCAGCTCGGGTAAGCGTGCTCACGCATACATGCGATGTATCTCCTGCTCCAGGAGTTCCGCGATTTTTTGTCGTTTGATTTTCAGTGTGGGGGTTAATAATCCGTTTTCTACTGTCCAGGGATCCAGGGTCAGGGTGGCCTGTTTTATCCAGGCAAAGCCCGGGAAGGCGTGCAGTCGTTGATCAACTCGGGCCAGCGCCTCTTCCTGCAGCGCATCAGCCTCCAGCGATTCGGGGCTCTGGGGCAAGTCAAGGGATGAGCACAGCTTTTTCCACTCCTCTGGATCCAGGACGGCGACCATCGTCAGGAACGGCTTGTTTTCACCGATCACCATGACCTGTTCGAACAGCGGATCAATGGCAATGGCCATTTCCAGATCCACCGGAGCAACTTTTTCCGAGTTGCTGAGGACGATGATCTCTTTGCGCCTGCCGATGATCCGGATATGCTCTCCGGTCATTGATACCTGGTCACCGGTGCGCAGCCATCCCTCAGGGGTCATGACCTGGGCTGTTGCAGACGGATCCTGCCAGTACCCCTGCATCACGCAGCTCCCGCGTACGAGAAGTTCCCTGTCGTCGCCAATCTGCACCTCAACGCCTGGCAACGGAGGGCCCACACTGTCCGGCAGGTTGTCCTCCATGCGATTGACACTCACCACCGGACTTGTTTCTGTCAGGCCGTAGCCCTGGCAGATCGGCAGCCCAAGGCCGATAAATACCTTGGTGATCTCCTGAGCAAGGGCGGCGCCCCCGCTGATGATGACCCGCAGTTTACCCCCGAGCTGCCTACGAACTTTAACTGCAACCAGCCGATCAAGCAAGGGATGGAACAGGAGCGTGGGTGACCAGGCTTTTCTTCCCTGCTCGTATTCAAAACGCTGCCAGCCGACCTCTACCGCGAGGGTGAAAAGCTTTCGAGTGAGCGCGCTCTTGTCGGCCAGTTTTGCCGTTATACCCGCATAGATCTTTTCAAAAATACGAGGCACGGCGATCAGTGCCGTCGGCTGCACCTGCTGGATGTCTTCGCCAAGCTGAGGAATTGAGCGGACATAGGCAACGGTGGCCCCGGCCATTACCGGCAGATAATACCCGACAGTCCGTTCCAGCATGTGCGACATCGGCAGAAAGGAGAGAAACAGGTCCTCGGGGTAGACGCTGATGGCCTTGAGACCTGCAAAGCTGTTTTCCAGAATATTACGGTGGCTCAGCATCACCCCTTTGGGCGGTCCGGTTGTGCCGGAAGTGAACACAATGGTCGCCAGCCGCTCGCCATCGTTAATCTGTTCATCGATATCTTGCGGTTTGTGCGCAAGCCAATCGCTGCTGCAGGCAATGCGTTGGTCCTCGTCTTGAATTTTGCAATAATCGAGGGTAACAATCCGTTGCAGCTGTTTCAGCCGAAACAGCACCGGTTCCAGGTCGTTCCAGTAGGCAAGCCCCGGGCAGAGCAAAATTTTCGCCCCGGTCTCTTCAAGGATGTAGGCGATGTTTTCCGGCCGGTCATTGGCGAACAGGGGCACCACGACCAGGCCAAGGGAAAGCGATGCAATATCAAAGCAGACCCATTCAGGACTGTTGGGGAGCATCAGGGCGACCCTGTCTCCGGGAGTAAGTTGTTCGGCCGCAAGCGCTGCTTTCCAGACCGCCAGTCGCTTGCCCATTTCCTCCCAGGTAATATCCTGCCAGACATCGGCAGTCCGGTCGTAGTAGTGATAGGCCCGCTTCTTCGGACTGCGGGCAATGCGCTCCAGAAAAAGACCATGCAGGGTATGGACGTGGTCAGGAAGTATGTAGGCTGTTGGTCGCGGCATCGAAAGCCTCCTTGGGGTTTCCGGGATGCAGGTGGCGGTACGACAGCTATGGTTAATCGTGGCGTGGGCTGGAGATGGTTTTCCATCCCTGGTCTGGCATGAACCGTTTGCCATAGGTTGCGTGCAGCTGCTCCAGCCGCTTCAGCAGCACCGTTGTCGACTGGTCGTGTACATAGTGCATGACCCCTCCCCTGAAGGGGGCGAATCCGGTTCCGAAAATCATTCCAGCATCAAGCAGCTCCTGGTCGGCGACCACGCCTTCGCGGAGACAGGCCACGCTTTCATTGACCAGGCGAAGAATCAACCGATCGGTCAGGTCTTCAGGGAGGGGCGTTTTCTTGCCAATAGCCGGTTTACGCGGTCGCCCTTTTTTGTAGGTGTAATAGCCGGCTCCGCTTTTTTTTCCGCGTCGTCCCTGCTCAAGCAGTCGGTTCAGGTTTTCCGGCATCTTCATCGCCGGCCGATCGGCCATGAATTCCGCCACTGAATGACAGATATCCAAGCCGACCAGATCCATCAACTCAATAGGACCGACCGGCATGCCAAAGGCCTCTGCAGCCTGGTCAATGGCAGTTGGTGAGATGCCCTCGGCTTCGAGCAGAGCTGCCTCATGCAGATAGGGCATGAGGATGCGGTTGACCAGAAAACCCGGGCTGCTTTGCACAGGCAGCGGCAATTTACCGATTGTATGGGTGAACTGGATAGCCTTGTCAATATCTGCGGCTGCAGAATAGGCCGTGCTGACGACTTCCACCAGCTGCATGCGGGCCACAGGATTGAAAAAATGAAGACCGACCAGCCGCTCAGGGGCCGGCAGGTCGTCGGCCAAGGTCTCCAGGGGGATGGAGGAGGTATTGGTGGCCAACAGGGCCTCAGAGCGTAATTTCGGTACTACCTGCGCAAAGAGCGCTTTTTTGGCACTGACGTCCTCGAAAATGGCTTCAATGACCACGTCTGCACTGGAAATGCCAACGCCATCGATATCAGGAAGGAACCTGTCCTGGGCCGCTGTAACAAGGTGGGGCGCCCGGAGTTTTCGCCTGAACAGTTTGCCGGCCCTTTGCACCGCGCCTGCCAGAATCTGGTGGGTATTGTCCTGAATGGAAACCTTGAATCCGCGCAGAGCGCACCAGGCGGCAATGTCTCCCCCCATGACTCCAGCCCCGATCACATGGATATGACGGGGAGCAAACGAGGTATCAGCGGGTAGAGATTTCAGTTTTTCCTGGAGGGTGAAGACCCGAATCAGGTTTTGGGCTGCAGGGGTGCGTATCAGGTTCGCTACTGAGCGGGCTTCCTGCTCCATCATATCCCGTGGTGAGCCGCCATGCTGTTCCCACAGTTTGAGCAGGGCAAAAGGGGCGGGATAGTGCTCCGCGCGGACCCGGGTGCGTAAGCGTTTTCTGGCAAGTGCTGCTACCAGTGGTCGACCAGGGGCAGAGTCTGCAAGACGAGCAGTGAGGCTCCGCCGGAGCGGGCCCTGTTTGGCAAGGGTTTGCCTGACGGCGGGACGCAGGAGACGGGGCGGTACTGCGTGGGTGACGATCCCCAGCTTTGCGGCCTGCCGGGCAGCCAATATTCTACCGCTGAGCATCAGGGGCAGGGCTGCCGGGGCGCCAATGAGTTTGACCAGTCGGACCGTGCCGCCAAAGCCCGGATGGATCCCGAGTTTTACCTCAGGCAACCCTATTTTGGTTGCCGGGTCATCAGCAGCGATGCGATAGGTGCAGGCGAGCGCCAGCTCCAGCCCTCCACCCAGGCAGAACCCTTGAATAAGGCTGGCGGTGGGAAAGGGCAGCTCTTCCAGCCGGGTAAAAAGGTGCTGCCCCTTTTTGATAAGCGCCAGCGCCTCTTCTCTGGAGGAGATGGCGGTGAACGCATTGATATCCGCACCGGCAATGAAGCCGGATGGCTTGCCCGACTGGATGACCAGGCTGCGAGGCGCTTCTTTGTCGATGGCTGCAAGGGCTGAGTCCAGTTCTTCGAGAACCTGGACAGAGAGGATGTTGGCGGATTTTCCTGCGACGTCAATGGTCAGCCAACATATGCCGGCGTCATCTGTATGGTATTTCCAGTGTGACAAGGTAGTTGTTTCCATGGTCATCTCTCTGCTCCACGTCCTAGGCTGGGTTGTGCATCCTGGGTGCATCACGCACTGTTTTTAATGAGCATTGCTCCACCCTGACCGCCCCCTATGCAGAGGGTTGCGACGCCTAATCGGGCATCACGCTGCTTCAGGACATGGAGCAGATGGAGGACGATCCTCGCTCCGCTGGCACCCACAGGATGACCGAGACTGATGGCCCCGCCATCCACATTCAGTCGATCCTTGGCAATGGTGCCCAGCGGTTCGTGCAGATCAAAGTGCTGCCGACAGTATTTCTCGTCGGCAAAGGCCCTGGTACAGGCCAGTACCTGGGCCGCGAATGCCTCGTTGAGTTCCCAGTAGTCGATATCCTGCAGCCCAAGAAGGTTGCGGGCCAGGAGTGGAATGGTGGCATGAACCGGGCCAAGTCCCATGTATTCCGGCGCCAATCCCGCCCAGCAGGTGTCTTCGATGGTGCCGAGTACGGGCAGATTGTACTGCTTGACGGCTTCTTCACCGGCCAGGAGCAACAGGGCTGCGCCGTCGGTTATCTGAGCACCGTTGCCAGCGGTAATGCGGCCGAAGCGGCGATCAAACACTGGACGCAGCCTGGACAGCTTTTCCAGCGAGGAATCTCTGCGCAGACCATCGTCTTCCTCGTAACAGTGCCCGTCAGCAGTATAAATCGGCGTCACCTCCTGCATGCGTCCTTCATCAAAGGCTGCTGCCAGCTGTTGGTGGCTGCTGAGCGCATAGCTGTCCATTTCATCCCGCTGAATATGAAACATGTTGGCCAGGTTTTCCGCTGTCTGACCCATGTTGAGATTGACCACCGGGTCGGTCAAGCCGCGAAGGATGCCGAAAATCGGGCGCAGGTACCTGGGGCGCAGTTGTACCAGTTGTCGAAGTTTGGCTATAGTCCCTTTGGCCTTTTGCACATCGGATAACCAGCCGATCATTTCATCGCTCATCAGCACCGGTGCATGGCTCATTGCATCCACCCCGCCGGCGAGGATGAGGGTGGAATGGCCGCCTCTGATCCGCTCCATCGCCGTTTCCAGGGCCTGCATGCCTGAGCCGCAGTTTCGTTGTACCGTCCAGGCCGGCACACCGGGGCCGCAGCCAAGACGCTGCGAGGCAACCCGGGCAATGTTGACCTCATCGGGACTGGGGAGAACGCTGCCGATAATGACTTCACTGAGTGCTTCCGGAGCAAAGGGCTGGCGGGCGAGCAGTTGCTTGCCCGTGGCAACAAGCAGGTCAGCGGCGGTAAACGGTCCGGGTTTGCCGCTGGATTTCAAAAACGGTGTACGGCTTCCGTCAACAATGTATACTGGCGGGTGATGACTCATAGGGATGTTCCCCCTGACAGGGTTGCGTTGTCAAAATCATCGACGGTAATGATTTCTTTTCGATACTGCTCGACGCGCAGCAGCTGTTCGGCCTGCTCCCGGGTGAGGAATGCTTTTTCACGTCCCTGCTCAATGCGTTCTTCAACGGTTGAACCGCTGACTTCACCTGCCTTGATCGCTTTGTGCAGGGCAGCTTCCCCTGCCTGTGCCGCTGCGGAAAGTCGCAGAAAGGCATCCAGTCTGCCCAGAGGGTCCTGGGAAGAGTCGGGCAGGTAGATGCCGTCGGTTAGACGATCACGCTGGGGGGTGTCGGCAAGGAGGATGGCGGCGACCTGGCGGCCCAGCCGGTCTCCCGGAGGCCGGTAGGAACGCCCCAGAGGAAAAGTCGCCAGGCGAAGCAGTCGGCCTAGAGCAGGAACCGGAAAGTTGGCATAAAGGTCGAGCAGGCTCTCCTGGGCGGCGTGGAGGCATTTCTGGCACGCCCACTCAACCAGCGGCGTGTCACTCTCCGGTGCACCGGAATCGTGGTAATGTTTGATCACGGCCAGGCTGAGAAAGAGGTTGCCGATGGTATCACCCAGTCTGCCGGTAAGCTTCTCTTTGCGTTTGAGATCGGCGCCCAGTACCAGCATGGAGACGTCACCGGCAAGGGCAAATGCGGAAGAGAGCCTGCTGACGCGGCGGATATAGGTGCCGGTGACCTTGTTGCCATGCCTCGTCGGCAGCAGGGTTGCGCCTAAAGCGCCCCACAGGGAACGGCTCCAGTTGGTGAGCAGGAAACCGAGGTGGCCGAAAAGCGCCCGGTCAAACTGCTGCAGGCTGTCTGCTTCAATGGCTTTGATCTCCTGGTAAACGTAAGGATGGCAGCGGAGGAGACTCTGATTGAAAATAATGAAAGTGCGGGTAAGGATATTCGCACCTTCAACGGTTATACCGATAGGGGCTGACTGGTACATCCTGCCCAGCAGGTTTCGAGGTCCCAGGCAGATGCCTGCACCACCGTGCACGTCCATGGCATCGTTCACCACCGAGCGCATCAACTCGGTCAGGTGGTATTTGACGATCGCTGTGATGACAGCCGGCCGCTCGCCGTTGTCGATGCCATTGACGGTAACGGCTCTGGCGCTATCCATGATATAGGTGTTGCCACCGATGCGGGTAAGCGCTTCCTCTACGCCTTCAAAGCGGTGAATAGGGAGATTAAACTGCTTTCTGGCCACGGCATAGGCCCCCATAGCCCTGGTTGCCAGCTTAGCGCCCCCTGTGGACAGGGCGGGGAGGGAGATGCCCCTGCCTGCCGCCAGGGCCTCCATCAGCATGCTCCAGCCTTTGCCAACGCCGCTGCTGCCGCCTATAACCATATCCAGGGGAACAAAGACGTTCTTGCCTTTCATGGGACCGTTCTGAAACGGGCAGTTCAGGGGGAAATGCCGGTTCCCTGTCCATATACCCGGAGTATCGCCGGGGATGACGGCAAAGGTAATGCCAAGCTCTTCCTGGTCGCCCAGTATGTGGTCGGGATCGTAAAGCTTAAAGGCCAGTCCGATGAGGGTGGCGACAGGGCTCAGTGTAATGTAGCGTTTATGCCAGTTGAGGCGGATGCCGGTGACTTCCTGGCCCTGGTATTCGTCTCGACAGACGATACCGTAATCCGGGGTGGAGCTGGCATCGCTTCCCGCTTCCGGGCCGGTGAGGCCGAAACAAGGGACCTCTTCGCCTGCGGCAAGGCGCGGCAGGTAGTAGTCCCGTTGCTCCTGGGTGCCGTAGTGAAGCAGCAGCTCCGCCGGACCGATGGAGTTGGGCACCATGACCGTGACTGCCGCCGGGATACTTCGGCTGGCGATCTTGGTGATAATGGCCGAATGAGCGGTGGCGGAAAAGCCGAGTCCGCCATATTCCCGGGGAATGATCATGCCGAAAAAACGGTTGTCTTTGAGAAACTGCCACACGGCAGGCGGCAGGTCGAGGAGTGTATGGGTGATCTGCCAGTCATCGAGGAGGCCGCACAGCTCCTCCACCGGTCCGCTGAGAAATGCCTGTTCCTCAGCAGTGAGATGGGTCTGGGGGTAGGCGAGGATTTTTTGCCAGTCGGGTGCGCCGGTCCAGAGCTCGGCATCCCACCAGACCTTGCCGGCGTCAAGTGCCTCCTGCTCAGTCTGGCTGACTTTTGGCATGATCTGCCGGGCGCGGCCGAACAGAGGGGCGGTGAGGTAGCGCTGCCGCAGCGACTCGTAGTTGAGTACCACTGCTGCAGCCAATCCCGCCCCCAGAAAAAGGATGCTTACCCAAGGCAACGGAGAGGCTGCCAGCGACCAGACCACCAGGGCAGCAACAAGAATCAGGGAAGAGAATTTGAGTGAAATGCGAAAAAGAGAGAGGAAAAAAACAAGACCAAGCAGCAGCAACAACAGTACCACATACCCCATAGAGCACCTCCAGGTTGCGTTAGGCTTCCGTCGTCAACACCGACCCTCTGCCGAGGGGAAAATGGCAGGTATCATGTACCTACACCATAAGCAGAAAATGGTCCGATGCACTGTCACCAGGTAATTTTTTCTATTATTCAGGGAAAATATGGCCAGAGGATAGGCTGTCGTCTGCAGCTGAAACACTAAAGCGGCAAGGACAAGGAAATACGCTCTGGTGATGCAAAAGAACTTGACTTTGCCGTGAACCGGCCTACTTTCACCATATTCCACCTGTTTTATTGAATTTTGCACCAGGCAGCATGGACACATCAGAGACATCAGCAGATACCAAATCCGAACCCCACCCGTCGTCCAAAGGTTTCCTTGAAGGACTGCGCTCTTTTTTTCGTTTGCGCGGCGCCCCGGATACCACTGAAGAATTGGAAAATGAAATCCAGGAGTTGCTGGAGGAAGGAGAAGAACAGGGCCTGATTACCCGTGAGGAAGAGCGGCTGATCAGTTCCATCTTTGACTTTCGCGAGACCATAGCCTCGGAAATCATGACCCCTTCGGCAGAAATTGTCTGTGCCGCAGAGACCTCCACCGTGGAGGAGTTGGTGCGGATGATCAACAAGCAGGGGTATACGCGTATTCCCATCTACCGCGAAAATCCGGACCACATTCTCGGCATCCTCCATGCCAAGGATCTGCTCAGAATCTGTGCCGGAGACAGCAGCCATCCCTTTACCATCCAGGAGTACCTCAATCCACCCATGTTGATTCAGGAATCCAAGCCGATCACTGAACTGCTCCAGGATTTTCAGACCAAAAAAAACCATATGGCCATGGTGGTGGACGAATTCGGTAGTGTGCGCGGGCTCATCACGCTGGAGGATGTGATCGAGGAAATCGTCGGCGAAATTGATGATGAGCACGACCAGGAAGAACGCGAGCTGCGGGTGGTGAACGATGAGACCATCATTGTCGATGCCAAGATAGACATTGAAGAGGTGGAGGCCCATTTCGGGCTACACTTGCCCGAAGGTCCTTATGAATCGGTGGGAGGCTTTGTCATCCACCAGCTGGGCAAGGTACCGGCAACCGGCGACCAGGTGGAGTATGCACCGCTTCTCTTTCAAGTGCTTGGGGCTGACAAGCGGCGAGTAAAAACGCTCAGGATAACTTTCCAGGAGTCGGCTGACCAGGATGACTGATCTTTCGTCGCGCACCATTGTCGGGTGCGGGGCAACCTCTGCGCTATTGTTGACCGTTGGCATGCCGGGACATTTCGGCTGGTGGCCGCTGCTGTTCATAGCGCTGGTACCGCTGCTGATGCTTTGCCTCCGTCTGCCGCCCCTGCGCAGCGGGCTAGCAGGTTTGGCAATAGGCTTTGTCTATCACCTGGCGCTCATCTATTGGGTGGTTGTCGCGGTGGGGCGCTACGGCGGACTGCCTCTTTTTCTGGCAGTGGGAGCATTGGTGCTGCTCGCACTCTACATGAGCTGCTACTGGGCGCTGTTCTGTTTTCTCCTCAGTCGGTTTACCGGTCGCTGGTGGCAGCGGGAACGGTCTATTGCCGGGTTGGTCTGGTTCGCACCGGTACTCTGGGTTGCGCTTGATAGCCTGCGCAGCATGCTTTTCAGCGGTTTTCCCTGGATGGATCTCGGGTACGGCCTCTACAGCCAGCCCGTGCTTATTCAGGCCGCCGACCTGGGCGGCCATCATACGGTGACCTTTGCCCTGGTACTGTGCAACAGCCTGGTGGTGGCAATTATCGATCGTCAGCGCTCTGATGTCCGCTGGAATATTCGCGGTGAACGACGGATGCTGCTTTTGGCCGGCGGCTGCCTGGTTTTCCTTTTTGGCTATTCTTTTCTGCGCTACGATATCGTGCAGCTGGCGACTGTCCGGGGCCTGCAGGCCAGGGTAACGGCTGTGCAGGGAAATATCGATCAGGCTGAAAAATGGACACCAGGAAAAAAAGCAGCTACCGTGGCGACCTATGTCCGGCTTTCGGAAAAGGAACTCAGCGCAGGGGATGTCGAATTGGTGGTCTGGCCGGAAACGGCATTGCCTTTCTACCTGCAGCGCAGCCCTCTTGCATCTGGCGTTGCCCGATTCGTGCACGAGAATAATGTCTGGCTGCTGACCGGAGCCCCCACCTATGCCAGAGGTCCTTCCACAGGAGAAGATGACGGTCAGGTCAACTATTACAATGCCGCCCTGCTGCTCGATACCGATGGCAGGGTGACGGGCCATTACCGAAAACAGCACCTGGTGCCGTTCGGTGAGTATGTACCGTTGAAAAAATATCTCCCGTTTCTTTCGCCACTGGTGGTCAGTGTAGGCAATTTCAGTGCCGGAACATCCAGCCTGCCGCTGACCATGGGCACTATCCGCATGGGCGTGTTGATCTGTTTTGAGTCGATTTTCCCGGAGATCGCCCGAGCAAGTGTCGCCCAGGGAGCCAACCTGCTGGTCAATCTGACCAATGATGCCTGGTACGGGCGATCAAGCGCGCCTCATCAATCCATGGCCATGGCCGTTTTTCGGGCGGTGGAGACCAGGCGGTCACTGGTTCGTGCGGCAAATACCGGCATCAGCGCCTTTGTCGATCCTGCAGGCAACATCACCCGCCGCTCCGAGCTGTTCGTTCCAGCCGCTCTGACCGAACAGGTCAGCCTGTGGGAGGAGAAAACGGTTTTTTCCCGCGCCGGGCACCTGTTCGGGCTTTGCTGCCTGTGCGGGGTGGCTGCACTGGTGGTGATGTATCGCCGACAGGGCTGATCAGGGGCTGGAGTGCAGACGGTGGCGCTTTTTTTAGGTTGAAATCCGGTTTTCCGCTTTTCCCCTCTTGAGACTTGTACGGTTACTGGATAATATACACCGTTTGTCAACATTGTAATGAGCGTATAGAAAGAGGAGTACCCATGGCAGAAATCAGTGAATCCGCCGATGCCCGACAACAAGTGAATGACCTCAAGGGCAAAATGCTTGCCCTGAAGGAGCATCTTTGACTTAGATAATAAAAAGGAACAGGTGGAGCTGCTCGAGCGGCAGACGCTTTCTCCCAACTTCTGGAACGATCAGGCAACAGCGAAAAAGGTGCAGCGGCAGCTGGGTCAGCTGCAGGACGTGATCGAATCCTGGGAAAAAAGTTATACTGACCTGGAAGAGACCGAGATGTTGCTCGACATGGCTGTGGAAGAAGCGGATGGGGAGACCTTTCAGGAGGTCGTCGATGCCCTGTCGACCCTGCAGGACCGCATTGGTCTGGTCGAGTTGGAATGCATGTTCAGCGGCGAGCATGATGCCGGTAACGGGATCGTCACCATTCATGCCGGAGCGGGCGGCACCGAGGCACAGGACTGGGTGGGGATGTTGCTGCGCATGTACCTCCGGTGGGCTGAGGATAAGGGATTCAAAACCGATATTCTCGACTTACTGCCCGGTGATGAAGCCGGGACCAAAAGTGTTACCGTTCTGGTCAAAGGCAAGTATGCATATGGCTATCTTCGTTCAGAGATCGGCATTCACCGTCTGGTGCGTATATCTCCCTTTGATGCCAGCGGCCGCAGGCATACCTCTTTTGCCTCGGTGATGGTCCTGCCGGAGCTTGACGACGATGTGGAAGTGGATATCCAGGACAAGGATATCCGCATAGATACCTACCGGGCCAGTGGCGCCGGCGGTCAGCACGTCAACAAGACCGATTCGGCTATTCGCATCACCCACCTGCCCAGCGGCATCGTCGTTCAGTGCCAGAACGAACGCTCTCAGCATCGCAACAAGGACATGGCGATGAAGATGCTCATGGCGCGGTTGCTGGAAAAGGAACGGGAGGAGCAGGCCAAGGAGCATGAAAATCTTCAGGGAGATAAGAAGGAGATCGCTTGGGGCTCCCAGATTCGTTCCTACGTTCTCCAGCCCTATCGGATGATCAAAGATCATCGTACCGGCTGTGAGGAAGGCAACGTTGATGCCGTGCTGGATGGCAAACTGGAGCGTTTTATCAAGTCGTATCTCCTGTGGCAGCCTGGAGGAAACAGCTGAAAGGCGTGAGCATTTCCCACACCAAGAGCAAGGAAAAAACGATAATGCCATGAAGCAGACCATCCGGCAGCAGCAGGAGGAGTTGGAAAAACGTGTCCTTTCCCCCCACGCCTGCCTGAGCAGTGCGTCCAGGGGAAGATTTTCCCCGAACCGGGGAAAAAAACATCAGCCGTGCGAATTGCGGACCGCCTTTCAGCGTGACCGTGACCGCATCATTCATTGCAAGACCTTTCGCCGGCTCAAGCATAAGACCCAGGTATTTCTCGCTCCTGCCGGAGACCACTATCGTACCCGCCTCACCCATGTGCTTGAGGTGTCCCAGATTGCCCGCAGCATGGCCGCCTGCCTGCGGTTGAACGAATACCTGGCCGAGGCCATTGCCCTGGGGCACGATCTGGGGCATACACCATTTGGCCATGCAGGTGAGTTCAGTCTCAATCAGCTCCATCCCAAAGGGTTTAGGCATTTTCAACAGAGTCTGCGCATCGTCGATTTTCTTGAAAATGACGGTCAAGGGTTGAACCTCACCTGGGAGGTGCGCAACGGGATCCTCAAGCATTCCAAAGGCTATGGAGCCATTCTTCCGGAAAACACCGGGGAATTGCCGGCTACCCTGGAAGGGCAGCTGGTGCGGGTTGCCGATATCATGGCCTATGTCAATCATGACCTGGATGACGCCATTCGGGCAGAGATGGTCAAGAGCAGCGATCTTCCCATGCCTCTTCGGCAGGTGCTGGGAGAAAGTTCATCGCAGCGGATCAAGGCCATGGTCGGCGACCTGGTGGAGACGACCACGGGTGTTGACGATGGCCACCTGCATCTCAGCCCCGGAATGGAGGAGACCATCAATGAGCTGCGCTCGTTCCTCTATGACAATGTCTACCGTAATTGGCGGGTGCATGATGAATTTGAGAAGGCGCAGCGAATTATTCGCGACCTCTATGGCTACTTTCTCAGCCATGAGTTCCCGGTTCACGGTGCTGGCGTCTACTGCCAGCTGAGGCAACCCATTAACAACAAAACCGAAGAGACCAAGCGGCATCGACAGGTCTGCGATTTTATTGCCGGCATGACCGATCGGTACGCCCTTGGGCTGTACACCCAGATTTTCATGCCCAAACCCTGGAGCATCATGTAGCAGCAAGTCCCGGCCTGCGGCAACAGTCGACTATTTCGCCTTAAACCCTACTGACCATATCATAAACTGGAGAGCATTGAGCCGGTACCCTGCCGGTGCGAGAGGATGATGGAAAAATCAGCAACGCAAATAAACGAGAAGTATGATCTGCCCAAGGGGTATGAGTTTGATGAAGTTGAGCAGCGATGGTACAGCCGCTGGATGGCGGAAAAAAGTTTTTCCGCCACCCTGGATGCAGGGAAACCAGCCTTTTCCATCGTTATTCCTCCGCCCAATGTAACCGGGGTTCTCCACATCGGCCATGCGCTCAATAATACCCTGCAGGATATCCTGGTCCGTTACCATCGGATGAAGGGAGACAACACCCTCTGGGTGCCGGGAACCGACCATGCCGGTATTGCCACTCAGAATGTGGTTGAACGACAGCTGGCGGCCGAAGGGACCACCCGGCACGAGGTGGGCCGGGAACAGTTTATTGAGCGGGTCTGGGACTGGCGCCGCGAAAAAGGGGGGACCATTATCAGTCAGCTCAAGCGGATGGGCGCCTCCTGCGACTGGGACCGGGAACGATTCACCATGGACGAGGGGCTTTCCAGTGCGGTACGCGAGGTGTTTGTCCGGCTCTACAGGGAAGGGCTTATCTACAAGGGCGACTACATTGTCAACTGGTGTCCCCGCTGTCACACGGCCCTGGCCGACGATGAGGTCGAGCACGACCCGACCGACGGCAAGCTTTACCATATCCGTTATCCCTATGCCGACGGGAGCGGTCATGTGGTGGTGGCCACCACCCGTCCGGAAACCATGCTCGGCGATACGGCTGTGGCGGTCCATCCCGAGGATGAACGCTACCAGGGGCTGGAAAAGGTCGGAATCGAGTTGCCGCTGACCGGACGCATTATTCCGGTGGTGCTTGATCATCACGTACAGCGCGAGTTCGGTACCGGGGCGCTCAAGGTCACCCCTGCCCATGACCGTGACGACTACGAAATCGGCCTGCGTCATGACCTGGACCGCCTCAAGGTCATGGATGACAAGGGGATCATGAACGAAGCCGCCGGGTCCTATGCCGGCATGGACCGTTTTGCCTGCCGCAAACAGATAGTGGCCGACCTGGAGTCCCAGGGCTATCTGGAAAAGATTGAAGACTATCAGCATGCGGTGGGCAAATGCTACCGCTGCGCTACCGTGGTGGAGCCCACCACCTCCAAGCAGTGGTTTGTTTCAGTCCGTCCCTTGGCCGATAAAGCGGTAGCCGCGGTCCGCGAGCAACGGATCAATATCTATCCTTCCACCTGGCACAAGACCTTCTATGCCTGGATGGACAATATCCGCGATTGGTGCATTTCCAGGCAGATCTGGTGGGGCCATCGCATCCCGGCCTGGACCTGTGAGGACTGCGGCGAGGTGATGGTCGAACTCGAGGACCCGACCACCTGTACCAAGTGCGGCAGCAGCGCGTTGCGGCAGGAAACCGATGTGCTCGATACCTGGTTCAGTTCCGCCCTGTGGCCTTTTTCTACCCTGGGGTGGCCGGAGCAGACCAGGGAGCTGCAGACCTTTTATCCCACCTCGGTGCTGATCACCAGCTTTGATATCCTCTTTTTCTGGGTGGCGCGGATGATGATGATGGGGCTGCATTTCATGGATGAGGTGCCCTTTCGCGATGTCTACCTCCATGCCCTGGTACGGGACAAGGACGGGAAAAAAATGTCCAAGTCCACCGGCAACGTGATCGATCCGCTGGTGATGATCGGCCAGTACGGTACTGACGCCTTCCGCTTCACTCTGACCGCCTTTGCCGCCCAGGGCCGGGAAATTCGTATGGATGAAGAGCGGGTGGAGGGGTATCGACGCTTTATCAATAAGCTGTGGAATGCCGCGCGTTTTGCTCAGATGCATATCAAGGACGTGGATCCGCAGGTGACCGCCGTAGCTGATACGCCGGGCGAACTGGATCTTGCCCATCGCTGGATACTGAGTCGCACCACGGCTACCATTGCTCAGGTCCGGGCTGCGCTTGAAGGTTATCATTTCAATGAGGTCGCTTCCACCATCTACCAGTTTATCTGGCATGAGTTCTGTGATTGGTACCTGGAGTGGATCAAGGCCGACCTCTATGGCGATGATCCCGCGCGACGCCGGAATGCCCAGGGGGTCTTGTTGGGAGTACTGGAAAATATCCTCAAACTGATGCACCCGGTCTCCCCGTTTGTGACCGAGGAGATCTGGAGCCAGCTGCCGGGTACGCGGACGACCATCATGACCGAGCAGTTCCCGGAGGCACGGCCGGAATGGACGAATACAGCGGCCGAGCAGGATATGGAGTTGCTCATGGATGTCATTTCCGGGCTCAGAACCATCCGCACCGAAGCGGAATTGCACCCGACCGCCAAGGTCGATGCCACCATTATCTGTGGCGATGCGCGCAAGCGTACAGTGATCGAGCAGTTTAGGGGCGGCATCGAGGCCATGGTGCGGGCAAAGCAGCTGACCATCGTTGACCAGGGTACCATCCCCGACGATGCCGGCCATGCCATGGTCCAGGAGGTGGAGCTGGTCATTCCCCTGAGCGGACTCATTGACGTGGAGGCTGAGCTGGAAAAACTGGCCCGTGAGCGGGGAAAACTGGAAAAGGAGTTGCAGCGGGTCAGCGGCAAACTCGGCAACCAAAAGTTCCTCAACAATGCCCCGCCGGAAATCGTGGCTAAAGAACGGGGGATAGAGGCTGAGTTGCAGTCCAGGCTGGAGAAAAACCAGGAATCCACCCAACGATTACGGAACCTACAATAACCTATGGATGCCTATTTGCTCAAACCCCTGCTTGACGCCTTCCTGCGCGAAGACCTTGAGCACGGTGACATTACCACGGACGCGATTTTTTCCGAGAAAGACAAGGCCCACGCTTACCTGACGGCACGGGAGCCCATGGTGGTAGCGGGAATGGACAGGGTAGCATGGCCGATTTTTGCCCTGCTTGATCCCAGGACCACCAGCGGGCGCAGCGTTCAGGACGGCAAACGGGTGGAAAAGGGGGATATCCTCCTGGAGCTTATCGGGCCCACCAGGGCCCTGCTGCGCGGGGAACGGGTTGCCCTGAACCTGGTGCAGCGGTTGTGCGGCATAGCGACCCTGACCGCCGCCTATGTCGAGGCGGTGGAAGGGCTGCCGGTAAAGATCGTTGATACCCGAAAAACCACCCCCGGACTGCGGTTGCTGGAAAAGTACGCCGTCCGGGTAGGCGGCGGCTCCAATCACCGTTTCAGTCTCAGCGACGGGGTGATGATCAAGGATAATCATATTGCCGCCTGCGGCTCCATTACCAAGGCGGTGGAGCGGGTACGCCGTCGGGTACCGCATACGATCAGCATCGAGGTCGAGACCGACACCCTGGAACAGGTGGAGGAGTGTCTGGCCTGTCGGGTGGAGGTGATCATGCTGGATAACATGGACCTTGCCACCATGCGGGAGGCGGTGGGCCGTATCGACGGCCGGGCCACCATTGAGGCCTCGGGCGGGGTTACCCTGGAAACGGTGCAGGGCATTGCCGAGACCGGGGTGGATGTGATTTCCATTGGCGGCCTGACCCACTCTGCTGGTGCCTGCGATATCGGCATGGACTGGTGTTAGACCTGTTAAGGAGTCAGGGGACTGGTTTTATTTCACAGCTTTTTATTCGGGAGACAGATTGAATTTTTCTTTTTCCTGTAATGTAAATGTACTGTGTTACAAGGCTGAGGCTGTGAAAATCATTCTGTCCCCGTTTTAAACAAGAAAAATAAAATCAGTCCCCTGACTCCTCCAAGTACTCCATCTTTAAGCGGAAAACCGAGTCCGCATAGCTTTGCTCTAGCGGCCTCGCTTTTCTGCTTATATCTGAAGCACTGTTAAACGCCTTGGCGCTGTAGTAACCGAACATGAAAAAACGTTTATTTGTTGCCCTTGATCTTCCTGAGCACGTTGCCTCTCGAGTAGAACCGTTGTGCAGTGGGCTGCCCGGAGCTCGTTGGGTGGCTTCGGAGCAGCTTCACCTGACCCTCTGCTTTATTGGCGAGGTCGATGGCGCGGTGTTTCATGACATCCGTGAGGCCTTGCACCAGGTGAGCGTTCCTGCTTTTTCCATACGGCTGGACGGGGTGGGCTGTTTCCCGCCGCGGGGCAGGCCGCGGGTGGTGTGGGTCGGGGTGGAGGCCGATGAGCGGCTCCATCGGCTGCACCAGAAGATTTATACCCGCCTTGCCTCCCTGGGCCTGGCCCTGGAACGGCGCAAGTTCGCCCCCCATATCACCATTGCCCGCCTGAAAAGCACCGCCACCAGTAAGGTGGCTCGCTACCTGGAAGAGTGTGGACTTTTCTCAACAGAGCCGTTTACGGTGGAAAATTACCGCCTCTATTCCAGCGTGCTTGGTCGCCAGGGGGCGGTGCATACGGTGGAAGAGGAATACGAGTTGGGAGACGCATGAGCGGAGAGCTAATCAACGTAAAAAGCAGAGCCCTGAAGCTCTGCTTTTTTGATGGTTCATTTATCCGGAATTTTTTCCGGAAATAACTACTTTCGTTTCTTGCGGAGCACACCGGCCAACCCAGCAAGTCCGGCTCCGAAAAGGAGCATGGTGGTCGGTTCGGGGACTGGGGTGCCGGGGTCATATTCAGCATCATGCGAGAAAGGTGCAAATGCACTAACGAGACCTCTGTCATCGGCTTGTGTCAACGGATTGTAGGTGCCGTCTCCGCTAACTGTATACAGGTCCATATGGATGCCAGTCACGCCAGCGGTCAAGCTGTTGACAGTGACAGCGAATGCCTCAATATACCCGTCGCCTGTACCCGTTTGTCCAGGTTGAGTATCAGAAATTTGTACGATGGGGCCGTCAAAGTTAAAGGCATAAATTTCGAAGTAAGTATCGTAAATACCGTGCGGTGCTAAGCTGTTTTGGTCTTCAAGGGGTGGAGTCCCATATCCCGAGTCGAAGACTGCTAGATTACCACCATCATTAGAAACAGTGATGTCAAATCCATCTACATCTCCAATATCAGGTACGGCGGCAAAGATGAGGTATGCTGTTTGGGTAGTCCCCGTCATATCCCATGCGTAGGCTCCATTGCCAGTGATTGCATTAGCTGTGGCGTTGAGGGTGAATGGATCGTCCGACACCATCCATGTGTCTGTAGCGTTGTCATAATTCCATGTCCCAGCCCCCCCTGGGCCAAGCTGTAGGGACGGGATTGCATGTGCTGTCGCGACGATGGTGCTTAAAAGTAAAACCGATAGAAATAAGTGTTTGTGCAACATAGCTTTTCCTCTCAGATAAGGTGTATCAATGGCTCTAAAGTATGTTCATTGATCTTGATAAAAAGTAAGCAAATTATGGTCCAGTTCGGTCGTCGTGTATTTTTATCAAATGTATTAATCGGTTATGTATTCTTGGCTGTTTTTTTTCATAATGCCTCTGGGAAAAATTCCTGTTTTCTGGAAAGAATTTGTAAAACAAACTGATTTCCTTCTTTCCGGCAACTTGTTATTTTGTTCAACCGCTTTCGTAGAGTTGTTAACCTGATGCTGTGCATGCGATTGTGTGTTATATTTCTAGTTGTTATGAAACACAAGAAACACAAAAAAAGGGTCACAGTATACGCTGTGACCCTTTTAAAGTCTGGAGGCGACGAGCGGATTCGAACCGCTGAATAATGGTTTTGCAGACCACTGCCTTACCACTTGGCTACGTCGCCGTAAGAATGTAGCGGCATCTTATACCACAGCTATAAATTTTGACAAGAGGAAATTGCACCCATGGGAACAACATTGTGGGCACTGGTGCAGGACCACGCGGAGGAACTGCAGCAGCTGCAGGAGCGGATTGGCTACCAATTCCGTGACCTGCAGCTGCTGCAGCTCGCTCTCGTGCACAGCAGCTTTGCCTTTGAGCGGCTGGACGACAAACGACACAACGAGACCCTTGAGTTTCTCGGTGATGCGGTCCTGGACCTGACGGTGGGCTATATCCTGTTCACCCGTTTTCCGGACATGCGCGAGGGCAAGTTGACCCGGATCCGTTCCGCCCTGGTCAATGAAGGCGGGCTTGCCCAGATGGCCAGAAGCATAGACCTTGGTCGCTACCTGCTGCTGGGACGCGGCGAGAATGCCTCCATGGGGCGGGAGAAGCCGTCTATTCTCTCCTGCGCCTACGAGGCTGTGGTCGGTGCCCTGTTTCTCGATGGCGGCTATGATGAGGCGCTGGCGTTTGTCCGCCGTTTTTTTGAGCCGCACATCGCCAGGCGCAGCGACAACCTGATCATTGCCGATGCCAAGAGTGCGCTCCAGGAGCTGCTCCAGGAACAGCATAACGAGGGGCCGGAGTATGTGCTCCGGCGCGAAGAGGGACCGGCCCATGCCCGCCAGTTTTCCATTGCCGCCTGTTTCCAGGGCGAGGAGCTAGGGATGGGCAAGGCCTCGAGCAAAAAGGAAGCGGAGCAGCAGGCTGCCAGAGCGGCCCTGGAACAGCTCCGGCAGGACGATGATGAGGCGGAGCAGGAGTAGGCCCGCTCCAGCGAGTGCAGCATGGCGTTTATCATCCCTGTCTTCATTGCCCACGAGGGCTGTCCGCATAGCTGCAGTTTCTGCAACCAGCACGCGATCAGTGGCAGTGCCACTCCCCAGATAACTCCCGCTGAGGTGACCGAAACCATAGCGACCTGGCTGGGATGGGTTCGGCCCGAACAGGGGCAGGCGGTGCAGGTCGCCTTTTACGGCGGCAGCTTTACCGGTCTTGCCCTGCCGCGCCAGCGTGAACTGCTCGGCGCTGTCCGGCCCTTTGTCGAGCAGGGCCGGGTGCAGCAGATTCGTCTTTCCACCCGGCCCGATTATGTGGACCGGGAACGACTGGACCTCCTCCATGATCATGGGGTAAGCGTGGTCGAGTTAGGGGTACAGTCGCTGGATGACCGGGTGCTTCGCCTGGCAGGACGCGGGCACAGCTGCGAGGATGTGGTCAGGGCGATTTCCCTGCTCCGGGATGGCGGGTTGTCCGTGGGCATGCAGCTGATGCTCGGCCTGCCAGGGCAATCGTTTCGTTCGCTGCGCAAGACCGTTGCCGGGACCATCCACCTACAGCCCGATTGCGTGCGCATCTATCCGGTGCTGGTGGTGGAGGGCAGTGGCCTGGCCGCAGCCTACGGCGCTGACCGCTACCACCCCCTTTCTCTGGATAAGGCCGTGCTCCAGGCCGCCTATATGAAAAAAAGCTTTGATCAGGCACGAATCCGGGTTATACGCATGGGGCTGCAGGCGGGTGCAACACTTGAACGGTCCCTGATTGCCGGTCCGTATCACCCTGCTTTCGGCGAGCTGGTGCTGTCCCGGTTGATGCTCCGGCAAACCAGGCGACTCCTGCAGGGGCAAAAGGCCGATCATACCACCCTGGTCATCAACCGTCGTGACCTCTCCATTTTCAGAGGTATCCGCTCCGCCAACATGCATCGGCTGGCTGAACTGGGCCTGCTCGACAGCTTTTCGCTGGTGACCGATGACCGTCAGCAGCGGTATCAGATCAGGGTGCATGACCAATGAAACCCGCATCCGGGGCGTCCACAACCGACGCACCTGGGTTTTCACATTGTATGGAGTCATCTTTCATATATCTGAACCAAGGATCCGAACCATCTCGGAACCTGGCAACAGCTAATTGAGGGCGCAATGCTCAGTGTCAATGATTTACAGCTCCAGTATGGGAGCAAGCACATATTTCGCGATGTATCGGTCCAGGTGCACAGCGGCGATCGTATCGGGTTGGTGGGAGTCAACGGAACCGGGAAGTCAACCCTGCTCCGGATCATGTGCGGGGAGCAGGAGACCGACCCGGGCATTGTCTCCCGTGCGGCGTGGTTTTCTGTGTCCTACCTGCCCCAGGAGGTCACGCTTGACCTGGGGCGGCGCACCCTTTTTGAGGAGGCGGAATCGGCCTTTGACGATGTTATTGCCCAGCAGCAGGAACTCGATCGCATCAGCGAAGAACTTGCAGTATTGGACCAGGACAGTGCGGAGATCGACCCACTGCTTGCCCGCCAAGGGGAGCTCCAGCATGCGCTGGAGGGGTGCGATGTCTTTCGCATTCGCCCGCAGATCGAGCGGATTCTGACCGGGTTGGGCTTCAGTGACGCTGATTTTGAGGCGCCGGCTGCCAGTTTCTCCGGCGGATGGATCATGCGGTTGCTGCTGGCCAAGCTGCTGCTGCGCAAACCCTCGCTGCTGCTGCTTGACGAGCCGACCAACCACCTTGACCTGGATTCGCTGACCTGGCTGGAGAATTATCTCCAGCAGTATGAGGGGGCCATGATCATCATCTCCCATGACCGCACCTTTCTTGACCGGTTGACCTCGACCACCTGGGAACTCAGCCTGGGGCGGCTGACCGTTTATAAGGGCAACTATTCCCATTATCTGGTGGAAAAGGAGCAGCGTCTGGAGCTGGAACGGGCTGCCTATAACAATCAGCAGGCAATGATCCGTCAGACCGAGCGCTTCATCACCCGCTTCCGTTCCAAGTCCACCAAGGCAAGGCAGGTGCAGAGCCGGGTCAAGCAGCTGGAAAAGATGGAGCGGATTGAACTCTCGGAAACCGATCGTACCATTGCCTTTACTTTTCCCCCGGCCGCCCCCTCGGGAAGAGACGTGCTCACCCTGGACGGGGTCGGCAAGGCCTATGGAGGTCGCCAGGTGCTGCGGAACGTCTCACTCTGTCTGCAGCGCGGCGATAAGCTGGCCGTGGTCGGGGTGAATGGTGCCGGCAAGACCACCCTGCTCAAGATGCTGGCCGGGCTCGAACCGGCAGAAGGGACCATCCGCCAGGGGCACAATGTCATCTTGACCTATTTCGGACAGCACCAGGCCCAGGAACTGGCCGGTGAGCTCACCATCCTCGACTCAGTCTACCATGCAGCTCCGGAAATGACCATGACCCAGGTGCGTTCACTCCTGGGTACCTTTCTCTTCAGCGGGGACGAGGTGGAAAAACAGGTGCAGGTCCTCTCGGGCGGGGAAAAATCGCGGGTGGCACTGGCGAAAATGCTGGTGCGACCCGCCAATCTGATGCTGCTGGATGAGCCGACCAACCACCTGGATATCAGCTCCCAGGAAGTGCTGCAGGAGGCAATGGCACAGTATGAGGGCACCATTGTGGTGGTCTCTCATAACCGCTTTTTCGTCAACTCCTTTGTCAACAAGGTGCTGGAGATTCGCGACGGCAAGGCCACCATCTACGAGGGCAATGTTGACGACTACCTGGAACAACGGCAGCGTGAAGAGGAGGCAACGGCAACTGCCTCAGCCAACGACGAAAAGGAAAATGCGACGACTACATCCGACCGGGAAGGACGCCGGATAGATAAGAAGGAGCATCGGCGGCAACGGGCCAAGGAGCGGGAGCAGTTGAATCGCCGGCTCGGGCCGTGGAAAAAAAAGAATCAGGATGCTGAACGGGAGATAGAGCGCTATGAGACCCGCAAGGCCGAACTCGAGGAGCTGATGGCTGATCCCGAGCTGTATGCAGAGCAGGAGGCATGGACCGCGACCAGTAAAGAGTATGCCCAGATCGAGCGGCACCTGGAGCGGGCCTACGGCCGTTGGGAAGAGGCCCAGGCTGCCATGGAAGCCATAGAACAGGAACTGTAACCCGTTACCGAGATGAGGATAAGCCAATGAATAAACGCGTGGGAATACTCCTGCTGGCAGTGGCAATAGCCGCAGCCGCAGGGATATATGCTGTACACTTTTTTAAGCAGGAGGATGCCGGAGCCTATGCTGCCTATCTTCCCCAGGATACCCTGGCGACGGTGAGTCTGACCCACTTGGCGGAGATCAGCGCATCCTTTGCCGACTCGCCGCTTGGACGCCTGCTTGCCAAGGCAACCATGAATGAGATCCTTGCCGAGCTTCAGGCTTCCCCTGAGGCGATTACCAGCTATAATGAGACGTACGACAGCGTCGTCACCCTGGTCAACAATCCGGCCTTTCTGGCCGTGTTCGGCGATGATGCAGCGCTGGCGCTGCTCTCGCCCGACCTGGCCCGATTGAGGGCAACCCCCCGGGAAGAGGTGGAGCGTTCCATGGTTGTCTTTGCCACGACGACAGTTTCCGGCGCTCTGGAAACATTTGCCAAAGCCGTCATGCGTCAAGCCGTCACCACTGAGGTGGTTGACGGAGTCGAATTGACCAGGGTTCAGTTGGACAGCGGCAAAACCTATTACGGTGCAACCGTCAACGGGCTGGTACTGCTCTCCGCTGTTCCAGCCACTGTGACCGCTTGCCTGCAGGCGGCCACCACCGAGCAGACCCTGGAGACAACGGCCGCTTTTCAGCAAACAGGCCGTTTCTGGGAGGAAAATGAGGCGGCAACCGTGTACAGCCGACTGTTTGTCAATCCCCTTTCGCTTCAGGCACTGCTTGCACAAGGCGGTGAGGAGGCTGCTTCACTGGCCGGGTACCTGGAAGGGATTACCTATTTCGCTTCCCTGACGTACCATCAGGGAGAGGAACTGCGCAGTGACACCAGGGCGGGCTTCACGGCCGAGAGCCTGCATCCGGCACTCAGGGCCGCCATGGACGAGCAATCGGGCCGCAACACCTCACTCAACCTGTTTGGCAATAAGACACTCATCTATGACTGGTCCTCCTCTCTGTCGGCAGAGTTGTTGCTGCACTCCCTTGCTGCAGGAGACCGGAAGCAGGTTGACCGGTACGATGCTGCCATCAGTGAGTATTTGGATCTTTCCCTGGCAGAGTTGCTGGCTGCCTTTGGTCCGCAGTACGGTTTTACCGTTAATGAAATTGTCAATAGCGGATTTTTTCCGGTCCCCAAGGTCGTAGCCTTTGTCGAGGTTCGTGATCACCAGCGGGCAGTGGAGGTGTTTGAGCGGTTGCGCGCAGCCATCAATAAGAGCGGTTTTGCCCGGGAACAGCAGGTCGAGGCGGGCGGTCAGACCGTCTTCTATTGGTCGCTGTTGCCCGGTGAAGCGACCCAGCCGGCACTGGTGCTCACCCCGACCATGCTCTATGCTGCTAACGGCAAGTCGGTACTGGTCGACCTGCTCAATCGATCGGCAGCAGCGGATGCGCTTCCCGGAGAGGTTGCAGCGGATATGGGCGTTCGTCTGCCGGGGCAGCTGGAAGCGGCCGGCATGGGGGCCATGGTGGTGTATCCTGCGCGACTCGGCCGTGAGCTGGAGGATATTGCCGGTTGGCTGATTACTACCCTGTCGGCGGTGCAGGGCATTTCCGCATCGCGGCTTGGGGAGGAGATCCTGGCCCTGCTCCAGGCGTATGAGGTGGTGGGGATGACCTCTCGTTTTACACCAACCCACGCCGAATGGAACAGCACCCTCATTCCCCGGGAGCCGATAGCGGGGAGCGAATAAGAGAGGCGGCCCTGCCAGGGCGGTTCATGCGAGGGACGAGATGGAAAAAGCTCTTGCCTAACCGATTGAATTCAGGGTATTGATGGTCATTTGTTGTGTTGCCGGTCATTGTTGGCAGCATACGCGGCCGGGCCGCCAGGGAAGGAGAGGAATGAATGCGCCACCATGTGGACTGTTGTTTTTGCTGATGCATGCGAAGCGGCAACAGGCTTGGGGCGCTTCCTGATCCACTCACATCCAGCGGCTCCGTTGCCGCTGGACATGAGACTTGAAAGGAGGAAATGTGGTTTTAGATAGCGATACAAAACAGTGGCTTTCCGGTAACGAGGCGATAGCACAGGGAGCCTGGGAGGCCGGCATTACGGTGGCTTCCGGCTACCCCGGTACCCCTTCTACCGAAATTATGGGGAATTTTGCGCAATATGACGGGGTGTATGCCGAATGGGCCCCCAATGAAAAAGTCGGGCTGGAAGTGGCCATCGGTGCTTCTTTTGCCGGCGCGCGTGCCCTGGCAACCATGAAGCATGTCGGCTTGAATGTGGCCGCTGATCCGTTATTCACTGCAGCCTACACCGGCGTCCGCGGCGGTTTGGTCGTGCTGACCGCTGATGATCCGGAGATGCACAGCTCGCAGAATGAGCAGGATAACCGAAACTATGCCTTTGCCGCCAAGCTGCCAATGCTGGAGCCTTCCGAACCGGCCGAGGCCAAGGCCATGGTCGGCAGGGCGGTTGAACTCAGCGAGCAGCTCGATACGCCGGTTCTTCTGCGCATAACCACCCGGATAGCTCATGTGAAAGGCGTGGTCGAAAAAGGCGAGCGGGTGGCGTTGCCCACTCCATCCATTGAAAAAGTACCGGCCAAACTGGTGATGCTGCCGGGCAATGCCAGGGTGCGGCGCCGCGAAGTGGAAAAAAGGATGGCCACGGCCAGGGAGCTGGCCGAAACCCTGCCTGAAAACCGCATCGAAGAGGGGACCGGTCCCCGGGGATTCATCGCAGCAGGCACCTCTTATAATTACGTCAAGGAAGCCTTTCCGGATGCGCCGGTGCTGAAACTGGGCATGGTCTGGCCGCTGCCCGAGCAGCTGATCCGCACTTTTGCCGATTCGGTCGAGGAACTGATCATTGTCGAAGAACTCGACCCGTTTCTTGAGCTCCATATCAAGGCCATGGGGATAGCGTGCCATGGAGAGGATATTATTCCCAACCAGGGCGAGCTGAACTCGTTCATCGTCAAGACCGCGGTGGAGCCGGCATCCGCGCCCGAGCTCTTCACTCCCCTGGAACTGCCCATGCGACCGCCCAATATGTGCGCCGGTTGTCCGCATCGCGGTTTGTTCTATGGACTCTCCAAGATGAAGGATGTCTTCGTCTCCGGAGACATTGGCTGCTATACCCTCGGGTTTCTGCCCCCTCTTTCCGCTATGGATGCCTGTGTCTGTATGGGTGCTTCGATCAGCATGGCCCACGGCATGGCCAAGGCCCTGGGTGAAGAGGGTGAAGGCAGACTGGTGGCGGTCATCGGTGACTCCACCTTCATGCACTCCGGCATCACCGGTTTGCTCAATACGGTATACAACCGTTCCTATGCCTCGGTGATTATCCTCGACAACCGCATAACCGCCATGACCGGCCATCAGCACAATCCCGCCTCGGGTAAGAGTATTTATGGTGAGCCGGCCAGCGCAATTGACTTTGAACAGCTGTGCCGTTCGCTGGGCGTTGAGCGGGTAGTGGTGATTGATCCCAATGATATCGATGCCACCCGGAAAGTGTTGAAAGAGGAAATAGCTTCCCCAGAGCCTTCGGTGATTATCAGCCAGGCACCCTGCATTCTCCTGCCCGAAGAGGTCAAGCGCAACAAGCCGACCTACTTCACCAACCTGGACAACTGTACCGGCTGCACCGCCTGCGTACAGATGGGCTGTCCGGCAATCAGCTGGCATCCCCTTACTCCGGAAGAAGCCGTTGAACGGGGATACCGGGAGAAGCAGCGCGGGTATGCGGAGATTACCGAAGTCCAGTGTAACGGCTGCGGCCAGTGTGCCGCTGTCTGTAAGTTCAGTGCGATTACCAGAAGGGGGGAAAACTGATGAAGCAAAGCGGGAACATACTCTTTTCCGGAGTTGGCGGACAGGGGATCCTTCTGGCAAGCGAATTGACGGCCTACGCCCAGCTGGCCGAAGGCTTTGATGTGAAAAAAAGCGAGGTCCATGGCATGGCCCAGCGCGGTGGTTCGGTGGAAGCGCATCTGCGATACGGGGAGCGGGTCTATTCGCCGCTCATCGACCCGGGCAGCGCTGACATACTGGTGGCCTTCGAAATCCTTGAGGCGGCCCGTTATCTGCCCTACCTGCACAAGGATAGTGCGGTAGTAGTCAATACCCAGAAGATCTTGCCGCCTGCAGTTGCCCTGGGCAAGGCGAGTTATCCGGAGGATATCCTCTCAGAACTCACCGAGCGCAAGATCAACGTGGTACCTATTGATGCCTTTGCCATTGCCGAAGAGGTGGGGGAAATGCGGACGGTAAACGTGGCTATGGTCGGCGCCATGTCCAATTTCCTGGCTGTTAGCCCTGAGGTGTTTCTTCGGGTGATTGACACAACGGTCAAGAAACAGTTTCGCGAGGTCAACAAGCGTGCTTTTGAGGCCGGCAGGGCAGCAGTGTACGCTTAGCCCTGATGTTTATGAGGAATTCGGGTTTGTCTGGATTCCTCATCCGTTCAGGTGGCATCAGGCTCGAAGGATTTGCCGATTGACAGCTAAGCGCAGACTCCGAGAAGAGGGAGAGATGAGGAAAACGTATGATGTGGGTTGAAGAAATCGAAACATTACCGCGTCCGGGGTTGGAGTCGATCCAACTGAAGCGACTGCAGGCCCTGGTCGAGCGGGTGTATGCGACGGTAGAGCCGTACCGTCGCAAAATGGAGGCGGCCGGAATAGCACCCGGCGATATTCGTTCCTTGCAGGACCTCCGCAAACTGCCGTTCAACACCAAGGATGACCTGCGCGATAATTATCCGTTCGGGCTGTTTACCGTGCCCCTTGAGGAAGTCATTCGCGTGCACGCTTCCTCCGGTACCACCGGACAACCCACGGTGGTCGGCTATACCGAGGCCGATATAGAACTGTGGGCTTCGGTGATGTCCAGAGCCCTGGCCATGGCCGGGGTCACCCCAGGTGATATGGTGCACAACGCCTATGGGTATGGCCTTTTTACCGGCGGACTTGGTGCCCACTACGGCATCGAGGCCCTGGGAGCGACGGTCATTCCTGTTTCTGGCGGCAACTCCAAGCGACAGATCACCATCATGCGCGATTTCGGCTCGACCGTGCTGCTCTCTACCCCCTCCTATGCCTTGAACCTGGCCGATGCCATGGCTGATGTCGGGGTTTCGCCCGCGGATCTCCAGTTGCGGGTGGGGATTCACGGGGCCGAGCCATGGAGCGAGAATATGCGCGAAGAGGTTGAGCGTAAATTGGGCATCAGAGCGGTAGACATTTACGGCCTGTCGGAAATTATCGGCCCGGGAGTGGCCATGGAGTGCCTCCATACCGATCGAGGCATGCACATCCTGGAAGACCACTTTCTGCCGGAGATCGTTGACCCGGAAACTCTGGAGCCGCTTCCCTACGGCGAGGTGGGAGAACTAGTGTTCACCACCCTGACCAAGGAGGCGTTTCCCCTGATCCGTTACCGGACCAAGGATATCTCCCGTCTTATTGCCGAACCATGCGCCTGCGGACGCACCCTGGTCCGCATGGAAAAGGTCATGGGGCGTACCGACGATATGCTTATTATTCGCGGGGTCAATGTCTTTCCTTCTCAGGTCGAACATGTACTGGTCGGCATTGAAGGAGTGGAACCCCACTACCAGATAGAGGTCAGCCGCGAGGGCAGCCTCGATACCATGTCGATCCTGGTCGAGGTGAGTGAAGATATCTTTTCCGATGAGATCAGGGTGCTGGAAGGGCTCAGTAAGAAGATCCAGGCGGATGTGAAGGATATGCTCGGGGTAACCTGCCAGGTCAAGCTGGTCGAGCCCCGCACCATCCAGCGGTCCGAAGGAAAGGCCCAGCGAGTCATTGATAAGAGAAAACTGTAACAGCCGGGCGGCCTCCCGCCGTAAAAGCGAGTTGGAAGCCGGCATGACCACCAAGCCTGGAGGAGCAGCTATGCGAGTAGAACAGATTGCCGTTTTTCTTGAAAACAAATCCGGACGTCTTGCGGAAATCACCAGAATTCTCGCGGAAAACGATGTCAATATCAGGGCGTTGTCTGTTGCTGATACCGCAGATTTCGGCATTCTGCGGTTGATTGTCGATAAGGTTGAAACAGCAAAGAAATGTTTGCAGGAAGGCGGGTTCACTGTCGGTAAAACCAATGTCATCGCTGTGGAGGTTCCCGACCGGACAGGCGGCCTGGCTAGTGTACTCAAGGCTGCCAACGATGCACAACTCAACGTGGAGTACATGTATGCCTTTGTCAATAAGAGTGCGGAGGATGCGGTGCTGATCTTCCGTTTTGACGATATGGACAAGGCCATCGAGGTCATGCAGGAGCAAGGGTTCACCCTGCTCTCAGGAGCGCAGATCTGCGCACTGTAACCGGACCGCACCAGAATTCGGGAGCAGCGCCCTGTGCCGGAAAGGGCAGGGGCTATCGCGCCTGTGCGACCCTGGACCCTGGAGGCGGTCAACCCATGCACCACCAGGGCCGTTAGTAATGCCAGCCATGGCAGGTTCCGAGGGAATCTGCCATTTCTTTTCTTCGCCTATGACTGTTGATCTTTTTTTCCAGTATCTGTTTGCCGGGATTACCTACGGTGTGATCTATGCCATTGTGGCTATTGGCTATAATATCATTTACAACACCACCGGTATCATCAATTTTGCCCAGGGTGAATTTGTCATGCTGGGCGGGATGATCGCCATTACCCTGCTGCAGTTTGTGCCCTTGCCCCTGGCCATCGCCCTGGCCGTTGTCCTGACCATGCTCATCGGTGCGGCCATTGAAATTCTTTTTATTCGTTGGCTGGCGAGTCCATCGGTGTTGCGGCTGATCATTATTACCATCGGGGTATCCATTCTGTTGCGCGAGGCAGCGCTGCATATCTGGGGTGAGTCTATCCGCAGCCTGCCCTATTTTTACGGTAATGAAATTACCACTATCACCCTGGGGTCGGTTAACCTCTCTCCCCAGGTTCTGTGGGTGATCGGGGCCTGCAGCGTGATGGTGGGCGGCCTGAGTCTCTTTTTTCGCTACACCGCCACCGGCAGAGAAATGCGGGCCTGTTCCGCCAACCGCACTGCCGCCATACTGTGCGGTATTTCCACCCGTAATATGGTCACCCTGTCGTTTATGCTGAGCGCAGGCCTGGGGGCCCTCGCGGGATGCGTTATGTCGCCCATAACCTATACCCAGTACGATTCGGGGACCGGGCTAGCCATTAAAGGGTTTACCGTGGCTATTCTGGGGGGGCTCGGCAACTCCATGGCAGCGGTTGCAGCGGGGATCCTGCTGGGGGTTATCGAGGCGTTTTCCGTGTCCGTTGTCCCACTGGCCTTTCAGGATGCCATTGCCATCACCCTGTTGCTCATCATCCTGTTTGTCAAACCGCACGGTATCTTTGGCTCCAGTGAAGCGGCGAGGTTAAAGGATTTTTGATGAAAGCAAACAACAGTGTCAAGATAGCTGTTCTCTGTGCATTGGTGGTGGCCGTCCAGCTGCTCACCCTGTTTACCGGTACCCAGTTTTACCTGACCCAGCTCACCATGTCCGCCTATTACGGGTTGGTGGTGATTGGGCTGGGGGTTCTGATGGGGTATGCCGGCCAGATATCCATCGGCCATGCCGGTTTTTTCGCCATCGGCGGTTACCTCTCGGCCGCGCTGACAACCCATAACCTGCTTGAGTCCGCCGGCACGCCGCTCGTTCGGCTGTTGGACCGTACCGGATGCCTGGTTGCTGGCCAGGACATTTACGGTGACCAGCTGCTCACCGTCTCGCCGTGGGCAGCCTGTGTGCTCGCTGTGGGCACAGCCGCGTTGATCGCTCTGGCGCTCGGTATACCGGTCCTTAAACTCAAGGGGCATTACCTGGCCATGGCCACCCTGGGTTTTGGCACCATCATCTACAGGCTGCTGCTCGCTTCGCCCTATTTCGGCGAGGCCGACGGTATTTCCGAGGTTCCACCCCTTGAACTGCTGCCCGCTATTGGAGCGTTGCCGCCGATCGTCATCAGCGGCGATTTCAGCATGCGGGTCGTCAATTACTACGCGGCCTGGGCCGTATTGATCGTGGGTATGGTGCTTCTGCTCAATCTGATGAACTCTAGGGTCGGACGGGCACTGCGGTCCCTTCACAGTTCGGAAGAGGCTGCCGAAGCGGCCGGGATTAACACCTCCTGGTTCAAGGTGAGCGTGTTTGTACTCAGTGCGGTTTTTGCCGCCTTTGCCGGGGTGTTGCTCACTCACTACAACAGCGGTATCGGTCCTTCCGAGGCCTCAGTCATGAAATCAGTACGATATGTCGCCCTGGTGGCCGTGGGAGGGATGACCAACCTGTGGGGTACACTGATCATGGGCGTCAGCCTGACCTTTCTCTCTCTTCGCGGTGTGTTCGGCACTATGGACGATGCGGTATTTGGAGCCATTCTCATCGGGGTGATGCTGTTTGCGCCGGACGGTGTGCTCAGCCTCCGTGACAGGCTTTTCATCAATAAAAACGGCTCCGTGCAGTAACAGCGGGGAATTCGCCCGAGGCAGGGGGCGCCAGTGATCATTCATCAGGTCGTAGTTTCTCATGCTTGAACTTCAATCGGTCAATAAGCGATTTGGCGGTTTGCACGCGGTCAATAATGTCAGCTTCCAGGTGGAAGAGGGAGCGATAAAGGCGGTTATCGGACCCAACGGTGCCGGGAAGACCACCCTGTTCAACCTGATTGCCGGCAACCTCCAGCCCAGCAGTGGGACCATTTTTTTTCAGGGAAAGCCCATTCACGGAAAAAAGCCCCACCAGATTGCCGGCCGCGGTATGTCGCGCACCTTTCAGAATATCAAGCTTTTTCATGGCATGACCGCGCTTGACTGTGTCAAGGTCGGGTGCCATCTCCGCAGCCGAGCCGGATTCCTTTCCGGTATGCTGCACCTGCCGAGGTCGAGACAGGAGGAACGGTGGATCACTGATCGCTCCATGGAATTACTGGATTTGCTGGAAATCGCCGAATACGCCGATGTGGAGGCAACGAGCCTCGCCTTCGGACAGCAGCGTGCAGTTGAGCTGGCCAGGGCCCTGGCCTCGGAACCCAAACTTTTACTGCTGGATGAACCGGCGGCAGGACTCAATATCTACGAAACCGCCGAGGTGGCTCGCCTGATATGCCGTATACGCGACATGGGCATTACCGTGTTGCTGGTGGAGCATGACATGTCGCTGGTTATGGAAATATCCGATGAAATCGTGGTGCTCTGCTTTGGCGAGAAAATTGCCGAGGATATCCCGGTAAAGGTCCAGCAGAACCCGGAAGTGGTCAGAATCTATCTTGGCGATGATGAGGAGTAGGCTGCAATCATGTTGAAAATTCGCAACCTGGATGCCGGATACGGAAAACTGCGGGTCCTGAAAAATATCTCCCTTCATGTAGACGGCGGAGAGATTGTGACCATAATCGGCGCAAACGGTGCCGGTAAAACCACCCTGCTGCACACCACCATCGGACTGGTGCGACCAAAGACCGGGACCGTTGAATTTCAAGGGCAGTGCTGCAATAAGCTTGCTGCCCAGCGGATTGTGGCCGCCGGATGCGCTTTAGTGCCTGAAGGACGTCAGGTGTTTGCCACGATGTCGGTGGAAGAGAACCTGATCCTCGGCGGCTACGTGCTGGAAAAATCCGAAGGCAGACAGGCGGTGAAGCGTGAGCTGCAGTATCAGTATGACCTGTTCCCTGTGCTGCGTGAGCGGCGGGATCAACTTGCAGGCACCCTTTCCGGTGGGGAGCAGCAGATGCTGGCCATGGGGCGGGCGTTGATGTCCAAGCCGCGCCTGGTGATGATGGACGAACCGTCAACCGGACTGGCTCCGTTGATCGTCAAGAATATTTTCGGGATTATCACCAGGCTGCGTGATGATGGCAATACGGTGCTGCTGGTGGAACAGAACGCCAAGGCCGCGCTTGGTATTGCCGATCGGGGGTATGTGCTGGAAGTGGGCAAGGTGATCCTGCAGGGACCGGCGGAGGACCTGTTGGCCAACGCCGATGTTCAGCGCGCCTACCTGGGCAGAGAAAAAATCGAGTGACCATAAGGGGCATTACCTGCTCTGCCTGTCGATGGCCGTGCAGAACTGAACCTGTTGCCAGGTGAAAACACTATCTGTTTTTGCCGGGTTATTATCAACCATTTACTACTTGTGTTGAAGCAAATGTACTGGGAAGCAGAAAGAGAGTGTATGGCAAGGGAGGACCTGGAACAGCTGCAGCTGGAACGGTTGCAGTCCACCTTATACCGGGTGGGAACCCATGTGCCTTTTTATCGAAAGAAGTTCGAGGAGCTCAAGTTCAATTACGACGATGTCCGTTCTCTGGCAGACATTCGGCGGCTTCCCTTCACCGAAAAGGATGACCTGCGCAATAACTACCCTTACGGGCTGTTTGCCGTGCCCCTGCGCGACGTGGTCCGGGTTCACTCCTCGTCCGGCACCACCGGACATGCCACGGTGGTTGGGTATACCCGAAATGACATCAAAACCTGGTCCAACCTTGTCGGTCGCATCCTGACCGCTGCTGGAGTGACCAACAACGATGTCATCCAGATAGCCTTTGGCTACGGCCTGTTCACCGGCGGTTTCGGGCTCCACTATGGGGCAGAGCGTATTGGAGCCTCGGTTATTCCCATATCAGCGGGCAATACCAAGCGACAAATCCAGATCATGCAGGATTTCAAGACAACAGCCCTGGTCTGTACACCCTCCTATGCATTGGTTATCGCCGATACCATGATGGAGATGGGGGTCAACCCCAACGGACTGTCGCTGCGTTACGGCCTATTTGGCGGCGAACCCTGGTCCGAGGCCATGCGTCAGGAAGTTCATGAAAAGTTGGGGATTGTCGCCACCGACAACTATGGCTTGTCTGAAGTGATGGGACCAGGGGTAGCAGGCGAGTGTCAGGAGTGCAACGGTCTGCATATCAACGAGGACCACTTTCTGCTTGAGGTGGTCGACCCGCGTACTCTGGAGCCGGTCGCCCCGGGGGAGGTAGGGGAGTTGGTGATTACCACCCTTACCAAAGAGGCTTTTCCCATGATCCGCTACCGGACCCGCGATCTCACCCGGTTCATCACCGAGCCCTGCCCCTGTGGCCGGACCCTAAAAAAAATGCAGCGGGTCATTGGCCGTTCCGATGACATGCTTATTATAAAAGGGGTAAATGTTTTTCCGATCCAGATTGAGAAGGTGCTGTTTGAGATCAAGGGGACCGAACCCCACTACCAGATCATTGTTGAGAGGGAAAATCATACCGATAAGGTATCGGTGCTGGTGGAAGTGTCGGAGAATATCTTTTTTGATGAAATGAAAAAGCAGCGCCAAATGGTCGATCATATTAAGGCCCGGCTTGCCTCGGAGCTGGGTATCTCGGTTGACGTCAAGCTGGTTGAGGAAAAAACCATTGAGCGTTCCGAGGGTAAATCCAAGCGGGTCATTGATAAACGCGAATTTTAGGAGGTACATTTTTTATGCGCCGGCTCATACTGTTTGTGACTGCATGCTGCCTAGTCTCCCTGTTGTCCCCTTTTTCATCCGCAACCTTTGCTGGAGAAGGGGTGAAAGGGTGGGAGATTGATGGGGAATACAACCAGCTATATCAGCTTTCCGAGTTGGATCGATTGAAGGGAAATATTCAGAAATTGATCGACGTGACCCCCATGGAAGGAATGGATCCAGGGATAGGCCTTATTCTCAAGGATGGTGATGGGGAGAAGGTGACGGTCCATATCGGTCCCAAGGCCTTTCTTGGCAGCAACTTCGGTTTGCGTCGCGGTGATCGGGTAAAAATCCGTGGCGCCTGGGCTGAAATTGACGGGGAAGACGTTTTTTTAGCCTCTAAGATCAAGAAAGGCGATTATTTTTCCCTGAAAGTGCGATTGACCAAAAACGGCAAACCCTTTTGGGTCATGTCGCCTGAGGAGTTGGCCAAAGAACGTGCTTCTCAGTAACCGCTGCGCGGTACAACACTCTTTTTTCCCGCCCGTCACGGCTTTTTTCTGTAGCCGTGTCAGGCGGGTTTTATTTGCAGGTCTGTACAGTACATAGCAGCCTGCGCTCTCATTGACAGGAGATTTGTATGAAATTTATCGTATCTGCCATTGTGGCAGGAGTAATGCTCGCCGGAAACGTGCTGGCTGCCGACGCCCCCATGAAGCTGGAAACCGAACAGCAGCGCCTCAGTTATGCCATGGGACTTGACCTGGGGAAGTATTTTCAGAACATTGACGAAAAACTGGATCTGGAGGTGCTCAGTCGGGGTATGAGCGATGCCTACACGGGCAAAACGCCGCTCATAACCGAGGAAGAGGCAGCCGTCATTCAGCAGAATTTTGCCAAACGGCAGCAGGAGCAGCAGATCAAAAAAACCGTGGCCATGGTCCAGAAAAACCGAGAGGCGGAAGAGGCCTTTTTAGCGGAGAATAAAGGCAAGGAAGGAGTGGTGGAGACCGCTTCAGGACTGCAATACAAAGTGGTCAAAGAGGGGGAGGGCAGCAAACCTGTCCCTGAAGATACGGTAAAGGTCCATTACAAGGGGACTCTCCTCGATGGAACCGAGTTTGACAGTTCCTACAAACGCAATGAGCCGGCCCAGTTTCAGGTCAACCAGGTTATTCCCGGCTGGCAGGAGGCGCTGCAGCTCATGAATGTTGGGTCAACGTATGAGCTGTATATTCCTGCAAAACTTGCCTATGGCGATCGAGGCGCCCCGCCGGTGATTGAGCCAGGCTCCATGCTCCAATTCACGGTAGAGCTGCTTGACATTCCCGAAGAGGAAAATTAATTTTTCTCTTTAACACAGCAGAGAGTATTGCTGCTGAAGCAACACATTGGGGAGGTGCAGCATATGGGTAAACAAAAAGAATGTAAAAAGAAATGCTGTGCTAAATTCCGCAAGAAGGGGAAACCCTGCAGCCGTTGTCCTCTGTTTGCCAAGGGATGCGCATTGAGAAAATTGAATGGTGCTCCTGCGGAAAAGAAGGACAAGGAAAAGAAAGACAAAAAGAAAAAGAAGAAGGACGCGAAAGGGAAAAAAAAGAAAAAATAACCAGCGTGTTCTGTGGTCATTCTGCCGGGTATCTGCATGTGTAGACGATACCCGGCGTTTTTGTTTCAAGAGGGGGCCTCTACCGAATGAACGGTTAACGGCTCCGCAAGCCCCAGCACCCGGTGGACATGGCGGATATGGTCGATATCCTCCCATTTTTTCCCCAGTAGCGCCGCTCCGTACGCATCGATGGCCACGGGATCGTCGCTGGCGGCCAGTACCTGGGGCGGCGGGTCGCAGGTTGGGCCCCACAGATGGGCCTTGGCCATCCCGACCGTGGCATCCAGGAGCGTGAAATCCGGGCTGCGATAATGATTGAGGTCTGCTACTGCCTCCTGAATGGCCAGGTGGAAGGCGGATTTCTTCCATCCTCCTCCCTGTTGATAGTGGGCAGGGGGGGCGAGGCCCATCATGTTTTTCATGGTCAGGGTCACCTGGGCCAATGAATGGGCCTTGAGCACCGGCACGGAGAGCAGGAAACTGTCCATGGCCAGGCGAGGGAGATACATTTCCGGCCACCTCTGGCAGCGGTGGTTGTGCAGCCGCACACTGGGCTCGATGTTTAAATCGACAAGTGTGATGTTTAATGCCTCGGCCATACGGGTGTAGCCAAGTACCTCGAAGGTGTGCAAGGTGTCGTATTCGGCCGCAGCCGTGCCCTCGCCGACAACAAGAGTGGCATCGGTGCGCTGCTGGAGATAGCGTATAACCTGCTCGACCAGGTATACCGGGGTGGTGATGGGTGGGGCCAACGCCTCAACCAGGTTTGGCTTGATAAGAATCGAGGAGTGGCCGGCAACCAACCGGTCCAGACCTGCGGCGTCAAGCAGCGGTTCTATCGGGTGCGCCTCACCGGCATGGTGCAGTGTAAACACCTTTCCCTTATTCATGGCTGAGGCGCTGTTTGCGTTTCAGTGAAGAGGGACTGGATATCGGTCATAGTCTTTCCGGGGTAGGCATTGAGCGGGTACATGCTTGTTTGGCCTTTTCCTTGATTCCACGCTAGCTGTCTTCCCGGAGCAGCAGGATAAAGCCAAAAAAGCCCATGAACAGGTGAATGGAGATGGCCGCCAGCAAGGGGTTGAGGTAGCCGGCCTTGGCCAGGGACTGAAGGGTCCCCCATATACCCCAGCACGCAAAGGCCATACCGCAGCTGGTCGGTACGGCGAGGGAGAGGTCTCTGCCCCATTTTCTGTAAACGATCAGCAGTAGGGGAAGGCCGAGAATAAGGAGCGGCAGGCCAAGCAGAGTATAGGAAATTCGACCGAAAAAGTTTGCCCAGGCCAGGTTGAGTTCATCCTCGGAGTAGGCCCGCCTTGTGGCTTTGTACAGGTCTAGCAGGGAGAGTTCAAGTGCCTGGTACTCAGGCACGAAGAAGTCCTCAGGCTTTTCCCGAAAGGCAAAGGTCTGGGTGTCGAACAGAGTGGTGCGAAATCTGTTTTCTCCAGCAGCCTGCTGTACCTGACCGTCTTTCAGGGTCCAGGTATCGTCTGCCCAATGGGCCTCCAGCGAAGCGATATGGGTGGCTAACTCGTAGTCATCATTCCACGAAACATAAGAAAAAAATCGGAAATCATTACTGGTCGGCGAATGGCGGGCAAAAGAGTAGAACCCTTCCTGACCGCGGTAATAGTAGCGTCCGTTACGGTAAATGCCCAGGGGTATCCTGCCTTTAATCTCTTTGTGCCAAATTCGGTTGGTCTCTCCAATGGTTTTGGGAAGGACAAACTGGGACATCCCAAGGAAGAGCAGGGTAAACAGGATGCCGGAAACAAGGATAGGCCCGGTGACTTTCTTGAGCGGAACCCCGCCAGCCTTGAGCGCGATCAGCTCATTGCTGTGATTGAGAATGCCAAGAGTAACCACCCCTGCAAGCAAGATGCACACCGGAGCCATCTGGTCGAGAATAAAGGGAATGTTGAGCAGGAAAAACTTAAGGACAAGCCCCATGGATTTTCCTTTCTCGAGAAAATTGTCGATTTTTTCAAAAAAATCTATCAGCAGATAAATGGCACTGAAGCTTGCCATCAGCATGATGATGTTGCGCAGGAACTGATAAAAAACGTAACGGTAGAGAAGTATCACAGCAGCGGTGGGGAAAAGGGTAGGTTTTGGCGGCGACTGTTCAACCGGTTTCAGCGAAATGTTCGCAGGAGCAGCAACGGGTTTACCGGCGTCTGATTGCCAGGTACCCGAATGGAAACAAGTGACCTCTGCACAGCAGTTCATCTTGTACCATGACTGGCAAAAAAGCAAAAGATGATTGTGCAGAGGGGTGTCTCGCTGCTTTCCGGACCCAAAGATGCCTGCAGGTAACTGTATAAAAATCAATTAGTTGTGTTGAAATACAGCTCGATCAGGCAAGGCTTGCTATTTTAGATTTTGTTGTGGTATAGTGGCTTTCCTTGCGTCCGGCATACTGGCGGATGAAAGGGGTGATTGTATGGATCAGTCTATAACGCAAAAGACCTGCAACGGTCACTGGAATATTCTGAACACCGGTGTACTGTCACGTTATTCGGCTGGTTGTTGACGCCACTGCGTTTCCCGGAGGGAAATCTGTAGTGGCTTTTTTTTATTCTCCTCACATTTATGCATAAACGACTGGAAAAAATTGCAGACACCGTGACCCAGAGCGCCAGTAAGAATTCGGCCATAACCCGGCTGCAGGGCTTTTGGGATATTTTTGGCCGTGATGATGAGGTATTGATCCTTATCAGCGCCGATCCCGATGCCATTGCCTCGGCCATGGCGGTTAAGCGGTTGCTGAGCTACCGGGTGCAGAGTGTGGCCATCGGTTATCCCAACGAAATTCGCCGCCTCAACAACATGACCATGGTGGATCGTCTGAAAATTCCCCTGGAGCGGATGCATACCCTTCCGGTCAAGGACTATTCCAAATACATTCTGGTGGATTCTCAACCGACCCACCATACCTGTTTTGAAAAAATTGAGTTTGATGTGGTCATCGATCATCACCCTGTGACCAAGGGGTGGGATGCCCAGTTTATCGATATTCGACCGGAATACGGTGCTGTTTCTTCCATGATGGTAGAGTACCTGCGGGCGGCAAATATCAAGCCTTCGGTGGCGCTTGCCACAGCCCTTTTTTACGGGATCAAGGTTGATACCCAGAATTTTCAGAAGAAAAACATGCAGGTGGGTGACGGTATCTCCTTTCGCTACCTGTTCAATATCGCCAACCTGAACCTGGTGCGCAAATTCGAGCTCACCGAGCTTCGCCGTTCGGAACTCAAATACTTCCGCATCGCACTCAATGAGGTCAAGAGCAGGAAAGGTCGGGCCTATGTGCATCTCGGCAAGGTCGGCACCCCCGACATCCTGGTGATAATTGCCGATTTCTTCAATCACGTGGATAAATTTGACTGGGTGATTGTCTCCGGTATCTTCGGAGAAAAACTGGTGGTCATCTTCCGCTGCGACGGCTACCGGAAAAATGCCGGGAAACTGGCCCAGAAAACCTTTGGTGAATATGGTCCGGCCGGCGGCCACAGGGAGGCGGCCCGGGCAGAAGTTCCGCTGAAAAACCTGCCCCTGCGAGAAAACCAGGAATTCACAACCAACACCCTCATCCGCATCGGCACCCGTCACGTCAAGTAGCTCCCTTGCTCTGCCTTCACCCGCCAGCCACAGACCGCCTATCCGCAGGGTAATCTTGCGGTATGACGAGAGTTATCACTTGCGTGAATCGACAATTATGCAATACTATGGATCTACAACAGGCTTTCCGCTTCCCGGCAATGCACACGCAGGGGGCCAGGAAGTTGGCGGAGCGTAATCCGATCCAGAGGTGTGTCTATGTCGAAACCTTCCATTCTGGCAATGATCCTTGCCGGGAGCCGTGTGGATGAACTGGGAGTATTGACCCATTATCGACCGAAATCAGCGGTACCGTTCGGCGGCTTTGCCCGCGTAATAGATTTCCCACTTTCCAATCTTCTTCACTCCGGCATAGAGCGGATAGCCATTCTCAGCCAGTATCGTTCCTATTCGCTGATTAATCATATCGGGACCGGTGCAGCCTGGGACATGATAGGCCGCAAGCGGGGTATCTCGATTCTGCCGCCGTTCAAAGACTATGAGAGTCCCCACTGGTATCGGGGATCTGCAGATGCAGTGTACCAGAATCTCGATTTTATCAAGTACTACGATCCGGCCAACCTGCTGATCCTCTCCGGCGATCACATCTACCAGATGGATTACCGGGAGTTGATTCACTACCACAACGAAAACAAAGCCGACCTCACCGCCGCGTTTATTCGCGTGCCGCGCAGCCGCTCTGCATCGCGTTTCGGGGTCGCCGAGATATCTGAAGACAGTCCTGTGGGCGGCAAGGTCATCTCCTATGAGGAGAAACCGGCAGACCCGAAAAGCGACTGGGCTTCGCTGACGGTCTATTGCTTTCGCCCGGAAGTACTCTACGAGATCCTCAAGGAAAACCAGAAGAACCAATCCTATGAATTCGGCCGGGATATCATCCCCATGATGATGGAAAATCGGCTCAATGTTCACGGGTTCAAGTTTAACGGCTACTGGGGGTATACACGAACCGTGGATGAATACTGGCAGACGTCCATGGACCTGCTCGGGCCGGAGCCGAAGATCGATTTGGAGGCCTGGGGGGTGCGCACCAACCTCGCCCACCGCGACATCACCGGGCGTCAGCCGCTCAAAGTCGGAAAAGACGCGGAGTTTGCCAACTCCATGGCCTATAACGGCTGTATCGTCGAAGGGACGGTGCGTAACTCCATCCTCTTTCCCGGTGTGCGAGTGGAAAAAGGGGCAGAGGTAGTCGACTCGGTTCTCTTTTTTGACAACATCGTCCAGGAGGGGGCAAAACTGAACCGGGTAGTCAGCGACGTAAATACCACGTTTGGCTGCAATGTTCAGATTGGTTCTCCCGACAAGAACGAGCCGGGGAGTGTGACCGTGATAGGGTGGAACAACCAGGTCCCACCCGGAACCACCATCGGCAGTGGCTGTACGGTTGCTCCCTGCATTGACGAGTGCCGGTGGCCGGACCAGGCGATCAATGACCGGGAGGAGATGGTATGAATGCATTAGTACTGCTGCTCGCTGGCGGCATAGGCAGCCGGCTCAACGTCCTCGTCGGTCATCGGGCCAAGCCTGCTGTTCCCTTTGGCGGGATCTACCGGATTATTGACTTCAGTCTGTCCAATGTAATGAATTCGGGGCTGAATAAAGTAGGGGTCCTTACCCAGTACAAGCCTCTCTCTCTGATGACCCATATCGGCAATGGAGAAGCCTGGGATTTTACCGGTCGTACCCGCGGGGTAAAGATTCTTCCGCCGCGAACCGGAGAAAAGGATTCCGATTGGTACCGGGGAACCGCTGATGCCATCCGCCAGAATATCGATTTTATCCGTAACAACCCTTCAGACCATATCGTGATTCTTTCCGGCGACCATATCTATCGGATGGATCTCGAGGCCATGCTGTCCTACCATCAGCACAAGCAGGCGGACGTGACTATCGGCATGATGGTGGTTCCCAAGAGTCAGATCCATCAGTTCGGTGCCGGAATCGTCGATGCACAGAACCGGATTATTGACTGGGAGGAAAAACCCAAGGAGCCCAGGACCAATCTCGCCTCCATGGGGATCTATGTGTTCGACACCCAGTACCTCTTGAGAGCGCTTTCCCGTGATAAGCTGGAGATAGACTTCGGGATGCACATCATTCCGTGGGCCATAGAGCATGATCAGGTCTTTGCTTACCCCTTTTACGGCTACTGGCGGGATGTGGGCACGGTTCAGTCCTACTGGGAGACCAACATGGACATTATCCGGGAAAATGCCGAGATCAACCCGGAAGAATGGGGAATTCAGCCCAACCCCGCTTACGGCGACCGGCCCATGGATCGGGCGCCGAGCCGTTTCGTTGACGGTTGCAGCGTCACCTCATCACTGATATCAGCCGGCTGCGTAATCGAGGGAACGGTGGAGAACTCTGTCCTCTCACCCGGCGTCAAGGTGGAAAAAGGGGCGGTGGTCACCAATTCCATCATTTTTGATGACGGTGTGGTCGGCCGTGATGCCAGGGTCGACCTGACTATCTGCGACAAGAGGGTCCGCATCGGCGAAGGGGCAGTCATCGGTAACACCGAAAATCTGACTGTGGTCAACCGCAAGTTTCCCAAGCACCTTTACACCGGAATCACTCTGATCGGCAAGGAGTCAAGGATTCCTCCAGGGGCCGGCGTGGGGCGCAACTGTATTGTGGACTTCGGATTTGCAGAGAAGGACTTTAACGGCACACTTACCCTGGAGGATGGCGAATCCATTTAACCGAGCCAGGCAGGAGGAGAAGCACCTGCTGCAAATTATATAGAATAGTCGAGCCTCTAGCCCGATAGAAAACAAGGGTTTTTGCAGCGATGATGCTGGATCGTTGAGTTTATTTGCCTTCCGTAACGTAGCTTTTTGCGAGGGGCCCTTTGCAAGGTGCAAGGTAAAAATATACAGAACTGAGTCGCAATCATCACCAGGTACGTTCCCTCACTAGTATTTTAACTGAGCCAGACGAGGAGGTTGAACCCATGATTTGATCGCTATTAATGGCATTTCATCTCAGCTTGTACCGTGGTGAAAGCTGCAGGACACACAGCAAAAATTCTTCCCCTCTACCAGATTGGAAATGATATGTATAATTTTTGGAACTTATCTTTTCCCTTCTCAACTACTTGTTGTTGTTTGGTGTTTTTTCATCTATTCTGCCAAAGTTCCAGGAACATCAACTTGATTTGCTCTCCATTTCTATTATACAATAAACGCATAATGGTATTAAAAATGAGGAGAACATGGAAAATACTCAACGACCAATTGTCGCTATAACAACCTTTGGGAAAATCTATTACGGCAAGATTGACGTTCCTAATGAATCCATGCGAACCACTGATTTATTAAATAGTAATACAATTTACTGGAAAGATCCTAATGAAAAGTGTTTTGACAACTCTATATTGCTTCGTGATGCTAAGTTGGCGCTTGACGAAAAAGCAATTTACAAAAAATTCAATAAAGTTCAATTGAAATATTCAGAAATAATTATATTTTTTGATAATTATGAAACAATTGGTGATGAGCAGGAGAAGTCTCGTGCTGTGTCAATGCGTGATAAGACTCATGAAACAATGAAGTCTGTAACCATCATAACTCCACTCATAGCAAATTCATTTTTTGATATTAATGGTAAATTTTATGGGTTATTTAAGAAAAAATCTAAAGATAAATTCATACCTCTCTTTGAAGCAAGCGTTACTGAAATAAAAAAAATAGAGAATAAATGGTCTAAAAAAAGAATCAATCTGCCACATACCTTTCTCGGTATAAACACACAATTTATTGAAGCGATGTCTTTTGAAGATTGATAGTGATCCCTGTTAGTCTTTTTTGTTTGGCAGAAAGCTAAAAAATGCGGATCGCAGGCCGTAAAACCGAAGCAATGTGGGGGGGGCGGCGCCAGGTTTTGCTTGAAAAATATGCAGCGCCAGGGTAAAGATTCTTGCCTAATTCAGGTTGCAACACGGGGCAACGATTCGCGTCGCTCGTGTAAAACTATCAGAAATAACGACAATGCCCCCGTAGCTCAGGGGATAGAGCACAGGATTCCTAATCCTGGTGTCGCACGTTCGATTCGTGCCGGGGGCACCATAAAATATATCAAGGCTAGCAAGTGATTTCAGCTTGCTAGCCTTTTCTTTTTTTATCCTCATAACCTTCTAGAATAAAATGGTTTTAAAGAGAAAAAGTATGCAGTCCGTCGCAAATAGCAAAAAAGGTAAAATTCAAAGTTAAAAGGGGGCAATATTTGACGCTAATCCACAAGCGGGGAAAAGAGGCTCTGTTCAGGATGCATTCGCATATCTGAACCGAGCATGTAGCGAAATGGTTACATGCAGTTGAAACAGGGAAAGCGAGGGTTCTGATATTGAATCGCTAATAACAGGCGACGATAAAAAGGCAGTGCATTGAAAAGAATCGCTCCCTGTCTATACTGTTTACTTTACAGCATTCTTAAGTGATAAAGGGGATGTACCGTTTCGAAGTAATTTTTACGAACCGGACCATGCTGTAAGGTGTTAAAAGGGATATTAAACTAATCTTCTTGACTGGCGGTTGTTTTTTAGCCATTTGCCTTGTTTTGGCGACCACCCCCCTTTATTGCGTGCGTTTAAGCGCATGAGGAAACACCTCTTGTAGGGTGTCCAAAGCCCCCATTGTAACAAAAGATAATTTTATTTTCGCAAGTACGTTTTATTTTCGCAAGTACGAGTTCACTTGCAAAGGTGACTGAGTTCCATTGTATTTCGCAATTTTATTTATCATGTTCAATGATTTTCTGGGGAATTCCTGCATCATATTTTGGTGAATTATGACGCTTGTATTGTGGCTCGGTATTCTTTTTTGTATTTCTCAATCAGCGATTTTTTCCGGGCTAAATTTGGCATATTTCAGCGTTTCTCGATTGCGACTAGAGGTTGAGAAAGAGCAGGGCAATAGCGACGCTGAAAAAGTCCTGGAAATGCGCAATGACAGCAATTTCATACTGACTACTATTCTCTGGGGAAATGTGGGAATTAATGTTTTGCTCACCCTTCTCTCTAGTCGAGTTCTATTTGGTGTGGCTGCTTTTCTCTTTTCAACCGTATTCATCACCTTAATAGGTGAAATTCTACCCCAGGCTTATTTCTCAAGACATGCCCTCAAAATGGCCTCTTTGCTGCGGCCAATTTTAAAGCTTTATCAAATATTATTATACCCTTGCGCGAAGCCAACTGCGAAGTTGCTCGATGCTTGGCTAGGGCCTGAGGGTATTCATTTTTATAAGGAGCGGGAGCTAAGAAACATGATTAAGCTGCACCTGAGGCAGGCTGACAGCGAGATCGATCTTGTTGAAGGAATTGGAGCTCTGAACTTTCTTCATCTTGATGATATATTGGTAAAAGATGAAGGAGAGATTATTGATCCGCAGAGCATTATATCTTTTCAGATGTCCAATAACAGCTTTGTTTTTCCAGAATATAGTTGTGATCCAAACGATCCGTTTCTTTCTCAAGTTCAGCTGTCAGGTAAAAAATGGGTCATTATAACAAATGAAGAAAATTGGCCTATATATGCTTTGGATGCGCATCTATTTTTACGAAAAGTTCTTTTTTCTGGTATTTCTGTAAATCCAATTGGTTTTTGCCACAAGCCGATAGTCATATCAGATCCAGCGACTCCCCTAGAACGAATTATAACACTTTTTAAAGTGAATCCCATGCACAGGGAAGATGATGTTGTTGATGATGATTTGATTATTCTTTGGAGTAGTACGAAAAGAATTATAACTGGAGCAGATATTTTAGGTCGATTGTTGCGAGGGATAGTAAAAATACATCCTGTACGTTAAAAATAAATTTTATTTATTGGCTGTTATAGTATATTTTTTTTATACTTGCATGCATTAAGATGGTCGGGTGAATTATTATCAGTAAAAGTAAAATTTTTTATTCTCGTTTTGTGAAGTACTTATAAAGTATTGTTTAATCTAAAAATTTTTAATCAATACCTTTAACAAGGAGTTTCCGGTGAAAACAATTAATAAAATAATGGTTGCTGTTGATTTTTCTGATTATTCTTTGCCTTCAATATGTTACGCCTCATCTTTGGCAAAAGATGTCTCTGCAAGCTTGTTGCTCACAAATGTATTGAATCAAAGAGATATTGATATGTTAAAAAAAGTTGCCAGGCAAGAGCCAGATTTTGACGTTAAAAAATATATAGGGCTTCCTGATTATTTCTCAACCAGTTGAAATTAAATAGGAATTCTTTTGACTACGTGTTATTATGTGCAGGAAAAACGGATAGTTACCTATCAAACCCTTGCACTTTTATTTGATAATGTATCGAAAAAGGTATAGCAAACAACTCAGTTTCGTAGACTTTGTACTCCCCTTTGGAGGTAAACTCCGAAGTGATAATCGTTGGGTCAAACTGGCCGACATGATTCCCTGGGAACTTGCTGAGTCGTTCTATGCAAAGCAGTTTGCTGGAAGCGGCCTTGGTCCTTCTGCTAAACCGGCTCGTGTTGCCTTGGGTGCTCTCATCATCAAAGAACGTCTTGGCGTGAGTGATGAGGAGGCCGTACTGCAGATCCAGGAGAACCCTTACCTACAGTTCTTTCTTGGGTTCAAAGAATTTCGCGATGAACCTCCATTCGATCCCTCCATGTATGTCCATTTTCGCAAGCGTTTTAACCTGGAGCAGCTCAATCAAATCAACGAAGCCATAGTCAATGCCGAGCAAGCGACACAGCAAGCCACTGCTGAGAAAGAACAAGACGATAACGATGATGAGGATGATTCACCGGGCAGCAACAAGGGCAAGCTGATTGTCGATGCGACCTGTGCCCCGGCTGACATCCGTTACCCTACTGATATCAGCCTGGTCAACGAGGCTCGGATAAAAAGCGAACAGATCATCGATATTCTGTTTAAGCCGCTGAAGGGGACGCAGCGCAAACCGCGGACATACCGCAGGAAAGCGCATCGTCTTTATCTTGCCCATGTCAAAAAACGCAAACATGCCAGTCGTCACAGACGCAAAGCCCTTGGGCAACAGTTACGTTTCCTCGGCCGTAACCTCAGAACCATAGAACAGTTGAGCAAACAGGTGCCCTTGACTCATCTGCGCCCTCGCCGATACCGTGATCTGCTGGTCATTCATGAACTACACCGTCAGCAACTGTGGATGTATGAGAACCGGTGCCATCGAGTTGATGACCGGATCGTCAGCATCAGTCAGCCACACGTGAGACCCATTGTACGGGGTAAGGCATCTGCTCCCACTGAGTTCGGGGCAAAACTCTCAGCCAGTCTGGTCGAAGGGGAGGTGTTTCTTGACCATCTTTCCTGGGATCCCTACAACGAGTGCGGAGACCTGATTCCTCAGCTTGAGGACTACAGAAAACGCTTCGGGCATTATCCGGCATCAGTCCATTGTGATAAGATTTATCGCACCCGAAATAATCGGAAGTTCTGCAAGAAGCACGGGATACGCATGTCTGGACCACCCCTGGGGAGGCCCCAGAAGAAGACGGAAAAGAATGCCGGGGCACTCAAGGCCCAAAAGCTTCAGCAGCGACAGGATGAACGTGATCGGATTCCCATCGAAGGGAAGTTTGGACAGGGTAAACGCCGTTTCGGCCTTGCAAGAATAATGGCCAAACTCTCGCAAACCAGTGAAACCATGATCGCCATCACCTTCATTGTGATGAACCTGGAAAAATTGCTGCGGGAGGCGTTTTTGTGTCTATTCTTTCTTTTTTTACGACATGCTGCAGCCCCTCTAACGGCTTTTTTCGGCGTCATAGTAGGGGTGATAGAGGGGCTGTGCTGGTTAGCCCTACAGCGTGCGAGTTGTCAAAGATCATGAGCCAATCTGTTTTCGGCTCAAAACACATTATTCAGGAAGCCCTATATAGATGAATACCTGGTAGATAGGAAAATGCGACTTGAAGAACTTGTAAAAGAGTCAAATGTTGACGACGTTGAATTTGAAATATCTATAAGAATTGGAGTGCCTTACTTGGCATTGCTTGAAGAGATAGAGAGCAAAAAACCTGATTTATTGGTTATGGGAATTAAGGGTAGAACAAATTTAGTTGATATGGTGATGGGATCATGTGCACAAAAAATGTACCGCCGTTGCCCAATTCCTTTATTAAGTATCCGAGAGCCGCAAATTTGATTTGTACTTCGTTCGACCTGCGATTGCTCTTTTTTGATGTGGTCACCGCTACCTTCAGGTTGATGGGTGAGTATTGTTTCCAGTACGTACCCTCTAATAAGAGGCCCAGCACTAAGAGCTGGCTGGGCCTCTGGGTTTATCTATTTTTTAAAATTTGGATAATCGAAAAAGTGGCAGCCGGCACAGAGTAGTTGGCTTTCCTGGTGTTCGCCATGACACTCCATACAAGGGACATCGTTGCCATAGTGCATATTGTTGTGAGGATTCTGCCATCGTTCATCATCAGGATGGGCTGTTGCTTCTATCAACTCTTCCCCATCATGACAATCTAAACAGACAAAGTCAGCTGGAAAAGCTGTTGGTTCAGATTTTTCATGGCATGAATCGCAGGATGGTCCCTCATAAAGATCAGCGTGGTAGGTTCGACCTTTCATGTTACCGAATTGCTTGAGGGTTTCTCCAGAATAACAGTTTCCGGCAGCGAATAAAGCAAGGCCTGTTATAAAAAGTAATGTAAATTTCAGTTGTGATTTCATGGTGTCTCCTTGTGTGGCACTGTTATGATTTCATCATTGTCCTTGCAGCAGTCATGCCCATGACCATGCAGTCTGGTATTGAACAACTACCTAACCTGCTGACACCATGCATCCCTCCGGTAACCTCGCCTCCAGCATAAAGTCCAGGTATGGGTTCCCAGGTAACTGAATCAATTACACGTGCATGAACATCAATTTGGGCACCGCCTTGGCAATAATGAACCTTGGGCCAATTCCTCACCACTACAAAGGGGGGCTTGATGTATTTCCCCTTCGCTTTATCCATCGGTTTTCCAAACTGTTCATCAACTCCTGACTTCACGTAGCCATTATATTCTTCGATTTGGATTCTCAGTGGTTCTAGTGGTACATCAAAATGTGCTGAGAGTTCCTCAAGAGTATCAAATTTCCACCCCACGCCATATTTGAGCACTTTTTCCATTGTTGGGTGTTCCTTGGCATGTTCGTAACTCGTGATAGTGATAGGGGGAAGGGGGCTACCGTCATCCTTGCGAAGAGAAAGTTGAGCATCTGACCGAGTCTTCCTGTCAGCAATTTCATCCATGAACCGCTTTCCCGTTTTAACACTGATGGAGATGGAATGGGGAAAGTTGTATATGGAGTAGTTTGAAACATACCCAAAACCGTCCTCATCCGGTGAAGCCCATGGGCCTGTCTGTATATACGCCATATGAACCGGAACAGCACCGATGCGGAACAACTCTAGAAGAGCTTCTCCCGTTGCGCAGGGAGCATTGGTGGAGGGAACTTCTTCGGTAAGGGTCGGATCTTGAGCGCTCCGTAGCCCGACATTTCTGGCAAAGCCTCCTGTTGCTATCAAAACGCCACGTTGTGAACGGATGTTTACCGGAGTGCCGTCAACGCCTCGTCCGAAGTAATACCCCATCATCATTTTTACGCCCACAACCTTTCCCTGGTCATCTAGGATAAGGCTATCGAATTTGGCCCTGCTAATGAGCTTTATGCCAAGCTTTCTGCATTGCTTGACAAGTGGGCGAATTATACCGGCGCCACATGCCTCTACGGTCTGGTAGGTGCGTGGAACAGAATGTCCGCCGAGTTGCTGGAGATATGGCAGATACTCACTTCCTGCCTCGAGAGTCATTTGAAGCGCTTCATTTGCATGTTTGGCAACATGGAGCAGTAAATCTTTATACGCTATCCCGCGCCCAGCCTTTATCTGATCATTTGCCATGATCTCAGGGGAATCCTTGATTCCCTCCTTTTTTTGCATAGGGGAAACCGGTACGGCAAATAATCCTCCGTTATACGTCGAATTACCTCCAAAATATGGCATCTTGTCGTAGACGACAACATCCGTTGCTCCCAGTTTCTTTGCCTCAATCGCGGCAGCAAGTCCGGTAAAACCAGAGCCAATGATGACAATTTCGCGCTCCTCGTTCCATTTGACTTCTTCCTCACTAGCCATTGCATTTAACGCCGGAGCTGCCAGGGTGGCGGCTCCAGCCATTCCCATACCCGCGAGAAACTTGCGACGATCTGACTGATAGTCTTTTTTCTCCATGTGTTACGCTCCTTTTGTTGTTGGATGAATCTGGTGAAATACTACTTGTTATTACAGCTACAAACCTCTCCCCAAAGGTTATTGGGAAGAGCTACTTTAAACGCTGGGTAGATTTGCACAGATGGCGATTATCCCCTGCAATGCTTGTATTTCCTCAATAGCGTTTTGTTCGTGTTCAATCCACTTCTCATACTCCCGCAAAAATGCTTTTGTCATTAGACAAGTAGGAGTTGTGTTGCTGAACTACATAGGTCCAGAGAACACTTCAACGTCACGCGTGGAGCCTCTGAGACGATCTTTTCTCAAAAGCAGTTCTCTTCATTTCAGCTGCTGTTTACGAGCAAATTTTGTTCAAGCCCTGATCCAAATCATCTCGAAGATCTTCGAACGCTTCGCATCCAACCGACAGGCGAACAAGTTCGTCTACAATTCCTGCCTGTTCCCGAACCTTCTGAGGAACCAAAGCATGAGTCATGGAAGCTGGATGTTCGATCAGGGAATCCACCCCACCAAGAGATACGGCCAGGGTGATCAACTGTACATTGTCCATGACTATTTTTCCGCCTTCCAGACCATTTTTGACTCCAAAGCACAGCATGGCCCCAAACCCATCCATTTGTTTTTTTGCGAGGCGGTGTTGCGGGTGGTTTGGCAGGCCAGGGTAATTTACCCAGGTCACTTTGGGGTGGTGACTGAGAAACCTAGCCAGTTGCAATGCGTTTTGTTGTGCTTTTTCGATCCGTAAGGGAAGAGTGCGGGCTCCTCGCAGTATGAGCCAGGCTTGATGCGGATCCATAATGCCGCCCATCAGCGCATGGAACCGTTTTAGTTTGGTATAAAGTGCTTCGTTTTTAGTGACAATCATACCGCCAATAACATCAGTGTGCCCATTGATAAACTTGGTTAGACTGTGTACTACTACATCGGCCCCATGATCTAGAGGGCGCTGCAGATAAGGGCTGGCAAAGGTATTATCTACGACCAGAAGTGCATCATGTTGATGCGCAATTTCAGCAACACTCCGAATATCGGTAATATGCATGGTGGGGTTGGTCGGAGTTTCGATGAAGATGATTCGAGTTTCCGGTTGAATGGCCTGGCGAATGTGTTGCGGGTGAGACGTATTCACAAAAGTGAACCTCATGCCGAATCGGGGAAGCTCTTCCTCAATCAGTACCAGCGTAGATCCGTAAAGACAATCAGAGGCAAGAATATGCTCTCCGCTCCCCAAAAAAGCTAAAAGGACGGTATGGATAGCAGCCATACCGCTGGCTGTAGCTATGCCGGCAAAACCGTTTTCAAGGGAAGCGACATTTTCTTCCAAAGCCTGCACAGTGGGATTACCCAGACGGGAGTATATGTACCCGGGATATTCTCCCGAAAAGCGTGCAGCGCCTTCTTCAGCGGTGGGGAAAGCAAAAGTTGAACTCTGAAAAATCGGGACTGAGACTTCTCCGTAGACGGTATGTTCCAACGTTCCCACATGAATGGCTTTGGTAGATTTATGCATCGATGCGATGTGGTCCCTTTTTTTCATAAAGCAACCTCATGTGGTTTATATATCGATAGGGTATCAGATCGTTTCTCGGCTCAATTCGATATTTCTGGTGGTAGCAATTATCCTCTTTCGCTGTTATTCAGCATCGATCTTTGGTTTTCTTCAGCGTTGTCAAATGGTCCTTTTGTTAAAAAGGAAAAAGTATTTAAATCTTTTGGCTCAACCTTTGCCCTGATGAGAGGCCTGTTTTCGATGCTATACTGATTTTAATACAGAAAATCCTGGTCAGCTCTTTAAAAAGAACAGCACCACAGTTACCTTGTGTCTTCTATTTTTCCCAATCAAAAAATTCCTTAACTCTAGAAAAAATACTTATTTGAATTAGTAGGATATGGCCTAATTTGAATTAGATTGTTTTTTATGTGAAAACCCTTCAAGCTGCTGCTGTACTCATCGATCAGGTCAATTTGAGTGCGAGAGGTTGGCCAGGAAGGAGTGGATGTCAGAAGCTTTTCGGCACCTCTGTAGTCGTAACCAGCCTGAAGGAAATATGCCAGAACAGCCGTTCCTGTTCTCCCTATGCCGTATCGACAATGAATCAAGATTTTGCAAGTACAATAATTAAGGACCATGAAAAAATTAAAAAAATCAAAGAGTTTCCGTTGGAGAGAAAATAGAGAGGTAAAATGAGGTGGAGCAAAAAATGAGCGTTTTTCTTGGCAGGAAAAAATATATTTACATCAATCTGTTGTGAATATTGCAGCCAAGATTCTTAATTTTGGCGTCGCACATTCGATTCGTGCCGGGTCACCAAGACGTGATAGAGGATTCTTCAATTTAATCAGCTGTTAAGCCATTTTTTTCTTCTTGTTCTATTTTTTTTTGTATCAACGTGGAACAAACATGGAGCAGAATGCTATTCTGATCCAATTGTTTCTTCTTGTGTTTATGGTACGTCTACTGAGAGGGAGGGCTCCTGTCAATATCCAGACGGAAAATGGTTTTGACCAGCAACGGCTGATTTGCCTTGCCTCTCCAAGAAACTATCAGAGCCGCTGATCGCGGCATGTATCGATACTCATCTTTCTCGTTTACTCCGAGCGATGAGCTCTTTCTAATAAAAAATACTGGGTTGAAAATGTACGAACAAGTTTCCCATTCATTGCTCAATGATATTCTAAACCGAATCAAGCCTGAAATATCTGACGAGGATTTGCGGCATTTCTATACCCGCTTGGGGGCGAATTTTTACGGGATTTATTCTCTGTTCCAGACCCTCTATGGGTATAGGGATGATATGGAGGAGCATGCCCAGCGACTTGTTGAGACCATGGCGTTGCAGTATATCAAGCGCCCCCGTGAACTCCGTGCCGTCGATCTTGCTCGAGAAAAGGATTACAATTGGTTTCTCAGTCAACAATGGGTTGGCATGGCGCTGTACTGTAAAGGTTTTGCAGGCAGCTTGGAGGGGCTGCGAGAACGGTTGCATTACTTTCAGGAGTTGGGTGTCAACCTGGTCCATGTGATGCCGGTGATGCGTTGTCCAGAGGGAAGCAGTGACGGTGGATATGCGGTGAGTGATTTTCAGGAGATCAATCCGGAGCTTGGCAGTCTACAAGATGTTCAACGGCTGGCTGAGGAAATGCGTCGTCGAGACATCCTGCTGGTGCTTGATGTGGTTGTCAACCATACCTCAAACAGCCATGAATGGGCCATGAAGGCAAAAGCTGGAGACAAGGAGTATCAAGATTATTATTACACCTTCTCGACCCGCAATGTCCCGGATATGTTTGAACAGAGTATGCCTGAAATCTTCCCGGAAACAGCGCCGGGCAATTTCACGTGGGATGAGGATATGGAGCGTTGGGTAATGACGGTCTTCAATGAATACCAATGGGATCTCAATTACAGCAACCCGTCGGTCTTTATCGAGATGCTTGATATCATACTCTTCTGGGCAAATCAGGGTGCGGATATTCTGCGACTGGATGCGGTGGCTTTTCTGTGGAAAAAAATAGGCAGTACCTGCCAAAATGAACGGGAGGCGCACCTGATTCTACAGCTGCTCAAAGATTGTTGCCAGGTCACGGCACCGGGTGTTGTGTTTATTGCAGAGGCGATTGTGTCTCCCTTTGAAGTCATCAAGTATTTTGGTGAAGATGCGGTCATCGCCAAAGAGTGCGAGATTGCCTATAATGCGACCTACATGGCATTACTCTGGGATGCCGTAGCAACCAAGAATGCCCGCCTGCTTAACCAAAGCATCAAAAACCTGCCGGTAAAGCTTGAGCGGGCCACCTGGTTGAACTACGTTCGCTGCCATGATGATATCGGCCTGGGGTTCGATGACAGGGATGTCATGCTCTGTGACTATAATCCTCCTGAACACCGCAGATTTTTGATCGACTACTTTACCGGAAAATTTGAGCACTCTTATGCACGGGGCCTGCCTTTTGGCCACAACACCAAGACTGGCGATGCGCGCATATCCGGTTCCCTTGCCTCCCTGATAGGACTGGAGCATGCTCTGGAGCTTGACGATTACGAAGCATTACAGGATTCCCTCAAATTGATCTTGCTCCTTCACGGCATGGTGCTGTCTTTTGGCGGCATTCCTCTACTTTATTATGGAGATGAAATTGGCACCCTCAACGATGACTCCTATCGTGAAGATCCTCATAAACGAAGCGATACACGCTGGGTGCATCGTCCTTCCATCAATTGGCAAAAGGCTGAATTGCGGAACACCCCTGGTACGGTTGAGTTTGAAATTTTTCATGGGTTGAAACGGATGATCGCGGTGCGGAAAGAGATTGAGGTCTTTGCGGATTTCAACAACCGTGAACTCATCGAGGTGGAAAACCCGCACCTGTTTGTCTTCAACCGCTACCATTTGCATCAACCAAGCGAGCAGGTACTGGTGGTTGCCAATTTCAGTGCGAAGCCCCAGCACCTCAATGTAGACAATCTGGAAAATTGGCGAACACCCTACCGGCAACTGGTAGATCTGTATCGCGGAGAAAGCCCGGAGATTTTTAACAACAGTCTGGTTATCCCCGGTTTTAGCTTCTATTGGCTGAAAGAAGTCTAATCTATTGTTGTGGTTATTTTTTTCTCGAAATGCATATTCGGGAAATGCAGGTCTCTCTTCAATCACTTGGGATTTCGTCCATGAAGCGGTTTAACGTATTGGAAGCCAGTGGATAATTGGAAGAGAGGATCTTTTTTCTATCAGGAGGTGCGGTAATGAAAAAATTGATTGCTCCGCGGATAGATCAATGCATTGGCTGCCATTCCTGCTCTCTGGCCTGTGCACGATTGATTCATGGTAACATATCTTGGCATACAGCTGGGATACGTATTCATTCTTCAGGCGGCCTTTCTACTGGTTTTGTTGCCGATATATGTGTGGCCTGCGAACCGGCTCCATGTGCTGAGGTCTGTCCAACCCAGGCCTACAGCCAGCGAAAAGGTGGAGGGGTTGTGGTGAAGAAAAAGTTGTGCATCAAGTGTGGGGCTTGCGTGAATGCTTGTCCTGTTGATGCTATTTACCACAACCAGGAGCAAGAGGTTTTTGTCTGTATTCATTGCGGAAGGTGTGTAGCGTTCTGTCCTCAAAATTGTTTGGAACTACGCGAGATATAAGATGATAAGAGAATATTTCCGAGTGCTCATCGTTGATCTTCATACAGGCCGTGGCAAAATTGTTGAAACCGATGGGAGAAACCAGGTTGCCGGTGGAAGTGGTTTGGCAGCACTACTGTATTCAACCTACGGCTACCCCGCGTTGAACTGGGATGACCCCGCACAACCGCTTATTTTCACCATCGGTCCGCTGACGGGATTTTTTCCTTTAATGAGTAAAACTGTTTGCGCCTTTAAGTCGTCTTATCACAATCAGTATACCGAAAGTCATGGAGGCGGCAGAGCTGCTTTTGCATTGTTCTTCTGTAACCTCGATGCATTGGTGATAGTTGGCAAGGCAGAGCGCCTGAGTTGTTTGAGCATCGGCTCTCAGCACCTGCAGGTGCGAGATGTTGAGTTTATGCGTGGTAAGGACACCGATACCACAGGGAAGTTCATGCGCAAGATGTTCAAGCAGGGTACTGGTCACCGCTCAATTCTCCGCATAGGGCCGGCAGGAGAAATCGGTTCCTCGATGGCATGCATCAATGTTGATACCTACCGCCATTTTGGCAGGATGGGTGGCGGCGCACTCATGGGTCAAAAAAATCTTAAAGGTATTTTTCTGCTCGGCGATGGTAATTTCCCTGCGCCACCCGGGAAAGCGTATCCCGCGGTTTACAAGGAGGTGTATCAACAAGTAACAGCAACCGAAATGATGCATAAGTATTTTGGCCTCGGCACAGCAGGGAATGTGCAGCCGCTCAATGATATCCATTCGCTGCCCTGGTATAACCTTAAAAAAACTTATGATCCTGAGGCGAACAGCATAAACGGTGACTCCTTTGCAGATGAAACATTGCTGAGAAACAGCGCATGCGCAGGTTGCCCTATTGGGTGTATCCATATAGGGTTTATTCGAGAGAAAATGAAAGAGCAGCCTCGATACCATTATCATCAGGTCCCCTATGATTATGAGCCGATATTTGCTGCCGGAGCAATGCTGGGGGTAAAGAATACCTTTGATATTCTTCGCATCCTTGATGTCATGGAGAGTGGTGGTATTGATGTCATGTCTGGCGGGGTCGCACTCGCCTGGGCAACAGAGGCAACTGAGCGTCGTATGATAAGTCAGCAGGAGACGCTGGTACCATTGCGTTTTGGAGATGCTGATACCTATAAGGCAGCTGCGCATCATCTTTGTCATGGAACAAATCCGTTTTATCAGGCATTGGGGCAGGGTACGCTGAAGGCCGCTTCAGCGTATGGTGGCGAAGATTTTGCCTGTGTATTAGGGCAGGAGATGGCAGGCTATGCCACTGGAGAATTGTATTTTGCGTCTCAGGCCTTGGCTTTCAGGCATTCTCACCTGGATACCGGTGCATACTCATGGGACCAGAAAAACAGCCACAAAAATGTGGACGCCGGTGTTCGCTTTCTCATGGAGGATGAGCCTGGCAGGTCTTTTTTGACTTCAATGGTTGGCTGTCTTTTCTCTCGATCGATTTACAGGGATGAGCAGCTCGGTAACTGTCTGGAATCAATCGGGTATGATGAGCTCGCATCGACTATGCCCTCAGTTTCGGAGTATATCAGGACGTTACGTTGGAAAACGAGGATAGCTACAGGCTATAATCCTGGGGAAATCGAAATACCCAAACGTTTCTACGAGGTAATCACGTGGAAAGGTCCGATCGATAAAGACTACCTTGATCAGCTGAAAATGGAATATGGCCGCAGGATTATGGCGCTGGTTGATGAACACCAGTGACACAACTCTAGTGTCGGGACTAGGGAGGAGACCACACAAAGCGCGAGAAGTTGATGGCAGCGGAAGTGCAGCCGCACCAATTACTTTGCTGCCTTGCATCTGCAAATATTGTTAGACGCTCACGGATTCAGGGATTTCTCGATATGTTCCCCTATGGCGCCGAGTCCAGGTGCAGCTGTTGGATACAGGATACCATCGTGTAGATCAAATAACCCTTGAAAGGGATCATTGACAAGGTCGAGGTGTCCGTCGAGGTCGGCATACTCAATATTTGCTCTGCTGAGCGCAAAGTGCATGCCGGCGGAAATTCCAAGAGCAGATTCATCGAGACATCCCACCATGACCTCCAAACCAGCCGCTTTGGCGACCGAGTTAATATGGAGGGACTCAAAAATGCCGCCCATTTTCATCAGTTTGATATTGATCATATCGATACGGTCATTTGCAGCCAGGCGAAAGGCATCTGCAAGGGTCTTGATGCTTTCATCAGCCATGACTGGAACCTCCACGGCCTGCGTGACCCTGCCCAGGCTTTCATCCTGGTTTTGAGCGGTGGGTTGTTCAACAATTTCAATATCGGCACCCTCGACCTCTTTCATAAAGCGAATAGCCTGAGTGAAATCGTATCCTTGGTTTGCATCAAAACGCAGGAAAAAATCTTTGCCGAACTGCTCCCTGAGCTTCAATACTTTTTCAATATCTTCCTCAAGGGAATGACCGCCTTTGAGTTTGAGAATGGTGAATCCGTTGTGCAGGTGTCTACCGGCAATAGTAAGCGTTTCTTCCAGGGGAACAATGCCGATGGTGATGCTGGTAGGGATCGAATCTCGATACCCGCCAAGCAAACGGTAGAGAGGGAGGTCAGCCTTGCGTGCCATCAGGTCAAACAGTGCCATATCAACCATGGCGATGGTGGACGAGGATTTTGACGGCAAGCTGCATTTCAGGTCATGGGTAATGCGGGCTATCTGAAAAGGGTTGAGACCAATCAGCATGTCGCGGACAGTGCCATCCACATGGGTGAGCACCTTTTCCGGGCTCTCGCCTGTGACAACCTGGTCGGGCGCTGCGCATCCCCAGCCGACGAGGCCCGTATCAGTGACCAGCTTGAGGATCACGTTGGATGCATGGTTCACTGTTTCGTAAGCGATTGTATAGGGTGTTGCCAGGTCCATGTCGAGCCTGCAACAGGTTATTTCGGCAATTTTCAACTTAATACCTGTTCTGGTAGAGTTTGTCCGATGGGGTGTTTTTGATGGTTTCCACGAACTCAATCATCTTGGAAATCATAATATCCCATATTTTCTGTCCCTTTTCTGCAGATGCCCTTGTGGGATTGCCCATTACCCCTGAATCAGACAGCCTTTTGGTGTGGACAAACCAGGAGACGCCACGGTCCGAGGTGAAGTCAAGGTACTCATTATCCAGGTCAAGGGTGTGGTCAACGGCTTTTTTCATATCGACCAGATGAGGGCGTATCGCCAGGGAAGTGCTGGTTTCAATTTCACCGGCGTGAATGTCGTTCTGGGTGGTTGAGAGCCTATAGATGTCCACATCGCTGGTTTCTCCTGTTTCGACACAGACAAAAATTCTGGCATCGCGATTGATCATCTGGGCTGCGTAGTTGAGCGTTGGGGCATTGTCGCCATGACCATTCAAGATAACGAGCTTTTTAATACCGTTGTGCGCCAGGCTCATGCCAATGTCGTAGACAAGCGCTGACAGGGCGGTGTTGGTCACGCTTATTGTTCCCTTGAAATCACTGTGGTGGTAGGAAACCCCATAGGGGAGTGGCGGCAAAACAAATGGCTTGGGATCGTTGCAGCCTTCCGCCACTTTCCTGGCCATGTAGGCGGCGTCAAAATAATCCAAATCCACGGGCAGGTGCGGACCATGCTGCTCTATTGCCCCACAGGGTAAAATGGCGGTATCAACGATTTTCAACCGTTCTGCAAGCTCTGGCCATGAGCAGGTTTCCCACATATATTCGGGCGCTCTCTTTTTTTGCTGCACTTGTCATCCTTTATAGGGAATGTTGAAAAGAAAATCCTGATCAATGACTATTTCCTGCCATTGACGGCCCACTCGTTTGACCGCACCATCAGCGTAGAGTTGCAGCCTGGAAAACAATGGCTCTCGGACAGCTTCTGGAAGATCTGCAAGATTACTTCGCTCTGCATCGAAGCGCAGCTTGGTTATTTCCGAGTGTCGGCAAGCGAGTTTTTCTGTATGCGGCGTCCTGTTGATCAAGCCTTTTTCCGTGAGCAGGTAATAGAGATGCGATGCATCACTGCCAATCTGTTTTACTGATTTTTTTTCAAGCGCGGTGAGTCCGTCTTGTATCTGTTCGTCGGTATACCCGCATTTTCTGGGATCGCCATCAAGTGCCATGAGCATTCCTATAATTCTTCTGCATTTTTCGCATTTGCCGCACGGACGCATTTTTTCCCCTTCCTTGCGGGCGGCATGGCAGGAGACTTGATTGACCTGTAATTCCGGATACCTGTTGGAGAGCATTTTCATAATCAATAACTCGGACATCGACCTCAATAATGAGAACTGTTTGATCGCCCAGCCTTTCGCTTTGAAGTATTGGGTCAAAGCCGCGTCAAAGTATGTACTCTGGTCAAAGAGGCCCGCGAAATTGGCTATTCCGTCCTTTTTTTCCCGAATCGTTGTGTCATATTCGTTGCCAATGAGGATGTTGCCAATATTTCTTTTTCGAACGATGGGCAAGGTGCCAAAAAGAAAAACTGCAACGGTCCAAAGCCTGACAGGGTATATGTCCGCCCGGATTGAGGCATAGTCTTTGCGGATAAAAGGGAGTTGCTTGAGCATCCAGTTAAAAACACGGTCGCTGTTGCACCATGGTTTTTCCGTATTGGGTTCGTTTGCTGAAAAATATTTGTAGCTGTTGAAGGCGGTAAACCAGTGCCTGCCTGCTTCGTTGATAAATATCGGGTGCGGTTTGCCGAACTCTTTGATGATTCCATAGGTCAGCAGGCTGTCCTTGCCCCCACTGCTCAGGATTGCATAGCTGTCCTTGTCTGGCTGCACATTTTCTTTTGTCAGCGTAAGGTGAGAAAATCGTGTGTTGCTGAACACTAGCTTCGCCTGGGTATACACTTTCTGTTGCGGAACGGAGAGTGGCTTGTAGTCGGGCAGGATGAATTCATTGTCAATGAGCAGCTTGTTGGTCAAGATTTCCCGAGAGGTATTCTCCAGCATTTTTTTCAAAAACGCTTTGTCGGTCGTGTCAAAGAGGCCGTCGAACTCTATGGACTGGCAGAAAAGGCCATAGTTGAGGGCAACTTGAACAGCCATCATCGAGGCGAGATTTACATCTTCAGGGCATTGATGATGAAAGTAGGGCCTGCTGTAGGAATAGATCAGCTCGTACTGTGCTTTGTTGCCGGAGAATTGTTCGACAACATACTCTGCCCGAATCTTTTTGGGTTCAACACGAATATTGCAAACAGTGAGTTTCCTCAAGACGAGGTAGGCGTCGAGCATCGTCATCGGAGAGCGTCCTTGATTAACTTGACAATGCTTTCCGCCCCTGAATGGAGCACATCCACGGCAAGGAGCCCTGTCTCTGCGGTAATGCTGTCGCATGCTGGTTGTATTTCGTCGTTGTTCATGAGCTCATGGTTGACGGTTATGGCTTTCACCCGTTTGTCACAAATGGTCTCGAGCGCCTTGATCTGTTCGGGGAGAGAGTGCAGTCTGTATCCCGGGAAGCCATCATACTCCTTTCGTGTTGGCGCATGTTGAAGAATGATGAAATCCGGCCTGCCGGCAGCGAGGATTTCGAAGCCACCAGGATAGGCTGGGTTCATCAGGCTCCCTTGGCCTTCAATGAGAATGACATCAGGCGATGCATTCTTCCACGCCTCATGTACGGCATGTTCTATTTCTCCAGAAACAAAATCATTGATGCAACTGTCCATTATCATAGAGTATTTGGCGCCCTGCATCCACGCAGTCTGACCAGTGCCTACCATTTCCGCCTTGATCCCCTCTTTGCGCAGGGCATGGACGATTATCCAGGCCGTGGTTCTCTTGCCTATGGCAGAATCTGTTCCCAGAACTGCAATTTTCAGGCAATTCACCTCTTCAATCTTTCCGGTAAAGAAGTGGAGCTGCTCTCTGTCCGGGGTCTTGCGGATGTCGCGAACTCTGCATCCGTGTTTATCGGCAATGGCCATAAAGTGTTCATCTTTGGAGAGAAAATCATGCAAACCGCTGTCAATATTCATCCCGAGTTCCAGGGCCTTTACCAGTGTTTGTTTTGCACTGCCTGGCAAGCGGCCTCCGTCTGGGGCAAGGCCGACGACGAGGGTGGATTTTTTCGTGTCAAGATTGAGCGCTGACACCGCAGAGGAGAGATCGGCAAAAAGCGGTATGCCGTTTTTTCTTCCGTCGAGTACTTCACCGGCGTCCTGGCCTGCAAACACATGATCGATGACGCCAACAACCTCATACCGCTCAGTAAATCGCACAAGGCCATGGGCCGTTTTTCCGTTGGGAGTGTTAAACGCTCCATCAGCATAAACAAGTGCCTTACCATCAATTGATTCTTTCATTGTTAATATCTGCCTGTAAGGATTGCGACATACCTGTCGTTTATGAAGTATTCCTGGCGATGCTTTTCCAGCATGGCTATGAGCCCGGCTGTTGAAGCGGGCAGGATTCTGTAACCTTCCTTCCTGTGAAGGAAAGTGCTCATTTCTCTCATTTTTTTATCGCTTATGTTTCGTGCTTCCCCTTCTGTCTGCCTGAGGGCATGCAGTGCTTCGTTGCCATCAAAACTATGCCAGTTGATCAATGGTTCATTAACGGCCGTTTCTTTGACCCTGCCGGGATCGATGTCCTTGCACTCCAGGAGACCGGCTTTAAACGATGCGATAATTGGGTTCTTGAAGGCAGCAGAACCAGCAATGAAAATCGGTATTCGTGATGTTTTTCCGCGCTTGAACAGGCTGACGAACCCCCGGTACACTCCGGCCAGAAGGGTGCCGTTCGACACTGGAGCGGCTAGGTACTTGGGGGCATCTCGCAACTGGTCATAGATTTCGTAAGCGATGGAAGAATAGGCTGACATCTGCAGCGCTGTGTTGGCGCCTCCGGGGTTGGCATCGTACCATCCATTTTCAGCAGCTATCCTGCTCGACGCCAGTACTGTATCTTCATAGGAGCCGGGCAAGCGAACAATGATGGCATTGAAACGCTCCATTTCTCCGATTCTTTCGGTGTGGTAGCTTTCAGGTATATAAATCCTGCAGGTTAAGCCCGCCAAATAGGTCGCATAGGCAATAGCCACACCGTAATTCCCGCATGTTGCCAAGGTCACGGTATCAAATGTTCTTCTGAATGCGTCGTGTACCTGGGCAAAAGCAATTCTGTCCTTCTGGGTTCCAGAGGGATTTTCTCCTTCGTACTTGATGAACAGCTGTCGAAGATCGAGCTCTCTTTCCAGGTTTCTTGCCCGGGTGAGAGAAGTGTCGCCCACCTCCAGACTGATAATATCCTCGAAGCTCTCAAGACGCTCCAGGTGTGACAAGCTGGTGTCTTGGACGGTTTCACCAAGTGAACGCACTTCTTTGCTCATTTTGATATCTGCTGATTTGACGCCATCAAGCAAATTCATCATGTCTCACCTTTCCCGGTGCAGCCCTTGGGCCTTGGAGTAAAGTTTTAGTGATGTAGCCAGGTGCAGCACAATACTGCAGTTCACAACAAACAGATTAATGGCTGGTGAAAGTTGCTGCACCCCCATTAAGTAATGGCTTCTGCAGCACCAATCAAGAGTGAAGTGGTGAATTATTTTTGAAAAGTAATCATCGAAGGAAAGGAGGGGAAAACAGTATCCCTTTTCACATTGTATTGATTTTGAGCAGGGGATTATCGCGAGCAGTACCAGGATGCCTGGCTATCCAGGGCTTGCACCTTTTTCTCTCGGGCGGCTGTGTGCGTTGATGCAGGGGAATTAAAAAATGGCCGGAAGGGAAAAAAACGAGTACATATGAACGTATGTGCATATATTAAACATATGGTGAGAGCATGACAGGTATCGAATGCAGCAGACCGAAGGATTGCAGTGAAATACGGGATCAGTTGCCCCAGGACGAAACGCTGCAGGACTTGGCTTATTTTTTCAAGGTATTTGGCGAGGTCAGCCGTCTCAAAATCCTGTCGGCACTGTATATACGAGAACTGTGTGTCTGTGACCTGGTGGATATTGTCAATATGAGTCAACCGGCGGTCTCCCACCAGCTGCGTGTGCTGCGTGCTGCAAAAGTGGTGAAGTCCAGAAAAGAGGGGAAGCATGCATACTACTCCCTTGATGATGACCACGTGCGTGAGCTCCTCCGTGATGGACTGGAACATATCCAGGGCCATTGTCCGTGAAGAGTGTCGTTGCTGTCTGGCCGGCTGCACGGATGAGGGCGGTATGGGCCAACCAGCATGGCATGGTGGACCGTATTTGGAAAGAGTGGATCAGAAGCAATGATACAGAGTGTGAGTACCGGATTGGTACATATTGTGGCTGCCGCGTGGGACATCCTGTTGGCATCCTCGGTTTTTGTCCTGTTTGGCTTTTTTGTCGCCGGGCTGTTGAGGGGATTTATTCCCACTCATTTTATAGAACGTCATCTTGGGGGAAGAAAAAAAGCCGGAGTTTTTAAAGCTTCGCTTTTTGGGATACCCATTCCCTTGTGAAGCTGCGGGGTAATCCCCGCTGCCGCAGGTCTGCGGCAACAGAAAGCCAGTAAAGGGGCGGTGACCTCCTTTATGATTTCCACCCCCGAAACCGGGGTGGACTCCATAGCCGTCACCTATGCCCTGCTTGACCCGATCATGACCGCAGCCAGGCCGCTGGCCGCTTTTTTTACTGCCTCGGTGACCGGATTGCTGGTCAATATGTTTGATAGGGAGCCTGCAGGGAATGAGCAGCTAGGAGCCACTCTCGGGCCAGGGACGGTGCTCCCCATGGCCCAGGTGCCAAGCCATCATCAGCATTACCCGGACGGCGTAAAAGCCTTCCCCGCAGGTGCATCTTCACGGTTGCACAATGCATGGAGTAAGCTGCGCACAGGGATGCAATTTTCTTTTGGCAATCTGCTTAACGAAATCGGTGGCTGGTTGCTCATTGGGATTGTGCTTGCCGCATTGATCACCGTGTTCGTTTCCCCGGAGTTTATTCATGACTACCTGGGGAACGGGCTGTTTTCCATGCTGGTTATGATTGCCCTGGCAACACCACTCTATGTCTGCGCTACCGCATCAACCCCTATTGCGGCAGCCCTTGCGCTCAAGGGGCTTTCGCCTGGCGCAGCCCTGGTATTTCTGCTGGCCGGGCCTGCAACCAATATGGCAACCATCACCGTGGTTGCCCGTCTCCTCGGGAGGAAGACCGCGGTTATCTATGTGGCCTCGATCGTTGTCTGCTCTCTATTTTTGGGGGTAGCGGTCAATTGGCTCTATTTTGGAATGGGGTTGAGCGTAGCCGGGTGGGTGCACCAGGAACATACAGATGTCCACGGGTGGGTGCACACTGTTGCAGCCGTTGTGTTGCTGCTGCTGATTGCCAAACCCTGGATACTGAAACAGTATGCGCGGTTTTTTCAAAAATCCGGGGAAGAGCGGGTTGCACCGAGGCACCATGACCATAACCACGGTTGCGGTTGCGGGCACTGAGCCCACGATGGTGCTGTAGTTGCAAGGGGGAATTAAGTGCCCACAGGGTGGCATGGAAAAGGATGGACAGCGTGTGTTCGCCCCAGACCGGAAGTTGCCTTGCCCGCTCCACCGCTATTGTCGGTAGAGCAGAACCTATTTCTGTGCAATCACAAAGAAGTGTTTCGCAAGCTCGCTGGAGTGTCGTATCTGCTGGAAGTTGGCCCTCTTCATCTGCCTTTCAACCTCTTGCGGCTGGCATCGAATGTGGACAGGCGGGCCTTCGGTCATCTCTTCTTTTTTCCAGTCTATGACCAAAACCTTGCCACCTTTTCTCAGCAGCCTGTATGCTTCTTCGAGTATGCGTTGCGGATTATCCAGCTCGTGGTGCAGGTGGATCATGAATACAAGGTCTGCAATGGCATCACCGAGGGGGATCGTAACCTCCTCGTTGCGTACCGGGTATATCGCAGGGTACCGGGGGACGACATTCTCCCTTACCCAATCCAGCATGGGGGCTGAAATGTCGCACGCATAGAGGGTTGTCGGTGCGGCCTGCTCTAGGAAGGCAATACTGAAGAAAGCTGTTCCCGCGCCTATTTCAACAAACACCTCCTTTTGCTCCAGCTCTGCCTGTTCAAGGATGTGCTCCACCGGGATATCCTTTAATCGCTGCGGGTTGTTGAGTTTGTGCAGCTTGCCTGGGTCAAATTTTTTTTCGCTTTTCATGGTGCTCCATCCGGCAGGATCAGTACAGAGGGATGCCCCTCAGCGTATTACTTCAAAGCCGATGCTGGTGATTGCTTTTTCGACTGCCACGGCATCAGGGTTTCCTTCAAAGGTGGCCTGGTTGTTGTCCAGGTCAACCGTTACGTTGCTTACACCGGGAAGAGCCTCCAGGGCTTTTTTTACCGAGGCTACACAGTGTTGACAGCTCATGCCCTTGATTTTTACTGTATTCATCTATTTTCTCCGTTTACAAATGAGTTGTTCCGCGTTTCAGTGCATATCTATGCTCATTTTTTTAGAAAAAACAAGGTAACTGCTCACAGGCACCCCACGGAGTCTCCTGGCGGTCGTTTCCTCTTTGGCCAAGCATCATCCTTCGCATAGGCAGGCTATCGGGGGCTCACAACGATTGCTCACCTGCGAGAAATGATGCTTGAGCAAATCTGGAGTACCTGAGAACAGTTGCGGCTTAAAAAATAATGATACCGATCAGTTATCGCCCAGAGTGTGGTTGCAGCACCAGAGCTATCAACCATCGTGGATGGAACTGATTTCCAGCGCTATGAACAATTACAAAATGGCTTTTCCGCAGGTGGTGTCCACCACCCTGAAGAGCCCGCTCCGGCAGGAGGGAGCGACTTTAAGAAGCGTATGCAAGAACGACAACTGACCGTAAAGGGAATGCACTGTGCCGCCTGTTCCAGCCGAATTGAGCGGGTGGCCGGTAATATGGACGGGGTGGAAAGGGCAGCGGTCAACCTGGCTGCCGAGACCATGGACCTGGTCTGGGATGAGAACATTCACACTTTTGAGGAAATAGCCGAGCGCATACAGGCCTTGGGCTTTGAGCTGGTTGCTCCGGAGGAAAGCGAGTTCGCCCGGCTCGATCTCAGTATCAGCGGCATGTCCTGCGCCGCCTGCTCCACCAGGATTGAAAAGGTGCTCTCCCAACTGGAGGGGGTGGAAGCGGTGCATATCAACCTCGCCGATGCATCCGGATGGGTTGATTTTCGCAACGATGTGGTCAGCCAACGCGCAATTCGCGAAGCGATTGGCAACCTGGGGTTTGAGGCCCGCCCGGTAAGTGCCCAGCAGGACCTTTTTACTCGCAAAAGGGAGGAGACTGCAGCACGGCTGGCGGCGATGAAGAAAAAACTTATCCTTGCCATCCTGCTTGCGCTGCCCCTCTTTTTTCTCTCCATGGGAGAGATGCTGGGGATTCCCTTGCCGGAGAGTATTTCGCCGTATTCCCATCCGGTCAATTTTGCGCTTATACAGTTTATTCTTGTTGTGGGGATCATGTTCCTGGGGCGTAACTTCTACCTCAATGGCTTTCCCGCGTTGTTTCGCGGCGTTCCCAATATGGACTCGCTTATTGCCGTGGGAACGGGTGCGGCCTTTATCTACTCCACCTGGAACATGGTGGAAATTATGCTGGGTATCGATGTGCAAGCAAAGGTGATGGACCTCTATTTCGAATCAGCAGGAGTGCTGATTGCCCTGGTTTCAGTGGGCAAGTATATGGAGAGCCGGTCCACGTCGCATACCTCTGACGCCATAGCACAACTGATGCAGCTTACCCCTGATGTGGCGACCCAGCTGGTCGATGCAGAAGGCGAACTGGAGCAACGGGATCTTCCCGCCGAAGAGATAGAAGAGGGTGACCTGCTGCTCATACGCCCCGGCGATCGAATTCCGGTGGATGGGGAAGTTGTCTTTGGCAGTTCTGTTATCGATGAGTCCATGCTCACCGGCGAGCCGATCCCGGTTTCCAAAAAGGAAGGAGACGCGGTCGTCGGCGGTACCCTGAACCGCAACGGGCTGCTGCACGTCCGTGCCCGGCAGGTGGGCAACGACACCATGCTGGCCAGGATTGTGAGGATGGTGCAGGAGGCCCAGGGATCCAAAGCGCCCATCGCCAATATGGCAGACCGGATCAGTCTTTATTTTGTCCCGGTGGTGATGAGTGTTGCCCTGGCCACGGGCCTTGGGTGGTATTTTCTGGGAGAGGTGGAGTTCTCGACTGCGCTTCGTTTCTTTATTGCCGTGATGGTTATCGCCTGCCCCTGCGCCATGGGGCTCGCCACTCCTACCTCCATTATGGTTGGCACCGGCAGAGGCGCTCAGCTCGGGGTACTGGTAAAAAGCGGCGAGGTGCTTGAACGCGCGGAAAAGACTGATGTGGTGGTCTTTGATAAAACCGGTACCCTTACCCACGGAACACCGGTCCTGACCGATATTATTTCAGTGGATGATGCGCTGGAAAGAGAGCGGGTGCTCTTGCTTGCCGCCTCCGGCGAGCAGCATTCAGAACATCCCCTGGCCGAGGCCCTGGTGAACCATGCGCGGCAAAAAGGGGTGGCACTGCAGCAGCCGCAGGCATTTACCGCGATACAGGGCAAGGGAATAGCCGCAACCGTGGAAAGCGAGGCTATTCTCTTGGGTAACCGCCAGCTTCTTCAGGGCAATGGCATCGATACCGTGGGTGTCGAAGAGACCGTGGCCCAGCTTTCTTCCCAGGGCAAGACCGTTCTCTATCTGGCGGTGAACAGGCAGTTGACCGCGCTGCTTGCAGTGGCGGACACCCTGAAGGCAGAGGTGGTGCCGGCTCTGTCCCGCATGCGGAAGATGGGCCTGCGATGCATCATGTTGACCGGTGATCAGCAGGTCACGGCGGATGCCGTCGCCGCGCAGGCAGGTATTGACGAGGTAATCGCCGGCGTACTGCCTGATAAAAAAGCCGATGTCATCGAAGAGCTGCAGCAACGGGGTCATCAGGTTGCCATGGTTGGCGACGGCATCAATGACGCTCCTGCCCTTGCCCGGGCCGATGTGGGTATGGCCATGGGGACCGGGATCGATATCGCTATTGAGTCCGGCGACATTGTGCTCATGCGGGGGAACCTGGACGGGGTTATCACCGCGCTGGCTTTGTCAAAGGCCACCATGAGCAATATCCGTCAGAATCTGTTCTGGGCTTTTGCCTATAATACAGTAGGTATTCCGGTAGCAGCGGGTCTGCTGACCCTGTTCGGCGGACCGTCACTCAATCCGATGATTGCCGGGGGTGCCATGGCACTGAGCTCCGTGTCCGTAGTGAGCAACGCGCTGAGGCTGCGGTTTTTTCAGGCGTGAGCAAGGTAAGGGGGCGGTAATGGCTACTCGGACAGCTTGGTTCTTCAGTTGCTCATTAGAGAAGATGGTTTCATGTCTCAAGGGTTGTGTATTGCTTTAAAACCTGCCTCTGATCGATACGGTTACAGAACCAGGCCTTCTCCACGTCATGTACGGGAGCGCGGTATAAACGTCCATAGTCGGGGATGGTCAGAGAACAGTGCATTATGACGTAGAGCCTGTATTATGAATATGGACATCCCGTTGTGGGTATGGAATGGAGATGCCCTCTTTATCCAACCGTTTTTTCACTGTTTTGGTGATATCCCAATACACGGTCCAGTAGTCCTCACTTTTTGTCCATGGCCGGACAATAAAGTCCATCGATGATTCGCCAAGCGTATGGAGTTTGATAGTGGATTCAGGATGTTGCAGCACGAGTTCATGGTCATCTAAGATTTCCTGGAATATTTGCTCTGCCTGATCAATATCAGCCTCATAGGCAATCCCAAATACCAGATCCACCCGTCGGACTCGTTCAGAGTGGACGTTACGGATGATGTTTCCCCAAATTTTATTGTTGGGTACAACCAGCTTTTGGTTGTCAAAGGTCAAAATAAGGGTCGAGACAAGGTTCATCCCCTGGACCTTGCCGCTCACTTCTGGGACCTCGATAATATCCCCCACATCAAACGGCCGGTACATGAGAATCATTACCCCGGATGCAAAATTGGACAGAACATCCTGCAGGGCAAAACCAATAATAAATCCTGCAATACCAAGGCCTGCGAGAAGTGGACCAATTTTAAATCCCAGCTGCGATAGGGCCAACATTACCCCCAGTACCATAACGAGCTTGCCGGACATGGAGACGAGAAAATTACCGGCAAGGTTGGACATCCTGGAATTTTTCGTACGTAATGTTTTTTGCAGCAGCCGTTTGGTCAACCACGCCAACAGCTTAAAAAAAGAGAGAATAAGCAGGACAAAGAACAGGTTGAGAGAGAGCCTCAGGCCATTTTCCTTGATCCAAACTTTTCCGTCATCTATGGCATGAGAAAAGAGGGAAAAAGCAACCTGCTTATCAAAGATTTCACTTGATATCTGGCCGGTAGCCTTGATTAATAGCTCACTGTACTCTGTTGCATCGATTTTTCGCTGCTGAAGAAGATTGACCAGCACCGTCAGGCTATCGGTAAGCCCCTCCTTATATTCTTCCAGAGCCAATATTTTTGTATTGATTTTCTGCTTGTCTCCTTCGATGGCGTTTCTATGCTGCTCGCGCAAATCAGCCAATTTATTCAGCACCAGCTTTATTTCGCTGGAAACAGTCAATGACCGGTGGTTTAAAAGGGAATCAAGCAGGCTCAGATCATCTGCGACAGAGAGTTCAAGAGATTCAAGTCGTTGTGCATTTTCGTAAAAATCCTTCAGCAAGGCGTCATAGATCTTGTAATAGTTGCCGATTTCTTGCTTTCTGGCAAAAAGCTGCAGTGCATCAAGATCTTTCTGGCCCTCCATCAAGGACTTGATGTGTTTCTCAATATAGGCTAGCTCGCGTTGAATGATTTTAGATTCTTCCTGCAGGAGAGATTTTATTTGTGGAAGAATGTAAGGCTTGAGGCTATTTTTATTTCTTTCTTCGGTAATATACTGAAGAACATCTCCAAACAGCTCCCGGAGCTGTGTTTCCGTCTCACGCACTTGTAGTCCAAGGGCCAACTGTTGCTCACCGGTGAGTCCCCGTAATTCCTCTCGCATCTCTGCAAGTTTGGTTTTGAACGCCTTTATCTCGATAAAAAACTGCTCATCCTTGGGTAATTTCTTTTGCTGATCGGTTTCAACCGCGTCGGGGGAGGGGGAGGTCGCTGAATGATCGGTTTGTGCAGCATGGACTGCCTGGCTGGAGGAGATTACACAAAAAAAGATAATCCCTATGACAAAATATCTCATGGTCTGTGAATGCAGTCGTATGTTCATCTTTTTGGGTCAAGAAATGTGACGATCGTTAATGCGGCACGCTGTCAGCGTAGAGAGAATACTATATCGGCAATTCTTGATATCAGCAATCCTTGAGCTGGAAACAAACAGTAGCCCCATCTTGCACGTCGAGGTGTAGAGAAGGTGCAGAAATTGAGAGGCGGCACAGCCTCACTTTACTGGCACCACAAACGGATCTTCGGGGATGAGGCATTTTTCCGAGATGGGGTTTATGAAGCAGTGAAACTGCTGCCGAGCCTCGGCAGAACCGATGATGGCGAGCAAGTCATGTTGCCGCAAGCGGAAAGAAGGTTCCGGATTGGTGATCAATTGACTGTCCCGGATAATTCCAACAACGGAAACACCGGTTATTTTACGGATTTCCGCCTTGGCGATCGTCGTGTCGATCAGCGGGTTGCCCGGTTCAAGTTCGATCCACTGGAGATCAAACTGTTGTTCTGCCGACCGCATCTGGCCAAGGGTCCGATAGTCTTCTCCTGCCACGAAGGCTTCTGCAAGCTGTTGATGGCGAAGGTTTTCCGTATGCAGTTGAATCTCCGGTGCGGGAAAGCGAAGGTAAAGCAGAACCTGCCGGAGCATCTCCAAGCCGGCTTCCACTTCCGGGTTGACCAGGTCAACTACTTCCAGTTCACGGAAGACGGAGAAAAAATCAGGGTCGGAAATACGGGCGATGATCCTGATCTCGGGGTTTACTTTTTTTGCATGACTGATAATCGATCGGGCAACAACAATATCAGAGATCGTGACCACCAGCAGGGATGCACGGCTGACCAGCAAAGCCTCCTGGACGATTTCCTGGCTACCGTCTCCATAAACAACCGGAAAATGGGCTTCTTTGGCCCGTTCGATGCGCAGCTGGTCGTGTTCAACCAACACAAAGGGGATTGCCAACCGCTGCAGCACCGCAGCGACCTGAAAACCGATGCGCCCGCATCCGGCAATGACCACATGATGGCGCAGCTCGGTTTCCGGGAAATTGATCGATTCAAGGGGCTCGTGTTTAAACCATCGTTTTTTCAAGCCGTATAGGCGTGCGGTCTGTGAGGAAATAAAAGGGGTCAGGGCCATGGAGACAACCGCCATGGTAAGAAACTGGTTGTAAAACTCTCTGCTGATGGACTCACTGGCAACACCTATGCGGGCAAGCACAAAAGAGAACTCACCGACCTGGAACATGCCCAGGCCAACGGCAAGGGGCACGACGTTGCGGTAATGAAAAAGCCGGGCAAGCAGTGCAAAGATGCATCCCTTGCCCAGGCTGACAACGAGCACCAGCACCAGGATGAGGGTGAAGTGGTTGAGCAGAAAGCGGGGATCAAGGAGCATACCCACAGAGGCAAAGAACAGTAGGCCGAAGAGGTCGCGAAGTGGAATGATATCACTGAGCGCCTGATGGCCGTAATCAGATTCGCTGAGCACCATGCCTGCGATAAAGGCGCCAAAGGCAAAGGACAGGCCGACAAGGTAGGTGGCGTACCCCACCCCCAGGCCGATGGCGGAAATAGCGAGTATAAACAGCTCACGGGAGCCGAGCCTGGCAATAACTTTGAGCAGGAAAGGCAGCAATCGGGTACCAAGAAGAAACATGGCGACAAGAAATATTCCTGCCTTGATGACCGCAAAACCGAGAATACCGAGGCCGGTGGCCGGATCATTCAACTGGGGGAGGATGATCATCAGCGGCACTACTGCCAGGTCCTGAATAATCAGCATGCCGATCATCACCTTACTCGACAGGGTTCCCAACCAGCCTTGGCTCATCAGTGTTTTCAGGATCACCATGGTGGAGGAGAGAGAGATGAGGGACCCGAACCACAAGGCGGTGTTCCAGTCCCAGCCAAAAAGGCGGCCAATCCCGATGCCAAAGCCGATGGTGCCCAGCATCTGCAGCGGCGTGCCCACAAGAGCGATGTGTTTGACCGGCTTGAGGTCTTTGAGGGAGAACTCAAGGCCAAGGGCAAATAACAGTAGCGCCACCCCGATTTCGGCCAGCAGTTCGATGCTGTGGATTTCCGTGATGGTTAATCCGCCTGTATAGGGGCCAAGAATGATACCAGCAAGAATATAGCCAAGAATCAGCGGTTGGTGCAGCCGCTGCATAATCAATCCGCAGAAAAAAGCTGTCAGAACAAGAATGATGATATCTGTCGCAATGCCCACAAATTACTCCTCATGCATGGTTAAGTGATAGACAGGGGGATATTCAATGGTCGGTGCTCCTTAGGCGCAGCAGGGGTGAATACTGGTAAAAACGCTCATCTGTTGAATATCTACTGCAAGGTGTGGCGGAGATTCATGTGACAGGGGCATTAAAGAAATCGCTCCCGGGTTTTCTTGTCCGGAACGAGGCATTCATTTTTTTTGCCAAACCAGCGATACCTGTTTTTGGCAATGATCGAATACACAAAATCTCTGGCCGGTTTTGGTATGATTTTTAAGAACTGCAGTAAGTGCCACGGGCCCTGCAGCTCTTTTGCGATTTCCAGCGCAGCATCACTTTTTACATAGACCTGATTGTTTTTCAGCAGGATGACCGTCCCGTCCTGCAGGGTATCAACGCCGTACTGGTGCTGCAGCTCCTTCCCTTTTTCCGATTGGGCTGCAACAAAGGTAAATTTTGCTTGCGGGTCTCTCTTGATGATAAACTGCACGGAAAATTCACAAAGGCTGCACACTCCATCAAAAATTATCAGGGAGTGATGGTTCTTTTTCATTGCATGCTTTCACCTGTGTGGTGCCTCTGGGTACGGGTTGGTATTCAGGAGGGATAGGTTCCCTCGTTGCCGCTTGAAACCAGCACCGTTCCTGTGCCTCTACCGATACCGCATGGCACAAGGGGTAGAATGTGTTGGCGTGTTCACAGTTCCTGCGTCTTCCGGATCTGGCTGTAGTTGAAGCCGGCCACAAAGACACTGCCGCCAACGAGGTTGCCGGCAATAGCAAGGCCGATAAATCGGAGACCTTGACCCAGGGAATAGGCATCGCTGATGAATATGGCCACAAACATTTCCACCGAGCCGGCGATAGAGTGATGCAGACCACCCAGACCGATGAGGAAGGTGACGATATAGATGCATACCATCTGGCTCAGCGACGGCGAGGTTACCAGTACCAGCCATGCGCCCAGCGCCATCAGCCAGCCGGCAAGTACGGAGCTGACCAGCAGTGCAACGTTGCTTTGCGCTACCAGGTGGTGGCCAATGAAAAGATACCCTTCGCGGGCCATGATGACCTCATCGGCGGTCACCAGTAGCCATGCGCTGCATACCGCTCCTATTTCATTTCCCAGGATGACGACCAGCCATAAACGCAGCAGCTGTTGTATGCGAGCTTTCCCGGCAAGCACAGGATAGACGGCGGTGGCGGTATGCTCTGTGAAGAGTTGGGTTCCACTCATGATACAGATCATGAATCCAAGCGGGTAAACCAGCGCCATGGTTAGTCGAGTATACAGCGGGTTACCGGAATCGCCGGTGAGTGTCGCCATGACCGCAACGGCCATGGCTGTAAACCCAAGTACCAGCCCCGCCCCCATGGAAGAGAGAACAAAGGAGAGAAGCGGCCTTTCCAGCTGCTCAAGGCCTTCTTCAATGGCTTTCTCAAGCACGTCGTCGGGATGACGAACCGTTTCATCGCTCCGTTTGATAATTACCGGCACATAGTCTTCGTCCTCTATTTGCCGTTCCACTCCGCGTTCTGTTTGTCCGGTCCCTGCAGCATCGTTGTCCGGTTCACCAAGCGGGGAGGAGGTGACCCTTTCTTCAGTTTCGTTATGGGGTGGTTTTGTGGATGCCATTGGTGGGAAGCAACCTGGTAGTCATGATTTGATGGAGTTTGAATATTGGCGAGAGCACTATTTTCTTCCCTTGATCAAAAGGAGCGCAGCTCTTCGGTCATAGAGCTATGTATACATACTAACAGTTTTTCGGGCAATGACAGATCACAGATTTGCCGGCAGATGCCATGGATGGGCGAGGGGAGGAGCGAACCCTACCCCCTCAGGCCGGTTGGGTCAATTCCTCGCCCGTGTTGTGCACATTGCCCACCCGTTGATCCACCGGGTAAAAATTAAGCGCTACTGCCGGCGGTTGTTTCAACAGGTCGTCGCAGGCGGCAATGCTTCCGTGAAGCCACTCCTCGGCAGCCTGCGGGGTCAGAAGAAACGGCATACGCGGGTGCAACTCCTCTATCTGTGCGATGGCCGGGCAGGTGATGATAGTGCTGGAGAGTAATGTTTTCCGTTCGCTTTGCCAACGGTCCCACAGGCCGGCGAAAACCAGCGGTTGGTTGCCTGAGGAGCGGATGAAGTAGGGTGTTTTCCCGTTCCCCTGTTTTTTCCACTCATAGTACCCCAGCGCCGGCATCAGGCATCGCTGCCTCTGTTTCCAGGCTGTACGATAGGCGGGTTTATCCTTTAGTGATTCGGCGCGGGCATTGAAGGTGGCATATCTGGTCGTCGATTCTTTGGACCACGCGGGAATCAACCCCCAGCGCATGGTGTGCCAGCCAGCAGCGGTGAATACGGGGATGGTGCTTGTCGGGGCTATATTGTATCTGGGTTCCATTGATTCCATCCAGGCCCGGAATACAGCCGACCATGGTCCCAGCGGCTGGAGGGCAAAGGCGTAGCGTCCACACATAGGTCTTCCTCCTGGGGTTGGCTGGCTGCAGTGGCATGCAGCTCTCGCTCTATGAAGATGGATGTGTTCAACGTAGCAATGCTTTGTCCATTGTCAATGGGTGCGCAGGCAAAAGGAGGAACTTGGGAATGCAAGCGGAGGAGGCAGAGGGGACAAGAGTCTGGCGAATGGAATGGTCATTGTCTGCCGGGAGTGCAGTTTTCGATGGATTCCGGCTCCAGCCTTTTGTATGGTCTGCTTCAGATATACAAAGGATTACTGGCCATGCAGGAGGAGACAACGGCTTCTGCCCGGCACACATCTACGTTGCCTGAGGAGAAAAAACGATATGTATGCAGTAGAGGAAGAGGTGGTTGTGGTCAACAAGGAGACCACCCGTTTGGAAGGGTTTCGTCTGGAGGACACGGCCAAAGCTCCGGCAGTGATTGTTTTTGTTGATGACGACGAACCGCAGCTGGTGCCATTTGACCTACACGGTCCGGTCCCTCTGCGGGTGAAGTCGAAAAATAATGAAGCCGAAATCCAGGTTATCGGTAACGAGGAAATAAAAAAGGTTTTAGGCGCACGATGACACCACCTGTTCCGTTAACCGATGAAGGGCAGAGAGTGCAGGAGAGCGACAATCCATCCATGGCTCGGCGATTGGAATTTCTCTTGGAGATGGAAAAACTCAAATCCGTGTTTCGACGCAGCTATGTGCTTGATAGCGACCGGTGGGAGAATGATGCCGAGCACAGCTGGCAGTTGGCCGTGATGGCCATGGTACTGGCCGAGCATGCCGATGAGTCGGTTGATATCTGTCATATCATGAAAATGGTGCTCATCCATGATATGGTGGAAATCGATGCCGGCGACACCTTCTGCTATGATGAGGCGGCGCATGGGGATAAGGCCCAGCGCGAACAGGCGGCTGCAAGACGCATCTTCGGTATCCTGCCTATGGCGCAGGGAGAGGAAATGCACGCCCTTTGGCGCGAGTTTGAAGCGCGGCAAACTGCCGAATCCCGGTTTGCCAATGCGCTTGATCGACTGATGCCGCTGATGCTCAACTATTATTCCCAGGGGAAATCCTGGCGTAAGCACGGGGTGAAAAAGGCGCAGGTGATCGAACGCAACCGCCACATTGCAGAAGGTTCGACCGAATTATGGGCATTTGCCTCTACCCTCATCGAACGGGCGGTTACCCTGGGCTATCTGCAGGAGTAGCCTGTTAAAGCGGGCGAATATGATCGATTCCGTAGCCGTCGTGGGCGGTACCCACGGCAACGAATATACCGGACCTGCTGTGTTGCACCGGCTCGGCAGGCAGCATCCCGACCAGTGCTATACTACCTTCACCACCACCCTGCTGTTGGCTAATCCCAGGGCTTTTCGTGAGGGAAGGCGGTACATTGACCACGATCTGAACCGCTCCTTTTTGGCGGCTGACCTGGGTAATCAAGAGCTGAAGGGGTACGAGTTCAAGCGGGCCAGGGAGATCAATGCCCAGCTTGGCCCCAGGGAAGATCCGGTAACCGACCTGCTGATTGACGTGCATACCAGTACCGCCAACATGGGCACGACCATGATTGTGGTGGGGTATGACCAGCCTAAGCTGCAGATTGCCGCTTTCCTGCAGAAACGGCTGCCGGCCGTGCGCATCTATGCCATTCCTGCGGCGGTGTATGGTGCCATGGAAGACCAACCTTTTCTCACCTCGATGGCCCGGTGCGGCATCAGCCTCGAGTTGGGGCCAATAGGCAACAATATTGTCCGTCACGACCTGCTGGCAAGGGCTCTGCAAGGAGTGCGCTGCTGTTTGGATTTTGTCGAGTTGCGGAACCTGAAAAAACCGCTCGACCTGCCGGAGACAGTCACCATCCATGAGCATGTGCGCAGTGTTTCATACCCGGTGGACCCGGCAGGCAGTATCGACGCAGTTGTCCACCAGGCCCTGCAGGATCGCGATTATCATCCCCTTAAAGCGGGAGCCCCTCTTTTTTATCATCCTTCGGGAGAGGTGACGCGCTATCACGAAAAAGAGCCCCTCGTTCCCATCTTTATCAATGAGGCGGCCTATTACGGAGCCAAAACAGCGTTTGTGCTGACCAGGCGCCGAACGCTTTCGGTCCCCCTTCATTGAAATACGTGTCGATTTGGGGGGGGGCCTGTCAGTTGTCGTGATTATTAGGGCCCGGTGGCATTGTGCCCGCCCTTTTTTCGTTTCCTCTCCCTTGGCAGGAGTTGCCGGCAGGCAGGGAGAACCCGGTCGCAGCGCATTCTCCAGGGGGTGTCTTTGTGTTGAATCGTGGTTATATCTATAAGTTATGATAACGTTTCTTTATACATGAGGAGTGGGTATGTCTCGAAAACACTTGGTTGTTGTGGGTGGCGATGCTGCTGGTATGAGCGGTGCTTCCCAGGCCCGGAAACTTGACCCTGACCTGCGGATTACCGTTTTTGAACAGGGGCAGCATGTATCCTATGCGGCTTGAGGGTTGCCCTATTACATCGGCAGGTTGGTCGATGACCATGCGGCACTGATAGCTCGAACAAAAGAGACCTTTGAGCAACGTCAGGATATTGATGTGCATCTTGGTCAGGAAGTGACCTCGGTTGACGCTCACAGAAAGGTCGTTCAGGTGCTTGACAGGGAAACCGGCAAAGAACGGGAGGAAGCCTACGACCATCTTTTGCTCGCAACCGGTGCACAACCGGTGCAGCCTTTTGCTGAGGCAAAAGATGTTAACAACCTGCGCGTGCTCAAAAGCCTTGCTTCAGGGATAGCGTTGAAACGGCACCTGGAGGAGGAGCAGGTTGAACACGCGGTTATCGTCGGCGGGGGGTATATCGGGATCGAACTTGCAGAAGCCCTGGTCATGCGAGGCATCCAGGTCACCATAGTCCAGCGAAGCGACCAGGTCATGGAGGCTTTTGATCCCTCCATGGCCAAATTAGTTGCCGAAGGGCTTGAGCGGCACGGCGTGACCCTGCTGACCGGATCAGAGGTGACCGGGTTCGAGATTGAAGGTGATACGGCCAGGGCCGTGGTGACTGGTGACCGGACCATCCCCGGCGATCTGTTTGTGCTGGGCATGGGCGTGACGCCCAATTCCAAGCTCGCAGAAAGTGCGGGCCTGCGCCTCGGCCCCTCGGCAAGTATCGAGGTCAACGAACGCACGCAGACCAGTGTCGCAGATATCTGGGCGGCTGGTGATTGCTGCCAGTCCATGCACCTGGTGAGCAAACAACCGGTGTACATCCCTCTGGGGACGACAGCCAACAAGCAAGGACGGACAGCCGGTATTAATCTTGGTGGCGGCGACGCCTCGTTCCGCGGAGTTCTGGGCACCGCCATCACCAAGTTTAAGGATGTTGAATGCGCCTGCACAGGGCTGAATACCCGAAAATTACACGAGCTGGGGATTGATTACGTCACCGGTGAGATTGAGGCGCGTACTTTGCCCGGCTATTACCCCGGTACGGCACCCCTCACAGTCAAAATCTTTGCCGAACGGGGGACAGCCCGCATCCTGGGGGGGCAAATCGTTGGCGGACCGGGCGCAGCCAAGCGCATTGATACCTTGGTCGTTGCCCTCCATGCAGGATATACGCTGGAGGATATGCTGCACCTTGACTTGAGCTATGCACCACCATTTGGCAATGTGTGGGATCCACTGGTTATAGCCGCCCGAGTGGCGCTCAAACAGTAGGGCGGTTACCCTTAGGAATATGCAGCTTGAATAAGACAACAGGAGAGAAGGCATGGAATGCCGGATGGACCATATTGTATTGAATGTGGAAGATGATGAGGCGATGCTGACCTTTTACACCGAGGTACTGGGATTGGCATCGGAACGATTGACAGCCTATAGAGCCGGTGAGGTCCCGTTTCCTTCTCTCCGCCTGAGCAGAGACACTATCATCGACCTGTTTCCCCGACGAATGTGGCAGAAGGGACGAGCTGATGTCCAGGGACGCGCTCATCTCAACCATTTTTGCCTCTGCCTGAAGCGTGCCGAATGGGACGCCTTGCAGGAGCGGCTTGCCAGAAATGGCATTGCTGTGCAAGAGGGGCCTGTACAGCGCTGGGGTGCCAGGGGGGCGGGCGTCTCCATTTACTTTCAGGACCCCGAGCACAACCTCATTGAAGCCAGGTATTATGCGGATGCCGATAGCTCGGACAAGTGTTTGCTGGGGTCGTAGCAGGTGAACAGCAGCAACCCGATACCTGGTGGGCAGAGATGAAGAGGAAGCACTCTCCCCATGCGGGGCAGTTGGAAGATCTGGTAGAGATCGGTGAAGGGGCGATTTCGCTGGAGCATATCGAAGCCATGGCTGATGATCGGCAGCTGTGTAAACAGGTGCAGGCCAGATACCCTGGAGGCTTTTTCGCCCAGCTCCTGCTCTCGCTTACCCATGAGTCCTACAGCGAAGAGGAAGCAAGGGGCTTGTGGGAGGCCATACTTGATCACAGAAAAAGGATGAACCGGGCCTTGGAGCGGGAGGTCGGTATCTCGGTCGCCACACTGGATTATCTGCAGAATATTGTCCGGGAACTGCAGCATCCCAAGGTAATTGAGGAGAATAAAAGCGAGTTCATCATCGGTTCCACCATCAAGGATGAGTTGACCGATCTCTATACGCGTGAGGTCTTTGACCTGGTCTTGAAAAAGAGTGTGGCTGATTCAAGCAGGAGCGGCAGGCACCTGTGCCTGCTTATGATTGATATCGATGATTTCAAGCTGGTCAATGACAACTATGGGCATCCGGAAGGCGACCGGGTACTGACCCAGATTGGGAAAATTCTCAATCGGAATACCCGGGAGATGGATCTGGCTGCACGATATGGAGGGGAAGAGTTTGCTGTCCTTATGCCCAACACCCCTCCCGATGTTGCCCGCGAGGTGGCGGAAAGAATTCGCCTGGGAGTAGTTGCCCACCGGTTTCATCATGGGCATATTAGTGTGAGTGTTGGGCTTTACGGCAGCAATCGCCGCGGACTGGAACCGGAGTGGTATATCAAGCGGGCAGATCAGGCCCTCTATACTGCTAAAGCCAGTGGAAAAAACGTTGTCATTGTTCAGGGAGATGAAGACCACCATGGATGATTGTGTAACGGTGTCGCCGGAGAGGGGGTGCGGAGCGGATGCCTTTGCAGGTGAAAAGGAGAACAATGGTTCCTGAGCATATTTTGTGGACTGGACAGGTGGACTGTTTTGACACCCATGGCCAGGTGATAACATGCGACGGTGCAGGGCAAGACGCTGCAGCGGCAACCTCTTCACTCTGGCCGGAGCCCCGTTTTGTCCCTCAGGGAGAGGGACTGGTTGTTGATCGGGTAACCCGGCTGTTGTGGCCGAAAGAGGGGTGTCCTGTTGAATTTCCACTCAGTTGGCAGGAAGGGCTGGATCATGTGGAGGAGTTGAGACGACAGTGCGCTCTCGGCCGGGATGACTGGCGCCTGCCCAATCGCCGGGAATTGCGCAGCCTGATTGACCATAGCCAAAAGATGCCGGCATTGCCCCGGAAGTATCCTTTTGTTCATGCCGCTATAGGGTGGTACTGGACGTCAACCACTGCCGCCATAGAGACCAGGTATGCATGGTACCTGCACCTTGAGGGCGGCAGGATGTTTTACGGTAATAAACAAGAATATCACTGGATACTGCCAGTGGCCGGTGAGAGTCCCCTCCTGCCGCGAACCGGCTCCAGCCGCTGTTATGATGAGCGTGGAGGAGAAATAGTCTGCGATGGCAGCGGCCAGGACGGCGCCCTTCAAAAAGGGGTTGGATGGCCTCAACCGCGGTTTGTTGAAAAGGCTGGCGGCGTGCTTGACAGGTTGACCGGCCTGATATGGCATCGGGAAGGGAGGCTCAACCAAGAACCGACCACCTGGGCAGGGGCCCTCGAAGCGGTGGCACAGTATGGGCGGCAGACCGGGTATCCGTTTCGGTTGCCGACTATCAATGAACTGGAAAGCCTGATCGATGCCTCCCGCTATGAGCCGGCCTTGCCTGAATCGTTCTTTTTTCCAGGTACCATGGAGGCATACTGGAGTTCGACTACCAGCGGTTTTGCTCCTGACTGGGCCTATGTGTTGTACCTGCATAAAGGGGCTGTTGGGGTAGGGTTCAAAGCCAACAGGGATTTCCATATCTGGCCGGTCATGACCGATACGGGGGGAGAGGTGTAAAGCAGGCCAGGGTACTGCAACCGCAGCTCTTCCCGGGAAGAAAGCAAAAGAGCGTGCTGCAGGGGGTGCGGTGAGCGAAAACGGAGCGTCTGGCTATGCATCTACTGTACATCCTGCTTGTCGTGTTGCTGGCTACCCGTGTTTGCGGGGAGGCGGCCGAGCGGCTCAACCAACCATCCCTGGTAGGCGAATTGCTGGCAGGCATCGCCATGGGGGTGATCTTTCAGCGCTATGGCCATGTACTGCCGATACTGTCCGCATTGCCGGATAATGAGGTCTACAAGGGCTTTACCGATCTATCGATCTTCTTTCTTATGCTGCTCGCCGGATTGGAACTGCGGCCGCGTGACCTGGCCAAGACCTCGGGGCCGGCTATGGCCATCGCCGCAGGTGGAGTGCTCCTCCCCATGCTCTTCGGCGTGGTCCTCGGGCGGATATTTTTGCCCGACTCTCCCTATAAATTGGCGCAGTGCCTCTTCCTTGGGACCGCCCTTGCCATTACCGCCGTACCTGTTTCGGTCAAAATCCTGATGGATCTGCATCTGCTCAGGTCCAAGCTCGGACAGGCGATCGTCTCCGCCGCCCTGTTTGATGATATTTTCAGCCTTATCCTGTTGGCAGTGCTGACCGCGATTATCAACACCGGACAAATGCCCGAAGCATCAGTCCTGCTGGTACTGCTCCTGAAAGCGGTCCTGTTTTTTGTGGTAACCATTGCAATGGGGCTGTATCTCCTGCCATGGATCAATCGAACCGTGGTTCGTTTCAAGTCAGACGAGTCTGAGTTCAGCACCTTACTGGTGGTTGCCCTGCTGTTCGCGCTTCTGGCAGAGGCCTTAGGCTTGCATTTTATTCTCGGGGCTTTTGTTGCCGGGTTGTTTTTTGTACGCCGGACCATGAGCGATGCGGTGTATACGAACATTAAGGGGAGCCTGACAAGCTGGACCAAAGGCTTTTTTGCGCCACTTTTTTTCGCCTCCATCGGGCTGCATCTCAACCTCTCCGCACTGACAGAGATTCCGCTCTTTGTTTTCCTGCTGGTAATGGCTGCGGTGATCGGAAAGCTGCTAGGTGCGGGGTTGCCGGCTGTTGCCATGGGATTTAGTCCCCGTCAATCATTCGGCATCGGAGCGGCCATGAGCGCACGGGGTGCTGTGGAATTAATCGTAGCGGAGATTGCCATGGAGGCAGGGCTGTTCTCCCGGCCTTTTCCTGTTCCCCCTGAGGTGGCCAACCTCTTTTCAGCGGTGGTGATCATGGCCCTGGTGACGACTGTGTTGACCTCATTGGTCGTGCGACCGATTCTCGGTCTGGAAAAATCGGGCCGGCAGCGAGAATAAGCAGGCCGGTACTGCGTTTACCTGTATGGAGATTGCTAAGGCACCATTGGTTTGACCTCTCGTCACTGATCGGCTTCAGCCTTCTTCCTGTGCACACCAGCGCCAGGTTTTTTTGGCAGAGACTTCGAATCAGACGTCGCCTCAACTGAGGCGGAAAAGGCGGACATTCGCGCTAGTTTCTCACCTTTTTTCATGCTATTGTACTCTTGGTGCTGGTGAGTTGAAAGGGGGGCCTGGTTTCGCTGCAAGACGCATCCCCATTGGGAACCAAAAAGGCCATCTTTTGATGTCGTATGGGGCAAAGGAACTCCGTAACCACTGCCGTGCATGAGCATCTGAGGCATAGTCAGCCGGCGTTTTCCTGGTAGCGGGGGGTATACCATGGAGCAATAATCAAGGTTTGAGGTTACATCGAAACTGTGTCAACGGAAGAGAGGCAAGACGCCGGAGGCGAAATTACAGGGGGCGTGGATTCCTGCAGCCCAGCTTCAGCCGAGCACCCTTACCGGCTTTCCGACCTTATTGACCTGGCTGCTGTGCAAAAAATGGCTGATTCCCATTTTCAGGCAACCGGCATTCCCATCGGCTTGATCGATACCGCTGATAATGCACCCCTTGTCGGCGCAGGGTGGCAGGATATCTGTGTGCATTTTCATCGAAACCATCCGCAAACGTTGCAACGGTGCCTGGAGAGCGACGCTTTTGTGCAGGCCGGTTTTCATCGCACCTCCCCCTGTTCGTACAAGTGCCTTAACGGTCTGTGGAATGTGGGAATGCCGGTGATAGTTGCCGGAAAACACTTGGCGACCTTGTTCCTCGGACAGTTTTTTTATGAAGGCGAGGTACCGGACCGGGAGCTGTTTATCAAGCAGGCCAATCAGTATGATTTTGATCAGAAAACCTATCTGGAGGCCCTGGAACGGGTACCGGTTTTTACCAAAGAGAAGGTACAAACGATCATTGACTATGATATTGCCCTCACAGGCTTCATTGCCGCCCTCGCAGAGACCGCGCTGAGGCATAAGCAGGCAGAGACGGAGCGTGCTGCCCTGGAGTTACGCCTCCAGCAGGTTGAGAAAATGAATGCCATCGGTCAACTAGTCGGGGGGATAGCTCATGATTTCAATAATATGCTTGGCGGCATTGTCGGCGCGGCAGAGATGCTCCAGGTTTATCTGCCTGATGATCAAAAGGCCCAAAAATTTCATCGCCTGATTCTGGATACAGCTGACCGGGCAGCGGAGTTGATCGGCAAACTGCTGACCTTGAGCCGAAGGACACCCCCGAAAAACTCCTTGGTCGACATGCATCAGGTCATACGGGAAACGATTGTACTGCTCGAGAACACCGTTGATCCACGTATATCCCTGGAAACCCGCCTGGATGCCCAGCAAACCATCGTGATTGGCGATCAGTCGCAACTGCAGAATGTTTTTCTCAATCTCGGTATAAACAGTGCCCACGCCATGCCTGATGGCGGAAGTATAGTGGTTTCATCCGCAAATGTTACACTGGATGCCGCTACCTGTCAGGATTCACCATTTGAGCTCCAGCCAGGTCAATTTTTAGAGATGGTTGTGCGTGATACTGGCGCCGGTATTGCGCCTGAGGTTGTGCACAAGATATTTGACCCTTTTTTTACCACCAAGGAGCAGAAAGGGACCGGCCTGGGATTGGCTACTGTTTTTGCGACGGTGCAGCAGCACCACGGCGCGATCACCGTATCCAGCCTTGTTGGAGAGGGAACCACTTTTACCCTCCATTTACCTGTGGCTGATCGGGAGCATATGGCAGCTATGCCTTCTCCCTTGAAAGACCGTTCAGGCATAGGAAAAATTTTGCTGGTGGATGATGAAGAGATCATGCGCAGCACTGGCAAAGCACTGCTTGAGGAGCTGGGATTTGAGGTGCAGCTGGCCCGGGACGGCAAGGAAGCGGTGAGCATATTCCGCAGGGAAAATACCACTATTGACCTGGTTATATTAGATATGCTGATGCCTGTGATGAATGGGCGGGATACTCTGCTTGCACTACAGCAGATTGACCCAGGTGTACGGGTCATTCTCTCCTACGGGTATATTACTGATGAAGAACTGCAACACATGCAGGAGAACGGACTTGGAGGGTTTATTCAAAAACCCTACCGTAGAGCTGCGCTCAGTCGAACTATTCAGGAGGTCCTTGCCTGAACAGTGTGATCGAGTTGCACTATCTTTCCCTGTTTTTTCCGTGTTCTCCACCCACCGTCGAGAGCGTGGTTGAAACAGTGTGAGTCCCTTGATGAAGGAGCCTTCCCGAAACAACCATGAAATTGCCGAAGCTTACCCTTGCCGATCTTGCTCGTTCTGGGCATGTGACCAGGTGGCACAGTGTGCGGACTTCCCGCGACCAGACCCTTGCAGAACATCACTACATGGTCACACGAATTTCCAACCGTCTGGCAAAAGTTATTCTCGGACCACACTTGTCTGATTCTTCATTGCTGCAGATCATGGAGTATGCCTCTCTTCATGATACCCCGGAACTGTTGATGGGAGATCTGCCAAGTCCGTTGAAGCGACACATTGAACAGTTGAGCGGAGACAATAATCCTATTGAAGCAATCGAACGGGAGATAGCGCCGTGGCTGTTTGAAATGAAGGCGGCGATTGAACGGGAAAACCCGGAGTTTATGGTCATCGTCAAGCTCGCAGATATCATCGATGCGCTGGTGTTTATCATCGATGAGGGGATCGGCAGGCATGCCAAGCAGGTCGTTCAGATCCTCTATGACATGCTGGAGCAAAAGCTCAAGCAGGCGATCGTGGATTTTCCTCAGTACCGCTGGCGGAGTACGGTGGATGTACTCAATGAGTTACTGCAGCAGAGTGAAGAGACCAAAGTCGCCTTTGAGTTGCCGCCTTCCCAATAAGTTGTATTGGATAGGTTGCAATATCCGTTGCTGCAGCCGATGATAACCGGGAGAACGTGATGATCTCCCGGGAGAAGACTCTCCCGGCAACAACGTCTTCGCCGCCGGGAGAGCAAGAGGTGCACTCTGCATTAGCGACCCTGTCGCCTGCCTCCGCGGCCCATGCCGCATCCCCGGCGTCCACCTCGGGCCATGCCCCTGCCGTTAGCCGCCTGTCCTCGGCGAAATCCTCCAAACAATGGGGCATCGTTTTGCGGGTTGTCCTGCGTTGGCTGACGGCAGGTACCACGTCCTCTTCCTGTTGCCGGTCCTTGGCCGGCAGGTCCTGTTTGATCTTGATTAGGCATTTCATCCTCCTTGTGGTGAATAAATGGTTGAGTAGGTTTATCATTGCTCATGCACGGCCCGTTCACCCTGCCCGCATCAGGCAGGCGGTTCCTGCATGAGCACTATGTGCTGTGCGACCGGGCATACGCTGCTAGCAGCTGGTTGATTTCGTCGCGTGTCTGTTCCAGTTCCGCTATCCACTGTTCCAGCTGTTGTCTTCCAGCCGTGGTCAATCGGTAGACTCTGCGTCGCGGACCGCGACTGGTTTCCCCGTCATAGGAGGCTACCAGACCACTGTGCTCCATTTCCCGCATCATTCGATATAGAATGCTGGGGTCAATGATGGATGCGGATTCAGAGTAGGCAGCCAACCCTTGGAGCAGTTCGTATCCATGGCGGTCGCTGTCTGCCAGTTGAAAGAGACAGCAGGTCTGGATAAATACAGATTTTCTGCGTTTGCCTCGGCCTTGAGAATTCCTTCCATGGCGTTTACCGTATCGTTGCATCATGCCTCCTTGGCCTGTAGATTTATCATCTATTGACTATTTGTCAATAGATAAATTGTTTTTTATGTTATGGTGCCGAGCGTAACTTGCTGGTTGTCGGTGGCAAGCAGGGTGTCGGCAAAATGGTGGCGGGCGTAGACCAGCATATTGTCGAGTCTGCTTTGTGCATAGGATGGGTTGAGGTGAATCAGCATCAACCGCTCGACCTGGGCATGACAGGCAACATGGAGCACCTGGTCTATGGAGGTGTGGGGCATTGGCTGAGAAGCATCTTGTTCTGCCTGTGGGAGAGCGGTCGAGTCCTGGTGATCCAGCCAAGACTCGTGCAGCAGCAGCCGTACATGAGCAGCCAAATCAAGGGTGGTTGTGGAGGAACAGGTATCGGTGACATAGGCGATGTCGTCGTTGATCCTGTACCCCAACGATGGCGCGCTGTGCTGCTGGAGGACGGCTTCTACCTGGTGCCCGTCGATGACGGTTCGACCGGGGACGAGGTCGGTGCAGGTGAGCCTCATGGGAAAGGCTGCAAGGGGAGTGGAGAAAAAAAGGGTATCAAAAAAAGTGTTCAGGATTTCTCGAACCCCTTTGCCGTACAGCTCCTTACCCGGCCCGAAGATGTTCAGCTGTTTCCCCGGAAAAAAGAGGGGGAGATAGGTGAGGCCAATCAGGTGATCGTAGTGGTAGTGGGAAAGCAGGATGTTGATGGAGGTGTACTTGGCTGCTATCCGAGCTCCGGTTGGTTCGCCAAAGCGGGCCATACCTGTCCCGGCATCCAAGATAAACAGCGAGCGGCCAATCTCGAGACAGTAGCAGCAGGTTTGTCGCTCAAGGGTAGGTATCCAGCCACCTGAGCCAAGGGGCGTGAGGGTGAGAGAAGAAGAGGGATGCATGGGATACCTGAGAGCTGGAGATGATTGAGCTAGTTTGGGGGGTGTTGAAGCAGTTGCCGGGAGACCTCGTTCCACCAGCGTTGCTGTATTTCAGGAGCGTATTGAGCGGAGGTATCCGTGTCAAAATCCGTGTGTTGGGCAAGGATTTCCTCATGGTACGCAGCGATGATGGTATTGATCCTGGCTACTGCAAGCGCCTGAGCCTCTTGAGGGCTGTTGCCGATAATCGGGAGGTCGTGACCAGCCTGATGCTGTTCACGGTTAATTTTTCGTGCCGTCAATTCCATAAGGGCAAAGTGAATCTGTTCGTGCTGGAGCACGTACGGCTGTTTTTCCGGAGGGACTTTTGGGTTCCACCAGGAATGGTCGGGGATAAATACGGCTTCAACAGCCAGATTTTCAATGTCAGCAAAAAAGACCGGTGCATCACCGAGCATGCTTGCCCTGACAGCGATTTTGGTCGAGGGTTTGGGGCGGATCTGGATGCTTGAGCGGGCATTGAAATGTGCCTGCATCTCCGGGGACGGACCGGTCAGTGCCGGTGCCCTGAAATCCATCTGTGTAAGCGGTCTATATGAGAAATAGGGTGCTGCGGGATCTTTGCTTGTTTGAATGACTGGAGCAGCATAGTCAGGCAGCTGGACGCATCCGCATATTGTCACCAGCAGTGCAACGAGAAGAGATATATGCTGGTCAAAGCGGAAAGGAGAAGAAAACAGGCGGAAGAGCGCCCTGTAGAGATGTACAACGGATAACGGGAGCCGTGGTTTCCTATGGTTCAGCATGCCGTAGCAGGAGACATGGTGCGTTGCAGATGCAAGACCATACGGCCGGCGGTAATCAAACCGCCGGCCGGGGAAAATAAACGTATGTTCCGCTCAAAGAAGACGGTTACATGCCGGTGATGATGCTTTCCACCCGCCTGTTTTTTGCACGCCCTTCTTCGGTATCATTACTGGCAACGGGTTTTGATTTGCCAAAGGAACTCAGCGTGATGCGTTTGTTATCAATACCACCTTTTTCGACCAGGTAGGCCCGTACACTTGCCGCCCGCCGCTGAGCAAGCTTAAAGTTGTACTCTTCGGAGCCGATGCTGTCGGTGTGCCCTGCAAGGGTAACCTGTGCTTTGGGGTTGTTTTGCAGAAGAATCGCCAGTTCGTTCAGTGCTACGTAGTATTCGGGTTTAATATTGGATTTATCAAAGTCAAAGTGAACATCGCTGACGCTTGTACCGACAACTTTAGCTTTGGGCATTTCACCTTCTTTGACCATGAACAGGGGATTGGTCAGCCATTCAGGATGTCCGAGCAGCTTGGAGAATTGGATTACTTTTCCGCAGTCAGAAGCATTGGCAACAGCCAGGACCGCATTATCGCCCGCGGAAGCGTCATCAGTGTCGATGACATAGAAGCAAACCTTGTATTTTTCAGCCAGCTGTTTGGCTATCGCTCCTGGTTTGGGAAGCCCCTTGTTAAGCGTGTACTGGCCATCTGTAAAGAGAAAGACAACTGTTTCGCCTTGGAGCTGCGCAAGGATCGGGTCCAGGGAGACCAGGCCGTGCTGCAGGAGGGTGGTTCCCGACGGACGTGCAGGAAGGGCATCGATGGTGGAGGAAAACAGGCCTTTGTTATAGGTCTGCACCGGTAGAAAGGTCTTGAATGCTTCTTTGCCAAATCCAGGGGTAAATGAGTAGATTCCGGCCTGCCAATCGAGTTCAGGCAGAGTGGATACTTTTTCTGTAAGGATTTGCCGCTCTACATCAATGCGCATTGTTCCAGGCTTTGATTCTGCACGCATGGAACTGGAAGAGTCATAGAGCACGAGAAAATTATCGGCCAATTTGACAAAGGTCACCTTTTTGCCGTCGACCATTTTCGTGACTTCCTTAGCCGATGCCTGACTGACGAAACATGCAGCAAGCAGCAGCGTCAGGCCAATGAGCATACCTAGACGAAACCTCTTCATGATTTTCTCCTTGATTTGAAATGGATGATGGATAGATAACAAACTGACTCTTTTAGAATAATGCAGAGAGGGAAGGAGGTCAATTGGTGAAAAAAAGAAAAAACAAATAGTATCGGTTGAGTACGCTGGTAGAATACGCAGGGGAACAGAGGGCCTCTATCCTGATGTCCTCGATAAGTGTGGTGACGGTCCATGAAGAAAAAAGAATCTGCTGCCAACTCAACTGCCGCTATTTCTTGCGGAGAAAAGTGGTTCCGGGGAATGGTTGCCCAGACAGGCCTGTCAGACGTATTGACTGCCGAGGTGGGGGCATGGGAGCGGCAATCTCACCAGATGGAGGGAGGGTTCGTCCTTCCCGATGTGGTTTTTTCTGTAAAAAATGGGCGGGCTGCAGACCGGTTACTTCCTGCTACGATAAAGAGGGCATATGCTGTATCGAAGATTTGGCAGAACAGAACTGCAAATGGCGGTGTTGAGCGCTGGCGGAATGCGCTTTATGCAGTCATGGAAAGACGTTGGCCTGGAGGAAATACAGTCAACGGAACAGCAACTGCTGGAGCAAATAGTCGCTCGAGCCTTTGCCGTGGGCATCAACCACATCGAAACCGCCAGGGTTTATGGCACGTCTGAACGCCAATTGGGAGAAGTGCTCAAGAAGTATTCACGAGCTTCCTATATCCTGCAGACCAAAGTTGCTCCAACAGCCGACCCCCTGATTTTTACCGACAATGTACTCGATTCCTTGAACCGGCTCCAGGTCGAACGGGTCGATTTATTGGGGCTGCACGGTATCAATACCTATGAGCAGCTCTGGTGGGCCTGTAAACCTGGGGGATGTCTTGCCGCAGCGCGGAAACTGCAACAGCAGGGCAAGGTCGGCTGGGTCGGTTTTTCCAGTCATGGTTCCACCGAGCTCCTGCTGCAGGCGGTTGGGCATGCAGAGGAACGGGGATTCGATTATCTCAATCTCCACTGGTATACTATATTTCAACGCCATCAACCGGTGCTTGCGGCGGCGGCTGAACGCGACATGGGGGTTTTTATCATCAGTCCGTCGGACAAGGGGGGAATGCTGCATACGCCCCCGGCCCTGCTCACCAGGCTCAGTGAACCCCTATCGCCAATGCAGTTCAATGATCTTTTCTGCCTTCATCAGCCGGCGATCCATACACTGAGCATCGGTGCGGCACAGCCTGGCGATTTTGATGAGCATGTCCGGGCCCTGGAATGGATTGATGACATTGCTCTGGTACACGGGATCTATCTGCGATGGCAGGAACGCATGAAAGCCATTTGCGGGTGCGATCGGCCGGACATTGATTGGGAACGCTATCCCTGCTATCGACAAACACCAGGGATGATCAATATTCCCTTTATCGCCTGGCTGTACAACCTTGCCCGTGGCTGGGACCTCCTGGACTATGCCCGGGCCAGGTATGCCAAGCTGAGTACGGGCAGTGATTGGGTAGCGGGAAATAACGGCGCACTGGTTGACGGCTTTAACCTTACCGATACCCTCAACGCGCACGGAGGTCGAGCTGAACACACCCTGGAGCTGCTCAGAGAAGCGCATCGGTTATTGCAGGAGCCGGCACCCGATACCGAACAGTAGGGGAGGCGATTCTGTCGTGCGGGGAAGGTCCTCTGGCTGGAGAGGAGGTTAAGTGGGCTCGCTGTCCGGCTGAGCAGACAGGTGGTTGTTGCTGCATGCCTGGTGCGCCCCGCTGAGTGCGAGGGCTGCCATTTTGCCGCCGTAGGTGGTTTCGGAAGCCTGTCCCCAGATGGCGGTGATGATTTCTTCCGGAGTGAGGTTTTCCCGCCTTGTGACCGGTAAGAGGACTGATTGCTCGTCTGCGCGCGACCAGTGCACCAGGCGCGCTGCTTTCAGCGTGGAGGCTATAGTTTCCAGTTCGCTGGCGGATACCCCCTCCATTCGCTCGGCCAGGGAGTGGAGTGTCGTCGGGGTGCGGTGTTGAAAATCTGATGAGATCAGCTGAAGCATATCAAAGGCCAGCTGCAACCGACGCAGCGGCCATTGGGAGCCGTCATCGAGCGTATAATGACGCTGATGCTGGACTGCATAGGCCAGCGCCGCTCCCAGGAGAATAAAATTCCATCCCAGGTAGACCCAGACGAGGAAAAGCGGGACAGTGGCAAAAGAGCCGTAGATCACATTGTAATTGGAGACGCCGACTTGCAGTAAAATATAGATCTTCTGGGTGAAAAACCAGAACATTGAAGCAAAGAACGCCCCGGTAAAAGCAGCCCGCGTTGTTACCTTTGCTCTGGAAAAGAACAGGTACATCAACATGAGGGTAAGGGTGATAAAGGCAAAGGGTAAGAATTTAAAGAGGGCGCCGATCAACCAGGGAAAGGGAATGATCGATTGAATGTGGGAAAGCATACGCTGGTTGACGAGGATAGCCTCACCGGCCAATGCCAGATTGATGGAGACCGGCAAGAGGATCAGCAGGGCAAGGTAATCCATAACTTTGCGTAAAAACGGCCTTCCTTTCCGCTGTTTCCAGATGTCTAGCATCGCTTCCTCGATGGAGCTGAAAACGGAAATAACCACCAGGAGGGTACCTACGATACCAAATGCGCCAAGGGCGGCAAAGTTGGTGTTTTCCGCATAGGAAAAAATCGTATCAACTGCGCGGTAGAGATGGCCGCTCATGGTGTTGCGCGGCGATTGTACCGCTGTGCCGGTGGCATCTTCCGGCAAGTTCTCCGCTGGTGAAGGAGTCGGTCGCGGTTCGAATTGTTCGATGAAACGTTCAGTCGCTATTTTCAGCTGGTCACCGCTGCCCATTCCCTTGAGTATGGCCGTGCTCATGGCCAGCAGCGGGACCATGGCCAGGATTACCGAATAGGTGAGGGCTGCGGCCCGTATGGAAATTTTTGCGCGAACAGCCTCTCGGAAAACGATGATTACAATGCGCAGCAAAGGACGCACCCAGGGGAGTAATCGGCCGCCGGACTCCTGTTGGGCAAAGGTCCTGGATAGAAAATGATCCCATCGCTGACCATGGCGGCCGGGTGAGTGACGGGTAGCGGATGGAGACGGTGTAGACATGGGCGAGCGACCGTATCAGTTTGCAAGCTCGCGAAAGAGCCATTTTTCAATTATTTCAAAGACAATCTCTCGCTTTATCGGTTTGGAGATATAATCGTTCATACCGGCATTGAGGCAAATCTCTCGGTCGCCTTTCATGGCATTGGCGGTCATGGCTACAATGGGAATTTGTATAAAGCCGCGTTCACGAATGATTCGCGTCGCTTCCAGGCCATCGACTTCCGGCATCTGAATATCCATGAGGATAAGATCAAACTCCTCGGGGGAGGCGGAAAAGGTGTCAATCGCCGCCTTGCCGTTATGTGCTACTTCTACCTTGTAGCCAGCTTTGGTCAGGATGAGGGTGGCCAGCTTCTGATTGACCGGGTTGTCCTCGGCCAGCAGTATACGTATGGACTGTTTCAACTCTTCACGGACACTGTACTGGGTGATCAGCTTTTCAGCAGCTACTTTTTCTTTGTCGGTTTTTTCTTCTCCCAAGAGCTTTTCAATGGTTTTGAAGAGGATTTCACGTCGGGCCGGTTTGGTGAGAAAGGCATTGAACCCCAATTGGTTGCACCGCTTGGCGTTTCGGTCATTGGCTGAGGTATAGGCCAGCAGAGGGGTATTGGCCGTCGCAGGAATCTCGTTGCGAATAATACGGGCCAGGGCGTAGCCATCCGGTTGCGGCATCTGAATGTCGAGGATGATCAGGTCAAACGGTTGTTGGGTTGCCAGTGATTGTTCGATCAGGTGGCGGACGGTTGTGCTGTCGGTGGTGGAGGTGACCACCATACCCGCATCGGCAAGAATATGTTCGAGAATGCTGACATTCGTTGCATTATCGTCGGCGACAAGGACTCTTTTTCCGTCCAGTGGGACCTTGGTAAACGTTTTGAGGCGCTGTTGGCTGGATTTGCGCATTCGACTGGTAAAGTGGAAGGTGCTTCCCTCGCCTTGCCAACTTTCAGCCCAGACATGCCCACCCATAAGGGACGCGATTTTACGGCAGACGGAGAGACCGAGTCCGGTGCCGCCAAATTCCCGGGTAGTAGACCCATCAGCCTGACAAAATGCATCGAAGATCGTTTCAAGCTTGTTTTCCGGCAGGCCTATGCCGGTATCACGCACCTGAGTGTGCAGGGTGATGTGCTCATCAGATTCTTCGGCAACCAGGACTGTCAACTCGATTTCTCCTGATTTGGTAAATTTTGCCGCGTTGCCCATCAAGTTAACCAGTACCTGACGAAATCGACCGGGATCACCGGTAATATTCGCCGGCAGGCTGCTGTCAATCCTGCACAAAACCTCAATGGGACGGTTATCGACCTTGGGACGTATAAGGTCGCAAACGTCCTGGGCAGTAATTTCCGGATCAAAATCGATCCATTCAAGGTCGAGCTTGCCTGCTTCGACTTTTGAGAAATCCAGGATGTCATTGATCAGCGACAGTAGCGCATCTGCACTGCGCTTGATTGTCTGGGCGAACTCCCGTTGGGTATCGTTGAGATCCGAATCAATCAGCATATCCGTAAACCCGATGATGCCATTCATCGGCGTACGAATCTCATGGCTCATGGAGGCCAGAAATTCGCTTTTTGCGATATTGGCCGATTCTGCTGCCTTTTTTGCGCGGCGAAGTTCGGCTGTCTGCTGCTTGATCTCCGCCTGCAGGGTTTTTGAATAGTTGAGCTGCTGTTCTTGAATCTTTCGGTAGTTATCCTCGTTTTCGACCATGATGTCCTGGAACTTTTTTTCAAGGACTGAGGACTTCCGGTCAAATTGCTTTTTTTGTATCCGCAGGCGATTGATGGTGTCTTCTGTCTCCTTGTGGGCAAGGAAAAGGCGAATATTCAGGCGAACGATAGTGCTCAGCCAGTCCGGCGCCGGCGTGGAACTGCTGCTTGCAGGAGTTGCCAGGATGGAGCATTCTAGATCAGGGATCATGTGCAGGGCGTAGCAGCGGCCTGTATAGTCAAGCGTTATTTCCGAGGCCAGGTCGCGACTGTTGTCGATGAGCTGTCCGGCTTCCCCTGCATCAAGAGGAAAACGAGAGGACGCAACATGGTTACCCTGCTGGTCGACACAAAAAAAGAGGATCTGGTCGGTTTCCTGCTCCAGGTGGTCGCACAGCAGAGAGAGGGTGTGGACCGGGTCGACAAGATCTGCAAATAACGTAGTGATTGCCATGGGCTACTTACCGTACATACTGGTGATGTTCTCAAGCTCTTCCGGCAGGTCTTCAGCAAGTACCTTGTATTCGGCAATATTCTCCTGCACGTGTTCGGCGAGCTCGGGAGAGAGTTGTGACTGCAGTCCCTCGGTGAGGGAAAACCCCAGTTGGTTGACGAGATACTCGGCAAGCTGCAGGATGGCCGAGGGGGAGGTCGGTTGAAAAACTGCTCCTTCTTCGTGGTGATCTCTGATGGCCTCTGCCAGTGGCTGGGCGATCTGCCAGTCGCAGGCAAGAAGGTAGCCGATTTGACAATGGTCTGTACCCAGTTTCTGTTGTTCCAGGTCGGTGATCCGGGGATGGTGTTCATCGAACTGACCGATGATTTCCAGAAAGTCCGCCCTGGCTGTCTCGAATTCCACAATCAGGCCAATATCATGCAGGATGCCGGTGAGGTAGGCGTCGTCGCCGTTGATGGATAAAATCCGCTCAGCGATCATTTTGCAGCAAATGCCCACAGCCGCACTGTGCGACCACAGGCGCTGGGGATCAAATTCCGCTGCGGCCTCGGTGTCAATCATTTCCTGAATAGCGTCGGTAACGGCGATGTTGTGCAGGTTTTTCATGCCCAGAAGCGCTACCGCCCGCGAGATGGAGTCCACGCTGCGGGACATGCCGAAGAAGGAGCTGTTGACAAGGGTCAGCAAACGTGCGACCAGTGCAGGATCCAGACGGATGACCTCCTCAAAGTCCTGGAGGGTGGAATCTTCATCTTTTATCAGCTCCGCCAACCTGGTCACAATATGCGGCAGGGTTTTGGTTTTTTTAAATTGTTTGATCAGCTTTTCAGCCGCAAGCATAGGAATCTCCGTATGATGGGGACCGGGAAAAATGCACGACCTGGGAAAGTGCGGTGCTGTTACACCTTGTGTTCGGTCTTGGTGACGGCTTCAGCTTTGATGCGGTCGAGTAGTTCCGCCAGGACGGGCTTGATGTTTTCCCGTAAATCGCCTGCAACAATGATAAACAGGAGATCGTCCCCCGGCTGAAAGGAGCCGGAGTTGGCCTCGATAATGATTTCGTAGATGCCTTCTTTGGCCAGGTATTCTTTACGTAGCGCCTCGATCTTGTGGTGATCAACAACGGTTTCCAGACTTTTCACTGTTTCCTTGTCTGCTCTTGACCAGTTGCGAACTGTGCCGTTGTGAATAAGGATCATGCCAACGTTGTCGGTGAAATCGGGGCGCTGCTTCAGGGATTGGATAGTTTTGCTGATGTCCATGGTTGAATCTCGCTAAATTGGTTTTTTTTTGGATTTGTTTTTCAAAACAACAACCGTACGACCGGAATCCGGCAGCGTCAGCTTTTGACCGATCCGGATGGTGGCGTGTCGATCGAGCCCGTTGAGCTTTTTGAGCTGCTGCGCAGAGGTGCGGTGTTTTCGGGCAATGGTGCTGACGGTTTCCCCCTTCTTGACCATATGGTACCGGTCAGGAGTCTGGCTGGCAGCATACATGGCAGGTTTCCACTGGCTGATTTTGAGTCGAACCTGCTTGGTTGCGGGGAGGCGTATAACGTGGCCTTTAGGGATGAGCTTTGTTCCGCTGAGGACTGGCTGTTTGAGCGACGGATTGAGGCGGGCAAAGTCCTCCGGGGAGACGCGGAAAAAAGAACAGAGCTGCTGACGGGAGGCGTAACCCTCCAGGTGAAAGGATTTAATGGCCTCAGGTCGATCCATTATGACGCTTGAGTCTTTTTCCACTTGTTTGGCAACACGGACCGCTGCCAGGAACTCCGAATAGAAATTTTGCGAGGCAAATTTAAAATGCCCTTTTCGGTAGTTGGCAAAAATGGCGGGGTATCGCTTGTACTCCTTCACTGCTCGTAACATTCCCGGTCGTCCGTAGTTGTAGGCGGTCAGTGCCAGAGGCCAGCTTGCAAGCTGCGCGTAGTTCTCTTGCAAAAGTTTGGCCGCGGCGTGGGTTGACAGGATGGGGTCGAGCCGTTGGTCAGTAAGCTCGTTGATGGTCAGGTACTGCCTGCCGGTGCTGCGGGTGAATTGCCATAATCCCGTGGCCCCCGCTTTACTCTTGGCTTGCGGATTGAACGAAGATTCGACATGGGGGAGGTAGGCAAGGTCCGGGGGGAGTTGATAGCGTTGTAAGATTCTTTTGATCTGGTCAATATGCCTGCCTGAACGGATGACGCCCTTTTTGAATCGGTCTTTCTGGCCAATTTGCAGCCGAATATTATCTCTTGCCTTGAGATAACTCGTGTGCCGCTGTTTGGGAAAGAGGGCGGCAATTCTTTTTTCCTCACGGGTGGTTGGTTTTTTTCCGTGTCCTAAATCAGCCAGGATGCGCTTGGTTCGTTGTCGGGCAAGTTTGATCAGTTTACCGTTGATTTGAGCAGATCCGAGCGTACCCCAATTGACCAGGTCGACGACGGTGTAGACGATCTCCAGGTTATCCCTGTCGTGGAGTATACCCTGATTGGAGGTATAGGTGCCGTAAACATCTTCCCAGAAGGAAACGTTGGGCGCAATAACCGGGTAGAGCGGGAAGGGATCTTTTGCTGCAGCACACCAGGAGGCAGAAAGAACGAGGCACAGTGTACTGACGAGTGGTATGCAGAATCGTGGAATGCTCACAATATGCCTGAAGCCATGGAAAAGATTGCGCATATGGAAAAAAGTGATGTATAGGCTGGGTTAAACAGCAACAGCATGTATGCTACCCGCAGACAAAGTAGAACTTGAGCCGAGGTGTAGCCTTATGCCTTATAGTATACTGTGAAAACCGCATCTGCAAAAACAATAACTGGAAAACGAGCGAGTAAGCGCGATATGTACACACCTATTGTCGGCACCCTTGGTTATATTCTGTCACCGGATCAGAAAAAGGTACTGCTGGTGCACAGAAACGCCCGCAGGGATGATCAGCATTTGGGGAAATATAACGGGTTGGGCGGAAAAATGCACTCTGACGAGGATGTTGTCAGTTGCATGCATCGGGAAATACGTGAAGAATCAGCTTTACGCTGCGAAGAAATGCAACTACGGGGAACCATTAACTGGACCGGTTTTGGTCCCAACGGTGAGGATTGGTTGGGCTTTGTCTTTCTCATCACCAAATTTTCCGGAGAGTTGATGTCCCGGAATAATGAGGGCGAACTGGCATGGCATCTGCTGTCTGATATGGACGCCCTCCCCATGTGGGAAGGAGATCGCTTTTTTCTTCCCCTGGTGTTTGACGGTGATCCCCGCATGTTTCATGGCTACATGCCTTACGACGGCGGCCGGCCTCTTTCCTGGAACTACGTTCGCTGTTGACCCGTGAGGGGGAGGAAGTGTATCTGGTTATTTTTTCGATCCCGCCAACGAGAGACCGCAAACAAAGGAAGGCTAAAAAACTTGCCTTTGAGTGTTGGGCTCTGTATAGTTGGGCACTGTGGAGAAAATCAAAAACGATCATTAATTTTTTAGTTTTTTCAGAAAGTTAAATTGAGGTGTGACTATGGAGAATAATGCGGAATTGCTTCGCTTGGAAGAGCTTGTTGATCAGCTTTTGACCAAATACAGCCAGTTGAAAGCCGACTACCACGCCCTTGAAGAGATGCTGCAAGAGCGGGATACTGAGTGTGCGGAACTCAAGGGGACCATCGAAAACCTGAGCACAGAGCGTACTGCTGTGAGTAACAGGGTTTCAGGTCTGTTGGATCGTATTACCCAGTGGGAAAACGAACAGGCAGGCGAACAGGGCCACGGGAGCGGAGAGTATGACGACCAGTCCGGTGGTCAGGGGTCGCTGTTTAATGATGAAACGGAAGAGCACCACGGATAAACGATCCTCAGCATGAAAGAACGTCTCGTTCGTTTCAATCTCTTTGGTCAGGAGTTTGCTTTTTACAGTGACGCCCCGGACCTGGAAGTGAATTCGGCCATTGAACTGCTTCGCCAGGAACTGGAAGGAGGTGAAAAGATGAGCCGAAGCGCTATTCCTTCCAGCAAGATGCTTGTTCTGGGGTGTCTTCGCCTGGCGGCAAAGTACGTGCAGCTGGAACAAAAGGTTGAAAACAGGCAGCGAGTACAGGACCAATCAGTGGAAAAGCTCATCCAGAAAATAATCGAGGGAATGCACTGATCCCGGGAGATTGTTATTTAGTTTCAGGTTGCGTTCTGCTATACTGCAGGCAATAGGCAATGATAACCCCTGCTCTGTTGGTGATCAACGGAGTATTGAGCCAACTCTCATGATGAGGGTAGCCGTTGTGTCGAAAGATGGGAAACTGAATTGATTCCCTGAGAGCGGCAGTAGGCATTGCCCACCTAATTCGTTAGGTTTAATCATTGCGTTGACACGGCAGCGCGGGGGTTTCTTTTTATATATCCGCAACCGTCACCAGTGACGGAGAGTGCGGCCATCAAGCCGTCTGATGTATAATAACGGGATGGATGTAAGTGCAGAAGTGGACGCCAGCCGGTCCAGTGAAACAAGACAACTCTGATGAGATCAGTTTTACTATATACGTGAAACCCGCCGCCCGAACTGTTGGGGAAAAAGTGGAAGCATACTCTTTTCCTGCTACCGGGCAACGCCCAGTCTGATGAGAGAACCAGGTCGCTTTCCCATGTTCGGCGGAGGCGTGAAAATCTCCTGAACCTGTCTGGCCCGACTGTGTCCTCTACAACGGTGCTCACCGTTGTATTCCGCTTTACCCCCTCCCATTTTTCCATTTTCCGCAGCCTTGGCCGCTGTTCACGGTGAGGCCAGGGAGCTGCACAACATACGGGAACTCCCATGGAGCACAATATGATGACCATGTTTCTGGCGGTGATCAACTTCATCGTCGGTCTTGGAATTGGCATATATTTACGAAAACGGCTTGTCGAGGGGAACCAACGAAACCTGGAGGCCCAGGGACGACAAATTATCGAGAACTCCATCAGTGAAGCTGAACAGATCAAAAAGGAGGCTCTGCTCCAGGCCAAGGAAGAGGCGTACCAGGTGAAGCAGGAGGCTGATCGTGAGATTAAGATCAGTCGGCAGGAACTCAAGGATGATCAGCGTCGACTGAATCGAAAATTTGACGAGGTCCAGAAAGATTTTGAGTTGCTCGAAGAACGCCAGGAGCAGGTACGCGACCGCGAGGTAGATGTTGGCGAAGTTGAGCGTAAGGTTGCTGAGCAGCAGCAGACCTATGCAAGCCTCCTTGATGAGCAGCGGTACAAATTGGAACAGATCGCCGGCATAGATCGCGAAGAAGCCAAGCAGGAACTGATGCAGTCCATTGAATCTGAGGCGCGGATGGATTCTGCCAAGCGGCTGGTCCGAATTGAAAACGAGATGAAAATAGAGGCGGATAGAAAGGGGAAAAATATTTTGGCGCTGGCCATTGCCCGTTATGCAGGAGATTATGTTGCAGATAAAACCGTCTCTATGGTTCCATTGCCCAATGACGACATGAAGGGCAGGATTATCGGGAGAGAGGGGCGAAATATCAGAGCCATTGAAGCCGCCACCGGTATTGATATCATCATTGATGATACCCCTGAAGCGGTCATTCTTTCTGGTTTCAATCCCATCCGCCGTGAGGTTGCCCGCCTCGCTCTGGAACAGTTGATATCCGATGGCCGTATCCACCCGGCTCGAATTGAGGAGGTTGTGCAAAAGGTCACTGAAGAGCTGGAGGTGGAGATTCGTGAGGCCGGTGAGAAGGCGACCTTTGATGTGGGAGCCCACGGCATGCATGTGGACCTGATAAATCTCATCGGACGACTCAAGTTCAGGACCAGTTATGGGCAGAATATTTTACAGCATTCACTGGAAGTTGCCTTTCTCTGTGGAGTGATGGCGGCAGAGCTCGGCTTGGATGTGAAAAAGGCCAAGCGAGCCGGCCTGTTGCACGATATTGGTAAAGCCGTTGATCATGAGGTGGAAGGATCACATGCGATTATTGGCCGTGACCTTGCCCGAAAATATGGTGAGGCAGAGGATATTGTGTATGCCATAGGTGCCCACCACGAAGATCAGCCGCCCAAGAGCGTACTCGACATACTGGTCCAGTCCGCAGACGCGCTGTCTGGAGCCCGTCCTGGCGCTCGCAAGGAAATGCTCCAGAGTTATGTCAAGCGCCTCGAAGACCTGGAAGCCATCGCCAACGCCTTCAAGGGGGTGGAGAAATCCTATGCCATTCAGGCCGGGCGCGAGCTGCGTATCATTGTGGATAGTCAGAAGGTGAAAGATGACGAGGCCACCCTGATCAGCCGCGATATTGCCAAGGAGATCGAAGAGCAGTTGACCTACCCGGGTCAGATACGGGTCACGGTTATTCGCGAAACCAGGGCTATAGAGTATGCAAAATAGAAAAGGAGCACAGCCTCTTTACCGCAGATGAGCGCAATGACCACATCAGTGGTGAAACGGCTGCAGGCTGCAAAAAACGTAGCAATTCCTTGTGGTTTGTTTGCTGAAGAGCCCTCTTTTCTTCAGAGCGGCAGGGAAAAAATGCGGCAAACCTCAATTAGAGGCTGCCGCATTTTTTGTAACTGGGTAACTGGGAGAGGGCGGGTGTCCTAGTGATGGTCTTTTTCCGTAGATTGCTCGGCTTGCGCCTGTTGACAGTCATTGCATATACCGCTGAATTCGATATGGTGACCGATAATGTGGTAGGCGCTGTTTGCTGAGGCTTCCTCAACAAGATCTTTGATCACTGGAACGTCAATATCATCCACTCTTCCGCAGTGTGAACAGCGGATGTGGTAATGGATGTCCGTTGTTGCATCAAAACGCTTTTGAGAACCACCGACTTCTATTTTCAGGATCATGCCGTTTTCGGCCATGAGTTCGAGGTTTCTGTACACGGTGCCGAGGCCGATGCGCGGTAAACGTTTACGTACCATATCGTAGAGTTCGTTTGCCGTCGGGTGGGTTTTTACCTTGCTCAGCTCTTCGAGGATGACTTGACGTTGGGTTGTCAGGCGGAGCATTGGAGTTGGTGCGTTCATACTCGCTTCATTAAGTAGGTGAATCTGGTCGAGCGTGTGCTACCTTCGCCAGGTTCGGTTTGATCGGAGAGGCGTTGTGCAATACACCTTATCCGTGATGAATATGGTTAATAGTCAAGATAACTATTATCAGCTTAAACCCTGGAGCCTTTTTTTTCAAGTTGCAAATGAATAACCATCCTTCCCAGGCCCATCCAGTCACTTCGCCGGTCATGTTTCGTGAGCTTCCCATTTGGCCGCCGTTATTGCTTGCACCCATGGCAGGGGTAACCCATTCCGCTCTGCGAACAACCATTCTCACCTTTGGTGGTATCGGTCTGCTGAGTACGGAAATGCTTGCTGCCTGGCGTCTCCCAAAGGAAAATCCTGCAGTTTCCCCGTTTCTTATCCGCACACCAGCGGAAAAGCCTCTCTCCTACCAGCTGCTGGTGAGTCAGCCTGAAACCCTTGGCCCGGCATTGGATGCGCTGCATCGACTCTCTGCGAATGCCGTTGATATCAATCTTGGCTGTCCTGCTCCGCGCATACAGCGCGCAGGAGGAGGGGCACGGTTAGCAGCGGACAGTGACATGGTCAGGAGGATCCTTCGGGAGGCACGAAAAGAGACGACCCTGCCCATCTCCGCGAAGATTCGCCTGGGGAAAAATCTTGATGCGCAGAGGATGATTGATTTTAGCCAGATGCTGGAGGACGAGGGCGTCGATCTCCTGACCGTCCACGCCCGCCTGGAAAAGGAGGCATTCTGCCGGAAACCGCGTTGGGAGTGGGTCGCAAAGATTAAGGAGGCCATAGCAATACCGGTCATTGCCAACGGTGGAATATGGACCGTTGATGATGCTCGTCAGTGCCTTGCAGAAAGCCGGGCAGACGGTCTGATGATCGGTCGGGCAGCTGCTACCAAGCCCTGGTTGTTTGCAGAGATTGCTGCTGAAATCTATAAGATGAAGGGCGGCGGGCATCCTATGGTTTCTCTGCCTAGAGTCTATTATGATTTTTCTGAGGCCTTGCAGAAAAGATTTCGTCCGGAACGGCGGTTGGGTCGGCTCAAGGAATTTACCCACTACTTTGCAGCCAACTATGCGTTTGGACACCACCTGGCCAGCCGGGTGCAATCAAGCCAGACCATGGAAGAAGCGCTCAGCAGGGCTGGTGATTTTTTCTCCCGCAGCGACGCAGAAGGACTGAAAAAACTTCAACAGGATGTGGCGGACGCGTTCAAGATTGCAGCTGCGGGTTGAAATACCCAAACTGCAGTGCGGGAAAATGCTCCTGCAGTCTGCGCAGCCAGGCCCTGATCCCCATCGGTGGGTCTGCAGGGTGATGCGCTATGACCTGCAGGTAGTATTCGGGGTCTATGTTCAGGTTGCGCAGCTGAATAAAATCAGGGGCGCAGGAACTTAGGAGTTCCGACAGTGCGGCAAATTCCTGCGGGGCGTCGGTAAAGCCGGGAAAAATAAAATAATTTAGTGATACGTGGCGCTGATAGCGCTTCATGATGGTCATCGAATGCCGCACATCGGTCAGGGTAAAGCCCTTGGGACGATAATAGAGGGCGTGTTTTTCCGGTTGCGCGCTGTTAAGCGATATGCGGATGGAATCAAGACCGGCTTTTGCGAGCTGCTCGACAGCTAAGGGCAGGGAACCGTTGGTGTTGAGGTTAATGGTGCCTTTGGTTGTTTTTTTGCGTATGAGCCTGATGCTCCGCTCCATCACCTCTGCCTGGAGGAGCGGCTCCCCTTCGCATCCCTGGCCAAAGCTGACGATGGGGTCTGGTGCGGTTTCCAAATGTTCAATGGCGATTTCCGCAATTTCCGCGGCAGTGGGGACAAAGGTTATCCTTTCCTGGGTTGAAGCGCAGCAACCCGAGGGTTGCAGGGAAATGCAGCCCGCACAGGAAGCATTGCAGACCGGTGAGCACGGCAACGGCGCTTCCCAGCGATTGAGAAAATAATTTCTTGCCGCTGGACAGCAGTAGGTTAGACAGCATTTTCCCAGGTGCTGAATAAGGCGATTGTGGGGGTGCTGTTGTAATTTCTTTCGGGTTCGGAGGTTGATCAGGTCCTGATCGAAATTGGCCGCATCCTGGCGACGGTTTCGATCGCTCCTGAACCCCGTAACCCAGAATCTGTCATCGTGCCAGCCGACAGCCGTATAGGCAAAAAGAGGGAGCATTGGGCTGTCTGGCGCGCTGGTCTGGTAGGCAGCGGTGGCAAGCGCAGTATAGGCAGGGGCCATAAAGGCCGCAACAGCCTGGATGCTACCGGAACCGTCGTAGGGGTCGGTATCGAGGAGCGCAGGCTCGCCGCTATCTGGTTCGATGCCGACCGGATGCCTTCCGGGCAGGACAAAGAGTTCACTGCCTTCCGGAAGTTCTATCAGGTCCTCCAGCGGTGGTGCGTAGAATGTACCCGCAGACTGGGCTGCCATTCGCAGCCCGGTATATTCCTGAACCGCACCATCGCTGCCGGCAAAAACCAGCGCAGGTACTGCTGTCGGGTGGCGCTCCCTCATGGAGTGGAAGTGGTGCGAAGGATGGCGGTTCAGCGGGGACGGATTGCGGAGAGTATAGAGTCCACCGCCTGGTAAACGTCCAGATCATCGCCAAAAATGTCCTGTACCTTGGGGTGATCGAGGAGATCTTCGATCACATATTGGGTGATGAACAGGCTGGCAATATTGGGATCCTGGGTGAGGTTGCGAATCGGTGCTATTTTATACCGCATCTCAAATTCCTCCAGGTCGCCCATGGTGCGCAGCTGATGATCTATGGCCTCCTGAATTGCCATCACGTCGTTGGTTTCCAGGATGGATTGGTCCAGCAGGCGCTGTACCAGTGCGACCGCTAGCTCTCTGCTGTTTTCCCGGGCTTTTTTCAGCAGAACCATCCGTTCGCGATCCCGCTTGCGATCAATGGCGTCAATGGTTCTATTGGTGGCATTACTCGGGTTAATATGACGGGCCATGGTGCTCAGCTCCTGCTTTCTTCGACTGCATGCAAGCAGCCGGTAAGGTGAAAAATGATAAAGACGGTCATGCCCAATGATGGCCTGTTGGGCAGGTTAGCCTAAATAAACAGCTTTCCTGTACACGTGTATAGAGTCTGTTGTGCATGCCTTTTATTCTAACGTATCGCTTTGATATAAGCTTCGAAATAAGTCGATTTTTGTCGCTTCCTGTTGATTGAGCTTCAGATCATAGGCCTGGATATATTCTGCTGTCATCCGGTGGGTGTTGAATATGGGAATATTGAGCTTGAGGTTATTGACAGCTTTGGCCAGGTACGCATCAGGCCTGGTGTAAAACATCTCCAGTATAGTCGGCAATAGCTCATAAAAGGAGTCTGAATCCTCCTGGTAGAGCAGCGTCTCAGGTGCTTCACTGAGATCCGCCTCTTCCACCGGTCCATCGTAGCCGAATTTCCAGCCGGTCAGGCCCTCATGGTAGCCTTCCGCCCACCAGCCATCAAGTACACTGATGTTGGGGACGCCATTCATCGCCGCTTTCATACCGCTGGTACCGCTGGCCTCCAGCGGCCGTTTCGGACTGTTCAACCATGCATGCACGCCGGAAACCATGCGCTTGGCGATCTGCATATCATAATCGGGTATGAAAATCAGTTTTCCCAGACCATTGCTCTTGGTGTACAGTTCTTCCTGACAGTCGAGAATGAGTTTGAGTACCGATTTGCCGGGCTCATCTTCGGGGTGGGCTTTGCCTGCATAAAGGAAATTCACCGGCCAGTCGTTTTCTACGAGGATCCGGGCCAGGGTGGTTATGTTTTCGAAAATAAGATCAGCCCGCTTGTAGGTTGAAAAGCGTCGCGCAAACCCTATGGTGAAGGTCTGTGGTTCAAGGTAGTCGGGCTGGTCGAGCCTGGAGAGGTAATTTGGCGGATCAATCCAGGTTTCCGTCATTTGTGCGCGGTGTAGCTCCAGCATCTGGTTGGTGAAATCGATCAGGTGCTTATTGTCTTCTGTCCAGGCTTGCTGTAAACCGGCCGTGAGATCAGGGTAGTCGTCTATGGCAATGGAAGCGAAGCAGCCGGGCACGTCACGCCAGCGGCGAAGGGAAGGCAGTCGGTCAAAAAGAGCAGCCCTGGCGTCGCTGATCCATGTCAGGTGGTGGACACCGTTGGTGATGGCTTTAATCTTTTGCGCAAAGGCAGGGAACTGTTTTCTGGTCACGTCCCGATGGAGCCGGCTGACACTGTTAATGCTCCGGTTGATGCGCATGGCCATGGCCGTAAAATTATATGCGTGGGGATTCTCCTCATCCAGGGCGGCCACATTGAGAATCCGCTGGAATTCAGCGTGGCTGATCGACGAGTAAAGTTGCCGTGAAAAACGATCATGGCCAGCCTTGACCGGTGTGTGAATGGTGTAGACGATTTTTTGCGCCACCCGCTCTGCAGCGCTGAGGATGTCGGCGTCAGTAACCAGTTCACCGAAATTCCTGCCAAAGGCAGCTTCAAGCTCCTGCAGGATGAGGTGCAAGGTCACGGTGACCCCGTGCTGTTCATTGAGATGAATGGTCTGGGTCGTGAATCCCAAGGCAGAGAGGAGAGGAAGAACACCGCTGCCGAGCATTCTGCGTTGGTTAGCCTTTACTATGTCGGAAGTGGCATTGTAGAGTTGACCCGCAGCCTCAACGATCCATTCCGGTGCACCGGGAAGGCTGTAGTCGAGCAGGAATTCCGGGGTGAAGTAGTCCAGGCGCTCTGATATTTCCATTTTCATCCAGACATGGGCCTTGATCAACATCGGCTTGTCCTGCCCATTGAAAAATGGAATATCGATTGTAAGTGGCTGCTCCGGCGCTTCAGGAGAGCGAAGCTGATACAGCGTCGGGGTTTCTTCCGGTTCCCAGCTGGTGGCATGGTCAATTTGCCCAACTTTGGAGTCAACGATCTGAGAAAAATAGCCACCTCGATAGAGCAGGCTGATGCCAAAAACCGGCATGTGCAGATCGGCAAAACTTTTGAGGGTGTCGCCTGCAAGTACACCAAGGCCGCCGCTGTAATTGGGGATTTTTCGTGGGCCCTGGAGGAACTTTTTTAGGAGGGTCCCGGCCAAACGATGCTTGCTTGAGGTGACCTCATTGCGCATCAGTGAATGTTTAAGGGGCTGAAAAACATCAGGGTCAGCGCCGATTTCCATGGAAACGTAGGCCACGGAGTTTGCTTCAGCGGCGGTAAACCTTTCCCACACGGTTTCGAAAACCGACTGGGAAACGCCGAAAAAAGTGCCGAACCGGTTACTGCAGAGAAGCTCTGTAGCGGGATCAGCGGTAGAAACAGGGTGTGTTGATTCAAAAGAGTGCAAGATGTACTTCTCGGCTAAAGGGTTGGGGCGTAATGATTACCAAGAGCGAAGTTTAGAAAGGCTGGATTTGTTTTGCAAGTGAATTCCTTTTCATGGAAAAAAATGTTGTATTCCTTTGCTGGTTGAGTAGAATCGTGGCACTAATTTAAGGTATTTTTACAAGATGATTGATAAATTTGTCTGAGGAGGGCGTAATGCGCATCGATAAATCGTTTTGTCTGGTCGTCTGCATGGTGTTACTGTCTGGGCTGGTCCTTGGTGGGTGCGGTAAAAAAGCACCTGATGCCTCAAAAGAAATGGCTGCTGAAGGCCTTGGCCCTGAGGAATCTTTGGAGAGCAAGGAAACGGATATCATGGAAGGGCGCACTTCCGGCCCCATGCTGCCTGTGTATTTTGCTTTTGATAAGTCAAATATTGTTGGAGAGCAGGTTCAGCGTATTGAGGGAAATGGCGATTTCCTGCTGAAAAACAAGGATGTCAAGGTGCGTATTGAGGGTAACTGCGACCCACGGGGAACTCGAGAATATAACCTCGCCCTTGGTGAACGAAGAGCTCAAAGTGCGAAAAAATATCTCATCAACCTTGGGATTGCTCCGGAAAGACTCACCACCATCAGCTGGGGAGAGGAAAAACTGCTGCTTTTCGGCCACGATGAAATCTCGTGGGCTCAAAACAGGCGTGGCGACTTTGTAATCATTAAGTAAGACCACCCGTTTTTCAGTGCATAACCGGACCGGGAGAACCGTGTCCGGTTTATTTTTTTCTACAGACTTGATCGGTGGGTTCCCTGTAAGCGGCACAGCCTCGGTGTACTGACTGAATGGATACGACGTGGTGCTTCCATCTGTTGCCGCCGCAGACAAGGGCCATCACCCCGGACAGGTTGCCGGGATGTCGGCTCACCCTGAGCGTGTATCCAGGTGCAGTCCTGTTTTTACGCAGCAAACAGAGAGCTGAATGCAGGTGCTGTACGGTTATGGATTCAGGCGTATATTTTAGGTCGTTAATGAGTGTTACTCAAGAGAATATAAGGAGAAAGTTGTGAGTAAAATTAAAAAGATAAGTGTATGGTGTGCGGTATCCCTGTGGGCAGTTGTTTTCACTGGAACAGGCAATGCAACGGCTGCAGAGGCAAAGATCGGTTTCATCAACATGCAGCAGGTGCTGGCAAGTTCCGAAGCTGGCAAAAATGCGCAGGCAGCGGTTGCCGAGAAAATGGAGGAGCTGCAGGCTGGCTTTAAAAAGGATCAGGACGCTTTGGTGGCCCTGCAGCAGGAAATTGAGAAAAAAAGCTCTGCCTGGAGCGATGAAATGAAGCAGGAAAAAGGGATCGAGTTCCAGAAGATGCGCCGGGACCTGGCAGTGAAGCAGGAAGACGCGCAACTGGAACTCAAACAACTGCGTGGAGAAAAGGTTGAACCCATCCTCCAGGAGCTGAAGAATGTGGTAAAGGACGTGGCCAAGGAGCAAGGGTACACCCTGGTACTTCCACACAACGTAATTCTTTATGCCGAGGACAGCGCAGATATCACCGCAAGCGTGACCAAGGCACTGAACAAAGCCATGAAGTAGACAACGGACAACCAGGGAGATGTCATCACACGCCTTACGTGACCTGGTCAGGGGGGTTTCCGGTGCGCGGGTATTGGTTATAGGCGATATTATCGTCGACCACTTCATCTGGGGATCGGTGACCCGCATTTCGCCTGAAGCCCCGGTGCCGGTAGTCAATGTCAAGAGGGAAGAACTGCTGCTCGGCGGCAGCGCCAACGTCTTGAGAAATATTATTTCCTTGGGAGGCAAGGGGACCATCTGCGGACTTATCGGTACCGATTCCATGGGGGACCAGATCCGGGAATTGGTTGTTGAGCTGGGTGCTGCAACCGATGGAATTGTATGCGGGAAGCGGCCAACGACGGTGAAAACCAGAGTCGTTGCCCAAGGCCAGCAGGTAGTCCGCTTTGACCGTGAACATACTGGTGAGCCTTCCAAGGCGACACTGAATCAGCTGCTTGCCTATCTGGAACAACATGTGGGGAGCTTTGATGCGATCATGGTGTCAGATTATGCCAAGGGCGTGGTCAATGAACAGCTGATGATTCGTTTGCGCCGCATCATAGAGGGTGTTGAAAAGCAGCATGGAAAAAAGCTTCCTCTGATCGTCGACCCCAAACCTTCCAATATGCACTGTTTTGTCGGGGCTACCGTGATTACTCCCAACCATCATGAGGCGGGACTGATGAGCGGTATCGATATTCATGATGAGCATACCCTCTTGGCGGCAGCACACCATATCCTGGAAGATATAGGGTGCGAAGCAGTATTGATTACCCGTGGAGAGGCAGGTATGGCGTTGCTGCAACAGGGGCAGCCTCTGGTCACCATCCCTACCATGGCCAAAGAAGTGTATGATGTTACCGGCGCTGGAGATACCGTTGCCGCTACCCTTGCTCTTGGATTGGCCTCCGGCTGTTCCATGGAAGAGGCGGCTGTGCTGGCCAACTACGCAGCAGGAATTGTGGTGGGCAAGGTAGGGACAGCCTGCGTCACTGCCACTGAATTGGAAAGCAGTCTGCCGCAAAATAGCCGGGTTTCTTGATAGACCGTTTAAGCGTCACCTTTGCGATAACGATAAATTGTGGTGAGTGGACAAGGAGAAAAGATGGGGCTGCGCAGCATGACTGGATTTGGCCGGGGGGAAGCCTCGGCCGATGTGCGAACATGGACGGTGGAGGTCAGGACGGTTAATCATCGTTTTCTCGACCAACGGGTCGTCATTCCACGCCCTTTTAGCGGTTTTGAAGAGGCCGTGAAAAAACAGGTCGCAAAGCATCTGGAGCGCGGGAGAGTGGATGTTGTCCTTGCGGTGCAGGGACAGTCAGCGGCCACTCCCCAGTTAATTGTTGATCAGGCCGCGGCCGGTCAGTACCATCGCTGCCTCAAGCAACTGGTTGAGGACTATCAGCTTGATGGTACGATAACTGTTGCCGATATGTTGACCATGCGCGATATCATTACCCAGGAGGAGTTACCCCCTGATGTGGATGAGGAATGGGAGCTCGTTGCTGCAGCACTCAACCAGGCGCTAAGCGAATGCAATCGCATGCGTGAGCAGGAGGGGATGGCGTTACACAAGGAGCTGCTGCAGCGCTTGGATGATTTTCATAACATTGTCGGTACAATAGCGAACAATGCGCCGGTGCTTTTAGCTCAGCGACACCAAGATCTCAAACAAAAACTGCAGACGCTGCTTGAAGGCGTGCAGATAGATGAGAGCCGCCTGGCACAGGAGGCTACAATCCTTGCCGATAAGTGCGATATCACCGAAGAGCTGGTGCGGCTGAGCAGTCATGTGGAGCAGTTTAAGGCCTTCCTTGGAAGTGATGAGCCGGTTGGCAGGCGTCTTGATTTTCTGTTGCAGGAGTTTCTCCGCGAGGTGAATACTCTGGCCTCAAAAATTGCCAACGCCGATATTGCTCACCTGGGGGTGGAGATGAAAAATGAGATCGAAAAATTACGGGAACAGGTACAGAATCTTGAGTAGGTCCTGTCGGATTTTGCCTCTTCTCCTCTCCCTGGCCGGTCATTGAGTTAAATATGGAAAGTATGCGATTAGTGAACATTGGCTTCGGCAATGCATTGAAAGTCAGCCGTATTGTCGCGGTGGTCAATCCCGGTTCTTCGCCAATTCGTAAATTAAAGGAAGATGCCCGGGTGGAGAAGAAACTTATCGACGTCACCGAGGGGCGCCGGACCAGAGCAATTATCATTCTGGATTCCGGGCACCTGGTGTTGTCCTCGGTCCAACCCGACACCATTAATCAGCGACTTGCAGCATTGGATGTTGAGCAACGGACCCCTTTTTCCCTGCTTGATCGTCAGCAGCAGGAGGGCAGAGATGAGTGAGGGCATGCTGCTTGTTGTGTCCGCTCCCTCCGGTTGCGGGAAGACGACCATGTTGAGGCGGGTCATGGGTGAGCTGCCTAATCTGGCTTTTTCCATTTCACACACTACCCGGTCACCACGCGGCCAGGAACAGGATGGGCACCATTATTATTTTGTGACCCCGCAGCGTTTTCTGGATATGCGGAACCGGAAGCCATCCGCTTTTATTGAATGGGCCGAGGTACATGGTAACTACTACGGGACCAGCAGAAACGAAGTAGAACGACTGCAGCAGCTTGGCCAGGATGTCCTGTTGGATATTGATGTTCAGGGGGCTGAGCAGGTCATGGAAAAGGCTTCCCCTGTGAGCGTGTTTGTTGCACCGCCTTCTATGGCCGAGCTGGAGAGGAGACTGCGTGGAAGGGGGACAGAGGATGACGACACCATCGCACTCAGGCTGCGCAACGCTACAACAGAAATGAAGGCTGCTTCCCGGTATGACTACCTGATTGTCAATGATGTGCTTGACGAGGCCGTTGCCAGCCTGAAGAGTATTATCATCGCAGAGCGTTGCCGGTATCGAGCCGATCGTCTGCACAATGTGCTGAATACGGTACGGTGACGGCGCAAATGAAAGGCGGCATTCAGGACCGTTCGGCAACCAACCACCGGCTGAACCCGGAATCAGATTTTATTTGGGGAATTAACGCGGTGCTCGAAGCCTTGACCTCTCGGCCGGGTACGGTAGCCGAGGTCAGTGTGCAGAAAGGCAAGGCAGGGGCCCGGATTCAGCAACTGGTGGATATGGCCAGGGAACACAGGGTTAAACTACGGTTTGTTGACCCGCAGCGCCTTGGAGTTCCAAAAAAATGTGCACACCAGGGGGTGGTTGCACGCCTTGCCGCAACAGAGCTTGTGCCCCTGGAAGACTTTCTCTCCATGCTGCAGCAGCAACAGGAACATGCGCCCTGCAGTGTCCTTGTGCTCGACTCCCTTCAGGATCCGCATAATCTTGGTTCCATCCTGCGCTCTGCCCTTGCTGCCGGCTTTCACCATGTGCTGCTTACCCGCGAACGGAGTGCTCCCCTGGGGGGAACGGCTGCAAAAATTTCAGCAGGCGCCGTGGCACACCTGCAGATCTGCCAGGTCTCTAATCTTACAGATGCGTTGCAAAAGTTGAAAGCTGCAGGGTTCTGGGTTTTTGGCGCGGTTGCCGGGCAACAGGACGCGGTTTCCCTTTACGAGGCTGATTTTTCCGGTCCCCTTTGTCTGGTCATCGGCAGTGAAAGCAAGGGGATACGACCGCTGGTACAGAAGCAGTGTGATCAGTTGGTAACCATCCCCATGGATGGAAATTTTAACTCGCTCAATGCCTCGGTCGCTGCAGCGGTGATCATGTTTGAAATGCGGCGTCAGGAGCGGGCGCGGCTATAATCAAGAAAACCGCCGGGAGCTGTGCTGTTTTTTGGGAAGCTGGACGAGGGGTATCATAGCGGGCAACCGGCTGCGTGCAAGGATTGCATGATGCTTCCGGTTGCCTGCTTCATGTGCAGGAGGGATCGGTTGGCAGATTACCCTTTCCCTTTGTCGATCTGGGCCTTGAGCAGGTCGCCTAAGGTTCCCATAGACTGGGGTGGAGAGGCAATTTTTCGGGTAACCGCTTCCCGATCCTGGTCATCTGACTTTTCGTAGTCATCCGGTACCAGGGATATGCGTTTCTTTTCCTCGTCCACGCCATCAATTTTAACGGTCACTTCCTGACCGGCCTCAAACAACTCCCTGGGATGGTTGATTTTTCTACCACTTCCCATTTTCGAGATATGGAGTAACCCGTCCACTCCCGGTTCAAGGGTGATAAAGGCGCCAAAGGCCGCCAGCCGGGCAACCCTCCCCATATGCGTGCTTCCCACCGGGTACCTTTCGTTTACCTGGCTCCATGGATCTGGCATTGTTTCGCGAAGGCTCAAGGAGATTTTATCGTTTTCCCAGTCAATCCGTTTGAGCACCACTTCAACCTGTTGGCCGATCTGGACAACATCTTCAACCCGGTCTGTTTGTCCCCAGGCGAGTTCGGAGACGGGAATCAGGCCGTCTACACCGCCGATATCGACAAATGCTCCAAAATCCCGTATGGACATGACCTTTCCAGAGACCTGCATCCCCTCGGCGAGGGTTTCCTGTAAATGTTCTCGTGCGGCCTGACGTTGTTCTTCAAGCAGGGCACGGGCGGAAAGGATGATATTTTTCCCTCTGTTGCCGAATTCAATGATTTTAAAGGAGAGGGTAGCTTCAAGGTAATCCTCAGGATTTTCGATCCGCCGTATGTCCATCTGCGAATAGGGGCAAAACCCGCGCTGTCCGGCAACCGAGACGCTGAACCCCCCTTTGATCTCTTCGAGTACTTTCCCCTCTACCGGTATGCCGGAGTGAAAGGCATCCTCCAGTTCCTGAGAAGAGGCATGGCCAGAGCCGATCCGGGTGGTAAAGGTCATCTCACCGCCTCGGCTGGAAAGGAGGAAGACCTCGATGGTATCACCGACCGCTACGGTGAGTTCTCCATTTTCATCTCTCATCTCAGCGGCATTGAGTACCCCTTCGCTTTTTTTGCCGACATCCAGAAAGATGTTCTCACCGCTGATGGCGGCAACCACAGCCTGCATTCGGTCGCCTGGTTTGAGAGCGGAACGGGAAACGGTTTTCGCCTGAAAAAGATCTGTAAATTTTTCGTCACTCATGGTGCTTTCCGTAGGTTGCCAGTTAATTGTGAAACATGGTCGTTCAAGGTTGTTGATAGTGGGGTGAAAAGGCTGTCAAAATTTATTGGGTCACCGACTACCACGTGGTCGGCAACCAGGGTCTCTGTATCAAGGAGAAGGAACCCTGGTGGTGTATCCTTGCCCAGCAGGTCGCCAGGATTGACCAGCAGGCAGTTATTAATCCACTGTATTTCGCAACGGTGATTGTGGCCACAGCAGACAACATCATATTGGCCGCTGGCAGCAAGACCTTTGGCGATGTCAGGGTAATGATGAAAAGCAAGGTGCACCCCGCCTAATTCCAAAGCACCGAACACTCCATGATGGTGTATTTTTCCAGAAGATGTTGTACATCTCGACGAGATCAGATGGTGGTCGCCGCCATTGTTCCCATAGATGAGATGGATTTCCCCGGTAAACAATGAGAGGTGTTGCAGCATGAAGGGAGAGATCAGGTCTCCACAATGAATGAGGGCCTGCGCACCCGATGTTTCAGCAAACTCTGCTGCCCGTCGGAGATGGATAATCTGGTCATGGCTGTCGGAAAGGATGGCTAAAAGCATGAACGGGGGCAACAATAGCCGATGGGCACGTAGGATTTGATCACGGAGGAAGAGAGCAGTATCAAGTATGAAAAAACGTATCCATCTTTACCCTGCTTGTGCAGGTTGAGCAACCCCTTTCTTAAGAGAAAGCCAACTGAGAGCGTGGTCTGTGCATCCTCTCGTTTCCTGTGCTGTCGCAACTATTGGCGAATGATTTCCGTTTCCGGAGGAATGTCCATGTGCAGAATATTTTCCAGTTGCTGGTCGTCGGTGGTGTCGACGGTGTTAAGCTGTATGTTGGTCAGGACAATGGTGGTTACTGAACCGAAGTGGTCCTCCATTGCGAGCTGTTCAATGAGGTAGTCCGCTGAGTACCAGATGCGCAGGCGCTGGAGTTGCGAGTGCGGTTTTTGCGGAATAAGCTCCAATGGCTGCCGAGCTGATGAGAGGGGGGCGGTTGAACCTGCCGGTTGTTGATCGACGATGTGGAAGGTGTCGGTGAGATCAACCTTTCCTGCAAACAGGGCAAGAGTTATGTCTGATTCCAATTGCTCGGTTGAGGTGATGATAAGCTGGTTGTCATTTTTCGTATATACCGACAGTTCCTTGCCTGTGTTGAGAATGATTTGTTCTGCAGGCTCACTGTAGTTCCAGCGCATGATGGTGCTGCTGGTCTGGGGGGCTTGTTCCTGGTGTTCCGGCAGCCTGACAAAAACGGCTTCTCCTGTTCCTTTCCTTACTCGACCACTGGTGGCCGTCTGTTGCTGAAAGGTGAAGCGGATGCTTGACAGGTGTTGATAGGTATCCTGGATACGGAGCGCCTCCTCTGTCAAGGCGGAAGCTGCTGCGGGGCGCAGCGAAACCTGGGCCAGCAGGATGAGAACCAGAGCGCAGCGACTGAGCAGGGACGGGACGTTATACATGGACTTTTTCCAGATGGACGGGACGGTTGAAAATAGCCTGGGCCAATGATTGGGTGGGGACGGGCAGATCGGAAACAAAAAACCGATTGTCGGCAGGCGTCGCCTGCAATTCCTGCTGCAGCGCAGGATTCTGCTCCAGAAAATGTTGGAGGAAGAGGGCTGTTTCAGTGGAGGAATCGACCAGATGAACCCGTTTACCGATGCGAGGGATAATTATTTCTTTGAGTAGGGGGTAGTGTGTACAGCCCAGAATAAGGGTGTCGACCTGATGAGAGCGAAGAGGGTGCAGGTATTTTTTAACGATCATTTTGGTTTCTCTTCGTGTAAGCCACCCCTCTTCTACCAGTGGAACGAGCAACGGGCATGCTGCGGCATTGACGGTACACCCTGGGCGACGAGCATGTATTTTTGTTTGGTATACGCCTGATTTGATAGTCGCATGGGTGCCGATGACTCCGATGTTGCCGCCCGGACTCACTTCAACGGCTTTGGCAACCGCAGGTTCAATCACATCAATAATGGGGCAGGAAAAATGTTGGCGCAAGGCGTTTCCTGCAATACTGGCCGCCGAATTACAGGCAATGACGATCAGTTGTGCGCCTTGGGAAAGCAGAAATTCGGTGTTGCGGATGGCATAGGTAATAAGGGCTTCGGTACTTTTAGAGCCATAAGGGGTGTGTATAAGGTCTCCGAAATAAAGCAGGGGGTATTCCGGACAGAGCTGCTCAATGGCGCGGGTTACTGTCATTCCGCCGAGGCCGGAGTCAAAAATGCCGATCATGTGCTGTGGGGAAAAAGTGGATAGGCCCCTCCTTCCGCCATAGACGAAGGAGGGGGAGCGGTTACGTGGATTACTTGGTCTTTCTCTTGGTGCGTTCTTCTATGGCCTTGCGCAGGTTGGGAGGGAGTCCACGTTCTTTCCCTGATTTGGAGCGCCTTTCTGAAAGGGACTTAGCACAAAGCGGTTGTCGAGCGGAAAATCCATATTTTTTCCTGTACTCTCTTGGGGTGAGTCCGTGTGATTTAAGATGTTTTGGAGAGAGCATCTTAAATTCCTGGCCGCACTCAAGACAGACTACTTTATTTTTCTGGATGGATTTTTTAGGCTCCATTACCGGGCCGCTTTCCTCTGCAATGGAATCAGTGGCGGAGGATTCCACTTCTTGCAGCGATTTAAGCGTGTTGAAGGTATCTTGAAGAGCGTCCTTTATTTCATCGGTGGACATTTCTTTGCTGCTGATTTGTGACTGAATAATTTCAGCAGTCATCTCAACCAGTGATTTACTCATGAGGTACTCCTTGATTCTTATGATGTGGTAAATATATTCTGTGGCGAATAACTGTATAGTGTTAGGGGCAACGATAGAACATGTAGGACAACAAAGCAAATTTTTTTCGCAGGCATCACCATATTCTATACTTTTTTTGAAGAATTCTTTATTTGGTTTGGAAAAATCGGGGCGCCTCTATCGGTCGGTGGAGTATCTCTCCCTCTTCACATGCTCACGGGGCGGTAGATGGTGATCCGTATGTGGTGGGTGGAAGATGTAAAACCGAGGGGGAGGTTGACAGGGGGCAGGGGAATCATTACTATTGGACCCGTCAAATAATCCATGAATGGGGAATACTATATTATCTTTACCATTTTTACCACAGAGGTAGTACGATGCCTGTTTACGAGTATGATTGTCCACAATGCAAGAAGATTTTAGAGGTACAACAGCGAATGACTGATGATCCCCTTTCTGTCTGTCCTGAATGTGGCGGTCCTGTCAAAAAGTTGATTTCCATGAGTTCTTTCCAGCTCAAGGGCGGTGGTTGGTATGCCGACGGCTATAGCGGAGGGAGCGGCGGTAACGGAAAAAATGGCTCCTCCAAGCCTTCCCCTTCAGCCTCCTCCACGCCGCCCCCCTGCCAGACTGGAGAGTCCTGCAAAAGCTGTCCCGCTGCTTCAGCCAGTTCCTGATTTGCCTACACACGCTCCGACCAGCCATGCCCGGGATCATTGATCACGGGCAAGTTGAAAGGATAATGCCATGAAAAAAATAACGTCGTTGCCGCTCGTGTTGCTGGTGTTTCTCACCGGCTGCTCATCTGCTTACTACTCCACTATGGAGCAGTTCGGGGTGCACAAACGAGATATTATGGTAGATCGTGTTGGTGAAGCACGGGATGCCCAGGAGCAGGCCAAGCAGCAGTTTGAGTCGGCCTATGAGCAGTTTGCCAGTGTGGTGAATGTCGATGGCGGGGACCTTGAGGAACAGTATGATGTTCTCAAAGCCGCCTATGACGAAAGTAAAGACAAGGCCGACGCTGTCCATAGCCGTATTGCCGATGTTGAATCGGTGGCCGAGGCGTTGTTTGATGAATGGGAGCAGGAACTGGGATTGTATTCCAGTGATGCGCTGCGACGCGATAGCCAACAAAAGCTGGAGCAGACCCGGACCCAGTATAAGCGATTGCTCCAGGCGATGAAGCGGGCGGAAGAAAAAATTCAACCTGTCCTGACCGTCTTTCATGACCAGGTGCTCTACTTGAAACACAACCTCAACGCCCGGGCTATCGCAGCACTTCAGGGAGAGTTGCTCAGTCTGGAAAAGGATGTAGCCCGTCTGGTTCGCGAGATGGAGGCTTCCATTCGTGAAGCCGATCAATTTATCCTCAAACTGAGAATGGGGTAGCTCCTTCCCTGACGGTTAAGGGGATATTGTTTTGCTCGCCGGTTGGAGAACCGTTTTTCGCACCAGTGCTCCACGCTCTGTCTCGCTCACCTGGTTATGATTGCCATTGCATCTCCATAGGAAAAGAACCGATATCCCCTGCAAACTGCCTCCTCATAGGCCTGAAGGATGCGTTTTCTACCTGCAAGTGCTGAAACCAGAAACAGGAGAGAAGATTTCGGCAGATGGAAATTGGTGATCAGGTTATCCACCGTGCGAAAACGGTAGCCGGGATAGATAAACAGATCGCACACTCCGTTGATGGGGTGAACCTGGCCCTCCTTGTCCGTTGCATGTTCAATGGTTCGTACTGATGTCGTCCCCACCGCCCATATCCTTGCTCCTCGTTTTTTCGCCGCATTGACGGCTGTTGCCGTGGCTGCGGAGACTGTCACGTACTCCCTGTGGATGGTATGGTGGCGAATGTCTTCTGCGCGCACAGGCGCAAAGGTTCCGAAGCCGACGTGCAGCGTGATGTGTTCCAGGAGTATCCCCCTGGTTCGAATGGCGTCTATCAGTGAAGAGCTGAAATGCAGACCGGCCGTAGGCGCGGCGACAGAGCCTGTATGGCAGGCATACGTTGTCTGGTATCGGGATGCATCCTCTCGAGTAGATCCCTGCTCGCGATGGATATAGGGCGGCAAAGGGACCTGGCCATTGGCATTGAGGACTGATTCAAGATCTTTCCCTGTTGCTGGACGGTAGCGGAGTCGGACGAGGGCCGTACCGTCCTCCTGGTAGCTCTCAACGGTTGCCTCGAGAGTGGGGCTGAAGAGCAGGGTACTGCCAGGACGGGGCCGTTTGGAACTTTTGAGCAGCGCCGGGGCTGTTGCCTCCTGCCAGTTTTGCCCAGGTGATTGGTGTGGACAGGGCTGTGGCAACTCAAGGAGAAAAAGCTCCACCCGCCCACCGGTGGTTTTCTTTCCCAGGATTCGTGCAGGAAATACCCTGGTATTATTGGCAATAATCAGGTCACCCGGGAGGAGATAGTCGAGTATGTCGGTGAACTTCCGGTGGAGGATGTCAGGGGTTGTCGGGTCCAGCACCAGCAGGCGACTCTGGTCGCGTTGTTCGGCCGGCTGCTGGGCGATACGCTCCAGAGGAAGATGATAATCGTAATCTTCCAACCGATAGGATAGGTCGTGCATAAAATGATCAGAGAAAAGGGTAAAGATTGGTGGAATACAGCTGCAGCTGCCTTGCAAGGCAGGGTAGCCTACTATACATTGCCAAAAAAGTCTTGTGCCGTCTGTCGTTCAGAGAGCCCCTTATGTACCTGATTACTGCTGCAACCGAACTGGAGATGAAGGCCTGTTGTCAATATCTGAACGGTACCCGTGGTATCCGCACCCTCATTACCGGCGTCGGTCCTGTGGAAACGGCAATCAGGCTGACCCGGTACCTGAGTTCCTGTGATGACACTGTCCGTCTGGTTATAAATGTGGGAATTGCCGGGGCCTATGTCACTCCCCGGAACAGTGCCCGTATACTCGATCTGTGCCTTGCCGAGAAGGAGTATCTGGGCGATTTCGGCATCTGCTACGATGATCGGGTTGAGCCTTTTGACGCTGTTGGTGCAGACACCAGGCGAGAATTCCTCCTGGACCGTCGGGTGCTCAAACAGGCATGTTGCACTCTTGAACAGCATCAGTGGCCATATCGCACCGGGACCTTTGTAACCGTAAATGGTGTGAGTGCAACGGCGCGCAGGGGGCAGATGCTGGCAGACCGCTACCATGGATTGTGCGAGAATATGGAAGGGGCGGCAGCGGCGCGGGTGTGTGAAGAGTTTTCCCTGCCCATGCTGGAGATGCGGTGCGTCTCCAACCTGGTGGAAGAGAGGAACCGGAAGAACTGGAAAATACGGGAAGCGGCAACTCTCTGCGGCAAGGCCGCCGCAGCTGTCGTCCAAGGAGGCTTTGATGAGCAGTAACCGACCATTGACCATTGGGTACTCTCCATGCCCCAATGATACCTTTATTTTTTACGGGCTGGTACACGGGCAGGTACCGTGTTCTGCTTTTCGTCTGGCCCCTCCTGTTCTGGATGACGTGGAAACGTTGAACCGTTGGGCCATGGAGGGACGGCTTGATATAACAAAGCTTTCTTTTCATGCTCTGGGCCATCTGCTTGACCGCTATGTGTTGTTGCGTTCCGGTGCTGCTTTGGGGAGGGGGTGCGGTCCGCTGTTGATTACCGGTAAGCTTCCCAAGGGGCCTGCACTCAAGGACTGGAAAATAGCCATTCCCGGTGAATTCACCACCGCTGCCATGCTCCTGCAGTTGTATGCTCCAGAGAGCTCGCAGTTCGAGGTGATGCGATTTGAGCAGATTATTCCCGCCGTGATTGCGGGCAAGGTTGACGCAGGGGTGATTATTCACGAGAGCAGGTTTACCTACCAGGAGCATGGCCTGGAGTGCGTGCAGGATCTGGGTGCATGGTGGGAAGAAACTACAGGCCTGCCGATTCCGTTGGGGTGCATTGCCGCGCGAAAGAGCTTGTCGCCTGGAGTGATCACTGAGCTGGATGAGGCTATCCGCGCCAGCCTGCGCTATGCGATGGAAAACCCGTCGGAGTGCAGCGCATATATTCAAAAGCACGCCCAGGAGCTGGCCGATGAAGTGGTGCAGAGCCACATCGGTCTCTACGTTAATCCTTTTTCCCTGGAACTGGGAGATGAAGGTGTCGCCGCGGTTGAAGCACTACTGCACCGTGGCGTTGAGGCGGGTCTGTTTGCGCATCCGGAAAAAGGTGAATGGAAGCTCTTCCGTTAAAGGACGAACAGTCTCGGCGTGGACTGGCGCACCTGCCGGTTATCGGTCTCTGCGGCGGCTCGGCAGCGGATCGAACGGCATGGACAGCGGCTCTTGAGCAGGAACTGGGGCAGCAGCAGGTGGATGCCCGCGTCTATTCCTTGAATGAACCGTGCAACGTCGCCTTGGAGGAGACCATTTGCGACCTCTGTCAGCGGTATGCAGCGGTTGTGGTGAAGAGTCCGAAAAGACTTCCCTTTGCGCACCTGTGGGTGGAAAAATACAGGGTGCTGCCGCATGGCCTGCCTTGGACGCAGCCATGCGGAATGGCCGATGTTCACATTCTGGGAGAGCAGGTCGCCGGCTGGCTGGATGATCAGTGGGCCCGGCCACCGGTGTGGGGGTGCGTACTCGTCGGCGGCAAAAGCCGCAGAATGGGAAGGGCCAAGCATCTGATTCGCCGCAACGGTGCAACCTGGGTGGAGCGCGCAGTAGAGGTGCTGAGTTCCAAGGTTGCTCAGGTTGTCATCTCCGGGGAAGGGGTCCTGCCGTCCTCCCTGAGCCATTTGCAGCGGGTGAAGGATGCGGAAGGGCTGGCCGGTCCATTGGCCGGCATTCTGGCATTGCTTCGGTGGCGTTCGGATGTGGCGTGGCTCGTCGTTGCCTGCGATCTGCCGTTGATGAACGAGGCTGCTCTGCAGTGGCTGCTTGATCAGCGAGGGATCGGCAGGCGGGCAATCCTTCCCGATCTCGAAGGCCGAGGCAGGGTTGAGCCGTTACTGGCGTATTATGATTTTCGCTGTCGGGGCGCGGTGGAGAGCATTGCCGCCCAGGGATCATTGCGGATTAATCGACTGCGGGATGCCGAGGGGATATTCACTCCCCAGCCGCCGGTTGCGCTTCGGCAATGCTGGTGTAATGTGAATACCCCCAGGGAATTGGCGCCCCACAGGTAACAGGAAGGATCCTGCCACCTGTGATAGCGGGATGAACGGGTGGTGGAGGAGAGTTTAAAAGAACAGCGTTTTTTCCTCTTCGTGCACTATCTCCCCCTTGCCGCCACTGATATAGTACCAGAGTTTTGCTTCCACGATCACCTCGTCGATATCTGTATCAAAATGAACCAGATACTGTTCGCGCTGGGTCTGGAGCGGCGGAAGGGTCAGGTCGATTATTTCTTTTATCTGCCAGGCCCCGTAGCGCATGTCCCTGTCTGGGTCCAGGCCGATTTCAAACCAGTTTTTTTCCTTGTAAAACAGTTGGTTGCCTTCAACGTCTTTTGCGGTCACTTCCAGGACCACTTTTCCCGACCACAGTCAGCCGTCCGGGATACGGTGGCCGGCCTTGTTTTCAATAAAGGCGGTAATAACGGCACTCGGTACCCATTCAGTGGGATCTTTCACCTCTTTGATTTGACCGGGGAGGTGTTGGTATTGAGCAATTTCCAGGTTGAATCCCAGCCCCTGTTTGACCGTTTCCAGGTCATGGCCGCCGGGAAAGAGGTGGCCTTTGCTGAGGTGGCATTCCTGGCAGGTTTTACTGCCGCCAGCCGCCAGGTAGCCGTGGCGATAGCTTCCTGAAAGAGTATTGCACTGGATGGTTTCCCCATCTGGAGCATTGTAGACTCCGTGGCACTGCATGCAGAAAGCGGAAGTTGTTATATCCACCAGCTCAACGGAGGTATGGAAGTCGTCGCCATCTTCTCCGTGGGGGCCGTATATAACGTCTTTTTTCGGTTTTCCTCGCAGGCCGGGGGCGACACCGGTTGCCTTGATGTTATGACAGGCGTAACATCCGACGTTGAGTTTGGCCAGTTCCTGAGAAGCTTTCGCGCCTTCGGCAGAGCCTTTTTTTTCAAAGGCCGTGACAATAAGGTTGCCGATTTCAACAGCCAGTTCCTCCGAGGCATAGTTGACGGCCGGTGCGTGGCAATCCAGGCACTTGAGGACTTCGGCTTTGGTCAGCGGGGTTTTCCATTCCTTTTTCAGACCGACAGCAATAAAGTTGCGCATGCCTTTAAGGGATGAATTGATCGCCTTGGCATGCCATGAAGCCTGCCATTCGCTGTAGATTTCTTCGTGGCATTCGGCGCATTTTTTATCATCAAACATCGCAACGAGCTCGTCAATGGTTTCTGCTTCCCTGGCTCCGACCATGGCAGCTCCGAAAAGCAGAAGAAAAAGCGTGAGCACGCCTACCTTCCTGGCAACGGTTACCTTCATGACTCCTCCTCCTTTTTGTGGCTCTGGTATCCAGCGCATCGCGGTGCTCCGGTACAGGTGTTGCCCATAGGCGCCACAATCGACCGACCGAGGCGAGTATGGAACGCGAGGCGCGTGGATGCTTGACGGGATAGCTCCTCTTTTGGTGGCTCACCTCCTTGCAGTACGTGGAAATCCAGTATCAAACGTCTATCAGTATTCTTATCCTTCACTGTGGTGAAAGTAAAGTTTATTTGTTGTTGGCCCCAGATGGTATTATCTTGAAAATATAGGATGTTATTCCGGCACAGGTCGACCGTGCGGCAACCCAGCATGGTGCTGTCACCTGCAGGTGCCGTTTCTTTCTGTATTACCAATTACACGCAGGCTGCCCATGACCGATTTGGAAACCTACTCCCGCACCTTCGGCTATGATCCCCATTTTAAGATCTTCCACGAGCTGATGAGGTATAAGGTTCGAGAAATACTGCTCGTTTCCAGTCCGTATGATGCCTATATTATGGAGGAAGATGGGAGCCTGGCCTCCCGGATTATACACGAGTACTTTGGGCTCAACCTGAGCCAGCCGCCGCGGATTACCCGGGTGCCAACCGGTGAAGAGGCGCTGGCGCTTCTGGCGGAGAAGGAGTTTGATCTGGTTGTCACCATGCCCCACCTGGGAGGCATGGATGGGTGCACACTGAGTGCCGAGGTAAAGCAAAAGCGGCGCAAAGTGCCCGTCGTTCTGCTTTCCCATACCAACCGTGACGTTATGTTCGGTCCGGAAGGAGAAATGTTTTCCTGTATTGACAACAGCTTTGTGTGGACGTTTGATTCCGATATCCTGCTGGCCATTGTCAAAAACGTGGAAGACCAACAGAATGTCGATTTTGATACGGAAAAAGCCATGGTCAGGGTTATCATTCTGGTGGAGGATTCCCCAGTCTACCGCTCACGCCTGCTTCCATTGCTCTATGGTGAACTGGTCAAGCAGACCCAGTCGGTTCTTGGAGAAGGAATCAATGAACAGCACCGGCTGCTCAAGATGCGGGCCCGGCCAAAAATCCTCACTGCTGCCAGTTACGAGGAGGCCCTTGATCTGTTTTATCGATATAAGCCGTATGTTTTTTCAGTGATGTCCGATGCGCGTTTCCCCCGCCAGGGAAGGCTGGAAGATGATTCCGGCTATCTGCTCCTGCAGGAAATGCGATCAGAAAAAAAGGACTTGCCGTTATTGATGCTCAGTACAGATCAGCGCAATCAGGAACTGGCTGAGGAAATTCCAGCGGTTTTTGTGGATAAAAATGCTTCTAATATTGACCAGCAGATTCATGATTTTTTTCTTCGCTACCTTGGTTTTGGAGATTTTGTTTTTCGTTTGCCTGATTTAACCCAGGTGGGCCGTGTCTCCACCCTGTATGAATTTGAAAAAGAGCTGCCTACGATTCCGCTGGAGTCCATTCGCTACCATGCAAACCACAACCATTTTTTTAACTGGGTTATGGCGAGGGCGGAGGTGGCCCTGGCGGCGCGCCTGCACAAGCACCACTTTGTGCAGATAACAGATGACCGGGAGCTGCGGGATGATATTCTCTCAAAGGTGCATGCTTTGCGAAAGTTGAGGCAAAAGGGCGTGGTGACGCAATTCAACAGGGCTCGCTTTGATCCAAAGATTTCCGACTTCGTTCGTATCGGCAGCGGCTCGATGGGGGGCAAGGCTCGCGGGATAGCTTATATGTCTTCTGTCCTGCATCAGGCGGGTAAAGGCAACCCGGTTCTTGCAGCCCATGGGATCAAGATTCCGCAGACCTGTGCTATCGCCAATTCCGGTTTTGATGACTTTATACATGCCAATCGTCTGCAGCCTGTGGCCGATGAGCCGGATGATGCCATTGCCGCACGTTTTCTTCAGGCCGATTTGCCGGATTGGCTGGTGGAGGACCTGCGAGTCTACCTGCAGGAGGTGAATTTTCCTGTGTCGGTTCGTTCTTCAAGTATGCTGGAGGACGCACAATTCCGCCCTTATGCAGGCTTGTACAAGACCTACATGCTGCCCAATACCCATGCTTCATTCGAGGTCCGTTTTTCCCAGCTTGTTGATGCGGTCAAGCTGGTATATGCCTCCACCTGGTTTGAGGCGCCGCGGGCTTTTTCTCGCTCCATAGGGCAGACCCAGGAAGATTCCATGGGCGTTATCATTCAGCAGGTGGTGGGTCGTCGGTATGGAGATTTTTATTACCCGGCAATCTCCGGGGTTGCGCAATCCTATAATTATTATCCGGTCGGTAAGATGGAGGCCAAAGAAGGTATTGCCCATATTGCCGTCGGGTTTGGAAAGACCGTGGTCGAGGGGGAAAGCAGCCTGCGTTTTTCTCCAAAATATCCGGAGTACCTGCCCCAGTTCTCCACAGTAGCTGACATCTTGAAAAACAGTCAGCGTCGGTTTTATGCGTTGGACTGCAGCCGGGACAGTGACCTCCACACCCTCAACAGCAACCTTATTCATCGCGAGCTGAGTGAAGCGGCTGCCGAACATCCGGTGCGGTTGTTGTGTTCAACCTATTTGAGCCAGGAGGATCGCATCAGGGATACGGATCTCCCGGGGTACAAGGTGCTGACTTTTGCACCGATCCTAAAATATGATATCTATCCTCTGCCGCAGCTGCTGCTGGAGCTTATCCGCCTGGCACGCGAGGGCATGGGGTGTGAAGTGGAAGTGGAATTTGCCGTGGATCTGCATCCGGATCCATTGAAAAGTGAGCTGTATTTCCTTCAGGTGCGTCCTGTGGTAACAGGAATGGAGAAGAAGCTTTCCGGCATACAGCCGCGCGAGCGGAGCAGGGCGATCATCGCCTCCGGCCGATCCCTGGGGCACGGCCTTTACCATGCGATCAGTGATGCCATTTATGTAAAGGCAGCGTGTTTTGAACGGGCGGCAACGAGAAAGATTGCTGAAGAGATAGGACGTATCAATGCCAAGCTGCACCGGGAGGGCAGGCCTTTTCTCCTGGTGGGGCCAGGCAGATGGGGAACGGCAGACCCGTGGCTCGGTATTCCTGTGCAATGGAATGATATTTCCGGGGTGGCGGCGATTATCGAAATCCAGGACAGCAGTATCAATGCTGAACCTTCCCAGGGGTCGCATTTCTTTCAAAATATTACTTCCCTGGATATTCCCTACCTGATGATCAACCAAGAACAGGGTGAGGTTGAGGAAAGTGAACCGGAAAAACGAGAATTTATCGATTGGGAATTGCTGCATGCGCAGGAATTGATTACAGATGGGGCCTATACGTGCCATGTACGTTTTCGCACACCGTTTACCCTGAAAGTCGATGGCATTACATCCGAAGCCGTAGGATTTTTTGAGGAGTAAGGAGCAGAGAGAGAATATGGAGCAGGTAATAGCACGGATTATCCAGCGGGATCCCGAGCAGAAAGAATTTCATCAGGCCGTGCAGGAGGTGCTGGAGACGGTCCGTCCCGTACTTGACAGAAACCCGGAGTTTCGCAAGCAGGCAGTGCTGGAACGAGTCGTCGAACCGGAACGGGTTATAATGTTCCGCGTTCCCTGGATGGATGATCAGGGGCAGGTGCATGTCAATCGAGGTTTTCGGGTGGAGATGAACTCAGCCATCGGCCCATACAAGGGGGGGCTGCGTTTTCATCCTTCGGTGACCTTGTCCATTATCAAGTTTCTCGCCTTTGAGCAGGTCTTTAAAAACAGCCTGACCACGCTGCAAATGGGTGGCGGCAAGGGTGGGTCTGATTTTGACCCCAAGGGACGCTCCGATGCCGAGGTCATGCGGTTCTGTCAGGCCTTCATGGCAGAACTCTACCGTCATATCGGTCCTGATACCGATGTCCCTGCCGGTGATATCGGGGTCGGCGCCCGGGAAATCGGGTATCTTTTTGGGATGTACAAGAAGTTGCGCAATGAGTTCAGCGGGGTGCTGACCGGAAAGAGTCTCGCCTGGGGGGGCAGCCTGATCCGGCCGGAGGCGACTGGCTACGGTGTGGTTTATTTTGCCGCGGAAATGCTCGAGCACCGGGGTGAAACCCTGCACGGCAAAACCTGTCTCGTCTCCGGATCGGGGAACGTGGCGCAATTTACTGCGGAAAAGGTCCTTGACCTTGGCGGACAGGTGCTCACCCTGTCGGATTCGTCCGGCTACATTTTTGATGAGGAGGGGATTAACAGGGAGAAGCTGGAGCATGTTAAAGAGATAAAAAATATCAGGCGCGGGCGGATTCGCGAATACTGCGAAAAGTACCCTCAGGCAATTTACGTGGAGGCAGATCCCGGCCTGGACTATAATCCGCTCTGGACGCATGCCGCCGACTGTGCCATGCCGTGCGCCACCCAGAACGAGATCAATGCCAAAGATGCCCAGACCATGGTCAATAACGGTGTCGGCCTGGTCAGTGAAGGGGCAAACATGCCGAGTTCACCCAGTGCGGTTGATATTTTTGTTGACAACAACATCCTTTATGGGCCGGGAAAAGCAGCGAATGCCGGCGGAGTAGCCGTGTCCGGGTTGGAGATGGCGCAAAATTCCATGCGGTTAAAGTGGCCCAGGGAGGAGGTGGAGTCCCGTCTAAAACAGATAATGCACTGTATTCATACCACCTGCGTGCAGGCCTCGGAAGAGTATGGTATGCCGGGAAATTATGTTGCCGGGGCGAATATCGCCGGATTTGTCAATGTGGTCAATGCGATGCTTGACCAGGGACTGGTCTGACAGAGGCTGCGCTGGCTGTGGTTGAGAGGGAGAACACCCCGTTTACTCCTGCAGCAGGGGTGGGCCTCGCCATCGATACCTCCTTTGTCGACATTGCGGCCCGTTGCCCTTACGGGCTTGAGCAGATAGCGGTCTATCACCAGGCGATTTTCGGCTGGATGGATGAGGTGATGATGGGGCGCTTTTTGTCGCTGGGTTATAGGCGCAACGGCAATACCCTGTACAACATGCGCTGTCCGCAGTGTTCGCTGTGCGTGCCGATCCGTATCCGACCCGAGCGATTCCAACCCGATAGAAATCAGCGGCGCGTGTTGAAAAAAAACAGGGACGTAACTGCAGGCGTCGCCCCCTTGACCATGTCTCGCGAGAACCTCAACCTGCTGGAAAAGTTTCTTGTCACCCGCTATCCGGACAGCAATAATCACGCTGAGGGGTATTACACCGGGTTCTTTATTACTAGCATCACCCGCTGTTTTGAAATACGTTACCGGGTCGATGATCAGCTCGTCGGTGTGGCAGTCGTTGATGCCGCTGCCGGCTGGCTCAATGCCGTGTACTATTATTTTGATCCGGAATTGGCAGACAGAAGCCTTGGAACCTATAACATTCTCTATCTGGTCAATTTTTGCAGGTACCAGAAGATACCTTACCTCTATCTTGGCTACTGGATTAAAGATCTCAAAGGGATGGATTATAAAAAGCGCTTCAGGCCGCATGAGTTGCTGATCGATGGGGCGTGGATCGAAATGACATAATTATTGCGCCACGTGAACCAAGCAAAGAGAGGTATTTGTTCTAAAGCATTGAAGAGTGCGATGGAGCCTATGCTGGTCCCCTGCAGTTTTTTTGTTACTATACACGGGCTGGTAACTCCCCAGTATCGTTATCCTCCGAACCGTAGCTGTTCTCTGGTGCTCCGGATTTGGTCAAGCGTTATTCCTCGCAGGTAAGCGACCACCGGGAGATTCTGTGGGGTGCCCGTGAGCAGTTACCTATTTTTATCATGTATCTGTAATGATCTTTCCTATCGCTTCGATAGTGGAAGCAGGTACGGAGCTCACCGGATAGCGTAGCCGAAATTCCATTACTATAGGTATTGATCAATCTGACCGGCCTTATTTTGATGCACCGTGTTGATGTGTTGCCAGGTCGTGAGATGTGCGTCGTCAGGTTTATGTGTTTTTGAGGCGTTGAATTATTTCCAAGATGGGGCAGGAGAAGGAATGGTAGCTTTTTTACAGGGATTTCTAAGGTTTATCACGCTGCTTGTCCGGCAGCGTTACCTTATTTTTTCCATGGCCAAGCGGGAGATTGCCGAACAATATGTCGGTTCACTGCTTGGGTTTATCTGGACCTTTATCAAGCCGTTAGTGATGATATCGGTGTTTTGGTTCGTGTTCAGCGTCGGTTTTAAATCCAAGCCGATGGGAGATGTGCCTTTTGTTGTCTGGCTTACCTCCGGAATGGCGCCATGGTTCTTTTTTGCAGAAACCCTCATGGCGTCAACCGGTGCGGTTGTCGGTAATGCACCACTTGTGAAAAAAACGTTGTTTCCATCGCAAATTCTACCGGTGGTGAAACTGTTGTCTGGCCTGATCACCCATGGAGTATTTCTGATTATCCTCTTTGGTCTGTTGCTCCTGCAGCATATTGGGATCGGATTTTACGTTGTCCAGTTTATGTACTATCTGTTTTGCTTGTCTGTTTTAACTCTTGGTTTTTCCTGGATTTTCGCATCCCTGAATGTGTTTTTACGTGATGTCGGACAGATTGTGGCCCTGGTACTGCAGGTTGGTTTTTGGGCAACACCAATATTTTGGGATATTTCCATGATGTCGCCGCGTGTACAGCAATGGTTGAAAATAAATCCTGTCTATTACGTTGTTCAGGGCTACAGAGAATCATTTATCAATTTTATCCCTTTTTGGCACCATCCCAAATATACACTTTATTACTGGCTGTTTACCGGGGTAGTCTTTGTGCTGGGAGCATATGTTTTCAGAAAACTCAAACCGCAGTTTGCCGATGTGCTCTAACCAATGCGGAAGGGATTTGTTACACCGATGAAATCTGACGCAGTTGCCGTACGGATCCGGAATCTGACTAAAGAGTATCGTCTCTATAACAAGCCGATTCAACGTGTGGTGGAGACCTTTCTGCCTAGCGAACGAACGTATCATCAAGCTTTTCGGGCCCTTGATAACGTTTCTCTTGAAATTCATAAGGGGGAAACGGTTGGCATTGTTGGCAGAAACGGAAGCGGAAAGTCTACCCTTTTGCAGATTATTTGTGGAATTGTCAAACCGACTGTCGGTGCTGTGGATGTGCAAGGGCGTATCTCGGCATTGCTGGAGCTGGGAGCAGGGTTCAATCCTGAGTTTACAGGTCGCCAGAATGTACACTTGAACGGGTCCATACTGGGGTTAACCCAGGTTGAAATTGAGGAGCGGTTAGACGACATTCTCTCCTTTGCAGATATTGGAGAGTTCATAGATCAACCTGTCAAATCCTATTCGAGCGGCATGTTTGTCAGGTTGGCTTTTTCCGTGGCAATAAGTGTTGAACCGGAAATATTAGTCGTTGATGAAGCCCTCTCGGTCGGTGATGAGGCTTTCCAGCGAAAATGTTTTGCTAAGATCAACAGCATTCAGGAACGCGGCGGCACTATTTTATTTGTCAGCCACTCAACCACATCTATTGTTGAGCTTTGTTCACGAGCATTCATGCTGGATAAGGGTGAGTTGCTTATTGCTGGAGAACCGAAGCAGGTGGTTTCAAGATATCAAAAAATGATATATGCGCCTGAAGAAACGGTTGGTGAATTGAAACAGCAAATGCGGATGATGGATAATCGCTTTGACCTACAACTGGAGGAGGTCGAAACGATCGAGAACAACCAGGGTGAGAAAAAAAGGCATCGAGAGGGGGCAGGCAAGCACACCCAAGAAACATCAGAATATTACGACCCGCACCTGGTGCCGGCAAGCATAGTAGAGTACGAGCGGAAAGGTGCCGCGATCTTCAACCCGAGACTGGAAGATGAAGACGGAACGTTGGTCAATATTTTGAAAAATGGGAAGACGTACTACTATGCGTACCAGGTGAAATTTGACAGGAGTATCACTAAGGTAAAGTTTGGTATGCTGATCAAGACCATAAAGGGTGTGGAGATCTGCGGTTGCTCAGCTGACTCCTCGGTAAGGGAGTGCGAAGCCATGCAGAAAGGCCAGGTGGTTTTGGTGAGATTTCCTTTTCAATGCCTTTTTTATCCAGATGTGTACTTTTTAAATGCAGGTGTTTTGGGTGTTGAAGATGAGGGAGAGTTTTATATGGATCGCCGGATTGATGTAGCTATGTTTCGGGTTATAGGTGATGATGTACAACATTGTACAGCATTAACCACTCTTGTTGGCTTTCCTGATATTACCACTGAGCACCATTGAAGAACGACGTGTCCTTTACTCAGCCCAGAGACAACGAGATGAACGGTAAGACCTGTATTTTTGTTGTTGGGATGCATCGAAGTGGTACTTCGGCGTTGACAGGTTTGTTGAAGCTCCTCGGGGTAGAGCTGGGCAAGCAGCTTATGGAACCCTTGGCTGACAATCCCAAAGGTTTTTTTGAAAACCAGCGAGTTTATGCCCTTAACGAGGAAATCCTAAAACACTTTGGCTCCCGTTGGGATGACCCATTTCTCTGTGGTCACAACTGGCTGCAACATAAAAATACAGTACCGTTTCAAAAGGAAGTGGAAGCATTCCTTGAGCAGGAATTTGCCGAGTCAACGCTGTTCAGTATCAAAGATCCACGTATTAGTATCCTTTTTCCTCTGTGGAAAAAGGCCTGTTTGGAACGCGATATCCAGCCGGTCTGTATCCTGCCGGTCCGTCATCCCATGGAAGTCGCGAGGTCACTAGAGGCGAGGGATGGCTTTTCCTTGAACAAAGGGCTGAACCTGTGGATGAATCATAGCCTCACCGCAGAGCGGGTGACCCGCGGCTGTTCACGCCTTTTTCTCTCATTTAACCAGTTGGTCAATGAGCCGGAGGGGGTCGTTGAGCGACTCATTGAAACTTTTGGGTTGCGCCATATAGTTCCTGAAAATTATTTAGAGGCAACCCACGGATTTGTTGAAAAGGGATTGAAGCACCACACCGGCGGTGAGGTCGAAGCAGAGGGAGGGGCCGGCTTGGTGGGAGAAGCGGTGAATCTCTTGATGGCAGCCTGTGATCGCGGTGAAGATGAACAGTTTATCCCGCGATTAAGTGCGCTCGGGCGACGCTACTTGAAAGAAAAAAACTTTTTTTTATTCCCTGATCTTGAACAGGTGCTTTCTGTATACAACGGACACCAGGAGGTGCAAAGGAAACTGGCTGCCTATCAGGAAGATAATGCCCAGGTACGCAAGCGTATTGAGGCGGTAACCAGCGAAAAGGCGGCATTGGCAGGCGAGAATGATCGCTTGCGCCAGGAAAAGGCTCAGCTCCAAAATGAAATGAAACGGATGGAGGAGACCCTGGCCTGGAGGCTCGCAGAAAAGGTGAGGAGAGCCAGAAAGGGTCTTATCGACAAGAGCAGTTACCCTGTAGCAGCGACGGGTTCATCAAGGAGTCAATCGGAAAGCCAAGAGATCCGTATAGATGGTGATGGCCAAATGGCCACAGAAAGGGCCAGAGTGGAAATAGGGTTAAAGCATATACCTAACAAGGATTGCCGAGGAAATGAAGCGTGGATGCTTGATATTACCGATGAGAACGGCGCTTCTCAGGTAGCGTGGGAAAAGTTATCTCATACCGGCGCGTTGCACCTGCAAAAAATGGATGAACAGTCTGCACTGCTCTTTTCTGCCGGTGACCGTGCGGTCTTTGATGTCCCCGCCACCAGCTGTTTTCAGTTTATGAAGCACCCTTGGAGCGGCATTCTTTCTGTCACTGTGCATGGTCTGGAGTATTCCTTTGATCTCTATTCGCCGTTAAGTGGTCGAGTGGAGATTGCCCTTTCTGACCTGGTTGAGGGTGATACTGATCAAGAGTTGTATACAACCCAACAGGAGCAAGAATGGCTTTCTGCTGTTCTCGCGGAGCAGCCTGCGGTTGTAGCCGTCACCCACCCAGAGTGGAGAGGCGTGCGTAGTGCCACGGAAAATCTTGTTTCCCATTGCTTATTTATTGAAGATAAGCTGAATGAATATTCTGCGAGCCGTTATGCAGATCTCCTGGTGCACTCTGGGTGCACGAAAGTGCTCATCAGCGGTTTCCCCCTGTCCTATGAATTGTTGGTGCGAAGGCTTCGGGAAAAAGCACCGGATGTTGAGATATATGTTTTTTGGCATAGTAGCTTTTTGCAATCCGATGAAGACTATGTCTGGCATGCATTTCTAACCATGAGCCGGTTGCATAAAGAAGGGGTGATCAGGAAGCTCGGCTTTGCCAAGAAAGGGATGGCTGAAGCTGTGGCGCGGACAGGGGCAAAGACCGGCTTCATTGCCAACTATGTTAAACGAGTACCGGAGGGGAAGATACGGCCGCTCAAGGAACCTCCCCATATTGGGCTATGGGCCTTGGCACCCATCTGGAGAAAAACCCCCTATGCCATGCTGGCAGCAACCGCTATGCTGGATCAGGCCAAGGTACATGTGGTAGGCCAAAACGAGAGAGCTGTTGAGTTTGCCCGTTTTTTTGGGATCGACTTGGTTCACAGAGCGGAACCGGTACCCCAGGAGGAAATGCCAGAGGCCCTGGCCAGGATGGATTTGAACCTCTACGTAACCCTGAGTGAGTGTGCACCTATGTTGCCCTTGGAGAGCTTGGCCGTAGGCGTTCCCTGTCTTCTTGGACCAAATTCTCACCTTTTTGAAGATCACCCTTATCTCCACTCCAGACTGGTTGTTCCTTATCCTGATCGCTCTGATGTCATCGCAGAGATGATTGCTCAGGCAATTTTTGAGCGAGGGCGCATAATCGAGGAGTATAAAGAATATATTTTAGGATATAATAACTTTGCAAAGCTGCATATGAATTTATTTTTAGATAATTAGTTTTTTTGAATAATAACGATTAAGGCTTAATTCAATAATATTTTTTGGTGTGTTAATTATGAGTCTGTATTGTCTTGAGGGAAAGAGGGTTCTTGTTACCGGAGCATGCGGAACTATTGGCTCAAGTCTTATAGAATTATTGCTTACAGGTGGGTATGAACCTGATGAAGTCATTGGCCTAGATAATAATGAGAGTGAATTGTTCTTTTTAGAGCAAAAATTTATTAAAGATAAAAGAGCCCAGTTTTATTTGGCTGATATTAGAGATCGTGAAAAAATTACAAGGAAGATGGCAGGTATAGATGTTGTGTTCCATTCTGCCGCATTAAAACATGTAATATTATGTGAACGTTCTCCCTATGAAGCGGTGCAGACAAATATTAATGGTGTTCAAAACGTCATTCTCGCAGCAACAGATTGTCAGGTTGAAAAAGTGATATTCACGAGTTCTGACAAGGCTGTGAACCCAACTAATGTTATGGGCACATCAAAGCTCATGGGGGAACGATTGATGACTGCCGCAAATAGTAACACAAGGGGCAAAGGCCCGATATTTGCATCAACAAGATTTGGGAATGTTCTCGGTTCTAGTGGGTCGGTAATTCCAATTTTTGCAAGGCAGATATTTACTGGCGGGCCTGTGACGTTGACCCATCCCGACATGACGCGTTTTGTGATGACAAAGGAACAGGCTGTCAAATTAGTCATAGATTCAGCTGCTATAGCACGCGGTGGTGGAGTGTTTGTTACCAAGATGCCTGTTGTTAAGATCAGGGACCTCGCTGAAGTAATGATATCGGAGTTAGCTCCAAAATATGGTTATGATCCAAAGGGGATAGAAATTGTTGAGATTGGTACAAAGCCTGGTGAGAAGCTCTACGAAGAATTAATGAGCGATGAGGAGATGCGAAGGGCTGTAGAATTGCCAGATTACTTTGTTGTCCTCCCGGCTTTTCGTGGTGTATATCGTGATATATCATATGACTATGAAAATATAATTTCGGATAAGGTGAGTAACCCATATAATTCATCTAATGAAAAACCTATGACTCAAAAGAGATTACTTGAGTTCTTGAGAGAGAATAATTTGTTGGTACAGACTGTTTCGGACGAACACCCGGCAAAACGTTATTGGCCAGGAGAAAATGATTAGAAAAACAGGACAGGTGATTCGTTGATATGCTTTTCTCGTTAAAGTTAATTTTTTTTTTCAGTTTGATATTTTTGTTATATGTTCATTTGTTGTACCCTGTTTTGCTATTTTTTTGGTCGCGAGTACCCCCTTTTTTTAAAAGCAAGCAACCCTTGTATGGTGATACTAAAGGTAATTTGCCGAAAATTTCAGTAATAATAGCATGTTATAATGAAGAAAAAGTGATTGGTGAGAAGATTGAAAACACTTTAAGCTTAAATTATCCAAATTCTTTACTTGAGATTTTTGTTTTTTCTGATGGTAGTGATGATTTGACTGATGAAATAGTACGTAGTTATGCCCATAAGGGTATTTGCCTGTTGCGTTACGAAGGGAGGATAGGGAAAACTGCATGTCAGAACTTGGCTTTTAGGGAAACCTCTGGCGATATTATTCTTTTTACTGACTCGTCGAGTATGCTCGATTCCAATTGTTTGCTAAGTGTAGCATCGAAGTTCTGTGATGAAAAAGTAGGGTGTGTAGTCGGGCGACTTGTTAACGTGGGTGAGGGCGTTGTGAATGGTGTCGCTCATGAAGAATCATTTTTTTTGCAATTTTCTCAATGGGTTAAAAGTCTTGAGGGCTTGGTCACTATGCCGGTTGGGGGGAGTGGGGCCTTGTTCGCTGTCAGGTCAAGTTTGGTGGTCGAGTTGCCAAAAGATGCAAATGACGATTTGTTGCGTCCTTTGTATGTTGTACTCCAAGGTTATCGAATTGTTTATGATGGAGCAGCTCTTGCTGTAGAGGCCTTGAGTGAGAGTTTTGAGGATATTTTTTCTCGGAAAAAAAGAATTGGAGAGAGAGCTGTTTATTCTTTGGTATTGGTAAAGGAGATTTTAAATCCTTTTAAATATGGCTTTTTTTCCTTGCAGGTTGTCACAAAGATTTTACTGAGAAGGCTGGTTTTTCCTGCACTGCTGGCATATATTGTGTCAGGTATCATATTGTCCATTGTTGGAATGAATTTTTACTATTTAGTAGCAGTAATTCCGCCTTGTTTAATTTTTATATTATCTGCATTTGGCAGGGCTGTTTGTCAAAATGATGGAAATAAATATTCTAGTAAAGCAAAAAAAAGAATCATTAGGTTGTGTTATTATTATGTTTTATCAATAAGTGGTGCTTTCTTGGGGCTGCTTAGTGGAATGAAAGGTAATAGGACTGTTCGCTGGGGGAGTTGAAGTGAGAAGGAAATTTTGGGGTCTTTCTCATATTTGCAGGATAAGGGGGCTTCTTGTATTATTTTAGCAAATTTAATTTAGAGGTTTGTCGGTAGGTGGTAAAGTGGTCATGTCGTAATTTTCCAAAAGCACGTCAAAGGGAAGATTGTCTTGGCGGAAAATTAAATTCAGTTTCAGAAGGCCTAGAGTTCTGTACTTTTTTTCAGTATGGCGCCGAAACGCAGTACTGCTAGGTCCTGCTAGAATTCCAATGGTCTATTCCTGAATATTTCTCAACCACTTGAACCTTAAGTTTCGGGTGCGCCAGGCAAAGTCTGGCTGATCTTGTAAGCTGAAAGGAGCTTACCATATAAATTGTTGGTTGGGTATGTAGGAAGCCGGGCGGTTGTATCTGGTAACAGTGCAGTCGAAGCCCCGGTGGACGAATCCATGAGCCGTAATGTAAATGAACCCGATTCGGCCTCGTAAATTCTATGGGAGTGGCCAGCCTGCCCGAAATGGTGAAGCCTGCACATGTCGTGAAGAAACCAACGCTTGCAGCGGCATGGCTCCTCGGGGTGTTTGGGGACGGCACGTGGAGAAAGAACAGTCAGGAACCTGGGAGGCCCACTGCCCTGAGGGTCGTACCCTGACGGCGTTGAGGGAATACATAACCTTGATTGCCGGGACAGTGGGAGTCGGAGAGGTCCATAGTAGTGTTGAAGCGGGGTAACTCCCGTGGAGCGAAGGGGCCTTACTGTTGATGTGTTTTGAAATCGGAAGGAGAGTGCCGCTTGTCTGAAAAGACCACTACGGAAGATGTAGACTCTTTGTTGTCGCCTGCCTTTCAGGTGAATCAACTTGGTCTGCCCGAACCACTCTTCAAGCTGAGGAAGAAACTGTACATCAAAGCGAAGCGGGAGCCGGGATTTCGGTTTTATTCTTTGTATGACCGGATTTACCGGCAAGACGTACTTGCGGCGGCCTGGGCTCTGGTGGTCCGTAACGGGGGTGCACCAGGGGTGGATGGAATAAGTACCAAGCAGATACAGACCTCTCCCGGTAGAGAGCAAGCCTTTCTTGAGGAGATACATACCCTGCTGAAGGCAAAGCTCTACAAGCCGCAAGCGGTAAGACGGGTAATGATTCCAAAGGCTAATGGCGGAGAACGTCCTCTGGGGATCCCCACAGTTCGTGACAGAGTTATACAGACTGCCGCCAAGCTGATTCTGGAACCAATCTTTGAGGCGGATTTCCTTAAAAGTTCCTATGGATTTCGACCAATGAGGTCGGCCCACGATGCACTGTCTGAAATACAGACCGTTGTCGAGAAGGGTTATACCGCAGTCTATGATGCTGACCTGAGGGCGTATTTTGATACCATTCCGCACGATAAGTTGATGGCGTGCATGGGAATGCGGGTATCGGATCGGAGTGTTCTTCGTCTGATTCGCATGTGGTTGAAAGCACCAGTGCAGGAATCGCCCAAGGGGCAGCGTCGACCACCGGGTGCTGATTGCAGGAAAATGGGGACACCGCAGGGGGGAGTAATATCGCCGCTGCTGGCCAACCTTTATCTGCACTGGTTGGACAAGAAGTTTCATGCTAAAGATGGACCGGCCTGCTTTGCCAAGGCACACATTGTCCGCTACGCGGACGATTTTGTTATTCTGGCAAGATACATTGGGCCGAAAATGCTTACTTGGGTGGAAGATACTGTTGAGGTATGGATGGGGCTGTCGATTAATAAAGAGAAGACCTCTGTCCGTAACCTCAGAAAAACTGGGGAGAGCTTCGATTTCCTTGGTTATACCTTCCGTTTCAAGCACAGTATGTATAATTCCGGACAGTCTTATCTCAGCGTCGAGCCGAGTGAGAAAGCCTGCTCTCGTCAGCGGGAATCTGTCCGCCAACTAGTGAACGCGCAGACGACGTATATTCCAATTGCGGAACTGGTCGCTCGAGTTAACCGTCAGGTGGCGGGGTGGAAGCACTACTTTAATCGTTTTCACCATGGAATGAGATTTCAGCGCATGAACTACTTTCTTTGCCACCGGTTTGTTAAGCACCTTAAACGTCGGAGTCAGCGTCCTGTCCGCCCACCGGAAGGGATGACATGGTATGGGTTTGTGTACGAGCACCTTGGCCTGATCCGTCTATAAAGCCTGACCTCCACCGCGAGAGTGATGATGTGAAAACAACAGGAAAGCCGGATGCGGGAAAATCGCATGTCCGGTTTGACGAGGGGGCGCTGATAGGACAAGCGACTTTTCAGACACGTAGTAGCCGCGTGCGGCGGGGCGTCTGTATAAGGTCTGGGAAATGCTGATTATTAGCGCTCTACTCTACAGTTAGTTCTACTCACTAAAATACTGTCATTAAAACAAGACATTTTCCGGCTCTTTTGAATTGTGTCAACTGCAACGCTCATGATCGTATCAACCAGCAAAAGCACGACATCTTCAGTCACGATGCCCACGTTACGTACTTTCTCCATGGCAAGGCTGGTCAAGCGTTGCAGTGCCTCAAGCAGATTAAGGTCTCTCATTTCGCTGCTGCAGGCGAAAAAGAGGGTCCCAAGGGTTCTCGGATCATCATGACATCGCTGCTCAAACGACAGGAATATGTATCGGGACATAGCGATGGTGATATGCGCTACCATTCCGTCATAATCACGCAACTGGGTTTCCCGTTCAAGATTCAGGTAGTGCTTCATCATTTTGAAGAACACCTCAATGTCCCAGCGCTTGCCGTAGATCCGCACTATTTCATCATCAGGCAAATCAATCCTGGTCGACAGCACCGCCAGCCATTTCCGTTTTTGGTGGTGACGAACGAAGACGATTTTGACCTGTTGCCCCTGTTTGGTCTCCGTTACCACACTGGCAAGTATTCTTGCCTTGCCGGGTCTTTTTTTCAACTGGCTAAACAGCCTGCCGAGAGTCAGCCACTTCCCCTGATAGCGATAGAATATCTTGGGCATATTTTTCGCCATGCAGATAACTGGCAAATATTGACCAAGAACCGCAAGCAGAGAAGGAAAACAGAACCAACTGTCCATCAGGATATAGTCGGCATGTACCCCCCTGGCCAGCACCCGTTTGACCATGGTTTCCAGGTGAGCAGTCGATTTGGTTATCGCCTCCTGCCTCCTTCTGTATCCACAACAGCGCTTATCCATCTGCTTACGGATTCCCTGGAGACGCTTGTCAGGCTTTGTCGAGGCGCACAGTACAAAATCCAACGGCAAGAAACTGGCTCCGTCAGACCAGCCCAGCGTCAACAGCCTGAAACCTTTGAGGCTCTTGCCGCTGTTATGGTCATAAATCCAGGACAGCAACTCTACAACTTTGGACCGAGATCTGTCGTAGGTACTGTCATCAAAAATCAGTACCTTTTCTCGCTGCTCATCAGTCAGCACATCAAAGAAGCGAACAACGAGCTCAACCAAGCCGAGCATGAACTTCCGCCAGTTATGCTTTGGGCTCTTGAGGAAATCGTAGGCAGCATCCTTCTGGAACCCCAGTGCGGGGTTGCCAACAATTCCCTGGGCAAAGTTCACCCCTTGAAATGGCAGCAAGAAGATGACAGTAAACAACTCCAGCGGCTTGGCTCCTCGCATTTTGCTGATGCCGCTGCGGTTAAGCAGGGTACCGACCTTGAAGTCACTGATAAAGGATGCAACCCGATCATGCAGTCGCTTTGCTTCTTGCTGCTCGTAGTATTGTTTGGTAATGTCCATTTAAGCCTTTCCTTTTTGATATTGTTGACTTTTTCGCAGAAATCAATGTGTCAAAAAGTGAAAGGCTTTTCACGTTAATATCTAATAATTTTATATGGTTGCCATGCGAAAAGTCGCTTGGCTCAACAAGTAAGAAACTTGAGTTGAAATTAAATAGGGTTTACTGAACAACGATTAACCGTTTACAGCTTCGATGACTACGAACCCGGCCAAAAGGTAAACAAGTTGATGAGGCGTCCACCAAACACTCGCAAATGCAAATCGAGCTTTTGTTCTTTGAAAAAGTAATAAAATGATGATGGACAGCCATCGCTTCGGGTTCATTACCAAGAAACTGATCACAATTGCGGTTTCACTGTTACAAGACAGCTTGATTATGATCCGGTTCAAACTTTAGCGGCGTTTGCCATGACCGAACTTGCCCTCAACCGCATTTCTATCAATTTCATCCTGCCTTGCCTGCTATTTCGCTACTTGCAGTGCTTTGGCATTTTCATGGACCACTTTTGGCGGTCAGTCAAGCCTGGATCCAGGTAACCGAATCTGGTGGTGCTTGCAATATCTTCGATTTTCACGGTTACGAAAAAAGATCAGAGGCTTGGTGGAAGGTGGTTATGCCAACATTATTCTGAAGCTGTGTTGCGCCAAATACAATTCAAAATGTGATTACCAACGAACTTCAGCCAACTTTAGTAGACGCTGTGGCATCGGCGGCGTTCGCATTGCCATGAATGCCAACCTGTCGACCATGGTATGCAACTCAAATCTTCGGTTGAACCGATAGCAGAACTCAGCAAGATACCTTGGCAGGTGACGGGAGCTCACATGGTGGTAAGTACCATGTAGCCCATTTTTAACATTGCCGATCATGACATTGACCCATTTGAAAACACCATACTCATCATATCCTTTGTCTGTATATGCTATGATTGGTTCGTGCTTGCAGCCCGCCTTCTTTATTCCAGGGAAGCAGTTAAGGCCATCAGATACCACCAGCGTGTTGGGAGCTAAATGCACCTTTGCCCATGCTTTGAGCTCTTGTTGTGTAAAACCTTTTACACGGCTCAGGCGCATTTTTACCGGATGCCCCTCCTCGGTAAGCGAGACAGACGCCACAAAGGGTGTTTTTCCCGTTGCGCCGCGGCCTCGAATGCCGTCCTTTTTCTTGCCGCCCCAGTATGCATCATCAATCACAACCAATGCTTGCAATGGTTGGGTGTCGTCTCTTTCTTTCATTGCCTGCTGGAGCTTATGCTTCATGCGTAACGCAGTGTTTGCAGAAACGCCAAGGGGCCGCCCCAGGCTTAACGAAGAGATACCGCTCTTTGACTGGGTAAGCAGGTATATCGCAAGAAACCAAACGGTGAGCGGCAACTTGGTTGCCGCAAATATGGTCCCGGCAGTCAAAGATGTTTGGGCATGGCAATAATTGCACTGGAGAACTTTACGTAATGCAATGTGGCAATGTCCGGGGTGGCCCCATCGCGGGCATTTAAACCCATTGGGCCACCGAAATGTAAACAAGGCTTGGTAGCATTTTGCTTCGTCGCCATACTGGGAAAGAGAACTGGTTAAACCCAAGCCCTTCTGAAATTGAATTTGATTTTTCGCCATGTCTATCCTCCGCTTAATTTGCTCTTGGAGAATTATGACATAGCGGGTTTGTCATATAGTGACGAACCCCCAAAATAAATGTGGCTGAAAATCAGTGGTAATCACAATTCAAAATTTGACGCATTTTTTGATGGGTACGAGGAACAGGTCAGGGATTAAAAAAGACAAAGGGCGAAAAGCTCCATGTCGTCTAATGATTCTATATTCATCGTATGCTCCCTTTTTTCAACGTCATAGTGGGGGGGTGATAAAGGGTCTGTGCTGGTTAGTCCCACAGCGTGCGAGTTGTCAAAGATCATGAGCCAATGTGTTTCGGCTCAAGACACATTATTAAGGAAACCCTGAAATAGAATGAAAAACAACAATCACATTTTAATTCTTGGTGCAGACGGTTACCTGGGTTGGCCCACGGCTATGTATTTTTCAAAACTTGGCTATCAGGTTACCGCAGTGGATAATTACTTCCGCCGTAATGCCTGCACCGAGCTAGATGTTGGCATGCTTTACCCTGTTCCTACACTTATTGAACGCGCCAAAATTTGGCATAAAAAGACAGGTAAAGAAATCAAAGTAGTGATCGGAAACCTGCAGGAGCCAGAACTGATGCGCTCCTTTTTTGAGGGACGGGTACAATATCAATGGGCTATTGACGATACCTTTACGGGAATCCCGAAAACCGTTGTTCATTATGCAGAGCAACCATCTGCTCCCTACTCACTCTTGAACTACAAATATGCGAATACGACTATCGTCAATAATCTGCTTATCACCAACAACTTAATGTTTGCTATCCGTGACTTGAGCCCCGAAACCCATGTGGTTCATGTAGGAACCATGGGAGAATATGGCACTCCAAATATTGATATAGAAGAAGGTTGGCTTGACATTGAGCACAAGGGCAGAAAGGATAGGTTCTTATTTCCCAGGCAGGCTAGTTCTCTGTACCACACTACAAAGATCATGGACACGGATCTTATGTGGTTTGCTGTTCGCATGTGGGGGCTACAGATAACTGACTTAATGCAAGGACCTGTTTATGGAATAGAAACACCGGAATCTGCAATAGATGAACGTTTAAAAACAATATTCAACTATGATGAAATATTCGGTACGGTTTTAAACCGGTTCATAACCCAGGCCATTGTAGGATATCCGCTGACAGTGTATGGTAAGGGGGGACAGACTAGAGGATATATAAACATTAATGACACTCTGCAGTGCATCCATAAAAGTGTCACGAATCCGCCCAACAAAGGTGAACTTAAAATTTACAATCAAATCATGGAAACCTTCTCGGTAAATGAACTTGCCCGAAAAGTTCAGAAAGTAGGAAGAGAATTAGGCTATGCTGTCGAGATAAAAGAGATTGAAAACCCCCGTAAAGAAGCAGAAGAACATTATTACAATCCAACTTATCAGGGGTTACTCGACCTTGGAGTTGAACCGCATTACTTAACAGATAAATCGCTGAAGGCTATGTTTCATGTCGTTGAAACGTCAAAAAAAAATATACGAAAAGACGTTATATTTAGGGGCGTGAAATGGTAATGAATTGGCTCATCACTGGCGGATGTGGATTTATCGGCAGAAAGGTCATTAAGGATCTCGTTAATGAAGGTGGTCACAATATCCGAGTAGTAGACAATCTATCTGTAGGTACTCGCGAGGAACTAGGTAGTGTATGCACTTTTGTTGAAGGTAATCAACCGACACCATTTCGCGATGAAGGGGCGGTCCAATTGATAGCTGGCGACATACTGGATGAGGCGTTGGCTGTAAGTTGCTGTGATGGCATTGATGTTCTCCTCCATCTTGCAGCCAACACCGGCGTCCCTTTGTCAGTTGAAAATCCTCGTAAGGATTGCGTTACAAATGTCATTGGTACTTTTAATTATCTTGAGGGTGCCAGAATTCACAAAGTGAAGCGCTTCATATTTGCTTCAAGCGGGGCCCCTGCCGGTGAGTGTACACCACCTATCCATGAAGAGATGCCACCTCACCCAGTTTCACCATACGGAGCAAGCAAGCTTGCTGGAGAAGGCTATTGTTCTGCGTACTCAAGGACCTTTGACATTGAGACAGTAGTACTTCGATTTAGCAACGTATACGGGCCTTTTTCGGGAAAAAAAAACAGTGTAGTGGCTAAATTTATAAAGAAGATTGAAAGCAATGAGCCAGTAATAATTTATGGTGATGGTAGTCAGACTCGAGATTTTCTTTACATAAATGACCTGGTTAAGGGCATTCGTATCGCAGCAGAGAAACCTGGCATAGGGGGCGAGACCTTCCAGATAGCAACAAGTGAAGAGACTACTGTTGGCTGGATTGCCGAGCATCTTGTTAACATATATGCAAAAAAAGATCCTACGAAGTCAATTAAACTTGAATACGCAGAAAAAAGATTAGGCGATGTGAAGCGAAACTTTTCGGATACGACAAAAGCAAAAAATATACTGGGCTGGCAGGCAGAAACAACACTGGAAGAAGGTCTCTTAAAAACTGTAAATTGGTACCGTGGATTGGCAATAGAGAAGAGCTGAGATACGAGACAGGTCTTACATGAGGATACTATCGTTTTGTCAGCTTATCCCTTACTATGGCATGCTTTGCTTTTCAGAGACCAGTTTCATTTTTCATCTCAAGATTCTGGTTTGACTGAAAATCTAAAATCATTACGTATGGCGGCTTGATCCGACATATTAGTATCGCTATGAGTCGTTATGTTTTCCTGCCAGATAAGCAACGCTATCATGATGACCCCAAAACGCGCTCGGTTCCCTTTTCTATGCCTGCAGTGACGAGAAAGATGACCTCAGCATGGTCGAGACAATGCGGCGAATAGCCAGGCTTTGCCTTAAGTGCAACATCAAGCAACAGCTTATTTACAGTAGCATATGAAAACTCAGAAACTTGAGTTTAAACAAATAAATGGAAAACGCTTTTTCAAATAACAATTTCAGGATGATTGAGCCACCGACGCAACAATTTCGAAAACTAGAATTTGAGGTTACGTTGGTTGATATCGGCACTGAGTAAGCCTTTTACAAACGTTTGCCGTAAGAAAAAAATGCGAAAAAATATACTAGACAATATAAAGTTCTGGCAACCGCATGTGCCACATATCTCGCCTATTAAAAAAACAGTAAATACATCCATAAAAATCGCTGCTATCGTTAGTGAACGACTGTTTCACGGGTTCCGCTACGAATGCAATTTACTTTTGCTGACAGAAAATAGTTGGGAAGAAACCATGATGCATGGTGGACCTGACCTCTTGTTAGTAGAATCTTGCATTGCTACAGCTACAGGAGATTGGCATCTACCTCTAAATAATTTATCAAAAGGTCCAAGTGATGTCATTAGAATTCTTAGTTTAGCGAAGAAGAATAATGTACCTTCTGTTTTTTGGATTACTCAAGATTTCCAGTATATTGAACACTACAAAAATATTGCAGCATATTTTGATTATGTTTTTTGTGCAGACACTCGATCAGTAGAAGCACTCTGTAACGCAGGGATAAAAGCTACTGTTTTGCTACCAGCTATCCAACCTGCAATCTACCACCCCTTCCGTGAATATGATTTTTCTAGAAGTGCCTCTCTTAATGTTCTTTATGACGGCATATGTGACCTTGAGGAGTACGGCGAACACGTAACTCTACTAAAAGATGTAAAAAAATATGGTCTGTCTATTATAGAGTCAAGGTATAAATTACTTAAGGGAAGAATTTCTTTTTTTGATGATCTCAACAATAATATTCTTGGTTGTGTTACATTTGCTAGCCGCATTGTTGCGCTCAAATATGCATCTGCGTTTTTAATGATATCAAAAAGCTTGGCAACGCGTACAACTCAACAATGGATGGCTTTGGAATGTGCTGCTTGCAGAACACCTGTTTTACATTTAGGGGAATTATTAAAAGATGACATTAGAAAAGACATTGTTGCTCAACATAAAAATAACTCAGATATTCTCACAGAATTATATCGTTTCAAAGAAGATGACTTATACAGAGAAAAACTTGCTCACCTCGCTTGGAGAAAAGTTAATTCAGAGCATACTTTTACCCATCGATTTCAAACAATTTGCCAGGCTGCTAGTGTTCCCTTAATTAATAACAGCTTGCCACTCATTTCAACATTATTTGCTTCAAAGCGAGAAAGTCATATTGAAAATTGTATAAAAACATTTAAAAATCAAAAATATAAAAACAAAGAAATGATAATTATTTACAACGGACCATTATCATCCTCTATAACAAAAGCTAAAATAGAAGAAAAAGATTGTAACATTCGGTTACTAGTTGTCCCAGAAGAAACAACATTAGGTTTATCCATTAATATGGGTGTAGCTTCTGCTAATGGCAGTTATTGCTTTAAAATGGATGATGATGACTTGTATTCTGAACATTACATTTCTGACATGATGTTATACACAAAAGCACTAGACATTGATCTATTTGGAAAATCTCAATCTCGTTTTACATACTATGAGTCAGATGAGTCCTACTGGTACACAAAAAAGAGCAATAGATCACCACTTTGTCTGATACCATATAATCACCAAAAATATCCTGGAAAAATGTATGTATCAGGAAATACCATTGGTGCAACAACACAACTTATGAAAAAATACCCATGGGACAATGACATTCCAAAAGGGTCAGACAATGTCTTTCTTGCCTCTATAGACACACCTGTAAACATTGTGACAACTGATGTATTTAATATGGCTGTTGTCCGTAGAAAAAAATCATTCAACCATACATGGCAAATCGACGAAGAAGAACTAAAGCATAACTCAATCAAAATATCTTCAAGGAAGGAAGCCCCTTGCTTTATTGTTTAATGTAGCCGATTATTAGTTTTTTTAAAAAAAATGTAGTATTACATACTACAACACTCGTTTAAATTTCGGAAAAATATATACAAAACTGATACCTGCTATGAAAAACCGCAAACACATCATTGTCATCATTGGACCTAGCAGGTCAGGAGCCTCTATCCTCATGCAATTATTGGATAGCTTTGGCATGACTGTTTCAAAGGATATGATTTCTGCTGAAGAGCATAATCCATTTGCTCCATATGAAGACTCGGAGATATTTGCGCTCCAATCGAAACTAACTAAGCATCTGTCTCCAACAACTATGCCACCCCCTGACGGTTGGCTTAGCAAAGGAGTCACCAATAAAATAAAGTTTCGTTTGAAATCTATTATTTCTGACAGGCTAAGGGATAATTCTACTATTTTTGGGTTCAAAGATCCCCAAACAGCATTGTATATTCCTATGTGGACTCAGGTTTTCAACGAACTAGACCTTATCCCTTTATATATTCTCGCGACGAGGCAACCGAAAAGTGTTGTAGCGTCAATGCCAAGACAAGAGGCTCATAGCCCGAGCACAAGGGAATTGTTCTGGCTAACCAACATTACAGAGGCAATTTATCAAACTGGTAGTAATTGCTTCATCGTCCACTACGAAGACTGGTTCACAAATAGAGCACCTGAAGTGGCTAAAGAGCTTCTTAGATATACAAAGTTAGATAGCTTTTGGGGTAACGATGCGGACATAACTCAAATTATAAGAAAAATTATTAAACCGTATGTTAATCGGGCTGTTCTTAATGACGACGAAGTAACGAACAGATACGTAATAAAATTGCAAGCGCAATTAGAAAAATGTCGTGGGGATCAATTTGATCGACACGCTCTCATGGATGCGATAATGGAATGTCGTGCTGCGATGGACGAATTTTCAGGTTGGGCAATCGAGGCACAACGCGTCTATAAACACAGCGGTAATTTTGAGCCCAATAAGCTTAAGAAGGACTTGGAAAAATCTGTTTTAAATGCCAACAAATATCTTCAAGAATGTATCGATTTAAGGGATGAAAACGAAAACCATCGTATTAAAATATTAGCTCTGAATTCAGAAATGACTGAAGTTCAACAAAAATTAAATGATAAAGATCAAAAACTTATTGCATTAAGAAACTCTCCCACCTTTCAAATAGGACAAGTCATTGTGAAAGCATTAACTAAACCGGGTAAGAATACATTTTTATTACCTTTTTACTTGCTACAAATTCTGTTGACCGCAAAAGGTGCCAAAAAGTAACAAAATTAGTCTCCTCCTTGCTCCTCTCTTATTTGGTACCCCTCCATTTGCTCGCAATCTCATGTTCATTTGCAGGCGACAACTCTAGAGAGATTATAAATCCTTTTGAAAAAAAGTTTTGTGTCTTTTAAGTCTCAATTTACCAGGGCCTGAATTGGGCTAATGTGACCGATTGTTTTTTTTGCAATATGATGATTGTATATCTGATTGTATTTAAATTATTTTAAGGTGATTTGATCGGAAAATAGTGGTTAAAATTATGAATAAATCAGCAATAAACAAAAACACAGAATATCGATCAGACATAGATGGCCTTCGAGCAATTGCTGTATTAAGTGTTTTGTTCAATCACGTTGAAGTCCCTTTCTTTCAAGGTGGTTTTGTTGGTGTTGATATCTTTTTTGTCATAAGTGGCTTCTTGATTACTCGTTTGATACTTGTTGAAATCGAGGCTTCCGGAAAATTTAGTTTCTCAAATTTCTATGTACGCAGGAGCAGACGACTCTTACCGGTATTGTTTGTAACATTATTATTGTGTTATTTGTTCGCTTTTCTCCTTTTTTCTGATGAACAATTTAACTATTTTACCAACTCCTTTTCTGCCGCCGTATTAAGTGTCTCAAATTTTTATTTCTGGAATACCGTTGGGTATTTTGACTTAGATGCTTCATTGAAGCCTTTACTCCATTTGTGGTCTTTAGCTGTCGAGGAACAATTTTATCTGTTTTGGCCGTTATTCCTCGTTGTTATTATAAAAATAAAGAAATCATTACCCGTAGTCTTAATTGTTATTGGTGGAGTAAGTTTTTTTTTAAATTGGGTAATTATTCAGACACAATTAGTACATAATCTAGCGTTACCAGCTTATGTAACATCGCTGCTGTCAGCGGGTCAAGAAACAGCTTTTTATATGCTCCCATTTCGTGTGTTCGAATTCGTTATAGGAGGTTTGATGGTTTGGGCTACCAAGCGTCAACCTGCACCGAATAGTGTGCGTGAAATCAGTTTGGCTGTAGGGCTCATAATTATTGCCTATTCCGTATTAACATTGAATGATCAAAGTATATTTCCATTCTATAACGCGCTTCTGCCCTGTATCGGCGCTGCATTTGTAATTTGGGGGGGAACTTCACGTTATCTAGGAATGATACTGAGGAATTTGTTCACTGCTCAAATCGGATTAATCAGTTACTCATTGTATTTAGTGCACTGGCCTATCATTGTATTCTGGAAAAGTTGGACTCTAAGAGCTTTGACCCTCGAAGAACAGGTGATGGTTGTCTGCGCATCAATGACGCTTGCGTATATTTTCTACAAATTTATTGAACAGCCTTTTCGTAATCAGGGTCAAATATCGAATAAACGATTGGCGAAAAGCCCAACTTTTCTGGTTGGAGTGACTTTTCTTGCATTACTCACATCAGGGTTAGGGTACATATCTCCGAGATTCTTCGATAGTCGTATTCCTGAAGAGAGAATCACTAAAACAAATTCCGAATGGCGTAGTTTGCAACTTCGCAATTATTGTATGACCTTCGCCCCGGATATGCCTAGAGATCTTCTAACATGCCAAAATTTCAGGAATTCTGATCGAGATATTTTCATATGGGGTGATAGCCATGCATTGCATCTAGTAGGCGGAATGTCAGCCACTTTTCCAAATTACAACATATACATAGCGTACTCTACGGGCTGTACACCACAAAATGGATTTGGCAACTATGTCAGATCTTTGAATGGCCGTGAGGACCTCCAAGCAAAGTGTATTGAGCGAAACAAAGCAATGATGGCATTCCTTTCAGATTATAAACCGACAAACGTGATCTTGACGAGTGCCAAACGTGGTTCTCCTGATGTGGTTGCCAATTCTTCAAATATCATTATTCGAAAGTTAAAAAACAGGGGGCATAATGTCCTTTTGCTAGGTGATTTTATTCGACCAGGTAATAATATCTCCCTTTGCGCTAGTGTTCCTCGATATCTGATTTCTAATGAAGCAATTGAAAGGCGATGCGTCCCGGATCAAAGCAGAGTAGAACGAGAGTTAGCATATAATGAAACTATCGAGCAGTTAGTTCCAGAATTTATTCAAGTGAGAGATGTCCAGTGTCCCAATAATACATGCAATTTTTTCATGAAAAATGGTCAATCAACTCATCGAGATCACCATCATCTCTCACCGGATGGATCGATTTACTGGCTTTCTCAATTGAAGAAACGGTTAAATTTCCAGTAGATTTTATTAGAAAAGAGAGATTATTGTCGTTTGATTGATCAATATATGGATCAGGTAAACGAGTATGTACAAATTTTAAAACGATTTCTACTGATCAAAAATGATGCAAACAATGAATAAAGGAGCACATGAAGTGCTTGGCAAACATAAGCTCAAACAGTATTTTGCTCTGTGTTTCATGAAGAATAACTTTGGAACAAAAAATGCGTATTGTGAAGCCTGGGAAATGATGCTCTTGGCCAGATAGCAAGAAAGCTGTTCAATCAATACGCTTACAAAGGCTAACCACCTCCTCAAAGTTCACCCCAATACTTAATGCAAGGTTCAACCTTCAATTATCTCGATTGCCGCAGCTATTGACTTAGAAGTCCAGTTAAAGGTTATCGGGAATCAATGCCACGGTGTTGACAATAATCTAATAAGAGTTAGTGGAGCTACCCTAATGGAAGAGGCTTTCAATAAATCCGGCGAGGAATCTAATCGGCCACGAAACGTATTTGTTCTTTCCACGGGGCGATGTGGATCGAAAACTTTTGCAAAGGCATGTACTCATATATCCAACTTTACATCGGGCCATGAGACTCGGTGCACAAAACTTGGTGATGAACGCCTAGCTTACCCTGACTTCCATATCGAAATCGACAATCGATTGGCATGGTTTTTGGGAAGGATTGATGAAAAATACGGGAACGACGCTGTCTATGTTCATCTATACAGGGCTGCAGAGGATGTAGCTGAGAGCTATAACAAACGTTGGACGTACCCAAGAATGATTGTTCTGGCATACGCTCGCGGTATACTCCAATCTCGCCTTCTTGGAATCGACCCCTGTCTCGACTATATTAGAACAGTCACTGAAAACATTAACTTATTCTTAAAAGATAAAACCCAAATTTTTCATATTGATATTAGCAACCCCAAGGTCGAGTTCGAACAATTCTGGACGCATATTGGTGCTGAAGGAGACCTACAGAAGGCTCTTGCCGAGTTTGACTCACGTAGCAATCTAAGTTTTTTAGATCTTGGCCCCGAAAAGGAAGCACCTCAATTCGAGGACTCCAAAGAAAAGATTATCTATCAGCTTGAGCGCATCATTGCAATGTTTCACAAAGAACGTGATGACCTTTTCAAAATGCGGGATGACCTTAAGTCGGCCTTTAATAAACAGATAAAGTACAAGGATCGAGAAATTAATACTCTCCGCCTAAAATTAGATCGAGAAAGGCAAACCGTCGAGGAACAATTAGATCAAGAAAGGCAAACCGTCGAGGAACTTAAGAAACGTATATCTGTTGAACAAAAGTCTGCACAAAAATACAAAAACACTATCAAGAGAATCAGAAGCTCTACCACTTACCGTCTGAGAAATGTGATCAGCAAGCATACCCGAACACCTTTGGGACTGGCAAAACTACCATTTGCTGCTACTGGAGTTGGTATCATGCATTTCCAGAAAAAACTGAAATTGCGAAAAGGTCCCTCTCCTATACCTAAACGTGTTGTTTTTGAAGCATCATTGATTGAACAGAAAAAAACAACAAAAAAAGCAATTAAGTTCTTGCAATTACATGGAAGTGACAATGACAACAACGTCTCAGTCCTCTTTTATGCCAATAAATATATAAAAAATGACACGAAATGGACTCAGAATGTTAACTCTTACCTAAAACAATTTCAACTTGCTCCATTACAACTGCAGCAGGGTAAAAAACCACTTTTTTATAGAATTTCATCGAATCCCGGGTATTCCCTTGCAGAGGGACCTAAGGTAAGCGTTATAATGCCCGCTTTCAATTCTGAGACAACGATTGCTCACTCCATCTCTTCCATTCTCAATCAAACGTGGAAAAACATAGAACTTATCATCGTAGATGATGCTAGCACTGATGATACATGGCAAATCATACAATCCTTGGCCACCGAAGATTCAAGGATTAAAGTTCTCCGTAACACTGTTAACGTCGGACCTTATGTTTCAAAGAACCGAGCCCTGATGCATGCAACAGGTACTTATATTACAGGTCATGACGCCGATGACTGGTCTCACCCACAGCGTATCGAACAACAATTATCGCCCTTGCTCGCTGAACCAGGGATAAAATTCAGCATCGCCTATATGATTAGGGTAACTGAGCAAGGTCAATTTACAAACTTCTGCGTAAAAGGAGGAAAAACTTCGTTTGACGGAGCTGCTCGACTAGCATCTATCTCGGCATTATTTGAGGCAAAAACATTCAAGGAAAGATTGGGGCACTGGGATTCAATCCGATTTGGTGCTGATAGCGAGTTAATCGAAAGAGCACGCAAGATATTTGGTCCGGCATTTCAAGCCACCCAAACCATAGCTATGATTTGTCTTGATACTCCAAACAGTCTTACTAATCATACTACCCACGGAATTCGGCCCCACGGCGGAGGATTATCGGAGGTGCGAGCAAAATATCGTGATTCTTTTTCACGTTGGCATGCGACTCTGAGCGAAGAAAAAGCTTATATAGATTTTCCAGAAAAACACAGAAAATTTGCAGCTCCTCCTGAAATGTTAGTTGATCTTTCCACTATTCGTGAAGTAAAGAACTCACCTATAGAGTAAACTGATTGGTATCAGCAGAGGAAGCCTATATTACCGGCCCAAACCAGTGTTAGCTAACGACTTGCTAATATCCGTTAGGTAGAGAGGTGAGCTACATATTGAGCCCCTTTCACGGGGTCACAGGTGTTGCGTGATCATGAAACAATGCTACCTTGGAATGCTAGGAAAAATAAAAAGCAAGCTAGAGTGATCCAGGGAGTGGCTTACCTGGTGCTTACATTAATTCTGTCTCCCCCTCCCCCCCCCATAAAAATATACCATGCTTCAACTTGTTCGTAATACACATGATCATTTCCAGGCCTTTAAAGTACTAGTAGGAATTAATATAAGAACCACTGTTCTTTCAACCAAACTGGGTTGGATCTGGTGGATTCTCGATCCATTAATAATGATGGCTATATATTATTTCCTCGTCAAGGGTGTCTTTGGCAGAGGAGGTGAAGATTATCATATTTTTGTATTAACTGGAATTGTAATCTGGCAGTTTTTTACAAAAAGTATCATGGCTACTCTGAATGTGATATCTGGCAGCAAACAGGTTATTCGGCAGATAGCCTTTCCCTTACCTGTTCTTATTGCCATTCCTGTTGTAACTAATTTTTTCTTTGCATTCGTAGGAATGTTTATAGTCGTTATATTTAATTTTTCAATTATTAGTTTTAACGTATTGGCAATTGTTCCACTTTTGTTTATTGTAGCTCTTTTAAGTTATGGAGTTGGTCTTTTTTCTTCAGTGGTTAGTGTATTTTTTTCAGATATACGTCAATTAATTTCCTATATACTTAGAGCTGGTTTTTTTATTAGTCCGGTGCTTTATCCTACAACAAGACTCGTTGATTCACCCAGTATACCAGAACAGTTCAAGTTCATATTACAGTTTAATCCGATGATGTGGATTCTTCCATCTGCCCGAAATATAGTTCTCACTGGTGAGGTATACGATTTGGGAGAGTTCACCCTTCTTCTACTATTGGTTTTGCTGCTGGTTAAAGTTGGGCTAATTTGGATGCGTGCCAACTCTTCAAAAATTATCAAAATGTTATAGATAAGAATATGGCAGTTTTTTTAGCTACCTTACATTCTCCACTTAGCAAAAGTGGAGGTATTGGAATAATAGACTCAGAGCACGGTCTCGTCTATTTACAGGTCGACAATCCACCAGACTCAACCATATCGCACCAGTTACGTGGTATGGCATACCACCAAGACTGCCTTTATATCACAACACCAACCTCAGTCCTTGTTTATTCTGTTGTGCTGGATTTAGACAAACCACTTTTTGAGTTGAAAAGGAAAATTTCGTTGCCCGAGTGGTTGTTAGGGCCAAAGACACAAGCTGACCTATTAGGGATTTTAATTTCTCCTCGAAGAAAACAATTATTAGTTGCTAACAATCTTTTCAATTCAGTGGACGAGTTTTCTGTTGATGGAGTGTTTATTAAGCGTCATTTTCTTTATAAAATAGCCCCTCTATTATTTGCAGTTCCAGAAACTATCACCGAGCCATTTAAATATGGGCATATCAGGCAAATAGTTGAGACTGGCTTGGGAACAGTGTTATTGACGGTGAGTTCTGTGAACGGCGGAGACATGGGCTGTGTTTTAAACTTTGACACAGGCGAGATTTTACTCAATGATCTGGACAAGCCACATGGTGGAATATGTTATGATAACCAATTTTTTGTTCAAGAGATGGCTCAAGGACTACTATCTACTTATCCGCTAGATCAAGCAGGCATGCCGGTTAACAAAAAAAGCTGGGAAAACAAACCTGAAATTTATAACCCGAAGTTTTCGAAAAGTATTCAAAATATGAGAGGAATGGCTTGTGTTGATGGTTCAATATTTTGTGGTGTGTGTCATTGGGGGGCTACTGAAAAAGAACAAATACCTCCGCGAATTGTTTCTTTTGATGTTAATACCGGGGAACAAGAGGCCACAGAGATTTTCTTTCCTGATTTGCAAGAATTCAGGGAGCCTCGTGTTTTTTATTTAGCCCCGCTGTCATTAGAAATAGAAGGCCTTGGCCGAGATGGGCTGTCATTCTTTTTAAACGGAGAACGGAGAGAGCCTGTACCATATTTGCCACCAATCACAAAAAACGACATACGTGTAGGAGAAACCCCGAAAAACGATATTGATACAGTGGTACCTTCACCCCAAATTGGAATAAATGAATGTGATACCCCCCACAGGGAGTCGGATGAAAATGACTCCTCCGACAGGGAGCCAGCAATCATTTTAAACAATGTCAGTCTTGCTTACAGTAGAAATGCAATTTCACTCTTGTCTTTTAATAAGAAGCTGAGGCAATCATTTGAATACCAAGCTCTTACGGATATTTCGCTCACCATTTACGAAGGTGAAACGGTCGGAATCATCGGACGAAATGGTTCAGGAAAGAGCACTATCGCTATGCTGATCTGCGGTTCATTACCCCCTGACAAAGGTTCGTTAATAACAAATGGACGTGCTCAGCTTCTCTCGATTGGGCTTGGATTCAGGAACGAGCTTTCCGGCCGGGAAAATGTATTTCTAAATGGTGCGCTTCTTGGCCTTAGTAAGAAAGAAATTGTAAAATGCCTTCCAGAGATTGAGGATTTTGCAGAGCTGGGTCAGTTCATGGAAGAACCGGTTCGTACGTATTCGGCAGGCATGCGGAGTAGGCTTGGTTTTGCCGTGGCCACCGCTGTTAGTCCAGATATACTCATTCTTGATGAGATTATGTCCACTGGAGATGCTGCATTCAGAAAGAAGGCTGACAAGCGGATGGAAGAAATGCGTGAGAGGACAAAGACTATAATTATGGTATCCCATAGCATTGGCCAGGTAAAAAAAATGTGCTCTAGGGTTATATGGTTGCATCAGGGTAAAGTTATGAGGGATGGTGTCCCCAGTGCTGTCCTCCCGGAGTATGAATCCTTTTGTGAGGATTCGCAAGCATGGTTAAAGGTAAATGAAGCCAGTCTAGATCATAGACAATCTAGTTCATAGAAGTTGTTAAATGTTCAATTAAAGCAAATTGTTAGTAAATCACAGGAAAATGCGACTCAGTGTTATCATACCAGTATATAATACTAAAAAATATCTACCGGAATGTCTTGATTCAGTTTTAGAACAATCGTTAGAAGGTATTGAAATACTAATTGTCGATGACGGGTCGGACGATGGCAGTTGGGAGGTTATTCAGCAATACCAAAGTTTGCATGATAATATATTAACTTTTCAGCAACAAAGAAAACGACAAGGGGCGGCTAGGAATCTGGCATTAAGGCATGCTGCTGGAGAATTTGTTGCATTTCTAGATTCAGATGACACCATACCTCCAACAGCATATCAGCATATGTATGCAATGGCACAGGAAAATTCATCTGATATGGTCGTTGGGGTTCAACAATCTTTTAGTCCTACGAGACGCTGGGTTGGTGTACCTGTGCACCGGAATCATTTCGGTGAAGCCATTCATAATACAAACATTATTGAGTTCCCTGATCTTTTATCTGATATCAGTGCGTGCAATAAACTGATTCGAAGAAGCAAATTAAACGGAACAGGCATACTTTTTCCCGAACAGAAAGCAGGGGAAGATCTCGATTTTATGGGCAGGGTCTTCTTGGAGTTCAATAAAATATCAATTCTGCCTGAAGTTGTTTATAATTATCGAGCCAGAGTAAATGCTAGCACGGGAAGAATAAAAGCATCTTTTTTTCAAGATCGAGTTTCTACTACACATTCGCTATACAGCTTCTACGAGCAGGCTGATCAATTGGCCATTTTTCAGTTTCTCCTGAGGTCTGAAATTCGAAAGCTTGTTGGTAATAGACTGTCAAAAGTAATTGGCACCTTGCCTGGAAAGGATCAGAGGGAAATTGTTGTATCCATTCAATCTCTCGTGCATCTTGTTCAGTTTGAAGCATTGCGTACCTGTAAAGATCTTTCTCCTGTGGATAAGATGAAAATTATCCTGCTGAAGGAGAACGAAATTGATGCACTATATCGACTGATTGGCAATGAGAATGGTGGTAACTTTTTAAAGGCTATAAAAAATACAAATTGTGTGCGGCTTGTGCATGGCCTTTGGAAAGAACATAAACGTGGTGAGTCTAGTCTGTCGAGTTTGCAGAAAGTAAAACGGTTTATTCGACCTAAATACTTCTTAGTGAAAAGATTTTTGAGGCGTAGCTACTACTTGCTGAAAAGAGTAGCTAGGGCTGCCGCTCAAGGAAATTTTTCTGGTCTTTACTGCGTAATTAAATACCTAGTTATTGATCTAAGTTTTCTAGTTAGGGGAGCGAACAAATGGGATGAGCAGGAGGTGTGGCTCATCGATGAGAGGTGGGCTCAAAGTGCAGAAGATAACAGCTTGCATTTTTTCATTTATTTACGAACTCAACATCCTGATTTACCAGTATACTATATAATCAAAAAGAATTCAGTGCAGAGAGGGAACGTTCAACCCTATGGTAATGTGGTCATTTTATTCTCCTGGGAGCATCTCCGATTACTCCGCTTTGCTCAGGTACTGATTTCAACAGACGGTTTTAAAGCATTGGCTTTTCCGTTTGAACTCATACCTTTTATTCGGAGAAAGACTTTTAATGTTTTTCTGCAGCATGGTGTATCTGGAAATAAAACAATGAGCTATTATAAAGAGAGGCATCCTTATTTCAATATGGTCGTGACGAGCAATGAAAGGGAAAAGCTATCTTTTGTCGACGTTTATGGTTTTCATGAAAGTGAAGTAGTCGTTACGGGAATTGCTAGGTTCGATAAGTTACCACTTGATCGCAAAGAGTACATGGTCCGTAAGATACTTGTCGCACCTACCTGGCGTAAATGGTTGGCCAATAAGCATGATATAAGAGAAAGTATCTATTACAAAGAGTGGGCAGGGCTGCTGAAATCAGAAAAATTTATCAAGATGCTTGAAAATCGTGATATCCAACTCGTTTTTCAACCGCATTTCAATATGATGAGGTATATTCATGATTTTGAAGGGCATTCCAAGAATATTAAAATCATTACTGAGTCCGATGAGCCCCTGCAAAAACATATAATCGAATCAGATCTACTTGTTACCGATTATTCCAGTGTTATGTACGATTTCTTTTATCAATACAAGCCGGTATGCAGTATTATGTTTGACAAGGCAGAATGGTATTCTCCTCCTAATGGGCCCCCTTTAATTGATTTTGAACACGACCTACCAGCAGTTATCTTTGAAAACAGTGAGCAATTTATTCAGGCTTTTGAGAATATTACAAGTAAAAAGCAGGCATATACTGAGAGTGATGTGCTAAAGGTTGCGCGAATTTTCCAACATAGAGATCACGAAAATTGCAAGCGAATTTACGAGCATATTCGTCAAAAGATGCATGGTGAGTAACGCTTATTGATTCGTGGTTGTAAGCGCACTTTAGCTACTTAAGTAGGGTGTTGGAAAACGCCAATTGATAAACACCGCGACGAGCGGTATCTGGTCCAATATAACTATCTTGGGAATCATGAATAAAGGTTCCGGAATGGTCAGTTCAGATGGTGAGTTTGCCTCCTCAGAGGCCTGAGTCTCCGAGGGGCTACGCTTGCGACAGGCTCGTGCCATGGTCGACAAACCAATGCGAGAACGGCTGCCAATTTTCAAAGAAATTAACTTCAGTGCCGGCTCGGTCCGGAAAACCTCCTGAGGTCATTTCTATGGGGGGTGGTCTACTCGATACGCATTGAGCATATGCTGGTTGAGTATCTGGATTGTAATTTCCCTTTTTGCTGGCTCGTAGGCCTGTCTGTTGAAGATACTGTTTGGAGCCACTCCACCCATTCAAAAAAACATGAGCGAATAGTCAGTGATGACATACCTGTACTTTTCCTCCAGTATTTTACGAGTCAGTTTGAAGGGGAAGGAATTCTTTCCGAAGAGCATTTCACGGTCGATGGAACGTTGACAGAAGCCTGGGGTAGTCAAAAAGTTTTCGTCCCCCAAAAATGATGACTCGGGTCAGAGAGTGGTGGCTTTACCCCTGAAGAAGGCTTTCACGGAGAGAGGCAATGCAATACGGCCTGAACCTTTGCCACTGATCCGGTATCAAGGCTCTTCAAATAAGGTAAGGGTTAAGAAGGAAAGCTCTGTTCCATAGGCCACGTCTTTATAGCGAACCGCAATTTCTTGGTTGTTGAGTGACGTGTCACGCTCGGAGTCGGGACAGGTGGACTAGAAGTTGCGCTTTCCATGATCAAGCTCTGGCTTTGCCTTTTTGGTCGCCAAAATCAGGGCAGGTGGCGAAAAACAACCTGGTGATGGTATGCGACTAATATACTTGAGGTTTTCGGTAACCTGTTAGTTTCTACGGTTCTTTGGTGACATATTATGAGAGAGTATTTTTATACTGGCGCAAAAAAACATCAATATATTTTGCTCGTTGGCGATTGTTTGTTGGTGTTTTTGTCAATGTATTTTAGCTTTGTGCTGAAAGCATTGTTTACGCAGCATCATGTGTCATTTGATTGGGCTGTCGATCGGGTATCAGTATGGGTTCTTCCATTAAATTTATGCTATTTGTTTTGTATCTATTTGTTTGATTTATATAACCCCAATAAAAATGAGTATTCAACGAAGAGATTTTTCGACATTTTTTTAAGTGTTTTATTGGCAAATTGTTTCATAGGATTAATGCTATATTTTGTTCCTAAATATGTCTTTGGCCGCTATGTTTTTGTCCTTAATTTAATATTGTCTGTTTTTTTTCTCGTTTCTTGGAGAATGGTCTTCGTTAAAAAACTTTTAAAAAAAAGACGGTCAAGGTTAATTAAAGTGGTTGGGAGTAAGTCGGTCGTTTTGCCCTTCATCTCAGAAATGAAAAAGGTGCACAGTAATAGTGCTGATAATTTTATTAGTTGTATAGTTGATGAAGACGAATATGGTGGTAAAAATATAACTGAAATTGATAATTGCGATATTTTTCTTTTCGATTCGGTCGATTCAACTTTTTCTGATGAAGAAGCAGAAAAGGTTATGGAACTCAGACTTTCTCACAAATATGTTTATGATGTCGCCACCTATTATAAAAATATTACAGGTAAAATCCCTTTAAGGTATATAGATGGAAATTGGCTTCTTCGGAGGGAGGCAGCTCAAGGAGTAGCTTGTAAATATTACCTCAAGATAAAAAGAATATTTGATCTTTTGTTTTCACTTGCTTTGTTGTTTGTTTTAGCGCCGTTTTTGCTTGTTATCGGGTTGGCAATTAAATTGGATAGTAAGGGGCCAGCTTTGTTTGTGCAAGAGCGGTTGGGGCTTAATAAGAAACCATTTAAATGTATAAAGTTTAGGACAATGGTTGCTGATGCCGAAGCCCAAACTGGTCCAGTCTGGGCTCAGTGTGGCGATAGTCGGGTCACTCGAATAGGTAGATTATTGAGGAAAACTAGGATGGATGAACTTCCTCAATTGTACAATGTTGTTGTTGGAGAGATGTCGTTTATTGGTCCTAGGCCGATACGTAAGCATTTTGCAGATAGTCTAGCTCTATCTGTGCCATTTTACGATTTGCGATTTAGAGTTCAACCAGGGTTGAGCGGTTGGGCCCAGGTGAGTTGTGGCTATGCTGATTCAGGAGAAAAGCAAAGAGAGAAGTTTGAATACGAATTGTTTTACATACACGACACCTCCTTTTTTCTTGATTGTCTTGTTTTTGTTAAAACATTAAAAGCGTTATTTAGGGTGCAGGGAAAGTAAAATGCCCGCTCGCTTCAAGATTCAATTGTGTCGTCGAGAGTCTTTTTTTGTGTTGCGAGGAGTGGCATTGGTAGGGGTCGTTTGGCTATATGTTTTATTGGTCATTTCTGATGGGATCCTTCTTAATTATAGTGATATGTACTATTATCTTCGAATTGTCGAAGATATGGCAAATGGTGAATTTTCTCTTTTCGCTACAAAGACGCGTACAAATTTATTCCCATTATTGCTCTATGGTTGGCTTGAATTTTTTGGCTATAGCTTAGAGTCAATTCGTTTCTTTTACCTGGTTTGTATAACCATTGTTTCGGTTCAGGCGCTGATTCTTGGGAGTCTTTTATTTAATTTTATTTCAGGCGTGTTATCATGTTTTTTTGTTCTGACTTCGTTTACTTTTCTCCATTTTGTATATTTTCCCCATATTGATTTGGTTCTGTTGCTTTTTATTAATTTTTCTTTGATAACTATAGCTCTTGCTTTGAAATTTAAAGAAAGGGAACTCTATTTTTTTCTGCTTTCTGGCATTTTTATCGGTTTTTCTTTACTTATTAAAGAATCTGCTATATGGCTGGTGTTTTTATTGCCATTTTATTTTCTATTGGAAAAAAGGAAACTGAGCTCGAAATGTACTTGTCTGTTTGTACAGCTTATTCCTTTTCTTTCTGTTTTTTTCTGTATCTTGGCGTTTTCTGGAAAGGATTTTTTTGTCCGTTATCTAACTAAAATTAATAGAATAATTGATACGTTGATGAGTGGGGACAATGTTTTGGTCAATGCGCAGCATGCTGGTTGGGCTGCTTACGGATTGGACCATCTCTTTCCTTGGGTCAAGGCGTTTTTATTCTTTTTTTTTCCCATCTTTTGGCAGTGGGAGAATCTTGTTCCTGTTCCAAGGATATTGATTGTATGTGAACAAGCTGTTTTATTCTTTTCGTTCTTTATTTTTTTGAGAAAAAAATCCGAAGCAAAGTTGTTCATTTGTTCTGCTTTGCTAGTATTTTTTCCAAGATTTTTATATGTAGCGATAGCTGGAGCAAAACTTCGCCAGTCTTTACCTTTTTTCTATATATTTTATCTACCATTAGGATATATATTTTTTTTAACCTTTGTTAAGCTTTAGTTTGAGAACTGTAGGCACGTTTTACTGCAGTCGAAAAATAAAATCACCTAATATCAGCACGTTGCACTTTCAAGTCTCCTGATTTTGGTCAAAACCTGTAGGCACACGTTTGAGTAGTTTTTTATTGACAGGTTGGGGATACGCATTTAGCATGATAGGCAATCATGTATTTGCGAACTACTCAACGAAAGAACAAAGACGGCTCGGTAACAAAATACTACCAGCTGGCCCATAACGAACGGCATCCGGTCACCGGTAAGGTGACTGCTAAAATTATCCACAGCTTCGGGCGGGCAGACCAGTTGGACCGTGAAGCCTTGGTGCGGTTATGCCGATCCGTTGCCAGAGTCTGCGGCGTCGAGGTTATTGATCCTCTGGACGGTGAAGTGCGCAAAGGCGGCTTACCGGAAGATGTCAAGATCCTCCGGACCGTCGATTTCGGTACAGTTAAAATCATCGAGGAACTGTGGGAGCAATACGGTATCGGCAAAATATTCAGGGAGGTTGCCAAAAAGAAGCAGGTTCCCTATGAAAAAGCCCTGCTTGCCATGGTTGCCAATCGACTGTGTACTCCGGAATCAAAACTTGGTGTTTGGGACAGGTGGCTTGAAACTGTATATCTGCCAGGGTGTGACAGCTTGCAACTGCATCACATGTATGAGGCCATGGACTTGCTCCATAGCCATTCGGATAAGGTAGAGCGGGAGATCTTTTACAATGTGGCCAACCTGCTGAACCTGACGGTGGATCTCATCTTCTATGATACCACTACAGCATCTTTTGCCATTGATTATGAGGATGAGGAAGGCCCGCGGCAGTATGGTCATACGAAAGAAGGGACATGGGCGCCTCAGGTCGTTGTCGCCCTGGCTGTTACTCGAGAGGGTATCCCTGTGAGAAGTTGGGTATTCCCCGGCAATACTGCTGACGTCAGTACTGTCGAGACCATAAAAAGCGATCTTCGAGGGTGGAATCTTGGCAGGGCGCTGTTCGTTGCTGATTCCGGGATGAACTCCGAAGGGAATCGAAAGGAACTGGCTAAGGCCTGCGGCACATATCTGCTTGCCACCAGGATGGCCAGTGTCAAGGAGGTTAAGGAAACAGTTCTTTCGCAGCCAGGTCGTTACAGGGAATTCTCTGAAAATCTTCATGCCAAAGAGGTGAACCTCGCCAACGGCAAGCGATATATCGTCTGTTATAATCCGTCGGAGGCCAGACGGCAGGCCACCCACCGAGAAAAAATTGTTGCCATGCTTGAATGGGAACTCAAGCAGCACAAAGACAAGAGTGCAACCAGGAAATGGGCTATAGCCCTGTTGGGTTCTCGAAGGTACAAAAAATACCTGACCATAACTGAGAAGGGCACCGTCCGGATCGACCGTAAAGCCATAAAGGCTGCGGCAAAGTATGATGGCAAGTGGGTACTGGAAACCAACGACATCCACCTGAGCCTTGAGGATGCGGCCTATGGTTACCGTGGCCTGATGGTCATTGAGCGGTGCTTCCGCTCACTTAAGCGTACGCAGATCAAAATGATGCCAATGTACCATTGGGCTGAAAGGCGAATAGAAGCCCATGTAAAAATATGTGTGTTGGCACTATTCGTAGAGCGGATAGCGGAGCTGAAATGCAAAAAACCCTGGTCACAGATTAGACGGGTTGCGTCTAAAATACAGGCAACGGAGTTCGCCACACCAGATCACAGTTTTTACCAATTAAATGAGCTACCCAAGGTGGCGAAGTCCATGCTGAACTGCCTTTCAATTGACCGACTTCACGAGGTTTTTGGTATAAAAACTGTTAAAAACGGTACTGCAATAACGTAGGCACACGCGAAAAACAGCGTCCTTTGCCAAGGCCCGCGGGAGCAGGCTTAGCGCCGAGGTGTTGATTTTGAATTTTAAACCCCAGTTAAGGTTGAAACCTTCGTTCGCCCTTATGTGAAGGATGGTTGGGAAAAATATTTTATGCTATATGTTATAATATTATTTGTACTGGTAAAAATTTTAATTTTATTTAATGCTATTGACTATTCATTTTCAAGTATGGATATGTTTTTTTATCGAAAAGATCCTTTTTCTTCTTGAGTTTAATGTTTTTTAAAATTTTCTTTCTAGTCTGTATTTTTAGCTTGATTTTTTTGTTTTCTTTTTTGCTTTTTTTAATTTTTGGTGTAAATTTTTATACTTTCATTTGTGTCATAGTTTGCTTCTTTTTTTGTTTTTTCAGTTGTTATTTTCTTAAATGTTTTTTTGTGAAGCAAGTTCCTGTAAAAATATATGTTTTTTTACTTTTTCTCTCGTTGTTTTTTTCTTTTTTTATAGTTTTTGCTATTAGCTCTAGGTTAGAAATTTCTCATTCGTTGGAAGTTCGTCCATTGTTGCAAAAAAATGTTCAGTCTAGGGGTTGCGAGGTGTGGATTATTGACCGGAGAAATAATTTCAGCAATGTAATTGATAGGGAAAATCTTGTCCTTGAGGGTGAGTGGCTATCACGTAAAAGAGCGATAGTCGCTGACGGTAGAAAAGGCACCAAAGCCTATTGGGAAGGGCAACTTAATGCCGGGGTGTCGATAGCCTTTTTAACGCACAGGTACTCTGGTCTTGTGGATGTAGTATGGGATAGCACCTCAAAGGTTTATGACCTTTATTCAGTTGAGCATGACGAATTAGTAATTCATTTTCCTAGGCATAGTAATTTGTTTTTGTGGTATGCGTTTAATGTCGTTTTTTTTGTATGGCTAGTGTTGCCGTTGTATGCTACTTTTTTGTATTTTTTTCATGATTACAACTATCCTTAAGCATGATTTATCAAGTCGTCTGTACTAGTATAATTTTCTTGAAATAGGGTGCATGAAGTTGTTGGTAATTTGATTTAAATATATTTAAGAAGTTATTTATGCCGACTGTAAGCGTAGTAATACCATTATATAATCATAGCCGCTATATTCATGATACCATTCTTTCTGTTATCGATCAATCATATGACCATTTCGAAATTATCGTTATAGATGATGGTTCAATCGACAACTCAGGTGATGTCGTCAGATTGATAAATGATGAAAGAATTAGGTATCATTATCAAGAGAACCATGGCGCTGCCTACGCCATCAATTGGGGGATTGGCGAATCAATTGGGAAGTATATATCCATCCTGAATTCAGATGATCTTTACTCTCTGGGGAGATTGAAGAGGTGTGTGGATGTGCTTGACAACGATTTGTCGTTAGATGCGGTTTATTCGGGTGTGGAGTATATTGACGAAAACGATCAGTACTTAAAAACTGTTATTGGCGCAGAGGAAAATTGGCAAGGGAAGGAGGAGGAAGACTCATTTAAGTCAAGCGGCAGTCTTACCCTGGATTTATTGGCTGGGAATTTTATCAAGACCACCTCAAATTTATTCTGCAGAAAAGAGTGTTTTGACAAAGTCGGCATGTTTCGCAATCTGCGCTATACGCATGATTACGACTTTTTCCTCAGGCTATCCTCTCAATGTAAAGTTCAGTGTATTGCTGATCCCTTGCTGAAATATCGGGTACACCCAGGCAACACCCTTAAGGAAGATCAGGCCGCAGTAGATTTTGAATGCGCACTGGTCGTCTCAACTTTTTTGTTGACTCATGACTTGAGCAAGATCATTGATTTTGCCTCACCTGATGCAATGGGTAAGTTTCTTTATTCCTTGAATACCCATCACGCAGACAAGGTCATGCTCATCTTTTCACTTTTGTCCGGCTATATGGGGGATAAGGAACAGTTGTTTCTGGAAATCCTTGATGACCCTGAGCACCCTTTTCGGAAAGCGGGGCGGGATTTTATTTGTAATTGTCATGATGGTTGGCAGGCAAGGGAAGAAATTTATCAGGAGTGGCACAAGCTCCATGCCCTGTATATTGAGAGAGAAGAGGAACTGCATCAGGTGCAGCGCTCTCTTGGCTATCGAATAGAGAAGAAATTGAGATATTTTCTGGACAAAATGACAGGCTCCTCCTAGAGGACAACTTTTTTCCACAGTTTTCCTTTTGTAAAGGCCTTTTCATGTCAAAGAACATACTGCTGATTACCAGGGAACTTGTACCCTTTTTTTATGGCGGCATCGGCACGCTTTTCATGGCAATGGCTAATCTGTTTCGACGATCCGGTCATTCCATTGGTATCCTTTCTCTTCGGCCTGAAGGTTTTGAACGCGAACTTATTGATTCGTACTATAACGATGTTGCTCTATTCTTTTTAGAACGAACGGATCTTCCCCATCAGGCACGGTACTCTCCTAGCGGCGGGAATATTTCTTCCTATAATCTTTCCTATTCCTTAGCTGTAGCTGCAACCTTTGAGCGAATTTATGAAGCGGTGCGCCCAGACCTGGTGATTGCGCCGGACTTTGGAGCCGAAGCATTGGTCTTGTTGTTGCGTAAGGCTGTTGGACGATACCCTTCTACCAGATTTTTACTCCACCTTTCCGGTGGGTTACATGAATCGCTCTCTATTTATGAGGCAGGCGCTGGAGAACGTTTTGCCAGTGAACTGGTGGAGCCTCAAAATCGCCTCACTTGTTCCATGGAGAATATCTGCCTGCGCTTAGCCGATGAAATTATTACCCCGACAAATGTCGCCTGGCGTGAAGTGGCTCAACGCCTGGAGATACATGTGAAGAGCGTCCACCAGGTGCCTAATCTGTTTACCGGGAAAGTTGGCTGTAGCCCGTTGCCGCAACCTTCAGCAGAGAGTAAGCCCATGCTGTTGTTTATTGGCAGGCTTGACCGCCATAAAGGCGCGGACCGATTGCTGAAGGTGTTTATCCGCTTTCTCGCGAAATATGGAACAGGGACAAGGTTGGTACTTCTCGGCAGGGACTGCTACTGGAAAGAGTATGAAAGTTCTTTCCTTGAAGAGTGGGCAGGGAAGATTCCGTCTGCTTATGAGCAGGCCATAGAGTTTAAAGGACAGGTGGATCACGCCAAAGTGGAAGAGTATCTTGCCGCAGCCACCCTCTGTCTGTTTCCTTCCCGCTGGGAGGTCTTTGGTAATGTTTGCCTGGAGGCCATGGCTGCTGGTGTACCGGTATTGGTAGCACAGGGCACTGGGATGGAGGAGGTCATCGGTGAGGAGCTTGCTCGATTTGCGGTGGATTTTTCAGCCACAGAAACAGTGGTAGATGCTCTCCAAGGGTTCTTTACAGATACTGCCAGCCACGAATGCATCCGTAAGGCAGTTAGGCGGCGTGCTGATGAAATTGTCCAACAGGGGGAGGCCGGGTATACGAAACTCGTGGATTTGCATCCGTCAGGCCATGGGCAGGAGTCGGCATTGTCGACAACGTTGGCGGAAATCCCGTGTCTTCTTGGGGCCATGAATGATATAACCCGCTCTTTAGAGCGAGACATGGACAGAATTATAGAGTATTACGGACCATCAGAAAAAAAGGTGAAAAGCATAATCCAGGACGGGGGCAAATGTTTTTCTTCGCTTTTTGACCGTTTCCCCTTTTTTAAGCAATAAGCTATCCTTCCTAAGTATTGTGAAAAATAAGCGTTTAAATATTGTCTATGTGTGCCGGGAGTTTGGTCCTGTTACCGGTGGAGGTATCGGAACCTATATATATAATGCCTGCATGGCCATGGTGGACCGGGGGCATGGTGTCTTTTTGCTGACCGACTGTTTTCATGACGGTAACATGGAACTGTTGCCCGAGGGGATACAATTGATTGCGCCGCTTGCCACAAGGACCAATCGAGTGGGCAGTTTTGTCTCTCCCCATCACGAATACAGCTATAGGGTCTATGACACCCTCAAGGAGCTTGGAGGTAAAGAGCAGCTTGATGTAGTTGAGTTTGCCGAATTTGGGGTTGAGGGTTTTGCCGCGATCCGCGGCAAACGGCTATTGGGAGACTTTGCGGCCACCAAGCTGGTAGTCAAGCTGCATACCCCCAGTTCGCTCCTCTACCAGATCAATGAAGACCGGCGTCTTCATGTGGACAGTCTCTGTGATTACACCATGGAAGACTATTGTGTTACCCATGCAGATATGGTGACTTCTCCTTCACTCTCACTGGGGGAATACTTTGCGCAGCGAGTAGGGCGGAAGGATATTCGGCAATGTCCTTATCCCATGGAGCTGCCGGCCGAAGGGGAAGGGCGGTGTTTTACAGACCAGCAGGTGCGCAGGGTCCGCCTGATCGGTTCAATCCAGGTCAGAAAAGGAATAGATACCTTTATTCGTGCTGCCGTAAAGGTGCTGCAGCAGGACGATACCTTTCTTTTTGAAATCTGGGGCGCGGACCGTAATGCTCTTCTTTTTGGAAAAACCTATAGTGATATCGCCGCTCGGCTTATTCCCAAGGAATTGCAGGATAAAATAGTCTTTTGCGGGGGGGTGCCCTACAGTGAGATTCCAGCTCTTTTCAATGATTCCTGTTTTTGTGTCTATCCCTCTCGATGGGAAAATTGGGCCAATGTCTGTTTAGAAGCCATGTCCTATGGCTGCGTGGTACTCGCTTCAAAAAACGGTGGGATGAGTGAGATGATTGAGCATGGAAAGAGCGGGTTTGTGGTTGATCCGCTTGACCCAGACGAGATCGCCGAAACTATCTTGAATCACTATACCCGGAGTGCCCTCCTGGAGCAGATTTCTCATCGTGCTGTGTTGAGGAGTCGTGAGATTTGTAGTCCGCAAAGAGCGGCTGAAGTCATGGAGGGAAATTATCGCCTCGATGTGCTCAAAAAAGAACCGGCAGAGTTGCGTAATGATACGCCGCTTGTTTCAGTGATCATACCCTACTACAACCAACCGCACTATCTTCAAGAGGCAGTGGCCTCTGTGGCGGCCTCTGATTATCCAAATATTGAAATTGTTGTGGTCAATGACGGCTCTTCGACTGTGGAAGCGCGTGAGGCTTATGAGGCCTTGTCCGGCGTGGTCAAGGTGTCTAAGGAGAACGGTGGACTCAGCTCAGCCAGAAATGCCGGGATAGAGGCGGCAAAAGGAGAGTTCGTTCTACCGCTTGACGCCGACGACCTCATTGAGAACGACTATATTCGTAAAGGTGTAGAGGCGCTCCAGAACAACCCTGAGCTCGGTTACGTCAGTTGCCATGCCCAGAATTTCGGCGAAATCAATAACGCCTACATCCCCATCGGCTATGTCCCTGAATTGATGCCGTATATCAATACGCATGGAAAGTGCAGTAATGTGTACCGAAAATCTCTCTTTGCAGAGTATGGCGGATATGATGAGGTGATGACCTCTTACGAAGATTGGGATTATCTGCTCACTCTCCATGATAACGGGGTTGAAGGGGACGTACTCCCCGCTGAAATGTTTCGTTACCGGAGGCATTATGATTCCATGGTGTACGTTACCGCGAACCGTCAACGAACGGATCTCATCCAGTATATGATGATCAAGCACGAGCAGGCATTGGCCCCCTATGCCGCAAAAATGGCGATCATGCTTGCGCGGCTCTGGAAAGAGGCTGAAATGAAATCGGAATTTGCAGAGCTGCAGTTGCGAAATGCTTTCCTCAAACCGAAACGGCTAGACGATTTACAGTTTTTGCATACAACACGGTTTCAAGCGTATGCCCATGGTGATGAAGAAGCTTCTGTGTTTTTTGACTATCCACGAAACCAGTGGCAGTCTATCAGGCTGAACCTGCCTTTTGAGGGCGAAGATGTTGGCTATAGGGTTGACCCTGCAAATTCTTCTGGGACTATTTTGATAAAAGAGTTGGTAATCAGGGAAAAAAAATTCGGGCGGGCTTTGTTTAAGGCCTCATCTAAAGAAGGGTTTGATCAATGTATTTCTGGGGGTAAACAAGGTCATGACATCATAGAGGATGTGTTAGTGGTTACTGCACATGATGATGACCCTCAATTATTCCTGCCCAAGTTGCCAAATGTCGCCAGCATGTATCTTGATGTGACTATTTATTGGTGCGACGCGCATGATTGTAATGTGCAAGAAATTATTCGCTCCCTGCGAAATAACAGGATAAAGCGAGGCGTAAAGAGAATAGCGGCTCGCTTTTTTGGAACATGCTAGCACGAGACGGCAACTATTCAGGGAAAACTAAAATGCCTCTGCCTTTCAGGGCGCGAGTGCTGCTAACTGCCCTTTTTTTTCTGGCAGTATGGGGCGTGCTCCACTTTGGACCGAATCAACCACAAATTAAAGTAGTTCTAACGGTCATATCGCAATCAGTGGAGCCTGTTCAGGTCTTTTGGGGGACTTCAAGCCATGGCTATGTGCATGAAAAAAGCTCCATTGCTTCTCTTTATCCCGGTGAACATGAATACCATATACCCATACAACCTGAGGGCAAACTGTACAGGCTGAGGGTTGATCGAGCAGAAAAACAGGGGAATGAGGTTACTTTACTTGGGTTTAAGGTGTTCTCAGAGGGCACTATCCTGTGTGATTTTAAAGGGCGCGAACTGAAAGAGCGGCTTGAGGCCACTGAAATGGGCCTGGAAATGGGGGCGACCGAGAAAGGGATTGTACTTATCCCTTTGGGAGAGGACCCATATTTTGAAGTGGATGTGAGTCCTGATGTTGATCGGCACCATTGGGTGAAGGAGAGCCTGTATCTATTGCGTGCATTATTGATGGCGGTGCTGTTTGGGGCAGCCATAGGCTATGTGTCATCATCTCGTTATGTCGCTCGATCATTCTTCACTTACCCTGGGAAGGTAAGCCATTGGTTTGTGTGGGCAGGAGCGATTTCTATTGTGGGGGTATTATTTTTGCTGGTACTGCCAGGAGCGTCAGGAGGAAAATATACAGCATTATATTGGTTGTCTCTTGCTTATACAGTAGGCTCGGTACTTTGTATTCTTTTGTTCTGGCTCTTGACTCGGCCAAGTGTTCGCAAAGGAAAGGAGTCGCAGTCTCGTTGGTATTGGCTTTTGTTTTCCCTGGTACCTTTTTCTGTTTGGATGATCTGGCTATTGGCTTTCTGGCCGGGGTCCATGAGTCCTGATTCTTTTGATCAGTGGAAACAGGTGATAGATGGTGGTCATTGGAAGGATTGGCACCCTGCTTTCCACACAATGAGCATATGGCTGGTCACTAGAGTGTATGAATCCCCTGCCGCAGCCGTTATTGCCCAAATAGTAGCCCTGTCCTGCTCAATTGGCTGGGCGCTTAGTGTGCTGGGGCGGTATGGTGTCCGGCGACGCGTACTATGGTGTACCAGCGTTTTATGTGCCACTTGGCCGGTAAATGGGTATATGGTTGTGACGCTGTGGAAAGATGTTGCTTTCAGTATCGCCATGTTTGTACTGGCAATATATCTACTTCAGGTTGCTGTGGAAAACGGGGAATGGCTTAATCAAAAAACCAATCTTGTCTTACTCTGCTTCATTCTTGTTCTTGTTTCCCTGTATCGGCACAATGGGATTGTGCCAGCCGTATTGACACCGTTAGCACTGCTTATTAGTTATCCTAGATTTAAAACTGGGATTGTGGCGGTTTTGGTAGTTGGATGTATTGGGCATGCCATGATTAAGGGGCCGTTGTACAGCTATCTTGATGTAAAAGTTGGGGGGCCGATAACTAAAGTGATAGCACGTCTGGAAAAAGACTTTTTGCAAGTTGGAAAAACAGACGATGAGAAGAGCTTCAAGAAAGAGAAATCAGGTGAGGATATAAAAAAAGCAGAAAATAATAAAAACAATTTTGGTCCAATTCTCGATAGGCTCTACTCGGCATCCGCCTTATGGCGTATCACGCCAATGGCGTTTTTTCATAAAAGAATAGAGCAAGTTAATCTTTGGGGGCAAGTTGGAGAAACTCACGAAACAATACGGTATGTGAGTTCCAATAAGTACGGAATTACTGAACAATCTTTTTTGCCCAAAATAAAGAGTTTGCTTTATTCTCTATTTGAATTGACACGACATGATAATTTACTGTTTTGGATATGGCGTCCGGCTGTCTACCTGTATATTCTCTGTGGACTAGTTGTGGTGTGTACAGTTCGTACAGGTAAAAAAATGTACCTTGTGATGTTCCCGGCATTGGTCAATTCACTTCCAGTTTTTCTGGTTGTGATCCATAAATCGATCTTCCGTTATCACTATCCTCTTGTTCTTCTTGGAATAGTATTGTTTCTCCCTTTACTTTTTTGGCAGAGCAATGAAAAAAGATGCGTGATTGAAAGCTCACCACCAGGCTAAGGTAAACATACGGGAAAATACTCAGTGAAAAAATTAATTATCCAAATACCTTGCTACAATGAGGCGGCAACGCTTCCCATTGCCCTTGCAGAGCTTCCCACGGAAGTCGAGGGGTTTGATGTTGTTGAGCGCCTAATTATCGATGATGGCTGCAGTGACAATACCGTTCAGGTGGCACTGAGTCATGGTGTTGATCATGTGGTTCACTTTAATAAAAATCACGGCTTGGCAAAAGGCTTTATCGCCGGTTTGGAAGCGTGTTTGAAGTTAGGGGCAGATGTTATTGTCAATACTGACGCGGATAATCAGTACAATGCCCTCGATATTCCTAAACTGACCAAGCCGATTCTTCTTGGTGAGGCGGATATGGTCATCGGTGCTCGTCCTATCGATGAGATTGAGCATTTTTCTTCATTAAAAAAGCTTCTGCAAAAAATGGGCAGCAAGGTGGTGCGTATTGCCAGTAAAACAGACGTGGTTGACGCAACCAGTGGTTTTCGTGCAATTAGTAGGGATGCGGCCATGCAAATGAACGTTTTTAATGAGTACACTTATACGCTTGAAACCATCATCCAGGCCGGTCAAAAACGTATGAGCATTAGCTCTGTTGATATCCGTACAAATGGATATCTTCGACCTTCCCGCCTCATGTCCAGTATTTCCTCCTATATTAAAAAATCGATTACCACTATTATTCGCATATTTGTGGTGTATAAACCCTTTCGCTTTTTTATGGTAATAGGTTCGATTTTGCTTTTATTGGGGACTCTTTTAGGAGGGAGGTTTTTACTACAGTATTTTTCAGGCAGCGGTTCTGGGCATATCCAATCATTAATTCTTGTTTCTATATTAATAGGTGGTGGTTTTCAGGTTATTTTAGTAGCTTTTCTATCCGATTTGTTATCTGTAAACAGGCGCTTATTGGAAGATATACAGTATCGGGTCAAAAAGCATGAGTATAACGCTGAAAATAATGCGTTCACAGATGAATAAAGGCCGTTGCTGTAGGATCGATGCGCATCGTTTTTTGGGGAACATATGATATCGGGAAGCCACGCAATCGTATACTTTTGCGTGGGCTTCGTGAAAACGGAATAGACCCTATTGAGTGTCATTATCATGTCTGGGAAGGTGTAGAGGATAAGAGTGACCTGAAAAGTAAAAAGACCAGGTTTCGTTTTCTCCTCAGGTGGTTGGCTGCATATCCTGTCCTGGTCTTTCGCTATCTGATGTTGCCGAAACATGACGTTGTAGTTGTTGGCTATCTCGGTCAGTTGGACGTTTTGGTACTCTGGATGTTTGCAAAATTGAGAGGGGCGACGATCGTGTGGGATGCTTTTCTCTCAATACACGATACTGTTGTGTACGACAGAAAGCTCTGCCCCCCAAACAGCCTGCGAGCACGTTTAATTTATAGATGGGAATGGTTGGCCTGCAGAGCTGCTGCAAAGGTTATTCTTGATACCGATGCACATGCTGCTTTTTTCTGCCATCATTATTCCCTGGAGGCGAAGAGGGTTGGCAGTGTATTCGTGGGTGTTGAACCTGATTGTTTTCCACCTGTTAAAAGAAAGACAAAAGAGGGTAAAGGTAAGGAATTGTCACTGGTTTTTTACGGACAATGTATTCCTCTTCATGGTATTCCAACAATTATCGAGGCTGCGAGCCTACTCAAAAAAGAGGATGTGTCTTTTACGATTATCGGAAGCGGCCAGGAGTTGGAAAGGATACAGAAAATGGTAAAGAGCAGGGCACTGGATTCTGTAAGGCTTATTCCGTGGATCGAGTATCAAACCCTCTGTAAGTTGATTGAAGAGGCGGATGTATGTCTGGGGATTTTTGGTGACTCCGGTAAGGCTGGAAGAGTGATACCAAATAAAGTCTTTCAGGTGATTCAATCTGAGCGGCCCTTGGTAACACGTGATTCCGAGGCAATTCGCGAGTTGCTTTCTCCTGACACGCCAGGCGTCTTGCTCGTCCCCCCTGCATCTCCGGATAAATTGGCGGAGGCCATTTTGGAGATGAAAAAAACGTCTGGTCAACTTCTAAATTCCCGCCTTTACGAACACGTCAAAAAGAAAATTCAACCTCATGCAATTGGTCGTAAATTTCTGAGCTTATTATAAAAAGCTATATTTGATTTTTTGTTGAGGTTGTGTCATGCCCGCAACTTTCTTTACGAGTACGCTGAAGAAATCTTTGAGTAGTTTTCTATGAGTAAAATTTTAATGGTTACAGAGCGTTATCTTCCCGTATGGGGTGGAGCGGAAAATCAGCTTCGTCAACTTATCCCCTATCTTGTTGAAGCTGGGCATAGCGTGACAATTGTAACGAGACGTTGGCGCAGAAACATGGCAAAAAGTGAAAGAATTGACGGTGTCCCGCTTGTGCGGTTGGGAATACCAGGAGCGAATCCCATTGCAACCTTAGTTTTTGTCTTTCATTTATTCGTCTACCTGCTTCTGTCCGGTCGACGTTATGACTGTTATCACTCCCATGGAGTGGTAAAAATGGGTGTGCTGTGTCGCATTGGAACATGGGTCACCGGGGCAAAGAATGTAGCGAAAATAGCCACCGCCGGAAAAGTTAAACCGCTGCAGGAGAAGGCGTTGGGGCGTTTGATGCTCAAAATCTTTAAACAGTCAGATGCGGTGGTATGTATGACTGAGGAGATCAGAAGAGAGCTGGAATTGGTTGGGCTTGAAGAGCAACGGGTCGCATGTATTCCTAATGGAGTTGATTGCAATAAATTTCGCCGGGAAAATGATGAAGAAAAACGTCAGCTTTTCAGGCGCAATTTAGGGATGCCAGAAAGTGCTAAAGTGGTTCTTTTTACCGGTCGCCTTGTCCGGCGAAAGGGTGTTGATATTCTTGTTGAAGCATGGGGTCAGTTGGAAAAGAGTACCACCGGCCTTTACCTGCTTATTTTGGGGAGTGGTACTGACCAGGATGATTCCGTTGAAGCTGAGCTGAAAAAACTCAAAAATACTTTGGGATTGAATCGGTTGATTTTTCTTGGAGCAAGTGATAGCCCGGAGCTGTTTTTAGCAAATAGTGATATTTTTGTTTTCCCTTCCAGGCAAGAAGGCTTTCCAAATGCGCTTATGGAAGCAATGGCTGCAGAGCTAGCCGTAATCGTTACCCGTATAGGTGGTAATGTAGACTTGGTGGATGAAAATGAAAATGGTTTTTTCTTTGAAAAAGATAATGTCCAAGAGCTAATTGTTTGCGTGAAAAATAATTATTTAAATAATGGAGAATTAAGACGAATAGGCTTAGCTGCAAGGAAAAAAATGATGGAAACATATTCTTTTGATTTTGTATCGGGATATTATGGAGTGCTTTACCATAAAATTTTGCACCGTGACTAATGGTTATGTGAAAATTTCATTAACTATTAAATTTTTATAATATTATTACTATGAATATTCTTTTTTTGAGGTCAGCTGAAAAGCCACTTCTTGGCGCATTTGTTGCTGGTGCATTAAAAGGTATACCTGATGTCTATTTTGAACAATATCCAAAATTTCCTGAAAATATAAAATATAAGCTCGACAAATACTGGGGTGCTAGTCGTAAATGGGACGATTTAAATTATAAAGTCGTGCCAAGTTTTAGGCAAGTGCGAAGAAAAATCGAATCAGGTGCTTATGACCTTGTATTGATTGTTGATCATGATTGTAAACTTTTTAGATATGTAACGCTTGGATTCAGAAAAAAAGTGGTTGAGTTATTAAAAGATTTTAAAAGAATGATTCATGGAAATGTTGATGGGGTAAAGGAAGTATACAATTTTTTCTACTCTCTCTCCATGCCAATTGAAAATATTTGTTCAAAAAGTCTTTTAGCTGTCGTTGATTTAAATGACTGGATATGCATAACTGAGAGAGAGCAAGAAGTGCTAGGTAAGGTTGACTTTTACTTTAAAAGAGAGTTGCCCTACAATAGATTATTTGTATACTATCAGAACCGACCAAGCCCTTGGAGAGTAAGGAGGGATAAATTACTTGTAGAGTCTGATAAAATTTTAGGTGTGCCTCTTGGTATAGAGGATGAAAAATATTTTTCACTGAAAAAAAATAGATCCTGTGAAAAAATATAGATGTTTTTTATGCAGGCAGTTCTTCAAGTTCTTTAAGGAGAAAGGCTAAATTTTTTCTTGAAAAAATAAGTGCAGAAAAAAGATGGAATATTGTCATTAAGGATGTTGTTTCTTTTGATGAGTATTGCTTTTTGTCCGCAAAGAGCAAGATAGTTGTTTCTGTGGAGGGGGGAGGATGGGACTGTTATCGACATTATGAGGCTATTGGTTTAGGGGCTCTGCCGTACATAAATGAGCCATCCGTAGATGTATCATGGAGAAAACTAATTCCAAGAGAAATATTGTTTGATGTCTCATTTGAAAATTTTTCTGCAGGTATTGAAAGGTTGTTGTTGAGTAAAGAGTTATGGGAGCAGTGTTTTTGTAAAATGGAAGATGCTGTGGAAAAAAAATTGCTTCACTCTAAGATTTTAAGACAGCTGTTGGTTTCAATGCAGAATTCTTCAGAGTAAAAATGGGAACTACTTCATTGGAGGGTTTAAGTGGTTGAAAAAGGGAGGTTCTTGGAAAACAAGAGAGTCTTGGTTACTGGTGCCTGTGGAACTGTGGGCTCACAATTACTCAATCTTCTCTTGACTCGCAACTATAACCCCGCAGAAGTTGTTGCTGTTGATAACAATGAAAGTGGGCTCTTTTTTTTGGAACAGCAGTACCTCGAAGATGGGAGGGGAACGTTTTTTCTTGGAGATGTGCGGGATAGGGATAAACTTTCACGTGCTTTCAAGGGTATCGATGTGGTTTTCCACACTGCGGCTTTTAAACATGTTGTTCTTTGCGAACGCTCTCCGTTTGAAGCTGTTCAAACCAATATCATAGGGGTGCAGAATGTAATTCTTGCAGCCAACGAAAATGGTGTTGGAAAAGTAATCTTCACAAGTTCTGACAAGGCTGTAAATCCGACTAATGTGATGGGGACATCCAAGCTAATGGGCGAAAGGATAATGACGGCAGCCAATAGTAATGTCCGCCGCGAAGGCCCTATTTTTGCCTCAACGCGATTTGGTAATGTACTTGGGTCTCGTGGCTCAGTTATTCCTATTTTTAAAAAACAAATCTCGAAGGGTGGCCCAGTAACTCTGACCGACCCTGGGATGACCCGGTTTGTGATGAGCATTAGTGACGCTGTCAAGTTGGTTGTCGAATCTTCTAGAAAGGCACAAGGGGGTGATGTTTTTATCACGAAGATGCCGGTCATTCGAATAAAAGATTTGGCAGAGGTAATGATAGAGGTGCTTGCCCCTCGATTTGGATATAAGTCAGAAGAAATTGAGATAAAGGAAATTGGAACAAAGCCGGGGGAGAAACAATACGAAGAACTGATGAGTGAGGAGGAAATCAGAAGAACCGTTGAACTTGAAGACTTTTTTATAGTTTTGCCGGCGTTTCGAGGGATATATCGAGACATCACTTATGATTATGAGGATATTTTGAGAGAAAAGGTGGAGCACCCTTATAATTCAGCCAATGAAAAACCGTTGAGTAAGAGCGAGGTTCTTGCGTTTCTTAAAAAGAGCGACTTGCTTGATTTGTCAGCAACGGCTGAAGACCGTATGCCTGCGAAACGTTACTGGCCAGGTGAAAGGGATTGAGTCATGCACATTCTTATTTTGGGAGGTGATGGGTACCTTGGTTGGCCTAGTGCTATGTATTTTTCAAGCAGAGGGCATGAAGTAACTGTTGTTGATAATTATTTTCGCAGGAACAGTTGTCTCGAATTAGATGTAGGGATGCTGTATCCGGTACCTTCTTTGGTAGAACGAGCCAAGATTTGGTACAAAAAAACCGGATACGAAATTAAGGTGGTCATCGGTGACCTTGTAAAGCCTGAAGTGGCCAGGTCCCTGTTTAACGGGCAAATCACCTACCAGTGGTCTGTAAATGCTAGGTTTACAGGAAGTCCAAACGCAATAATTCATTTTGCTGAACAGCCTTCCGCGCCATATTCATTAATTGATTATTCCTATGCGAACACAACAATCGCCAATAATTTGCTTGTTACGAACAACGTGATGTTTGCGGTGAAAGATTTCGCGCCAGAGTGCCATATCGTCAAGTTAGGTACTATGGGGGAATATGGTACGCCCAATATAGACATAGAAGAAGGGTGGTTGGAGATAGAGCACAAAGGGAGATCCGATAAATTTCTTTTTCCACGGCAGGCGAGTTCAATATATCACACCTCGAAGATTATGGATACAGACCTCCTGTGGTTCGGTGTAAGAACTTGGGGTTTAACTGTTACCGATCTCATGCAGGGGCCGGTGTATGGAATAGTTACAGAAGAATCTTTGGTAGATGATAGCTTGAAAACAATATTCAATTATGATGAGATTTTTGGGACCGTAATAAATCGTTTTATCGTTCAAGCTATTGCCGACTACCCGCTTACTGTATACGGGGGTGGTGGGCAGACCAGAGGATATCTCAACATTAATGACACACTTCAGTGCGTCTATCACGCTGTACAGCATCCCCCAGAACCCGGTGATTTAAGAGTTTTCAATCAGATAATGGAAACGTTTACGGTGAACGATTTGGCTGAAATGGTCAGCAGAGTGGGGGGGGATGTTGGGTACGATGTTGTGATTGAAAAAATTGAAAACCCAAGACAAGAAGCAGAAGAACATTATTATAACCCTTCCTATCAGGGGTTGCTTGAACTCGGTGTGAAGCCCCATTACCTTACAGATGAAATGCTCAAAGATATGTTTGAGGTAGTTGGACGGTACAAAGACAATATCCGTAAAGATGTAATCTATAAAGGAGTAAAGTGGTAATGCGCTGGTTGATAACTGGAGGGTGCGGTTTTATTGGAAGAAACCTCATGCTGGCTTTGTTGAAAGAAGGAGGCCATTCTATTCGGATTGTGGACAATCTCTCTGTTGGAAATAAAGAAGACCTTTCCGCTGTGTGTGCTTTTCAGGAGAGTAGGTCTGTCGGGGAAGTAGCACCGGGGAAGGTGGAACTGATTGTTGGGGATATCCTCGATGAACAGTTGGCGATCGAGGTGATAGAAGGCGTGGACGTCGTGGTTCATTTGGCCGCGAACACTGGAGTAGCTCCATCTGTCGAGAATCCTCGCTATGACTGTACCACTAACGTATTAGGAACCCTTAACTATCTTGAAGCCGCACGCTTGAGCGGTGGTAAGCGGTTTGTTTTTGCCTCCAGTGGGGCCCCAGCTGGAGAGTGCACACCGCCGATCCATGAAGAGCTTCCGCCACATCCTGTATCGCCATACGGTGCCAGTAAACTGGCGGGTGAAGGATATTGTTCCGCTTACTTTAAAACGTTTGGAGTGGAGACTGTTGCATTGCGTTTTAGTAATGTATATGGCCCATTTTCAACCAGAAAGGACAGCGTTGTCGCAAAATTTATAAAAAATGTTCTCCAGCAGAAAAACCTCGAGGTCTATGGTGATGGTGCCCAGACCAGGGATTTCCTCTATATCGATGACCTAGTTAGCGCGATTCGGCAGGCATCTAGTATTTCCGGAATAGGAGGGGAAACCTTTCAAATTGCAACAGCCCGGGAAACCTCGGTTGGAGAAATGGCTGATGTATTGTTAGAAGTGTTTGCGCAAAAAAGGTACTCCCTGGAAGTTGCAGTGACATATACAGAACCAAGATTGGGGGATGTGAAAAGGAACTACTCGGACACCACAAAAGCTAAGCAGATACTCAAGTGGAGTGCAGGGGTGAGCCTTGAGGAAGGGCTTAGCAGGACTGTTGATTGGTTTCTTTGTAATTCGTAACTCAGAAATTTTCCCGCCTTACATTTTTTTCATCCTCACTTTAGTGCAGACTGCACAAAAATGATGTTTCATTTCATTACACAGCTTTTCACATTATTATCACGGGCCGAAAGATGGGAGCTTTATCGTTTGGTTTTGGCCATGATACTGCTGGGTGTAGTTGAATGTGTCGGAGTAGGGTCTATTCTTCCTTTCATGCAGGTGGTTTCTGATCCTGGATCCTTACAGGAAAGCCAGATGATGAGCTACTTGTACGAACTCTTCGGAGGTAGAGGAGAAAGAAGTTTTTTGTTGATTCTCGGAGGTGGCGTTTTAGGTCTGCTCATCCTGAATAACGGGTATACTGCTTATGTTAACTGGTGGATCTTTAATTTTTCCTGGATGCGAAATGCGAGTATTTCAACGCGGATGTTTTCTCACTACATGGGAAAACCTTATGAGTTCTTTTTAGGTGCAAACACTTCTGATCTCGAAAAAAATTTATTTGATGAAGTTCGGATGGTGGTAGTGGGGTTGCTTAGCCCTTTGTTGGCAATGGCTAAGAATATCATTACTGTTACCACAGTTTTTGCCCTGCTTCTTTACATTGACACGAATCTCGCACTTGTGACCTCCATTTGCATGGGAGGAGCCTATACCCTTCTCTTTACATTCATCAGTCGGTATCTGAAGCGAATAGGGAAAGAGCGGGCGATTGCGAATCAAGGGAGGTTTAAGACCGCTGATGAGGCGTTGAAAGGAATAAAAGAACTGAATGTGCTGGAGAGAAAACGATTTTTTCTTAAAAGGTTTGAGCAGTACTCGGAGGAGTTTTCCCGTAGCCAGGCCATGAAAAGCGTTGTCTCTAAATTGCCTAAACATGCCTTCGAAGTCATTGCTTTCGGAGGAATTCTTGTGATTATTATCTATTACCTGGCCCTTGACTATGAGTTGACCCGTCTTGTCCCTGTGCTTTCTCTTTATGCTTTTGCTGGTTATAGGCTGATGCCTGCTTTGCAGACTCTGTTTATCGGGCTATCTGAAATACGCTATACAAAACCTGCTCTGGACAGCTTGTTGAAGGACATGGAGTTGGAAGCCGTTAGCCAGGATCCAATCGCAAGAGGAGAAAATAAAGAGCCCCTTAACTTGTTTCGCCAGATTAATACAATTAAAGCAGAATCAGTTAGTTACACGTATCCTGGACAGGGGAAACCCGTTCTCAGGGATATAGATTTTGTTATTCAGGGCAAGAAAACTGTCGGGATCATAGGTACGACAGGGGCGGGCAAGACGACCTTTGTAGATTTGTTACTTGGACTGCTGGTCCCGCAAAGCGGAAATTTTAGGGTAAACGATCTTGTCGTGTCTTCAGATTTATTGCCGTCTTGGAGAAAGCAGATAGGTTACGTTCCGCAGGAAATATTTTTGCTAGATGATACTGTGGAAAATAATATAGCCTATGGTGTGGAGCCGGGAGAAGTTGACCGTGCGGCGGTTATTCGTGCGAGTAAACTCGCTAGAATACATGAGACAATAGCGGGTTCTCTTGAAAAAGGGTATGAAACTGTTGTTGGTGAACGAGGCGTCAAGTTAAGTGGTGGACAAAAACAAAGATTAGGAATTGCCCGTGCGCTTTACCATAACCCGGATGTTTTGATTTTTGACGAAGGGACATCCGCTCTTGACAACGCTACAGAAAATACCCTCATGCAAGGGATTCGGAGTTTAGCAGGGAAAAAGACCATTATAATGATTGCCCATCGATTAACCACGTTGCAGTTCTGTGATCTCATTATTGAATTGAAAGACGGAAAAATAGTGCGAAGCGGACCTTATCGGGAAATGATACAGGATGAACATGTGCAGCCCAATTGTAAATCCCAAGGTGACCAGTGAAAGGCCGGCAGTTACCCAATATTGTGGCAATCGTTCCTGCCAGGGGGGGATCCGTAAGATTCCCTGGCAAAAATGTTACTTTGCTTGCGGGAAAGCCCCTTGTTGCCTATCCGGTTGAAGCAGCACTTTCTGTGCCGGAGATATCCAGAGTAATTGTCTCGACCGATTGTGGTGAGATTGCAAGGGTTGCGGTTAACTTCGGAGCAGAGGTCCCCTTTATCAGGCCCAGGTCTCTCGCAGGAGCAGAAAGCAAAGTTGTTGATACAATAATCCACGCTGTGGATTGGTTGGAAAAGAACGAAAAAATGCATGTTGACTATACGGTGTTGCTGCAACCAACCACCCCCGTCCTATCTTCCGCCCATATTAAAAGTGCTGTGGATATCCTACAATCACGGCAAAAGGTTGACTCTGTTGTAACGGTTACGAAAGTTGATACAACTTCCAATCCTTACAATATAAGAGTCCGTGGTAAGAGCGGATTCATGGAGTTTTGGCAACCTGAAGCACATTATGATAAATCTCTTCGTGAGCAGAGTGTGTTTTACAAGGCTGCCAACATGTGGATTACTGCCTACGAAACTCTTATTAACGAAGGGAAACTTGAAGGCGTGCGCAATCATTTTCTTGAAGTTGAATGGGAGTATGCCATGGATATTGATTACCCAGGTGATTTGCAGTTGGTTGAAGCATGGCTTGAATATAAAAAAAGTAAATTGAAAGCATTCTAAAGCTACATATTGATGAAAAAACGGCGCATTGCAATTGTAACGGGAAAGCGTGGCGGGTTCGGAGCCATGCTGGGGTTGATGAAGTTTATCGATGACGATCCAGACATGGATTTAATTTTGATTGTTACCGATATGCATCTTTCAACTTTTTTTGGCTATACCGCCAAAGAAGTGGAGAAGTTTTTCAAGATTTCATACAAACTGGAACTCGGCCAGTTGGATGACAGTTGTGAGGAGCGGTCGCTTGCTTTGGGGCGCTGCCTGATGAAAATGACCAATATACTTAGCCTTGCAAAGCCGGATATCTTGGTTACCCTTGGTGATCGTGGGGAAGTCCTGTCTGCTTGTATAGCTGCGATGGAGTTGAATATACCGATAGCTCATATTCTTGGCGGTGATGTTGCGGGTAATCGTGACGGCAATCGTATTCATGCTATTACAAAATTGGCGCATCTGCACTTTCCCTCTTCTTCAGATAGTGCACAGCGTATTGTAAAGTTGGGAGAAGAACCTCATCGGGTCAAGAATGTGGGGGCTACCTATGTGGATTACATCGTTCAGAAAAGATATAATCTGCCGAAAGAGGTGTTGAAACGGTACGGCATTGCAGAAGACGAGCCATATTTTATATGCATCCAACACCCCATGACCCTCCAGGAAAATAAATCGTATGAAGAAGCATACGAGTTGTTATCTGCGCTTGAGGAGTGTGATACAAAAACAATAATGGTGTATCCTTGTAGTGATCAGGGATATAAAGGAACCATCAAGGCAATAGATCAATTCAGGGAAAAGGAATTTCTTGATGTATATCCAAATATTGAAGCGCTTGATTTTTGGAGCTTAATGTCAAGAGCCACTCTTTTTATAGGCAATTCCAGTGCTGGTTTAATGGAAACCCCATATTTTGGTCTGCCAACGGTTAATATCGGGCTAAGGCAGAACGGGAGAGTGCGTGATAATAATGTAATTGATGTTGAACCGGATAAAGAGGCCATTCTTCGTGGGATTAAAAAAGGTTTGAGCGAGGAATTTAGAAGTACTGTTGAAAATAACTTTATTTTTGGTACAGGCAATGCCGGTGAGCGAATCTATGAGATATTGAAAACAATTGATCTTGATGAGTCGTGGCTCATGAAAAAAATTACCTACTGAGACTAATCTGCGATGAAAAAAAAGGTTCTGATACTAGGTGGCGATGGGTATATCGGCTGGCCAACGGCCATGAAGCTGTCTCGTGCCGGTCATGATGTGACGATTTGTGACAATTTTAATAAGCGGAAATGGGAGTTGGAAATAGGGGTAAAACCGCTGGTTCAGTTGCCTATTCTTCAAGACAGAATTCAGTATTGGGAAAAGTGTACCGGTTACAGCATTAACTTGGTTGTTGGTGATTTGACCAATCAGCGTTTCGTATACGATTTGTTTGAGTGGAAGCCTGATGTCATCGTGCATTGTGCGGATCAGCCCTCCGCCCCTTTCTCCATGAAAGGGATAAACACTGCGGTAACCACTCAGATGAACAATATCATTACCGGGCTCAACATCCTATTTGCCCTGAAACGGTCATGCCCGGAAGCATTGTACGTAAGATTAGGATCCAGTTCACTTGCGGACGGGGAAAACGTGTGCTCAAAAGATACGTTTGCCGCAGATTCCTTTTATGAATTATCCCGTGTGCATGATTATAACAATCTGTATTTTTCATGTAAAAACTGGATGCTGAAGGCCGCTGTTGTCAACACCGGGGTCGTATATGATGTCACCACTGAAGAGACGGTTCTCCATGAAAATTTGCAGACTGCTTTTCACTATGATCGGGTTTTTGGCACAGTTGTTAACAGGTTTTGCGTGCAAGCGGTTGTAGGGATGCCTTTAACCCTTTACGGAGACGGAAAGCACAGGTGTGGTTTCACTCTCATACAGGATACTGTTGATGCGATCGCATTGGTTGTAGAGCAACAAGAAATCGTTGCGCCTGGCGATATAAAGACCTGTAATGCCTTTGGAAGCATCATGTCCTTGAATCAAGCAGCGGGGTTCGTTCAAGATGCGATCCGTGACCTTGGGATTGATGTATCCGTAGAATATATCGAAAACCCTAGAAAAGAATTTGTAGAGCAGCGAGAAAGAATCCTTTCAAAATCGGTTGCTGATATTAGTGAGGAGTTGGACGTAGAGGTTTTACGGGAGTTAATAAAGAAAATTGTAGAAACAAAGAATAATATTCTAGAAGATTCTATATTACCGGTAATTAAATGGTTTAACATTTAGAGTTTGGCTTGTTACAGAGATGATGAAGTCCCTTTTTATTGGAAATGATCGTTTTGAAATCGGTAAGGATAGTCCTGTCTATATTATTGCTGAGGGTGGGTTGACTAACTGGGGGGATGTAAATCTTGCCAAGCAACAGGTTGACATGGCAATGGCTGCGGGAGTTGATGCAATTAAATTTCAGGCACAAAGTACGGAAGACCTCGTTTCTCGGTATGAGTCGCCATATTGGTATCGTCGGTTAAAGTACAAAGAGTTGACCTATGAAGATTTAATAGAATTACGGAACTATTGTTCGATCAGGAATATAGATTTTTTTGTAACGGCGCATACGCAAAAAGATTTGGATTTTATTGTTGATGTACTGGATGTGCCGTTTGTGAAGGTCGGGTCCGGTGAGTCTGTAAATGCAGCTTTTTTAGAGCAAGTTGCGACCAAAGGAAAACCGGTAATGATTTCTTTTGGCATGCATGCTTCAATGAATGAAATTGAGCGGTCAATTCAGGTTCTTGAGCAAGGGGGATGCAATGAGATAATAATTATGCACTGCAATACTGTTTATCCAACCCCGCTGGATATTGTTGACCTGGGTGCAATAAAAAAAATGCAACAGCGCTTTACTTACCCAGTGGGTTACTCTGACCATACAATAGGATGGCATGTTCCTACTGCTGCTGCAGCACTTGGAGCAAAGGTGATTGAAAAGCATATTTCGTTTGATAAGCAAGATAAGCGCTCTCTGGATTGTGCTGTTTCATGCGAACCAGATGATTTAAAGCAAATGGTCTCCCATATTCGTGACATAGAACAAGCTTTGAAATGTAATAAGGGGAAGCGCAAAAAGCTGCTGAGCGAGGCGAGGGACTGGGCCCGTCAAAGTATTGTGGCAGCCAGGGATCTTGGTTCAGGGCATCAATTGACTGCCGGAGATCTTGCGTTTAAACGGCCTGGAACCGGACTGTCACCGGATAATATGCATGATGTAATAGGGAAAAGGTTGATTGCAGATATTGTGCAGGATCAATTTATCACCCATGAGCTGTTGAAGTAGCTATGCACTCCTCTAATTTATCTCAACCTGTCAATCTCTTTGTTCCTATTGAAACAAAGGTAAGAGAGTTACACGGTAAGGTTCTATTTAGCCTGTACGCAGCAAATGCAGGGTTTAGGGTGATTATTGGTGAACAGCGGGAAGTAAGGGAACAGCTGCCGTTCAGGTTGCCCGGAATATATGTTGATAAAAGTGTTGCTCAGTCAAAAGAGAAGTGGTTTCAACGATTTTCTGCTTTGGGCAATACCTTGGTCGCATGGGACGAAGAAGGGCTTATTTTTCATGACGGAACGTACGTTGAAAAACGTTTTTCCAGGGATGCTTTTAGACTAATAAAGAGGTTTTATGCTTGGGGTGAGCATCATGAGAAAGAAATAAAGGCATCTGTGTCGGAGGCCGGGGGAAAAATAATCACGAGTGGTAATCCTCGGTTTGATATGTTGCAAAAAGAATATCGTCCCTTTTACAAGGAGCGAGTAGAGAAAATCAGAAGGCAGTTAGGCCGCTTCGTCCTGGTAAATACGAATTTTGGGCATGTGAACCATTTTGCAGGCCCAGGTTATAAAGAAAAAATTCGTAAGAAAGGAAGGGGCCCGGAGATGGAGAAATTTATACGTGAGTGGCGACAGTTTCAGCAACAGATTTTTTCAGAGTTTGTAAGAGGGGTACAAAGACTCGCTGCAAAACTGGAGGATATACAACTTGTTGTTCGTCCCCATCCTTCGGAAAATCATGATTATTGGAAAGACGTTACAGCGGAGTATGGGAATGTCCATGTTTTACATGAAGGCAACGTTATCGAATGGATTTTAGCTTCTGAGTGTGTTGTGCATAACGATTGCACTACAGCTGTTGAGGCATACCTTTTAAACAAACCGGTTATTGCTTTTCGGCCAATACAATCTGAAAAATTTGAAACATTTTTGCCTAATTTCTTGAGTGTAACTGTGCCGGATATCGATGGGTTAGTCAATGCTGTACTATGCAAGATAGGTCACCTCAAAGGACCAGACCCCTCCTCTCACGGCCAGGAGAGCAAAGCACAGTTGCAGGTCGCTGAGTATTATATATCCAATATGTCTGGTGGAACGGCGTGCTGTGCTATCGTAAATGATTTAAAGTCCCTGGTTAAAGACCTGTCAAAGCCGCGACAGTATTTCCGCCTGTTGGCATCGTCGCCATTTCGGTCATATTATCATCTGTTGACCCTTTACCGGCGATTCAGGGAAGGACGGAAAGGTGCTCTATATGCCCGACATAAGTTTGACAACTTACCGTTGGCGGAAATGGAAAGGGCTGTAACTAATTTTATTAGAATAGAACCTGATTTTACCGGAATGCAAGTTCGGAAATTGTCGGACTCCTGCTTTACGATAACAAAGCCAGTATAGTAAATCCGTTGTTTTGAGTCAGTACGTTGTTGAGATCAAGACTAAAAAAAATAATGCCCGAAGGTGTCTGGCCTTTTTTAAGGTGGGTGGATAAATACATTATTCATTCTATGTATGGCTATTTTATTTTAAGACTATGGCCAGCAAGAAAACAACTGAATGCATTGGTAAAATGGCGGCAATCAATATTAACATATAATTCAAAGATTGACTTGGCAACTTCTCGTGACATTGGCATAAGTCAAGTCCTTGAATATGAAGGTGTAACTTATAAGAGCGGTAGGCATAGTGTATATGTTTCTGGTGAAAGTGAAATAAAAAAAATATGTGATTCACTTGTTCAACGCTATCCTCAGCCATTCGGCATTAAAATTATAAAGAGTCAGGAAATATCGCCTGATGGCACTCCCTTTTATACTTCCTCGGTTTTGGCTCCTGCTTCTACTAACTGGAGCATGAAGGCTATCGGTAGTGTGCTTGAGAAAGGGATTGTTGCTAACTTGCTTCATCAGGAACAGGTCGCTCCGAGGGTGTATGACCTGATTAAGTTAAAGAGTGAAGGCGGGTCCGCCTGTTTTGCTCAAATAGTTGAACATATAGAGGGCCCCGTTGTTTATGGTAGTAAGGGGGAAAAATTCGTAGAAAAGTTTAAAAGCGTGCTGCGAGATAAGGGGATGATGACGGCTAGTATTGCTGAACATTGTGACCTGAGAGCGCCATCTTTTAGGGATAACATAGTTACAGATGGAAACCAAATCTACTATGTAGATATACAAAACTTCATATTGTCTGAGACGTCAAAGATTAACCTTATCAATAAGATAGTTGTTGAGAGGTATGGGCGCGATCTGTTGTCTTCAATGTTATTACAGACCCCAGAAAAGATAAAGGGAAAGCCGTCTGATGCCATTGAAGTTTTTTGTAGTCGGGTAGAAAAGTTACTGTCAGATATTGGAATCAGCTTGAGCGAGACGGTAGTGGTTGATATCTGTCAGGGCGTTGGAGCTGTGACCATGGGGCTACTGTCCCGGGGGCTTTTTTGGGGATACCTTAGCCGGTCTGCTGAGGAGTGCCCTGCATTGCGATCATGGTGGTACCTTAGCGGTTTTAGCCGGTTTGATTGTATAGATGGCAAGGCCTCCACTTATCCGTCTTCTCTGAGGAGTAGTCTGTTGCAGTCTCGTACCATCGGCGTGGTGTGCGATAACCACTCCATACCCTTTGAGCGAGTGTTGGAGCGACAATGTGCAGACTTTGCACTGGTATTTGGGGAAAAGAAGATTTCTCCTCGGGTAGTGGAAACTCTTCTTGAAAAAGGTTACTGGGGTTCACATGTCGAGTCCATTGAGGTCAACAACGTCAAGCTGGAGGTAGGTTTCTATCGCCAAGCTGCCAATTTTGAGAACTAACCGGTGTCTCTGTTGAAGAAGAAAGATGTTTGTATCAGGGTGCTTATTCTGGTCGATGGAATGCCGGCCGGTGGAACAGAGCGACAGATTGTTGAATTGCTCAAAGGGTTGAAGAGAGATTGCCCTCATATTTTTACGTTGTTCGGGGTGCTTGCCAAGGGAGGGGAAAGAGAGCAGGAGGCCCGATACTACGCAGATGAAACTCTTCCAATTAGACAGTCACATCCACTCGACGTAACGCTGGCATGGTCGGTGACTCGGTTTGTCAAAGAATTGGACATTGATATTATTCATACATTTGGCAGCATTTCCGATATCGCTGGGGTCGTTGCCGCCAAATTAACAGGCGTGCATCTCATAAACGGATCCATTCGCTCAGCAAGAAAAATGCTCACCCGCCGTGATAAGCTGAGCAAACTGGCAATGCGGTATGCTGACAGGATAGTGGCTAACTCTCAAGCTGGTCTTGAGGCTTTTTCTATGAAAGATCAATGGCGGGCTAAAGTAATCTACAATGGAATCGATTTGCAGCCTTTGCAAAATGTAGAAAAATTTCAATCAGATGCTCCTTACCTTTGCATGGTTGGGAACTTTTCTCGCAAAAAAGACCACGGTGCACTGCTCAACGCATTACCAAAGATCTGTGAGAAATTTGACAGGCATCAACTTTTTCTAATAGGCAAGGGGGAGAGAGAGCAGGAGTACCGGCAACAGATTCAAGAATCCGGACTGAGAGGGCATGTTCACATAATTAATGATTGCATTGCACCTGGTGGCTATATTAAAGGTGCTGAGGTTTGTGTACTCCTGAGCCCTGATGGAGAGGGACTTTCCAATGTCATAATGGAATACTGTGCATTGGGAAAGCCTGTCGTCGCGACCAATCTAGGAGGGAATCCGGAAATCATCGAACATGGTTTGTCGGGGATCCTCATTGACAGTCATGACCCACATGAGATTAGTGATGCTGTCATTCGTCTCCTCTCCAGTAAGGACCTAAGAGAACGCCTAGGGATGAGAGCAAAGCAAATCATTGAGGAAAACTTTTCCTTACCGCAAATGATATCACGATATGCGCTTCTCTACGAGAGTCTTGTTTCGGAGGGAAGTTCAGGCATAAAATTGTAGAGGATTATGAGTAAAACTGTATTAGTAACCGGTGGAGCAGGCTACATAGGGAGTCATACCTGTAAGGTGCTCAAGCAAAACGGGTACCTGCCTGTAACCTATGATAATTTAATTTATGGGCATAAGGAAGCCGTACAATGGGGGCCTTTTGAAGAGGGGGATATTCTCGATGCACCCCGATTGAAGGAAGTATTTGCAAAGTACTCGCCTGTAGCGGTTATCCATTTTGCGGCTTTTGGTTATGTTGGGGAATCAGTACAAGATCCGGGAAAGTATTATACCAACAATGTCTCCGGGACTGTCAATTTACTGGAAGCTATGAGGAGGGCTGAGTGCGAGAAAGTCGTTTTTTCAAGCACCTGTGCAACCTTTGGCGTACCAGAAACATTACCTATTACTGAGAAATCGCCGCAGCAACCCATAAATCCTTATGGCCGCAGTAAATTGATGATCGAGCAAATCCTTGCCGACTATGACCATGCCTATGGGATGAAGCATGTTGCCCTGCGGTATTTCAATGCTGCCGGTGCTGACCCGGATGGAGAGATAGGCGAAGATCACACCCCGGAAACTCATCTTATTCCCATTGTTCTGGAAGCGGCTCTTGGTAAAAGGGATAAGCTTGTGGTCTATGGTGATGACTATCCTACCTCCGATGGGACGGCGATACGTGATTATGTTCATGTAATGGATCTTGCCGATGCCCATGTACGATCGCTCGCACTGCTTGAAGCAACCGGCAACAGTGATCAGTTTAATCTTGGCTCTGAAACCGGTACCTCGGTGAAGGAAATTATTGACAGCACAGAAGCTGCCTGTGGGGTAAAGGTGCCTTTTGCATATGGTGAGCGAAGAGTTGGCGACCCTCCTGTGCTGGTAGCCAACGCAGCCAAGGCGAAAAGAGAACTTCAATGGTCTCCACAATATTCCGATGTGGATACTATTATCAAAACGGCTTATCAGTGGCATGCACGGGAACAAAGATAACTTGCCAATTTCCAGCAATCCTGTAGCCATGGAGGCACTGTGAGATTTTCAAAAAAAAGAGTACTGGTAACGGGCGGCAGTGGCTTTCTGGGGTCCCACCTCTGTGAAAGACTGCTTGAGTTGGGCCATGATGTCCTCTGTCTGGATAACTATTTTACCGGTACGAAGGATAATGTTGCCCATCTGTTGGACAATCCCAATTTTGAATTACTGCGCCATGATGTGACCTTTCCCCTCTATGTGGAAGTGGACGAGATTTACAACCTTGCCTGCCCGGCTTCTCCCATTCACTATCAGTTTGACCCGGTGCAGACCACCAAGACCTGTGTCCATGGTGCCATTAATATGCTGGGGCTGGCCAAGCGGGTCAAGGCGAAGATTTTTCAGGCGTCTACCAGCGAAGTCTATGGGGACCCGGAGGTGCATCCACAGCCGGAATCCTACTGGGGGAAAGTGAATCCCATCGGCTACAGGTCCTGTTACGATGAAGGGAAACGATGTGCCGAGACCCTGTTTTTTGATTATCACCGCCAGCATAATTTACGTATAAAGGTCGGCCGTATCTTCAACACCTATGGGCCGAGAATGCATCCTCATGATGGACGGGTTGTTTCCAACTTCATTGTTCAGGCTCTGCAAGGAAAGCCGATTACCGTGTACGGTGATGGAAGCCAGACCCGTTCGTTTTGTTATGTCAGTGATCTCATAGAGGCTTTTGTCCGCATAATGGAGACGGATGATAGTTTCACCGGTCCCATGAATATGGGCAACCCTGGTGAATTCACCATCAAGGAACTGGCAGATGTAATCATTGAGTTGACCGGTTCTTCCTCCTCGGTGTCCTTTAATCCCTTGCCAAGTGATGACCCCATGCAGCGAAAGCCCGATATTAGCCTGGCTAAGAAGGTGATTGATTGGGAGCCCACTGTTGCGCTGACAGAGGGATTGCGCCCCACCATTGAGTATTTTGACCGGTTATTGTCCTCAGGATTGGTTAGCGGAGAGTAGGAGCCGTCCAACCTGTTCCTTTCTGCGTACGCTTTTCTCCTTTTTCATGTCTTGAGAATACATGCAACATCACCCCAAAGTAAGCGTTGTTATACCCTGTTACAACCAGGGGGGCTATGTCGATGAGGCCGTTGAGTCAGTTCTCCAGCAGACCTATGATGATTTTGAGATCATCATTGTCAATGATGGTTCAACCGATGAGCACACCAACGAGGTGCTGGCAGCCTATGCCAAACCGCGCACCCGGGTGATTGCTACCGACAACCAGGGACTCGCAGCAGCACGAAATAATGGTATCAAGGCTGCTGTCGGTGAATATATCCTTCCTCTCGATGCTGATGATCGTATCGAATCGACATATCTCGAAAAAGCGGTCCGCATTTTGGATCAAAGCAAGGACATGGGGATCGTTTACTGTCGTGCTCGACTGTTCGGTGAACTGGAGAGTGAGTGGGTGCTGCCGGAATACTCGCTGGATGTGATGCTGCTTGACAACGTGATTTTCTGCTCCAGTCTGTTTCGAAGATCCGATTGGGAGCTTGTCGGCGGGTATGACACGGAGATGGTCTTTGGGTGGGAAGACTATGACTTCTGGCTTTCCCTGATCGAACGCGGACGACAGGTATACAAGATTCCGGAAATATTGTTTCACTATCGGGTTACCGCTGATTCCATGGTTCGCTCCAAGAGTAGAGAGCAGAAAACAGAGATCTTGGGCAGGATTTACCGCAAACACCGGCAGCTTTTTTCGGACAATATTCACATCTGGATTGACCAACTGTTAGATCGCCACGAAGAGAACTACGTCACCAGGTTGTATGTTGATACCGGTGAGGGGTTCAATGAGGAGCAGACCCTTACCCAGAAGCTCAATCCATTGACTAGGCAGATATCCTTTGATGTCTCAAGCTTCAGCAGGGTTGTGCGGCTTCGTTTTCACCCGATCAATGATTATTGCGCACTTCATCTCAACGCTGTGGAACTCAGCTCGGAATCAGGATACACCGTCCGGTTGGTGGAGTTTCTGGCCAATACCATCGATGATGATCACACCAACCTGGTCTTCAGTAACAACACTCCCCATATCCAATACGAGTTGCCAGATCCGAGTTTTCATGCCAACCGTATTGCCCGTTTCACCGTTTCGCTCAATTTTTTACGTACAGGGAAAGAGGCTTTTTTCTACCTGTTGAAACGGAAAGATGAAGAGATTGAGCGCCAGCGGGCTGTTGCCCAAGGATTTAAGGCTGAAATCGATCGCCTGCAATCCGCTGAGTTGAATAAGCCAGCGGTATCACTTACCTGGAAAGAACTGCTTAGGCTTGGCGTAAGGAAAGCGAAATATACGGCGACCAATGCCCGTTATGCTTTTTCCCAGCCATATAGGGTTATAGAACGTTCAGGGCTCTTTGATACAGCATTCTACCTGGCCTGTAACCCCGATTTACGCTCTAGCCTGATCAACCCGCTCATTCATTATCTGGAGCATGGGCACCGCGAAGGGCGTAATCCCAACCCCCTGTTTGAGACCAGTTGGTACTGGCTAGCCTATCCGGAGGTAGCTGAGCAGGGGATTAATCCGCTCTATCATTATGCTTCGGTAGGCTGGAGAGAGGGCAGGAATCCCTGCGCAATGTTTGAAAGCGACTATTACCTCCGGTGTTATCCTCAGGTGAGGGAGAGCGGCTTGTCTCCCCTCGCCCACTATCTCACCCAGGGTGCAAGACAGGGCTACAAACCCAACCCTCTGTTTGATAGCGGATATTATCTGGAGTCTAATGCCGATGTTCGCGAGAGCGGGGAAAACCCTTTGTACCATTACATCCGTCAAGGAATTTGGGAAGGGCGATCAACTGTCCGCATACAGGAGTCCTTTCCCTCACTGCCTAAAATCAGCATCCTTACCCCGGTCTACAATGTCCCGGCACAGTACCTGCGCGCCTGCATAGACTCGGTGCTTGCGCAGACCTATGAACACTGGGAACTCTGCTTAGTGGATGATGCCAGCTCTGAACACCACGTACAGACGGTCCTTGAAGAGTACCGAAACCTGGATCCTCGGATAAAAGTTACCTGCCTCACGGAAAATCGTGGAATAGCGGGAGCCACCAACGCCGCTGCGGAAATGGCTACCGGTGAGTATATCGGGTTTCTCGATAATGATGATGAGTTAACCCGAAATGCCCTCCTTGAGGTCGTGCGTGCTTTGAATCAGGAGAAAGCGGACATTGTCTACTCGGACGAATGTATTGTCGATGTTGACGGCAACTTGCTTGAGGCTCACCATAAACCTGATTTTTCTCCAGACCTGCTCCTCTGCCATAACTACATCACTCACTTTCTTGTCCTTCGAGCCGACCTGTATGCATCGGTCGGCGGAGTGGCCTCTGTCTGTGACGGTGCGCAGGATTATGACCTCTTGCTGAAGGCGACCGAGCGTGCTGAGCGCATTGCACACATTCCCAAAATACTCTACAGGTGGAGAACGCTTCCCTCTTCCACCAGTGCCGATCCCGGTGCGAAATCCTATGCAGATGTTGCCGGCAAAAAGGCGCTTGAGGCCGCGCTTGTCCGTAGAGCTGTTCAGGGAGAAGTTTATTACGGAAACCTGCCATTTTATTACCGGGTAAAACGACGACTAGCGAAAAGACCGTTGATCTCCATTATAATCCCCTTTCGCGATCAACCGGACTACCTGAGGCAATGCATTAATAGGTTGTTGGAGCGAACCGTCTATCCCCATTATGAGGTACTGGGGATAAGCAACAACAGTGAACTGGAGGAAACTTTCGCTCTGATGGAAAAACTCTCGGCCAGCGATCAGCGGGTTAGGTTTGTCGAGTATAATCATCCGTTTAATTATTCGGCTATCAATAACTTCGGTGTCAGCGAATGTCAGGGCGAGCATGTCGTGCTCATGAACAACGATATCGAGGTGTTGAATAGTGACTGGCTGGAGGCCATGCTTGAGCACTCGCAGCGTCCTGAGGCGGGTGCAGTGGGAGCAAAGCTCTATTACCCTGATGATACAATCCAGCATGCCGGGGTTATTATCGGTATCGGTGGGTTCGCCGGCCATGGTCATCGCCATTTTGCACGCTCCTCGGCCGGCTACTTTAACCGGCTTAACTGCATCCAGAATCTCAGCGCGGTGACTGCAGCGCTGCTGATGGTGAAGCGATCCTGTTATGAGCAGGTCAATGGGCTTGATGAAGAGCATCTCGGTGTCGCATTAAATGACGTGGATTTTTGTTTGAAATTAAGACAAGCCGGGTACCTGAACATTTTCACCCCCTATGCCGAGGCTGTCCACCATGAGTCGATTTCCAGAGGGTATGAAGATACTCCGGAGAAAAAGGCCCGGTTCCAGCAAGAGGTCAGCTATTTTCAGGCAAAGTGGAGAGAGATTCTGCAGGCCGGAGATCCCTATTTTAACTGCAACCTCAGCCTGGACAGGGAGGACTTTGCCAAAAACAGTTTCCTGACCTGGTATAGTTCACCTGAAGAGCGCCATCGTTTGCTGGAGATGAACAGTTGTGAGTAAACTAAGGCCGGAAAGCCCACAGCAAGAGGAGGTCTGCAAGCAGGACGAGGTGCATCGGCTACAGCAGGAACTCGCTCGTCAGCAGCGACTCTATGCCGAGCAGGAGCACGCTTTGTTGAGGCTGGAAAAGGAGCATGCAAGTGTGCTCAATTCAAAGGTATGGCGTTGTGCAGAATTCTTTCGCCGTTTGTTACGGGTGCATTTGTTGAACTGGTTTCCCTCGCTGCAAGCTGTTTTTATACCTCGGTGCAAGCGACTGTACCGAAAATATCTGGCGCTGCCGCTGGTCCGGATGGGGGTATGCAAGGACGCATATGCACGGTGGATGGAGCTGGAACAGGAGGCGCTGGATGCTGCCTTCCGCCAGGTTGAATCGGAAATGGAGAGGTTTTCCTCGCTTCCAACCATCAGCCTGGTGATGCCGGTATATAACGTTAAACCTGAATGGCTGGAAAAAGCCTTCCGTTCGGTACAGCAACAGACCTACCCCCACTGGCAGCTCTGCATCGCAGACGATTGTTCAACCGATCAACGCCTGCAGGAGGTACTGGAGCACTTTGCTGCAACGGATGAGCGGGTGAGTATTACCTACCTGCCGAAAAACCGAGGAATTGCCGGCGCCTCTAACGCCGCCCTGGCATTGGCATCCGGTGAATTTGTCGGCTTGCTTGATAATGATGATGAGCTCGCACCCCATGCTCTGTTGGAGGTGGTGAAAGCCATTAACAGGGAACCGGATGCTGATGTCCTGTACAGTGATGAGGATAAAATCAGTGAAGGGGGACATCGCTATGACCCGTTTTTCAAGCCTGACTGGTCTCCAGACACGCTGCGCAGCTATAACTACCTGTGCCATTTTACCGTCATACAGCGTGAACTGCTGAGCAGGGTCGGTGGCTTCAGGGCTGGATTTGATGGTTCACAGGATTACGATCTTTTTCTTCGTGTGACCGAGCTGGCCAAAAAGATTGTACATATACCGGCCGTTCTTTATCACTGGCGTGCCATAGAAGGGTCAGTGGGCAAGCGAGGGGATGCGAAAATGTATGCCTACGCCAGCGCCCGAAAGGCCCTTGCCGAGCATTTGAAACGCATCGGGATCGATGGTGAGGTGGAGGAGGGACTTTTTCTCGGCTCCTACCGTATTCACTACGCACTGGCACATCGACCCGAGGTGGCTATCATCATTCCCACCAGGGATAAGGCGGATATCCTCCGACGCTGTGTAGATTCTATTCTTGCCCGCACCTCCTACGCCTCCTACCATATTTACATCGTAGACAATGGCAGTGAGGAGCAGGCGACTTATACCTATTATCAGTCGTTACATGATCATCCGGCGATTTCTATTCTTGAATACCGCAAACCGTTTAATTTTTCTGCAATCAATAACTACGCAGTCAAAGAAGTCCAAGGTGATTACCTGTTGTTTTTAAATAACGATACCGAGGTGATTTCTCCAGAGTGGTTGGAGGAAATGCTTGGATATGCGCAGCGTCCAGACGTAGGGGCTGTTGGTAGCCTGCTCTATTACTCCAATGATACTATTCAGCACGGCGGTATAATTGTTGGAATTGGCGGGGTGGCCGGCCATTCCCACAAATATTTTCCCCGTTTAGAGTATGGTTACTTCGGGCGATTGAAAACGGTTCAGAACTTGAGTGCAGTCACCGCGGCCTGCATGCTGACAAAGCGTTCAGTGTTCGAAGAGGTTGGAGGTTTTGAGGAGAAGTTAAGCCACGCTTTTAATGATGTTGATCTCTGCCTGAAAATGAGGGAGAGAGGGTATCTGGTCGTGTATACCCCTTTTGCCGAGTTGTATCACCACGAGTCCATCAGTCGCGGCTATGAGAATACTCCTCAAAAAAGGCGTCGATTTGGTGAAGAACGACAATTTTGTGAAGAAAGGTGGGGTACGCTTCTCCAACAAGGGGACCCTTATTATAATCCCAATTTATCATTGATTCGGGAAGATTTCTCCATAGGACTTGAGAAGAGTAAACATAACGTCAGCTAACTGACCTCTTCAGTTGTACATCTGCAGATGTAGGGGGAACAGAAACATATGCGCTGGATTAAAGACGAGAAGAGAGCGCTCCTGGTTATTGAGCGGCTTGTTGTTGGAAACAGCCAACTTTGCCTCTGTTTTGTTATAGCCGGCATCTGGTCGTTTATTTTCCAGGATTACCTATTATTTCGCAAGGCATTTGTCTTTGATCAATTTGCCATTGATACCCTCAGTCAGTTTTATCCCATAGAGTATTTTCGACTGAAGAATCTCTTATCCGGCACCTTTCCTTTCTGGTCATTCCAGTTCGATCTGGGCATTGATGTCTACTCCCTCATGGCCAATGCTAACCCGTTTGACCTAGTTTTCCTTCTGTTTGGACAGGACTATTTCCTAGAAGCCATGCCCATGGTGATCCTGCTCAAATTTATGGCTGCCGGTTTGTTTTTTCATGCCTTCCTCAGAAAGCTCAATATTGAGCCGGTGGCTGCGATTATCGGTTCGCTTTTGTTTACATTCAGCGGGTACATGGTCATTAACATTCATTGGTATCACTATGCCAATTATGCCGTATTTGTGGCCATTTTTTTGTTTTGTTTTGAGCTTTGGTTTCAAGATGGGCGCTGGTTTCCGCTGGTGATCGTCTTGGGGGCGGTGGCCTTGAAGGGAGAGTTACAATTGTTTCAGATGGTCTGTTTTGGAGCAATATATGTATTCTACCGCTGCGTAAATAGCATGGGCTACTGTTCACGTGTACTGTTGGTATACGGTTGGCTAGCCCTTTTTTTTATTATTGGATTATTTATAAGTGCCTATGTGCTCCTGCCGAACATTGCGGCCATCTTATCTTCTTCACGGGTAGAAGGCGCGGTTCATGATGCCTCAGCTGTGGATGCACTACTGAGGATTTTTTCGCTGGAGACGTGGCCCGGTCTCCAAGTTTTTCTTGCTCGTTTTCTTGCAAGCGATCTACTGGGCTCCTGGATCGGTTATCGCGGCATGGCTAATTATTTTGAGGATTCAACCCTCTATGTTGGCATTTTGTCCTTTCTAATGTTCCCGCTGTCCCTGGCGGTAAAGGAAAAGAAACATAGGTTGCTGTGGTTGTTTCCCTGCAGCGTGTTGGTCCTCTGCTGCTTTCCTTTTTTCCGTACGGCGCTCAATGGGTTTGCCAGTGGAACGTTTAAATATCTTTCCTTGTTTTGTGGTTTTTTCGTTCTTTACCCAGCGATAGTCCTATTAGGGCAAATATTTACAGGATCTCTTTCTTCCTCTTCAGCTGGTGCCCTTCGTCGCCTGATGCGTCTTTTGTTTATCGCATTTTGCCTAAGCCTTGCTCTCTATTTTGCAATTGAGCAATGGAATCCAGGTGTCTGGGCAGTGGATCGCCTAACTTTATGGCGATCCTTTGCCTTTGTATTTTTGTATTTGCTGGTGTTTTTCTTTTTGCCTCGTAAATCGCTCGTCTGGATGAAGTACAGTTTGCTGTTTTTGGTAGCTGTTGAGATTAGCCTGTTTTCACGGGGTACCGTAGACAGTAATCCTGGTACCGTGACCCCTTTTTTTGCAAAGCGGGGTGAGTATTATTTTAATCCCAGTACGTTGACAACTCTTTACCACCTCCAACAGATTGATGACTCCTTCTATAGGCTTGAAAAAGGGTATAATGATGGTCATCTCAACGACTCCCTTGTTCAGGGATATTTCGGTACGCAGGCCTATTTCGGTTTTGTCAGCAAAGGTGTGGTTGATTTTTATCGCTACTTGGGGCTCTCGAAGGACTCTCCACGCCTTGCCTCGTATCGGTATGGTATGGAAAAGCGCTCAGCTCTCCAGTCGCTGCTTGGGGTTAAATATTTTCTCTGTAGAACAGAAAAAGAGTGTAGTGACCTTGAAGGTTTTTCATTGCTCGACACTATTTCCGGAATAAAAGTGTATAGGAATAACTATGTATATTCTTTTGGGAAGGTGTTTTATAAACAAATTAGTGCTTCACTTTTCAAAGAATATTCATTGGGAGAAAAAGACGCTATATTGCTGGAAGCAGTAGTTACTGAAACAGCAATACCACATATTAGCAGAATAGAAACCAAAGCAAGGGATGTGGATTTTGGGCCATATAATGCTGGCACCGTGTTCAATCAACGCGGGCTGAAATTAACATCTTGGAGTAATGAACACTTTCATGGAACTGCCAGGACGTTAGCTCCTGCTATCCTGTTTTTTCCGGTCCCTTTTGATCCTGGTTGGAGCGTCCAAGTAAACGGAAAAAAAGAACAACTCTTACAACTAGATTTTGGATTTACCGGAGTCCTTTTACCAGGTAAAGGCATCTATGATATAAAACTGCACTATACTCCTCCATTTTTTTATCAAAGTATGTTGATTTCTTTTGTTGCTTTGGTGCTGGCATTGTTAATGCGTTTGAAATACCCTCTTATCTCTGTACCTGGACAGACGAAAAAATAGGATAGGGCATTAAGTGCGGGCTATGTTGAGAAGAATAGTGTTTCCAGCTCGTTATTTCGTTTGTAGTAATGAAAATAAAAAAATAGTGCAGGTTGACAAGTATTGGTTCATTTCGGTGCGGAGCCGTTAGTTTTTTCTGTATTTATTATTGAGCGGTTTCATGTTTTCGGATAAGCTATTTATATAGCAGGTTGCCTCTTGTCTCATGTTTTTCTTCTGAAGAAATTCAGTCAATTATTCGATACTTAATAAGGCAACGGAGAGCACTCAGGCCATCCAGCCAATTTATTTTTTTTCCTTCTGAATAAGTACGTCCACTGTAGGAAATTCCCACCTCATATATTCTACACCTGAGGCGAGAAATTTTTGCAGTTACTTCTGGTTCAAATCCAAACCTGTTTTCCTTGAGTCTAATTTGATCAATTACATCCTTTCGAAAAAGTTTGTAGCAGGTTTCCATGTCCGATAAATTTAAATTTGTAAACATATTTGAAAGTAAAGTTAAAAATCGATTTCCTACCATATGCCAAAAGTAAAGAACCCTGTGTGCCTCAGATCCAACAAATCTAGACCCGTACACAACATCCGCTTTACCCTCGAGGATGGGTTTTAGTAATTTGTTGTATTCCGCAGGGTCGTATTCTAAGTCAGCATCCTGAATTAAGATAATATCACCTGTTGCAGATTTGAATCCAGAGCGGAGTGCAGCTCCTTTGCCGCGGTTTATTTGGTGGTAAATTTTTACAATATTGTCCTGTTCTAGTTCTGTTTCAATTAATTGCTTTGTTCCGTCAGTTGAACAGTCATCCACAATTATTATTTCTTTTTCGAGTGGAATTTCGACAGATTGAACTTTGTGGACTAATCTCTTTAGTGTCTCTCGTTCATTAAATACTGGGATAACTATTGATAGTTTATCGAGTTTGTATACTGAAGGTTCCATGTAATTACCTGTTGTATTATGACAGAATCAGTGACGAATGATTTGAGGGGGATGGTAAGCGCTATCGCACAATTTTTGAAATTTTGTGGTTTAAAGGCAGTCATTCTTCAGTAAAGAGTGACTGCTAACTCCTCAACCGTCTGCGTTTCAGAATGGCTGGCCTGTGAGTCTTTTTTGGCAAGCTCAATTGTTTAACATAGGATTGTTTATTTTAGCTATAGGCGCAAGGGGGAATGAGGACAGCATTGGTGTGAACTAGGCCAACAGAAACTGGCCCAGTTAAAAATGAGTTTTTGTATTTTGTATTCATTGTGAAGCAGCCCCTCAAGAAAAGAATTTTTGTTTATCGCTATACATATATTTTCGACAAATGATGTATTTAAAATTTAATTAATGTATATATTTTTTTTGCATGGTGTCCGTTTTTTATTTGAAACTATTGCTAAGGAAAGTGCTATTATCAGAGCGTAAAATGGCATAAATACATAGAGCCTTCTTATGACCGATCCCATAGGTATTATTGCTATAAATAATAATAGTATTGCTATTAATGGTATAGATCTATATCCATAATTTAATAAAATTATTATGGAAGATATGCATGCTATGATAATGTATATTGGTGTTGTTATTTCGTACAATTTAATAAGTGTTTTTTCGGTTACATAAGTATGGGTATTGTGCCGTTCAACTCCAAAGTAATAATGTTTTTTTGGCTGTAATAATTTGGCAAAATTACTTGAAGTGCGTTTTATACTAAAATCTATACTCATGTCAGGATCTGTAGGGTTTTGAATTTCTTTATACAGCCCTAAAGGGTTACATAATAGTATAAATGTAAAAAAAGCAGAGAAAATAAAGCAAAGCGATGAAGCAAGTATATTTTTTTTAGTTTTCCATATGGGTGGGAATAGCAAAGTTATACTTATAAATGCAGGGATGACAAGTAAATTCGATTGTTTGATAAGTATTGAAAGTGATATAACTGTTCCCAGTGTCAGCCAGTGTATATATTCAAACTTTTTCCGCGTAAATGTTATATAATACCAGATACTTATTGTGGCAAAAAATGTTCCTGGAGAGTCTAAGTAGGCGAGTGATCCGTAAACAAGTGTGAAAGGTGCTGTTGCTAATAAAAAAGTTGTGGCAATTGAAATTTTATAGGAAAAGTTTTTTCTAAAGATATCAAATAGAAGTGTTAAGCTTCCGATATCAAGACAAATATTTACTATTCTGGCAACATAAACATAGTTATCTCCACTCAACAAATAACTTTTGGGGATAAAGCTGAATATGATTCCTAGTAGTAACGAGTATAGGGCAGGGTGCCCTGCACGAGGGTATGGGCCCATGTCACCTTTATTATTGGGAAATGCATGTTGAGTTTCTCCATGGTACACAACCTCTTCAATATCAGGGTGCCATAATGGGTGTGGGCGAATATGATTGTATAGAAGATCCGTCAATATAATTTTAGCAGGAATTTTCGATTTGACCCAGAGCCCATCAACAGCATAGTGACGCTCATCGTTGTGAACTGTGACAGCTTCAGTGGCTATATGATAACGCACCGAAAAAACAGATAATAAAAGAATTATCAATATAGCGAGTTGTAAGTTATTCACTGAAAATGATAAAAACATTTTTTTATGCGCCATGAGGGAATTTTTGTTCATATTTGTACTAGTTCAAAATTGTAAATCTTGATTTCCTGCTAATTTTAGTCAACCTTAGTAGTTGTAGAAGTTTCTCAAGTGTTTCAATTGTCGTTTATGGTATATGTCTCAACCCTTCAGTTTATCAAAAAAACTTAGCAGGGGTTTCTTGACAGTTAGCGGGACTTACATGGTGCTATGGAGCTTGATCTTGATAGAGGTGGCCTGATGAGATATCACATTGTGTGTCCACTGGTCAATGGAAATGCAGCCAATACCCCGTTAGGCTTTGTGAGCTTGCAAAACGATAAAAAGAAACAGGAAGCATGTCAAAGTAAGACGGAGCCAAAAAAAGAAATAATATACTATTTCTCTGGGGAAAAGTTTGGTCGCATCAATAAGAAGTAACAGTGAAGGGTCTTTTGAATTTTTATCCGTGTTGATTACCACTGTATTTTTTTTGTAACGAATTGTTTCGATATGCTGCATAGCACTTATATTTCTAATTTTCACCGCAATTGGCGTGATATGTTTATTTGTTGTGATGGACATGTTGGCAATGCGAATTTCTCCGCTATCGTTGGTCGGGTCGAAACGAAGGTGTTGTCTGCGATGGTAGGGGACCTGCAGTGAGTACCTTTGCTGGGTTCCATCGCAACGAATCGGAAAGATATGCGAATCTTCCTCCCTGTACCCATTCCCGGTATTGTAGAAAAGTTGACCAGCTGTAAATTCATTATCAGAAGTGATAGCCATGTCAAAGTTTATGGTTAACTGCTGGTGAGTGCTTCGGTAGTTAAAAACGACGGAAACGAGCGCAAGCGTTGCAACGATAATAAATAAATTATACCACTTCATTGATGGATTTGGGATTGAATGTGATCCTATCTGCATTTACTATTTTTAGGGCTGAATATACATCGATTTGAGTTTGGCGAAAATTACTTGTATGGTCAGAAAAAGAAACAGTATTATACCTAAATATATTGACAAGATGCCGGGGTATACTTGCCTGTCCGACGAGATGTCTCCAAAATAACCGATAAAGAAAAGGGCCATTCCACCAATAAGCAATACTGTTGCGCACTCAAATTCTTTTTTTAATGAAGTTATGAAATAAAAAAGAATACTGCAAAGAATAATTATTGACAATGAGATAAGGTTGTCAAAGTGGAGAAATAGAAATGCTTTATGGAGAAAAAAGAAGGGATCCCATTTTTCGAACGGAGTTCTGTATTGCTCCCCCCAAAAATCACCTGGAATTTGTTTGAAAATATTATGAAATTTTTCTGTATAACCGAAATAAAAACTCACAAAAGTATTGTTTAAATCGTGTATGAATAAATAGTGTTGCCACGAATGCATTCCTTTGTTTCTAATCCAGTCTGCAAAATAAAAGTCATCTGTTGTCACTTTATACGTACGAGTATATGTTGATCCCGTCTGTACTCGCTGGTAATTAAAGCAGTAGGCATTGACATTGCCGCCGCGACATGCTGAAATAAAAGGACCAATAGGCATCCCGTATTTTTCGTGAAAAAGATCAACTTTTTCCTGGTCTGGAAATACTTTAAGGATAATATTTTGTGCTGCATTGAGCTCGGTGGAGGTGTCGAATTTGCTGGTTGTGAATAGAGAGCACAGTGAGAGAGCAACGATGCAGAGAAGAATTCTGAGTGAACTGTTTCTGTAGAGTAATTGCAGGGAGAAAGTAATGGCTATGGTGAGTAGGGCTATATAGGGCGCAAGGTTCCGCGAAAAGATAAAGGCGGCGGCAATGGCAAGTATATATGCGGTTTTTACCGGTGAGTCACCTTTCTTTGCTGTGCATACAGTTGTTGCAAATAAAAAGTACAGGGTAATGAATAGGCTGTCTGACATGGCAAAGTTATATAGCCATTTACTGTGATGTGATGAAAACAGGAAGAGTAGCAGCAGGGCCAGAAGCAAGTTTTGTATGAGTGATCTGCAGGCAAATGCCTTATAAATGGCTATTTGGGCTATTGCGACAAAGGCGAGTTGGAGAGAAGCTATGAGATCAATGTTGTTGCCGGTAATAAAGTAGAAGAACCGTACCGTAAAGGAAGAGTTAGTAAAAAAAGACAAAGGGGACCCATCTTTCCATAGGTACCTGAACGAGTCGGCTGCCAAGTTCTTGTCTAGCGAGGTTTCCAAATGGTAAAAATAATAAAAATATGGCAGGAGTTGGAGAAGGATAAGGATTGTATCTGCATTTTTAATAAAAAACGCAAATCGTTTATTGTCTTCAATCATGAGGCAGTTCAGGATGAGGTCGTGGTTTGTTTAACAGGTCAAATGGTGTGTAAATAAGAAAAAAAGGTTATTTTTCTGTTATATGTAAAATGCTCAGTAAGAATACATAAAATGTAATTGAAAATTTTAAAAAAAATGAAAAAATATATTTTGTAACTGAAAAATTATTGAATAGGTTTTTATTTGGCCCATTGATAAATAAATAAGGGTCAGTGGCATTTGTTGTGGTCTGAACAGATAGTGCTCCTGACTCTTCAATGACAATTGATGCTATCTGATTACCTTGGGTGATGTCGTTTTCGTTAATGTGAATTGTCGCTTTTCCGTAAAAAAGAGAAAACTCGAGATTTTTTATGCGGATAGAGCCTCTTCCGTTGAGCGGATCAAACCGAAGATTGTAACCATTTTTTAATATTGCTCTGTATTTTAGAGGGTGGTATTCATCATCGCACAAAATTGGTTGTCGAAAGCTTTCTTTTTCGTTGTATCCATTACCTGTATTGTAAAAAAGTTGTGAGTCTGCAACTTTTAAATCACTTTTTATCGCCATATCTAAGGATAAAATCACATCTTTTCCCATTTTGTTGTAATGGAAAAAAGTTGCGCATATTCCTAAGAGGATTGCCATTAATAGTGGCATCTTCATGTGCTTTATGTGTTCTCAATATGAGCAAATTTTATTTTATTTAAAGATATATGAATTTTTTTTGCTACAAACTCAATAAGAAAAAAAATGAAAAAAAATTGTCCTAAGTATATAGAATAAATCCCTGGGTAGACTTGACGGTCAGAGCCAACATCTCCAAAATAGCCAATAAAGGTCATCGCTAATCCGGATGCCATTAAAGTTCCAGCGAATAAAAATTCATTTTTTAATCCTGTGCCTATGTAGCATGCCAATGACAAAAAGATGAGTGTCGTCAGTGAGTATATATTATTTAATCGAATAAAGGTGTACAGCTTACCAAGGGTTTTCAAAGGGTCAAGCGCATCTAATTGGCTAGTGTAATTTTTCCCCCATCTCTTATGTGGTGGAAGAGTGAACAGGTTCGTGAATTTATCTTTGTACTGAAAAGCAAACTCCTGAATAGTTTCGCTCAAATTTTTGACTAATAAATAATGTTGCCATGATTGCATCCCCTTTTCTCTTACCCAGTCTGCGAAGCCAAAACTATCAAAGGTTACCTTGTATGTCCGGGTAAAGGTTGAACCGGATTGAATCCGCTGATAATCAAAGCATAAGGAGTTTACAGTCCCCCCCTTGCAGGTATCAACAAATGGGCCAACTGGCATCCCATAAACCTCGTGAAAGAAGTCAGTCTTTTCTTTGTCAGGAAAGACTTTTTTCAATATATTCTGTGTTACGTTGAGTTCGACTGTGGTGTCGAATGCCTTGGTTGATAGTATTGCTATTAGGGAGAGAATTATTGCGGATACGGCAAGAAGTGTTGTTTTCTGTTTGAAAAATAATCGAACTATAAGGATCCAAATGGATGTGAAAATAGTAATATATGGTGCGGGGTTTCTGGAAAATATAAAGAGGGCTACCAGTAAGAAAGAAAGTATTTTCTTGCTGCTTTTATCCTGGTCATCATAGATACAGCATATTGTTATAAAAATTAAAAAAAGAGATGTGAATATGCTGTCAGACATTGCTATGTTATACATCCATTTACTGTTATGAGATGCAAAAATTATAATTAACACTAAAGCAAGAGGTAAGTCTCGGTGTAATGTTCCGTTACACATCACTCTGTATATTGCTATTTGACATGTAGCTATAAGTGCTAATTGAACACAACATATCAACCCAATGTTATTGTCGAGAAAGCTGTATAGTAGCCTTACAGTTAAGGAAGAATTTGTGATGAAAGCAAATTGACTGCCTGCTTCCCATACATAACGAAACGAATCGGGCCATATATTTTTGGGTAAAAAGTTTTCAAGGAAATAGAGGTAACCAATATATGGAACTAGTTGGATGAAAAGAAAAAATGCACAAAAATATTCGTTCAGCAAGTGCCGGTAAGAAAAAATATGCTGTTTGTTTTTCTGCATTTTGCTCGATTTTTTTATAAATATAAAGGAGATAGGTGGCTGCTGTGTGTTTTTTTGCTAGGGGACATGGTGAATGGATGCTATTGCTAGGTTATTTTGTTGACTAATTTTTCAGTCATTATTGAAAGCCGGAAGTGGCGGCAATTACCAGTGGATACCATTTGCTTTTTGCAGTTCATTGCCGGTGAGGCGCATCCAATAATTTGGAAGTTTTTTATTAATTAGCGAAGGTCTGTAAGCGTAGTTGTCTGAAAATATACGTTATTAAGCTTGTTTTTTGGGAATGTCTTATTGCGTTCCATGGTGTCGAATTTGACGGAGGTTGAGTTGCCGGCTAGATAAATAATTCCTTCGCTCAATATCATGTCGTAGAGATAATCATACCCCGATCCCCCGTTTAACAGGGAAAAGTGTACCGTTGTCAGATCTCTGGAGAGTTCTGTGGTAAAGATATCAAAATGCCCTAGGTTAAGGGTCTTGTTTAAATTATGGCTAATCGGAAAATCATGAAATGAGTCGGTGAAGCCGCCTATGAGGACATTGCCCTGGGGGGTGACCAGAATTTTCTGGGCAAATTCATTATTACTGCCTCCGAGATATGTTGCCGCTTCAATAGATTGCATGTCCTTAGATATATGTACTATAAAACTGTCGTAACCGCCCCCTCCGTACCTTTTGGCGATCACGTTGCTTGTAGTCGGCAAATTGCCGTCTGTACAGTATCCGGTAATCCAGAAACTACCATCCGGGTCAATCGCCAAGTCTCGGACATAAAGATGATTGGTGGTGCCCAAGATCAGGGAGTCTGTAATTTGGGACAGGTTTGGGTTGAGTACAGTTATAAAAGCGCTAAGGCCAAAAGAACTCGATGGCGTTGCCTTAATACCCTTAGAGCGATAGAAATCCGATGAAAGGGTGAATCCTGACGCAACAAGCTTGCCATCTTCGCTAAACTGCATTGCTCGTATAAACTCATCCTCCTCCCCACCCAAAAAAGTGGCGCAATTTGCAGAGGTGAGGGCGGAGTCAAAGGCAATGATAAAGGCATCAAACCCGTAACTGTTTTTATTGCCAGGAGGCTTCGTGTTGAGTTTATCCTTTGATGCATCGGGGGGCATAGGGAAGTCCACTGATGCGGTATTGCCACCGACGTAAATATGGTCGGAATTTATTGCCATGACAGAGGGGTAGTCATAATCTTTACCGCCAAAAGTGATGGACTTTAAAATTGTTGTCAGGTCAGGGGGTAATTTCAACAGAAATGCGTCGTTTTTATCGTTGGTATGCGGGGTCCCGAGGGTGTTTTCTGAAGGAAAGTCTTTGGAGAAGGTGTTTCCGCAAAGGTAAATTTCTCCTGAAGGTCCTCTTGTCATTGCGTCAAGAAAATCATTATCGCTGCCACCTATCATCAAGAGTCGAGTGATCTCTAAACGGGGAAGGGAAACAAGGGCGATATAAACATTACTTTTTTTTGCCTTGCCTATTTTTATTATATTTTGAGCGTTTTGCCACCGATCGGAGGTTGTATTGCCAGCTATTAAGAGGTGGTTTTCGTCGAGTAGTACCATTTTTGAAAGGTAGTCGTTTCCCGAACCACCCGCTAAAAAGGACTGGATGGAATGAAGATTTGGGGTGGGAACGCTTGCACAGGGCTCATTTGGCTTAAAAATGAGCCCAGGACAGGTAACGAGCAAAAGAGCAATGCACAAATTTCGAAATGTTATGATCATAATTTTGATGGTTGTCGTAAGAGGATGAAGAGTGTTCATTGGAGACGGTAAAGTCGGAGGGTATCGTGCAAAATGAGATTTCCGATCAAGTTCAGGTAGGCCCCAACTTCGAGGGGTACTCTAAAATCTACGCAGGCATATTTAGATTATTCCTAGGCAATAATTTTGAACTGAACATCGAGATTGGAAGAAAACGCAATTTTTATAGATGACCTGCATATTATATAACAGATTGAATCAATAATTAAACTTTTTACGTATTGCTATTGGTAGGCTACTTTGGAAAGAAACTTCAGAGCGTGCAAAAAGAAACAAACCCGTCTAATTGTCAATGCCGATGATTTTGGATACTTCGACTGCGTGTCCCAGGGGATCATTCACGGGGCAAAGGCTGGTGTCATTACAGCAACAGGGATTATGGCCAATTGTGTTGATTTTCAAAAACGACTGTCTTGGTTGGCGGATGTCAGTGAGATTGATGCCGGCGTCCATTTAAACATAACCCATGGGGAACCGCTTTCGCCTGACATGTCTCGTCAGTTATTTTTTAACCAGGGAAAATTTGTAAGCAAGTTTGAGGTGATCAAAGCTCTGCTGACCGGGAGACTCGACAAAAGAGCCATCTTGGAAGAGTTTCGTTTGCAGATAGAAAGGTGTTTATCTAGTGACATCAAACTCTATTTTTTGAATTCCCATGAACATTTGCACATGCTGCCAACCCTTTTTTCAGGAACACAATCTCTTGCAGAGGAGTATGATATACCGTTTGTCAGGTTATCCGCACCTGAGTGGAGGATGGGGGGGATGGACGGTCTTGTGCGCAATGTGCTCATGGAGGGGATGGGGTGGGTGAATAAAAAAAGAGTGGAGGCAAATGGAAAACACCATATGCTGGGGATGGGCGTGAGTGGTCGCTTAGATTTCGAGTATTTGGGAAAATTGATACCCCTGCTGCGTCCCGGCCGTATCTATGAATTGATGTGTCATCCGGGTTTTTTTGACCAGCAAGAGATAGTCGATGAGCATATCCTCCACTATCATCGGTGGCAGGAGGAACTTGACGCGTTGCTGCATCCTGATTTTTCCGCATTGTGTAAACAATATCGTGTCAGGCTTACACGATACAGAGATCTTTAATACTTTCCAGCCCTCTTTCTATATACAATCTGCAAGCGTATCAGATATGAAAAATATTTTTTTAAGTGTGGTAATTCCTGCACATAATGAAGAGCGTGGAATTATACACACGGTACAGGCTGTCGCGGATGTCGTTTCCCGTTCTGCGAATCAGTACGAGATCATCGTTGTGGATGATGGCAGCCGGGATCAGACCTATGCAACCTTGAGCATGCTCGACAATCCTTGCGTTAAAGCGGTCAAATTCAGCCGAAATTTCGGGAAGGAAGCGGCATTGCTGGCGGGATTGGAACTTGCCGCTGGCGATGTGGTGGTGACTATGGATGCCGACCTCCAACACCCGCCAACCTTGATTCCCACGTTATTACGCGAGTGGGAAAATGGGTACAAGGTTGTTCATGCTGTTAAGGAAGACCGGCATAATGATTCTTATGTCACCCGCTTGCGCGCAAACATCTTCAATGGGCTGATGAAGCGTTTGGGTGGCATAGAGGCGAGGAATGCATCGGATTTCAAGTTGTTGGATCGGACCGCTGTTGACGTTCTTGTACAGGCTTTACCGGAGAGGGGACGCTTCTATCGTGGATTGGCCGATTGGATTGGTTTCCCCCAATCCAGGGTGCCCTTCTGCGTTGCCGATAGAAATGCCGGCGTCGGCAAGTGGTCTTTTTTTTCTTTGGTAGGGCTTGCTGTTACGGCCATCATCTCCTTTACAAGTGCTCCTCTTCGTATCGTCACCATACTAGGGCTTTGTACATTGCTGTTTGCAGGGGTGGTGGCGGCAGAAACACTGTGGTCATGGTTTATGGGAAATTCCGTGTCCGGTTTTGCCACAATCATAATTACTGTACTTATTCTTGGAAGTGTAAATATGATTAGCCTGGGGATAATGGGTGAATATATTGCAAAGATGTACGAAGAGATCAAAGCAAGACCCATGTACATTATTGAATCGAGCCATGGGATAGTGAAAAGGGAAACAGTAGACAACAAGGATTGAATGCGATCTTCTATGCTTGGGACCTTTGGCGAAAAGTCCACAGGTGGTTTGCGGAAAAATTCCACAATAAGACTAAAGCGGTGGTCATGCATTGCGCAATTAAATAGTACACATGCAGTGCTTCTGTAAAGATTCCCATGAAAAATCCGTTAAGAAGAAAACCGACGAAAGCGATTAAAAAAAATTTCCAAACAGTCTTTCTATGTAAACTATCGCTTTGAAAGGTGTACTTGTAATTGAGAATATAGTTGACTCCTGCTCCAACAAGAGCTCCCGCGCTGGAACCGGTTACCGGATGAAGAAGGCCATACTGCACGCACACAAACATTGTGATATAGTGGGCGGTTGTACCAATGGCACCGACACCGGTAAACGTTATGAATTTTTTCAGCATTCGGCCTTTTTTTGTTGTGTGAGCAGAAAAATCAGGCCAATACCTGCATAGAGGACAAAGAACGATTTGAGTGCAAAGCTGATATCTTTAAGCTGGATGCCGGTAATTGCCACAGAGCATGCCGGCTCAAACATAAGGTGTATGTATGGGTCGGTGGCGGTGCTGATAGCGGTAGCCTGCAGTGATCGAGGATTAAAATGAAAGCTCGCCGTTTGGTTTACCTGCAATCGTTCCCGAGTTAAGGAGAGAAATATGCTCTCTCCAGCGTTTGAGTGTAAAGCAATATTTTCAAGGGTAACCTGACCCGGGCCATTAAGATAATCCAAACGCAATCCACAGATGCTTGGACTGGGGACGGTGTGAGATATGGTTTTTGTAGCCCCATCAGTATTGAGTAAAAAACTTTTTGAGTCCCGTTCGTTAAAGCCTCTTCCAACATCGTAGAACAGCTGAAATATAGGGGTCTCCAGTTCGGTGCTGGTGGTGACTTCCATTGAAACCGTGAGAAACCTCGCTGCCTGGGCATGGTACCAGGAAATAATGCCCGAGAGGAGGCCGGCCAGGACCGCAAGAAGCAATAATTCTTTTTTAAGCTTCATTTTTTCACCCCTCAGGCGTCCTCAACCAGCGGCTGGCACGTTGTTCGATGACCAGGTCCGGTTTGTTTTCCAGGACGATTTGCTGCATATTCTGAACCCGGACCGGACTGTGAGGGATATAGTAGATAGAGGCAAAGGACTGGGAGAGATAGGGCATCATAGCCACTGAATAGGAGTCGCGAAACATGATTGCCCGGTATTTTCCTTCAGGGCAGGTGGTGGTAAACCACTGCTGGTTGCGCGAGGTATCGTTAGCTTCCCCTTTCAGATTGTGATTGTGCAGGCAGGCAGCATTCCATGCCGTGGGAAGCGGGGCCTCTTCCTGTACCTGTTGATGCAGGTTCAGGGATTGGGCAAGGTCTCCACCTGGTTGGGAGACCAGGTCAAAAGAAGAGCGCCGTAGTTTGACAACAGGAATGCCCCGAAGCTGTTTTTTTATCTGCTGCATCATTTCCCGGTAGCCGATGTATGCGCCATAGCTGTTCCAGTGGGTGTCGGTCTTGTGGTAGGGGCGGAGCTTGTTTTTTTCTTTGAATAAGGCTTTGCGCATATCCACCACCGGTACCTTGGTATTTTCTTTGAGGTAGGTTATCAATTGATCGGCCCTTGATACCGGCTGAACAGGTGCAAAAGCGCCAGGGAGTTTTTCCGGATAGATGAGGTGTTTGCTGGGCGTCACGACAAAAAGATAGTCAATACCCTGCTGCTGCAGCCACTGGTGCTTGAGGGTAAGAATATTGGCCCAATGCTGCAGTTCCCCTGGGGAAAACGGCCAAATATTTCGCATATCTCGCACATGGTCGCCACCGTTCTGGAAAAGCCATCCGTCGCTGCCGACTATAACCCTGTTTGAAGTGGAAACATTCAGTAGAGCAAACTGATAGTAATTGTAGCCAAAAAGCAATTCTTCACGCAAGCCGAAATGATCGTTGTAGTATGCCTCAAATGCATCGGGGAACTGAGAGAGCGTGTCCCATTGGAGTTGTGGTCGCGAGGCAAGTTGCCGTTTTTCAGCTGCGGAGATTTTTTGGTCCGGGGTGGCGACAGCAATAAGCAATGGCGCCCAGAGGGAAAGGAGAAAACAGCAAATCGTGAGATAACGCGCTAGTCGAGTATACATTGTGTTAAAACCTGAAATATATGAAAGGGTTGTGCGTCCCCGCCGCCAGCTCCATGGCACATAGCCAGAATATCAGGGCACAGAAGCCTGCCTGGACTCCGCCACAGACAAATCGGCCTCCTGTGTTTGGAGCATATCTTGAGCGCACCCATTTGTGCAGTTGTGCATAGATGGGGGTTGCCCCACATATGCCGATAACGCAGACGAGCAGGGTGTGTTTGGTCCATACCAGACCCAAGGGGTAAAGCTGCGGATCAGCTGACGAAAAACCAGTCATGGCAGCGAGAAACTGCAGTGCCGCCGGCAGCGTTTCCGCCCTGAAGAACACCCAGGTGATCGTTACACCACCGAGCAGGTACAGATGCCCCAACAAGGAAGGGCAGCGGGCAAGCAGGCTCCCCATTTTTCCCCGCTCCATGACAAGAAAGGTACCGTGCAACAGGCCCCAGATGATAAAATTCCAACTGGCTCCGTGCCAGAGTCCGCACAGGAAAAAGACCAGAAAGAGGTTGAACGCAGTGCGTTGTTTGCTGCACCGGTTTCCGCCCAAAGGGATATACAGGTAGTCTCGGAACCAGCTGGAAAGGGAAATGTGCCACCGGCGCCAGAACTCGCGGAAAGAGCGGGCGATGTAGGGATAATTGAAGTTGATGCGCAGCTCAAAGCCGAAAAGTCGCCCAAGGCCGATGGCCATGTCAGAGTAGCCGGAAAAGTCAAAATAGATTTGCAGGCCATAGGCAAACGCTCCGCTCCAGGCGAGTAGAGGGGTCAGTTCATGGGGGGAGAGGGCAAAAACAGTGTCAGCAACCTGGCCCATGGGATTGGCAATCAGCATTTTTTTGCCCAATCCGATGATGAACGTGAAAATTCCTCTAGTGACTCGCTCAGCTGTATGCAGCCGATGGAGCAGTTGCCTGGCGATGTCGTGATAACGGACAATGGGGCCTGCGATCAACTGCGGAAAAAGCGCAATATAGAGCCCTGTATCCAGTGGATTGGGCTGCATAGACGCATCTTGTCTGTAGACATCAATGATATAGGAAATGGCCTGAAAAGTAAAAAAAGAGATCCCGATGGGCAGATGTATCTGGCCAATGGCAATCGGCGAAAAGCCCATAAGATTGATTAGCGGATTGACGCTGTCGACAAGGAAATTGGTATATTTAAAGATCGCAAGCAGGAGCAGGTTGCCGGCTATCCCGAGCGCAAGGTACAATTGTTGGCGTCCGGGGTGGGAGGTACGGACCATGAACATTCCGCAGAGGTGATTGAGGCTGATTGAGCCAACCATCAAGAGCAGATAAACCTGTTCTCCCCAGGCATAAAAAAAGAGGCTGGCAAATAAGAGAAAAATATTTTTTGCCCTTATGGTGGGAACAAGGTAATACCCGGTCAAAACGACAGGGAGAAACAAAAAAAGAAAAATCGTAGAACTGAATACCACTGGTGAATTACGTATAGCTGTGGTTAGTTATGGGCGTTATCTGCAGAAGCGGACGCCATGGAAAAGACTCCGGGATATCCTGAAATATCCAGAAAAGCGGTCGTCAGGTCGCTTGAGGCGAGAACATTTTCTGCAGGTAATTGTTGAATATTCAAGGAAAGGCCATGGGAAATGTCGCTGTCTGTCATGCCTTCTCTGTCGCCAAAGCACAAAGTGAACAAGTCGTTCTCCACGTAGCCTGCGCCTTGCAGCTTACACTATTTTTTCTGCGCTGTCTCTTGAGAAAGGGAGCTTGAGTGCAGCCGATAAACCAATGACATGCGCAGCCCGGAGAAACAGGACCAATTATGACAGAGACAGACATACCCGGTGAACCCGCACCCAGGGGAGCAAAAGTACTCCTCATAGCGCCCCAGCCTTTTTACGAGGAGCGCGGTACGCCGATGAACGTGCGCCTGATGTGCTCCATACTGGGCGCTGCCGGCTATGCTGTTGACCTGTTGGTTTTTCCCACAGGAAATCCACTCGATATCCCTGGGGTCAGGGTCATCAGGCTTCCCAATATCCTGTTGTTCAAGCATATCCCCATTGGCTTTTCCTGGAAAAAAATGTTTTTGGATTGCCTGCTGCCCGTGTGGTGTGCGGGGCTCTGTCTGAAAAACAGGTACCAGGTTGTCCATGGCGTGGAAGAGGGCGGGATCGTCGCTGTAGCTGCCGGATTTTTATTCATCAGAGGGGCGGCGACTGTATATGATATGGACTCGGTGTTGTCCGATCAGTTTAGCGCTGGGGGTGTTAAAACAGTATTGCGTGAGGGGGTCCGCAGGCTTGAGGCGTGGGCTATTCGACGAGCTACTCTTGTGTTGACGGTTTGCCACTCCCTGACTGATGCGGCCCGTTCAGTCAAGCCCGGAGCAGAGGTGGCCCAGATTGAGGATATACCGCTGGAGTTTGCTTTTCCCACCGATAGGGACGACATTCAGCAGGCTCAGCAGGAAGTGGCAGCCATGCTGCAAGCCAATGGGCTGGAGAATAAACAAATTCTCCTGTATACCGGTAATCTTCAGGCCTATCAGGGCATTGACCTTCTGGTTGAGGCATGGGAGCGCTACATTGGTGCCTGTGGTGATGACGCATCCGGTCGCCTGGTGGTTGTCGGCGGTCCCCAGCAGCTTGTTGCTGCATACCGGGAACGCTGCCAAGGCATGCAGCATGGGGAGACCATTTGCTTTATCGGGCCAAGGCCGGCGCAGGAGATGTCTGCATGGATGGAGAGGGCGCAGGCTCTGATTTCGCCCCGCTCTGCCGGGGAAAATACCCCCCTGAAGATATATACCTATATGGCAGCGGGGAAGCCGATCATCGCGACCAGAAGAACGACGCATACTCAGGTCCTCTCTGATTCAACAGCTTTTTTGGTCGCACCGGAGAAAGAAGCGATGGCCGCAGCCATTCGTCAGGCACTGCACGAGTTTGAAGGGGCCCATGCCAGGGCCCAGGCGGCGATGGAACTGGTAAGAGAAAAGTACAGCTACAAGGTATTTGCAACTAAACTTCTTGACGCCTACACACGGGCGCAACAATATAAATCGAACAACAGTACATCATGAAAGAACAAATTCTTGTTACCGGCGGCAACGGCTTTCTCGGTTCGCATATTTGTCGCAGGCTGCAGCAAGAGGGATATGATGTCCGAATTTTGGCGAGGCGTCATGGCGACCAGCAGCCTTCGGAGGGATTTCCCACGGTTTGGGGCGACATTCGCGATCCAGAGACGGTCGACAGGGCTGTTAAAGGGGTTGACCGGGTGGTACACACTGTTTCCAATTTTCGCCACGGAGGCTCAGACAAGGGCGAAGCCCATGCAATCAATGTGACCGGCACTCGCCTGGTGGTCGAGGCGTGCCACGCCCACCAGGTAAAGCAACTCGTCCATTGTTCGACCATTGGCGTACACGGCAGTGTTCAGGAGATACCTGCCACCGAGACCACCCCGTTTAACCCCGGGGACCTGTACCAGGAGACCAAGCTGGAGGCAGAGCTGGAAGTATGGCGTCTGGCCGAGGAGTATGGGCTGCAGACGACGGTCATTCGTCCGATATCACTGATTGGCCCCGGCGACAACCGGATGCTTAAGCTGTTTAAAATGATCAAGCAGGGCAAGTTTATGAAGATAGGTCCCTGTTCAGCCTACTTCCAACCCGCCTACATCGATGATGTGGTTGACGGGTTCCTTCTTTGTCTGGGCAATGCAAAAGCATATGGTGAAGTATTCATTATCGGCGGTGACGAGTATATCACCCTGGAGGAGCTGTTTGATCTCATTGCTGGACAACTGAAGGTGAAACCGCCATCTGTGCGGATACCTCTTCAGCCGGTGCTGTGGATGGCGTCCCTGTGCGAGGCACTTTGTGTTCCCCTGGGTGTCGAGCCCCCCCTGCATCGCCGGCGGGTGAGTTTTTTCCAAAACAACAGAGCGTTTTGCATTGACAAGGCAAAGAATGTTCTTGGCTTCCAACCCCAGGTGTCCTTGGAGGAAGCCATCAGGCGGACTATAGCCTGGTATGAACAGGAGGGGTGGTTATGAAGCCAGAGCAGAAAAACCGGGGGGAAGAGATCCTGAAGGCAAACGGGGCTGGTGAGGCGAAAACAGCCCTGCAGTCTGCGCTCACCGATACCGGCAAGTCGGCCCTGCACAAGTACCAGGAGGTCGTTGTCGGCCGTCCCGGCTGGGGGCGGCTGCTGTTGTTTGAACTGTTGACCTCTTTTCTTGGACCGCTTCCGGGGGCAGCAGGGTTGCTTCTTCGCAGCAAACTCTACCCGCTGCTGTTTGGCTCAGTCGGTAAAAAGGTGGTGTTTGGTCGTTCAATAACCATCAGGCATCCGCATAAAATACACATCGGCGATAATGCTGTGTTTGATGATTACTGCGTACTGGATGCAAAAGGAGACGACAACCAGGGGATTCGCCTGGGGCGCAACGTGATGATCGGGAGATCGACGGTATTGAGCTGTAAGAATGGGGACATTGTGATTGGCGATAATACCAATATTGCCATGAATTGTTTTGTTCAATCTGCTAAAAGCGTGCATATCGGCACGAGTGTGCTGTTTGGCGCCTACTGTTATGTGATCGGCGGCGGCGATCACCAGACCGATCGGACGGATATACCGATTCTCAGCCAGGGGCAGGTCGTACGCGGGGTGTCCATTGAGGATAACTGCTGGCTTGGTGGTGGCGTACTGGTACAGGATGGCGTAACTATCGGTAGAGATAGCATCATTGGCAGTGGGGCCGTGGTTCGCCAGGATGTGCCGTCGTTCAGCATCGCTGCCGGTGTGCCGGCCACGGTGAAAAAATCGCGCACAACCTAGACGACAGCACATGGCATCCGCACGAACTCGATATCTGCTCAAGCTGACCGTCAGCTGCACCATCATCGCGATTATCCTTTCCCGGATCGATTGGGCTGCCTTTGGGGAAACGCTCAGTATGGCCGACCCCGCCTTGTTGGGGGTGGCCTTTGTTCTCTTGTGGGTTGAGCGGGCATGGGCCGTGTATAAATGGCGCTTTCTCCTCAAAGCCCAGCAAACGCATATCTCATTATGGACCTTGTTCTGTATATACAATATTGGTGCGTTCTGGGGACTGTTTCTCCCCTCCAGCCTCAGTACCGATGTGGTTCGCGGGTATTACCTCTCAAAAAATACCGCAGATCTCGACCTCTCGGCTGCATCGGTGGTCGTTGACCGGATGATGGGCCTTTTTTCGCTCCTGTTTTGCTGTCTGGTCAGTGTATTGTTTTATAGTGCAAATTTTGCCTCCTCGATTATCGAGTATGTGGTGTTTGTCACTGTTCTCTGCGTGGTCGCCGCCTGCGCTGCCTATTGGGAGGCGGTGCCGCGATTTCTTGAGCAAAGGATAGGATTTTTCAAGCACCATGCGATAGGGGTGAAACTCATCAGCATGCACAGGGCGTTTTTGAATTTTAAACAGTACCCGATGGTGATGGTGCAATCCTTTCTCTACTCGCTGGTGCTGCAGTTGATTCGGGTGTTCACGTTGTACATAACAGCCCTTGCTTTTCAAATCGACGCCGAGGTGGTAAAGTTTTTCATCGTCGTCCCCCTGACGGTTATTGTTATCATGATTCCGGTTTCCATTGGCGGTTTGGGTGTACGTGAAGGGTCGTTTATCAGCCTTTTTGCCTTAGTGGGAGTAGGGGTGAATGACTCCTTCGCCATATCCGGGACCAATTCGGTGATGGTGACGTTGATCGGGTTGATGGGCGGAATTTTTTATCTTTCATTCAAGCACGGACAGCAGTCTGCCGGAGAAGCGGCTGGCGATGGGGGTCCTGGCACTACATTGGTGACATCGGTGAGCAGAGACAAGGAGACAAAGAGTGGGTGAGTATACAGCGGCTGATGTGACTGTTGCCGTTTTGAACTATAACGGGCTGGGTAAAATCCCTGATCTTTTTGCCTCTATCACTGAGCTTGATCACCCACCGGGTGAGGTGATCATGGTCGATGATGGTTCAAACGACGGTAGTCCGCAATGGGTCAAGGAGCATTATCCGCAAGTACGTATTGTGGTGTTTCCTCAAAATTCGGGCGGTATGCTGAATGTGGTGCGAAATAAAGCCCTGCAGGAGGCTGAGACTGCACTGGTCTTCATCGTTGACAATGATGTGGTTCTTATGCCTGACTGTGTGGATGAGGCTGTGAATGCCCTGAATACTCTCCCCGGAGCCGCAGTCTGTATGACCAGGGCGGTATATGAGGAGAAGCCGGACATAATCTACCAGGATGGACAGATACTGCATTATGTGGGTGCTTCTCCTAATATTAACCGGGATCTGCCGGTTGGTGAAGCAGACAGTACGCCCCGACTGAGCATCGGCTGGGGGGTGCAGATGATCGACAAGGAAAAGACCGCCTCAGTGGGGTGGTTCAACGAGCGCTACAGGCTCGGGTGGGGAGATGACGGTGAATTCAACCATAAACTGAACATGGCGGGGTTCAATTGCTATCACGTTCCCGCGTCCGTTGTTCTTCACAAGCGACACAGCGCATCCAAAAGATATGTCAGTGCAGTACAGAATCGGTGGCGTTTTCTTCTGGAAATGTATCAATTGAAAACGCTCTTGCTGGTGCTGCCGGCGCTGCTTTTCTATGAACTTCCCCTGTTCGGTTTCCTGGTGATGCAGAAAAAACCGGGAGACTATTTTATCGGGATGGCCAACGTGATGAAGCAGTTTCCCGATATCTTCAGGCAGCGGAAAAAAATTCAGAGTCGGCGGCGTGTTCCGGATAGAGAACTTATTGGCTGTGGTGATATTTTTGTGTACACCGAAGAGATGTCTTCCCCTGTTCTGCGGACAGGGTACAAAATTTTAAACAATTTACTGAATTTTTACTGGCGATTAATTCGTAACGCGTTATAAGCGACAGCACAGGAACATATGAAAGAAGTCCGGCCAGAGGATTGTCCGAAAAGATGCAATGGCCGGACAGTATTGCCACGCTACACTGTGGCAGAGGTATGACGAATGAGTACACACAGTAAACGACTACAAAAGAGTCTGCTCGGGCTCGTTGTTGCGGTGGCAGGTCTATTGACCTGTCTTCCCGGGATGGCTGCGCAAAGCACCTCGGTCACCACCGCGGTGGAGGGAGCTGCTTTGACCTGGGTTGAGGAGCACAAAGGCAACTTTGCAGTATTTTACAGCCAGTATGACGGCGACCAATGGGGGGAGCCAGCGGTGATTTCCGCAAATGATAAGCTCAATATAGTGCCAACGGTAACGCGTGGTGCTGGCAAGGAAAAATGGTTGGCATGGACGGTCTTTGATAGCGGTACAACCGAGTTGCATTTTGCCCGTTATCATCGGGGGGAGTGGACGGAGGAGCAGACATTTGAGACAGGCTTGCCTGCCAATATTGCGCCATCGTTGCTTATTGACAGTCAGCAGGTAGTATGGCTCGTTTGGGCTGGCGGTGATGGACAGGATGATGATATCTATTATACTCGGTGGAACGGTTCAGCATTTGAACCGCCGGAGCGTATAATCGACAACAGTGTTCCCGATGTCCTGCCGGTATTGGGATTGACTGCTGACGGGACGGTTTGGGTGCAGTGGAAGCACTATGCTGATGCAGGGTATATTACCATGGTTGCCCGATGGGACGGTGAACAGTGGGAAGGGGTTACCGTAGTTGAAGAGAGCCTGTACCTGCAGTATGCCGAAACGATTACCGATGAAAAGGAACCGTTGATACTTGATCTGAAGCTACCTGATTATCTCCAGGATCCCGGCAAGGCCTCAATGTATGTTCCGGGGCAAGAGGTGCAGTCGGTTCCCCTTCGTCTGGTACCAGGCATGACGAAATAATGTTTTATGATATCCGGTTGAGCGGAGTTGAAAGGATGATCAATACGATATGTAAGCGCAGTTACGGGTGGCCGTCCATCCTGTTGGTACAAATATTCACCATGGTGTTCATCGTCGGTTCTGCCGTCGCTGTCTATGGAGTGGAAGTCATTGCCTTTGGCGACAGCATAACCTATGGCACTGGAAGTTCAACCGGCGGGTACCCCACCAAGCTTGAGGCCCTGTTGAACGAAAGGTGCGGAGCATCGGCTGTGTACAATTATGGCCAGCAAGGGGAAACGACCTCCTACGGCTCGGGCAGGATCGAAACGCCGCTTGCCGCTCATCCTGGAGCCAGCTATATTCTGATCATGGAAGGTACCAATGACCTGTTTTTCGGGATGTCGCTGGGGGCAACCCAATACCATCTGGAAACCATGATCGCCAAGAGCAGAGATGCCGGCGTCACTCCTCTTCTCGCCACCTTGACTCCAGATACCAGGCCGGAGGCAAGCCAGAAGGATATATACGGCACCTACAATCCGCTCATTCAGAGTATTGGCGCCAATCTGGGAGTGGCCGTGGTGGATATGTGGGGAGCGCTCGCCTATAATTGGGGCGGCTGGAGCGGGGATGGTATTCATCCCAATGATGGGGGATATAATGTAATGGCCCTCGCCTGGGATGGCAATATACCCTGCACCGGCGGAGGCGGTGGTTCCGGCGGAGGCGGCGACAGTGGAGGTGGTGGCTGTTTTATCGCCACGGCTGCCTTTGGTTCCGAATTGGCCCCTCATGTCGGCGTGCTCAAGCAGTTTCGTGACCAGGTCCTGCTGCCCAATACGCTGGGTAAACACTTCGTCAACCTGTACTATACGGTATCACCTCCCATAGCTGACTTTATCGCTGAGCGTGAATATCTGAAACGAGTTGTTCGTGTATTGCTGTATCCCTTGATAATGTGCAGTTACCTGTTGCTCAAGGCGAGCATATGGCAGCAGTTTCTTGCTGCTGGAGTTCTTGGCGTACTTTCCGTGGTGGCTGTACTGCTGATTCGCAGGCGTAGCATTTCTCAAGCCGGTTCATACTGATCAGTCCGGTGGCAGGCAGCTGGTTGAAACACCGGTCTCATCAATGCTGCACAGGGGGAAGCAACAGACACTGTTTCTTCCCCCTTTTCTTCGTCCTCTTTCATTCGCACACCCTTTTGCATGTATTTTCTTGACGGACACGTTCATTTACAGCATCCGGAGGTATTCGTGCACCTTTTGGATGCCGGCCTGCATAACATGGGCGTGCATGCCCGTCGGCAACAGGAACCATCGGGTCGGATCTCAGGGCTGCTGCTCATAGCTGGCTTGCCTGCTCAGCAATGGCTGCAAACAATGGTCCAGTTGGCCGACAGTGACAAGCCGCTCAAGGGGCAGCACCTCTGGAAAGTGCAATCTACTCAAGAAGACCAAAGTATTCTTTGTCGGAACGAAGCAGGTGATACGCTGTGCTGCGCCCTCGGGGAACAGGTCAACACCACCGAGCGGCTTGAATTGCTGCTTTTTGGGGCCAATCACCCGTACGAGGTGCGATCACTGGAGGAAAGCGTTGAGCAGTCGCTAGGTGAAGGCGCATTGGTTATTGTTCCCTGGGGAGTCGGAAAATGGCTCGGCAATCGAGGAAAAGCGGTGAGCCGGTTATTGCAGAACCATCATATTCAGGGGTATTGCCTTGGCGATAACGGCAATCGTCCGCAGGTGTGGGCCAGGGTGCCTCAATTTGCAGAAGCTGCCCAGCGCAGTATCCCCCTGGTTACCGGTTCTGATCCTCTTTTTCTAGACGGAGAGATTGCTCGGGTCGGCAACTACGGTACAATTGTTCGAGAGTCGTTGGACCTGCAGAACCCACTGGCTTCACTTCGCAACGTTATACAACAGGGCACTGCCAGTCTTCAACCGTATGGTCAGCGTCAGCCGCTGTGGACCTTCCTGTCGACTCAATTCAAACTGCGATTGGCCAGATAGGTGAGGCAATGAAACGAGACCTGGAACGGTTGCAGAAGACTCGCTTTGACATGGCGGTTATTGGCGCCGGTGTTCATGGGGCGGTTATCTCTGCCCTGGGAGCAGCGTGCGGGCTCCGCACTGTTCTGCTGGAACGTGGTGATTTTTGCAGCGGCACATCTGCCAATAGTTTGAAGATTCTGCACGGGGGGCTGCGGTACCTGCAGCATATGGATTTTCCCCGAATCCGTGACTCGGTGGCAAGCCGTCGCTGGATGCTGCACAATTTCCCCGAATTGGTTCGGCCCCTGCAGTGCATTATGCCCACCAGAGGAAGAGGGGTGCGCAGCCGGGAGGCCATGACGGTTGGACTGTTGCTGAACGATCTCTTCAGCTGCACCCGAAATAGGGGAGTGCTCCCTTCCCACCATCTGGGCAGGGGAAAAATTCTTTCCGTTGCGGCCTGTCGAAAGATAATTTCCGGCCTGGAACAGGAATCGACAACGGGTGGAGCCTGTTGGTACGATGCGCTGGCTGAAAATACCGAACGTATTATACTGGAGCTGGTTGTCCTGCTGACCCAGCGGGGCGGAGATGCCGCCAATTATGTTGCGGTTGACGGCATCGTGCAAGAGGGTACCACAACGACTTTGGCCTGCAGGGACAGAGAAACCGGCGCGTCACTCACCCTGCATGCCGGCTGCGTGGTCAACAGCACCGGACCTGGATTGACTCAATTTGCGCCATTGCAGGCCGCTTCGGCAGAGAGTAAAGGCTGGAGCAGGGCAGTCAATCTGGTCGTTGGGCGGCAACTTTTTCCCACCTATGCGGTCGGTCTCGAGGGGTCCAGTTCTTTTGTTGATCATGATGCAGTTATACAAAAAGGCAAGCGGTTGTTTTTCTTTGTACCGTGGCGGGGAAGAACCATGATCGGGACCGTCTATACCCCCCATGCTGACCCACGGGTGGCAGCGACGGTAACCAGGAAGGACCTGGAGGACATGATCAAAGAAATCAATCAGATCTATCCGGCCGGAAAGCTCCGGTTTGAGGACATTGCCACTTTTCATGTAGGGGTGATGCCCTCAATTGCCGGCGAGGGGGGAGGTCCCTACGATGTCCAACTCGACAAGCGGGAATTGATCGTCGACCACGGCAAGGAAGATAGCCTTCCCAATGTCTATTCGGTAAAGACCGTGAAGTATACAACCGCTTTTACCATGGCCTGCCGACTGTTTCAGCAACTGGCTGATGGCGGTATCCTGAAAAAAGCTGACTGGGAGAAGGCGGTTGCCTCACCCTTTGCGGCCGCACCAGGCCGCGAGCAGGTGCAGGAACTTCCTGCTTATTTGAGGAGAAGATACGGGCGTCAGGCTCTTGCCGTAGTACCATACCTGAGCGGTCAGGGCAATGCTGGCACTGCCAATGGTACCGCTGAACAATTAGACCCAGGCGAGATACGGTATGCAGTGGAGCAGGAGATGGCGCTTCATCTCGACGATGTGCTCCTGCGCAGAACGGGTATAGCAACAGCGTCGCAACCGAGTGATGAAACCCTTGAGATGGCCGCAGATGTCATGACAACACTGCTTGGGTGGAGCCCGCAGCAGCGGACGGCTGAACTGGAGCGAGTGTATCGGTATTTTGCACCCTTACAGCATTAGGCCGGCAGGGGGCGAATTACCTCGCTGGGTGGTTTGAGTCAAGACCCGCTATCTTCTCGCCCTCGGATCGTGCGTTGAGAGGATTTGCACACCAAAGAAAGAATGAATGCGGTAACTGTTCGTAGGGTCAATACGGGCCGGCACTTTTATAGAAGGAATGAATATGCAGGATAGCCTTTCAGTGATCAGAATGAAGATGGGGCTTGGATTGACGACCCTGGCCACTATTCTTCTTGAATTATGTATGGTCAGGGTTTTTGATGTTATTCTGAACCCATCCATGGGGTACATGGTTGTCACCGCTGCCATGTTTGCCCTTGGTCTGGGCGGGATTTATGTCTATCTGCTGCACCCGTCACGCAGCCGGCTGGTCCGATTGCTGCCGCCGCTTTCCCTTGGCTACGGCGTCACCGCCTTGGCCTTGCTGCCGTTGCTCAATCTCCTGCCCTTTGATATGAACTTTGGCGGTTCTCTGTGGGTACAGATCCTATCATGGGCAGGACTATATTTCGTCCTCATCACCCCTTTTTTTATTGGCGGGATTATCATTTCCATTGTTTTTTCCGTCTGCTCCTCAGAAAGTCATGGGTTGTATTTTTACGACCTGGTCGGTGCAGGGCTTGGCTGCCTGGCGCTGGTCCCCCTGATACCGTATTTCGGTCCAGGAGGACTGTTGTTTGTCATTGCCGCTTTCCTGTGTCTCGCCGGTGTGCTTTACTCGTCTATTCCACTCTCCCGGGTTGCCTGGATCGTTCCCCTGATAGTTGCCCTGATTATTGTCCCCCTTGTACGCGATAACTATTTCGAGTTCCGCGGGCACGGGAACAAGCGGGGAATCGATCAATGGATAAGCGATGGGAAACGGGAATATGTCCGTTGGGATGCGGTGTCGAAATTGGACGTATTCAATGTGCATCCCCACGCAAAGTATTTTGCCCTGGACGGGGGACAGCAGGCCTCATGGCTGGCTGCCTTTGATGGTGATTTTAGCCGTTTTTCACAGCAGATGGAGTCTTCCCCGGATACGTACTATTTTGGTCTTAATTCCGTGGCGCACTATTTCAAGCAGGGCACGGAGGCGGATGTGCTTGTCCTGGGGGCGGCAGTAGGTGGAGAAACCAAGGCTGCACTGGTCTTTGGAGCGCGTCATGTTGACGCTATTGAGCTGGTGGGGGCTATGGTTTCGGCCGCTAAAGGGCGCTATGCAGACTACAGCGGAAACATTTTTAATCATCCGAAAGTCGATTACACCGTTGGTGAAGGACGGACTTTTCTGCGTTCCACCAGAAAAAAGTACGATATTATCCAGATGTTCAGCAACCACACCAGCTCAAGCATCGCCCAGGGCAGCGGGGCGCTGGGTGCAGCGTATCTGCAGACGGCGGAAGCATACATCGAATACTTTGAGCATCTTAAGGAGGACGGGGTCCTCTCGATTAACCGGCATATTTATCCACGAATGCTGACTACCGCCGCCCTTGCCTGGGACCGGATGGGGAGAACGGATTTTGCGCGTCATGTGGTTGTGCTTGAGCGATTTACCCAGGATACCCTGCCTACCATGCTCATCAAGATGACGCCTTGGACTGCTGCTCAAGTGGAGAAGGTGCACCAGTATGTCAATCGTGAGCAGACCAGGGAGATAGAGCGGGCAAGCGTATCCAGGCCCTCGGAAAAAATATTGGCCGGTCAGCCGTATTCCGGCTCCTTTATTGCCCGATGCGAGGAGCTTGATGCTCTTCCCCTGCTTATCGGGACCTATAATCAGCCGTCACTTGCTTATCCGGTAACGCTCAAGATACATGCCGGCCCCACCTGGGACGCTATGGCCGTGACCGTTGACGGTCGTTTCATTGGTGATAATCAGGAGGTAAAGTTCGATCTGCCTCTGCCCATCGGTGATGTCACGGGGCAGGAGATTTTCTTCCAGGTAACGGCAGACAACAATGACCCTGATAAAGCATTCTCCGTGTGGTTGGATGAGCAGGGGGGCCCATCGCTTCCTGCTGACATAGTGGGTGCCGTAAAACCCTATACCATTGTCTTTCACCCTCTTGCGCTGGAAGACAACCTGCTGCCCGCTCGATTTCTCCAACAGCCTTTTCCCGAGGAGCTGGCAGCGGAAGCGGATTACCGGTTGACGCCCGTGACCGACAATCAACCGTTTTTCAATATGATCAGAAAAACACCCGAGCGGCTGAGTACAGGCACTTCAAAATATATCGACGGGGGGACGGTCAACGTGTTGAATTCTCAACTGCTGCCGTTTCTCTCCCGGGACCTGATCAGTTTTTTCGTGGTTGGGGTCGTTTCGATTATCTTTGCCTGCGTCTTTGTTTTTGTCCCGCTACTTGGTTCTCGGGCCGGCAAGGCCAGGTGGCAGGGCAGGGGATGGTACCTGCTTTATTTTTCCTGCCTGGGGGCAGGCTTTATAATCATCGAACTGATGTTGATTCAGATCTTTACTAAACTCATCGGGTATCCGACCCATACCTTTGCCACCGTCTTGTTTTCTCTGCTTTTTGCCGCAGGCATCGGTTCGGCGGCCTCTAAAAGATGGAAGCTGCATCAACAGCGACGCTGGTCGATAATCTTTGTTGCTATATTGTGTACCGGGGCAGTATTTGTCGCGGTGTATCAGCCGCTCTTTTCCCTGCTGCTGCAGGCTGCTCTTCCTCTACGGATACTCTCCGCGGTAGCAATGATGGTACCCATTGGCTTTTTTCTGGGTATGCCCTTTCCACTCGGCATGTACCGATTGGGGCAGGTCGCACCGGAAGGAATTCCGTGGGCATGGGGAATGAACGGTTTTTTCACTGTTTTTGGCGGATTTGTCAGCCTGCTCTGTGCTTTTTTTCTCGGATTTCAAGTGGCATTGCTCCTTGCACTGGGCATTTACCTCCTTGCCTGGGGAGCCTTCCAGCGTATAGATGCCGTTTCTGCCTAACATTGGCGCGGTTTTGCCTACAGGGGCCATCAAGGCAATGAATGTGGTTCAACAAACAGGCACAGGCAGGAACAAACCGAAGGTGCTGGCTGTTATCGTCACCTATTATCCGGAACATGCACAACTCAGGCAGCTGTGCCGACGGATGAGCAAGCAGGTAGCGCATACCCTGATTATTGATAATACGGAGCATGCGCAGACTGTTCTGGAAGCTCCTCCAGCGCCTGAGGCAACATTGCTTTCCTCCGGCACCAACGACGGGATTGCTGCTGCACAGAATAGAGGCATCGAGTGGGCGGAATCCCGTGGATATACCCATGTCCTGCTTTTGGACCAGGATAGCCTGCCAGATGAGGATATGGTGAGCGCGCTGCTCCGGGAAGAGCAAAAACTCATAGGGCAGGGGATTGGTGTGGGGGCGGTTGGACCGCAGGCTGTTGCGCCCAATGACCCGCTGCAGAGGGAACCTTTTGTGGTCAAAACCCGGCGCGGTTTTGCCCGGCGCACCTGCAACCAGAAGGATACACCGTCGATCCGGGTGGCCTATCTGCACGCCTCGGGAACTCTTCTTCGCATAGCGGCTGTGCAAAAGATCGGACTGTTGGACCATACCCTGTTCATCGATCTGGTGGATATTGAATGGGGATTCCGTGCTGCTGCCCTGCATATGGACTGCTATGGTGTGTGCACGGCCCGTATCAGCCATCAGGTGGGGGAGAAAAGGCGGCTAGGGTTTTTCCGCATTGTCAGGGAGATCAGTGTTCATGCCCCGTCGAGAACATACTATCAGGCGCGCAACCTTTTTTTATTGGCGCGAGCAGACTATATCCCGTATTCGTGGTTGTTAACCTATGGGGGGCGCAATCTTCTGCTCCGGGGAGGACTGCTTCTCCTGACCGGCCCTCAGCGCAGCAGGCGCTGCGCCTACCTGTTGCTTGGTCTGTGGCATGGTATATTGGGAAAAAAAGGACCATTGAATGCAACGTGAGACTGTTTTTACTCGTCGTGCCGGCAGCGGTTTCCGTCTGCCTCCTCTCAATCGCCAGGTGAAGTGACGTGAACTGTGAAATCCTGCATACCCTGTATATAAAAAGCAACGGGGAAGTGCTTTGTAACGATGATTATGGAGAACGGGTACTGCTTGCCGATGTTGCTGTTGATCTTCCCCACGGCGGTATGGAGCGGCTGTTCAGCAACGATCAGTATCAGCACATTCGAACCGCTTTTTCAACGGGAGTAGTGCCCTGGAGCGGTATTTGCGAGCAATGCGCTTTTTTGCGGCATGAAGAACCCCTGACCGACCTGCTGGCCACAAAGCATATCACCAAACTGCAGCTCGAACCCTCCCTGTTGTGCAACTTGAACTGCAGGTGCTGCAGCAACGACGTGCAGGTCAAGGAAAGAAAGCAACCCCATCTCATGGAGCCATCGACCTTTGAGGCGGTATTGGGCTCTCTCAAGGAGGCGGGGTACAGGCTGGACAGTGTGGAGTACTGCGGGCAGGGCGAACCATTAATGCATCCGCAGTTCGATCAGTTTGTGGTCTTGACCAGGGAGTACTATCCTCATGCCTGGCAGCGGGTGATTACCAACGGGAATTTTTCCTACCAGAAAACCCTGACCAGTGCACCGATTGACGAGATAATGGTTGCCTGTGATGGGGTTTACCAGGAGAGTTACAGCCAGTATCGGGTAAAAGGAAAGGTCGATAAAGTAGTGCGGTTCATGGCTGATGCGGCATCAGCCCGGTCCAAAGGTAGACCGCAGGTGATCTGGAAATATATCCTTTTTGAATTCAACGATGGCAGGGAGGAATTGCTGGCTGCCCAGGAAAAGGCTGGAGAGATTGGGGTCGATACCCTGGTTTTTGTGGTCACGCATTCCCAATACCATTCACAGCAGTACACCATGGAGACCATTGCCCAACTCCCCATTGTCTCTCCCTTGGTGACAACCAATGCCCATCCTTCCTTTTTTGACGGCGTGCAGTATGGCCAAGTAAAAAGAGTGCCTTTTCGAGCCTTGCTTGACAAAATAGCAGGACGCAAGATGGCCAGGATAGATGAAATTCTCGTTATGCCGGGCGATCTGCTGCAGATGCGAGGGTGGGCGGCAGCTGCTGACATGGCGATAGAGCGGATTGTGGTTTCCTGCGATGATCGACAACTGGGGGAAACCCTGCCAACGGATCTGCGACCGGATGTTGAGGCTGTATATCCCCGATTCACCCGGCAGCCTTTAGGGTTTCGTTTTTCCTGTCGTCTGGAGCAGGAGGGTGGGAAAGAACGGAAAATTGGACTGGAACTGTTTGGTCCTGCAGGAGCGCGTGTCGGCGTTTTTTATTTTGTTTGCGTATTCACTTGAATCGGGACCGTGGTCCGGGGAAAACCGTGGTCAATTGACTCTGAGAGAGGTAACTGGCGTGGATGTATCGATTGTAATTCCAATATATAACGAAGAAGAGAATATACCGCTCTTGTATGAGGAAATAGTAACGGCCCTTTCCGGACTGGAGCGTGCGTATGAAATAATCTTTGTGGATGACGGCTCACGGGACCGGAGCCTTGCCGAACTTGAGCGGCTTCAGCAGGCAGACGAACGAGTGGTGGTAGTGGCCTTTCGCCGTAATTTCGGACAAACTGCCGCCATGTCGGCAGGCTTTGATTTTGCCAGAGGCGATATCTGTATCACCATGGATGGGGATCTGCAGAATGACCCTCGCGATATTCCTTCACTGATCGAAAAGGTAGAAGAAGGGTATGACGTGGTTACTGGATGGCGTCACGATCGAAAAGACCCGTTTTTATCCAGAAAGCTTCCATCAAAGATAGCCAATCGGCTGATATCATGGATTACCGGTGTGAAGCTCAATGATTACGGGTGCACCCTGAAAGCCTTTCGCAAGGAAGTTGCCGCGAATATCAGGTTGTATGGGGAAATGCACCGTTTTATTCCAGCTATTGCCAGCGGCATGGGGATTAGTTTCACTGAGATCAAGGTCAATCACCGCGCTCGTCAGTTTGGGTCATCAAAATACGGGATTTCCCGTACCATACGGGTCGTCCTCGATTTGATCACTGTAAAGTTCCTTTTGAGTTATGCCACCAGGCCTCTGCACGTTTTTGGCGGGGTCGGTTTTCTCTGTTCGGCCCTTGGTTTTTTCCTGGCCCTTATCATGACGATTCAGCGACAGTTTTTTGGTGTACCGCTTGGCGACCGGCCGCTGCTGCTGCTTTCCATCCTCTTGCTTTTTATTGGTATCCAGTTCATCACCATCGGCCTGGTGGCCGAACTGGTGGTTCGTACCTACCATGAGTCCCAGAGTAAACCGATTTATCATGTGCGCAAAGTACTGGGAGGTGGAGAGGAAAATGGCCACAAGCAGTAAGCATATTTCTCTTTTCGGTTTGACCATTCCCCTGATGGAAAAGGGAGAGGGGGACGTCCCGGATGGCGATGCATGGCCACTGTTGCCGTAGTCATCGTCACCTGCAACGCCGAGCAGGTTATTGAACAGTGTCTGCGGGCCCTCACGCGGGACCAACAGCATACGCTGGAAGTACACATTGTCGATTCCGGGTCAACGGACACGGGATATCTCGAGCCGCTGGAAAAGCTGCCTGCAGTCACGGTGCGGCTGGAGGAGAATATTGGTTTTTCCCGAGCAAATAATGTCGGGTATGGAGAGTGCTCTTCCAAGGCGGAATACATTCTTTTTCTCAACCCGGACGCATTTGTCCGCTCTGGGACCATTGATGCGGCAGTCAGGCTATTGGCCAGCAAACCGCGCGTCGGTTGCTTGGGCGGCAGGCTGTTGGGCTACGATGTGAACACGGGGCAACCTACAGGTCGGCTGGACTCCACCGGGGTTTTCCGTACATGGTACGGTCGCTGGTTCGACAGGGACCAGGGAGAAGCGGATACTGGCCAGCGGGGGCATGCAGAGGAGGTTCCCGCCGCTTGCGGAGCCTTCATGTTTATGCGAAGAGAAGCACTTGAAGAGGTGCAGCTGGAAGGGGGAGCGGTTTTTGACCCTGCGTTTTTCCTGTACAAGGAAGATATCGAACTGAGCCTGCGGCTCCGTAAAAAAGGGTGGAAGATTCTGTATGCTCCTGAGTTGGAGGTCTATCACTGTCGAGGGTGGAGTCGACAACGCTCACGCATGGCATATCACCTCAGGGAGAGCGCCGCACGAAACGAGGTTCTGCTCTATATGCGCCATCCGTCTGTATATGTGGTTTGGGCCGTCTTGAAGTACCTGTGTGTGCGAGGATTACGCCTGTGAATGGCACTGGGCAGAGGGCTTCAGCAACAGCTCCTGGGAAAAGAATCTCCGTCATAATCCCCACCTATAACGGCGAACAATGGCTTCCGGTGCTGTTGGAGTGTGTCCAGCAACAGACCTGGCGTCCCGATGAAGTGCTTGTGATCGATTCAAGTTCCAATGATCAATCACGGGGTATTGCCAGAGATTTCCACGCCACGGTGGTAAAGATCCCCACCAGTACCTTTGACCACGGCGGAACCAGAAGCATGGCTACCCGCATGGCAAGCGGCGAGTTTCTTGTCTTTCTCACCCAGGATGCCATCCCGGCAGATAAACATGCGCTGGAGCGGCTGGTGCGACCACTGTTGGCTGACCATTCCCTTGCCGCAACGTATGGCCGTCAACTTGCCAACCCCGATGCCTCGCCCTCAAGCGAGCACCTGCGTCTATTCAATTATCCTGATCAGGGGTATGTTCGTTGCTGGGAGGATCGAAAAGAACACGGTTTTAAAACCATCTTCATCTCCAATTCATTTGCCGCCTACCGTGCTTCGCGGTTGGCGGAGGTCGGGTATTTTCCTGATAACATTATTTTCGGTGAGGATACATGCACGCTGGCGAAATTGCTCGAAAAGGGTCACCGAGTGCGCTATGTGCATGATGCCTGCGTTGTTCATTCGCATAATTACACAATATCACAAGATTTCCGGCGGTATTTTGATATCGGGGTACTCCACAGTCTACAGCCGGACCTGGTGGAGAATTTTGGCGCACCGACAGGAGCCGGAAAACGCTATGTTCTGTCAGAGATTTTCTTTCTTTTCCATAGAAAAAAATATATACTCGTCCCCCAGAGTCTGGTGCGCAACGTTTTAAAATTCGTCGCATACGGTATTGGCAGACGATACACTCTTCTACCCCGCTCAATGGCTCGTAGGTTGAGTATGCACCATCGTTGGTGGAAATAACCCCTGTAGTCTCTATGTCATCTCTCCTTTCCTACAATCTGCGTGAACGCAGTTCGCTGATTTATCGATTTTTGCATATCTTTGATTGCGCGCTGGTCTGTTTCTTTCTCTGGCTCTACGTGTGGCTGTACGGGGTACCCTGGACACCCTATTATACTAGGTTAATGATCCTGCTTTTTATCGGTTCCTTTGTCAGCTTTCACTCATTTCAACTTTATCGTTCTTGGCGAGGATGGAAATATTACCGAGAATTTCTGGTGATTTTGCAGGCATGGGGAGCAGTTATCGGTTTCCTGCTCTTTTATTTCTTCTTTTTCAAAATATCTATTGCCTATTCGCGAACTGTTTTTCTCCTGCTGAGCCTGACGACCCCGTTTCTTATCTTTCTCAGTCATTTTTTTGTGCGCAAGCTGCTGCGTTTTTACCGTATGCAGGGCAAAAACATTCGTCACGCGGTGATCGTCGGTGCCGGTGACCTGGGAATTCGAATGGCCAGGCAGGTGGAAAATATTCCCTGGGCCGGCATTGAAATAATTGGATTTTTTGATGACAAACTGGCCTCCCAGGAAAAACTTGCGCCACTGGAGAAGCCTCTGCTTGGAAAAATCAGTGATGTTGAACCGTTTTTAATCAAGCATGATGTGGATTATGTCTATATTGCCCTTCCCATGCGGGCGGAAAAAAAGATATTTTCTCTTCTCCACTCCTGCCGTGACCTGGGAGCACAGATTTTACTGGTCCCTGATCTGTATATTTTTGGGCTGCACCATGCCGAAATACAGTCACTCGGTGACATGCTCGTTCTGAACTTCAATCCGGATCGACAATGGAAACGAACCTTTGATGTATGCTTTTCCGTCGCTGTTCTTTTCCTGGGCTTACCGCTCTTTCTTTTGTTGGCGCTGGCCATAAAGCTGGATAGTCCTGGCCCGGTTTTTTATCGGCATCGTCGGATAACGGCCACCGGCAGAGAATTTTCCTGTCTCAAATTCAGGACCATGGTGGTTGATGCCGACCAGCAACTGGAACGGCTCATAGCAGAGGATGCGGAATTGAGGCGTGAGTGGCAAAAACACTTCAAGTTGAAAAAGGACCCGCGTATTACTCGTATAGGTAGATTTTTACGACGAACAAGTCTCGATGAATTGCCGCAGTTTTATAATGTTCTCAGAGGGGAGATGAGCGTAGTCGGAGCTCGGCCAATCGTCGGTAAAGAACTGGAGGCCTACTATAAAGGGAACGGGGAGCAGAGCGCTGGCAGATATTGCTCTATGAAACCCGGAATCACCGGTCCCTGGCAGGTGATGAAGCGAAGCGATATCGTTAATTATCAGGAGAGGGTTGAGCTTGATGACTGGTATGTGCTCAACTACTCGCTCAGGACCGATCTGAAGATCATTGGCAAAACCGTACTGTGTATGTTCAGCGGAAAAGGCGCCTATTGAAAAAGATACCTGGGAATACTCCTTCTCAAAACCGGAAGATGTTGTGTTCCGCGGGAAAGTGGTTACACTTCAAACAGAAAAATGGAACGCCTTAGTTGGCATAGACTGCGCTTGACCCGTACAGGGGAGATATCCGGCTGGATAAAAATGAGCAACAAAGGAGTATGATGTAATGCACGCACAAACAACACAGACAATGACACTGGCCCAGGCCAGACACGAAGCTTCCACAGTTTTTCTTGCCAAGGTCTTCAACTGGATGGGCATAGGTCTGGCAGTGACCGGTTTTCTTGCCTATTTCACCGCTCAGTCTGGCCTTGCGCTCACCATTGCAAGCAGTCCGCTCTTTATTGTGCTGATTCTCGTTGAACTGGGCATGGTGTTTTACCTTTCCGCCAGGGTGGAAAAGATTGCCCCGGGCACTGCTACGGCACTTTTCTTGGGCTATGCGGTGCTCAATGGGTTGACACTCTCAACTATATTCCTGGCGTATACCAGAGCATCCATTGCCGGCACTTTTTTCATTACTGCCGGCATGTTTGGCGCCATGGCGGTATATGGAATGGTGACCAAGCGAGATCTGTCAGGAATGGGGTCCTTCCTGTTTATGGGGCTGATCGGTATTATCCTGGCTTCAGTGGTCAATATCTTTCTGCAGAGTTCCAGCCTCTACTGGGCGATATCGGTTATCGGCGTTCTGGTGTTCGTCGGTTTGACCGCCTATGATGTCCAGAAAATAAAAACCATAGGGGAACAGGGCATTATGGAGCAGGGCGAGGCTGCGATTCGCAAAGGAGCCATCATCGGTGCATTGGCCCTGTATCTTGACTTTATCAACCTGTTCTTGATGCTGCTGCGCCTTTTCGGTGGAAGTCGGGATTGATTGTTGAGACAATAAAAGCGCCAAAACGACAGGTCCGATAGAGGTCTGTCGTTTTTTTTGTAGGAGGAACGCTCACCATCGGCGATTCGCGCAAAGGGTAAAAACCAGCGGTTTATCTGCCTTGGGCAGAGGCTTCCAAAAGGCTGTAGAGGTGGTCGAGATAGAGTTCCTTGTAGACCAGTTGGTTGGATGCCTCGATCTCGTTGATCAGCGGGCCGAGATATTCTTCAAGGTTGAGGCCATGCCTGTTGATGCCGGCCTCGTTGGCTCGTTGAACTACGAGCACCGCGTAATAATGGATAAGGAGCCTTGACCTGGAATCCCTCCGGAAGAGGTAGGAGCGCCCTCCCATGGTATTGAGGAAAAAACCGGCATATTCATAGAGACCTTCAAGGGGAGCCTGTAGGGTGAACGCCTCGCTGGAACAGTTCGAGGTGATCCAGCTGTACAGGGTGAGGCCCACGTCTTCAACGATATCTCGCTCCCTGTCAAGAATGGCCTTAATGAGCTGAATATTGTCATTACCGATGATTCGGAAAAAATGGGCCATATTGGTGAGAATGGTATAGAGATCATCGGTTTCTCTCGACACCGTGGGCGGGTGACTGAGCAGCGTATTGACCAGCGCGGTGAAATGCTCCTGAGAAGGAATCGACAGCTTGTAGGCTTGGATGTAGGGTCGAGCGTCCAAGGCGGTAAAGAATCGAACCAGTTGATCGGCGGCTTCTACACATTGCGGTGGTTGGAGCGGCGGAAAAAAAAGCGGTTCAGCGTCCTCCTGCTCCATCGTTATCGAGGGAGGCTGGGGTGGGGCGGTTTCCAGTGATGGCGGCGTTTCATCGGCTACCGCTTTTTGTTCGGGCTGCCTGGTCTCGAGAGGCTCCCGCTGTTCCTCCAGCGGCGATACCACGGTTGCTGATTCGTTCGATTGCTGCTGCACACTGCGTGATAGAGGGAGATAACCCGTGTAATTGAGGGCAAACAGGCTTCCTGCAAGCAGGAATGCTCCAAGAAGAATCCACTTGATACGTCCTTTTTTTGGGGGGCGCCTGTAGTGTGGGTTTGGCATGGCGGTCCGAAGCTGGAGGAAGAGTAGGTGTTGCGTCACATTTCATGTAGCTCTACTCTAGCAGATTGCAGGCAAATGGTGGGAGAAAAATTGCTCTACGGATAACCAGAGAGGAGATCTTTCGGGTTTATGCGGACAACTTTCTCTCTTGACGTAAGTTTTGGTTTTTCTACTTGACGCTTATAAGTGAGCGTTATAATATCGTTCAATTTTATTGTTTCCAGGTTCTGCTTGGTTCAGGGGAACTAGGATCGCATCTACCGCGTCATCTACTTAAGACTCTGGAGGAAATAACGCTATGTCTGTTTATGTTTTTGGTCACAAAAGTCCGGATACCGACTCTGTAACCGCTGCTATTGCGTATGCTGAGCTGATGAAAGCAAAAGGGGAAGACTATGTACCGGTTATGCAGGGGCAAGCAAACCCTGAAACCGTTACCGTGCTTGATCGCTTTGGGGTTGCTATGCCGGAAATTATGACCGATGCCGCCGGTAAACAGGTCGCACTTGTTGATCACAGCGATTTGGCCCAGGCACCTGATAATTTGAGCGATGGTGAGGTCGTAGCCGTGGTTGACCATCATAAAATCGGTGATGTCACCACCAACGTCCCCATCTTTTTCTGCAACATGCCTGTCGGTTGTACTGGTACCGTCTTAAAGGTGCTCTACGATCTGGATGGTGTGGCAATTGATCCTAAGGTGGCTGGCCTGATGTTGGCTGCTATCCTCAGTGATACGGTAAATTTTAAATCGCCCACCTGTACTGATGCAGATAAAAAAGCTGTTGCGGAACTGGCGGAGATTGCTGGTGTTGACGACACCGAGGGACTGTTCATGGATATGCTGAAAGCAAAGAGCGCTGTTGCCGGTGTTCCTGCCATGGATCTGTTGAACCGTGATTACAAAGATTTTGACATGAATGGTAAAAAGGTAGGCGTGGGACAGCTTGAGTTGGCAACCCTGGATCAGGTTGCTGATGTTCGCGGCGACCTGATGAAGGCAATGGAAGAGATGAAAGCCGATGGCCGTCACTCAATCCTGTTGATGCTGACGGATGTCGTCAAAGAAGGAACCGATCTGGTCGTTCTGTCCGATGAGCCAGAGTTGGTAGAAAAAGCATTTGATTCCAAGCTCAGCGACAACTGCATGTGGATTGACGGTATGATGAGTCGTAAAAAGCAGACCGTTCCCAACCTGCAGAAAGCGTTTGGCTGCTAATTATCGCAACTGACGGCTGACTGATAGAGGGGCGTGTCCAATCGGACATGCCCCTTTTTTTTATTGTTCGTTTACCGGCGGATAGGCTGTGCGCTGCAGCGCTTTTAGCCCATTCTTGCCGACTATTTCACCTGACAGGGCTATGAACCGGTTATGGTAGGTCCACCCTGCCAGGCTGTCCCGGTTCACTAACTGCTGCTCAAGCGTATCCAGGGCATTCTCCAACTGCAGCTTCCGCTGCTCAAGTGCCGGGTTGAGCTGCTGTCGACCCGCTTCAACAGCTATTTTTCTTTTGGTCAACACAAGCTGACGTTCCACTTTTCTACCTAGCTCTTCCTGTTGGGCGTGCAGGCTCCACTTGCCTGATGCGTCCCACTGCATATCCAGCACGCCCTGGTAGCGGCCTCGGTCGGCCGTCTGGCAAATGAGCGTGTTGTTGACGAAAAAAGGCGGAATGTTGCCCGGGGTGCCCCCTGACTGGACAATAATATGTATTTGTCTGAATTTTTTTGCAATGTTTACATTTTCATGGGGCGCAAGGTTGGACAGTACAATCACCACGTCAACGTTTTCCGGAAGCCGGGAGAGGGTTTGGGGAAGGGTATCCTGCCATGAACGGAGAAGGAGGTCCCTGTTGATTCTGTTTGCTGGTAGGGTGCCGGTAAGCCCGATGAGCGCCGCTGTAAGTGGTCCGGCCTGTCGAGTGATGAAGGGTGGGAAAACGGGCTGCGTGGTTGCAGATCTGTATAGATTAGCCGAGAGCAGGACCAGAGCGTAATCGGTTGCCAACCCATGCAGATAGTCTGTACCGGCCCTCAGATCACCGCTGCCAACGGCTGCGACACCCCTTTTGTCAGCCAGAAAGTCCCGAGCAATGTGCTCTGCACTGCTTTTTTCCTTTGTGGAGACAGGTGCTGTTCCCGGACGGAAAAAAAGATTGCCGCTGTCAACTACAAGTGCATCCTCTCTGTTTTCTGTCAGCGCATCAAGCACAGCAGTTTTTCTGAGCAGACCGCCCAGTTTATTGCTCCCTCAGCCGCAGGGCTGGAGTGTGCCATGGATATCATTGGAATAGAGCAGGCGCCATTGCTTGACATTTTCCGCATGTGCTGATGAGAGAACTGTAAAAAAGGTGCACAGGAGGGAAATAAAAACAACTGCTGTTCGTCTGGATGCCATTATTCGCCCTCTGCTATGGGTGCTGCGCAGTGCCTGGCTGCAAAGGGTCGTGAAAAGGGATGAGGAAAAAGGGTGCATGGCTCTGCCTGTGGATTTCTCGATTGGTGCGAGGGTCGGGACCCAACCACAGTCCTTGCCTCAGTGCTTACCAAATGGTAATGTTACGGTATGTTGTTGTCCAACTCTTTTATACAGCATGCCAAAAAAAAGATTATTCTTTTTATGGTATCTGATGCGCAGTATGCGTCGACCATGGCCTCGTTCATGGGAGACTATACGGTTATTCGCTGTCATGACCAGCGGGAGGCTGTGGCTGCATGCAGCAGAGAACCTGTATCGCTGGCTGTCATAGAAAATGAACTGCCAGGGCAGAAAGCCGCCGAGACTTTGGCAACCCTGCGCTTGTGTTCCCCGGGAATAGTGGCAATTCTCCTTTCCTCGGATGTTGGCAATGAAACGCTGACCGCCTGTTTTTCTGCAGGCTTCAGCGGCCTTCTTCATATTCCTTTTGTTCCGGACCAACTGCTGGGTATGATCGAGCAGGCTTTTCTACAGAAGGAAATCAGGGACGAAAACATTCACCTACGTACCTTATTACCGCTGTATGCTCTTGGCGAGCAGTTTCTCTCGTCAACCAGCGAGCAAGAGGTGGTGAACGGACTGCTCGACAGTGTGGCTGAGCTTACCGGCTCCCCCCAGATATCCATTTTGCTGTATGATGAACAGCAGGCTCGATTGCATGTCGCGGCCGCAAAGGGAATGGATAAAAGCATGGCCGACTCCATCCGGATGTTGCCCGGGGAGAAGATTGCCGGTTGGGTTTTTACCCATGGGAAACCTGTCCTTCTTAATAGAGAGGACCAGGAGAAAACGATTTTTGCCCCCTTCCTCAAAAGAAAAGAGATCGTTTCCTCCATGTCTTGCCCTATTCTCATCAGGGGGCGCATTCTCGGCGTGCTCAACATCAGCAAGACCGAAACCGAGGATCGTTTTACTGAAGTGGAAAAAGAGGTAATGAGCATTGTCTGTGGACAAGCCGCCCTGGCGCTGGAAAATGTTCGCGCCCTGCAGCGTTTAGAGGAGACCACCCGTACCCGAACCTTGTTGCAGCAATTCATGGCACCGGAGGTCGCCGAGTTGCTGCTGGCGGAAAAAGCCGATCCAATGGGGCTGGGAGATATACGACAGGTGACCATTCTCTTTGCAGATATACGCAATTTTACAGGTCTGGTGCAGCACCTTGACCTCAATGTGCTGCGTTTCTTTCTTAACGAGTTTTTTAATATTTTTACCGATACTATTTTTCAGCACCAGGGAACGGTGGATAAATTTATGGGCGATGCGGTATTGGCCCTGTTCGGTGCGCCGGTCAGGAATGCCCGGGCCAACAGTGCAGCCGTTGAAGCCGCATTGTTGATTAAAAAGCGATTTGAACGGTTACATAACAGGTGGCTACTGAAAAACGCTGTGTTTGCCGACATCGACCTGGGGATTGGTGTTACCAGCGGCAACGTTTTTCTTGGTAATGTCGGCTCTTCCAAACGGTTTGACTATACCGTGATCGGCAATGAGGTCAATATCGCTCAACGGCTGGCTGCAGAATCCAGCCAGTGCAGGATTTTTGTAACCGAAAGCGTACAGCGAGATATTCAGGGTCAGTTTGTGCTGGAGAAAAAGGAGAAGATGCGTTTGCGCGGCATTAAGGAGGCTGTGAGCGTATATGCGGTGAGAGGAACTCTGGCATAGAGGGCACAGCCAGGGAAGTCTCCTGAAACACCACCTGTACCCTCAGTGGGTGTTTTTCATTTCCAGTGCGGCGCATGCTCGGACCCACCAGGAGCTTCTTTGTTTTTGCTCTTTGAGGATGGCCTTTTCTATTTCTCGTCGCTTGCCGTCCTCAAGACTCTCGGTAAACTCCACCCCCAGCTTAAAAGCGGTAATTTCTTTCTGACGAAAAAGGTCCATCCATATCGGACGGGCAATGATGGTGTAATGCTCCTGGTCTGAAGGAAGGTCGATATGCAATTCAAGCCGGTGTGAGCTGTGATCCATGGCCGTATGGAAAACATGATACCTTTGCTTGAAAACCTGGGTCATGAGCAGGCAGGCGCCATGGGATGAAATATCAATGATACGACTGGAAAAAGGGCCGGCAAGCAGTGTGCGGTCAGCACTGTCCACCGCATTAACGATGATGGGGAGGTAATCCTGATTTCTGGTTGATCTCCGCAGGTCAATAGCCATTTGTTTTCCATGAAAAAGGTAAGCAGTTGTCATATGTTACCATGTCGGGACAGCTGGCGGAATAAAAAAGAGTAAGACAGGCATCGAGTACATCAGCAGAGAACACCCAACCGTTGTCTCCACTGCATGGGACGGTTGATGCTTTCCTCCAACTTGCGGTTTTCGCGCTCAAGGGCGCAGGTCATTGCTGTCAATGAAGGCATACGCGCTGTGTTTGTGAATTGATTCAAAACTTTCAACCTCCACGGAAAACCAGATGACCTCACGGAGTTCCCGCGTTTTCATGGCAACCATTCGAGCAACATCCTCAACAAACATGGGATTGGCATAGGCTCTTTCTGTGACATACTTTTCATCAGGTCTTTTAAGCAATGCATAAAGGGGGCAGGAACCGCTTTCCTCCACCAGGTGGATCAGGTCCTCCAGCCAGAGATATCTGCTGGACTGTACGGTTAACGTCACCTCTGCCCGTTGGTTATGCGCGCCAGCGGAACTAATCTCCTTGGAGCAGGGGCAAAGAGTGGTGACAGGGACGGTGACCCGGATAACGGGCGTGGTAATGGTGGTGGTGTTGCCGGAAAAGGTGCATTGGTATTCCATGAGGCTTGGGGTACTTGATACCGGAGCAGCCTTGTTGATGAAATAGGAGAAAGCCATGGAGAGGCGCGTCTCTTCCGCCTGAAGGCGATTTTGCACGGAAAGCAGCAGCTCGGGAATAATTCCTACGTGGAGGTTTTCCGCGTACTGGGCAAGCAACGGAAGCATGACGTCGATACAGGGTGCGGAATAGTTCCCAGGCAGGAGTGCTTCCAGTTCAATAGTTGCAACGGTTTGCTGGATGTCGCCATTTTTGGTGGTGAGCGATATAGGGTGAGGCAAATGGTGAATGCCGACAGTCTGCAGGGTCATAGAAAGGCTGAGCCTCCGTGTTCATGCTGCGTTTGAGGCAGCTGTGGCCGCATCGGCTGAAAATCCGCAAGGTAGTTTCTGGTGAACCACATACTGTATTTTTGGCAGAGGGGCAAGAGCCAACAGGAAAAGGCACTGCCAGATGAAGCTTTTCAACCAATGCGCTGCTCTCTCATGGTAATGTGGTTCTTTGTTTGATGGATGAGAGAGAATGTGGTAAATTTAATTCTTTTTAATCGTTCACTCTTAGGGGCCGGCCTGTGGAGAAAGTACGGATCGATAAGTGGTTGTGGGCAGCACGGTTTTTTAAAACCCGCTCAATGGCGGCAAAAGCAGTTGCTGGCGGGCATGTGCACCTGAACGGTCAGCGGGTAAAGCCTGCACGAGTGGTTCAGGAGGGCGATGGAGTAATAATTCGCAAGGGTCCACAGACCTTTGAGGTCACCGTTCTTTCGCTCCATGATCGCAGGGGGCCGGCTGCGGCTGCACGGCTGCTGTATGAGGAGAGCCCTGATTCCATCGCCAAACGTGAGCAGGTGCGGGAGGAGAGACGGTTGATTAATGCGCCGGCCGCAAAACCAGAGCGCCGCCCGGATAAACGAGATCGGCGAAAAATTCGCCAATTCCTCAAAAAACAATAGTCCCCCGCCAACCAGGGTGTATCAGCTCATTTTTCATCGTTGTTTAAAGGAGAGTAATCTATGCAAAACGGTAAGCGCGCACTTATCAGCTTAACCGATAAAAGCGGTATTGAAATATTTGCCAAAGCGTTGGATGCACTCGGAGTCGAGATCTTATCAACAGGGGGTACGGCAAAAAAACTGAGAGAAGGCGGGCTGCAGGTGACGGATGTTTCCGAATTTACCGGATTCCCTGAAATGCTTGACGGCCGGGTAAAAACCCTTCATCCGCTTGTTCATGGTGGTATTCTTCATCAACGACATAATGCCAGTCACGTGGAACAGTGCATGGCGCACGGTATTCGTTCAATAGACATCGTTGCGGTCAACCTGTACGCTTTTGAGCAGACAGTTGCTCAAGGATGCAGCTTTGCGGATGCGATAGAAAATATTGATATCGGCGGGCCGACGCTGCTGCGTGCGGCTGCCAAGAATTTTCATGATGTCACGGTGATTGTCGATCCGGCAGACTACCCGAAGGTGATTGAAGAACTGGAGCAGAAGGGGGACACGACCCTGGCAACTCGTTTCCTGCTGGCCAGAAAGGTGTTTCAGTTGACCAATGCTTATGACAGAGCGATTGCCAACTGGATGGAGGGCATAGATCCGGCGACCGAAGCCTATTTCAAGGGAGAGGAATAATGCAGAAGCTGGCTGTACTCCTCTCCGGCAGCGGGCGAACCCTGGATAATTTTCATGAGAAGATTCAAGAGGGGACGCTGCAGGCGGAAATTCAGGTAGTGGTCTCCAATGTGCAGTCTGTACTGGGCCTTGAAAAGGCGAAAAAGTATGGATATCCTGCACATTATGCGGCTGATGATGCTGCAATCAACACCCTGCTGGGTGAGTATGATGTGGATCTGGTTGTGCTTGCGGGCTACCTGCAACTGTATACCCCGCCACAAGACCTGAAAAAAGCGGTGCTGAATATTCACCCCTCGCTCATTCCTTCTTTTTGCGGCAAGGGGTACTATGGGCACCATGTCCACGAGGCGGTCAAGGCCAAGGGCTGTACGGTTAGCGGGTGTACTGTTCACTTTGCCAATGAGGAGTATGACCAGGGACCGATTGTGCTGCAGCGGTGCGTAAGTCTGGAATATGAAGATACTCCGGACGACATTGCCGCCAAGGTTTTTGCCTTGGAGTGCGAAGCCTATCCGGCAGCAATCAATTTGGTGGACAGTATGGGCATCGATTATTTTTGGCATAGGGTGTAACTCATTATGGCACAAAAGATTATCATGACCGATCGGGACATCGATCGAAGCCTTGATCGCATAAGCCTTGAGATCGTCGAGCGCAATCACGGGGTGGAAGAGTTGGCCCTGGTAGGGGTCCATACCGGCGGCGTATTTTTAGCAGAAAGGATCCACCGGAAGATCAAAGAACATGAACAGGTAGCTTTACCAGCAGGCAGTCTCGACATTACCCTTTACAGGGATGACTGGAGCCTGATTTCCCAGAATCCAATCGTCAAGAAATCCGAGATAGGTTTTGCACTTGAAGATCGGATCGTTATTCTGGTGGATGATGTCGTTTTTACGGGCAGAACTGTCCGGGCCGCCATGGATGCCATTATGGATTATGGCCGTCCCCGTTCGATTCAGCTGGCCGTTCTTGTCGACCGTGGCGGCAGGGAACTACCCATTCAGCCGGATTATGTTGGCATGTCGGTGAATGCAGCCGATTTCGAACGGGTTGATGTTCTGCTGGAAGAGAATGGGGAACAGAACCAGGTGGTGCTGTCACATACTGAATCAACCTAGTTTTTCCTGTCATCCGAAGCGGACGATAACTACGATTAACCACTTGCTTTATGGTCAAAAATACAACACCACATCATGCCATTCCTCGAGACTTGCAGCAGGTCTGTGAACGGGTGCATCAAAAGACGGAAAGCTACAAAAAGTATAATTTTTCTCAATACCATAACGACTTTTTAAAAGCGTTTTTTGATCTTGCCCAGGAGTATGATTCCCTGGATGATTTCTACCGTGTATGCGTCTCTGTTCCCTTTGCCATGCTGGGCCTCTCCAGCGCACTCTATCTCTGTCATGGGGAAGAAGAGGGCCTGAGTTTGGTCTGTTCCAGTAAACGAGGGGTGCTGAGGGAACCGGAGCCTGCGGTATACCCGGTGAGGATGCACGATGCACCGTATGAAATTGCCGGGTCGTATGTTATCCCGATTTTCAGTAAACATCCTTTCAAACCCACAGAAAGAACAGACCTGCGCCAAGGGCAGGAGCGGCAGACGACGTTGTGGAAGGAGCTGAATGGGAGCTGTGGTGAAGGCTTTACGCTTGGCATGTATGAAATAAAGGATGGTGAAAACCTCTCTGCTGCTGACCGGTTCTTTTTTACCAAGTATGCCAACCGGATTGGGTATAATCTGGATAATCGGCTTATCGCCCGCCAGAATGTCAAGCATCTGAAATTCATTAATGCCCTGGTGGTGGATATCGAGCACAATATTATTGTGCCCAATATGTATTTCAAACACATCTTCAACCAGTTGCGGAAAAAGATTGAGGAGATAGCAGATATTCAGGATCAAATGCAGGGCGTTTTTCGATCCAATGACGATCAGGATAAATGCAATCAATGCGTTCAAGCGCTTTCCGAACTGCAGAAAAGCCTGTTGGGCTATCACCAGGAGATGGTGAAGCATCATTCCAATACCAGTTTGTTTCTCGAGAGCCTTTTTCGCAAAGAACACTTTGAGCGAGGCCACCTGGTGCTGCACCCCAAGCAGTGCTTTATTGAACGGGACGTGATCAATCCGCAGTTGGAACATTATGCCAGCAGGCTTGAAGCAGCCAATGTAACCATAGAGAAACCGACCAACATGGTAGCGGGGAACATCCCGATTTATGTCGATATTGGCCTTATGGCGCAGGTCTATGCCAACTTTTTTTCCAATGCCGCCAAATATGCAAAAGGAATTATCGATCACCATGGAAAGCAACGAAAGACCATGGCCTATGGGTGTGACATCCTCGACGATTATCCAGAAAAAGGATACAAAAGCGTAAAATTCAATGTGTTTACAACTGGGCCAGCCCTCAGCAGGCAGGAGGGAAACAGCCTCTTTGAAGAAGGGGTTCGAGGCGAGGGGAGCCAGCACATTCCCGGAACTGGTCATGGGCTTTCCTTCATTCGTCATGTGGTCGAAATGCATGGCGGTGAGGCCGGGTATGAGCCGACTCCGCAAGGGAACAACTTTTTCTTCATCCTCCCGTTGCCGCCTTTGGATATCGAGCCGTTGCTGCTCACAGATGGCACGTGAAACCGCTCTCCTCGTATTGACCATATTTCTTCTGATCCATTGCAAATAAATGAAGAGCAGATCAACTACTGCACAGGAGCCAGCCATGGAACTCCTTGCTCCGGCGGGGAATTTCGCCGCTTTTGAAGCGGCTCTGGCGGAAGGCGCTGATGCGGTCTATATTGGTGCTCCGGGCTTTAATGCCAGGTCGTTGCGGCGTGATTTCTCTCTTGCCGATATAGGCGCACTGATTCGTCAGGCCCATGATGCGGGCAAACGCCTCTATGTCGCCATGAACAGCCTGGTGAAGGAAGCTGAAATTGCTGCAGCGGTAGAAATCCTTGCCTCACTGGAAACACTCTCACCCGATGCACTGATCATTCAGGATATCGGGCTGCTCCGCCTGGCCAAAGAGAACTTTCCAGCTTTGTCTCTTCATGCCTCCACGCTTATGTCGGTGCATAATGCACTGGGGGCGCAATACCTGACGGAGTTGGGCATGGAGAGGGTTGTCCTTGCCCGCGAACTTTCCTTGGAGGATATTCGTCAAATCGGCCAGCAGACCACGGCCCAGCTCGAGGTATTCATTCATGGAGCCATGTGCTTCAGCTATTCCGGACTCTGTCTGTTTTCCAGTATGCATGGCGGTAAGTCGAGTCTTCGGGGACAATGCGTTCAGCCATGTCGACGACATTATCGATTGGCAACCCCACGAAAAGGGAGAATGAACACTTCCGAGCGGAATAGGCAGGGGAAATTTCTTTTTTCCATGAATGATCTCTGCGGGATCCGATTTTTAGATCAATTGAGACGGATCGGAGTGGTGAGCCTGAAAATTGAAGGCCGTTTGAAGTCTGCTGAATATGTACGGCAGACCGTGCGTGCTTATCGGTTGTGCCTGGACAATAGGGGCGCGTCAAACGATCAGCGCAAACGGGTGCAGCAAGAGGCTGAAGCATTGCTTGACGCGGCAATGAGCAGGAAGCGGAGCAGCGGCTTTTTTCAGGGTAATACCAAGGATATCGTCTCTCCAGACCTTTCGGGAGGGGCTGGAATTTTTGCCGGAAAGGCTAAACTTCATTCGGGAAAAAGAGCGTTGGCGGCTTCCCAGCCGCTTTGCTCGGTATCGCTTCGAGCCGATATTCGCCTGGGAGACCGATTACGTTTCCAAAATGAACGCAATGATGTGCGTGAGAGCTTCACTTTACAGTTGCTGCAGCGTAATCGCCGCTCGGTCCAGCACGCCCAAAAAGGGCAGAACGTGCAAATAGGGTTGCCCAGGAACGTGGTGGAAGGGCGCAGCAGAGTCAAGGAAGGACTGCTTTTTCTGGTTGACCGGAGCCAACGGAGGAAAAACGAAGGGAGGGTTGAGACCGCGATTTCCAGAAAAAATACCGGTTCCACTCCCCGGCCTGACAGAAAACGCATCGACCAGGTTCTTGGTACGCTCGGCTGGAAGCAGCAGGGTGACGACATGCTACCGGCTGTGAACAGTAGTGCTACCGGCGGTAGAGAGAAAGGTTCGAGACGCCCTCAATGGTGGCTTCGCTGCAACGAACTTCCGCCGGTAAAGCAGCGATATCCTTTTCAGCCCACATATTTGCTGGTCCAGATATCGGGTACTTCCTGGGAGCAGGTGCAACTGCTTGGAAAAAAAGCGCACGCACTTTATCCACAGGTAGTATGGATGCTGCCGCCGGTTATTCATCAGCAGGATGTTGCGTGGTACAGGGAAGTGGTTGAGGCGTTGCTGAAAAGGGGCTTCATACGTTATCAGCTTGGTCACCTCTCCCAGCTCAGGCTTTTTGCCGAGTACACCTCGCCGGCGAAGAATCTGCAATTGTTTGGTGACTATACACTGAATATCCTCAATAGTGCAGCCTGTAGATTTGTCAGGCAACAGGGCCTGAATGGAACGCTGTTTTCGGTTGAAACCGATCGGGCAACCCTTGCCCATGCCCTGGCTGCCGGCAGGGAAATTGCCAGGCATGGACAAAGCGGCAATTTTCCTGAAATTGGTATGTATGTCTACGGCAGGCTCCCGCTGTTTACTGCCCGTCTGCAAGCCGCGCATCTGCAGATGCGAAAAAGTGTGGTCAGCCCCAAGGGAGAGTATTATGGGGTGGAGCGGAAAAACAACCTGACCTATGTGCGGCCGAGAGCCCCCTTGGTTCTGTTCAACTATGTACAGGAAATGATGGCCATGGGAGTTGCATATTTTGTAGTTGACCTGCAAGGCGGTGCTTTCCAGCGCGAAGTGGCATCGGCCGCGGCCTGGATGCAGGGAAAAAAAGAAGGGCAAGAGAAACTTACCGGAAATTATACGCAAGGTTTAGCTTGATAGGGGAACCTGGCGGCACGACACACACGTTTGCATTGATACTCCAGCATCTTTGCGGCCCAGACGAGAGACAGGTATCAAGAAATCAGACTCCAGGGCGTCAAAAATTCCAGGATGGTGTCTTGCGTTGCCGCCTGCAAACCGTTACCGATCACGGAAGAAGGAAGAAAACTTGACCAGGAAAACCCGATGGGGAAATGGCAGTAACGAACCCAGGGTTGATTGCATGGCGGCTAAATGAGCCGATTGCGCCTGAGAGGGGCGCACATTGCAGGCGGGACTAAGTGCTGCCTTGCGACCTGCATGGGGCAGGTCGCCATTGAATACATACTGCAGCAGTTCGAAAGGTAAGCATATACTATGCCTGCTGGATTGCTCTCTTTGCATGCCACGGAAAGAAATGACGTCTCGAGAAATTATTACCCGTTTATACAGTGTAATACGCCCCTATCAGGCGAAGTTGTTTGTTGCCATGGCTGCCATGGTCGTCGTCGCCGGCTTCAATGCCGCTCAGGCCTATATGGTGAAACCGCTCCTCGATGAAATTTTTTTTAAGCAGGATGCCACCCTGCTCACTATTTTACCCATAGCGCTGCTTGCGGTGTTTCTGGTCAAGGGTATTTTTTATTTCGTCTATTCCTATCTTCTTGAGTGGGTGGGGCAGAATGTCATACGCGACCTGCGGGTCGGTATCTATGAACACCTCAATGCCTTGGGGTTGAGTTTTTTCCATACCCGCCCAACGGGAGAGCTGATATCGCGTATTGTCAATGATGTGAGTATGCTCCAGGGGTCGGTTTCGCACGCGCTGATTCATCTGCTGCGTAATTTTTTTACCGTTATCGGATTGTTGGGCGTAATTTTCTACATGGACTGGCGCCTGGCGATGGTTTCCTTGATTTTTATTCCAATGGCTGCTGTGCCGATAACGGTTTTTGGCAAGAAATTCAGGCGAATCAGTACCCGCTACCAGATGCACCTGGGGGTTTCAACCAACCAACTCCACGAGACAATCGGCGGTGCCCGCATTGTCAAAGCTTTCTGCATGGAGGACTTCGAGAAGCGACGTTTTAGCGGTCACATGCAAAAGCTTTTCGATATCCTGATGAGTGAGACCCGATTTCGTTGCCTCTCGCACCCCATGGTTGAATTTCTCGGCGGAATAGGCATGGCGCTGATTATCTGGTTTGGTGGCATGCAGGTCCTCAATGGTAACTCCACCCCCGGAACCTTTATGTCGTTTCTCACCGCATTGATTATGCTGTATGAGCCGGTGAAAGGTGTCAGTAAAATCAACGCAACGATTCAGTCGGGGATGGCCTCTGCACAGAGGATTTTTTCCTTGCTGGATATCTCTCCGGATATTCAGGAAAAACCGACGGCTACAATCCTACCGCCTTTCTCACGCTCAATCGCCTTTCGTGATGTCGCTTTCCGCTATGCTGAGGAGGAGCCGCTCCTTGAGCATATTGATCTTACCATTGAACAGGGTGAAGTGCTGGCGGTTGTTGGACCCAGTGGTGGAGGAAAGAGCACCCTGGCAAACCTGATCCCTCGTTTTTATGATGTATCTTCAGGGGTTCTTGAGATTGATGGAACCAACATAAAAGAGGTCACTCTGCACTCGTTGCGCAACCAAGTGGCCATGGTTACGCAACAGACTATTCTTTTCAACGATACGGTACGCTACAATATCGGTTATGGGGTTGAGGAATGCACGGATGCAGACATCCTGGAGGCAGCCAAGTCCGCCTATGCATTGGACTTTATCAATGCATTGCCCAAAGGGTTGGATACGGTAGTTGGTGAGTCGGGAGCAAGATTGTCGGGCGGCCAGCAGCAACGCATTTCCATTGCCAGGGCTTTACTGAAAAATGCACCCATCCTTATTCTGGATGAGGCAACCTCCTCTCTGGATACAGAGTCAGAGCAGAAGGTACAACGTGCCCTGGAAAACCTCATGCAGAATCGCACGACCATTGTCATTGCTCACCGTCTGTCGACTATTAAAAATGCCGATCGGATTGTCGTTGTCAAAGGCGGAAGACTGGTGGAGTCTGGAACCCATGAGGAGCTTCTGGCACTTGGCGGGGAATACAGATCCCTCTATGAGCTGCAGTATGCAGGGTAAGGGGAGGAGTCAAGCAATGACTGCAGGCTTTTCCCAGCGAATGGAACAGGTGAACATGTGGTTGATGTTGTTGCTCGCCTTTTTCCTTCCGCTGTCCACATCGGTGATCTCCGTTCTCGCCTGCCTGATAGTGCTGGGCTGGGTTGTTGAAGGACGGTACAGGGAAAAACTGGCAACGGTACTTAGTAACAGGGTCTGCCTGGCTGTTCTGGCGTATATTGCGTTGATGATCCTTGGCCTGCTGTGGACCGATGATATAGCTTCAGGGCTTGAGTTTCTGGCGAAACGATGGAAATTCATGCTGATGCCACTCTTTTTGACCCTTGTGGTGTACGAGAAACGCAGGTGGTATATGGGCGCGTTTGTGCTGGGTATGTCGGTTGCCATGGCTATGACCTATCTTGCATGGTTTGATCTGCTTCACTATGCCGATGTCACTCCCGAGCACTTGACCAAAAAAACGTTTCATGTCGTCTATAACCCGCTTCTTGCTATCGCCATCTATATGGTTGCTCATGAGCTGTTCTGGGGAAAGGTCAGTGGGAGGAGCCGTTTCCTCGGTTTTTTCCTGTTGGGTGCCATGTGCCTGAACATGTTTGTCACTGAGGGCAGGGCCGGACAGCTGGTTTTTTTCGCCTTGGCCGGTCTCATTGTCGTGCAGAAGATGCGAAGGAATGTAGTGTTGGCACTGGCAACCGTGGCCATCGTTCTTCCCCTGGTCTTTTCTGCAGGGTATGTCCTGAGTCCACGTTTCCAGGAACGGGTCGATCTTGCCCGACAAGAGATTGCTCAGTTCGAGCAAAACCCCAATACCTCGGTCGGATTACGTCTGCTTTACTGGCATAACTCTTTTGAATTGATCAAGGCTCACCCCTGGTTTGGAGTAGGGACCGGTGATTTTGATACAGAATATGCTGCTGTCAACCAACAGCATTCACCGGAAATTGCCCCCACCGACAACCCACACAGCCAGTATTTCCTCGTAGGAAGCAGGTTCGGCCTGGTTGGCGTTGTGGTGATGCTTTCCATTTTTTTTCTCCAGTTTCAGCAGGCTCGCCAGCATAGCGATGGGCTGCAGCGAATGCGCTGTGCCTTCCCGCTTTTTTTTCTGGTGATCATGCTGACAGAATCCTATCTGGTGGTGTATGAAACCGGCTTTTTCTTTTCCTTGTTTTGCGCGGTGCTCTACCGGCAACCGCCACAGACCAGCATCGGGACAGCGTCGTGAGTGAGAATGGTCACTGGCATTGTCCGGTCTGTACCAGCACATTCGATGGCGGGACCATGGTCGTTGTGGGGAAAAAATAATCAATAATGTCCCTCCCGTCACTTTCCATTGTCATCGTCAATTACAATACTGCCGACCTGTTGCCGGCCTGCCTGGATTCAATTCGCGAGCAGCGTCAAGAATGGGAGCAGGTGATCGTGGTGGACAACGCCTCTGCTGATGACAGCGTTGCCATGGTCCAGGAGAGGTATCCGTGGGTGAAGCTTATCGTCAACCGGAAAAACCTGGGGTTTGGCGTAGCCAATAATCTTGCAGTGCCCCACTGTGAGAGTGATCTGGTTTTTCTGCTTAACCCCGATACAACCCTCTCGCCAGGGTGTCTTGCGGCAGCCAGGCGATTTATGGCTGCACATGAGCGGGTAGGGCTTGGCGGTGTGCAGATGTATGATAGCACTGGCGCCTTGCAGCAGACCGCGGAAGCCGAGTATCCTGGAGCGCATTACAGCAATGGAACACTCGATGGACTACCTGGACGAACAGCCTGGGTGCTTGGTGCGGGAATGGTTGTTCGTTCCGGGGTGATGGAGCAGGTTGGCGGCTTTGACGAAGATTTTTTTCTCTATGGAGAAGACATTGACCTCTGCCTGCGAATACGTCTGGCTGGGTGGGAGATAGCAACAATTATGGGCGCTGGAATTACCCACTTGGAAGGACAAAGCGAACGCGGGGTGGAGCCACTGGTTGTGTTTGAAAAAAAACTCCAGGCAGAGATGTTGTTCCTGCGCAAGCACTACTCGTCAAAGCTGTGCGGCAAAATCGGGCGTGTGCGCGCATTGCAGGCTGGATGGCGGATATTTTGTCTCACCTGCCTGCCTCCGTTGCCGGGACAAAAGCACCTTCAGCGTACCAAACTTGCACGCTACAGATATGCCTTTACCGCTTACCGTGATTTGGCTGGCCCGGAGGCGGGGCAATGAAGATCGCACTTATTCATAATCAGTTCAACAAGTCTGGTGGCATGGAATCCTACCTGTTGACCCTGATCAACGGGTTTCTCGACCAAGGGGATGAGGTGCATGTGCATGCCTATGAGATTGATCGTACACTCGCTGCTCAGTATGATTGTGCGTTTCATGCAACGCCCCTGTTTTATTTACCGCGTCGGTTGAAAAAATATGCCTTTCTCCATCGATATAATCGTTCCTTTGACCGTCATGCCTATGATCTTTCGCTCAGCCTGACGCGTACAGCCTGCCAGGATATCGCAGTTGTCGGAGGGGTGCACCCTCAGTCGGTCCTGACGAGACGCAGCCAGAACAGCTACCGCAGGGCTCACGACGCCATTGAAAATTATTTCGAACGGAAAATGCTCACCACTGTCCCCTGGGTGGTGGCGCATTCACAATCCATACGGACTGATATTGAGCACCATTACGCTATTGAATCGGATAAGATCAGGGTAATGCATCCACCTATCAACGAGCGTCGTTTCGGCAGCAGTGCCAAAACTTGCAGAAACGATGATCTGCAGAGGTTTGGGGTTTCCCAGGATAAGCTGACCCTGCTTTTTCCTTCCATGAGTCATCAGCGAAAAGGGCTGCCTGAACTACTCTCGGCCTATGCATCGCTGGACCCTGCGCGTCATGAATTGATTGTGGTAGGGGAGGGAGACAGCGTCCAGGGAAAGGCTTCGGAAAACATACGATTTATCGGCTATGTGGATGACATGGCCGCCCTTTATCGGGCCGTAGACTACGTTGTTTTGCCTTCTCATTACGAACCCTTTGGTCTAGTCGTTGTCGAAGCCCTGGAGAGCGGTACCCCGGTTGTGGTTTCTGCAGCAGTTGGGGCCGCTGAACTCATAGGGCCGGGAGAGGGTATCGTCCTTGCTGATAATCAACCGACGACGCTTGCTGCAGCCATATGCAACCTGCGGCCAGCAGCGGTTGAGCCAGGATTTGCAGCCCGTCACGGCCTGGAGACCAGGCAGCATATTTTGGCCTTAAAGGATCTGGCTCAATCCCGGAGAGAGTATTGAATGGACCTCAGCAACAAACGGATACTTGTAATTAAGCAGAGTTCACTGGGCGACATTGTGCATACCCTCCCTGTTGTTCATGCCCTGAAAAGGCACCACCCTGACTGCTGTATCGGCTGGGTGGTTGAGCAAGGGCTGGCAGAGATCGTTGAGCGGGACGCGGCTGTGGATAATGTCTACCCCATCCACATACCCGCAACCAGTGACCCGCAGGCGGCAAATGGTGTATATCTCCGGGCATTTCTGGCAACCATGCAAACCTTGGCAGGGTTGAGACGCGCTTTTCGTGAAACACCCTATGATATCAGTCTCGACCTCCATGCCTCTTTTCGAAGCGGCTTGCTATCGTTGATGAATAAGGGCGCTTGTCGAGTGGGGTTTAAGGATGCCAGAGAGATGAATACCTTGTTTCAGCACGAGCATATTCGCGTACCTCAGCGGATTGATCATGCCCTGGAGAAAAATTTGCTTTTTGCCGACCACCTGCACTGCCCGGTTGCAGAGAGTGATTTTTTTATGACCACCAGTGATGCGGATAAGCGGTTGGCTACCACATTCCTCCTTGATCACGGGATAACGGGGAAACAGCGGTTTGCCTATATCAATCCCACCGCCCGCTGGGCTACGAAATTCTGGTCGGCAGAGAGATGGGCATTGCTGGCTGATCAGCTCCTCGATGCCGAGCTGAAGATTGTGATTGGCGGAAGCAGAAGTGATCGGGACTATATACGTTCCATCACTCAGTTGATGACACACCCTGCCCCTGTTGCAGCCGGTCGGCTGACTTTGACCCAGTCAGTGGCTTTAATCGAGAGGGCGGCCGTATATACCGGTTTGGATACCGGCCCCATGCATATCGCCGCCATGGTGAAAACGCCGGTGGTGGCGTTGTTCGGACCGACGCACCCGGAACGGGTCGGACCGTATAATGTGCTGCATCGGATTATCCAGGCCCCCAACCTGGATTGTCTTTGCTGCCGACAACGGACATGCAGCCATATGTCCTGTATGCGAGGGATAACGGTTGAGCAGGTTTACCAGGCTGTCGTTGATTTACTCCAAGAGCAAGAGCAAGAGCAGATATGAAGGATAGATTGCGGGTCAGCCTCATCGTCACCACTTATAACTGGCCGGAAGCGCTTAAGGTCTCCCTGCAAAGTGCGGTTGCACAGTCACGGCTTCCCGATGAGATTATTGTTGCTGATGACGGTTCGGGGGAGGAGACTGCACAGGTGGTGCAGCACGTCCAGGCGACTGCGCCTGTGGAAGTGATCCATTCCTGGCATGAAGATAAGGGGTTTCGTTTGGCACGAAGCCGGAATCAGGCTATAGCCAGGGCCCGAGGCAACTATATCATCCTGATAGATGGCGATATTATTTTGGAACGACATTTTATCAGCGATCATTGTCGGTTTGTTCGGAAAAATTGTTTTGTCCAGGGGACCCGGGTTCTGCTTGGTAAGCGTCTTTCCGCCGACATTCTTGATAATGGGCTCGGGCGGATGCATCCTCTTCGCAGGGGAGTGGAAAACAGAAAAAACGCTGTTCGGTCCGCTGCGCTAGCACACCTGTTTTCCTTTAAGAGTACTAGGCTGAAAGGGGTGAAAACCTGTAACTTTGCCTTCTGGCGTGAGGATGCCATCCGCATCAACGGGTTTAACGAGGAGTTTGTCGGGTGGGGGCGTGAGGATTCGGAGTTTACGGCCAGATTGCTCAATCTGGGTGTAATTCGCCAAAATGTCAAGTTTTTTGCCTTAGGATATCACCTCTTTCACCCCATGAACACGAGAGACAGACTGGCAATTAACGACACCATTCTTCGCCAGACCATTGTTGACAAAAGCATAAGGTGTCTGCGGGGGCTTGACAATCACCTGGGAAAGTCCCTGCACCCGTGAGGCTAAGTACCTGGGATGCATGTTACACTGCAGGCTCACCAGGCCGCCCCGCAGGATATCCACGAACGTCACAGCTGCTTCCTTGGTAGAGGCGTATTGATATCCTCCAGTATGGTCAATTATGTTTCCGCCTCGCAGCTCTACCGATCTTGAACGCTCACTGGCTCGGAACGCAGGCTATCTTTTTAGCGGGGGGGAGTCAGGAGGTCGCCACTCGGCCTGCAGTTCATGCAGTTTGGCATATTTATAGAAGGTGCCTTCAAAATTGCCAAGGGCGATCACCAAACCGGGCCAGCCATCGAGAATGCCGCGTTTGAGAATGTACATATGAAAAAAAGACCACATGCCCCTGGCGAGCGCGGTCCCCAAGGAGGCCGTGCGTCCTCTGTTCAGCAGTTTTTCGGCGCCAAGGGTGGAGTATTTATTGGCTTTGTGGGCGACTTCAGCGAGATTTTTATAGGGGAACTGCCAAATAGGATTGCTAAGGTACCCGACCGGCATCTGTGAGAGTATTGTATACTCTTCATGGACAGGGTCGTTTTTAAAGTGCAGGGTTCCTTTTTTAAAGAGCTGGGGCTGGCGATAATCCGGATAAAATCCCGAGTGCTTAATCCAGCGGCCCATAAAATAATTGCGGCGCGGGATATAGTAGGCCTCTGCTGAAGGATTGGCCACCGTGTGGAGTATCTCGTCGCGCGCTTCGCGGGTGCAGCGTTCATCTGAGTCCAGGGAAAAAATCCAGTCATGGGTGCAGGCCTCCATGGCCTGGTTGCGCAAATCACCGAATCCCTGGAAAGGAATCTGGACCACCCGAGCACCCATTTGCTCTGCAATAGTGGCCGTATCGTCCTGGCTGTAGGAGTCGGCAAGGACTATTTCATCGGCCCACAGGACCGAATTGATGGCGTCGGCAATTTTTTCTGCCTCATTGTAGGCAATGATGTAGACGGATATTTTTTTCATGCGCGGCGGACAACCTGAGGACGGTTTCGGTTGCCGCCTGCCAATTGAACAACGATGCGGTCGGTTTTTTGCAGTCGTTCAACCAGTGTTCGGAACAGGTGTCTGGAGACGTCCGGGTATTTCTCAATCAGTTCGTTGAGTTTGTCACCGGGGTAGCGTTTGATGGTGCAGCGGCCTGCAGAGATGATTGATGCCGAACGCGGTTCTTCCAGGATGGCAGCCATCTCTCCGAAGTATTCTCCGGGTTCGGTAATTTCCGCAATCTTTTTTCCTCCCCGAAGGACGGCAACCTTGCCCCGCACCAGTTTGAAAAAATCCTTATCTTTGTTGGACTCCTGAATGATTACATCTCCGTCTTCATACTCTTCAACATCGGGATTGACCAGATAGGCGGGCAGACTGTCCTCATGGGCGACGGTGCGTCGCAAGACTTCCTCCAGGCTGGTAATACCCTCTCTTGCTTTCTGTAGCGCTGCTTCCCGCAGGGTATACATCCCCTCCTGAATGGCCACCTTGCGCAGCTGCTCCTCCGAGACTTCAGCCTGGATGGCTTTGGCCACCTCGTCGGTGACTTCCATGAGTTCGAAAAAACCGACCCTGCCTTTATATCCCAGCCCGTTACATTTTGCGCAGCCTTTTGCCCTGTAGAGGGACAGGTCATCGATTTCGCTCTCCTTAAAGCCAGCGCTCAGCAGTTCCTGTTTGGGATACGATGCCGGTTCCCGGCATTCAAGGCACAACCTTCGTCCGAGTCGCTGGGCGAGGACCATGCTCAGCGAGGAGGCGAGGATATAGGCAGGAACGCCGATGTCCACCATTCGACTGACCGTTGAGGGGGAATCGTTGGTGTGGAGGGTGGAAAAAACGAGATGGCCGGTCATGGCGGCCTTCATGGCGATTTCAGCGGTGTCGTAGTCTCGAATCTCACCGACCATGATGATATCCGGATCCTGACGGAGGAAAGCTTTGAGCGCCGCGGCAAACGTCATACCGACTTCCGTGTTGACGTTGACCTGGTTGATCCCCTTGAAATTGAATTCCACCGGATCCTCAGCGGTGAGGATCTTGATATCTTCCGTGTTAAGGGAATTGAGTGCTGAATACAGGGTGACCGTTTTCCCGGAGCCGGTCGGGCCGGTAACCAGCAACAGTCCTTGAGGCCGCTTCAGGCAGCGTTGCAGGGAGGAAAAGGTGTCTCGGGTAAAACCGAGTTTGGTCAAATCGACATTGAGTGAACTCTTATCAAGAATACGAAGGACAATTCCCTCACCATGGAGCAAGGGCAGAGTGGAGACACGGAAATCAACAGCTTTGTTGCGGCCGAGTCGCATCTTGATGCGTCCGTCCTGAGGTATACGACGTTCAGTGATGTTGAGATCCGCCAGAATCTTCATCCTTGCCACCATCGCGTTCTTGATGGTGAGCGGCAGGTTCATCGATTTGAACAGGGAGCCGTCTTTACGGTAGCGGACCTGCATGGTTTTTTCAAAGGGTTCGATATGGATGTCACTCACCCCTTCCTGTACCGCCTTGACCAGGATGCCGTTGACCAACTTGATGATCGGTGCATCGGAAGCGGAAAATTGATCAAACCCCTCTTCGGCATCGGAAGAGCTTTCAATTTCAAAATCTTCGGCAGCGTCTGATACCAAGGCGCCGAAGTCATCTATCTGGGTTACCTCTTCCTGCTCTTCCTCCTCGAACTTGAAGAAAGAGTTGTATTCTTCCTCGCTGATTTTGTAGTATTTTTTGTAGGCTTCAATGATATCTTTGGCAGTGGACACGCAGATATTCAGCCCTTTGTTGACCCTGTCCTGCAGTTCCTCCACTTCTACTGCATCTGTCGGTTCGGTCATGGTGACCTGGAGGGTGTTGCCGGCAACACGAAGCGGAAAAGCCAGGTATTCCTTGGCTACTTCGTAAGGCAATAGCTCCAGCGCTTCCTGGCTGGGCGGCTCTTCCTCAATATTCACCAGCATGTAATTATAATTCCTGCTGAGGAAATTGGCGATGGTATCCCGTTCGATGACCCCGCTCTCCAGCAGAATGCGACCCAGCCGCTCGCCGGTTTTCTTTTGAACGGTTTTCGCCTCTTCAAACTGGGCGGCAGTAATATACCCAGCTTTACTGAGCAATTCGCCAATCTTCAATTTACCGGCGCCAGACTGGTCCTTGACCGTCCGCTTCATCGAAGACCGTTGCTGGGAATTTTTATTATTTGCTGGTTTTGTAGCCATGGTAATGCCGTGTACAACCTATAGGCGTAGGAGTGGATCGGATTGTCTTGATAAATATATGCTGTGGGACCATCATACTACAAATGAAATAGATGGTCAAAAAAAGGAATGATTCCTTTCTTTCGATGAAATGGGCGAGCACAGAGGAATTGGAGAGGAACCGCTGTGCGTAATTTTCCGGTTGCATGCCGGAAAATTACGCAGTGAAGAAGACCGGTTAGAACAGTGTTGGATAAAGGGCCTGTAATTCTTGCTGGAGGGGGACCATTACTTCCCGCATCGAGGGATCGGCATTTGTAGGTGTTCGCAGGGCGAGAATATGCTGCCACTGGGCAAGGTTGGTGTAAACGATTATTTCGGTTTTACAGGAATTGGGCAATACCGTTCTTGCTGCCTGCGCTGTGGAGGTATTGAGCAGGTCGAAATAAATCTTTTCCGTTTGCTCCATGGCCTGTTTCCATGCCGCAAGCTCGGAACTGCCCTCTGCATAGAAGAGGGGTTGAATGAAGGTCACCTCATTGCCGAACCGTTCATCCGCATACCGACAATAGCGCTGACTTTCCTGAAGAAAGGCGCATGGACGGTGCCTGACCAGTTCATGGGTGACCGCCCGGTTGACGATGAACCGGACGCCCAGAAAACGGTGCAGAGCGAGCTGTTGGTCTTCCAATTGCTCGACCTGTTCAAGGGGCAGCTTGGTCAGCGTGATACTCTCCGATGGCAATGAGGTCCCGTCATCTGGGAGAATGGTCTCAAAAAAGTAGGGATGATGGGCGGCAAGATAGCTGGTAATGGCAGTGGTGATGGTATCTTGAGGGTGAGCGAGCAGCATCTCTCGGTACGCACGGATAGACCCGGTGATCAGCAGCGTATCGCCCTTCTCCCTGGTAATATGCAAAAATTTCGGCTGACAGAGGAAGAAGGCGGTAATCTGCTCACTGCTCAATCCTTGCAGTCTGAAGGTGGCAACCCCCATCTCCAGCACCGAATTGTGCCCGTGGTGAGCCATTTTACGAACAAAGGGAATGGCTGAAGTTTCATCAATGCGGTCTTCGCTTTTATAACAGATCCTGCCGCTGTACTCGATGCGCACGGGGAGGCTCTGCCGATCAAGTTCATGCAGGATGGTATACGACGGCTTGGTGATTATCATCGGGTTGATCGAATGTGCAGGAGGAGCGGTTTATTCTTCCCAGAAGGGAGACATCTCGCGTAGGTTTTTTATGATTGTCGGCATTTTTTCCAGGACAAAATCCACATCTTCTTCCGTGTTGTAGGTCGACAGACTGAAGCGGATTGAACCGTGGGCCGCGGTAAAAGGGACGCCCATGGCGCGCAGGACGTGGGAAGGTTCCAGTGAACCTGAGGTGCATGCGGAGCCCGATGACGCGCAGATATTGAACTGATTCATATGCAGGAGGATCGCCTCCCCCTCTACATATTCAAAACTGATGTTGGTGGTGTTGGGCAAACGCTGCTCCGTATGGCCGTTCAACAGGGAACGTGGAATGCTACTCAGCAGTCCCTTTTCCAATTTGTCGCGGAGGGCGCGCACCCTGGTGTTTTCTTCTGCGATCATCCCCTGGGCAAGTTCGCAGGCCCGACCAAGCCCAATGATGGAAGCCACATTTTCAGTGCCTCCCCTGCGACCGTTCTCCTGATGTCCTCCGTTAAGAAACGGTATAAAGGGCGTTCCTTTTTTTACGTAAAGGACGCCTATGCCTTTGGGGGCATGCAGCTTGTGCCCTGAAAGAGAGAGGAAATTAATCGCCGTGTCCCGGAGATTGAGGGGGATCTTGCCGACCGCCTGGACACCGTCGGTATGAAAAAGAATACCTCGTTCTTTTGCTATCTGCGCCATCTCCTCTACAGGAAAGATGACTCCGGTTTCATTATTGGCCCACATCACGCTGACGATGGCGGTTTCATCGGTGAGGCATTCCTTGTAGGCTTCCATGTCCAGCATGCCGTCGGCATCCACCTTCAGCCAGGTGATGCGGTGCTTGTGGCCGGTGAGATTGTCAAGGTTTTCACACAGGCTTTTTACTGCCGGGTGTTCCACCCGTGTGGTGACGATGTGACGATTCTCGGGATTGATTTGCAGAGCAGAGAGGATCGCTGTTGAATCGCTCTCGGTACCGCAGCTAGTAAATACAATCTCTTCAGGATCGGCGCCTATGAGATCGGCGACAGCCTGGCGGGCATGTTTGACCGGTTGACCGAGCTGGCCGCCAAAGGTGTGCATCGAGGAGGGGTTACCATAGTAGTCGGTGAGAAAGGGCATCATTGCCTCCACTACCTCGGGAGCAATTCGGGTGGTGGCGTTGTTATCCATGTAAACGACATCATCGGGGCTGCACTGCATTATTTCTCCTCCTCTACAATCAGGGTATCAAGTACCTGTTCCCGCAATTTTTTCTCGACATACTCTTTGAGCGTCGTCTGCGATGAATGGCAACCTGAACACGCTCCGCGTAGAGAAACCAGCACAAAATCACCGTCCACGTCAATCAGCTCGATGCTGCCGCCGTCCTTTTTCAGCGTAGGTTTGATTTCCCGCTCCAGCACCTCCTCAATACGTTTGATTTTCTGCAGGGTGGTCATTCTTTTTTTCCCTGCATCCGATTGTTGAGCGACCGGCAAATCCTCAACTGTTTTGAGCAACAGCCCGCGCAGGGTGTCCTCGCATTTTCCGCATCCACCGCCGGCTTTGGTGAAGTTGGTTATTTCCTCCACCGAGCGCAGGTTGTTTTCCTTTACCGCACGGATCACTTCCAGGTCGGTTACGCCGAAACACTCACACACCACCTCTCCTTCGGCCATAGGCAGTATGGCGCCGGTATAGTCGGCGATGGCTGCTTCAAGCGCTTCCCGTCCCATGACTGAACAATGCATTTTTTCTTTGGGCAGTCCTCCAAGGGCCTGAGCAATATCGTCATTACTGATATTTTTTGCCTTGTCGATGGGCATGCCTATGAGCATTTCTGTGAGCACCGAGGAGCTGGCAATGGCCGAGGCACAGCCGAAGGTCTTGAATTTTGCATCGGTGATAATGTTATTCTCGTCGACTTTAATGGTCAATTTCAACGCATCCCCGCACGCCAGGGAGCCAACATTGCCGACACCGTCCGCATTTTCAACCTCTCCGACATTTTTCGGGTGTATGAAATGTTCCTGAACCTTATCCGTATAATCCCACATGATGTAAATCTCTATGTTAGTATTGTTGACAAAAAAACGGTCGGGCAGAGAAGGACAGCCACCTGGATACGGTGGTGAAATCTTCGTTTATTCTATTACCCCGGTAACATTATGGCAGGAGTCCTATTTCGGCAAGCATGGAATGCGCACTTTTTACGAGGGCGGCCGTTTCCTGGGGATTACGTGCTTCCACATAAAATCGTACTTTGGGTTCGGTGCCCGATGGACGAATCATGATCCATGATCCGTCCTCAAAGATCATCTTTCGACCGTCAATATCAATCACCTGAGCAATCCGTTTGGTACGCTCACCAACAACCACTTCACTGTCCTGCCGGTATTTTTTGAGTTGCCCAAGGGTTTCGATGAGTTCATGGCCGCTCTGGCTGACGGTTATACCATCCCTGTCCGGATAATAATGCCCGTAAGTGTCCTCGATGTGGTGAAGGTAGTGCCCCAGGGGCTTGGCAAGGGTAAGCACCATGTCAACAGCCAGAATAAGGCCGATAAACGCATCTTTTTCCGGGGTGTGCCCGATGATGGAGATTCCGTCGGACTCTTCAAAAAAAACAAGGGCGTTGCCCATAACCGGCTTGAACTCCTTAAAGCCAACCCTGGGCTCAAAGGTTTCCTCGGACAGGGCGGATGCGATGGCATTTGCCAGGTTGCTGGTGGCAACCGTTTTCGCAACCATCCCCTGCTTCTTCTTCACTTCGTGGAGAAAATGGTAGGCCATGGCACCGAATTGGTTCATGGATATTTCCGTTTCTCCATCGGTGAATCGAATGCGATCTCCATCAGGATCAATGACAGCGCCAATTTTAAGGGGCGCAGGGTGGCTGCTCAGCGCTGCAAGCACCGGTTGCATGTTGGCTGACGAGGGTTCCGGGGCGATACCGCCGAAGGTGGGGTCGTTCGTATTGCGCAGCAGGACCAGGCGTTCTGGTGGCGGATTGCCGAGCAAACGTTCGATGTAGTCTCTGGATGCGCCATGGACAGAGTCAACACAGATCACCAGATCCTGCCGCTCTGCCAGGTCAGTGAGCAGCTGCCTGTAGGCGATGCCGTGGCGGGGGGTGTTGCGTTCCACCAGGTGCTGCCAGCTGGTCAGTGCGTCTTGCCGGGCAATATTGTCAAGGTCTTCCAACGGAGTCAACAGGTCGGCGTTGTCCGGCAGATAAGGATTGGTGCCTTGCTCGAGGTATTCCCTGGCGGTAGCCGTGATGGTATCTGTCAGAATAGCCGCCGCCGGGCCGGCATCGGCAGCATTGAATTTAAAACCGCCGTACTGCATGGGATTGTGACTAGGCGTCAGGTTGATGGAGAAGGCGGCCCCAAGTTCGAGCACCGCGGCGGAGAGCGCACCGGTTGTTGATTCCCCGGCATAGAACACCTTTATTTTATTGTGCGCGAGTACATTGACCACAGCAAGGGCCAGGAGGTCGCCGCCAAATCGGTTGTCAAAGCCGACAACACAGCCGCGTTCCTGCATGGTGTGAAAATCGATACCATCTAATGCCTCGGCTAGTTCCGGGTGATCGCCGGCTTGGCGGAACAGGTTGAGGATGGCGCAGGTGACAGTGGCTACCGAAGAGACAAAGATGTCTTTGCCAAGGATACCTCGCCATCCTGAAGTGCCGAATTTTACCGGAGTAACCGGTTGCGAGGCATTGCTTACCATCTCTTGCCTCAGCATCGCATAGACCGCATCGATGGCATCCTGCCATATTGCGCTTGATGAGGCGTCTACGGATGCCTGTCGAAGCGTTACCAGTTCGCTGATTGCAGCGAAGTAATCGCTGGCAGCATGGTTTCCTGGGACAATGTGCCGGGCTGTGATTGCAGTCGCATGTGCTTCGTTGGTCATCTGCATACCTCTTGGATTGTGACGTTGAACTGTATTTAATCCGAGTATTTTCATCCTGTTTATGCTATCGAGCAATAAAGTATACTGCTTCACCCTGAGATTGGCAACACGTGGCTGTCCCAGATGGGGCAGGGAGTGATAAGACATTTCACCGCTCCGGGTTGATTCCCCCTGGAGACCGCACTGCGGGGCCGAGTATTGATTATGTTTGGGACTGCCGCTGCAGCAGCGGGCAGGCGGTGGAGTTGCAATACTGAAGTGAGGAAAAAATGGAAACAGGACACGCGAAGGAGCTTATTCTCTGGTTTGATGAAATCGGCATAAATGATGTACCCTTGGTCGGCGGAAAAAACGCCTCTTTGGGAGAAATGTATCAGCACCTGCACAACCAGGGGGTTGCCGTACCCAATGGATATGCCGTTACCGCCTATGCCTATCAACACCTGCTGAAGGATGCCGGGTTGGAAGAGGCTATTCGGGAGGCCCTCCAGGGGCTTGATACGCATGATCTCCACAACCTGCAGGAACGTGGAGCAAAAGTGCGGAAAATTATCCGTAACGCCGCTTTTCCCGATGATTTGCGGGTGGCAATCATTGATGCCTATCGAAAAATGGAAGAACAATATGGCAAGGGGGTGGATGTGGCGGTCCGCTCGTCGGCAACGGCTGAAGACCTGCCGGACGCATCGTTTGCCGGTCAGCAGGATACCTACCTCAATATTCGCGGCCCAGAAGCCTTGATCGATGCCTGCAAGCGCTGCTTTGCCTCACTCTTCACCAATCGGGCCATTTCCTATCGTCATGACAAGGGGTTCAGTCAGTTTGACGTGTATCTTTCCATTGTGGTGCAGAAGATGGTCCGTTCCGATTCTGCCTCCTCAGGAGTGTTGTTCTCCATTGATACGGAGTCCGGATTCGAAGATGCGGTCTTTGTTACCGCTGCCTGGGGACTAGGAGAAAATGTGGTCCAGGGTGCGGTCAGTCCGGATGAATACTATGTGTTCAAACCTACCCTCAAGCAGGGCAAACGGCCTATTGTCGGTAAACGGGTAGGAACCAAGGAAATAAAAATGGTCTATAGTACCGACCCGGATGCAGAAGAGCCGGTGATGAATGTAGAGACAACCGCGGCCGAGAGAGGCGTGTATGTCCTGGGTGACGAGGACATCCTGCGGCTCGCCCGGTGGGCCTGCATTATTGAGGACCATTACGGCAGGCCTATGGATATCGAATGGGCAAAAGACGGTGATGGCGAGACCGTTGGCACCGGTGAACTGTTTATTGTGCAGGCGCGTCCTGAAACCGTCCACTCTCAGGCCAGCAAGAAATCCATGCAAACCTATCTGCTCAAGGAAAAAGGGCAGGTGCTGACCAGTGGCCAGGCGGTTGGGGCCAAAATCGGCAAGGGCGCTACCAGGATTTTACATGATGTAAGCCAGATTCACGATTTTCAGGCTGGAGAGGTCCTGGTGACCGACATGACCGATCCGGACTGGGAGCCGATCATGAAAATTGCCAGTGCTATTGTGACCAACCGTGGCGGACGTACCTGCCATGCGGCTATTATCTCCAGGGAACTGGGTATCCCCTGCGTGATCGGCACTGAGAACGGGACCGAGGTTATTCAAGAGGGACAGGAAATAACCGCCTCTTGCGCCGAGGGAGAAACAGGCTATATCTACGATGGGTTGCTCGACTACACGATTGAAACCTTGGACCTTGACAATATCCCTCCCACCCGGACGAAGGTGATGATGAACGTCGGGCTGCCGGAAAAGGCCTTTGTCGAAGGACAGATCCCCAATGACGGGGTCGGCCTGGCTCGTGAGGAGTTTATCATCAATGCCCATATCGGCATTCATCCGCTGGCCCTGTACAACTATGAGGAACTCTGCGAAGAGGCCAAGGATGATGAGGAAATATGGGATGTCATTGAAGATATTAACTACACAACCTCCGCCTATCCTGAAGATAAACGGCAGTATTTTATTGATAAACTGGCAGAGGGCGTTGGGCGGATAGCAGCAGGATTTTACCCGCGGGATGTTATTGTCCGACTTTCGGATTTTAAATCCAATGAATACGCTAATTTGATCGGCGGGTATCTCTACGAGCCGGAAGAATCCAACCCCATGATCGGGTGGCGCGGCGCCTCACGCTATTACGATGACCGCTACAAGGTAGCGTTTGAGTTGGAGTGCAAGGCGCTGCTCAAGGCAAGAAATGATATGGGGTTTGAAAACATCAAGTTGATGGTACCCTTTTGCAGGACTCCGGAGGAAGGACGACGGGTCATTGAGGTGATGCGCGAATTTGGCCTGGTTCAAGGGGAAAACGGGCTGGAGGTGTATGTGATGTGTGAGATTCCCTCTAATGTGATTTCAGCTGACGCCTTTGCCGATGTTTTTGATGGGTTTTCCATCGGTTCGAATGACTTGACCCAGCTCACCCTTGGTCTGGATAGGGATTCCGACCTGGTCTCCCATATTTATGATGAACGCAATGAAGCCGTGAAAACCATGATAAAAATGGTGATCGAGACCGCCAAAAGAAGAGGGCGGAAGATAGGTATCTGCGGCCAGGGACCGTCTGATTTTCCCGACTTTGCCACTTTTTTGGTTGAGCAGGGAATCGATTCCATCAGTCTGGTCTCTGATACAGTGGTAAAGACCCGGCTTGAAATTGCGAAAAAAGAAAAAGAGATGGGGGTTTCTCCCTGAAAGCCAAGGGACTGTCCGTAACAGTGATGGTACGAGTAATAATGGCCCGGTTGTTACGACCGGGCCATTATTGCATTTGTGCCCTGCTAACCGCTCCCAGCAGGAGGCTGATGCGCTTGGCCCTCTCTGCCTGATGACCAATTGAAGGGTCAGGCTTCGCAGCTTGTTTCCACAACAAATGGAGGCACTAGAGTGCGCTCATTCAGCGGAAAAGCGATCATTCGATTTACATGTCGGCAGCAGGGCCATCCTCTTTATCGAGCAAAACGGCCTCGTCGATCAACATGACCGGGATATCTTCCTTGATAGGATAGAGCAGCTTGCAATTGCGGCATATCAGACCGGTTTGGGTGTTATTTATTTCCACCGGCCCTTTGCATTGGGGGCAGGCCAGGATATCCAGCAGTTCTTTTTTCACCATTGTTCATCATCGGTTCATTCAGTCTTGACTCAGCCCCGGATGTATAGAGCTGGCCCCTCCACACAACGGCATTGTTCAACCGTTGTGTGGAAGACTATACACTTTCTTCCGGGCGAGGCAATATTTTCCCGCAACCTGGTTAGAGATTGGACAACAGTTCAATGGTGTCGGTTATTTCTCTAGGGGTAACGCTTTTTCTCAGTTCCTCCATGACCTTCATCTTTTCCGCAAACCGGATGCCCTCGGCAGCGCTGATCCATTCAAGCTGCAGCCTTTCCGGGCGGATGCCAAGGCGTTCCATTTTTCGGTGGAGCCGATTGATACGCTTTTCGGTCCAGTGGTTGGCGTCAATGTAGTGGCAGTCGCCGATATGGCAGCCGCTGACCAAGACCACTGGTGCTCCGGCTCGAAATCCTTCCCAGATGAATTTTTCATCCACTCTGCCCGAGCACATGACGCGTACCAGGTGGACGTTGGTCGGGTATTGTAACCTGGATACCCCGGCATAGTCAGCCCCGGCATACGAGCACCAATTACAGGCAAAGACCAGAATTTTGCTTTCCGGTTCAGTGGCAAGCATGGCGTCCACTTGGCCGAGGAGCTGCTGGTCAGTGTAATGGTTCATGGAAATGGCGTCAAAATGGCACTCTGCGGCGCAGGTGCCACACCCAGCGCACGCCGCAGAGTTGACCACGGCCGGCTTCTTCAGTTTGACATCCACGCTGATGGCGTTATAAGGACAGACCTCCGCACACTTGCCGCAGGCTTTGCACTGCTCAACAATGATTTCCGAAGTGATCGGTTCGGTGGTGATCTCTCCTTTATGCATCAGGCGAATGGCCCTGACAGCCGCCGCAGAGGCCTGGGTGACGCTCTCCTTGATGTCCTTGGGGCCTTCGGCACACCCGGCGTAGAATATGCCGCGGGTGGCTGCATCCACCGGCTGGAGCTTCGGGTGGGCTTCCAGGTAAAAGCCGTCCGGGGTGAGCTGCAGCCCCATCATCTCCTGTAGACGCTGCGTGCTGGGAGCTGGTTCTATGCCCTGGGCGAGCACCAGCATATCCAGCTCATGATATTCCAGCTTGCCGGTGGCGCTGTTTTCCACTGCAACCCGCATGGATTTGTCGGCATTTTCTTCCAGCGAACCTGGCAGTCCGCGCACAAACTGCACGCCCATCCGACGGCTTCGAGTGTAAAGGTCTTCAAATCCCTTGCCAAAGGCGCGAATATCGATATAGAAGACCTTCACCTCCATATCCGGATAGTGTTCTTTGAGCACCAGGGTGGACTTGATGGTATTCATACAGCAGATATTGGAACAGTACTGAGCCCCTTTTCGCAGTGACCTGGATCCTACACACTGGATGAATCCCACCGATTTTGGCCGTTTTCTGTCCGTCGGCCGGATAAGTGCCCCTTGGGACGGTCCCCCGGCATTGACCAGACGTTCGAATTCCAGACTGGTCAGGACATTTTCAAAACGTGTGTAGCCGTACTCATCCAGTTCGGTAGGGTCATACGGGGTGAGGCCGGTGGCAACGATGATGGAGCCCACATGTTCGGTGATCTCTTCATCCGACATGTGAAAATCAATGCATTTTTTGGCGCATGCATCAACGCACTTGGAACAGACCGCCGGATTGTGCCCGAGGCATTCGTTGATGTTTATAAGATAGGATGAGGGGACGGCCTGAGGGAAGGGGCTGTAAATAGCCTTTCGTGAGGCCAGTCCCACATTGAATTCATCCGGACGAACCACCGGGCACACCTCGGCGCAGTCCCCGCAGGCCGTACAGGCGCTTTCATCCACATACTTGGCTTTTTTGACGATTTTGACATCAAAGTTGCCGACATATCCCTTCACGTCCACGACCTCGCTCAAGGTCAGGAGTGTAATTCGTGGATGCCGACCGGCATCCGTCATCTTCGGACCGAGTATTCAGATCGAGCAGTCCATGGTGGGAAAGGTTTTGTCCAGCCGAGCCATCATGCCGCCTATGGAGGGTTCCTTTTCCACCAGGACCACCTCGTAGCCACTGTCGGCTAAGTCAAGAGCGGCCTGGATGCCGGCAATACCTCCTCCGATCACCAGGGTCTTCTTGATCAGCGGCAAGGTTTCCTCGGTCAACGGGTCAAGGTGGCGAGCCCTGGAAATAGCCATGTCCACCAGGGTTTCCGCCTTGCGGGTGGCATGGTCCATGTCATTCATGTGGACCCAGGAACACTGCTCCCGAAGATTGGCCATTTCCATCATGTAGGGGTTAAGACCGGCCGACTGGACCATCTGTTTGAAGGTGGGCTCGTGCAGACGGGGCGAGCAGGAGGCGATTACTACCCGGTCCAGCTGGTTGTCGATGATGTCCTGCTTTATTTCCTGTTGGCCCGGTTCAGAGCAGGCGTAAGTGATGTCCTTGGAAAGGATGACGTCGTCAGCTGCAGCCGCGCGTGCCGCTACCTGTGGACAGTTAACCGATTGCGCAATATTGAGCCCGCAGTGGCAGACATAGACGCCGATCCGGGGGCTGTTGTGCTCACCTGGCGTTGCTTGTTGGAAATTGGTTGGGGTCATGTGTGTTCTCCACTCCTTTGGTTACTTCCAGCGTATGCTCTGGGCAAGGACGCTGGTAAGGTCTTGCATTTCAATGGTAAGATCGTTGAGTCGCAGCGGGTCTTCCATGGCGCATTTAAGGTGAATCTGGCATTTGGGGCAGGCGGTGACCAGCAGATCGGCACCGGTAGCCTGTACCTGTTCAAGCCTTTTCACCTGCATCGCCTTACTATAGGCATCGCATCCGGTCCAGGCGCTGTTGCCGCAGCACATGGCGGCTTTCCCTGAATCTGAGACCTCGGTAAATGTTGCAGAGCCGAGTCGCTCCAGCAACAGGCGCGGGAGTTCCGGCCGGTTTTCCAGCCGGGTGAGGCGACAGGAATCCTGGAAGGTAAAGTGTTTGCTTAACGGCTGAAAACTCACAGCCGATCGATCGATCTCTTTTTCCAGGTAATCGTAGAGGTGGACAACCTGGAAGTTGAGCTCCAGCCCATGCTGTGGATAAGTGGTATGAAATGTCGTGTAACATTCAGGGCAGGAAGTGATCAGGGTTTCAATACCGAGCCCGTTGAGTCTTTCCACGTTCAGGCGGGCGATGCGATCAAAATACTCCCGATCGCCGGACCACAGCAGGTCGTGTCCGCAGCAGCGTTCATCCTCAAGCAGACGGGGGCGTACATCGAAAAAATTCAGCAGCCTGATGGCGTCAAACAGGATCTTCTCTGTTTGCACATCCAGGTGTTTGTTGAAAAAGATGTCATAATAAGGCGCACATCCACCGTAAAAAAGGGTTTTGCTCTGCTGGTCAACCTGCAGTTCCCCGGGAAGCTGTCGCCACCGCCTGGGTGAGAGGTCAGGTGAAGCCATGGAACGCATCAAAGCGTGAAGGAATCCACCATGGGTCTCCTCTCCGTGCTGCTTTTCCTGTGTGTAAAGAGCACGCAGTTCTTGAATAAAGGCAGGAAAGTTGACCGCCGAAGGGCATCGTTCATGGCATAATCCGCAGGTCAGGCAGGACCATACATTTTCCCGCACTGTCGGGTCGTTGAGGTTGCCGGCGGTGACGGCATTGGCAATGCCGCGGGCGGAAAAAGGCTTGCCGATCAGTGCCAGTGGACAGGCCGATGAGCATTTTCCACAGTCCTGGCAGGCATGAATGTCATGCTTGGCAGCCAGCTCCTGCAGGCGGGGCGCGGCTATGAGTGGTAACGGTCGGTTGCGTTCGGCCCGTGCTCCGTTGGCCGGAAGAATGCCGGTATGCCCTTTTTGCTGCAGATCCTGGTGAAAGGTAGAGAGAAAGTTGAGCAGCTTGTCGGATTCGTCGGGAAGAAAGGAGGCAAAGCGAAGCCGGTCACTGCCAAGTCCCATCAGGTCGAGGATCCTGACCGTATCTGCAGTGTTGCGCTGCGCAGTTGCCGTTCCGGTGCCGTATCTGCAGGTACCCGGATCGCAACCGAGGAGAGCCACTCCGTCAGCGCCCATGGCAAAGGCCTTGAGCAGGAGCGCGCGATCAATTCTGCCGGTACATGGAATGCGCACCATGTGCACTTCATCGGGTATGGTGCGCTGCTCATCCTGCAAGGTCTGATAGGCGGCGTGGGCGCCCCAGTTGCAGAGAAACAGGATGATCTTGATGGGAGAAGACGTCTTACTGTGCATGTTCATGAATGTCCTGGTTGCTTAAGATTTCCTCAAGAGTCTGCTCAAGGTATTCTCGGCTGCGGTAGGGGCTGTCGGCAGCCCCGGTCGGGCAAACGGAAATACAGTTGCCGCACCCCTTGCATATCGCCTCGTCAACGGTTGCATGCCACCCACCCGTCTGCTGAGGATGAAAGGTGACGGCATGGTAGGGGCACACTGCGGTGCATCTGCCGCACCCCCGGCAAAGTTTTTGATCGACGACCACCGTGAACCCTTTACTTTGCCTCGGGCCTCGCGGTAATGCCGCAGCCGCCATAATGGCTGCAGCCGCCCCTTTTTTCAACTTGGAGACGTTGATGCCGGAGGGTTCGGCAAGGAAAAGGCCGGGAACAGAAGTGGCACACGGATAGGCAAAGGGGATGCCCGAAACCTTTTTTTCCTGAATTAACGGTTCAACCCGGCAGGTCGGTAGACCTTCCTGGTGGGTATAGGGGAGGGCGCGGCGAGCTTTTTCACCGAGAATAACCGTTCCGGCCCTGACGACCTGGCGTCCCTCTGCCGATTCGACCAGGAGCTGAAAATCACCGATGGTGCCACTGAGGGCCTGCACGTCCCAACCGGTAAAGCTGTGAATATTCGGGTGCGGGGAAGGCTCTTGCAGCGGCTGCTTACTGGTACCGAAGCGAAAAACATCGTGCCCTGTTTCGGCCAGGTACATGGCACTGGTGAGGGTTGCTTCCGAATGGCCAATCACTGCGGCGGTAAAATTATAGTTGCGGTCCACTGCCGGCAGTGGTTTGAGAATTTTTGCTCGCTCTATGGATCGCTGCAGCAGCCCCTGAAATCGTTCGATGGCCAGGAGCGGATTGTTGCCGACTAAGCGGAGAATTTCTCCTCGCAGGTTGGAGGTCTCAACCATGGACCGGCTGATGCCAGTGCCGTGAAACAGGCCATCTTTGAGGCGGCTGCGCTGATCGGTGCAGGAACTGCAGACAAAATTGAGCGGGCAGCAGACGCAGGAAGCGAGCACAATCCTGGTCAGGCCTTTTTCTCTGGTGGTTTTGATGATGGCATCAATACCCTCGGGGACGCAGGCAGCGGGCAATTCTTCTGTGTGGACGATGGTTGCGTCGGTGGCTTGGAGTTGATTGAGGTATCCGCTCATGTTGTCCAGCCAGCCAAGGGAATCGTTGCAGCGACAGGCAAAGACGCCGAGGCGTAATTCGGGGGCGAGACCGGCATCAGGGGCAGCAGCGGCCAGTCCATATCCCTTGGTCTTTTTCCCATTACCTTTTTCCAACAAGAGCATTGCCTTGCCTGCCGCAGCAAAGCCGCGTACCGTCATATCGCTCACATCGGAACGGGCGGCTTTGGGACCATATGCGCGAATGACATCTTCTCCTTTGACATTGGGCGCCATGGAGGGATCGGCAACTATCACCACTCCGCCCTGTTCTTTTATCTCCTGTTTCTCCTGCCGATGATTAATGGCCTGCAAGGCCCCGCATGCCTCGGCACACTGGAAACATTCAGAACAGGAGCCACACTGGAGACAGCGCTGCGCTTCTTGTACCGCCTGTTCTTCGTTCAGCCCCAGAGCCACTTCGGCAAAGCAGATACTTCGCTCTGCGGCGGCCCTTTCGGCCATGGGTTGCCGGTTGCGGCGGGGTATATCGTCTGGGATGATGGTGAGTGGTTTTTCCTGTGGGCGAATAGTCTGCGGGCGGGGGGGCTTGCCGCTGAACGCAGCATGAATAGCGTCTGCGGCGCGCTTGCCCGAGGCCATGGCATGAACTACAGAGGAGGGACCGGAAACAGCATCGCCGACAGCGTATACGCCCTGGCAGGAAGTCTGCTGCATGGAATCGGCAGCTATAAAACCACGATCCGTGATAGTGCATGGAAGGCTATCGCATTGGGGATCGAACCCTCCCACCTGTCCGACTGCAACAATCGCGTGCTCAAATTCCAGGGTGAAGGGGTCCGCGGTCTCATCTATGACCGGCCAGGCAACGCCGTTTGCATCTGTATTACCAGGGACGGTTTTTCGGCACGCAAGTGACTGGAGCTTGTTGTCCTCGCCTAAAAAGGCCGTAACCTGGGTGCGATCAATGATATTTACCCCTTCTTCGCACGCCTCACGAACCTCATCGCTGTCAGCTGGTATCTGGTCAACGGGAAACCAGGAAATAAGAGTTACCTGTGCACCCATCCGGGTAAGGGTTCGTGCCAGGTCAAAGGCGGAATTGCCGTCGCCAATAACCGCCACCTGGTGGGACAGGTTTTCCCGATTGCGGACCGCCTGGCTGCCAAGAAATGCCAGGCATCCTTCGACGCCCTCCATTTCCTCGCCCGGAACCCCCAGTGTGCGATCGAACCAGGTGCCCGTGCCCAGGATAACCGCCTGGTAGTGCTCCTGCATTCCTGCAAGTTCCCGTTCTATGTCGATAGGTTGGTCGGTAGCAAATTCAACGCCCAGGGCTTGGATGTAGGCTATTTCCCTCTCTATGACCGGTTCTGGGAGCCGGTGGGCACCGATGCCATAACGGAGCATGCCGCCAGGTTTGGATTCCTTTTCAAAAACCGTGACCCTGTATCCGTGGCCGGCCAGGTCGGCAGCTGCAGCCAGGCCGGCAGGACCTGAGCCTATAACAGCAACCCGCTCCTCCCGTTTGGCAGTGGGCGGACCTGCAAGGGGTGAACCCGCCTGCTGGCCTTCCCCTTCGACGTAGTCAGCGACAAAACGTTTGATGGAACGTATGGAAACTGCCTGGTCGAAGTCTCCTCTACGGCAGGCATCCTCGCAGGGGTGGGTGCATATTCGACCGCAGATGCCGGGCAGCACGTTGCGTTCACGAATGAGATTGAGTGCTTCCCGGTATTTGCCTTGGGCTGCCAGGGTTATGTACCCTTGGGCGTTGACTCCCAGAGGGCAATTCGTCTGGCACAGGGGCTGTTGACGCTTATCGATGAAGGGGCGCCCCGGCAGGCTGACTCGCGAGTGAAAGGTGATGGGGCGGCATCCTTCACTGGTGGTTACCTGACAGGCGTCGGCGCATTTACCGCACAGGGTACATGTTTCCGGGTCGACAAAAGTCTGCTCCTGGGTAACACCCACACTGAACCCCTGGGGGGTGTGTTTGATGGAGTGGATGGTTGCCGGAAGAATGCTGCGTATGGCGCTGTTGCGCATAATTCGAATCAATCCGGGGCGGTAGGCATAGTTGTAGCGCAGGCCTGATTGAAGGCGGAAGGCGTCGCCTGCCAGTTTCTGGTCAATATCCGGCTCGTTATCAATCAGGGTGACCGCAACCCCGAGCTCTCCCAGCTTGTTGGCGGCCGCTATACCTTCAGGGGTTGCGCCAATAACGATAACTCTTTGTAGACGTTCTTTTTCTCGTGTCATTATGCAATGGCTCCTGTCTTTCCGGCGGCCTTTCTTGTCTTGCCTTTCAGTGTGGAGAGGCCGTAATCATACCCCTTGGTAAAGGCTTCAATATTTTTTTCCTCCGTACCTTTGGGCACTGAGGAGGCAATCATCTTTTCGGCAGCGGCGATGGACACCAGGCCGGTAATGGCAGTGGTAAAGCCAAGCATGATAATATTCGCCATCATTTTATTACCGAGCTTCTCCGCCATCCTGGTCGAGCTGATGGCGTAACTGGCGCACGGTGCGTCAACGGTTGGGACCAGATCCTGGTCGGTCAGCAAGGTGCTCTCAGCTGATAGCTGGCTTGAAAATTTATCATAGCCAGCCTGGGACATGGCGATAAGGATGTCCGGATGCTGGACATAGGGGTAGTGAATGGGAATATCGGAAATAATCACCTGTGCATTACAGGCACCACCCCTGGATTCTGGACCATATGCCTGAACAAGGGTGCTTTCCTTCTGGTCACCGAGTGAAGCGGCCATCCCCAGGATTTTACCGGCAAGGATAATCCCCTGGCCACCGAATCCGGTGACAATAATCTCCTGTTGCCGGGTGGTCTTGTCGTGTGCGTTGCTCATATTTCTCCGTCTGCAGGGCATGTAAGGTGGAATAACGTTCAGTCGTCAACACAGGAGCGGTTGCAGGCAGCCGCATACATATCGTCGCAGGTACTTCGGTCCGTATCAACAAAGGTGCCGAGGATGACTCCCTTGCTGAAATCAATATCTGCATCAACCGGATTGGCCCCATTTTTAATGATGGTCTTTTCCTGGTAGAGCTTCAGGGTGTCGAGAGACTTTTCTTTGTTTCTGCGACCGTAGTTAATCGGACAAGGGGAAAGTACTTCGATGAAAGAAAAACCTTTCTTGTCAATGGCCGCGTTGATGGCATCGGTGAGGTCACGGGTATGGAGAATGGTCCACCGGGCAACATAACTCGCACCTGAGGCAAAGGCCATGAGGGGCAGGTTGAACGGTGCGTCAGGGTTACCGAACGGAGTGGTTGTGGTATTGGCGTTATTGGGAGTGGTCGCAGCCACCTGGCCACCGGTCATACCATAGGTGAGGTTATTGACGCAGATGACCGTCATATCCATATTACGCCGTGCCGCATGGATGAAGTGGTTACCGCCAATGGCAAACAGGTCGCCGTCGCCGCTGAAGACGATCACTTTCAGGTCCGGATTGGCCATCTTGATGCCGCTGGCAAAAGGGATGGCTCGACCATGGGTGGTATGAAAGGAGTCAAGCTTGACATAACCAGCGCCCCTGGCCGAACAGCCGATACCGGAAACCATGGTAAAACGGTTATAAGGTATGCCGGTAGCCTTGATCGCCGTGAGGCAAGAGGAGAAGACCGTCCCGATACCGCACCCGGAGCACCATATGTGCGGGATGCGGTCGGTGCGAATGAGATCGTCAAGGGGATGGACCGGCTGTTTTTTGTATTTTTTAGGATTTTTGGTCATGGTTCAGAATGCCTCCTTGATCAGGCTGATAACCTTGTCCGGATGGATGATCTTTCCACCAGCACTGCCGACAAGATACGCTGGAGCCTTGCCGCCGGCACAGCGCTCGACTTCGTAGTGGACCTGACCCAGGTTGATCTCTACGGTGATAAGTCCTCGCACGCGTTCGGCGATATCCCTGATGAGCTGCTCAGGAAACGGCCAGACCGTCACCAGTTGCAGCAGGCCTGCTTTATATCCGAGTTCTCTTGCCTGGTCGACGGCTGTCAGGCCGGTACGGACGGAAACTCCATAGGAAACGATAACAATTTCTGCGTCGTCGAGACGGTAGGATTCGGTTGCAATAATATCGTCGAGATTGTTGCGAATTTTTCCCTTAAGGGTCGCCATCATCCGTTCCTGGGCCTCCACATCCATTGCAGGATAACCTCGTTCATCGTGGGTGAGACCGGTTACATGTACATTGTAGCCGTCACCGATGGATGGCATGGGGGCTACACCGTTAGCTCCGGGCTGGTAGAGCTTGAAGCGATCCTTTCTTCCCTTTGGTTTCGGCCGGTCAACCAGTTTGATGGCTGAGGCTTCGGGGATGACGACTTTTTCACTCATGTGGCCGACGATTTCGTCCGCCATGACCAGTACCGGAACCCGATAGGCTTCGCTGAGGTTAAAGGCGCGAATGGTGTGGTAGAAACAATCCTGGGGCGAAGTGGGAGCGAGGGCGATGATTTCATAGTCCCCGTGGGAACCCCACCTGGCCTGCATCATGTCCCCCTGGCCGGTGAGTGTCGGCAGCCCGGTGGACGGTCCGGTTCGCTGCACATTGACGATCACACACGGAGTTTCCGTGCAGACACCGAGACCGAGGTTTTCCATCATCAGGCTGAAACCCGGACCTGAAGTAGCGGTCATGCTTTTTGCACCTGTCCAGGCGGCGCCGAGAATGGAAGCCATTGCCGCTATCTCGTCCTCCATCTGGATAAATGTGCCGCCGATATCGGGTAATCGTTCTGCCATATGTTCGGCTATTTCCGTTGCCGGCGTTATGGGGTAAGCGCCAAAAAAGGTGCATCCGGCGGCAATGGCGCCCTCGGCGCAGGCTACGTCGCCTGTGATGTAGTGTTCTCCTGTTCGAACTGCTGGCTTCATAATCAATTTCCGGGATATCTGGGGTTGGATAAGGGCGTAGTCCGCGAGCCATGCCGGTTGGCGTTACTGTGAGGCCTGAGTTTCGGGGGCCTCCTCTGAGAAGATCGCAAACTCCGGACAGATGATTTCGCAGTAGTGGCAATTGACACAGTCATCAGGCTTGATTGTCATGGGTGGGTGGTAGCCTTTTTTGTTAAACTTGTCGGCAAAAGCGAGAATTTCTTTGGGGCAGAATTCTATGCAGTACCCGCATCCCTTACATCGATCCTCGATGATGTGGACAATACCCTTGGTTGGTTGGATTTCTTGAGCATCAAGCGGCTCACGCCAGAATGCCATGCTGACTCCCTGGTGATGGTGATGAGTGAGGTAAACCGCTCTGTACCTTCTGTGGTACAGACGGGCGTCGTCTGTCTTCTCTTTGATTTGTTCCGACGATTATCGTGCAAGGCCTTGGTGGCAAAACGGGCAGTGTAGAGCCTTGCCTGATGCATGTCGGCGGAAGTGAGGGAGAGATTATCCTGACCATGATCAGGACGACGCAAAAATAAACCCTACAAGGCAAGCAAGTGTCAAGTGGTATTTTTTCTGGCCAGGAAGTTTTGCGAGACAGCGGCAATGTTTATGCGGCGGTGTCTCTGTTTTTGTCGGGACCGGCGGTTTTGTGGGGCCTGGCGTGCTCTTTCTGGGTGAATTGTGGCTGTATTTCATTGTAATTGTTTATTTTTGTTGTGTATTTTCCGGCACCTGTCCGTTCGCTGATCGCGATCTCCGCTAAGGGCAGGGAGCAGGGTTGATGGGCTCTTGCAACGCGCTGGGAAGAGAAAAAAGAGGAAGCAGTGGTTGCCAGTGGAAAAGGGACCGTGCAAATAGAATGAGGACTCATTCACTATTAATGCATAATATGTTGAAATGTATACAAGTAAACCGTATTGAAAGAAATTGATATTTTTGTTAAGTAGAACTGAGTCAAATTGGTCTGTTGTTTGGACTGGCCTGTCGCCGCATCTTTTCTCCGGGGGTGAGCGGAGCAGGGCTGCATCGCGGCAGGAAGGATGACAACAATACCTTCTGATGGCGAGGAGGATATTTCACTGTTTCAGGAAGAGAATCAAAATGACATTGCAAATCAAGGAAGGGACTCTTTCAAAGGAGTCGATCAAGCAACTGAATGAACTGAGTGGAGAAAATGTAAAACTCTGTATGCAGTGTGCCACTTGCACCGGTATGTGCCCCATGACTGAGGAAATGGAGTACAGCCCCCGGAAAGTAATGCATATGGCGCAGTTTGGGCTGCAGTCCAAACTGGAAGCGATCAACACGTACTGGAAGTGTGCGTCCTGTCATGCATGTACCGTCAAGTGCCCGAGGGGGATTGATATTGCCAAAGTCATGGAAGCTTTGCGACAACTGACATTGCGTACAAACACAAACTACATTGAACCTTCAAAGATGCCGGCAGAGCAGATCGCGGAACTGCCGCAGATCGCAATGGTTGCAGGGTTCAGAAAATTGACCAGTTAGGGAGAGCGATGAAAATCAGTTATTATCCCGGGTGTACCTTGAAAACCAAAGCCGCCAACCTGGAAAAGGCTGCGGTTGCTTCTCTGGAAGCACTCGGTATCGAAGTGGAAGAGATTGAAAGGTGGAACTGCTGTGGTGCGGTGTACTCTCTGACCGCCGATGACCTCATTCATCACGTCGGGCCGGTGCGTAATCTGATTCGGGCAAAGGAGATGGGTGCCGATACCCTCGTGACCCTCTGCTCCATGTGCTACAACACGCTCGCACGCGCTAATCAGCTGATGAAAAATGATCCGGAAAAACGAGAAACCATCAATCGTTTCATGGATGATGAAATTGACTATTCTGGAGAGGTGGAAGTTGTCCATTATCTCTCCTTATTGCAGGACCAGGTCGGATGGGATGCCATCAGGGAGAAGGTGAAAGTTCCGTTGACCGATCTGCAGGTTGGGACCTATTACGGCTGCACCCTCCAGCGTCCGGCTGAAGTTGGAATTGAGCCCTACGGCAGTTTTACCCAGATGACCGGGTTGATGGAGGCGCTGGGGGCGACGGTGGTACCATTTAATGCAGCTGACAAGTGCTGTGGCTCGTATCAGGTGCTCGGTAATGCACCTGGGGAAAACACAGCTGCCGCCGCAGTGCTCAACATAGCCGGTGATGCTGGAATCGAAGCGTTGGCAACGAGCTGTCCCCTGTGCGAATATAACCTGGGTAAACAGCAGCAGTTGATGGTGGACAACCAGGCGATTACCAAGACGGTGCCGACCTTTTATTTCACCCAGTTGCTTGCCGTAGCGCTGGGCATTGACCCTGAGACCTGCCGGTTTGAGCTCAACGATGTTCAGAGTCTGGAACTGTTACAAAACAAGAACTACCTGGCTGCAGCTTGATCGGGCCCGGAGTTGAAGCATACTTCGTGAGTGAATGGAGATAAACCATGTGTGATACAAGTACCAAAACGCCGAATTTTGCAACAGGGGATAGAGCGATTTTACCTGAAGGTGCCCGTACCATCCCCATCTTTGTCATGGGAAAAAAGTATGAAGTGCCCGAGACCCTTACCATTATGAAGGCGATGGAGTTCGCCGGATTCCGCTTCCTGCGTGGTGCAGGATGCAGAGGCGGTATCTGCGGGGCGTGCCCGACCGTCTACCGAATGGCCGGCGACTATAAGCTCCACTTCGGACTGGCCTGTCAGACGGTTGTTGAGCCCAACATGTACCTGGCCCAGATCCCTTTTTTCCCCGCAAACAGGGCTGAATATAACATTGATGAGATGGAAGGGCTTGCCGACGCCATTCATGCCCTCTATCCTGAACTGTTTCGCTGCGTGGCCTGTAATCTCTGTACCAAGGCATGCCCCATGGATGTCGACGTACTCGGCTATATTTCCGCTCTCAAGCAGGGCAACATTGAAAAGGCGGCCCGCATGTCTTTTGACTGTATCCAGTGTGGGTTGTGTGCAAGTCGGTGTATGGGGGAAATCCCGCAGTACCACATTGCACAGCTGGCGCGCCGTGTCTTTGCCCGCTATATCCAGCCGCAGGCGGAGCACCTTAAAAACAGAGCCGCTGAAATCGAATCCGGTAAGTATGACCAGATGCTCGATGAGTTGAGTGCAATGAGCAAAGATGACTTGGAGGCCAACTACGTTGCTCGTGAACGTGAACCCGATATGGCCGAGCCGGGAACCTGGATGCCTCAGGACACCCAGTACCTCTAAGAGATAAAACGAATCGATTATCCTGTTTGTAAGGAGAATATCATGGGATATACACCCGAATTAAAAGAACTGATCAAAAGAGTTGAGGCTACCCGCCCGGAGCGTGTGGCTATGGCCCGTCGTAATGAGCACTACCCCGCTCTTACCATGGATGAACGACGCGAGGTGCTGTCCAAGTTTCATCCCGATTACCAGGAAGATGCTAAGCGCACTGTCCTGGTCGGCCCCAATAAGGGCGACGTGTTCCAGGAAGGCGTTGCCGCACTGCTGGAATCCCGGTCTGTTGTTCGTCCCGATAAGGTTAATTTAGCCAACGTCGACATGGAAACTGATGTCTTGGTCATCGGTGGTGGCGGCGCCGGTACCTCGGCGGCTATCATGGCGGCTGATGCCGGCTGCAAGGTCATTATCGCCAACAAGCTGCGTCACGGCGACTCCAACACCATCATGGCCGAAGGTGGAATCCAGGCGGCGACCCAGGAAGCTGATTCACCCTATTACCATTTTCTCGATACCATCGGCGGTGGTCACTTTACCAACCAGCGCGACCTGGTAGCTGCCCTTGCCAAGGATGCACCCCTTTCCATCGCCTGGCTTGAGAAACTGGGTATGATGTTCAACAAGTATGAAGATGGTCGTACCGTTGTCCGTCACTGCGGCGGTTCTTCCCGCAAGCGTCTCCAGTCCGCCGGCGATATGACCGGAGCGGAGATCATGCGGGTTGTCCGCGATGAAGCCCGCAACCGCGGCGACATGATTTCCGTTATCGAGTTTAACCCGGCAGTCGAATTGCTGCTGGACTCCGAAGGCAAATGTGCCGGTGCGATCCTGTTCAACATGGAAACCCATGAGTTCACCATTATTAAGGCCAAGGCGGTCATTATGGCAACCGGTGGATTCGGACGGCTGCATATTAAAGGTTTCGCCACCACCAACCATTATGGCGCAACCATGGACGGCGTTGTTATGGCCTATCGTGCAGGGGTTGCCAACAAGTCCCTGCATTCCACCCAGTACCATCCCACCGGCGTCAGCTATCCCGAGCAGAATGTCGGGCTGCTGATTACGGAAAAGGTTCGCGGTCTTGGTGCCCATGTGTTGAACGTGGACGGTGAACAGTTCTGCTTCCCGCTTGAGCCTCGTGATGTGGAGTCTGCCGAACTTATCCAGGAAGCAATGGCCAAGGGCAAAGGTATTATGACCCCGACCGGTCGTGTCGGTCTGTGGCTTGACTCTCCCATGATCGAAGAGCTGCATGGCCCGGGAACGGTCAAGAAGGAGCTGCCTGCCAAGTTCATTCAGTTTGAGCGTCACGGCATTGATATCTCCAAAGAACCAATGCTGGTGTACCCGACCCTGCACTATCAAAATGGCGGAATCTGTGTGAATGGTAACACCAACACCACCCTGCCGGGACTGTTTGGTGCCGGTGAGGTGATCGGCGGCGTACACGGTGAAAACCGACTGATGGGCAACAGCCTGCAGGATATCATCACCTTTGGCCGCCGTGCCGGTGTCCATGCTGCTGAATATATCAACGGTGGCGTGGACGTGAAAGATCTCTCCCTGGACCATGTAGTCAAGTTTGAACAGGATCTGGCAGAAGCCGGTATTGAGAAGCCGAAAGTGGCACCGATTATCCTGCCCGATTATTCAACCGACGAGGTGGCAGCCAATCGGTGGGCAGAAGCGCTGACCGAGGGCAGACCTGGAGTATAATTCCTGGGTTTGTCCGAGCTTATCTTGTTTTTTAGAGGTCGTCATGCCACGGTGTGACGACCTTTTTTTACAGGTAGGGGAAGGAACGATACTGCCAGGTTGGAAGTGGTTGAACGTTCCTCCGGGCAGAGCAGGTAGTTTTTTTCATGGAGAAGGGGGCGACAATCCCGGTTTTATCCCCGGTTTTTCATGATCGATTTTTTGGTTCCTCTTGTCGGTGCCGCGGTCAGCGGGTCTTCCGGCCACCAGTGTTTCGGGTATCGTCCCTTGAGTTCTTTTTTGACTTCCGGATAACTTCGCTGCCAAAATCCAGCCAGGTCGCTGGTCACCTGTATGGGCCGCTGCGCCGGAGAGAGGAGGTGAAGGAGCACCGGCACCTTGCCCCCGCATACCGTGGGGGTAGCTGCGAGGCCGAACATTTCCTGGAGGCGGACGGCCAGTATCGGCGGCTCGCCTTCCTGGTAACGCAGCCGTATACGCGAACCGCTGGGCACGGTAATGGTAGAAGGTGCCAGTTGTTCCAGAAGCTGCTGCTTTTTCCAGTCGAGTTGGGAGGATAAAATCTCGGCCAGGTTCAGTTGACGCAGCTTTTCCACTGTATTTATTCCTAGCACGTGGGGCTCAAGCCAGGAGAGATCCCTCTCAAGTCGATTATCGCTGATATCTGGCCAGCCTGCCTGTGGCTGCCATTGGCGCAGGCTGTTGACTCTGAGCTGGAGCTGGCGCGCCGGGCGGTCCCAGGGCAGACAGTTCAATCCCTGCTGACGTATGCCGGTTAACAGCGCCTGGGTAATCAGCGCGGGGGCAACGCTGGTGGCAGGGTGTTCTTCCACCACAATAGCTCCCAGCGACTGTCGGTCAACGGCGATCACCCTTGCTCGCTGAGTGTCCCATTCTACAACCGTCGATTGGCTGAACAGGTGAGGGTGACTGGCGAGCAACGTGGCAAGTTGTACCGGTGCGGCGAGAAAGATTTTCCCCTGTCTGCAGCCTGCATCCAACCGACAGGCGAGCAGGAACTCGTTGGCAGCCAGCGGGTCAAGAGGGGATAGCCTGGCTGCTCGCCCTGAAGCCAGGAGAAAGGTACCTTGCTCCTGGGAGCGGCGATGGGCAATGCGGTCAGGGTAGGCATAGGCGAGCAGGGTCCCAACCGCCGCTTTCCCGCCCTTGTCGATAGGGGCGCCAATGCGCTTGAGCCAAGCGCGAGCTATGGTGTCCACTCGACTGCACGCTCGAGGGTCAGCGCCTCGATTTTTTAGACCAGTCGATTTTTTCTTTCGCCACTCTTCCAGGAGTGCGAGCCGTGACAGGATGTCAGCATCTTTTGGGCCGGAGCGGGTGCGTACGATATCCCTTTCCGACAGGAGGGCTGCCAAATCACAGGCCAGCGCAGCATGTCCTATCCGTTTTCCCTGGAGCACCATATTGCCCAGCCGAGGGTGCATGGCCAGAGTAGCCATCTGTTTTCCTGCAGGGGTAATTCGGCCACCCCGATCAAGTGCACCCAGTTGCTCGAGCAAGGTTCGGGCCTGCTGAAAGGCTCCTTCAGGAGGCGGGGATAGCCACTGCAGTTGAACGGGGTCGGCAACTCCCCAGAGGGCCAGTTCAAGCGCAAATTGGGCCAGATCCGCTTCCCGGATCTCCGGTGGGTGAAAGGGCGGGAGATTGTATTGTTCCTCTCCGGCCCAGAGGCGAAGACAGGCCCCTGGACTCGTCCTGCCGGCTCTGCCGGCACGCTGATCGGCAACAGCGCGAGAGACGCGAACGGTGGTCAACCGAGTCAGTCCACTTGCAGGGTGGAATTGCGGGCGCCGTGACCAGCCGGAATCAACCACACAATGGATGCCTTCAATGGTAAGGCTGGTTTCCGCAATGGAGGTGGCCAAGATGATTCGTCTTCGCCCGTCCGGGGCCGTGGTCAGTGCCCGATCCTGATCAGCAAGGGGGAGATTCCCGTGCAACGGCACAATGGAGCATGCTTCCAGAGCAGGATGCTGAGCCAGCCGCTCTCCAACAGCGCGAATCTCTCCGGTGCCGGGCAGAAAGACCAGCACGTCACCTGTGTGTTCCTTGCAGACCTTTTGAATCCCCGTGGTGACGGTGGTTACCAGGTCTCCTGTCTGTTTTCGTTCCAGATAGGCGATAGAAACCGGGTGGCTCCTGCCCTTGGCGGTTATGATCGGCACTCCTCCGAGCAGCTCGGCAATGGGCCTGGTATCCAGGGTGGCAGACATTACCAGTAACCGCAGATCTTCGCGTAATTGACGCAGGTCCAAACACAGAGCAAGAGCAAGGTCCGCATGAAGCGATCGTTCGTGGAATTCGTCAAAAATAATCAGCCCGATATCCTGAAGCGCGCTGTCTTCCTGGATGCGCCTGGTCAGGATGCCTTCGGTGACCACTTCGACTCGGGTTGCAGTACTCACCCTGCGGTCAAAACGGACCTGGTAGCCGATGGTTTGTCCGACTTTTTCTCCGAGCAGAGAGGCCATCCTGGCGGCAGCAGCACGGGTGGCCAGGCGTCTCGGTTCGAGCATGAGTATTTTTTTTCCCTGGAGCCAGGGGGCGTTAAGCAGGGTCAGGGGGACGATCGTGGTTTTTCCTGAGCCGGGAGGCGCCGCCAAGACCGCTGAGCCGGCTTCAAGCGCGGTGTGCAGTTCAGGGATAGCGGCATGGATAGGTAGCTGTGGCAAACGCATGGGGGTGTTGAAGAACGGGATGGAAAAGAAGGCTTACTCTCCTGTGCTAGCGTTGAAGAGATAGCATACTCTACACCATACATCAATGAGAGGCACGGAGAACTGGCTTTCCCTGCTTGTTGTCGACAGCTGCTGGGGTGGTCTTTGCTATTCTCCCGTATTACCAGTGACCTCGCATCCGTACCGTGCTTGAACCTCCTCTGCAGGAAAGACTGTATAATGCGTCTGATGAACACCGTTTGTGGACGTTCAGGACGGATTTTGTCGTGTAATATTTTGTTATTGCACGATATACTTTGTTTACCAAACCGCATGGGGCAGCAAGCCGTCAACATACCCCGAACGATTCTTTTCATTGCTTTTCTGGCGTCTTTTTCCAGCGTTCTTATCTTCACCTTATGGATACATTGAGAGGTATATCGTAGACCAACCACAAGGAGCAGCCATACATGCTGGGAAAATCTGTGGATGCGGGAATATGGTTGTTTCGCGATATCTGCAGCCTGCAGCTCATCGTATGGATATCGATTTTGTTGAGGCAGGCCGCACGAAAAGCAAAGAAGGCGGAAAGCGGAGGAAGACGAATGGCAAATACGACAAAGCACTATTTCAAGGGGCATCTGATCACGGTGGTTGCCCTCTTCGGTCTCCTGGTGATTGGAGCCGCGAGTGTCTCGGCAGAAAAGAAGACGGGAGCTGAGGGGAAGGTTCCTTCGGAACAAACAGCGCTGGCCATGTTTGCCGGCGGCTGTTTCTGGTGTATGGAAAAGCCTTTTGAGCAGCTCGATGGAGTCGTGTCTGTGGTTTCAGGGTATTCCGGAGGAGCGAACGAGAATCCCACTTATAAAAACTATGAACACAATGGCCATCGGGAGGTGGTGCAGGTAACCTATCGACCGGAAAAAATAGGGTATCAACGGCTTCTTGATACCTATTGGCGTCAGGTAGATCCCACAGATGCCGGTGGGCAATTCGTTGACCGCGGGCATGGGTACACCACTGCAATTTATTATTACGATGAGAACCAGCGAGAGCTCGCCGAGGCATCCAAGCGGGAGTTGGAAATGAGTGGTCGGTTCAACCGGTCGCTGGTGACCCCGATAATCCAGGCCGGACCGTTTTATCCGGCAGAAGCGTATCATCAGGATTATTATAAAGAGAATCCGATCCGGTATAAGTTTTACCGCTCTCGTTCCGGTCGGGATGATTTTCTCAATAAGGTGTGGAGCAAGGAACCTATGAAAACGGTAAGCAAGGCAGACCTTCAAGAAAAGTTGACTCCTCTGCAATTCAGGGTTACCCAGGAAGACGGTACAGAGCCTGCATTCAATAACGAGTACTGGGACAATAAACAACCCGGAATTTATGTGGACATTGTTTCCGGCGAACCGCTGTTCAGTTCAACGGATAAGTTTGCATCCGGAACCGGATGGCCAAGTTTTACCCGCCCACTGAATCAGGAAAACATCGTCGAAAAACAGGATCGAAGCTTTTTTATGGTACGCACCGAGGTGCGCAGTAAAAACGGTGACTCTCACCTCGGCCATGTCTTTGAGGATGGGCCTCCGCCCACAGGACTTCGCTACTGCATTAACTCCGCATCGCTGCGGTTCATTCCTGCCGCTGATCTGGAAAAAGAAGGGTATGGTGAATATGTGACACTGTTCGAGTAACGGTTGCCTGCAGTATTGCGCTGGATTGCCGGCACACCCGGGGTGCATGCCAGCGCCACGGGCGCGTCGGCCGCCCTTTCATGGGTGGTCAGCTTTCAGCACTTGGTGGATTTTCTGTGATAAATCAGAAAGGCCGAAGGGCTTGTGGATAAATCCTTGCACACCTTTGTCGAGAAGTTCCTTCACCTCGCCATTTGCCGAGTACCCGCTCGCTATGAGTATCGGCCCGGTGTATCCGAGGGCAGCAGCCTGTGCACACACCCTTTTCCCATCGACCCCGGGCATCACCATATCGATGATCAGCAGATCAAAGGACCCTGCTTTCTGCTCCAGAATATCTATAGCCCTTTGTCCACCCTGGGCAACGGTGACGGAGTATCCCAACCGTTCCAGCATGGCTTCGGCAACTTCCAGTACTACCTCCTCGTCGTCCACCAACAGGATTTTTCCGGCGCCTGTAATGCTGCCTGAATTTTTCAAGGGAGGTGGTACCACTTCTGCCTCCACATGGGGCAGGTAGCAGGTGAAGGTACTGCCACTGCCCTCCTGGCTTTCAACAGTGATGAGACCCGAGTGGTTGCGGATGATTGCATAGCAGGAGGCCAAGCCTAGTCCGCTCCCACGGTCTTTATGCTTGGTGGTAAAAAAAGGGTCAAACACTCTGCTGATATCAGCGGCCGGAATTCCTGCCCCGTTGTCGGTGACCCTGATTGCCGCATATGTCCCAGCTTCCATCTCGTGGGGTGCACAAAAGTCCTCATCCAACGCAACTATCGCACTTGAAACGGTGAGCTCTCCGGCTTCGGACATTGCCTGCCAGGCATTGATGAACAGGTTGAGGAGGACCTGTTCCAACTGGTTCCTGTCAGCAGAGATCACGGGTGGTTTGGTGGCAAGTAAGCAATGGGTCGTTAACGCCTTCCGTGTTCGGCTGAAAAGATTGAGGCTGTGCGTGATGAGTTCGTTCACGTCAATCAGCGTACCATGGTATTTCCCGCCCTTGGCCAATCCGAGCATCCGGTTGGATAACTCGGCAGCACTGTGAACATATTGCTCAATTGCCTCCAGGCGTTCACGCTGGTCAGGAGCAAGGGTATGGTCAGCGAGAAGGAGAGAGGCGTGACCCTGGATCCCGGTGAGAATGTTATTAAAGTCGTGTGCAATCCCTCCAGCGAGCGTTCCTATGGCGTCCATTTTCTGTGCCTGGAGTAATTGGGCTTCCATTTCTTTCATCCGGGTAATATCCGTGGCAATCTGAATCCTTACCATGCGGCCATCCGTCCATTTCACCGCTCTGTCGTGGTTGATGTACCATCGTCCGTTTATCGGGTTCTGCTCTTCCCAAATCTGTACACCGGCTGGTTGCCGGTTGTGATCCAGCAATTGGTTGTTGGCGCAATCCGTACAGGGAGAGCTGCCGTTCCTGAGCCGCTGAAAACATTTACTGCCGGTAAAATCACCACCGATGGCATCAATCATATACTGGTTCATGAAAAGTATGGTGTGCGTTTCCAGGTCCACGGCATGCACCATGGCATCGATACTGTTGAGAATGGTCAGGAAACTCTCGTGTGATTCCTGCAGGGCCTTTTGGGAGGCTTCTTTCACAGCCATCTCCCGTTCAAGGTGGGCATTGGCTGCTGACAATTCCGCTGTTCGCTGGCTGATTTTTTGTTCAAGTTCCGCATTCATCTGTTGGAGTTTTTCCAGCAGATGAATGTTTTTGTATTTTGAAACAGCAATATCCGTAGCGTGGTGGAGCGTGGGCATCATTGCTGCCAATCGTGTTTTTTCCTGAATATTACTGATAAAGAGAAAAATGCCTGTGGTGCTGGCATCAAGCACGAACGGGATGATGGCAAAGCAAGCCGGGGAAAAGGCAAACGAGGAAAAATCTATCGTGAGTGCGTCCAGATTATCACTGACAACGGGTCCATGATGGAGCTCTCGCAGCAGACCGTTGCCCAGTTTGATTGCGGCAAGGCAATCGTCATCCTCGCTCGATGTGCAGTAACTCGATAACACCTTGATGGTGCTCTGCTGGTCAGAGAGAAGGCCGCAGACGCAGTAGGGAATGGATTTGAGTATGGATATCTGTTCAAGGGTGTTGGCGAGTATGTCGATTTTGTCGTCAATATTCTGCAGGGTATCGGAAACAAGGCCGAGCAGGAGTGCCTCTTCTGCCACGGTGATGAGATGGACGTTTTCCTCCTGGAGTGTATGGATGGTATGCCGTAACTGATTGAGTGCGCCAGCCGTAATGACCTTAAACATGCTGTTTTCGAAAGAAAGAGTGGAGTGCCGTGGCGATCATTTCCGGTTCATCCTCTTGGATAAAGTGGCTGCCTGTGGGGATGCGCACAAGTTTTGCATCCTTCAAATTATGGGCAAGTTTTTCGCAAATCGCTGCGCTGAGAAATTTGTCGGCATCTCCGCGAAGTATGAGCACTGGAAGATCGAGCTGGTGCAGTTGATCGGCTATTTCGATGAGGTGCCGATTGTCCAGGCTTGCAGCGAAATGGAGAAATGCCTTTCTTCCCTGCCGGGTTTTCAGTGGCCGGGCAAAAAGTTCGACCAGCTCTTCCACAGATTTTTCCTTGTGGTAGAGACCTCGGCGGATGAGCAGCCGGAGGGCGCCAGCATCCAGTGCAGCCATTGCAAATTGCCTGATGATTGGGGTTCGCATGGAAAGGATGGGCTGGACCGGCCAGAAGTCATAGGCAACACTATTGATCAAGGTAAGGTCATAAAGCATTTCCGGGTAGTCCACTGCAAAAATTTGACCGATTCCTCCGCCGAGGTCATGGCCAACGAAGTGCAGTTTTTTCACTCCCAGGGTGTCGAGAAATGTTTTCAACAGTCGAGCATGATTCGGTAGTGAATAGGGTTGATTCATTTCCTTGCTCGATTCACCACATCCCAACAGGTCGACTGTCAGTACCTGGTAATGGTCCCGCATCAACGGGACAATGTTACGCCAAATGAAAGAGTAGGTGGTGATGCCATGCACCAGCAATACCGGGACGCCGTTTCCGGATACGGAGTAGGCCAGCTGGTGATCATCAATGCTGCATCGGAGTGTGTTGAGCGCTTCCATGCCATGTACCCTGCAACAGTGAGTGAGTGAAGAGGGGAAGTCAGGTGGAGCTATATATATTTTTGCCCAAATTACCGCTAGTTGTCAACTTAAACTGTTATTTTAAACCAAGCAATGGGAAAGAGATGTCCGTGATCAGACAGTGAAACGCGGGGTATCTGCGCAGCTGGACGCATCCTCGGACTGCCGCTGATGCCTTCTCGCGGCGCGGGGGGAGAGGCCTGTCCGTTGCTAAAAAAACGTGTCAATCGCCTGGTTCAGTACAAAGATCACCAGCCGCATGGAGACATCGTTCAAAAACAGCTTATAGTTTGCCCTGCAGAGGTATACCAACAGACGTTGACCCCAGGAAAGGAGGTGAATATGGCAGCACCATCGTTATTTGATTCTGTACTATTGGGCGACCTCACCTTGAAAAACAGGATTGCTATGGCACCCATGACTCGAGGTCGGGCAGGAGATGCGCGAATACCCAACGAGCTGATGGCGGAATATTACTACCAGCGGTCAACAGCCGGCCTGCTGATCACGGAAGCTACTGTGGTTTCTGCTCAAGGCAACGGGTGGGTCGGGTCTCCGGGTATGTATACAGATGCAATGGCCGAAGGGTGGCGTAAGGTCACCAGGCGGGTTAATCCAACTGGCAGTCATCTGTTTCTTCAGTTGTGGCATTGCGGCAGGGTATCACATAGCGCATTTCACCACGGTGAGTTGCCGGTGTCCGCTTCTGCAGTAAGGTTGCAGGGGGACCAGATTCGCACGCCAGTGGGGAAAAAGGAGTTTGAAACACCCCGCCCGCTTACAGTGGAGGAGATACTGGCGACAGTTGAGGATTATCGCGTCGCAGCCGAAAGGGCAAAGGATGCCGGCTTCTCCGGGGTCGAGGTCCATAGCGCCAATGGGTACCTGCTCAATCAGTTTTTGGACAGCAAAACCAATCTGCGAACCGATGCCTACGGTGGTAGTGTGGAAAACAGGTGCCGGCTACTGCTGGAAGTTCTGGCGGCGTTGTTGACCGTCTGGCCGGCAAACAGGGTGGGGGTGCGGCTTTCTCCTAATGGTGTATTCAACGACATGGGAAGCGCTGACTACCGGGAGACTTATCTCCACCTGATCAAACAGCTCGAGCCCTTAGGTCTGGCTTATGTCCATATCATGGACGGTCTTGCGTTTGGTTTCCATGAGCAGGGAAAACCGATGACCCTGGCCGAGTTCAGAAAATATTATTCGGGTATGATTATCGGCAACTGCGGGTACAGTCGCGTTGATGCCGAAGAACGTCTGCATGCAGGCGTCATGGATATCGCCGCCTTCGGCCGACCGTTTATCAGCAACCCTGATTTGGTCGAGCGGTTGCGCAACGGATGGCCGCTTGCCGCCTACGATGATATGTCGTTGTGGTATACGCCTGGTGCCCAAGGGTATACCGATTATGTCCCGTATGAGCAACAAGAGCAAGGGTGAAAGCATGGGAAGGCGGCACTGAACCTGAATTGCTATCAGCGGTTCATCGAGATTGAGTTCGTCTTGTTGCATTGGCGGAGCATGTCGGGGGGAGGTGGGCGAAATTATTCCCGGTCAGAGGGCCAGAGGAACTGATTGAGCATGATCCGATCGGCTGCATCAAATCGCACGCCCTCTGACTCAAGCAACTGCTTTTGTTCCTCGTACCCGCTCCAGCGGGGGAGCGAGATACGTCCCTCGCGGTTGACGACCCGGTGCCATGGCAGGTTATCCGTGGCTGAACAGGCATGGAGAATGCGCGCAACCTGCCGCGCTGCCTGCGGATTTCCGGCCATGGCGGCAATGGTTCCGTAGGTTGTGACCCGGCCTCGGGGAATGTTATGGATGAGGGTGATCACCCGTTCTGTAAACGGTTGGCGCATTGGCAAGAGACGCGTGGAGTTTAGCCAGCCTATCGGACCATGTATTTAATATCTGAGGTAAAGGTTGGATAGGCCCAGAGGAATTCCGCCAACTCTCCAGCTGGAATTCGATGGCGGATTGCCAGGGCAAAGATGTTGATCACCTCGTCAGCATTATGCCGGGTAAGGTGGGCGCCCAGTATCTCATCGGTGGCCTTATCGATCAGCACCTTGTAGTAGCCGTGCGCCTCCCCTATCCGTTTGGAAGACGGCCAGTTTTTTGTTTCTCCGGCATTCACCCGATATTCCGACCCCAGGGCAGCTGCACTCTGTTCGGAGTGGCCGACCGTCGCAAGGCAGGGAATGGTAAAGACCACGCTTGGGACCACGTTGGTATCAAGCGGAGTGCTGTTTGATTCCAAAATATTGCGGACAACGGTTTTGCCTTCCTGATCGGCAACCGGTGCCAACATGTGCTTGGTTGCGGCACAGTCACCAATGGCATAAACCCGGGGATTGGAAATACTCTGCAGGTATTGGTTGACCCGGACACCCCGTTCATCATGGTCGACCCGGCCGTGATTGCCGGCAAGAACGCTCAGGTTGGGGACACGGCCGATTGCTCCGATAATACAGTCCACAGGGTGTTCTGTTCCGGTTGAGTCATGAAGGAGGAACCCCTCTTCCCCTGGGGTGATGGCGGTCGGGTGGGTGTTGAGAATAACCTTGATGCCGACCTCCCTGCTGGCATGAACGACTGCCTCCACGGCATCCTGGTCAAACGATTTCAAGGGCTCTGCCGAGCGATGGAGAATCGTCACCTCTTCGGCGCCTGCTCGCGCTGCCACATGGGCAAACTCAAAGGAAATATAGCCGCCACCGATGAAAAGCAAACGTTTGGGCAGATCTGACAGGTTCAGAAAATATTCGCTGTCTTGAATATGCTCTGCACCAGGGAGAGTGTTTGCTCTGGGCAAAGCGCCTGTGGCGAGAATAATGGTGTCTGCCGTCACCTGTTGGTCATTGATGCGTACTGTTTCCGGTCCAGTCAGTACCGCTTTGCCATGCAGGGTGGTGACGCCTTTTTTCTGCCACTGGCGTACATCGGCCTCTGAGCGCCCTTCGAGAAATTGATTTTTCAGTGCTTGCAGGGCCTTCCAGTCAGTGTGTGCAGGATTTTTGATGCCTCGGCCGACCAGCTGGCTGACCAGGGCCACGGCCTCGGCATTGCTGACCAGGTATTTTTTCGGTTGACAGCCGCGCAGAGCGCAGGTCCCGCCATAGGGACGTTCGTCGACGATGGCGACCCGCTGGCCGGCTTGAACGAGCCCATCCACGGCAAAGTACGCCGCAGTTCCAGAACCGATAACAATGGTATCAAAATGGGTGAAGGACATCTCAACTCTCCCTGCAACGTTTGGGTAATTTACGCATGATAGATAGACCACGAGCATTTTGTATTGCCGTCGAAGCGATGCCTGTGACCCAGCCGTTGTAACCGGTGTATTTGAACAGAAAACAACACTGCTGCCAACCCAATTTCCACTCCCGCCATTCCTGACGACGCAGAGCCTGTTGCCCTTCTGGGAGTATGTACAACAGACGGACTATAGCGCTTGGGTCGAGAACTGCATCTCGCTCTGTGAAGGGTATCGATTGGATACAGGCAGACTAACGGTAGACTACAAAACCGGCGGCCGGGACCGTCACCCTGATCGCTGAGCCGTTGCTCGGTTCCACCGTCACCTGTTGGCCCTTTTGATCAGGGTCGGTGGAAAAGAGGCAGCCCATGGAGGTACCGGGGGGATGAAGATCGTGGTCCACGGTAATGGTCACTTTCAGCGGTTTGTCGGGGTCGGTATTGACAGCGCACAGGTATTCCACATCGGCAAATATTCGCGACCAGGCTACAACCCAGCGCAGTGTGCCGCCGATGGGCCGGGGATAGTGGAATTGTCCATCACCACCAGAGACCTCGCGCAGGTACTGACGCCCCCTTCGCAGCCCAATATGATCGCTGCGCAGGCGGCATATGTCCCGGATCAGACCATAGGCCCGATGGTTTTCGTTAAAAAAGTGGCGTTCGCTACTTTGGTGGCTGCCGAAGGGACCGCCGAACATGCATTCGCGAAGAAAAACATCGCTGTATGCCTCGTCGTCCGTTCGCCGGTCGGCGCCGGTAAATGCCTGCTCGGTGCCGTAATAGATGCAGGGAATCCCGGTGGTGGTCAGGTGCAGGCCCAACACGACCGGCAAGAGATGGTGGGCATCGCTTGCCTGCCCGCAGAAACGAAACTTGTGGCGGGTACCCACCTGATCATGGTCGTCGAACATGGTCACCACATGCTTGCCGAACCATTGATGGGTATGCTTGTGGTCGAGCAAACTGTTACGGAACAGGTCGAAATATCCCTCCTGGGCTGCGGTCTGCGGGTTGCCGGGGCTGCGCCACCCTTTGGCGAGAAATTCGAGTTTATCGGGAATGTCGTTGATCCCGAGGGCCGCATCTATGCCGGTGGTATTCAGGATATTGACTGCATGGGCTCTCCCACCGGTAACTTCACCGATGAGGTAGAACTTTTCCTTGCCGATAGACTGGGCAAATTCGTGGATCACATTGGCAAACAACCGGACTGCTCCGGGTTGCATATGCTTGACAGTGTCAATTCTGTAGCCGTCGAGATCGGCAAAGGCAATCCAGTAGCAGTAGACCCTGCACAAATGCAGCAATGTTTTGGAGGCGGTAAACTCCCTGATTCTTTTTTGCACATCCCAGGCCTGTTCGAAGGCAGTGAGAGAATGTCCATGATGAATATCTTTGAGTGCAAAAAAATCACCGTCAAGATAATCGGGAAAATCGTTCCACTCGGTTATCTCTCCGCACCGGGTCCACGTTTCCGGGTCCTGGAATTCGGCGGGCCATACTGCACCGTTCGGCCATGCCTTCGACTGGTGCTCTGGAGAGAGCCGGCCAAAAGGGAGGCTGCCGGGGTCGTCGCTGCGGATACGAAACCCCTCCACCGGCCACTGATGGCCCTGATGATAAAAGAAACGGGCATCGTGCTGGTAGGCAAAGACATTGCCTGCATGGTTGAGGATGATATCGAGGATGACGCGTATGCCGCACCGATGTGCTGATTCGACGAAGAAGAGGAATTCCTCTCTGGTGCCGAAATGGGGATCAATATCCAGGAAATGCTGAATGCCGTAGCCATGGTAATCACTGCTGCCTGCGACCTGTCGGAAAATTGGACTGAGCCACACCGCAGTAACGCCTAATCGCTGCAAGTAGCCCAGCTTGTCGGTCAGGCCTGCCAGCGTCCCGCCACACCATGTTTTTCCAGCAGCAAACCACTGTTCTCGGTCGGCCTGCCAGGCGTCCTCAGGGGTGAAAAGGGGCGTATCCCGCTGGGTATCTTGGCCGCTGATCGGGTTCCCCTCCACATCGGCGAATCCCCCATGCTCCCGGCCGTCCGAAAACCTGTCCACCAGAAGAAAGTAGAGTATTTGGTCTTCCCATGCAGCAGGGGAGGGGAAGTAGCTTCGGTCCCTGGTCAGCGCTGCGAGATCAATCTGCTGTAAGGTCTTTTCCAACTGGAAGGCGGCATTGGTTGCATCGGTCATCATATTAAATCTCCTGGAGAAAACGGAGTTCCGCCGTTGTCCCTACCTGGGAGCAGCAGCGGCTGCCGGTTGGGCGTATGATCGGACATCATCCATGCCAGTTAAAAGAGAACCGTCCCTCCATCGGTCCTGGCCTGCCCTTTGGAGTAGGTGACACAGTGGATTGTTTGTCCATCCTTATTGATCACACGTATGGAGCCACCTCTGTTAGAGAGTTGCACCCCTCGAGGGTCAAGGGAAATTCGTGTGCATTCGCCAGGGCCGATGGTGAGGTCCTGCAATGGGTGAGTCCGATCCTTGTGATCGCGTAATTGCCATCCGGTAAGCGGGATCGAAGTGGCGCCTGTATTGATCAGGGTAACGGTTTCTTTGCCGGGGTCATGGCCCTTAGGATTGATCAGCGCTGCAACAATGCGGATGTGACCGGAAGTGACGGGAGGGTTTCCGCTATCTTTTCCTTTATCAGGCACTGCAGGCCCCAAGAATTCAGGATAAAAGGTGCGAACATGCCGTTTGTTGTCGCTGCGAAACATCTTGAGGCTGTACAGTGCCCCGTTTATGGTACACTGCTTGGGAGCACGTGCGCCGAGGTGCGCCCGAACCGTACCAAGGGCCAGCAACCCCTCGATACTGCACCCGACAAAAAAACCGCCAATGGGTTTGGTCAGAGGGCGAAGCTGTTCCCGCTCATAATCAGGTGCGTGCCAGCGGTAGGAGATGGTTATGGACTCCGGGAATTGGGTTTGCCCTTCTTTCAGCCGTGTCCCCAAGTAGACAATACGGTCGTCAACGAGTCCTGCGAAACGGTCGCGGGCGTCATCCACCATCCGGGCAAAACCGTCGTCCAGGTAGTACTTGTACCAGAAATGGTACCCCTTGGCCTTGGCTCCTTCCTGCTCGCCAACCACCACGTGTTCAAAGCCGCTTAAATGCGGATCTCCACCCTGGGCAAAGCGACGAAACCACAGCTCCATGAGGGTGTTATACCACCGTTCCCTGGTCATACTGGTACCTGTGGCTTGGGCCACGTAGTCCCGTGCAACTTGCATCGGTGCGGTATCAACCATTGCATGAACCAGATCATGTACTTCTTCCCGTTCCTCGGGCGTGTCATGCTCTTCATCGCGTTCCGGGAGGGAATAGTTATCAAATAGTTCCCGGCAGAGGGTGTAGGTTCGCTGTTTCGTTTGCGGGATAATCACCTCCGGGAGCGCCCGCAGGGAGCCTTCCCGGCTGTTGAGCTGCGTGCTCACCTTGACGTAGCCAATCGATGGGTCGCCGGTTTCACTCTCCAGTATGGGGACAACACCTGATTCCGATTGATCTGCACTCCAGATCTCTTGATAAATGTCCATTTGCTCTCCATGGATTGAGGAACCTGATCAGAGCCAACCGTAGGCAGACACCATGCAGGTGGAGGTCTACGGTGTGTACACTCCCCTCTAATTGCCCTGTAGCAAATGTCGTACCACAGGAGAGGAATGCGATGCTTAAGGCGCAGACGCCATAGATCGTCCCCGCGCCATGCGGCTGCGCCATGTTTGCTCGGCAAAACTGGTGCATATGCACCAGTTCTGGTGGTGCATATCAAACACTTCAGCATTGTCGGCGGAGTGAGGGCAGGGGAACTGGCGATGGCTGGGAAGGAAGCCTATCATTTATTGATCCCTTTTCTCTTGTTGTCAAAGTGAGCGCCGTTGTTACTATGTATCTTTGTGAGCAACTCCGTATCAGCTCCAGGTGATCTGTGCTGCCTCTAGCGGCTCTAAAGTAACAATTCAAGGGTATGCTTTTTCATCAAGAAGGAAATTCTTGAACAGAGACCACAGACCATGACCGCGATGCTTGAATAGACAGGCCTAGAGACGATTCAAGAACAACTCCATTTCCCGAGGGAGAGCCAGAGAGAATGATACCCCCGTTACTTCATCAGCTTCATGGCGAGGTGCTGGTCAGGGGAATGGTCTTCGGAGCAGGACTGCGGGGCCTGCTTATCGGCAAGAAGGCTGAGGAATTCCTCTCCCCGGTGAACTGGATGATGGTGGCGGTGAAAGCAGACGATTTTGTTTCCCCTTTAGTTATGGAGCGACAGGTATGAAAGATATTTCCAAAAAAGAGGACGCCTTCCTGTGGTTCCTCAAAAAGATAATTCATTACTGTCTTAAAATTCTTGGTCTACTGATGGTGCTCGTCATCATTTCGGGAGTAGTGGATGTGGGCTGGACGCTGTACAAACGGCTTGAGGCCGAACCCTCGCTCGTCCTGACCATCGGTGATATTCTCGCTACCTTTGGTGCGTTTATGGTGGTCTTAATCGCCATTGAAATCTTCCAAAATATTATTCTTTACCTGCGTGATAATGTCATTCATGTAAAAATAGTCATCTCCACCGCCCTCATGGCCATTGCCAGAAAGGTTATCATCCTTGACTACGAAAACCTGGAACCCCTCTATCTGCTCGGTACCGGTGCCGTCCTCATTGCCACCGGCATAACCTTTTATCTGGTGCATAAGCTGCCTGACACCATCCAGGAGGATTAGAGTATGCGGCTTCGTTTTTGACCCCGTGGTCTGTAGCGGATGCCGTCACCATCTTCCCTCTGCTTGTCCCCAACCCTGCCTTAAGTGACGATGAAACTTGAGCATTGGCCGGTACGCACGAAAATGCCTCGATAGCCACACCTTTCCTTCGTCCGGAGATCCACCACCAGCCCTTTTCCCCTTCTCTACCTGTGAGACTTGCCTGTGATTGGCGGGGGTTCATGGGATGTGTTGCGACAACTGTCTTGACATTTCAGGCCACTGGTGTAGTATTTCGCAAAACTATTTCAAGAAAACTATATTGCTAAATACAGTATTTTACCATCAGGCTTTGCTGTCGTGCAGGCTGGCAAGGGATGCTGCTGGGATACCGTATATTAACAGGATTAATCATGGCTCTCTTATCTATACGAAATTTATACAAGGTCTTCGGCCCCAGTCCGCAGAATGCGTTAAAGCTGCTTGAACAGGGAAAAACCAAAGAGGAAATCTATGAGGCCACCGGCATGACCGTCGGCGTTCAGGATGCCAGTTTTGATGTGGAAAAAGGAGAAATTTTTGTCGTCATGGGACTGTCCGGTTCGGGTAAATCGACCCTGGTTCGCATGTTGAACAGGTTGATCGAGCCAACCGCCGGAGAGGTGATTATCGATGGTGAGGCTGTCCACAAGATGGACAAGCATGAGCTGGTTCGATTCAGACGAAGTAAAACCAGCATGGTCTTTCAGTCGTTTGCCCTTATGCCCCACATGGATGTTCTCAGCAATGTTGCCTTTGGCCTGGAACTCGATGGCGTGGATAAAAAAGGACGTCAGGAGCGGGCCAAGGATGCCCTCAAGCAGGTGGGGCTGGATGGCTGGGAAAATGCCTATCCCTCCGAACTCAGTGGAGGAATGCAGCAGCGGGTCGGTCTGGCCCGTGGACTGGCGGTTGATCCCGACATCCTGCTTATGGACGAGGCCTTTTCTGCCCTCGATCCTTTGATCCGCACCGAGATGCAGGACGAACTCCTGAAATTGCAGGACCGTCATGAACGAACGATCGTGTTCATCTCCCATGACCTTGATGAAGCGTTGCGCATCGGTGATCGGATCGCGATTATGGAGGGAGGACGAGTTGTCCAGGTGGGAACCCCCGAGGAAATTCTGCAGAATCCAGCAGATGAGTATGTGCGTGCCTTCTTTCGCGGAGTTGATCCCACAGGTGTTATTTCCGCCGGTGATATCGTCCACAAGAAGCACCCCACGGTTATCTGGCACACGCCGGAAGGGAGTCCTCGGTCAGTCCTGGAGATGCTGAACAACGAGGATCGTGAGTATGCCTATGTCCTGGATTCGGAAAAACGCTTTTACGGCGTCGTCTCCATCGATACCCTGCGTGATGTGGTAGAGAACACGCCGGCTGGGCAGAAAAGTAACATAGAGCATGCCTTTATCAAAGAAGCCCTGGCGGTCAAGGAGTCGGAATTCCTTCAGGATATACTTCCCCAGGTAGCTTCCCACCCGTGGCCCGTCCCGGTTATTGACGATGAATCGGTCTTTAAGGGGGTTGTTTCCAAAAATCGCTTTCTCCGGACGTTGTATCGGGCAGACGGAAGTACCGAGAACCAGTAAACCGAGTTTTTATTCACGCAGAGGACGAGAAAATGTTCGAATTTGAAGATAAAGTTATCCCCTTAGATGACTGGATTACCCAGTTTGTCGACTGGCTGGTGGAGGGTTACCGGTGGTTTTTTCAGGGCATTAAATGGCCAGTGGAGATCACCCTCTCCGGGCTGGAGCAAGGGCTGCAGGCCATTCCCCCTGTAGTGATGATTGTCATACTGGCGCTTATCGCCTGGAGAACATCCGGGTTGCGATTGGCAGGGTTTACCGTGGCCACCCTGGTCTTTATCGGTTTGCTCGGTTTCTGGGAAGAGACCATGGTTACCCTGGCAATGGTCTTTTCCTCGGTCGTGTTCTGTACGATTGTCGGTATCCCCCTGGGGATATTTGCCGGCAGAAACGATCGGTTTGAATCGATGTTACGCCCTGTCCTCGATGGGATGCAGACCACCCCGGCATTTGTCTACCTGGTGCCGATCGTTATGCTTTTTTCCATCGGCAATGTGGCGGGGGTACTGGCAACGATTGTCTTTTCCCTGCCGCCCATTGTCCGGCTGACGGCCCTCGGCATTCGTCAGGTTCATCCAGAGCTGGTTGAAGCGGCGCTGGCCTTTGGCGCTACCAGTAATCAGGTGCTGTTGAAGGTGCAGATTCCCCTCGCCTTGCCAACCATTATGGCAGGGCTGAATCAGACTATCATGATGGCTCTTTCCATGGTCGTTATTGCCGCGCTGATTGGAGCAGGAGGGCTGGGGGCTCCAGTGGTCCTGGGCCTCAATACCCTGGATATCGGTTTGGCCACCATCGGCGGTTTGGCCATTGTGCTTATCGCCATTATTCTTGATCGAATTACCCAAGCAATGGGTGAAAAAAAATAATACTAAAGGAGGATACACCATGTTGAAGCACACAATACTCTCCGTTGCCCTGGCAGCAGTGGCGATGACCGCCTGTCCTGTGGCACAGGCAGCGGACAATCTACCCGGGGAAGGCGTTAAAGTGCAGCCCGCTCGGGCAACCTGGAACACCGGTTTTTTCCAGGAAGCCCTGGTTCGACGCGGACTTGAAGAACTGGGATACAAAGTGAGCAAACCCAAGGATCTCTCCAATCCGATTTTTTACAAAAGCCTTTCCCTCGGTGATGTGGACTATTGGACCAATGGCTGGTTCCCGAACCACGACGGTCAGCTGCCCAAAAATTTTTACGACAAGGCCGAAAAAGTCGGCTATGTTGTCAAGGCAGGTGGTCTGCAGGGCTACCTGGTGTCCAAGGAACACGTTGACAAGTTCGGCATCCAATCACTTGATGACTTTAAGCGCGACGAGGTGAAAAAAGCCTTTGATAAAAATGGGGATGGCAAAGCCGACCTTACAGCCTGTCCTCCTGGATGGGGCTGTGAGACGGTAATTGCCCATCATATGGATGTGTATGAGCTTAAAGACCATATCAATCCGGTAAAGGCCGCGTATGAGGCGGGAATGGCCTCGGCTCTGGCCGAGTACAATGATGGTCAACCCATTTTCTTTTATACCTGGGCACCCAACTGGACCATTTTTAAGCTCAAGCCGGGCGAAGATGTGATGTGGATTAATGTTCCCAAGACCATGCCTAAGGAGTCGCAGATGGCTGGCAAGGATCGCATGGAGGTCAGCGGGATTAAAGGAGCGGTTTCAGATCCGGTCAAGCTTGGTTTTGTTGTCTCGGATGTGCAAATCGTGGCTAATAAAAAGTTTTTGGCTGACAATCCGGCAGCGAAGAAATTTTTTGAGGTCTTCACCCTGCCGCTTGAAGATATCAACGAGCAAAATACCCGCATGAACGAAGGCGAAAAGAGCCAGAAAGACATCGAGCGTCATGTGGATGAATGGATCGCTAAAAATACCGATAAATGGAACGGCTGGCTTGCTGCAGCAAAAACAGCCGATCATTGATGAGGCGTAGTGAGGGGCGGTAGCAATGCCGCCCCGTAGGGGAAAGGAAAAGTGTTTTTTAGCCTATTTTTTATGGCTGCTCCATGATTAATAGGGTAAAAAACACCCCTTTACCAGTGGAGGATTGATGGACAAGCGGGTTGAACAGGAAAAAGCGATAACTCAGCAACTGCGTATAGTTTTCAGGGCCATTCAGGCACACTCCAAAAGGGTTGAAAAAGCCTGCGGACTCAGCGGCGCCAAACTATGGATGTTGCATGAAATAGGCGCGATACCAGGTATCAAGGTTTCCGAACTGGCGACGGAATTGTCTATCCACCGCTCAACCTGTTCAAATATGCTCGACAAGCTCGAAGACAAGGAATTGGTGTATCGCAAGCGAAGCAAGACCGATCAGCGTACGGTCAAACTCCACCTCACCGACAAGGGACGGGCGGTACTTGACCTGGCCCCTTCGCCTCCCCAGGGTAAGTTAAGCAGTACCCTGGCCAAACTTTCCCAGCAGCAACTGACCGATTTGGAGCAGAGTCTCGAAATCCTGATCGGAGCCCTTCATTTTGACGATGAAAAGGCGGGGTTTACACCCATCTCCAATCTCTAGTGTCCGTTGCAATCAGTGCTGCTTTTCCTCTGTTCAGTGCTTGGTGCACACCTTTCTTGCCCTCCTTTTTTCGCTCTCCCTGCCAGGCAAGAGGGCGTTGAAGACGTTTTCTCCTCTCCTTGCCGGACAGTTCAGTCTTTCCTTCCGAGAATGCGGTAAATCACAGCACCCAGGATACCGCCAATGATGGGGGCGGCCCAGAACAGCCAGAGTTGGGCCATGGCCCAGTTGCCGGCAAATACGGCAACCCCTGTACTGCGTGCCGGATTCACCGAGGTGTTGGTTACCGGAATACTGATCAGGTGTATCAGGGTCAAGCAGAGCCCGATGGCTATGGGGGCAAACCCCTGAGGAGCCTGCTCGTCGGTTGCTCCCAGGATAACCAGCAGAAACATCATCGTCATGACGACTTCCGAGATCAGGGCAGCCAGGAGGCTGTACCCGCCTGGGGAGTGTGCGCCGTATCCGTTGGCGGCAAACCCGTCGGACAGGGAAAAATCCGCTTTACCGCTGGCTATCAAATACAGTACACCGCCGGCGACGATCCCACCTGCGACCTGGGCAATAATATAGGGTAGGATATCTTTTGCCGGGAATCGACCGCCGGCCCATAGGCCGAGGGTTACCGCCGGGTTGAGGTGGCAACCGGAGATATGTCCAATGGCAAATGCCATGGTCAGGACCGTTAAGCCAAAGGCCAGGGAAACCCCCAGCAGCCCGATACCCACATTGGGAAAGCCTGCCGCCAGCACTGCGCTGCCGCACCCGCCAAGAACCAGCCAAAAGGTTCCAAAAAATTCCGCACCATATTTTTTCATCCTGTTCTCCTCTGCTGCTCTATTTTTTTTGCCCAAAACCAGCGACATCTTTTCTATAGTTGCTGGAAGTGGGCAAAGGTACGCGTCTATGCTTCCCTTTGTCTGCAATACAGTCCAGGAACAGCGGCTACCTGATGGTTACATCGGCATCGCAAAAGGCCATCCCTTCCAGTGGCTTGTCCTCATAGGGATGTTTGTACCGGATAAAGAGGCTGCGTTGCCGTTTGTTCGCACATATTTGAGTGACCGGATACCCATCACGGCCGGTTGCACTGCCTTTAACCGTTCCGCAGATCAGGTCCCCCTTGGCAAAGGTCTGCCTGAGGCGTGCCACAACGAGGCCTCCTTGCGCACCTCTTGCGAAGCCGGGTTTAGGTTGCAAAATAAGCGAACCTTCCCCCCCGCGTACCTGGTTGTATTGCAGCCGTTGGCCATCATTGCAGATCGCTACCCACGTTTCTGCAGATGCCGAAGCCACTGCAACCATGGTTAATAAAAGAATTATCATGGCCCTGTTCATCTCATCCTCCCTGTGCGAGCGTAATTATCGTTTCTTCTCAGCATCCGGGATCCAGCAGTTGGATGCGCTTCACCCTTTTCAGCAAACATAGCAAGTGTTATGCCACAGGAGCAGCCAATGTCTTTTTTGCCATCAGATCCCATAGCAAGGGGTTCCATGCGTGAAACAGAGGGGGAAAAAAGGTATTGATCGTGGTGCAAATGCACCAGGAGTGGTGGTGCATATCGAGCAGTAACCGTAGTACAGGCCGCTGGGTATAGGGTAGCCGAATATCTTAACGTTGCGATGAATCGAGGTTTCGGGTTCTTCGGTGAAGAGAAGCATCGCGCAGGTTGAACCAACACGAAAGCACGAATGCAAAAAGACCGAGGATAAAAACTATGGCATCTATGAGCAAAGCATCCCATGTACCACCTGTGAGCTTGTCTGCATAGTATTTGACGTAGGAACCTGGCAGGTGGCTCTCTCCGAGTTCGCGTTTAACCGCCCAGTGCCAATCGGTGCATGGACAGTAACCCCATCCGTAAAACAGGCCCAGGCCAAACCATGACAGAAAGGTGAGGCTTACCGTCATCAAATGGAGGCGTCGCGTTGTTTCCCACGCCCAACCGGTGAGATGAAACAGCACCAGGATAGCATGGAAAACGAAGAAAAAATAATCAAGGAGCACATACATGGCAAGGTCGTGTAAAGGGAATGTTCTTGATCGACATGTTGTACAGGCTTTTGCCTGGAGTCCTTGAAACGGTAAAAGAGGAGCGATGGAGCATGGATGATGAAAAAGGAGAAGATAACATCTGGCCGCCCTTTACAGGAAAAGGTCCCTTTTCCGATTCCGGGAGATCAATGCAGTTTCACTCTGCCAACAACTGTGTACGTACCCGGTGAGGAGTGGTGAACAATAATTATTTCGCCGGAGGCAGGGTAGATGCCGGTCAGCGCGGTGATGTTGACCTGGTGGGTAACCAATACGAGGGGGCCGGTAAACTCCTGCCTGGCGAGCCATCCACTCAGGGCTTGCGTCTGTGATTCTTTGCGCTCGAAATGGCGAAAAAAGGAGTTTAATTGCGGTAATTCCTTGACCCGCCCCAGGCCAAGCAGCTGGGCTGTTTCAAGGCATCTGCACCACTGACTGGAGAATACCCGCGCTGTAGTAATCCCGTGCGCCTGAAAACGTTTGCCGATCTTTATTGCCTGCTCACGCCCAGCATCGGAAAGGTTCCTCTGGGTTGAGCAATCGCCAAGGGTAAAATGTTCCGGGTCGCCGATCCCTGGGGCGATGGCATGCCGTATAAGGGCAAAGTGGTTGTCCGACTGCAGGGTGCGTAAGATAGCGGATGCCTTGGTGTGTGTGGCTGTTGAAGAGAGGAGCAGGAGGCATACCGCCGGCAACAGCAGCATGGGCCTGAACCAAAGCGCATTGAAAAACAGGCGAGGACCGTTGGTGTGGTGCATCTTTTTCCCCGTTGGTTGCGTGTTGGCGAGTACTGCAAATTTATCTCTTTATGGTAAGGATGAATACAGGAAATGGTACAGGAATTTATGACCACACAGAGGCAGAGGGAGTGTGAACAGCTTCCAAGGCCGGAAGGGAGGGCTGTGGTTCTTCTTCCGTTGCCCGGTTTCCATGGGAGAGGGAGGAGCAATTTTGGATCGGGTGGATTGTGCTACCGGTGAAGAAAATGGGTTACCAGCTGGTAGGCGATGCTCACTCGGGGCGGCAGAATGGGTGGGAGTTGGTCGCGGGTGAACCACCGGGCATCGGTGATTTCCTGATTGTCGACCTGGAGGGTTCCACCCTTGAAACGGGTAGTGAAGGCGACCATCAGTGAGTGGGGAAACGGCCAGGACTGGCTGCCGAAGTAGGTGATGTTGTCCACCTGGAGATTGACTTCTTCCATGACTTCCCGCCCCACTGCCTGCTCCATGGTTTCTCCAGGTTCAACAAACCCTGCCAGGGGGCTGTACTTGCCGGGGGGGAATCGTCGGTTACGGGCGAGCAGGAGGCGATCACCATCGGAGATGGTCATGATCACTGCCGGCGTGATGCGCGGATAACTGGTTAGGCCGCATCGGCTGCACTGCTTGGCCAGCTCGCGGCTGCTTTCGCTGACAGTGGCCCCGCAACGGCTGCAGAATTGATGGTCTCTGTTCCAGCGTACAATCTGCGAGGCTGTGCCTGCCAGGGACCACAGGTCGTCTTGCAGGTGGTGAAACAGGCTGCGCAGGCTGACGAACTCACCTGCTGCCGGTTCTCCGCCCTGTAACAGGTCAATGGCAACGGCCGGAGTGACACTCCCCGGTAGCAGACGAGCGTATCCGACCAGATCGACATAGGCGGGTGGGAGCACTGTGGGCAGCACCAGGGCGCCTTCCTGCTGGTGGACCAGGAGCCGATCACCGGAAAAGATGAACAGCAGGCTGGAGGAGGGTATCTGGGGCATGGTCTGGCCGAAGGGTGTATGTTGCAATGGTGCGTGGGAGCTTCTTGTTTAACCTTCAGGCGAGCTGTGCAGGTTCACATGGCCAGCCGTACCTTTTCCGGGTTGAGCCGGCGTTCCAGGCGTTTGGCAAACTCGCTGAGCGCATAGCAGCACAGGAAGTAAAGGACCGCGATCGTGGTGTAGATCTCAAAGGGGTAGAGCATCAGCCGGTTATTGATGGAGTAGGCTGCAGTGGTCAGTTCCATTACGCCGATGATATAGGCCAGCGAGGTGTCCTTAAAGGCGGCGATAAACAGGCCCACAATGGCGGGCAGCATCTGCTTGAGTGCCTGAGGCAGGATAATCCAGCGCATGGTCTGCAGGTAGCCGAGTCCCGTGGATTTGGCGGCCTCCACCTGTCCTGGCGGGATGTTTTCGATGCCGCCGCGAACGATTTCAGCAATGTAGGCACCGAAAAAGATGGTCATGGCCACCACCGCACTCCAGAAAACGTCGAGCTGGATTTTCAGCATGGGCGGTACAAAAAAGTAGACCCAGAAAATAACCATGATCAGCGGATTGCCACGAATCAGTTCGATGTAGAAAATGCAGGGGATGCGTGCCACCTTGTTGGTCGCTGAGCGGCCGATGCCCACGACCAGGCCGATGAAAAAACTGACAGTGATGCAGATAACGGCCATGATCAGGGACATGGAGAGGCCGCCCAGGCCCATGAAGACCTCGGTACTGCCTCCTTTGGGAAATCTCCAGATCAACAGGGCCTGCAGGTTGTCCAGAATCACCTGATAGTTGAAAGAGAGCAAGCCTCGTCCGGTCTGTACGACCAGGGCGACCAGGAACAGGATAAAGAGCGCCTTGCCTCCATGTGTGAGAATGAGCCAGAGCATCCGGTGGGTCTTCAACCAGGCAACCTGGGCCGGTGAGAGGGTCTTGGTATCTGCCGGTGGTCGGTGGAAAAAGGCAAGCACCCTGCCCAGGGCGAAATGGATGAGCGCTACCGGGGCAAAGAGCACATCCGCTGCCTTGCGCATCAGTGATCGATTGGCGCGGTCCACGATCTTGAGTTTGGCGTTGACCAGGTTAAGTATCAGCGAGATGATCAGGGAGAGGGTGAGGTAGATTCCGGTTGCTGCCGCGGTTGCCTCAAAACCGCTGTAGGTCAGTGCCTCCACCTCCTGTGCAGACCAGCAGACCTCTGCCACGCCGACAGTCATGGCCAGAGATGAGTTCTTCATGTTGTTGAGAAATTCGCTGCCCAATGGCGGCATGATTTCACGAAAAGCGAGTGGCAGGATGATTTTGCGCAGCGACTGACCATAGGTCATGCCGGAGGAATAGGAGGCCTCGAGCAGGCCCTTGGGAACCGATTGGATGCCAGCCCGGATGATCTCGGCCATGAACGCGCTGGTGTAAATGCCAAGCCCCAAGGTGGCCACCCAGAATTCGAAGTTGAGACTGAACAGCGTGTGTCGAACTTGCTCAGGCAAGCCTGCGGGCAGGGCGAAGTTCCAGAAAAAGAGCTGCACCAATAGCGGGGTGTTGCGAAAGAATTCAACATAGGCTGTGGCGAACCCGTAGATCGGCTTGAACTGAGATAACCGGGCCAGGCCGAACAGGGTGCCGAGCACCAGGGCAATAATGGCGGAGTAGAGGGAAATGGTCACCGTCAGTCCCAGGCCGTTAAGCAGCAGCTCTCCCATATGGCCGTACTCGGTTTCCTCGAAGAGAACCGACCAGTTGAAGTCGTAATCAAAATGGAAAAAGAAACCAAAGTAGCATCCGATCAGTCCCAGGAGGATGCCGAGGGTCAAGTTCTGTACCCAGGGTTTTTCAAAATAGTGCTGCAGCATGGTCGGCCTTGAGAGCGCATTCCGGAGCGGGTGCTCCGGAATGCGGGTTGGGAGGAATCCTGCCTGCCCCAAAAGGGCGGCAATGGCTCCGGTTGTAGCGATTGGTGCGGCCTAGGGCCACATTTCAATTTTCTCAGTCATGGGGAATGGGGTCTCGGTATCAGGTCCGAACCATTTGTTGTACAGTTCCATGTACGTGCCGTCTTTCCACATGTCCTGGATGGTGAAATTGATCGCATCACGCCAGGCGGAATCATCCTGCGGCAGGCCAACACCGTAGGGTTCGTCGGAGATGAATTCGCCAACCAGTTCATATTTCCCGGGCTCTTTTGCCGCCAGAGCGATGAGCAGGGTAGAGTCCGTGCTGATAGCCTGCACGCGACCGGACCGTAGCGCTTCAAACATTTCCACTTCGTTCTGGTAGCCGGTAACATTGGGGTTGGTGTCACCGAGTTTTTTCAGGTAAGCCTTGGCATTGACAATAGAGGTTGTGCCCTGCATGGAACCGATTTTTTTGCCTGCCAGGTCTTTGGGGTCTTTGATCGTGCCGACCTGGGCGAGAAATTTTTGGCCATCAAAAAAATAAGTAATGGAGAAATCGATTTTTTCGTCACGGACGCGTTTGTGGGTCATGTTGGAGAGGACCATGTCCACCTTGGGAGGATTGGTCTGGAGAAAGGAAATACGGGTTTTGTTGTTGACTACTACAGGTTCGAATTCTACTCCAAGACGTTTGGCAATCTCCTTGGCTACGTCCATGTCAAAACCGACCCATTCGTTGTTGGCGTCAATGAAGCCAAAAGGCTTGCCCTTATTGGTGATACCGGCTTTCACGACCTTGTCCTTCATGACGCGGTCATAGGTCGGGCCCGCGAGAGCAATACAGGCTGACACCAGCAATACAACGGCTGATAATGCACTGACTTTCAAACCTTTCATAAATATCTCCTCGTTATATAAGGGGGTTATGGGGTGCTGCCAGCCGCTCCATGCCGCCGGCAGGGACTGCTTGTTTCTGCTAGTGGCTGAGAATCTTGCTTAAAAAGTCCTTGGTCCGCTGATGCTGGGGATTATGGAAGAAAACTTCCGGGGGATTTTGCTCCACCAGCTTTCCGTGGTCCATGAAGATCACGCGGTCCGCCACTTCCCTGGCAAAGCCCATCTCGTGGGTAACGCAGACCATGGTCATTCCTTCCCCGGCCAGGGACTTCATCACATCCAGAACCTCATTGATCATCTCCGGGTCAAGGGCACTGGTGGGCTCGTCAAAGAGCATGATTTTGGGGCGCATGGCCAGTCCCCTGGCAATAGCAACCCGCTGCTGCTGGCCGCCGGACAACTGGGATGGGTAGAAGTCGGCTTTGTCGGGAATGTTGACTTTCTCCAGAAGCTCCATGGCTATTTCCGCCGCCTTGTCGGCCGCTATTCGGCGAACCAGGGTCGGTGCAAGGGTTACATTGTCGAGAACGGTCATGTGCGGGTAGAGGTTGAACTGCTGGAAGACAAAACCGACCTCTGCCCGCAGGTGAGTCATGTTGGTGGCCGGATCCCCGACGTTCATACCGTCGACAACGATCTCGCCCTCCTGGATCGGTTCCAGCCGATTAATGCAACGGATGAGGGTACTTTTTCCCGACCCTGAAGGGCCGCAGATCACCACAACCTCTCCTTTGTCGATTTCCAGATTGATATCTTCAAGGACGTGAAAATCCCCGAACCATTTATTGACATTGGTGAACGTAATCACAGGGGCCTCAATAACAGAAGGGTGGCGTGAATCATGAGTATGGCATCTGCGCTCGGCCATTGACGCAGGTCAACAGCCAAGTGGTGGTAAACATAGCCACTCAGTTTTCCGGGTGCAATAGAATGATGTGCTGCGGAGCCTCTTTTTTATTGCGACACAGGGGTGATATTTTTCCCAGGAGTGAAAAACGTGGTATGCAGCGCTTGGATCCCGTGATGAAGTTTGTCCCGGTCGAGCAGAAAGTAGAGGGCTGCCGGACTCGGCCCGAAGGAGATCAGTTCCACGTTGATGTCTGCTTCTGCGATGGCACTGAAGCATTTGGCGGCAATTCCTTTATTGGTAGACAGTCCCTCGCCGACAATGGCCAGCAGCACTAATTGGTCTTCTTTTTCCAGTAGCCGAAAGGGTACCGGCTGGATCGCTTTCAATGCCTTGTAGGCGGGTTCCAGGTCCTTTGTGGAGAGCAGAAAGGTAATACAGGTCTGGGTGGCTACCACCGAGCGGATGTTGAGCCCTGCATCGGTAATCCCTTTGGATACAATACTGAGGATGCCCGGTCGGTAACCGACTCCTGATGCGTGGACTTTAAGAATGCTGATGTCCTCGGTATAAGTGATGCTCTTGATGACTCCCGCAGACTGCCTGGCGGTAGCGGAGATGATCGATCCTTGCCCATCGGGGTTCATGGTATTTTTGATCACTATGGGAATGTTTCGCTGTCGAACCGGTTCCACTGTGCGAGGGTGGAGGATCGTGGCGCCAAAATAAGAAAGTTCAGCGCATTCCTCATAGGAGAGGCGTTGGATAAAGGCGGCCTCAGGTATCAGTTTGGGATCCGAGGTCATGAATCCGTCCACATCCTTCCAAATTTCCAAAACGTCGGCATGGGTTGCTGCGGCAATGGCTGCTGCGGAATAATCGCTTCCGCCCCGACCGAAGGTGGTTATGTGCCCTTTAGTACTGATGCCGTAGAACCCGGGAATAAAGATCAGGTCGTGTCGGTCAAGCGAGGGAAGCAAGGTTTCCTGGACCGCTGCACTGGTGGCGTCAAGGTCAACGGTGGCGTCGCCAAATTTGCCGTCAGTGTACAACCTCACCTCCTGAGGAAGAAGATATCCGCAGTTTAGCCCGTATGATCGCAGGGTCCAGGACAGCAACTGGGCGGAGAGGCGCTCGCCAATACATCTGATCGCATCATTCATCTTGGGAGTGAGTTCGCCGGTAAAGTTCAATCCGAAATAATACCGCTCAAGCTGTTTGACTGTTTCGGCCAGTTCGGCCTTGTACCCCTGGATGCACTCCTCTGCATCCATAAGCAATGAGGCCACGGAGAGATGGAGTCGAAGAATGATTTCCAGGTGGGGAAGAATTTTTTCTTCATCCTCCAGCGCTTTGTCGATGCCGGCAATAAGGATATCGGTAACACCGTACAGAGCGGAGACGACGATGATGTTGTTTTTGCCGTAGATGGGGATTAGGCGGGAAATTTGCCGAATGGTATTAATGCCTTTGAGACAGCCTCCGCCAATTTTGATAACTTTCATTTTTCAGGTGGCTATTTTTGTATTGTGGAGTAATGATGCGTTGGGGGTGCCGATGAGAGCCGTTCATGGACACGTTGAATAGGCTATCAGTATCAAAAAATCAACCAATTGTTCGCTGCACGCGGAAAAGTTCACTCCATGGGGCGACTGATCTGCTTTTATAGCATGAGAATATAAGTTTCGTTACGTCTGCTCGGTTTTCCGGTTGCAGGCACGGAAACGGTGCGCAGGTTGTGTATCGATGGAAGGTGAGAGAAAGAAGTATGGTGACCACGTTGTTCAAATTCGCAGAGGAGGAGACCTATGTCCTATACGCATCTAATCACTGAAGTCAGTGAACGTTTTGTTGGAACCATCACCTTAAACCGGCCTGAACAGTTAAATACCTTCAACAGCGAACTCGCCGGTGAGCTTGCCTGTGCGTTGAAGGGCATGGACGATGATGAGGGGGTGCGGGTTGTACTTGTGAAGGGGGCGGGAAAGGCCTTTTGTGCCGGGATTGACGTCAATGAGCTCGAAGGCAAGACCGCCATGGAGTATCGAGCCTGGATTGAGCACATGGAGCAGCCGCTGATGACCATTGCCCGGATGAAAAAACCGGTTATCGCCCAGGTACAGGGCGTGGCTGCAGCCAATGGCATGGGCCTGGTTGCTGCCGCCGACCTGGCGATTGCTGCCGAAAACACCAAAATGGGTTTGACCGCCATCAACGTGGGGTTGAACTGCGTGGGACCAATCATTCCGGTTGCCAGGTGTGTAGGGCGCAAAAAAGCGCTGGAGTTGCTGCTCTATGGAGATCTGATCAAGGCGCCGGAAGCCAAAGAGCTGGGGCTGGTCAACCGGGTTGTACCAAAAGAAGAGCTGGAGCAGGAGGCTGTCGCCTGGGCCGAGTCCCTGGCCAAAAGGAGTCCTCTTGCCGTCCAGATCGCCAAAGAGGGGTTCTATGCTTCCGAAGATATGGAGTATTTCCAGCAGTTTGCCCTGATGAATGAGGCCTTTGCCCGCCTGTGTACCACTGATGATGCCAAGGAGGGGGTGAAAGCCTTCTTTGAGCGGCGTAATCCGGAGTGGAAGCTGAAGTAACAGCCGGTCTGCCCGCAGCACCGACTGCTCGGGAACACCGACCAATGGTCATGGGGTCCGCTTGTATGGATTCTGCTGCTGGAGATTGTATTTCTTGATACGGTAGCCGATCTGTCGTTGCGTGAGTCCCAGCTCTTTTGCTGCCCTTGCCTGCACCCAACCGTTGCGGGACAGGGCAGCAAGAATTTCATTGCGCTCGATGTCACACAGGGCCGTTGGCGTTGGCTGGGAGTGCTCTGGGGCTGGTGGTGTATGGCCGGGTGAGGAATGGTGGCCCGCTTCCTCCGATGCAGGAGCCGGCAGCTGAAAGGAGAGTATATTTGCCGGTAAGTCATTGATCGTCAGCCTGTCGCTTTCCGCGAGGATAACCATCCGTTCAACCAGGTTCTGCATTTCCCGAACATTCCCCGGCCAGGGGTAGGCCATGAGAAAGTCCAACAGTTCGGACGTGATTTTTATCCGCCTGTTGTTGCGTTCATTGCTTGTCGCTAAAAAGTGGTTGAGCAGAAGCGGGATGTCGTCGGTTCGTTCCCGCAGGGGCGGAAGGATGATAGGGACGACATTCAGCCGGTAATAGAGGTCAGCGCGAAAAGTCCCGTTGGTTACGGCTGACTCCAGGCTGACGTTAGTAGCGGCAATGATGCGGACGTCCACGATGTAGGTATGGGTGCCCCCCAGTCGTTCAAACTGTTTTTCCTGGAGGGCGCGCAGCATCTTTGCCTGCAGGGAAAGCGGCATCTCGCCGATTTCATCGAGAAAGATTGTTCCCCCGTCAGCGAGCTCGAAACGGCCGGCCCTTGAGCTGTGGGCGCCGGTAAATGCGCCCCGCTCATGGCCGAACAGCTCGCTTTCCAGCAGGGTTTCCGGCAGAGCAGCGCAGTTGAGTTTGATGAATGGTTTTTCGTTGCGGATGCCGCTTTCATGGATGGCCCGGGCGACCAATTCCTTTCCGGTACCCGACTCTCCCAGCAGTAAAGCGGTGGCGTCGCTATTGGAGAGTTTGTCGATAATACTGAATACCTCCTGCATCGGTTTGGAATGACCGATGATATAGTGACCGTTGTGTGCTTTGTGCAGCTTTGCCTTCAGCGATTCGTTTTCCTCCAGCAGTTTGGCCTCTTTTTTCTCTATTTCCCGGTGCAGCGTAAGGAACTGAGCGATCAGTGTCGCCAGTACGGTTAAAAAACGAATATCTTCTTCAAACGATACCTCGTCTCCAAAGAGCCGGTCCACGGTGAGTACCCCTTCCACAGCACCCTGCACCATTACCGGCACGCCAAGAAAGGACACTGTGTTGCGGTCAAGTCGCGACCTGGCGCCGGTCCGGTTGAGAAACAGCGGTTCGCTGTGAATATCAGGGACCACGAACGGTGCTTTGGTTTTGAAAATCTGTCCGATTACCCCCTCTCCAGGGTTATATACTCCCCGCATTTCCTCTATCTCCGAAAGGCCGTATGAGGCCTTAATCACCAGTTTCTGCTGTTTATTATCGTAGACCAGCAGAGTGGCTCTTTCCATTTTCATAGTCTCGTAGAGGACCGCCAGGATATTGGCCAGGGTTGTGTCCAGATCGGCGGCATTGCCGATGAGTTCGGTTATTCGATGCAGGGCCAGCAATTCCATCCCCGCAGTGGTGGCAGAGGTATATTGCAGGTCTGTTCGATCGGTGTGCATGCTTGTTGTCTCCTTCCGTAGCAGGTGAAGATGAACCAGGTGGCAGTAGCGTTCTGGCTGATGGTCATGGGAGTATTTCCATGCACAGAGAGCGCAAGGGCCATCTACAGACGTCTCCCTGTATCTAAGCAAGCGCAATGCCAATTTTGTTTTCCTGGGTTATGCGCTTTAACAGTCTGATATTATATATTTTTTGTGTGAAAGATGACCATGCAGCACTTCTTGATGGTTTACAGAGATGTCGAACAAGAGTGTTTGCACAAACATATTTGTAATATTTTTTCCGATACAGGTCAAAGGGAAGTTTGTTGCCAAATGTGTCGATAAGTCTACAATTTTGTGAGTTACTTGTACGGTAAAAAGACGGTCAGGCAGCGGCGGGAGGCGGACAATGAAAGGAGTTATAATTGTATTTATCTGTAATTGTTGTGGAAAAAATAATTTTTCGTTTTCTGGCATAGGCTTTGATGAAGAGAACGTAAAGAATGAGGCTAGGGATACACTGCAGTAGATAGATCGATCCAGATTGCTGCTGCACAACAAGCAATGAAAGTAAACTATTCATAAGTAGGAGAAAACAATGAGGAAAGTAGCAATCTACGGAAAAGGCGGTATCGGTAAATCCACAACCACACAGAACACGGTAGCCGGACTGGCGGAAATGGGCCGAAAGGTTATGGTCGTCGGCTGTGATCCCAAGGCAGACTCAACCCGTTTGCTGTTGGGCGGTTTGGCACAGAAATCGGTACTCGATACCCTCAGGGAAGAGGGCGAAGATGTGGAACTCGAGGATATCCGCAAAGCTGGATACGGTGATACCTGGTGTGTTGAATCCGGTGGACCTGAACCGGGAGTTGGTTGCGCGGGTCGAGGAATTATCACTTCCATTAATATGCTCGAAGCCCTTGGCGCCTATGAAGAGAGTGAAGCACTGGACTTCGCGTTTTACGATGTATTGGGCGACGTTGTGTGCGGCGGTTTTGCGATGCCGATCAGGGATGGAAAAGCGGAAGAGATTTACATTGTCTGCTCCGGTGAGATGATGGCCATGTATGCGGCCAATAACATCTGTAAAGGTATTGTCAAGTACGCCCAGTCAGGAGCGGTACGTCTTGGCGGGCTGATCTGCAACTCCCGTAATGTGGACAATGAAAAGGAGATGATTGAAGAATTGGCGAAGAAACTTGGTACCCAGATGATCTACTTTGTCCCGCGTGATAATGATGTGCAGCGAGCAGAGATCAACCGGAAGACGGTCATTGAGTGGAATGGAGAATGTCCTCAGGCGAATGAATACCGGGGCCTTGCCAAAGCTATTGATGCCAATGATATGTTTGTTGTACCGACTCCGCTGGAAATTGAAGAACTCGAACAGTTGTTACTCGATTTTGGTTTGTTGGAAGCGTAATTGAATTGATTTTACAGGAGAAAAACAATGATGATCATGATTAGAGCAATTGTTCGACCGGAAAAGTCTGATGAGGTACTTGCCGCACTTATGGACGCCGGTTTCCCGGCGGTAACCAAGTACTCCGTTGCCGGACGCGGTAAACAGCGCGGCATCAAAATCGGGGAGGTGACCTACGATGAGATCCCTAAAACCATGCTGCTGACGGTTGTGCCGGCAACGGATAAGGAATTTGTTATCGATACCATTATGGACACAGCCCGATCAGGGAAAAAGGGAGCCTTTGGCGATGGAAAAATCTTCGTCTCAGAAGTGGAAGATGTCTATACCATCAGTTCCGGCGTCAAAGAGGGGGCCTCTGCAGAGGAGGTGACCGCATGAAGGAAATAATAGCCGTTGTTCGCATGAACATGATGAACAAAACCAAGGCCGCATTAACCGAGGCCGGGGTGGATGCCTTCTTTGCCCATGAAGTTCAAGGCAGGGGCGTAGGGTTCGTCAACCGCAAACTGATGGAAGGGGTGGAAGAAGGATACGAAGAGGCTGCAGCCCTGCTCGGCGAGAAAGGCAATCTCTACCCCAAGCGAATGGTTACCGTCGTTGTCGAAGATGAAAAAGTTGATGATATCGTTGAAGCAATCATTACCACCAACAAGACAGGAAAAGCTGGAGACGGCAAGATATTCGTTCTTCCGTTGCCCGACGCCGCCAGAGTTCGTACCCACGAACGGGGCCTCAAGTCGATCCAGTAAATTCCTTTAGGGAGTACATATCATGGGAAAAACTGAAAAATTGGTGCAGTGGGAGCCAAATGATATCAAGGCGAAACTCCTTGAGAAATACCCCGCCAAAGTTGCCCGTAAGCGCGCCAAGCAGATAATGATTAACGAGGCAATGGAAAATACCACCCCGGAAATCGTTGCTAATGTGCGGACTATACCCGGTATCATCACCATGCGCGGTTGTACGTACGCCGGGTGCAAGGGCGTTATCATGGGCCCGACCAGTGATATCGTTAACCTGGTCCATGGGCCTGTGGGGTGCAGCTTTTACGCATGGCTGACCAGAAGAAATCAGACCGATGCACCACTCAAAGGTGAAGAGAATTACATGCCGTATGCCTTTACCACCGATATGCAGGATTCGGACATTATCTTCGGCGGGGAGAAGAAACTCGAGGCCGCCATCCAGGAGGCGTACGACCTGTTTCATCCCAAAGGGATCGCGGTCTTTGCGACCTGTCCGGTCGGCCTCATTGGTGACGATATCCATGCGGTGGCCAAGAAGATGAAAGAAAAATTTGGAGATTGCAACGTATTTGCGTTCAGTTGCGAGGGATATAAAGGCGTATCCCAGTCCGCCGGCCATCATATCGCCAACAACCAGGTTTTTACCCATCTGGTTGGAACCAGCGAGGATGAGAAGACTGACAAGTACAAGATTAACCTGCTGGGCGAGTATAATATCGGTGGTGACGGATTCGAGATCGACAGGGTGCTCAAGAAGTGCGGTATCACCAACATCGCCACCTTCTCCGGGAACTCTACCTATGAGCAGTTTGCCTCTGCCAACCAGGCTGATCTGAGCTGTGTCATGTGTCATCGATCCATCAACTACGTGGCCGACATGCTGGAGACCAAGTACGGGATCCCGTGGATCAAGGTGAATTTTATCGGCGCTAAGTCCACGGCCAAATCGTTGCGGAAAATCGCTCAGTATTTTGGTGACCAGGAGCTGATAGACCAGGTGGAGGCGGTCATTGCCGAAGAGATGCCAGAAGTAACGGCAGTGCAGGAAGATGTTCTTCCGCGGACCACAGGAAAGACCGCGATGCTGTTTGTCGGTGGTTCCCGTGCGCATCACTATCAGGACCTGTTCGAGGAACTGGGGATGAAAACCCTCTCTGCCGGCTACGAGTTCGCCCATCGGGATGACTATGAAGGGCGTCATGTCATACCGAATCTCAAAGTAGACGCGGACAGTCGAAACATTGAAGAGATCGAGGTCGATCCCGATCCGGAGCTCTACAGCCCGCGCAAGACGGAAGAAGAACTCAAGGCCCTGGAAGAAGCTGGCTTGAAATTTAAAGAGTACGAAGGGCTGAATCCGCAGATGGATGAAGGGACCCTGGTAATAGATGACCTGAACCAGTACGAGGCCGAGAAACTTGTCGAGCTGCTGAAACCGGACATCTTCTGCGCCGGCATTAAAGAAAAATTTTCCATCCAGAAGCTGGGTGTTCCGATGAAGCAGCTCCACAGCTATGACTCCGGTGGGCCCTATGCCGGGTTTAAAGGGGCCGTGAACTTTTACAAGGAAATTGACCGGCTGGTAAACAGCAGGGTCTGGAGTTACATGAAGGCTCCCTGGCAGGAAAACCCAGAACTTTCCGCAACCTATGTGTGGGAATAATAGAGTAGAGAAAAGGTACGATCATGTTACTACGACATACACCAAAAGAAATATCCGAGCGTAAGGCCTTGACTATTAATCCGGCCAAGACCTGCCAGCCGATCGGTGCCATGTATGCATCCCTCGGTATCAAAGGATGTCTGCCGCACAGTCACGGCTCCCAGGGATGTTGCGCCTATCATCGAAGCACGTTGACCAGGCATTACAAGGAGCCTATCTCCGCCGCTACCAGTTCATTTACAGAGGGGGCTTCGGTTTTCGGTGGTCAGGCTAACCTGCTCCAGGCGATCAATAATATTTTTACCGTTTATGAACCGGAGGTGATAGCTGTTCATACCACCTGTCTCTCCGAGACCATTGGCGATGACCTGCCTCAGATTTTTGACAAGGCAATTAAGGAAAAGAAGGTTCCGGAAGGAAAAACCGTCTTCGGGGCGCCCACTCCAAGCTACGTCGGTTCCCATGTTACCGGTTTCTCCAACATGGTCAAAGCCATGGCCGCATTGGCTGAGCCTCAGGATAAGAAGAACGGGAAAATCAATGTCCTTCCCGGTTGGGTAGAACCCTCTGACATGGCGGAATTAAAACGGCTTGCCACCTTGATCGGGATTGACATTACCATGTTCCCGGATACCTCCGGCGTGCTGGATGGTCCGTTGACCGGCGAATACCACATGTTTCCGGATGCAGGCACACCTATTGAGGATATCCGCAAGTCCGGCGGGGCACTCGGCACGCTTGCCTTGGGGGAGTGGTGCTCAGCCGATGGCGCGAGGCTGCTGGATACCAAATGTAAGGTACCTTGTTCTGTGCTTGATATGCCATTCGGCCTGCAGGCGACAGATCGGTTCATCGATGCCCTGCGCACCCTGGCTGGAACCACTGTGCCTGATGAAATTGCCGTCGAGCGTGGCCGACTGGTTGACTATATTTCCGATCTGCACCAGTACTTTTATGGAAAAAAAGTGGCCTTGGTCGGCGATCCAGACCAGTTGATTGCCATGACTGAGTTCCTGGTGTCCATAGATATGTGCCCTGTGCATATCGTGACCGGAACGCCGGGTAAGAAGTTCGAAAAACGGATCAAGGAAATAACCGCGGAAATGGACTGTGAGGTCAATGTCAAGGCCAAGGGTGATATGTTTCTCCTGCATCAGTGGATCAAGAATGATCCGGTTGACCTGATCATTGGCAACACCTACTGCAAATACATTGCACGGGACGAGGATATTCCATTTGTGCGCTGGGGCTTTCCAATCCTCGATCGCCAGGGGCACCAGCACTTCCCCACCGTCGGCTATATGGGCGGGTTACGGCTCCTGGAGAAAATATCTACAGCCTTGCTGGATAGAAAAGATCGCGACGATTCACCCACTGCGTTTGAACTGGTACTGTAAATCTTTCCTTGCAGCAGTGAGGTACTTCCTCACTGCTGCTTCACCCCTTTTCCCGGTTGTGAAGTACATGAATGTTTTCTCCCTCAAAGACTACAAACAGGCCAAGGCCGAGCAGTACGTCATGGATGGCGGATCGACGATAAGTCTGCCAGTGGCGCCGTTGGCAACTTTCCGAACAAAGTTTGCCAGCATGCAGCAGGGGCAACCCCACTGTATGCTTCCCGGAGAGGTGCTGCACTATCTTGCTGAGGCGGAAGGCGTCACTCCGGAAAAAAAAATAACCGTGGTCATTGCTGGTCCTGGTGACCCTCTGGCGACACCGGATGAGATCCTCAAGGTGATGCGTACCATAAAGGACAACTACCCCGAGGCCGGTATAGAGATACGAACATTGGGTATTGGCGGTGCTGAATTGGCCGCAGCGTATGCGGAAGCAGGCGTTACCCGCATCGAACTCATCACCGATGGTTTTACCCCGGAGACTATTGCAGGGATGTATCTGTGGATACGCCCTGGACGTAAAACCCTGGCGCTCAAAAAGGCGACAGCAATCCTCTTTGAAGAGCAGCGGCAGTGTATTGAGGCATTCAGGGAGTGCAACGTACCCGTTTACGGGAATATTTCCTGTCATGCAGGCACAACCACGCAAGAGGTCAAACATACCTGCTCGGTGCTCAAAGAACTCAAGGTAGCAGGCGTGTCGCTGAGTGTTGTTTCTTCGGATGCCGAAGGGGAGAGCGCGCCTGATATTGATTCTCTGCGGGCGGCGGCGGCTGAGTATCTGCCGCTGACCATTCCGTTGCCGGCATGGCAGGCGGAGCAGGCAGCTGATGCTGCCGGATTGAGCGGTAAAGGGCTGCCCAAGCCGTCAGCGGCCAGGCCCAATGTTGCGGTGGTCAGTTCCAATGGGATGGAAGTTGACATGCATCTTGGCCATGCCGATCGAGTGCTGGTGTATGGCCCTCGAGATGATGGTTTGGCGTGCCTGTTGGACACACGCACGGCTCCGCCCAAGGGCGGCGGTAATGGGCGCTGGCAGGAACTTGCATCAATGCTCTCCGATTGCTTTGCCCTGCTGGTAGCCAGTGCCGGTGCCAGTCCGCGAAAGATCCTGGGTGCCAACGGCATCAGGGTAATGGTGGTCAACGATCCCATCGAGGGGTGCGTGGACGTACTCTATGGCGGTGGGAAAAAGAATAAATGTAAACAATAGACAGCTCGCCGGCGACTGCATGGATAGAGCGAAGCATTGAAGGAGAAGAAGTAATGGCAATTCCAGAAAAACAGATACTTGTCTGTCAGAGTTTTCGTTTGAAAGGTGATCCCAAAGGTATCTGTCATAAACAGACCGATGGTTTTCTCCAGTACATAGAAGAAGAGATCCTTGATCGCGGCCTTGATATGCAGGTTATCGCCACCGGTTGTCTCAAGCAGTGTGAGTCCGGGCCGATAATGGTCGTGCAGCCTGAGAACTGGTGGTTCAAAGGCGTTGACAGTGAGGATGCCATCGATGCTATCCTGGATGGGGTGGAAGATGGGGAGCCGCCTGCGGACTATTTGATTGGCTAGAGACATATGAACAGTGTTGTTTATCGACAGGCGACGAGGGCAGATATCACAGCCCTCTTACAACTGCTGCATCAGTTGTTTGCCATTGAAGAAGACTTCACCTTTCATCCTGATCGACAAAAGCGAGGGCTGGAACTCCTGTTGGATACTCCGGAAGCCATCATTGTGGTTGCGGAAACCGATCACGAGGTCATTGGCATGGCCACCGGCCAGAAAGTAATTTCCACTGCAGAGGGTGGTCCTGCGTTGCTGGTGGAGGACGTGGTTGTGGCCCGTCCCTGGCAACGAAGCGGTATCGGCAGCGATCTGCTGAGGGAAGTGAGCATCTGGGGTCGTCAGCAGGGAGCCAGGAGGATGCAGCTTCTGGCCGACCGAAACAATGAACCGGCGCTTTGTTTTTACCGGGAAAATTACTGGCAGCAGACAGAGCTGATCTGTTTGCGCAAATACCAAACAGAAAACCATGAACGTCGTACAGATTGATAGTGCAACAAATATTGTACAGATTGACGAGTGGCAGGAGTATCTCCGCGATGGGAAACAGTTTCTCCGGGTGGCAGATGCGGCATTCCGTCAACGGAAAAAAGCCTTTTCCCCAGAGACACTGTACAACCTCACGTGTATGGGGATCGAAAAAATAATCATGGCTTTTTTGATGAGTCGGGGCGACCTGGCTGAAAATCATACCATGGGTGATCTGCAACGGGCAGTAGAGCAACATCTCGGGCCGGATCAAGAGTTTGCCCGTAAGATGCAATACCTGGATTCGTTTCAGGAGATATGTGATCTGGAAACCTATAGGGTGCAGATCCCGACGACAAAGGAAGTGGAAACCTTTGTTGCTATTGGTGAAGATGTTCAAGAGATGCTCCTGCCGTATATGCAGGAGGAAAGCAAATAAAGACGTTCGACAAAAGAAGGTCGAAGGAGATACCTGATGAAAAAAGAGATAATGGAAAAAATTTTTGAATATGCCTCCATGCCTGTGCATGGCACCCTGTCAAGAAAATTGCGCAATGGGGTCAAGATGCAGGTGAACGAAGGACGCGTGTATGAGGAGGCGGTAATGTTCCTGGGTGATGATTTTATCAGGATAACGGAATCACTACCAGGTGAAACCGTTAATACCTACTATAGCTGGGACTCTATCGCATCGGTGAGAACACTTGGTAAGAACGGCGAATAGCTCATGAGGTGAAGTGCATGACAACACAGGAACCTATACCCTATCGGCCCTTGGGAATGATTGCGACCATGTTGGAAGGCTTGGGGTTTCAGCCGACCCACTTTCATGAGGACCTGGTGTTTGTTGAGCATAATGCCTTCCTCGTCCAAATGGGGGAAGAGGGTAAAGATCTCCATGTATGGTTTAACGTCGACTGCGAGTCTGGAAAAACGGGTGATATTATGGACGCCTTCCAGTCCCAGGCCGAAGTGTTTGATTTTAACATACAACAAAGCGGCACCTATAAGATGGTTGCCAATTCGGAGAATGAAACCTTGCAGATTGAGTTTATCGCATAGATGGAATATGGACCTGACGAACACAAGGAGTGTAGACTATGGCGAAAAAGAATGTTGAAGAACTGCTGATAGCGGGCGGCGAAAATGAATCTATTCGCAAAAAATACGATGTACTCAAGACCATGGATGAATTTGTAGTCCTTGCCGGTGAGGACGGCTATGCATTCACTGTCGAAGAGCTGGAAGACGTGTTGCGGGAATCCGGCGATTCCTTTGAATCATTCGGCAATCCGCCGAAAAAAATGATCTGGTGGTTTTAACTTTTTCTCTGCTGATTGCGTTCGGGCCTGGTAGCGATCCGTTTGAACAGGGTGCTTGGTATGCGATGTTTTCTATCAGGCCTGAACGTCTTTTCTCCTCTTTTCTCTCCTTTCCCTTGGCGCATGTGCCTGTTTTCATGTGCCGACCGCTACGTAGCCTGAAAGCAGGAAGTGTTGTCCCTCACCGTCACTCGTCGGCTTACTCTTCCTGCGGACTGGCTTCTTGTGTGGGCTCTACGACGAGGACGCTTGATCCTAATTCTTCAAGAACCTGTTGCTCCAGGCTATCTTTTTTCGCCCGTAACTTTGAGAGTTTCCGGGGAACCGCTTTTTTGGGCAGCTTGCCGAGGTGACAGATTGGCTCACCAGGACTGATGGAGGGCAGGCTCGTCATTCCCATGATCACACCGTTAAAAGGTGCATGCAACGTCCCCTGTTCCTCGCCCAACAGGGTGGTGCTGGTTGCCAATGGCTGTCCTTTTTCGACCAGATCACCAGGCTTGAAATGGAAGTGCAGGAACCCGCCCTGCTCGGCGCGAATCCATTTGGATTGCTGAATGACGACCTGATAGGGCGGCTTTTCCGTCTGGCTCTCTATCATACCGAGTTCACTGAACACATTTTTGATCCCCCGAATGGTGGTCTCGACAATGCCCGGCTCGACTTTCCACACCTCACCGGCTTCGAGAATGATCGTCGGACATCCAGCAGCGCAGGCTTCTCTGCGAAATGAACCTTTTGGTCCTTTGCCGTTCATGATTATTTCGGTGCCGAAAACCCCGGCAATCCGTTTGACCTCCGGATTGGTCAGATCGCCTCTGACTGTCGGGTAGTTGGTGCGGCGGACCGATGCCGTGTGCAGGTCGATCCCGTAATCGGAGCGCATGACAATGTGATTAAAAATGGTATGGGCCATGCGGCTGGCAAGGCTTCCGTCAGCAGTGCCCGGAAATGAGCGGTTTAAGTCCCGGCGATCCGGAAGGTATCGAGAGTGCCGCTCAAACGCGGGGAGGTTAAGTACCGGCACCAGAATGACTGCACCCCGCAGCAGGTGAAAGTCGTTGTCCTGGATGAGTTGGCGTACAGCACCACAGCCGTTCAGTTCGTCTCCGTGTAATGCCGCTGTCACAAAAACCGTAGGGCCTTCCGCAATTGCCCGACGAATGTGCAGCTGGATGTTGACCGTCATGCCGCTGTAGCTCTCTCCCACAGCGAGTTCCACGTCGCGTGATTCTCCCGGAGCTATGCTGAGCCCAAACCACTCAGCGATGTTTTTTTTATAGCTCGAAGTATTATTCATTACCGGTTTGATTGCCTCCTGATGGTATTGCAATCGGTGCAATGAGTCCAGATTCATTCAAGACCTCATCAGCCACGGGCAGGTCGGGGAGACCTCTTACCTTGGGCCGTCTTTTGCGACGAATCTTCACCGGCGTCAGGTGGCGCATCAGTTCCAGCTTGCCAAAGCAAAGCAATCGGTCCGCTGCCTGTATCACACGATCGGAGCGGGGGTTGGGGATAACCTTTGCCTCTCGGTGGAGGGTAAGAACAACAATATCCTTTTCTCGTAAACCAGATTCATGAATGGTCTTCCCTATGTATTCTGAACCTTCCGGTATCTGAATTTCAGCGACGCCATACCCGCTGCTGACGGTAAGACGCTGGCGCAAGTCAATCTCGGGAAAATCGATCTGTGCCGCAATATAATCAATGATTGAACCAGCGATATCCAGTTGGGTGCAGCCTTCGATCCCCTCGAGTCCGGGCGATGAATTGACTTCCATAATCTGTGGACCTTTTTTTCCCTCAAGTAGGTCAACTCCCGCGACTCGAAGCCCAAGTATCTGTGCTGCCCGCACGGCTGTTTCTTTGTATTGATCGTCAAGGATGACCGGTTCCGTCACACCTCCTCTGTGGACGTTGCTGCGGAATTCCTGTCCTTGAGCAACCCTTCGCATGGCGCCAACAACCCGATCGCCCACTACAAATGCTCGAATATCTCTGCCCTTGCTCTCCTTGACGAATTTCTGTATCAGGACACTTTGTTTTTGGCTCTGCAGCAGCTCTATGATGCCGGCAGCGGTATTGATGGAATTGACCAGAATAACCCCGATCCCTTGGGTACCTTCAATCAATTTAATAATAACAGGAGCCCCGCCGACTCGCTCAATGGCCGGGAGCACATCTTTCTTGTCTCTGACAAAGGTCGTTTGGGGGATGCCGATATTGTGGCGACTGAGTATCTGCAAACTGCGTAATTTGTCGCGGGAATTGGCAATACTGGCCGAAGTATTCGCACAAAATACGTCCATTTGTTCGAATTGCCTGACAACAGCATTGCCGTAATAGGTAATAGACGCCCCTATCCTGGGCAGTACCGCATCGTATTGTGAAAGGCGTTTTTGTCGAAAAAAGAGATCAGGGTTTCCTTCCTCAAGGTCAATGGCGAATTTCAGCGTATTAAGAACCTTGACATTGTGTCCTCTTTGGATCGCAGCTTCGCGAAGACGTCGCGTGCTATAGCTCTGCGGGCTGCACGATAATATTGCTAGCTTCATGAGGTTCCTCTGCTGAAATATTCTCTTATTTTTGGCTTTTTTTGCGGGGGGGCTTTTTTTTGCGCGGAGGCCGTCCGCCATAATAGGACGTGCCTCCGTCAACTAAAAATCGACCACGAAAAGCTTCTCGACCAAGGAGCATCCTAAATCCCATTGCATCGCGGCTGGCAAGGGTGAGCTCGACCGGCCAGCGTGCACCGAGTAATTCGACAGTGGTCATAATCACCGGTCGCATTTTTGCTACGCCGCTGGAGCTTCTCACTGACCTGAATTCAAGGATGGCTGCCTCGACAACGACTGTGTTATCTTTTGAGCGTTGCACCGGATGAACAGTAAAGCGCACCCATTGGCACTGGTTCCGCTCGAAAATTTGCATATCAAAGGCATGCAGCGAGGATGTACGTGCCCCGGAGTCGACTTTCGCTTTGATGGTGGGTATTCCAAGATCCGGCAGTGCGACCCATTCCCGCCAACCGATGACAGGTAACCGGGCTATCTCCTTTTTGACCATCTATGCTCCCGTTGCAATTCCCTTATCTTTTCAAGAAGAGGGTGGAGATGCATACAAAAAATGGGTGCCTTCACAGCAGATAACTGGCGTCTGCTGAAATAGCTCCATCGACCCGTGCGGGTTGCACAAGGAGAACCTTTACAGGGAGAAGGAAGGCAACCACAGAGTATACCGGGTTGTTCAAGGTAAGGCATCGAGTTTTTCTGCAATGGCAAAGGCCTTTTCCATATCCGGCAGGTGGGTCAATTCGGGAACCACCTGGATGTAGCGCACGATCCCCTGTTTATCGACAATGATGATCGACCGGGCGAGCAGCATCGGCCCTTCAACCAGGAGTCCGGTTGCCCTGCCGAAGTCCCCTTGCTTATAATCAGAGAGGTAGGTGAGGTCAGTCAGTTTTGCTGCCTGGGCAAAACGCTCTTGGGCAAATGGGGTGTCGCGGCTGATGGTGATTCGCTTGATCGAAGCAGGGAGTTTGTCGCCTTCTTCTCCCAGGATGTGGGTCTGGATGTCACACACTTTGGTATCAATAGACGGCACCATGCTCAACAGCAGCACTTTGCCCGTGATGGCACTCAGGTCTACCGGCTGCATGGTTTGGGCATCAACGAGGGGAGTCTTCGGCAATCTCTGACCAACCTGGATGCCCTGGCCGAGCAGAGCCATGGTGGTGGATTGGCGAGTTACTTCCGTTCCAGGAAGCACTGATTCGCTCTCAATGATGGGTTGAGGCTGCTTGGCCCCACACGCGGCAAGCAGCATGAGCAGCAGGATACCGGTAAGTGGATAGCTGATTTTGCTCATGGTCGTCTCCTTTCAGTGATGTCGATGAATGGCCATGTCCCGGGGGACTGTTGGCTGTCTGTGAGCAATACACTAAGAACGGTGTGGCTTGGGTCAATCCTCAGCAGGCAGGTTCACGGCGCCGGACCATGTTCGCTCTCTGGTGATCAGGGCAAGAGCGGATGCTGCGGTACCGAGTCGAGGGGGTGTTGAGCGTATGGATCAGCACGAAGACCAACGTTGAGCAGCGAGCTGCCGCTTCACACCCAGAGATGGCTAATAAAAGGCAATCAGCATAAGCGTTAAAATCAGAAGAAACAGGATGGTCATTCCTGCGCCCGCTTTCACGTAGTCCATGGTTTGGTAGCCACCTGGTCGCATGACCAGTGCGTTAACCTGGTGGGTGGGCAGAACAAAGGTATTTGATGCTGCGAGGGCGACAACCATAGCCGCCACCCGGGGATCGCAGCCTGTTTCAACAGCCATTGACATGGAGAGCGGTACCAGAAGAACCGTGGCTCCGACATTAGATACAACCAGGGTGAAAAACGAGGTCAGCGCTCCGATGATGAGCAGAAATAACGCATCAGGCACGGTGCCGACCAGGGTCATGATGGTGGTGGCCATCCATTCGGCGGCGCCGGTTTTTTGAAAGGCGAGCCCCAGGGGAATAAGGCCGCCAAGCAGGAAGACGGTCATCCAGTCGATGGATTTATATGCCTCGTCAATGGTAATCACCCTGGTCAGGATCATGCCCAGTGCGCCGGTAAGCAGGCATACCGAAAGCGAGGCGTTCACCGGTACCCCGATCGCTGCGGTGAGGGGCTTGAGCCAAAGTATCATCGCTATGGTAAGGGCCAGCCAGCCGAAGGCGGTCACGACTTTTTCCTCTCGTACCACTTCTCCTTTCAGTTCATTGGTAAAGGCAAAACAATCTTTTTTGGCCAGTTCCAGGAATTTTTCCCACCGCCCAAACATCAGCAGGGCGTCGCCGGGCTTGATTGTTTCCCTGGTGATCTGATCGAATTGACAGGCACCATCCCGGCAGAGCACTACCGGTACAATGCCATGCCTTTTCCTGAATCGCATTTCCCGCATGTCTCTGCCGACCATTTCGGAACGGGGAGTGACGATCCCCTCTACGATGCCCGCGTTGTTGGGGGAAAAGTCTTCTGCGAAAATATCCAGGTCTCCCTTGAATCTCCATCCCAAGTCGTGTGCACATTGTCGCACATGGACTTCATTGCCGACCAGGGCAAGCGTTTCATCCGAGTGGATGAGTTCGTACCTGGTCGGAGCGTAGTTTTTCAGTTTTTTTTCCGGCGAGTAGACCCCGGCAATGGTGACGTGGTAACTGTCTCGAACATGCAGCTCCTCCAGGGTAAACGAGCCGAAGTCAGCAGGGATGTCCACTTCAAAGACTCCGGCGATCTCCTGATAAGTGTCAGCCAGGGTAGAGGGCATGATCTGGTTGTCCTCAGTACTGGAATCTTTTTGCGGGATGATAACACGACCGAAAACAACAAAATACAGTACTGCGGAAATAACCAGGGCAAGGCCGATGGGTGTTTGAGTGAAAAGCCCGAGCGGCTCAATGGGCTGGGCAAAGGTATTGAGCTCGTTGGCTTGCTCGATCAGGTCGTTGAGGAGAATGGTCGGGCTGGCGCCAACTAAGGTGATGGTGCCGCCGATGATGGCACAATAGGCCATGGGCATCAGGATCTTGGAGGCGGAAATACCTGTTTGCCGGGAAATCCGGCGAACAGCAGGAAGAAAAAGCGCTGCAGCCCCGATATTTTGCATGAAACTGGAAATAAAGGCAACGGTCACAGAAATCAGGATAATGATTTTGTTTTCCGATTTTCCCGCCCGATGCAATATCTGTCGGGCAAGGATATTCATACCGCCCGTCTTGTCGAGCCCCGCCCCGATAATAATTACCGCGATGATGGCAACCACCGCGTTGCTGGATAGGCCGCTGATGGCTTCCTGGGGGGAGACCAGACTGAGGAGGGGAAGGATTACCATCATCATGATGCCGACCACATCGACCCTTACCCATTCAAAGACAAAGAGGACGATGACCAGGGCAAGCACACCGAAAACAAGTCCCATCTGGAGGGTGAATACGCTTGCCCCTCCTTTAGGCCCGACAGCGGCAAAAACGTTACTGAACCCCACCGTCAGGAGAAAGGCAGGACAGAGAAAAAGAGACGAAAGGACCTGTTTGCGCATGGAAATTCCTCAAAGGATGTAATGGGATGAGCAATTCAGCGGGTATGCTGGATTGTGTAGCACTATTTGGGCCACAATTCGATGCAGTTATTTTCAACATACAGATCATTTTTAATGAAAAGTCGTGTCTGCCTGTTACTATGCCCATGGAGTGAGGGCGATAACTGCAGGGGGAGCATGAGGTTGACGGGTTATGCCCTTTCTTTTACTATACTTTCAATACGGTAAATTCACTCAGGAATCAAGGAGAGCAATATGGCAATTATTACCATTTCAAGGGGTTCGTTTAGCAGGGGTAAGGAAGTTGCGGAAAAACTGGCGGAAAAACTAGGCTACGAGTGTGTCTCTCGAGAAATTCTCCTTGAAGCGTCCCAGGAATTTGACATACCGGAAATGAGGCTTTCCCGTGCGCTCCATGATTCTTCCTCCATATTTGAGCGTTTCAATCAGGGGAAACTGAGGTACATGACCTATTACAAGTACGCCCTGCTCAAACATGTGCAGAACGACAATGTGGTCTACCATGGTCTGGCCGGGCACTACTTTTTAAAGGATATTCCCACGGTTTTTAAAGTCAGAGTGCTGGCTAACATCACCGATCGTGTCAGCGAGGTGATGCAGCGAGACGGCATCTCGGAAGCCAAAGCATTTGATACCATAAAAAAAGATGATATTGAACGACGTAAATGGGGACTGCAGCTGTATGGCATAGATACCTGGGACAGCCGACTCTATGATATGGTGCTCAATATTCATAAATTACAGGTCGACGATGCGGTCAATATCCTCTCCTCTGCTGTCCAGTCCCCTGTTTTTCAGACAACCGAGGAGTCAAAAAAACGAATAAACGAATTAACCTTAGAGGCCAAAATTCATACCATCATGATTGACTACTCCCTGGTGGTCGAGGTGAGGGTGAAAGACAGGGTCGCCTACCTTTCCAACGTGGGCGATGTCTTAAAAAATGATGAGATGATCCGTTCAAGGATTGAGAAAGTGGTCACAGATATCGAAGGCGTGGATAAGGTCCAGTTTCTTGATAAAACCTTCTCTGATCAGGGACACGTCAACCCCTTCTATAACATCAACAGCTGATCTGCCTCGGGTCTCGGGTAGTCTTTACCCCATGGGGGTATCCCCATGTGCATAGTTGATGACTAGTTCATGCAACACGGTCCGGCTGCCACCGAAGGGCAGGGGGACCGTGTTCCTTCCCGGGTATATTCACCCAATAGTTTTCGCATCCAGCCAAGACCATTTTTTCCATACGTGAAGCCGAATCTGTTGTATAGCGTAAAGCGCAGACCTTGAATGGTACGTCGGACAGCCGGTGAGCCTAAGGACTTTAGCGCATATCCCTTATCCTGTATAAGTAATAAATAATAACAGGTTGTTATTCAGCTTCAAGCTTTGGTTCGACACTGACCAGGGCAGAATAGGAGTGTGGTTTTTCCTTTCTGTTCTTTTTGTCGTTGGAAGGCCTGCTGTAACTGCGAAGAACAACCCGGAGTAGAATTCTCTGACGGCCAGGCACAGTACATTTGGGGCGATATTACCTGTTGGCGTACTGCTCAGTGTGGTCAGCTTGGGTGTCCTTTTTCGCCTGCACGGCTAGTGATCGCCCACGGAAACAGGGAGTAGCTACCTAAAAATCAGCGCAGACCAAAGCCGTTTATTCAACGCCATTTATTGAATGGCGTCAGTATGTCCGTGGTATTACGTTTGGATATCGTTGATAATTTTTCCTACATTTTTTTGACATCACAACAAGCTGTACCTAAAGTTAGTTAGTGTTTTAAAGGCAAAGCACCAACAAACAGTGGAGGCAAAGATGCGATTTCGGAGAATGATTTTTGTTGTTTTTGCGATGTTCATGGTGGTGGCGTTGCGTGAAGGGCAGGTCTATGCCGCTGATCAGGCAGGCAGCCAACCAAATATTCTTGTTATCTGGGGAGACGATATCGGCCTGTGGAACATCAGTGTCAACAGTCGCGGCATGATGGGGTATCAAACGCCGAATATCGACCGAATTGCCCATGAGGGTGCGTCATTCACCGATTATTACGGGCAACAGAGCTGCACAGCCGGCCGGGCAGCCTTTTTAGGAGGTAATGTACCTGTACGTACCGGCATGACCAAGGTGGGGCTTCCCGGGGCCAAGGAAGGCTGGCAAGAGACCGATGTCACCATTGCCGGAGTGATGAAAAGCCTGGGGTATGCAACCGGACAGTTTGGAAAAAACCACCAGGGGGACCTGGATGAGCACCTGCCGACCAATCATGGATTTGACGAGTTCTTTGGCAATCTCTACCATCTGAATGCTGAAGAAGAGCCGGAGAACGAAGATTATCCGGGGGATATGGTCCTTGCCAATGGTAAAACCTTCCGGGAGCAGTACGGGCCACGAGGGGTGATCAAATCGTGGGCGCAGGCGGATGGAAGCCAGCGGATTGAGGATACCGGGCCATTGACCAAAAAGCGTATGGAGACTGTGGACGAGGAGACCCTTGCTGCGGCCAAGGATTTTATCAAGCGTCAACATGAATCCGGTAAACCGTTTTTCTGCTGGTGGAATGCGACCAGAATGCATTTTCGTACCCATGTGAAGGACGTGCACCGGGGCATTTCCGGTCAGGATGAATATAGCGACGGCATGGTCGAGCACGATATGCATGTGGGTGAGTTGCTCACGCTCCTTGACGAACTGGGAATAGCCGAGAATACCATTGTTTTCTATTCCACAGACAACGGACCGCATTACAACACCTGGCCGGATGCAGGGACGACGCCGTTTCGCAGTGAAAAAAACTCCAACTGGGAGGGGGCCTACCGGGTTCCGGCCTTTATTCGCTGGCCCGGGCATATTTCTGCTGATACTGTGCTCAATGGTATTGTTTCCCATGAGGATTGGCTGCCGACCTTTGCCGCAGCCGCAGGTGAAACCGACATCAAAGGCAAGCTGCAGCAGGGAACCGAGATAATCGGACGAACCTACAAAAATTACATAGACGGCTACAATCAATTGGATTACCTGACCGGCAAGGCGAGTGAGTCGCCGCGTAGTGAATTCTTCTATGTCAATGATGATGGGCAGATTGTGGCTATTCGCTACGATGCCTGGAAGGCAGTCTTTCTGGAAAACCGCGGACAAGCCTTTGGGATATGGCGTGAACCTTTTACAGAACTGCGCATTCCACTGCTCTTCCACCTGCGTCGCGATCCGTTTGAAAAAGCACAGCACAACTCCAATACCTACAATGACTGGTTTCTTGACCGGCCCTATGTGATCGTACCCCTGCAGCAGCTGGCTGCACAATTTTTGCAGACCATGAATGAGTTCCCGCCTTCCCAGTCTCCGGGGTCATTCAATCTTGAAAAGATCCAACAGCAGATCAAAGCGGGCTGGGGTTTAAAATTCAAAATCAACACCTCGGCGCTAAGCCTGCTCCCGCGGGCCTTGGCAAAGGACGCTGTTTTTCGCGTGTGCCTACGTTATTGCAGTACCGTTTTTAACAGTTTTTATACCAAAAACCTCGTGAAGTCGGTCAATTGAAAGGCAGTTCAGCATGGACTTCGCCACCTTGGGTAGCTCATTTAATTGGTAAAAACTGTGATCTGGTGTGGCGAACTCCGTTGCCTGTATTTTAGACGCAACCCGTCTAATCTGTGACCAGGGTTTTTTGCATTTCAGCTCCGCTATCCGCTCTACGAATAGTGCCAACACACATATTTTTACATGGGCTTCTATTCGCCTTTCAGCCCAATGGTACATTGGCATCATTTTGATCTGCGTACGCTTAAGTGAGCGGAAGCACCGCTCAATGACCATCAGGCCACGGTAACCATAGGCCGCATCCTCAAGGCTCAGGTGGATGTCGTTGGTTTCCAGTACCCACTTGCCATCATACTTTGCCGCAGCCTTTATGGCTTTACGGTCGATCCGGACGGTGCCCTTCTCAGTTATGGTCAGGTATTTTTTGTACCTTCGAGAACCCAACAGGGCTATAGCCCATTTCCTGGTTGCACTCTTGTCTTTGTGCTGCTTGAGTTCCCATTCAAGCATGGCAACAATTTTTTCTCGGTGGGTGGCCTGCCGTCTGGCCTCCGACGGATTATAACAGACGATATATCGCTTGCCGTTGGCGAGGTTCACCTCTTTGGCATGAAGATTTTCAGAGAATTCCCTGTAACGACCTGGCTGCGAAAGAACTGTTTCCTTAACCTCCTTGACACTGGCCATCCTGGTGGCAAGCAGATATGTGCCGCAGGCCTTAGCCAGTTCCTTTCGATTCCCTTCGGAGTTCATCCCGGAATCAGCAACGAACAGCGCCCTGCCAAGATTCCACCCTCGAAGATCGCTTTTAATGGTCTCGACAGTACTGACGTCAGCAGTATTGCCGGGGAATACCCAACTTCTCACAGGGATACCCTCTCGAGTAACAGCCAGGGCGACAACGACCTGAGGCGCCCATGTCCCTTCTTTCGTATGACCATACTGCCGCGGGCCTTCCTCATCCTCATAATCAATGGCAAAAGATGCTGTAGTGGTATCATAGAAGATGAGATCCACCGTCAGGTTCAGCAGGTTGGCCACATTGTAAAAGATCTCCCGCTCTACCTTATCCGAATGGCTATGGAGCAAGTCCATGGCCTCATACATGTGATGCAGTTGCAAGCTGTCACACCCTGGCAGATATACAGTTTCAAGCCACCTGTCCCAAACACCAAGTTTTGATTCCGGAGTACACAGTCGATTGGCAACCATGGCAAGCAGGGCTTTTTCATAGGGAACCTGCTTCTTTTTGGCAACCTCCCTGAATATTTTGCCGATACCGTATTGCTCCCACAGTTCCTCGATGATTTTAACTGTACCGAAATCGACGGTCCGGAGGATCTTGACATCTTCCGGCAAGCCGCCTTTGCGCACTTCACCGTCCAGAGGATCAATAACCTCGACGCCGCAGACTCTGGCAACGGATCGGCATAACCGCACCAAGGCTTCACGGTCCAACTGGTCTGCCCGCCCGAAGCTGTGGATAATTTTAGCAGTCACCTTACCGGTGACCGGATGCCGTTCGTTATGGGCCAGCTGGTAGTATTTTGTTACCGAGCCGTCTTTGTTCTTTCGTTGAGTAGTTCGCAAATACATGATTGCCTATCATGCTAAATGCGTATCCCCAACCTGTCAATAACAAACTACTCAAACGTGTGCCTACAGGTTTTGACCAAAATCAGGAGACTTGAAAGTGCAACGTGCTGATATTACGTGATTTTATTTTTCGACTGCAGTAAAACGTGCCTACAGTTCTCAAACTAAAGGCGGGGGCAAGCGGACATTGATGATATGAAGGCAGCCTCGGGATTCCGTGGCTGCTTTTTTTTCGCGATATTCGCAGTCCGGACTGAATCCCTTTTAGTTTAATCATGAATCCGTGACGACTTAACGTCTTGTTTACTTTAATATATTGTTATTGTCAGGCTTAGACTCGCCAGGCACGCGCGCGGGGCGTCCAAGAATGGCAGGCTAAATACAATACTTTTGGTCTCGCATTGGCCAATGCAGATATTTTTATTGAGACGGGATGCTGCCCGGTGACTTTTTTGAACCCTGCACAGGTGTAGGTCTAACGTGCTGAAATGATGATGATCGGGAATGCAGGCTGATCCGATAACCTTCATGCGAAATGAGGTCTCAGGTATGAGATGTGAGCAAAGTTTACCACGTTTGATGTTTTTTCTAGCGATTATAAGCAGTGTACTGTTCGCTGCGCAAAGCCGGGCCGCTGATCCCCTGCCATCCTGGAATCAAGGCAAAGCGAAAACGGCTATTTTAGAGTTTGTCGAGAGCGTTACCCTGCCGCAATCCAAAGACTTTGTCCCTGAAGGCGATCGTATCGCCACCTTTGATAACGACGGGACACTCTGGACTGAGCATCCCATGTATACCCAGCTGGCCTTTGCCCTGGATCGTGTTAAAGCGCTGGCCCCCGAGCATCCGGAATGGAAAACGACCCAGCCCTTCCAAGCGGTTCTTGAAAACGACCACAAGGCGCTTGCCGCGGCTGGCGAGAAAGGACTGCTCCAGTTGGTTATGGCTTCCCACGCCGGCATGAGTACGGCGGCATTCGAAGCTATTGTTCAAGAGTGGATAGAAAAATCGGTTCATCCGCGTTTCAAGCGCAAGTATATAGAACTGACGTTCACACCCATGCTGGAGCTGCTGGCCTACCTGCGGGCCAATGGCTTTACAACCTATATTGTTTCCGGGGGCGGCATTGAATTCATGCGTCCGATGACCGAGGAAGTCTACGGAATCCCACCGGAGCAGGTCATTGGTTCATCCATCAAAACCGAGTATGAGGTCAAAGACGGGAAACCCCAACTGACCCGTCTTGCAGAAATCGATTTTATCGATGACAAGAAAGGAAAACCGGTTGCTATCAACAAGTTTATCGGGAAACGACCTATCGCGGCTTTTGGTAATTCAGCCGGTGATCGGGAAATGCTGGAGTGGGTTGGGGCCGGTGATGGCGCACGACTCATGATGCTGGTATTTCACGATGATGCTGAACGTGAGTATGCCTACGGCCCTGCCAACGGGTTGGAGAAAACACCGTTTGGTGCATTTCCGCAGTCACTGATGGACGAGGCCGGACAGCGAGGTTGGCATGTCATCAGCATGAAAGATGACTGGAAAGCCGTGTTCGCTGCTCAAGATGGCAAAGAGCTGTGATGGCGCAACTTGCATGCAGAGTGATTCTTTGTTTGCTGCGGGCTTCGCTGCCGATGAATACCTTCCCGGTTCAGTCTTCCGGTACCACAACCGGCCTTGGTGATCTTAATCTTTTTGCCGCTTATCTGTTTGTGACAGGCAATCCGGCAGTGAGTTTTGGTTTTGGACCCCAATTGACTGCCCCACAGCACCTGAGGATGCAATGGGAACAGAAAAGCGGTCGGCAGGCCTGGTCAACGTGTTGTTTGCTGGCAGGTCAAAAAAAAATCAATATGGCTATCTCCTCTCGTGGCAGGAGAGCTTTGCAGGCGAAGACAGTCGTGCCGATGTCAACATCGCGGCGTTTCAGCCGTTTGCTTTCTATCAGCTCGGAGGTGGTACTTATTTGCGAATGGCCCCGATTTGGACCTACAATCTGGAAAATGATGATTATAATATTCCCGTGGGGTTAGGCATAGGCCACGTGATCAAGCGAGGGCACACGGTCTTCAATGTTTTTATCGAACCGCAGGTGTCGGTTGCTGATCGGGGAGCCGGACAGCCGCAATGGCAGGTTTTTCTGGGCTTGAATCTGCAGTTCATTGAGTAAGTGGCACTGACAAACCTGTAGGCCTTCTCGCCGTCCCTGTGAGTGGGGGAGTTTGCTGGCTGGATCATTTTTCTTTGTATATCGGTTGAAAGGAACGCTACGAATAACCAAGGCAGTGCCATTATCAATCTCTACCATGATGAGGTGTGAAATGAAATCCGTTTACCGTGTCCTTGTGTTTGCTGTTGTGATGTTGGCCGTCAGTACCGCCGCCTGGGCGGACAAGTACCAGGAAACCCAGAAAATGTTTATTGGTGGCGGTGTCGGGGATATGTTTTCAACCGCCTATGGTTATGCCCTTTTTCCGACCATCGGCAAGGCTGGCTTTGTTGTAGGCGGTGCCTATGGCGAGGGGCGGGTGTATGAGCAGGGCAAGTATATCGGCGATACCTCCATGACCCAAGCCAGTGTCGGCTTTCAGCTCGGCGCCACTGGATTCAGTCAGGTTGTCTTTTTCCAGGATAAACGTGCCCTGGACGAATTCACCAATGGCAACTTTGAGTTCGGTGCAGAAGCTCAGGCAACGGTTCTGACCGCAGCGGCCGGAGCGTCCGCCAACACCAGCGGCAGCTCGGCAACAGCAAGCGGCGGAAAAAATAATGCAGCCATCGGCAGTGCCGGCTACAATAAAGGCATGGCTACCTTTCAGATCACCAAGGGGGGGCTGATGTATGAAGCCAGCCTTGGCGGACAGAAGTTCAGTTTTAAGCGTAAGTAGGCAGCGTAAAATTGCATCATCATCCCTGTTTTGCCGGAGGCGGCATGGGTGATGATGCAGTTTTTTTATACAGTGCTATTGCCGCCGAGCAGAACGAGCTTCCCTTACCAGTTTCCTGCCTCAACCCCTGATCCTTTCTGTTTTTCCTGCCAGTTCACCTTACGCAGGTGTGATCCTGCCTTTCTTCCAGGTTCTCCATTCGGACAACGCTAAGCCGGTGCGCAGGGTCATGGCTGAGCAAGATGCTGATTATCACTGGCCCAGGAGCCGCAGTAATTCCTTTGCCGAAGGGTGATCGGGTTCCCTTTCCAGAACCGATTCCGCCAGGTGACGTGCCTCGGAATATTTCCCGAAATTGAGATAGAGCTGTGCCAGGGTGGTAAAATATTCCTGGTTTGACGGCTCGCGTCCTACCAGTGCTTCCAGCCGTTTTACACCATCAGAATAGCGTTTGAGTTTGAGCAGGACCAGGGCCAGGTTGTACGCTGGTCGACTGTTGTCCGGCATTCCGTGGGCAGCTTTTTCCAGGAATTCGATCGCCTCGGCATACCGATGCAATTCAGCCAGGAGCAAGCCGAGCGAGTACTGGATCTGGTAGAGCTGCGGATGGGCTGCCGCCACCTCCCTGAAGAGATTCTCTGCCGCCTCATTGTCTCCAATTTTGTTCAACTCCATGGCCAGGTTGACCTTGGCCGGTACAAAGTGATGATCAATGGCCAGGGCCTGACGGTAATAGTCAATCGCAACCAGGCTGTTGCCCAATGTGCGCTCCAGATTTCCCAGGTTGAATCGCTGGGGAGCAAAGTCGCCGTTGTAGGCCATGGCCTCCCTGTATTCTTCAATGGTGCGGGCAAGGGTGGCACGGTCCTGTTCTTTGATTTTTTCCTGGGGCAGCTGGAGGAGGCTGAGTGCGGCTTCTATCCGCACAGCTTTGACCGGATCATACAATTTGGGAGCGATGTCGCGGATAATGGTACCTTGTTCCGGTCCCTGGAGCATCCGCAGGGCTGTATGGCGAAGCAAGGCCTCTTCACTGTTGAGCGCCAGTCTGATCGCCTGTTGGGTCTGCGGGCCGGGGTATCGGCTGAGAAAGGAAAGGGCGACTGAACGGATGATAGCGGGCTGGAGGCTGTCGCTGCTCAGTTCAGAGAGGGATGCAGCGGCTGCGGGAGCATTTTTTTCCTGCAGAGCAAGAACCTCTCCGTAATGCGGCTTCCGTGTTTCTCCATACCATTGCGTATAGTGCTGAGTGATCCATGCAAGGGGTTTGTCGCTGTGACAATCCGCTGCAGAGCAGCTGTTAGGGGTGCCCAGCTTCTGGCTGAGATCCGGTCGGGGAACTCTGAGACTGTGATCCGGCCGATAATCAATACCCATATAATAGCGCCCGGGCATGTGGCAGCGCACGCATGAGTTCCCCTTGCTGGGCTTGCCCTTGTAGGTCGCTTTATGAAAATGGTGACTGTAGGCATCGTATTCGGCCTGCCGATGGCATTGCAAGCAGAGGGCGTTTGAGCGCTCGTGATCAAGCAGTGGGGTAAGGGCGTGAACATTATGGCAGTCGCTGCACCTGACCCCCCGATGATACATCTTGCTCTGCACAAACGACCCGTATACATACACCTCTTCCTTTATCTGTCCATCAACAAAATACAGCGGTTCGCTCGGAAGTGAAGGAACAAGCAGGTCCAGGACCTCATGGCTTTCATGGGTGTTGTCTCCCAGCTGGTATCTTCTGGAATGGCAGGGTGCGCAAAGGGCTATCTGTTGTTCTGGCGACATGCTTTGGGTGGAGACAACCAGGCCGAAAGTGGGGGTATCTCCGCGACCCAGGGGCGGTCTCTTGGCCCAGGCAATATGTTCCGAGGCCGGACCGTGACAGGCTTCGCAGCCAACATTGATTTCCGACCAGGTGGTAGCATAGCTGTCGGTTGCCATTGCATAGTTTTTTTTCACATTGGTCGAGTGGCACTCCGCACACATCGCATTCCATGTTTGGCCGCCATTGGTCCAATGGAGCCAGTCATCAGGTCCGTCAACGGTGTATGGAGGAAGCCTGTACCACTGCTGTTTTTCCGTATCCCAGGCGATCGGTAAACATTGCAGACGTCCTCCGGGAAAAGGGATGAGGTACTGCTGGAGCGGTCGGTGGCCAAAGGTATGGGTGATGGTAAAGGTGGCCGGGGTGCCGTCCGGTCCTTCTGTTTCGACCATATAGCGGCCGTTACGGGTAAAAAAACGGCTGGTTTTGCCTGTATGTGGATCGAGAAAAGTGGCATCGTCAAAGTCGCCGAGTACGCTCTCAACCGAGGCTTCCGCCATTGCAAGATCATGGTCGGATCCTTTCCATTGGGAGTACTCAGCCAGGTGGCAGGCCTGGCATTGACCTGAACCGACAAAGGCTGGCCGTGGGGCATCCGGATCGGCAGGCATGGCCTGTTGTCGATAACCGTAGATAAACGGGGTGCTCAGCAGGATGACCAGGGCGATCAAAGCGAGACCTTCCCACCACGCGGTCTGCTTGACGGTAGAGGATGCTGTACCGGGCGATTGATTGCGGTTCACAGGCTCACCGATCGATTTTGCTGGGCTCCTGTCCATTTCTGCGGAGCTGCCACGTTGACGAGGACGAGACCGTTTTCTATGCGTATAGGGTAATTATCCAGCCCGCGTACGGCAGGAGGAGTCAGAACCTCCCCGGATCGATCAAAACTTGATCGATGGCAGGGACAGATGAAGCGGTCGGTTTCTTCATCCCAGACCAGGGAGCAGCCTAGATGGGTGCATGTTTTAGACAGGGCCAAAAAACTGCCGTCAGCCTGTCGTACCAAGTAAAATTGTCCTCTGGGTATGGCGGTCACCGAGCTGTTGGCAAAGTCCTCCGTATTGCCGGCCGGCACGAAGTTTTCCTGTGTCCGGCCGCTCCTTTTTCGGTGTGCAGCGCGAAGAATTGACGCAAACACCCAGGCGAATTCCAGGCTGACGATTAATGCCAGCAGTTTCCACACCCCATTGAGGAATCGTCGCCTTGGTGACGGCTCGAGCTCTTTCTTCGGCGGTGTTGCGGTTGTTTGATGGTTCGACAGCATGACCGGCACGTCTTAGGAAAAGGAGAGAAGCTGCATCCCTGCTCCGCGAAAGCAGAGACCTGTGAGGGTCAGGCAGCAAAGGGAGACAACAGTGAAAATGAATCCTGCCATAATGGCACGGGCCCGTCCGATTTTACCCCAGCGGACAAGCACCGCATACAGAATAGCGTACCAGCCGATCAGGATGGCCGCCGGCAGCGGACTCTGACGAAGTGCGGCCAGGGTCCTGCTGGAGTTGAGGATCTGTTCATCTATGAGAATGAGGACCCCACTGACGACCACGGCGGCAGCAGCAGACCAGCAGGCAATCGTACCGCCTCCGCGTCCATCAAACCATTGCCCCTCCTCAAGGTAGCCGCCGTTTATCCATGGTAAAGCGAGAAGGGCCGCACCCATGAATACCGGAATGATACCGATGGCGTACAGGGGATGCAGGTGAATGAGCAGTTCCTGAAAACCAAGAAAAAACCAGGCCGCCTTTGCCGGATTGGGGGTCATGCCGGGATTGGCCATTTCCGCCAGTGGTGCATCCACCAGCGCTGCAAACACAGCGACAGCGGCAATGAGGCTACAGCCGACAGCCGCTTCCCGAACGATCAGGTGAGGGGCAGTAAAAACCAAACGGTCTTTATCCAGTGAACGTCTGCGGACAAGCCCCCCGCACTTGCGGATCATGTAGAAATGGTAGGCCGAGGCAATGAGCAGACACATGGGTAATATGCCGGTATGCAGGGCGTAAAAGGCCGCGAGCGTCTGCCTGCCAGGCTCGTCGCCCCCCTGGAGAAGCGCGGTCAGTTGGGGACCAAGCAGAGGGAGGTACTCGAGCATGTTGAGAAAAATGGTCACTGCCCAGTAGGCGAGTTGGTCCCAGGGAAGGAGGTAGCCGGTGAAATTGGCGAAAAGTACCAAAAAGAGCAGCCCCAGTCCCATGTACCAGTTCCACGCCCGCTCAGGAGTGACGGCGCCGGTAAGATAGACGCGGCAGCAATGCAGGACGGCAACAATGACCAGGAGATTGGCAGCCCAGTAGTGGATATTTCGTATCCAGCCGCTGAGGGAGCCTTGCGCATACATCGCGGAAACCGAATCGTAGGCGGTTGCTGGCTCGGGAGTGTAGGCAACGAGTTGGGTTATGCCCGAAAAAAAGAGGACCAGGAGCAAGGTGACACACATGCCGCCCAGACCAAAGCTGAGACGAAAGCGGAGGGTGTCTGCTGCAACTTTTTTCGGGTGCAGGTGGAGCAGGAATTTCAGGAGCACAGAATGCCTGGTATGCGGAGCCAATATCTTGCCTCTTAACCGTGGGAGTATTCGGGTATATTTCTGCCTGGGTCAGGTAAACAAGTTTGCAGGGAATGTAATAAAAAAGGTCAGTTTTGTCTCCATTGAAAGAGAAAAAGGCGGATCGGAATTTGGCCGTGGAAAGGAGTACCCTCTTCTGGGGGAGCGCCTTATTAGTGAAAGGAATTAAGGGTGAGCCGAGCCCTATCCATCGGTGGCGACACTCCGATGGATAGGGCAGGAGCTTTTAGAAGTGGTGGACCCAGCGCAGGTTATAGCGACTGCCTTCGGGGCGGTTTTCCACACTCGTTTCCCAATAGGCATTGAAAAACAGGTGATCATCTGGGGAAATATGCCACACCAGACCGGGGCCGAGGCCCAGCACCTGCTCTTTGCTGTTTTCCAGTTCGTTGCCATCTGCTTCGGTATCGGTGAGCTGTTTGAGGTAATACCCGTTCAATCCTATGCGCAGTTGCTTGGGCAATACCTCATAGGCGGTGGAAAAATTGAGGTGGATGGCTTGTCCTGCCTGAATATCATCGATCGCTCCATAGGACGAGTGCGGCTTGTCGTTTTCGGCGTTCCAGAGGTAATGAATACGGCTGGTGATGGTCCACTCCGGGGTGAAAAAATAAGTTCCGGTCCAGTAGGGGTTGAAGGAGAAGTGGTTGCTTCCCGGATTGATGGATTTATCCTGGTCGTACTTCCCGGTGGGAAAGATCAGCTGCAGTTCTACCCGGTGCATGAATTTCGGACCGTTGGCGCCCATGATTGGATCCCACTGAAGAAAGGGGCCGACAAGCAGGTCACCGAATCCGGCACCGTTGGCCTGCGGCAGCATGGAGTTGTCGACGTCGTAGTCCAGGCCCAGGGAGACATACGGGATGATGACGTCCATCCCCCATTTGCCGCCCAGGAGTACAGCTTGATCAGATTGATAGATGAACTGGGTTAAACTGATCCAGCCGTCAAGATCAGGATCAGGTAGGGGAAGCTCGTTTCCATCACCATCCATTAAGCTGTCTGCACTGTAATACTGAAGGTACTGGGTAAAGTACAGCCCAGGGCCTGCCGGCGGCCCACCGTCCACAAAGGATGTGAATCCCAGGTTGACGGCCGGCAATTCGTAGGCTATGGCCGGGGTCGTTACCAGTATGGAGGCGGCCAGACACTGGGTCGTTTTCCTGATCAGCTTGTTACTCATGACGTGTTTTCTCCTGTTTCGCCGTATCGTTTGAGCAGTCCTCTGGTAACGGAGGCACTTTTTTTGAGAATTTTTGATCCTCGAGTGATTTTGCACAGGCTGATGCCGTACTGTGCAGCGATTTCCCTTTGCGTTTTTCCTGCATAGAGATCGAGGAGTAAACGCCAGCGAAGGGTAATATCTTTTTTTTCCCCCGGCGTGAGGATTTCCTCAAGAAATCCGGCCATAGTTTCCGGGTCGTCAATTTTGGCAAGTACGGTTGCCAGCTCGCTTGATGAGTCCATGTATCTCTCCGTTTCTATTTGCAGAAACAAGCAGGGTCCTACCAGATATACTTTTTTTTGTCAATCTGCGGTTTAACAGTCCTTGAGTATATAGACGAGGTAAGGATTGTGTGCGGTGTTTACCTCTTTGTCGGCATGGGAGGTGACTGTCGATCGTATTGTTCAAAATTGTAGTTTTTTTTTCAATTAAGTGTTGTTGCCTACCGGGCCTTCTATCGCAGAGGAGTCTGGATTTGAAGAGTTTTTTTATAACAATTTGATATAACTTACTAAAATTTTATTCTGGGGAGTGGCACGCTGCTTGCCCTATAAGGGAAACTACTTTCTGCAAATTCATGATTAAAGGATACCCGGCAATGAAAGCTGCACATGTATTGGATCAGCGAAAAGGTCAAGTCCACACCAAAGGGACGGCACCTTTTGACATTGACTGCAACAAAGACAGCCTTGCGGGAGCCGTGAGTCAGCGGGCGTGCGTATTCTGCGGTTCACGGGTTGTACTCTATCCCATTGCTGATGCCCTGCATCTGGTGCATGGGCCGATCGGTTGTGCCGTGTATACCTGGGACATCCGCGGTGCCCTGTCAAGCGGACCGGAATTGCACCGGCTTTCTTTTTCTACCGATCTTCAGGAAATGGACGTGATCTTTGGCGGAGAAAAGAAGCTGGAGGCAGCATTGCGTGAGTTGATCGACCGCCACCACCCGGCTGCCGCGTTTGTGTATTCCACCTGTATTGTCGGCCTCATCGGTGATGACCTGGAGGCTGTTTGTAAAAAGGTCTCCGAGGACAAGGGGATACCTGTGCTGCCGGTGCAGTCGGAAGGATTTAAAGGCAACAAGCGGGCCGGTTATGAAGCAGCCTGTGAGGCCATGGGCCGTCTGGTGGGCACTGGCGACATCAGTGATGTCTCCCCGTATTCCATCAACATCCTTGGTGATTTCAATCTCGCCGGAGAGATTTGGCTGATTCGTGAGTATTTCGAGCGGATAGGGATTCAGGTGGTGGCTAATATCACCGGCGACGGGCGTATAGCTGATATCCAGCGGGCCCATGGAGCAGCCCTGAATGTGGTTCAGTGTTCCGGAGCCACCATGGAACTCGCCGATATGATGGAGGAACGATATGCGATCCCCTCTATCAGGGTATCCTATTTCGGGGTCGAGGATATGGCTGATGCGCTGTACGAAGTGGCCAGGTATTTCAAGGATCCTGCATTGATGGAGAAGGCTGCCGAGGTGGTCCGCAGTGAGTTGGAAGCCCTGCTTCCCGAACTGAAGTTTTACCGGGAAGCACTCCAAGGAAAGAAAGCGGCCATTTATGTTGGTGGAGCCTTCAAGGCCTTTTCCCTGGTCAAGGCCTTCCGCTTGATAGGCATGGACGTGGTGATGGTTGGTTCGCAGACTGGAACGCGTCAGGATTACGATGAACTGGAAGAGATTACCGATGAAGGCACCATCATCGTCGATGATTCCAACCCGCTGGAGCTTTCCGCGTTCATGAAGGAAAAAGACGTGGACCTTTTTGTGGGGGGGGTGAAGGAGCGGCCCATCGCCTATAAACTTGGGGTTGCCTTCTGCGACCACAACCATGAACGCAAAGAGATGCTGGCCGGTTTTCAGGGTATGCTCAATTTTGCCCGTGAAGTCTATGGATCGGTGATGAGTCCGGTCTGGAAATTTGTTCCCCGTCGATCAGAGGAGCGTGCGTGATGACTAAGATGCCCAATTACACTTCAACGACTAATGCCTGCAAACTCTGCAAACCACTGGGTGCCTCGCTGGCGTTTCGCGGGGTTGAGGGGTGCGTCCCTTTTCTTCATGGCTCTCAGGGATGTGCTACCTACATGCGCCGCTACATCATCAGCCATTTTAATGAGCCCATTGATATTGCCTCTTCCTCTTTGGGGGAAAAGCATGCTGTCTACGGAGGTGCAGCCAACCTGAAGCTGGGGTTGAAAAACGTCACGGAAAAGTACACGCCGGCGATCATCGGGGTGGCCACGACCTGCCTTACGGAGACCATTGGCGATAATGTTCCCATGATTCTTCAGGAATATCATGAGGAGTTCGGGAGCGAAGACTCTCCGCTGGTAGTCACCGTTTCCACTCCCAGCTATGCGGGCACCCACATGGAGGGGTTTCATGCTGCCACTACCGCGATGGTGGAACAACTTGTTGAGCCGACGGCCGCCATGCACGATCGAGTTAACCTGTTTAGCGGGTTTATCTCCGCAGCTGATATTCGGTACCTGAAAGAGGTGTGTGAGGATTTCGAGCTGCCCATTACCCTCATGCCCGATTATTCGGACACCCTGGATGGACCGGCACTCAATGACTACCCTCTCGTTCCCAAGGGTGGCACCCCCTTTGATGAAGTACGCCAGATGGGCGGGGCAAAGGCCAGTATCGAACTGGGCTCCACCCTGCCAGGCAAAACAGCCGGCAAGGTGCTGGAAAAACAGTTCGGAACCCCGCGCTATGAAGAAGGGTTGCCCATCGGGTTGCGGGAAACCGATGCCTTGATGGAGGTGCTGTCGACACTATCCGGCAGAGAGATGCCGGAGAAATATCGTGCAGCCCGAGGCCGGTTGATTGACGCGATGGTTGACGGCCATAAGTATATTTTCGGCAAACGGGCAGTGGTTTTCGGCGAAGAGGACCTGGTGGTGGGGTTGACCTCCTTTCTGGCCGAGATAGGAATCAAACCGGTGTTGTGTGCGTCGGGAGGCAACAGCGGTCAAATGCAGCAGGCCATCAGCCGGGTGATGGAAGGGATGGAAGGTGCAATGCCCGTGGTGAAAGAAAACGTCGACTTTTACGATATCGAGGCGCTGGCGGAAGAGTTGGAGGTGGATCTGGTGGTCGGTCACTCCAAAGGCTACACCTTTGCCAGGAAGTTAGACATCCCCCTTATCAGGGTCGGCTTTCCCATTCATGACCGGGTTGGAGGGCAGCGCATACTCCATCTTGGTTATCACGGCGCCCAGAGCCTGTTCGACACTGTAACAAATACCATTATCGCCAAGAAGCAGAGCGATTCTCCGGTTGGCTACACCTACATGTAACCCCATCGCCCTGAATGAGAAGAGGAGAAAAGATGAAAAAAATTACCGATAAAGATTATCATCGGCATCCCTGTTTCAACGCCAAGGCAAAAGGGCAGTATGGTCGAGTGCATCTCCCTGTAGCCCCCAAGTGCAATATCAAATGCAACTTCTGTGACCGCAAATATGATTGCGTGAATGAATCACGGCCAGGAGTTACCAGTAAGGTACTCACCCCTGAACAGGCAGGAATTTACATGCAGCGGGTGCTGGAGAAGGAGCCACGGATTACCGTTGCCGGTATTGCCGGTCCAGGAGACCCCTTTGCCAACGGCGAAGAGACCATGGCGACCCTGCGACTGGTACGCAAGAACCATCCGGAAATGCTGCTGTGCATATCTTCCAATGGAATGAACATAGGCCCCTATATCCCCGAATTGGCCGAAATTGAAGTGAGCCATGTAACGATTACCGTGTGTGCGGTTGATCCTGAAGTCGGGAAAGAGGTTTACGCCTGGGTCAAGGATGATAAGGTGGTCTACCGAGGTCTGCAGGCTGCCAGGCTCCTGCTCTCCAGGCAGATTGCCGCCATTCAACAACTGAAGGCACATGATATCACCGTGAAGGTCAACTGTATCGTTATCCCGGGCGTGAACGATCACCATGTGGAGGAAATCGCCCAAACCATGAAAAAGCTGGGTGTGGACCTGCTCAACTGTATGGCCCTGTTCCCCAACGCCAATACGCCCTTTGGGCACCTGGAACAGCCTGGAAAGGAAGCCATGGAGAGTATCCGCAGTATGGCCGAACAGTATCTGCCGCAGATGCGTCACTGCACCCGATGTCGAGCAGATGCGGTGGGGCTGCTTGACGATGACCGAACAGAGGAATTTCGAAGCTGTCTTTCTGCCTGTACATCCATGAAACCTCAACCAGCTGATAGGCGTCCGTATGTTGCCGTAGCGACCCACGAAGGCATTCTCATTAATCAGCACCTCGGCGAGGCGGCCTCATTCCAGATATGGGAGCCAGATGGGAATGGTTATCGCAAGGTTGAGGATCGCCCTGCTGTTCAGGCTGGAGGAGGTTTGAAACGGTGGCACCAACTGGCAAGATTGCTTGGCGATTGCCGGGCAGTGCTGGTCAGCGGAATAGGCGAGACACCGGCTGAAGTGCTGAAGAGCTCAGGGGTGAGGCCGGTGGAGGCCGCTGGCTTTATTGAAGAGGGGCTGCGCGTGGTGTATGAGGGAAAAACCACCACCAGGTTAAAGGGAAGAAACCCTTGCGCAAGCGGTGCCTGTACCGGAACCGGTGGTGGATGCGGCTAGGGTACACACCATTTTCTCTCTTCTGCTGGGCAGCAGCCGGATTGTGTCGGCGCTGCCCTGTTGTATTTAAAACGTAAAGACAGACCGCGTGGTTTTCCGGTGGTTGTGCCCGGAAAGGTGGGCGGCCAGATCGATCCGTCGTTGGGCAGGAGAGCTCTGGGCGTTGTTCCCTGCAATCCTGGCCTGTGCATGAATGGTTTCTGGGCCGAATAGAAAATTTTTACCATACCAATGGGATCCGCCAGCCAGCTTCAGCAGGCAACTTGTCTCCGGGCAGGGTACTTCCAGTACTTCTCCTGCGCGTACAAATCCATAGACCAGTTCTTCTCCGTTTGTCCCGTCCACCATTTTAATCAGGCAGTGCACTCCTGCACGCGGAGCCCCTGTGAGGAGCAGCGAGTCCATCGTTGGTTCCTGCGATTTTTTCCACAGGATACCTGTGGCCGGCAGAGGAAGAGGAGGCGGGGTGCTGGTGGAGAAAAGGTACTGATCTGTGAGCTGGATCAACAGGTTGCTTTTTGCGTCTGAACCGCTCTGAACTGAAGTTTCGGAAAATGAGTGATCCTCAAGCCAGCGATGAAAGGTCTGCAAACCGACGATTGTCCGCCACTGGGGATGAGCATCCGCCACCCGGACGTGAAGGGTCAACGCTTCCAGGATGTCTTTCGGAGTGTGCATGGCCGCAACTGGACCGAAATCATTGACAAACAGGCGCAGAGCGCTCATCGTTCGAGGCCCAAAAAAACCATCCGGCTGTCCGACATCATAACCGAGGCGGGTCAGGTTGCGCTGGACGGTTTTCAGGGCGGACCGGGGGAAGTGGTTAAAGCGCTCGGCCTTGAGCCATAATGTCGCTGCATTGTCGGTAAAGCTGTGACCCGGGGAAGAGTGAGTGCGCTCAGGTGAGGGGTGCTCTGCCGGGGAAGGGACCATGAATTTCATTGCCAGGGTCAGGACCAGGCCGCAGACAAGGAGTCCCAAAAAAAGATGGGTCCAGAACCGATGCTTGACCGGCAGGGGGGCTGAAAAAATGGTGCAGGGGCTCCTTGCTTCTTGTCGACCGGTCTCTAGTTGCTGCATGGCAAGGCTGTAGGCACTGTTGAGTGCCTGCATTTTTTTTTGGGCGAGCTGTCTGCGTTTCCGGTCGTCAGGAAAACGATCGGGATGCCACTTGCTGGCCAGCGTTCTATAGGCGCGCTTGACGTCCCGGGGTGTTGCTCGTCGGTTAAGTTGGAGGATGCGGAAAGCGGTATTCAGGTCCATGAGGGGTTTTTCTCCACGCATGGGCGCGGCGCGAAAAAGATGTCGGCTGACAGGAAAGGTGGTTGAGTCAATGATGACCTATCACTCCATACCCAGGGCTTGAGGTGCTCTCCTGCTTGCTTTTCTTGTTGAAAGTTGGAATATATAAGAGAAGTTCGGTAGCGTCGATGCACAATTATCCTATAGCTTCGGCCTGCTGTTATCAGCTCATGGTCCCACCTGTTGTGACGCACTTGGGCCACTAGGTATACCCTTTATGGCGAATGTAGTTCTGGTTCACTTCTCAGCACCCGACAGACGGCAGTTTTTTCTCACCGCACTGCTCTCCTCTTGCCTGGCCTTCGGCATCCTGCTTTTGTGCGTTGGCTGTTCCCCCCCTGACGACCAGAAAAAACAACCCTCTTCAACCACGACCACTACCGTTACAGTAGCACAGCGCCCAAAAATACTGTTGGTCAACTCCTACCATTATCAGTTTCCCTGGACCAGAGGCATAACCGCATCCATAGCTGATTATTTTCAGGTAATGCTCGATCAGCAGGGTATGGTCCTGTCTACTGAGCAAGGGACGGTTGAACTGAAAATAATCTACATGGACAGTAAACGCAATGCTGACGAAACCTCTGTTACCACAGCAGCTTTCCAGGCCAGGCAGACAATAGAAACCTGGAGACCGGACCTGTTGATCATCTCTGATGACAATGCTGCCAGGTACCTGGTGGCTCCCCACCTGGTCGGGAGTGCACTTCCCGTTGTTTTCTGCGGCATAAACTGGAGTGCGGACGAGTATGGTTTTCCAGCCGACAATGTGACTGGCATGATTGAGGTCCAGCTCATCGGCCAGTTACTTAACAGCCTGCGTCCATACGCCAAGGGCGATCGAATAGCCTTTCTCAAAGGCGATGATGCCTCTGCCCGAAAGGAAGCCGCATATTTTGAACAGTCTATCGGCAGGACGCTGGATAAACGTTTTGTTGGCTCCTTCCCCCAGTGGAAACAGGAGTACCTCCGTCTTCAGCAGGAGTGCGATATGCTGCTGATCGGTAATGCCGCTGCGCTCGGTGACTGGGATGCCGAGGCCGCGCGGCAACTGATCCATGAAAAGACACGGGTACCCACCGGCAACTGGGACACATGGATGGCTTCCTATGCGCTCATCTCCTTGGCAACCATGCCCGAGGAGCAAGGTCAGTGGGCTGCGCAAACGGCATTACGTATTCTGGAGGGTGCAGCACCCGCATCTGTACCCATTGCCTTCAATAAGTCGGCCACAATGTATCTGAATATGCGGCTGGCAAAACGCCTTGGCATCACGTTTCCAATGCAGATGATTGATCAAGCTATGCTGGTAGAATGATGATAAAGCATCAGTCTCTTTTTATTCGTCTCTTGAGTGTTCTTGCCGCGACCTTTGTGGTGACCTGGGCGGTTGTTCTCTATTTCGGTGAAAAAAAATTGACAACAATTGTTGATACCGAACAGGAGATTATCTACACCGATAAGTTGACCACCATCCTTTCCATCCTTGAGCTCAATAATGATAAGCTGGCCGAGACCGGTCTGGTCGACGCCTACAAGCAGGGGTTTCAGGAATTGGCGCTGCAGTCTGTTGCATCCAGTTTTTATCATACGAATTTTACCCCTGAATACCCTGTAATACTCGATTACAAAGGCGGAATAGTCCTTCATCCCACCCTGCCGGCCGGCGATATGTCTTTGGCTGACAAAGCATATGTGCAGGCCATCTTAAACCAGACCGAAGGAGAATTGGACTATGTCCATGAGCAGGAGGGGCCGAAATGGTGTGTGTTTCGGTCGTTTCCCTCGTGGGAGTGGGTGGTGTTGTTTACGGCTCCACAACATTACAAATACCGTGAGGTCAGTCAATTTAAACGGGAAATCAGCAGCCTGCTTGTTTTTATCTGCCTGGTGGCCCTGGTGGTTATGTCCCTTTTGCTCTACCGCGCAGTAATGCCCATCATCACACTGACCAAGGCCTCCAAGGCGATTGCCGAGGGAGACCTGGATATTGAGCTGACCAGTGATCGTCGTGATGAGGTGGGTGACCTGACCCGTCATTTTGGGCTCATGCAGGATGCGATTAAAAGGCAGATCAATGATATCGAACGGCAGAACAAGACGCTCAAGGAAGAGATCAGGCAACGAAAGCAGTCAACAGCGGCGCTGATTGAGAGTGAAATGCGCTACCGCGAAATCTTTAATACGCCGACAGATGCCATCCTGCTTATTGATGCACAGACCGGTGCGATTGCCGACGTGAACAGGGGCATGCTGGAGATGTTTGGTTGTTCCTATTCTCAGGCCATGCAGATGCAGCTCAAGGAGCTCCTGCCGGCAACGCGGCCATATTCCTTCAGGGATGGGCAGTTGAAAATAAAAAAAGTGATCGACGAGGGACCGCAGACTTTCGAATGGATGGGAAAAAAAGTGAACGGGGATACCTTCTGGATGGAGATATCGCTTAAGCTGACAGCATTTGGTGAAATCCAGTACCTGCTGGCCGTGGCCAGAAATATACACGAGCGCAAAGTTGCCGTCCAGGCCCTGGAAGAAGAACAGGAGCGACTGGCAGTCACCCTGCGCAGTATCGGCGAAGGCGTTATCGCGACCGATGAGAACGGTCGGGTAGTGTTGTTGAACAATATCGGTGAGGAGTTGACCGGTTGGCAGCAGAGCCGAGCCAGAGGAACCCACTTTCAAGATGTCTTCATGATCAGGTCACCGGCGGGAGAACAGAGTGATCAGCACCTGATAAAGCAGTTGATTGAAGATGGCAGCTACCAGCAGGAGGACGTAATCCTGGTCAGCCACAGAGATCGGCAAGAGAAACATGTAGCCTTGAGCGGGGCGCCGATTAAGGGACGCGATGGAAAGGTCTATGGTGCGGTAGTCGTTTTCAGGGACATCAGCGATACCCTGAGAATGGAAGCGGAAATGCTCAAAATGAAAAAGCTTGAATCCATCGGTGTCCTGGCAGGTGGGCTGGCACATGACTTTAATAACATTATTTTTGGTATCCAGGGAAACATTCATCTTGCCCTCTCCACCCTGGAAGCAGGCAGTAAGGTTCGCGGCTATCTGAAGGCAGCAGATAAGGCGACTGTCCGTGCGGCGGACCTGACCCAGCAACTGCTCACCTTTGCCAGGGGAGGGGAGCCGGTGAAAAAAAGCATTTCCCTGGCTTCCTTGCCCGCAGAAGCGGCACGGTTGGCCATCGGAGAGGCCGAAGTTGAGCTAATCTATAATTGTGCTCCCGACCTCTGGCCTGTGGAGGCAGACAGCTCGCAATTGTCGCAGGTTTTTCAGAATATAGTGAGCAATGCGGTGCAGGCGATGAGCCACGGCGGGGTAGTGACCATAACTGCTGCCAATCACCACCTGCTTGAGGGAGAGGGTGATTCTCTGCTGCTGCCCGGCAAGTATGTGCACCTTACCATTAGCGATCAAGGAGAGGGCATACCGCCAGAGCATCAGGAAAAAATCTTTGACCCTTATTTCAGCACCCGTAAAAAAGGGCAGGGGCTTGGGCTTGCCATATGTCACTCAGTGGTAAAGAATCACGGCGGCACCATTACCGTTGACTCCACTGCCGGCCAGGGAACGACCTTTCATCTATATCTACCGGCAGCAACGCATTTGCCGGAGCAGCAACCACTCCCTGTTGCTCCGCTTAAAGATGATGATAGAAGAAAAAAATGTGTTCTGGTCATGGACGATGAAGAGATGATACGTCGCCTGGTAACCGAAATTCTCCAGCAGGAGGGCTACGTGGTCGCCACTGCAAAGGATGGTGACGAGGCCATCGCCATATACCACCAGATGCAGGAGGCGGCTTCACCACCGGATGTGGTGATTATGGATCTCACTGTCCCTGGTGGCAAGGGGGGAAAGGAAGCGGCCAGGGAGATTCGAAAATTTCATCCACAGGCCCGGCTCATTGTTTCCAGTGGGTATTCCAATGACCCGGTACTGGCCCATTACCGGGAGCACGGATTTTGCGAAGTCCTGCCCAAACCGTATCGGCGAAATGACCTGTGTTGTTGTGTGGCCACCGCGATGAACCAGGGATGACCAGGACCTGGAGCCCCTTTCGGAGGGGCCTCCGCTTGCCGAGCATGCGTGTTTGTCCCGGCGGGACGAATCCAGACAAGGTTACAGTTCTGTTCAGGATCACGGCTGTTTTCATGTGCATGCCCCATTCTGTTGTTTATCTTTTTCCTCCTTCACTGTAGGGTTGGTGCTTTTTTTGCTGCATGCTGCGCACAGCGTGGATTCGGAATGCGTTCAAGCGGCATATGGCAATGTCTTCTGCCAGGTGAACCAAAACTCATCAGGTGGAGATATATTTTTTCCCTGTTGCGAGGCATCGTTGAAGTTAATCTCCTGGCCCATACTCCTGTTTTCCCTGTTGGCGGCGTTTCCCCCGCTCTCCACCGACATGTATCTGGCGGCCATCCCTCTGCTGGTCAAAGAGTGGCAGCAGCCGCTGGTCATGGTAAACATGACCCTGGTAGGTTTTTTTGTCACCTATTGCGGATGCCTGCTGCTCTATGGGCCGCTTTCGGACAAGTATGGGCGCCGTCCGCCGCTGTTGACCGGCATTGTCCTCTACATTGTCGCCTGTCTGCTGTGCGCCATGTCCATGAATGTGCACATGTTGATTGTTTCCAGGGTGGTACAGGGTGCCGGCGCGGCAGCGGCCTCTGCCATTGTGTTTGCCATCTGCAAGGATCTGTTCAGTGGTGCCCAGCGGCAACGTGTATTTGTGCAGATTGGGGTGATTGTTGCCGCTGCACCGGTGATTGCACCTGTCCTGGGGGCATGGGTGATGGAGTTGCTTTCCTGGCAATGGGTGTTCCTGTTGCAGGCCGGCATGGCGGTGGTGGCCCTTGCCGGGGTGTGGTTGATGGACGATTCTCTCCCTCTACAGGAAAGGAGGACAGAGGGGGTGTTGCTGGCCTTTGCCAGTTATGGCAGGCTGTTGACCAACCTGCCGTATATGCTGCTGTTAACGGCTCTCTCTATTTTCGGCATGCCGGTATTTGCCTTTATTGCCGGGTCATCTGATCTGTATATAACCCGAATGGGGTACGATGAGCGGCAGTTTGGCTACTTTTTTGCCCTGAATGCCATGGCTTTTGTTTTTGCGCCGTTGACTTTTTCCAGGTTGGCGCGTCGCTATGACCCGCACCGCATGATTCCGCTGGCGTTTCTGGGCATGGCTATCTCATCCTTGGGATTTCTCTGTACTGCGCTACCCATGCCGTGGCGCCTGACCGGCCCCATGTTCGTGGTTACCTTCTTTTTTTCCTTCTGCAGGCCGGGAGGCAGCAACCTGATACTTGAACAGGTTGATCGCGATGCCGGGGCCGCTTCATCGCTCATGGTTTTCTCCTATTTCCTGACCGGGTCCCTTGCCATGTGGTTTTTCTCCCTCGAATGGAGCGACAAGTTGTCTGTCCTGTGCATGATGACGGTTGTCCCGGTGCTCTGCTCCCTGGTGCTGTGGGTTGTATGGCAACGAATGAGGACGGTGCAGGGCGGGTGAACAGCGAAACCGGAGGAGTGGCACAATCGCTGCTTTTTTTTATTTGCAATTGCTCGGCTCTTGTTGAACTATCATGCAGACGAGGTCTTTACCGATTTTCCGCAACAGTGGGTTTTCCGGTCTGCGGCATCGGTGAGGAAAAATCCAGGCTTTCCCATTAATTACAACGAGGTACAAGAATGGATATTAAAGTATTGGTGCCCCTTGCAGACGGCATAGAGATGGTCGAGGCGCTCAGTATTGTAGACGTTTTTCGGCGAGCAGGTGCACAGGTGGACACGGCGTCGGTAAACGAACTGGTCATTACTTCCTCGCATAATGTCAAGATTGAGGCGGACAAACGGATTGAAGAGTGTGCTGACGAAACCTATGACCTGGTGGCTGTACCAGGGGGGATACCGGGTGCTGAGAACCTCCGTAACTCAACTGTGCTGGCTGAGATCCTCAAAAAACAGGCTGCAGAAAAGAAACTGTACGGCGCGATCTGTGCCTCTCCGGCGGTTGTCCTCAAGGAACACGGGCTGCTGGAAGGAAAGAACGCCACCTGCCATCCGCTATTTATCGATCAACTTGCCAGTGATGCCTATGCCGCAACCACGGTGGTGACTGACGAGAACTGCGTTACTAGCAGGGGAGCGGGGACGGCGGTAGAGTTCAGTTTGGAAATGCTGGGCATGCTCATGGGCGATGAGAAGAAACGGGAAGTGGCCGCAGGAATGGCCATAGAACTCGAGTAGAAGGTATACTGCCCTTAGGGTTTTTCGTCGCGTTGCTGCGAGGTTTACTCGGCTCTCCAGCAGAGGTGCGGCGCCCTTGGAGGGAAAAGTGGGTCAGCCCTCTGCAGTTCATGCAGGGGGTTGATCCTTCTTTCAGCAGTATGGATGCCCGCTCAATTGTCCTCAGTAAAAGTGGTTGAGGTTAGGTCCCAGCAGGTCACAATGCCGTTTCTCCATTTGGCGAGTTGCACTCCGCCGTCCTGGCTGACCACCAGGGCCATTGCGTGATGCAAGGCATTGCAGAGGTGGTAGACCGAACGATGCCTAGAACCTGAACCTTCAATTTTGTTCAGGCTTACCAATTTTCCTTCTATATCGCTGGCCAAGGCTATCTCGGTCACTTGGTCCAGCGAGCCGACTATCATTCCGCCAAAACCGATGGCACCGTTTTTGGTAACCACAACCGCTCCGTCTACGGCCGCCAGGCTGGCTACAAATTGCGCGTGTTCGTAAATCGCCTCTTCGAGATCATAGATGACCTCATTACGCAGGGCTACATAATCGTGCCAGGTAACCAGCCGATCCGGGTCGTTCGGGTCGCCCAGGGCGGTGGTTACCGTCTCGATGATTCGTAGAAACAGTCGTTTCTGACGACCGATGGCTTCATCCTCGACAAACCGGTATTTGAGTTGGATGTGTTCGTCGTTTGCGATGCCCGGAGGGGTATCTTCGGGAAATATAAGAAAGGTGCCACCATGGTTGGCCATGCGGGCAACACTGATAATGCGTTTGAGCATCTGTCCCTGCAGTTTTTCGACAAAATCCTCTTCGATCCTAGCCATCGGCATGGACGAGTGGGTACGCAATCGTTCATGGGCGGCAAGCAGTTCTTCCCTGGCATCGGCAAACAGTTTTTTCATCCACACCGCCTGGAATACATTGGTAGAGGCGTTGATAATCTTGCCGGCACTGAGCACGGCCAGGTTTTTGATGCCGCAACTGACGGTCAACATGCCGGGGCCATGCACATGGACGACCAATGAGTCAGGTAGCTGGTTTGGCTGTTTGGCTCCCCCTCGTTCGCTTTGCAGCCATCTGGTGCCCGAATTGATCAGCCCCCAGATAAGGAGTTCTCCCTCTTTAGTGTATTCCACGCCGACCAGTGATCGTTCGAAATCAACAGCTGGTGATAGTCGGCGCAGCTCATATTCATTAAAGGGTCTGGTCGTAGAGAATATCAGGCGGAGAAAGCCCCGTGGCGGTCCTTTATCCGATGGAAAAATATCAGGAGAAGCAATGATGAGACGGATGGAGACCGGTCTATTTTCTTCACGCATCATGCTGACCTGGTAACAGGTGGACAGCATTTCCTCCAATACCTTCAATTCAGGCAGGGGGGGGAAGGGGCTGTGACCCGCCCGCTGCATCTTCTTTTCGCGCAAGGATTCCCATTTTTCGATAATGAGCGGGACTAATTCTGATGGATAGACATGCATGACAATTAGCCAGTAGGGGGGGACGTGTGAGCTGGTTGTATTGTTGTAAGCACCGGAGGCGGAGTATTGACGGGAAGGTGCACACTGAGTTGGGGAAAAGGTATCTCCCAGTCATTTTCCGTAGCACACTGGACGCACCACTGGTTCAGCGTGCGTTCAATGCGTTTGGAAATATCAGCGAGTTCTCCTTTGAAATCCGCAAGGATGATCAAGTCGAGTGAGGAGCTATTGGCCTGGCAGAATTCAACCCGAATATTGAGACACTGCTCTGCCCACTCCTGGATTTCTATCTGCTGTTGCAGGTATTCTTTGAGGATCGCTGGAATGGATGAACAGATCTGCTCCTGCAGAGAATAACTGACCCCAAACACCACCCGAAGGCGAAAATTTCGTGAGAGGTTTACCGGACACTCGTCAAGAAACACCCGGGTGGGGTAGGTGACCCGTTTGCCGCCCCGCTGTACCAGTTCGACCTGTTCGTGGGAAAGGCTGACAACGCGACCCCGGGGAGCGCCGCCGACAACTACCCAGTCCCCTTTTTTACATGGGAACCACGGTTCATCATGGTGGTGTGGTCGAGAGGAGAGGCCCACCAGGCTTTCGATGGGGATGCGCAACTGGACGTCCAGGGTGGGATTTTCCAGTATGCAGAAGACATTGAGTGAGCGCACCCTCCATGGAACATCGTAGAGAACGAGTCGTTCGCCTTCACGAACCGAGCCTATATTGAGCATCAGTCGTCCTTGCTGCCATAAACGGGGCAGGCCTTGGCGAATGGTCCAGAAAACGCCAAGAAAAAAGATAATGGCCATGCTGAGCAGGAACCAGTCTTCAGCAAGGTAAAGAACGAAAAACAGTCCTGCCACAGCTAAAACGATAGAGGCAACCTGAAAGATGATATCCAGCAGACGCAGCTGAAAGGAACGCTGCTTCGACTGGCGGAGCTTGTGCAGAATAAAGACGAAAAGACGGTAGAGTAGGCGGCAAGAGAGCAAAACCGCAACAAAGGTGAGCAGGGCGACAATCAGGTAGAATCCCCGGTCTCTGAAAAAGGCGCGAACGGTGTGGCGGGAACTCTCCACGAGCGAGCGTTCAGTCTGGTGCAGTTGGTCGAGTTCCAGCTGTGCCAGTTCCAGTTTGTTTTGCAGTCGCTTTTCTATATTTTTCCATTCCGGGAGCAGGGCTTTAACCTGCATTTTCATTTTGTTGTCAGTGGCGTTTTCAAGAACGACTTCAAGGTGGGCTACTGCTTGGTGAGCGGTTTGCGAGAGGGAGGAAAATTCGCTGATGGACTCCTTGAGGCTGCTTTTTTTTCTGGCCCTGATGGTAAAACGTTTGAGTTCTTTGATTGCCGGTTCAACCAGACTGGCCAGCTCTTCTTTCCATTGAAAGGTTTCAGGCTTTTTTTCTACAAAAAGAGCCGATTCGACCCCGGTGGCAATACGTTCAAAATCGGCGGACGTTTCGGAAAGTTGCTTGTCCAGTTGCTCCAGTTCCTGGGCAAGGTTGGATTTTTCGGTCTCTGAATTGCTCTGTTTATATTTTTTCTGCGTGAGCTGTATCTGTTCCTGGAGGCTGTGCTGCAACTCAAGCAGAGAAGAGAGCATTTCCATGGTTTCCTCCACCTCCTGACCGGATGGTATGGAGGCGGCAGGAGCCTCGACTATCTGCTGGTTGAGGTTGGTGGGTTGCTCGGCAAAGGCAGGCTTTTCCCACTGGAAAAGAAAACAACAGCCAATGATGAGGAGCATGATCGCTGTTGGATACCGATGTACATCAAAAACCCAGCAGAGAAGCCGCTGACAGGAAGAATGGTAAAGTGGTTGCATAATGTGGTATATTACCTGGTTTAATGCATATAGTGCATTACATTATTTACATTAAGGCTGGCATTGTTGAAAAGGAGCAGGTATACACCCCAGGTGGACTGCCTGAAGTGCGCTGCTGGTACCAGTGGAACATGGGGCATGTATTCGGCATTGCTCGGCAACCTCTCATACTCCGCCAGGAAAAGGGGCATTTTTTCTTTCCTGGCGTGCCTTTGGAGAAGAAGGTGCAGGGAATGACAGGTTATGACAACAATATATTAAGTAAGTGAAGTAAACGAACTATGGAAACCGCATTACCCAAAAAAGAGGCCGATGTACGTATACCTGAAGTCAATATTCCCGCTCATCCGGAGAAGAAGGCCCTATCTGCACAAGAGAAGGCGGAGCTGAAGGATAAAATAAAACGATTGCTCAAGCAGGAAGATGCTGTGCTTGTCGCCCACTATTACACTGACGGCGACTTGCAGGATCTGGCCGAGGAAACCGGTGGCTGCGTTGCCGATTCCCTGGAGATGGCACGGTTTGGTACCCAGCACCCTGCTTCTACGTTGGTGGTCAGTGGGGTCCGTTTCATGGGCGAAACCTCGAAGATTCTCAATAACGAGAAACGGGTGTTGATGCCGGATCTTGAGGCCACCTGCTCGCTTGATGAAGGCTGTCCTGCCGATTTGTTTAGTGATTTCTGCGATAAACACGCTGATCATACCGTGGTGGTATACGCCAATACAAGCGCGGAGGTAAAGGCCCGGGCTGACTGGGTCGTCACTTCCGGTATAGCCCTGTCCATTGTAGAGCACCTGGCAAAAAAGGGCGAGAAGATACTCTGGGGGCCGGATAAACACCTGGGACGTTATGTACAGCGTTTAACCGGGGTGGAAATGCTTTTCTGGCCAGGTGCCTGTGTGGTCCATGAAGAGTTTAAATCCTTTGCCCTGGAACGAATGCGAAAAATACATCCTGATGCTGCAGTGCTGGTTCACCCCGAGTCGCCACAAGCCATTGTTGATCAGGCGGATGTGGTTGGCTCTACCACCGCCATGATCAAAGCTGTGCAATCAATGCCCAATGAAAAATTCATCGTGGCTACGGATGCCGGTATTTTTAATAAGATGAAGCAGCTGGCCCCGGGAAAAACGCTGATCGAGGCACCGACCAGCGGTGAAGGGGCAACATGTCAAACCTGTGCGCATTGTCCCTGGATGGGGATGAACAGCCTGGAGAAGCTGGCATGGGTCCTGGAAACCGGTGAAAATGAGATCCTGGTATCACCGGAGTTGGCCGAAAAGGCCAAACTGCCCATTCAGCGAATGCTCGATTTTGCGGCCACAATGCGGAAGTGATGGCGTTGTCTTTTCTTATGCGCCGAGCGTGTCGGTTGACGGTCGAAACTGCCCGGTGCTGGTGTCGATTCCCTGCAGGAGATACCGCTCATCGCCGTATAAGGAACTGATGATACCTGTCTGGTTGCGATTGATAATCAACCGGACAGGTACATGAGGAAGGGTGAGCATCTCGTAATCTGTATCAGCATCCCCTGCCACCAAGTGGGGAGTCTTGCCGATATACTTCGTAATCACTTCCACTTTCCCCTCTCTGAAGGTCACCGGATACTCCGGAAGATCGCGATGACTGAGCACGTCGCCGTCATCAAGTTCCACCCTGATACCGTAGATGTTTTCCGGATGAACAGCAAAGCCTAGTTTTTTTGCCGTCGCCTTGACCAGCCAGTCCGTACTCGCGGAAATAATATTGCACTGGACGCCCGAGGCGGTGAGCCAGTTGACCAGGGATTGCATTTCGGCAAAGGGTCTGAGGCCCAAGGCATAGGAACTGGTTACGCCACCGATTGGCCCATCAAAGTCTGCGGAAACCGCTGCTGTTTCCAATGGTTCTTCGGCAAGCGAGTCGATGACCTCTTCCGCCAGTGCACGTAACTCGACGGTGGTATGCCCCGCAAGGAGCTTTGCCATCAGCGGGAGGACATAGCGTGGCCCGAGTGCTGGGTCCTGGCGGGCTTTTTCGGTAAACCAGAGCAAGAGCGCGGTGAACTGCCTGTGCGTGGTAGTTTCGATAATGTCTTGCTGCTTGTTTTTTCGTATTGATGACCAGAGAGAGGTGTAAAGTGTCGACAGGGTATCGACAATCTGCTGCATGGGCCTGTCGGCAAGCGATTTTTGCTCTTCCGGCAGAAGGGACGTGAAGAGCTGGGGAGGGATCTTGTATTGCAGGGTCAGCAACTGATGACGAAAGACGGCCTGTCCAATATCGCGGAATATACAGGTATTATCAAAATCAAAGACCGCAACCGGCTGTTTTCCGGCAGGTGTGGAAAACAGTTCGTTCATTGTCTTGAGAATATACTGGTGATTGGCCGGGTACCATCTCCCCGCAGGCAGGCAGTCGGCATCGGCAGCTATGTGGGGTTCTCCTTGTGAGTGGTTCATTTGCTGTTCATTGTCGTAGAGGAAGTTTCTGTGGGAGCACAGTATGGAAGGCGTTTCTTACACCAGCGGCATATATTACGATAATAGGCCGGCAAATGCTTGAGTTTTTTCATCGACTACAGACCTAACCGCCAGAGAAAACCGTTGAGGCATATGGATTCCGGCCGATCGGATGTAAAAGAAACGGGCGCCTCAAAAGAAGCGCCCGTTGGGTGTAGCGTCAGCTGCTAAAAAATCCCGAATGACTGAGGACTAGCGCGGGATGTATTGGGTCAAGGGGCAATTTTTACACCCTTCTGACGGCAGATCGGTATTGTCGTGGACCTTGGAAATGATGTCAGCAACGGCATCCTTGGTGGTCGGGTAAAAGTTTTCACCACCGATTTTCTCAAAAAGATGGGTGCGATCCAGTACCTCCAGGATCGGTCCCTTTGCATTACATACGGCAAAGCCTAAGCCGGCAGCATGCATACGGGAGACGATCAGAGCCAGTTCTTCCTCACCAGAGGCGTCGATATCATTGATTCCGCTGGCATCCAGTAGGATGTAGCGGAGGTCGGGCATCTCGGTACGGAATTTAATGATCTGTTCGTCCAGGTAGCTGGCATTGGCGAAGAAGAGTGCGCCATCAAAACGAACAACTGCAATGTGTCGGCAGCCACGAAGACGATAGTGCTCCATGCTTTGCAGAGAGGCATCTTTGTGCATGGATAGCTTGGCAACAACCGGGCGCATGGAACGGTAGAGAAAAACACCCATGGAAAGGGCGACCCCTACCATGATCCCTTTATCCAGGTGCGGTGCATAGGCCAGAGTGACGATAAAAGTGATGATGGAAATGATACCATCATGCTTTTGCGCATGCCAGGCATGGACAAAGCCTTTGGTGTTGACCAACCCGATGACCGCCATCATGATGACCGCCGCCAGAACAGCCTGTGGCAGGTGGTAGAGCAGTGGAGTAAGGAACAGCAGGGTAATGACCACCATAATGCTGGTTACGACCGAGGAAACACCCGATACCGCTCCGGCCTGCAGGTTGACCGCTGAACGGGAGAACGATCCGGAAACCGCGTAAGAGGAACCGATGGAGCCGAAGATATTGGCAAGTCCCTGGCCGATCAACTCCTGGTTGGGGTCAAGTTTTTGTCCTGTTTTTGCGGCCATGGCCTTGGCAATGGCAATCGCCTCCATAAAGCCGAGCAGGGAAATGATGATGGCTGTTGGCAGCAGTTTTAAGAAGGATTTAACGGAAAGCTGGGGAATGGTCAGGGTGGGAAGTCCTTCTGGAATTTTTCCGACAATGGCTCCGCCGCCCATCATTTTGAGCTCTTCAGGGTTGAGCGGGGAGTTGGATACCTTGATCCTCCATGTACCGCCATCGGTGGTGATGCCGGTCGGAACCTGCTCCTTGGGATAAAAGGTATAGTGGTCAGCTTCGACAACTGCTTCAAACTTAAGGTCACGGAGGTGTTTACGCAGCTCATGGCTGTGATGTTTTTCCTGGGAGATTTTCGCACTTAGGATGGTGACTTGGTTCTCCAGGTTGATAATATCCAGAAACGGTCCATGTCCGGTGACCGTTTTCTTCAGGGCATCTATTTCCTTGCCGATTTCCGCACGTTCGTTACCCAGTCGTTTGATCTCTTCAACGCTGTGATTAAAAGAGGTGATGGTCTGCTCAATCCCTTCCAGTTCAATGGTCTGGTAGGGGACAGTAGCATCCTTGTTGAAACCAGTATAGTAGGAGATAAGAGTGGTGATCGCTACCGCCACCAGGACATTGGGAATACGGGGGTTGATTTTTTTCAATACAACCATGATGGTCACCGCCCCGGCACCAAATGCAAGCGTCGGCCAATGGGTATAATCAAATGCAGCCTGGACGACCCTGATCATTGTTTCGTAGTGGTGGGGTGCTTTGTCGACGTATACACCGAAAAATTTAGAAAACTGTGAAGAGGCGATGATAATCGCTGCCGCATTGGTGAAACCGTTGACCACCGGGTGGGAAAGAAAATTAACTACCAGGCCCAGACGAAGAACCCCGAGGGAAAATTGAAAAATTCCCACCACCAGAGCAAGCACGATGGAGTAGGTAATAAACTCAGGGCTGCCGGCGGTAGCCAGTGGTTCCAGCGATGCGGCTGACATGAGTGAGACCACGGCAACCGGACCGGTTGCAAGTTGGCGGCTGGAGCCAAAAAGGGAGGCTACCATGGGCGGCAAAAAAGCAGCGTAGAGTCCATAATAGGCAGGTAGACCGGCCAACTGGGCATAGGCCATCGATTGGGGAATAAGTACCAGGGCTACCGTCAAACCAGCCAGGAGATCAACTTGCAGGTTTTTGGCATTATAGCCTTTAAACCAGCCGAGAAAGGGAAAGATTCGTGTGAGTAGCATAATTGAGGTTTCCGTCGTCTGTAATTAATTGGTTGGGTTTTGCAGCATGCTTCGGCACGATTCGATGAGGTCGTCGTACACGGCATCTGCCCGGAATAACTTATAGGTGTTGAACCGAACGAGCCCATCCACCAAGGTAAATATGAGCAGCGCCTTTTTGGAGGCGTTGACCGTTTTGATTGAACGATCCTGTTGGCCGACCAGGATAGCTTGTTCAAAAATGCTAATGAGTCCGGAGTAGAGTTCCTCCAGATGGTTCCAGCATTTGGGGTTGTCCTCGGCTATCTGGTAATAGTGATGACGGTGCAGGAGAAGAAAACGTTCCTCCATCTTGTGGGTCTGGGAAAGGTAAAAGGAAATGGCTCCCTCAACCATGGCCATCCCGTTGGAAAATTCCTGGTTTTCCAGGTGCTGGGTGAAACTGCGGATGAACTCTTCCTTGAAATTTTCCAGTACTTCCAGAAAAAGCTCTTCCTTGCTGTGAAAATGATAAAAGATGGTGCCGTCAGCAACACCGGTAGCCTGGGAGATATCGTTGATGGACGTGTCCCAGTAACCGTGTTCTGAAAAAAGCTTGGTTGCCTCGCGGAGAATAGCTTCTTTTTTGCTGTGTAGTCGGGGCATTGCAGAGAGAAGGTCAATTAGCATTTTTGACTGAGTGCTCATTCAGTTTTTACTGTCGGCAATAGTTTTCGTCAAGAAAATTTCAAGGTATCAATAAAAGTGATTGATTTGTTCGCTCGCTCTTATAGTGCTTATCTTTATGAAATAATGTGGTTTTTTTGATGGGTTGTCGTTCTGTTGCAGGGGAAATTTTCCTGGCAGAAATGGGCTTGAGGGCGGCTCAAGGCGGAGGAAAAGATAGTGTGAGAACTTGTTGAGTTTATGGTATATTGACCGTCTTAATCTCAACCGGCTTTCAATTATCGCCATTCCTACCTTTACCTGTTGTCGCATAATGTCACAATCCGGGAAGTTTGCAGAAACTGTAAAAAAATACATAGAGTCAGAGAAGCTATCACTTCCTATCTTTGACCCCGTCGCAATGCGGGTACAGATGGAGCTGATCAAGAAGGACCCTGATGTACGCAAGATAGAAAAGATTATCATTGCCGACCAGTCGCTTTCCAGCAATATTCTCAAAGTCGCCAACTCCGCTCGCTACGGCGGGCTGGTAAAGACTACGACTGTCAGATCGGCCATCGTCCGTTTGGGAACTACCGAGATCGGCAACATTATTTTGCTGGATATGAACAGGAGGTACTATAGAAGTAAAGATCCCAAAAACAGGGTGATTATGAAGAGGCTCTGGCAACATTCGGTTGGCTGCGCGTTTGCTGCCGGCTGGTTGTCCAAACGTTTGGATTTTGGGGTTATGCAGAATGAGGCATTTTTTGCCGGACTGTTTCATGATGTCGGCAAGCTGTTGATTCTGGTAGTGATAGAGCAACGAACCAAGAAGGAGCGGAACACACGCATCGACAGTGCCCTGCTGCAGGAGGCGATGACTGTCCTGCACCCGGAGCAGGGGGCCAAGCTGATGAAGCAGCTTGGGCTGCCCGAGGAAGCCTGTCATATCGCTCGGGAGCATCACCAGTCGCAACTGGAGAAGGATAACTATCTGCTGTTACTGGTTCGCATGGCCAACCATGTTTGCCATTATCTTGGGATTGGCATGAAGCACGAGGAGGAACTCGACCTGCTCGCAACTGAGGAGGCCGGTATGTTGAATTTGACTGCTGAGGACATCGACGACTTGCAACTTTTTCTTCACAGCACCCCCAGTCTGGCAGACTGATCCTGCCGCGCAGAAATACAATCTGCGCAATAGTTCCGGACCTGTTTCTGGATGTAATTTCACCTTGCCGTAATATCGTTTGTTTTTTATTCTTATACGCTATATTCCCAAGGCTGTTTCTGTTTTCTTGTTTGGTGGCTGCTGTATTTGCCCAGAGCAGAGCGTGAACGCAGAATGGGATGAATGTGCTGATGCCGAGAAGCGCACGGTAGGCTTGTTGACCGGCTGTTTTTCCCCAGCACTTGGCGCCAAAGGAGCATTTGTATGGAAATAACAAAATTTGCTGTCCCGGAGATAATATTCGGGCGCGGTAGTCTGAACTATGCTGGTATTTGCGCCCGCCGGCTGGGAGCAAGAAAAGCTTTTCTGGTCAGTGACGAGGGCATTGAGAAGGCCGGCTGGCTCCAGCGTTTGATGGATATTCTGGAAAAAGAGGGGATCGAATGGGTGTACTATCCAGGGGTAACCTCCAATCCGCGTGACTACCAGGTGGAGCAGGGCGCCGAGTTGTATCGAAAAAACGGTACTGATGTCATCATTGCCATTGGTGGGGGCAGCCCCATGGACACGGCCAAGGGTATCGCCATTCTTGCCAGCAATGGGGGGAAAATAAGAGATTATGAGGGAGCAAACAAGGTCGAAAAGCCGTTGCCGCCAATGGTGTTGATTACTACCACTGCTGGAAGCGGTTCGGATGTCTCCCAGTTCTGCATCATAACCGATGTGGAACGCGAAGTGAAAATGTCGATTATCACACGCACCCTGGTACCTAATATTTCCATCGTTGATCCGCTAATATTGCGGACCAAGAGCGAAACACTGATTGTTCAATCCGCCTCTGATGCCATGGCGCATGCCATTGAGGCCTATCTTTCCCGGATTGCGTCGCCGTTTACTGAAATGCATTCGCTGAAGGCGGTGGAGCTGATATATAAAAATCTTCATCATGCCGTGGAAACACGGTCACTTGATGCGCTTGAACAGCTCAGTTCCGCTGCTGTGTCCGCTTCAATGGCTTTCAGTAATGCAGGGCTCGGGGCAGAGCATGCCCTTGCCCATTCCCTGGGGGGGCATTTTGATATGAGCCACGGTGTTATCCACCCCATTTTACTGACCGAAGTCATGCGGTTCAATTTGAAGTACAATATCCAGAAGATGGCGGATATTGGTCGGATTATCCTGGGGGGGCAAAAAGGGTCGGACCTTGATACTGCGCTCCAAGGGCTGGATAAACTGGATGAGTTTTTTGCCTCTTTAGATGTTTCTTTGCGCTTGCGCGATATTATTGATGAAAGCAAGAAATCGGAGATGGAACCGATCTGCAAGATGGCGGTCAACGATGCCTGCAATCTGACTAATCCTGGAACCTTTTCCTGGCGTGATTTTCTCAAGATATGTGAGGAGGTGTGGTAATGGTAACAACCCTTCACGATTTGATAGGAATCGAACACTGCAAGCAAGGCTTTTACCAGGAATTGCAGCAGAAGGTGGAGCAGCTGAAAACCTCCAACGTGGAATTGGATAAAGGTCGCAAGGAGATGCAGGCTGTACTCGACGGCATTACCGACCTCATGGTTGTCCTTTCAGAGGATATGCGTATCCAGCGGATTAATCATGTTTTTTGTGAATGGTTTAATGATTCTGATCCGGTGGGGAAATACTGTTATGAGGTATTTCGCGGGAACATGACGGTATGTGACAGCTGTCCGGCCATCAAATCCCTTGATCGGAGTGAGATCGTCAAGGAGCTGGCGATATACAAGGTGAATGGTAAATTCAAACAGTTTGAGATTATCGCCTCTCCCTTGAAAAGTGAACCAACGGGAGAGCGGCAGGTGCTGCTGTTTAAGCGGGATGTGACCATGGAAAAGGAGTTCCAGGCACAGTTTTACCAGGCAGAAAAAATGGCTACCGTTGGTACCCTGGCTGCCGGGGTGGCTCATGAAATCAATAATCCCCTGGCCGCAATCAGCGGCTTTGCCGAAGGCCTCAAGCGTCGTTTCAGCAAATTAGAAGGGCAACTTGACCAGGACCTGAAGGCAGACTTTGCCGAATATGCAAACACCATTATCCAGGAGTGCGACCGCTGCCGGGACATTGTGCAAACCCTGCTTACGTTTAGCAGGCCGGTGGCATCAAGTCTTCGTCCGGTGGATATCAATCGTTCGGTAAAGGATACCTTGTTCATTCTGCAGCATCACCTCCGGGACCGGAGAAACCTCGAGGTGGAGACACAGCTCTCAGAGGGACTTCCGTTTGTAATGGGTGACGAATCGCAGCTCAAACAGGTGATCATCAACCTGTTGACCAATGCCTTTGATGCTACGGTGGACGGGGGGAAGATCCTGGTTTCCACCAGGGAAAGTGAAAACAGCAGGGTGGAGTTGGCTGTTGAAGATACGGGCTACGGTATTGCACCGGATGTTATTGATAAGTTGTTTGAACCATTTTTCACAACCAAACCGGTAGGTAAAGGCGTTGGGATTGGTCTTTCCACCTGCTACTCCATTGTGAAAAACCACCATGGCGAGATTGTAGTAAGCAGTGTGGAAGGTGAGGGGACTTCCTTTCTTGTAACCCTGCCAGGAATGAGAGAATAATGCCCATTGAAAGATACAATGTTTTGGTGATTGACGACGAGGAGCCTATTCGTCGTCTTCTCCAAAAAGAGTTGCGTGACGAGTACCGTGAGATTCTCACTGCAGCGGACTCCCAGGAGGCGCTGAGGATGATAGCTGAAAACCATTTTACGGTTATCATCATGGACCTCAGGCTTCCTGATGTGGCCGGGCTCGATCTGCTGGTCAAATTTCGTGAAATGCTGACCAATACCGAAATCATTATGATCACCGGGCACGGAGATGTGGATACTGCGGTGGAGGCGATGAAGCTGGGTGCATATGATTTCATACGTAAGCCCTTTAACCTTGAGCGGCTCGATTTACTGGTCGCTAAAGCGCACCAGAGTGTAGTCCTTGCCAGGGAGAACGCGATCCTGCGCCATAAAACCGGCAGCGATGAAGAGGATATTGCCTTTATCGGCAACTCAAAAGCCATTAATGAGATCATGTTTTTGGTCAATAAAGTCGCTCCAGCACGCATTCCCGTATTGATTACCGGCGAGTCGGGAGCGGGCAAGGATGTTATCGCCCGACTGATCCACATGCGCTCCACCTGCTGCGCTCAACCCATGATCATAAAAAACTGCGCTTCCTTGCAAAAGGAGTTGGCTCGTAGTGAACTCTTTGGCCACATCAAAGGAGCATTCACCGGTGCCGACGATACCCGAGACGGTCTGTTGGCTTTTGCGGACGGCAGTACCCTTTTTCTTGACGAGATAGGGGAGCTGCCTATGGAAGTGCAGGCGTCTTTGCTTCGTGCCCTGGAAACCCAGACCTTTCGACGGGTAGGGGAGAAGGAGGAACGGAAGGCTAATATCCGTTTTCTTTTTGCCACCAATCGTCACCTTGCCGAGGAGGTGGAAAAAGGAAGGTTCAATGAGGCCTTCTATCATCGGATTAATGCCTTTAATATCCATGTGCCGCGACTTGCTGAGCGCAAGGAGGACCTGCCGTTGCTGGTTGATTATTTTCTGACAACACTCAATACCGACGGAACATCGTACCGGATGGTGGAGAGCGCCATGAACTGTGTGCTCAGCTATGATTGGCCTGGTAATGTCAGGGAGTTGCGAAACGTGTTGGAACGTTCCATGATCTTGGCGGAAAATGGCATTATTACGGAACGGTGCCTGCCTCGTGAGCTTGTGGAAAGGGCTGTAGCAGAGGGTAATGCCCTCTCGTTGCAGTCAGTGGAGCGGCAGCATATCATGAAAATGTTGGATATGTTTGAGGGCAACAGGCAAAAAACCGCTGAAACCCTTGGTATAAGCCGTAAGACACTCTATCGGAAATTGTTGAACTATACCGGAACCTAAGTAGATTTACGCTTTTCTATATCTGGTTTTGTTCGGTATGCCCTCGGCGCAGGACGTGATGTATTTTGCCTTGTATTACCGGCGCTGAGTGGAAAACACCGGCTTGTTCCATCCCTTTTCTGGTATCTCCAAAGGTATTTTCTCCACCACTGGTAAACTATCAGCATAGCTCTTGCGTGTTGCTCATCCGGTTTTCTGTGCAGTTTCTGCACACCCGCCAATGCCGCTCGGCGAGGAAAAATATGCTGTTGTGAGTGGTGCTTTTCCTCTCCCCCCCCCTTTCCTTCCGGTCATTCTGACGCAAAGAGCCTTTTTGTTGGGTCATTTTGAGACATTGTTTGTAACTGGCTAAATTCATGTGGTTTATTTGACGACCGCATTGAGTTTTTAGTCGTTTGTCGTTTGCCCGGGATAGCGTTATTGTCCCCTGCAGGAAGAAGAGTATAGATGCAATCAATTGAAATGGTATGGTTTTTTACTTTGGCACGCAGGTTGCTAGGCCTAGAGGGTACGCGCTGTGTTGGATCCACACGCCTGAAGCTTGTATTTCATCAACTTACATTGAGAGGAAGGTTTCATTATGGCAATTCGTGAAGAAGTATACGGTTATTTCATTCCCAGCGTTACCCTGATCGGTATTGGTGCCTCCAAGCAGATCCCTGCCAAAATTAAAGACCTGGGCGGCAGCAAGCCCTTAATCGTTACCGATAAAGGTATCACCGGTGCCGGCATCACCAAACAGATCACTGATCTGCTTGATGAAGCCAAAATGGACTACGTCGTCTTTGATGATACCATTCCTAACCCGACCGACACCAACGTGCACGATGGTGTTGATATCTACAAGTCCAACAACTGCGACAGCCTGATCACCCTTGGCGGCGGAAGCTCCCATGACTGCGGTAAAGGCGTAGGCCTTGTTGTCGCCAATGGCGGCAAGATTCACGACTTTGAAGGCGTTGACAAGTCAACCAATCCGATGCCTCCGTACGTAGCGGTCAATACCACCGCCGGTACCGCTTCTGAAATGACCCGTTTCTGCATTATCACCGATACCAGCCGTAAGGTGAAGATGGCCATCGTTGACTGGCGCGTCACCCCGGGTATCGCCCTTGACGATCCGCTGTTGATGATGGGTATGCCGCCAGCGCTGACTGCAGCGACCGGTATGGACGCCTTGACCCACGCTGTTGAGGCCTATGTATCCACCATCGCCACCCCGATGACCGACTCTGCCGCCGAAAAAGCGATTGAACTGATCGCCACCCACCTGCGCCCAGCAGTTGCCAACGGCGACGACATCGTAGCCCGTGAAGGCATGTGCTATGCCCAGTACCTTGCCGGTATGGCCTTTAACAACGCCAGCCTTGGTCACGTGCATGCAATGGCGCATCAGCTTGGCGGATTCTATGATCTGCCCCATGGTGAGTGTAATGCCATCCTGCTGCCGCACGTAAGCCGCTTCAACCTGATTGCCAAGATGGATCGTTTCGTCAAGATTGCTGAATTGATGGGCGAGAATGTTAACGGACTGTCTCCGCGCGATGCAGCCGAGCTTGCCCTTGAGGCAATCACCAAGCTGTCCACGGATATCGGTATTCCTGCGGGCCTGGTTGAGCTTGGCAAGCGGTATGGCAAGGATGTCAAGGCGGAAGACATTGACACCATGACCGGTAATGCGCAGAAAGATGCCTGTGGTCTGACCAATCCGCGCTGTCCGAGCGATATGGACGTGGCTGCGATTTATAAGGCTGCACTGTAAGAGGTTGATGAGAAGCCCGCTCACCGCTGCCTGTGACATTTCGGGCGGGCTTTTTCTGCCGGTGTATGGAGTATGACCGGCATGTGGCAAACGGAGAGAGTGTCCGGCGTTATGGGGCGCCATGCTTGCTCCGTTTGCTTGGTCATGTGATGCAGGAGCCATTCTCCTTACCCTTCTGCATCGCATGATCACCACGGCACCCACTGTTTCCCCTGTTTTACGGATCGTTAACTCCTGTTTTCCCCCAACCGGAGAAACCGTATCCGATAGAAAAGCCTACTCCTTTTTTTTGAAAGTGAGGACAATAACTGTAACAGGTGTGATGTCCTCACTTTTATGTCCTGTCACAAAGCCTCACGTCCCCCGGCTTTTTTTGCCTGTATTCTCCACCTGTAAACGCATAAACTCTGGCGGCAGTTGAAACAGCAGTAATCCCAGGGGGGAGCCTCCACTTCTCCTAGTTTCATTATTGCAAGTACTTCGCAAATTCCTGGTTGAAAAGCACCACCACCCCTGTTTCAAATGCACCACTTTTTTCTTGCTAGGAAAGAAAATTACTACAGGGGTAATTGAAAATTGCAGCAATAATAGTTGGTTGTATGGAATTGGGTGAAGATGGCGTGAAACCTGCAAGGGAGGTGTCAGCAAGGATCCAGCAAGCAAAATACCATACCTGAAAAAGTACCTTTGAGGTCGGAAACGATGCATCGACCATTCGCTCTACTCCATCCGTTTCCATGTTTATGTGGGGCGGTTCTATGTTTGATGATTGCAACCGTCTCTCATGTATCCGCCGAGCATTGGGAAAGGCAGCAGGTCCCTGAATTTGGTTCCATGCTGATCGGGATATGGGGAAGTGCTGCTGATAATGTATACATCGTCGGTACACAAAGAAATGGAGTGCTCCACTATAACGGCAGCCAATGGCAGGAAGTCGAAACGCCCTCTCGAACGACACTCAATGGAATATGGGGCAGTTCGGCAGCAAATATTTTTGCCGTAAGTAATCAGGGACCGATTCTTCATTTTGACGGTAACCAATGGAGTGAGCAGGAAACGCCCCTGCCGGTCTACGCGCCATCGGAACTGTACGGCGTAGGCGGTCTTAGTGATGGAGATGTTTTTGCCGTAGGCAAGTATCCTCGTCAAGTGGGCTCTCAAATCGATAACAGCATCATCCTTCGTTACGATGGCCAAAGATGGTACGAGATGGATGATCCGACCCTCAATGAGCTGTACGGTATTTCTAGTGTTGGTGAGAAGCTCTTCGCCGTTGGTAGCCATGGTACAATCCTGGTTTTCGACCAGCAGCAGCGATGGGTCAGCATGGAGAGTGGAACAACTGCTTTTCTCCTTTCCGTTTGGGGGAGTAGTTATGACAACGTGTTTGCAGTAGGCGGCGCAGGCAGGATTCTTCATTTTGATGGAAACCAGTGGAGTGCGATGGACAGCGGCACGAACGAATCGCTCTATCATGTATGGGGATCATCCCCATATAATGTCTATGCCGTTGGCTATGCAGGCACCCTCCTGCATTATGATGGAGATAGCTGGCATACCATCGATACAGGAACAGCGAATATTCTACGTGGTGTATGGGGGAGTTCAGCGAACAGTATCTTTGCTGTTGGTGGTAAGGAGACCATTCTGCATTACAACGGTTCGACCTGGTCTAAGATGGCAGCGGTGACTCGTCTTGATATTCTTGACATATGGCCCTTCTCGCCAAGTAAAGCCTTTGCCGTCGGCCAGCTCGCCAACCAATTATCTTCGAGTGGAGTTGTTCTTGAGCTTGATGGGCGCAACTGGACTCAGAGCAGATACCTGCCAGAGGACTTCCCTAAAGCCGTGTGGGCAGGTGGCGCCGAAGATGTCTTTGTCGTCGGCGTGGGTAAAGGCAGTGGAGGGAACCCCGTTGGCATGGCGTACCACTACGATGGTGACCAGTGGCGGAAAATGGATGTACCGTCTGTTAATCCTCTTTTTGCCGTTTGGGGATATGCGTCGGATAGGGTTTTTGCCGTGGGGTCGGAAGGAACCATACTCCACTATGATGGAAGCAGCTGGACCTCTATGCATAGCGGCGTGTTTTCAAGTTTTTATGGGGTGTGGGGTAGTTCTGCCGCTGATGTCTATGCTGTTGGCTCCGGAATAATCCTCCATTACGACGGTCAAAGTTGGCAACCCATGGAATGTCCGACTGAAAGGACACTATTGGCTATTTGGGGAGAATCAGCTCAGCATGTCGTGGCTGTGGGGGAGCAGGGGACCATACTCCACTATGATGGGGAAAGCTGGACGCCTATGACCTCTGGGGTTGGGGTCGGTTTGACTGGAGTGTGGGGTGCAGGCCCGCAGAATATATATGTGGTTGGGGAGGAAGGGGCTATTCGACACTATAATGGTACGTTATGGCCAGCTGAGGACAGCGGTGTCGAAGAATTGCTGCATGCCGCCCGTGGAGTACACCTCGGCAAGTTGGGCCATCATGTCTTCGCTGGCGGGGTAAATGGCAGTATCATGCGCCGTGGCCATTACACCTATGCCACACAACCCGGTACTGTCCGGTTGCCAAAAACAGGACAGACAACAAGCTATGCGCCGGGGGACGATGGTGAACTTCAAGTCGGTCTTGCCTGGCCTGAGCCACGATTCTCTGACAATGGAGATGGGACTGTCACCGATCATCTGACCGGGCTGATGTAGCTGGCGGATGGCGGTTGCCTGGGAAGGCTGACCTGGCATCAGGCAATGGAAACGATACTCACCTTTAACAGCACGCCAGGCGAATATCCTTGTGCAGGATATGCTGCCCAATATACCGACTGGCGACTTCCCAATGTAGTTGAACAGGAAAGCCTGGCGGATATGCAATTTTGCAGCACCGGAGCAAGGCTGACCGAGGTGGGGGCTTTTGAAAATGTCCAGCACCTTTATTGGACCTCTACCAGCTTTGATTTCAACCCTGCATATGCCTGGGAAGCCTCGATTGGCGGCTTGTGGGATGTCGGTCAGGATAAACCGTGGGTGATGTGCAATGGCGGAATAGGGAACAGAGAAAAGAATTTTTTTGGCAATCCGAAGGTTTATCAGATTCCTGCCGTGCTTGCGGTACGGGGGGAAAGTGATGGGCCTGCCCGACTATGGAAAACCGGGCAGGAAACATCCTACACTGCCGGAGATGATGGCTCGTCACAGATAGGGGTAAGCTGGCCGCAGCCCCGATTCATAGACAACCATGATGGGACGGTGACCGATAACCTCACGGGGCTCATGTGGTTCCAGGATCCCCATTGTTTAGACGTTCACAGTTGGGAGGAAGCGGCTGATGCTGTTGTCCAGCTTAATAGTAAGCCAGATTTCTTTGGCTGCGCAGCATACTTTGCAACCTACAATGACTGGCGCTTTGCCAACCGTAAAGAGCTGCAGAGTCTGCTGGATTTCTCAACATCGAATCTGGCCCTGCCGCACGGATACAAGGAGGCGTTTCCCTGGCTGGATTCACCCGGAGCAGACGATCATTTTTGGACCTCAACAACCTTAAATGATTGCAATGGCGTCTGGGCCTACAGTTTTGAGCCGTATGCCCAGATACGAGGCGGCGGGGTGTTGGGATTCTGGGAAAAAACACGGACGTTTCAGGTTTGGCCTGTTCGGGGGAGCCCAACGCTGTTTGTTACCCCTGGCAGTCACGATTTCCGCGCCATTCCTGCTGGCAATAGATCCGAACCTGCTGTCATTACCATTGCCAATCGAGGCGCCCGGGAAGTTACCGTCTCAATGATTGCTCTTTCAGATACCAGTAATTTTGTCCTCAACAGCAACGGTGGTCCGTCCCCTTGCGGCGATATCGAGCCTACCCTTACACCGGATGCGAGCTGCACCGTGGAAGTCACTTTTACTCCGCAACAGAGTGGGAGCTTTGCAGAACAGCTGGCGCTACGGTTTGCAGGAGAATATGAGCAGAGCTTTACCGTTGCCTTTTTGGGCTATAGTCCACATCAACCCGGTGGCCCTTGTTTTCTTGTCAAAGCCGTTCAGGGAACACCGCTGGCAAATAAAGTGAATGTGCTCAGGGAAATTCGTGATCGGTATCTGCTCACCAACTCCATGGGCAGGAGGGTAGTGGAGTTGTATTACATCCTCTCGCCCCACCTTGCAGCAAAAATTGATAACCACCCATTGCTGCAAGCAATAGCTCGGCGGATGATTGCCGGTGTTGTTCATGGCTGGGAATTCACCCATCGGACCGAGATCTACGACCAGGAAAATACAGAGAGAAAAAACACATCCCCCTTATTTATTTCCACAGAAAACCAGGCATATATGCATCGGAGGCAAACATGAAGAGGTATATTATGATGGTACTGGTCCATTGCATCGTTCTTTCCGGCTGTGCTACACGGGAGTATGTGGATTCACAGATTGCTCCTATTAGGGAAAAGCAGCGGAAGCATGAGGTATCGTGTTGTGAAGCGCCTGTCGAGACGCCATTTCTCGATATTAACCGCGATCAAAGGGTCTCTCGGGAGGAATTCGATCAGTTTGTGGTGGCACTCTTTGAGCTCGTTAAAAGAAAACTAGATTTAAATGGGGATGGTACCGTTTCCAGTGAGGAGTTTTTTCATCGGCGGTCCACACTGCGCTATATATTTTTGGCAAAAAGTATGGATACTGATGCCGACGGCTGGATCACCTCCACAGAGTTTAAGGCGTATCACCACCAGGGATTCCAGAAAATACTGGCCGCCTTTGATGCCGACGGTGATAACCGGATCTCTGAAGAGGACTTTGTTTCGCATAATCAGAAGAAGTTTGCCGTGGTAGACCAAAACGATGACGGCAGCCTTGATCTGACGGAGATAAACGCGGTCCTGCAAAAACTGGCTGGGCAAACCGAGGATAAGGGTGCCACCTATTGGCAATACTGCTACAAGCCGCATAACCCTGAATTTTGTCTGTCACACCCGAAATATGCTCCCCCCCTGGTTCTTGGTCCCGGCAATTCCTGGGGCGGCGTCTGGCCGAGTAATCCGGATCCAGATAATGGAGATGCGCCTCCTCATGAGTGTCCTGTGGATGATCTTTTTGAAGAATGTCATGAGCCATGGGACCGAGCGACAACGGGAAAGTCCAGGTCGTCCCTGGATTTCTTTTACGAGTAAGATGAAATCCCTGAACGGTTACCATCGGTCATTCTGACGCAAACAGCTTTTCTGTTGGGTTATTTTGAGACATTACTTGTAACTGTTTAAATTCATGCGGTTTATTTGATGGTCGCATTGAGTTTTTAGTCGTTTGTCGTTTGCCCGGGATAGCGTTATTGTCCCCTGCAGGAAGAAGAGTGAAGATGTAATCACTTGAAATGGCATGGTTTTTTAGTTGGCACGTAGTTTGCTATGTTGAGGGGGTACGCGCTGTGTCGGATCCACACATCAGAAGCATATTTTTCATCAACTCATATTGAGAGGAAGGTTTCATTATGGCAATTCGTGAAGAAGTATACGGTTATTTCATTCCCAGCGTTACCCTGATCGGTATTGGTGCCTCCAAGCAGATCCCTGCCAAAATTAAAGACCTGGGCGGCAGCAAGCCCTTAATCGTTACCGATAAAGGTATCACCGGTGCCGGCATCACCAAACAGATCACTGATCTGCTTGATGAAGCCAAAATGGACTACGTCGTCTTTGATGATACCATTCCTAACCCGACCGACACCAACGTGCACGATGGTGTTGATATCTACAAGTCCAACAACTGCGACAGCCTGATCACCCTTGGCGGCGGAAGCTCCCATGACTGCGGTAAAGGCGTAGGCCTTGTTGTCGCCAATGGCGGCAAGATTCACGACTTTGAAGGCGTTGACAAGTCAACCAATCCGATGCCTCCGTACGTAGCGGTCAATACCACCGCCGGTACCGCTTCTGAAATGACCCGTTTCTGCATTATCACCGATACCAGCCGTAAGGTGAAGATGGCCATCGTTGACTGGCGCGTCACCCCGGGTATCGCCCTTGACGATCCGCTGTTGATGATGGGTATGCCGCCAGCGCTGACTGCAGCGACCGGTATGGACGCCTTGACCCACGCTGTTGAGGCCTATGTATCCACCATCGCCACCCCGATGACCGACTCTGCCGCCGAAAAAGCGATTGAACTGATCGCCACCCACCTGCGCCCAGCAGTTGCCAACGGCGACGACATCGTAGCCCGTGAAGGCATGTGCTATGCCCAGTACCTTGCCGGTATGGCCTTTAACAACGCCAGCCTTGGTCACGTGCATGCAATGGCGCATCAGCTTGGCGGATTCTATGATCTGCCCCATGGTGAGTGTAATGCCATCCTGCTGCCGCACGTAAGCCGCTTCAACCTGATCGCCAAGATGGATCGTTTCGTCAAGATTGCTGAATTGATGGGCGAGAATGTTGACGGACTGTCTCCGCGCGATGCAGCCGAGCTTGCCCTTGAGGCAATCACCAAGCTGTCCACGGATATCGGTATTCCTGCGGGCCTGGTTGAGCTTGGCAAGCGGTATGGCAAGGATGTCAAGGCGGAAGACATTGACACCATGACCGGTAATGCGCAGAAAGATGCCTGTGGTCTGACCAATCCGCGCTGTCCGAGCGATATGGACGTGGCTGCGATTTATAAGGCTGCACTGTAAGAGGTTGATGAGAAGCCCGCTCACCGCTGCCTGTGACATTTCGGGCGGGCTTTTTCTGCCGGTGTATGGAGTATGACCGGCATGTGGCAAACGGAGAGAGTGTCCGGCGTTATGGGGCGCCATGCTTGCTCCGTTTGCTTGGTCATGTGATGCAGGAGCCATCATTCTCCTTACCCTTCTGCATCACATGATCACCACGACATACCAGCCACCCCTCCAGGCGGTCCTCGGTCGACCGCCCTGTTAACGAAGAAAAAACGTTGGAGAATATAATCTCTTCAATGCTCCTTTTTAGCGAGGCACTCTCTTTGTTTTAGAGTCTGCCTCGTTTTTTTTATCCTGCCGTACCACCCGTCTTTTCCCTGGTGCATTCACTTCCAGTGTTGATCTAAATCAAGGCAACAACCATCCAAGAGTACTGAGTGGAGCTGCTGTATGAGATCGCATTCTGCATATAGGTAATTCCTGGTATTTGTGAGACATAATGACACGTTTCGTGTTTTTGGCGGGTCATTATGTCTTTTGTTCTGTAACTTATTGAATTTGTGTATGTTGTGGTTCCTGGATGTGTCGATGGAATTTTGGGTCTCCTGGAGTAGAAGGGTAGCGTTGTCCATATTGGTTATCTGGGGTAATTGTTAACTTTATGAAATGGTATGGTTTTTTACTTTGGCACGCAGGTTGCTAGGCCTAGAGGGTACGCGCTGTGTTGGATCCACACGCCTGAAGCTTGTATTTCATCAACTTACATTGAGAGGAAGGTTTCATTATGGCAATTCGTGAAGAAGTATACGGTTATTTCATTCCCAGCGTTACCCTGATCGGTATTGGTGCCTCCAAGCAGATCCCTGCCAAAATTAAAGACCTGGGCGGCAGCAAGCCCTTAATCGTTACCGATAAAGGTATCACCGGTGCCGGCATCACCAAACAGATCACTGATCTGCTTGATGAAGCCAAAATGGACTACGTCGTCTTTGATGATACCATTCCTAACCCGACCGACACCAACGTGCACGATGGTGTTGATATCTACAAGTCCAACAACTGCGACAGCCTGATCACCCTTGGCGGCGGAAGCTCCCATGACTGCGGTAAAGGCGTAGGCCTTGTTGTCGCCAATGGCGGCAAGATTCACGACTTTGAAGGCGTTGACAAGTCAACCAATCCGATGCCTCCGTACGTAGCGGTCAATACCACCGCCGGTACCGCTTCTGAAATGACCCGTTTCTGCATTATCACCGATACCAGCCGTAAGGTGAAGATGGCCATCGTTGACTGGCGCGTCACCCCGGGTATCGCCCTTGACGATCCGCTGTTGATGATGGGTATGCCGCCAGCGCTGACTGCAGCGACCGGTATGGACGCCTTGACCCACGCTGTTGAGGCCTATGTATCCACCATCGCCACCCCGATGACCGACTCTGCCGCCGAAAAAGCGATTGAACTGATCGCCACCCACCTGCGCCCAGCAGTTGCCAACGGCGACGACATCGTAGCCCGTGAAGGCATGTGCTATGCCCAGTACCTTGCCGGTATGGCCTTTAACAACGCCAGCCTTGGTCACGTGCATGCAATGGCGCATCAGCTTGGCGGATTCTATGATCTGCCCCATGGTGAGTGTAATGCCATCCTGCTGCCGCACGTAAGCCGCTTCAACCTGATTGCCAAGATGGATCGTTTCGTCAAGATTGCTGAATTGATGGGCGAGAATGTTAACGGACTGTCTCCGCGCGATGCAGCCGAGCTTGCCCTTGAGGCAATCACCAAGCTGTCCACGGATATCGGTATTCCTGCGGGCCTGGTTGAGCTTGGCAAGCGGTATGGCAAGGATGTCAAGGCGGAAGACATTGACACCATGACCGGTAATGCGCAGAAAGATGCCTGTGGTCTGACCAATCCGCGCTGTCCGAGCGATATGGACGTGGCTGCGATTTATAAGGCTGCACTGTAAGAGGTTGATGAGAAGCCCGCTCACCGCTGCCTGTGACATTTCGGGCGGGTTTTTTCTGCCGGTGTATGGAGTATGACCGGCATGTGGCAAACGGAGAGAGTGTCCGGCGTTATGGGGCGCCATGCTTGCTCCGTTTGCTTGGTCATGTGATGCAGGAGCCATTCTCCTTACCCTTCTGCATCGCATGACCACTGTATGTAAGGAACCACCGACCGTTCTTTTGGTTTCGGTCGTTACTCTATCGAGTGCGATTTCTACCTGCACAAACGGGAATCTAGCTTGCTTTTCCCGGTCAAAGGTGCATGCAGAAACATTGACAAGTGAAGTAAATGCAAAATTAGAAAAGGAAACAAGAGGGTAGAGATTATGGCAGACAAAATTTATCGTGTAAACATGACTGACCTGAGCACCTCCATCGAGGACGTGCCGGCGGACTGGGCAGGGCATGGCGGCAGAGGCCTGACCTCTACCATCGTGGCAGCAGAGGTAGAGCCGACCTGTCATCCCCTGGGAAAGAAAAATAAAATTGTGTTCGCTCCAGGGCTGCTCTCCGGTACCACTGCAGCCAATTCCGGTCGTCTTTCCTGCGGGGCCAAAAGTCCGCTTACCGGCACCATCAAGGAAGCTAATGCCGGTGGAACCTCGGCTCAGATGCTTGCCCGTCTTGGTGTCAAAGCTCTGATTATCGAAGGACAGCCACAAGGCGATGCCTGGTACAATATTCATCTGAGCGATGACGGTATAACGGTTAACGAGGAAACCGAGTTGATTGGCAAGGGTAACTTTGCCGTGGCTGAAGCGGTTGAACAGCGCTACACCAAGAAGACCGGAGTTATCACCATTGGTCCTGCAGGTGAAATGAAAATGTCTGCTGCCAATATCTCTGTTAAGGATCCAGATTCAAAAATGCGCTCCAACGGCCGTGGTGGCATGGGTGCGGTTTTGGGGTCCAAGAAGGTGAAATTCATCTCAGTGGCAGAAACCGACAAGAAAGTGGAAATCGCCGATCCCGATGCCTTTAAGGCCGCCAACCGCACCTTTGCCAAGGCGCTGATCGACAATCCGATCAGCCAGGCACTGGGCCAGTACGGCACCAATGTGCTCGTCAACATCATCAACGAAGCTGGCGCGCTGCCGACCCGTAACTTTACCAGCGGCCAGTTTGAGGGGCACGAAAAGATCTCCGGTGAGACCATGCACGACACCATTGTCGAGCGTGGCGGCAAGCCTTCTCACAACTGCCATGCGGGTTGCGTGATCAAATGTTCCCAGGTCTTCAACGGACCGGACAAGGAATACCGTACCTCTGGTTTTGAGTATGAATCCATTTGGGCCCTGGGCGCTGACTGTGCAGTGGACAACCTGGATTACGTTGCCGAAGCCGACAACCTGATGGATGATATAGGACTCGATTCCATAGAGACGCCAGTAGCCTTTGGCGTGGCCATGGAAGCAGGTGTGCTCGAATTTGGCGACGGTGCCGGCATCTGTCGCATGCTCAAAGAAGATGTCGCCAAGGGGACCCCGATCGGACGCATCATCGGTAACGGCGCCGGCTCAGTAGGCAGGTCGTTTGGCGTAACCCGCGTGCCGGTGGTCAAGAATCAGGCGATTCCGGCCTACGATCCGCGCGCGGTTAAAGGAATTGGCATTACCTATGCCACCTCCACTCAGGGAGCCGACCATACCATGGGCTACACCATTGCTACCAATATCCTTGGAGTGGGTGGTTCATTGGATCCGCTGACCCACGAAGGGCAGGTTGAACTTTCCAGGAATCTGCAGATTGCCACCGCGGCCATCGATTCCACCGGAATGTGTCTGTTCATCGCCTTTGCAGCTCTTGACGATGCAACCTGTCTGCCATCCCTGATCGATATGATTAATGCCCGGTTCGGCATCAGCCTGACCGCTGACGATGTAACCAATCTGGGTAAACACATCCTGAAGACCGAGCGTGCCTTCAACCAGGCTGCCGGGTTCACCAACCTGGATGATCGTCTGCCTGAGTTCTTCACTGAAGAGCCCATTGCTCCTCATAATGTGGTTTGGGACATTTCCGGTGAGGAAATCGATACTTTCTGGAATTTCTAAGCGCCTCTGAAGGACACATCAACACCCCGCTGCCCGCCTCATGTTTCTGACTGAGGCGGGCAGCATTCTTTGGGCCTATTATTCTTTCTTTTCTTCTGGAAACAGGCGCCTCAGCAGGCTGGAAAAAGCAAAATACGCACCCAGCACGATAATGAATAGCGGCGTAAGAGGGTCCGTTTCTATTGATCGATCGGCATAGAGGCTACCCACTGCCAGATCATAGCCGGTTTTCATAACCGTCAATCCCACCACCAGCCGCAGTACTACCAAAATCCACATCCCGCATTGTTTGAGCAGCGTAGAGACCTGTTGCATTGCTTGAGACCCCTTTGAGGTCGCCTGTGAGTATTTCTTACAGACAATGATAAGCACTGGGGTAAGCGATCGCTCTGGGCTGGGCTATTTTTGCCTGTTTTTTTTCCTGCGATGTGCTGGCGGCGGCTGTCGGGAAGTTTTGGCTTTTCCATGGCTGTGCGCTATCTGTTTGCGCTGTGCATGGGGTTTTTCCGTAATGGCGTCAGTGAGTAGGGCCTTTTGGCGTTGTTTGCCATCTCCATTTTTTTCCACAAAACAGGGGGCATTGGTCCAGGGGTCTTTTTCTGTCCAGTACATCAGGGTAGACCAGGTGGAAGGGGTCGGCGTGAAGATCTGGATTTGTCGAGGAATAACCTTGAGCACCCTGCGAGCGAATGTCTTGAGCTGTTCCATATCCTGCCGGGTAGAGCCGGGATGTGCTGCAATCAGGTAGTAGGTGAGGAAGCTTTTGCGCTTTTCTTTATTATTCAGCGAAGTGAAGAGGCTGCGAAAGGCAGTCAGGGTTTCGACGCCTGGTTTGCCCATTGCCTGAAGCACCCTGCTGCTGGTGTGCTCAGGCGCGATCTTCATCTGTCCCGAGATGTGGTGGCGAAGCAGTTCCTGCAGGTAGGTTCGCCCGTTTTTTTTATCGGCCAGGATCAGATCGTATCGAATACCGGAAGCAATGAATATTCTCTTTATGCCGGGAAGTGCCCGCAGCCTGCGCAGCAGGCGGATCTGCCGGCCGTGGTCCACAGGCATGGACGTGCAGATGGCAGGAAAAAGGCAGCGTTTGTCCTGACACGCCCCTGCTGCTACTTTTTTTTTGCACTCAATCCCGTACATATTGGCTGTGGGACCGCCTACATCAGCGATAATTCCCTTGAATGCCGGGTGAGTACTGCATATCCTGGCCTCTTCCAGGATTGACTGTTCACTGCGACTCTGTACGGTTCTGCCCTGGTGAACGGCGATGGCGCAGAAGTTACATTCACCATAGCAACCCCGGTGGGTGGCTATGGCAAAGCGAATGGTATCAAGCGCTCGTACATTGCCAAACTGCGCGTAGTAGGGATGAAGTTCGCGTTCGTACGGCAATGCGCTGATGGCATCCAGTTCTTCAGTGGACAAATAGCGGCATGGGGGATTCTGAACCAGGAAGCGGGTATCCTGTTGTTGAACAAGGTGTCGAGCGGTTAACGGATCGGTGTGGCTATAAAAAAGGCTGAACATATCCCGGAATGCCTGTTTATCGTCCCGGCACTCGGTAAAGGTGGGTAGGATCACGGCGTCTTGTGGCGGGGTTGCAGATTTGTAGCATAGGCCCCGAACGTGGAAGGGGGGGGTGCCACTGCTCAGCGCACTGGCAAATTCCACGACAGAATGTTCGGCCATGCCGTAGAGAAGGTAATCGGCTTTGGCGTCAAACAGGAGGGATTTACGGATGCTATTGGACCAGGCATCGTAATGGGCAATTCGGCGCAGGCTCGCTTCAATCCCGCCAAGTACGAGAGGAACGGTCTGCTTGAAGTATCTGCGGATAAGGTTGGCGTAAGCAAGTACCGCTCGATCCGGACGACGGGTGTTGTGACCGCCTGGAGTGTAGTCATCGCGTTTACGTCGCCGATTGCCTGCCGTATAGTTGGCAACCATGGAGTCAACTGAGCCCCCGGTAATGCCCCAGAAGAGGCGTGGTTCGCCGAGCCGACGGATATCCTTGGCCGAATGAACATCCGGTTGAGCGATGATGCCGACCCGATAGCCTGCATTGACCAGCACTTTACCGATGACTGCAGCACCTATATAGGGAGAGTCGATATAGCTGTCTCCGGTAACGATAATTACGTCCAGAGTCTGCCAGCCGAGTTCGGCCAATTCGTCGGGAGTGGTGGGAAGAAAGTCTGTCATGCCGAAAGTATTCCTTTGTTCTTGCCGGCAATAAATAGGGCTTCCTGAATAATGTGTTTTGAGCCGAAAACAGATTGGCTCATGATCTTTGACAACTCGCACGCTGTAGGGCTAACCAGCACAGCCCCTCTATCACCCCTACTATGACGCCGAAAAAAGCCGTTAGAGGGGCTGCAGCATGTCGTAAAAAAAGAAAGAATAGACACAAAAACGCCTCCCGCAGCAATTTTTCCAGGTTCATCACAATGAAGGTGATGGCGATCATGGTTTCACTGGTTTGCGAGAGTTTGGCCATTATTCTTGCAAGGCCGAAACGGCGTTTACCCTGTCCAAACTTCCCTTCGATGGGAATCCGATCACGTTCATCCTGTCGCTGCTGAAGCTTTTGGGCCTTGAGTGCCCCGGCATTCTTTTCCGTCTTCTTCTGGGGCCTCCCCAGGGGTGGTCCAGACATGCGTATCCCGTGCTTCTTGCAGAACTTCCGATTATTTCGGGTGCGATAAATCTTATCACAATGGACTGATGCCGGATAATGCCCGAAGCGTTTTCTGTAGTCCTCAAGCTGAGGAATCAGGTCTCCGCACTCGTTGTAGGGATCCCAGGAAAGATGGTCAAGAAACACCTCCCCTTCGACCAGACTGGCTGAGAGTTTTGCCCCGAACTCAGTGGGAGCAGATGCCTTACCCCGTACAATGGGTCTCACGTGTGGCTGACTGATGCTGACGATCCGGTCATCAACTCGATGGCACCGGTTCTCATACATCCACAGTTGCTGACGGTGTAGTTCATGAATGACCAGCAGATCACGGTATCGGCGAGGGCGCAGATGAGTCAAGGGCACCTGTTTGCTCAACTGTTCTATGGTTCTGAGGTTACGGCCGAGGAAACGTAACTGTTGCCCAAGGGCTTTGCGTCTGTGACGACTGGCATGTTTGCGTTTTTTGACATGGGCAAGATAAAGACGATGCGCTTTCCTGCGGTATGTCCGCGGTTTGCGCTGCGTCCCCTTCAGCGGCTTAAACAGAATATCGATGATCTGTTCGCTTTTTATCCGAGCCTCGTTGACCAGGCTGATATCAGTAGGGTAACGGATGTCAGCCGGGGCACAGGTCGCATCGACAATCAGCTTGCCCTTGTTGCTGCCCGGTGAATCATCCTCATCATCGTTATCGTCTTGTTCTTTCTCAGCAGTGGCTTGCTGTGTCGCTTGCTCGGCATTGACTATGGCTTCGTTGATTTGATTGAGCTGCTCCAGGTTAAAACGCTTGCGAAAATGGACATACATGGAGGGATCGAATGGAGGTTCATCGCGAAATTCTTTGAACCCAAGAAAGAACTGTAGGTAAGGGTTCTCCTGGATCTGCAGTACGGCCTCCTCATCACTCACGCCAAGACGTTCTTTGATGATGAGAGCACCCAAGGCAACACGAGCCGGTTTAGCAGAAGGACCAAGGCCGCTTCCAGCAAACTGCTTTGCATAGAACGACTCAGCAAGTTCCCAGGGAATCATGTCGGCCAGTTTGACCCAACGATTATCACTTCGGAGTTTACCTCCAAAGGGGAGTACAAAGTCTACGAAACTGAGTTGTTTGCTATACCTTTTTCGATACATTATCAAATAAAAGTGCAAGGGTTTGATAGGTAACTATCCGTTTTTCCTGCACATAATAACACGTAGTCAAAAGAATTCCTATTTAATTTCAACTGGTTGAGAAATAATCAGGAAGCCCTAAATAATCCGACCATAGGACGCAATATACAAGGTGACCCATACAGGGGTACAAAGTAAGCATCTTCAACGGGCTGCCCAGGGTCTATTCCCCTTCACTCAAAGAAAAAGCCATGGCGCCTGGCAGGTGAGCTTTTCAGGGCTCCTCCGGAGGATCGGCGAACGGTTGCTGATGAATATCTGCTTTTTTTCCAGGGTAGACGGTAAAAACAGGGTGAGGGCAGTTGGTCACTACTGCGGCTGCCAGGGAACCGATAAAGAGTTTACTGATTCCTTTGCGCCTGGTTGCTTTCATGATGATCAGGTCATGGTGTCGTGCCTCATCTAAAATAGCCTCTAATCGGGAGCCGGCAGGAACAGCAATGGATTCAACTGATAACTCAAGGAGGTTGGAAGCAAGCCACTGCCCAATTGCATCTTCAGCGAGAAGAATTTCCTTTCTGGTGCAATCGGCATGCAGGAGGTGCATAAGGGTGATTGCCGGTTCCCTTGCCGTACCCATGGCCTCGATAACAGGCAGGATCAGGTCCAGCTCTTTAAGGGAAAGAAAAGGAACAAGGATACGGTCACAGGAAAAGGTTCCTATAAAGCGAACAACCACTACCGGACAGGAGACACTTCTGGCGACCCGTTCGACGATTTTCTGCATGGCAAGCGGGTTGCGGCCGAGAGGATATCCGAGTACCAGAGCTTTGGCCTGGGTCTGCTGCACGGCCTGAATAAGGCTTGAGACAGCTTGTCCCTCTATAACCATGGTTTGGAGGGGATAGCCGAGACTTTTTACCTCGTCGGTTTCCGGAAGGAAAAGAGACTTGCACTGCGGTCCTGTGTCAGTCCATCTGCAGCCCGGAACCTTCACCCGTACTGACAGAGGCAGGGCATCAAAATGATGTGCCAGGATAGTTGCTACTCGAGCCAGTCCCCGCACTGTCGCGTAATTGGCTGACCCGAAAATAACAACACCTTGAGGATTGGCGGCGGGGTAGAGTTCATCGCTTGCCCATGGACTGAGGTGCAGCTCCCGGGAGCGACTGAAAAGCAGGGTTGCCAGCGGAGTGTTTGCGGTGTGCTGATTCAGCTGCGCTGCCGGGGATATTTCTCCGGCTTCAGCAAAGGCTTTTTTGGCCGTGATTGGTCCGAACAGCTCGGCCAGGACAACCCCTGCCAGGACGATGGGGGTGATTTTCTCGTACCATGGGGCAAGCAGTGGATCGCTGTTAATTACAAACACCAGGCCAATAGCAATCCCGGCCTGGGGAAAGAGCCCTAATCCAATGTATTTTTTAACGGTTTCAGGAGCTCCGGCCAGGAGGGCGCCCAGCCAGGAGCCGAGATATTTCCCGAAAAAACGAAAGAGAAAATAGACCGCACCGACCCAGCCCGCGAGCTTGAGCACCCCAAGGTCAAGGTGGACTCCGGCCAAGGTAAAGAAAAGGACATATACCGGCGGCTCAAAACCATTGAGGATGCGGAACAGCCGGATGTCACGTTCTTCGCGATTGATAAGGATAAAGCCGGCGGTCATGCCGGCCAACAGCGGGCTCAGCGCAAGGAGGCGGGTGATCTCGCCACAGAGCAGGAGCATGGCAAGTCCGGTAGTGAGCATTTCTCCCCGTTTATGGGTTTTGTGCAGGACCAGGTCGATCAGCAAGCCGGTACCGGCACCAATGGCTATGGAACCGCCAATTTCATAGAATGAGCCAAAGATGCCTGCCAGCAGGGAGACCTGGTTCGGGCTTACCATTTGATGGGCGATGGAAACCACCACCCCGAAGGTCGCTATCGAGAGGCCGTCTCCCAAGGCGATAACGGCAATCAACGTGGAGGTGAAGGGACCCCGTGCGTCCAGTTCCCGCACTATATGGAGAATGGCGGCAGGGGCGTTTGCCAGCGATACCGCCCCCAGGATCAGGGCAAGAACTGCATGATGCGCCGGCGTTTGCTCCGGCGAGATGGCCATGGCCAGGAGAAAGCAGAAGAGGGTAACCATGGTGAAAGCTGCCGTTGCCTGGCCGACGCAGATAAACGTAACCTGTTTGGCGATACTGCCGAGACGACGCAATTCAATATGTTCACCAATGCCAAAAGCGATGAGCATTAAGGCTATTTGGATAAAATGGTCAAGATTATGACCGACCGTTTCAGCGGTGATGATAGAGAAACCAGATGGTCCGAGGGCAAGTCCTGCCAGAATGAAGCCAGTTACCGAAGGGAGGTTGAACAGTTGGACAATCTTTGCAAATAACATCCCTCCGGTCAGCAGAATGGCCAGCCCAAAGGTGACATCAATCATGGCCGGTCACCGTGAAAAATCAACATGGCTTCTTTCCTTTCTCATGGTTGTAATTTGCGCCAAGGGGGAGGCCGTACCGTCCGTGGTGTAAGGCAGGGGCAGCTGTTTCCACTTTACTGGCCGTGGGTGTTCATCACTGTACAGGTTGGATACGGTCAGACCAAGCAGCCTTATTTTCCGCACCCCCGCTTCGGTGGCTGCCAGGAGCTGTGGGACGTGCTGCCAGATATCCCTGTGGGAAAAAAAGCCCTCTCTGCGGCTGCAGGACCTGCTGATGGTGGTAAAGTCCTCGTAGCGGACTTTCAGGGTCAGGGTCCTGCCTCCGGAGTTTTTTTGTTTAAGGGAGTTACCCACCTGGGAGCTCAATCGCTCGACAATAGTGAGCACTTCTTCCAGGTTGATAATGTCGCTTTGTAGTGTTGTTTCGGTGCCGATGGATTTTCTCAGCCGTTGCGGCTGAACCGGGCGATAGTCGATGCCGCGGACCAGGTCATAAAAACTGCTGCCGCTGCTGCCGAAAGACGCGGCCAGTTGTTTTCGCGAGAACCGCTCAAGATCCATGCCGGTACGGATGCCGAGGTTGAGCATTTTTTTTTCCGTGACCTTGCCGACCCCGAAAAACCTTCGTATAGGCAGACTGCGCAAAAAATCTCTGGCCTGTTCGGGGGGAATGACCGTTAACCCATTTGGCTTTTGCTGGTCCGAGGCCAACTTGGCGAGAAATTTGTTGTACGAAACCCCGGCAGAGGCAGTGAGGCCGGTTGTGCGAAGGACCTCTTCCCGGATTATCTGAGCCACGCGCGTGGCTGATGGGTTATGCAGGGTGTTGACGGTGATGTCTAGAAAAGCTTCATCCACAGAGACCGGCTCTACCAGATCAGTGTATTGAGCGAGGAGGGCCATGGTCTGTCGCGATATCTCCTGGTATCGTTCTTTTCTCGGCCGTACAAAAATCGCATGGCGACAGAGGGCATGGGCACGGGAGGAGGGCATGGCGGAATGAATGCCATAAGCCCTGGCCTCATAGGAACAGGCTGCGACCACGCCCCTGCCTCCGGGAGCGCCACCGACAATCACCGGTTTGCCTCGGAGAGCCGGATTGTCGAGCTGCTCAACCGAAGCAAAAAAAGCATCCATGTCGATATGGATGATCTTTCGTTGGAGCGCGGAAGGTGGTTGCTCTGTCTGTGCGGACACGATTTCGCCGGAAAGGATGGAAAGCTCGCGAACAAGAGCGTATGCTTTGATAATTCTATGGTAATGTTGTAAGCATGAGCATACACTAATTCTATATATTACCTTTTCGCAAAGATACTACGCTCATGTACAAGAAACAACAAAAACAGCTCGCCCAGCAGCCCTCTACCTGGCTGGTAAGCGGAGTGGCAGGTTTTATCGGTTCCAATCTCTTGGAAGCATTGTTAAAATTGGACCAGCAGGTGGTCGGGCTTGATAATTTTTCCACCGGGCATCGATACAACCTGACAGAGGTCAGGGGAGCGGTATCTCCGGAGCAATGGGGTAGGTTTCAATTGATAGAGGGGGATATCCGAAACCAGCAAACCTGCCATACTGCCTGCAAGGGAGTCGATTATGTCCTCCACCAGGCGGCGCTGGGCTCGGTGCCGCGTTCCCTGGAAGATCCGGTACTGACCAACGAGAACAATATCTCTGGATTCCTTCACATGCTGGTCGCTGCCAGGGATGCGGGGGTGAGCCGTTTTGTTTATGCCGCCTCCAGCTCCACCTATGGTGATCACCCCGATCTGCCCAAAAAGGAGGATATCATCGGTACCCCTCTTTCCCCTTATGCAGTGACCAAGCTGGTGAATGAGCTGTATGCGGATGTGTTTTTTAAAAGTTACGGTCTGGAAACCATTGGTTTGCGTTATTTTAACATTTTCGGCCAACGCCAGGACCCGGAAGGTGCATATGCGGCAGTGATCCCAAAGTGGTTTGCAGGACTGCTCAAGGGCAAAACCGTTTTCATAAACGGCGATGGGCAGACTAGCCGCGACTTCTGCTTTATTGACAACTGTGTGCAGGCAAATATCCTGGCTGCCACCACAGTTGACCCGGATGCTGTCAACCAGGTGTATAATGTGGCCTTTGGTGAACAAACGAGCCTCAATACCCTCTACGCGCTTCTTCAGGAGCTGGTGGGAGCCCATACCCCCTCAGCACGGCGGGTAAAGCCGGTGTATCGTGATTTTCGGGCCGGAGACGTGCGTCATTCGCTCGCCGACATTGACAAGGCGCGGCGGCTGCTTGGCTATGATCCGCGCTATTCCATCCGCGCTGGACTAGAGGAGGCCGGGGGGTGGTACCTGGATCGTTTTAGTCGCGGTTAGCCCGTTCCGGTGGCAGAGGCACGAATGAAATCTCAAAGACAATGCTACCGATTTATGCTAAGAAATCTGCTGCCTGCTGTTTACTCTCCGGAGGCTGGGTGCGGGCGGAAACCGAGAATGGCTTCATCAAGAACGAATCAGCTGAACGCTGGGAGAGGAATTAGGGAGGATGTATGTCCAGCACACTTGGAACCCTCTATAGGGTGAGCACATTTGGCGAATCGCACTGCAAGGGCGTCGGTGCGGTGGTTGATGGCTGCCCTCCGGGGATGCAACTGACCGAAGAGGATATTCAGCCGCAATTATCGCGGAGACGACCGGGGCAGAGTGATTTAACCACTCCGCGTCAGGAGGCGGACCGGGTAACCATCTATTCGGGAACCGAGTTCGGACGTACCCTAGGGACGCCGATCATGCTGCTGGTTCATAACAAAGACCAGCGGCCCGGTGATTATGGGGAAATGAGTACCGTGCCCCGGCCTTCTCATGCCGATTTTACCTATCAAAGCAAGTATGGTACCCGTGCCTCCAGCGGTGGTGGTCGTTCCAGTGCCAGAGAGACAATCGGGCGGGTGGCCGGTGGGGCCATTGCCGAAAAATGGCTGCGGGAAACCCATGGTATCGAGATTGTTGCTTGGGTGAGTGCTGTGGGCGATATTACAGCCCCTGACGTTGATTATCGAGCCATTACCCGACAGGAGGTGGATGCTACCCCCATACGCTGCCCCCATGGCGACACTGCCGGACGGATGCAGGAGCGGGTGGCTGAAATCCTTGAAGCCAAGGATTCCACCGGTGGAGTACTTACGTGTGTGTGCAGGAATGTGCCGGCCGGTCTGGGCGAACCTGTATTTGATAAGCTGGAGGCTCGTCTGGCCCAGGCCATGTTGTCCCTGCCGGCCACCAAAGGCTTTGAGGTTGGCAGCGGATTTGCCGGAACCCAGATGCGGGGCAGCGAGCATAATGATCCCTTTATCCGCAAAGGGGAATCGTTGGGCACCAGTTCAAACAACTCAGGTGGAATACAAGGTGGAATCAGTAATGGTGAACCGATCATTTTTCGCGTGGCCTTTAAACCGGTTGCAACGATCGGTATGGCCCAGGAAACGGTTGATTTCCAGGGGAACCCGGTCACCCTGGAAGCAAAGGGACGTCATGATCCGTGCGTGGTTCCTCGGGCGGTTCCCATTGTTGAATCCATGGCCGCTCTGGTACTGATTGATCTGGCCCTGCAACAGCGATACAGGGAATGCTAGGTCGGTAGCTGGGAGCTTGATCGGCGCATGACCATGGATACCGTGTACGGACATATACTGGTTGTCGAGGACTCCACGGTCAATCAGAAACTGCTGTATAGGCTGTTGACCCGCAACGGTTTCGCGGTGGATGTTGCCGGCAGTGCCGAAGAGGCACTGGAATTCTTGGAAAAAGGAGGTGCAGGTCTCCCCGACCTGATTGTCCTTGATATCATCATGCCAGGTATGGACGGCATAGAGCTGTGCAGCCGGCTGAAAAGCCGGCCCGCGTTTCGGGATATACCGGTTATTTTTATTTCAGCACTTGATAATGCCGAGGACAAGGTGCGCGGATTCGAGGCCGGGGGTGTGGATTACGTTACCAAGCCGTTTCATTCCGGAGAAGTGCTGGTACGGATCAATACCCATCTCAAACTATGCCGCCTGCAGCGACAACTGGAAGAGAAAAACCGCCAGCTGCATAATGAAAAACAAAAATCAGAAGCGCTCCTACTGAATGTCTTGCCGAGGCGGGTGGCCCAGGAGCTGATCGAAAAAGGGACCTTCACCCCTCAATCCTACCGCAATGTGACGGTCTGTTTTATTGATCTTGTCCAATTTACGGCCGCTGCCTCCCGGCTTGACCCGGAAGTGCTGATCCGGGAACTCAACGATATTTTTTCCGGATTTGATGACATTGCCAATCGCTACGGTTGTGAACGGATGAAGACCATTGGCGATGCCTACCTGTGCACCTGCGGCATTCCCAAGGCCGATCCTCAGCATGTTCATCGAATGGCCGACGCCGCGCTGGAGATGATCACCTTTCTCAAGCAGCGGAACAGGGAAGCGGACCATCGATGGCAGGTACGCATCGGCCTTCATACCGGGAATGTGGTGGGGGGAATCGTTGGGACTAATAAATACCTGTATGATATTTTCGGCGATACGGTCAATATTGCCTCCCGCTTGGAGGCCCTCTCCCTGCCAATGCGCATCAACGTCTCCCAGGAGATCCAATCACGATTGCAGCAGACGTTTATATTTTCCGAACCTATTCGGATCCACATGAAGGGGAAAGGACTGCAAGCCACCTATTTTCTCGAGGGGAGACGGCAGGAAGCAGCCTGAGGCATTGTCGACCGGTTCAATGGAGCCGGGGCCGTGAGAGCGCCTGCCGTGAAGTTATCCCAACAACCCTGCAAACCAGTACAATCCCATACCCACGACAACTGTTCCGCCGAGGCTTCGGGTCCGCCAGGCAAAAAGGAGGGTGGGCAGGGCGATCACCAGTTCCGGCCGGGTAAGGTCTAAAGCACGGGGACTCGCCTCTGCGAATAAGATGGGCGCCAACAGGGCACTGAGAATGGCCACAGGGATCAGGCTGAGCCAATCGACCAGCCACTGGGGAAGCTGTCGGTGCGCCAGGTAAAAGAGCGGAAACCAGCGGGGACCGTAGGTAACCAGCCCCATGGCCGCGAAAAGCAGAAGATACTCAGGAAGTTGCATGGCTGCACCTCCGTGTCCGTTTGATAAGATAGCCGAGCGTGGCCGCGGTCATGGAGGCACCGACGATGTACGAGTCACCGGGAATCAACAGGTACCAGAGCACGGAGATCAGGGCGGCAATGCCTGCTGTGAGCAGAAAGATCAGCCCGTTGAGTTGGTAGACCAGTAAGCAGATGAACATGGCGGTCAACGCGTAATCAATGCCCAGGGCTCCCTGGGGGATAAATTGCCCGATCAAGGTTCCGCTCATGGTGGAGATGATCCACACCAGGTTGGAGAAGTGGTTGACCGAGAGTGCGCTCCAGCGGCTCCAGGCACCAGTATTGAATCTGGCCATGTTGACGGCAAAACTTTCGTCGGTTATGCCATAGGCAAAAAGGGAGAGGAACCGACGGTCAACTCCTCGAAGATGGACAGCCAGCGCCGAGCTCATGAGCGCATGGCGCAGGTTGACCACAAAGGTGGTCAGGATGATGGCGGCGGTGGAAGCGCCACTGGCCAGCATGGCAACGCAGATGAACTGCGCGCTGCCGGCGAAAACCAGGATGGACATCAGGCCCACCGCCCATACGGGAATCCCTGCCTGTTGGGCAAGCACGCCAAGGGCCAAACCAATGGGAAAGTAACCGAGACAGATGGGCCAGGCGGCGCCAAACCCCTGACGGATTGTCTCGGTCATGGCTGTTTCACCAGCCTGAGATGGATCGGAAGTATCGTTTTTCATGGATAGCAATATGTACATACAGAAGAGAGATCAAACGAACCAGGCCAGTCAACGCTGTGGTTGCCTGCTCCAGGCGCCTTGGGCTGCTCAAGGAGCTGTTGTATACAAAATAGTTTGCTCCTGCAATTGTTTTTCGGTGGCTTTAAGCGCAGGGAAAACCGGGAAGGCGTCATGAGTCGTTTAATATGGAAAGTTGGCGATTTGCTTGATCTTGAGTATTTTCTTCTTAAAGATCGTCAGCACCGGGAGTCGGAGGGCGAGGACGGGCTGGCCCGCCGGGACCGGGCCCTGTATAGCCGCCTTGGGCTTCCGCTTGAAGACAGGCATCCGGACAGACGCAGCTTGATCTGGCGGTGGTTGCAGGAGCGGCGAAACGGGATCGACCCCCGAGAAAAGCAGGAGTTGCCGGGAACACTCTGGAAGGAGTTGCGCACCTTGATTGCATGTATTGGGGCCGCAGCAGGACTGGTCATCGGTATCAGCCTTGCCGCACCCCTGCTTGCTTACTTTGGCAAGGCACCAGTCAATGTTACCGCCTATTTTGCCCTCTTTGTCCTGCTGCAGCTCCTGGTAGTGGCCGGGCAACTTGCGGCCTTGGGATGGAGAAGGCTCCGCCGCCGCCCATTACCTGCTTCGCTGCTCGGTAAACTGGCAGGCAGGCTGGGAGTCGTCACCTTGAAATGGCTGCTCTCACTGTTGCATCGCCATCGCTCCAGTCAAATGGAGAGCAGCCTTACCCAGCTGCAGGAACGGCTACAGGCGCGAACCACCTATGGGGTACTTTTTCTCTGGTCGGTGTTTTTCGCCCTTCAGCTGCTTGGGATAGGGCTCAATTGCGGTATCATCGGGGTGACGTTGGCCAAAGTCTTTTTTTTCGACACTGCTTTTGGCTGGCAATCAACCATCCAGGTGGAGACCTCGGTGCTTGCCGAAATAGTCCGGTGGATCGCCCTGCCATGGAGCTGGCTCTTACCCGAACACCTCGCCTATCCGGGAGTAGAAGCGATCGAAGGGAGCCGTATTGTGCTCAAGGACGGGATATACCGACTTACAACTGAAAATCTTGTTTCCTGGTGGCCGTTCATGTGCTGTGCGGTCCTGTTTTACGGGCTGTTGCCAAGGCTGGGAATGCTGGGACTCGGTTTGGTGTTGCGCAGACGATTGCTCCGTTCGCTGCCCAGCCCTGAGGAACCTGAGCTGCGGCAACTGATACGCCGAATGCGTACCCCGACGGTGGAAACCGGCGGTACCGTGAACCGGGAAGTGCGGTCAACGGCGACACAGGTGCAGTCGTCAGACGAAGAGGCAGAGGAACAGGCTGCAACGGAACATGTCCGTGGACAGGAACAAATGGTCCATTGGGTCCTGGTTCCTGAGGAGGTGGACGCTCCATCGATGGAAGAGCAGGTGCAGGCCCTGTTCGCCCCAAAAAAAGAGGAGGCGTTGCGGTTGAGGCGTTTTGGTGATTTTGACAGGATGGACAGCGAGCTGCTGCACGAACTGAGCGAATATTCCCGTGCAAACGAACGGATGAACATCACTCTGGTGCTGGAGGCCTGGCAGCCGCCTATCGAGGAAATTCTGTCGTTTATGCGTGATCTTTGTGTTGCCTTGGGAGACGGCCGAGAGCTCGTAGTCGGGCTCGTTGGGGCCCCTCTCGGGACAAACTGGCTTACTCCGGCAACAGAAGAGCAGCAGGCCATCTGGTCAATGAAGATCGCAGCGCTTAACTCGACGAAAGTACAGGTCAGGTCATTGGTAGAATGAAAAGCAAGCAACAGGTACCGGTTTTCGCCATTATCGGTCATCCCAATGAGGGGAAGTCTTCGGTCCTCTCCACTTTAGCTGAAGACGACTCGGTTCGGGTCAGTCCCATCCCGGGAGAGACGGTCGTCTGTCAGGACTTTCCGGTCATTGTCGATGGGCAGGAAATCATCCGCTTTGTGGATACACCGGGTTTCCAGAATCCGCGCAGGACATTGCAGTGGATGGAGCAGTACCAGGGGCCTGATGAGGAGCTGATCCGTTCGTTCATCACCACCCATAATGAAGACCCGTCCTTTCGGGATGATTGCGAACTGCTTCGACCGGTGGCTGCCGGAGCAGGGGTCATTTTTGTGGTTGACGGTGCCCGACCGGTTCGCAATGCTGACCGGGCGGAGATGGAAATTCTCCGCCTCAGCGGTGCACCGAGAATGGCGGTGATTAACAGCAAGGGATCGGAGACCGCTTTCCTGAGTCAGTGGCAGAGCGAATTTCGCAAACATTTTAATGCAATACGAATATTTAACTCGATCAGGGCCACTTATGCCCAGCGGATCGAACTCCTGGAAAACCTCAAGGCCATTGATCAGCAATGGGAACCCGCCTTGCGCAAGGTGGTGGAAGCCTTCCGTATTGATTGGCAGGCGCGTACCGAAGAGAGTGCCGACCTGCTGCTCGCTTTCCTGGGCGAGGTGCTTGCCTACAGCAAGACCGTTCCCTGCAATCAAGCCGAACAACAACAGATGTGCCGGCAGATGTGGCAGGAATACCAGCGCTATGTCACCCACAGGGAGAGCGCAACCCATACGGCTATTCGCGGGTTGTTTAAACACAACATTTTCAATATCGTTCTCCCCGAGCACTCTATCCTGGAACAGGACCTGTTTAGCAAAACCACCTGGGAGTTTCTCGGTCTGACCGACAGGCAGATTATCCTTGCCGGTGCCATGGGAGGAGCAGCTTTGGGGGCAGGGCTGGATGTGGCGGCGGCCGGTATTTCCTTTGGTGTTTTTTCAGCGTTGGGAGGATTGTTTGGGGCGGCGGGCACGGCTTTCAAAGGCAAGAAATGGTTGTCAGGGATTCGGTTGCTCGGTATGCGGGTCGGCGGTGAGCAACTGCATATCGGGCCGGTGACCAACATTCAACTGCTCTACATCCTGCTGGATCGCAGTTTACTGTTTTATTCCCACGTGGTGAACTGGTCCCACGGGCGCAGGGATTACGATGCCGCGCTGAAGGAGATGGAAGATGACACTGGTAAAAAGGGCGTAACAAGCCTATGGAGTGCGGAGGAGCGGAAGGTCTGCGGGCGATTTTTCCGTGCGGCCATTTCCACGGCTGGCTGGCAGGGGACCGAGGCTGCCGGACAGATGCGCGATCTCTTGCTCCACCAGCTCCGGCAGATCGCCGAATCACCGACAGCTCTGCAGGAAAGGACATGAACTGCTGACGTCCCTGGTCGCCCCGCTCTGTCGGGACATTCTTTTTTCAGAGCAACACCGGCCTTTGCAGAGGTTAGTCTGTTCGTTAACGCCGTGAATTCGGGTAATCTTATACCCTGGCCCAGGGCACGCATCACTCTTCACTGAGTTGCAGATAGACCATGGTCTGGTTCAGCAGTTGGTAAGCAATTTCCCCAAAAGTGACCGGGCCGGAAAAGGAGTCGACCTGGGTTACCATCTCTCCCTGGTAGAGATAGTTGACAAGACAATTGCAGGAGAAAATAATATTCCGATCAGCTGTCCTGTCTTCCTTCAGCCGCTTATTAAACAGTTTGACATAATCGGCAACCGGTCTCGCATGCTTATACCGGACACCTTGAAATACCGGCGCGTAAAAGTTCACGGTTCCGTCTGGAGTAATACTCTGGAAACTGGTGTTGATAGAGGCGCCGTAATAATCGGCTACCAGGGGGAGGCGTGTGTCCAGATTGTTGCTGGCAATATATTCAGCAAAATTTTTCGGTACGCCGTTCACCAGTAGTTCCGTGGCGGAGAAACCATCAGTGGTAAAAGTAAGGGAGTCGCCGTCTCCCTGCTCAAAAATATTGATTATCCCCACATCAACTGTTTTTCCGGCAACAGGCCGTGTGTGCATGACAATGGCTTCATCTGTATATTTTTTTCCGCTTTCACCGTCAAACACACAGGGGGGGATGGTGCCCAGGTCATCGAGGTGGATCCCGGCAATCCAGCCGACTAAAGGCTGGCTGGCGAAGTTTTCATATACAGGGGCATTGAGCGCGAAACGTATATGCGCGGGGCTGGAGGCAGGAATGATGATGAAGCTGAAACCACCGCAGCCAGCATCGGTATAGAGGGTGCTGAGTGCCTCCCTGTCGTATACTCTGATGGTTGCATTCACTGCAATGGCTGAAATATCGGTAACGTGAATCCTGTCACGTACTGAAAGGCTTTTTCGGTCCGGGCGGATGAGGTAGGGAGTGCTTCCAGCGATCCATTTCCCTTTGGGGAGTTGGTGGAGGAGTTGTTCATCGCCGGCAATCAGCAGTGTTTTTCCTTGAGTGATAAGAGCTGCTGTTTCATCTACCCCGAGCAATTCCTGTGACATGGTCTCTCCTGCTTCTTTCCAAAAATAGTGCGTATATCGTCCCGTGCGGAAGGCAAAGTAATATTTCTCGTATACAATGCATGCAACTCGTCTACCGCGGCACGTACGTTGGCGCTTGAGGGTTCAGCCTGCACAGTACGGATCAGTCGGCTGAGCAGGATTTTAGCGCCGAGGAATTTCAGGGTATACACTTCCTTGCCAGTAACAATTGCTGCCCATGTGGGATTGTCTTTTTTCGGGAAATGCATGCGTTATGAGGCCGTTATTTCTACGAGTTGTTTCCTTGGGGGGAAGGCGTGGAGCTTTTGCTCCGGTATTCTCCTGACTGCTGGACTTTATCATGTTTATGGGCCTATTGCGTACTAGTTTTCCATACTGATCGTGATTTGTTGCGATTGGGGCACAATGCAAAGGAGGAACGGTGAACAGTGTTACGGTCGGTTCCTTTCTGTGCTATACTTACGGTGGACCACTTCCGGTAAGCCTGCCCTGGTGGCAGCGGTCGCATCCTCGTTTCCGGGTGAAGCGGTGAAGGAATGTCCGTCCGGCTCAAGAAGGGGAAGCAGAGAATTGAGTGTCCCGGTAGGCATCCCCACTCCCTGGAAAGAAAGGCTTGCCTTTCCACACGGCAATACATTAACCAATCAAGACACCTGCAGAAACAGGAATGGGGAACCGACCTATGTTGTCTCTTCTACATGCGTTAGCACCTTTTTTCTCCCTTTGCTGGTGGAGTATTCCATTGGTTTTACTTATCAGCTGTACTTCCGATCAGCCCGTGAAAATCGGTTTTATTGCCGGAACCACCGGGAGAGTGGCTGATATGGGTATTTCCGGGCGTGATGCCGTTCAGTTGATTGTTGAGCAGGCCAATCTGGAGGGAGGCATACATGGTCGCAAGATTCAGCTGATTATCAAGGATGATCGGCAGGATCAGGAAAAGGCGAAAAAGGAGGTCCAGGCATTGATCAGGGAAGGTGTGGAGGCGGTTATCGGCCCCATGACCAGCGCCATGGCCATGGTCACCACCCCGCTGTTGAATGAAGCGAATCTCGTTGGCATTTCGCCGACGGTAAGTACCGAGCAACTCGCTGGACGCGATGATTATTTCTTCAGAGTTGCTGCGACGAGCAAGGAATATGCCTCCAGAAGCGGCACCTATCATGCTGCAATGGGATCATTGCGCAGGCTTGTAGCCATCTATGATCAACGAAACCGACCCTATAGTGAAGACTGGCTGAGATATTTTACTGCCAACTTTACCGGAGAGGGGCGCGAAATAGTTGAGACCGTCGGGTTTGATGCCCATGCCGGTGAAACGTTTTACAGCCTTATTGATCGCCTGTTACGGCAGCAGCCGGACGGGGTACTCATCATTGCCAACTCCATGGATTCGGCCCTGATCTGTCAGCAGATTCGCAAGTTTGATGCTGATATGCACATCATTCTCTCCGATTGGGGCGCCACGGAAAGGCTGCTTGACCTTGGGGGGGCAGCTGTAGAAGGGGCCACAGCGATCCAGGTGTTTAATAAAAACAACCTGAATCCGGGCTACCAGGTTTTTCGGGAGCAATATGTGCAGCGATATAACCAGGAACCGGGGTATGCCGGCGTCCTGGCATGCGAGGCGGCACTGGTGGTGATTGAAGCCTTGCGGAGGAAAAAACGAGGGCAGACTTTGAAGGCCTGTTTACTTGCAGTTTCCGAATACCACGGAATCCAGGGACCAATTCGTTTTGATGCTTACGGTGATGTGCAGCGCTCCAATGCCACTATCAGCAAGGTGTCCAATCAGCAGTTTGTGGTGCTTGAATAATTTATGATGCGCTCCACCTCTCTTCAACGTTACATAGCCAGCCGTTTTATCGTCGCCACTCTGGTACCAGTGGTGATTATCACCGTCTTGGTGTGGCTTTCCCTCTCACCGTTGATACGAAAAAATATTGTCAATCAGAATCAGTCTGTTGCGCGAACAGTGGTGGGGCAGCTCTATGCTCACCTCATGGGAGGAGAACGACAGCTGAACACCCTGGCGCGCATAATGGAAGACAGGGAAAAGGAAACAGCCAGAGCACTGGAGGCGCTGTTTGATTATACCTGCGGTGATGGTGAAATTTTTGAGGCGATTTATCTTACCGGGGATACCGGTAGACGTATCGATACCGTCGGCCTGGCAGATAGCCGTCGCTATCAGCGAAATGACCTGCAGGGGATTGATGTATCAACAAGAGACTACCGGCGATTCATCAGCCACCAGGGTGAGCCTGCCTGGTCAGATCCCTTTCTCTCCACGGTCAGCGGCCGCCTTGCGGTTGCCGTCATTGTACCGATTGGCGTTGAACTGCTCATTGGAGAAATTACCCTTGAGCAACTCTCTTCTTTTATCAGCCATCTGCCGCTGCAATCCGAGCTGCGAACTATTGTGTGGGACCGGAATGAGCGTATCCTTGCCGATTCGTTGCTGCAATTGACAGGACAGCAATTGTCCAGTGCGCTTGCCTTTGCACCTTCTGACAGCAGTCAGCAGCGACTCCATCCTTTTACGCTTGCGGGAAAACAATTTGTCGGCTCCGTATCTTCTATGGAAAAACTTGGATGGAAAGTCCAGGTATCGCTCCCAGAAGCCAACGCCGCTCAGCCGGTGCGGATAACATTATTGATCAATGCTGTCGGTTTTCTGGGATGCCTGTGCATCATTCTTCTCGTCTCCCTGCGACAAGGGGCGCGGCTGTCCTCTCTTGTCGCCCGCTATATCGGCCATGCCCGGGAGATTGCCAAAGGGAATTATACGCACCAATGGCCACAATCAACGATCAAGGAGTACAGCGAGCTGGGGGAAAGCCTGCAGCGGATGGCCCGTAAGATTGACATGCGGGAGCAGGAGCTGATTGCCAGCGAAGCGCATATGCGCACTACCCTGGATTCCATCGCTGATGCGGTTATCACCACCGATGAAAAGGGAAATATTACTCAGCTCAACCCGATGGCCGAACAACTCACAGGGTGGACGGCTGAGCAGGCAGTCGGTCGACAACTCAGCACTGTGGTGCATGTCCTTAATCAGTCCCGCGAAGCCGTCCCGGCCGACCCGGTTGAAATAGTTTTGACTACCGGATCAACCGCGGAAAGAAGCGAATACGACATCCTCATCAGCAGGGAAGGGCATGAGTATCTGATCGCAAACAGTGCAGCTCCCATTCATGATGTCGATGGACAGGTTGTCGGTGTGGTTATGGTCTTTCGCGATGTCACCGAGACCTTTACCCAGGAGTTGATCATTCGTGACAGTGAGAGCCGGTTACGGCAGTTGACCAACAATATCCCGGGCGCCGTTATCCAGATCAGAACCACCCGGGATCACATGTATCGAAACGAATTTTTGAGTGAAAAAACCATCGATATTTTCGGACTTGAGCCGGATACAGACACTCTCCTGGATCAGTTCTACAGATGTATCCCGGATGAGGATAAGGAGCGTTACCGGCAGTCAATGCACGAGGCCATTGATAATGTGCAACCGTGGCAATATGAGGGGCGGTTTATCAAACCAGACGGCCAGGTTATATGGTTCAGTGCACATGCCAATCCGAAAATGTATGGGGATGCCCTTACCTATTATGGCGTACTGACAGATATTACCGAGCGGAAACAGATGGAGGCTTCGCTGCGTCTGACCCAGTTTTGCTTTGAAAAGGCGGCGTTTAGTATTTACCTTATCGGCTCCACAGGGAAAATACTCGGGGTGAACGAGATGGGGTGCGCCTCGCTGGGGTATTCACGCGAAGAGATGCTGCAGATGACCATTATTGACGTGGATCCTGACTTTACCCAGGAGGTGATGACCAAGGCGTTCTTCAGGCTGCGCCAAATGGCCCATAGTCAATTTGAAGCCAGGCATCAGCACAAGAATGGGCGCTTGTTTCCTGTTGAAGTCCACACCAATTACCTGATTTTTGAAGAACAGGAGCTCGCTATCTGTTTTGTGAAAGATATTTCCGAACGCAAGCAGTGGGAAAAAGAGCTCAAAGAGAGCGAACGCCGTTATCGGAACCTGTTTAACAATGCACCGATGATGTATGTGATTGCCAACAATGACGAGGAACCTGTCATTCTGGATGTAAATGATACCTTCCTCCAGCGGCTAGAGTACAGCCGGGAGGAGGTCGTCGCTACCTTCCTGACCGAGTATTATACACCCCGGTCAAGAAGAGAACGAAAGAAGCAGGAGCGTGTGCCGGGTGCTGATGAGGGCTTTTTTATTCCTACGGAAAGAGAGCTTGTCGCACACAATGGGGAAGTGGTACCTGTAATTGTTGATTCCACGCCCGAGTATGATGAGCATGGTAAAATCATCGGTACCAGGAGCATGTACCTTGACAATACCGAGCGCAAGAAGGTGGAAAGGGAACGGGATAAATTACGTGTTTTTCTGACCAATCTCTATAATTCTATGCCCTCGGTGCTGATAGGGGTAGATTCCACGCTTAGGGTCACCCACTGGAACCGTCAGGCTGAACGCTATACGGGAATTTCGTTGAAAGAGGCTGCACTCCAGCCGTTGACCAGGGTGTTCACCCGGCTAGAGAATCTTGAAGAGCAGATCAGGGCTGCACTGCATTCGGGGGAAATGAGAGTTACCTCCAATATCCCTGTCACGATCGATGACCGTCCCTGTTATGAAGATATAACCATTTACCCTGTCATGGACGGAAAAGAGGGAGCGGTTATTCGTATTGATGATGTAACCCAGCGGGTACACATGGAAGAAATGATGATCCAGAGCGAAAAGATGCTTTCCGTCGGGGGACTTGCTGCGGGAATGGCTCATGAGATCAATAACCCGCTGGCTGGCCTGCTGCAAAATATTCAGGTGCTGGAGAACAGGCTGCTCAGCGAACTCCCGGCAAACATCAAGGCGGCTGAACACGCAGGCATCACCCTGCCCACGCTGCATGCTTACATGGAAGAGCGGAAAATACCAAAATTTATCGGACATATACAAAATTCCGGAAGCAGGATTTCCTCCATTGTGCGCAATATGTTGAGTTTTGCGCGAAAAAGTGAGCAGATTGTTTCCAGTCATGACCTGGCCACCCTCCTTGATCAGGCGGTGGAACTGGCACGGACGGACTACGACATGAAAAAGGAATACGACTTCAAGGACGTGAAAATCGTGCGCAGGTATGAAACGGATTTTCCTGTCCCCTGCGAGGCGGCCAAGATCCAGCAGGTCTTTCTCAATATACTGAAAAACGGTGCCGAGGCTATGGCCGAAGATGGAGCAACCGCTACACCGACATTTACCCTCCTGGTGCAGGAAATCGGGGAGTGGGTGAAGGTCGAAATAGCGGACAACGGTCCGGGTATGGAGGAGGCAACGAGAAAACGGATCTTTGAGCCCTTCTTCACCACCAAGGACGTAGGAAAAGGAACAGGACTGGGGCTTTCCGTCTCGTACTACATCATCACCGAAAACCATGGGGGGAAAATGCAGGTGCAGGCCTTCAGGGGGAAGGGGACAACCTTTGTCATTCATCTGCCCAAAAGAGGGCGGTCGGCGACAATTCAGGCTGAGGAGGCCTCATCGGTACATCACCTGGTGCATGAATAACATGACCGAAAAGCTCATCCTGATCATTGATGACGAACAGGCCATCGTCGATTCCTTTGAGGAGTACCTCGAGGATTTCGGGTACCAGGTGGTAACGGCCGGTAACGGACGTGAAGGCTTGGACGTTTTTGCCCGGGAGCATCCCGACCTGGTGCTGGTAGATCTGCGGATGCCTGAACTTGGGGGAATACAGGTTCTAGAGCGTATCAGTGAAAGCTCGCCGCTCACTCCGCTTATCGTGGTGTCCGGAACCGGGAATATTAAAGACGCGGCCGAGGCTCTGCAAAAAGGAGCGTGGGATTACCTCCTCAAACCGGTGGAAGACCTGTCGTTGGTTAAACACGCCATTGACAAGGCATTGGAAAAGGCCCGCCTGCAGAGAGAAAATATTACCTATAAACAGTACCTGGAGGATGTGGTCGAGGAACGAACAGCCGAACTCGAGCAGATCAACCGGCGTATGCACCACATTGTTGAAACGACCACCTCTCTCTCTTTTTGCACCGATGTGCATCAGTTCGCCAGCCTGTTGCTCAGCGAGTTTGCCCAACATATGCAGGTCGCAGATGGTGCGATCTATGTTAAGGAAACCAATGGCCTGCGCCTCCTTCACGCCCTCGATAACAACCAGGCAGTCGACGCTTTTCTTCCTTTTCCGTTGCCGGAGCAGTCCCTCTTACAGCAGGTGATGAAGCGCTCCGAACCGCTCCTCCACCAGCAGCCGGCGATAAAAGAGGAAGAAGGTACGAATAGCGACGTGACTCCCGAACTGATCAGCACTCTGGTTTTTCCCGTGAAGGATGAGGCAGGGGCAATAGCCGCAATTGTTCTCCTTGAAAAAAAACAGGCGCCTGCGTTGAATGCCCAGGACAAGGAGATAGGTGCGATCCTTGCCTCGTACAGTTGTGAAGCCTTGCGGGCGGTGAAAGCCCACGAGGCGCTTGTGGAAAGTGAAACCCGATTACGGCAAATACTGGATACCTTGCCGGTGGGTATCTTCATCATTGATACTGAAACCGATACGATTAAATACACCAATCCCTATGCACAGGCCATCCTGGGCGTGTCGTGGGACAACCTGCTGGAAAAACCTTATGGTGAGGTCTTGCAGGCCAAAAGAGAGGTGACAGGGGCCGGCAGGAGCGGGCAGTTGGCGCCGTTGACTCTGCGGGTTAACAACAGGGACCTCATGATCCTGAAAGAAGTATCGCTAACAACCATTGAAGGGCGAAATGCCTCTATTGAGTGCTTTATAGATATCTCCGCCCAGGTTAAGGCGGAAGAGGAGAAGGCGTCCTTGAGGAGGCAACTCCTGCATGCCGACAAGATGAAGGCGCTCGGCACTCTGGCTGGTGGCGTGGCCCATGACTTCAATAATATCCTCAGTGCAGTTATCGGCTATTCTGATCTGGGACTGCTTGATCTTGGAAACAAACCAGGACCGGTCCATGGGAAACTGGAGGCGATTAAGGAGGCTGCTGAGCGAGCCAGGGAACTGGTCGAGCAGATACGTGCCTTCAGCCGCATGCAGAAGCAACTGCAGATATCCATGAACATTATTCCGGTTGTCCGGGAAGTGGTCAAGCTGCTTTCCTCCTCACTGCCAGCCACTATAACCATCAAGACAGAATTGAACGCGGTAGCGCCCATACTCGGTGACCCTACCCAGATACACCAGGTTATAATGAATTTATGCACCAATGCCTATCATGCCATGCAGGAACGGGGAGGGGAGCTTACTATCCGAGTTGCCGAGACTGAGGACGAGGAGAAGACTCCAGATTCCCTTTTTTCCGAACTGGTGCCGGGGCGATACGTGCGACTGAGTATATCCGATACAGGTGTTGGCATTCTTCCAGAGCATAAAGAGAAAATTTTTGAACCCTACTTTACCACCAAGGAGAAGAGCCAGGGAACAGGGTTGGGGTTGGCGATTGTGCACAGGATTGTGCGTCAGCATGGTGGTGCGGTTGCCGTTTCCAGTTCGGTGAGTGAGGGAACAACTTTTTCCGTGTATTTCCCGCTCACGGGTTCGGATATCGTGGAACAGCCGCAACAGGAAGAGCGGCTGCTGAGGGGTGATGCGCATATACTGGTTGTGGATGATGAAGAGACATTGGTGCGGATAAGTTCCGAGATGCTGATCCATCTCGGATATACGGTCAGCACTGCTGTGGGAAGCGTTTCCGCCTTGGAGCTTTTCCAACAGCACCCAATGCGGTTTGATCTGGTTTTCAGTGATTTTAACATGCCGGATATGACCGGGGTCCAACTTGCCGAAAAGATACATCGGGTCAGACCAGATGTGCCGATCGTCATCTGTACCGGATATGGTGACAAGGTGGAGGTCGAGCAGGCCAGGGGCGCGGGAGTACGAAGGATATTGAAGAAACCGTTGTCGATGACCAAACTGGCGTTGGGAGTGCGGGAGGTGCTGGACGAGCAATCGCAAGGAGAAAAACAGGAATATGCGAGTCGACCGATAACGTGAACGGAACGTGCGGGCTCCTCTGGGGCCGCCAACCAGAGGAAAATAAAGCCGATGAAGCGTATACTGATCATTGATGATGACCAGATGCTGTGCACTATGATCACCAGCCTGTTGGAGTCTTCAGGCTTCGTCGTCCGCAGCGCTCCTTCCCTGACAGACGGCTATGCGCTCGCTGCAGAGGAGGCGTTTGATATTCTCATGCTGGATGTGCAGTTGCCTGACGGCAATGGGCTGGATTCCATCCCTCGATTTTCTACCGTTCCCTCCCGGCCGGAGATCATTATCATGACCGGTGATGCCGACTCGGATGGTGCGCAGCAGGCGATTGAGTCCGGAGCATGGGATTATATTGAGAAGACGCATATAATCAAGGAACTCCTCCTCCCGGTGACCCGGGCACTGCAATACAGGGAGGAAAAGCACAGAATATCTGGCCCGCCGGTTGTGCTGAAGCGAAAGCGTATCATCGGCAACAGTGATGCCATTACCTCGGTCCTTGAGCAGGTTGCCTATGCAGCAGGCAGTGATGCCGCCGTGCTGGTAACCGGTGAAACCGGTACAGGAAAGGAGCTTTTCGCCCATGCCATTCACGACAATTCAAAAAGGAGCGAGGCCAGGTTTGTTATTGTGGATTGTGCGGCCCTGCCATCCACCCTCATTGAAAGCAGTCTGTTCGGCCATGTGAAGGGGGCTTTTACCGGGGCGGACAAGGAAAGCTCTGGGCTTATTCATCAGGCCGATGGAGGTACGCTCTTCCTGGATGAGATTGGGGAGCTGCCCCTGGAAATTCAAAAGGCTTTTCTCCGGGTCCTCCAGGAGCATCGATATCGTCCTGTGGGAAGTACCAGGGAAATGTCATCTCACTTCAGGGTGATAGCGGCCACCAATAGAAACCTTGAAGAGATGGCAGCCAACGGAGAATTTCGCGAAGACCTGCTCTTTCGGCTGCGCTCCTTTCATATTGAACTGCCCCCCCTTCGACAGCGGGAAGGGGATATACCCGAGCTGACCCATCAGATTCTCGGTCAACTGTGGAAGCTGCAGCAGTTGGAACCCAAGGCTATCAGTCGCGAGTTCCTTGAATTTCTAGAGAGTTACTCCTGGCCTGGGAATGTACGGGAACTGCAACAGACGCTTGAGCAAGTAGTTGCCCGCTCTCATGGACACCAGACCCTGTTCGGTTTTCACCTGCCCGGTCGTATTCGCATCAGTGCCGCCCAGGCCAACCTGCATGCAGCCGAGGAACAAGCCACTCAGCAGGCTTTCAGTGCCAAAGCAAAGCCGATAAAGTGGAAGCAGTATAAGGCAAATATGGAGTCGCAGTATCTCAAACAGCTCATGGCCTATTGCGAAGGTGATGTCAAAACCGCCTGTGCAGTGTCGGGCATATCCCGTGCCCGCCTGTATGAGATGTTGAAAAAATAAGCTTTTTCTACTCAATAGGTCTTGGGCAGATACATGTCACATTGCATCAATGCTTTTTCTGCCAATTTTTTGGTTATGCTCAAAATTTTTTCATCGGCACATGAGGTATAGGCCAGTGGGAAAAATTTTCTCCTCTTTTCAGTTTGATTGAAAAATCAAAGTAGTTACATCTCCCACCCTGCAGTCTTGTCGAAGCCGTTGCCGCTTTGCTCCTGGCCCTTTCCTGAACGCGAACAGATTCAGGAGCGAATAAGAAATAAAATGATTGCTCTTTCTCTCTTTTGGTGGTTTTGATCAATAAGAGCTTGTAAAGCTGACCCTTTTATCCACCAGACAGGGAGGTCATATGTAGAATGCGCAAAACCTTCCAGCATGTGCCTATGCGCTGAAAATTAACCCCAATCTGAAGGAAAGGCTGCCATGGAAAACGTTGAATATCAAGAGTATGTAAAGGCAATCTCCACCTTTATTCCCGAGGAACGAATCTTTACCGACACCCTCCATCGCCTGGCCTATGGGACGGATGGGGGCTTTTATCGGTTGGAACCACAGGTGGTGGTAAGGGTTTTCAATGAAGGGGAGATGCAGCTGTGCCTGCGCGAAGCATCGGCCCGTAAACTGCCGGTAACCTTCAAAGCCGCAGGCACCTCGCTTTCAGGCCAGACTATCTCCGATTCTATCCTGTTGATGGCCAATGAAGGATGGGAAGACTACGAAGTCCTGGATGAGGGCCATAAAATTCGCCTGCAACCGGGAATTGTCGGGGCGAAAGTGAATGCCATTCTGGCCCCTTACGGTCGCAAATTTGGTCCGGACCCTGCTTCCATCAACTCGGCGATGGTTGGTGGAATCATCATAAACAATGCTTCGGGTATGAACTGCGGTACCCATGAAAATGCCTACCAGACCATCGAATCGGCAAAAATAATTTTCGCAGACGGCACCCTGCTCGATACAGGAGATGCCGACAGCCGGGAAGCGTTTCTACGCACACGACCTGGATTCGTGGAAAAAATCGAGGAAATCAGAGACCGGGTGCGTGCAGATGAGGCATTTGCCGATCGAATAAGAAAAAAATATTCCATAAAGAACACCACCGGTTTCTCCATTAATCCTTTTATCGATTACGACGACCCATTTCATATCATTATCAACCTGATGATCGGGTCAGAGGGCGCCCTGGCATTCATTTCCGAAGTGGTTATGCGATCTGTACCCGTGTCTCCCTGCAAGGCAAGTTCCATGGTCTATTTCCCGGACATCACCACCGCGTGTAAGGCCGTGGTAGCGCTTAAAGACGGACCGGTGGACGGCGCAGAACTCCTTGATCGGTTGGCATTGAAGTCGGTGGAAAACAAAGAGGGCATTCCGGATTTTATCAGGGAGTTTGATGCAACAACTACCGCGGTACTCATGGAAACCATGGCTCCGGATCAGGATATCCTTGCTGAGAATATAGCGCAGATCAAAAATATTTTAAGCAACTTCACAACCATTCGTCCAGTGGAATTCACTTCCGACCCGTTCGAAAACCAGCAGTTGTGGAATATCCGAAAAGGGGTGTTTCCTGCTGTGGGTGGCATGAGGAAAATCGGCACGACCTGTCTTATTGAAGACGTGGCCTACCACATGGAAACCCTGCCCGAGGCGACAAAAGAGCTGCAGGATATTATTGCTGAGTATGGATACACCGATGCTGTAATTTACGGGCACGCCCTTGAGGGAAATTTTCACTTCATCCTCAACCAGGATTTCAGCGATCCCAAGGAGGTCGAACGCTACGATGCAATGATGCACGCGGTCATTGCGATGACGGTCGATAAGTACGACGGCTCCCTTAAGGCAGAACACGGCACCGGGCGGAATATGGCGCCATTTGTCGAAAAGGAATGGGGTGAGCAAGGCTACGCCCTGATGCGTGAAATCAAGCAACTCTTTGACCCGGACACTATCCTCAACCCTGGCGTGATCATTAATGATGATCCTGACTGCTATTTGAAAAATTTTAAACCATTGCCACAGTGCGACCCCTTAATCGACAAGTGTATAGAGTGTGGTTTTTGTGAAGTCAACTGCATGTCGAATCATTTCACCCTTACCGCCCGTCAGCGCATTGTTGTGCAGCGGGAGATCGCCAGGCTGAAAAAAAGTGGAGAAAACCCTGAACGCCTTGCTGAGCTGGAAAAAGGATTTGTCTACGAGGGTGATGAAAGCTGCGCCGGTGATGGCCTGTGCGAAACCTCATGCCCTGTCTCTATCGATACCGGGAAGTATATCAAGCAGATACGTGCTGCAAATCGCAGTACCTTCGGCAAAAAAGTTGGTAAGTTTACAGGGGAACACCTTGACCTGGTCTGCAGCAGCGCTTCGGTCGCACTCGGGGTGGTGGGCGGAATGCATAGTCTTCTGGGTACCAAGAATTTTGGAAAGATATGCGATACCGCTCGGAGTATAAGCGGCAATCGCATTCCACAGTGGACACCAGCCATGCCCAGCGGTGTGTCTGCTCCCAAAACAACACCGATCAACCCCCACGCCGAGCGGAAAGTTGTCTATTTTCCCTCGTGCATCACCCGATCCATGGGACCGGCAAAAGATGACCCGGTCAAGGAATCTGTGACGGAGGTAACCATTCGGGTACTCAAGAAGGCCGGTTACGGCATAATTTTTCCTGAGGGTATGAAAAATCTCTGTTGCGGTACCCCGTGGGAGTCAAAGGGGTTTGGCGAAACTGCAGACATGAAGTCCAGCGAGTTGGAACAGGCGCTGCTCATCGCTTCCGACCAGGGTAGGTATCCCGTGCTGTGCGACACATCGCCCTGTTTATATCGAATGCGTAAAGTCATGAACAGCAAGCTGCAGCTTTTCGAGCCGGTTGAATTTGTCCATACGTTCCTTCTCGATACCTTGCATTTTACCCCTAAAAAACAAACGGTAGCCATTCACCCGACCTGCTCCACAAAAAAAATGGGCCTGGCCGAACTGTTGAAAGATGTTGCCTTGATGTGCGCGGACAAGGTTGTTTGGCCCACTGATGTAAACTGTTGCGGCTTCGCCGGCGATAAAGGCTTTCACCTGCCCGATCTTAATGCGCATGGCCTGAGGAAAGCGGTTCCGGTGATTGAAAACGAGGCTGCCGTGGTCGGGTATTCTAACAGCCGGACATGTGAAATCGGCTGTACAGCCCAGATCGGTATTCCCTATATGTCGATCATGTACCTGGTAGATGAAGTGACCTCGTCAAAAACGTAACACAGGAGCGCCCCGATTAGACATGAAGGTCCATGTGCAGCACGGAGCAGACGGATTTTCCGATATTGGGGGAATGGTGTTGGATTACGATCTGTCCTCCGTCAGGATGTCGTTACCATGATGAGAACCGTAGTCGGAGAGGAGAGGATGGTCGCGCCAGGAGGTGGTTATGTGGTGCAGGGGTGTGAGGGATGAATGGCCCCGCACCACATAATCGAGCAAACGGGTTGAGCATAATGGAATATGCAGGCGAGATCCGTTTGCCACCGTTGACCTCTTCCTTTAATGAGACAGAAGAAAGAGGAAGGAGAAGGCCCGCTCAGGGATATCATTGACAATCACATCCCTCTGGACGTACTCCTTTTCCAAGGTGGGGGTGAACCTTGGAGTCTGACCATACATATGATACAACATGGTGATCGCGTGATGCAGAGGTGTAAGGAGAAGGGGGCCCTGCATCACGCGACCAAATGAACGAGAAGTCTGGGTGTTCCTCTCTGTTCATTCCTGCTACCTTACCTTGCCAACCACAGACAGTCGGAGGATAAGGTCGGAGAAGGCCCGTTCGGATACGTCGTTGGCAGCGGCATATAACGGGCTCGCTCCATTTCCCAAGTGAGGGGGAATGCTTGCCTTTCTGTCCCTGGATTGGACAAAAGGGCAGTGGTGGTGGTCAGACAATGCAGGGGAGTAAGGAGTAAATGGCCTGCATTGTGTGACCGACCAGACGAAACAGAAAGCGTGGTACATCCTTTTTGTCCGTCTTCCACAGGTTACTGCGTCTACTACTTCTATCAGCTCTCAGGAAGAGATCGGAGGTGGCCCGAAATACGTCGTGGTAGGTATGAGCGGGCCCTCTCCTCTTGCTGCACCAAAGAAGCTCTCATGTCAAAGCATCGTGGTGTTTTAGCCAACACATTCGGGCAAAGAGAACATGGGATGGTCAGGCCCATGTACGCTGCCGGGTAAATGCGGCTTGTAGCAGTACCTAAGCAAGCTGTGTGCCATTTTGGTAAATTGAGTTTTTTCAATAAGTTGAGGATGGAGCTGTTCCAGCGTGTCCGACCTGGTCTCCTCCCTTTTGTCTGAAAGGATTTTTCTTTTTCACATTTTTTTTTGAAAAAAAGGTGTGACAGGCAACGGGCATGCATCGTGGTTTCGTTTGAGGGGTTTTACCTGGGGAGGAAAAATAGTTCAGGAACTATATGAATTAAATAATAATAATATCAAATTTTTAAGTGGCTAGTGCGTAGTCTTTTTTGGTAGGGAACATTGCAGGCAATCATGGCCGAGTGGAGATATTGGCTTGAGGGTGTGGTGCAGCAATGAGGAGATTTTTTTGGGGTACAGTCGCCAGGATGGGGTTTAAAAATGGTTTGTCTGGAAAACCAGACAGTCCGGTGGGGTGGAATTTCCTAGTACTTCTTCTTTGTTTTTGCTTTTTATTTAAATAAAATTAATAAGTTGTTCGTTTTTTGTCGCTGGGTGGCGCGCAAAGCTGGGCTGTAGTTGTCTGGAAAAATGGAATGATCGATGAGGCGTTGCAGGAGAGATAGTACCGCAAAATTTCTTTGGTCAATGGGTTGAGAGTGGAGCGTTGATCGATCGAGTGGATATGGAAAACCATCGTGTCGGGAAGAAGCAGGGGGAGATACCTCACTGGAGATAGAGCTGTGCCCCATAAAGGGTGCAGGAAACCAAGGCGGTGAGCAAGTATACTGAAAGGGAGAAAATGCCGCTGAAAAGCGCTCCGCCAAAGACCTGGATTCGGTCCTGGAGGGGAGCATCGCCGCGGATAATTCGCGTTTCACGCAGACCTAAGCTGATGGTTTGCCGTTTTCTGTACAGGAGGGGAGTAAAAGCTAAAAGAAAAGCGCGGGCAAATAATATCGCCAACAGGGTGGGCCAGGCAATCGCTATCCATTCCATGATAATTTGCTCCTTAAACTCGCACCTCTTGGAGAACGGTGAACAACATTCGACCAGGTAACGGCGCGGAAAGAGTGAACCTTGTTCAGATTGCTGGACAATATGCTATAGCATTACCATTGCGCTGACAATCAGGCAAGTGCGGAAGTGATGCAAAAGGGTGGAAAAGTACTCTCAGGCTTGCTGTGACCAGCTTTGTCTCTTTTTAGCCCAGCAAAGGGCTTGCTTTCTTTTTCCGAGAGGAGTTAATTCATCTGCTACTTAAAGTATTCGTTCTCCGAAGATGAGGATCATTTTCGATAAAGTGTTTTTTCTCAGGTGAAGTCCATGAAGCAGCAGTACCGAACCATCGCTTTCCAGGGGATGCCCGGCGCATATTCCGAGCTCGCCTGTCATCATGCCTATCCCGAACTGGAAACCGTTTCCTGTGTTTCGTTTGAGGCGGCCTTCCATGCCGTACGGAACGGCAAGGCCGACTTGGCCATTATTCCAGTGGACAACTCCCTTGCCGGTCGCGTGGCTGACGTGCATAATTTGATCCCCAATGGAGAGCTGTTCATTGTTGGGGAGCACTTTCAACTTATTCGGCACTGCCTGCTCGGGCTCCCAGGGGCAAGCCTGGAGGCATTGACCGATGTGCACAGTCATGTTCACGCCATTCCCCAGTGCAAGCAGTTTATCGAGCATTACGATTTGAACAAGCACGTGGTAGCTGACACCGCCAAGGCTGCTTCAGATGTGAAAAAGTGGAACGATCCGACCCAGGCCGCCATCAGTTCAGCCTTTGCCGCCGAAATTTACGGTTTGGAAATCCTTCGGGAAGACATTCAGGATGCCGACCATAATACCACTCGCTTCCTGACCTTCGCTCCGGAAGCAAGGATACCTTTTCGAGAAAATCATCTCAACTACCTGACCACGTTTCTTTTTGAGGTCCGCAACATTCCAGCTGCCCTGTATAAAGCCCTTGGCGGCTTTGCCACTAACGGGGTGCAGATGGTGAAGTTGGAGAGTTATGTGGACAAACATTTCAACGTTGCCCGTTTTTATGCCGATGTCGAGGGCCATGTTGATGATCCTGCCCTGCAGCGGGCTTTTCAGGAGTTGGAGTTTTTTGCCAAACGGGTGCTTATGCTCGGCACCTATCCTGCCCATCCGTACCGGAGCACGGTGCACGGATAAATCGTGAGCCCAGAACACTGCAAAGGAAAGCCAGCGCTCCATTTGCACTGGCTGATTGGGTTCCCCCGCCTGTGGTAGTTCTGCGTGCGGCAAGAAGGTGGGTGTGTGCAATGGAGGAAAGGGACCAGCGATGGAAACGACAATAAAAAGGGATCTGGCCGGCTATTTTTTCATACTGATGGCAGCGACCTGTTGGGGGTTTATCGGTATTTTTTCCGGACTGGCCTTTGCCGAAGGTGTTGCTCCAATGGAAGTCGCCTTCTGGCGCGCCGTGCTTGCCTGGCTCTGCTTTGCCCTGCAAGCCGTGATTCGGCGAGAAATGCATTTGGACTTCAAAGACATACCGCTTCTGGCACTTTTCTCCGTGTTCGGGATAACCCTTTTTTATGTTTCCTATCAGTTCGCAGTAAAAACCGGAGGGGCTGCACTGGCGGCGGTTCTGCTGTACACAGCTCCTGGCTGGGTGGTGCTCATCGCTTATTTCTTGTTTCGTGAGCCCCTTACCCGGCTCAAAATCCTGGCTGTGTTACTTGTGGTCGTCGGCGTGTTTTTTATCTCCACAGGAGGAGGGGCAGCTTCAGCTGCACCGGTCGGCCTGTTCGCAATCGCGGCGGGATTGACAGCCGGGTTTTGTTACTCGCTCTATTACATTATCGGTAAACATTTCTCTACAAAATATACCTCTGCAAATTTATTTTCCATCATTCTTCCCCTGGGAGCGCTGTGCATTTTCCCCTTTGTCAGCTTCAGTCCCAAGTCGCCAACCGCCTGGGCGTGCTTGATTGGGGTTTCCGTTGTTTCCACCTTTATTGCCAATATCTGCTACTACAAAGGGGTGACTCGTCTTGAAGCCGGCCGTGCCTCGGTCGTCGCAACGTTGGAGCCGGTGGTGGCCGCCATTGCCGCCTACCTGTTCTTTGGCGAGTATTTTACTCCACTGGGCTACCTCGGCGCAGCGCTGATTGTCTCAGCCGTTCTGGTGACGATCTTTCGGAAATGACCTTAGGGAGGACATAAGGCAAACAGAGGATAAGCAAGTAAAAGAAAAAAGGGTGATGAACGATTATTGTTCATCACCCTTTTTCGTATGTGGTGGAGCTAAGCGGGATCGAACCGCTGACCTCTTGAATGCCATTCAAGCGCTCTCCCAGCTGAGCTATAGCCCCGTGTTGCTTTGTTGAACGATTCTCTACCATGGGGAGCGGGTGGCTGTCAAGAATATTGCTTCTTTTTCGGCAGAGAAACCTTATACGTTGCCAACTCCCGGTACACTTGGTAATGTGCCTTGTTTGTTTCAGCAACTGAGTAAAAAAATACTGCGCCGGCATTTCCCTGCAGTTTCAGCCGGACGGACAGTTGATACCATATATACTTTAACAGGTGATTCCGGGATGTTTTCTCCGTTTAATTTTCTTTTTGGGTGGATGTCCAACGACCTTGCGGTTGACCTGGGCACGGCCAATACCGTGTTGTATGTCAAAGGAAAGGGCATTGTCCTCCGGGAACCGTCGGTGGTGGCTGTTCGCCGCGATCTTCGCGGCAGCCGGGTGCTGGCTGTCGGCAGGGAGGCTAAGGAAATGCTGGGGAAGACGCCGGGAAATATTGCAGCCATCCGGCCGATGAAGGACGGAGTAATAGCAGATTTTGAAGTAACCGAGGCCATGCTTCGTTATTTCATCAACAAAGTGCACAACCGTCGGACCCTGGTTCACCCGCGCATAATTATTTCCGTACCCTCAGGGATCACTCAGGTGGAAAAGCGGGCAGTACGTGAATCGGCAGAATCCGCTGGCGCCAGGGAAGTGTATCTGATCGAGGAGCCCATGGCCGCGGCCATAGGAGCCAATCTGCCCATTACCGAGCCCACCGCCAATATGATTATTGACATCGGCGGCGGTACCACTGAGGTCGCGGTTATCTCCCTGGCCGGCATTGTGTATGCCAAGTCGGTCCGGGTTGCCGGTGACAAGATGGATGAATCGATTCTGCAGTACATCAAGCGTAAACATAATCTCGCTATTGGCGAGCGTACCGCCGAAGAAATCAAGACCACCATCGGAAATGTTCAGCCCGAAGAGCCATACGAGACCATGGAGATCAAGGGAAGGGACTTGGTTTCCGGCATTCCCAAGACCCTGAGCATCACCTCCAAGGAAATTCAGTCAGCCATCGCCGAACAGGTGGACATCATTGTCGACGCTGTTCGGGTGGCACTGGAGGTCACTCCTCCGGAGCTTTCGGCAGACATCGTCGACCAGGGTATCGTGCTCACAGGCGGCGGCGCCCTACTCAAGAATCTGGACAAGCTCTTGCGCGATGAAACCGGTATGCCGATCATTGTGGCCGAGGATCCACTTTCTTCGGTGGTGCTTGGTTCCGGTCAGGCCCTGGATAATCTCGAAATCCTGCGTGAAATTGCCATTGACTGATCGCTGACGCATCCTTGCGTCAGCGTTTACTCTCGCCTGACGCCTTTGAAGCGTATCCGGTCGGCTGGGCGTTCAATACGGCGTCAGGAAAAATAGATGTAGAGTTTGATTGCAGATCTGACCTCCACTTCAGCCGGCGGTTCCATTCCCAGTTCCCATGCGAAAACAGAGTACAAGGAAACGCAGCAACCGATTTCGCTTATTTCGGGTGGTCCTTCTTTCCGGGGTGATCATGACCCTGGCGTTGATATTTCTGGTGTCCACTCTGGGAAACCAGAAGTTTGGCGGACTCCACAAAATGGTGCTTGAAGCCACTGGTCCGGTGCAGAAGGTGGCTGCCTCGGGGCTGAACTATCTCCTTTCCTTTAAACGCGAGTACCTCGATATTCTTGGGGTTCGGGAAGAAAATAAGCGGCTGTGGGAGGAACTGCGTTCCTATCGTAAACTGGTGCATAAAAGCCGCGAGGCTCTGGCCACCAACACCCGTTTGAAGAAACTGCTGGACTTTAAGGATGCAGCGGATTATCCGGTTGTTGCCGCATCGGTTATCGGTAAGGACCCGTCCATGTGGTTTCGTTCCATCATGCTGGATGTGGGAACCAACGACGGGGTTGTCAAAGGCAGCCCAGTTGCCAGTAGCGATGGCATCGTCGGCCAGATCTGGTCGGCTTCTCCTGGTTATTCTAAGGTATTGCTGGCCATTGCCCCCTCGAGTGCAATCGATGTGCTGTTGCAGAAATCCCGGGTACGTGGCATCCTCAAAGGGACCGGTAAACTCACCTACCGGCTGGAATATGTGTTGAAAACCGTCGAGGTGGAAGAGGGTGATGTGGTAGTTACTGCCGGCTACGGCGGCATGTTTCCCACAGGATTGCCTGTGGGGGTGGTCTCCAAGGTGATACGCAAGCGCCGAGGAATGTTTCATGAAATCGAAGTTACCCCGGCCGTTGATTACAAAACCCTGGAGAATGTTGTTGTGATTCAGCGGGAAGAGGCGGGAGCTGTGCATTCAGAGTAATAGTGCTGCCGCGACCGAACCTATCCGCGCTGGCCCTCTCCGTCAACCATGCGGAAGGGGCTGAATGGGTGACGGCTAAGAGCCGGGTGCTGAATCATTGTTTCCTCCTGTGAGGTGGTGCTGTAATCAAGAAAACGGCCCTGGCTCACCAGGTCGTCGGCCTGCGACGCGTTACGGATGCAGGAGGAAATAAAGAAAAGAGTCCTGCATGTTATTAATCGTTTTTATCCTGTTTGCCGTGCTTGCAGTGGTCCTGCAGACCTCCATCTGCCTGTTAAGCCCAGTGTGGCTGCTTGCGCCAGACCTCTATTATATTCTGGTGGCGTATCTGGCCTACCGGTTCGATCTGCTTCGCAGTCTGATTATTCTCTTTTTCCTCGGTTGCATGTTGGATGTCTTTTCAGGCACCGTATTGGGAATGTATTCCCTGATGTGCCTGAGCGCCTTTTTCCTCCTTCGCTTTATTAGCCGTAAGATGCCGGTTAATGAATCCCTGTATCAGGTGCCGTTGATCGGGGTTAGTTTTGTGGCTATCTCCTGGGTGGCCTACGTGCTGCTTTCCCTGTTTGAGCCAGGTGTTCTGGTCGAGTGGTCCTGGTGGAAGATGATGGTGCGTACAGGTCTGATAGTGCTTTTTGCCTATCCGCTGTTTCGACTGTTTAACGCTACGGAGCAGCGGCTGCGCAAGGGGGTGCTTACCTGGCGAAAAGTACGTGTGAGGACCGACAACCGATACCGTAGCCGCTCAACGCGGTAAGAGCAGAGAACGTGCAATGAAGAATATTCGACGGAAAAACCGCAGGCGTCCTGAACCCATGCTCGATGCGGAGCGAAAAAAGGATGGCGGCGTCACCAAGCTCATTCCCAGGGATGACAACGAGCTTGACGGACTGAAGAAGAGGGCTCTGTATGCAGGTTTTGTACTCTTCTTCTTCTTTGCCGTCGTCGTCAGCAGGCTATGGTATCTCCAGGTGCAGAAAGGCGAGCATTATCGATCACTTGCTGATTCAAATCGGGTGCGGTACCTGGAAGTGGCAGCACCCAGGGGCAATATTCTCGACCGCCATGATCGGGAAATCGTAACCAATCGGCCTTCGTTTAATGTGGTCTGGGTACGGGAAGATAACAAGATTGACGACGAGTGGTTGAAAAAGGTGACCAAGGTGCTCGACGTGGATGTCTCCGAGCTGTTGGAAAAAATCAGGAAGATGGCTCACAATCCAGGCCATATACCCGTACGCCTGGCAGAAGATATCGACTGGGAAACCGTGGCCAAGATCGAAAACAACCGAATGAACCTCCCGGGGATCAAGATTGAGGTGGTGCCGCTACGGGTCTACCATTGGGGAAACCATGCTTCCCACCTGATCGGCTATCTAGGTGAGATAAATAAAAAAGAGCTTGAAGCCTCTGAGTCTGGCATCTATCGAGGTGGCGACCTTGTCGGCAAGATGGGACTTGAGCGGTTGCGGGAAAAAGACCTGCGCGGGGAAAAGGGCCGCAACTATATGGAGGTGAATGCCTTGGGTTTTGAACAGAAAAACCTTAAAGGGGTGGAGCCGCTGCCCGGCAATGATCTTCGGCTGACCATCGACATGCATTTGCAGACTGCGGCTGAGGAAATCATGGAGCAGGAGGATTTTGCGGGCGCAGTGGTGGCCATGGAAGCCAATTCCGGCCGGATGCTGGTTCTGGCCAGTGCACCGGCCCTACACCTGGACGAGTTTGTGGGCGGGATCTCCCATAAGGCGTGGAAGGCTATGCTGGAAAATCCGCATCATCCGTTGGTCAACAAGTTGGTGCAGGGACAGTATCCACCCGGTTCCACGTACAAGGTCATTACCGCCCTGGCTGGATTGGCCGAAGGGGTGATCACTCCTGACTCGGTGGTCTATTGTCCCGGCTATCATCGTTTCGGCAACAGGACCTATCGGTGCTGGAAACGCGGCGGGCATGGGGCGGTAAACCTTAAACGCGCTCTGTCCGAATCGTGTGATGTCTACTTTTATCAGGTCGGCCAGCGGCTAGGGGTGGACAGGCTGGCAAAGTATGCCGCGCTGCTTGGTCTGGGCAAGCGAACCGGTATCGAGATGGAGCACGAAAAGGCAGGGCTGGTTCCGACTGCAGCATGGAAAAAGCAGCGTTTTGGCAAAGCCTGGCAGGAAGGAGAGACCCTCTCTATAGCCATTGGCCAGGGGTTCAACCTGGTAACGCCAGTGCAGCTGGCTATGATGACCGCCGCTGTTGCCAACGGTGGTACATTGTATAAACCATCGTTGGTGGAGGAGGTCAAGGACCCCGACGGCCATGTAATCGATACATTTGAACCGGTGGTATTGGAACGTCTGAAGGGGCAAGGCAGAAATCTTCGCCTGGTGCGCGAGGGGCTGGTCGAGGCGGTAAATGGCAAACGGGGAACCGGTCGACGGGCCAGGGTTTCCGACCAGAGCATCGTTGTTGGCGGCAAAACTGGTACTGCCCAGGTTGTGCGCTTAAAGCAGTACATGCACCTTAAAGAAGAGGATATTCCCTATAAATATCGGGATCATGCCCTGTTTATCTGCTTTGCCCCGGCCGAGAATCCGGAAATTGTTGTTGCAGTGGTGGTTGAACACGGCCTCCATGGAGGCAGTGCAGCAGCGCCGGTGGCTCGGGCAGTGCTGGAAGAATATTTTGCCGCCAAACAGGCGCCTGCCGAGGCTGACTCAGCACGCCTGTCGCAGACTGGGGTCAGGAGGAACGCTCATCTGCTTTCCAGCACTCCGGACGGTAATACAATCACTCAGTAATCCCACCTCCTACGGTAAGTGACCATGCTCCGATTCGATCGTCGACTTATTCTTCATTTTGACTGGGTTATGTTGCTCATGCTGGTCCTGGTGACCGGTATGGCCCTTGCCAACCTGTACAGTTCCACCTGGAATGGAAGCGGTGCCCCTTCATCGGTTTTTTTTAAGCAGCTGTACCTGTGCATTGCTGGTTTTGTACTGATATTGCTCTTTATATCGATGGATTATATTGAGTTGGCCAAGTTTGGTTATCTCCTCTATGGCGGGGTGGTTCTCTTGCTGCTGTATACCACCTTGTTTGTGGATACCATCGCTGGGACCCAGCGATGGATCAACCTAGGATTTTTTCGACTGCAACCATCGGAGCCGGCTAAGCTGTTGCTGGTGATCGTGTTGGCGGCCTGCTATGCAAAAAATGAGATCCATGACGGTTATCGGATTCGGGATCTGATCAAGCCGGGGATATTGACCGGGGTTCCCTTTGTGCTCATTCTGATCCAGCCTGACCTGGGCACTGCCCTGATGCTGGGGATTTTGTTTGTCTCCATGACCCTGTTTGTCAAATTGCGTTGGTCAACCATCGGCATCCTCGGCGGGGCCGGAATAGCCTGTATCGTGATTGGTTGGAAATATCTGCTCAAGGACTATCAACGGCGGCGCATCGAGACCTTTCTTAACCCCGAGGGGGATCCAATGAATCACGGCTATCAGGTTATGCAGTCTAAGATAGCGGTGGGCAGCGGCAAGGTTTTTGGAAAAGGATTTATGAAGGGGACTCAAGGCCACCTGAACTTCCTGCCGGAACGGCATACCGATTTTGCCTTTTCTGTGTGGGGTGAGGAGTGGGGATTTGCCGGAGCTGTCTTTTTTTTAGGTTGTTACTTCTTTCTTCTCCTCTGGGGGCTGAATATTGCCCTGACTGCGCGGGATAAGTTCGGCGTTCTACTGGCTTACGGGCTGGTGATGATGATTTTCTGGCAGGCCGTGATCAATCTGTTTATGATCATGGGCTTTCTTCCGGTAGTGGGAATCCCTCTGCCCCTGTTCAGTTACGGCGGTTCTTCGCTGATGACTACCATGGTTGCCATCGGTATCCTGATGAACATTCGTATGCGTCGCTTTCAGACGGGGTGAGGCGCTGCTGCACTCTCGGCGGGGCAAGCATGGATTGCAGGGGGCGGGTACCGTTCAGGAGGAACGGGGCACTGTGGCTTGCGAGCAATCGAGTACCAGTTGCCGTAATCCCTCGATAAACAGGGGATCGTCGTTGAGTGCCCGAGTGACCCGGTATCCCAGCTGGAGATCTTCCGCCATTGCGCGATACTCAATGTCCAGCTCGTAGAGCGTCTCCACGTGATCGGAAACAAAAGAGAGCGGCACCATCAACAGGTTTTTTGTTCCTTGAGCCGCCAGAGTTTCAATGGTTTCCGGGGTTGAGGGCCCCAGCCACTCCACCGGCCCACTGCGGCTCTGGTAGCAGAGATGACCGCACTTCTTGGTGAGGGCTTCTATCGCAGTGATTGTTTTTTTCAGGTCGTCCACATAAGGGTCGCCTTCCTCAATAAATCGTACCGGCAGGCTGTGGGCGCTGTAGACAATTTCCACCGGTTCGCCTTTAAAAGCGTTGACCCCTTCTTCTATTCTGGCAGCCAAGCTTTGAATGTATTGCGGCTGGACCGGCCAGGAAGTGATTTTTTGCAGCTCTATCCGCAGCCCAAGGGTATCGATGGTTTGTTCCAGGTCAATGAAGGATGAACCGCTGGTTGCTATGGAGTAGTGAGGGTAGAGCGGCAGGGCGATAACCTCTTTTATCTCTTTTTCCGCCAGTTCCGCGACGACCTCACCTGCAAAAGGATACCAGTAGCGCATGCAGGAGCGGACCAGGTAGTGGCCATCCTGCTCCAGTCGTGCTGCCAATGCCTCCGCCTGCTGGTTGGTGATGCGGAGCAGGGGGGAGCCACCGCCTATCTGTTGATAGTTGCGCATGCTTTTAGGAGCACGGCGTCTGGCAATAAGTGCGGCAAGCGGCTTTTGCAGAAAAGGCGGTCCCAGCCGGATGATCTGCCGGTCGGAAAAGAGGTTATAGAGAAACGGCCGGATATCTTCAGGTTTTTCCGGTCCACCGAGGTTCAATAAAAGAACAGCTTTGTGACTGTTTGTATTCATAGGGAAAATACTAACCCTATGGTTGAGTGGGCGTCAAGAAAATGTGATTGAGCCCCTTGATTTCTTGAGTAACGAGTGGCTATAGTAGAGATATGGTTACGTTGTTTCCTCCATCCAACCCGCCTCTCTCTTTCCATGCATCTATATGCCTGCAAGATCTACTGCATTCCGGACGCAGAGGTGCGTTGTGCCGTGGGGCGATGGCTGTGGGGAAGACAGTTGCCGAAACAGGGGCGGCGTGGGGCCGCCAACGCTTTTAACAGTGGAGGATATGTATGGAACTGAAAATCGAAGCCAAAAATCTGGATATACGCAAAAGTTGGCAGGAAAAGATTGAGGATGAGCGGGCCAAGCTGATCCGAAATTATGCCAATTATGTTCTCCACCTCCGCGTAACGATTGAGGCCACCCCCGGATACAAGGAAGGGGGCTATGAGGTTCGACTGGTTGCTTCCGTTCCAAACGACACCGTTGTGGTGAAGCGTTGGGGGGAAATGGTCAGACCACTGTTGGTTGAGGCATTTGACGTGCTTGGAATGCAGTTGAAAGAGAAGGTGCGAAAGAAGCATAATCATAAAGGAGCCAAGGCGGCGGGAGCAACGGTCGACTCCACGGCGTCAGGAGTGATTAGAAGGCTGTTTCCCGAAGAAGCCTATGGGTTTATTCTTACCGGTGATGAGCAGGAAATCTTCTTCCATGCCGGAGCATTGAAAGATATGTCAATGAGTGACCTCGCAGAAGGCGATGCCGTTACCCTGCTCGTTGAAGAGGGGGAAAAGGGACCGCAGGCAGCGTGGGTGAAAAGCGCCTGATTCCCTCAGCTTGATTTTTTTATTTATCAGCCCCTGTCATTCGGCAGGGGCTTTTTATTTGCCCCCTGGGGGGAAACCCGGTAAATGGGTACCACTCATCCTCCTCAGTCCATACCTTTAATCGTGCATATGCATATGAACACTCCGGAAATATATATCATAGACGGCAGCTCGTATATTTATCGTGCCTATCATGCGGTGAGGCCGCTCTCCAACAGTAGCGGCCTGCCCACCCATGCGGTGTACGGCTTTGCCACCATGTTGAAAAAACTTATTAATGATAAACAGCCCCAGTACCTTGCCGTGGCCTTTGATAGTCGAGGACCGGTCTTTCGTCATGAGATGTATCCGAAGTATAAGGCCAATCGTCCGCCGATGCCCGATGATCTTGCGGTCCAGGTGCCTTATATCCATGCATTGATCGAGGCGTATAATATCCTCAGCTTGAGGGAGTCAGGACAGGAGGCCGATGACCTGATCGCCTCTGCGGTGACCCGTATGACCGGTCGCGGGTGCCAGGTGATGATCGTTTCCGGTGATAAAGACCTGCTCCAGTTGGTTTCAGACCGGGTAGCCTTGTGGGATCCGATGAATGACCGGTTGATGAGCGCAGCCACTGTCGGAGAAAAATATGGGGTGGCAGTGGACGAACTGCTTGATTATTTTGCCCTTACCGGCGACAGCGCTGATAATGTGCCCGGCGTTCCGGGAGTCGGGCCCAAGACGGCTCAGAAATTGATAAGCCAGTACCACAGCCTGGAACATCTTTATTCGGCCGTTGATGGGCTGAAGGCCTCTAAGATGAAAGAACGGATTATTGCCCATCGTGATGATGCATTTCTTTCCCGTGACCTGATTCAGTTGAACTGTGAGGCACAGGTGCCGGTGGATTTAGACGCGTATACTCTCCAGTCCGCTGACAACGAGAAGCTGCGTTCCCTCTACACAGAGCTCGAGTTTCATACCCTGTTGAAAAATGAAGTAAGGTCCGCCAAAATAAACACCGAGAATTTTTTTCTGGTGTCGGACGCGGCAGGTTTGGAGGAAGTGTGTCGACAACTGGACCAGAGCAGCATCATAGTGGTGGATACTGAAACTGATTCCCTTAATCCCCGTCAGGCGCGCTTGGTCGGGATATCGCTCTGTGTGGATGAGTCTGCAGCATGGTACCTGCCTTGCGGCCACCTGGACGATCAGGGACCGATTTCCGGCCAGTTTGAGCGCAGGGAGCTGGTGGAAAAACTCCGCCCCTATCTGGAAAGCACCAGATCGACCAAGATCGGGCATAACCTAAAGTATGATTACGCGGTACTTGCTGCGCCCCAAAACGGCGAAGTTATACTTCAGGGGCCGCTGCATGATACCATGATTGGCGCCTGGCTTGAGGATCCCGGCAGGCGTTCATACAAGCTTGATGACCTGTGCGAGGAAATGGATATTCGGATGACTCCCTATGCGGAGGTCACCGGGGGCGACAAGCGTGATGACGCTTTTGCCCGGGTGGAGCTGCAGGCTGCCAAAGATTATAGCTGTGAAGATGTATACGGAGCATTGCAGCTTTACCGGCAACAGGTGTTGACGTTACAGGAGTGGGATTTGCTCGAACTCGTCACCGAGGTCGAGGGACCCCTGATCAGCGTGCTTGCGGCCATGGAGAGGGCAGGGATCATGGTTGACGAGGAGGCGTTGGCCGAGCTTGCCAGCGATTTCTCAGAGGAGCTCACCCGCTGTGAACAGCAGATCTATGACGCGGCAGGCAAGTCGTTTAATATTCAGTCTCCCAAGCAGCTGGGAGATATACTCTTTGAAGAGCTGCAGTTGCCTAGAGGGAGAAAAACCAAGACCGGCTGGTCCACTGATGTCAAGGTACTGGAAAAGCTGCAGGGGACTCATGAGTTGCCGGGACTGGTTCTCCACTACAGAAATATTGCCAAGCTCAAGTCTACCTATGTGGATAAACTTGCGGTTCTGCGCGACCACAAAAGCGGGAGGGTGCACACCTCCTATAACCAGTGTGGGACGGCAACCGGCCGCCTCAGTTCCAGTAATCCCAACCTGCAGAATATCCCCATCCGTACCGAAGAAGGGCGGCGGATCCGTTCGGCATTTGTTGCCCCCAGGGGATGCTGCCTGCTTTCCGGCGACTACTCGCAGATCGATCTCAGGGTAATGGCCCACTACTCCCAGGATCAGGCCTTGCTCAATGCCTTCAGGAAGGGAGAGGACATTCATCGACAGACTGCTTCCCTGGTTTTTTCAGTGGCTCCTGAATTGGTTACAGCCGAGATGCGGCGTGCTGCCAAGGCTATTAATTTCGGCATTGTATACGGCATGTCCAGTTACGGCCTGGCTAATCAGTTGGATGTCAGTCGCAAGGAGGCGCAGCAGTTTATTGATCGATACTTTGTTCATTTTTCCGGAATAATGGAATTTATGGAGCATATTGTTGCCCAGGCACGGGAACAGGGGTATGTCAGCACCATGAGCGGCCGGCGGCGAAACATTCCGGAAATCAACAGCTCTAACCGTACCAAACGAGAATTTGCTGAACGGATCGCCATCAACACTCCCATACAGGGAACTGCGGCAGATATTATGAAAAAGGCCATGTTACGGGTAGATGATGCCCTTGCTGTCGGAGGGTACAGTGCACGCATGATCCTGCAGATTCATGATGAGCTGGTCCTGGAAGTCCCTGACAAAGAAATGACAGCCGTGGGGAAATTGCTGCAGGAATCCATGGAAAATGCCGCTGATCTTGATGTACCATTGACTGTTCACCTCAATAGCGGTCAAAATCTCGGCAAGGATTAGACATTTTCGGCTTGATGTTTCATTGAAGGGCGCCGTTTTTCCCTAATCGTGGATAGAATCTCAGCCTGTTCCGCATTTGCGAATTTTTCTCTGGTTTTTTGTTGCTTTTTTCTACCATATTGCCTTTATTGAACCATTTTTAGAGGAAAATGAAAGGATAAGAGGGTGGATCGAGTATTGCATGGTATAGGGCAGAGATCAGTGACAGACGGGAGGTGTCCACATGAGTATACGAGAAGCCATTCGAATCCTGATGCTCAGTCCTATCTATTTTCGTTTAAGACCCGCTCAACGCTGGAAACTGGTTTGCGAATACTGCGAACTGGTAAAGACGTGCAAGACGTAACCTTTTGATCGCACAGAATGAGAGACAACCCGCCGCACAGTAACAGTAGAAAAGAGCGGCGGAGACATCCTCGCTATACGGCCAAGGACAGAACCTTTGCCTTTTGGGGAGCAACACCCTATGTCATAGTCGATATCAGCGAATCGGGTATGGCTGTCAACTATATTGCCCTCAGGAACAAGCCTGCAGCTCCCTATTTTTTTGACCTTTTTCACCCCCCAAGGCGTGCCTATCTTCCCGCTATTCCAGGCAAAATCATTGCCGAAGTAGCTCCCGATCCCATCCCCATGTTTTGCACCCTCCAAACCAAGCGACTGTGCATACAATTTGACCCCCTGACCGCCACACAACAATCATTGCTCCGCTCATTCATCCGGCAGGTTAAACGGTAGGAATGTGTTAACGTGATGGTTTCGCGTTGAGTATGTGTTTTTTTACGGTGTGTGGAGTACATACTGCCATTATTCGAGCAACCTTTGGCTGAAAGTGTGGTATTTCTTTTGCTGTAGCCGAAGATACTTCATTTAACAGGAGCAACGTTATGGTAATGCACATTGTGGCTGCACTTTCTGTTTTGGTTTTGTGGACGGCGAACGCTGTTGCCGCTGTCGGCGCGGCTGGAACAGCAGAAGTGCTGACAACTCAGGAGGATCAGCAGGATCTTCGCCTCACCATTTATACTACCGATCTTGCGTTGGTGTATGATCAGCGGCGTCTGGTGCTCGATAAGGGGGAATCCACGGTGGCCTTTCGCGAGGTGAGCAGCAAGATGCGACCGGAGACGGCTTTACTCGCAGCCGATGGTCTCCAGGTGTTCGAGCAGAATTTTGAGTATGATCTCCTCTCGCCCCAATCTCTGCTGCGGAAATATGTAGGACGCACGGTGCTGCTTGCCACAATGAATCCGGTGAGCGGCGATGAACGACTTGAAGAGGCACAGGTACTCAGTGCGCTCAATGGTCCTATTCTGCAGACCGCCCAACATATCAGGGCCAAGGGAAACAGCCAAATTTTTTTCCCCGATGTCCCGGCTGATTTACGGGACCGGCCCACCCTGACTATGCAGATTGCTGCTGCCAAACAGGGTGAAAGACTGGCTGCCCTGACCTATCTCACTACCGGATTGTCCTGGCGGGCCGACTATGTTGCGGAACTCCAGGCTGGAGAGAAGCGGCTACAGCTGAACGGTTGGGTAACCCTGAATAACAACAGCGGCGCAACCTATACCGATGCCCAGCTTCAGTTGGTAGCCGGTGACGTACATACCGTACCGGTACAGCAGCAGGGGCTCCAGCGGGCAATGGTTCAGGCCATGGCGGAGTCGGCAATGCTTGCTGATGATATGGGTGAAGAGTCCATGTTCGAATATCATCTGTACAGCCTTGGACGACGAACGACCATCAAGGAAAACCAGCAGAAACAGGTTGCCCTGATGAAAGCCGACGACGTCGCCTACCGGCAGCAGTATATCGTGCGTGGAGCCCCCCACTATTACCATAGTGGAGTACGGGATAAGGCCGACAGGCAACCGGTTGTGGTGTATGTGGAGATGATCAACGATCACTCCAGCGGCTTGGGGAACCCTTTGCCCGGAGGCGTGATTCGGGTGTATACCAGGGATAGTAGAAATGCGCTTCAGTTTGTGGGAGAAGATACCATTGAGCATACCCCTGTAAATGAGAAGGTACGGCTTAAGCTGGGCAAGGCGTTTGATATTACAGCGGAGAAAACCCAGGTTGATTTTCAAAAGATTGCCGGAAATGCCGCACGGGAATACGTCTTTGAAAGCGAATATGTCCTTACCCTGAAAAATGCCAAATCCGAAACGGTAACCGTTAGCGTGGAGGAACCGGTTCCTGGTGACTGGGAACTCATCTCATCATCCATGCCGGCGAAAAAGGCGGCCGCAGGCCTGCTTGAGTGGGAGGTGCCGGTCGTCGCAGGTGGAGAGCAGCAGCTCCAGTACCGGGTTCGGGTCCGCATGTAGGCGTTTCCCTCCTGTCTTCAGGTTACGGCCCAGGAAACAGGAGGAATGTTTCAGTCAAGGGAGGCTGGCTCGATTAAGCTCGCTCTCCGAGCGGGGTAAAGATACGGGCCGGTTCACCGGTGTAGACCTGGCGCGGCCGATGAATCTTGGTTGCCGGGTCTTCCCGCATTTCTTTCCACTGGGCGATCCACCCGGGCAGGCGTCCCAGGGCAAACATGACGGTAAACATGTTGGTTGGGATACCGATGGCGCGATAAATGATCCCTGAATAAAAATCCACGTTGGGGTAGAGGTTGCGCTCAATAAAGTACTCATCATTGCGCACGATCTCTTCCAGAGTCGTAGCTATTTCAAGCAATGGGTCGGAAACGTCCAGTACTTTGAGAATACCGTCGCAGGCTTTTTTGATGATCATCCCGCGCGGATCGTAAGTTTTATACACCCGGTGGCCGAAGCCTGAAAGCCGGAACGGATCATTTTTGTCTTTGGCTTTGGCGATATACTTCTTGTAATCGGCGTTGTCGTCATAGATAGCTTGCAGCATCTGAATAACCGCCTCGTTGGCACCGCCGTGCAGGGGGCCCCACAGGGCGTTAATACCTGCAGAAATGGACGCATACAGGTTTCCGCCGGAACTGCCGACCAGGCGGACGGCTGAAGTGGAGCAGTTCTGTTCATGGTCCGCATGCAGGATCAGCAGTTTGTTCATGGCGGCGACCACTTCCGGCTGCACCGTATACGGACGAACCGGGGTGTCAAACATCATGTTGAGAAAATTACCGCAGTAGGAAAGGTCGTTGCGCGGATAGACGAGCGGGTGTCCAAGAGACTTTTTATAGGAAAAGGCGGCAATGGTCCGAATTTTGGAGATTAAGCGGCCGGCCGTATTATCGATATTGAGTAGAGGATCATCACCCATCTCCGGATAGTAGTTATGGAGGGTGTTTACCATTACCGATAAGATGGACATTGGGGACGCATTGGGCGGGAAATGATCAAAAAAGTGGATCATGTCCTCATGGAGGAGGGCGTACTCCTCTAACAGTGTGCGAAAGTGTTCGAGTTCTTCACGATTGGGCAGCTTATTGTGCAGCAACAGGTAGGCCACTTCAATAAAAAGACATTTTTCCGCCAGGTCCTCAATGTCGTACCCTCGATAGCGCAGGATACCTTTGTCTCCATCCAGGTAGGTAATGGAACTGCTGCAGGAGGCGGAATTTTTTGAGCCGATATCATAGGTTGTGTAGCCTGTCTTTTTCAACAGTTGAGAAATATCTATTGCTTTGTCACCTTCGGAACCCTTAAGAATAGGGAGTTCGAAGGTGCTGTCACCAATGATCAGTTGCGCATGGGTCTTTTTTTTCATAGTACCGGTATTGTTACAATTTTTCTGCAGATGAATGGTCACGCCGTGTGCCCTGTACGGCGGGCAACGGGATTGATGGAGCACTACAGATTACAAGGGTCACCTCGAAAAAAAGATGCGGCAGACTGCTGCTTCAGGTAATGTGTCGAGGTGGAATTTCGGTTCCGTTGCAGGAAAGAAAAGGCATCGTAAGTGGTTTCTTTCCCACGGTCGTGGTTGAGGCCGGCTTTGATATCAAGCGCGTACTATACTGTATTCATCGAAGAAAAACAAGCTCACATGTGATTCCGGCCCAAAGCACCGCACTTGGAGTATTTTACCGTGCGGTATGTTGAAAGCGGACGAGCGGTTGGTTGTCTGGAAAAAATGGTAAGGTTATGCAAGAAGAATTGAGTGAGGTCAGACGGGATATTAGACGGGCTATGGAGTATGCGGTGCCTGAGGGATATATGGACCAGGCCGAGGAGTTGCTGGATGTATACTATGATGACCGCATCGGCCTGACCGTACTGTATGAGTTCTATCGTACGTTGCCCGATGCCGTTGAAACGTGGGTCAATGATATCGTGATCATTGCCCGGCAGCGTGGAATATTTCTCTTGGGTACTATCACCGGAACCGGTGCCGGCTATCTTTACCTGGTCTCCAGCGAGGGAATTGAGTTCCAAGGAAGTATGGAGGATAAGTTCCTGGCTGATGAACTCCTTGATTTTTTCGAGTACGAGAGCCAGGAGGATTTTGGTCAGGCTTGTGCCAGTATTGAGCAGTTGAATTCCTATGAACCTTTACAGACCGATGTGGATACCTGCCCGGCTTGTCATGCTCTTACCGGTGAAGAACATGAATTGGGGTGTCCTGTGGAGGTCTGTCCCTGGTGCGGCGGCCAGTTGATTCAATGCAACTGCCGGTTTGAGCAGCTTGGATTGGACGCCATTACCGACGAGGAGGAACTGGAGGAATTCGAGACCCTGCTGGATGAGCGCGGACGCATTCCCTACTCCCCGGAGCAGCGCCCGAGCTTTGCCGATGAGGGGCCGGGAGTTGTGTTTGAGTAGTCGCGGGAGGAGCGGGAAACAAGTACAACAAAAAAGGCCGCGTCCGGATGGACGCGGCCTTTTTTGTTGTTGAAGAAAACTGCTTTTACTTCACTTCCACTGACTCCAGGTACTTGAACAGGTCCGATTCTGAGGAGAGCACCAGAGAGGTGTTGTTGGTAATGATATCCCGGTAGCTTTCCAGGCTTTTGATAAAGGCAAAAAATTCCGGGTCTGTAGAAAACGCCTCGCCATAGATTTTAGTTGCTTCCGCATCCGCTTCACCGCGTATTTCGGTTGCCTGACGATTGGCCGTTGAGGTGATTTCCTTCAGTTCACGTTCAACCCGGCCTAGGATCTCTGCTTTCCGTCCTTCACCGACAGATCGTTTTTCGGCAGCTATTCGTTTACGTTCGGAAATCATACGATCATAAACTTTCTCCCGAACAGAGTCGATGTAATTAACGCGTTTAAACATTACATCAATCAGTTCAATCCCATATTGAGGCGTTATCTTTGCTGCTGCCTCCAGGACCATATCACTGATTTTGTCGCGACCGAGCTCTGGGGGGGCGATCATGTCCCTGGCCTGATTGGTGGAGGTCACATAATCCGTCGTCCAGTCGGAACTGCGGATGATTTCGATCAGGTCATGCTTGTTGACCAGGTCGCGCAGGCTACCATCCAAGATGTCGTCAAGGAGGGATCGTGCACGATTCTCCGAACCCACAGCTTGGAGAAAGCGTAGCGCGTCCACTATCCGCCAACGGGCAGTGGTGTCCAGGTAGATAAAGGTTTTATCGTTGGTCGGGATCTGGTTGGGGGCACCGTCCCATATGAGTATTTTCTTTTCAAAGAAGCGGGCATTCTGGATGAAAGGCATTTTCAGCTTCAGGCCGGCTTCGGTGAGCGGTTCACCTACCGGCGCTCCGAACTGGGTGATGACGGCCTGCTGTCCTTCCTTGAGGATGAAGAATCCATCCCAGACAGTGACACCGAGGGCCACAACAATAAGTAATCCGATTATTTGCAGTAGTTTTTTCATGGTCTCGCTTATAGTTTGAGAGTCTGCCGTTGTACTATTCGGCCTGGGAGGTGGTGCCTTTTATTCCTTTGCCGGTCAGGTCAAGAAAAGGGATAACCGCCTGCTGGTTGTTATCCATCACATAAACCTGCTCTACATTGGGCAGAATATCCTGCATGGCTTCAAGGTACATCCGCTGCCGGGTCACTTCCTTGGCTCCCTGGTATTCTTTAACAATGGCCGCAAATCGGTTTGTCTCTCCTTTGGCTCGGTTAATGCGATCAATGGCATACCCTTTTGCCTCCTCAATGGTTTGCTTGGCGCTACCACGAGCTTTGGGAATTACCCGGTTGTAGGTCTCCTCCGCTTCGTTGACCAGCCGTTTCATGTCCTGGTCAGCAACATTCACTTCATTGAAGGCAGGTTTCACCTTCTCAGGTGGATTGATGTCCTGCAGCTGAAGGGCAATAAGATTTACCCCGGCCTCAAGATTGTCCAGCTCGCCCTGCAGTTCCCTTTTTGCATCAGCTGCCAGAATCTCACGATTACTGAGGACATAGTCGAAGTCCATGTTGCCGACAATCCTGCGAGTGACCATTTCCGAAGCATCCCGAACAGCCTGGGAAACATTGCGCACCTTGAACAGATATTTAACCGGATCGTTGACAATGTATTGGACGATCCATGCGACCTCGATAACATTTTTGTCACCGGTCAGCATCAGCGCTTCCATGTCAAACCCTCGTCGATTGAAGTTGCTTGATTTACCGGGGGTTCTGGTGCGAAAGCCGAACTCCTCTTTTCGTACAGCTTCTACGTTGACTTTATTCAGCTGTTCAATGAAGGGAATCTTGAAATGGAGTCCCGGGGTAGTCGTCCGGGAGTACTGCCCGAATCGCAGCATCACCCCTACTTCTCCCGGCTGAATGGTGTAAAAGGAGGAGTAGATCAACTGAAACAGAAATACAGCGCCCACGATCAGGACGATCTTACCCATTCCGGCAAACATTCCAGGGCCGCCGGAGGATGGCTTTCCTTCTTCATCTCCACCCTGGCCGCTATTCTTTTGATCGGAGGTGAAAGAGTCCCGGATCTTACGAATCAGTTCGGTGAGGAAATCCTCGGGTGAGGAGGGGCGTTTTTTTTGTCCCCAGGGCGGTTGTTCATTCATTGGCATGGAAAAGTACCTCTGGTTTTTCAAAGTGGCTGCAGGAACAGACAAACCGACCGCTGTCAGCCGTATCAACGTGGCGGAAAAAAGAGAAGGATCTGTCGTCATTCCTGCTGGGTGTAAGTTAAACGCCCATACTCTATGCACATTGCCAGTCGCCGTCAATCACGAATAACAAGAAAAACGGAGAAAGCAGACAGGCTCCAGCCTAAGGGATTCCTCCCTGCAGTGCCAGGGTCCAGCTGAAAAGAAGTACTGCTACAACCAGCAGAAAACAGAGGTTTTGCGCCTGCGCCGAAGCCATTATTCGTATCAGCTGCAGCATATTGCTCACGATGCCAAGGAACATGCCGCAGAGAAAGCCGAACAGATGGGCACCGATGTCGGTACGAGGTCCTTCCCCGCCCAAAAGGGCGAGCAGACCGGCGCCCGCACCCAGCGGCAGTATCAGCTGCCTGAGTGGTTCACGAAAAGGGAAGTGAAGGCGAATGCCGGTCAAGAGGCCAATTGCAGCGAATACTGCGGTAGAAAAGCCGACCGAAAGGTGCTGCTGCTCCCGTACCACTATATTAAGCAGATTACCGCCGGCACCGGCCAGCAGGAGGAGCAGCCAGCAGTAACCGTAACCGACCGAGCGACTGAGCAGGAGAATAATGTGTCCGCCGATCAGGCAATTGCCGACGAGGTGGACCGTGTCAGCGTGCAAGGTCAGGGCTGTGACCAAACGCCACCATTGATTGTTGTTGAGAATCGCCAGGCCGTCAATGGCGCCAGCCGAAAACCACAGGTTTCCTGAATACCACCCGCCGGTTATCCAGAAAAATACGGCAAGCAGGGCCATCAGGCAGAGAGTGATGTGGGGAGAGAAAAATTCCGGCTGCCAATGTTGCTCAGTTCTGGGCGGCCAGTTCCTGTTTTCCATGCGATAGGCTGCCAATTGCTTCCGGGCACTTTCTGCCTGTTCCTGGCTGACAAGCAGGACCTGATCAGCATAGTCGATGGTATGGTCAATATGCATGGCCGAAAGAACCAGGGAAAAGGTGTGCAGTTCCTCAGGGGAGCCGGTGGCTACGATAACCAGACCCTTTTTTCTTGTGGTGCTGTTTTCAGCAGAGTGGAATGTCATCGTGGTGCGGGGTTACAGTGTGGTAGTTTTGTCGACATTGCCTTGACCCGGGAGAAAAAGTCATTATCATTGTTGCAGTTCGGTTGGAGTTAATGTAAACACTCAAGTTTCAAAGCCCACATTTTAATTGTCGGCGTTGCATCTGAATCCATGACGGTTCGGAGTGAAACCAAAAACTACTACTCACACAAACAATGATGAAGCACCTCACAAAGTTAGCACCGTTGTTCCTGATTCTTTTCGGCGTGTTGTTTTGCGAAGCAGGGATAACCACAGACTATGCAGAGGCCCGTCTCAAGATGGGCGGCAAGAGTTTCCGTCGGTCTGCACCCAGTCAGAACTACAAGGCCCCTGCACAGACCAAACAGGCCCAGCAGGGCAATAAATCAGGCTTTGGCCGTGGTCTTGCCGGCGGTCTTCTGGGTGGCGCACTGGGCGGCCTCCTCTTTGGTAGTCTCTTTGGTATGGGCGGCTCCGGTTTCGGTATTCTCCCGCTGATTGTTCTCGGAGTTATCGGTTACTTTCTCTACAAGCGGTTTGTCACCCGGCCTGCTGGGTCCTCTTCTGCCGGTTATCAACCGCCACCGTTCGACAGGAACTCTTTTTCCGGAGCCCCTGCCGACCAGGCTCAAACCACTCCCCCTCCGGTTCCTCCCATACGAGATGCCGATCCTGTGGAAAGCGGATTAACCGAAATCCGCACCACTGATCCGGGATTTGACGAGAACTACTTCCTGGAAGTCGCGTCAGACGTTTTTTTCAAGTTGCAGGCCGGCTGGATGCGCAGGGAACTGGATGGTTTTCGCCACTTGATCGGCACCCAGCTTGCCAGTGAATATGAAGAGCACTTTGCTGAGATGAAGGCAAAAGGGCACATCAATAAACTGGAGAGTATCGCCATCAGGAAGGTAGAAATTGTTGATGCCGGTAAGCAGGGAAACGAAGATTTCGTGACCGTCCTGTTCACCGCCAACCTCCTCGATTACACCGTGGATGACCAAACTGGCGATGTGGTCGAGGGGAGTACCAGCGAGCCAGTCAAATTTGCGGAAAAATGGACCTGGGCAAGACCGGAGCGCACCGAAGAATGGAAACTTGAAGGAGTGGAAGTGGTCGAAGGCTGAGCACTTCCTCTTCCCATCCGGTAAAGCTGCATGCCGTTATTCGGCATGCAGCTTTTTTTTTCCTCCCAAGCCTTACTAAGAGCAAGCAGAAAGTGAGCAGGCGCCTGTTTTTCCGCCGATGAGCAACTAATTGGGTTGTGGGCGCGGGCGATTATCGCTAGGATAGGTGATTTTCGGGCGTCAATCGACCCTGCTCAACGATCCATCCTTTGCCTATTACACTACCATGCAAGAGACCACTACTGAATATATTGACGTTATCGTTCCTGTGTATAATGAAGAGGAGATTCTGCCGGAGTTTCATCGGCGGGTGACCGCGCTGAACCTTCCGCTTAACCTTATTTATGTGGATAATGCCTCTACTGATTGTTCGGTGGAGATCATCGCCGGTTTTGAAGGGGCATCCCTGATCCGTCACCAGACCAACGAAGGGTATGGCGGGTCACTCCTGGATGGTATTGCTCAGTCAACCAATGAAAAGATCGTCATTATTGATGCAGATTGCGAATATCCGCCTGAAGCCATCCCGGAATTGGTCGAGCAGCTCGATCACGTTGAGGTGGTCTATACGAGCCGATTTTTGGGGGGCAGGAATCGGTTCATGCCGCGCACCAAACGATGGGGCAATCAGCTGATCTCAGCCTTGTTCAATCTGTTGTTTGATCAGCAGGTGACTGACCTGTATACCGGCTGCAAGGCCTTTCGGCGTTCGGCGCTGTACGAAGTCAAGCTTACCCGAAAAGGGTTTGAACATGTTTTGGAACTGGGAGTGGCTTTTGCCCGGAGAAAAATAGACATCAGAGAAATAGGGGTTGAGTTTACCCCCCGTCACACAGGTGAGGCGAAAATGCAGCACCTGTCTGAGACCCTGAAATATCTGTACCTCACTTTCTTTTATTTTTTCACCAGGTGATGTCATGGGAAAGCTTACCGGGCTGATACCTGCAGCCGGCAAAGGCGTGCGTGCGCGCCCCTACACCAGCATGGTCCCCAAAGGAATGCTTCAGGTGAACGGCAAACCCAACCTGGAGCGGATTATCTGTCTGATGCGCGACCAGCTGGGAATTGATGAAATCTATATGACAGTCGGGTATCTCTCCCATGTCATCAAGGAATATTTTGGAGATGGCTCCAGGTTTGGGGTAAAGCTGCACTACGTCGATAACCATGAGCTGGACAAAGGGTTGGCGTGGTCTATTCTCCTGGCAGGACGACAGATCCAACAGCCCTGCTGCGTGATGCTCAGCGATGAATGCTATGTCGGATCAAACCATTGCGAACTGCTTGGCATTGACTATGACCGGGCGATTGCCACCTGCACGGTGATGGATGCCGACGACACCAAATTGATTAAACGGAACTATTCGGTACGTAAGGAGGGGATAACAGCCCTTGGTCTGGTGGAAAAACCCCAGGTGCTGGAAAACAACCTGCTCGGGTTGGGAACGTTTATCCTGACACCGGAATTTTTTCCTCTGCTTGAGGAGGCCTTTGCCCGTTCTGCTGAAGGGTACGTCGAGTTTGTCACGTTTCTGGATTCCCTGTGTAGCCATGAGCGCGGGGTGCGTTGTTTTGAGATCAAGGGCACGTATGTCAATATCAATGATCGGGACAGCCTTAATCTTGCCGGGTACTACGAACGCAATATCACCTTTGCCGACAACCACATTACTCTGCTCATCTACTCCGAGGGGGTGGAAGAGAATATAGATTTTACCATTAACCGATATCGTCGAAACAGCTCTATTGCCGATATTTATGTTGTCGCACCGCTAGAGAATGCGGTGGAGGCAAAGGTACGTTCATGCGGCGCCACCCTCATTTCCTGTCCGCCGGAAATAACCTTGTACGGAGAAAAAATGCTTTATGCCCTCGACCGCATGCCTGGTGATATCATCGTCATGGCCGAGGCAGACTACACTTTTCCGGAACATGATATCTGTAAGTTGCTGCAGTATATTCGGGAGGCAGACATGGTGGTCGGAACCCGGACCACTCGTCAGCTTATCGAGCAGGGCTCAGACATGCGCGGACTGGTAAGAATAGCCAATGTTCTGCTGGCAAAAATTATTCAACTGCTCTGGTGGAAGCGTGAAGTAAGGATGACCGACGTAGGATGTACGTTTAGGGCCATGTGGCGATCCTGCTATGATGATCTCCGGCCCCGTCTGCACGGCAAGGGGCCGGAACTGCTTGCCGAGATGGCGGTGGAGATCCTGAATGATCGCAAACGGTTGATCGAGGTTCCGGTGAATTACTACAATCGGAGCACTGTGTTGTTTACAAAGTATCGAAATCGAAAAACGTTCCTTCGGATTCTACGGATGATTTCCGTCAAACGGCTGACCGCCCATAAAAACGGGTGACCGTACGCCCTGGTCATGCCGGAATGTCAACGGGGGGAGGAGCCGGTTTCCGCTTCCCCCCAATACGCCGTGTCACCCGCCTTTGTTTTCTTCCTGGTCCTGAATGTCGACCACCGTGACCTCGAAATAGAGCGTCATGCCAGCAAGGGGATGATTGAAATCCACCACCAGCGTGTTGAATTTGTCTTCGTATACCACCCCTTCCATCCGCTGCCCTTTGGAGTTGATCGCGGTCACTTTTTCCCCCACTTCCCGCGCCTCTACGGGGATGTGCTCGCGTGGTATCTCTATCAGGGAGTCAAGGGTAAGTTCACCGTAGCCTTCATCCGGCTCCACAACAAAGGCTTTTTCTTCGCCCACCTTCATCCCGTCCAACGCCTTTTCCATACCGGCAACGATCTCCCCTGCGCCGTGGATGTAGATGAGCGGTTCTTCCTCCAGGGTGCTCTCATACACTGATCCGTTCTCCAGCTTCAGCACATAATGGACGGTGACGGACTTGCCTGCATCAACCTGCATGGGTTTTCCTTATTATTGAGGTTCTTGTGGCCCTGGGAAAGGGGTGATTATTCCTGTACCCGGCGAATGATGGCCTTTGCCGGAATAAGGGCGGTGGCAGTTGCCGAAACAATGTTTCCTGCTACACCAGGCCCGTCACCTGCAACGAAGAGCCCTTTTATTGCTGTCTCAAGCTCATTGTCGGTTTCGACCTGGGTGGCGAAAAATTTAATTTCCGGGGCATAGAGCAGGGTTTCGTCATTAGCCACCCCGGGGACTATCTGATTGAGCTGCTCCAGGCCGTCGACCAGGTTTGTGAGGATTCTCTCCGGCAGCGCCATGGCAATATCGCCGCAGACGACATTGGTCAGGGTCGGTTCGATATAGCTGTTGTTGATTCGGTTCCAGGTCGAGCGTCGCCCTCTTTTTAAATCGCCGAAACGTTGCAGGATCGGTTTTCCACCACCGATAAGGGTCGCGAGCTTGCCTATGGATTCTCCGTACGCCTGATTATCCTCCACCGGGTCGGTCAATACCACCTTGGAGAGAAAGGCAAAATTGGAATTTTCCGACTTGCGATCCATGAGCGCATGGCCGTTGACACAGACAAAGTCCTGATAGTTTTCCAGGGCGACATAGCCGCCGAAATTAGTGCAGAAGGTCCGGGTCTGGTCATCATACTTGGTTGTACGAATAAAAAAGGTGGGGTCATAGATGATCGAACAGATATCCTGCATGATCTCATTATGTACCTCCACCCGAACCCCGACTTCGATTCCCCGCTGGCTCACATTAATGCCCCTGCGTTTGACGACCCCGGCAACCCATTCTGCCCCAACCCTGCCTGGAGCAAGAATGACATGAGGTGCGTGATAGGTGGCTTTGCTGGTGACGACACCGGTCACCTTGCTGCCATCGTCCACCACGTCTTCAACGATTTCGGAGTGGTGAAAAGTGACGCCTTTGTCGGCAATGTATTGCCTCATGGCATCGATATGGTAGGGCAGATTGTCCGACCCGAGGTGCTTTTGTTTGATAATCAACAGGTCGATCCCACACTTTCTCGCTTCCTTGCGGATCTGGCCAGCTGCCTCTCGATCGGTTGGGAAGACCTGCCCGTCCATGCCAAAGCGGTTGAATATTTCTTCCGTCTCGTCAATGAGTGCACAGGCGTCGGCAGTGGAGAGAAATTGGGTCAGGTCGGTTTTACCGAGTTTATGAATAAAATTGAGCTTACCATCGGAAAAAAGTCCGGCACCGCCGATGCCGCATAGAATATTGCACGGCTGGCATCGAATACAGCCCTTATCGCCAATGGGACATTTTCGCTGCAGGGGCGGTTTACCTTTTTCAATAACGAGCACACGAAGCGATGAGTGTTCGCAGAGGTAATAGGCGGCAAAGAGACCGGCTGGTCCCCCGCCGACAATGATCACATCATAGGTTGTGGGGCTGGTGGGTGTATCCATTGACGGTGTCTCGTATGGTGCGTTTGTGAACGTGCACGGATAAATAGAGAAGAAAAAGCCGTGAGCCCGAAGGCCACGGAGCCAAGACCGCCTATCTTTCTGCCATATTTCATCGGCGTTGGCCAGTGCATTTTTATGTGCACCAAACTAGGGCACGAAAAAGAAATTGCGGATATTGCCCATGAGGAATACCTTACACTATAACCGGTTGATGAATTGAGATCCCTGTCAGACCTCTGTTCATTGCAAGGACATGAATGGCAGTGACACTATCTATTAATGTGATTTCAATGGTACTGCCACAAAAGGGAGGAGAGGAGTGGATTCGAGCGACCTGAAAGTACAGTGTCTGGGAGAGTGCCAACACGCTTCTCCCATGCAAGGGGTCTGTTTTACTGACCCGGCACAGTCGGTCCTGTACCATAACCAGTATGAGGATATACGGCCTTATTTTGAACGAGGGGTCGATCCGCCCTCCTTTCAGGTTGCCGGTCCCAGGAAACATATTTTTTTCGATCCCCCCACCATATCCTGCGGTATCGTCACCTGCGGTGGTCTCTGTCCCGGACTCAATGATGTTGTGCGGGCCATAGTGCTCAGCCTGCATCATCATTACAACGTCAAACGGGTCTTTGGCTTTCGTTACGGCTACGAAGGATTGAATCCCTGCTATTATCATACTCCCATCGAGCTGACGCCCACCCTGGTCGAAGGGATACATCTCCAGGGAGGCAGTGTTCTCGGGTCATCCCGAGGGCCGCAGGATGTAGGGGTAATGGTGGATACCCTGGTACACCTGGGGATCAGTATCCTGTTTACCATTGGCGGCGACGGTACTTTGCGGGGTGCTGCGGCCCTGGTCGAAGAGATAGACCGGCGCGGTCTGGATATCGCAGTGGTCGGTATTCCCAAAACCATTGACAACGATATCTGCCATGTGGATTTTTCTTTTGGCTATGAGACGGCTGTAGCCGAGTCAAGGCACTCTACTTACACCGCGCACGTGGAGGCGGTGGGAGCGCGCAACGGAGTGGGTCTGGTCAAGCTGATGGGACGCGAGTCCGGATTTATTGCCGCAGCGGCCGCGTTGGCAAATAGCGAGGTGAATTTCTGCTTGATTCCGGAGGTGGAATTTCGTCTTGAGGCTTTGCTCAAAGCGTTGGAGCGCAGGCTTCGGCTACGCGGTCATGCGGTTATCGTTGTCGGTGAAGGAGCCGGTCAGCAGCTTTTCGAGGACGACCTGGGGCAGGATGCCTCGGGCAATTGCAGACTTGGTGATATCGGGATGTTGTTGAAGGCACAGATTTCCAGGTATTTTCACTCCATTGGCACGGAAATCACGCTCAAGTACATTGACCCCAGCTATATGATCCGTTCCACGGCGGCTTCGGCATATGATAGTGCGTTCTGCCTGCAGCTGGGGCATTATGCGGTCCATGCGGGTATGGCGGGGCTGACCAATGTTCTGATCGGTCATTGGAATAATAGATTTACCCATGTTCCGATACCGCTTGCCACTCGGGGGCGGAAGAAGGTGGACCCCAAAGGAAGGCTGTGGTCGAGTGTCCTTGCCGCCACCGGTCAACCTGCGCAATTGCTGTAAAAGCGGAGGGGAAAATGAAAGAGCCGACTAACCTCATTTGGATTGATCTGGAGATGACGGGGCGAGACCCTTTCACTGACCACGTTATTGAAGTGGCTACTATTGTGACCGACAATAACCTGGCTATCCTTGCCGAGGGACCGGTAGTGGCCATCCACCAGAGCGAGGATATCCTCAAGGACATGGATGAATGGAATACCTCCCACCATACCCGCTCAGGGCTGCTGGAACGGGTACGCAACAGCCAGGCGGATTACCGCAGTGCCGAGCAGCAAACCCTCGATTTTCTTCGTCAGTGGGTGCCAAAGGGAATGTCACCCATGTGCGGTAATTCCATCTGCCACGACCGACGATTTCTAGGTCGTTTTATGCCGGAGTTGGAGGCGTATTTCCATTACCGGAATATCGATGTCTCAACCCTGAAGGAATTGGCAAAACGGTGGGCCCCAGAACTCGCCGAAGGGGTCAGGAAAAATCACCGGCACCTGGCCCTGGATGATATTAGAGAGTCCATTGCCGAGTTGCTCTATTACAGGGACTGTTTTATCAGCTGCCTTCCTTGATGCAGCGCTGCTCTTTCAGGACGACAGCGACTGCAGCGACCATTTTCAGTTGTTTTCCACGGTTACTCCCCATATCTCCTCCGCATATTGCCGTATGGTCCTGTCACTGGAGAATTTGCCCATCCGGGCTACGTTCAATATGGAGCGACGGGTCCATTCGGCGGTGTCGGTGAAGCACGCTTCCACGGAGCGCTGGCACTCCAGGTAGGATTCCAGATCCAGGAGCAGCAGGTACTGATCGTTTTCACTGAGCAGATCATTGACCAGGGGCCGGAACAATTCGGTATCGCCTTCGCTGAAGACACCGGCGGCTATGGCATCGATAACATTACGCACCGCAGCATTATTGGTATACACCTGATAGGGAGTGCAGGATTTTATCCTTTTTTCATGTGCAGCTTCTTCGGCAGTCATACCAAAGATAAAGATATTCTCCTCACCGACTTCCTCCCGGATTTCTATATTGGCGCCATCCAGGGTGCCGATGGTTAATGCTCCATTCAGGGCTAATTTCATGTTGCCGGTGCCCGATGCTTCGGTACCGGCAGTGGATATCTGCTCGGAGAGGTCGGCCGCCGGGATGATAATCTCCGCTAGGGTGACATTGTAGTTGGGGATAAAGGCCACTTTGAGTCGGTTGTCTACCCGAGGGTCATCGTTGATAACCTCAGCCACGGAGTTGATCAGCTTGATAATGAGTTTTGCCCGGTGATAGGAGGGCGCGGCCTTGCCGGCAAAAATGACGGTTCGTGCCGGAGAAGTGGTTTCCGGGGAGGTGATGAGGCGCTGGTACAGGTCAATGACATGAAGGACATTGAGCAACTGTCGCTTATACTCGTGAATACGCTTGATTTGAATATCAAACATGGAGTCCGGGTGGACGACGATTCCGGTTTGATTTTCAATCAATGCCGCCAGGCGCTGTTTATTCTCCTGTTTTACCTGCTGCCATTGCTGTTGGAAGGTTGGTTCCGTGGACAAGGGTTCCAGGCGGCGAAGTTGATCAAGGTCAGTAACCCAATCATGTCCGATTTTTTCGCTGATCAGCGTAGAGAGACGCGGGTTGCATTTCAGCAGCCACCGACGCGGGGTAATGCCGTTGGTTTTCGAGTTGATCCTTCGGGGGTACATTTCGTGGAAATTGCGAAACAGGTGCTGCTTCAGCAGTTCGGTGTGCAGGGCGGCGACCCCGTTGACTGAATGACTCCCTATAATGGCAAGGTTGGCCATCCTCACTCTTTTGGGCTCTCCTTCGTCGATGATGGACATTTCCTGCAATTTTCGCATGTTGCCGGGGTATCGATCTGTAACCTCTTCTAGGAATCTGCGGTTGATTTCATAGATTATTTCCATGTGTCGTGGCAGCACCCGAGAGAGCATCTCCACGGTCCAGGTTTCCAGCGCCTCTGGCATCAGGGTGTGATTGGTGTAGGCAAAGGTTTTGACGCAAATGTCCCATGCCTCCACCCAGCCCAGCTTTTCCTGGTCAAGGAGGATGCGCATCATCTCGGGAATGGCGATGGCCGGGTGGGTGTCGTTTAATTGGACTGCCACCTGGTTGGGTAGATCGGTAAAGGTTGTATTGTCCTTGCGGTACCGTCGAAGGATGTCCTGAAAGGTGGCGGCCACGAAAAAATATTGCTGTTTGAGCCGAAGCTCCTGCCCTTCACGAATATCGTCGGAAGGGTAGAGGACCTTGGAGAGTGTTTCCGAGCGTACTTTGTGTTCTACCGCACTGATGTAGTCGCCGGCATTGAAAAAGTTGAGGTCCAGCTCACGCGACGCTTTTGCCTTCCATAGACGCATATTGATGACATGGTCGTTGTTGAAACCCGGCACCAGCATGTCGCAGGCCATGGCCATAATGACTTCGGTATCGACCCATTGTGCCCTGTAGTTTCCATCGGCATCGGTACCGCTGCTGACCCGGCCGTAAAAGTGCACCGGATACATAAACGAGGTGCGCTCATAGAGCCACGGTGAACCCAATCGCATCCAGCTGTCAGGAGCCTCGACCTGGTACCCATCGACAATGGCCTGGTTGAATAGACCGAAATCATAGAGAATTCCATATCCGTAAGCAGGAATTTTCATGGTGGCAATGGAGTCCATGAAGCAGGAGGCGAGGCGTCCCAGACCACCGTTGCCCAGGGCCGCATCCTCCTCGAATTCCTGAAGCTTTTCAAGGTCATACCCGAGTTGTTCCAGTGCTTCGGTGACCTGGCCCATAATACCCATATTCATGATCGCATTGCCCAGGGAGCGGCCTACAAGAAATTCCAGCGAGAGATAGTATACCCGCTTCTGGTTGCGGGCATAGACGGTTTTCTGCGTGGTGATCCATTTTTCCATGAGCATATCGCGTAGTGCATAGGACAGTGCTCGATATACATCCTGGTTGCCGGCCATCTGCGGATCTCTTCCCTGGTAGCTCACCAGGTGATGGCGTATGCAGGCCTTGAGTTGATCAATGCCGGCCTCGCCGAAAATGAATGTGTAGGCATCTTGAGAATTGGGAGTTTCCGTATGCAGGTCCATAGCCTCTCCTTGGGTTGGTGAAAGGTAGGGAAAAGAAATAATTGCAGAAAAGAATTGATTATACCTTGAAGAGTGTAATGCAAGACCCTTTATTTTGCCAATGAATATGATACAATCAGTGTAAGCGGCTATCTCGACAAGGCATAATGTCCGGTGAGTCGTGCCGGTGAAGTCAACATGAACAGAAGGCGAGCGGTTCGGCATGGGGAAATCCTGCCTTGCTCTTGCAGCCGTATCGCATACTAGAGGGAGCATGAACCGGAAATCGTCCCCTTCGCTTTTTTTTACCAATCAGATGGTTGATGCGGACCTTCTTCAGGCCATTGTCCACGCCATCCCAGACCCGGTGTTTGTCCACAACCGGCAACACCGTAGGGTGTTCGCCAATCAAGCCTTCCACCGTTTTTTTCTCCCCACTATCGATACCAGCCCCAGCGACCCGTCGCTTTCCATCTACCCGAAAAGTACGGCCAGCATGATTCGTGAGCGGGATGATCTGCTCTTTCGCACAGAGAGCGCGGCCACCACCACGGAGCAGATGGTTGATGGGCAGGGCGTGTACCATAGCCTGGTTGTCTCAAAAACGGTCTGCAGGGATGGGCAAGGTGAACCTGTTCTGGTTGGGGTGGTACGGATTGGTGGTCAATCCTGCGGCTGCACTGCAAATGAACGGCAGGTCAACAGGGTGCTCGAAACCCTGGCGCTTGGAGGGACCAGGGAAAAGGTGCTCGGCATGATTCTGGAGATTGCCGAGGAACAGTTCGATGGGATGACGGCCTCTATTCTACTGGCTGATACCGTAGCCGGGGTGTTGCGGCAACCTTTGCCGTCCAGATTGCCCGCCTTTTTCCAGCGCGCCATCGACGGTACGCCTATACGAGACCAGATGGGATCGTGCGGAACCGCTGCTTTTCGAAAACAGCGGGTTATTGCTGAAGACCTGCAGACCCACCCCTACTGGCGGCGGGTAAGGGAGCTGACCGAACGTGCACAGCTCAGGGCATGTTGGTCAGAGCCAATTATTACCTCCAACGGCAAGCTGGCCGGTACCTTTGCACTGTACTACAATCAGGCGAAATCTCCGGTCAGGGAGGAGATTCAGCTGATGGAGACCATGGCCCACCTGGCGGCAATCGCTATTGAACACCACCAAGTTCAGGAGGATAAAGCGCTGCTGCGGCGGATGTTGTCCGATACCATCGACTCCATGCCTTCGGTACTCATTGGCGTCGACGAAAAAGGAAAAGTTACGCAGTGGAACCTGGAGGCGGAGAAACAGACTGGTGTCAGCCAGCAGCAGGCAGTCGGGCGTTCTTTGGCGGCGGTCTATCCCAATTTTTCGGCCGGGATACTGAAAAAAATAGAGGCAGCGGTCAACAGCCAATCCATGTTCTCCAATGTGCCAAATATTCGGGAGCAGGGGGGAGGGGTACTCCATGAGGAACTTACCGTCTACCCCCTTTCTGGCGACGGAAGCAAGGGCGCTGTTATCCGTGTGGACGACGTTAGCGAACGGGTACGAATGGAAGAAGCGATGGTGCAGGCCGACAGGATGATGTCCATAGGCGAGCTAGCCGGCGGCATTGCTCATGACTTTAATAACATACTCGTTGGTATTTTAGGGAATTTAAACCTTGCGGCACTCTACCTGCAGGAGCAGAAAAAGGTCGCCGACTTGATACAAAAGGCGGAAGACGCCTCCTATCGGGCCAAAGAACTGGCCAACCAGTTACTGACCTTTGCCAAAGGCGGAGCACCGGTTCGCCGCGTAACAACCTTGGATTCGATAATACCGGGAGCCGCCCAGTTTATGGTGAGCGGCAGCCAGGTCCGTTGCAGTTTTGATTTTCCTCCAGAATCATGGCCGGTTGATGTAGATGAAGAACAGATCAGCCAGGTTGTTCATCACCTGGTGCTCAACGCCAAGGAAGCCATGCCCGAAGGTGGAACCATTGGCATCCACTGCCGTAATTTGGTGAGAGAGGACCTTGATTTTCCCCCGTTGCTTGATTGTGATCGATGCGTTGCTGTGACTGTCAGCGATCAGGGACCCGGTATCCCCGAGTCGATCTGTCAGCAGATTTTTACCCCCTATTTCAGTACCAAGCCAAAGGGAAACGGATTAGGGCTGGCTGTCTGCTATTCGATAATAAACCGACATGGCGGATATATAACGGCAGAAAAGAGGAGTGAACGGGGCGCGACGTTGACCTTTTTCCTGCCAGCAAGCGACCTGCCGGCAGAGGCGGCGGAGAGTGTCTGTCAGCTGCCGGTGGTCAAAGGGGAGGGACGTATACTGGTGATGGATGACGAACCTGTCATTTGCACCCTGTTCAGCGAAATGCTGCAATATCTAGGATTTGAGCCCGTTACGGCCCATGATGGGGAGGAAGCGATTCGGCTCTATGCAGAGGCACACCGCAAAGCGCCCATTTGCCTGGTGATTATGGATTTGACCGTCCCGTCAGGGATGGGGGGCAAGGAGGCGGTGAAGAGGTTGCATAGCAGGTATCCGGAGGCCAAGGTCATTGTAACCAGCGGCTATTCCAGTGACCCGATACTGGCCGGTTTCAGGGAATATGGCTTTTGCGGTGCATTGGCAAAACCCTTTGAACTCGGGGAACTGGCCGCACTGCTTTCTCGCGTACTGGCTGAATAGGGCTCGTCTTGGTTGTCGGGGGCAGGGCAAGCAACCGGCTTTCCTGTGCACATTGGCCTGCCCTGCGGTGATTGCTATTTTTTTAGTCGTTCTTTTCGTTTTTTTTCGATTCATAGGTGTCATCTATCCGGTCCTGAAGGACAACAGCGCCAAAGCCCAATGGATCGGTTGCGTGATACAGGTTTTTTGCCGTGTCGTGACAGCGTCTGCAGCTGTTGAATGGGACGGAAAAGGCATGGACAGAGTTGTTGAGGCCAGATGCGGTGATTTCCGTAAATCCTGGGCAGTCGGGACAGGTATGATAGGACCTGCTTTCTTCCACGTCAAATCCGGTGGTATCGTAGAAGATACGCTTGTTGGTGGTGACCACTTTTTCTCCGGCCATTTCTCTTTTTAAGTTGTCCCGTTGGCGGTACAACTCCAGCGCCTGGTCGCATACCGCTGCTATATGACTGTTCATATCCGGCGTTTGGGTAAAATTTCGCGGATCATAGTCCGGCTCTCGCACGTTGGATGTATCCAGACCCGCCATGGCCAGGATAATCCCCAGGTTGGTATAGGGAAGTGCTCCTTCAATGGAATAGCCACCTTCGAGTACGCAGATATCAGGATTTAGCCGGCGATTGAGGCGGGCGTACCCCTGGGCGGTAAAATTCATATTGGTAATCGGGTCGGTGTAATGGTTGTCCTGACCAGCAGAGTTGATGATAATTTCCGGTTGAAAGTCTTCAAGAATCGGCATGATTGTCCGTTCCATGGCCATGTCAAACCCTTCTTCCGAGGTGCCGGGCGGCAATGGCAGGTTGATGGTGTAGCCAGGAGCAGAGGGACCGCCGGATTCATGGAGAAAACCGCTTCCAGGGTAGAGCGTTCGGCCGTCCTGGTGCAGTGAGATAAAGAGGGTATCGGGATCGTTGTAAAAAATGTCCTGGGTGCCGTCGCCGTGATGGCAATCGGTATCAACGATGGCTATTTTTTTCACCCCGTAATGACGGCGAATATACTCCACCATAATGGCCTCAATATTGACGATACAGAATCCTCGATCGCCAAAGACGGTCTGCATGGCATGGTGGCCGGGTGGTCTGACCACAGCAAAGGCTTTTTCCACTTCCTTTTCCATAACGGCCCGTGCCGCCCTGATCGCCCCACCTGCCGAGATGAGGTGAGATTCGGTTAGCAGTTGTCGCGATGACGGCACACAGAGGTGCACCCGGTCGACATCGTGATACCGGGCCAGCTCAGGATTGAAAAACTGTATGTTTTCTACATCTTCAAGTCCTTCCTCAATAAGTTGGTCCTTGGTATAGAGCAATCGCTCCTCTCGTTCCGGGTGGGTAGGGCTGATACACCAGTCAAACGCCGGAAAAAGGACCAGACCTGTGGGGTGCGGGGCGACGGGCATAAAGTGGGTCATGTTCTGTCCTCCTGCTGAAGTAGGTCAAGACCGGGACGAATCTGGGCCTTCAGCGAGATAATTTTGCCGGAACTGCTGAATCCTTTGACGGTATTCATTTCCTGACGCTCGAGAAAATCGATTTCCGGCAGGGTATCCATGCCGAAGTTGCCGGCCAGCGTGGTGATCACTTCCGTGAGTCGCTTCTCCGCATCTTCCATGTCAAAATAGGAGCGAATGTTTTCCCTGCAGCCTATTTCAGGAATGGAGAGGGTTTTGTCTGTGGTATCGGCGTAGAGGGTTGCCTGTACTGTGGGCCGCGTCCTTGCTGCGCCGATGGCATTTGCCACTTCAAAATGATGCGGGACACTGCACTGCAGCTGAAAACGCTCGGCAAGAATCTCCTGCATGGCCTGAGCCGGTCCGCCGACGATGATGATTTCCTCAGGGTTGATCCGTTTCCGGTTGAGCAGCGCTGCCACCGTATAGACCGGACGACTGAAGACCTCGTCAATCATGTGATCCACTGCGTTGTATATCTGATCGGCAAAGGCAGCCAGCAACTGTTCTGCGGTCTGGTGAGGTTTCTGGTTCGGATGGAGCTGGAGCATGGCATCAACCGCTCGTTGTTTATCGCCGATTTTCATGGATCCGATCACGATCATGGCATCTGTAGGGGTTGGTGTACTACCGCCAAGCGCCATGGGCGGCCCGCTCTTATGCGGCCCGATGGTAAATCCATCATTCGATGGAAAGACAGCGCTGTCGCCTCCCAGACCCACGCTGGTAGTATTGAGCGCCCTGATCAGGGTCGGCCGCTCCCTGATGGTAACCCCATAGGGTTCCAGCAGGGGAGACCCGTCGGCCAGGATGGCAATATCGGTGGTTGTCCCGCCAATGTCGAGCAGGATGGCATCATGGGTGTCAGTTTTCAGGGCCATGCAGCCCATAACGCTGGCCGACGGACCAGAGTGCACGCTTTCACAGGGAGTATCGCCGGCAACCCCAAAGGGAATGGTGCCTCCATCGGCCTTGAGAATGTGGCAGGGACAGGTTAGGCCCAAGCGATGGAGCCCGGTTTCCATGGCTTGTTTAAAGAACATGAAGCGTGATTTCAAGGCCGCATTCAACCAGGTGGAATAGACTCGCCGGGGGAAGTTGGGCAAACCGGATATGCGGTGCCCCTTGCTGATGTGGGGAAAAGCATCTGTCAGCTGGTTGCTGATATACTCTTCATGGGCATTGTTTCGGTGCGAAAACTTCGTTACTACCCCAACACTGGTGATGCCATGTTGCTGAAAGGCAGTGGCAGCATCCTCAATTATCCGGTCACTGGGTTTTTTGATGATGTGACCGCGATGATCAATGGCGCCGTCAATGAAACAGACATGTTCTCCGCAGTCAAGGAAGGCGGGGTTCATTCCCGGACCCGACTGGATCAGCATGCCTACCGGTTCGTAGGTCTGGTTGACGATGGCGTTGGTGCAGAGGGTGGTGCTCAGATGAATGCGTGACACATCGCCCGGATTGTCAGGGACAAGAGACTGGAGAAGGGCGATGATGGACTCGCTCAGGTTGTCTTGATCTACCAGTACTTTATTTTTGACCAGGATTGATTCGCCGTCTACCAGAACGCCGTCAGCGTGAGTTCCGCCTACATCGATGCCAATGAGAAGGGCCATGATAACCTCGCGAGAAAAGGTGCGGTAAATGCCGGGAAGCAACGCATTGCATAGTATTGGGTTGCTGGTAGAGTAGATTACTCGCAAGCGGCAAGGAAAAACAAGTTTTTTTGCTGTTGATGAAGGCGAACTCTTTGTAAATAGATGAGAATTTTCTTGGAAACAGTACCTGTCGGCGGGCGCTTCCACCCTCATCTGCGACGGTTGGAGCGCAGGCACCGAACTGCTCGTTTTGAAGTAATGGTCGCTCAGCAGCAGACGCTCATAGCACCGCAATTAATGCGGCAATGCGGCATGGCAGTAAACACAGAGGAGATCGTCCGCCTTGGCCTCTTTGCCGCAATCCGGGCAAAATTTGGCTGCCCTTGGAAAGGCTCTCGACTGGAAATGGTCTTTCACCTGGGTGTCCAGCTGCTCCACCATGGAGAGGAGATGGCGCAGGGCAGCTGCGTTTTCCCGTCGCAGTCTCGAAAGAAGTATAGCGTTATAACAGCTCAGGACAACCATACTGCCTACGCCCAGCAAGAGTAGGCCGGAAAGAGCAGATGTTAAACCCATTGTTTCCTCCTTGTTTTGTAGAGAATAATACAGGTGAAACCGTTTGCCGTTGACAGGGGGTAAGCTGGGAGCAGTTAATCGGCTGCCAGTTTCCAGTCGTTTCCCTCCTTGGAAAAGATAAACTGTGCTTTATGTTCTTTATCGTCACAGTTATCGGAAAAGGAGGCAAACGGTGTCTTGTCCACTGTGGTATAAGTGACATAGGCAACCGCCGAACTCTCTCTGGTATCGGTTACTGTTGCGCTCACCTTGCTGAGGTTTAGCGTGCACGTCTTGACCCAGATGGTTGAGGGCGTCCTTTTTTCGATGAACGACGTTGCTTTTTCGGTTGGCTGTATGACGAACACCCGGTTGTGCGGATCGTGCATATATTTCTTCGGTGGAGGGGTGAGCGGTTGCAGGCTGATATATCCACCCCGTTCAAGGGGCAACAGGCGGGCATGGAGCTCGGGGTCCACCTCCAGTGCTTTTTTCGCAATGAGGTACGCATTATTGCCATAGAGTGGAAAAGGTGCACTATCCTGGAGAGGAAAAACCTCGCGGCGGAGCAGTGTGGTTGCCGCATGTTTGGTCAAGCTGCCGCTGTCGGTGAGCAGGAACAAGAGTGCGGCTGCGCCCAGGGAGAGCAGAACCAGGAAAAAAAAATGTTTGCCCGTACTGTTCATTACCGTTTTGAGGCATACCTCTGATAAAGATAGAGAAAAATATTTTTTACCACCATTACAGGTAGATCGGCAATCTGTTTTTTTAGCTTGCCCGCACGGTTGTGGTGACTGGTCAGAAAAAGAGGATGTTACGGACTACCAGGTAAATGCCCAACAGCAGCAGCGACAGGAAGAAGAGGACTCTGAACAGGTTTCCAGCAAGACGTCGCCTTATTCGCTGGCCGAGCACCATGCCGCAGCTTGCCGGCAGCAGACCCATAAAGGAAAGGAGTCCTTGTTGCGGCGATAAGAGATCGTTGTCTCCCAGGGCCATTGCCAGGAAACAGGTTGAGAGCATAAACAGTATTCCCATTGCCTGTACGAGCTGATCCCGGGGGAGGCGCAAGGCGTTCAGGTAGGGTATTCCAGGCAGTATAAAGGAGCCGGTCATACCGGTAAAGATGCCGTTGAGGCAGCCGGATAAAGGGCCGAACCATTGTTCCTGTTGTTTACTCAGCACCGGTCGGACACCCGAGAGGCTGAACAGGGCGTAAGTGACCAGCAGCCCCCCCAGCAATGCCGAGAGGGCTGGAGGTGCGACCCTGGTGAGTACTGCCGCCCCCACCTGAATGGTGATGGCGGCGGTACAGAGAAATGGCCACAAGCGCTTCCAAAGCAGTTTACCATGGCCGCCTGCAAAGGCCTGCCAGATGTTGGTAGCCAGCGACGGCACCAGAACCAGTGCTATGGCACTGTGCAGGTCGATGATGACGGTGAGCAGCGCCAGGACAATGGTTGGCAGGCCGAAACCAATTACCCCTTTCACTACTCCGGCGAGCAGGAAAACTGCGCTCACAGCGATCAGCATCATCGGTTCATGCATGGGAGGTTTGCTGGCCAAAACCCGAGGTGCCTTTTCTCGAGCATGTGGTTTGGCTTTGACGGTGCAGGCGCTTACCCTTTAGGGTAGGAAGCCAGATGGGGATGAATGGCTTTGCCGAGCCAATCAATGGCCTGGCCCAGGTGCCGCATGTTGGCCATGCCTTCGTCGTCATTGGCGACTTCTGCTTTTTGCAGCCCAATGCCCATATTCCAATACGTTGAACAGGGAATGATCATTCGAGACATCTGGAACATATGGTTTATGGAGTCGTAAACATGGACCGCGCCGCCTCGTCGAACAGCTACAACTGCTGCGCCAATTTTTCCGGAAAATGCATGATCGTTGGCGTACGCCACAAAACCTGCCCGTTCGATCAGTGCCTTCAGATCGCCTGAGACTGCTGCAAAATAGGTGGGCGACCCGAGGAGCATGGCATCTGCTCGAAGCATTTTGGCGTAAATATCGTTAAATTCGTCCTTGTTGACGGCGCACCTGTTGTCTTGATTGGCAAAACACTGCTCGCAGGCAATACATCCCCGAATGGCGGTTCCGCCGACTTTGACCAGTTCTGTTTCCCAGTCGTTTTTTGTCAATTCTTCCAGCGCTGCCTTGAGCAGCAGTTCCGTGTTGCCGCCTTTGCGCGGGCTACCGTTTATGGCGAGTGCATACATACTCTCTTCCTCCTGGATATTGTTTGCATGTGGTTTCTTTCCATTTTTAAAAAATCCCACCAATGGCTTTATTCAGCCCGGTGTAGACATCCTGATATGTTGCGCTCCCCAGAGGGTGCCGCCCGGGTGCAAGCCTGTGCGAGTGACCGCTGCAGAGGACAGTCGGTCTCCGGAGGCTGACCGGCCCTATATTGATCAAGCAGGGTAATGGATTGTTGTGCAAGCCTTCGGCGCACTTCCCTGCGCAGTCCCTTTCGCCGGGCAATGTGCATCTGGTCATACCCGGTGGTATGGTGGCGAAGCCAGGCAATGACTGCAGCCTCAGCCCGTTTATTCAACGGCAGCCTGGAGGTTCTGGCCACTGTCCCAGAGCCGATAGGGGTGGTAAGTTCGGTCACGGCGCAGGCAAGTCGCTCTGCAATGGAATGGTGTACAGGCGGAAAGGCAAGAAAGTCGAGAACGCTCTGATAAAATGTCTCGACATATTTCCGGTGCTTGCGTTGTTTCCGCTGAAGATCAGCGGTACGTCTTTGCTGGTATTCAGGCGTCGACCGCTTCTTTTCCAGTTCTTTGGTCGCTGCATCAATGACCGCCCTATCTGCCCACACACCTCGCGCAATCAATCGTTTACCGTGTCGAACTTGCACCAGCCAGGTCGTGGTGCGGTTTTTCACGCTTTTAGTGAGCGGAGCGTCCCCTGCCTGAAGAAAGGCCCAATGGGCGGGAGGGAAGAGGGACTCGCCGCTTGTGGTGTCGATAAGCGCATTGGTCGCGGGACAGGGGTGAACAATTCGATGTGTAGCGGGCATCAGAACAAAGAGCAGAAAGGATGAAGAGGAGAAAATGCCTGGTCAGCTGGGTGAGCGGATAAGGAACTATGCGCAACGGTGTCCGGCAGCATCTGCAGGCGCCCAGGCAAAACAGGCGAGGCGACAGAGACTGCTGCCACCACAGACAGACAGTACTATACCGTCGCTAGCATGATTTGTCGCCATTTATTATCCTACTTCGCAGAGCCATCCCGTTGGACATTGCAGCAGCGGGGAGCACGAAATATAGCCTTGGGGTGAGCCGCATTCTTCGGCTGCACAAGCAGGAGAGAAGGCGCAGTTGCGTTATACCGGGAGCGAACATCGCAGTCAGTAATACGTGTAGCAAGCTATCGGTAGCGATTCTCCACTCTTTATGCTAAGTGTTGGCCTCACCGTATGTCCCTGCCAAGAGGTCATGGGACTGGTGTGAGCAAGGGTGATCCGGCCCACTCGTCCACCGCCCTTCTACACAGGGATGTTTTCGGCTTGAAACTGGATTTTTCCTGGTACTCCCTGTAAATGCCAATACTCCTTTTTATTTCGTGTTGTCTATGCAGCAGATTATTTGCGACCGGCAGAAAGACCCGCTTGGTGTTATGCTGCTGGATTATCTTCATGGTGATCACTCCGTTCAGGTGGATGTGCATTCCACCACGCTGGAAATGTCAGCAATGGACGGGCAGACTATGTTTCGAGCCTTTGCGGACATGGGAGAAATTGAGCGCCAGGCCCTGCATCGTTGCTACGGGCGTATCCTTGATGTGGGTGCCGGCAGCGGATGCCATACCTTACGCCTGCAGGAACGGGGATTCCAGGTGGATGCACTGGAAATATCACCAGGTTGCATAGAGGTCATGCGCCAACGGCAAGTGCAGCGGCCGATGCACGGGAGTGTTTTTTCCTTGAAAGGAGAACAGTGCTATAACACCATCCTTATGTTGATGAACGGTATGGGAATCTGCGGCTCGCTTGCCGGAATACATTATTTTTTCCAGCTCGCTTGGGATTTATTGGAGGGTGATGGACAGATTCTTGCTGATTCAACGGATATCAGCGGGTTGTACGCAGATGAAACAGACCTTGACCGGCTGGATGGCTATTATGGTGAAACTGAGTTTGTCATGACCTATAACTCCATAGAGTCCGAACCCTTTTCCTGGATTTATATCGACTATGTCTCCTTGCAGAGGGTTGCCGTCGCCCATGGATTGGTCTGCGAAAAAGTCGTGACTGGAGCAGACGGCAGCTACCTGGCCAGAATTCATCGACCATGAGATCTGTTGTGGGCTGGCTGTCTGGGTATGGACAAAGGGCATCGTCCTGATCAGCCAGCTAACCTCATTGTTCAGGACCCCAGGACCTGGCGCAGCAGGGAGGCCAATTCTTCCAACCGGTAGGGTTTGACCACGAATCCGGTGAAACCATATTTTTCGTAATTGGCAATGATGGTGTCCTGGCTGAAGCCGCTGGAGACGATCATCTTTACCTTGGGGTCAATCTCCTGCAAATGACGTGCGGTTGCTTCGCCGCCCATGGCTCCAGGGATGACGAGGTCCATTATGACCACGTCAAAGGGGCTGTTCGTATCCATGGCTCGAAGGTAGGCCCTGATCGCTGCTTCACCGTCCACCACCAGGTGAGCGGTATACCCCAGGTGTTCCAGCATGGCCGCAATGGTATGGAGAACAGACTGGTCGTCATCCATAACCAGGATGTTGCCGCTGCTTTTTTTTACCGGCAAAGGGTGTTGTTTGGTGTCTACCGTGACCTTGGAGGCCGCTGCAGGGAGGAGGAGGGAAAAAATTGTCCCTGAACTGTTAGTCGACTCCACCGTGATCGCCCCCTGATGCTGTTGCATGATCGAGTAGGCCGAAGCGAGGCCCAGTCCGTTCCCATTGGCTTTGGTCGTGAAATAGGGATCAAATATGTTCGGCAGATCTTCCTCCGCGATGCCGGTGCCGTGATCCTCAATCAGAATCTGTACATAGTTGCCAGCTTCCAGTCCGTAGCTGTTTTCCTTCTCCAGAATCCTGTTTTTTGCACTTACTCGGATAATGCCGCCCTCCGGCATGGCCTGATCGGCATTGAGCAGCAGGTTGGTGAGAACCTGACCGAGTTGGTCACTGTCTGCATGAATATCCCAGAGGTCGGGTGGAAGAGCATACTCACACAGCGATCTGGTCCCACTCAGTGCGAGTTGGCTGTTGGCCCTAATGACATGAGCAGCCGGTGTTTGGATTTTTACCGGTGCCCCCCCTTTGGAGAAGGTGAGAAACTGGCTGCACAGATCTTTGGCTTTCAGGCACCCTTGTTCTGCATTGAGCAAACGTTGGTATAGTCTCTCGGTTGGCTTTGCCTCCATTTTTGCAAAGGAAATATTACCCATGATGGTCATGAGTATGTTGTTAAAATTATGGGCTATTCCTCCAGCTAGGCGTCCAAGGGACTCGAGTTTCTGGACGTTGAGCAGTTTCGCTTCCGCCTGTTTGCGTGCGGTAATGTCTTCATAGGCTCCAAGCAGACCAACGATATTGTCCTCGGCATCGCGTAAGGGAACCTTGGAAGTGGAGAGCCAAATTTTTTTCCCTTCAGGGGTGGTCTGTGGTTCTTCATAGTGGAGTTTCGGCCTGCCGGTACGGATAACTTCCATATCGTCGTTCCGATATAATTCTGCCTGTTCCCGCCAGCCCATCGTGTAATCATCGAGCCCGATAAGCTGTTCAGGCCTTGAAAAGCCGGCATCAAGAGCAAAGAGCCGATTGCAGCCCAGATAGGAAAGGTCCAGATCCTTCCAGAAAAGGCGTACCGGTATGGTATCGATGACCAGTTGCAGCAGTTTATGGGCATCACGTATCCGCTGCCTGCTGTGACGTAACTCCTGCTCGACCTGCCGTATGGCAGTGATGTCGTCCAGAGTGACCAACACCTGGAGAGGGGCTGCATTCCCGGTTTTCCACTGGGGAATGGCGTTGATGCTGAGCCAGACTTTGTCCTGTTTGTGAGGGTGAACGATGGAGGCAACAAAGTTTAGGATCGGTTTTTTTTCCCGCAGGGCGCGAACCGATGGTTGCTGGGAAGCCGGAACACTCCTGCCACCCTCATCCAGCATTGTGCACGGAGAATCAATATAGGTCGTACCGATGAACTCCTCCCGTTCAAGCCCCAGCATGTCCAGTGCGGCCTGATTACAGTCAGCCACCGTCCCGTCCGCCTGGCGAATAAAGATTCCCTGGGCCATTTGTTCAAAAAGGGTACGGTATTTTTCCTCGCTGGCTTTCAGAGACAGCACATCGTTTGTCGTTTGCGCTTTCTCGGAGATCGTCAACGGGCGATCATGGCTGTCCTTGCGCAGGGAGGTATTCTGCTGTGCAAGCTGTCGTTCGAGCGCATCAACTTTTCTGCGCAGCTCATCATAGGTGGGTTGGTTCGACATCGTCATGCCTCATGTGCGCCGTACCGCAGGGGGATCATCGCCATAGGCCATGCGAGGCAACTGACTCAGCCTCGTTTGGGAAGAGTGGCATCATGAACAGAAGAGGGGTGGCTTTTTCCCTGTTGGTATACTGCATACAGAGGAATTACCTGACCCTAACCACAATGAAATGATATTCTTATCATATCTGATCACTGATCCGGTACCATAAAAATGAAAAAGTGCGGCTTGGTTTCACTTCTAAGCTTGTTGATATATTTCTTTAATGTCCAATGCAATGGATATTTTTCTCATAGATGGGATAGGACCATTTTTTCGCGGGTACGGCAAGCAGCAGGTGAATTGGTCCAAGGTGCCTTTTCAGCGCCTGAGTGAAGAGCCTCTCCAGTTGGGGCAACAGTTTGCCCAAATACGCCGGGATATGGATACATTTGCCGGCAGGGTACGCCAAATAGGCTACAATGGAATTACCCTTGACGATGTGACCCACCTGGCTCCAGACCCCTGGCTCGAGCCTGAAATAAACCAAAAAATTGCTGTTCTTGCGGAGCAGTACCGAAAGCTGTTTGCTGTTTGCCGGCTTCATGAACTCGACGTATACCTGACCATGGATGTTCTGTCCTTCACTCCCGGTTTGAAGCGGCAGATAGGCAAGAGTACCCGGAAAGCTAACGTCTTTATTCGCAGACAGGTGCAAACGGTCCTCCAGCAGTTTCCTGAGGTCAAAGGGATTATTTTGCGCATTGGTGAGTGCGACGGAAAAGACGTGCGGGGTGATTTTGTCAGTGAATTGACCTTGCAGCGACCGGGGCAGGCCAATTGTCTATTGCACGAGTTGCTCCCTCTCTTTGAGCGGTCTCATCGGTACCTTATTCTGCGCAATTGGACTGTAGGCGCCTACTCCATCGGTGATTTTATCTGGCACCGGCGAACCTTATCCAGGGTACTTCATGGCATTGAGAGTGAGTGGTTTATTCTCTCTCTCAAGTATGGTGAATCGGATTTTTTTCGCTATCTCCCCCTCAATAAGCATTTTTTTCGCAGCAAGGTGAAAAAAATCATCGAATTGCAGGCACGAAGGGAATATGAGGGTGCCGGCGAATACCCCTCGTTTATCGGCTGGGACTATCAGGAGTACAGGCGACAGCTTGCAGGAGCGGAGAACATGGTCGGGATCAGCGTCTGGTGTCAGACCGGAGGATGGCTGCCTTTTCGTCGGCTGACTTTCCTGGAGGATGCCGGGATCTGGAATGAGCTGAACAGCTTTGTTTGCATTCAACTCTTTCGCTACAGGCGAAATGTGGAAGAGGCTGTGGCTGCTTTTGCGCAAGCCATTGATTGCCCGGACCCCTCGGCCCTGCTTGCGCTGCTTCGCCTTGATGATCAAGTGATCAAGGAACTGCTGTACATCGAAGACGTGGCAGAGCAGAAATTATTTTTTCGCCGGATACGTATCCCCCCGTTGGTTCCGGTTTTCTGGAACAATATTTTTATCAATCATTCGGTACGGAAGGTGCTCCGGACTTTGGTAGGCAACGGTGCGCAGAGCGTTGAAAAGGGCTACAAGGCGTTGGAAAAAATCCCGCAGATGGAGGCGCTTGCCGAGAAATGTGGATTGCCGGCAGCGGATATTCGTTATATGTATGACACCTTTACCCTGCTAGCCGTAGCAAGAGAATATTATTTTCTTCCCTATAATCAGCGCGTCAAAAAGCGGATTAAAAAGGCAAAAAAGAGGTATAAGCAACAGTATCCCAATGGAACCCGGCCCCGATATCGGGTGAAGACCAGCTTCAAGCCATTTGCGCTCAACGGTGTGCAGATGCGATGGTTTCTTCGCCTCGCGCTGCGCAGGAAAAGGGGGTACAGGATGGTGGACTATTTTTTCACCTTGCATTTACTGGCCTTTGCATTTAGGGGAATAGTTCTGTTAAAACCAAAGCTCATCCCTAAGTTTGCACGTAAAAAAGCCATGGGGATAGATACACTGTTCAAATAGCGATAACCGACAGGAAATTCAGCCGGTTTGTCGATTTTCCGCTCCGGCAACTGTCGGCGCCGCACCGCACAACACGATGAATCTACCAGATCTTCTACTGGTTCTGCTCGCCAACTTTGCCTGGGGCTTTAACTTTATTGCCGGCAAAATCGGTGCCGGCACCTTTCAACCCCTCTTTTTTACTAGTATTCGGTTTCTGTTCTTATTGATTCTTATGCTGCCCTGGCTTAAGCCGGCACCGGGGTATATGCTGCCTTTGCTGCGGGTCTCTTTTCTTTTGGGGGTTGTTCATTTCGGGATGGTTTTCATCGGCTTAAATGCCGGAGGAAACATAGCATCCATAGCCATTACCACGCAGCTGTATGTTCCTTTTTCCGCTATTCTGGCAACGGTCCTGCTTCGCGAACGCATTTCTCTGCTTCGTATTCTGGCTATAATTATTGCCTTGTTGGGGATTATGGTCATCGGGTTTGACCCCATTGTGTTCAACCATCTGGATGCGGTCCTGTGGGTTGCTGGTGCAGCCTTGGCTATGGCTGTTGCGACCATTCTTATGCGTCAGTGTCCCAATCTCGGGGTTTTTCGTCTGCAGGCCTGGATCGCGCTGGTTGCAACGCCTTCGCTGCTGCTCTTGTCACTGCTATTTGAAAACGGACACCGCCAGATTCTCTCCGAGATTGAACTGTTTGAGTTATGGGCGCCGCTTTATTCCGCTATTGGTGCTTCGGTAGTGGGGCACGGCATCGTCTATTTTCTGCTGGGCCGCTACCCGGTATCCACGGTTACCCCGCTTCTGTTGCTGGCCCCTATTCTGGCCTCGATTTTCGGAGTTCTCTGTTTTGGTGATGAACTCGGATGGAAAATGATAGGCGGGGGGGCAATGACCCTCTTGGGTATTCTGCTGGTCTCTATTAATCCCAACGTCCTGGCCGCCAGGATCGGGCGGGAGAGATTAATGGGGGAAGAATAGAGGGATGTTTCCTCCGGCAGCGCCATTCATTGCTCTATCTGCACAACGGAACGAGCAACGCGTTTATTCCCTTCGTATTGCCAACCCTTCAAAGCCCATGCACCTGCTGCCGGTACGTTGATAGGTGTTTTCACGGCAATGGACATCCTCTTTTTTCCCTTCTGGTGCTGTGGCATTAATTTCTTGTCAGCGGGGCTTTCTCTGGCTCCTGGCCGAATCGAGTTGGTGAAAACAAGCTGATATCGAATGCGGGCGTCTTATCAGCCAATAGATCGGCTAATATTTCCCCCAGAACTGGAGCGAATTTGAAACCGTGTCCCGCAAGTGCGACGCCAATAACTCGCTTTGAACCTGGTTTGCTTCCAAGAAAGAAGTGTCCGTCGGGTGTCATGGAGTAAAGGCACACCTCAGAGCTAATGGGACGCCGGTCAAGACTCGGAAGAAATTCCGCAATAGTCTTTTTTATCTCGTCCTGTTCACCAGGCAATACTTCACGGTTGACCGTGTCTGGATTGCAGTCGACAAGCCTGTTATGGAAGGCGGCCTTAATTTTTGTTCCCTTGCCAATGACCGGTAACGCGTAGAATTCCCTGTACGCTGGAGGGCAAGGGATATTTTTTTCAAGGGGAATCTGCCAGAAATTCACAGGAAACGCTCCCAGATGGAACACACTGTTTTCCGGTACGTCTACCCAGTGCACTGGAACGCGTTTTGGTTGCACTTGGCTGCCCGGCAGATTGAGCAGTCTGCTCGTCCAGGCACCTGCCGCTATGAGCAATCGATCGGTTGAGTAGGTTTTTCTGCCAGTATGGATGAGCACTTTGTCGTGCGCTTCAGTCCAGGAATCCACCTGTTCGTTCACAACGAGCGTTGCTCCCGCCTTTCTCGCCTCAGTCAGGAAGGTCATGATGCTTTGTTCGGGAAAAACTATACCTGCCTTCTTCTCCAACCCGGCTACGAAGGCATCCGGCGGGGCCAACTGCGGCCAGCGCTTTCGAACCTCCGCACCAGATAAGCATTCATGCGGGATTCCATATGACTGAGCACTTTTTACAAATCCAGAAACCGCCGGGCAATCGGGAGGGCCAATGGTCAGGTTGCCGGTTTCAACCAGCAGCTTTCGGCCCGAGTCCTTTTCAAGTTTACGCCAGAGTTCCCATGACCTCAATGCCATAGCGACGTAGGAGGTTCCCTCAAGGTAAGCGCAGCGTACGCTCCGTGATGAGCCATGGTGACTGCCCATTTCGTGCGGGGGGTGGAATTTATCCAAACCCAGTACGTTGAAGCCCCGACGAGCAAGGGTCATGCAGGTCGCAGAGCCCGCCGTGCCCAAACCGATAACGATGAAATCATAGGCACGCATCAGAGGTACAGGAATGTTTGAAGGGAAAAGGTACCAGCCATATCCGGATTTACCATGGGCTAACTCCTCTCTGGCAAGAGCAGACCAGCGAAACTCCTCGTGGTGATTAACATACTGGATACACCTTGCCTGTGAGCTATTTATCTTGCTATTCCAAAGGAATGTTCGAGGGCGCTCTGTCAATGCTGTTGACAGCTTGCCTGACAACAGATAGCGTAACATTTCCGGAAAAGAAAAGAACAGTGGTTTTTTTACGTTGATTGGCGGTCGAGTAGGTGGCTGTCTATGGATGGAAATTATGCGGGAGGAACTTGACCATGACAAACAGTGAAGGCAAGATACGATCACTTGAGGAAGCTCTACAGGAGCCGCGTAAACACCGTGATATGGAACTGGCTTTCCAGCCGATGGAAAACTATAGCTGCACTCCAGGAGGGCCGAACAAGCAGCCGTTAAGCTTTTGGGCTTCCTGGAACCTGAAGGATCGGCCTCGGCGAATAGCCTTGCTTCTTGATGACTGTCAAGAAGAGTACCGACCCTATGCTGGAGGAATTCTTCCCAACCTCATCAAGCTGGTGGATGCGTTCCGAGCGTCGCAATCGCAAAGTGACGGTATCCGAATTATGTGGAGTGCATGGACCCGCAGGTTTGACGATGGCATCAGCAATGCGATGGATCGTTGGTATGGTCCCAAAGGCCTCCGTCCGGAAGATCCGGAGAATGCTGTATATGTGTTCACCGGAGCACCAGGCATGAAGACCTTGGCGGAAATCGCCCCCACAGAGGAGGAGGTGGCCGACGGTTGGTTTTACCATGGAAAGCATCTGGATATGTTCTGGAATTTTGATGAAAACGGCAAGTCCTATTTGGATGAAAAACTCAAGGTAGCCGGTATCGATACAATCGTGCTCGTCGGTTTATGGACGGATGAATGTATTCTCAGCACGGCCTATGCGGGCAATTCGCGCGGGTATGATGTGGTGGTGGTGGGTGACGCCGTCGCGACTGCGACAGCAAATCAGGAGATTGCACTCAAGATAGCCAGCAGCACGGTTGCAAAGGTACTGCCGACCGATGACGTGATAGGCTATCTGAAGAACGACTTCGTCACCGGAGAGCCTGGTGCCGTCAAGGGCACACGTCATCCTGACGGAAGAAAGGACGGCTGACCTGTTGGTGTTGCTGGAGAAGGGGCGCTTGCTCGACTTTTTTTCACCGTTCGCCGGACGAAGTGATGGAACATCACCTGCCTCCATACTTTGGGCATGCAACAGGCAGGCACAAGCTGCAGCAGCGCCAGCTTACTTTCTCTTGAGGCTGACGTGGGAGGAGGGAACAGTGATAGTTGATGAAACAAGCTATTGTGTAAGCTTGAGGAACAGTTGTTCATTTTCTGCAGTGCCTATGAAGATCAACTCGTCGTTAACATCGAGAATGGTCTCCGGCTCAGGGTTGACCTGGAGACGGTCTTTTCGTCTGAGGGCAACAATACTGCAGCCAGTCTTGTCCCTCACCCCGCTTTCCATGATCGAACGGCCATGGAAATAAGAACCGGCCTTTTTATTGAATACGATCAGCCCTTCGATAAACAGCGAGATCTCGTTGGGCCTGAGCAACTGAAAAATAGTACCAGCGCCCAATGAAGCATAGGACATAACCTGGTCGGCCCCTGCGGAATGAAGTTTGGATACGTTGCGTTCGAGAATGGAACGGCTGATGATCTGGATATCCGGGCGCAGCTGCCGGCAATAAAAGGTCAGGTAAATATTCATGTCGTCACTGTGGGTGGTGACAATAATCGACTGTGCCGTCTGAATACCTGCTGCTTCCAGGGTGTTGATGTCCGCTGCATCACCGATAATAAATTGTTCCTCGTTTTCGTGGGCAATCTTGAGGGGACGTTTTTCAACTATTCGGCAATTGATGCCGTGTTCGGTCAGGGTTCTGGCGGCAGAGAGCCCAACCCGCCCCCCACCGAGAATAAGGACATGATTGTCTTTTTTAGCCGCAACATTGTCGACGGCAAAGCGATCTTCAAAGGTCTTGAGTTGTTTTGCCGTTCCTGACAGCACCAGTATTGTTTCCCTTGTCATAACCGCGTTGGGAGCTGATGGGCTAAAGATGCCTTTCTGCATCAGGCCAAGCACCGTTACCCCGGTAAGGCTTCGTATACTCGCCTCAAGCAAGGTCTTGCCAACCAGTTCACTTTGCTTGACCGGCATTTCCGTGATCATCAGCTCTTCAAATCGGCCGATGATATTCGCGGTCATGCTCACCCCCTGGGTTCGTTTGGCCAGGTGCGTGCCCAGCATGTTCGTAAATTGGAAAACACTGGTATTTCCGGAGAATTCAAGGATATCGATTGAGTGCTCCCTGTCGGCATTGGTTACGATGGGCACCACTCTGTCTACCTCTCTGATGGTAAAACAGATATTGGTGGAGATGAGGTCGTCATTGGTGACCACTATGATGGAGGCATGGCCAATGCGCAGGGCCTGGTAGGTGCTGGGCTTATCCGGTTCGCCGATTACCACCTGGTAGCCCTGGTCGTGCAGCTCGTTGGCCAGCTGAAGGTCGGGCGTCACCAGGACATATGGGATGTGATATTTTTCCAGGCGTTCGATCAACCGGGTTGTGATAGGGTCGTGGTTGGTCAGGATGACATGGTTTTCTATATGCTCCGGCAAGACCCTGGGTATTTTTGCACGCTGCTGAGCTTCAAGCCAGGGGGTATAGAAAAACTGGATAAAGATAAACGGCAGCATGATCAGAAGAAACAGGACGCCGGAAAACAGGACGATCATGGTGAAGAGGAGGCCGAGGTCACTGTGAAAGGTGATGTCTCCAAAGCCAAGGGTCGACATGACTGTCAAGGTCCAGTAAAAACCGGTAATCCAGCTGAAATCGCGGCCTTCGTACACCATCAATAGATGGAAGAGTACCGAATAGAGGCTAATGATGAGGAAAAGGGACGTGAAAAATTTCCATAGTACGGAAAAATTTTTCCGCGCTGTTTTGTGGCGGAAGAAAAAGATAAGTTGGCTGGCCAGGGTTTTCATCGATGATTGAGAGTCGGAAAATTACCGGATATGGAATGTGAAGCAGATGATTGTCCAGGGGCTAGATTAGCTGCTTTCTGCTTTTTTTTCTATGAGCCAATGCGTAAATCGCATTTTTCTTCCGTGAAATGAAGATGGTTATAGCCCTTTTCTTGCGGGAGTGGAAGGTGCTCTCTGCCGACAGGATTGAGGGCCTGAAAGGCTTGACTGGTTTGCGGTTGCACCAGCAGGTTAACGCGACGCATTGCCAGCGCTCTTGAGTTGAGGAGAAAGGGCTGATCCGCGTATCCTGCGAGCGGTCACCTGGGAGCGTCGGTCTACTTGTCCGGCTTGAAGCGGGAGGAAATGATCGCATATTTTCGCATCAGACGCTGGAGTGCCTGCCGTTCAAGGCCGCAGGCAGCAGCCGCACCGGTGACATTGCCCTTGTGCTCTGTCAGCCTGGCAGTGATGTAGCCGGTGGAAAAGGCGGCAAGCAAGGCCGCCTTGGCCTCGTTGTAAGGGAGTTGATAATATTCCCGGATATCCCATGTATCGATTCCTGATGCCGGAAGGTCGGATTCGGGTAAAAGGGGGAGGAGGTCAGCCATTTGCACTTTGCCTCCATCGGCAAGGAGGACAATGCGTTTGACCGTATTGCGCAATTCGCGAACATTGCCCTGCCATTCGCGATGAGAAAGGTGCTGCAGCACCTCACCCGAGATGGAGAGATCATCCCGGCCGTACTGTTCTTTAAAGCGGGTCAGGAAATGATGGATCAGCAACGGGATATCCTCCTTCATTTCCCGCAGGCTCGGCATGACCACCGTCACTACGTTCAGCCGGTAAAAGAGGTCTTCGCGGAATTCTCCTCTTTGTATTTTTGCTTCCAGGTCCTGGTTGGTGGAGGCGACCACCCGAGCGTTCACGCGAATGGTTTTGTTTTGTCCCAGCGGCTGTATTTCTTTTTCCTGCAATACCCTGAGCAGCTTGGTTTGCAGAGAAACCGGGATGTCGCCGATTTCGTCAAGCACGATAGTCGAGCCCTCGGCTTCCTGAAAAAGGCCTTTTTTTTCCTTCTCCGCACCGGTAAACGCTCCCTTGGAATACCCGAAAAGCTCGCTTTCCAGTACACTTTCGGGCAATGCCGGACAATTTACGGTGATGATTTTTTTGTCTCGCCAGCTGCTCAGTTGATGCAGAGCCCGAGCCGCCAGTTCCTTGCCGGTGCCGCTTTCTCCCCTGATCAGGACCGTTGCATCAGTGTCGGCAACCCTGTTCAGCAGTTCCAGTGCAGCCCTCAGGGCAGGGCTCTGGCCGACAAAACCATCGGGCAGGGTAAGGTCCTGAAGTTGTTGCTGGAGGTGGAAATTGGCGCGCAGCAGGGCGGTGCGTTCCAGGCAGTTGTTGACCACTCGAACGATATGGTCTTTATCAAACGGCTTCTGGAGAAAATCGTAGGCCCCTTCTTTGAGCGCTTGAACCGCCATGTCGATGGTTCCATACCCGGTCATGATGACCACCGAGATGGAATGGTCAGTCTGCCTGACTCGCTTGAGGAGCTCCAGCCCGTCCATGCCCGGCATTTTGATATCTGAGACAATCACCTCCGGTCGTTGATTTACCAGCTGCTCCAGGGCGGTTGCCGCGGAGGTGGCGGTGATGACATCGCAGGCGCATTTTTTCCGCAGCACCAACTCCAGCATGGAGAGCATGTCCGGTTCGTCATCAACAATCATGACCAGTCTGCGACGATTTTCCACAGTCTCAGCTCTTGTGCTGCTCTTCCTTTGCTTTTTGGGTGACAAGATATTGAAAGTAACGTTGAATGAATTTACCGGAAATGGTTTCCCGGTTGCTTACTTCCGGCAGGGAAAGGGGCTGGTTCGCTGATGCGGCAAACAGGGTTTGAAAGACCTCTTCAGAGAGTGCCGCAATTTCGCGATTGATCTCCTCCATATCTAGCCCGGTTTCGCAGCCGCTGATCCGGCAGTGAATCGGCCGGTACTGTTCAAGCAAACATTGGTCACCCTGACGAAGTGGACAGGCATCGTTACTGGCCAGTGGAGAACCTGCATCGTCGTCGCCCTGGACAGCGGGAGGTTCGCTGCCCGCTGGTGTATCGCTGCCAGTGGCGGATGCTGCTTTTTCAATGACGCTGCTGCGCTGTGCGGAGGAGAGGGCAACATTGACCTTGTTATTGAGATAGAGGGCTTCGATAAGGGAAAGTTGAAAGGAACGGGAGCATGCCTCAGCGTCTTTACCGCAACATGCGCCCTTGCCGCTTTCCAGGTGAGCATCGATTTTTTCCAGCAGCTGTTCGTAGCGCTCAAAAAAGCGACTGAGGTCAGAGGAGGATCGATTGGCAGCTGAAGGTTCGATGAGTTTGAGTTGCCCCTCTTTTTTTCCGAATTTGCGGAGCAACCACCATTGGGAGTAATTGGTTGGGTTGGCCCTGGTTTTTTTCAGCAGTTTGCCCGCCTTCTTGAGATTAAAGCCGCGGCGAAGCATGTAGGCAGTAACAAAGGTCCCGGTACGGCCGACCCCGAGTTTGCAGTGGACAAGAACCTTTTTCCCCAGATAGACTGCCTCGTCCAGCCACTCCAGCGCCTTTTCCATCTGTTCCATATTGGGAGCGGTTTCATCGGGGATAGGCAGATAAAAGACCTCAAAACCGGCACTTTCCTCGATTTCGTGAAGGTCGGAAAACTCTCCGCACAGGTTGACGATACCGCTTATGCCCTGTGCTCGTATATTGTCGAGATCATCGTAGGACATGGGAGCGTGTCCCACTGCCAGGTAATCGGTGATCCAGGTTACTGTGTATTTCGCCATCATTCACACCTGTTTGTGGTGGCTGCAGGCGGGAATGTTGCACTGCAGAACGGATGCTTATCCTTGCTGGGAGAAAGAGTATCGTCCTTTATAAAAATCTTCCACATAATCGGCAACCATTTGCTGATCGGTCAGGACCATGTCCATTAATTTGGTGGCTCCCAGCAGTCGACCCAGCATGTCAAGCTTGCGGGTGAGCACTTCGGACTTCAGGTTCGGCAGCTTGGCTTCCAGCAGGTCGCCTTTTTTGTCGATCTGAAATTCAAGCCGCTCAAGCACTCCGGCAATAAAGTCGATACGCAGCATGCGTTGGTCATAATCCCCACCTCCCCCGGCAAACCGGAGCATGCAGTGATTTTCGGCACTGTTTTCGCCGCACAGTACATCAACAATGGTGAAATGATAGCCAAAACGGATATTGAAATGAAGATAGTCCGTTCCGATCACCGCATAACTGGCAAAAGCGAAGCTGTCCTTTTTGGGGGGAACGCCGCCTGCCAATTCAATTTTATCGTAGGCTTCCCAGTCAAAGGGTTTTTGCTTCCATTGCACCCCCGGGTGGCTCAGGCCCTTCCAGAGTGCCTGAAAGGGCAGGGAGGCCACCTGCTGGAGAGGGACGACCTGTTTTTTTCCAGGCTCAGTGGAAAAACCACCGCCTACGTCGAAGAGAAAGACGTCCAGGGGAATATCGGCTTCCAGGCGCAGTGCTCCTCTACCGCTCCCCGGCCTGCCGGCGGTGAACATGGAGAGCACGGCCTTTTCATGACAGAAACGGATAATATCGTGCATGGATCGGCAGCCTTCAGGGATGAAATTTTCGTCCGTCGGGTCGACCAATTCCAACGGGGTGATAAATTTCAGCGCCTGCCGCAGTATACGATGATATTTGTCCTGGTACCGCCGGACTGGATTTTCCCTGTTAGAGGTGTCGAGAAGCCCTTTATAGACGGCACCGTGTATCGCATCTACGGTAACGGGGTTTTCCTGATCAAAGCGCGTGCAGCAATCGGGAATGGAAGTGAGAAAGGGAACACCGAATTCCCGGGCCACGGTAGCAAAGTGGCTGGCTCTGCTTCCCCGCTCGGCCAGGACAGCGGCAAGCCGGTTCATGATCCGCACGTAATCCGGGGAAGCGTCGCGAACGACTAACACGCTTCCATGGGGGATATTGTCCAGGGGATGGTCTTCATCTACCTTATACACAGGACCCGAACCAATGCCGGTTGACGCACGGCGACAGTCATCCAGATAGAGTTCGAGGCCGCTGAGGTCCCATTCTAGTGCGGAAGGATCGGCTTGTTCAGGGTGGAGCGGTCTGGCCTGGAGTAGGAGAATAGTCTCGTCCTGTGCCATGGCCCATTCAATATCCTGCGGACAGTCGAAGTAGCTTTCGATCTGTACGCCCATTTGAGCGATGGTCAGGGCCTGGTCGGGATTCAGCTGCTGGTCGTTGGGTGAAGGTGGCAGCAGGCTCGGTTTTTCCCCTTTGGAAAAGGAATAGATTTTCGGTGTGGCCCGGCCACTGACCAAACGGTCTCCCTGCCCTTCGATGACATGGAGGTGGAGGAGGTCGGCCTGACTGTCGTCCGTCGGATGATCGCTGGTATATACCACGCCGCTGCATCGAGCTTCGACCATTTCCTGCACCAGTACCGACATGGCTGTCTCTTCATCGCCGAGTCCGTGACTTATGCGGTAAAAGAGCGCTTCCGGGGTATACTTGGAGGCGAGTACTTCCAGGTAGGCGGCATCGATTTCCTCTGCAGGGGTGTCAAGAACGGTCAGGTATTGACCGGCAAAAGAGAAGGCGCCGTCCTCGCTGATGGCGCTGGAGCGGACCGCATAGCCAACTGCGGGCTGACCTGCAGGAAGTGGCTGGCTGCAGGCATCCTGGATTTCCTCTGCAATTGCCGGTGGAATTTCTGCATCACGTATGAGTTGCTGAAGCTTTTCAGCGATCGTGCCGAGCGAGCGGGTATCGTGTATATGAATTTCGGCCAGCAGCGCATCGATGGTGTCGCGCAGATTGTTATACTCGATGAGGTAATGAAAAGCGCTGACGGTAATGACAAAACCTCGGGGTATGGGCAAGCCGATTTCGTTACATACCAGGGCTATATTTTTCGCTTTATTACCGATGCCCTTGTGGGTTGCTGTAACCTTTTCCAGGTCAAGCACATAAGGAGGGCTGAAGTCGAGTTTTGGTGGAGCCAGGAGAAAGCGGGTGTAAAAGTCAAATTTTTTATGATAGCTGCCCAGGGAAAGATAGCTCCCAGGAGCCATGGTTTCCAGGGCGTCTACCATGCCGCGGACATGGGAGGAGAATTCAGCAAAGCGTTTACGGATGGCGGCCAGATCCTCCGGGCATCCTTCGTGGAGCATATCCTGAAATTCAGCCATCTGTTCATGGCAGCGGATATCATGATGCAGCAGGTGTTTGAGGGCTTCGTATTTCTCCCGCAAGATGGTGCCCGGAGCAAATATGCGGTAACTCCAATGCTTGAACAGCGAGTTGAGCAGCATTTCCCTCTCCTCTAAAAGATTGCAGGCGGGCAGTTAAAGGGGATGATCCCCGATCAGGTAAGCGTAGACTCCGGGTAAGCGCAGACTCCAGGTAAGCGCAGACTCCGAGAGCCTATGGAAAAAAACACTCTGTCGGCTAAGCTATCCCTTAGGCGTGCATTTCCTCTGCCATACCCGGGGTTGCGGACGCCTTGTCCGGTGCGTTCTTTCGCTTGCGGACGGTGGCGATGACGCTCCACAGAAGATACCCGCTCAGCAGCGAGAGAAAATACCAGAAAACAGCTCCTATCGGCACAGGGGTGCCTCCAGGCGAAACCAGCTGAACCACGTATTCATGACCGAAAAGGGCAGCCATCTGTTCCGGCCGGTAATATTCGTTGAGAAAGGCAAAGATAAAGAATATCGGGAGTACCTTGCGGGCGATCCCGAGGAGCAGCCCTTCGAAAAAATAATCATAATAGGCCCTGTTGAGTTCAGCTTTGTCTATATTGCGCGCCATTCGTCGTCCTTTCTCGCTGTCCGAACAACGGAGAGCCTCCTGACGGACCTTCAGCCAGTGATGGTACTCCTTTTCCAGTTCAAGGAAGCGGCGGGTGACAATCAGGCGATTGAGCAGTTTGGTCAGCCCGATCGTGACGGCGGCCAGGAGGGTGATCAGGAGGAGCGGACCAAGAAAGTGCAGGTGCTGCAGCAGGGCAAAGAAGCTGTCGCCAAGCAGCGTGAAGCCGGCGGCAATGTAGTCCCAAAGTGTATCGAGAAAGGCATCCATGGATAATCGCGGTTGATGGGTGAGATAAAAGCCGGAGGAAAATGGTTTTCCTCCGGCTGTAGCTACACTATAGCTTTTTTCCTGTTAGATCCATACTTCGATCTTGAAAAAACGGAAAAAGAGGAAGAACAGGGTTAAGGCCAGAACGACCTTGAGTTGCATTTCACTAAACAGCTTCTGTGCACGGCTGCCGAGCATACCACCGGCAAAACCACCGATGATAATAGCACCGGCAAGAACCCAGTCAGGCCAGTACCCGATTACAACATACCCAAAGAAAGATCCGATACTGGAAAAACAGGTACCGATCAGAGAGATAGGTACGGCAACGTACATTGGCAGCGCACCAATAGAGGTCATTGCTGGTACGAGGAGGAACCCTCCGCCGATACCAAAGGCACGGGAAACGATACCGATGAGAACACCGAGGAATGCAAAAAGCAGTGGGTTGATGCGGAACTCTTCACCCCAGAACTTGAACCGGTAGTCGGTCAGACCAGTTTTTACAGGTTCGATCGAACCCATTTCCATGGCCTCGCCGGTCTCTTTGGCTTTTTTCACCGCCGCATTGAACTTCTGGGTCATTGCCTTGATGTTCTTGCGCTTGTTCATGGCCTTGGGGGTCATCTCGGTGAGGGTCTTGATCCCCATGAGGACAACGAGAATAGCGAGCCACTCTTTATAGGAGGACATCGGCAGCAGTGCAGAAACGTATTTACCCAGCCAGATGGAGCCGATGAAAATACCAACACCAAAAGAAATACCGACAGGCCATGCAACTCGCTTTTCAACAACGGCGAATCTGTAGAAAGAGCCCAGTGGGGAGAAAAGGGTCAGAGCCATGTTGGAAGGCTTGAGTACGTTGGCAGCGTTCACACCAACCGGACCTGCGGTCTGCACCACGAGTACCTGGAAGGCCGCCATCAGCAGACCGCCTGCGGCACCGATCATGGAGAAGTAGGTACCAACCAGGATGGCGCCGATGGTGATCCACAGCGGATTCATGTAGCGGTATCCTTTAGCGAGCCAGAAACCTTTACCCGCAAGGGAGAAGTCAGCTTCTTTCGCGCCGTTGACATATACGTCAAACTTGGTGTCTGGTGGGGTGTGACGGAAGGTGTCAAAGGTAGCGGTGAATTTACCGGTTGCCTTGTCAAGATTGACCTTTGTTCCCTTGTCCCAGTAGTTGCCGCTGGATTCGTCCTGGAGAACGGTTCGGGAGAAAATAACGATCTTGCCAACCTTGCTGCCTTCTTTAACGATGGTGTTGATACCGTAGCTGCTTTCATTGGCCCACTTGAGGAATGTCCACTCCTCTTGAGAGGCGATGGGTCCAAGGCCAGCTTTTGCGGTCGCGTCAATAGCGTCGAAATCTTTTGTCAGCTGAAACTTGGTGGTGGAGTAGAGTCCCTGGCCTTTTTTGAAGATTATGCTGGGGCCGCCGAACTTGGTATCCGTTTTTTGACCAAATGCTCCCGGGTTGCTTGTAAGGACATAGTACAGAGGCGGGATAGAGGTATCCATCCCGAAACCTTGTTTCTGGGTTTCGCTACTGAATTTCTTTTTCTCATGGGGCATGGTGGCATCTGCCGGCTTGAACTCACTTTGCTGGGCAATGGTGAGGTAGAGTTCCTTGCCGGGCTCAATGGTCCCTTCAATGGTAACCGTATCGCCGACCTTGCCGTCGGTGGTGATGTTAACTGCTGCACTTACGTTCTGCAGGCTCACCAGAAGAAAGGCGGTGAGACTCATCAGCGTAAGCATCGGGATGCGCATGATTTTCATACTGATTTCTCCTTATTAATATTGATGGTAAATTGCGCACAAAGGGTGATGGAAAAAGTCTTGTTGCGGCACCTCCTCAGTCAAAATGGGTTGTCATATCCTTAGTGGTCAGAGTGTTTTTTACGCGCTATCCATGCTCCGAAGCAGGTGGCAGCCACACTACCGACCAGGGCCGGTATGGCCATGGTCGGGGCAAAGGGTGATCGCCACGGTTGAAGGTAGGCAAGGCCAACGACACCGACCAGAGCGAGTACAACGGCTATGCTCATCAGGGCGATGGCAGGCCGGGGAAAGGTTTGGCATTTATCGAGCAGCCCATAGCCTGCCCCTGCCGCGTTAAAGGCGATCATCAGCGGCATCAGCAGCGGGAGTGCTCCTGGCGAAAGGAAGAGGGAAAAGAACCCCAACAGGATCAACACCCCGATTCCGCTGGTAATAACGGCGTACAGGTACACCCCTGTCGGAGAGAGAAGAAACTGTTTCCATCGTTCCATCATCACGCGAGCCGTATCCATACACATATCAATCACCTTATACCTCCAGGTCTGTTTATTTATCGCCCTTGTCGGGCGGTTGTTGGTCACCGTGGAGAGCGACAATGCGGGTTTCACCCACATAATCACTGCTCGAATAGCCGGTTACGTCGATCATCTTACGGGTCAGGGTGCTCAGCTTTTGCAGGTTGGTGATGATCGTGTCCATCTCTTCCCTCATTTCCTGCTCAGGCAGGTCATCGTACAGCAACTGGGCAGTGCCAAGCGCAGCAAACAGCGGCGTATTGAGTTCATGGGCGGCGGTACCGGCCATTTCAACCACTCCTTCCAGTTTCATTCGCTGGGAGTGCTCCTGTTCGAGCATGACCTGATCAGTGATGTCATTGACGGCCTCAACAACGAATTCCACCTCGCCGCCCTCATTGGCGATAGGGGTCAGGTGGCGTTCGTACCAGCGGGTACGGTCTCTTTCCTGGTACTGTTTTACTACCGTCACCGGACGGCATGAGCTGAAAACCTGCTCCAGCGGGCATTCCTGCCGGTTCTTGTCCAGCCAGGGGGAAACAGAACGGTATCGACGTCCAAGAATGTCCTCCTCTGTCCACCCGTGCCGGGTGAGGAAATGTCGATTGGCCATGATGATTCGATGGTCAGGGTCTACAACCAGCAATTCCAGCCAGAGCGCGTCAAGAATGGTCTGTAGAAACCGTTCATGTTCTTCGATCTGGTTGAACAATAGGTTGATTTTGCGGTAGAGCCTGGCCTTTTCAATGGCATTGCCGCCTTCCTTGGCCACGGTTTCCGCAAAATGAATATCACTGGCTGAAAAGGAGCGATGGTTGTCGCTGAGCAGGCGCAACACCCCAATGATTTCCTGTTCGTTTTTGATCGGGATTGCGAGAATGGACTTGATCCCCTCTGCCCTGATTTCCTCATGGTAATCGACCCGTGGGTCATTGGCCGCATCGTAGATTGCAACCGGTTTGCCTCTGAGGACTTTAAAGATCGAGTCCTCACGGTTGATGCTGCCGCGATTGAGATAATTCTCCGATACACCGGATGCCGCCACCAGCTCGAGACGGTTGGTTGCCGGCTGCAGGAGCCGGATGGTGCACCCCGTTACGTTCATTATTCCTGGGAGCTTCTCCACAATGGCCGCCAGTATTTCCTCCAGATTGAGGGTGGAGTTGACCAGCTTGGATATTTCCCTTTGCGCGGTGAAAAAATGGACCTGGTTTTCCAGTTGCTGAAACATGGCGCTGTTGGAAATGGCTACCCCCACCTGTTCGGCCAACGACATGGCAAAATCGATTTCGACCTGGGAGAATTCCCGCTGATCCTTGGTCAGAAGGCGCAACAGGCCGGTAATCTTTTCTTTATAGATGATTGGCAGCGACATGGCGCTCTTGACCCCCTCGTCGGAGATAAAAGCGCAGCTATCATGGTCGCAGGTTACGTCAATATTGTTGCGTGCAGTAGGGCGGCCCTGCATCAGGGTGGACATGACCTCTTTCGTATCAATAGTGGAACGGGAGAGGTATTCGTCCGAGACCCCCCAGGCGGCTCCGAGAACAAAGGTGTCTGTGTCCCGGTCATAAAGTCTGATCGTGGCAGCATCCACCTCAAGCAGGGCTGGGAGCCGACAAACCACCAGGTCCATCACCTCCTGGGGTGAATGCACCGTGCTTGTTAAGCGAGTAACTTCCTGGTATACTTTGAGAAAGTCACTGTCGATCATGTGTCGTTTGGTCTTCACGGGCGTATCCAAATCGATCACCGGCCAAAGCAAAAGTGTTTGCCTGCGGAATGCATGAACAGACGGTGTTCACACGTTCTCCGCGTCCAGCGCATTCTTGATAGGTTCGTTTCACTCAACCTCATTTCATCTCGTTGGGGCTTGAGTTGAACTGAGCAGCACGGAGCGCCCAATCCTCTGAGGGAAACAATCGATTGTTCCATCCTCTGCTTTCGTTTTCTGTGGTGCGGCATACACCGGTACTGGCTGATCAACTCGACAGGACCTGGGTCACCTTTTCTTTCAGCTCTGCTATGTCAATGGGTTTGACGCAGTATTCGGCAGCACCCAGTTCAATGGCTGTTTGGGCAGTTTCAAGGGTGGGGTAGCCGGTCAGCATGATGGCTTTGAGCTCGGGTCTGCGTTTTTTCATTTCCTCGAGCACCTGGACTCCGCTCATTTTTTTCAGCTTGATATCCAGGATGGCGAGGTCAACTTCGTTTTTCCCCACATAATCGATTGCTTCCTGCTCTTCGGTGAATGTCTGGACGTTATGGCCCTGGCGGGTGAGAATCTTCTGGACAAGGACCACTGCATCAAGCACATCGTCCAACACAACTATTTCTGCCATGGTTATCTCTTCTCCTTGGGTTGACTGTGGTCGGCTACTGGTATGGGCAGCTGAATGATGAATGCTGTACCCTTCATCTTGTCCCCGGTTTTCGGGTCGGTCACCGGACTTTCTACTCCAATGGTGCCGCCATGCTCCTGGATAATGCCATAAATGACGGAAAGACCGAGTCCGGTGCCTTTACCCACTTCCTTGGTAGTGAAAAAGGGATCAAAAATTCTGTTTTGTATCTCTTCCGGGATGCCTGTCCCCGTGTCTATGACCGAAATCTGTACATACTGCTCCTGGGTGGTTGTGCGAACAATGATCTGTCCGCCAGCCTCACCCATGGCGTATTGTGCGTTATTGAACAGGTTGATAAATACCTGGCGGAGCTTTTCCGCGTCGCCGACGACTTGAGGTAATCCCTGCTCAAAATCGCGCAGCACGGTCACTTGCTGGATATTGAGTGAGTGCTCGGATACAGCAAGAACCTCCTCAATGACGCCATTGACATCCAACGGAGCTTTTATGCTCTCTGATTGACGGGAAAATTTGAGCAGGTCAGCGACTATCCTTCGGCAGGCTTTGGTCTGCCTTTCCATGACCTTGAGGTTGGCATGGGCTTCTGAGTCAGGCGGGTAATCATCCATCATTAGCTGGGTGTAGCCCAGGATAATGCCGAGCGGGGTATTGATCTCATGAGCAACGCCGGCAGCCATTTCGCCGACAGATGCCATTTTTTCACGGTTAATAAGCTGGTTGGTGATGGTTTTCAATCTGGTCATATCCTTCCCGATGCCTTCGCAGCCAATCATGTTGTCCTCTTGGTCATAGACGGTGTTGGCGGTGAACAGGATATGGTGGGTCGATCCGTCAAGCCCCTGGCATTCAACCTCGAGGTCACGAACAAAACCATTGTGTTCCAGTTCTTGGATGTACTGTTTTCGGTCCTTCTCATTAGCAAAGAGATCAAATAAACTGATGTTGTTCAGGTCGTTGGGGAGCGCCAGCAACTCCTTACCGCTTCTGTTGATACTGGAGAGGTAGCCGAGCGCGTCGCAAAAATATATGATATCCTTCGAATTTTCGAAAAATTTACGGAATTTTTTTTCTGATTTGGACAGGTTGCGGGTACGCTCCTCCACCATCTCTTCCAGGTGGGTGTTGAGCTCTTTGAGTTGCGCGGCACTGGCGAATAACCGGGTATTGGCATCAGCGAGTTTTTCGGCTTCAAAGCGGAGTGCCTTGTAAGCATCGAGTCCCTTATGATAATAGATGGTAACAGCCGCGGTGGAGATGATCAGCATGGTGTTAAACCCCCCGGAGTAGGGGGAGAGTTTTTTCCAGACGTCTGCATACCCACTGAATACCAGCAGAATACGGGCAATATGTCCCACTCCGCGGCTCAGGGAAAAGGCTGCCATGGCTACGCAAAAATAGAAGAGAAAGCCCCAGATAAAGTTGTTCGGCTCAGTTTTGACCAGGATTCTGGAGTAACGGAATGCAAGAAACGAGAGGAAGATAGCCATTCCTGAACCGAAGATGTCGACAATATGGGCGGGCAGCAACGGCAGGCTGGTCATCTTTCTTTCTCCTGACGGCGAACATCCTTACAGAAGCTGCGCAGCCCAATCACCAGAAACAAGAGTGCAGGTACATAGAGCAGATGGTCCATTTTCGTAATGAAATAGAGCAGCTTTATCGGCGTCATGGGCGGTGATATCTGTTCGCGCCAGCTAGCCCTGTGGAAAAAATCTGTTGGTTCAAGAAATTTGGCGGCTTCATGGCCTATGAGGGCCAGCAGGTTCCATCCGGCAAAGAGGATGCAGAAAAGCTGCAGATAATGCCAGCCCTTGTTGTCGAGTTCAGGAGTATGCCGTGTATGCAGGTAGAGATAGATAAGCGCACCCATGAACAGCAGGTGAGACATCTGATGTACATACAGCCCTTCCGGAGCGCTGTGCGGCTGGAGAGCAAGGGCACAGTCGGGCAACAGGAGCAGGACGATGGCAGAGAACCCTATGTGAAAAGCGTATCGTGTCATATCGTAGTATTTTTGTTGAATACAGGAAGGCAAGCACTATTCATGCCTGACTGAAGGCTGTGTCGATTATCAGCTGTTTTTAAACGCAATGTCATTTTGTTAGATGGTTGTTTGTTCCTGCGGAGAAATGGTGAAATGGAAGATTACGGAAAAATGGCGACAGGGTGCAACCAAAAAGTTGCAGAAAAGCACAAAAGAAAGAGGGAAAAATCTCTTTCTGCCGTGATCTACCTGAAATAACAAAAGAGAGGACATGGCAAAGGGCGGTGCATCTTTTTTGATGCGCCATCGGTAATATATGTAAACTTAATAAGTTAGCTGAAAAAGGTTACGTTGGATAAGTACACGTGGTGCAACATTTTTGTTGCATTATGTCTGCACTCTATACGCGATTCATCTCCCGAACGCGAGCCTCCAAAGATGGAGCTAATTATTCTGCACCTCTCCCAAGGCAAGGTGCAGAGTGAAAGACCGATTGAAGGTTGTTTTGTTGTTCAAGCGTTCTCGCTACGTTTGTTGGGCGATTATGTGGTCAGAGTATATGTCCGTCCAGGGAACGCCTGGTACGGCAAAGGGGTGTTCTGGTGCTGATCAGATCAAAAGGGGGGGTGAGGGGATTTGCCCTTCAAATGTGGTGTGATGTTTGCATGAAATTGCGACGTGAAGGCGATGTCAGGTCAAATCGGTATCAAAGCTGCGTCCCTTGGTTACAAGGTGGCAGGAAAACCGTGGAGGGTCATGGCCAAAGCCTCGTTCGTTCTGTTGCGCTTGACCGGTTGTGCCGCTGCAATAGGGCCCAGCACTGAGAGCAAAAGCTTGTCCGACAGTGCTGTTGAAAATGCGGGCAAGAGCGAGTGGTATATTTCATCAATTTTACTGATTCTATTGTAAATAAAAATAGTGTTTTTTTTCTGCCGGTTTTTCGTTACTGTGCACGACCGGAGAAATAGTAAAGTTACATCAAATAGTTACGGTGAGAGCGTTTCCAGCGCAGGTCATCGATGAATTGGATAGCGGTTCTGCCGGATTACCAGGCAGATTGCCCTGTTTCCTCTTTTTCTGGCAAACTGAGGAAGACGAAGGAATTTTCTCACCCTGTTCAGCGTACGGCTGCTTTACCACTCAGCATTTCTTCGCTTAGGTCGTTTAGGTCGAGAAAATGGTGCGCTGTAAAAATCTATTTTACGATCATGCTGTATCGTGAAGAGCCATAAAACGTTGTGAAGGAAGAAGAGGTGAGTATGAAAAAGTCAGTTTATTCCATATGTGGGATGTGCACCGTGCGTTGTCCTATCCGAGTAGAAGTAGAGGACAACCAGGTGACCTGGATGGAGGGGAATCGTGATTTGATTGGGGGTGCCCTGTGTGCACGAGGTGCTGCCGGTGTTGCCCTGGTGAACGATAACCAGCGGCCGCAATCTCCACTTATTCGTGATGGAGAAAGAGGCGCCGGCAAGTGGAAGCAGGCAACCTGGGACGAGGCTCTTGAGTATATCGCCGAGCGATTGCAGTCCATTCAGGAACAGCATGGAAAAGAGTCTGTTGTTGTCTCCTCCAGGGGTGGCCCCTGGCAAAACCTGTATAAAACATTCTGCCATGCCATCGGTTCGCCCAACTACACAAACCATGATAACACCTGCGGCCGGAACACGCACCATGCCAGCCTTTCAGTGTACGGACTGGGACGCAAAGGATTGCAATACGATTTCAAAAACGCCAAACATGTCGTTTCCTTTGGCCGGGATATGTTTTCCGCATTGAAGATCAGTGAGAATCGCGCTGTTATAGACATGCTGCAAAACGGCGGTCGAATGACCCATGTCGAAGTTCGGGTAAATGAAACGTCAAGTAAGGCTACCAGACTTTTTCTTGTAAAACCGGGAACAGATTACGCTCTTGCCCTGGCGATGGTGCATGAGATCATCAAGCAGCATGCCTATGATGCTGAATTCATTGAAAAGTATGTAAGCGGCTTTAATGAGCTGTGCAGCTTTGTTGAACCTTACACCCCCGCCTGGGCAGCTGCGGAATGTGGCGTTGACGAACAGTCTATCAAGGATTTTGTACAGGAACTCAATGAGGATCGCCCGAAAGTGATTTTTCATCCTGGTTGGAATCTGGCCCGCTACAGGGATTCGTTCTATTCCAGCCGCATGATCCACATCCTCAATGTATTAATGGGAAATATAGAGATCGTCGGCGGTCAGTTTTTTCCCAAGGGACCAGGTGATTGCGGCAAAAAAGGGATCAATACCATTGATCTGGCAAAACCTGCAATTGACCGGGCAGACGGGTGCGGCACAGAGCTGGCGCAATTCGATAAAGGTCCCGGCCTGGCCCATCTGCTTTTCCCTGCAATGGAAACCGGCAAGCCATATCCCGTCAAGGCCTGGATCGCCATGCGTCATGACCCGTTTACCGCCATGCCCGATCCGGCAAAACAGTTTGAATATTTTAATAATTGCGAACTGTTGGTATCCATCGATGCCCATTACAGCGAATTCGGCTGGTTCAGTGACGTAATTCTTCCGGAGTCCACTTTTCTAGAGCGGGATAATCATATTGTCGTACAGAAAGGGCTGAAACCCCGGCTTGCTCGGCGCCAGCAGGCGGTGACCCCGCGTTTTGATACCAAAGGCGGATGGGAGATTTTTAAGCTGCTTGCAGAGAAGATGGGCGTAAGCGAGCATTTCCCCTATCAGACCATCGAAGATCTCTGGAATTGGCAGCTTGAACCCACAGGGTACAGCGTGGAAGATTTTGAGGAGAAAGGCTATATTGCCTTGAGCGATACAGCGGTGTACTACGATCGGGAGGATCTTGGTTCCAAATTCAAGACGCCATCAGGGAAAATTGAAATTATCAGCAACAAGTTGGCAGATCTTGGGTTGGAATCCTTGAAGCCGTACGAGAGTCCCGAGGCCCCTCCTGAAGGCCAGTTCCGTCTGATATTCGGGCGCAGTGCCGTGCATACGCATAGCCATACGCAAAACAATCCTTTGCTCAACAAAATGATGGATCGCAATACCCTGTGGATTCATACTGATGCTGCGGCCAAACTCGGCATTGCGCAGGGCGACTGGGTTGAGGTTACGGGGCAAGACGGCTACAATGGCGTGGCACCTGCATTCGTGACCGACTACATTCACCCGGAAGCGGTGTTTACCCTGCACGGATTCGGTCGTCAGGTCCCCTTGCAGAAGCGCACCTACAAAAGAGGCGTCAGTGATCAGCGACTTATGGCAGGCCTGATTGATCAATGGGATAAACTGGGGGGTGGTATCAACCTCTGCGAGGCCTTTGTTGCGGTAAAGCGTTGTGATCAGCCGCCAGAAGCTGAATAAGCAGGATCTGTTGCTAAACGAGAAATAACCAGCCGCCTCATGGCGAGCAAGCGGAGTAGAGAATGAGTAAATATTACGTATCGCACAATGTTGACAAGTGCATTGGCTGTCGTGCCTGCGAAGCGCACTGTTCGGTGCAAAACGATACCTCGGGCGACATAAATTTCTGTAAAATTATGACCGTCGGCCCTCAGGTGACCAAAGGGGTGCCAAAATACGAATTTATCTATATGTCATGCTTCCACTGTGAAAAGGCATGGTGTATCGATGCCTGTCCCACAGATGCAATGCAGCGCAGAAGCAAGGACGGGATCGTCTTTGTCAAAGAGAGCAAGTGTGTAGGGTGTAAAGCCTGCATCACTGCCTGTCCGTGGGGCGTGCCGCAATGGAACGGGAAGACCGGCAAAGTCGGAAAATGTAATCTATGTATGGATCGCATTGATGAAGGATTGGAGCCGGCCTGCGTCTCCAAGTGCGTGACCGACGCCCTCACCTTCACCACACCAGACAAGGCATCGGCAGAAAAGCGGCAGCAGTTTGCCGAGGGACTCCGAAAGTACAGAGACTAAAACCGCAGGATACATCATGACTGAACAGGCGTTTCCCCAAGAGTACCTCGCGCTGATTTTACTCACGCTTTTTGGGATCGGCTTTGGTCTGGTCACTCTGTTTGTTGGTCGTTTTTTCAGACTGTCCAGGCCTTACCGTGAAAAGTTGATTGCCTACGAGTCGGGTAACGAGCCGACCGAAGAGCCACGGATGCGTTTTTCGGTCAAGTTTTACCTGATCGCCATCCTCTTTGTGGTCTTTGATGTGGAGGCGATTTATCTCTATCCTTGGGCGATTGTGTACGATAAACTGGGCCTCTTCGCCTTGGTGGAAATGTGTATTTTTATCTTCCTGCTGTTGATCGGCTACATCTATGCCTGGAAGAAGGAGATTCTGCAATGGGAGAAATAAAGGCGCCGGGCCTGGTCGAAATTGAGGAAGGCGTTCGGATGATTCCCGGCGCAAATACCCTCATCGGACCACTCAACAAAATCGTCAACTGGAGTCGATCAGGATCAATCTGGCCGGTAACATTCGGTTTGGCCTGTTGTGCCATCGAAATGATGGATGCTGGAGCTTCGACCAATGACCTGGACCGTTTCGGCATCATCTTTCGGGCCAGCCCCCGCCAGGCAGACTGTATGGTTGTGGCCGGTACCCTGACCAAAAAGATGTCGCCGGTACTGCGTCGGGTCTATGATCAGATGCCTGAACCACGCTACGTTTTGGCCATGGGCAGTTGTGCCTGCAGCGGTGGCATATTTGAAACCTACGCAGTTACTCAGGGGGTTGATCAGATCCTGCCTGTGGATGTGTATGTCCCCGGCTGCCCGCCTCGTCCGGAGGCCCTGTTGGAAGGGTTTCTCAAACTCCAGGAAAAAATTGACCAGGAGCAATATCGATGGAGCCAATGGAGATAGTCAGGCGGCTTGATACCGCGTTTCCTGGTGAGGTCCTTGAATCTATTGCCTACCAGGGACAGGTCGGTGTACTCGTTCGGCGAGAACGGATCGTTGCAATGATGCAGTGGCTGCGCGACATGCCTGAAGTGCAGATGAACCATCTCATGGACCTTTGCGGGGTTGACAATAAGAAACGACAACTTGAAAAGGGGGAGCGGTTTGAGGTGGTGTATAATCTTTATTCTATCAGCCACCGCCATTCGCTGCGCATTCGTGCAATGATTCCGGAGAATGATCCGTCGATTGATTCTGTGACCGGAGTGTGGACAGGGGCAAACTGGCACGAACGTGAATGCTTTGACCTGTTCGGCATCACCTTTAACAATCATCCCGATTTGCGGCGGATCCTGCTGCCAGATGACTGGGAAGGATTCCCGTTGCGCAAGGAATATAGCCTTAAAGGCAAAAAGGAATGGCAGGGTATGATCGACCTGCAGGAAAAGGTGGCGAAGTTGGCAAAATACGACTTTTCCAGCCAGCAATCTGGCACGGACAAAGGGAGCACCGCACAGGAACCAGGGGAAAAGCATGAGTGATACAGAGCAGACCAGCATCGAGGTCCCTGTTGCTGATGGTGACCGGTATTCCATAAAGATGGGGCCTCAGCATCCTGCAACCCACGGGGTTTTGCGGGTTGATTTGGAGTTGGATGGGGAGACCATCGTTGAATGCACCCCCCATGTTGGATACCTGCACCGGGGGTTTGATAAGTTTGCCGAAAATAGGACCTATGCTCAGGCCATGGTCCTGACCGACCGTTTGGACTACATAGCGGCTATGTCCAACAATGTCGGTTTCTGCCTCGCTGTCGAGCAGCTGCTCGACATCAACGTACCGGTCAGGGCCAAGTATATCCGAACCATTGCCTGCGAAATGTCGCGTATAGCCTCACACCTGCTTTGGCTGGCCACCCATGCCCTCGACATAGGGGCGATGACGGTGTTTCTCTATTGCTTCAGGGAACGGGAAATTCTGCTCGATCTTTTTGAAGAGTTATGCGGGGCTCGGTTGACTTTTTCCTATCCTCGCATTGGCGGGGTGCGTCAGGATGTCACCGTTCGTTTCATTGAAGAGCTGCAGCGTTTTATCAATATCTTTCCCAGCAAGATTGCCGAATATGAAACCCTCATAGATACCAATCGCATCTGGCTGAAACGAACGGTCGGTGTAGGATACGTATCAGGCGAGGAGGCCCTTTCGCTTGGGTTGACCGGCGCCTGCCTGCGTGGTTCCGGTGTAGACTACGACATCCGGAAGCATCGTCCCTATGAGGTGTATGGTCAGCTTGATTTTGAGGTTCCTCTGGGCACAGATGGCGATATTTATGCGCGCTATCGCTGCCGGATGGAGGAGATGCACCAGTCCAACCGCATACTCCAGCAATGTATCGATCAACTGCCTCCCGGGCCAATCATTTCCAAAGATGCACCAGAACTCTTGATGCCGGTCCAAGGAGCGAGAAAGGTGCACTATGGCCGCTCCACCTACGGTACCCGGCTTGTAGGGATATCGCGGGAGCGAGAGCACTTACCGAAAGGTGATATCTACGTCTCCACAGAGGTGCCGAAAGGTGAGCTGGGGTTTTACTTTATCAGCGACGGAACCGCACGACCGTACCGCATGCACATCAGAGCACCATCCTTTATTCATATCGGAGCGTTGCCGGCTTTGAGCAAAGGTGAGCTCATTGCTGATTTGATTGCCAATATCGGCAGTCTGGACGTGGTGCTTGGGGAATGCGACCGCTGAGCACCTGAACAGGACGGGCAGCAGCCCGGACCGGATGAGAGAGATATACTATGCAGGTTATCTTCATATTCATTCAGATTTTACTTCTTTTTGCCATTGTCATGTTACACGTGGCTTACGCAACCTATTTCGAACGCAAAATAATCGGGCATATGCAGGTCCGCCTGGGCCCCATGCGCGTCGGATATCACGGGTTGCTGCAGCCAATTGCTGATGGCATCAAGAGTTTTTTCAAGGAAGACATCATCCCCGAGCAGGCAGATGCCTTTTCTTTCCGGGTAGCCCCGGTGATCAGCCTGGTGGCAATGATGGCCTCGCTCGCTGTCCTCCCATTTGCCGATGGATGGGTCCTGGCAGATATCAACATTGGCCTGCTCTTTATTTTTGCCATGAGTTCACTGGCCAGCTACGGGATCATCCTTGCCGGGTGGGCGTCCAACTCAAAGTACACCTTTTTGGGCGGTCTGCGTTCCATGGCCCAGGTGATCAGTTATGAAATTTCCATGGGATTGAGCCTGGTTGGCGTGATGATGATGGCCGGCTCGCTGAATCTCTCGGAGATTGTTCAGGCACAGAGCGGAGGGTGGACACAGATATATCTCTTTCCGCAGATTATCGGCTTTTTTGTCTTTTTCATTTCCATGCTTGCAGAAACCAACCGGGTTCCGTTTGATTTACCCGAAGCGGAAACCGAACTGGTGTCCGGCTATTGTACAGAATACAGTGGAATGCGCTATGCCATGTTTTTCATGGCAGAATATATCGGCATGATGGTTATGGCTGCCATTGGGGCTATCTGTTTTGTTGGCGGCTGGCATGGACCATTTGCGGTACCACTGTTTCCACCTTTCTGGCTGGTGATCAAAATTTACGGCTTCATGTTCCTGTTTATCTGGATCAGGGCCACTCTTCCACGATACCGGTATGATCAGCTCATGGCGCTTGGCTGGAAACTCCTGATACCTCTGGCCCTGGCAAATATTGTTGTTACCGGTGTCATAAAAGGAATGGCCGGTTAGGAGAGAACATGCAGATCCAGTACAAGCCGAAACGAAATATTTTTCAGACCATACTGCAAACCGAGATTTTGCAGGGGATGGCGTTAACCTTGCGGCGGTTGTTTTCAAAGCCGATTACGCGCGAATACCCGCAGGAAAAACCTGAAATACGGGTCGGTTTCAGGGGCAAGCATGCCCTGGTACGCGATCAGGAAAGCGGGAAGACCAAGTGTGTCGCCTGCATGCGGTGCGTCATGGTGTGTCCTTCGCGTTGCATTAAAGTTCGTTTTCATACCCATGAATCTGGACGTCGGGTGGTGGACAGTTATGCAATAGATGCGCTCAGGTGCATCTATTGCGCTTATTGCGTTGAGGTCTGTCCGGTAGATGCCATTGTCTTGACTGAGGCTTTTGAATATTCCTCTTTTGACCGGGATTCCCTGTATTTTGACATGGAGACAATGCTGGGGGAGTGGGACCGGTTCATTGCAGGAAAAGATGGCCAAGCCTACGTGAACCCTTTCTGGCGCCAACGTGGTATGCCCGAACATCTTCTTACAGCAGACAAACGACGAGAAGTGCCGCCTGACTGGACGATTGAAGGGCAGTATGTAGGACCAAAGGCCACCATTCCAGAGCCTCGATAGCACCCGGCTGGGGACCGATGAGGCCCCTGGAGGGTGAGCAGCTGGTAGGCAACGGAAGAGGTGCAGCCTTACTCGCCTTTTTCTGCAGATGAGCAAGGAAGGATAAGGAAAAGTTTTCCCTGGGACGAAAATTCATGGAACTGTTTAATCAGCTATTTTTTTGTTACTGCGCTGTGGTCATCGTTGGTACGGGCCTGCTGGCCATTACCCTGCGCAATCCTGTGCATTCGGTCTTGATGGTTTTGATTCTCTTTTTCCATATGGCCGGCCTCTATCTCACCCTGCACGCAGAGTTCCTAGCCGCTGTACAGATTATTGTCTATGCCGGAGCCATACTTGTGCTTTACCTGTTTGTTCTTTTTCTGGTCAACCTGCGTGAAGAGCTGAAAGTGGATGCTTTTGTTCCCCAATCGTGGATTGGCCGCACCATTGCCACTGCCCTTGGTGTTACGCTGATTACAGTTCTGCCCGCGTTTGTCCTGGGGCAAAAGGGGAATTGGTCACCGGAAAAGGTGCAGGAAGTGACCCACACCAAAGCCCTGGGTGAGGCCATGTATACCACCTATATTCTGCCGTTTGAAATTGCCGGATTGATACTGCTGGTGGCGGTTATAGGCGGACTTGTGCTGGCGAGAAAAAAGGGTGCCGTGACGGAGAACATGGAGTGATCGTCCCACTGGGCGACGCACAACCAACAATTGCAATAAGTGCCTGTTCCTTGAATACAAGGCAGGAAAAGCCCTTTCAGGAGTGTAAACAGTGATACCTTTGAGTTGGTACATGACCCTGGCGATCATCTTGTTTGCCATTGGTGTCTGTGGGTTCCTCACCCGGCGAAATGTAATAATCATGTTCCTTTCTGTTGAGTTGATGCTCAACGCTGTCAACTTGAACCTGGTCGCCATGAGCTATTATCTCGAATCCATGCGTGGACAGGTATTGACTTTTTTTATCATCACAGTGGCTGCGGCAGAAGCAGCGATAGGGCTTGGCATTGCCATTTCCCTTTATCGAAGCAGAAGAGCCATCCATGTCAACCAAATGAATGAGTTAAAGGGATGAGCATGAGTCGCCAAAGAGGATCGTTGCTGTATATTCTGGTGTTTTTGTTCGCCGGCCTGGCTGTATCAACCACTTGGGCCTCCACGCAGGCAAGCGAGTTTCCCGCCGCCTCTGGCACCGCAGAGGCAGCCACTGCCGAGACCATGCAGGCAGACGCGCATGCCGATGGTGCCCCTGTTGACCATGAAGGCGCACATGCTGAGCATGCACTGCACCATGCAACCGAGGGACCAGAAATCGTTCAACCGGTGGATGGCGGGAGTATTCCCGCTCCTGTACTCCTCCTGGTGTTTTTACCGCTAGCATCGTTTGTAATCACTTTTCTGGGGGGAAAATACCTGGGCGTACGTGCGCACTGGCTGCCGATCAGTACCGTGCTGATTTCGTTCTTCTGTGCTGTGCAGACTTTTTTTAACGTGAAAAACGGGCACACCTTTAACCAGGACCTATACACCTGGATTGAATCGGGCAATACCAGGGTTGCCGTTGGTTTCCTGGTAGATCAACTCACGACCGTCATGCTGATAGTTGTAACCAGCATCAGTGCCCTGGTACACATCTATTCGGTTGGATATATGAAAGGGGAGGAGGGATATTATCGTTTTTTCTCCTACCTGAGCCTGTTCACCTTTTCCATGCTTATGCTGGTTTTGGGGAACAACTTCATGCAGCTTTTTTTTGGTTGGGAAGCGGTGGGGCTCTCCTCGTATCTGCTGATCGGGTTTTACTATGAGAAAAAATCTGCTGCCGATGCAGGCAAGAAGGCCTTTATTGTCAACCGATTTGGTGACTTCGGCTTTATCCTCGGCCTTTTCCTGATATTCGTCACCTTCGGTTCACTGCATTACCACGACGTTTTTGGCTCCGCATCGACCATGGTCGGTCAGACGTTCAATATTTTCGGATGGTCCTTTGATCTTCCGACCGCGATTGCTCTCCTGCTGCTTTGTGGGGCCATAGGCAAGTCTGCGCAAATACCGCTGCATGTCTGGCTGCCTGATGCCATGGAAGGGCCAACACCAGTCAGTGCCCTGATTCATGCCGCCACTATGGTTACTGCCGGGGTCTTTCTCATCGCCAGGTGTAATCCGCTTTTTGCCCTGTCAACATTTGCCCTCAACGTGATCACCATTTTGGGCGCTGTGACCTGTTTGTTCGCAGCAACCATTGCCCTGGTGCAGACAGACATCAAGCGGGTCGTTGCCTATTCCACGGTCAGTCAGCTGGCATACATGTTCATGGCCTGCGGGGTGGGAGCATATTCCGCTGGCGTTTTTCACCTCTTTACCCATGCCTATTTCAAGGCGCTGCTTTTTCTCGGCTGTGGTTCAGTCATTCTGGGCATGCATCATGAGCAGGAAGTCGGCTCCATGGGTGGATTGAGAAAAGAAATGCCCATTACCTACTGGACCTTTTTACTGGCCTCCCTCTCCATTGCCGGCATTCCAGGACTGGCCGGATTTTTCAGCAAGGATGAAATCCTGCTGATGGCATTCACCTCACCTGTTGGTGCAGGAAAATTTGCCTGGGCCATTGGCACGCTGGTTGCCTTTATGACCGCCTTTTACTCTTTTCGCCTCTTTTTTCTCATTTTCCATGGTGAGTTCCGGGGCACGCAAAAGCAGAAAGAGCATCTCCATGAATCTTCTCCAGTGGTCACCGTTCCCCTCGTTTTCCTGGCCATAGGGGCTGTGTGTGCTGGCTGGTTTGGCGTCCCTGCCGTGCTTGGAGGAGATAATCACTGGGCTGCTTTTCTTACCCCTGTCCTCGGCCATCCCCATGTGGATATCTCTGCAACAGGCGAACTCCTGCTTATGCTCTGTTCCATTGTGGCCGGGATATGCGGTATCGGGCTGTCCTGGCTGCTCTATATTGCTCGCCCTGAACTGCCGGGAAAAGTCGCTGCACGCTTGAGCGGCATCTACACGTTGCTGAAACATAAATACTTTGTCGATGAACTCTATGACAGGTCAATTGTTCAGCCGACCTTGCAGTTCAGCAAGCGTGTTTTACTTAAGGTCATCGACACCAATATCATCGAGCGGGTGGTCAATGGTGTCCCGGCTTCCATCGGTAATTTTTCTTTTCAACTGCGCAAGCTGCAGGATGGCCAGGTCTCTCACTACCTTGCGTGGATGGGAGGCGGTGCGGTCTGCGTGTTGATTTGGATGTGTATTTTCTGATTGGACTATCAACCGGGCACTTGCCCTTCCTTTTAAGACGGTAATTCGGTATGTCAGTTCCACTGCTCAGTACTCTGATTTTCTTTCCCATCATTGGCGGCCTTTCTCTGTTGACCGTAAAGCGGGACAACCTTTGGGCCATTCGCACTATGGCGTTAACGATCAGTATGGTGGAACTGTTGCTCACTTTGCCGCTCTGGTTCCTTTTTGACAAGACCACCCACCTGATGCAGTTTACCGAGTTCCATCCATGGGTGCCGGCGTTAAACATCAACTACAGCGTCGGCATCGACGGTATTTCTGTCCTTTTTATCCTGCTTTCTGCCCTGATTACCCTGCTCTCTATTCTGGTTTCCTGGAAGTCGGTGACGACCAAGGTGCTTGAGTTTTTTGTTGCCCTGCTCATTCTTGAGGGAGCAATGATCGGGGTATTTTGTGCTCTTGATTTTTTTCTTTTCTATATTTTCTGGGAAGCAATGCTCATCCCCATGTTCCTCATCATCGGCATCTGGGGTGGACCAAACCGGTTGTATGCAACGGTCAAGTTTTTTCTCTATACCCTGGTGGGAAGCCTGCTGATGCTTGTTGGGATTATTGCCCTGTATAACCAGGGCGGGCAGACTTTTGATATCGTGAAACTGGCGGAGCAGAGCTATTCGTTCAAGCTGCAGCTGATACTTTTCTGGGCCTTTTTTGCGGCCTTTGCAGTGAAAGTGCCCATGTGGCCGTTACATACCTGGCTTCCGGATGCTCACACTGAAGCGCCGACAGCCGGCTCGGTGATCCTGGCAGGAATCCTGATTAAAATGGGTGCATACGGTTTTCTGCGCTTCTCTATGCCCATCCTGCCGGATGCCACCCAGGCAATGATGATTCCCATGATCGTCCTCTCACTCATTGGCATTGTCTATGGAGCGATCATCTGTCTTGCTCAGACAGATTTGAAGCGGCTCATAGCGTATAGCTCGGTCAGTCATATGGGATTTGTCACCTTAGGGCTGTATGCCCTCAATACCCAGGGCATTGAAGGCGGCATTTTACAGATGATAAACCATGGTATTGTGACCGGGGCGCTCTTTTTAGGGATTGGTATGGTCTATGAGCGTACCCACACCAGGGCTATCGCTGATTACGGTGGGCTTGCTTCGACCATGCCTGTCTTTGCATCGTTTTTCCTCCTGTTTACCCTGGCAGCTGTTGGGCTGCCCGGAACCAATGGGTTTATTGGTGAATTTCTTATCCTGCTTGGGGGCTTTGTTGCCCGCCCCTGGGCTGCGGTGTTCGCCGCAACCGGGCTCATTCTTGGTGCCTGGTATATGTTGTGGCTTTACCAGCGGATCTTTTTCAATCCGGTGAATGATAAAGTGCGTGGTTTACCGGAACTGGATACCAGAGAAATAGTGACCCTCGTACCCATGGTTGTGCTTATTTTCTGGATCGGGCTGTTTCCGAACGCTCTGTTAAGCTTCGTGCATGTATCCGTGGCACATCTGCTGGATCAGGTGCATGGAAAACAGGTTGTTGAGACAGCTGTACAGGTTGTCCCTCATTTGATCAAGTAACAATGGAACGATGATGAAGAGCTTAAATGATGCACCGCAAAGGAGTCGGCAGGGGAGGCCGCAATGATTAACTGGACAACGTTTGCCCCGCTGTTGCCGGAGATGCTGTTGGTAGCGATAGCACTGCTGGTGATAGTTTTAGACCTGCTTGGCAGTAAATATCGTGACCTGATGCCCTGGATGACGGTTCTGGGAGCGCTCGCCGTTCTGGGGATGGTTCTTGGAAGTCAGGATTCTTCCAGCTTTGGCGGAATGTTTGTCGTGGACAGATACGCGATCTTTTTTAAGACCATCTGCCTGCTGTCGGTCATCATGGTCGCCCTTATGAGTGAGCATTATCGGCGAATACGTAATATGCATGAAGGGGAATATTACAGTCTTCTCCTCCTCTCCTGTGTGGGAATGCTGATCATGGCCTCCGCAGCAGATCTGATGGTGCTCTATCTTGGACTGGAGTTGATGGCGCTGTCGGTATATTGTCTGGTTGGCATGAACAAGACGGATGGACGCAGTGCAGAGGCGGCGATTAAATATTTTCTGATGGGTGCCTTTTCCTCTACACTGTTTCTGTTCGGCCTTTCCCTGGTGTATGGATTAACAGGAACAACGGATCTCGCCAATATTTCGCAGCTGGTTGTGTCCGAAGGGTTGCTGGAAAACCGGGCTCTTGCGGCAGGGCTTGGTCTGATGGTGGTCGGACTCTGCTTTAAGGTTGCAGTTGCGCCATTTCATTTCTGGACGCCGGATGTGTATGAAGGGGCTCCCACATCTATAACAGCCTTCATGTCTGTTGGCCCAAAAGCCGCCGGCTTTGCCATCTTTGGAAGAATACTGAGCGTCGGTTTTCCGGAGCTGCATGGCGATATGGGAAATATGCTTGCTCTGCTTGCCCTGCTTACCATGGGAATTGGCAACATCACAGCCCTGGCGCAGAAAAACATAAAACGAATGCTCGCCTACTCTGCGGTTGCGCATGCAGGATATGCGCTGCTGGGTCTGCTCGCCGGAACCAGTGAAGGGGTGGCGGCTACCATGAGTTACCTGTTTATCTACGCTTTTATGAATATGGGGGCATTTGCAGTGCTGCTGTTGATGAACAGTCCACACTCCAGTCGCGAAAATCTGGAAGACTATAAGGGGTTTGCCAAAGCTAATCCCCTGGCCGGGATACTCATGCTGGTGTTTATGTTTTCCCTCACAGGTATTCCGCCAACGGCCGGATTTGCCGGGAAGTTCTATCTGCTTAAAGCCGCCTTGTCAGCAGGATATACCTTCACGGTTATCGGGGCTGTTGTCTTCAGTGCGATATCGGCATATTTTTATTTGCGGGTGATCCGTTACATGTACATGGATGATCCGCAGGAGAGCTTTCAGGTCAGTTATTCGCCAGGCATTGCAGCTGTGCTTGGTCTGGCCCTGCTTGGCGTTATCGGAATGGGTGTTTTTCCAGGAACCGTGATTGGTCAGGCAGTATCCGCTTTGTTCGGTTGAACCGACGCATGGTGGCAGCGCAGTAACGTCTGTTGCATCATATACCTCCCGTTCGCCTTTCTCACGTTGCCAATGAAAGCTTCCTGTGCTGCAGCTGGCGGGCTGAACGCAGGAAGCTTTTCCTGTGTGGTGAATTCTGCAAAACGGCAGGGTGATCAGCACTTCTCGTCTTTCCTGCGGAGCAGTGGTAAAGGAGCTGGTCCGCGCGGCAGGATACCCGAAAAATTCCCCTTTTTCTGACGCCGTCTATGTTTCTTGCAACGGCCTGAACCAGGCAGTCAACATCCCATGGAAGAGCACCAGGGGCAGGGTACGGGTGTCCCGCTGCCAGGGTGAAACGTCCGTTAGTCGGGTACTTCTCTCTACGATTTTTCTTGTGATGCTGATGTCAAGCGGCCAGCTGAGGTCTTTCAGGCGCTAAATTTGTTTTTGGCCTGGTAGAAGACACCTCGTTGCTCCCGGACGGCTTCTATCTTGCCGGACTCCTCAAGAACTCCCAGGTATTTGTTAATCTCGTTGATATGGCTTCCGAGAATAGTAGCCAGGTCCTGGATGGTGCAGGGCCTGCGCATGACGGTTTCCAGGATCGCTGATTCCATATCTTTGCGAAACGAACGGTGATCTTTGCGTTCAGGTGGCGCAGCGATGACCTCCACCGGATGGGGAAGGAAAAAATCGGCAATGCGTTGCAATGCGCTGCTGTCGGCGGGATCGAGTTGGGCGATGACACCCGGGCGATCAAGGGTGTTGAGTTGCACCAGGTCAGGCTGTATTCGATCGAACGCTGCCTTGAGCAGGGAGAGTTCTTCCGGGCTGTCATTGCATCCTGGCAGGATGAAAACCTCCAGGTGATATTTTCCATTGAAGGCCGACCTGAACGCAATGAGCCCCTGGAGATAGCCCTCTATATTAATTGACGGGTGAGGTCGATTAATCTGTTGGAGGCCGCGCGCAGATGCCGCGTCCAGGGAGGGCATGACCAGGTCAGCACCGAGTAGCTCATTTCTTACCTCCTCCTGGCCGAGCAGGGTCCCATTGGTAAGGACCGCGATGGCTATACTTGGCTTGTGGTGCCGGATAAAAGCGATAACCTCGCCTATTCGGGAGTTGAGGGTCGGTTCACCTGCCCCGGAAAAGGTGATGTAGTCCGGATCCGGGTTCTTGGCAAAGTAGTCTGCCAGTTCCTTGAGTACCGCATCCACGGGGACGTATTCTTTTCGTTCAACGGTCAGGTTGGTGGTTTCGCCGCATTCACAGTAAATACAGTCCAGAGTACAGGTTTTATGTGGGACAAGGTCCACGCCCAACGATATGCCCAGTCTTCGTGAAGGGACCGGCCCAAAAAGGTGGTGATACATGATGCTCTTTTTGTGGTTTAGGTGAGGGAGGGAAGAAAAAGAAAATGATGCTCCTGCGGTTGGAAGATACCACGTATTCTTGGGGGGACAAGTAAATACTTTGTTGCAAATCTTCACGCGAAAGGATGGAGGAACACATGATGCCGCTGTGTGCTCTGCGTGCTCACCCTTGTTTGCGGTCCTGGGCGTCAAGCTCCCGCTTTTTTGTGTTTTCCTCTTGCTGGAGTGCCTGAAGAATAATCGGGACTGCAGGTGGAATCCTGGTGCTGTCTTTTGTAAAGTTACGGATTATGGTCAGGTGGCTACCCTGCACAGTCCGGTGAGAGATACCTGGCAGCCGTGTCGACTCGAGGGGCACCAGGCCATCACCCACCCTGTGGGAAAGGGAGCGGATGAAGTGTTCTAACGGGTCGACCTTCCGAGCGTGTCCCGGGCCGGTATTATCCTGCGCTGTCTTGATTCCGGTTTGCAGTTCCCCGTCACCCCACGGTGCAGCGATCCCTGCAATGATCAGCATCTTGACCCCGGAAGGGTGGGGGCGTTGATTGAGGATCGTCAGGAAGCGACTGCCGGGCAAGAGGTCGAGTTTGGCCTCGCCGGCACCATCAAGCAGAAAACCGAGCCCATTGAACTGGCCGTTGATGAGCCGTTCCAATTGATCTCGCACCTCCCCGAGTACCCGAAAGCGGACAATCTGCGAACCATGGTTTGGCGGAGCGACCATGATCATCTGGTGGAGGCATGGAACCCGCTGCTCTTGCACCAGCTGTGGGTAATCAATATGAGGAGCAGTCAACAGGTTGCGGGTAATGAGGGCCCCCATGCTGTGGGCGACAACTGCGGCGCGGGATATGCCGCGAGCGCGGAGGGCTATGAGTTCCCGGAGAAAGAAAGCGGTGGATTGGGCAATGGGCTGGTCATTGGGATACTGGAAGAGGTGAACATCAAATCCTTTGTCCGCCAGAGCAGGTGTCAGGTTCATCCATACCCTGCCCGGATCATCCAGGCCATAGATAAGGAGGACCGTCTGCCGGTTGTGAGCTGACGATTTTTCCCGCTTTTTGGAACCGATGAACGGGGTGAACCCAAGGGTGGCGGTAAAGTCTTCCACCTGTTGTGGGAAGAGGTCGGCGGCCCTGTCTCGGATGTAGCGGTGTATTGCAACCTGTTGCTTGAAAAAAATGGGAGAAAGCAGCTGCCACATGACGAAAAGGGTGCAGAAAGCACCTGTGAAATACAACCATTTTTTGGATTGCCGCATAAGAGAAAATAATGGCAAAAATCAGTCGTGACCTTTGTTTAGCTGGCCTTACAGCAGTAAAGGGGAATAACGGTCATGGGGCGGAGGCGGTGGCAACAACCTGATCTTTATTTGCTGATCTGAGCATTTGTGTAAAGGTTGCAGGGGGGAGAGGCTTGCTGAAATAGTATCCCTGGTATACTGAGCAGCCTTTGGCTTGTAAATAATTGAGTTCTGTTACGGACTCAACGCCTTCTGCGACAGCTTCCAAACCCAGATTGTGTGCCATCACAATGATGGTGTCGACAATTGAAGTTCTATGGCCTTTGTCCTTGATTTCCTGGACAAAAGATCGATCAATTTTCAATGTGTTGAGTGGCAGTTTGTTCAGGTAATTCAACGAGGAGTATCCTGTCCCAAAATCATCAATCGAGAGCTTGATCCCCAACTGTTGGAGGGCAATCATACGTTCTATGGTCTCTGAGTTGGTCGTGATGAGGCTCCCTTCCGTGAGTTCAATGCCCAGGCGAGCGGGATCGGTTCCCTGCGCGGTAAGCGTCTCTTGTATGGTGTCGAAAAAGGCTGAATCAGAGAGTTCTTTGCCGCTGATATTGATGGAGATTGTCATGCCAGGTCCAAGCAGGTCTTGTTCACACCAGTTTGTTATTTGGCTGCAGGCGCTATTGAGCACCCATTTCCCAATATCCGGCATGAGACCTGTTTCTTCAGCTGTCTCAAGAAAGCGGGCAGGGGAGAGCAGGCCCTGTTGCGGGTGGTTCCACCGTAACAGCGCCTCTGCACCGACAAGGTAGCCCTGAGCATCGACTTGGGGCTGGTAATATAGGATGAATTCATCGTTCTGCAGGGATTGTTGAATCTCAAGCGTGAGCTGGAGCCGTTCATCGGCCGCTTTTTGCATATCAGGAGAGAAAAAACGGATAGTGTTGCGGCCGTCACTTTTTGCCCTGTACATGGCCGTGTCGGCCTGTTTGAGGATGTCATCAGCATTTTTTTCAGGTTTTGGAAAAAGGGAAATGCCGATGCTTAGGCTGGTGCGCAATTCATATCCCGATACGGTGCAGGGAGCAGAGAGACAGAGACGGATTTCTTCCGAAATCGATTGTGCTTTATTGGCGGCCATGTGTCTTTGACTATCAAGTTCTGTCAGGATAATAACAAATTCATCTCCGCCCATTCGTGCAGCAGCATCCTCCTGGCGAATGCATTCCCTGATTCGTTGGGCGACCAGTTTTAGCAGGTCGTCGCCAACAGCGTGGCCGAGGGAGTCATTAATTGTTTTAAAATTGTCTAGATCGATGAAAAGGAGCGCACCGATGTGACCATAGCGTATAGCTCGGGATATTTCTTTTTCCAGTTTGCGCTGCAGGAGGCGTCGATTGGGAAGGCCTGTCAGGGAATCATAGGTAGCGTGATAATAGAGCTTTTCCTCAAACTGTTTTTTTTCCGTAAAATCTTCCACTATGCCCATACCATGAATGGAGCTTCCTTCCAGGGGCTGCAGAGCCTTGAAAAATGCCCTGATAGAAGTTTTTTTGTTTCCGGTGACGGACCGGTAGTCTCCTTCAAAATACCCGTCTTTCCCTGTCAGGGAGCGCATGATTGCGGCCCTCATTTTTTTATCCGCTATGTTTGAAGAAAGATCAAACCCGATAAGGAGTTCCCTGGTGGATCCAATCAGGTCAACAAAATAGTTGTTGCAATCAATGATAATGCCATGCTTGTCATACTGGAGAATACCCACAGGGGCACTGTTGAACAGGTGCCGATAGCGTTCCTCGCTTATTTTTAATTGATTCTCCCGGGCGGTACTTTTCAGCCTAAGTTCAATATTTTCCTTGATGTTGTTATGAATTTTCCTGGACCCGATAAGGACAAATACCCAAAATATAAATATGAGTAAACTGAGGAATCGATACTCCTCTGCATCCAGAGTGAGCATTCTTGCACCAAGTGGAAGAAGGACAATGGAAAGAAACCCGATGGCAACGGATGTGCTCGAAGAATGGGTGGTGATAGCTCCGGCCGCCAGGCCGGCCATGATCAGGCAGAAGAGTAATTGGTGCATCTGACTGGTTTCCGGGAAAAGAAAAACCGATGCCATGCCCCACATGAAGCCGGCCGCGTACGTTCCAATCAGATAAACTGTGTACCAGGGGTGGATGGTTTCCATGCCCGGGTTTTTTTTATGGTAGAGGTAGACGAGAACAATTCGACAACTTGAAATTGAAAAAAAACGGCAAACCACGCGACAATGAGAGCGTGATCGATGACGCTCCATTGCGACCAGCAAAGAAGAATGCCGGCTGCAAGCGAGGCGAGCAGTATAACCAACGCATCTGCATACAACAGCCTGACTTGCTCGGTGAAAACGGAGAGGGAGTATTGTGTTTTTACGTTCATAAAGAGGATATGATTGAAATCACCTGTCAGGCAGTAAGGATGGATGCAACACAGCAGAAAAGTGAGGCCTGGTTAGCATGCTCTGTTCACGGATTTTTTATTCATGCGTCTAGCTGAGTTATTCATCGGGTCATGTCGGAGACCTAGGTGTCGTATCATTGAAATTTTACCATGGGCGTTTGGGTAAACGTGTATAGCCATTTGACGCAAGGTGTTCTGACCAATATACTTTTACTATAAAGTTCATCTAAATCAAAGTCGCCAGGAGCTAGTGCTGCCTGGTATCCGTATGGCTATATTGATTCAATGCAAATTATGATCCGGAGTTACCCATGAAAATAACAACAGCAGCGACTGTTGAAGTGGATACTGATACAGTTATTGCGCGATATAGGGAACTGACTCAAGAGCTCGACGCCGAACCCAACCTCCTGATCATGTATTGCTCTGTCAATTATGATATAGAGGAGATTACTCAAAAAATCAGGGCAATCAGCCCAAATACCGTTTTACATGGTGCCACTTCCTGCACCGGAGCGATGACCCAGTTGGGTGTCATGTCCAAAAACGATCACGGCATGGCCATGCTTGGCATTGCCGATCATTTTGGGAATTACGGAGTTGGTTCCGCTACGATAGGAGACGACCCTGTTGAAGCCGCGGAGTTGGCGGTCAGGAAAGCTCTGGAGAATTCAGCATGTCCGGGAGAGGTGCCCGCCATGATCTGGTTGACTTCATCTCCCGGCTGGGAAGAACAACTCATCACGGGGATTGGTAATGTACTTGGAAAAGATGTGCCAATAGCTGGAGGGAGTTCAGCAGATAACACGGTTAGTGGAGAATGGAAGCAATTTACCCATGAAAAAATATATACAAATGGAGTGATTGTAACCGCTCTTTTTCCATCGACAGATGTTATGTGCGCTTTTCATAGCGGATATGAACCCACAGAGTCCAAAGGCATCATCACCAAAGCCGGTGGTTTTGAGGCAACGGATAAAAAAGGGAAAATTACAAAGACATCCAATCGAACACTTCTGGAGATCGATGGGCGTCCTGCAGCTGATCTCTACAACAGCTGGGTTGGTGGCGCCATTGCAGAGGCGCTCGAAGAAGGCGGAGACGTCCTGCAACAGACAACCTTGCACCCGTTGGGAAGAGTGGCGGGCTATATTGGTGATGTCCCATATTACCAGCTTTCCCACCCAGAGACGGTGACAAAGAAAGGGGGGATTACCCTTTTTTCAGACATCAGAGAGGGAGAAGAGATTGTTTTGATGCGCGGCACCGTGGACAGCCTGATTACTCGTGCTGGTAGAGTCGCCACATCGGCCTTGGAGACAAATATGGCGCATGCCGATGAGGTGGCAGGGGCCGTGGTAGTGTATTGTGCGGGGTGCATGCTCAGTGTCCGGCATCGGCTGGATGAGGTTGTGGAAAGTTTTCGTCAGGCTTTGCCGGGAGTACCTTTTCTTGGCACGTTTACTTTTGGAGAGCAAGGGTGTTTTTTAAATGGTGAGAACCGCCACGGAAACCTGATGATATCCGTTTTATTGTTTGCAAAAAACAGTGTCTGATTGCTGAAAAAATGAGAAGCCAGCGATTTAGCGAGCTGAAATGATTTTTAAATCTGAACAGTTGTTAGAAGTCCTTCTTGATCTTGAACGGTCCAGACAACGGGAACAACGCACCCGGATTGAAGCGGAATCTATGCTGCAGGGGTTGCGTGGAATATCTGCGGCTACAGATCATCAGGAACTGTTTCTTTCCTTAGTTGGAGCCCTTCGTAAAGTCATCCCCTTTGAACACGCATTCATTTTAGAGATGAGGTTGGACAACAGGATGACTGCCCTGGTTTCTACCCTGGAAGCAATCAGGCGCAGTGAATGGATCCCTGGTTCTTTGTTTTCTCGGGTACTTGCTGGACGTCCAATAGCTTCATATGATGTGAGCCTCGTGCCGGAATGGAAAGACATGCCTTCGGCAATAACCACTCGGGTGACATCCGCTCTGCATATAGGGCTTCACGGCGGTGGATGGAAGGCTATTCTGGTTATTACCCATCCGGAAGCCAGACATTTCGGACCCAGCCATGTCAAAAAGGCCATGCGTTTTTCACCTCTTGCCGCTCAAGCGTTTTTAACGCTGGAGTTGCAGCAGACCATCATCCAGCGAGATAGGTTTTTTCAGCTGTCCCTGGATGTTATGGCGATTGTGGATATTTCTGGCCTGATTAAGCAGGGGAATGACGGCTGGGCAGGGATTCTTGGTTACGAGGCACATGATATTCATGGCAAAAGCATCTTTTCGTTTATTCATCCAGACGATCTCCCTTTCTTTCAGGAGGTGCTCGGCATATTGAAAAAAAATGATGGGAGACAACTCATTGAAGCCAGGTTTCTGGTGAAACACGGAGGTGAGCGCTGGCTGTCCTGTAGTGTGGCATCGTATAAACATGATGGCCTTTTTTATGTTGTTGCCAGAGATGTTACCGACAGGGTCCTCTACGAGAAGCGGCTTGCCCACCAGGCAGGGCATGACGGCCTCACCGGTCTGAAAAACCGAGCGGAGTTTATGACTATTCTCCACGCAGCCTGCCGCGAGGCCTCACGTGGAAAAGGGTATCATTTTTCAATTTGTTTTCTTGATCTTAATAAGTTTAAGCTGATCAATGATACCTATGGTCATGATGCTGGTGATGAGCTCCTTAAATTTTTTGCACGAACACTCCAGGAGGCGGTACGTGATGGAGACATCGTTGCCAGGCTGGGAGGCGATGAGTTCATCGTCCTGCTTGACAATGTAGAGGACGAAGAAACAATAGGAAGTATCGTTGCCAGAATTCATCGAAAATGTGCGCAATCGGTTTCGATTACGGGACATGAAATGAAGGTGTCCACCAGCATAGGCGTCGCCACCAGTTGTGCAGGCTTTGCCGACGAGGAAGCCATGCTGAAAGCTGCCGATCAGGCGATGTACCAGGCTAAAAGTGATTCAAGTCGTCAGTACGTTATAGCTCTGTGTTAGGATTTGCCCTGTAATTCAAAAAATGAACAATGGTATATGAAATGGGGCGGTTAGGGAAAATTTTTCATTGGTGGCATTGATACGAAAAGCAAGTACCTGTGTATATTATCTGTCGACAGCAGTGGAGGAACTCGTCGGAAAGGTGAGTGTGCCGAAAGAATAATCACTCATGGTTATTCCTTGGAACTGCCTGCGACTCTGGAAGATATAGGTACTGAACCCAAAAGGCGTGGTAAATACACACGCCTTTTGGGGGATGCAATTTAGCGGTCCGGGAAGAGCGGCAAGCGGAGAGTGGTAATCGAGGCTATGAGAGAAAAACGTTTGGTCCTGCCCGGAACATTATCTCTTTTGCCGGTAGGGAAGGTAGAGGTATACATGCGTACAGTGACATGTAGTGAAGCGAACTATCCCTCGGACGTGCTTATCCTTTTTCTTGGGATTTCATCGTTTCCAGCGATTTATTGACCGCCTTTTCCAGTTCCCCTGCGGCCTGTTCGAAACCATGCTTCAGTTCATCCCAGCTTTCCTGACCGGCTTTTTTGAGCGCCGCCATTTTTTCCTGCAGTTCTTTTTCTTTTTGAGACGCTTCCATTACCTGTTGGTAATATTCACTTTTCGTTTCATACTGTTTTTCGGCGACAGCGGCTTTTGCCCGCTCCAGGTCCGCCTGCCATTTTTTCATCTGTGTTTCAGCCTGTTTAAGATACGTTTGTGTATCAGACATACTTAACCTCTTTTTTTGTATCCGCGCAAAAGGTTGTCGGATGAGGAGTGAATAGAGTACGTGTAGAGAAGAGGTGCAGTTGTTGTGCCATTGTGGTTGCAGCCGACCTTTTGCTTAATTTTTTCAATTGGTTAGAATGCTTTCTTTCAACCGACCTGGTGTTTCTCGCCAGGAAAGACCACGCGCACAGGTTCCATTCGGCCTGTTTGTCCGGTATGTCCGGACTCAATCTTGCCGGAATGGACGACATATCTTGGGGAAAAGCCATTCAATCCCAACTGGGTGATCATGCATTGGTGCGTAGAGGGGGAGGAAAGGGGAAAGGAGGATGTCAGGCTTGCTCTGTTGCTGCGCATTGGTAGTTCATCACGGGGACTGCACAGTCCCGTTGCCGCCGTGCAAAACCGATGGCACTTTGCAGGTAAATGACTACGTATATCCAGCATTATAATGCCAGAGAATGTTGCCAAGTATTCAGGAGATATACCTTGTGGCAGCTCGTTTGCGGGCTGTATGGAAAATTAGCACATGGCCGGGAGTTCATGAGAATGCAGGTTAGTTGTCTTCCTCATCTATTATGTCGCTGTCCTTGACCTTACCGAATAATAGTAACGTCACAAAATTCAACAGCGACAAAATAAGAGCAATCTCCAGCCTGCCAAAAGCAACCGAAAGGCCGATCGCTCCGGTATTCCAGATGCTGGCAGCCGTTGCTGTACCCCGAACTTTGTCTTTTTGGGTTAAGATGGCCCCCCCGCCGATAAACCCGATCCCTGTAATAATTCCTTGGATTATTCGCGCCTCTCCATCCGTGCTGTCAACCACGGATATCCCCACAAGCATGAATCCGCAGGTCACAACGGCAACCAGAGGAAACGTCCTGAGGCCGAAATGACGATCACTTTGTTCTCGCTCCCACCCAAGCGGCAGTGCCAAAAGGTATGCAATTGCCAGGTGGAGGGCGTGTGGCAGAACAAGCGTCGCATCAAACGATAGATATTCAGTCATCTCATTATGTTTTGATGACAAAGGAAAGCTATCTGATCGTGGCGCTGCGGGGACCAGCAAAAAACCATATAATCAGTCCGATGAGTGGCAGCACAACAATGAGCAGCGTCCATAAGACCTTGGCGCCAGTGCTTATACCACTTTTGAAAACATTGATAATTGCCCATATGTCAGCTATCAAAATCAACAAGCCAATCAATCCACCAAACCCTGTTTCCATTGTTGCTCCTCCAGACGACTCGTTAAACATCGGGGAATGGGGGCACTCTGCCCGTTTTTCCCTCTGTGATCAGAGGGGCGTTCATCCCCCACTCTTTTCCTTTGCATTATTTTTTACCACATTGGTTGCGTATCCTGATGTTGCACAATGTGTACCTTTTTGTGCAGCAATGTAAAGAGTGCATGATTATCTGGTGATTGATGAGGCGGATACGCTCGCTGCCGCCCAATCTTTCATGCACCGTACGAAGCCACCTTACGCCAATGGTTCGATTGTGGGAGCAGTGAACAGCATGTGCCTACCAGTAGTAGGGAAAATTGTAATGGTCAAAAATTGATTGTTCATAATCCCTGTATACCGGGACCGTCTGGTCATAAGGCGGACTGTTCTCGACCTGCTCTCTTGTTACCTTAACCTCCAGGGTGCGTTCGGCCCAGTCCACGGAGCGAACCCACTGTGGAGAAATGATGACCCGCTTACTTGCAGGCAGCCAATTACTGGTGTCGATCACCAGGTAACGAATTTCCCAGGTCTGCTCATCAACGATGCAATCCTCAATATGGCCTATACTGTCATCCGTTGCGCGGATCCTGTATCCCAGCACTTCCCTAGTCGAACGGAGGTTGACCTTGTCTTCTTCAACCAGTTTCACCTCCTGAGGTGGCTTTTTCTCCCGTTGATGAGGCCGAGGGGAAGGGTAATTGCCCCAAATTGCTGTCCCGGCCCAGTAATCATCCCATTGAAAATACTGATTGTAGAATTGTTCATATTGGCGGGAAACAGGAGCATCGCTATCCAGGGGAGGCGCTGATTCGATCTGCTCCTTGGTCAGTTCTATTATCATAGTCCTGCTTATCACATCGATCGGGCCGATGGATAGAGGTGAAAGGAGCACTTTACGGCCTGGAAGCCATTTTCGTGTATCAGCAACCACATATCGCACTGTCCAGTCTTTATCATCAAACAGGAAATCCTTGCAGGAGCCTATGTTCCCATCTTGAGCACCCAGGCCATACCCGAGCAGCGCATCGAGACTTCTCAGCTGTTGTTGATTTTGCATACTTTATACTCCCATCTCACTGGACGGTGGTTTTTCGTCCGATTTATTGGTCAGCAACGTACAGTGCGCGTCGGCACTATTTGTCCGACGTCGCCTGTTTTTTTCCTCCTTTTATTGTAAGTATTGCAAATTGTTTGCCATTCAGCAGGGCAGTGCCTGTTGCAGGGGCTGGAGAGGAGCCCAATTCTTTGCTTGTGCTGTCGGGCTAGGGTGTTTACCGTCCATTGTAATGCATGCCAATGAACCATTATTCTTTGAAAAGACGATGACAGCAATGTATCCAACCTACGGAGAAGAACCACTGGAGCGGGCGGTACAACTGGTGCGAAAGTGCGCCACAAAGCATGGCTTCATTGCCAGTCTGGCCGATAACGACAACTACCGGCGTATCTGGGGGCGAGACGGCGTTATTGTCGGGCTTGGCGCTCTGATGACCGAGGAGTTGGATCTGCATGATGCATTCCGTCTGACGTTAAAGACATTAGCCGACCACCAGGGGCCGCATGGGGAGATTCCCAGCAATGTCGACATGAATAACGGCAGGGTCAGTTATGGTGGTACAGCCGGTCGGGTAGACGCCGCGCTCTGGTTTGTGATCGGTGCAACCGAATACTGGCGCTCGAGTGGTGACGACCGCTTTCTTGAACAGCTCATGCCAGTCCTTGACCGGGTCATGTTTCTTCTCGGTGCCTGGGAATTCAACAACCGTGGTTTTTTGTACGTCCCGGCTACAGGTGACTGGTCGGATGAATACATCCACAATGGCTATATCCTCTACGATCAGTTGATCTACCTGCAGGCATTGCGCTCCTGGTGTTTTCTTCATAACCGCTTCAGGCATGTCGAGCGCCCCGATCTGGTGGACAAGATACGCCGGCTGGAGCAAATGATACAAGACAACTACTGGTTTGGTTCCCAGGATAAAATTCCGACCCATGTCTATCATGAGGTGCTGTTCGAGAAAGGACGAAAAGCAGCTGACCGATGTACGCAACGGTATTGGATGCCGTTTTTTTCGCCCCATGGATACGGGTACCGATTTGACGCATTTGCCAACGTTCTCGTTTCTCTGCTCGGTGTGGCCAGTGATGCACGCCGTGGGAAAGTGGACCAGTATGTGGAGAAATATGTGACGCCGCAGACAATGAAGTTGCTGCCGGCTTTTTACCCAGTCATTCAACCGGTCGATCGGGACTGGGAGGACCTGAAGATCACCTTTTCCTACGATTTTAAGAATCACCCCTATGAGTTTCATAACGGTGGCCTCTGGCAGATGCTTACAGGCTTTTATGTGGCTGATCTCGCTCAGCGCGGACAGGTCAGCAGCGCCCGGGCTTATCTGGATGGGATCAACCAGGCCAACCAGTTGCCCATGGATGGTCGCGAATGGGGGTTTGCTGAGTATATACATGGCCAACATTTTCATCCCGGCGGAAATTCAGCCCAGTGCTGGAGTGCTTCTGCAGCACTGATGGGATTTCATGCCGTACAAGGTAAAAAGGTTTTTGCTACCAATGAAGACGTTACTTCTCTGCAGTGACCTGGATCGAACGCTTATTCCCAATGGCAGTCAAGCCGAGTCGGAGCTTGCTCGTCCGCTGCTGACAAGGCTTGCTCTTCATCCAAAGGTCCGTTTGGCATATGTGAGCGGACGCGACAGGAAATTGGTGGAGCAGGCGCTGACCGATTACCAGTTGCCTGCTCCTGATTTTGTTATCGGCGATGTGGGGACGACTCTCTACCGATTGCGCGATGGTGCATGGCTGCTCGATCCGGCGTGGCAGGAACATATCGGAGCGGATTGGAATGGGCTCGAACAAGGAGAACTCGATGAACTGATCGCAGCCAAAGAGGTCGAGCATATATGGCTGCAGCCGCCGGAGAAGCAGAACACGTTCAAACTCAGTTATTTTACCGATCCCGATGTTGAACGGAGCCGCCTCATAGAGGAGATTCGTACCATTCTGGAAGCCAACAAGGTCGCCGCCAACCTGATTTGGAGCCTTGATGAGGCCGAAAACCTGGGACTGCTTGACGTATTGCCGGCATCGGCCAACAAACTCGAGGCTATCACTTTTTTGTTGGATCAGGAGGGTATCCCCCAACAACAGGCTGTTTTTGCAGGAGACAGCGGCAATGATCTTGATGCGTTGACCAGTGGACTGCAGGCGATACTGGTAAAAAACGCTGCTGCAGATGTCCGCAGGGAGGCGATTGCAGCATTGACAGAAAAACAGCAGCAGTCCAGGCTGTATTGTGCTCAGGGCAGCCTCTCTTCGCTGAACGGTAACTATGCAGCCGGGGTAGTGGAAGGTATGCTCTACTTTTTTCCGGAACTTCGAGACTGGATAGAAGAAGGCTGATCAGGGGCTGCTCCAGCCCTGTTCGCAGGCGGCCGCGTTCTCCTGTTGGTGGAACTGTCGTGTCTCCTCGGTAGTGCTCCGTGGGGTGCTGGTGGATTTTCATCGTTGACCGGGGATATATCAATAGCACATACCTGGCGCCTGTAAGCAACCACTCCCTGGGTTTACCATTGGTGTTTGTATCCGGAGGATTCCATGCCTTACCAACGTCCTAGCGACCTTCCGCAACCTGTCAGAGATGCTTTACCCGAAGCGGCGCAGGATATTTATCGTGCCGCATTCAACAGTGCATGGGAGCAGTATAAAGACCAAGATGCCCGCCAAGGCGATGATTCCCGAGAGGAAGTGGCGCACAAGGTTGCTTGGGCTGCCGTTAAACAAAAATACGAAAAAGACGGAGGGCATTGGCAGCGCCGGAAACAGTGAACAGCGCTGAACTGCAAATGCCTCTGCATCTCCATGCAGCGTTCCCATAAACCGTGGCCTTCCTCATGCTCCTTTTCGCAGGTCCCGTAGCGGCAAGGTACACGACCAGCTCCCCCCTCCTTCCTTAAACCTCACAGCATCGCATCCTCTGTAGTAGTCCTAGTTGGCAAACGACAGGAATGTGGACCTCAGGGGCAATGGCCCGTAAGTTGCAAATGGATGATTAGAGCTGAACCTCGGGAGTGGACGAAAATGGTGCAGGTGCATTTTCCGCACACGGCGATAAGTTGAGCTTAACCAACATCCGCACCACGCTGGTTGGAGTAAAGGGAAACCTCCATCAGCGTGGCCATCTGCAATCAACGAGCAGGAGCGGAGAAGAGAGGAGGGGGATAGAGATCGTTTGGACCCATGACAGATTCAATCATCTATCAACACTTCGAGACATATGTGCTGGCAATGCTGCTTGGTGCCTTGCTTGGCTTGGAGAGGGAGCGAAAGGAGCGTCGGCTGGCAGGCCTGCGCACTTTTATTCTCGTGGTACTTTTTGGTGCTATTTGCGGCCAGTTGAGCCAGATCATCGATAATCAGTGGCTGCTGATGGCTGGTATGCTTGCCGTGGCCGCGCAGACGATAACCGTTCAGATACTCCGCCTGGATAGGGAGAACGAGGAGCCTGGTTTAACAACCCTGTCGGCGCTGCTCATTGCCTTTACGATCGGCGCGCTGATTGCTTTTGATCTCCAATCCTCTGCTGTTGCTCTCAGCCTCGCTACCACGGTTATTCTTTATTTCAAGCCGCAGCTGCATGCATTCACCCATCGCCTCAAGCGACAGGACCTTGTGGCGATTTTTCAGTTCGGTCTGCTCGCATTTGTTATCCTGCCGGTATTGCCAAACCGTTCATACGGCCCATATGGAACGCTCAACCCGTATAACATCTGGTTGATGGTCGTCATGATCAGCGGGCTCAACGTGGTGGGCTATGTTACTCTCAAGCTGATCGGCAGCCGCTGGGGAGGTCCATTTCTCGGTCTTATAGGTGGTCTTGTGTCCAGCACTGCAACCACCTTTTCCATCAGCAGACATGCCCGTGCCAATCCCACATTCTCGATGACCGGGGCGCTGGTCATTGCATTGGCCTCGGCCATAGCTCTGGTGCGCATGGCGTTGCTTATTGGTGTGATTTATCTGCCGCTGTTTGAAGAGCTGGTGGTGCCGCTTGGCACGATGTTTATTGGCGGTCTGGTGCCGGCGCTGTGGATTTGGCACCGTCTCGGCAACAAGGAGGTGCCAGTGCCGGAGACCAAAAACCCTGCAGAGTTAAAACAGGCCGTTCTGTTTGGTATGCTCTACGCAATAATCCTGGTCGCGGTTTCAGGCGGTAAGGATTTTTTTGGTGAAAAAGGGGTGTATATTGTCGCGCTTCTCTCTGGTTTAACCGATGTAGATGCCATTACCCTGTCCAACTCCAGGCTGGCCGGCCAGGAAGTCCTTGCCCTTTCTCAGGCAGGTATCAGTCTGCTCATCGCTTTTGTAGCCAACTTGGCGTTCAAACTGGCGCTTGTCGGTTTCATTGGCACCATGAAGATGGCTTGGTACGTGCTGCTCTGTTTTGCAGGGCTGGCTGTGCCTGCCGTTATTGTCATGTGGTAAACCGGTGAACCGGTTACGTCTGTAAAAATCCTTTCATATCGGACATCGTCCGGTATTGCCGGAAAAAAGAGCAGGGGGAGTCTGCTTACCGAGGAAGCCGTGACCTGCTGTTAAGATCCTTTTCTTGCTTCCATTCGTGGTGCAGGCTGGGATGAGTTTCCTCAGCCTGCACTGCTGGCATGCTAACCGTTGTTGCCTGTCCCACCGGATTGTTCCACCATGTTGCCCCCCGGGTTGGATAAGGAGAGGGCACGTATCAATTGGAACTGTTAGCGCTTCATGCCCCTATCCGGTTGATTTGCAGCCAGGAACGGAACAACAACGACGAACTATGCAGATTTTGCGTTTTTGAACTGGGCGTACAGGTCATGCAGGCGCTTGCGCAGCTCTTTTATTTTGTTTGAATCTTCCTCTCCCAGCCAACGAGGCTCGCTGATGGAGAAGATGGATTTTCCCAATTCATCAAGATAATGCTCTGTCGCCTTACACCACTCGTCAGTGCATATTTGCTGCATCTCTGCGGCTTCACCTATATCTTTTTCCAGCAGATCGATAGTCTCAGAGAGGCTGGAGATGAAATCCCGATGTGCCCGTTGAAACGATTCTTCCATTACTTTTTGACGTTCCATATCATGCTCCGTATGTTGATTTGCGGTAGTGGCGTACTCACGGGGTCGTTCACTTGCTCAACCATCATCATGTACCTACAGGTCCGAGAGCAGGCGATGTCGCTCCAGTGTCGCTCAACCTTCAACCGTAGATTGAGGGTACACCTACACCATATCCAGCAAATAATGTGCCCAGACGTTTCCCAGGCATGGTGGCAGGCCACGTCGTTTTGTTCAGGCGTTGGTCTACGCCGTGAATGGTATACTTTTTGTAAGTTCTTTCGTAGAAGCGTGAGCATGGATCGAGTTTCTCCAAACTCGGCACATCTTCTACTCGGCTCTATACAATGCCGCATGAAGTGAAGCGAACGTCAGATAAAGAGAAAGAGAGAGGTGGATGATGCACGATAAAGATGAATTATGTCGTCAGATTATTTCTATGTACCCTGAAATCGGTGAATGCGGAATTGATGTCAACGTTGCATTTGACCAGGAAAAAAATGCATGGGTCGTCGACCTGAAGAAAGATGATCACGAACTCAAGCACCACCTGGAAGTCCCCGATGCAGACGATTGCATGGAGGGAAAACAGTGCGTTGCATTGGGGCTGGAAATCGCCCAGTTGAAAAAGCATATCCAGGGAAAGCAGTTTTAGGTAAACCAGGGCGTAGATCCTGTCCGCCTTTTCGGGACTGGTTCCTGCGGATATGGACAACCTGTGTCCACAGATGAACGGGTGAAGTCCTTGCGCTCTTGTCAGGGTAGCTTTAGCGCTCATCATCACGTAAACGGAGGTCGTATGTTGACATGGACACTGCTGTTTCTCGTTGTGGCGGTGGTTGCCGCAGCACTTGGCTTCACCGGTATTGCAGGCGCTGCGGCTGGTATAGCCAAAATTTTATTTTTTCTTTTCATCGTCTTGTTCGTCATTTCCCTGGTAGCAGGGACCGCGAGAAAAAGAAGGATGCGATAGGAGGCGTAGTGCCTTAACATTTTGTTTTTTTATTAAAAAACTTTTATCACCACATACATCGGAGGCAATCAATGTATACAAACAATCGTTCTATCTACCTCAGGATGCTTTATCTTGTTGTTCTTTTTATCTTTTTTTCCTCATGCACCGCACTGGCGGAAACAAGCAAAAAAGAAACCAAAAAAGAGATAGAAGAAGCTGTTGCCGCCATAGGCGAATACAGTAACGCCCAGAAAGATGCTGCTCTGGCCAAAGCCAAAGAGTTGATGGCATCCTTTGATGAACAGGTGGAGGCCTGGGAGGGAACAATGGACGAACAGTGGGCGGCAATGAAAGATTCCTCCCGAGAAAAGTACAGGGCATCGGTCAAGCAGTTACAGCAGCAGCGAAATGAGCTTTCCGAATGGTATGGAAGTATGAAATATAGTTCGGATAAAGCATGGCACGAGGTCAAAGAGGGGTTTGCTGCGACCTATGAAAACGCTGTTGATGCCTTTAACACCAGTAAGGAGGAGGCCGCTTCGGCAGCAGGGAAAGCCGGAGAGTAGACCGGTTCTAAACAGGGAGGTATCCGGCATGCATTACCGCCTATGAATGGCCGTTGATCATACGTTACCTGTAAACAGTTGAGGCGCCCTCCCGCAGTTGGGAGGGCGCGTGATGTTTTTATTCCCTGCCTCATTTTTTCCGTTCTGCCAGCGCTGCGCTGGCCCAATAACAGCTGATTTTTTAGAAAAGAATGGTTCAACAGGGCCATTCACTGGTTATTGTTTTTGCCACATCTCCCAATACGTCCCAAACCGCCGAACCAGGGAACCGGGTTTTTCCGCAAACAGATAGGTGCCGAGAAGCCTGGCATCTGTGCGCAGGCTGTGGCGTCGGCGGTCGATAAGTCCGTACAGCACCTGGCGCTGTCGGTCATCACCGAATGCATCCGGGGTGGCCAGCACGGTCGTCAACAGTACATCCAGGTCATGGTCGTCTCCAAGAGCATCGGCAAGCTTGTCAGCGGTTTCTTCCTGTACGGTAAGCATTTCCGGCCAGATGCCTTGGAGCAGGCGCAGGTGATACCAGTGGTATTTAACCCGTTTGCGCCATTCATGGAAACGCTCTGTCGATGGAGAAAGGTAGGTACGGGAAAAATCTTTCCTTCCCCTGCGAAAGGTCTTGCGCAGGCCATCGGCAACCGCGGCATACCCCTCCTCGTTTACCTGCCATTCCTCTATTCGATGCTCCAGTTTATGCATCTTTCCCAGGAAAATTTCCAGTCGCTGAGCCATATCTTCCTGATCGTCCGTAATACGTTGTCGACGAGCGACAAGCTCTTGCCGCAGTTGGTGGAAGACGTGTTCATCCACCTGTCCGGCATAATAGGTCTGCAGGCTGTCAACGGATTCGATGATCGACTGGGCGTCGCGTATAGAGGAAAGCTCGCGTGCGGCATCACGCAGGAATACATTCTCTTGTCGGTAAGCATCAAACGCAGGGCGGATGAGCCGTATCAGCCCTCGCAGCTTTTTGCACCGTTTCCGGACCTGGTGGACTGTGGGGTGAGGGTCCAATGCCGAGTCGCGTAATTCATCGATCGCTTTTTTTACCTGCTCTTCTGCGACGCTGTGAACGGCATCCTCTATGTTTTTTCCCTTCTCCAGTTGATAGCCCATTTCTCTTTCTCCTCTTCCCAGGGTAGGTTCGTTTCCCTGAACTGGGGGAATATCCCCGAAGCGTTTGGAGACTACGATTCAAATATTGTTCCAGTCACGCATGCCATAGATGGCAACAGGTGGGAGGGGCAGGCTGCACAAAGGGCATTGGCTTTCAGGATGGCATGGCGGCTGGGCCTGGCATGCTATTTGAAGAGACAATTACAGGTATACAGACCGATCAACCAACCCACACGAGGAGATCAATGTCGACAGCTAGCGCCAAGGAAATATTACAAGCCACATTTGAGCAGATTGATGCGATTGTGGAGGAAAAGCAAAACAGCGAACAGAGAAAACAAGGCAGAAAGCGCCGGACCAGGGGAAGAAAGGTATCGGAGATCGAAAAAACATGCACGGCTGACAGTCGCCGTTGAGTGTACATGTAGACCGTGTAGTCCTCTTTGACGCGCATCGTTTACCGGGCGCAGCACTTGACTACGCTATCTTACCTGCAGCAGGGAGTGTTTAAGCATGGAAATCAGAGCTATTCTTTGGCCGACCGAGAGCTATACCCCGTCACAGAAAATTATTGATGCCGTTGTCACCCTGGCAGAGCGGTTTCAGGCAAAAATATATGTGCTGCACGCGGTAACACCCATACCGATATTTCCCGAATCTGTTTCAGCTGTGGAAGTGGTACCGACTTTTGACGTTGGACTCTACGAGCATGAGTTGGTGAAAACAGCGAAAAAAAGCCTGGCTGCTGTTGCCAGGCAGCAGGTGCCCGAAGGTATGGATGCTGAATCCCATGTTGTAGTCGGTCATCCGCGTGATGTGATTCTCGATTTTGTCGAAGAGAAAAACATCGATGTGGTTGTTATGGCAACCCATGGGCGAAGCGGTGTTGATCGCCTGCTCATCGGTTCCGTAGCCGAATCGACCATCAGGCACTGTCCTGTGCCCCTGTTTGTCATTCCTCTCGGCCAGGACGAAACAACCGAAAAACCTGCGGACAATGCCTAAAACGGGTGACCTGATGGTGAAGAGTTGCATGTACTTGAAGAACCTGCAGGAGGAACAATCGGACACTTTGCCTCCCTGCATCATGGCTTGCTCCCTTTGGGCAAGCACCAAATGGCGCGGGCATTGCGGAGTATGGCACGATGTGCTGTATATACCAGGAATGAAGCGGGATGGAGCAATATTTTGAACAGAGTTCTTATCACCGGAAGTAATCGAGGGTTGGGGCTTGAGTTTGTTCGCCAGTACCTGGAGGACGGGTGGCGGGTATATGCGACCTGTCGTCGACCGGCTGAAGCAGAAGAGCTACTCCGCCTTGCCCAGATTTACAGTGAAGTTCGCCTGTTGCGTCTTGATATAACCAAAAGCGAGGACATCAGCAGTGTCATCCGGGAACTGAACAACATCCCTATCAATGTATTGATCAACAATGCCGGCGTACGCTTCAAGAGCGGTCACGCTGGCACGGATTGTTTCCAGTACGATCTCTGGTATCGCACCTTTGAGACCAATACCATGGGGACTGTCCGGGTAACCCAGGCCCTGTTAGACAATATCGAACAAAGCAGTCAGGTCCGACTGGTGGTGGTCTTGAGCTGTGCAACAGCGGGCTGCGATGGCCTTGATCAGGTGGATGCGATATATTACCATTCAAGCAAGGCTGCGCTCAATGTGGCAATGCAAGGCCAGGTCAAGGCCTTGAAGCGGCGAAAAATCGGGGTGCTGCTCTTTCATCCCGGCCGGGTGATGAGCCGTATGGGGGGAACAGAGGGCATTTCGCCGCAACAAAGCGTTGCTGGAATGAGAAGCATTATCCAGGCCTTTACTTTGGAGCAAAGTGGCAGATTGCTGCAGCATGACGGCCGGATACTTACCTGATCGTGCACAGACGATTACCCTGCAGTGGGCGGTGTGCCTGATTATCGTTCATTTTTCTTGGTTGGAGTGAATTGTGCGGTAAAGGTTGCCCGACATTCCGGACAAAGCTTTCTTCCCTGATGAGACTGAATTATTTCCTGATAATATTCATCGATATCCATCCACCCCTTATCGTCACTCTCTATTTTTCTGCATCCCACGCATAAGGCGAGGATCGTTTCCAGTTTGTTGATTTGCTCCAGAGCTGAGGTGAGGTCATTGAGCAGGTCTTCTTTACTCTGCAGAATACCTCTTCGTTCGATGGAGTGAGCGATAGACTTGCCGAGTGAGGAGGGCGAGAGATTCTGCCGTTCGATATAGTCCTGGGCGCCAAATCGTACGCACTGAAGAGCCAGTGCCTCATCTTCCCGATCGGTAATAACGATGATTGCCGAATGGGGCGAAGCCTTGCTTAATCGGCGAACAGTGTCCAGCCCTTGAGAGTCTGGCAAGAAAAGGTTAGTGAGCACCACATCAAAATCATAATGGTCCAGAAGGGCCAGCGCACTCTGCAACGTGCCAGCCTCCTCGATTGCATCGCTGTCGGCCTGTTTTTGTTCCAGGCACTTTCTTATCAGGATGATGTCATCGCTATGTTTTTCTACAATCAATATTGACAGTGCATGCATGCGGAATCTGCGGGTGTAAGGGCGGTTCCTGTGGAGGACAGTTACGGTTCGGAGGATAACGATACTGCGGAGTTACCACCCCGTAGGTAGTGACCAATTTTTTACTCTGTGTAGATGGTGCGAACTGTATTTCGTAGACCTCGATTGTACAAGAAAACGTGCTTTGCCTAGATACCTTGTTGCATGCAGGAATCGTTCTTGATTAGAGACAAAAGGAGTTTTTCGAGGGCCTTCCTTCTTATTGACGGGTGTGCCCGCACACCTATGTGCGCTGCCGGCAGGCCACTATAGTGCAGATACTTATAAAATCTGCTCCGGCATGTCAAGCAAAGGAAAACACCCGCCATCTCAGTCCAGGGCGCGGTATGGCAGCGCTCACCGTCTGGTGATGGATAACGCGCCGGCGCACATGACCTTCTCCTCCTGATTTTGTTGTGTTTTTGTTAAATTGTATGGTTAAATAGAGCGGTTATGGGGAAACACTGTTTTATCGATTTCATACCCTTTCACTCACTCGAGTTGTCGGTTTTATGACCACCACCCCGTCACATCCAGCCCTCCTGCTTATCGACAGCGACCCGAAGCTGCGGGCCCTACTGGAGGACAATCTCTCTGACAGTGCAGGCCGCATTGTTTGCGCATCTACGCTCCAGGAAGGTGTAGGGAAAAACAGGGAAGACGGCTACGACGTCGTGCTTTTGCGGGATCGCCTTTCCGATGGGCTTGCCAGTGAGATAATTCCTGATCTGCAGGCAGGCCTGGACAGTCCTGAAATTATTATCTTCACCATAGACGGCGATCCCCTAGAGGCGGAAAAAGCACTCAAGGCAGGGGTGTGGGAGTATATTATCGATTCATCGCCGGCGGATATCTTGCCGAAAATTGTCCGCCGGGCGCTGCGCTATCGAAAGAACAAAGTTGAAGACCTCGAGAAGCGCCTGCAGGGCGTACGGGCCGAGCTAAGGAGCAGCGGCATTATCGGCAGCAGCAAGATAATGCAAAACTGTATCGACCTGACTGTGCGCATTGCAGAGTCTGATGCAAACGTGTTGATAGCCGGGGAATCAGGGACTGGCAAGGAACTTTTTGCGGCCACCATTCATAACCTGAGCTCCCGCTCGGAAAACAACTTCGCCATAGTCGATTGCGCCGCACTGCCCCCCTCTTTGGCAGAATCCATTCTTTTCGGCCATGCCAAAGGCTCGTTTACCGGAGCCGATAAACAGCAGCCCGGCCTTATCCCGCAATCTGACCGCGGCACCCTGTTTCTTGACGAAATAGGAGAGCTGCCAATTGATATCCAGAAAAAATTTCTTCGTATTGTTCAGGAACGCACCTATCTTCCGGTTGGGGCAACCACGGAAAGAAAAATCAATTTCAGGCTGATAGCTGCAACCAACAAAGATCTGCACGCTATGACAGAGGCGGGCGAGTTCAGAGAGGATCTGCTTTTTCGCTTAAAGACCTTTCATCTGGAACTCCCTGCGTTGAGGACCCGGGTTGCGGATATTGCCGAGCTTGCCTACTACTGCCGTGATAAGTTCTGTAAGCGGGAGAAATTGAAGAAAAAAAAATTCTCCCCGGACTTTCTCCTGGTGCTTACCCAGTACGAGTGGCCTGGAAACGTACGGGAACTTTTCCAGGCCATAGAACGATCGATCGTCGATGCGCGGGAAAGTACGGTGTTGTATCCGATTCATCTGCCTCCCGGTATTCGGGTGCAGGTCGCCCAAAAAAAACTGCAGCAAAGTAAAGCTGCAGATCGTCACGTTCCCGACGATTTTTCGGCTGAAGAATCAGGGCAGGCCGTGCCGACCCTAAAGCAAGCGCGCGAACAGGCCATTGCCTACCAGGAGGAAAGATACCTGCAGAAAGTGCTCGCCCTGACCGGCGGCGATATAAAGCAATGCTGCCAGATTGCCGATCTTTCCCGATCACGCCTCTATGATCTGTTGAAAAAATACAACCTTCCTGCACGCCAGTCCTCCTCCTAGCCGGAGTAGCCCCCCGCCGTTTTCATTCCTCGGTTTCGCTGTACTCCCCGCGCTCATGGTATGCCTTTTGCAAAAATGAGGGTAAACCATGAATTGAACAAGGAGTCCATTATGCCTGAATTACCTGTAGCCGGAAAAACAATTGTTCTGGATGAGGAAGATTTTCTCGTCAACCAGGATGACTGGAGCCATGATGTGGCAAGGGCTATTGCCCGACGGCTTGATATCGATGAACTTTCGACAGAACAGATAGAAATTATTGAGTTTATACGAAAGTACTACCGCCAGTACGAGGCCTTTCCCATGCTCAATTATGTGTGCAAGCATGTGGACCAGCCGAAACAATGTATGAACAACGAGTTTATCAATCCGATGAAAGCCTGGAAAATAGCCGGGTTGCCAAAGCTAGACGGTATACATTTTGTCAATGTCGACGGCAAGCACTATCAGATGGAGACCTGCTGCTGATCGTCGTGAGCGCACCCAACCAGGAGTTGGTGCTGGAGAGGGCCTTGCACGGAGAACAGGAGCAACGCACCGTACCCAAGGGACAGTGCGTTGCGGTTCCTCCATGGCAGAAAAGGGAAACAGGAAGCGGAAGTCGCTATGCCTTCCACAGCCCATGAATATTACAGTACTCCCGGGCCGAGACATCGGTTGCTTCAAGGCAGAAAAAGGCCTCAGGGGCTGCTCCTGGCTGGAGAAACTGGTAGTAGCTTATGCCGTCGGCAACAAGCTCAATCCACTCAATATAATGTTTCTCTTCCATGGGGTGAGGGGTGCTCCCTACGGTAACTTTGTATCCGTTGGAGACTTTTTCGATAACAGGAACGTGCTTTTCCGTGGCAGCGTCGACCGTATTCTCCGTGAGTAACACCATGTCCTCTCCGCAGCAGACCAGGTCGCCATCGCCGCCATGAAGAACCATAACGATATTGCCGCAAGCTTCACATTTATAAATCTCTGATTTAGTTGCCATTACATCTCCTTGTATAAAGGTTGGTGAATGCATGTCCACAAGAGGTACATGCGGTTATGTAGAAATATTTTGCCTGTGTTTTCATAAAAATGGGGGCATGGAAAATTTGAAGAGATTATTCATTAAATTTTTCATGACCAGGATGGGGTGAAAACCTATAACGGGTCAATTGTTCTAAAAACAGCAGGAGGTAAAATGAAAACTGCACAACATAATGTTTCTGATAAAAAGCATACAATGGAAATTACTGTTGCATCTGATGTATTTAACAAATTACACGTCCTTGCTGAGGCAAAAGATGTCGAAGTAGAAGAGGTTGTCGTTGGTTTTATTCAAGAAGGGCTCGACGAAGAAAAGTCATTGATCAGAAAAGAAGAGCACTTTGAGCAGCTCAAACAGGTTATGAAAGAACACGACATACCTGAGACTGCCGTGAATGCTTTGCGGGATGCCTTCCTGTACTAACCCCTCAACGCAGCCGCTGAGCTACAATGCGCTCCTGCACTTCCTCTATTGGGTGCCCGCGCTTTCAACGAATCATTGCAATCTTGGTGCCGGTTAGCATGATTGGTGCATGGGGCTGGGATAAACTTTTCCGGTACCTTGGGGGAGAGGGGATGTGGAGAGAGGGCGAGTACATGCCAAGCACGATGGCAGAGCGGTGGCTGGGTTGCCCGGTGCAGAGGTTTTTTCCGAAAATAGAGGATAATTCCGGTTGCATCGGACAGCCGGGGGGCACGTGTTGCTGATGGAGGGGGCCCGCTGTTTACGGGGGTGACTCTCTGGGGCAGGATTCGAGTCCGAGATGATGGTGAATAAACGGTGATCTATGATTTTTCGATTTTTTCCCTGGAAGTTCCTGCTCAATCGAGCTGCAAGAAAATATGGTTTTCTCGATCCGGTTACCTTTTTGGCTCGACTGCGTAGTTTTGCGCAACCTTCGGAGGTTCAGGAGCCTATAGAACTGCTCCGAGCTGGGATGGTCTTTCATGCTCGCGGGTTGCTGAATACCAAAGCCATCCAACATAATCTGGACTGGGTCTGGCCCTATTGGACTGTCAGGCAGTTTAATCCAAGCGATCCTTCGTTTATCCCCAGAGCGTTTTCCTTTTCCCATGTCAACCTCACTCATCGTAACTGGACCGCGGTCGGGTTGCCCGATATCGCTCTCTATCCCATCGTTGATCCACGCGGTCTGGTGACCCCATTACAAGATGGCTGGTCAATTGATTGCTGGTTTTACGGCCGCGACGGGAAAACGGTTTTTCCCTCTAGGCTGGAGCAGGTGGACCAACGCCTGGTCGACGACGAAAACCGTACCGTTACAACCCGGTGCCAGGCAGAAGGCATGTGCCTTGAGACCACTGTGAACCTGGAACGAACCGGGGAGCAGGCAGTGGTCAACATTTCTGCAGCGGTTGCCGCAGCTCCTCCAGGTGGATGGCTTGTTGTTGCTCTGCGGCCATATAACCCCGAGGGGGTTCAGTTTATTGAGTCGGTCGAAGGGGTCGGCAGGAACAGTGGATGGCTGGTAAACAAGGCGCAGGAGGTCGTGTTCAGTGAACCTGCGGAAAAGCTTCTTTTTGCCAATTATCGCGATGGCGATATAAGTCACCGCTTACCGGACGAGCAAAGCGTTCAGCAGGTGGAGTCCCGGATCGGAATGGCATCGGCAGCGGCTTTTTTTGCCGCTGGCGAACACGGCAACGAGAAAAGGGTGCGAGTCCGAGTTCCTCTTGCCCAGCCGGTTTCCAGGATTAAAGCCGCCCCCTGTTCAGAGTGGAAGGAGGCCGTCGCACCCTCTGCCCGCCTGGTCATTCCTGATGATAATATCCAGTTCCTTTACGATACAGCCATTCGCACCCTGATTCATCTGGCTGCTGATGCTATCGTCCCCGGCCCATATACCTATAACCGGTTCTGGTTTCGGGATGCCTGCCTGATGCTTCATCCCATGCTGGCCGTAGGATTCCAGGAGAGAGGTTTTCGGCAAATCGATCATTTTGCCCAGCTGCAGGACAGGGACGGCTTTTTTCATTCCCAGGAGGGTGAGTGGGATGCCAACGGCCAGGTACTGTGGCTGTATAATCGTTACCGGCAGCTGTATGGCGGCGAGTTGCCCCAGCAGTGGCTGGATGCCATCAGCAAGGGTGCAGAATGGATCAACCGCAAGAGGGTTTCCTCTGCCGACGCGAAGTATGATGGCCTTCTGCCGCCTGGTTTCAGTGCTGAGCATTTCGGCCCCAATGATTATTACTACTGGGACGATTTCTGGGCTGTTGCCGGCCTGGAGGCAGCCGCCCAAGTGATGGAGGAAGCGGATGCTCCACGCAAGGCCTCGAGTTACAGGCGATATGCAGCGGAAATGCGTCAGTGCATTTTTCGCAGTATCGAACGGGTAATGGAAGAGCGGCAATTGCATGCCATTCCCACTTCGCCCAACCGACGTATGGATTCCGGGGCCATTGGCGCGCTTGCGGTTGACTATCCGCTCCAGCTTATGGAGCCGGGGGAACAGCGGGTTTTGGCGACCGCTGATTTCCTTATGGAGAACTGCCTCCATGGCGGGTGTTTTTTTCAAGACATGATTCACTCAGGTATTAATATCTACATGACGTTGATGCTGGCTCAATCCTATTTGCGGGCAGGCGATGCAAGATTTTACCAATTGCTCAGCGGTGTGGTTGATCTGGCTTCCCCCACCGGTCAGTGGCCAGAGGCAATTCATCCCATTACGCATGGAGGCTGTATGGGTGATGGGCAGCACGGGTGGGCTGCTGCCGAGTATGTGATGCTGCTGCGAAATATGTTTGTGGCTGAGGAAACGGGACAGGTTATCATTGGAAGAGGCATACGGCCGGAGTGGCTGCAGCACGGACACCGGATCTCTTTTGGACCGACCAGGACCCCGTACGGCAGTTTCACGGTGGAAGTTGTTAATCGAGAACTCCGGGTGGAGTTTTCTGAAACAGGTAATGGGCTTCCCGACATTCGGGTGGAGATACCCGGTTATACTGCAGTAAACCTGACGCCGCCAGAGTATCGCTGCAGGTTGGAACCCGTCAGCGTATAAGAACCCAGGAGTACAACCATGAAAATATGCATGTTCAGCAATACCTATCTTCCGCATGTGGGCGGTGTGGCCACCTCGGTTGCTACTTTTTCCAGGGAGCTGCGGAAAATGGGGCACGCAGTGATGGTCGTCGCTCCAACGTTTGACGGAAAAGCCCCTCCGGAAGATGAGCAGCATGTACGCAGGGTGACGGCGATCCAGAATTTCAACGGCAGTGACTTTTCGGTACGCGTTCCGGTTCCCGGTCTGGTGGATAATGATATCGACGCCTTTGCGCCTGATATTATCCACAGTCACCATCCTTTTCTGCTTGGTGATACGGCCCTGCGTACGGCCCAGCGCCTGAACGTGCCGATCGTATTCACCCACCATACACGCTACGAAGAGTACACCCATTATGTTCCCCTTGATTCTGCAGCATTGAAGCGGTTTGTGACCCACCTAGCCACGGAGTACGCTAACCTGTGCGATACGGTGATTGCACCGAGCACAAGCATACAAAAGCTCTTGCAGGAGAGAGGGGTCACCACGGGTGTCGAGGTGCTGCCGACAGGTATAGATCTTGATTCATTTCAGCAGGGCAACGGTCTCCGGTTCAGAGAAGCCAGGGGACTGGACCGAGAGCGCACCATAATTGGCCATGTTGGCCGACTTGCTCACGAGAAAAACCTTCCTTATCTGGCCAGGGCCGTAGCACGCTGTATGCAACAACGAGCGGATGCTGTTTTTGTTGTTGCAGGCGGTGGAGATGCAGAACAGGAGATTCAAAGGATTTTTGCCCGGGCCGGCCTTGAGGAGCGGCTGATCATGCCCGGAATCCTGGCAGGTGATGAGCTGGCAGACTGCTATAACGCTATGGATATTTTTGTTTTTGCCTCCAAATCAGAAACCCAGGGGCTGGTACTCATGGAAGCCATGGCTGCCGGAACACCAGTCATTGCTCTGCACGCCTCCGGGGTCAATGACGTTGTTGACGATGGAAAGAACGGCCGGGTGCTGCCTGCGGATTGCTCGGTTGATGCCTTTGCAGCGGCCATAGCCGATGTGCTGACTCGGAATGCCATGGCCCAATGGAGAGCGCAGGCGAGCCAAACCGCACGCAATTTTTCCAGGGAAAAATGCACCGAGCTGCTTTTACAGCTCTATACCCGTACGCTCCAGCAGCAACGGGCAGAGGCGGTCGAGACCGACAGCTTGGATGAACTGATCCAACGAATTCGGGTTGAATGGGATCTGCTGCAGGAAAAGGCGTCAGCCCTTGCGCAGAGCATTTCTCCATGATTGTTCATCAAATCGTGCATAGGATGTGGAGTACATTGAACTGAGCAAGAGGATGGGCAAGAGTAAACCGAGGTGTAAAAAAATTGCTGGGCTGTTCATGGCATCGGCTGCTGCGGGGACCGTCTTTTATTTCCTCTTTTTTACCGATGCCTCATTGGACACCCTCTCTGCTTACCTGCAAGCAGAGGCCAATCGGTATGTCTTTCTTTTGCTGATGGCGCTGCTGCCGCTCCTTGGTCTGCCGATCAGTATTTTTCTTGTGCTGATTGGTGTCCTGTTTGGGATCGGTAAGGGGATAGTGCTGGCAAGTGGTGTAACGTTTTTCCATCTCGTGACAACATACGGTATCGTTCACTCGATGCTTCGACCACTGCTCGTCCGGATTTTACAAAGTTATGCGCTAACCATCCCACAGCTTCCCGAGGAAAAACGCAAACGGCTCAGCTTTACCTTAATGGTCGTTCCCGGGCTGCCCTATGCATTGAAAAACTATATGCTGGCCATGGCTGATCTCCCCTTTCGACAATATCTCGCTATTGGCTGGTTGGCCAACCTTATTGTGAATGTCCCCTTTATTGTGCTCGGCAGAGGGCTTGTCCGGGTCGATCCGCTTGTTCTGGCCGGTCTGGCCGTTCTCCTTGTTTTGGGAATCGGGGCGTATTCCTTGTTGAAAAAACGCGATCCATAGTTCGCGCTCACAGGGCGGCAGCGTGCGCCTGCGGTGCACGATTGATTGCCGTTTTTTGGCAAAGAATAAGTACATTCCACGCCTCAGGGGCTGGGTTCTCACGGGCGCTTGGTCCGCTACTGATCAGAAAAGGAATCCTCCTTTTGCTGGTCGAGCGCTTCCTGTATGGTGGCAAGGAGCTCTTCTCTGGCTGTTGGCTTCATCAAAAACGCCTTAATGCCGATGGCTTTTGCCTGTTCTTCGTCGATGACGGCGCTGTGTCCCGTACAGAGAATGATCGGTATATCCGCTCTGATGGCGAGCGCTTTCTTTGCCAGTTCAGCACCGGAGAGGTGAGGCATTGTCTGGTCGGTGATAATGAGATCAAAGGCAGCAGGTGTCTTGCGGAAGCGTTGGAGTGCGCGCTCGCTGTCGCTGATTGCGGTGACCGCGTATCCAGCGTGATGGAGCAGGCGTTGGTTGAGTTGTACTATCCCGTCGTCATCATCAACAAAGAGGATGTGTGTATTGGGTGGTGCCTGCCCGGTCTGTGGCTGTTCTCCGCCAGCAGCCTGCTGGTGTTGTCGACTGGGTATGATGGGGAAATAGACCCTGAACCGGGTTCCTTTTCCCTCGGTACTGCTGACCCGAATGAATCCGCCGCTTCGCTTGATGATACCGTGGACAACGGCAAGACCCATTCCGCTGCCCTTGCCGACCTCCTTGGTCGTGAAGTAGGGCTCGAAAATTCGATCCATCGTCTCCTTGCTCATGCCGCACCCCGTATCCTCCACCGTGAGGACGGCAAAATAGCCGGGATCGATTGTCGGTTCATTGACGAGATCCCTTTCAGCAAGCTGTTCCTGGCGCAACTCCACCGCTATCTCTCCCTTTTCGTCCGTGAGTGCGTGGGCGGCATTGGTGCACAGGTTGATCAGGACCTGGTGGATGTAGGTCTTGTTCGCCAGAATTGGACCGCAATCCGGGCTGATTCGTTCACTGATCTCGATAGTGGTTGGGATGGTAGCGCGGGTAAAATGGAGTGCCTCCCTGACCACTGCCGGCGTATCCAGTTCCACTTTTTTTATCTGTTCCCTGCGGCAGAAGGTTAAGATCTGTTTGACGAGTTCAGCAGCATTCCTGCTTGATTGAATGATCGCTTCCAGGGAGCGTTTGGCCGGGTTGAAATCGTCAACAGCATCGAGGCCTATCTCTGCATTACCAAGGATAACCGCCAGAATATTATTGAAATCGTGGGCAATCCCCCCGGCAAGGGTCCCCAGTGACTCAACGTTTTGGTGTTCGCGCAGATTTTTCTCGATCAATTTTTTTTCTGAGATGTCCAGTCCTATGCCGATGCGGAACCCGTCATCGAGCTTTACGTTTGACCAGACTGTATCCACGGTTGTGCCACTTTTACTGGTCAAGGGAAACTCTTTCCATTCAGTACTCCCTTTTTCCATATATTGGGCTGCTTTTTTCCGCAGCTCAGGGTCTGGGTAGCATTGTGCCATCACGTCAACGGTATTGACCTCTTCCTGGGTCCACCCGCTAATGTGCTCAAAGGCTTTGTTGACCAGAGTGATATGGTGGTGCTGATCATAGGTGGTTATCATTACCGGGATGTTATCAATGATGGCCTGCAGAATTTTTTTGTTTCGTTCCAGTTCCAGCAGGGTTGTATGTTGGGCAGTGGTGACCTGAAAATAGACGGATATCCCGTTTTTTTTCGGGAACACTCTGACGTTGTACCAGTTCGCATACGGTTCAACCTCAAAGTGGGTTTCGAAATTTCGAGGTTGCTTGTCGCGCAGGGCAGCTCGGTACTCTTTTTCAAAAATTGATCCTGCAGCCTCTGGAAACACATCGAAGATTTTTTCTCCCTGCACCTCTTCAGGGTTTCGATCCAAGAGTATGCTCGCGGCCCGATTGAAATAGGTGATACGCAGGTCCTGGTCGAGGGAAAAGAAGCCGTCGCTGATACTGCTCAAGGTGTCGTTGAGTTCCAGGAGTTTTTTTCGTTCCTCGGTGATATCGCGAGATACCAGCAGCAGAGAGGATATGGCGCCATTGGCAGAGAATTCCGGCACAATCCGAGCGTGAAAATGGCTGGTTTTTCCGTCAACAGAAGGAAAGGTGAACTCAAAGTCATGTTCACGCTGGGTAAGGAGCGGCTTGCGCATCTCCTCTTCCCATAGCGAGCAGAGATCCTTTGGCATGCCCAGTTCGCGATTGGTCTTGCCAATGAACGCCTCTTTCTCCAGGCCCGCATACTCTTCAACGGCATCGTTGACATACAGGTGACGCAACTGCAGGTCAAATCGAGCCACTATGTCAGGAGCGTTTTCCGCCAGTGCTTGAAATTCCTGCTGGCGCCTATGGCTCGAGGTTACGTCATAAAAAGAGAGAATGGCTCCGCTGATGGTCTCAGCTTCATCATGATACGGATGGAATTTACTGCTATAGACCCTGGTTGCACCGGAGATGGTCAACTCGATGACTTCTCCCGTGGCTATCACCTGATCAAGGTGCTCGCGAAAATTCGGCAGGGTGCAACGGGTGCCGACGTTGGTGATCACCTGCCCTTCTTCCCCTGGCCTGATGTCAAAGATCAATGCTGCTGCAGGCGTACTGCGTCGAATGCGCATCTCTTTGTCGATCACCACCAGGGGGATATCGAGCCTGCGGAACACGTTTTCCAGGTCATCGTTTGCTTCGCCGAGCTCCTGTGATTTTACCTGCAGTTCCTGATTGACCGTGTTCAGCTCCTCGTTGGTTGCCTGGAGCTCTTCGTTGCTGGTCTCAAACTCTTCATTGGTTGCCTGCAGTTCCTCATTGGAGGATTGCAGCTCTTCATTAAGCGACTGTAACTCCTGGTTAGACGTCTCAAGCTCTTCCACCGTGGTTTGCAATCGTTCATAGGCAGCAGCAAGCTCTTGTTCTAATTCAATTATACGTTGTCTATCCTTCTCGTCTATATCCGCTTCCTCTATCGCCTGGACAAGCTCAGGCGCCGCTGTTTCACTAAAGGTGGCAACCAGTAACCCTCCCTGTTCCTTTGTGGCCTCCAGAGGGCGAACCCGGATATCCACGTACCTGTTTCCGGCGTCCGGGTCGTTGTAGCGTATGCGTTTGCAGCTGACTTCCCGCTCTTCACGTTGGGCGCGAATGATGGATGAACGCAAAGCGGGGCGAATTTCCGGATTGACCAGATCAATGACACTCGCTCCCAGGCTGCCTTCACGGAGCTGGAAGTATTTGCTTGCTTCTCCTTTAATAAACAGCAGGTCGGTCTTGTTGTTGATCAGTACCGCAGAGGGACAAAACATACTGGCGATGGCGCTGTCGATGATTTCGCCAAAAGAGGGTTTGCTTTTTTCCGTCTTTGCTTTGCCAAGGTGCGAGTGCTGGTAAGTGGAGTAAAAATTCCGCCTTTCAAGGGGGAGATAGCGAACTGCAGCCTGTTCTTTTTTGAAGAGTTTATGCTTTTTGGAGACCGGCAGAAAAAGTCCCTTGCATTGGGAGGCTGACTCGCTTTTTCCTAAAAAAAGGAGGCCATCGGCATTCAGGACATAGTGAAAGGTCTCCAGGATCTTCATCTGGAGTTCCGGCTTGAAGTAGATGAGCAGGTTGCGGCAGGCGATGAGCTGCAGGCGGGCGAAAGGCGGGTCGTGAATGACGTCTTGTTTTGCAAAGACAATGCGTTCGCGGAGCGGCTTGATGACCCGATAAAATCCCTCATCATGGGTAAAGTATTTGCTTATACGTTCAGAAGAGATGGCTTCGAGGCTGGAGAGCGGGTATATGCCCTGGCGGGCATAGGCTATATTTTCCGCGTCAATGTCTGTTGCGTAGAACTGGAGATCAAAATTGAAAAAGGCCTGCCCGAGGATTTCTGCGCACAGGATGACCAGGGAGTACGCCTCTTCTCCTGTTGAACAACCGGGAATCCATACCCGAAAGGGCGGTTCCCTGTTTTCTGATCCCAGTAATCGCTTGAGCTCTTTACCCAGTGCCTCAAAGGCTTCTGGATCGCGAAAAAAACCAGTGACCGATATCAGCACATCCTTTACCAGTTCCTGGTATTCAGCAGGTGTTTTGTGGGTGTATGCGAGATAGTCTGCTATATTTTTCAATTTGAGGACAGCGATGCGCCGCCATACCCGACGTTGCAGGGTAGCTTCCTTGTAGTCGGAAAAGTCGTATCCGGTATGCTCCTGTATGGCCGTAATCAGGCGGTTCAGGTCGCCAGGATTGATTTCGCTGTCACGGGTGGGCTCGCTGACGGTACCGGTATCCAGTATTGAGGCGATTTCCTGGCCGAGCTTTTCCGGGGAAAGGGCAAGGTCAACACATCCCAGGCCAATAGCAGCCTTGGGCATGCCGTCATATCTGGCAGTCTCCGGTTGCTGCACCAGGGTGATCCCGTTGGCGGCCCTGATGGCTTGCAGGCCTCTGGCGCCATCCTTGCCGGTGCCGGAAAGAATAATGCCAATACTGCGTTTTTTATAGTGGTTTGCAAGCGAGGTGAAGAAAAGATCAACATTGGGCGTGGGACCACCTTCTGACTTGGTTTGGGAAAGGAGGAGCCTTGAATCTCGCACCGTAATATTGTGGCCGGCAGGGGTAGTAAATATTTTTCCGGCCTCCAGGGCAAGATCGTTTACCACTTCGACAACAGCCATGTCGGTGGTCTTTTTCAGCAGCGAGGCGAGCAGGCTGTGGTGCTGTGGGTCCATGTGCTGCACCACCACATAGGCGACATTACCTGTGGTCGGAAGCGAGGGCAGCAGTGCTTTCAGTGCCTCAAGCCCTCCGGCTGATGCACCGATGCCAACCACAACCAAATCATCCGTTTGTGTCTGTTGCATACCTTACGCTACCCTTTTCCTGGTGAAAGTTAAGATTTCTATGAAAGTATTGCAGCCCCCATCCCGGCTAACAGAACATATCGCATTAATATGTCAATGAAAAAGGGCGCGGCATCGTGCAGCCAAAGCAATTTCGGCTAAGGCACAGCGGCCCATCCGGGAAAGGTGATCACCAGGCCCTCGACCATGAACTGGACGGCGATGGCGATGAGGATCATGCCAAAAACCCGAGAAGCAAGGTCAAGCGGCAGGGTGCCGGTGACCCTCTGGATGATGGAACCGCTGAGAAGGGCCATCAGGAGGATGAGCAGGACAGCGACCAGGGTCACGCTCAGAAAAATGGTCGTCAGCAGGGAACCGCTTTCGTGACCGTAAATAATGACGGTCGTTATAGCTCCCGGCCCGGCAATGACCGGCACTCCTATGGGAATAAAGATCTGCTGGTAGCGTTGAAGGACTCTGGAAAGGGTGGTGGTTGATTCGCTGCGCTCCACCTCGTCGAATTCTACAGCCGTGCCTTTAAGGACACTAAAGCCAAATTGCAGTAAAATAAGCCCGCCGCCGATCTTGAAACTGGCCAGGTCAATTTTCAGCTTCAGCAGCAGGAATTGGCCAAAAAAGAGGAAAAAGAGCAGGATAGAGGCGCAGGTTACGATGACCAGCCCTGCCAGTAGCCAGCGAAAGGAGCGATGCTCTCCGGAAGAAGCGGCCACCCATAGCGGAATTTTTTCCATGGGGTTGACAATGGCCAGCATGGCGATAGCAAAATTTGATATAAGATCCCAATCAGTTCCCATATCCACAGGTTGGGTTGAAATTGACGCAAGGGGCATGCGGAGGATTTTGGCCTGGGCTTTACGCTCCTTCCTCTTTTTTTTCGGCATGCCAGCGCTTACTCAAATCGACCAGGTGCTCGCTGCTTGTCAGGATGACCACCTCGTCTCCCGGGCGTAGCTGGGTCTCCTGGTCGGCAAAAAAGAAGGCTCCATCTCTGTAGTAGTACATCACTTTGGAGCGATCGGGCAGCTCCATTTCACTGACCTGGACCGCGTCATCCTCATCGGCAATGAACGAGAAAAACCTGGCATCTCCCCGTAAAAGAGTTGATATTTCTACAGTGTGGAGGCCGCGTACCATGTTGTCGATATACTGGCTCATGGTTCGGTCAGGAATAATGATGTCTTCGATGCCCAACTCTTCACAAAGGGGCAGCAGGTCCTCATCCTGGATACAGGTGATAATAGCGTGGAAGCCCATGGAACGACCCAAAAGAGAGGTAATGATGTTCGCCTGATCATTGTCGGTGAGGCAAAACAGGAAGTCGCAGTCTTTGGGTGACGCCTGGCGGAGAACTGCCGGCTTGCCTGCATCACCGCGAAGAAAACTACAGTCCAGCTCGTCAGAGATTTCCTCAATTTTTTCTTTGTTTATTTCTATGAGGATCACCTCGTGGCCCTGAGCGATCAATTGTTTTGCTGCCTTTATGACGGTCGAGTTAATGCCTGAGAAAACTATTCGCATCTTTACTCCTCCTTGCGCAGCCCGATCCATGTTTTTGGATGGAAAAAGATCAGCCACGCTATTATTTCCAGGCGTCCCAACAGCATATCAAGACAGAGGATGGTTTTCAATACAGGGTGGAGTGCTTCTGTGGTAATCCCTGCTGAAAGACCGACTGTGCCGAGAGCTGAGACGATTTCAAACAGGCTGGCGAGCGGCGCATGGTCTAAGGCGAGAAACAGCAACCACGAAATTGCGGTGGTGCTGGTGAAAAGAATAAAAAGGCTCACCGCGTTGATGATCTCTGCTGAGCCGAGTTTTTTGTTGTTCAACCGAGCCTCCAGAACTGCTCGTGGAGGTGCGCCTGCCCTTTGGATCACCAGGTAGAGCATGCGAAACAAAACGAGAAGGCGGATCATTTTTATTCCGCCGGCAGTGGAGCCGGCGCACCCGCCTGTGGCCATGGCCAGGATGAGGAGGAGCTGTGCGCCATTGCCCATTTGTGCAATATCGGTAGAGGAAAAGCCTGCAGTGGAGATTGCTGAAAGACCGTTGATGGTGCCATGACGAAATGCCTCACTCCAGAGCAGTCCGTCCTGCAGTCGCAGAAAACAGGCAAGCAGGAGGATAACCAGTATGCTGGCGGTAAGAAACGCCTTGAGTTGCTGGTCGGTGCAGACGAAGCGCCAGCCCTTTTCGTGGATTCTCGAGTAGAGCAGCAGGGAAACCCCGCCGGCCATTGAGAGTGCGAGGACAATGATTTGGGCAGCGGGTGGGGTGAGCGCCTCTATACTGGTATCGTGAGGCGAAAAACCACCGGTTGAGACAGCAGCCAACACGTAGAGTATGGCATTGAAGGTGTCGGCACCGGCCAGCACCATGGCGAAAATTCCGATGAGGGTCAAGAGGCAATAGATGAAGAATGTGCGTTGAGCAATGCTGCGGGTGCTGCCGATGATATCTTCCTCAAAGCTTTCAGCAAGATCGAGCCGTTTGGCGCTCAATCCCGGTTGGATGAGAGTAGCCATACAGAGGACCACGATTCCCAGACCGCCGATCCACTGCATCCACGCCCTGGAAAAAAGAAAGGATGGGGAGGCATCAGTGAGGGTGGGGAGGGTGCTGAGCCCGGTAGTGGTGACGGCGGAGACTGTTTCAAACAGGGCATCGCCAAAACGTAATCCCGCTGCCATGGTCGGCCAGGTCATGACCAGTGGGGAAAAGAGAAAGATGAGCACCGTAATCACCATTGCTTCGTTACTCTGCATGGTTTCAACGGTTTTCTGTCGGGAGAGAAGGATGCCCAGCACGGCTACCAACAGGGCCACCATGCCGTATCGAAGGCTAACCGCAAACTCGCCGAAGTAGAGGGAAACAGAAAAAGGGATAATGGTCAGCGCAGCAAGAGCAATACACAACTGGCCGAAGTATCTCAACAGCATGGGCAGGCGAACAGCATATTGCAGGACACGCATAGGAGACCTCAATAAACAACGGGTAACTGCTCGAACTGGAAACTGCCATGTCGGCAGTTTCTCCAAACCAGCCTGGACAGCGAGGGATCAGGCCGCGTGAAGCTGTTCAGGCACTTTCTGCTTCGTTTCTTGATCGGACATGGTTCATTCTCGAGGAATATAGTTTGCAACAAAAGAGGGTGCTCACCGCTTTTTTATCTGGGCTATAATGTAGCCTTCAATTTTTTCAACTCCCCCTGCCTCAGCGGCAATATCGGAAAGGGGTATTTCGGCACGTGCAGCACTCGTATGTCCCCCTGCGGATCCCAGCTTGCCAAACAAACGCTGTGCAACCTTTCCCGCATCAAGGCGAAACCCGGCATTTCTGATGATGATAATGAGTTTTTTCCCATAAACACCGGATACCATGCACCAGGAAATTTCAGCCATCTTGAGAAAAAAATCAGCGAGGATCACCAGGACATCCGAATCATCCACTGTCTCCATATGGATGTAGGCCGTATCGCCGACAATCTTGAGGACCTCGAAAGCCTTGCGAAAGTCGGTGATATTTTTTTTGTTGATCTCCGAAGATTCAATTTTTTTGATGAGGTTGAGATTTGCATGGGGGTAAAGAAAGCGAAACGCCTTGATATCAGCATTTACAGACGACCGGGCAAAATTATCCGTATCTGATTTGATACCATAAAAAAGAGCAGTGGCCAGTTTTTCCGAGGGAGGAATGCCGGCAGCTTTCAGGTACTCGGTCATGATTGAGGCCACAGCACCATATTCTTGCCGTATATCGATAAAAGGGGCATCAAGTTCGGGGTTGGGCGGGTGGTGGTCGATGATGATGCTGAAGTCAATATTACCGAGCAGTTTATGGTGGTGTGGCTGGGAATCCACAAGCGCCCACTTGGTCACATCACTGGTCTTTGCTCTTTTTATATACGGGAGCGTTATTTTCAAATCTCTGATCAGGGCAAGATTATCTGATCGTTTTATGGCGTTAACTCGACAGATGATCGTTTTCTTCACCTTTCTCCAGAACAGCCTTTTAAGAGCAAGAGCGCTGGCAACCGCATCCGGGTCTGCAACGATGGGAATACAGACGGTATCATTGGTTGAAACCGTTTTCATGAGTTGTTCATAACGGCCAACATGTGAGATAGCCTGTTTATTCTGCGCCATAAGAGCTTCTCCAGGATGAATGAATATGGTGCTTGCTCATGTGATAGACAATAATCAAAAGATCTTGAAAATAAAAAGCAATTCTCATGCCTGGTAAGAATAAAGCAGGGCGCGGAGGGCTTGGTACAGAGCATCAGAAAATCCTCTATGCGTTGCCTGGAGCAGGAGTGCAGGATGAGAGGACTTTACGCAACGATCGTAACGTAAGGGTGCCGCGTACTGTGTATCTTTGATGCAATGATCAGTTCCAGCACCGGTATTTTATGCAATGAACGGAAGTAAGGTCGTCTGTTGGGACACTGGGTGGTCGGCCTTGCGGCAGGTGCCGTTCTGCTCAAGGTAATTCTATTGTGGAAGAGGAAAGAAAAAGGGTGCATACAGCCCGTTAAGCACAACATGATTCACCAAGCCGAGCAATAGAGGATTTGTCTGGTGTTGTCCGTAATCAAGAACTTTCCTTAAGGGCGTTGTGTACCGATTGAGCTAGGGTGTACAGGGAAAAAGGTTTGCGTATAAAGGCGTTGGCACCCATGGAGAGAGTGGCTCTCACGTTTGCATCTTCAGAGAAGCCACTCATGACAATAGCTTTTTGGCCGGGGTTCATTGTGCACATGGCGGCATAGGTATCTTTGCCGTTCATTCCTGGCATTTTCATGTCAAGCACAACCACGTCAAAATCGTCCTTCTTGAGGCGCTTGATGCCTTCCTCCCCTGAGGGAACGGGGTGGGCCGCATAGCCCAATCGTTCCAGCATGCGACAGGTTATATCCAGCAGCTGAGGCTCGTCGTCAATGACGAGGATTTTTTCGCCATCGCCCAAGAGCTTCTGGTCCACCTTGAATTCACCCTTATTGTCTATTTCCTTACTCGTGGTCGGGAGGTAGAGCTCAAACTTTACTCCTGTACTGTTGTTTTCAACAAGCACACTGCCGCCATGGTCCTGTGCACTGTTCCACACAATGGCCAGTCCTAAACCAGTGCCGCTTTTGCCCATCTCTTTTTTCGAGTAAAAAGGCTCAAAAATATGGCTGATGACCGAATCCGGAATGCCGGGTCCGGTATCCTGTACCTGAAAAACCGCATAGGTCCCGGCAGGGAGATAGTTCTTGCTCGCCAATGGGCGCTCTAGGTGACGATTGAAGGTTGACAAGACCACCGTCCCTTCGCTGGGGGAGGCCTCATAGGCATTGGTTATCAGATTCATCACAGATTTTTTCATATGCAATACTGAGCAATAAATATTCTCCAGCTCGGTGGCCAGGTGGAGCGAGTAGCGAACGCGAGGAAAACGCTTCTGTAATTGCCTGAACTCGGGAGAGTCGAGATACTCTTGCAGTATGTCGTTGAAATTTGCGGTCTGGCGCACCGCTGCTATGCCGCGGGCCATGGTGAGCAGGTCGTCGACAATCGCCGCCGCCTGTTCGCCAGATCGTTTAATCGCTTCAATCTGTGGGCGCAGAGGGCTGTTTTTCTCAAGCTCCAGTAAAAGGAGCTCAGGGTAGGAGATGACGCCAGAGAGGATATTGTTCAGGTCATGCGCGACTCCACCGGCCATAAGTCCAACAGCTTCCATTTTCATGGAGCGGTGCAGCTTGGCCTCCATCTCTTGCTGCATGGTGATATCGTAAAAGAAAATAAAGCGGTACTGTTTTTCTTCATACACAAAGGTGCTGTCGTGCAGCTCAGCCGGAAAGGAAGAGCCATCTTTTCGGTGAAATGCAGTTGCTGGCGGCGAGCTGAGGTTATTGTGGCCGGCAGCAGGAGGTTGTTTATTTTCCATCGTCGCCAGGCACCCGGCAATGCGTGCGGGCTCAACATGGAGGAGCTCATCTACGGTGTAGCCAAGGCTTGTTGAAGCCGCGGTATTCGCATGGACGATGTGCCCTTTGCCGGAATCAAGGTCATAGTGAATCCAGAAAATAGGAAAAGAGCTCGAGTCGACAGCATGCTGCGTTAACAACAGTTTTTGTTGGGTTTTTTGAAGCAGTTCGGCTTGTTTGACAATTTCTCTGTTTCTTTGTTGAAGTTCTTTGTTGAAGCCCCTGAGGGTTACCTGGCGGTACAGGAGCAGGGCAAAGAGTATTGCTCCACCAACCAGGATGCGAGTAATGAGTCGGTAGTCAACCCCCTCCTCATATTTCACAGATATCCATCGATTGAGAATCTCCTGATGCTCTTCCGGGGATAATGACGCAATTGCTTTATCCATAGCCGTGAGCAGGAGCGGCTCGTCGTTCCGCAATCCCATGCGGAGTTCAAGGTCTTCCCCTATGTTTCCGGCAATTTTCAACCCAGCGGGAAATTTTTTCTGAATGGTATACACCAGCTTTGGCAGGGAGCCAATGAAGCCATGGATCCTGCCGTCCTGAACCATGCCAAGGCCATGTTCCACCGTATCGACGCTGACAATATCTATCTCTGGGTATTTTTCTTTGAGGACGTGACCAAAGGCATAGTCTTTCTTGACACCTACACGCTCTCCCTTGAGGGCGCCGAAGTCGGCAATAAATGGTGATGATGCTTTGGTGGCGACGACTAACGGTGCAGTGAACAGGGGAGCGCTGAAGTTGAGAAAGAGCCTTCTTTTCGGGGTTGACATGGCAAGAGAAATAATATCGCAGGCCCTGCTCTCAGCAAAATCCAGGGTTTGCTGCCAGCTTGTGGTCGGAACCAACCGTATGTCAACTCCCAGCCTGTTTTCCAGGAGTTGCATATAGTCGGCAGCCATGCCGATGTGGCGGCCTTCGCGAATGCTTTCCATGGGCATCCAGTCCGGATCAGCACATAGTTTCAGTTGTTTTTTCTCGGCCAAATACGCCTGTTCGGAAGGACTGAATTGCAGGTAAATCTTTTCCTTTTTTGTCGAATACCACCTCTCCCTCAGCCGGGTGAGTTCTGCTGCGTCTACAGAAGAAGCTGCCTTGTCCAACAGGCTCAGCAAAGGTTTATTATCAGGATGGACAGCCAGGTGGTGGGGGGCAACGGGGAAAAAGCGATTGTCGTTGATGGGAGCGCTTATCACCTCGTTAAAGTGGTTTTGCCGTATGTAATAGTTAAAAACTTCGTGAGCACCTATGGCAGCATCAGCGTTGCCTGCAACGACCTGAAGAATGGAGTCAAGCAGGTTTTCCGTAGTGAGCAGGTCAATATCCGGATAATAGCGGCTGAGCAACTCCTCGTGTGCATATCCTTTTGCAACGGCCAACCTTTTACCCTGCAGTTTTTCAAGGTTTGCCTGGCTGGAGTGGTGCTTGAGCGTGAGGAGACCATTAATGACCTCAACTACAGGCTCTTTTGAAAAAAGATACCGTTTCCGTCTTTCTGGGGTGATGGTCATATTGCTGATGCAGTCGATTTGTCCATCATCCAGCATGGCCAGGTACTCTTTCCAGCTATGACCGCCCACAAAGTCGATAGTTATGCCCAACGTTTCAGCAAGCAGCAGGACATATTCATTGACGTACCCCTTGGGTTCCCCCTGTTCGATATAATTATAAGGTGCCCAGTCTTCGGCAAGTTGCACGCGGACGGTTGTATGGGTTGCAAGCCAGGCCTTTTCTGTTGCGGTGATGTTTTGAACCGCGCCACCAACAGCGGGAGGTGTGAACAACAGAACAAGCAGCAGGATGGTGGTCGTTGCAGCGTTGCAGGTAAAAGAGGTGAGGCTGGGAATGCATGTTCTGTGAGCTGTGTACACGGAGAAAATCATGAGGTGTTGACAAAAGGTTGTGCATGCATGAAAGAAGAAAGACTTCCTTTTATCATAGCATCAAGGTGTGATCTGTCAAATTTGGCACATGGAAAAACAGTTGGTTGTAGACCATTCCCGAGGGAGATAGGGAGACTATATACCGAAAATATGAGGAAACGGTTAGGGATGCTCGTGGTAGGGGTGATTCGGTGTACAACCGCAAGGCCCCAAGGGTGAAAGAGGTCTATGGTTGCGCAAAAGATATGGAAGGCAACAAAACCAAGGACTGTTAACCAGCACTGTTTTGCAGTATTCCACCAGGGAGGGGGTACACCAGGCTGGTTGAGAGCCCGGTGAATGTTTGCATATCCACAACATTGTTGTTTTTTTGAAAACGAAGCAGCGTTGCTGAAACAACAACTTTGAATATAATATTTTGATATTTAAAGGTATTTTTTTTGGCACGCAGTATGCTTTCATAAGCGGTGGTACAGGAGAATACTATTGATCATCCATAGCTTACGGAGATACGAATATGCAGCTGACACAGGACACGACCATTTTACGCCTGATAAAGGATTATCCCTTTCTGATTGAAGCCCTTGCAGAACGAAACCCTGTTTTCGAGAAACTGCACAATCCAGTACTGCGCAACACCATCGGTCGGGTTGCCACCATAGAGAAGGCTGCCCACATGGGAAAAGAAGAGCCGCTTGACCTCCTGCTTTTTATCGCCGGAAGAATCATGGCGGCAACCGGTGAGCAGGTGGCAATTGTGCCGCCCGATGCGGGGAAAAACAGCGCTTCACGACCGGCCCTTTCCGATGAAAAACGTCTGGACGGCCTGAAGGCGATAATTCGGGAACTCCACGACGGTACCGACCTCAAGGTGCTGCAGGATAAATTTGCGCAGACTGTTGGGGATATCAGCCCAAAAGAAATTGCGAGGCTGGAGCAGACCCTGGTCAACGAAGGCCTGGAGGAAACAGAAATTAAAAAACTCTGTAATCTGCATGTCGAACTTTTCCAGACATCTCTTGATGCCCAGGATCCTCCTGTCATGCCGGCTGGCCATCCGGTTCATACCTACATGGAGGAAAATGAGAAAATTTCTGATCTGACTGAAGTGCTCAATCAGGAGTTGCAGCGGCTGGGACAAGATCCGAGCGATACCCTCTGGTCATTTACCGTCAACCATCTGCGCACCCTGGTCACAGAACTTACTGAGGTCAAAATGCACTACACTCGAAAAGAAAACCAGCTGTTTCCGCTGCTGGAAAAGCATGGGATAGAGGCCCCTGCACAAGTGATGTGGGAGGTCCACGATGATATCCGGGAGCAGTTGCGCAAGAGTACCGAACTGCTCAAGGAGCAGGACCGGGAGGCGGCCATCAAATCGCTTGTTGCACTGGCAGAGGCAATTAACGACATGATATACAAAGAGGAGCGAATTTTGTTTCCCATGGCAATAGAGACCTTCACTGCTCAGGACTGGGCCATAATCCGGCATGGTGACAATGAAATCGGCTATTGCTTTGGGGTGACCCCGGGTACGGAATGGGAGCCGGTACCGCTGCAGAACGAAAACGGACATGCGCTCACCGGCCTTGTGGACCTGGATACAGGAAAACTGAGCCAGGAAGTTATCAACACCATGCTCTGCAATCTCCCTGTTGATATGAGCCTTGTCGATCCGGATGGCAAAGTCGCCTATTACTCCGATTCTCGTCACCGTATTTTTCCCCGCAGTCCCGCTGTTATTGGACGGGATGTCAAGAACTGTCATCCGCCCAAATCTGTCCACATGGTGACAGAGATTCTGGAAAAGTTGAAAAGCGGAGAACGAGACAAGGCTGAGTTCTGGCTGGAGCTGGGAGGTACCTTCATTCACATTCAGTATATAGCCCTCAGGAACGAAGCCGGAACGTACCTCGGGTGCCTTGAAGTGGGCCAGGATGCCACGCATGTTCGATCGCTTACTGGCCAGCGTCGTCTGTTGGAATGGGAATAATGATGGAGCGGGAAGGCCCCTTCAGGCGTTCTCGCCTTTTTTTCTGATACCAAGCCGGGTTGCCAGGTTGTGCAGGTTGCTCCTGTTCATGCCAAGCTCACGGGCGGCTGCAGCCCAGTTTCGGTTATTCCGCTCAAGGGCGCGATTGATCAGTTTGACCTGAAACGTTTTCACCTCCTCACGCAGCGACATGGTCGGCGAAACCGCTGGAAGCTGGGCTGTATCATCAGGACTGCTGGTGTATGCTGCAACGCCCAGATCCGCCGTCAGGTGGTCTGGGTGAAGAATGACGGCTTCACCAGAGGCGAGGGGACCTGATGCCTTTAAAAGTGACCTGGAGATAACATTTTCCAGCTCACGTACATTTCCCGGCCAGCTGTACCGCTGCAGTAAGGTCAACGCTTCTTCGCTCAGCCTTGCCTGGCGAAGGCCGAGTTTGCTTTTGGTCTTTTCTGCAAAAAAACCGGCGAGGATCGGGATATCGTCTTTTCTTTCTCGAAGTGGCGGCACCGTGAGCGGATAGACGTTTAATCGGTGATACAGGTCGGCTCTGAATCTTCCTGCTTCTACCTCGGCCTCCAGATTCCTGTTGGTGGCGGCAAGCAGCCTTACGTCGACCGTCACCAGTTTTTCCGAACCGACCTTCTGGATTTCTCCCTCCTGGATAGCCCGCAAAATTTTAGCCTGGATCTCCAGGGATAGTTCACCGATTTCATCGAGGAAAAGCGTGCCGCCATCCGCAAGTTCAAACTTGCCGGTTCTGCTGTTTACCGCACCTGTGAACGATCCTTTCACGTGTCCGAACAGCTCGCTTTCAGCCAGTGCGTCAGGAAGTGCGGCACAGTTGAGGTAAAGCAGTGGTTTGCTGCTTCGTGCTGAATAATTGTGTATGCCTCGTGCCACGAGTTCTTTACCCACTCCGGTCTCTCCCAGTACCAGAATGGTGAAGTCTGATTTTGCCACAAGCTCGATTTCTCTGCGCAGCTGCTGAATTTTTTTGCTCTCTCCAAGGATCTCATGCCCTCTATACTGCTTGATGTCCTGCATGAGGTCGGAAGTAATCTGCCCCTGTTTCTTTGCTTCCCTTTCCAGTGCACTGAAGAGGTCGACTGTCTGCAAATGAGCTCCGGCAATGGCGGCCACCACTTTCACATACTTGGCAGGCAAATTGTCAAACGCTGCCGGATCGACGGCGTCAAAGGCAAGTACACCAACGAGTTCTTCCTGTACATACAACGGGCAACCGAGGCAGGCATGGATATGGTGAGCGGCGGAGGATGCACGCTGGATCATCCCGTCAAAGGGGTCTGGCATGCTGCTGTCATGAGCGAAAAAAACCGGATCTGCTGCATTGCATATGATATCAAGCCGGGGGTTTTCCCTGCGATTATAGACCCGTCCCATGGCATCCGGGGTAAGGCCCTTGGCTGCAAGTGGCACCAGGTTGCTCCCTTCAACCCGCAGCAGAGTGGCGGCATCGTAGGGAATGGCAATTCGCAGGGCGTCCAGCAATCGGCTGTACCGGTCCTCTGCATTGATAACTGCTGTCAGGTCATTGGCGATGGCTGAAAGGGTGTCGAGTCGCTTCATGGTGTACTTTCTACAACGATGTTATCGTTTTCACAACGTGTATTTTGTATACAAAAACACAACGGTTGGGTCAATCCATTGAAATGTGGTGAAAAAAATATTGGCACGGTATTCGCTATACAAAGGGTGACAGTGAAACTAACGAGGGAGGCTCCCTCATAACAGAAGATAAAGGAGCAATTATGAAAGTCATGCAACTTGATCAAACAAACGAATTCAGCCCAGGCCAGATGAAACGTTTCTTCCTTGTGGAGGATTCCCCAAACTTCAAGATTATTAATTTTAACCTTGATGAGGGGGTGACCTTTCCTGTTCACTCCCATGATCTCGATGGGGAGTTATCCATCCTGGTCCTGGAAGGAGAAGGGTATTTTCTTGGTGACAAGGAGTCAGAAATCCCGGCGAAGGCAGGCGATCTCCTCATCTCGAAGATTCGGGAACCCCACGGGGTTCGTGCCTCCTCAAAGATGCGGATTCTGGTGACCATTGCCCCACCGATTTAACAGGCATGACAATCCGAGAGGAAAGGAGAAGAGGGCAAGAGGCTTTTGCCTCTTGCCCTTCGGAGGACATGAGAAAGCTATAAATTCTTAAGAAGAGAGGCGACAAGGGCCTGTTACCCTCGACCTTTCTGCAGGAGAGAACTCTCGCTGCAGCCACGAATCATTGAAAATCATTAAAGAGGAACCAACATGGGGTTTCAAGTAAAAAACAACGTCCATTGGGTTGGCAAGATAGATTGGGAGTTAAGAAAATTTCATGGCGATGAGTATTCAACCCACAAGGGGTCTTCATACAACTCCTACCTCATACAAGAGGAAAAAACTGTACTGATCGATACTGTTTGGACCCCGTTTGCCAAGGAATATGTGGAAAACCTCAAGCAGCAAATCGATCTTGCGAAGATTGACTATATCGTTGCATGCCATGCTGAAAACGATCACAGCGGGGCCTTGCCCGAACTTATGCGCCACCTGCCCGATGTTCCCATTTACTGCACCGGGAACGGAGTAAAATCCCTGAAGGGGCTCTATCATCAGGACTGGAATTTTCATGTTGTCAAGACCGGGGACAAGCTCTCTCTGGGTTCAAAAGAGCTCATTTTTATAGAGGCCCCCATGCTGCACTGGCCAGACTCCATGTTTGCCTACCTGACCGGTGATGCGATCCTTTTCAGTAATGATGGATTCGGCCAGCATTATGCCTCAGAAAAGATGTTCAACGACCTGGTCGATCAAGGGGAATTGATGAATGAATGCGTTAAGTATTACGCAAACATCCTTACTCCGTTCAGCCCAATGGTCACTCGAAAAATAAAGGAGGTGCTCGACTTCAATCTACCGCTTGATATGATCTGCACCAGCCATGGCATCATCTGGCGCGACAATCCGGCCCAGATTGTGGAAAAGTACCTGCAATGGGCAGATAGTTACCAGGAAGACCAGATTACTCTGCTCTACGATACCATGTGGGACAGTACTCGGATCATGGCTGAGCAGGTTGCAGCCGGAATCAGGGAAGCCGACCCTGCAGTCACGGTCAAGCTGTACAACCTGGCCAAAACAGATAAAAACGATGCGATTACAGAGGTGTTCAAGTCCAAAGCGATACTGATGGGATCGCCTACGGTCAATAACGGCATTCTTGTTGCCGTTGCCGGGCTCATCGAAGAAATAAAAGGGTTGAAATTCAGCAACAAGAAAGCCGCCGCATTTGGCAGCTATGGCTGGAGCGGTGAAGCCGTGAAAATAATCAGCGAAAGGTTGGTTGATTCCGGATTTGCGGTGGTTGACGAAGGGCTGCGTCTGACCTGGTCTCCTGATGAGGAGAGCAAAAACAGATGCAGAGCATACGGACGTGAGTTCGTGAGCAAACTGTAGCTTACTCCCTTTTCTCTGCATCTCTCCCAATTGTTCTCTGCCAGAGGAAGCCGCAAAGAGCACAGTACGCGCGCAAGTGAAAATAGTGTAGGTACAAGCGTTATGCGCTCCTCTATTGAGTAAATAAATAGGCCTTGATGGTGTATGACCGCTGAGGTGTGATTTGGTACACGGAGACGTCCCCACCATCTGCAAGGGGGGGATGTGATTGATCGTAGTGCCGTCATACCAGTGGATTTGCCCGGTAGTTTTGATTTGACAAATACCTGTATTGCTTGACCGGGTGCTTATCAGGTCAAGCCTGGGCTACTCCACCAAAGCTGTTATGCTGAGGCGCAAAGAAAAACATTTAATCAATGGACTATATGATCCCGGATCAAGTGATACACAATAAGCTCGTCCACGATTGGTTGGTTGGAATTGGAACCATGGTGGCCTTCTTTGTTGTGTTCCTGATTGTAAAGAAGATTCTCCATAAGAAACTCGTTGCCTTTACAGCCAAAACCGAAACTACGTGGGACGATCTGGTGGTTGAGCTGATTAATCGGTTGCACCCACTCTTTTTCTTCGCACTAGCAGTCTCTCTCGGGACAACAAGAATCTCTCTGCCAGAAGCTGTGGAGAGATTCCTCGAACATGGCATTGTGATTATCATCCTTGTGCAGACGGCGGTGCTGTGTACCCATGCCGTCAGTTTTTGGGTTGACAATTACCGCAAGGAAAAATTGGAAAGCAATGCCGGGGCAGTTACTACGCTCATCTCCGTTGGCTTTGTACTGCGGATGTTGATCTGGCTTTTACTCGTTTTATTGAGCCTCGATAATCTTGGTATTAACATCACTACCCTCATTGCCGGACTCGGGATCAGCGGTATCGCCGTGGCCCTGGCGCTACAGAATATACTAGGCGATTTATTTGCCTCTTTTTCCATCGTCCTGGATAAACCATTTGTCATGGGCGATTTTATTATTATCGACGATTGTATGGGCACGGTAGAGCATGTCGGCCTGAAGACCACCCGTATTCGAAGCCTTTCCGGTGAACAGTTAATCTTTTCCAATGCCGATCTGCTGAAGAGCCGGATTCGTAACTATAAACGTATGTATGAGCGGCGAGTCGTCTTTTCTCTAGGGGTGATCTATCAGACCCCTTACGAAAAGGTTGCACAGATTCCTGAGATAATTCGCCAGGTAGTGGAAAAAAATCCCAAGGTTCGTTTTGATAGGGCCCACTTCAAGGCTTTTGGTGACTATGCCCTGCTTTTTGAGGTTGTATATTGGATCCAACATCCTGATTATACATTATATATGGATATTCAACAGGCTATCAACCTCGACCTGTTCCATCGATTCTCTGAAGCGGGGATTGAATTTGCCTATCCCACCCAAACGGTAAAAATGCAGATGCCCAACGATTCCAGTAAATTGGCCTGACAGATAACGGCTTCAGGTCAACCCTTGCCCCGGGAGCTCAAGAACGCCGCGCCATTAGGCTGAGCAACTCGTCAAAGGGACCCTGTTGTAACTGAGAGAGTGACGAGGGAATTGCACCAAAAATAAGACGGGTGGGATTATAAAATTCGAAATTCATCGTGTTCTCCTTGTTCACCTTATAAAAGGGGCATCCTGATCGAACGACTCCACTCTATGCCCGTAAAGGAGAAAACGTTGGAATGATACTCCAGAGTTATTGCTGATTCTCCGAAACACCCCAAAAAAAGATATGCTAATACCGGGAGCGATGACGCTTGGAGGTTTATAACCAAGGATTGTTTAACCTTGTCTGGTTTTATCGCTTAGAATGTATGCGGAGAGTCAATGCTCCTTGCTTTTTCAGCACGTATTGCATTCATGAGGTGGTTGATCCCCCTCTCTTTTCATTCCTTGCTGCTTTTGCTTGAGTAAAAATGTATCCCTGGCAGAACCATGCCCAGCACTACCGGTATAAGGCTGAGGCCCAGGACCAGCAACCACCCGGCTGTCTTTGGTGAGGCTGTCTGCATGACAGCGGCCAGAGGCGAAAAATAGACAGCCGCAAGCAGCAGCACGAGACATATCCCCCAAGCTGCCCATATCCAAGGATTAGCGACCACATCATTTTTCCAGGCCGGGGTATTTTTGTCTCGCAGATTAATAACAAACCAGAGCTTGGCAAAGGCAAGGGTGAGAAACGAGATCGTCACGGCTTGTTTTTCACCATAGCCAAAACCAAAAAGGGCCACTGCAAGGGCGAGCAGCACATCGACACAGATAATCCCGCTCCAGAGGCCGATGCGTTTCCAGTGATGCCCGGTCAGCACCGCCTCTTCCGGAGCCCGCGGCTGCCGCTGCATGACGTCATCCCCGCCTGTACCCACACCAAGAGCGAGAGCCGGAAACACATCGGTGAGCACGTTAAGGTAGAGGATTTGCAGCGGCTTGAGCGGGATGGGGATCTGGAGCAGGGAAGCGACGGTCACTGCCAGCACTTCGGCTATGTTGGTGCAGAGCATGAAAATGACCGACTTGCGAATATTGGCATAAATGATGCGTCCCTCCCGCACCGCCTCGACGATGGTGGAGAATTGATCATCGCGCAGTACCATGTCGGCGACCTGTTTGGCTGCATCGGTGCCGCGTTTTCCCATGGCCACCCCGATATCAGCCTGTTTGAGGGCAGGAGTGTCGTTGACTCCATCGCCGGTCATGGCGACGATCTGGCCTTCCTCCTGGTAAAGTTTGACCAGGTCCAGTTTTTGCTCGGGGGTTACGCGGGCAAACACCGTTGTATCGCGCACCTTTGCCCGCTCCTCGGCTGACATCCTCTCCGGCGCCTGCAGGCTATCGCCATGCATTGCCGTCATATCATCCGCCAATCCCACCTGCCTGCCGATGGAGGCTCCTGTATCGGGACGGTCACCGGTGGCCATCAATACCTGAATGCCCGCATGGCGGCACTGCTCGATTGCCGCAGCGACCTCCTCACGGGGCGGATCTTCCAGGCCCACCAGCCCCGCGAACCGTAGTTTGTTGTAGACCTCCCCGTCAGCATATTCCATTTCTTTGTCAGCCAGGGCGAGCAAGCGAAGGCCACCGGCAGCCATCTTGTCAGCCTGTTCCTGCCATTCCGTGCGCTGTTGCTCATTCATCTCGGAAAATTGGTCAATGTCCCAGATGTATTCACAGTGCTTGATGACCGCCATCGGTGCACCCTTGACAGCAACGTAATATGGATATTCGCCGCTTTTCTGATGATGAGTGGTGGCCATTTTCATGGTATTGGAGTCAAAGGATACCTCCTGCTCTTCGGGCATCTTGTCGAGCAGGTCCTTGCGGTTGAGACCATATCTTTCCGCTGCTTCAAGCAGCGCCACCTCGGTAGGATCGCCGGTATACCTGTCCTCACCGTTCTCGGCTGCTTTGGCGTTGGTGCAAAGTGCGCCGATCTGCAGAATCCTTCGCAGATCAGCAGCCAACTCCTTTTGTGGGTGCTGGTCGAGGTGCTTTTCATTGCTGTTGAGGGCATACGATTGCGCTGTGGTCACCGCCTGGACCAGTTGCATCCTGTTTTCGGTAAGGGTTCCGGTTTTGTCAGTAAAGATTACCGTGGTAGCACCCAGGGTTTCCACGGCAGTGAGCCGGTTAACCAGGGCATTTTGCCGTGCCATCAACCACATTCCCCGAGCCAGGGCAATGGTCGCAACGATTGGCAATCCCTCAGGAATAGCAGCAACACCAAGGGCAATGGCTGTTTCGATCATCAGTACCGTCTCCCTGCCGGCAACAAGGCCTGCCGCGCCAACCAGGAAAGCGACAGCAAGGGTTATCCAGGCGAGTCTGCGGCCGAGCCCGTCCAGTCGCTGCTGCAGTGGTGTTGCTGCCTCTTCAGCAGCAGCGGTGAGTCGTGCAATATGGCCAAGTTCGGTTTCCATCCCTGTGGCAGTGACTACTCCCCGCATGGTGCCCTCGGCGATGCTGGTTCCCTTGTAGAGCATGGAGGCTCTTTCATGCAGGCTGCTTGAGGAATCGACCGGCTCGATGCCTTTGTTTACCGAGGCTGACTCACCGGTAAGCGCCGCCTCGTTTACCCTCACTCCCTGGGTTTCGACAATGCGAATATCAGCAGGAACAAGTTCACCGTCACTCAATTGGATAATATCGCCGGGAACCAGTGCTTCGGCGCCTATTTCTTGAAGCTCGCCATCGCGAAGAACACGGGTGCGATGCTCGCCCAGTTGACGCAGGGCCTCCATGGAACGGATCGCCTTCCACTCCGTGAAAAATCCAAGGGCGGTATTAATTAGCGTCACCGCCACCAGGGCAATCGCCTCAGGATACCGACCCGTGATCAGGGCCAACAGGGCGGCAACAAGCAAGATAATAATGACAATACTTTTAAACTGGTCAATCAGTATGTGCACTTTACTGCGGCGGGATTCAGCTTCAAGCCGGTTCGGTCCGTACCCCTGTCTCCTCTGCTCTGCTTCCTCCGATGGGAGACCGGTATCGAAATCCACTGCTAACTGTTCCAGCACTTCCCTGGCCTGTCGATCGAAATATGTATGGTTCATCATTTTTTGGCATGCGGTTCAATCAGAGATTGCATCTGCATCTTGATCGCTTGAATAGAAACTCAGCACAGTCACTGTGGCTAATATCATCCCCATCCCGAGTAGTTGCGGGCCGATCAGGGTTTCATGTAACACCACCATACTGAAGAGGGAAGCTGTCACCGGCTCAACCATTGCCACAATCGAGACCACTACCGGAGCGGTATGCCTGAGGCCGACGATGTACACAATAAACGATAGTCCTGCACCAAGCGTTCCCAATGCGCCAAATAGTGGCCAACTAGACGTGCTCAGAACGGCAACGGCCTGATCGGCATCTACCGGCCAGGTGAGGAGAGCGACGAGTACTGTGAACGCTATAACGAGAATAGCCTGTGGACTGCCATGCGGCGCTGCGTACTTAAACCCAAAGATAAACATTGCATAGGACAGCCCGGAAAGCAGACCCGCGACAATGGCGAAAATCGTGATGCTGTCTTCGCCAGCCTCGTAGATACGCGTTAGCAGAACGATGCCAACCATTACTATGCTGATCGCACTCCATTTGCGTGGAGAGGGGCGTTCAAGCTTGAGTGTGAAGGACACGAGATAGACAAACACTGGGGCACAGTACATCAGTGTTGACGCCACAGCCACACTGCCCTTGGCGATGCTCAGAAAATAGAAAGTGAAATTGCCGGTGACACCCAGACCGGCAACCGTCGACCAGAACCATAGTCGCCGACTTGCCAATCCATTGCTCTGCGGTCTCAGCGTTAACCACAGAGCAACAAAGACCAGTCCGATCGCTCCCCGATAAAACGACACCACAAAAGGATCCCACCCCTCATCCATCAGCATACCGCCGATCCCTCCGGAGAGACCCCAACAGAGTGCTGCCAGTACCACAAATGCGGTGCTCACATTCGGCCCCTCCTTGATGGTGCTTAAAATAGACCTTCCGATGCCGTCATTGGCTGAGCAACTCCTCCCGTTCGGCAAAAGGAGCAAGGGACCTATCGGTCACTCTGTTGGCCGACAATGAACATGCATCGCCATCTTCCCAAGGTAGAGCACTATTGCTAGAGTACAACACTGAGGATAAGGATCAGCAGCAGAAGAGCCTCTATCCAGCAAAACACCTTTAACGAGATATAGGCCAGGGCAGCAGCCTGTTTTCCCTGTTCAACGGAATCGAGCAACGCCATGGTTTCCTCCCTGTTCAACTGGGTATCGCGGTTGACCGGAGGCACTCTGGGAGCAAGATAGAACAATAAGAGCGCCATCAGCATGCCGGCAAGCAGGAGCAGTATCCAGCTGCTGCCGGTGGACGGTGACTGCAGCGTGGTAATCACCATGCCAGCGGTGAGGATGGCAAAGAGAATGAGCAGAAAAAACCAGACAAATCCTTTTCTTGGGCCTTTCCGCGACAATAGCCAGGCAAAAAGAGCGCTGATACAGAACGCAATGATAAAGGAAAAGAGAAAATCTGGAACAGCCATGAGGTATTCCTCCAGGTAGGGTGGTGCAACGGGCCAGCCGCCGCATGGTTATCGTTTTCCTCGAATTCCTTTGGTCATCCTTTTTTGCATATAATATCAAATAGTTGTGCGCCAGCTCTTCCATAGTAATTATTTGTCCCATCGTTTGTTACCCTGTGGACAAAAGATTCTGCTGCCGCAACGGTATCCTCTAGCTCATTTTCCTGTAAATACCGGTGGTATTCTTGAGTAACTTTCTTTTCGACCGAGGTATTCACATACTGTTTCGTTTGCGGGTCCTGTGGTTTCATAGCACATGGTGTGTTGTTTTTTTTTGGGGTTTTCAGTGGCGCAAGCCATTGGGCTGTCCACTCGTTTATCTAGGGGTGTGCATGCGTTTTCCGGAAACTCCTGATTGAGGCAATGCACAATCCAGGAACGTGCGTTTCCTTGGATACATCCTGCTATAAAAAGAGTGATGCAGGTTTCATTCCAGCATTCTCTGAAGGAATGATTGTTGCAAGTATCGCAAAAAAGAGGTTGCAAGAGCCTGGCCCTTGGCTGCCATGCTTGGCACACGCACAGGCCGGTGATGCGGAGGATTACGCCCTTCATCAGGCACGGAGGGTTCGTCACCGGGGAAAGAGGCAGTTTGCTCGATATGCCCAGCAAACTCTTTCCGGCTCATCGCCTGATCCTGTAATTGAACAATCACATCAGACACTTACTTATGCAACAATTCCTGGAACTATGGCACAATGCGGCAATGACGACTCTCGGCTTTTTCTGGATGGCGCTCTGGGCATTTGCTTTGGGGTACCTCATCTCCAGCCTGATTCAGGTGCTGGTGACGAGTCAGCGGATGCAACGTTTCATGGGCACGACCGGCCCTAAAAGTATGATCCTTGGTACCTTTTTCGGCTTTATCTCTTCCTCCTGCAGTTTTGCGGCCCTTTCGACCACCCGTGCCCTCTTTCAAAAAGGCGCCGGTTTGGCGCCGGCAATGGCATTTATGCTCGCATCCACCAATCTGGTTATCGAGTTAGGGATCATCATTGCCCTTTTTTTAAGCTGGCAGTTTGTTGTAGGTGAATACCTTGGCGGCATTTTACTCATTTTGTTCGCCTGGCTTTTCATTCGTCTCTTTTATCCGAAAAAACTCATACACAAAGCACGCAAGAAGCTGGACGAAGAACATGACTCCAGTTCAGACAAAGGACAGGACTGGCAGCAAAAGGTTGCCAGCCTGGCAGGCTGGCGGGAAATCGGCCAAACGTACGTGATGGAATGGCAGATGGTCTGGCAAGACGTGCTGATAGGGTTTACGGTTGCCGGCATCATAGCCGCTTTTGTCCCTGATAGTTTTTTTACCTCCCTGTTTATTGGTTCAGGAACGGAAGAAGCCGCTAATCCTGGATTTTTTTTCGTTCTCACGCAGACCCTGATCGGACCTCTGGCGGCATTTTTTACCTTCATCGGCTCCATGGGCAATATACCGCTTGCCGCCCTCCTTTATGGTCATGGTGTCAGTTTTGCCGGGGTTATGGCCTTTATATTCTCTGACTTGGTCGTACTCCCGGTGCTACGCATCAATTCGCAATATTATGGATGGAAAATGGCCCTGTATATCCTGGTTATGCTCCTCAGCGGCCTGGTTGCTGTCTCTCTGGTATTGCATTATTCCCTTGCCGGGCTGGACCTGCTGCCGCAACCCATCAATGCTGACTCCATGGCAAATCGCGATCACTTCAAGCTGAATTATGGTTTTTATCTCAATATCCTTTTTCTCTGCATCTCAGGTGTCCTGGGGTGGTTCTGGTGGTCGGCCAGAAAGCAGAGTTCAGGTGGTGAACACCACCACCATGACCATGGAGATCAGGAGGCAACCTCTATAACCACCTACATGCTGCGCTTTTTTGTCACTATGGCCATGCTATGGCTCATCGGGGGGACCATCTTGCCCGTGATCATCCTGTAAGTGTTCAGGGGGCGCCGGACTCGATTCTTCAGGTGCTGTTTGCGCCACGGCTGCTCCGCTGAATTGCAACCATTGCCGTCCGGTTTTCCCGGACACATGCGCATAATATCGGACAGACAGTTCCCCACTCGTCCTGTTGGTGCAAACGGTGCCCCCTGGGCGCCCTCATGGCCGGGTTTTCCTCGTCCAGTGCCTTCTGGCTCACCCGTAGGATATTCAGCAGAGAGGTCCACGGCCGGTTTCGCCTCGCATGTTGCGGTTAAAGACGCACCTTTCCGGTCCGTCCAGAGCTGGATGGAGGTCGCCCATCCAGGGATGCTCCGACAAGATGGCATGACAATTGAACCACTTATATAGATCCGCTCACCGTCCTCCTTCAACCGAAGAGGAACAGGTGAGGGGCAATCCGATAATCGGTGGCATAGGATAGCGCGAACCGACATTTCGCCTGCACCGATAAAGTTGGTCATCGAACATATCCACGTGTGCGGAGCAGCCATGTATTCTTTTCTCCTTTTTGCCTTGGTCGCCTCAGGTCTGTGGCTCATCATTACCGGCGGCACACGGCGCCGTCCACTCCGGCTTGCTGCCGGGAGCATTCTGGCGATAGGTGCCGCCTTTTTCTTCTGGTTCATGGGATTCTGGGGCGAGATGCTCTGGTTTGAAGCCCTTGGATTGAGTGAGCGATTCTGGCGAACATTCGGGGTAAAGGCAGTTGGCGGAGGGGTGGTTCTGGTTGTTTCCATTTTTTTTGTTCTGCTGGTCTCCAAACCTTCGCGCAAGCTTGGCGCATACAGTCGCTATGGCGTTCTTGTTCTAGCGGCACTGTCCGGAGTGAAATGGGGTGAAACCCATTGGCAGATAATCCTCCAATTCGTTTATGGCGCCCCCACCGAGACGCTGGAGCCTGTTTTTTCCAAGCCGGTGGGTTTTTACCTCTTCTCTCTCCCCCTGTTTGACGCCCTCACGGCCCACCTTTTGCTGCTCAGTGCGCTCTGCCTCTTGCTTGCTGTTGCCGATTGCTATCTGACCCTGGACAAGAACAACAGGGTCAGCCTTACTCGTCCGACCCAACCTGAACAGACAGGCCAGCTGTATCGGGCGGCCGGGGTATTGCTCCTGATCCTCGGGCTGGGCAAATACCTGGATCGCTTTCACCTGCTATTTTCCGAGACCGGAGTGGTAACCGGTCCCGGATGGACGGATGTACATATTCTCCTTCCGGGATTGACGACCATGGCCGTGTTGCTGTCGGCGACCGGCGCGGTGCTGCTGGTTGCTCCATTACGACGGCGGCTAGCAGCTGTGGCCCAGCGGTTCGTTCCTGCCGGACCCCACGCCGCGGTTTTGTGCAGCCTGGGGGGAATACTTGCGGCACTCAATATCAGTCTGCTTACCCTGCTTCCTTCAGCGTTTCAGCAGTTACGGGTAGAACCCAATGAAATTACTTTTGAAAAGCCTTACATCGAGCACAACATTCGCATGACCCGTCAGGGATTCCGCCTGATGGAGGTGGAGGAGCGGGAGTTTCCGGCCGCCGCGACTATCAGTCGTGAAACCGTTGCTAAAAACCAGTCCATATTCAACAATATACGACTGTGGGACTGGCGCGCTCTTGATGCTGTGTACAAGCAGTTCCAGGAAATTCGCCTTTATTATGAATTTGATGATGTGGATGTCGACCGCTATACCATTGACGGCAGGTACCAGCAGGTGATGGTTTCCGCACGGGAAATGGAGCTCGACAACCTGCCCCGCCAAAGCCAGACCTTTGTCAACCGTCGCTTCAAGTTCACCCACGGCTACGGCATCACCATGACCAACGTCAGCGCCTTCACTGACCAGGGATTACCGGATCTTCTCATCCGCGACATCCCGCCCAAAAGCAGCTCCCAGGATCTGCAGGTCCAGCGTCCGGAAATTTATTTCGGTGAATTGACCAGAACACCGGTGCTGGTAAACACCAGGGAGGAAGAATTCGATTACCCCAAGGGGGAAGCGAATGCCTACGCAAGGTATGGTGGTCAGGGAGGCGTGCACCTGAAAAACCTGTGGCGTAAATTTCTCTACGGCTGGAAATTTGACGGGCTTAAACTGTTTTTTTCCGGGTACCCGACCACCGAAAGCCGAATCATGTTTCACCGCCAGATACTCGAGCGCGCCGAGGCAGTCGCCCCCTTCCTCAGTTTTGACAATGACCCCTACATTGTACTCTCAGAGGGAAAGCTGTACTGGATCATCGATGCATATACCAGCTCGCGAATGTATCCATACAGCGAGCGCTTTATTGGAGAGGGGCGGATGCGGCATGGGCGCTACAGCAGTCCGCTGGCCCCCGGCCAGCAGCTGGCACAATTCTACGATAAAAATTATGTGCGCAACAGCGTCAAGATGGTCATTGACGCGTACGAAGGTTCGGTGGATATCTATGTGATCGATCCGGAGGACCCTCTCATTCAAACCTGGCAACGGATTTTTCCTGCCATGTTTCAAGACATTTCCACTCTGCCGGAACAGCTCAGGCGGCATATCCGCTATCCAACCGATATGTTGCTTCTGCAGGGGTTGTTGTATGCCAAATATCACATGAGTGATCCCACGGTCTTTTACAATCAGGAGGATTTGTGGGTTCGGGCAACGGAAAAATACTACAACCAGGTGCAGCCGGTTGAGCCTTATTACATTATGTGGGAACTGCCGGGCTCCAACAGCCCGGAATTCGTCCTCATGCTTCCTTTTACCCCCAAAAACCGCCAGGTATCCATCGGTTGGATTGCCGGCATGTGCGATGGAGACAACTATGGCCGGCTCCTGGCCTACAAATTTCCTAAAGAACGAAGAGTACTGGGACCGCAGCAGGTCGAAACAAAGATTGACCAGGACCGTTTCCTTGCCGGCCAGTTGACCTTGTGGGATCAACGCGGTTCGCGGGTTATCAGGGGGAATGTATTGGCAATTCCGGTTGAAGAAACCCTTATCTATGTTGAACCCATTTACCTGCAGGCTGAAACTGCCGCCTATCCTGAGTTGCGCCTTGTGGCGGTGATGCACAACGATAAACTCAGGTATGGGCAATCATTTGAAGAGGCGTTGTCCGGACTTTTCAGCGAGGACCAGAACACGGCTCCCCGGCAGGCAGCAACCATGAAAAGCGGCTCCATGCCCTCGCTTATCAGGTCGGCCGGTGCTTCGTTTACCGCCTACCTGCAGGCGTTGGGTGAAAGGCAGTTTCAGCAGGCTGCCGATGCCCTGCAGCGCCTTGAGCAGTCGCTGACAAGGCTTGCAGAGCTGGCCGATCAAGAGTCTGGCGGGGAACAAGCCGCTCCAGAGGATGCGCCTTGAGTGGACAGCCCCTTCTCCTTGAACCCAACAACCAATCGTTATGAGTGATCAATCCAACTTGTCAAGAAACCGTTTGGAACGTATACCGCTCTGGGGCAGATTGCTGCTTTTTATGTTATTGTGGATACTTATTTCCTCAGCATACATGGCATTTTTTTCCCAGCAACGGCAAACAGCGATATCCTATTCAGTATTTAAGGCCGAAGTGGAATCCGGTAAGGTCGCTCAGGTCGAGATGGTTGGTGAAGAAATTACCGGGACTTATGGCCAGCAACCTGCGACTGACGCCAATGAGCGGGCGAATCAGCAAACGGGTGCTGCAGATGCTCCACGGCGTTTCACCACGGTGGTCCCATCGATAGGTGATCCGGCGTTGCTCCCTCTGCTCGAGGAGCATAAGGTGACGGTCAAAGTCAGGACAGATGATCAATCCTGGCTGATGACCCTGCTCATTTCTCTGCTGCCGTGGGTACTGATCATCGGCCTGTTCATTTTTCTCAACAAACGCATGCGCGACCAGATGGGGTCGGCCGGCGGTCCGTTTGGCTTTGCCAAATCAAAAGCGAAAAAAATTCGTCAGCAGGAAGTCGATGTCACCTTTAATGAGGTGGCTGGGCTGGACAATGCCAAAGGCGAACTGCAGGAAATGGTCAGGTACCTCCAGGATCCGGCACGTTTCGAGCAGATTGGCGCTGAACTCCCCAGGGGGGTACTGCTCTCCGGCCCTCCAGGTTCGGGAAAAACCCTCATGGCCAAGGCTGTGGCCGGTGAGGCCGGCGTTCCCTTCTTCTCCATCAGCGGATCTGAATTTATTGAAATGTTTGTCGGGGTGGGGGCCTCACGCGTACGCGACATGTTTAAACAGGCCAAGGAAAATGCGCCGGCATTGATATTTATTGACGAACTCGATTCGATCGGACGTGCCAGAGGCACAGGCATCGGCGGGGGCCACGATGAGCGGGAACAGACCCTGAATCAAATATTGTCGGAAATAGACGGATTCAGTTCCCGGGAATCGGTCATCGTGCTGGCAGCCACCAATAGGCCGGACGTGCTCGATCCGGCACTGATTCGTCCGGGAAGATTTGATCGCCAGATAACGCTTGATCTGCCCCAAAAGGAGGCCCGGCGGAAAATTATAGAACTGCATGCCAAGAAAATCACACTGGCGGAAAAGGTGGACTTCGATCTCCTTGCCGGAGCAACGGTCGGTTTCAGCGGTGCGGATTTGCATAACCTGGTTAATGAAGCAGCTCTTCTGGCGGCCCGCAAAAACAAGAAACAGGTGGAGATGGAAGATTTTACCGAAAGCCGCGACAAAATCATCCTCGGTATCAAGCGCGAAGACCATCTCTCTGCAGAGGAAAGAGAGGTCATTGCCTATCACGAATCAGGCCACGCCCTCACCGCCCTCGTGCTGCCAGGCGCTGACCCTCTTGCCAAAGTAACCATCATCCCCCGCGGACGCTCCCTGGGCGCCACCGAACAGGTCCCTGAGGAAGACAGGCACAACCTGAGCCGATCCTACCTGCTTGATCGCATTGCAGTCATGCTCGGCGGGAGGGCAGCGGAAGAGCTGATGTTTGAAGAGCCCACATCCGGTGCCGGCGATGACCTGAAAAAGGCCAACCAGATAGCACGTCGTATGGTATGCCAGTGGGGGATGAGTGAAAAAGTCGGTCTGCTCGTATTCAAGAAAGGGGAGCCTCATCCTTTTCTCGGCCGTGAACTGACCGAGGAAAAAGACTACAGTGAAAAGACCGCAGAAACCATCGATATTGAGATCAGGCAACTCCTGCAGGAGAGTTCGGACAAGGCCACCCGGATACTCACCGAGCACCGACAAGCGCTGCAGACCCTTGCCAGGGAATTGATGGAAAAGGAAACCCTGACTTCAACGGAAATTCATACCCTGCTCGATCTGCCCAAGGAAAAAACTCCCCCCGATACTTGATCCTGTTTGTTCCGGCTGCAATTCGACAAGGAGGCCTTTTTGTTTTACGACACTCCATGCGAACCTTTTTCCCTTTGTCCCGTTTATCTTTTTCGGCAAGACCATGTCCGGATATTTCAGACAACCATATGAGAAGATGGCGAGCACCAGGCATGGCTCAAGCAGGCGATTGTACCATTTCAAGGGTAAAGGGCTCAGGCAAAAGGGATATTTTAAAAAGAAGATTCCTCCACCGTAGCGGTGGCATGTCTTTTGCTTGTTTACAATAACAGATATCTTCCACCATACTCATCATCCGACACACTTCTCGCGGATACAACAAAGAGGGCATTATGTCTGAAACACAACAATATCTTGACCAGGCTAAAGTACGAATGAAAAAATGGCAGGCGGATTTGGAACAGGCCAAAACGGCTGCCGCTGAAAAATATTATGAAAAGAAAAGCGAATATTACCAGCAGGTAATGGAAGCATCGGAAAAGGAAAAAGAGCTGCAGCAAAGGTGGTCCGACCTCAAAACAGCCGGGCAGGATGGCTGGGATGAGCTGAAGCAGGGGTTTGAAAAGGCAGCAGGTGAACTCGAGAGCGCGCTCAAGAAAGCGGTGGACAAGCTGCAATCACAAGAAAAGTCATAGTCCCAAGACGCTCATTGTTCTGCACCTATACGGTGCTGTCGAATGGAAAACTTTATTCCCCTGCACAAGGATGCAACCAAGGAATATGTACCGAGACCAGGCGCCATCCTCTCCATCGTCTAAAAGCCGGTAGGAGCGCAGAAGATGCAAGTGACAGGGAAAAACACGAGAATACAAGGAGGAAATATACATGACAAGCGAAGGGTATCATGAGCCAGTCAGCGAACTCACCAACGACACGAGGGACATGCATAGAGCAATCACCTCGCTGATGGAAGAACTCGAAGCGGTCGACTGGTACAACCAGCGAGTAGATGCCTGTAAAGATGCTGAGCTCAAAGCAATAATTGCGCACAATCGAGATGAAGAGAAGGAACATGCCGCCATGTTGATTGAATGGATTCGACGTAAAGATCCAACCTTTAATAAAGAGCTAAAGGACTATCTCTTCACCGAAAAACCCATTGCCCATGAGTAATGTGAGATAGTTTCGATTTGATCTGACACTTCACTTGAAAAGGTGAGGGGACCAGTTTTGATAAAGATGCGAACTCAACACTATGCCACTCGTCGTTGAGAGTATTTTGTACGTTTCTTCGCATGTTCTTTTGATATGGTGATCGCACGAGAACTGGCAACCCTCAGCCTACCATAGTCGTAAACTATATATGGATTGTCACCGTGCTCTCTGCCACGGGGTTAGCATGGAACCCCCTTGGTTTTTTTTGTGTTCGGGGCTTCGGGTTTATCCTTAACCTTGGTATGCTTACGGTCTGGGTGACTTCGATGGGGACACTGCAACTACGGCTTCCGACCTGCTGTTAATCCGCATTGCGGATCCTTATCAACGAACTGGTGCTCATCGTGCTTACTCCGAGAAACAGTCGTTTTATCAGCCTGGCATGGGCGGAGGGCTGGTTTCAACTTCAGCTCTACCTGTTCTCGGCTCATTGGGATATTGGCGTGTTTAGGCATCACCGGCAGCGTGCCGGCATTTTGGCCGTTTTTTGCGATCGGGCTGTCGAGGAACTGAACATTATACCCTGGGCGTTGCTGAGCAACGATGAACCGCCTGCTATTTTACCGGTTATGAACCTGGCCAGTGCCTCAGGTCTTTTCCAATAAACTGTGATTTTGATTGCTGTTTCCATGTAACGATAATCTGTTTTGGCTGATACTGGTTCAGATTTTTAGCAAAACAGCAGTCGAGAGTTTCTAGACCGTTACCTTTCCTCACCCCAGGGCACCTTGAAAAGTTTCAGGTCAGAGGTGACCGGCTTCCTGCCCTTGCAGTAACATATTTTGTCGATCCTTATTATAGGGTAAACTCGCTGATTCCGCGACCTTTCGAAACCTCGTGATGGTGCCATGCAGCATGTCTAAAAAATGAAGATGTTGATATTATCAACAATTCTGCCACTGTTTACGCCTTATTCTGGAGCAAAAGCCCTGTAATGACTATTTAAACCGGTGGCTAGCCTTGGCTTGCCCGGCAGCTCACGGAATGTTCTATTGGATACCCTTGTCTCCCACATTTGCTGTGTGAGGCCGTAGATGAGTCGCACTTTTTTCCACAGTTGAGAATCCGCTCCAGATACCTGTCTGTTCCAATGTTCAAGTACTCTTGCTGCGCTATTTTCTTTGATATAGGCATGTTTTTATATACACTTGAGTATACGCTCAGGATATTTTTTATCGTTTCAAGAAAGTGTAACGACCTGCTGACCCCTTTTATCACTGGTGCGTATAAACCATAAATTGAAAATGTATCGAAAAAAAGAGGATGATGGCTGTGCATATAGATCCTATTTTTAAGAATCTAATTTTCCACTTAGACGTTGACTTCCTAAGTAATAGTAATGATGTTGTGTATATTGTTGATAATTCATTGAAAATTAGGGCTTTTAATGAGGCGTGGTGTAGTTTTGCCAAGAATAACAATGGAAAAGCAATACTTACACGGTTTCCACTGGGTACAGATATTGCTGCGGTATGTGTAGAGCCAATTAAAGGTTACATTGTCAAAGCTTATGAAAGAGCTTTAAGAGAAAATGCACCATTTGCTCATAAGTATGAGTGTTCTTCACCGGAAATATATAGAGTTTTTTACCAGAATGCATATCCAATCATTGGTTCAGAAGGACTGCTGATAACCAATCATCTCGTTATAGAAAAACAACATCCTGAGGAAGGAGTAGCTTTCAGTAGCCGTTTTGAGGATAATGCCAAAATTGTAACCCAATGCTCGAATTGTGGAAAGATACGAGATCCCCAAAACATGGAAAAGTGGTACTGGGTGCCCGAGTTGGTGGAAAATCGACTCCCGAATGTCTCCCACAGTATTTGTACTCCATGTTTAGATCACTATTATCCTGATATTGCTGAACAGTAGGCAGGAGCTGTCCGCTTTCCAGAGATCATGCAGCGCACCTGCGATGCTGTCCTGGTCATCTTTCTAGACGGGCTGTGTTTAAAAAAGACAAAGGAGTTGTCTACAGAAGCGGGGTTACCACGGCCAACCATAATATTACAGGATGTCTGGCTTTATTATGTAGGGGCAAACTAAGGTCGCTGACAACGGCTTAAACAGCTGTTCAACTGTACGGGTGAGTAAAATATGCGCCCTCCCAACAAGAAGCAATTCCATAAAATTGTTCTACTATACCTCATCATTGGTTCACTTTGGATTCTGCTCAGTGATTATGTCGCTTTTTACCTGGCAGAGGTAGGGTTTTCTTTTAAATATATGCAGATGTTGAAAGGCGTTGGCTATATTCTGGTTACGGCCATTCTGCTCTATTTTTTGCTGCTCTATGATTTAAAAAAAATGAAGGCTGCATGGCAGAAGCTGGCAAGCAGTGAAAAGAGGTATAGAACTGCATTCGAAAAAACTCCTCATCCTCTGTGGGAGGTCGATTTCTCGCGGCTTAAAGCCTACCTTGATTCGCAGAGTCTGTCTTCCAGGCTCGCTCTACAGGAGCAGGTGGCGCACAACTCCGAGCTGCGTGAGCAGTGTTTCTCTAAAATCCGAGTTGTAAGGATCAATGAAGCTGTACACGATCTGTTTGGCAAAAAAAATCACAGTACATCGCATCCCCCTTGTACTGAACTCTTTTTGGATGAGGAGTATACTTTTTTAAGAAAAGAACTAGAAGCTCTGACAGAGCAAAAAAAGGAATTTGAAACGCAGCAATCCATAGCATTGGATGGGGTGAACAAAGATCTCGTTTTGAGCATTCACTGGAAAGTTCTGCCCGGACATGAAAAAGAGTATGACCGTGTCCTTGTTTCCGCCTTTGACATCACCCATCTTGAGACGGTGATTAGAAGATTGACGCTCTCCGAGTCAAAATACAGGTGTCTTGTGGAGAGTACCGGTGAGGCGGTGCTGGTTGTGAGGTCACAAAAAATTCTTTTTGCGAACAGGAAAGCCAAGGATCTATTTGGCCTGTCAACACGTGCATCATATGACAACGGCGTATCCGAACATGTATACCACGATGACAGAACAGCATTTTTTGAAGCTCTCAGGCAGTGCGAAAAGGAGCAGGAAAATATTGATCGGATTTGTAGAGTCCTTGATTACAACGGTGATGTTCATTGGGCAGAATGTAAATTTTCCATCACCCCATGGGAAGATGATACCGCTATTTTTATTTTTTTTATTGATGTTACCGAAAAAATTGATAGAGAAAAAAATCTCACGACTGCAAAACTTCTGCTTGAGAAAGTATTTGATAATCTGAGTGAAGCAGTCTTTGTTGTTGATTCAAAGAACAGGAAGGTTGTTATTTGTAACTTGGCGGCGGAAAGAATATTTGGCTACAGACAGGAACAGATGATTGATAGATCTACCCGTCAGCTCCATGTCGACGATCGTGCTTTTGAAAAATTCGGCGAAATCAGCGAACAGGTGCTGGAAAGAGGAGAAACATTCACTGCCGCCTATACCATGCGCCACAAAGATGGTCATGAAATACTCACCCAAAACACGGTTACTCCTATTGATGATGTAGGGGGGTGGACTCATGGAGTGATAAGTATGGTGAGAGATGTGACCAAGAGGAAGCGGTTCGAACAGGAATTAAAAGCCAGTGAACTAAAATACAAACATCTGCTTGATAATGCCAAGGAAGGTATCATCGTCATCCAAAATACGCTTATCGCCTATGTAAACAGGCAAATGGAGCAAATTCTAGGTTACGAAAAAGAGAATCTGCTGGGCCTGCCTTATCTCAACCACGTTCATGTCGAAGAGCAGCAGGGTGTGAAAGAGCTTTATCAGGCAGTAATGTCAGGCGAGTTGTTTCCTCAAGACAGAGAGATAAGGGTCGTTGATAATAAGCAAGATATCCATTGGTTACGCGTCAATGCCGTTAAGGTTGAGTGGGATCATCAGCCGGCGGTGATGGCTCTGACGATGGATATAAGTGAACAGAAGCTCTTGCAGGAAAAGACCGAGGAAATGGAATTTCGAATCATGCAGGCCCAGAAAATGGAGTCAATTGGAATACTTGCCGGAGGTATTGCCCATGATTTTAACAATATACTCTCTGCTATCCTTGGTTTTAGCCAACTGGCCCTCAATGAGGTCGGGCAAAATGGGCATCTCAAGCGTGACCTTGAAGAAATTTTTTCAGCAGGTATACGAGCCAAAGAACTGGTCAAGCAGATCCTTACTTTTTCACGACAATCGGATTACGATCTCCAGCCCCTATTAATCAACCCAATTATCAAGGAGGTAATTAAGTTTCTTCGGTCATCAATACCCGCCTCCATTATAATAAAATCCGACATTCGCAGTGAATCGCTGATCAAGGGTGATCCAACACATATCCACCAGGTGGTCATGAACCTGTGCACCAATGCGGTTCAGGCGATGCACAGGGCAAAAGGTACTGTGCTCGTCACTGTCAAGGATGTGGTGCTGGATGCAGGTGATAATTCCTACCCTGACCTCCCGGGCGGAAATTACATTCAAGTGCAGGTTACCGATGACGGCGCTGGTATCGCGCCTGAGCATCTTGGCCAGATATTTGACCCTTATTTCACCACCAAAGCCATTGGAGAAGGAACGGGGCTCGGCCTGTCCGTAGTATACGGTATAGTAGAGAGCTATGGCGGGAAAATAGCTGTGCAGAGCATACCGGGAAAAGAAACCACCTTTACCGTGTTTTTCCCGGTCGTAGACGATGAAAGAATATGGGGGGCGGAAGAGGACGAAAAAATTCCTGGAGGACATGAACGCATATTAGTGGTTGACGACGAAGCTTCGCTTGTACGAATGCTGGAACAGCAACTCGCTGATCTTGGATACACTGTCACGACGCAAACAAGCAGTTTAGAAGCTCTTAATATGTGCCGTTCCCAACCATCGAATTTTGACCTTGTCATAACGGATATGACCATGCCTAACCTGACCGGTGACGAATTGGCTGCTGAAATTTCTGCGCTTTGCCCGGGTATGCCGATAATCATCTGCACAGGCTTCAGCGGAAACAACTCAGTTTGGCCCTCAGTGGACCTGCCTGCAGATCAGATATTATATAAGCCTATTGTTATAGCAGACCTGGCAAGAGTAATACGAAAAATACTGGATAAAAAGGGTGGAAAAGAGAGATAGACATTGATGAATGTTTTTTAATTGAACTTTACAACATTGAACATTTTCCAAGGTAAATTTGCAAAAAAGTTCAGAAACGGGGAAAAGGATAATGTCACTATTGTTGACTTGTAAAACTCCATCAGATACCGATGAAATACCGAAAGAATAGTGACAATATACGTAGCGTATCATCCATCCAAGGCTGAAAATACTTTGAGAATTGCTATGCATTGTGAAAACATTAACGACTTAATCGCTCATTCAGTGAAAAACAGTGCCGTCGGTATCGTGGTAACTGATCATCAAGGCATCATTACGTATGTCAACAGTCGACAATGTGCATCTAGTGGTTATGGATATGACGAGCTGATCGGAAAAAATGCCAGAATATTTCAGTCTGGTGAAACACCGCATGCTGTTTACCAGGAAATGTGGTCCACGATACTATCCGGACAGCTCTGGCAGGGTCAGTTGCTCAATAAAAAGAAGAATGGAGATGCGCACTGGGAAAATGTGTATGTCGCCCCCGTTCTGAATCATGAGAATGAAGTAACTTCGTTTTGGGCCATTAAAAAAGATTGTTACCCAAGAAATGTTCAGAAGCATGATACAAAAGCACTTTCCCAGATTGATCCCCTCACCGGCTTACTTAATAAAAACGGTTTTTTGCTTAACTTTAACAAGATTATACTGGAACAAAAGAGAGAGCAGTCTTCTGGTACCATCACCGTGTATTATGTCGACATTGACAGATTCCACTCGATTAATCAAAACCTGGGAAATCAAGCCGCAGATATTCTTCTGGCTGAAATAGCACGCCGATTAAAGCGTTGTTTTCGCCTCAATGACATGGTTGCGCGACTTGAGGATGATAATTTCGGTGTTTTTCTTTCTGAACCAAAGAAAAACGATGATGATAACAAGACAATAGAACGTCTTCTCAACATAATACGTGAGGTTTTTAACGTTGGCGGACGCCAAATTTTTATCACAGCCAGTATTGGGAGTGCATCTTTTCCTGAATGTGGAGGTGATGCCGAGGAAGTGCTGAGCGCTGCTCGCTTGGCAACGAAGACTGCCAAAAGTAAAGGTGGAGACACCTACCATCTATTTTCGAATTCTTGTACGGTAAAAAAACCGGGTCACGATCTGGCCAATGATTTGCTTCACGCCATCGACCGTGACCAGCTCGAGCTATATTATCAACCGCAGATAAACAGCGCTTCCGGAGAAATAGTAGGAGTTGAGGCTCTCTTGCGATGGTTCAGGAATGAAGATGAGCTTATACCGCCTAATATATTTATTCCCATTGCCGAGAAAAGTGAACTCATTGTTGCGTTAGGTGAGTGGGTCTTGGACCAGGCTGTTTCGCAAATTGTAAGTTGGCGCAAACAGGGCCTGCCGTCTACCAGGGTCGCTGTAAATCTCTCTGCGAAGCACTTTCATAGAACAGATCTTGTCCCATATATCAAAAAACTGCTTCAAAAGGTTGCACTTGAACCACATTACCTGGAATTGGAACTGACCGAAAGCGCGATATTGCAAAATCCTGTTGAAGTTAAAAGAAATATTAGTGAATTGAAATCACTAGGGATTCGTGTATCCCTCGATGACTTTGGTACCGGTCATTCTTCGCTTGTATGGCTTTCCCAGCTTCCTGTTGACCAAGTCAAGATCGATAAATCCTTTGTGTCTGATGTCACTGTCAATCCAATTAACGCATCAATAGTTTCGGCTACAATAGCCATGGCAAAAAAACTGGATAAAGACAGCATAGCAGAAGGCGTCGAGACAGAGGCCCAGATGCACTTTCTTCGTCGCCAGGGCTGTGATTTTCTACAGGGTTTTCTGTTCAGTAAGCCCCTTCCGGTAGCACAAATAACATCTTTGTTACAAGAGAAAGGGAAATGGTCGTTCGCTGATGCCCTGCCAGAGCAAGATCGTTTTACCATCCTTGTGGTCGATGACGAACCTCAGATGGTGAGGGTGCTCCAAAGGATTTTCCGGCAAAGTGACTACAGGGTACTTTCTGCTCATAGCGGTAGGGATGCTCTGGAGATATTGGCGTTGAATCGGGTGCAAATAATCATATCTGATCATCTTATGCCTGGTATGACAGGAGTTGAACTGCTCTCTGCAATTAAGAAACTATATCCAGATACTATTCGAATAATTCTTTCGGGACATTCAGATGTTTCAACCATTATCGATGCTATCAATCAGGGGGCCATATGGAAGTATTTCACTAAACCTGTCGAAATTGAACTCCTCGAAAAAGCTGTAAGAAAGGCATATCAAAATATGTTTTCTGGGGAAACAGTATAAAGAGAGAGTTGTCAATTACTCTGAGGTGAGGGCGCTGAACATACTCTGAGAAACACAAGGCGGCATTTTGCATGCCACTCTTTGCCCAAAGATTTTTCTCAAATCATGATTGAGCTTGTGAGGAACGTGCAGGGCATGCGTAAATAGGACATCAACGATGTGGCAGCAATTATCTTTCTTCAGTGCTTTCCGGCCCTAGTACAAGTTTTCGGGATAATGCTTTACGAAACTGACTGACAGTGGCGTCGAGAATGCGTTGATATTCTTCACTACTAACTCTTTTTTCAGACGTTATCCCCGTTTTTTTCCAATACGCTGGTGCAAAGCTTTTCCCACGCTTCCAGTTTTTCGCTCAAGCCTGTTTTTTCGAGGTATTTAAGATCGATCGTAGGGGGCACACCTAACGTATGCTGCGGATGGAATTTGTAGTAGAGGGCATCAGCGATATGTACGGCCAAAGCTGGACTGAAAGTTACTCTCGGGTATGCATTAATGTTATTGTGGTAACTAATCGCCTCGAGAATATTTCCACTGAAGCCCCAAAGTCCGATAAGATAGGCACCGACATCGCCATGGGTTGCCTTGAAGTGTTGCAGTTCCTTTTCCACCAGTAGAGCGTTTTCATTTTTGGCTGTTTCCACTACGGACAAATACGTGTCTTGGCAGTTGGCCAACAGAAGCAGGCGCCCTATGTCGTGAAGCATTCCCGCCAGAAAACAATCATTAATGGTATCCGGATTGTCCGAAGTCTCAAGGGCTATTTTTTTGCTGCACTGAGCGACTTTCATACTGTGGTCTTTGAGAAAAGCGAGAGAAACCGCTGATGAATTGGTTTTTAACTCGGAAAAAATCTGTACGCCGAGAACAAGAATCCGAATGGTATCGAAGCCCAGTAATTTCACTGCTTTGGTCGGACTTTCTACTTTTTTATAAAGGCCGAAAAACGACGAGTTTACCAGTTGAAGCAGTTTCGCCGTCATGCCGATGTCCTTTTCGATCAACTCGGCAATATCATTGGCAGTGGCATTATCTTTTTTTAGCATGCGCTGCAAGTCGGCATAGACGGCTGGGATGCTGGGCAGGTGGTCAATGCCTGATATGATCTTTTTCAATTCACTGTTGCTTAATCGGTCGTGCAAGTCGCTGGATCGGCACAGGACATCTTTAAGCAATTCAGGCTCACAGGGTTTGCTGAGAAATTGGTGGACGACATTCACCGTTCGAAATACAGACTCTTCATCTGCCTGGCCGGTAAGCATGATTCTGATGATCTGGGGATGATTTTCCTGTACAGCCGTAAGGAACTCTGCCCCATCCATGCCAGGCATGCGCATGTCCGAGACAACGATATCAATGTTGTGGTTCTCAATGATTTCAAGTGCCGCTCGACCGCTATCGGCAAAATAAAAGTCGTACTCTTTGCGCAGGGAGCGCAACATTCGTTTTATTCCTAAGAGGATGTTGGGTTCGTCATCGACAAACAGGACACCTTTTTTGTTCATATCCTCTCTCTTGATCTACTGCTTTTTCTGTATGGATGACAGTGGCAGTTCGATGGTAAAGGTTGTTCCCTGGCCGACCTGACTGTCAACCTGGATGCTACCGCCGTGTTTGTTGGCAACGACGTCATAGGCAATGGCCAATCCCTGGCCTGTGCCTTTTCCCGTGGATTTTGTCGTAAAAAATGGTTCGAAAATCTTTTTCATGACATGTTTGGGCATTCCATTGCCCGTGTCGGAAATGCGGATAACCACCCATGGTGGTTGCTGAGCGGTTACAATGGTGATCGTGCCTTTTTCTTCCTCCGGAGTCTCTCCCAGCTTGTCTTCGATGGCATGGGCGCTATTGACAAGAAGGTTAAGGATCACCTGACCCATCTCGTCGGAGAGGCATGATATTTTAGGGAGCTCCGGATCCAGTTCCAGTTTGATATCGGCAACGTATTTCCACTCATTCCGAGAAACGGTGACCGTAGTTTTAATGACGTTATTAATATTAACATCTTGAGTTTCTCTATCGCCAGGATGAGAAAACTCCTTCATGGCGCGGACGATGGAACTAACCCGGTTAAGTCCTTCCTTGGACTGCTGAAGAGCTGTTGGAATTTCCTCTTCCAGGTAGTTCCAATCCGCTCCCTTTAACTCGTTAAAAATTGTTTGTGCTGAAACGGCCTCGGTAGAACACGCCTTGACGATATTGTTGATTGCGGTCTGCAGGTCGGTGAATGCTTCATCAAAAAAAGTAATATTGGAGCTGATGAACTGAATGGGGGTGTTGATTTCGTGAGCGATGCCTGAGGCCAATTGGCCGACCGATTCGAGTTTCTGACTATGCAGGGCCTTTGTTTGTTGCAACTGCTGCTTTTTTTTATTTTTTTTGATTTCCGTAATATCACGGAACACATGTATGGAGCCAAGCCTCTTGCCGTCCTGGGAGGTGTAGGGGATAACTTTCATTTCCAGGTCTTTGCCCTCTTTTGCAAGGTGTATCTCCTTGGAATAGGATCGGTTTTTGACAAGGCATGATTTATGGAGGCAGTGGTTATCCTCACTGCAGAGAAAACAGCGTTGGCCGATGAGCTCAGCCTCTGTTTTGTCGAAGTAGGAGAGCATTGATTTGTTCACCCTAGTGATTTTTCTGTCTCTATCGATGATGGCGATCATTTCCGGAAGCGCGTCCACTGTCCGCTTCCATTCTTTTTCGGCAATTCGTGTTTGCTCCTCCAACTGCTGCCGCCTTATCAGTTCTCTTTCATAGCTGAGGTTCTGACTAAGCAGTTCCGAAGTACGCAGCCGGAGAGTATCCTCGAGATGCAGCTGCTGGCGATGCAAATTTTTCAGCAATTCAGCTTTTTCTTGGACCCGCTCAATACTATGGACGAGCAACTCCAGAGGCTGGATGGGCTTGACGAGATAGTCCCAGGCACCCAGGCGAAGAGCATGGATAACATCTTCCATCGTACCGGCCCCGGAAACGATGATGAACGGGGTAGAACCAAATTCATCTTTGACGATGTTCAACAATTCAATACCATCAAGTTCAGGCATGCGGAGATCGGCGATGATTAAATCCGGTTCAAATTCTCGAATATACTTGAGTGCCGTTGAACCGTTTGCCGTCCCGATAACGTTGTATCCTTCTTTGACGAGAAAACGAGTCATCATTCTACGCAAGGCAGCGTCGTCTTCAGCCAGCAGAAGCGTTGTTGCTTTCTTGGAAGCAGTTGTGTTTACAGTGCTCATTTGGTGTTCACCCTGACCCGGACAGGCTCCTTAACCCCTACCTTTTTGGTAAAATTTTGCAGGCCTTGGATTATCGGCCAGGTCAGTTCCTGCCCTTTTCGAACCAACAACGTATCATTTTTGGCATAGATATCGTCCTCAGTCACCATACCGGTGGCAAGATCTTTTATTTTCAGGCTGATGATTCGGGCAACATCTCCGGTTCCCTGTGTTTTTCCCAGTTGCCTAACGATTTCAGGATGGTAGATGTGTTTTCTTTGGTGGAGGTGGCGGATTATCTCATCATGATTTTTTCCTTGAAGCAGCATGCGGTCATACTCGAAAACAACCCGCAGGATCTGGGCGCTCAGCTGAGTCTCGGCATCCTCTTGATCCTCAGGGTCATACTTCTCGAAATCTTTCAACTGGTTGCGGACGATTGCGGTTACCCCCTTCATACGGGGAATGTTTTCAAGCATACGGGCACCTGTTTGGGGATGCTCAGCATACATTTCCTGTTCTTTTTCATCCAGTTGTTGGCCAGCGTGCACCTTGTTGATGATTTCCTCGGGCAGGGTCACACATCCTATCTGTGACATAAGGGCGGCGATTTCCAACTGCCACAGTTGCTCAATCGCCATTTCTTCGGCAATTTGAGCAGCCATCGAGCGGATGCGCAGTCCGCTGCTGAACGCTGTCGGACTGGCAAAACTGAGGAGTTCGGACAGTACCTTGACGCTGCCTTTCAAGGTTTTATCAAGCAGTTCCCGTTCAGCAGTGATAAGCCTGTATTGTCGTTGGGCAAGGGCAAGAGATGTGACCAGCAGTGGAGTGGAGCAGGGTTTGTTAAGAAATCTGAAAATCTGCCCTTTGTTGACGGCCTCTATGGCTGTCTCTTGGTCGGCATCTCCGGTGAGCATCATGCGAACCGTATCCGGATAGATATCCTTTATGGTGGTCAGTAGCTGGATTCCATTCATGACCGGCATGCGCATATCGGAGACGACAACACTGAAAGGGCCATCCCTTTTCATGATTTCCATAGCCTCCTGGCCGCTTTCCGCTGTTACGACTTGAAAGCGTTTGCGCAGTTGTCTTTTCATCGAGTTAAGTACCTGTATTTCATCGTCAACAAACAGAATCTTATTAGACATGGGAGTAGGGTTATGCGTGCAATTCTTCGTTACCAGTTAAAATACATTAAAGTGCTTACTCTGTAATACTATGGTTGGGAGGTGGAGCTTTTCCAGAAAAAAATAAAATTCTATGTAACTGTTGATGATAGTTTGAAAAGATGAATGTTGAAAAGTTGGCCGGTATTTCGATGGAAAATATGAACAGTTGAGACGAACAGGGAAAAAGGCCATATAAATCGAGGACACAATCTCGCAGAGCAAATATTTGAGCTGGAAAATTATGAATCGCAATTTCCTCTATCAATAAACGGCATCGTGAATGACTAGTCGAACCATACTTTCGAAGTAAGAACTTGAAATGGTCATTCTCATCTCCCCCTTCTCTGTATATAGAGTAACATCCCGCTTAGAAATGCATTGCCGCTGGCCCCTGGTTTCATCAACAAGGCGTCGGATTGTGCAGGTGGCACAGTGTACGGTTTCACCACAACCTTCGGGTAGCCGAGCATAGGCACACTCCAAAGCTTCACCTCCAAGGAATCCCTGTATCGATTGTAGCCGCTTTTGCAACGTGGCAAGTGCCTGCTCATTAGCTGTCAACACTCTTCCTTCCTCATTGACGATGAGCACAGGGAATCCGAAATCTTCAAGATATTCACTGAAAGAAACTCCCTCAAGCTGCTTCATTATGGCTTGGTGGCACTCCGGGCACAGTCCATGGGTGACTGCTGAGTTTTCAAAAGGTACTTTTTCACCCAGTAACTTGCGACAATATGAACAAATCAGTTTCATGATAGAAGAGAATTAATCGTTGGGCGGATGAAAATCTTTCAGCAAAAGACCAAGATTGTTGATCTTGGTGTAAAAGTTTTTTTTGTGCATGCCGCTCAAGGCAAGGGCCTTTTTCAAATTGCCCTGGGAAATTTGTAAGGTCTTTAACAGATAGTTACGCTCGAACTCCTCAACTGCATGCTGCTTAGCTGCTTTAAAGGGCGGATGGTCCTTTTTTTCCCCTTCACCCATTATTTTTTCAACATCATAGAGGACGATTTTGTTACTGTCGGACATCTGCACTATCTTGAAAAGGGTCTGCTTGAGTTGTCGGACATTCCCCGGCCAGGCTTCCATTGCCAGCCGATCACTTGCCTCAGCGGAGATATTGAAGGTCCTGTTCTGTGAAGTGCCGAATTGCGAGAGGAAGTGCCAGATCAGCGGCACGATGTCCTCCTTTCGCCGACGCAACGGCACCGTGGTAATTGTCACCCCGGATAGGCGGTAAAAGAGGTCCTCGCGGAAAAGGCCTTTGTTGCACATGTCATCGAGATCCCTGTTGGTCGCAGCCACTATGCGGATATCAGCATAACGAAGAATAGATTCACCCACCCTCATGTATTCGCCAGTATCAAGAAAGCGGAGGAGTTTTGCCTGAATGTCGAGAGAGAGTTCGCCGATTTCATCGAGAAAAAGGGTTCCACCTTCGGATGCACCGACATGACCGGATGTGGAAGCAACGGATCCGGTGAAGGAGCCTTTGGCATGACCGAACAATTCAGACTCAGCCAGATCTTTAAGCGTGGCGCAATTGATTGGTAAAAAAGGTTTTGAACTCCTATTGCTGTGGCTGTGGAGCTCGTGAGCTATAATTTCTTTCCCTGTGCCTGACTCTCCGGTGATAAAAACAGGAATTTCGATATTGGTTAACATCAGTATCTCTTGGCGAAGATCCCGAATGGGTTGAGAGATGCCTACGAGCTTGCTACTTTTGCCTTCAGCTATTTTTTTGACATACGACATGCGTAACCTTTGGAAATGCAGGGCGGCGTATACGGTATAAATCAGCTGGGACTTGTTGAAGGGCTTGAACAGGAAGTGGGTTAAGCCCATGTTGAGGAAGCTGTCGAGATTTGTCTCGTCGGGAATACCGGTAATGATAATCACTTCAGCTCCCCTGTTGTGGCGTAGAAATTCTTGTGTAAGAACGGCACCATCCTTGTTTGGCATGTTAATATCAATGAGGGCCAAGTTGAACGACCTGCCTGGCAGGTACTTTCCTGCCTCCAGGGAATCTGTGAAGGGAACCACGTGATAGCCGTGACTGTTGAGTGTATCGGCGACAGCGTCAACAATGACTGCCTCGTCATCGACCACGAGCACATGAATGTTCTCTTTTTTGCTTGCATCAAACGGTGACATATGCGGCTATTTCCTCCAGTCGGCCTATTGAGAAGGGTTTAGCGAGGAAAACAGCATCAGGAAATTCCTTGAGCCGCTCTTTTTCCTCATCGCCTGACATGAAAATGACAGACGGGATAGCATGCGTGGCAAGCAGCTGCTTCATACAGGAGAAGCCGTCGCTGTCGGTAAGATTGATGTCAATCAGCAGAACGGTGACGATACCGCTGACATGACCGAATTCCTCCATTGCTTCTTCGCAGCTGCCAGCGGAGAAAACCATATGCCCTTTACGCTGTAAACCTCTGAGGAGAAATTCGAGCATGGTGCCGTCGTCTTCGATGATGAAGAATACCTGTCTGGTCCAGCGCATTTTTTTTTGCGAGGTTATGGGTCTCGTCTTCTCTGCCTCTTCCTCATTTACCATGGGCAGCCGAAGAGAAAAGGAACATCCGTTATGGCTAGATCGAACAAGCTCTACCTCCCCTCCGTGACGGTTGGCAATCTCTCTAGCCATGGGCAATCCAAGGCCACTATTCGGCTCATTTTTCGTAGTGGTGAAAGGTGAAAAAATATCGTCATGGAGCTGAGGATCTATACCAGGACCGTCGTCTTCAATGATGATTTGGACATAGGGTGACTTGGTGCCTGTTGAATGGGAGACATAAAAGCGAAGATTGATGCCATGCACACCCGTTTCCAGGGCATTTTCTCCTATATAGAAAAGCATCAGCACGAGTTCTTCGTGGCACCCTCTAACCTTTGCGATCTCCTGCTGCCGATGGAAGGTGATGGTATGCATGGGGGAAATTGATCTAAGGCTTCTGGCGGTGGTTTCTATAAGATTGCCAACATGTTGCACCGTCATTTTTACGCAGTGTAACCTTGCAAAATGAAAAAGGGTTTCTGTTTCTTCAATGCCCCGTGCAACCAATTGGCCAAGCAGCTCCTCGTTTCTAGTCGAGGTGTTGTTCGCCGACTGGGTCTGAGCCAAAATCCCTGTAAAAATGTTGTTAAAGTTGTGTGTGATACCTCTGGTGATGAGCTGCAAAGAGCGTAGGTATTTCAATTGTTGGAGAGTTTTCAGCGTGTTGTTTTGCTGTGGTTTCCGCGGCATATACTGTCATCTCTCTAAAAAGTTTTTCATCATATGGGCTTTGGTAGATTGAAAATAGTGTTGTTTTCTGTACTCGTGAGGAAACAACCGGCACATGGCTGCAGTAATTTCCTGCCATGCACATGGCGTTGTCCTTATCTAAGGAGTACCAAGCTTGTTCATTTCGGGGCTGAACCCCTTGCCCATGCTTTCTGTGCAGAGAAGTATTGGCAGGTCCTCACGGGTTCACAGCAACTGCCCAACTTGTCCCAGCCTCTCCGCCCTTTCAGAGGACATCTCAATACCTGTGAGCAGTATTATTAATTCAGTCTCGGGATTTGTGTTGGACATGTTGGGTCTGTAATACATCCCGCTGATTTTCTTTGACATTGGTCATAGCCACTTTCACTCTTCACTGCTGATATAAAAAGACTCACTTTATTCTAGCATTTTCAGTGCCAGCGAATTCCTTTTCTTGTCAACTGCGTCCAGGAGTATGGCAACTGCTGCAACGACACAGTTTCAGCATGAAAATGGGATCACCTTAGTCGACAGTGATTGTCGCTGAGCTGAAAACAAAGAAACGCCAATTGGATATTTCTATTATCAATAACATGCTGAAATATTTTTAAATTATAAAAATGTAATGTGTAAAAGGATGAGCTGGTAAAGCAATAGAGGAGGCCCAAGGTAGCAAAAATGCCACCAGTCTGTGCAAGAAGCATGAATACGTAGTTTTCCAAGGCAAGGCTTGTTGCCTTTGTGATTGTATATGTGAATGGCAGGACTGAATACATACGCTTTTTTTTGCTTCTGGTTGAAGAGTTGTTGTAGCTGGCGAGTTGTCAGTACGAGATTTTTATTTTTGTTGGAGCAGGCAAACGCAGGTAGGAATGGTGGTAAAAAAACCACCTGGAGAACATAAAAAAAATAATAACCATTGTAATTGGTTGTGATCATGCAGGTATGTGTTTGGCAAGCGCTGGTAGCTCAGAGCCCTACTGGAGGTACCCTTTTTGCCACCTTTCATTCCGTGATCTTGGGTTGCGATACGGTAATCTCGAAATGCATTTATCAAATCTCCTGAGAATGGTCCTGGTTCTAGGCGGTTGATGGATGCCAAATGATTGCAGACGCTCTCTGGCATGCTTCGTGCTTTGAGCTGCTGCAGGTTGGGTAGTACTGGAACTCTTCGAAACAAGATAGAGGCTGTTACTTTGAGAGAGGGGAGAAGGGTAACAGTTTGGTTTATTCGTGGAAAATAGTAATTAGCGGTGGCTATTTCGTTCCGGCGTAGTGCTTGAGAGTGGGTGAAGTCATATGGATCTGCACATAGAACATGCCCAGAGGTAAATGTTGTTAACTCTAGACGCGAGAGTTGAATTAGCTCTTAGACACAGAAAGGAGAACAAGGATGTTTAAGAAAATGAGTTTAGCGGCAAAAATTGGCGCCGGTTTTGGGTCAGTAATACTGCTTCTGGTCATAGTTTCTCTCGTCTCGTGGCGAGGTTTGTCTGGTGTGGCTGATGGCTTTGTAGAGTATCGCGGCCTAGCCCGGGACACCAACCTGGCTGGCCGACTACAGGCCCAGATGTTGATGATGCGAATGAACGTCAAGGATTTTATCATCACCGCCAGTAGTACAGATGTTGAGCAGTACAATGAATATCTTGAAAAAGCCAACACTTTCCTGGAGGAAGCGCATAAAGCAATCCAGGATCCGGAACGAGCCGCCAAGCTCGATGATCTGACGACCAATCTCAAGGGGTACGAAGAGACATTTATACAAGTAGTTGAGCTGATGAAAGAAAGGGACCGGCTCATTAAGGGCGTACTCGATGGTATAGGTCCTTCCATGGAGATGAATCTCACCTCCATTATGCAGACAGCCATGGAGGATAATGATGTCGAGGCGGCATATGACGCAGGTATAGTATTGCGGCATATGCTACTGGGGAGATTATATGCCCAAAAGTTTCTTGATACCAATGCCAAAGCTGACGAGGAACGTGTATATGCTGAGTTTGAAAAGGTATTCAAGAAAACCGAAGAACTCAACAACGAGCTTCAAAATCCTCAACGACGTGGCCTGAACAAAAAGGTTTCCGAAGAGGCGAAACAATACCGGGAAACATTTGGCAAAGTTGCCGAAACGATTTTTACCCGTAATGATTTAATTAAAAATACCCTCGATGTATTGGGTCCTGAGTTTGCATCGGATATTGAAGAGGTCAAGCTTTCGGTGAAGGACGACCAGGATACCCTTGGACCGATCGTTCAGGCCCAAAGCAAAAACGCCACAAGAGTTGCTCTCATAGTCTCCACGGTGGCAATACTGATAGGGGTATTATCCGCTTTTGTCATAACGAAATCAATAACCGGTCCAGTGCAGAAGGTAGTCAACTATGTAGAATTTTTATCGAAAGGAGATTTTACAGCCAAGCTCGATATCCATCAGCAGGATGAAATAGGCAAGATGTCCGGCGTCTTGGGGAAAACCGTGGTCGAGCTTGGCAACATGGTTAAAGAGATAATTCAAGGTGTAAATACTTTAACTTCTTCATCAACCGAACTTTCCGCGATCTCTTCCCAGTTGTCTGGAAATACAGATGATGCTTCCACTCGTTCCAATACCGTAGCTTCTGCTGCAGAAGAGATGAGCGCCAACCTTCATTCTATATCGGCTGCTATGGAGCAGTCTTCCAGCAATGTCGGTATGGTAGCAACCGCTACCGAAGAAATGACCTCTACGGTGAGTGAGATTGCTCAGAATGCAGCCAAAGCGAAGGGAATTACCGGAGAAGCTGTAGCGCAGTCTGTCCAGACATCGGAGAAAATGAATGCACTTGGCCAGGCGGCCGTCAGGATTGGTAAAGTGACTGAAGCAATTACAGAAATATCGGAGCAGACCAACCTGCTTGCGCTTAACGCGACTATAGAAGCGGCTAGGGCCGGTGAGGCCGGTAAGGGGTTTGCGGTTGTTGCCAATGAGATCAAGGCTCTTGCCAGGCAGACTGCCGATGCCACTGTTGACATCAAAAATCAGATCGAAGAAATGCAACAGACAACCGACGGTACCATTGCTGATATTGAGAAGGTCGGCCAAATTATCACTGAGATTAATGATGTGATCAATTCTATAGCAAGTGCTGTAGAGCAACAATCTGCTGCCACCTCTGAAATCGCCGAAAATATTGCCCAAGCTTCGGCAGGAATCTCTGAGGTCAATGAAAATGTGGCTCAGTCTTCAATAGCCAGCGGTGATATAACCCGGCAAATTGCAGAGATTAGTAGAGGAAATGATGAAATAAACGGCGGCAGCATCAATGTGAGGGAAAGTGCGAGTGAACTTTCGAAACTTGCTGAGCAACTCAATCAGCTGGTTAATCGGTTCAAGGTTGACTGATTAGATGAGAAAAGGATCAAATTTGTAGTGGTTACTGCCTAGCGATGCCCTGCTGCAATGGATATCTAACTACTTTTTGGCTTATACAATTGTAATCGATTTATTCCTCAGTCCCGTGCGTGTTGCCTTTCGAGAGGAATAGCCGTCCTGTCAGACAGGAAATCGCCTGTATATGTCCGATTCGTTCGTACAGAAATAGGAGGCTCTTCTTCTGGAAGAGCTGCCTGTGAAGATGAATGCTAAAAAGTGAAGGTATACTGTATTGGCACCAATTGGTTCCTGCTTCCGGTGGATCTGCGTTGCAAACCATTTGCGTTGATGTATTACAGCTGCGCGGCTTGTGTCTTGCCCTGCGAAAAACTTCATTAAGAGAGTCTCAAGGCTAAAAACCGGATCGTTCCAGGAAATAGAGAAAGGCTGTAAAAGCCACTGCTAGCGGGAAGATCACGACCCAGACATTTTTTACTCCGAGAAGCTCGATCAGAGTTATATCCCCAAATGTGCCGAAATGGAGCACCTTTTTATTTATTATGGGGTAGACTGCCGCATACAGGGCTGTGCCCATCGTGATGCCGATAACACCGCCAACCAGTGCATCCATTGCACCATGCCCAACAGCACCGAATGAGGTGCCAGGGCAGTAGCCGAGCAGGGCGAAGCCGACACCGAAAATGAGCGGCCCGGGAATGGTGGCTCCAGCTGATCCAGATTTTTTGTGGAGTTTCACCCAACCGGCCTGACGCATCCCGTAGACTCCGATCATCCCGGTTATTATAGCGGTAAGAATAACTTTGATCACGGTAAAATCGGTCAATAGGAGTTGTCCGAGGATGACTTCGTAATTGCATACACCGCCTTTCTGAAGGAGAAAGCCGAAGACAAAACCAATCAGCAGGCCGAGAAAATATTGTATCGGCGGTTGGTCCGCGAATGTGTTCGTCATAATAGGGCTCCGCTGCTGGAGTTAATAGATCAGGAAGGCGACCGTACAGCCTCCGACAAAAAAACAGATGACCGCCAGCCAACTGCTAAGGACAAGCTGGAGGCAGCCGCTGATACCATGACCGCTGGTGCATCCTCTCCCCCACCGGGCACCGAATCCAACCAGAACACCGCCTAATAAAGCGACCGAAAGACGCAGCAACAGGTTCGAACCGAATTGTTCCTGCCACATGGCGGGAATCCAAACCCAGGAGAAGTTTCCCGCCGATAGGGCTGCCGTCAGCGCCCCCAGGAAAAGCCCGACCACAAGCATCCATTCCCAGCCGATAGAGGGCGGTGTTTCCTGATAATATTGCTTTTCCCGTACCTTCGGACCTCTGATTGCTTCCTCAACCAGGCCGGCACTCTTGGCAAGTGCTGTCGACACCCCGATGGGATGACTTGAAAAGAAGAATGCACACCAGGAGAGCATACCGATACCGATGCCGACAAGATAGGGTGACCAGGTGGGTTCCTGGAGGAATTGCAGAATCGTATCCATCAGCTGTTACCCCCTCGTGACGTTGCAGTTCACATTAATGCAGGCCTGCATGGAGCCGAGGCTGTCCTCGACCATAGCAAACCCGTTCTGCTTGAGAATCGAAGCAGCGATAATCGCGCGTTGTCCGCTGCCGCAGAAGGTGACCACCGGTTTTGACCGATCGAGCTCATCAAGACGGTCGGGAAGTTCGCCTAAGAAGATGTGGGTAGCCTGCTCAAGCCTGCTTGCTTTGTATTCGTTGACCTGGCGGACATCAAGCAGAGTGAAGTCTTCGTCTTGATCCAGGCGTTTCTGGAGTTCTTCAGCATGCACTGCACCTATCCTGTCATATTTGAAGCCGTTCACTTCCCAGCTGTGCATCCCCCCTTTGAGGTAGCCGGTGACACAGTCATAGCCGATACGGCAGAAGTGGGTAACAGCCTCCTGCAACTGGTGTTGGTCTTCCGGTATCAATATAATATCATTAGTATATTCAAGGAGGTAACCGGCATAGGCTGGGATCATGTCTGCAGGCAGTGCAAGGCTGTCAGGGATGAAGGCTCCGGCGATGGCTTCGGGGCTGCGAAGGTCGATGAGACGGGCCCCTGCCTCGCGAGCCGCTTTGACTTCAGGGGCAGTCATCGGAACCGGATGAGGCAGGCCCTTGAGCGGCGGCGGCCCGTACTGGTTATATTCCTCCATTTTTTTAAAATAAGGGGGCTGGTAATGCTGTTCATGTACCTTGTGGTTGATGAACTCACTACGTTCACGCTTCTGCAGTACCGGGTTATTGCATCGCTCATAACCGATGGTTGAGAATTCGCGGGAGGCCATCCCGTCACCGCAGACTGAACCGGCACCGTGGGCAGGGCAGAGTATTGTCTGGTCTCCTAGGGGAAGGAGCTTTTCGAATATGGAGTCATAGAGCAACCCGGCTACTTCCTCTGCTCGATCCGGATAAAAATCGGTACGCCCAACATCACCGATAAAGAGCGCATCGCCGGTAAAGACGACGACAGGGTCATTACCAAAATTGCTGTCTCTGACAACGACGGAAATTGATTCGTCCGTATGTCCGGGTGTTTCGAGAACTGTCAGCTCGAGTTCACCGATGGTAAATCTATCGCCATCCACGACACGTTCGCCATAGGAAAATTTCAGAGCAGCACCGTGGTGAATTACCGCACCGGTTGCAGCAGCCAGATCACGCGAGCCGATAACATAATCTTCGTTTCGGTGGGTCTCGAATATCCTGGTAATTCTCATCCCGTTCTCGGCTGCAATGTCGATATATATCTGGCAATCGCGGCGAGGGTCAATAACGACAGCCTCGTTGCCGTCGCCAATAATATAGGATAAATGAGCGATACCCTTTGATTTTATTTTTTTTAATAGCATTCGTGATCCTCCTCACTCCTTGTTGTCGCGTAACTCTCCCTACTGCTCAGTCAGCTTTGCTGCCAGTACTGTAGCCTTTAGTGTTGACGTGGGATCGTCATTGATACTTTGTCCAATATCTTCGATGGAGCAAAAAAAATGCCAATACGTCAGTTGTCGGTAGTCTTTGGCAGTCACCAGGTTGAACAGCGCTGTTGGCCGATGTGAAAGGCTTGGCCCGTTGCATGGTCCCTGCTGATATTGCCGGTCAGGTAAACAGCGGGCTAGGAGAAGTCATAGCTCTTTTCACGTAGAGGCACTCTTTTATCAGGTGGCATATATATTGAATGAGGTATGCCAAGAGGGCAGCAACAACCCTGCTCCGGTACCGTCTCGGTTGATGGTTGAATTATTCCAATGCAGAGGGCTGGCTGGACGTGGCACCCCGGTCTGTATGCTCATTGGTTATCGCGCTCAGCGTAAAACCCGGAGTCCTAACTCAAAAAGATAAGGATGGCTTGGGCATGAAAACTCTTGAGAAATATGCAATAGAACAGCTAGTAAAAGTAGAGGAATGGCCGACAATATCAATATATATGCCAGTGAGCAGGATAGGTGATCCACAGGATTCTCTTCGCTATAAGAACCTGCTTACCCAGGTGGAAGACAGACTTATCCATAGAGGGATGCGAGCAGCAGAAGCACGAAATCTGTTGGCCTCGGAATATGAGTTGGTAAAGCATGCGGAATACTGGAAGAGCCTTGGCCAGGATGGATTGGCGGTATTCCTTTCAGCGGAGCATGTTATACGCTATGCGCTGCCGGTATCGTTTCATGAGTTGGCCATGGTGGGGTTGCACTTTCATGTACGGCCGCTTCTCTCGCTAACGGCCGCAGGAGAATACCTTGTTCTTGCATTGAGCAGGAATAACCTCCGGCTTTTCCAGGGAGACCGTTATCAACTCAATGAAATTGACCTTCCCGAAGGTACACCGCAAAGTATGTCGGAAGCGTTGAAGTATGACGATCCGGAGCGACAGCTGCAACTTCATACCAAAACAGGCCTTACTGGAGGCAAAAGGGACGCTATGTTTCATGGACAGGGGGTGGGAATTGATGATCGGGACAATGCCCTTGAACGCTATTTTCAGGCAATTGATCGTTCTCTCTTTCCCCGGTTGGAGAAGAGGGGATTGCCAATAGTGCTGGCCGGTACAGAGGAGTTACATGCAGCCTATCGAGGTGTCACGAAAAGTCACACCATCCTTCCCCGTGGTATTGCCGGGAATGTGGATGACTTGTCGGTTGAAATCCTTCATCAAAAAGCCTGGGACATCGCTGGCGAATACTTTTCAGAACAAGAACAGGAAGTTGTTCGCAGTTTCCGGGATAACCTTGGGACCGGCAAGGTTGTTGATGATCTGGAGTCGATTCTGACGGCGGCTCTTGACGGGAGGGTGGAAACTCTTCTTGTCGCGGAAAATGAGCAGGTGTGGGGGGGATTCGATATAGAAAACCGACAGGTAACGGTGAAAAATTCTGATGAGGGACCGGTTGTCAATCTCCTGGATGAGGCTGTTTTTTTCACCTGCAACACAAAAGGGACTGTCTATGTCAAGCAACTGCATGACATGCCTACCAAGAGTAATATTTGCGCACAACTGCGTTATTGAGAGCAGACCATGCTCAAGACCCCTGATGAATCAATCATCCCTGCGCTGTGTATCCTTTAGCCTGGTTTTTACCGGCTACAGGTCAGGAGCTGATCATGTCAATCACGAGTTTGCCGATATGTTGTTTTGTGGCAAACTGTTTTTGCGCCTGAACAATTTCGCTCAGGAGGAAGGTGTCTGAAATGACCGGGTGAATGTGTTCTGCTTCGATGCGATCGATCAGATTTTTAAAAACATTGTCATCCAGTACTGTTCCGCCAAACAGGCTTAGGTCTTTCAGGTACAGTGTTCGTACATCCAGTTCCACATGCGGCCCGGCTATTGCACCTGCCACGGCATACCTGCCAAACGGTTTGAGAACGTCTAAGAGTTCAGGCCAGCCTTTTCCGGCTACCAGGTCAATGACAACATCGACACTGTTTTTTCCTAGTTGTGATACAATACTGTCAGTGCGTGATATGATTTGCTGCGCTCCAAGACTCAGAATTCCTTCTGCTTTGGATGGACTCGTAACCCCAATTATTTTTGCCCCACGTGCTTTTGCCAGTTGTACTGCTGCTGACCCGACGCCTCCAGATGCACCGGTTACCAGTACTCTCTCATTGGCTGTGACATCTGCCCTGGTAAGGAGATTCTCGGCTGTAGAGTATGAGCATGGAAAGGAAGCGAGTTCAATATCACTAAATGTGCTGTCTATCTTATAGGCATGTCTGGCAGCAACAACAGTGTATTCCGCAAATCCCCCGTCGCATTCGGAGCCGAAATACCATGGTGAAGCAAGTTTTTTCCCCCCAGCTTCCCGTATACAGGGCTCAATGAGCACTCTTTGGCCGAGGAGGTTTTTGTCAGCTTTATCCCCAACAGCAACAACCTTGCCGCAAACGTCAGCCCCCTGGATCCTTGGGAATTGAAGGGGGGTTCCAGACCAGCTTGCATCGTCACTGTCTCCACCTGACTTGGAGTACCAGGCAAGTCGAGTATTGAGGTCGGTATTATTTACTCCAGCTGCAGCTACTCGTATGAGAACATCGCAAGGCCCCGGTTTGGGCACCGGGATATCATCGCGAAGTACCAATTTATCAAAACCGCCGTGGCCTGTAAGCTGGACACCTCGCATGGATTCAGGTATCTCATTCATTATTATCTCCATTGAGTATTTTTTCAGCAGCTGAGGATGCAGAGTAGGTTGTTTTCAGTTTCTGTGTTTGATAGGCTTTCTTTCTCTCCACGACAGGTTTTCGACAGGAAATACCACTCGTGTGAGTACATTACACAATTTTTTCTTAGAAACTATATCTATACCGGACAGTCATGCATCCTTCTCAAGTAGATTGGGTGATTCTTCAGGGTTTCCGGCCAAACGTCCCTGTTTTTGGATCTCAAGTATGGCTTGTTTTCTACCAATTGACGGCATACGCAACCGTCGAATTTTTGACCCTCTGAAGATGCATTCTCTTTGACCACATTGAGGGCAACATCGATGGCGATGTTTTGCTTCAACACAAAAGATAAGAGCAGTGCCAAGGACGTATGTGGATTTGTAAGTTTACACCCTTGATGCCAAAAATATGGTAAGTATGGATTGGAACATGACGGAGACCTCCTGGTTGTTTGCCCAGAAAACAAACAAGTTGTCTCAAATCATGTACTTTTTCATTTCTCAAAAGTACGCGTTTCCCGGATGAACCGTTCATTTGTCTGATCAGACAAGACAGTGTCCTGTCGCAGCAGAATCTGAAGCGCCTGAAAATCAGGTCTTGGCCTTTCCTGCCAAGCAAAGTAGTGAGAGCCACAACTTTATTTTCAGCAACCATGCTCGAACTGTCGGCAACCAGGCGGGATTTTGTGTACAAACTCCTGCAGATGTTCTACCGCACGGATCACCATGCGCATCAGTTCTGTGCCATGTCCTCAAGGAAGTGGTGTGTGCAAAGTTGAAAAATATTAAAAAAATCGGAACGTTAAGTTTTATCTCAGGGTATTTGCCTCACGCCAGGCTCGTATCAGCGACAGGGCAGAGTATTCAGGGGGACCTGTTTGCTCAACCGTTCTATGGTTCTGACGTTCCGACCGAGGAAATGCCATTGTTGACCAGGGGTTTTGCCCCTGTGTCGACTGGCTTGTTTGCGCTCCTTGGCATGGGCAAGGTAAAGCCGATGCGCTTTCCTCCTCTGTATCCCTGGTCTGCAGAGTGCTCCTCTTCGGCGAATTAGATAGAATGTCGATGTTCTGTTCGCATTATATGAACCTCGTTGAACAGCCTCTACAAGTTTCGAGGTCGCCTATAACCAAATGACTAGCGAGTTTGCCAAAAGCAAAGCAATACGTTTACACTAGCCAAGTGCTACATCAAGGATCATCATTACTGAAAAGCCTGCCATGGTTGCCATGGTGGCAAGGTCAATATTTTTATACTCTCGCTGGGACTCAGGGATAAGTTCTTCTACAACAACAAAAATCATTGCACCGGCCGCAAAACACAATGCATAGGGAAGTACTGAACGCATGTTCATGACAAACAAGGCTCCCACCACACCTGCGACGGGCTCTACCATGCCGGAAGCCTGTCCATAAAGGAAACTTTTTGTTTTTGACATTCCCTCCCGCCTTAGAGGCATGGAAACGGCAGTGCCTTCAGGGAAATTCTGGATTCCAATGCCAAGAGCAAGGGCTATTGCTCCTCCAAGAGTAGCTGAAGGTAAATCGGCAGCAACAGCACCAAAAGCTACACCGACAGCTAAGCCTTCTGGGATATTATGAAGAGTGATAGCGAGCACAAGGAGCGTACTACGTTGCCATGAGGTCTTCACGCCTTCAGTTTTATCAACGCTCAAACCTGGGTGTAAATGTGGAAGGAATTTATCTATTATTCGCATAAAGATTCCCCCACCCATAAATCCAATCGCAGCAGTTAACCAGGAGACTTGATCTAAGCTTTCGGCCATTTCAATACCTGGTGACAACAATGACCAAAAACTTGCGGCAATCATTACCCCAGCAGCAAAGCCAAGCATTGAATCCATCACCTTTTGGTTAATATCGCGTACCAAAAATACCAATGCCGCACCGGCAGCAGTAACCCACCAGGTGAAGAGCGTTGCAAGTAGTGCCTGGGCAACAGGGCTAAGCGCATAAAAGGAAACCACAATCACCTCTTTATATATAAAATGAGATAGTTACTGCACATTCGAATAGCAGGTTCGTTGAAGATGCGGCCCCCCTGGTACGCCATAGCAGCAACCACTCTCTGAAAAGCACGTCGTCATGATGCCTATGACGGCATGAGCGGAGAGGCAGATAACTGATATGGTGTCAACAGTAGGTTCGTCGTTTCTGGACTCCAACAGGAAGTGGAGAAAGAGCAACGGTGCGGGTTGCCCTGAAGGGCTGTCCTTTAAGGGAGGACAAAATCTCTCCTAGCAGGACTACAAGCGTTGTAGTCGCCTACAGGCTGGGGAAGAGGGTGTCTTCTCCAACCTGTAGGCTTTTTCTTATTCAGTATAAATCGGTTATTTAATTAATCTGTATGGCAACGCTCGCTTGGTCCAAGTGTTATCGGGATATTCATCGACAAGTTTTTCATAGGCTGCTTTGAGGTTATTGGGATCATGGTGCCATTTATAGAGATTAACGCCCCTGAAGTAGATGGCTTCCGGAACTATGGAGCTGTCGGAAAAATCATCCAACAACTTCTTCAGATGTACTTCCGCCGTGTCGTTCTCTCCTTCGTCCAGATGCACTTTGGCGATGCCAAGGTGGAGACTGGCCATGAGCTCACGGGAATCAAAAAAGCCAATATTGCGCTGCACCTCATCGCCGCTAAAGTCGAGAACGGCCAGAGTCGGTGTCCAGATAGCCTTGAACTTATCTTGGGTAGCAAGGTCTTTTATGTTGATGCGCAAGGGAATCATAAAGTGGTTGATAAAGTCGATAACCTCTTTTTCTGGATACGTAACTGCATCCATCTGTTGGCAGCCAATTCACTGGGGGTTAAAAAAATCGAGCAGAATCGGTTTTCTGGTTGCTTTAGCAGAATCCACAGCATAGCCAATGTTTGTTTGCCATTCTAATGTGGGCATATTCTCCTCCTTGAGGTGTTATTCTTTTCTTCTGCGGTATGATACCGCCTTGCTGTAGATGAACTCTGACAGCCACACCTCAATCCATGCAAAATCTTTGCCGATAAATGGCAAGCGGCATCACTAAATACGGAATGATATTTTGTATTCTCTTTACCGCGTGGAAAATGATCTGCTTGCGTTCTTGCTTTGCTCAACGGCGTATCCCTTGTGAAATGCGGGAAATACGTGACAGCGAGGTCGCTAAGATAAAGGATATGATATAGTTGACGTTTCGAGGAACTGATGTAAGGAAGGCGCTGACAAAGATGACGGGAAAAGCTCATCTCTTGGTGTAATGCTGCAACAGCTAAAAAACGAAGGTATCCGACTACCTGACGGATTCTGGGAAGAGTCGGCTCGGTTGTCTTTCCCTTTCATCAACACAATGCAGTGATAGATTTGGAAACGGCAAGAAGCCTCGCTCTGCTGCTGATGATACCATTTGACAATGCCCGTTTTTTCAATTGCCCTTCAATTTTTTCTTAGAAACTATATCCATACCGGACAGTCATGCATCCTTCTCAAGTAGATTGGGTGATTCTTCAGGGTTTCTGGCCAAACGTCCCTGTTTTTGGATCTGCGCGGCTTCACTTTGTCCTTCTCCCTCGGCACTTATAATAACATTGGCCTGTTCAGATATTTCAGAAAAATCAGATTGTTGCTCGTTTTCTTTGGGGGGATTTTCCATTGTCTCTCCCTGAGTCAACTGTACCGGAATGCCGTCAGGGAACACGATTTCCCTGGCTTCGTCCGGCATGGAGATACCATTTTCCAGGTAGGCAATTTTCACCATCCGTATCAAGGATGATCGTATCTGCAGGCCGTTGTGGGTTGTCCCGTTGTACCAGAAGTACACAACAAGATTAATGGTCGCCGCACCCATGGCGTCGGCGAGGATAAGAGGTTCAGGATCATCTATCACATAAGGGTGTTTTCGTAGAACATCCAAAGCGACCTTTTGGGCAAAGGCGATATCTGCGTCATAACCGATGCCGACACCAAAGGAGAGCCGGCGGTTGGGATTTGCAGTGAAATTCTGAATAATGCTTTTGTACACCGTCGCGTTTGGAATCTGAACATGATTACCATCCATATCCATCAAGACCGTGGAGCGGGAAGTGACTCGCTGAACGATTCCCACGTAGCCACCGATATCCACAAGATCATTAAGGCGAAAGGGATTTCGTAAACTGATCAGTATACCGGCCAGGTAGTTTTCCAATATGTCACGGAAAGCAATACCTGCAACGATGCCTGCCACACCCGTGCCGCTGATGACTGTGGCTGCCAATCCGGTCCAACCGGCCAGTTGGAGTACCAGGTAGAGGCCAATAAAGAAGATGAGAGTAGCCAGTGCGCGCGAGACAACACTGAGTACCATCGGATTCAGACGCTGTCGCAATGAATTGGCAGCAATGGTGCTGCCGATTCGAGCAAAAAATACTGTGCCGAGCAGAATGAGGCCGCCAAACAGAACCGTTGGAAGCGCTCTTATAAGCCGAGGCCCAATCTGTTGTACTTCCTGGAGGAGGGTGGAAAAATCGAGCAAGGGAGGCTCCGCCACGGTGATGTTGTTTATCACTGTCACAACATCCTGAGTCCGATTCGCCACATTGCTCAACCATTCACTGTATTTCTCGTCAACTGTGAGGCCGGTTATAAAGACAATTCCCTCCTCTACCCGAATTTCCGTCTGAGAAAACCAGTCGGTTGAGTTCATAATACGTTCCAGCCGTTTCTTTATCTTCGCATCCGGTGAGACCGGTTCCACGGCTACGATTTTGTTTGTTTCGATGGCTGGAGGTGTTGTTCCATTGTTTTCCTTTTCTACTGCATTGGCGGTATCGGCATGCAGGCACAGCGGGGCAAAAGGGGAGAGCAGGACAAGGATCATCAGAACCTGCAACAGGATAGGCCTGGATTCAGCCATGGACCACGGGGTATCAACGATAGTGGATGCTCTCATTGTATAATGCCTCCAGCAAGGTTCAATCCGGTGTTGGCTCCTGGATTCGATGGTTTACGTTACCAATTTTTCAGCTTGGTCTTTGGACAACCGGAGGGGGGGTTGAAAGTAAGGTTCCGGTGGGGGAGGAGGGCTCGATTTCCATCTCCATTGAACCATTTACAGTACTGAAACCTTCCACCGCCCCCCGTCCATTTACACCATAGGCTTAGGCTCAAAATGGCATTGAGGTAACGTACATTGCAGCCTGCCATTGGAAAAGATCAACGTTTTCCCAAGGATTGCGCGAGCGAACCAGCAGCGCCTCGGCAAAAAAGTTTTGAGATATCCTTGAAAACAAATACAAAGCAAAAGAAGCGATTTCTATGACACCTCGCGTTGTGGTGGGCGTCAAGCCGAAGAATGCCACCATGGAAGCCAACAGCATACCAGCTACCCAGGTGGAGATCACTCCAAATCACTCAATACCTGCATGCAGGGAACTGAAGCGTCTTGATGCTGTCGGAGACTGCATCCTTTGAGAAAATGGAGTCATGGAAAAAATACAGTTTCGAAGTACATGGACGAGCTGTCCGACTCGTCATTGAACACCAAGAGGGAATCCTTCGTGCGCGTTAGCCATTTGTCCTATTGACGGCAGGTTGCAGCTCTTCGATGCGGGGGGGGGGACGCTGGGTATAACCAGAGGCAAGGGCCAGGCGTTGTGGTGTTCGAGCAAATGATGTTGATATCTTCTCCAGATTCAGACAGGTTAAAGAGTGTCAGGGTGGGAGGGACAATTATACATTCACGTGCGTATTTTTTTGATGTGCACGGCGTGGCACTCTCCGGAACCTGCAGGATCGCGTTCCGTGCGAATTTTGACGCGATCACCCGGTGAGAGGTTTCCAGGCGACAGGGGGACTCCCTCTGACTCAATCACGGCATCTGCAGCGAGTTCAATCATCATGTGGTTGCCGTCAGTAGAGAGACTAAGCTGCAGCGGCCAGCTTTCCATGATGTCTGTGATAATCGCAGTCGTCCATCCAGACGACGATTGCTTTGCAGGTGGAGAAGGGCTATCGTTACTACTTACAGTCTTGTCATCGTTGTCCATTGTTTTCCTCCACACAGGTCTTGTGATTGCCTTCTCCCACCCCGTTGCTCTAGGCTGCATTGAGACGCGCCTTGACTGTGCAGCCCGGCGTTTCTCAATGCAGACCGTCACCAGCTCTATACGTTCTTCCAGTTCTTCATATTGTTGAAAACCGATTTGGTGATCCTGGTTGATTTGTTGGGACAACCGCCATAGGCGTGAATACCGATGGCATGCCTTTTCCCGTTACGGTATCGCCATGTAGGGCTGCCGCTTTGGCCGCCAAAGGTATCGAGCATGTAATGCAGTCGCCTGGTTTCTACTTTGGTGATTCTTCCTGCATTATACCATTGGGTTCCAAAGGGTTTATCCCCTGCGTATCCGGAGTTGTTGGCCAGCAGATTTCGTAGCGAAACTGCAGAAAGGTTGGCAAAACCAAACCAACCGACGCGACGGCCAAGGGTGTCATTGGGGAGGATGATGCAGCCATAATCATGGGTGGATTTTTTGTTTTTCGTCCATCCTTTGACACTCCTGAATGAGGTGCCAATTTGAGAGCCATAGGGCTTGACTGTACCGTTCATGCCCGGAATGACCTCAATCTTTTTCGCCCAACCACCCCTGGTATGACTGTAAACACAATGCCCGGCTGTCATAACCGTCCGCGGGCCAATGAACCAGCCTGTACAGCCGGACCTGCTGCCACTGGCAGTGGTAATGATGAGCTTGCAGATCATGCGCCATGGTATTGATGTGGTTCCGGAAATTTTTATGCGATCATCGCGGCCGCATACAGACTCGGGTTGCTCAAAGGTTTCATCGCAGGCCGGAGGGACCGTGGCAAGATCAATCGCTTCTCCCTCGTCCAGTATGGTAAAACCCTCGGTGAGTGCGTACGAACCGTCGAACTCTGCCACATTTTCCAGGCTGCCTCCGCCATGGGTGGCGACATCAAACCCGTCTTCTTCGATATCATCTCCGGATTCAGGTTGATAAGCCCCAGTGGATGCGGTGCTGCCCTCACTTGAAACCTCGGTGTGCAATTCGAGTTCATCCTCATCCCAATCATTTGATGAAACACTTTCGTAATCAGACATGGTTGCTTCTCCTGGTATTGTTTTGGTGATGATGGTTGACGCGCCAGGCAGTGCAGGTTTGTCTTTCTCAGGGTGTGCGTATTTTTTCTGCACGCTATTGCAGATAAATTTGCAGGTGCTGTGCCATGGCTGTTGAGAAACCTTCCGCGTTCTAACTGGCTGGATTTTAATAGGAAAAGGAAAAAAGCAGGAGGGCGACCGCGGGTGTTGGTGCATATGCACCAAAAGCGGTGGTTGATATCAACCAGCACCCGCTGGCAGCTCAAAGTGTCTGAAGCAATGCCTGAATTTGTCAGCGACACGAGCAGTGCCCATGCGCTTCTTTAAGGTGAAGTGTTAATCCGGGGAACGTCGTTTCTTTTCATCGCCGGTTTTTTTCCAAAGGAGGCGGCGTTCGATTTCCTGTTGCTTGCCTCCAGAGGGGCAGGAAAAATCTATACCGGTCCCATTGGCCTGCGACTTAGGTTGCCAATAGCTCTACAAATAGCATAGACTGCGTAGTGTTCGGCTTTTTGCTACCGGGGAAATGGGCTATGCCACCCAGGTCCCAGGTACTTACATATTCGTGGCGATTTCCCGCCAGAAATGTGTAAATGGCGTGATGAAAAAGGGAACAAAGGGGAGCGCAAAGGGTGAATATAAAAAAACAAATAAATGATCAGTTAAATACAATTATGTGAAATGGAGTGTATATGTACAGAATAATCTATAAAAGTCGTGCAGCAGGGAGTATTGACAAGGAAACTTTTCGGGATATTCTTTACACAAGTCTTCAGATGAATAGCCTTCATGGCATCAATGGCGCACTCATAGCAACAAGAAGTAGCTATCTTCAATTTTTGGAAGGAGAGGAAGCAGCGGTAAAAGATACGTTTGCAAAGATAGAACAAGACCCCAGGCATAGAGAGATTGACATTATATTTTCCAGCAACATAACCTCCCCCTTGTTCTCCCGGTGGCTCATGCGTGGTTTTGGCTTATTTGACATCAACCTGGATCTGGAAAGCAAACTCAAGGAAAAATACGGGGAAGAGGATGGTACAATCCTCCTTCCTGGTGACGAGGCGAAAGCAATCGAATTGGTTGATGAGGTAAATATGATAAATGAAGACTATGAATCTTTTTGATGTTGTTTGGTTTTTTTCAAAGGTGTGATCAAAAGTAGTGCCTTTGCTGTTAGGTGCTCTCTTTTGTAAAATGCTAGTGGTATTGATTGAATGTGCAGTTGAGTTAGAAACTGAAAAAACAACAGTTGCTACAAAGCAAATAATAAACACAGATAAACAAACAATCAGTCAACTTCGCTTGCTGCACCCTCCCGTGGTACATAGTCTCACAGGTTCACTTGATCTGATCTTTCAGTTCCACGCATAAGGCTCTGCCTTGTTGTCCACACTTTACGTTCATCCTCACTGACGAGGATCGTGGAGGACTCAAATGCTGTTAACTGGCTAACTATGAACAATATGCCTGCGGTCATGATGTCTCATGCCTTGGATTCTTCGCATAGCTGATTTTGAACAAAATTTTTCCTTTCACGGATGCCCCTAGGTGATGAGCATGGTCGATTCATTGAGGTTTCGGGTTGAAAGGACTATAGTCACTGTTACGCCTGCGAGCGAAAAACATCACCTGTGGAAAGACTTCTGGTGTTCTCGATACGTCGTCAATCAAAAACGGTATTCGAACACTAGAAGGGTATTTTGTAAACTTTTCCTCGTCGTACATGCTGATATTTCGAAGACAGAGAGAAGCCTGGAATGCCTTGCTGTGGAGACAGGTTCAGCTAAGGTCCCTCATTGCCTCTATCATTGAAGATGGCGTTTTTCTCTGTGTCGAGTTGCCCAGTAGAAGTGGTGGGGTGATGTTTTTTTACCTTTTTACCTAGTCTAACGGAACTTGAGGATTGAATGAGTACGCAATACACTTGCATCGGCAACCTGCAGATTTCCAACCAGCTTCACGACTTCATCGTGGATAAAGCCACTCCCGGTACGGGTGTCACTCCCGAAACATTCTGGGCAGCACTGGAAGACATCCTGACCCGCATGACCCCACGCAACCGGGAACTGCTGGCAAAGCGTGAGGTTCTCCAACAGCAGATTGATGCCTGGCACATGGAGAACACTGTAGAGGATTACCTGAACGACTTCAACGCGTACAAAACCTTTCTCTCGGAAATCGGCTACCTGGTCCCCGAAGGCGACGATTTATGCATTTCCACCGCCAATGCAGACAGCGAAATTTCAACAGTGGCCGGGCCACAGCTTGTGGTTCCTGTCATGAATGCTCGTTACGCACTGAATGCCGCCAATGCGCGATGGGGCAGCCTGTTTGACGCCCTCTATGGCACAGACCTGATTCCAGAAGGCAACGGTGCAGAGAAGGGCAATGGCTATAACCCGGTTCGTGGAGAAAAAGTCATGGCCTGGGCCGATACCTTCCTCGATACAGCGATTCCGCTTGCCAGTGGCAGTCATTCGCAGGTAACCGCCTATCATCTGCGTGACCATGGCGGGCGGGTCAGCATCTCCGCCGCCCTGACTGATGGCAGCATGACAGGGCTCGCCATTATTGACCAGTTCTGCGGTTATCAGGGTACTGTTGAAGCGCCAAATGCCCTGCTGTTCGAGAATAATGGCATGCATCTGGATATACAGCTCAACCCTGAACACCTGATCGGCAAGCAGCACCATGCCGGTGTCGCTGACATCATTCTGGAATCAGCAATGACTACCATTCAGGACTGTGAAGACTCGGTTGCCGCTGTTGATGCTGCGGACAAGGTGCTGGTGTACAGCAACTGGCTTGGCCTGATGACTGGCGAACTTTCGGCATCAGTAATAAAAGGCGATAAAACCATAACTCGGGTACTGACGGCCGATCGTGAGTATACGGGCGCCGATGGCCAGCCACTGGCGCTGCATGGCCGCGCCCTGCTGCTGGTCAGGAATGTCGGCCACCTGATGACCAACAATGTCGTACTGGATAGTGAAGGGAATGAGGTGCCGGAAGGTATTGTAGATGCTCTCGTAACGTCACTGTGCGGCATGCACGATCTGAAAGGCCTCGGCAAACACAAGAATAGTCGTTGCGGCAGCATCTATATCGTGAAACCGAAAATGCATGGTCCGGAAGAAGTCGCTTTCACCAACGACCTGATGATCGCTGTAGAAGATGCCCTCGGTCTTTCCCGGAACACCATCAAGATCGGGGTGATGGACGAAGAGCGTCGCACCAGTATCAACCTCAAGGAATGTGTGCGCGCTGTTCAGGAACGCATCTTCTTTATCAACACCGGCTTTCTCGATCGCACCGGAGATGAAATCCATACTTCCATGCTTGCAGGCCCCTTCCTTCCCAAGGATGCAGTGAAGGAGCAACCATGGATTGCAGCCTATGAGGACGCCAATGTGGACGTAGGTTTGACTTCCGGCTTTATCGGCAGGGCGCAGATCGGCAAGGGCATGTGGGCCAAGCCTGATTGTTTGGCTGAAATGATGGAGCAGAAAATCGGACATCTGAAAGCCGGCGCCAATTGCGCCTGGGTACCTTCTCCCACTGCTGCCACCCTGCACGCAACCCACTATCATCAGGTTAATGTTAAAGCTGTACAGCAGGAATTGCTATCACGCGAGAGCGCCTCCGTTGACACTCTTCTCCAGATTCCCCTGATGACAGAAAACACCCTGTCTGAAAAAGAAATTCAGGCTGAACTCGACAATAATGCCCAATCCATTCTGGGGTATGTTGTACGCTGGATTGATCAGGGGGTGGGCTGTTCCAAGGTGCCTGACATTCACAATGTCGGCCTAATGGAAGACCGTGCCACATTGCGTATTTCAAGCCAGCACATTGCCAACTGGATGCAACATGGCATCTGCTCCAAAGAGCAGGTGATGGAAACCATGAGGCGCATGGCTGTGATCGTGGACGAACAGAATGCCGGTGATCCCGCTTATGCAGACATGGCGCCCAGCTATGATGGTGCGGCCTTTAAAGCAGCCTGCGCGTTGGTGTTCAAAGGAAGGGAACAGCCAAGTGGGTACACCGAACCACTTCTGCATGCCTTTCGCATGAAACTCAAGGCACAGTAAATAAACTATTAACACCTTTGTAATCGACGAACAGGCCAGGAGCGGATGCATCAGTACTTGGCTTTTACCCGTAAAAATATGTGCAAGTGTGTTTACAAGACAAAGACCTTTCAAACACACGGTTAACCTTGCCGGTCAAAGATACGCTGAAGAGACGCTATCTATGGTTGAAGCAGAGTGGGGCTAACTATGGAGCCGATAACCAATTCTCGTAAAGCATTGATAGTTGGTGCTACCGGATTGACAGGTGGGTACTGTGTAGAATCACTTCTCGAGAACCCAAACTATTCAGAAGTCATCGCCATTGGGCGAAAACCGCTCTCTCGATCCCATCAAAAACTCAAAACAGTCGTTACCACTTTTGGCCATCTTGAAAGGGACCTCCACGACATAGAGGTCGATGATGTCTTTTGTTGCCTGGGCACAACGATGAACAAAGCTGGTTCACGGGAAGCCTTTAAAAAAGTCGATTTTTCATTGGTCCTCAAGGTTGCAGAGGTCATGCGAAGGCAGGGCGCACAACAGTTTTTGGTAATCTCTTCGTTGGGAGCCGATATCCAATCAAAGATATTTTATAATCGGGTTAAGGGAGAGATGGAACAGGCGGTACAGGAATTGAGGTATCCATCTCTACATATCCTTCGCCCATCTCTCCTCTTGGGCCCACGAGAGGAATTTCGCCTGGGAGAGCAGCTAGCGGTTCTGCTAACGCCGTTACTGAATCTGCTGCTCATTGGTCCTTTGAAAAAATATCGACCTGTTCAAGCCAAGTCTGTTGCCAGATTCATGGTCAAAGCAGCTCTTGAAAAGACAGACACCGGTGTCCACATCTACGAGTCTGAGGTGATGAGGTAGCGCCCCATGCCTGCTGAATGCGCGAGATCAATGCTCCTGTAAAGAGATCCAGGTCAGATAAAAGCCATTAACGTCCAGCCAAATAACATATTCGCTATGCATAAAAAGAGAATTTTAGGGAACGAATTAATTAAGGAGGTAATTACAATTCGTTTCCACACCCTGAATAAAATGATTGAGCAATATGAAGCGGGACAAATGCCAGGAGTTAACGAGGAGGGCGCAACAGGTAAGTATGACAACAAGGGCGCAATTTTCATTCCTGGAGGTTTAGTCTACCAGGATGTCGACGAACAATTTATCAGATATGAAAGCTATGGCAAGATTTCAGCAAAGGCCTTCAGGGCAGCCATCAGAAGTTCCATGCAGAATGATAACGCCACGCTCCTCTACCATGATGGCATCGCTTCAGCGATAAATCTGGATGGCGGATTTTTTTCAAAAGCGGCAAGAAGAATTTTTACTTACAAGAAAGCGGCATTTCGACGAACAAAGAGAATTAGTAGTGTTTCTTCTTTAGAGATTACTTCAAACGATATCATTAAAAGCCATTGTCCCACCTTTATGAGCCAGCCATACGGAGCGCGCACAAGAATCAGTACCTGCGCCTCTGTTGGCCTGATTGATCCGCCAATGTATTTCGCCTACAACAAAACGGAGCTTAATTTTTCAGAAAAACAGGCTCGTCGTTTTGCCGAAGACCTTGGGAAGATAAGGGAGAACGTCTTGTCATCTGAAGGGCTCGTACTCTTTCCGCCCTACATCATCGTGTGTCACGATACCCGATATAAAAAGAACAATTTTACAGGACTGACAAGAATACTTGGTTTGGGGAAGTATGGAGAGTTTGCCACATTCACCTTTGAATCTCTGAACAAAGATCTTAAAAATGAAGTGCAGAGGAGAAATATCACCGTCCAGCCTGAGGACGCCTTCGGGGTCATCGAGCAACGGCCTGTTCTCGGTATACTTCGTATATATGAACAGACAAATCCCGGCAAACGGTCCCTCAAGTATCGACTCTGTATAGTTAGCCCTGCCGATGTTGACATACCGGACATCTCAATGAGTTAAACGGATTTTCTTTCTCGAGCGAACCGCTCAATCAGCTTCCCGTCCTCAGAAAATGGTGGGGGTATAAGCTAGAGACAATAAGGAGAAATAAGCGTGAGGAGCGTTGTCAATTGCATGGATCTATGATCTGAACCTTCATTATAGAGAGGGGTATCGTTTTTGATAGCTGTGGATCCACCCAGAGGGCTGTTTTGGATTGTTTCTGTCCAGCACGACAGGCCCGGCGCGTGGTACCGAGGCAATAGGGGAGAGATACGGTTATGTCTGTCCCTCAGCTTTGTTCTTTTTGACTGGCGAGGCTACCGAGGTAGGAGCTCATGTCGCCACACCCTCTCTGGGACCAGGCACCATCAACCGGCAGTATCACGCCGCTGATATAGTTACTCAAGTCTGAGCTTAAAAACAGGCATGCGTGACCGATGTCCTCCGGTGTTCCCATTCGACCGAGTGGTACTGATTGGATCACCCGTTTCCGTCCTGATTCGTTGGGAGCAAGCCGGGCCATCCCTTCGGTGCCGTCGATGGGACCGGGAACGATTGAGTTTATCCGAACACCCTCACGGCCCCACTCCAACGCTAGGGTACGGGTGATCATGTCCACCCCAGCTTTCGCGGAACAGACATGAGATTGAGCTTCCATCGGCAAAAAAGCCTGCGGCGCGGAAATATTGATGACACTGGCGCCAGGCCTTTTGAGGTAGGCAAAACCGGCTTTCATGACATGAAAGGTTCCAAGAAGGTCGATTTCCACTACACTTCGGAAGGCATTGGCTGACATTCCATTGAGCTTGGCAGGAAAATTACCAGCTGCGCCTGAGACGAGGACATCAAATTCGCCAAAGGTCGCATGGACTTTTGCCAGTCCCTCTTCTATGGCGGTTAGATCGCGCACATCAGCTGAAAAACCTATGGCTTCAGCACCCAGTGTTTTCAGGGAAGTTACCGTGTCCAGTACCTTATGGTCTGTGCGGCTGGCAACAGCAACGCGGGCTCCATGCTGAGCAAACAACTCGGCAATACCGCGGTTGATGCCGCTGGTTCCACCAATCACCACCACCGTTTTGTTACTGAAATCAATCGTTAGACTCATCGCTGGGCACCTTGGTCTCTATGCTCGATCTGGCTACTGGCTGGCAGTATAGCTCGACTGGGGGGATTTCCAGGCACGCTATGTCTATATTTTCACATTACGTGCAAATATTAGCACTTCATCTGATGAATACAAATCGCTGATAGTCGCTATAACGGTTGCACACCGGTTTTTTCGCCCCTGGAATAGCATTACACTGCGCTGACCAGGCCTGCACGAAAATGGCTGAGCGATCAGGTCGATCACACTTGCGGATTCTTGACCGTCCAGGCCTTATCGAGTTCTTCCAGGTTTGCATTCTGATCCAGGCGAATTAATTCCTCAAGATCTGCATTATGTTTCTGGTACATGGAAATGTAGTTCTCTTCATCCTGGCGATGTATCTTATGCAACTCAGGCATCATCTTCTCATCGTTTTTCCTGAAAATACGCATCAGCCTGTAGGCTTCATAGGGATCCATCCCGAGCAGTTGTAAGGCATCCTGCCCAAGGGCCAGGGCACTGCCAAAGGTTTCTCGCCGTATTGTCGTAATCCCCAGGTCCATGAGCTGGTATGCCGAGGAACGATCAGCTGCATTGGCCGCAATTTTCAGATGCGGGTAGTGTTTTTTTGCCAGCTCAATCAACTCGCTTGTCTTCTCTGCATCGCCTATGGTGATCACCAGAAGTTCCGCTTCAGCGGCTCCTGCTGCTTCAAGAAGATCAAGACGAGTGATATCGCCGTAGTACACTTCAAAACCGAACTTCCTCAACACATCAACGTTTACCGCGTCATGATCGAGAATAACCGGCTTGATACCCGCCGAAATGAGGAATCGACCCAGATCAGTCCCCAGACGGCCAAAACCTGCAACGATGACCTTATGACCGCTGCGATCTATGGTATCAGCGTCACGTTGTGCTTCTTCTTCTCCCTGGCGGCTCATGACGAACTTATCGTGAACAAGAAACAGCAGAGGGGCAAGAAACATGGAGATAGCGACCGCAGAGATGAGAGGCTCGATAGTTGCGGCCGGCAACACGCCGTTGCTTTTAGAAAATTGGAACAGCACAAAGGCAAATTCACCTCCCTGAGCGAGAGCGACGGCAAAGATCGAACGCTCCTTTTGAGGGATTTTGAAAATATACCCCACGCAGAGAAGGACCAGCCATTTGCATCCAATGAGACCTGCGGTCAGGCTTGCAATAAGAAAAATCTTTTCGCCGATCAGGTTGAAGTTGAGACTGGCGCCTATCGAGATAAAGAAAATCCCCAGTAACAGTCCCTTGAACGGTTCTATATCGCTTTCCAGTTCATGGCGATATTCACTGTCTGCCAGAACAACACCGGCAAGAAATGTCCCCAGGGCAGGCGATAGCCCAACGGCGGTCATGAGTAAGGATATGCCGACCACGAGGGCAAGAGCAGCGGCCACGAAAATCTCCCTGACTCGGGTTGCGGCAATGGTTCTGAACATCGGCCTGCTGGCAAATTTTCCGAGGAGGAAGATAGAGAGAACGGCAGCCAGGATTACCAGAATCTGCAGATAGCCGGGCAATGAACCGATGTCAAACATCGCTGAGCCGTGATGGTCACCCCCATGCATGACAACTGTAGCCAGCAGGGGCAGGACGGCAAGCATGGGAATGACCGCCAAGTCCTGGAACAGCAGTACGGAAAAGATTGATCTGCCGGAGGAGGTGTTCATTATCCCTTTTTCTCGTAAGGTCTGCAGGACAATGGCTGTCGATGAAAGAGAAAGGATCAGGCCGATGGCAACCGCCTGCTGCCAGGGTAAGAAAAAGAAAGCTACCGCGCCAATGATGATACTCGAGAGCACCACCTGTGCACCGCCCATTCCACATATGGGGGTGCGCATCTGCCAGAGCAGCGAAGGCTTGAGTTCCAGGCCGACAAGAAACAACATCATGACAACGCCGAACTCGGTAAAGTGCATCACCTCTTCAATGTCTCCAATAAGGGAGAGGCCAAAGGGACCGATGAGAATGCCCGCTATCAGATATCCGAGCACCGAGCCCAAGCCGAATTTTTTGGCGACAGGCACAGCAATTGCGGCAGCGGCAAGGAAAATGAAAAGCTGAAGGAGGAAGTGCTCCATTTACGGTCTCCTGATAATTGCATTGAGATCACTGTTCAGATATTTCCCTTTCTTAGCTTTCTGGATATTCAGTGAGCCGTCTCGCAGGGCGATAACCGTTCGTCGATAGTCTTCTGCGTGGGCGTTAATCTGATCTTCTGGCAGTCCCCTGTGGATACCCAGCACCGTAAATGGCGGAAGCCATTCCATTTTACAAAGCTTTGTCGCAGCACGATAGGGCGAGGTCAGTTCACTGATCGTGAACTCGTTATACCCGTCCTTTTGGTAGGTACTGTCATCGCCTCCAGCGGTGATTGCCTGAAGGAAAAGTTTACCCTTGAGCGCCTTGGCCTGGCTGCCATAGGCCCAACCATACTCAAGCACAAGATCGAGCCACTCTTTCATGAGTGCTGGTGAGGAATACCAGTAGAATGGATGCTGGAAGATGATAACATCATGACTTTCGCAGAGGTGTTGCTCTTGCTTGACGTCAATCAGGAAATCAGGGTAGGCAGCATACAAATCATTGATTGTCACCTCTTCAAGATTTTCGACTGCCGACCGGAGCGCCTTGTTGATGATTGAACGCGCTTTTGCCGGGTGCACGAAATTGATGAGCACTTTTTGCATGGATACACTCTTTTATAAGAGGATGAGTTTTGACGTTTACAGGGTTTTCAGGATCGTCAGAATCTCGGAAGGATCAGGACGCTGGGTGTAATCCGGATGGACTTCGACACTTCTGACGATCCCCTGCCGATCACTTATAAAACGTCCGGACATCGGCAGTTGCCACGCATCGTTGCCGTTGAAACGATCCAGATCGATCCCGAAACCGCTGTAAATTTTTATCAGTTCTTCCGGTAAGGAGAAGGTGAGACCGAACTGCGAGGCGACGGTGTTGTCTATATCGACAAGCACGGGAAAGGTGAGGTTGTGCTTTTTGACGATCTGCCGTGAATATTTCGGGAGTTGTGGAGAGATGGCAACAAGGGTTGCTCCAGAGGCCAGGATTTGAGCATGTACTGCCTGCAGAGCTTCCAGCTCTGTATTGCAGTAGGGTCACCAGACACCTCTGTAGAAGCTCACCACCAGAGGACCTCTTTGCAGGAGTGCCGTTGAGCTCACTGCATTTCCCCGCTCGTCTGGCAGGATGAATTCAGGCATTGTGCTCCCTGGCTGTATAACCTTTTCCATGATGCCTGAGTGAGCAAGCTCGTCGGTGGCCTTATGCATCATCGTTCTTATTTCAGGCGGCAAAGCGGACTCAAGTTCCTCTTTCAATGCGTTGAGGGTGTCTTGAAGGCTCATGATTCTCTCCTTGGTGTGTTATTCATTTAGTGATTGACGACTCTAACCTGGGCAAACTGCTTGTGTCCGTCAGGTGAGCCGTGAAAGCCAAAACCACTCTGTTTTGCTCCAACCCAGGGGGAGTCGCCTTCACCGCCAACGCCCTGGTTGATACCGACCATCCCTGCTTCAAGGCGATCTGCCACCTTCTCCGCATCGGCTGCGCCGAAAACCACGGCACCCAGGCCATAGGAACTTTCATTTGCACGTTCGATTGCTTCCTCAATGTTCGCATAGCGGCCGATACAGATAAGCGGGCCAAACGTTTCTTCCTGCTCGATCAGCATCTGCGGTTGCATGCCGCTGATAACCGTTGGGTGAATATAGGGCGGTTGCTGCTGTTCGTTTCCCAGAAGCAGTGTAGCTCCTTTTTTTAGGGCATCGCTGATATGTGTGAGTATCCTGGCATGCTGTCGATGGTTGTTGATCGGTCCGATGTTTACCCCTTCCATATTCCAGGGACCGACACGGTAATTTCCAGCATAGGCAGTTACCAGCTGTTCAAACTCCTCAGCCACAGATCTGTCCACGTAAATCCGTTCGGTTGAGGTGCACATCTGGCCACTGTTTTCAACACTGCTGGCCACGGCGAATCGGGCTGCAGCCTGGAGATTGGCATCAGCCATGACAATCATCGGGTCGTTGCCGCCAAGCTCCATAACCAGTCGTTTCAGGTTGGCTGCCGAGCGCTGCATGATCTCTTTGCCCGCAACCTGAGAGCCGGTAAAAGCGATCATGTTCGCTTCGCTCTCCACAAGCAGGCGACCCTGAGTGCCATCGCCGTGAACGAGCTGCAGCACATTTTCCGGGAGATGTTTTCGAAGAATACCGTATAATTCTTCGGCGATAAGCGGCGTTTCTTCCGAAGGCTTCCATACCACGGTATTGCCGGCGACAAGTGCCGGGATGATGAGGTTATTGGCCATTGCCAGTGGATAGTTCCATGGAGAGATGACAACAACAACGCCGTGGGGGGTATACTGGACCGTGGATCTTCCGATGCGTGTCGGCTGCAATGCCTGGAGCACGGCCTGGGCAATAGAGGGTCCGCCATAAATGGTGCCATGCACCTCACCGGTTGCCCGTCGTATATCTTTGCCCATCTCCCTGCTCAGCAGCTCGGCAAGTCGTGGTATTTCAGGCTCTACAACAGAGTAGGCGGCTTCTATGTACCGTATCCTCTCCTGAGCAGGGAGTGATTTCCACGGTAAAACAGCTTTTCGGGCACCAGTGATGATACTGTCTATCTGCTCTTTTGAGCTAACAGATACCGTACCAAGCAGTTCACCGGTGCTTGGGTCAAATGAACGCAACATGTCTGCCATGGAACATTTCTCCTTTTCAATACACTCTTCATCGTACCAATGAGCATGAAACCAGATCTCTCGGATGCCATCGGCTGGGCAGATGAGAGTATGCCTTCCATTCAGAATTTTTTCAGGCCAGGCCTACTCGACTATTTCAGGAAAATGGGCATTGAGGTGGGTAGGCCAGAACAGTTTGTCATAGCCTTTTCCCTTGAAAAAAAGCTGCTCCGGGTTATTGAACGCGCTGCCGGAGCGTTAAAGGTGAGGGAGAGCATATATTTCTTGCCATTGAGGGGTCCGCCGGTGCCGTGTTGTTTTCCAGGTGCTCCTGAGCCACCTGTACCAGTGTTTTATTCAATTGGCCTTCCGAGAAAGGGGAGGGCTCATGGGCATTGATAAGAAGTACCTTGTTCATGGTAATGCTCCAGTTCTGCTCTCTGGGTCTAGTATTGTGATGAAAAGTTGCGTGCGCGCATACCCATGCTGAATGGTAGATAGGCTGTGCCTTGCTTTTGCCAAAAGATCTGGCTTTGTTGTATGGTGGAACTAAGAGTAATCAATCAGCTGCAGAGTGTCAACCTTCTGGTAGGTAGATAATTGTTTTTTTATATCACACAATGATATGAATAGATTATATATTGCGTAGCTCAGGCCTTGGAGAACTGACAGGGGACATTAAATTGGCAGCTTCAGAACCAAGGGTCATTTCCTCTGTTCCAGAAAAGCCCGCTTCCACATGATCCAGTTCAGGTACCTTTTCGGGTCGCTTTTGCCTGATCAAGGGCAAATGCTCTTCTCGCGTCATGCCTCTTTTTAATCAATTGTTGCATGAGTGTGTCGAAAGCTTCGTCCATAGTCGATTCAATGCTGGTGCTGACGATGCCTACGGTGGCTAGATTCGTGGGAACAGGTATGAGGATGGACTGACCATGTCCCTTGTCCTTCACTTGGTGTCGTTACTTTCTGCAGCCATGGCTGATATGAGCGGTTACCCCCTGGCCAGCTGTTCATAGGCATCAAGAATGAAATCATGGGTACACCCGGTCATGCTCTGCTCCCTTCAGCCCGAGAGCAGAGCGGGTACATTGACTATTGACGGTCATGTTGCCGCTTTGCGTTGCTGCAACAAGCTGCATGGACCTGACATTTTTAATCGAGTTGTTGTTAGTTGGAGTGAAAAAGGTTGCAGCTAGCCGTTTACACGGAAAGGATCAGATTCCCTTCTCGTCCTTTTTTCAGGTGACGGGAATCAAGCACGCGCTCGTCAATTTCTTCTAGTCCGGCTTGCAGTCGTTCCAGCATCGTCGCTTTAGCTAGGGGTAACATGCCTTGCACCGGTATAACGTTCGAGGTGTGCATCCCATAAAAGAAGCAGGCGTCAAGCGTCAACTGGTTCAGCAGTTCAATCTCTTCCTCAAGATTCTGGCGTAAGGTGTTTTCAACAAACTCACCGCGTTGTCTCTCCTCAAATAATTCACTGCCCGGGTCGATGTGCAGGTTGGCCACAAAGATGAGGCGAGGCTTCACTTCATCGACAAAGGCCGCGTTGGCCCTGGCATTTTCCAGATAAAGCTCGGTCCCGGCCCCGCCGATGATGATGTTCAGGCTGAAGTCAAACCCGGCTTTTTTTAACCGGGCTAACTGGGTTCTGGCGGTCTCAAGGACATATCCCTTGTTCAAACGCTCCATCATGCCGGGCAGAGCAGATTCAACGCCGATATTGAAATCGTTGAATTTCAGGTCGCGCAGTTCCCTTAATTCCTCGTCTGTCTTGTTGATCACGTTGAGGATGGATGCGTACATGGAGATGGTCTGCACCTCTGGGATGATTTCGTTTATCAGATCGCCTATTGCTCGCAGTTTTCCTGCACTGTGGGCAAAAGGGTCCGCATTGACAAGAAATATCCTCTCTATGTGATGAATGGCTTCCCTTGCCTCGAGGAGATCTTTTTGTATCTGTTCTATGCTTTCCATGCTGAAAGGGACATCACGATACATTGTGCAGAAGCTGCACTTGTTGTGACTGCACCCCACCGTCACCTGGAGGAGGAGAGAGTCAGCCTCAAAAGGAGGACGAAAAACGGGCTCTGTGTATTTCATGCTGTGTTCCTTGTGGATCGGTCAATCAACCGTGATCGTCGCGATAATGCTAACGGGTCCATGGAGCACTGCCAGGTGGACAGCCATATGAGGTCATGAACTGAAGCCTGGGCTCACTGGAATTTTGGTCAAAAGCAGAACCGGGGACTGATGCAAGACCCACTGCTGATGGCTGCGCTATCCCTGCCACTGTTCCTTGTGGATTCTCTCCTGAATATATCGTGACGCCGATTTGGGCTGATGTGCCGGTTGTCCGATGGGAATAAAGGCCAGGGGTACTACATGCTTCGGTAAATGAAAGAGTTCGCGAAAACCTCTCACTCGGTCCTCCAGAGGGTAGATGCCGGTCCAGACTGCTCCAAGACCCTCTCCATGGGCGGCAAGGAGCAGGTTTTGCACAGCAGCCGAGCAGTCCTGCACCCAGAATCCCTGATACTTTTCCAGAGAGAGGTCCCCGCACACAAGGATGCCTACCGGGGCCTTTGCGGCCATGCCGGCGTATTGGTTTATCTCCTTGATGGCGGACAGTCGTTCTTTGTCTCTGACCACTATAAACTGCCAGGGTTGGGCATTGCCGGCTGAAGGCGCCATCATGGCCGCTTCAAGGAGGCCTGTAACCTGCTCGTCAGAGACGGGAAGGTCGGTATAGTTTCGAACGCTTCTACGATAAAAAATTGCTTCTTGAATATCCATTGTCTTTCAATCCTTTTGGTGTACAGGAATTCGTCGCTGATACGTCCCTGTCATGTATGGTTGATTATGTTGAACTGTTTTTCTCTGCATCACTTCTGAGAGGACGTCAAAAAATCCCATGGAGCCTGAAACGTTTTTCCCCTGTTTCAACGATCAAGGAAATTTTTCGTGCTTCCTGTCGTCATTGCGTCCCGGGAAAAAGAGGTCGCACCGCAAGCATCCTCTACAACATAGACGTTATACCCCTCATCTAAAAGATTAAGGGTTGGCCTGGCAACGCATACCTCTGTGCAGAGACCTGCTATAACAATGTTTTTTGCCTGTGGCGCCAATGGCCTTCCTGAATTTTTCATCATCCCAGCAGTTCATACGGTTGCGCTCTATGGGGTGCTGACCCGGAAAGACATCCATCAACTCGGGCCATATAAATCCACTGAATGACTCGGTCTCTACAGCTGTGAGAATAACGGGAACCCGGCATTCTTTTGCTCCTTTTGCCAGCACTACAACGTTGTTTGCCAGGAGCTGTCGGTCAATGTTGGATACGCCAAAAGTCATTTGCGGCTGATGATCAATAAAAACTACTGCGCAGTTCTCTTTTGTCAGCAGTCCACCATCTGTATCTGGAAGTATATTAGCCCTGATTGACCTCCAATTGTTTGTAAATAGGTGTTAATGGATAACCTCGGCCCAGGTCTGCAAGGCACGAAGCTGCTCAACGATCAATGCCTGAATTGTTGGGTCAACAAGATTACCCTCTCCATCAAAGCTTCCATTAAAGGCGTTACTGAATACCTCCGGCTTGTTCAGGGGATAAAGATCCAGATATACGCAAACCTGTCTGAGATGGTACTGGGCTCTTGCTGTGCCCATGCCACCTCCTGCTCCCATTATAGCTACTGGTTTGCCTGCAAGCAGGTTATTCTCAGGTGTGCGTGATGCCCAATCAAGAGCATTCTTTAGAGCGGGCGCAATGGAATAATTATATTCAGGGCATGCCAGGAGTAAAGCATCCGCCTCCCTGATATGTTCCTTCAGATACTCCACGGAGAGCGGAATGTTCTCTATATCTGCATTGTAAAAGGGTACATCACGCAAATCTGCCAGTTTAACTTCAAGCCCTGCCGGGGCATGATTTTTTGCGTACCTGAGCAACCCCATATTGGTTGACTGTTGCCGCAGACTACCGCAGATGCCCAGCACATGTAGTGGTTTCATTCTTTGGTTCCTCACATATAATCAACAGTTTAGGATTCGTAGTATTAGGTTAATGGGACTTCGATTACCAGGATTTGGGTGTTGGTTTCTGCCTGGAGAGTGTGGTTTTCAGCTTCTGTCAGCCCCAGTCCATCACGTCGATGAACACTGTTTCCATCTATAGATGCATCACCTTTGATAACAAAGAAGTAGGAACCATTTTCTTTCTTCTTTTTGTCGTAGACGACCTCTTGTCCGGCGACAATATCAGCACGCGAAAACCAGGCATCCTGATTGATCCGAACTGTTTCATCAGAGGCCTGTGGTGAAACGAGCAGCTGAAACCTGTTTTTTCTTTGGTTGGCATCAAAAAATTTTTGGTCATACCTGGGGGTGATGTTTCTTTCTTTGGGCAACACCCATATCTGGAGAAAGTTTACATCTTGAGTAGAGGAGTTGTTGTATTCTGAATGAGTTATACCGCTGCCAGCCGACATGATCTGGACCTCGCCGGCAGAGATAATGTGCTTATTGCCCATGCTGTCCTGGTGACGTAACGAGCCGGATAGAGGAATGGAAACTATTTCCATGTTGTCATGCGGGTGAGTGCCAAATCCCTTTGAAGGTTGGACAATGTCGTCGTTGAGTACTCTGAGTTGCCCGAAGTTTATCCGGTCCGGATCGTAGTAATTCGCAAAGCTGAAGGTATGCCTGCTTACAAGCCAACCGTGATCGGCCAAACCCCTTGAGTTGTTTTTATGATACGTTACGTTCATGTATTGCTCCTTTGAGCCAAAGGGTGATTGAATGGATCTTTTGTTTCGATGTCGAAATAAAAGGGTAAGTGAAATATCTATTTGAATTTTCTCAGTAATTTTTCCAGGGTGTTTTTGTCTTGATCATTAAGAAACTCCAATTCCCTTGTCACGATCTGCGCGTGCCTCGGAAACACTCGTGATATGAGCTCTGTGCCAGATGCTGTAAGGTTAACTGTCACTCTGCGTCTATCTTCGCTTGCCCTTACTCTGACCACCAATGCCTTCTTTTCCAGGGTGTCCACAACTGTTGTGAGATTTGCATTGCTCTTCAAAATTTTTTCCCCCAGTTCGCTTTGAGAAAGTGGACCAAGGTGGTAAAGCGCCTCAAGTACGCCAAATTGACTGACGGTCAGATTGTCTTCTTTCAAATGCTCATGAATCCTGTTTGCTGCCTTATTGGTAGCACGCATGAGCTTGACAAAGACGTTCAAAGCCTGGCGTTGTTGATCTGGTAGTTCTTTGTATTTCAATGCATACCTTTATTTGTTTTGATATCTAAATGTTTAATGTCAAATTATTCACTCCGGTGTATATGTCAAGTCGTGAATTGTTTTTTCACTGTCCATGATCGATGGGTACTACGCGGGGGTATGGCAGGTTGTTGCTGTAATGGGGCAGAGCAGCGTTGATGGGGGCGTTGCAGGAACCGATCACCATTCCCTAGGTAGAAATTATGGTAAAAGAACTCATCCTCAAAGGGAAGTTCATGTATCCGAAAACTGCGGCCAGGGATATGGTACGATTTATCCAGGCAGGTCTCATTGATTTAGATTTACTTGATATTACAGGCTTTGCGCTGGAAAATGCTGCTTTATTTGAGGGTTGAGGAGAAAAGAGGGCATATATCACGTATCCGTTTGCTACTCTTCTTTGTGCAGCAGCTTTTCTGCACTTTTTCGTGCGTTCTCTTTTATCTCTGGTTGGCCATGTATATCATCGACGGCCGGAAGCCCGCCTGCAATCAGGGGTGGTTGCGTCTTGAATCCCAAAAAGGAGAACATGGCGTTCACGTAATTGAAGTATTGTTCAAATTTGGTGATGTCCGGTTGTCCCTGGGTGTAGATTGTCAGCAGTTTCTGGCCGTCGAGAAGCGAGGTATAATCTGATCTGAGCGGTGGCATCAAACGGTCTGTAAAAAGTTTTGCCTGAGCACTCATTTGCCACATATAGACAGGTGAGGCGAGAACCACTCCGTCTGCCGAGAGGATGTCATCTAGAATCCCATGCATATCGTCTTTAAGAATGCAGCTGCCCTCATTGAACGGCTCTTTCCATTTGTAGCAGCCTTGGCACCCCTTGATATTTAAGCGGTTCAGGTCATGCTTGACTGTCTCCGCACCATTTTCTGCGGCATATTCGAGGACTTCATCGAGGAGTTGTGCGGTATTGCCCTTTACTCTGGGGCTTCCATTCATCCCGATTATCTTCATTGTGCATCTCACCCGGCTGTATTCTGCATGCGGGCTGTTATTGCAGAAACTGTTTCGCCGCTCACACCAAGATTGTCCTCACTCAATTCCTGAATAACCACTGTGAAAAAATGGGGTGGAATCTGGGTTATCTCAACTGCCGTAGCAGTGAGTTTTTCTATCAGTTCTTTCTTTTTTTCCTTGCTGAGATTCGACCCTTGATAGTTGATTACAGGCATTACCTCTTTCTCCCTGGTATATTTTTTCTGTGTCCTGAATCCGTCACGGATTCAGGTGTATTTTATCTTTTCAGTGCCTTCCCATCTCGCCACGGTTTGCCCGTGCGCTTGCCGATGGACCAATAATCAATTTTCATAAAATCGAAGAGCAAAGGGTCTATCTTGGCCAGATCCGGTTTACCATCCGTCAGACAGGTTTCATCAATATAGGTGTTGACGAGTTCGCCAATAAACACCTCATGCTCCCCGACCTGAACAGTTTGGGAAAGTTTTAACTCCATCGATACAGGGCAGGTGGCGATTAACGGTGCATGATTCAAGCTGCCGCGCTCAACCGGGAAGAGTTGGCTCTTATCAACCTTTTCTCCGGAGACCAGTCCTGTATAGTCGGTAATCTCGAGCATTGCCTGGGAGGGGATGTTGATGCTGAATTCCCCATGCTCATGAATGCCCTTGTTTGTATGATGCGAAGGGTGCAGCCCTATGGAAAGATATTGTGAAAAATCACCATAGCCGTGATTCATAATCCCCACGTGGGCTATAGTGATCCAGTTTGGTTTACCCTCCACCTCAGCACCGACAATGGTTGTAAGTGATGGGTAGAGAGCGTTTTTGTCGCCAATCGCTATACGGTTCATGGGATATGTATTCTCACTTGGTAAGTTGTGCATGCAAGCATGCGGAAAATTAAAGCATAGGGCTGAATTGCCGATTTTTTTCTAATCAGGTCTTTAGCAACGCTTTTCCAGCGTTCCAGGCATCACCTATTTTCTTGCCCATAGCCCAGAATTGATTGTCCGGCATGGTTAACATGAATGGCTGAATAGTGGTCATATCGGGCTTACCCGCAATCAGGCAGGAGTCCTCGCACCAGGATTCTACCAGTTCGCCAATGAATACAGTATTTGTCGGTAGATCCACGGTGGTATGGAGTTTACACGCAAGCGTTAGAGGACATTCCTGAATCATTGGCGCTGAATTTAATGCTCCGTAGAACAGGTTGAATAACTGTGATTTGTCCGTCTTTTTTGCGGAAACAAGCCCAGTATAGTCTGTAATTTCGACCAGTTTGGTGGAGGGTAAAGAAAGACTGAATTCACCGGATTTTAAGATTGCCTCGTGTGTTGCGTGTCCTTTGTTGACGGCAATGGCAAAAAGGGCAGGCTGGAAATTGACCCTTGTCACCCACGCAAGGGCCATAAAGGTTGCTTTCCCCTCACGCATAGCACCGAGAATCATCTGCGAGGTAGGGACATTAAAAAGTGTATGTTTGAATTGTGACTTGCTCATTGCTTCTCTCTCTTGACGTGTTTCCGATGTAACTTTCCAGGGCGGCAACAAGGTACCTGCTCGTCTTGAGCGTTGATTTAGCGGCGCACAGTATAGTTTGTTGTGCATGCAACTATCATGTTGAAATATTTACAGCTATTCTTGCTGCAGCTTTTTGCTTGCTTCCAGGCAAAGACGAGTCAGTTCTTTTCCTTTCTCCTGACCGAGAATTTTGCTGTAGCGCTCGTAGAGATTTTTCCAAACTTCCAGTATACTCGCCCGTAGATGAATTCCCTTGTCAGTAGGATGGATATAGGTAGAACGTCCTTGCACGTCTTTTTTTATGAGTCCTCTTTTCACCAGGGCATCAATGAAGCGGGAGACAGTTGATGGGGCCATGTTCATCCCTGTGGAGATTTCTTTTTGAGAAATACCCGGGGAATCGAGAGCCATGAGCATTAAAAAAGCATAGGACGGTGTCATGCCAATACTTGCAAATTCTTCCTCTCCCATTCTCGTGATGTCACGGGCAAGTGAATTAGCTGTGAAAAAAAGACAGCAATCGAGTGGAGTTGTTTTGTTACATTCCATAGTGGTCGCTCCTTAGTTGCACATACAAATAACCTGTGACTGAGATATGTCAACTATTTTTTCAGCACAGGGTGTTGGAGGAGCATCTCACAAGCCAGAGGCGCCAAACATCTTTATTTAGCCAGTGGAATGGCCTCTTTCCATTGGCTATTCTCCTCCGCAACCGCAGCGGAATACAAGGAGAGACAGATTTAACTGCAATGAAATTTATATTCATTTTACTGGCAATAGTATCGGGAGCAGCTTTACCCATACAAGCTGCATTGAATGGAAAAATGGGAAAGGTGGTAGGAGACCCTGTTTATGCTGCACTCATTTCTTTTGTGGTCGGCTCATTTGGTCTACTGATATATGTATTGGCAATGAAAACAGACCTATCGACCATCGCACATGCCGGAAATGTTCATTGGAGCGTTTGGATGGCAGGTATCCTCGGTGCTTTTTATGTTACCTGCGTAATCATATTAGCCCCAAAACTTGGTGTCGCGTTGACTTTTGGGTTGGTGGTAGCAGGTCAATTAAGCATATCCATCATCATAGATCATTATGGATTGCTTAATATCCCTGTACATGCCATGAACTGGCAAAGAATTGCCGGGATATCATTAATCATAGCAGGCGTTATGCTCATTAGAAAATTTTAGCTGATCAGGAGCATATTATCCTTCAGCCCTCGTCGTACAAGGCGGTAGTGTTTCGGCTTGAGTGCAGCCGTTTACTTTATTCCTATTTTTCTGCCTTGACCAGGGGCTTTAACAAAGGGTATGTTCGAAGAATGTCGAACGCTATTCCAGCTCCTAAAATTAAAGAGGCTAAAGATGTCGCGGTACTCATGAAGGCACTGTCGAACCCCTATCGGCTTCTTATTTATAAAACACTTGTTGAATATCATGGTGAAAGAGTAGCAGGAGCTCCGGACAAGCAGATACAAGAGTGTCAGCGATCCTTTGCTGAAAGACTTGGGATTGCCGCTTCAACACTTAATCATCATTATAAAGAATTACGACAAGCTGGTCTTATCCATATGGAGCGTAGGGGGAAAAATGTTGCGCTTTGGATAGACCAGGACGCTTTACGTAGGGTGCAGGATTTTTTTTCGGTGTAGTGTTTTTTGTCTTAATGGTTCGAAATGTGTCGAACAATGTAACAATCAAGGAGATGCGAATGTACGCGTTAGCAATCAACGGCAGATTGTAGAGGCTTGAATAGTAGGGCGCGGCATTTCTTGCCAATGTAGCATAATATTCGTATCATACGATTAATTATCTGGTCATAATAACCGTAAAAAACAAAGAAGTTCAGCCTCAATAAAGTGAAGCAATTGAGCTGTTATTTCATTTGATATTATACGATTATTCGAAAACCATCTTCCCTGGAGGTTACCATAAGGAGGTAGTCTTATGAGCAAAACAGAGCAAAACCTGAAGGAAGCTTTTGCCGGTGAATCGCTTGCCCGCAACCGTTACTCCTACTATGCAGAAATGGCCAACAGAGATGGATATCGATATATAGCTAAGATATTCGAAGAAATTGCAGAAAATGAAAAATATCATGCTATTGAAGAGCTCAAGCTCCTCTTAGGCAAACGGGATACTTTGACAAACCTGAGGGAGGCTGTTCAGGGTGAGAAATATGAATCGGAGGAAATGTACCCCAGATTTGCCACCGAAGCTGAGATTGAAGATAATCGGGCAGCCACTGTTTTGTTCACTCAGATTTCCAAAATTGAAAAAGAGCACTACGAACGCTTTCAAAAGCTCCTTGAAATAGTGGAATCCGGCAAAGTGTTTAAGCGTGATAGTCCAATAAAGTGGAAATGTAGCATCTGCGGCTATACTCACGATGGTCTGGAGCCGCCAAAACGTTGTCCTTACTGTAAGCGTCCGCAGGAATACTACGAACCTGCTAATCTGGATGTGTAGGAGGAGTTATGGCAAAATACATTTGCGATGTCTGTGAATATATCCATGATGAAGAAGTAACGGGCGAAAAATGGGATCAACTGCCGGAGGACTGGGTATGCCCGATCTGTGACTCACCTAAAGATTATTTCACGAAAATAGCAGAGGGAGATACTGTCCAGACACCTACAGAAAGCCCCTCAGAAAAGGCTGAGGAAACGACTGTCCCTGTAGATCTTCAAAAAACCATGGCCTCTGCAGAACCATATTTCTCGGACATTCAGGCAATTGCTCGGTCCAGCGATACAATGAATGAACCCATGCGCACCAAAGAACCTGTCATTTCATGGGATGAGGTTCTCTTTAAAGGTGCACAGCTTGCCAGGGTACCGTTAAATCAAGAGGATCCGGTAAACACTACAACCGTTATCGGACCGAAAGCTGACAAGCCGCTGGTTATTGAAACACCTATATACATTTCGCACATGTCCTTTGGCGCTTTGTCAAAGCAGGCGAAGACCGCCTTGGCAAAAGGGAGTGCGGCTCTCGGTACGTTAATTGGTTCAGGTGAAGGAGGTATACTGCCGGAAGAGTTTGATGCCGCTTATCGCTATATCTTTGAATATGTTCCCAACCTCTATAGTGTCAGCGATGATAATCTGAAAAAAGTGGATGCCATCGAAATGAAGATAGGGCAGTCGGCGAAGCCCGGATTAGGTGGGCATTTACCGGGGAAGAAGGTGACAGCTGAAATTGCTCATATTAGGGGGAAAAAAGAGGGCGAGGATATTGTCAGTCCTTCTCACTTTAAAGATATTCGAACCAAAGAGGATCTTAAAAGTAGAGTGGACTGGCTGAGGGAAAAGTCTGAAGGCAGACCTATAGGGATTAAACTGGCAGCAGGTGATATTGAGGCTGACTTGGAGTTTGCGGTTTATGCAAAGCCTGATTTTATAACCATTGACGGTAGAGCGGGATCAACTGGGGCTGCCCCTAAGTTTGTCAAAGCAAGTACCTCCATCCCTAGTTTGTTTGCTCTTCACCGGGCAAGGAAATATTTGGATGAGAACAACGCCGAAGATATCAGTCTGATCATTACCGGAGGGTTACGGATATCCTCCGATTTTGCAAAGGCATTGGCAATGGGAGCGGATGCAGTAGCAATAAGTACTGCTGCTCTAATCGCCATTGGTTGTGGTCAATATAGGGTATGTAATACTGGTAAATGTCCGGCAGGAATAGCCACTCAGGATCCTGAATTATGTAGGCGGTTGGATGTCGATCAGGCCGCAGGATGGCTTGAAAACTTTTTACGAGTTTCTACAGAGGAACTGAAAAGTTTTGCCCGTTTAACTGGAAATGATGATGTGCATAAACTTTCCGTTCGTGATTTATGCACGACCAATTCAGAGATATCTAACTATACTGCGATTGAACATGTTTGAATATGAGTAGGATAGGACTAGCAATAATTGCAACATGCTCCGAAGTAGATTGAAGGGCAATGGAATGCAAGTGTTGATGACCCTATTCTATTTATCTTATTCATTCAATTAGTGATACAAAACCGCTTAGGTGAAATGGAAGCCACTTTCCTTTTTGCTGGCTATATTAATATTATAATAGCTTGTTTCCATCATGTTTGTTCAATATGTTCAGTCTGTTCGGAAGGGTTGGGGCCGCTCATTAATCTTCAAATCACAAGGAAAATTTGAAATGGGTAATAAGCCCTCTGTCCTTGTAAGCATCCTATTTGTTTTCTTTTTTTGTGCCTTTTCCGAGTCATACGGACAAAACGAATTGAAACAGAAGATCATCACTCTTGCCGACGAGAAATTCGCTGCCGCAAGAAACTATAGTGACCAAACTCCAGGTCTACTTGTTGGTGTATGGAGCGGCAGTCAATCCCTGAATCTGACCTATGCTCTTGGGCTAGCCAATACCGAGACAGATGAAGTGCTGACTAAAGAACACAGTTTCAAAATCGCCAGCGTAACAAAATCAATGGTCACCACCGTGATCGCCCAATACATGGATGAGGGGTTGCTGACCTTTGACACCCCTCTCTCCACATATTATCCAACACTCAAGCAGGCCCAAGATATAACCATCCGGATGCTGGGCGATATGACGAGCGGTTATTACGACTACCTCTCAGGCGAATATGAAGAATTGTTCGACAATACACCAAACCTTACTGCCACAGCGCAGGAATTGATAGATGAAGGCCTGCGGCATGCTATGCATTACCACCCGGGAAACGGCATGAATTACAGCAACACCAACACCGTTATTCTCGGTCAGATTATCGAAAAAATTAGCGGCCAGCCTTTGGAAACCCAGTTGAAAGCACGTTTATTCACCCCACTAGGCATGTCCCGTTCAGGTGCCCCGGCATCAGGCAGTTATATGCCAGCGCCCAATGCACACAGCTACCACCCCGATACGTCTGAAGATTGGACGAATAAGATGGATTACTCGCCGGAATATGCTTGCGGAAACGCTTACTCTGTATTGAGTGATTTGAAAATATGGGCCAAGGCACTGGCTACCGGCAGTATGACCACACCAGAAACACATCAGAAGCGATTAGTCAAAGGTCGTCCTTTTCCTGAAGCCCCAAACTACATCTATCATTTCGGTCTGATCGATTATAACGGTTTTCTGGGACATAGTGGTGATACTGACTATTACCAGACAGAAGCTTACCACCACCCTGAAAAGGATATCACCATCATCGTCCTTTCCAACAGCAGTCTCACCGGGTTTACTGGCGACCTCTTTAGAAATATTGTGAAACTGCTTGAAAATCGCTTATCCAAGGCTGCTATAGTACCAGTCCTGGATTTTTTACCGAGAGGATAGAATCTGCCATACTCACAACTGGCAAAGGAACTCACTAAATCCGGGCAATGTAAATATGTCGAAACAGTACCACTGAAAAATGTTTCCCCATCCACTCTGCCCCCTGCGTTCAACGCGTATCATGGCGTATAAACCAATGAGGAAGCTAATTTACGACAGCGCCAACCATAGGAGATACACTACACCATGAAAATTGCTCAAGCCGTCGATTTCCACCTTCAGTGCCAACGGGCTAATTCCAAAAAAAACACCGTCAAAACCTGTGAGTTCATTCTTTTAAAGTTTTCTACCAGATTTGATCACCGGTATTGAGCAGGGTGTTGAAAAGCTCTCCAAAACGTTTTCCTTCACAGCAAAGCAAATAATTTTGCTTGCGTAGTTCCCTGGATCTAGGTTAGCGGAATCCGCTAAATTTGTATTTTCTGATTTCAAGGTTCTTGTTTTTTCAACAGCCTGATAGAGATAAGGGGAAAACAGTGGCCAACGCAGTCAATCTTGACTCACCATTAATCCATATGATACTAAAAATAATGAAAATCATTAGGTTTACCCTATAAATTATGCCTTTGTACATGAACATAGAAAACACTCGCAAAAAATTACTTCACGCTATTCTTCATGGTAACCGTCAGGAGGCGATGGCCCTTCTTGAAGAGCGAGCCGCCTGTTCTGATTGGCGGGAAGTAATAAGTATCCTGCTCGAACCCACTCTGGAGGCGATCGGTACACTCTGGACTGCGGAAAAGATTAGTCTGGCCGCAGGCTATATGGCTGGTAAAATTGCTGAAGATGTGTTGATAAAAGCTGCTGAATCTGAAGAAAGCGTGCCAGAGACTAAGGGGCCGGTTGTGCTTGGTAATGTCGAGGACGATTTTCATTCCCTGGGCCGAAAGTTGGTAGGAATTTTCCTGAAGACCAGCGGGTGGAAAGTCATCGACCTCGGAAACGATGTGTCACCCGAAACCTTTGTCGATGTCGCTGTGAAGAACGGGGCGAAAGTCATCGGAGTATCGGCCATGATGCTCACCACTGCTGAGAATATTGTTGCCATCCGCCAGGAGATTGATCGGCGAGGGTATGCCGGAAAAATCAAACTGGCGGTTGGTGGCGCGGTTTTTAGAATAAGGCCAGAGCTGGTGAAGGAAGTGGGAGGCGACGGCACCGCTGCAAACGCTGTGGATGTTCCAAGGCTTATGCGCCAATTATCAGTGACTTAAAGAACTATGAACTCCATGGAAAAGGTGTTGAGTGCTCTACAGGGGAAGCCCCAACAACGGCGCCCCTTCACTCTCACCCTGAGCCTGTACGGCGCACGACTTACCGGTTGCCCCCTAGTCGACTATTATCGCCGACCACATTGTTATGCCAAAGGCCAAGACGAGGTCATGGCACTTTGTCGCCCTGATATCCTTTTTACTCCATTCAGTTTGAGCCTGGAAGCCGAAGCCTTTGGAAGCGAACTGAAGTTTTTGCCGAATAATCCACCTAACGTTCGAAAGCCCGCCTATCGTTCCGCTGATGCGCTTATCAATCAGCAAAGTCCTGATATCGACAGCCACCCAACCCTCCGATACCTCAGGGAAAGTACCGCACTCCTCTCCAACAAATACCACGGCACCGTCCCAATCTGCGCACTGCTCACCGCCGCTGTCGATCTGCCGGCAATTATTCTTGGTATTGATCAGTGGTTGGAAACGTTGCTTTTTGAGCCGGATAAAGCAACACGCATCCTCAAGAAAACAACCGCTCACTTCATCGCCATGGCCAATGCTCTTCTGGCGGACGGTGCTGATTTTATCGGTGTACCGACGATGTTTACCAATCCTCGGATTTTGTACCCGTACCTTATTGAAGAGACCATCCTGCCGGCCTTGGTTACTTCTTTCCGTTCAGTAGAAGGCCCGATTATTTTACATCACGGAGGGAACCCCATGGTGCCGAATCTCAAAGAGTGCGCCGAGCTGCCCAACGTTGCCGGTTTTGCAGTCGATCATCGGGATTCTCTTGCCAAAGGCCGAACCATTCTTGGTCCGGAACGGGTCATCCTCGGTAACCTCAATGGTCTCAGCTTTCCGCACCTCACACCGAAAAAGATTCTCGAAAATGTCCATCGCATACTTGAAGATCGTAAAGATGACCCATACTTTGTCTTTGCAACCGCCAATGCTGATATTCCGTTCGATACGCCACCTGAAATTATCCAGGCCGTTTCCTTGGAAATACGTAAGTTCAACATGCCGATATGAAGCCTCTTACCGTAATTTGCTGCTCGGTCCTCCGTCGGGAAATTGAAGACCTGCTCTCAGAGGAATACCCGGAGGCTGAGTTGGTTTTTCTCGACTCCATGCTCCATATGCACCCTCAAAAGATGCGTGAAGCCATCGACAAAGAGGTCGAAGCCAGACCAGAGAGACGTTGTCTCTTAGTATATGGAGACTGCCATGCACATATGCGTGAAACTGCAAAGGGACCACGTTGTACAAAGGTGAACGGTGTCAACTGTGGTCACCTGCTTCTCGGCACTGAAGAGTACCGCGCCTGTCGTAATTCCAAAATCTTTCTCTTTCTGCCGGAGTGGACAGAACGGTGGCATGAAGTTTTTGAAAAAGAGCTGGGATTTACAGATCGAGAGTTGGCACGGGAGTTTATGCACGAGAACCAGCGAAAACTTCTCTATCTCGATACCGGCTTAGTTCCAGTCCCCCAAGATACACTCGATAACATCGCCGATTATTTCGATATGCCGATAGATGTTCTTCCTGTTACTTTAGAACGACTCCGGCAAGCTGTGAAAGAAGCCGTTGATACTATGGTTCGAGGAGATGTTGATGAATCCTGACTGGCCACTTTTTATTCTTAAAAACGACCTTATCAAAAACATTCTGGCATATGCCTCGGATGTTACCACGTGCGGTAAGCATATTACCCACCAGATTAGGGAGATTATCGGGGCACGGGTTGTCGCCCTGATGGGACTGGACCATAACGGCAATTACCTTTTGCTGGCAACTTGTCCAGAAAGAAAACGTGCCATTTTCAACTTGGAGGAAATGACACAGTTGCTGGACTCCACTGACCAGCTTGTGAATGCGACCTTTATAGAAAGAGATAAGGGAGAAGCGGGTAAATGTCTGACTAAATTAGATATGCAACAGTCGTTTGCCGTCCCGCTGCAGGCAGGAGGTGAGCGAGTTGGTCTTTTGTTGCTCCTAGATCTCATGGATGACTCCGGCTCCCGGAAAATTCTTGAAACCCTCCAGGATATTTCTGGCGTTTTGTCATTGGTTCTCAAAAACTCCTATCTTTATCGAAATATGGAAGAACTTGTCGATAAAAGAACAAAGGAGTTACGGGAAAGCGAGATGCGTTCCCAAAGCATTCTGCAAACAGCAATGGATGGTTTCTGGTGTGTAAGTGAGGACGGTTATCTGATGGAGGTCAATGATGTCTACTGTAGGATGAGCGGATTTGAACCCAGTGAACTGCTCGGCATCGACTTTACCCAGCTCGATACCAGCCAAACACCGGAAGAAATTGCCGGAAAAATGCGCAGAGTTATCGCAGGAGAAAAGCTCCGATTCGAAACTACCCACCGCAAGAAGAATGGTGAAGTTCTGGATTTGGAAATTAATGCCCAACTGCATCCTGGTAGTGAGGTCAAAGAGATCATTGTATTTTTAAGAGATATTACAGAACAAAAACGAACCCATAACGCCCTTAATAAGGCGTTGGCCCATTATCGTGCTTTGATCAACACCATTCCCGATCTTGTATGGCTGAAAGACCTGAATGGCGTCTACCTGAGCTGTAACAGAACATTTGAAAGGTTCTTTGGTGCCAAGGAGCAGGCAATCGTAGGAAAAACCGACTACGATTTTGTCGATATAGATTTAGCAGATTTTTTTCTTGCTCACGACAAGAAGGCCATAGATGCAGGCTGCCCAGTCATCAATGAGGAGTCGGTAACCTTCGCCGAAGATGGTTGCCAATACCTTCTGGAGACTATTAAAGCCCCAGTTTATGATACCAATTGCAACCCTGTAGGTGTTCTCGGGGTTGCCCGGGACATAACAAAGCGAAAACAAACGGAAACTGCCCTAAGAGAGAGTGAAAAGCGTTATAAAAGCGCGCAACGTCTTGGTAAGGTGGGCAACTGGGAATATGATATCACTGGGCAGACCTTCTGGGGATCCGATCAGGCAAAGCGTATCTATGGTTTTAATCTGGATGAGGACGATTTTAGTATAGAAAAAGTTGAAAACTGTATTCCAGATCAAGAGCGGGTGCACCAAGCCTTAGTTGACTTGATCGAGCACGATACCCCGTACAATCTCGAGTTTGAAATCCATCCGGTATCCGGTCCACCATCTCGTATGGTCAGATCGATTGCCGAGGCGAAACGAGATGCGTCCGGCAATCTTTTGAAAATCGAAGGTGTTATTCAAGATATATCCCTGCAAAAACAAGCTGCAGATGAAAAGCTTGAGCTGGAACGGCAATTACGTCAATCTCAGAAAATGGAAGCAGTTGGCCAACTCGCCGGGGGAGTGGCACACGATTTCAACAATATGCTCGGTGTAATTTTAGGCTACTCGGAACTTCTCCTGGAAGAACTAGGGGCAGGCACAAGATTTTCTTCCTCCATCCAGCAGATTCACCAAGCTGCGAGCCACTCAGCCGACATAACCAGGCAACTATTGACCTTTGCACGCAAGCAGACCGTTACGCCCAAGGTTCTCGATATAAATGAGACCATAGAGGGCATGTTAAAAATGCTCAGAAGACTCATCGGTGAAAATATCTCCCTTACCTGGATACCCGGCACAAATCTCTGGCCGGTAAAAATAGACCCGACCCAGATTGACCAAATAATGGCCAACCTTTGCCTCAACGCACGAGACGCCATCGCCGGTATCGGCAAGATCAGCGTGGAAACGAAAAACATAACGTTAGACAAAACGTACAATTGTGCGTCTCCGGAGTTCTTGTCGGGCGATTATGTCAAGATTTCGGTCAGCGATAATGGCTGCGGTATTAAAGAAGACATTCTTCCCCGTATTTTTGAACCTTTCTTCACCACCAAAAAAATCGGAGAGGGAACTGGCCTTGGGCTCGCCACAGTACACGGTGCCGTACACCAAAACAAAGGATTCATTAACGCCTACAGCGAGACGGGAAGGGGAACAACCTTCACCATACACCTGCCACGTCATTTGGAAATTGACAACAAAACTGACCAGAAGCTCGATGAACAAATAGTTGGTGGAAACGAAACCATATTACTGGTGGAAGATGAAACAGCGCTCCTTGAGATGACCGCCGCCATGCTCGGACATCTAGGTTATACCGTCATTAACGCATCTAGTCCCAGCGAGGCTATCGAATTGGCGAAAAATATGAATCAAAAAATTGATCTTCTGCTGACAGACTTGATCATGCCCGAGATGAATGGTCGTGAGCTAGTTAAAAAAATACTCAGCTTGCGGCCAGGAATTCGATATTTTTTCATATCAGGATACACTGCCGATATTATAGCCAACCACGGTGTGTTAGACCAAGGGGTATCCTTTCTTCAAAAACCTTTCTCCATAAGGGAGCTTGCTGCAAAAATTAGAGAAATGTTGGAATAACCGTACTCCATCACCTTGGCCTTAAGGTCTCCTGTACGATAATCGATGACAAAATCAGCCCCTAGCTCTTCATCTGGGGGCCGGCCGCAGGAATTTCCATTTTATATGTCATTTTTTATCTCCTGTGAGTTTATTTCATCCTGCAGTTTTATATGAGTAGATTACGAGACTCGTTGGCTCGATATGGTTTCTATGGTAATGCTGCGATGCTTTTCGGTTGGTATGAAGGCGTACATTATTCTCTAAAACTTTTTTGCCCCTAGAGGAGATATACCAATTGGATGTATTGATCTACTGGATAGGAATGGCTGGCATTGTTGCTTTTGCCATTACAGCTGTGCTCGCTTTGGCCCCCGGAGGAATTGACCTTTTTAGCGCTATTGTCCTTGGAATAATAACAGCCATCGGCGGAGGGACTATAAGAGATTTGATTCTTGATGTACCTGTGTTTTGGGGTTTGGATTTAAACTATATCTGGGTTGCTTTGGCAGCGAGTGTGGCCTCTTTTACGGCACATTCACTATTTTCACGAAGAGAAATATACAGTCTTCTTTTATACGTTGATGGATTTGGCGCAGCATTGTTTGCCATCCAAGCGGTGGACAAAGTATGGGCTCTTGGGTTTGGGCAGCCTCTTGCCCCAATTATTCTGGGGGTCGTTACAGCAATTGGTGGTGGCCTTCTCCGTGACGTCCTTACAGGGCGGCCAACCCTGTTGATGACAAAAGAACTCTATGCAACGCCTGTGTTAACGGGTTGTGTATCCTACGTTGTTATTTTGTATATTTTCCCTGAATACCGATTAGTTTGTGCCGTTGGATGTTGTTTGTTCATATTTGCGATTCGTGCTGCAGCCATATACTGGAGCTTATCTGTTCCTGATTGGCTGGTCACAAAAGTACGGAAGTGAAGAGCCTGAAAGGTCGCCATGGGCAGGATTGAGATCGATAAATGAAGCGTTTTATTATAATTCGTAATGCGCGTGCCAATTTTCCAAGTTGATGCCTTTACCAGCAGGGTGTTTTGTGGCAATCCTGCAGCTGTTTGCATTGTTGAACAATGGTTGACCGACGACATAATGCAAAGCATCGCCGCAGAGAATGGAGTTGCTGAAACCGCATTTCTTAAACCAGTTCAGGATGGATTTGGGATTAGATGGTTTACCCCGGAGATCGAAATGGACTTGTGTGGTCATGCAACGTTGGCCTCTGCGCATGTTGTGGTCAGGCACCTGAACCCTGCATTGCCTTCGGTAATTTTTTATTCGAAAAGCGGGACGTTGAAGGTGAGTGTTGATGGTGAAATGTTCGTCATGGATTTCCCTGCCCGTAAACCAGGCCCGAGCGAAATGCCGCAACTCATAGCGGATGCGATGAAAATCGATCCAATCGAAATTTTACAATCCAGAGATTATGTGTTGGTGTTTGAATCAGAAGAAATCGTTCGCAATCTGCAACCTGATCAAACTTTGCTGAATCAAATAAATCTCGATCCCGGCGGTATCTGTGTCACCTCAAAGGGGGATGAAGTTGATTTTGTATCCCGTTTCTTTACTCCTCAAGCTCACATTTTCGAAGATCCCGTGACTGGTTCTGCCCATTGTTCATTGATTCCATATTGGAGTGAGCGATTGAACAAAAAGTCCATGCACGCGTTGCAACTATCATCAAGAGGCGGTGAACTTATGTGTCAAAACTTGGGAGAGAGGGTCCTGATTTCCGGAAGGGCTGTTACTTATTCCGAAGGGATAATAACCCTGTAGGGTAGCTTTCCAGTTCGTCTGAAGTCAAGAATTGTCATGAGCTATTCCCCTTATCCGGGTTGATGTTTCACTACCTCTCCCAAAGTAAGGTTACGCTTTTTTCTGATAGAATAGTAACTTACCAGCACTTTTAAAGATTGTTTCAAGTTTGCTGGATGTTTTTCTGTTCTCTGGTTAAGATGGAGTGAAAGCCTGGCAGTATAATGCATACCCACATAAGGTGTGTTCTTTCCAAGAAAACCTCTAGTTTCTGCACTCTGAGTGATATCTTTTCCAGACTTAAATCCATTCCTAATATACTTACTCAGGAGGTACCATGTCAGATGTATATCCCCAGTGTGCGGTTTGTCCTTACGACTGGTCTGAGCGTTTTTGCCGAAAGCCAGGCGGTAAAGGTCCCAAAAGTTGTCCCTCAATCCAGATGAGAGACGCTCTCCAACGAGCCAATCAAGCCACGTTGAGTGACGATGTACTCCCTTTTGCCAGCGAAGCTTCCCGTCAGGAGGGTGAAGGGTATGCCAATAGTGAAAAAGGGTATGCTGCAGTTAAACCCTGCAAGCCTCGCATCCAAGAGATTATCGAATTTGCCCGGAGAATGAAGTACAAACGCCTTGGTTTGGCTTTTTGTGTTGGCGTGCGCTCAGAAGCCAAGGTGGTGCATGAGCTGTTTGAATCAGCAGGATTTGAAGTTGTTTCGGTGGTCTGCAAAGCCGGACGTGTTCCAAAGGCTGAACTTGGTTTGCGCCAGGATGAACAAGTTGATGCAACTGTTGAAGACGAAACTATGTGCAATCCGGTATTTCAGGCCGAAGTCACTAACGAATCCGGTGTAGAGTTGAATATCCTTTTAGGATTGTGCGTAGGACATGATTCTCTTTTTATCATGCACGCAAATGCTCCGGTAACTGTCCTTGCGGTAAAAGATCGCGTTTTAGCTCATAATCCTTTGGGGGCAGTATATCAGATAGATGCGTACTACCGTTATCTGAAGAACATATAATCTTGACTTTGCACATCCTGTAAACTCCCTGTACACCCAGATTTAAACGCATTCTTGTATGCTTATGCCGAGCTTGAAGTGGAACGGCACGATCAGAATTATGATAAAACATATAAAGGTTAATATCCATGGCAATTGATCCATCGTTACTGGAGAAACTTGAACGGAGAAGGCAGTTAGCCTTTGAAGGTGGCGGCAAGGCGAAGCTTGCCAAAAGGAAGGAAAAAGGGCTGCTGACAGCCAGGGACCGGCTTGATATCCTGTTTGATGCCAACTCATTTCAGGAGTTTGGCATGCATGCCGAAAGCAGTGCCCGCGGCTTTGGCATGGAAAAGAAAAGACTTCCCGGTGACGGTGTTGTTACCGGCATCGGTTATGTCGATGGCCGACAGGTCGCGGCTTATGCGCAGGATTTCACTGTGAGCGGCGGCTCTCTGGGACACACCCATGCTAAAAAAATCTGTCTGCTTATGGATTATGCGATGAAAGTCGGCATTCCTGTGGTGTGTATAAACGATTCGGGTGGTGCTCGTATCCAGGAAGGGGTGCAGGCGCTCTCGGGTTATGGGCAGATTTTTTTTAGAAATGTCCAGGCTTCTGGTTTGGTGCCACAGATATCGGTGATTGCCGGTTCCTGTGCCGGTGGAGCAGCATACTCGCCAGCGCTGACCGATTTTCTTATCATGACCAGAAAAGATTCCAATATGTTCATCTGCGGGCCGCAGGTAATCCAGAGCGCTACCGGCGAGAAAGCGGAGCTTGAACAGTTTGCCAGTGCAGCGGCCCACGCTTCGGTGAGCGGTAATATTCATCTGGTCGCTGAAGATGATCGACACGCAGTTGAATTATCCAAGGTGCTGCTCTCGTATCTGCCGCTCAACAATATGGATGAACCGCCACATCAGCTCACTGAACAGATCAGCCTTGACGAAAAAGAAGCCTTTAACGAGCTGATTCCAGCAGATCCAAAAATGGCTTTTGATGTCCTCAAGGTCGTTGATTTATTGGTGGACGGGGGCAGCTTTTTTGAAATTATGAAGGACTTTGCCAAAAATCTGGTCATTGGTTTTGCCAGAATCGACGGCATGGTGGTGGGCATTGTTGCCAATCAGCCTGCCTACAAGGTAGGTTGCCTGGATATTGATGCATCTGATAAAGGGGCACGTTTTATTCGTCTATGTAACCTTTACCAGATTCCCATTGTCACTCTGGTGGACGTCCCTGGTTTTATCCCTGGTCTTGCCCAGGAGCAGGGCGGTATCATTCGCCACGGTGCAAAAATGCTTTTTTCCTATGCCGCAGCCACCGTTCCCAAGATTACCCTCATCATGCGTAAAGCGTATGGGGGCGCCTATCTTGCCATGTGCAGCTCAGATTTGGGCGCTGATCTGGTCTATGCCTGGCCCACAGCGGAAATAGCGGTCATGGGAGCAGATGGTGCTGTGCAAATTATTTATGGCAAAGAGCTCAAAGATGCAGAACATCCTGAAGAGTTAATGGCTGAGCTTAACGCCCAGTACCGGGAAGAGTTTGCCTCTCCTTATCAGGCTGCTGAAAATGATCTGATTACAGATGTCATTAATCCTGCTGCAACCAGAGGGATTATTTCCCTTGGTCTGCGCAGCCTCTACTCCAAGCGGGAAACCCGTCCACCCAAAAAGCACGGTAATATCCCGCTGTAAAAGGAACGATTATGGAAAATGTTGCTACAACGCCTGGGTTTGCAGAAGCCGCACCGTATCTATCTGGTTTCCTTTTCGTGTTATTGGTGCTGCTTGTGCTGTGGCTGGTGGTAGACGGTATAGGCTTGTTCTTCCGGGATCAGGAGAAAAAGGCAGCGGCAAAAGCCTTGGCACGGAAGCAAGCTGAACCTGCTGCTCAACCTGTTGATAAGCCGGATCTTCTGCCGGAAGAACATTTGGTTGCCATCACCGCCGCTGTCACCTTAATGCTTGGCAGTCAACACCGACTGGTTTCCATCCGTGATGCCAACGCAAACTGGGGCCGTGAGGGACGGAGACAGCATTTACATTCCCACAGTTTCAGGTAACCGCTCACAGGTTCCCCCAGCATAGACGATAACACTACCGCAGAGTTGCAACCTCGCGGTTTTCAAATTCAGATTTCGAGTACACAGGACAAAGTCATCATGAAGAAAAGAATGCGGATTACCGTTAACGGTCACACCTATGAGGTGGAAGCAGAGATACTTGACGATAATCAAGCTGCTGCACCTGCTTCCTCTGCCGCCGTAGGTGGTGTAGCCGGTGTTGTTGCACCGAAAGCAGCCCCTGCACCAAAGGCAAAAGTTGTGAGTAGCGGAACGCCTGGGCTTGTACCAAGCCCCCTTGCAGGAACCGTTGTCTCCATAGCCAAGACAGAAGGGAGCCAGGTGGCTGCCGGTGACGTGCTCCTGGTGCTGGAAGCAATGAAAATGAACACCGAGGTGACCGCTCCAAGCGCTGGCACTGTAACAACAGTAAGTGTCAGCCAGGGAGAAAGTGTTGAAGAGGGACAGGCGCTCATGACCATCGGTTGATAGGTCAAAGGAAACCTAATTATGGAACAAATACTTGCTACCTTGCAGGCTGGAGGGTTTTCCTTACTTAGCTGGCAGATGTGTTTTATGTGGATCATCGTGGCTGCGCTCCTGTACATGGGAATTGGCAGGCAGTATGAGCCGCTTTTACTGGTACCCATTGCCATGGGTGCGCTGCTGGCTAACCTGCCTATTGAGCACATTATTCTTAAAGCTCCGGTCTATGAGGCGGGGCATCTGGTTGAAGCAGGCGGTCTGTTTTACTATATCCAGCAGGGGGTCAAGCTGGAACTTTTCCCGCCGATCATCTTTTTGGGTGTTGGCGCATTGACCGACTTTGGTCCGCTTATCGCCAATCCCAAGACCCTGATTTTAGGTGCAGCCGCACAGTTCGGAATCTTTGCCACCTTCTTGGGGGCAGCGTCCAGTGGACTTTTTGGGCTGAAAGAAGCTGCTGCCATCGGTATCATCGGGGGAGCAGACGGGCCGACCTCAATCTTTGTTGCCAACAAGCTGGCACCTGATCTCATGGGAGCCATTGCCGTGGCAGCATATTCCTATATGGCACTGGTCCCTGTGATTCAGCCGCCCATTATGCGGCTGCTCACCACCGAGAAGGAACGGTGTATCCGGATGAAATCACTGCGCCAGGTTGGAAGGCTTGAAAAGCTGGTCTTTGCCCTGGTGGTGATGGTATTCTGCCTTGTTTGTGTCCCTGATGCTGCCCCACTTATCTCCATGCTTTTTATTGGTAATATTCTACGCGAATGTGGGGTTACCGAGCGACTCGTGAAAGCTGCTCAGAACGAAATTATTAACATAGTTACCATTTTTCTCGGTTTGACCGTTGGTCTAAAAATGTCTTCAGCCAACTTTCTTGATGCCAAGACCCTTGGCATTTTGGTCCTGGGCATCTTTGCTTTTGGTATTGCCACAGCATCTGGTGTTGTTATGGCCAAACTCATGAACTTGGTCTGGAGAGAAAACAAAATAAACCCTTTGATCGGTTCAGCTGGCGTTTCTGCGGTTCCCATGGCTGCTCGGGTAAGCCATGTAGAAGGGCAGAAGGCGGATAAATCCAATTTCCTGCTCATGCACGCCATGGGACCCAACGTGGCCGGGGTCATCGGTAGTGCCCTTGCTGCTGGGTATTTTATTTCGTCAATGGGTTAGTACCTGAAATCCCTAAATTCAGAGCACGAACCCCGTGCTTGAATGGAAAAAAATGGGTCTGTCCGGAATTCCCGACTGCATTAGGGATGTAACAGCGTTGGGCTTACCCCCCCTGTAGCTTCGTCATCATGGGCTTCAGTCTTACCTGAAAAGCCTGGAATGACGGCAGTGGGCAGTGTGACGGAGTGGAAGGGGGGCTCTCGTAGCATTTGGGCCTGAAGGAGAGGTCACAATTACTGCAATAATTGAGGGCAAGCAGCATTGAATTGCTGAAAATGCTTATAGTCGCCTCAATCCCTACAGCAGTGCGAGTTTACGGGGTAAACCCTTTTGGAAACCCCGGCTATAGCCTAATTTTACGCCATGCCGACTTAGGCCACGGTTCAGAGATAGATATCTGTGGAATGTCAATGCTGCCAAAGCAATACGATGCAATGTACAAACATTACTACGGCGCGAGATTGACAGGAAACGATTTTTTAAAAATCAAATTCATCGTATAATATTTTTGTTCGCTTGAGGTTCAAAACGATTACGAGATAATCTTAAGAGTAAATCCCACCTTTTTTAAATACTCTGCTTCCTGCTTAAAACTTATTTTTTGCAAAGGATGGTTTATCAACTCATGCTGGGCAAATTGCAGAGTCAAAGTGTTTTCATTGGCAACTACCTGCTCAATAACTGCCGTCTCATCTTTCCGGGAACGATGAATAAGGGTCGCGAGACGCAGTATAATTGCAAGCCTCAATGCCGTCTTGCGGTTTTTTTTCGGTAAACTTTTAAAATATGTTTTGGATATTTTTTTACGCTGGCTCCGTACCAGAACACTCATCCAGTCATGCTCCTCCAGAGAAAATCCAGGAAGGTCTGCATTGGCTAAAAGGTACGCGCCATGTTTCTGGTATCCACTCAATGAAACCGCAAGGCCAATCTCATGCAGGCTGCTTGCCCAGTGAAGTCGTTCAGCGTCTACCGGTTCCAGATTCCAGGCTTTTTCGCAGGCTGAAAAAAGGCGATGCGCAGCCAAGCTCACCCTTCGCGCATGTCTCTGACTGACCTTAAATCGTTGCTGCACACTGGAAATGGTTTTTAATCGTGTGTCTTCACTCTGAATCCGTCCCAAGCGCTCATACAGAAGACCTTCGCGCAAGGCTCCCTCAGAAACCTGCATGGTTTCAATTTTCAGTGCTTCAAAGGTGGCGATAAGGATAGCTAGTCCTCCTGCAAAAACAGGTTGCCGATCACTATCCAAACCGGGAAGGCGAAGGTTGTATACATGTCCGGCAGCGATCATTTTTTCTCGTATTTCGTATAAACTCTCCAGCGTTATATGATAGCTTTCAAGTCCAAGTGCTTTGACGATGCTGCCCGCGGCTTTAATCGTTCCGGATGCGCCGGTAGCAGAAGCCCAGCCGACTTTTCGATAATCGCGTCGCACTGGACGGAGTTCCATATGGGCGGCAATGCGCGCCTTCTCCCAATTCTTTTTGCCAAGGTTCCCGTTTTTAAAACAAGCTTGGCTCAGACTCACACAACCCATTTCAAGGCTGCGTAGATGAAGAGGTTTGAACCCTTCACCGATAATTAACTCTGTGCTTCCACCACCAATATCCATCACAAATCGTTTTCCCTCTTCCGCCACAAGGGAATGGGAAACTCCTAGATAAACCAGACGAGCCTCCTCCTTTCCTCCAATAATTGAGATTGGATGACCAAGAACCTCACTGGCGCTTTCCAGAAATTGACGAGAATTTACCGCTCGACGCAGGGTATTTGTTCCTACGGCAGCCACACTGCCCTGAGGTAATTTTTGTACACGTTCTGCAAAACGATCAAGACAGGAAAGAGCGCGTACGCGTGCTTCTTCAGACAATCTGCCATTTTTATCCAGGCCGCCTCCTAAGCGTACCATTTCTTTGAGATTGTCCAGGATATGGATATGTCCGTTCTCGATACGGGCAACGACCATATGAAAACTATTGGAGCCAAGGTCTATGGCAGCTAAATATTGTGGGGGCACCTCTAACTCATTCATAGGAGGAATCGACCTGTTTTCTGTTTGTCTGCCGGTTTGGACTTCTCACCTTACCGTCCACCCTATTCAGTTTCTCAATTACCTGCATCTTGTCATTCAATCTCCCCAGCCAAAGGTTATCGGGTACCGTTGACTGGTTGAAAGGTCCACATTTGGTAAGAAGCATTTGCTGACAATTTCTACGGGAGTGCTCGATTGTGGAGCTGGGTGGCTGCATGGCTGCGGAAGTTGTGTGGCCAGAGGTCTATGTTCAACAAATATCCTTTCTTTTCCACCAATGCCCACCGAGCACGATGCAACGGGCTGATGTTCCTCCAGACCGTCTGGGAGGGGCGCGATGTGTTGTCCAACCTGGTGGTCAAGACCACCTGCAGGTAAGCCTCGGCCCATATCGCAATGAGCGTTCGAGAGTAACCCGGTAACCTCCTTGCTGCTCCCTGTTATGGGGTAATCTCCTTGAGCGCCTGGACGACTTTTTCCGGGTCGAGCCGCTTTGTGTAGTCAGCATCAGCGAAATGATAGGCCACGGTTCTGTCCTGTCGTATCACATAGGTTGCGGGAAGGGGCAGGGACCAGGTGCCGTCTCCGTTGCTCGCCTCAAGGTCGATACCGAAGTTCTTGTACACCTCCTTAAGCGAATCGCTCAGGGTGAAGACCAGGCCGTATGATTCGGCTACTTGGTTTCCGGCGTCGAAGAGTACCTCGAAGGTAAGCTCATTCTTCTCTTTGGTGGACAGTGAGTTGTCCGGGGTTTCGGGGGTTATGCATACCAAATTTGCGCCCAGGGATACCATTTCAGGAAGGTGTTTTTGCAGAGCTGCCAGCTCCAGGTTGCAGTATGGTCACCAACCGCCTCGGTAGAAGCTGACAACCAAGGGGCCCTCCTTGAGCATGCTTCCCAGGTTCATTACCTTTCCAAGGTGGTTTTTCAGCGTAAAATCCGGAGCCGTTTCATCGTTCTGGACAGTTCGTCCTTCAATACCAGTGGCTTTCAGTTGTTCCGTCTCGCTGACAATGGTGTCAAACATGTCCGCCGGAACGCTCTGCTTGATGGACTGGACAGTCTCGTCCAGCTGTTTCTGTAGATCACTCATAATTGCCTCACCTACATATTATTCCAAATTTGCTGCGGTCCAAGGCACGGTCCACTGTTTCCTTAGTATATTAGGTCGTCAGGGTGTATCAGGCAAGTTGTGTCATCCACACTACTAAATCACTCTGTGCTATCTACGCCTGGGCCCACAGTTGTGCAGGCACGATAAGATCGCACTGCTCATTCAACCAGGCACCCTTGTTTCGATCGATGAGATGGTGTGTGATTTTGTTTTTCCTGTACCCTTTTCCATGCTCTTTTTTTAAATGATTAATTATTGTAGATAGTTATGTTTTTTTGTCAGGCGGTTTTTATGAGCTTACGGACACAAACTCATGTGCAGATACCAGTTATGTTCTAAACGTACAGTTGGGGGGGGGTGCGGGATGTGCAGTTGTTGTGGAGCTGCTTGGCTATGTCTTTCATGGGGCCGTCCATGAGGGAGCGGGCGTTCTCTGGACAGGCTTTGATACATGCACAGCAGAAGATGCACCGGTCGTCTATAGTGGTGTAGCCATTGCCTGCATCAATGGCTTCTTTAGGGCAGACCTCGGCGCAGGTGCCGCATCCGGTACAGGCCTCTGAGATTTCGATGAACGAAAAGGCCTTTTCTCCCATTCCATCCCGATAGGGGGAGTTGCCGGGGACGTTAAGGTCTCCGACACCTTCCGGTTGGTCTAGCAGGTCGGGGCGCGCCGCAATCTGTTTGCCGAAATCTGCGGCCAGGGCAAGATCGTCTTCATCGGGACGGTTGTCGGCAATAGGGAACTCTTCACATGAAAAAGAATGCTCTCCGATAAAGGCGGCACCTGCCACAGGAATGAATCCGGCTTCCTTTGCAATGGTTTTCAGCTCAAGGAGCGCGTCTTCGAACTCACGGTTGCCATATACCACGGTCAGTATGGCTGGTTTACCATTGCCCTTGAGACGTTTGAAGTATTGGGCCGCGTCTCTGGGGATACGGCCGGCGTATACAGGGGCTCCCAGGATGACAACGTCTCCTTTGGGCGGGACCGGGGAATGGTTTCTTGTCGCGGGTACGGTGATGTCGATGAGTTCAGTCTCTCCGCCCAGACCTGCGGAAATGTGTTCAAGGACTTTTCTGGTGGTTCCTGTGGGACTGAAGAAAATGGCGGTAATGGATTGCTGGGGCATTTTTAACTCTTTGGTTCTGTATTTTAGGGTAGAGCTGATTTGACAACGTACTCTTAACTAAAAGTTACCGTGATGTCACCTTTGCTGGCACAGTTTCTTGTGGTGGGTATATATGGCATGGGCACTATGTCATACACACATCCTGGATCTGGCGTATTAAAAAACCTGCGTGACGCATTGGTGAATGCCGTAGAAGGTAACAGCTACGGATCGACCAGGAATTCTCCGCCACTGACCCGCGAGTCCAGTACATGATATTTGTAGTCCACCCCTCCTTTTCTGTCTTCATTACCAACTCAGCAACTTGACTCTTATTAATGGCAAAAAAATAGACACCTTGTCTGGTGTGCAAGCATCCCGTAGTTTAGGTTTTCCTGACTGCCTTCCCATAAAGCGACTGCAGCGAGTCTTGCAGGGTCAGGTAAATAAAAGAAAAATAATGAAAGAAATAATACCTTGACTGTGTACTGAAATAAAACTATAAAACTAGTTTTATGGATAAAGTCTACGCTAGAGGTACAACATGATCAACATCAAACAGGCAGCACAAGGGTACGCCTCAATAGGCTCAGAATCACGCCTTGCGGTCCTCTTGCTTCTTGTCAGAACCGGTGAGCGTGGACTTACTATCAGCGAAATAGGAGCAGAGCTCAAAATGGCTCCTTCCACCTTGGCCCACCACCTCAGGCAATTGGTCACTGCAGGGATGGTGATCCAGGAAAAGCAGGGGCGGGAAGTCAGAAATACAGCACATTTCCATCATCTTGAGGAATTGGGCAACTTTCTCCTGCTTGAGTGCTGCACAAATGAAAAGGTACAATAGGGTATCATCAGTGCTTATTTATGCTCAAATATAACCAATAAACTAGTTTTGTAGAGATTTAAATGCCGCAACTGAAAACAATGTCAATCTCCCGAAGATCTCTTGGCCTCGCTGTCCTGAAGAATATTGACAGGGTGTATCTCCTGATCTTTGCCATATTCATGGGGATCAGCCTCCTGGACCCTGGGCGTGTAGTGCCCCTGGGTACACTTACTCTGGCTAACCTTGCCCATACCTCCATGTACATGGCCATTGCTGTCCTTCTGATCGCGGCAGTAAAGGCCACCGGGGCGGAAACCATGGTGGCAGCGGTTTTCAAAGGGAGGGAAAACCGGATGATTGTCCTGGCGGCCCTGGTTGGCGGTTTAGCACCATTCTGCTCTTGTGAGGTTATTCCGTTTATCGCTGGATTGTTGGCACTTGGCACTCCGCTTGCTCCCATCATGGCATTCTGGTTATCTTCTCCGCTCATTGATCCGCCGACGCTTTGTATTACCGCCGGGGCCCTAGGGTGGAAGTTCGCCCTCGGCAAAACATTTTTCGCCGTCGTTCTCGGTCTGGGCGGTGGATTTGCCATAAAATTCCTGAATAGAGCCGGGCATCTCAGCAATCCTCTGAAGCCTAAGGATGGTATTCAGGCTTCCAGTTGTTGCTCACCACAGATTGAAATTCCCCTGACGAGTTGCTGTACAGACGAGAAAATACCGGCAGCAGACAAGCCAATGTGGTTGTTTTGGAGAGAGCAGGCGCGGAGAACCACCTTTGCTCGGGAATTCAAATCCAATGCCCTGTTCCTGCTAAAGTGGATGCTCTTTGCCTACACCCTTGAGAGTCTTATGATCCAGTACGTACCGGCCGAGCGAATTGCCTCGTTTGTAGGCGGAGAGGGGATCCTGCCTATTGTCACCAGTGCCCTGGTCGGGGTGCCGGCGTATCTCAACTCCTACATTGCACCGCCGGTGGTTTCCGGGCTGATAGAGCAGGGGATGAGCGTGGGGTCGGGAATGGCCTTTATAGTGGCTGGTGCCATCAGTTCCATTCCGGCCATGACCGCAGTGTACGCCTTGGTTAGGCGGGAGGTTTTTGCCGCGTATGTTTTTCTCGGCTTCTCCGGAGCAGTTATTTCCGGTTTTATCTACGATTTCATCGGATAATTGTTATCCGGGTGAGGAACCATGATGAATCCACGCTGCAAGTGAATAGGGAAGCAAGCTGCCGGGAGTCACACTCTCGCTCGTCTCCTGGAGCAATCGTCAATGGCTGACAGTTGTAGAAAACACATTGATGACAATTACACCCGCGACGATCAGTGCCATGCCGATAATTGCCGGCCAGTCGGGTATTTGCTTGAACGCTACGGCAGCAACGATTGCGACCAGAACAATCCCCATGCCAGCCCAGATTGCGTAGGCGATCCCAACCGGGATGTGTTTGAGAACAAGCGCCAGAAAGTAGAATGCGATTCCATAACCCACGAGTACGATTATGCTGGGGACGAGTTTGGTAAATTCTTCTGATGCCTTCAAGGTATTTGTAGCAATCACTTCAGCAATAATTGCGATTGCAAGGTAGACGTATCCCACTCTATTCTCCTGATTTTTCATGTTGTTGAGCTTGAATATGTGGATCACTATCCTCAAGCAGCGAATCTACGATATGCACGAGAAGTTGGACAGTTTCCTGTGTATTCACCGGCATTGGGCAGGTAATCATGCCATGCCCGTCAAAATAGGAAATGAGTAGAGACACCACCCTTGGAATGGAAATCGGATTTTTCGCAAAAGGGGTAAGCTGCTGGGTGAGTTCTTCTCCATAGACCCGGTAATATTCATGGAGGCGTTCTCTGATGCCCTCATTTCGGTTTGCCATACCCCAGAGCGCCCTGAACACTTCACCTATCTCGGAATGAGCATAATCCATTCCATAATTCACCAGAAACTCGATCACCTCCTGTTTGCTCTTTGGTGCACGCAGTATGAGGCGTTTGCTGTAATCCGCGTAGCATCGTTCAAAATAGGTATCAACCACACCTATTAAGAGCTCATCCTTGTTATTGAAATAAAACTGGAGATTCCCCAGAGACATACCGGCCTTTGCCGCTACCTTGCGTACGGACAGCCCCTGCTCGCCATGTTCCCTGAGGACCTCAATGGTACAATCGATGATAAGGGCGATTTTGGGATTCTGTTGTTTTTTTGTAATTTCAGACAATCCGGAACTCCTCTGTCGCTTAGGTCTTTATTCAGGGTGAAAACCGATTCATCAAGCAAAAGTAACCGCTCACAGGCACTCTACGGAGTCTCCCGTTGGTCGCTTATCTCTTCGGCCAAATCTGGGGTACCTGAGAACAGTTACGGTTCGTAGGGTAATGATATCGATGAGTTATCACCCCGTGGGTAATTACAGGCAAATTGAGCGTTGACATATTAGGTCACGTGACCTAAATTCGCACTAGGTCACGTGTACTAGTCTAGTTTTTCCCTTAAAAAAATTCAATTACAAAAGGATCAAGTCATGAAAGTCGTGAACATCGTAGGAAGTCCAAGAAAGAGAGGAACCAGTACCCGCATTGCTGAGAGTTTTACCGAAGTAATGGAAAAACGGGGTGCTGAAGTCGAAAAGTATTACCTGAATGGGATGAATTACAAAGGGTGTCAGGGGTGCGAAAAATGCCATACAGACAAAGACCGCTGCATTCTCAAAGACGATCTCGCTCCGGTTTTGGATGCTATGCGCTCGGCAGAAGTGGCGGTTTTTTCCAGTCCTGTCTATTACAGCGACGTCTCCGGTCAATTCAAGCTGTTCTTTGACCGAACCTGGTCGCAGGTTTCTGTGGATTACGCCAACGCCAATCCGTTCACATCCCGCCTGCCGGAAGGGAAAACAGCGGTCTTTATCCTGACCCAGGGAGATGTGGATGAAAAACATGGAGACATTATCGAGCGGTACCGTCCCTTTTTTGAACTCTATGGCTACGATTTGAAGATTATTCGGGCGACCTCCCTTTTAAGTGGAAGAGCCGATGAGGATGTATCAAGCGCTCAGGCTGAAGCTGTCGCTCTCGCAGAAAATTTAATGGGAGCATAGGAAAAGCAGTGGCAACCAAAGCTCTTGAATGTGTTGCAGGTGACGATACATGTAATCAGTGTGGTGAGTGCGCAAAAGGTTATCCGCTCGGCTGTCTTGAACTCAACCAGAATACCCCTGAAGTGATTCCTGATAGAGATGAGGAGACTCAAAATGGGTACGTGGTTTTATCGGACCCCACATTTTGTATCCAAATTCTGCAGTTTTGTGCATTGCTACCAAACCGCCCGTTGTATATCGTAAGAAAAAGGTAACCCCTCACAGGGTGGTCACTCCGCAGTATCGTTATCCTCTGAACCGTAACTGTTCTCAGGTGACCCGGATTAGGCCAAGCATTCCTCCTTGCAGGTAAGCGAGCATAGTGAGACTCCGTGGGGCGCCAGTGAGCAATTACAGAAAAAAAGGAAAAGGATAGGGCATGCAGCATTTCGCTTCACTCCAGGAGTATCATGAATATCTGGGACTTCCATGACCGATGCACCCGATGTTCAGTGTCGTCATCATTGGCCCGGGGCATCGGTACGATCTACGTCCAAGCTCTCCCCCCTTCAGTACCGATATCTATACCATTAAGCTTAAATGGGACAGCACCTGCGAACTGCTCTATGGTCGAACCAAGTATGATTTTGCCAGTGGTTCCCTTATTTTTGTCGCCCCCGGCCAGGCCCTCGGGTGGGATGCGTCAGTGGGGGAGATCGAGCAGAATGCGGTGATGCTCTTGATCCATAAAGACTATTTGCTTGGCTCTGCGATTGAAAAACGATTTAAAAAGGCGGCTTTTTTCTCCTATGCGGTTTATGAGGCCCTGCATCTCTCTCCCAGAGAAGAGGATATCGTCAAACAGATAGTTGACTCCATCAACGATGAGTATCTCGGGAACCCCGATGAGTACAGCAAGGATATAATTCTGGCTCATCTGGACTCGTTGCTTCGCTATGCAACCCGGTTTTATAACCGCCAGTTTATTAACCGAAAAGAGATTAACACCCATATTGGATCCCGTTTTCAGGCAGTACTGACAGAATATTTCGGATCAGGAGCCTTCAAGGAAAAAGGGCTGCCCAATGTCGATATGATTGCAGAGGAGCTTGCCCTCTCGCCCAGATATTTGAGTGATTCATTGAAAGCGGAAACCGGTAAAACCGCCATGGAGCATCTTCATCTTTATTTAGTGGAAAAAGCCAAAAGCTTACTTTTATCTCCAGGGGTTACGGTCTCTGATGTCGCCTGTCAGCACGGCTTTGAATACCCGCAGTACTTTTCTCGCATGTTCAAAAGAAAACCGGAATGAGTCCCAGAGAGTATCAGGCGCTGAACTGAAATGTATCCATATTGCGTAGTTCCGTGTATGGCTCTTTCGCCCTCGGTTGTTTATGTTGCTCATCAAAACCAATCACGTCATTAAGCACAGGAGAGAACAATGCAATATACGGCAATTACGGGCGCAAGCTCAGGAATCGGAAAAGCACTGGCCTACAGGTTTGCAGCCAAGGGGCACAACCTCATCATCACGGCTCGCCGTGAAGCTGAACTCCACTCTATTAAAGAGGATATTGAGGAGCAGTATCAGGTGGAGGTCATCGTTTATGTTTGCGATCTCGCCAAAAGCGGCAAACCGGCTGAGCTTTACGAAAAACTGAGCCAATACAACGTCAATGTGCTGATCAATAACGCCGGCTTTGGCGATTTCAGCATGCCATGGGATATGAACCTGGAAAAAGCGGACACGATGATTGAGCTGAACATCAAAGCGCTGACCGATCTTTCGCTTCGTTTTGCAAAAGATCGGTCGGACGATGATGTAACCCTGATCAATGTCGCATCAGTGGGCGGGTATTATCAATTTCCTCCGGCAGTAACCTATTGCGCGACAAAGTTCTATGTTTCATCATTCACCGAAGGTATTGCCGCTGCGGCAAAGTCAGCAGGCAAGCCTTTCCGTGCAAAAGTACTGGCACCAGGAGCTACCGAGAGTGAATTTATGATAGAATCGGGTAAAAATGCGGCCATGAATCCTGATGATATTTTTACCGACAAGAGCATCTTTATCACTGCCGAGCAGCTTGCGGAATATGCCTACGAGCTTTACGAGAGCGATAAGGTTGTGGGGATGATTAACGCAGAAAACACGCTTGATCTTCTTGATCCTGTATTCCCGGTTTGGGGTTGATGTTGATACCACTGCACACTATTGGCTGACTATATTTGATGTTAAGGAGAGACAAAGATGCTGTACAGAAAGGTACCGAAGAATGGCGATGAATTATCCATATTGGGTTTTGGCGCCATGCGCCTGCCGCTGAACGAAGACCAGTCCATCAATGAAGAGGCCGCTATTGCTCAGATGCGCATGGCCATTGACGCAGGCGTCAACTACCTTGATACTGCCTGGCCTTACCACCATGGCAAGAGCGAAGTGGTGCTCGGCAAAGCCCTCAAGGATGGATACCGCGAAAAAGTCAAAATTGCGGATAAACTGCCGGTGTGGATGTGTAACAACCGCGAGGACATGGATTCTATCCTCAACAGACAGCTCGAAAAGCTCGGCGTGGACACCATCGACTATTACCTGCTGCACGCTTTGGAGGGAGAATCCTGGGACCGCATCAAGAACCTGGGTGTCATTGCCTTCCTGGAAGACGCCAAGGCGGCAGGCAAGATTGCTAATATTGGCTTTTCTTTCCACGGCACCAACGAGGATTTCAATCGCATCGTTGATGCTTATGACTGGACCTTCTGCCAGATCCAGTACAACTTTCTGGACACCAGGAACCAAGCCGGTACCGCTGGGCTCAAATATGCTGCCTCCAAGGATATGGCAGTGATCATCATGGAGCCCCTTCGTGGAGGCAACCTGAGCCGTCCTGCCGCTCCGCCCCAGGTCCAGACCATCTGGGACACAGCCGAAACCAGGCGCACACCCGTGGAATGGGCCCTGCGCTGGGTGTGGAACGCTCCCGAGGTCACCGTGGTCCTGTCCGGGATGAATGTAGATGAACACATAGAGCAGAATATCGCTCTTGCCGAACAGGCCGAGACTGATTCCTTGACCGATGCCGAGCTCACCCTCATCGACCAGGTGGCGGACAAGTATCGCGAACTCATGCCTGTGGGCTGTACGGGCTGCCAGTACTGCATGCCCTGTCCGGAAGGGGTGAACATTCCTGGTTGTTTTGAGTACTACAATACCGGCACAATGTTTGAAGAGCCGCAAGAAGTGACCCAGTTCAGGTATGCTGTGTTCAACGGATTCGTCTCCGGCAAGGAGACTCAGGCGTCTCTGTGCGTTGAGTGCGGTCAATGCGTGGAGCATTGTCCCCAGCACATCGACATTCCCGAGCGCCTCAAGGAAGTGGCGGAATACTGTGAAACCGACGGTATCGAGCAGATAGTCAAGCAGTTCATGTCCGGCGACCAGAGTCATTAACCAAAACCTCCGTGCGGGCGCCCGGCAGCTTCGGCGTCCGCATGACATACTGCAATGAAAATTTTACACTACGACTGCTTTTTCGGCATTAGCGGTGATATGGAAACCCAGCTTGGTTCGGTTACCATGAAGCGGGTACTGCTCAATGGTGAACTTCTTTGCTCCAAACCGTAATTTGAGGGATGCCGAGAGGTAGCCCGGAGAAAAGGTAATCCTCTGGCTGAAGGCTCTGGTCTCATTGGTCGGCATGAGTAGGGAGTAATCTCTATCACAAATGGTTTGCCTTTACGGCTTGTGACCGTGAATGATGTAAAGGAGTAAGCAATGACCGTGGTCAGCATTGATACCGGCTTTGACGCCGGCTGTGCGGCATGGAGGATTAATAATGTATAGGAAAGGAACGAATAGTGTGACCGATAAAATTCCACAGCATTCTCCCCCTCTTGACATCCGGGTGTTGATCAGCGTCGAAGTTTGCCCTCTTTCACCTTTGGAAGCTGATAAGGGACAAAGTTGCAAGCTGTTTGACACTCCTTCAGCGAATGTGGTGGAAGGATTTCTCTTGGTGGATAAAAAATCTGGTTCCTCACACAAATCGGTGCAAGATCGGTGGAGTCGGTAAGTTACCCATGCAGTGGTAGAGATTGCAGATAAAGTTCTCGGCAGTTCGGAACCCATAGGCCTTGTGGCTGACCACCTTGGCCTTGTTATTGAGCCCCTCGACAGTGCCGTTGCTGATGGGCATGTGAAACCAGGTTAGGATGTTTTCTTCGTGGCGCCGGACCATCCACGCAAAATCACGGATGGGTTGCAGGCGGGAATGGGTCGCCCACCAGAACCACTGCTTCAGATGCTTTCTGGCCCACGGTTTCGTCTCGTATGACCACAGGTCGCGAAAACGCTCTTTGAGGAGATACGCCCTGTTGATCTTCAGGTTCATATGCTCAAGGCTGCTGAGCCTGACTTGCTGCTTCGGAGTCAGGTTCCAAGGGTTCTTGAGCCAGATATACCGACTGCCTTTCATGAGAGCTTTATGCTCTTTGCCTTTCTCGCGGATCTCGTCACGGCGGACCTGGTCTACGGCCTCCATCAAGTGGCGAACGATATGAAATTTGTCAAAGACCAGAGTTGCCTGGGGAGCGCATTCCTTGATCACCTCGACATAGGGTTTCCACATATCGCAACAAATACCCTGGAGGGCTGCCGTACGCTCTGGCCCGAGATAGGTGAAAAAAGATCGCAAAGCGTCCTTGGTTCTCTCCACTCCGCTCCATATCAATGTTTTTGAGCGGAGATCATAGACATTGGTGAGATACACTTGACCCTTCTTACGCGAAATCTCATCAACGCCGATGTGGGTGATACCACTGAGGTCACGGTGCCCCAGGAGCAGTTGAACAGTTTGGCCACCGAGTACCACGGAAGCATTTCAGCCCATTTGGCAAGAAAGCAGCTGTAGGCCAGGGTAAATCGGTGCTTGCCCTTTACCCAGGGAAGCTTTTCGATGCGGATACCTCTGCACCTGGGGCAGTATACCCTTCGGGGCTGATACCTGAACCAGACTGGAATATTCCACAAGGGCACATGACGGAAATAACGTTCATCACGCCTGTCTCGATACGTGGCAAGGTGGCCGCATGTTCCACAGCGGATTCCATACCGGGCGTCAGGTCGAATTTCAGCTACAAATCCGTCTGGATCATTGGTGACCCTATGTACTCGAAAACCTTGCAAATCAACCGTCTGTTTGATTATCTGTTCAACAAGCATGAGTTCCTCTGTAGGTAGAAGGATGGCTGGCCGGCCTCTATCTACCTAAAAGAACTCATGCTTTTTAATTTGTTAAGTTTTTTTATGCACCGTTTCCTGCGTAGAGCCAAAAATCTATCATACGTATCAGATAGATAGGCAGGTGTGAGGTTCAGTCTTTATTGGAAGAAACAAAATCTGGGTAGAGCGTAACTATACAGTCCGGGCAGAGGCCATGGCTAAACTTAGCCTCTGAATGTTCGGTTATATACTTTTCAATTTGTTGCCAGTACCCTTGGTCATCTCTAATTTTTTTGCAGTGCGCACAGATGGGGATTATCCCTCGTAATGTTTTTATTTCCTCGATAGCGTTTTGTAGCTGTTCAATCAACTTCTCACGCTCCTGTTCAAATGCTTTTCTCTCTGAGATGTCGTGAATTATTGAACAAATAAGTGTTTTTTTACTTACTTTTATAGGCCCAGAGAACACTTCGACGTCACGTGTAGAACCATTTGCGAGACGGTGTTTGAAATTGAAATAATTCTTCTCCTCCGTAGCAGCATGTGTCATTTCCGTCTTGATTTCAGGTTTTGAATGTACATTGATTTGGGATATATTCATGTTTTGCATGTTTAATCTTGGATACCCGTAAAATTCACATGCAGATGGATTGGCATCGACTATTTTTCCATTCAGTGGGTCCAAAAGAAGTATCATGCTATGGTTGTTTTCAAACAGCGCTGTGTACAACTCCTGGACTTGCTTTCTCGCCGCTTCTGCTTTTATTTTGTCGCTGACATCATGCACCACTGCCAACAGGCACGGACTTCCTTTGTACCATATTGCCACACCGCTTATTTCAGTGTGGAATGTGCTCCCATCTTTTCTTATATCTATCGTGCTACCTGTAAATCGACCCGTGGCTGCCAGTTCCTCTGTGAACCTATTGAACTCAGTGCGAAAATCTGGGTGTATAATCTGAGTTGCATGCATACCAATAAGCTCATTGTTCGTATATTGATACAGTTCGGAGAAGGCTGAATTTGCATACTGAATTATCCCGTCTAAATTTACAATCGCAACACCCACCATTAAAGCTTCCACAACTGTTTGATACTTATCCTGTTCCTCTCTTATTGCGATTTCAAGCTCTTTCTGTCTCGATATATTTATGTGGGAGATAACAATGAGATTTTCATGCGTTGCCATTTTCGAGCATCGCATAAGGAACCATCTTTTTTCCAAGGGCGAATGACAGGGATACTCTATCTCAAAGGTGTCGAGCTCTCCAAGAAGAAGTTGTTTTATACCATCTAGTGCGGATTGAACCTCTGGTAATTTATCAGTTTTGCATGCTTTCTCACAGACTTCTACATAGCTGGTACCTTTGCTTATTTTCTCGATATCACCATCATTATTTTGGGCAAAATCCAGCCATGATTCATTGACAAATTGAATAATTCCATTTGAATCAATGACACTTATATGGCTAGCTAATGAATTAAGTATTTCATAGGGATTCATAGGGATTCATAGGGAGGCCAAATAATGAATTGGTGTTTACAGCCTGTACTGAACAGGTCCTGTATTTTCTCAACATGGAAAAAACTTTCAGATAAGCAGGTAGTGCCGATCAATACCTACAAATCAAAATATCCTGTCTAACCCCATATAGTCCTTTTAGTCCTTTTTCTTTTTGCTGTATCAGCCGCTGACAGCTGTTCGCCGATTTGCGCACAAGCCACAATTCGCTTCCCCAACGGTACCCTCCAGAGTCCAACTTTACCTCGCTAGAGCACCAGCCCCCCTATCTTCGCAAGGTGGCCGATTGATAGGTTAGCTGCGCTGCCATGGCGTATCCACAACCCATGACGCATTGCTGAATTTCCAGGTGAACCAGCTAGAAGTCCTTTTTTCATTTTAACAAAAAGACATAAATTACAAAATAGTCATTAAATGTCAGGTTTCAATAGGGGGAATCCCCCTGTTCCACTCGTACTCCTGTTGATCAGCGTCGAAGTTTGACCCCTTTCAGCTTTGAATTTTCCCTCGTGCTCGGCGAAGGGCTGCATATTTTTTCTCTTAAAAGTATATTTATTTTAATTGGTTAGGATCGTTAAAAGAGAAAAGATGCTCAAGTCAAAAGAGTCAGCTTTGGATGCTAATGGGGGCAATGTAGCAAGCTGTTAGACAGCGCTGTTCGTAGAGCGGATAGCGGAGCTGAAATGCGAAAACCCTGGTCACAGATCAGGCGTGTTGCGTCTCAAATAGGGCAACGGAGTTCGCCACCCCGGGCCACAGTTTTTACAAATTAAATGAGCTGCCCAAGGGGGAGAAGAAGATACTGAGTAGCCTTGCAACCAGCTGACTTGAAATGGTTTTCTGCATAAAAACTGTTAAAAACGGTACTGCAATTACGTAGGCACACGCGAAAAACAGCGCCCTTTGCCAAGGCCTGCGGGAGCTTGCCTAGCGCCGAGGTGTTGATTTTGGATTTTAAACCCCAGGCTTAATGCTGGTTGAGCAGGGAACTGCTAAACATCTGATAGTGCCAGCAACAGATAATGTAGCATTTCAAGACCTGACACCGGGACCGAATTCCTGGTAGGAGGTGCTGTAAGAGGGGTGGTGAAAAAGTGACACCTCGGATAGATGTGCTATCCGAGGTGTTTCCTGATAATCAAATATATAAAAACTATCCTACGGTGGTCGAACCAGCCTTCTGAGCAAGGAGCGCAGCTCCAAATGCTCCCGTAGACTGTGGGTCTTCGGGGATAAGGACTTGGCGGCCCAGTTTCTCGGAGAGCAGTGCAACCATGCAGGGATTTTTTGCAACCCCTCCTGTGAAGACGATTTTTCCTTCTGTGGACACCCGGTTAATCATCCCCGCAGCCCTTCGCACTACGCTGTCGTGTAATCCTCTGGCAATTTCCCTTGGATTTTCACCTCTTGCAATCAGTGATGTGACCTCGGATTCTGCAAATACAGTGCACATGCTTGAAATGTTAAGTTCTTTTTCTGATAAAAGAGCTTCGTTTCCAAAATCACTAATATCAAAACCAAGGCTTTTGGCCATTATTTCAAGAAATTTTCCTGTGCCGGCGGCGCATCGATCGTTCATCTCAAACTTTTTTACACTGCCGTTATCCCGTAAGGAAATTGCTTTGCTGTCCTGACCTCCAATATCAAGAATTGTGTGGACGCCTGGAAAACTAGCCCATGCGCCTGTCGCATGGGCCTTTATTTCCGTCACCGTAGACGCATCAAACGAAACTTCAAAAAGGCTGCGTCCATAGCCTGTGGCGAGAATATGGTCATATTCTACCTCGGTGATCATTTTTTTAGCCTCGGAGATTGGATCAAAGCCTGTATCCGCCTGCAAGGAATTCACCTTCTTGCCGGATTCATCAATCACAACAAGTTCAATGGATCTGGAGCCTATGTCTATTCCAGCGTAGCGCATAATGTATTCCTAACTGAGTTGCTCAACAAATGCCTCCACCCGAGTTTTCAATTGCCCCATATCTTCCATAGAATAGTCAGTTTCAATTCGTAGGCAGGGAATGCCTTTGTCTTCCAGGCTTTTCTCTACAGGAATCGCTTCCATGAGATATGGTTGGCAGAATTGCAAACCGTAATGGATCACGCCGTCAGCATTATAGGTTCTTGCCATCTCTTCAATATGCATTAAGCGGTCATTGTTTGGGGTAAAGATGGCACAATCGACTTTGAAGTACCTCTCAACAAGGGCTTCGATCATGTCATCGACACTTGGTGCAGAATTGTCTACCAGGTTTCTGGTACCTCGTTCGCCCACACAGGACTCCTCGCCAACGATAACACCACCTGAAGTTTCAACAATGAGGGGCAGTTTCCAATTTGGCACTGCCATCGGACAGCCGGATATCAGAATTCTTGGCCTGCTCTTTTCAAAGGCACCTGTTTTATCTGCGATTCGTTTTTCAAGCTCGTCGCAGATTTTATTTACTGATTCTGTAAATCGTGCAGGATTATCGTAAAAGAAGACCTGATTGACAAGCAAGGCATCAAGGCCGGAAATGGGAACAGGGTCAGCTTTACGCAGGATTGACAGCCTATGCACTGCTGCGCGTTTGGCATTGACTGTTTTTGTTGCCTCTTTCAGTAACTCGGCAGTGATTTGTACTCCGGTAAGTTCTTCTACCGCTTCTTTGAAACGAATAAATTCAGCTTTGAGCAGTTCTCTACCGTTTGCAGATTTTACTTGCGGCAGGTCCATGACATAAAGGTTGTCGACCATCCCGCCCAAGGTCTCATAGGCCTTCTTTTTACCGTCGCAGGTGTTTTCTCCAACGATCATGTCAGCACTTTCAAGATACGGACAGACTTTGCCGATCTTAAAACCAAATGAGGATTTGATAAGCGCACAGGTGTTGCGCGGAAGCAGCTTTTCCACTTCTTCCATGGCAAAGTCGGCTCCCGAACAGAGGCCAACCAGTGTGGCATTTGCTGCAAGGGCGATCTCTTCAGGCACGAAAACGCAATAGGAGCCGATAATTTTTCTGCCCGAGGCTTTTTCATCAAGCAGTTCTTTGATACGAAGGCCATGAACCTCGCTCATTACAAAGTCAAAATAGCCCATACCCTCCGGCCGATCCTTCTGGGCCATATAGATATCACCATATGCTGCTCCAAGTACTCCAAGCAGTGCATCATGACCTTCCAAATCAAGCCCCAAATCCGTCCACATTTGTGTGTAATCTTCGCCCATTTTCTTCGTTCCTTAGTTTGTAAAACAGAATTATCAATGGTGCTGTCGTTATGTGCAGGGTGGTTGAAAACGAGCAGGTTTATCCATTGACCTCAGTATAATTGCCGTAAATATAAAAGGATATTTGCACATCTGTCCAAATGGAAAAAACAATAAAAGCAATTATTGAAATAGAAGATGTCTATGGGCGGAGGCGTTTTGTAAAGCCCTTCGGTTTTCTTCCTCAAGCACCATTTCAATGGGGGTAAAGGTCCTGCGATGCAATCTCAACAGATCATTTTTGCTTGCAAAACTTGATGGCTCAGTTTGAAGGATAGTAGACACAGATTGCTTGCAGGCGTGTACGTTAATTCTTTGACTGGCCCAGCAGACCAATTTTGTCTATGACAGCTCATTTGTGGTCATGGATGAGGGGGGGGATACCGTTGTACCATCTGCAAAGTTCTGCGGCCAAGGCAGGTGGTGGAAGCGTCTGTAAAAGCACAAAAAAAGGCTTTATCCTTGAAATTAAAGGATAAAGCCTTGTTTTTTTATGGTGCCGAAGGGGAGAGTCGAACTCCCACGAGGGAACCCTCACTAGACCCTGAACCTAGGTTTATTTGTAATTATTTATCTGTTTTAATGTAGAAAAATTGAGTTTTTTTAATTTTTGCTCCATTTTTGCTCCATTTTTGCTCCATTTTAATTCAGGTTGTCATTAGTACGTTTTTATACCCATGGCCAGAGCTTGAGGACTATGTATTTCCCAAATGTTTACAGCAGGTCCGCAAACCAGGTATTATCATCCTATTGAATGATACGATTGTGGTCTCAACAACAAGTATTGATAAACATTAAGAGGTGCATCATGGCTGGTAAATTCGAACTGTACAAAGACAAGAGCGGCCAATTTCGTTTCCGTCTGAAAGCAGGTAATGGGGAAAATATTGGATCGTCTGAAGCGTATACAACGAAAGCAGCTGCTCAGAAGGGGATTGATTCAGTCAAGAAGAATGCCGCTGAAGCAACCCTCTATGATTTTAAGGAAGGCAAAAACGGTAAACACTATTTCAATCTCAAAGCCAAAAACCACCAAGTTATTCTCAGTTCACAGGGATATGCGTCAGCAAGTGGTGCAAGGTCAGGTGCCAAGGCGGTTGAAAAAGCTGCTCCTGAGGCAAAGGTGGTTGAGGTTTAACTTTTGTAGCTTGGGTTTGACCGGTCAGTTTTCGGCCCTTTTAAAGAGTCTGTCAGGTCAAGTTCAGCCTACCATCATTTTTTCTTTCCTGATTACTTCCTCTCTCTTGGTGGAATTGAATCACAGTGTCTCGCATTCGTTCAAAAATGTTGATAGCTCGTTCTTTGTCTATGGCGCCAGACTCTACCATCGAGCATAGACCCAGCCGTAAGGCATAGAGTGAATAGATGGCATCATCATCTGGATGCTTTTCGAGGAGGGCATGCCACTCGTGCCAGCTTGATTCATCTGTGCAGTAATTGTCGTCCCCAGGCTCATCGTTCGGTTCGGCATTCACTGGCAACGGGAATGTGGTGATTACGATCAGGGATGCTACGAGAAGCAAGTGTTTCATCTTGGATTTATGTAAAAGAGGGGTGGCGGATATGGAGTATGAAGGAAGTGCCACGGTACTGTGAGCAAAAGTTGTCTACACTGGTGCTGGCAGCAACACTGTGGCACAAGATTATTGTAGCGATCCATTTTTCATATGGCAAACAGGTTGACGTCATAATGAGATTTTAAGTAGCTGGCACCATGTAACCCGTATTTTCCTTCTCTGAGTGTGTCAACAGGTAACCACCTTTCCAGCAAAAGCTTTTTCTAAAATTTACCCGCCATATCCTTTACGGATTTTCCGATTATAAATCAGATTGGACCTGTTTTTTCGTAATAACTTGTTTGTTTCTATTATTCGCTATCTTTTGCTAATGCTTGATATATCGATATTTTAAGTTGATCGGTGCTGTTGAGAGTGTTACGAGTTATAGAGACTCTGTCATCGTTGCTGGCAGTAAATTATGAATTCAATAATTCATTTTTTCATTAATATCCTAGTGGTTGATTTACCCAGGTTACGGTTCGCTGGAGCTTGGATTGGGGAAAAAGGTAGGGGGTAGCTGAAAATAGCAAGGAGCCTTTAATGCGGAGAGGTTGAGGGATGATTTGTCAAACGAGGATATATTTCGAGTGTGTTATCCCTGAACGAAATAAACGAGCTTTCTATAATTTAATCGCTGGTCGAGACCTTTTTGGATGCATTGTCATTCGACATTGGGGCAGAATCGGCACCCGAGGACAACCAAAACTAACCCAGCGTTTCCTCGATGAAGGCGCGATGATGAAAGAGTTTGAACGGGTGCGTAAAGAACGCTTCAAGCATCAATATAAACCAGTCAGAATCTGGTCTGGGTAATGGCTGTAAAGCGAGAAAGATACCGATTAGCTGTAGAAACTTTGGTGAAAGCAGCGCAGAATGACACAAGCGGCAGTAGAGCGGCGGCACAGGTGTTGTTGTCGGCTTTCAATGGAGAGGCCTTCACAGCTTAATGTCGTTGACCTGGGTTTTTTGGATATGGGTCATTTTTATGATGCAATACTTGTTATTCAGGGAAGAATAGAACTGGGGGTGGAGCCCCAGAATTGTATCGATGATGGTTGTCGAATTTTCAGTGACCTGTGGAAGCAATGGGATGAGTACCATGTCGCCAACCGAGGAAAGATGTCGTGTGATTGTTCCCGGGAGCAATCTAAATTCTGAAATACTTGTAATTGGTATTTGGCCTGCCTTTGAAAGTCTTGAGTTTTTAATTGGTTGATGATGAAATATCATCGGTTGCAGTTTTTTTAAAAATGGTTCGACGTCCTAAACGTGAAACAGGGTAGCGGTTGGGCTAAGCTATTCCGATCTGTGAAAAGTAGGCTTGCGACGGTTGCTTGCATTATGTTAAAATGCAAGCAAATAAAGCATGGGGTAAAGGTGAAATCATGCCGTCAATCACTGTCAGAAACGTACCGGATGAGGTGCATCGCGCTCTGCGGGTTAGAGCCGCAAAGCATGGCCGAAGCGCCGAAGCTGAAATTCGTGAGATATTGGAAAATGCCGTCCAGCCAGAAGGAAGGGTAAAACTTGGCTCACTGCTTGCTCGCATTGGTCGTAAAATCAACTTGACCGATGATGAGTTTACGATTTTTGAGCAGAGCCGAGATAAAGCTCCAGCGAAACCGATGGATTTTGAATGATACTCTTAGATACAAATGTAATTTCGGAACCGTTGCGTCGCGCCCCTGAGGCCCGTGTTATTGACTGGATTGATGCACAATCACTAGAAACACTATATTTATCAGCTATCACTGTCGCTGAACTGCGTTTTGGAGTTGCAAGCCTTCCAGCTGGAAAGCGACGAGATGAACTGCATACCAGTATTGAAAATCAACTTCTGCCGTTGTTTTCAGGACGTGTGCGTCCGTTTGATGTGGCCTGCACGGCTGTTTACGCTGAGCTCATGGCAAAAGCAAAATCTACCGGTTTAGCGATTGCAGCAGCAGGTGGATATATTGCGGCTATTGCGGCTGCTAACCGATTTAGCGTCGCGACAAGAGACGTCAGCCCATTCCAAGCAGCGGGTATCAACGTTATCAACCCTTGGGTTGATTAACAGTAATTACCTCAACGAATAGTGCTGGCAGATATTCAGCCCTTTGATATAACGAATAAGGTTAACTACGCGAGCATTGCGTTGTTATCCCTCTAATTTAACAACCTCATATCGTAAGCGAAGTGTATTTTCATTCAAGGGCTTATATTCTAAAAGTTTCAGTTGGGGGAACTCGATAGTGTCACCAAACATAGGGGTGCCTTCACCAAAGGCAACCGGCTGTAAGTCAATAACGATGTAGTCAATAAGTCCCTCGCTCATATAAGTACGTGCGACAGTGCGGCCTCCACCTATAATAGCCTCTTCAACCCCTGCCTCCTCTAAAATTTTTAACGCTTCTTCAGGAGATTTTGCTTGTTGCCAACCAGAATCGGCCAAATCTAGGTCTTTGGAAGAAAGAACAACTTTGTATTCCGGATGCAGAGCCGCACCCATTTCCGGGTTGTTCACCTGTTCGAAAGAACTACGCCCTGCAATGACGTTTCCAGTATCATTTACTAAAGAGCACCAATCTTCCCACGCGCCCTCTGGGAAGAGAGGTATACCCTGCTTGTCAGCGATCATCCCGTCAATTGAAACTGAAAGAAAAAGTGTTGTTTTCATAATACTCCCCAAAGGAAATAACGCCGCGGTCGAAAAGCCTTAATTAAGCCGTCATTGACAACGGCTCGTAGTTGGATGGGTTAGTGGAAGAAATTGCGAAACGAGCGATCTCAAAATTACATTATTGCCGACAGATCGATTGTCAAGCATGTGTTTAATTGTTAACCGCATCTTTGCTAGAGGTGTCTGAACTTTAGGCTGTTCCTGTGCAGATACAGTTTTACCTTTCTGGAGAATAAAAATATCGGTCGGTAGTTGATTTTGAAGGAAACAGGAAGAATGTAAAATCAGTGGCAATGCTCTGTGTTTAGAACTGCTAGTTCTAATCTTCGATCTGTTTTTGTACGATTCTGTTGTGGCATAAATCAATTGCACCTTAAAGTGCTACCTGAGAACGGCAACCGAGATAATAATTTCCCCGCTCGATTAAAGGAAAATATCAAAAGTTAAGAGTATTCCTTTGCTGCTTCGAAGCAGGGGCCGTTTGCGGTGATTAAGGCTACTATTCACCGCATGATTTGCGTTTTTGATACCCTTTGCGGCAAATATTCTATATAATCACCGCATATGATACGGAGATTATGCATGTGGATTTATGAAGAGAAAGACTGGCCAAATTTTACTTGGGACGATCAAACCCTTGCGTTGTTGCTCGCCGATGCTCGGCACCGGCAGGGGCGTTTACTGGGTAAGATGGAGGCGTTAGGTTTCCCGATCAGACAGGAGGCCAGCCTGAATATCCTCACAACTGATGTTGTAAACTCGTCAGCTATAGAGGGCGAAAAACTTGATACTGATGAAGTCCGATCTTCTATTGCTCGAAGATTAGGTATTCCGCTACAAAACAACAAGTCTGTCGGTCGCGATGTTGAAGGCATTGTTGAGATGATGTTGGATGCGACACAAAATTTCAATCAGGCTTTGACAGAGGAACGTCTGTTCGACTGGCATGCGGCTTTGTTTCCGACAGGTCGAAGCGGTATACATCGTATCACCGTTGGTGCTTGGCGACCAGCAGAAGCGGGCCCGATGCAGGTTGTGTCTGGTCCAATAGGGCATGAAACGGTGCACTATGAAGCGCCGGAGGCATCCAGGCTTGATGCGGAAATGGCGAAGTTTCTCTCGTGGTTCGAAACTGACTTGAGGCTGGACCCGGTGCTTAAAGCGGGTATTGCCCATTTATGGTTTGTCACTATTCACCCATTTGAAGACGGCAATGGACGAATTGCTCGTGCAATTGCGGATATGGCTCTGGCAAGGGCAGATGGAACATCCAGTCGTTTCTATTCTATGTCCAGACAAATTGAGAAGGAACGCAAAGCATACTACACACAGCTTGAGAGACAGCAAAAAGGTAATGTCGATATTACCTCTTGGTTGTCATGGTTTTTGAACTGTTTTTCGCATGCTGTTGATAATGCAGAAGATACACTGTCCTTGGTCCTATTTAAGGCGGAACTGTGGAACCGGGTCAATTTTGACCCAGTGAATGAACGACAGCGCCTTATTATAAATCGCATGCTCGATAATTTTAAGGGACACATGACCACATCGAAATATGCCAAGTGCGCCAAATGTTCATCGGACACTGCACTTAGGGATATACGAGAACTCGTCACCCGGCATATTCTAATTCAAAATCCGGGCGGAGGACGAAGTACAAGTTACCGTCTGATCACGGCAAAAGAACTGGAACAATTTGGTGATGAGGTGGCAAGAAAAAATCGAAAGTAAAGGACTTTAGGCTACGGTTTGATATATATAGTGCCTGTAAGTTAGGTTGCCTGCGGCCACCTGACAAGCAGCATCTTAACCCGTGGCCGATGGCAATCTAACTGTAGGTGACCATTGATAAGGTTAAGCAAATGGAAAATTATTTTGGATTGACCTTCTTGATTGTCTATTTTGGAAATAACTCCTGATGAAGGTAAATTGAACCGGATTTTAGTGCCGAAAACGGCAGTAGGTAGGTAATTTGAGGTATAATTTAACCTTACCAGTCATTTCTGCAGAACATTAAACTACCTCAGAAATGTCTACCTTAAATCCCGTTCTCAGGGTGAAAGAAACGGCACATTATTTCTTTTTCTTGTATTCTCGGTGACACGATAATATTACCTGACAGAGTGCCTCACCACTTGTTTTTGTGTTGGAAGCATGATGGTGGTCCCTCCAATGATCATGGAAATGGAGTAACATTTTTGGGAAGATATGGAGTTGAAGACCGACTCGTCAGTATCGGTCATAAACAGGAAACATCTTCAACCGGAGTAGCCGGCTTGACTACTCACCTTCGTACTGGCAATGTTAATGCCGGTAATCAACCACAGAACTTAACGGATTCTTTGGTAAGGTAAAGTCAGTAATTGCTCCATTTCTGGGCAATTCCAATGAAATATTTCCTCCTACCCTCACAATCTACCTAGGGTTTGCTGAACAACGATTAACCACTTGCGGCTTCGATGGCTTTAAACCCGGCCAAAAGGCAAGAAAGTTTATGAGGCGTCCACCAAACATTCGCAAATCGAGCTTTTGTTCTTTGAAAAAATAATAAAACGACGATGGCCAGCCACCGTTTCAGGTTCATTACCAAGAAACTGATCATGATTGCGGTTTCACTGGTACATGACAGCTTGGTCATGATCCGGTTCAAACTATAGCGGCGTTTGCCTTGACCGAACTTGCCCTCAACCGCATTTCTGTCAATTTCATCCTGCCTGGCCTGCTGTTTTGCTGCTTGGAGTGCTTTGGCATTTTCCTGGGTCACTTTTGGCGGTCGGCCAAGCCTGGGGCCAGACAATCGAATCTGGTGGTGCTTGCAATATCGGCGGTTTTCGCGGTTACGATAAATTTTATCGGCATGCACCGATTCCGGGTAGCAACCATATCGCGTACGATACGCCTCGATTTGAGCAATAAGGTCACAACTTTCATTGTAGTTGTCCCAACTGATATGGTCGACAAAGCTGATGCCGTGCACAAGGCTGATACTGATTTTGGCCCCGAACTCAGTGTCAGCAGCAGCTTTACCACGCTTGATCGGTCGAACATGCGGTTGACTAATGCTGACAATACGGTCATCAATACGATGACTGCGGTTCTCGTACATCCACTGTTGTTGGCGGTATACCTCAGAAATCACCAGCAGCTCTTTATAATGGCGACGGCCGAGCAGTGTAAATCCTCGATGCTCACCAAGTTGATCAATGGAGTTGAGATTGCGCCGCAGATACCCTAATTGCCGACGGAGGCACTTTCGAATCTTTTTGCGACTCATCCGCTTGTCTTTGGCAATAGACAAAAATTGTCTTCTGGCTCGTTGACGGTAGGTGCGCGGCTTCTTATATCCTCGTCCTCTGGCTTCATGCAGGATATCAATGATCTGCTCACTCTTCTCACGGGCCTTGTTGAGGAGTTTGATATCGGTGGGATAGGTGATATCCGCAGGAGCACATGTGGCATCCACCAGCAACTGGCCGCTGTTGCGAGATGGTTTTTGGTCGCTCGTCGTCTCGGTATCGGTTCCTGGGGGTGTTTGGCCGGATGCCGGTGGGTCCTGATCTCCGTGCATCTTCTCTGCAATGGCATTGTTGACCTCGCTCAACACATCTGCTGGAAAGCGTTTACGGAAATGGACAAACATGGAGGCGTCAAACGGTGGCATGGTGATGAAGGACTTGAGCCCGCAAAAGTACTGCAGATACGGATTTTCCGTGATCTGCTCAACGCATAATCTGTCACTGACACCTAGTTCTTCTTTGATGATCAGTGCGGCGAGGGCCATTCTCACAGAGAGAGCCGGGTGCCCGGTACCGGATTTCGAGAAATTTTCCCTATAGCGTTCTTCGAACTGCACCCAGGGGATCAAGGCAGCTAATTTTACCCATTTGTTGTCAGGTGCCAGCTCTCCGTGAAAGGGTAGAGAAAATTCAGGGAGTTCGAGCTGCTTCTGATTATGCTTGTACATGGTGTTACTGTCGGAAGGTGCAAGGGTTTTGGAAGGTGTCAGCCGTTTTCTGTGCACTTACGACGCCGATTATACTATTTTTTAAACACAAATTCATGGTCTTGCTTGTTGCTCAGCAAGCCCTACCTACGCAATAAATTCTGTTTCTTCATTTGACATTGCCAGTTATCTTTTTAAGATAATGTGTATTAGCATTTTGGACGGTGTAAACTCTATTTTCCATTTTTAGATTGTCTCCTCTTAACGCCAAGCTTCTTTCCAACCCAAGAAATCCAATGGGCGTAATCCGTAACGGGCGAAATTCCCCTCATGCAGGTTGCTGAGTTCTGTCTCAACCACTTCAATAAAACGTGATTGATCATTGGATGGAATCTCTTTTTCAGACCATTTGGCTATCCATTGAATGGCTTTACGTTTATCCATACAATTTTTCACGACCTCTGCCACGAGATTTTTTATTTGCAGACGGTATCGCAACCTAAAAGGATCGGGTTCACCAAGAGACTGTCGAATCGCAGAATAACGTGCACATGATCGTTGATAGGCCCAGATATAGACATCACGTAACAGATCAACCCGGTTGAGCTCATAAACAGCCACTGTACCATCAATGTAAGCCTGCCCTGGCACATCGAGGAATGAGAGAGGACAGAGATTCCGGTGAAGCAGCGAGATATTTGCGGCAAGTCGGGAAACACGTTTATTTACATCGAGAAACGGCTGCAAATATGGGAGATGTACCATTGCAAAAAAGGACTGTTCGAATGGATCCTCTATTTCTGATGCAAGGGTTAGGATTTGTTCGAAGCATTCCTCTATCAGCTGGGGTATTTCCAAGGGATGATAGACTGACCCGCCAATCATTACCGGGACTGCTCTCAATCGACCACATGCATGTGGGTCTGCCAGAAGATTGTTGGACAACAAGGCATGCAGGTTAAGAATGGTGTATTTGTTGAAACCCACCTCGTCGGCCTGTTCCACAACAAGTTCGATTGCGTCTTTGTGGTTGAGGAGCATCTGTGTTTCCGCTGCTTTTTTGCCTTCTGCAGCTTCGCCAAGCTCAAGTAGGCGCTCGGTTTCCAAAAGCGAATAAGTATTCCCTTCCAATCTGCTCGAGTTCCATGAGAGATCGACTAATAGACGATTGAATATCTGCCGTGCATAGGTTCCGGCTATTCTCAGCTCTTCCGGCGAACGGCCAACTTCGTAAAGCTGCTGTCGATTTTCTTCGGTAAGATAGAATGTATTGTTCGGCCGGTATGAATCAAGAAAAGTGCGATTATATCCTACAGGTTGGCGGCGGTGGATAGGCTTTCGAATAGCCTTTTTACTTTCTTCGCCTTCAGGGGATAATGGAATATATGCTTCCTGACTGTCAACCAATACATCGGATTCCTTTTCTAGATTTGCCTTACCGGTGAGGCCAGGCAAACACCGATATCGACTGGCCCTCGCCAGCCCCTCTTTTATGAGGCGTTTTTGTTCTACAAGTAGTGCCAGACGCCTTTGCAAGGTCCGACGAGGCACTCTACCTTCAAGAGCGGAGGAGATTTCTTCAATGCCAGCCCCGTTAGGGAAGATGGCCACTATTTTGACAATGCTATCTAGGTCGCTTTGAGAGATTTTTTTTGGCATAGTTCGTTTATTATGGCGCGATTGAAAAAATCACGCCACAATAATTCACTCTTCCGGCGTAAATAACTATCGTGCCATTTTATTTGGCGCAATTCCGGCCTGATCAAACCGTTGCCTTACAATATCCATGCTTCTTACAGAAAAATATCTTTGGTTGCCTTGATACTGCAGCTGCTCCATTTCTGGCCATTTTCGAGTAACTAGCCACTTCAATAACAGGAAACATATCAAGTTGAGGCATGTGAATGGATTTGTGACCTTCGACTTGCCAATATCAAGCTCATAGAGGGTATTGAAGTTGAGGAACGATCATTTCTATATGCATCGTTGGCTTGTCATTTCCCAGGAGGAAAAATCCGCCGATCTGAATATCTACAGGAATAAGATCTACCGACCGCTCTAGGCATTTGATAAACTTTCCAGAAGACAACACTTCCCCCAGGTTACGTGGAAGGCGGTCGGGACAGAGGGTATTTTTTTCATAAAATCAAAAGGAACGAGAAGCAACGGCAGCACTCAAACCTTGAAACCTGATATCAAATCGGATAGGTTTGCTAGTCAAAAATTGCGGCCGACCCTGCTGGCCCTTGCTTTCAACAATCCATTATCAGCTGGACATGTAGCCATGCAAGATGCCATCTATCTGGGTTTGATCAATAATGCGGCATTACTGCTGTCGTTGGGTTTGCTCTACGAACTTGCCGGCTTTCGGCTCAAGGACTCCGGCTCGGTTTCTCAACAACTTCTCATCGGTTGCATCCTTGGTGTCATCGGCATCGCCATCATGCTCAATCCATGGAGTTTCGGGCAAGGCGTCCTTTTTGATACCCGCTCCGTGTTGTTATGCATCACCGGGCTCTTTTTCGGCACCATTCCCACGCTCCTGGCCATACTGTTTACCGGTACCTTCCGGATCTTCCTGGGCGGGGGCGGCATTTTTGTCGGCGTCGGCGTCATAATAACCTCCGGTGCTATCGGCCTTGCTTGGCGGCATCTACGAATGCACAAGGGCAAGACACCTTCATTTGCTGAACTATACCTGCTCGGCATCATCGTCCACCTGGCCATGCTGGCCTGGATGCTCATGCTGCCGGTCAAGACCGGTATCGAGGTGCTCAAACACATCAGTGTGCCGGTATTGCTGATCTATCCACTCGCTACCGCGATCCTCGGCAAGCTGATGGAAAATCGGAGGATCCACAAACTCGCTGATCTTAGCCTCAAGCAGAGCGAGGAGAAATTCAGAAGCATTTTCCAGCACCACTCCGCGGTCAAACTGCTGATCGAACCTGACACGGGAAATATAATCGAAGCCAACGAGGCAGCGGGGAAATTCTATGGTTGGTCGACCAGCGAGCTCAAAAAAAAGAACATCACGGATATCAACGATCTTACCTCCGACCAAGTCGCCTCGGAGATGGTCCTGGCCAAAGCGGGCAACCGTAACTACTTCGAATTTCGTCATCATACCGCCTCGGGGGCCTGCAAGGATGTCGAGGTGTATAGCAGCACGGTGAGTATTGACGGTCATAAGTATCTACATTCGATCATACACGACATTACCGCGCGCAAAGAAGCTCAGCGCCAGTTGGCCGAACGCCAGCAGTTTCTCGGGAGCATTATCAAAACAACCGCGGACGGATTCTTGGTCATCGACGCCGCTGGTTTCGTTACCGAAGTCAACGATACCTATTGTTCCATGTCCGGTTTTTCTCGTGAAACATTGGTCGGCAAGCATATTGGCAAACTCGACGCGACAGAGTCGGCAGAGGAGACCAAAGCACGCCTCCAGCACATCAAGCAAAAACAAGCTCTGATCTTCGAATCAACCCATTATCATTCCGACAGAGGCACCTTCCCCGTGGAGATCTCGGTCAGCTACATCGGTGATGAAAACGGCACCTTTGTCTGCTTCTGCCGCGATCTCACAGACCGTAAACAGCAGGAAAAACAGATTGCCGCCCTTGGCGAGATGCTCGATGCCGCACCTGTTGCCGTCTTGCTGCATGACCACGACGGCAGGCTGATCTTTGCCAATCAGGTCGCCTGCACCATGTACGGTTACGAAAGCCGAGCAGCATTTATGAAACGGAACCTCACGGAGTTCATGGTTCCCGAAATGAAAGATTTGTTTTCTCAGCGTATCAAACAAATCTCTGAACAGAACGAGCTACGATTTGAATCCACGCAGGTCGACCGCGACGGAAATCGCTTCCCAGTGGACGTCATGGTTCGGCCGATCGATTGGGAAGGACAGCAGGCCTATCTCGCTATCAATGTCGACATCACCGAGCGTCAAAAAGCACAAGAGGCTATCACGCACAGCAACGAATTGCTGCGCTATATCATTGAACATGCCAACAGCGCCATCGCGATCCATGATCGCGAGCTTCGCTATGTGTACGTCAGCAAGAATTATCTGGAGCAATATAATGTTACCGAAAGCGAGGTGATTGGCAGGAATCATTATGAGGTTTTTCCCGACCTACCGCAGAAGTGGCGTGACGTCCACCAAAAAGCCCTGCAAGGAGAAATATCTGGTTCCGAGCGGGATGCCTATCCACGTGAAGACGGCAGTATCGAATGGACCCGGTGGAGCTGCCTTCCTTGGTTTGAGCCGGACGGTACCATCGGTGGATTCATCGTTTATACGGAGGTGATCACTGATCGTGTACGTGCCGAGGAGGCTTTGCGAGAGAGCGAGGAATATCTGCGGGCTATGATTTCCTCGGCGCCCATGGCAATCATCAGCACCGATGTTGAAGGGGGGGTCCAGAGCTGGAACATAGCTGCTCAGCGTATTTTTGGCTGGAGCGAAGATGAAGTGCGAGGTCAATTACTACCATTCTTTTCTGCTGAGCAGCAGGAAGAGTTTTTCAAGTTGCGTGAACGCGTGATACACGGTGAAACGCTATCAAAAATCGATCAGACAAGAACCAGAAGAGATGGTTCGCTCGTTGAGATTAGCCTCTCCATAGCACCCATTTATGATGTTGCTGGTAAAGTCAACGGTATGCTAGCCATGATCGAAGACATCTCCAGTTACAAGCGGACGAAACAGGAACGGGACGATCTCCAGGCACAGCTGATACAGGTCCAGAAGATGGAATCGATCGGTCGACTTGCCGGTGGCGTTGCGCACGATTACAACAATATGCTCGGGGTCATCCTCGGCTATACCGAAATGGCGCTGGAAAAGCTTTATGAAGACGATCCGCTCCACAAGGATCTCACGGAAGTTCTACAAGCGGCTAAACGATCGGCCGACATTACCAGGCAGCTCCTTGCTTTTTCCAGGCAGCAGACGATTGCGCCCAAGATGTTGGACGTGAACGAGGCGATAGCAAAGCTCAAATCAATGGCCAGACGCCTCATAGGCGAGGATATCGAGATCATCTGGCATCCCGGAAGCGAACTGTGGCCGATCTATATGGATCCGGTCCAATTGGATCAGATTTTAATCAACCTCTGTGTCAACGCCCGAGATGCCATTACCGACGTGGGTACAATTTCAATCGAAACCGACAAAACCACCATCGACGAAGAATATTGTCGAAACCATTTTGACTTCATCCCCGGGGACTTTGTCTTGCTGTCCGTTACTGACAATGGCTGCGGAATGGACCGGCAAACTCGGGACAAACTGTTCGAACCATTTTTTACTACCAAGGCTCGAGGCAAGGGCACCGGGCTCGGTTTGGCCACCGTGTATGGTATCCTCAAACAAAATAATTGTTTTATCAACGTCTATAGTGAACCCGGTCAAGGCTCCACGTTCACCATCTACTTCCCTCGCTATTTGGAAAAAGAATATCCCACCGAATCAAAACCTGCTTTGGTCCATACGATCAATCAGGGGCATGAAACCATCTTACTGCTTGAAGACGAAGAATCGATCCTGAAGATGACCTCCCTTATGCTCAAAAGGCTAGGTTATACGGTGCTGGCCTGCAACACGCCAGGCGAGGCGATCGAGACTGCTGCAAAGCAGCCGATTCATCTCCTTATCACCGATGTGGTAATGCCCGAGATGAATGGTCGCGAGCTATCTGAGTGTTTGAAACAGCACTATCCTGACTTGAAGATACTTTTCATGTCCGGCTACACCGCCAATGTTATCGCTCACCGTGGTGTGCTGGACGAAGGCGTGCACTTCATCCAAAAACCTTTTTCAATGAACGATCTGGGAAGGAAGTTGCGGGAACTTCTGGAAGGCTGACATGTTAATTTTGTCAAAATGGTTCCCGTTAGAATATCGCATCAACTCGGACTGGCAATTTCGCTATTTTTCACAGTAAGCCAGTTATGCAGAATAAGGACTGCTTCACCGGTTTTTAAAGTGGATATGGATAAAAGTTCAGTGGTGCAAACCCCGCTTGAGCCTGATCTTAATGCTAACCTTACCATATCGAAGTTTTGAATATCCTGCCACCACTTGAAGTTGATATTCTTCCTGTATTTCGGAAATAACTCCTGATGAAGGTGAATTGAACCAGTTTTTAGGGCTCTTCTGGAGAATTTGTGGGTAAAATCGCCATTATCGCAGGAACCACATGTACTGTTAACCCCACACTATCGTATGGCAGTTAGCAACAAGGCAAACAGGTGGTAAAGGCCAAGCCCGCTCCGCGGGTGCTCCGCAGCCTTGACAACCTGTTTACTTGCCGCTGCACCTGTGGGTGCCAATGGCGGAGGAACGCCATTTTTTACCTCCGGAAAAGGAATATGAAATTAACGTTCAAAACGAACAGCCTTATCTCGAGGCTAAATTGTTATCATATTAACCAGTTATATAAATCTGGGTGAAAATCTACCCACAGATTTGTCGGAAGAGGCGTTTTTAGTACAGAAAACGGCTGCAGACAGGTCATTTGAGGTATGATTTAACCTTATCAGCAATTTCTGCAGAACATTAACCTGCCTCTGAAACATCTATCTTAAAGCCTGTTTATAGGATGATATAAACGGCACCTTCCTCCTCTTTCCTTTTTTCTCGTTGATACTGCAATATTGCCAACCAGAGCGCCTCTCCACTCCCTTTGTGTTAGATGTATGACGGTGAACCGACCAATAGTCATGAAATTGGAGTAATATTTTTGGGAAGATATGGCGTTGAAGACCGACTTGGCAGCATCGGTCATGGACAGTAAAACATATCAAGTGTTTTGCTTCAGATGGAAATGGATTTGTGACCTTCGACTTGCCAATATCAAGCTCATAGATCAGTTACTGAAAGTACGGATTTAAGTTAAGTCTACGCTCAATTCCAATTTCCATAAGGCCATCTTGATATACTCTTTGGATATATATAGTCGGAAGTTACTCCATTCCTGATCAATTCTGTTTGTTCAATGGCATCTAATTTCGGTTGCAACAGTGATGGTAATTTTGCTAGGGGGTACCAGAAGGAGTGAAGCGGGCATTCCCCAAAGCCTATAGACAAATGGGCAAATGATTGATCAGCGCATATTCACTTTTATGGTTGGCTGAAAATCGAACGAGGAGACTGCCACCGGCGCACCGGGCAATCCTGTTCACTGTCCTGGTCGAAAAGATTGTGGAACAAGATTGCCATTTTTTTTGCGCGTAAGCGACATTGCTACATTTTGCTTTTCTTGATGACTCCGCAGGCGATTCGTTTCCCGCCACGTCCGGCAGGGTCTGTTATATAGTCATCCGGATTCTCATGAATGACAATGGCCGTTCCAGACTCCGGGAAAAGTGTGTTGTCTGCATTGTCGTCCAGGCTCACCAGAGATGTGACCCATTCATAGCTGGTAGTTTCGCCCACAGTGATATTGGGCATATCTCCAGCGTGGGGGCCCATGCTGTTTAGAAAACCGTGCTTTCTGTTGCCCGGGTTGTAATGTCCGCCTGCCGATTTGAAAGACGGCGGCTCGCAGACTCCGGTCCCGTGGATGTGGAAAGCGTGTATGCCGTGAGCGAGCCCAGTTATTTCAGCCATTATTTTTACGCCGGAACCTGTTGGGGTAAACCAAACTGTACCCACATTCTTGCCATCCGTTCCCTGCAGAAAAGCTTGAGCAGCATAATCTGCCGACTGCGCCGTTAATTGGAAGCTGAGAACAAATCCGATCACCGTGACAAAAAAAACAATATTTTTCATGCATTCACCTTTTTTTCTAGGATTACGGCGTTGGGCCGGTTTTTGAAGAAGCTATTCAGTTAATCGTCGAGCAGCCTTATACTTCCTTTCTAATATTCTATCCGTTTAACATTGACTAAAATCTTTTTTAAACACCAAGACAGATTTGTATGATGGCAAAGGCTAGCACATTGGCTATATCAACCATTTAAGCAGGTCTGCAAATTCACCTTCTTCGTTGAACAGTTTCGTGTTTTCTTTTGGAGAGGAAAAAAACTTACTGACAATATTGATTCATAAACACTCTCAATGCTCTTTTCTTAAAATCAGAAAGGTGCAAAAATTTCAAGCCATACCTCGAACAATGGTCCCAGAAGACAACCTGTGATACAAGAGAACGGAAAATCACATCGTGATTTCCAAAAACTAAATCAATTCGGAGAGTTTTGCACGTCACGTCTTTTTTTACGCCTTGTGCGTAAAACCCTAAACCCCCCTCGCTTAGATCCCTTACGGTGGGGACACCCTTTATTATATCTTCCTCAAAGTTTATAAGAATATCTTCACCTTTCTTTATTAGGTAGCGGTCATGGTACCGTCGATCCACAGGCTGTAGATAATTATCCATAGCAAGTCCTTTTGTACTCAGGTGTTGAACCAATTTTTTTCGGGTCTTTGTCATAGTTGCAGAAAGTAAAGAGGGGTTGACTGGCTGAAAACTCATCCATATCAGATAGTTTCTCACATTATTTGATCATGGAAGGTTTCAGTTATGTCCAATCACCCCTCATTACGCTGTTTATACGATTTTCCAGGCTGGGTCATCCAGGAAATGAAAGTGTTGCCAGAAGTGGCCGTTATCAAGCTTCACCGAGATAAACGGCTCACCATTTACTGTCCTCACTGCATACGAAAAGCCGGGTTGAACAGAAAAGTTTCACAAATAGCATATGACCTGCCCATTGGGCCGGTCAATCTCGTCATGGTTCATTATGAGGCTCTACAGGGATATTGCAATCATTGTAAAGCCCACTTTACTCTTCATCCACCTGGTGTTGAGGGTTATGCTCATGCCACCAAACGACTGATGCACTATGTGTGTAAACTCTGCAGGTTTATGCCAGCCAATAAGGTCCCATATTTCCTGCCTATTTCAACTAGCACTGCCAGGAGATGGGACAAAAGGATACTGGCCAAACATTTACCACAACCAGACCTGGATAATCTGCGAGTTCTTTTAATTGATGAAAAATCAATTGGCTCAGGCCACTCATACATGACAGTCGTGATGAATGGCGATACCGGCGAAATCCTGCACCTTGCTGAAGGTAAAAAGAAAAAATCTCTGGAGTCTTTTTTTCAAAAGCTCTCTCCTCGGCAAATCAAGAAGATAAAAGCAGTTGGTATCGACAGGGCCGGGGCCTATAAAGCTGTTGTCGAAGAGTATGCACCTAAAGCACAGATTGTTTATGACAAGTTTCATATCGTTGCCAATCTCAATACCGCTGTTGACGAGGTTCGACGCAATGAATGGCGCAATGCAAACAAGGATGAAAAACGTTTCATAAAAGGGCAGCGTTTTAATTTGCTCCGTAACGCACAGAACCTGAAAGGTAACCAGTGCGACAGGTTGGCAGCATTATTTGAAGCCAATGAATCCTTGTTGCAGGCCTATCTCCTTAAAGATGCGTTCAGTACCTTGTGGACCTATGTTCGCCCCAAATGGGCTTCAAAATTTCTCGACAACTGGATTGAATGGGCCAAGGAAACCGAATTAAAGCCCTTGGTGAAGTTCGCTAAAGGGGTAGATCGAGACAGAAAAGAGATTCTGGCTTGGATTAAACACAGGGTCACTTCTGCAAAACTCGAGGCATTCAATGCTACAATCAGCAGGATCGTAAAACGGGCATGCGGCTACCGTGACCTCGACTACCTTTATTTAAAAATCAGACAGGAAGCTTCACCCCCTGTTCTGCAACTATGACAAAGACCCTTTTTTTCTGGCTTAATACTGCAATTACATAACAATAGTATATGGTCTGGTGTATTGAGAAAGCAAGGGAACTGAGTGGTATTTGATCACATGAGCAAAAAAATGACCTTAGTAGAAAGATTAATCCGATGTCGCAGCTGGAAATTCAAACCTTCGATATGGTAAGGTTAATAGACGGTGAAAATGCGACGGTTAACCTTTTACTGTGCATCACCGGTTTTGCTATTCAAAAGGTTTGAACCGCTCCTTACACACGCCCAACTTTAGAGCAACAGGAATAGTATTAACCGGTTGAGAAAAGAGGGAATTGAAATCTTCGAATTGGCAGTGTTAACTGCAATAAAAAAGAGCTCGAACAGAAGCGCGTATTAAGTCATGATGTCAAAAAAGATGCGTCAAGTGCCGGCGAACACCTGGTCAACAACAAACATGTGAATGAAAGGAACAGGCATGATTATGAAACTCGACGTCATCGTTATGGGTGCTGGTTCGGTGGGGCTGGTTGCCGTGCGACAGATCAAAAAGAAAAGCGATAATTTTATTTTGATCAACCATGGCACCAATGGCGCAACGTGTGGCAGGGTAAGCTGCATGCCTTCCGAGGCGCTGGATTGAAAAAACTTGGTAGCGGCTTTTTTCTCACCATCGCTGCTTTTTGTTGCTGGGTGAATTTTCATGGAACGGCAGGTTTTGTGACTCTTTTTACACTCTACATAAACGCTGAGAGTGCTCATGACAAATGATCAATGGATAATTTTGTTAATCGGGACGGCTACTATCGCTATGTTTTTTTGGGGACGCTGGCGTCATGACATGGTGGCAGCCGGTGCACTGTTAGGTTGTGTGCTGGCCAGACTGGTCGCTCCTGGCGAGGCGTTCACCGGTTTTGGCCATCCGGCAGTGATCACCGTGGCCTGTGTTCTGGTTCTGAGTCGTGGTCTGCAAAACTCGGGGGCGGTTGATGCCTTGACGCGCATCATGTTGCCTGCCAACGCGGGGCGTCTCGTCAGTCTTGCCGCGTTAATGGGGCTCGGCGCCTTGTTGTCAGGTTTTATGAATAACGTCGGTGCCATGGCACTGTTGATGCCGGTTGCCATCCACCTGTCACAGCGGCTCGAACTATCCCCCGGACAGGTGCTCATGCCGTTGGCCTTCGGTACTATCCTCGGCGGTATGACTACCCTGATCGGCACCCCCCCGAACCTGATCGTTTCCGGTTTTCGTGCTGAAGCAGGGTTGGGCAGTTTTGCCATGTTTGATTTCACGCCAATTGGTGTGGCCGTTGCCCTGGCGGGCTTGTTGTTCGTTACACTCATCGGCTGGCGCCTGGTGCCAGCGCGCCAACAATCAGGCATCGAAGAATTCGAATCCGGCGCCTATGTCACTGAAGTTCGGATTCTGGAAGGGAGTAAAGCCGACGGCATGAGTCTGTGTGAGATTGAGACTGAACTCGTTGAGGTCGACACGCAGATCGTTGGCCTGGTACAAAAAGAGGTTCGGATCATCGCAGCAAACCCCGCCCGCAGAGTGCATAAGGGTGATATCCTGATGATCGAGGCCGAAGCAGACTCGCTGACCGATGTTCTGTCCATTCTGGGCTTGAAGCTCGAGGAGTCGATCGACTCCGAGAACTCTGACGAAGACGAAGATTCTGCTCCAGCGGCGGATGCCGCGACCAAAAGCCAGGCCGAGCAGCGAAGTGCCGACAGCGAAGAAGAATCCACCTCTGACACTCTAGAGAAATCCGGCGAGATTACCTTGATGGAATTAGCTGTACTGCCGAGCTCGCCATTATCCGGGCGCTCGGCCAGCGACATCCTGCTGCGAACACGTTACGGGATCAATCTGCTCGCGCTTTCCCGTGATGGCATACGATCAATGAAGCGTCTTCGATCAATTGCCCTCCAACCCGGTGACTTGTTGCTGATGCAGGGTCCACCGGAGTCGATTGCCGAATTTGCAGGTGACAACGGTTGCGTGCCGCTGGCCCAGCGAGATTTTCGGATTCCAGACAAGCGCAAAGTTATTGAGGCGAGTCTGATCATGCTCCTTGCAATCGGCGCTGCCGCCTTTGGTTTCCTGCCGGCTGCCGTGTCATTTTCGCTGGGCGTGCTTGCTTCGATGGTGCTGCATACCGTGCCGCCACGGCAGGTCTATGAGTCGATCGACTGGCCAGTGATCGTGCTGCTAGCTGCCCTTATACCGGTTGCGGGTGCGATGGAAACCACCGGTACAGCAGACCTTATCTCACGGTTTTTGATAGAGAACGTGGCACAGGGGCATTCCATTGCCGTCCTGGCACTGATTCTTGTGGGCACAATGTTTCTCTCCGACCTGATGAACAATGCCGCTACCGCAGCGGTCATGTGTCCTATTGCCATCGGAACCGCTTCGACACTGGAGGTGAGTGCTGATCCTTTTCTGATGGCCGTAGCCATTGGCGCTTCCTGCGCGTTTTTGACACCGATCGGGCATCAGAACAACACCCTGATCCTTGGTCCCGGCGGTTTTCGTTTTGGTGACTACTGGAGGATGGGCCTGCCGCTGGAAATTATCGTGACAGCTGTTTCAGTGCCGATGTTGCTTTTTATTTGGCCTTTTTGATCCTTATGCAGAAATATCGATTGAAAATTGACCCAATCAATGACAAGCCTGTACCAGGCTAAAGAATCCGGTCGTGATCAGGTAATCGCTGTGGCCCGACTTTAGCTTATCGAAAAGACTGATCAGCAGAGGCTACCTTGAAGACTGAAAAAAAAAGCAAGTATAAAACCTCCAGTGAAATCAACGCCTGGCTCAGAGACAAAACACCGCTGCAGATCGCTGAAGAGACAGCCCGCATGGAACCTGGCCAGCAGGAGATCATTTTCCAGCAGATCAGCCGGGACCTGGCGCTGGATGTTTTCAAACAGCTCAACGTTGCTCAGCAGGAGCGATTGCTGGCTGTGGTGGAGCGGGAACATGCGGTTTTTCTGGTGGAGGAACTCGATCCCGATGACCGGGCGCGGCTGTTCAATGAACTGCCCGTTGATGTCGCCGCAACATATCAGGAGGAGCTGAGCGCCGAGGAGCAACGCCTGACCAATCAGCTGCTCAGTTATCCGGAAGAGTCGGCCGGACGCATCATGAGCCCGGAATTTCTTGCCCTTTGCCCAGCGCAGACGGTTTTGGAGGCGCTGGACTACATCCATAAAAACGGTCACAAGGCCGAAACCGTTCACACCCTGCCGGTAACCAATGAGCAGAAGCGGCTGGTGGGCTTATGCGAACTGAGCGATCTAGTCCTCGCGAATCGCGAGAACCAGGTATCTAAAATCATGCATAAAAACCCTCACTTCGTAAAACCGGACGCTGACCAGGAAAAGGTTGCTCGCCTGCTACAGGCAGCGGATCTGCTGGCCGTGCCGGTCGTTGATGAAAATGAGATGTTGTTGGGGATCGTGACTGTTGACGATGCCATGGATATTCTGACATTGGAGGAGAGCGAAGACCTGGCCCGCTCCGGCGGAACCGAACCCTTAGGGCGGCCCTATTTTTCCGTTTCCGATTTTCGCCTGGCGAAGTCGCGGGTGCTATGGCTGGTGGTGCTGATTGTCGCAGCAACCCTGACTGTGCAGGTGCTCAACCTGTTTGAGGCGACGCTGGAAACGGCGGTCAGTCTGGCGCTCTTTATTCCGCTGTTGATCGGCACCGGCGGCAATGCCGGCGCTCAGTCCTCTACCACTATCGTACGCAGCATGGCCGTCGGTGACGTACTGCCGAGGGACTTTGTCAGGATCATCCTGCGGGAGGGGCGCGTCGGGCTGTTGCTGGGCACTATGCTGGGCCTGCTCAGCTACCTGCCAGTCAGCGTGTATGCGGGACAATCGTTGGCTCTGGTGGTTTCGCTGACCCTGGTTTCCATCTGTGCCCTGGCCTCTGTGGTCGGATCGATGATGCCTCTCATTGCTCGCTTCATAGGGGTCGATCCAGCGGTGGCCAGTGCTCCTTTTGTGACGACCATTGTCGATGCCAGCGGCCTCCTGGTATATTTCCTGATTGCCAAGGCAATTTTGAATTTTTAATTGAATATTGATGTGTTAGATCAGGAAAAGAATGCTAATGCCTATAAAATCCATGGAAAGAAAAGAGAAGAATAAAGAACAGATTCAATCCCCATGGAATCTTTCGGCAAAGAAAGTTGCCGAGCAGTTTGAACTTGATCCGGATCAGGGCCTCAACAAAGAAGAAGCCGGCAAGAGACTCCGCTCATATGGCCCCAACCGGATGCGTCAGAAGCAAAAAGTCACTGCCTGGCAGCTCCTGGTTAATCAGTTTAAGAGCCTGGTGATCATCTTGCTCGGCATCGCTTCTGTTGCAGCGTTTTTGTTCGGTGAATGGCTGGAAGGTTTTGCGGTGGCGATTGCGCTGCTGCTCAACGCCGCGATTGGTTTTTTCACCGAACTCAAGGCGACCCGCTCCATGGAAGCGCTGCACCGCCTGGAGCAGGTTACCGCTCGCGTTCACCGGGATGGGCAAAACAGCGAAATCCCCGCAGCCGAGCTGGTGCCGGGAGACCTGGTGCTGATCGATGCGGGGGATCTCGTCCCGGCTGACTTGCGGATAATCGAGGCGAACCGGCTGCGGGCCGATGAATCCGCTCTCACGGGAGAATCGGTCCCGGCCTACAAAATGACCGATCCACTCGATCAATCCACGCCTCTGGCCGAGCGTGTCAACATGCTGTTTAAAGGCACCGCCGTCACTTCCGGTTCGGGAGCCGGTATCGTCACAGCCACCGGCATGGGCACGGAACTGGGGGCCATCGCCGGCCTGGTACAGGGGACGGAAGATGAAATGACACCACTGGAAAAAAGACTGGAGCGGTTGGGCCGACGGCTGGTGTTGCTTACCCTGGTGATGGGCGTTGTGGTGGCAGCAGCCGGGTTGATCGGCGGGCGGAACGTCGTGCTGGTGATGGAAACCGCCATCGCCATGGCCATCGCAGCCGTCCCGGAAGGACTGCCGGTGGTGGCAACTATCGCCCTGGCGCGAGGCATGTGGCGCATGGCCGAGCATAATGCGCTGATCAGTCGCCTCTCCGCGGTAGAAACCTTAGGGGCAACAACGGTTATCTTCACCGACAAAACCGGCACCCTGACCGAAAACCGCATGCGCGTACGCCGCTTCATCCTATCCGGCGAGGAAATCGAGATCGATGAAGATCAGACTCCTGACCCGGAACAGGACGTGCGGCTGCAGAAAATCCTGGAGATCGGCGCGCTCTGCAACAACGCCTCCCTCAACCAGGAAAAGGAGATAGGAGATCCCACCGAAACCGCCCTGCTGCGCATCGCTGAGGAAGCGGGTGTTCATCGTCAGCAGTTGTTGGAAGAATATCCCGAAATCCGTGAAGAAGCTTTCAGTGCCGAAACGAAGATGATGGCCACCTTTCACGAACAGGAAGGCAAGATCCTGGTGGCCGTCAAGGGCGCGCCGGAAGAGGTGCTGGAGCGCTGCACCCGCGTAGCCGGTGGCGATGAGCTAGTTGAACTGTCTCAGGACACGCGCAATGAATGGGTGGAGGAGAACCGATCGCTAGCCGAAGAGGGGATGCGGTTGATTGCCCTGGCATATAAAGAGGCTGACAGCAAAAGCTCTGAACCCTACGCCGATCTGATCCTGTTGGGATTTGCCGCCCTGCACGATCCGCCCCGCAAGGATGTTCCAGACGCCCTTGAAGCATGTGCCACCGCTGGCATACGGGTCATTATGGTTACGGGTGATCACCCGGCCACCGCCCTAGGGATTGCCGCGGCAGTCGGCCTTGAGGCAGATGAATCCAAGACCCTGAAAGGAGATGTCCTGCAGGGTACGGACTCTCTTTCGTCTGAAGAACTGGAAAGAGTTCTGAACGCTTCGATCTTTGCGCGGGTCACACCTGAACAGAAGCTCACGCTGATTTCACTTTATCGGGAAAGGGGAAAGATTGTCGCCATGACCGGCGACGGAGTCAACGATGCACCGGCACTGAAAAAAGCCGACATCGGTGTGGCGATGGGGAAGCGCGGCACCCAGGTTGCCAAGGAAGCTGCCGATATGGTCATCAAGGACGACCGCTTCAGCACCATCGTTGTGGCAATCCGCTATGGGCGGGGTATTTTCAACAACATCCGTAATTTTATCTACTATCTGATTTCCGGCAATGTCAGCGAGGTCGCCATCATTACTCTGGCGACCCTGGTCGGGGCACCACTGCCGCTACTGCCGCTGCAGATCCTCTATATTAATCTGATCGGTGATGTTTTCCCCGCCCTGGCACTGGGAATGGGGGATACCCGAGCGCAGATCATGCAACAGCCGCCGCGTGAGCCCAAAGAGCCGGTGTTGACGCGTCGCCACTGGCTGGGAATCGGAGGGCACACACTAGTGTTCACAATCGCAGTATTAGGTGCTTTTGCCGTGGCACTGGTTCTCTGGGAAGTTTCCGCCGAACGTGCCGTTACCATCTCGTTCTCCTCCTTGGTGCTGGCGCGCCTGTGGCACGTCTTCAATATGCGCGACCCCGCAAGCCCGTTGTTTCGTAACGAGATCACCACCAACCCTTACATCTGGGGCGCGATCGGCATTGGTCTGGGGTTGCTGCTGTTTGCTATCTATCTACCCGGACTCTCCAACATCCTTGGTCTGGTTGCACCAGACACTCAGGAATGGCTGCTGATCCTCACGGCCAGCCTGATTCCCTTGTTGGTTGGTCAGGCAGTGAAGCTGCGAACCCGATTTACAAGGTGAGCTAATTTTTATAGGGGCAGGAACCTGTACGAATCCGCTGTTTCGAACAGCCTATCATTGAAAAGGACATCAGTATCACGCAAACCGTCTCGATTGGATTGACCGAAGTGAATACCGAATATATCAGTAACAGCAATGACGCCGTTTACCGCTGGATCGACGGCCCGTGGCCAAGGGAGGTTGGTCACCCTGATTCTGGAAGACAAACGGGGCATCGCTCCGCCCCGCAAGATGCAGGAGGTGAAAAACGCCCTGACCGCCTATCACAGGTTCGACACCTATCCCCTCAGTGAGCTTGCCGGGATCTGGCCTGAAAGGTAAACGTACCGGCCAGATTCATATCAGTGACATTGCACCATCAAGTGAAGTTTTTTTCACTTCACGAGGCTTCTTGGATTCAATGAACATGTCGCTTTTTTAATGGATATCTAGTTTCACTTCTTCCATCAGGGCGATCCCGTAATCAATAGCCACGGCATAAGAGAAATTCGTGTTTGCTGTGATCGTCTTGCTGCCGTCGGTATAATCTTTCGCGGCTTCCAGTGGATCGAAGCGACCGCTGATTATGCCGATCACAAGGCCGTCTTCAACACCGACCAAGGGACCGCCGCGATCACCATCGTGGATCATGGTGTCGAACAGCAGAATTTTACTCTGGTTACGTGATAAAACTTTACCGCTGGTTACGGCGGAACTGGTCACCAACGTGTGCAGTGTTTGGTGACCGAAGGAAAAGCCAAGCGTCATCACCTGATTGCCGACCAGTGTGCTCTCTGCAGTGCCGATGAAATGATCCGGCAGCTGCATTTCGATTTCCTGTTGCATTTTCAGCAGAACAATATCCCGCTCAACATCACGCCGCACCACTGCGACCGGAATCGAGGTGACAGTTTCCTGGTTGATGGAGGTGAATTCGTTGCTCGGTTCGGCAGGCACGACAATCAGCTGTCCCTCCTGTGGTATAATGTGCGAAACGCTCAGTAAATAGCCCTCTTCATGGACCAGAAAAGCTGTTCCCAGAAACTGAACCGTTTCGCCATCGCGGCGAAAGATCATCATGCAGCCACCGCTGAATTTTTGAAAAACTGTTCCTAGCATATTCAATTCTCCTTTGTACTGTGCCGTTCTCAGTATGTTGCCACCCAATTTCAAAAAGCTACTTGTCCAACCAGTCAGCAGCTCGGTCGGGATACATCCGCAGCCAGCGCAAGGCTTTTTCGTAAGGGAAAAGTCCTTGATCGGACTGATTCCAGATCATGTATTGGGAGGCTTCCTCAGGTGTCCATGAAAAATGGTCCAGAAAGGCATAAGCCTCCGGCATGGCCTCACGTAGGCCCGGGCGAACCATGGTATGAATGTCTTCGGTGCCACCGAAGACATTTTTCGGATCTTCCAGGAACTTGAGCTTCCAGCGTGCGAACATCCAGTGTGGAGTCCAGCCGGTTACGACCAGCCAGCGTTGTTGGCGGACGGCATTGGACAGTTCAGCGGTCATTGACACCTCACTGCCTTCTACCAGTCGATAGTCTTCCAGACCGTAGGCCTGCAGGGCTTCAACCGTTTTTTTCATTATCCCGGCGGCAGGGTCGATGCCGATGATATGCTTGCGAAACTGTTCGGCGTACGTTTGCAGATCGGGAATCGATTCGGCCTTGATAAGAGAACGGGCGCGCTGGCCAAGTCCTCCGGTCTGACGGCCGACACTGACATCGGGGACGACCAGGCCGATGCGCGCTCCGCGCAGATTAGGGCCGAGGTTGACGAGCCGGTCCTGATATTTGGCAAGGTAGTGTTCATGGGTCGTCGGCAGCCAGGCAGAAAGCATGGCATCGACGCGGCCTTCAGCCACCGCTTGCCACATATCATCGGCGTCCATGCGCAGCAATTCGACCCGGTAGCCGAGTTTTTCCTGCAGCACTGCCTGTACCATATGAGCACTGGCGATAGAAGACGACCAGTCGACATAGGCCAGCCTGATTGTTTGCTGAGCCAGACTTGATGTCGGTAGCAGCAGGATGTTGGATAGAAGTAAAATCGACAATGTGTATCGCAACAGAGCTATCATCTTATCCTCCCATGGAATAGCTGGAACTTAAAAGGGCTGCTTACCAGAAACGGCGCCGACCATAAGTCGGCAGCTTGGCAGTTGGCTTGGTGCGGAATTCACGCGTCTTGGTTTTCCCGATCGACAGCTCAAAACTCTGCCCTTCTTTGTATTCCGCCAGCCCTTTGTGGAGAGCGACGCACATTCCCAGAAGAATCACTGAAAAGGGTAACCCGGTGGTTATTGCCGCCGTTTGCAGGGCAATCAGGCCACCGCCATAGAGCAGTACTGCGGCCACGACACCCTCCATCACTGCCCAGAAAATCCGTTGAATGACCGGTGGTTCTGGATTGCCGCCGGCAGTGATGATATCGATCACCAGCGAGCCGGAGTCGGACGAGGTTACAAAAAAGGTGATAACGACAATCACGGCCAATAATGAAGTCACCGATTGCAACGGGTAGTGCTCAAGCAGTTTGAACAGTGAGACCGGAACGTTTTCCTGAACCGCCTTGGCAATATCTCCGGCGCCGAACATTTCAATATTGATGGCGCTGTTACCGAACACGGTGATCCAGACAAAAGTAATAAACGTAGGCACCAGCAGCACCCCTTTGATGAATTCGCCAACCGTTCGCCCATAGGAAACCCGAGCGATAAACATGCCGACAAAAGGCGACCAGGAGATCCACCAGCCCCAGTAGAAGATTGTCCAGGACTGTTGCCAGTCAGTTGCTTCGTAGGTTTCGTTCCAGGTGGCCAGCTGCGGCAGGTTCTGAATGTAGAAGCCGATATTCTCCATCAGTGCCTTCATGATGAACAGGGTCGGTCCGAGCAGCAGGACAAACAGCATCAATCCTGCAGCCAGGTAGACGTTCATCTGGCTGAGGAACTTGATGCCGCCTTCAATGCCGCGCACCACCGACCAGGTTGCAACGGCGGTTATGGCAACGATCAACAGCACCTGAACCGTGGTGTTCTGGGGAATGTCGAACAGATGATGCAGGCCCGCATTCACCTGTTGGACGCCAAGGCCCAGGGATGTGGCTACACCGAACAGGGTGGCGACGGTGGCCATAATGTCGATAATGTTGCCGATAGGGCCGTAAATCCGTTCACCTAACAGCGGATAAAAAACCGACCGGATCGACAAGGGTAAACCCTTGTTAAACGAAAAGAACGCCAGGGACAGGCCAACGATAGCATAGATGGCCCATGGGTGCAGCCCCCAGTGCAAAAAGGTCAGGTCCATGCCGACCCGAGCTGCCTCGGCTGTACCCGGTTCGACCAACGGCGAGGCGACGAAGTGAAACATCGGTTCGGCAACTCCGTAAAACAACAGGCCGATCCCCATTCCGGCGGAGAACAGCATGGAAAACCAGCCCAAGGTGGTAAATTCCGGTTCCGCCTCGGCACCACCAAGGCGGATTCCCGAAAAACGTCCGAGCAGCAGGGATATCACATAGACGAGGATGATATTCATCGTCCAGACAAAGAACCAGCCGGTATACTTGCCGATGAAGGCCTGCAGGTTGGAAAAGAAATCATCTACCGTCGATTGGAAGATCAATGTCAGCGCAACGAACATTATGATCATCCCACCGGAAACGAAAAATACCCAGGGATGGACATCGAGGTGAAACCAGCCTTGATCGTCGGTCGAGTTGTTTTGCTTGTTATTTTCCATCGCAATTCCTTTCAGTCGCCGAGTAAACAATGCCAATACGATATTCCAGCCGGCAGCTATAGGCAGCATACTACGGCAGAGTCAGAGATTTATAACAGTAAATCGCTTAAAGATGCGGACTCAAAATGAGGACAAGGCCGTTAAAACAAAAGCACCTCATTCCCAAAGTCTTCCCGCAAAATTCCAAACATGCTGGAGTGCAATAAGTTCTGCCTTTGCGCAATAAAGCTTGGGGCGTTTGAAAAAAGGTGAAGGCTGAATGGGTGACAGAATATAGGTTCTGCAAATGCCATTTTCGTCCTTGGCAGCGCCTCTGTTTTGAGCACATCTCCCACGCCGGTCAGCGCTATGCAACCAGCTGCCGGGGCGCTGACCATCTTCAAACAATATGATCATACATTTACAGAGCAATAAAAAAAAAGCAATAATAAAATCAATGGTTTTGAAACGCATTGTATTGCATTTATTTAGGGCTGCGCAATGAGCATGGCTATCATTGGAGTTGAGAATAAAGGTGGAAATCAGAACCAGGTCAGCCATAATCAAAACGTGATTACCAACGAACTTCAGCCAACTTTAGGAGACGCTGTGGCATCGGCGGTGTTCGCACTGCCATGTATGCCAACATGTCGACCATGGTATGCAACTCAAATCTTCGGTTGAACCGATAGCAGAACTCAGCAAGATACCTTGGCAAGTGACGGGAACTCACATGGTGGTAAGTACCATGTAGCGCATTTTTAAGGTTCATCCGGGAAACGTGTACCTGGAGCTATGCAGGTCATAGAGTCATAATTTGAAATACTCATTATCCCGGAATCCATAGGCCTGGCGCTTCATCGTCTTGATTTTGTTGTTCAGCCCTTCAAGGGGGCCATTTGAAATACGGTGCGGGTAATAGCTGAGCAGGCAATCTCTTGATTTGAAGGGTGTGTACCCAACGAAGACAAGCTGTTTTATTCCCGAGCACAATGCATCAAAGCACCACTGGTTTTTTCAGGGCGTGTGCTTCCGTTTGATGTGGCCCGCACAGCTGTTTATGCTGAGATCATGGTAAAAGCAAAATCCACCGGTTTAGCGATTGCAGCAGCAGATGGATATATTGCGGCTATTGCGGCTGCTAACCGATTTAGCGTCGCGACAAGAGACGTCGGCCCATTCCAAGCAGCGGGGGGCAACGTTATCAATCCTTGGGTTGATTAACAGTCTAGAAATCTTCTATTGGGGACAATGGGTAGATTACTCACCTTCGTAGTGGCAATGTCAAGCTCGGTAATCATTGAATGGGGTTAACTGATCTTTGGATTTCTCTGATCTGCTGTTGCTCTATTTCCGATCAATTCTATCCGCTTCGCCATTTAGCCGGAACGACATAGAGCAATAAGCGTTATTTGTATATGCAATTGCTGAGGCAGCAGGAGTAGGAAAAACAAAAGGAGGTAGCCTAAGGGAGCCCAGCAGTGTCAAAACAAGTTAAGCCTCGAGTGCTCGCTAACGCTCGCAACCTTGTATTTTGCCCCTCTGCTGTTCTTGATCGAAAATTGAAAGAAAGGAAAAGAATCAATTATACAGCTACCTCGAAATCAGATGTGCGGAAATAGCTGGACACTCCCCCGAACAGAACCTTAACATAGTATGTGAGAAATTTCATCATAGGCATAGTTACAGGATAAGAAAATAGAGGAAAATAGATGAAATTACCTAAACTTGTTGGAATAAATCATGTAGCTTTGGAAGTGGGTGACATCGATCAAGCTCTCGAATTCTACTCCAGTATTTTTTCAATTGAGCTGCGAGGCAAAACAAGCAGTTCTGCATTTGTTGATATGGGTGATCAGTTTCTAGCCCTAATGGAGACCGGCGAGACATCCAGAGATGATCACCGTCACTTTGGTTTGGTGGTCGAAGACAAGGATCAAGTCAGGAAAATCTTGGAGCAAAAGGGAGTAGAAATTCTCTCCGGTCCGTTCCTTGATTTCATGGATCCCTGGGGCAACCATATTCAGATAGTCGAGTACAAGAACATCCAGTACACCAAAACAACAGAAGTTCTCAAAGCAATGGGTCTTGGAGATCTTGGCAAATCGGATCAGGCATTGCAGGAGTTGCGAGACAAGGGAATGACTTAGATGTAGTAGTTCCGATACCATCTGATATTTTTCAGTATCAAGTTCGAATTTTTTCTTACACCTCGACTGTAGATTGTCTTTGGATATATTTTCTTTGCGGTTGCTCCATTTCTGTGCAAATCCATCCAAATAAGCAGGTATACCTGCACAGGAAGTAGGTAAAGTCACTGCGGAAGAAAGCTAGCTTGGACTCTAGAGGGAAATTTACAGATGGCGGTTGCTCCATTCCTGAAGTGGGCTTAATATTTTTTTGCCAATGGGTAGTGTCAAGTCATCTGTAGTGGTATCGACCAGATTTAGTGCCATTTTTTCGGTTACTTTTCAGGCACTAGTTAAAAATTGCTGGTGTTGCTCAAGTGGTCGAATAAAATCTAAGGTATAGAATTGGCAAGAATGGCAAAGAAAGAACGAAATTAACCCACCAACATTTGAATGTAATTGGCGGAGCTAATCAGGCGTCTTACTGTAGCTTGTCTAATATGAAAAAAGGAATTGTATGACACTGGCCTTTATAGCCGTATTTTTTGGGTTGGCGCTTCTAGTTTGGAGCGCAGACCGCTTTGTCGAAGGATCTGCGTCCACTGCCCGCCATTTCGGTATGCCACCATTGCTGATTGGCATGTTGATAGTCGGGTTCGGAACCTCCGCTCCAGAAATGGTCGTTTCGGCACTTGCCGCTTCTCAGGGAAATCCTGGGATTGCTCTTGGTAATGCTTATGGCTCAAACATCACTAACATTGCACTCATTTTGGGAGTAACCGCATTAATCAGTCCAATAACCGTTCATTCACAAGTCCTACGCAAGGAGCTCCCACTACTTACAATGGTGACTGCTCTATCCGCGGGACAACTCTGGGATGGCAATATTTCCAGGATTGATGCTATATTTATGCTTTGCGTGTTTTGCGGCTTAATGGTCTGGACCTTCCACCAGGGGATGAAGAGGAAAGAAGATGCGCTGGCAAGAGAGATTGAACAGGAACTGGTTACTCACGTCATGCCCATCCAGCGAGCGATTTTCTGGCTGATATTGGGGTTGATGCTGCTCATTGTAAGCTCCAGAATTCTTGTCTGGGGCGCAGTAACGATCGCTCATGGTTTTGGGGTCAGCGACCTTGTCATTGGCCTGACCATCGTCGCTGTCGGCACTTCTCTGCCGGAACTGGCTTCGTCTGTGATAGCTACCCGTAAAGGGGAACATGATATAGCTCTGGGTAATGTCCTGGGGTCCAACCTGTTCAATACTCTAGCGGTCGTAGGTATCGCTGGGGTGATTTACCCAATGGCCGTAGGACCAGAAGTGTTCAAGAGGGACCTGATGGTGATGGCCGTGCTGACCGTTTCCCTCTTTTTCATTGGTTTTGGTTTTCGAGGTCCAGGGCGCATTAACCGCCTCGAAGGAGCGACCCTTCTCATATGCTACGTGGGATACCACTTTTATCTTATCTCTACAGCGTTCTGATATCGGCCTGTTATGTTGTCTAACCATTGGTATTTAGGTATTGCTTACACACTCAGAGCTGGCTTTTTTTGAACAGTGTCGGAGACTAATTAAAGTTTACATTAGCGCTACCAAGATTAACATCCTGGTCAAACCGTCAACTTTACTTTTTTCCTACCTTCCTATTCCGTAAATTCTATGATGGGCTGCAAGGTAGGGTCAGGACCTGCATCTTCAATCAGTCGGGTCAGCTTTCAACTATTTCAGTTTATCCTTGGAAAAAACAAACCTCAACAATGGGTACTTCCCAGGTATCACCGTGACATCGTTTGCTGAAAGAAGGATCCTCAATATTTTCCTTGCATCGTTTTACCATTGCCACAACAGTCATTTTATGAATACTGCGCAGTTTGCTACTCCAGACCGAATAGGCAGCTTTTGACAGGCACCCGACCGGCACATCAGTATCATTAACAAGCTCTATATGTCCCTTAACGAGGACAGGCCTAAGCTGGTCTCCAGGTTGTAAACGTGTGAGCACTTTTCTGGTGGGGTGATGTCCTTGCCTGATTCCGGCAAAATCGATAAACAGGTCCTTCATTCCAAGCAAGAGGTACTGCTTCTCTTTTATATTACTGTCCATTAACGGTAACAGCTCTCTTTCTGCCAGGTATTCACCTTTTAGCAGCGATAGATGGGGGTGCGGTTGGTCATGAAGGGAAAAGAGATGTAATGTCTGGCGAGCCCTTGACATGCCAACATAAAAGAGGCGCCGTTCTTCTTCGATTTCGTCTCCCTTACCTGTATTCCAGTTTTCTCCCAGGACAAATACATGGTCGAACTCAAGCCCTTTGACGGAATGTACGGTTGAGAGAAAGATACCATTTCCCAGATTCCTCGACCGCCGCTGATCGGAGAAAACCTCATACAGGTAATCCTCGATAACTGTGGCAGGTTGGGGGCTATTCCGTGTCTCTTCTATCCATTCGTCGATGATTCGCCGGGCATTTGCCTGCCAGAGGTTATCTTCCTCTTCTTTTTCCGGGAGAAGGGGGAGCAGGGCGGAGCCAGGAAAAGACTGCAAACGCTGTTCTTTTAGAAAATCTAAAATGACCGCATGCTCACGGATTCTCGATAGGCTGGGAAACCCACCCCCTCTGCCCCAGTGAAAATTGACCGGTATTCCCTCCTGTTCTAGCAGGGAGCGTACAAATCCGAGTTCTTTCCATTCCCGAGCCAAGATGGCGCAGTTTGCCAGGTCAAAGTCTCCCTCAATTGTTTGCAGCCGTCTCAGTTCCTCTAAAAGTCCATAGCCCTGAGCTCTTCTCTTTTTTACCCTAAGCACTTGCACTTTTCCGTGGCTCACAGGGTCATTGATGGTAAAATTACCACCTGCCGGCAGGGACACTCGCGCTTGGTTGATTTGAATCGGATGATCGGTCTTCATCCTGTCAACATTGTGCCGAATGAGGTCATTGGAGGCAGCAATGATATGGGCAGTTGAACGATAATTTTCGACAAGATAGTGAATGTCTGCCTGATAATCGTCGCGGAACCTGCGAATAAAGCCGATGTTAGCACCGCGAAAACGATAGATGTTCTGGTCGTCGTCCCCAACGGCCATGATAGCCATTTTCCGATCACTTTCTTCAATAGTCTTGCCGGTAAGGAGGGCAACCAGTTCGTACTGATCCTCATCGATATCCTGGTACTCGTCCACCAGGATATGGCTGTAGCGACCAATCAGGACATCCCTTGCTGACTCACCTGCAATGCCCAGGGCATCTTTCTCACCTTTAAGGAGCAGGTTGGCATCCTTGATCAGTCCTGAAAAGTCGAACTCTTCTTGTCCCTTTTGCTGAGCAGCTGCCAGTGACCTGCCGGTTAAACGCAGGGCCAAACCATGGAAGGTGAGGGTGGTTACCTGGCCAACATCGTTACCAACAAGGTCTCTCAGCCGTCTTCGCAGACCGATTACCGCACTGCGGTTAAAGCAGAGAACCAGAATAGATTGAGGTTTGACGCGTTCAACTCGGAGCAGGTAGGCAACCCTGTGGATGACTACCCTGGTTTTTCCTGCTCCAGGTCCAGCCAGGACGAGCATGTTTTTATTTGGTGCAGCAGCCACTATGGCGGATTGCTGCTTGTTGTTGAGGTCGTCGACAATGCGTTGGTAGGACTGCTCGCTGGTGGCCCGTTCCAGCATTTTCTTTTTACCGGGAAAGTAACGTTGAACAAATTCATCCTTGTCGGCATCAAAATATGCCCTGACCAAGCGCATGGCGGTACTTACCTTGTCAAGTCCCATCCTGGCGTATGCATTCATTACGTGGATCTGAAAGTTACGTTCTGTGTAATGCGTGTCGAGGGGAGTAAAATCTGTAACCGTATATCGGCGTTTTTGGGCCTCCGGGTTGAGCTGGAGCGTCATCGCCTGGCTAAATACGGCAAGCCCCTGCTGCAGATCAAGAACATCCTGCTCATGCATGAACATTAACGCTCGCTCTGCCGCAGCCAGCGGTTTCTTCAACAATGGTAACAAAAGCAGGTCCTTCTTCAGGCCTTCGACGAGTTGCTCCAAGGAAAACTCAACCAGTAAGTTGGCATTTGGTTTTTCGGCTGGGGCGATCGTTTCCAGGATGGTTTGCAAGGATGCAGTGGCAGCCTGTTGACGGATGTTGACCGTTTTTTTGAGCGATTCCCAGTCACGGTGCAGGTACACGGAAAAACAGTTCCCGCCTTTTGCGCGGACGGACATGCTTCCGGTTTGCCCGGCCAGCCCACGTCCATCCTTTTTCAACCCATGCAGCAGGCGCTTGAGGACCTCTGGGTTGCTATAGTCAAAGCGAGCGTCGAACAACCGCTGGTTCACCTGTCGGAGATCAAGGGCCAGGGCCACATCTTTTTCTGCTTCCGGCGCCTCCTGTTCCAGGACCTTGATGAATTCCCGTTCCAACTCGCAGACCCTTTGCAGCTGTTGTTTGGCATTGTTGGAGACCTTGTACCGGATATAGGCACTCATGGTCATCTCTTTAGAGAGAATACCGGCCTCTGCCATGTCGTGGAGTGTCTTGAGGACCCGTTGGGTCTCTGTTTCCTGGTCGATATCTCCTGCATCTTTGGCAAAGGCGGATAGTCCGGCCAGTTCATCGGCACTGAACCCATCTTTCTTTTCTGCGTCCATTAGCGCGCTAATGATCGCGAGCCATCGGTCCTGCTGTCGTTGCGAGAGGTTCAGGTCGTTGATACGATCAGCTGCTTCATGCAGGTTTTTGACCAGTGGTTTGCCTTGGAATACCTTGTTTTTGTTTTCATTGCGCTCCAGAAAACCGGCGCGCTCCAGCCAGGCGATGGCGGTTCGCACCCTGGTGTCTGCGTCCGGGATATCATCGGGGTCGATATCAACCACGTCTTGGCGAAGGAGTTCTCCAGAGGTAAGGACAACTTCTAGATGGCCCCGGGAAGCATAGCGAATACCACGAAGCATTTGGGCGATTTCCCGCTTGGTCAGCCGTGAATAACTGCCCAGTTGGAACTGTTTTTCGATATCCTGTTCGTCAAAGACCAGGATACACTCGGCCTGTTCTCGGTCTCGACCGGCCCGCCCGGCCTCCTGCAGATAGTTTTCCAGCGATCCCGGGATATCGGCGTGGATGACCAGGCGTACGTCATCTTTGTCAATCCCCATGCCAAAGGCATTGGTGGCACAAATGATCGGTATCTCACCGTTAACAAAACCTTCCTGAAGACGTTTCTTCAATGAACTGTCGAGACCGGCATGGAAGGCTTCCGCCGAATACCCCAGGTCGTGGAGAAATTCAGCCCAGCGCTCGGTACTTTTTTTAGTGGCACAGTAGATGATGACACTACCCTCACCAGTGTAACGGTCCCGTAAGAGGTCCGCCACTACCTGCCGCTTTTCATGGGTTGCGGAAGGGTAGACAGCGTATTGCAGGTTTGTCCGTTCATGACCCCCTTCAAACTCCTTAACCCGAAGACCAAGCTCGCTCTGTACGGTGTCGATGATTTCTGAGCGAACATCTTTTTTCGCTGTCGCTGTAAAGCACTGGACTGGAGGGATTTGGGTTTTGTTTTTACTGGCGAACTCGCGAATAAACCGTATGGCATATAAGTAGTCCGGCCGGAAGTCATGGCCCCACTTGGAGAGGCAGTGGGCTTCGTCAAAGACCCAGGCTCCAACCTCCCGCTGGTTCAGGGTGGAGACAAAGGTATGGTTGCGGAGCTGTTCGGGCGATACAAAGAGGATGCCGGCGTCGCCGAGTCGCACCGACTCCAGAACCTCTGTCCGTTCGACCATGGTCAACATCCCATAGAGGGCGGTGGCGATCTTGGTGCCGGTCAACTTGGAGAAATTGTCGACCTGGTCTTTCATCAGGGCCTGCAGAGGAGAGATCACAATGGTTAGGAGGTTACGGCGTTGATAGCGCATGATCCCTGGCAGCAGGTAACACAAGGACTTGCCTCCGCCGGTAGGCAGGGTGGCGAAGAGAGAGGCGTTTCGGTTTCCGGCTTTGACTATCTCTCCTTGGAGGCTTTTTCCCTCTGGCGTCGCAGGGTGGGGCCGAAAATCATCGAAACCGAAATAGTTCTGCAGGAAGTGTTGTGGATTATGGTTGGTTGCGCAGTATTCGCAGGCAGGCTCCTCGCAGTTGACCTCGCGGAGCTGATGGAGCAAAGGACCGATCTGTGGGAACTGGTGCCTGACCCATGGTGGCAGTAAGGAATTACCCCCGGCAACGGAGAGCCATGCCACGACATACGCCAGTATTGGATTGTCGAACTGTTTGTCATACAGTTGGTCGAGGAGGTGTTCAACCGCAGTGGCACAGACGTATTTTTTCGCAAACCAGGCAAAGGCTTCATAGAGGTCATTTCCGGTGAGTGCGGGAATCCCCATTGCCTCCAGGGCAGCGGCTGTTCCTGCAAGCTTTGCTTCTTTCTGGAGAAAGCTACGATAGAAGACCGGTGCCTCAGAACCATTGTCAAGCTGATCGACCAACGCCTCCCATTGTTCGCAGAAAACTTGGCCGGCAAGTCTTGCGTCTTCAAACGGGTTGTTGATGCTGTCGCGAACGATCTTGTAATTTTTTACCAGTCGATGATAGGGGTTGGCCGGATAGGCGAGAGGGGAGAGGTAGAGCGTGTCTATTACTGGTTTATGAAGGAGCTTGAGTGAGGGAGCTGTCTGATGGAGGCGCGGGATGTCGTGGGCCAGGATATTGTGCCCAAGGACGAACTCGGCCTCTTGGGACAGCGTGTCTATGGTGCTGAGGGTAACGCTGTCAACCGCCTTGCCACTTTCACTCTGAAAGGCTTGGTCTCCCAAAACAGCGCCAATGGAATAGATGACATTCTTCTCATTTACCTCAATGTCTAGGAGTAGGCACTGTTGGAGGAATTCGCTGTGCTTACTCATAACGTTTGTACCTGTGCCTCATCATGGTACTGTTCTGTCACTGTATGTCCTTGTCCATGTGAATGGAGGAGTATAACTATAATAGTGGACGAGGGTACAATGAAACAGAAAATCATTGAAATGCTATATGTGTATTTACATTATGAAATCAATTAGTTAGTCGCTCGGTTTTGAGCGGGTAACAAGATGCTGCTCCTTCAGAGCTGAATAAATACTCCCCTTTTATACAGTTCATGCACAATCCATGCTTCATGTAAGGCATCATCAGCACCGCGATGCTGCTCCACATATGGTTCAGCCGGAAAGAAGTGTTGCCAGGCTTCTTCAACTTTAGGCCATTTATAAAGACCATGACTTGGATGCAGAGACGGTAATTTGCAAATCGGTGTACACAGTTTCATGGGGCAGGGAAGCTTGATCCCGAATCGAAGCCCCCTGCTTTCAAGGAAGTTAAAATCAAAAGATCGATTATAAGCGGTTGCTCCCAAAGGATGATTGTCAATGATGGACTGCACGTCTGGCTTGAGGTCTTCAAATGGTGGTGCTTTCCGAACTTCCTCAATCGTTAGGCTTGAATTGCGGAAGATCCAGCCAAAGGGTTCTGCTCTGTGCTTGGCTGTAAGAATAGATTCGCGGCAGGTAGAATCAAAGAGTGTAATGGTCTGCCCACTTTCGAGGTTAAGAGAAACCATCCCTACCTCTACAATACTCCCTCCATCACGTTGAAAGCCCGTAGTTTCAATATCGATAATGAGTATGTTGTCTCTCATTTTCTGCTTCTTATTCATTTGCGTAAACGCGGGTCAAAATCAATCGGCATCTCTCTGCCAATTTTGATTTTTTGGAACTCAGGGTGGATTATGTTGAACAAATAATTTATACCTTCCGGAATAATGATACTCGGCACCCGAAGAACAGGAGAGGTGTTGGCACTCACCCATTGATCGCCTACTGCCTGTGACATCTTGGATACGGGCCTGGACTCCCATCCAACAGCCAGTTGAGCATCTTCGACAAGCTCAGCATCGAAACTCACCTGCATGTAGACATAGTCGTACAGCAACTCATACGATGGCAAATGGACAAAAATCTCCAGGCAGCAAAGGGCAAGAGAGTCTGATGTGTAAACAAGCGGTGTTCCTGGGCTGTTCCAACGACCACCATAGAGCCTGGCACCTTCTCCATCAAAAGCAGAACCGGCGTGTCGTTGTTTAACCAGTCGATAGGAAGATATCTCCATCAAGAAAAAACGCCGTGTTCAAGGCGGCCAAGGAGGTTTTCGACTTCCCTTGCCCCGACCTCCGTTTGTGCGAACTCAAGTGGTGAAACGTCGCCCAGGCCGTATGCGTTATTCTTTAACCACTTTCGAGCCACGTCTATATCACCAAGTACATCGACAGCTTTTTCTATAAGACGCTGGACCCGATACAGTCGCTCTGACTCTTCAAATGAAAACCTGCCCCTTTTTTTTCTGGTGGCAAGCGTACTTTTGGGAATTCTTATTACTTGAGAGAGCTCTCTATCCGTTATCCCAAGTTCATCACGTATTGCGATGAAAGTTGATAACGGCAGTCCATTTTCAATTTCCTGTATTACTTGTGGAATCGTTAAATTTTCTTCTTTCAGTAGTGGAAGTATCATTTTGAACCCCTGGTAGTCTATTTATAGACATAGCATATGCTATGCGTGGACTAAAGTCAAGCTGGCATGCTTTGATGCGCTTCATTTCTTACCAACTCTCCGTGATAATTAAACTCCGCCCATAAAAAAAGCCGCCTCCCTGAAAGGAAGCGGCTGTGGGTTTTACAAGAGGAGATTGTTCGCAAGCTGTGCCATTTTTTGGGTAATGACCCATAATGCCTGGTTCAGCTTAAGGTTCTTATCAAGGGCCTTTACCGGTCGGGTTGTCACCCGTCTCCGGCGTCCATTGCCACTGACTTTTACTCCGCGGATCCCCCCATCAATGATATTCTCCTGAATCTTATTGTAGGTCGCCCAGACATCGTTGCCTCTGTCCTCCGATCTACGGGCTTGCAGGAGATCATGTGGCTGGATCGGTGCCTGCTCAGGCTCATCATAGATGAGTTTATGTGCTGCCTCGGCAAAGATGTCCTGGGCCTCCGGATGAAGCTCGATCTGTTTGAACGCATTCATCTGGCCGGCAATCTCGCCAACGGAACCGGCGATCTGGACCGCCGAATGCATAAAATCGCCAGGGTTGAACCCAACGTGCTTGTGGCTGAAATTGGCGTATTCATCGCCAACAACCAGCCCATTGCTGCAGACAAACCGCCAAATGCCGGCCATGAGCTTGAAGGAACAGCCGCGATCATGGCTGTTGTAGAGCAACAAATCAATTCGCTCGTCCTGCATGATGAAGTCTGGCTGCGCAAACCGGATGAGATGTTTCTGGTACCCTTCACGCTCTTTCTTTCTCACTCCACTCTGCGCCGCATGAATCGGCTGCCACCCTACATCACGAAGCAGATCGACAGCAGTGACAGTGGGGACAAAGGAATACCTGGAGGATACACCATCAATTGGTCCCCAGGCACCAGCTGCAGGGGCCATTTCAATGATTTGGTCGTTGGAAAGGATGGAAATATTTCGGGTCATGGTCTTGTCTCCTTGATTGAAAAAAGAAATCAGGGACAAGATACGCACCCCGACGGGGCAGGTATGTTGCCCCTGATAAGGGAAATCCTGCCTGTCGGTCAGGGAGGACTTACGTCTGGTTTATCTGTGTGGTGCTCACGCCACGCTGCAGTTCCTGGATTATCCAGATGGTGAGCAATCCTTGCGCCTGGTTACTGTCAATGACTTGAAACCAACCGCCCCGCTTCGAGACCTTGCCAGCGATAAAAATCGCTGTGGGGGCTCTCCCTGCCAGGTGCAGCCAGGAGAGTACCTTACTCCGTGTATTTCTGGTAGCGCGTTGGCAAACGGTAGTCGCGTGCGGTGTGCGAATGAAAAGGATATCCCCCTGAACAGTACTGAGCAACAGACTGGTCACCCGCTCCAGGGGGGTGGCAACAGCTGTGGTGGGTGAGCGTGGTTCTGGGTGCATGTCTTGCCTCCGTGGTGCAGGGGCAAGTCTCCCTTGTCGGGGCGAATTGCCCCTCTGTGAAAGGGATGGTTAGTTAGCGGAAAAAACCGAGATCAGCAAAGGAGACCACCTCATCGCCAATTACCAGATGGTCCAGGACCTGTATGCGCAAAGGCTCCAGGACTTTGACCAGCAGCGTGGTGAGTTCCTTGTCCTGTTTGCTGGGCGTCGGGTTGCCCGAGGGGTGGTTGTGGGCCAGGATAACCGCCGCAGCATTGAGTGCAAACGCCTGTTTGACCACCTCGCGCGGATGGATCACATTGGCATTGATCGTCCCGCTGCAGATCTCTTCAAATCCGAGGCACTGGTGGTTGCTGTTAAGAAAGAGGCAGGCAAAGACCTCCACCTGGTAGGGCCGCAATTGCCATGCTATGGCGTCAATGGCGTCGCGTGACGAGTTGATCTGAACACCCGCCTGCAGCCGCGCCTTACTGATGGTGGTGGCAGCTGCGAGGATTTTCTCTGTAGGTGCCAGAGCGTATTGGCCGCTTTGTTCAAGAACATAGAGCATTGTTTCGTCCTCCTCGATAGCCGAAGGGGAACCAATGCCCTACCAGGGGAAGGTTCCCCTGGGGAAAGGGTGGGTAACGACTACCTCCTAAAACGGTACATCGTCGGAAAAGCTTTGCGGAGGATTGCCCTGGTTACCATCAGAGGTGGCGCTATTGGCGGTATCCAGCATCTCCATTTTGCGGGCGACAATCTCGGTGACGTAACGTTCTACGCCACCCTGGTCCGTCCATTTTCGGGTTCTGTTTTTCCCCTCAATATAGATCCTTGAGCCTTTTTTTAGGTAACGTGCACAGGTGGTGGCCAGTTCGTACCAGGCGACGATTCTATGCCATTCGGTTCGTTCCTGCCGGTTTCCCTGTTGATCCTTCCACCGCTCGGTGGTGGCCATGGAAAAGGCGCAGACAGGTTTACCCTGTACTTCTCGCAGTTCCGGATCTTTACCCAGGTTGCCGATAAGTAGAGTTTTTTGCATGGTGTTCTCCTTGAAAAGTTCGAGTTCGAATGAGCCCGGAGAACAGAAAGATCCCCTTTAAGGGGAATGCTGTTCCCCCGGTCGGGTTGGGTAGAGTATTCTATTTAATTTTTGACGGTGTCTTCTTGATATCCAGGAAGGAAAAGGTGCTCGGGAGTTGAAACGCTGACAGCGAGGTCCCATTTTCAACAAGAAACTTTTCCAGGCCGGCTATATCCAGATTCTGGCGAGTTCTGGTCGCCTTTCGCAGGAGATGCCCGCCGGCACAAAAGTCACCCCGTGCCTTTACCATGGCAAAGAGGATGTGTTTGTGGGTCGCTACCTTGTCCTTGTATTTCTTTTCAAGAGTCCTGAGTTCCTGGAATTCGACAATCATCTCATCCATCTCAGGGATAACGTCTGCCTCAAATCGTGGGCAGGTCGTGATATGGTCACAGAAGCCGCAAAGCGGTCCAGGCTCTGTTTTCGGCTGTGCCGGTTGGCCTTTGAGGGTATTCTGGTAGTCGTTCCAGATACAGACTGCACGTTTTTTCAACCCCTGATAGAGGCCCGCTCGGGGGCTGTAGCCGTTAAAGAAACCAACCTCTCCCTCGCTGAGGTCAAGTGACAGGAGTGCTCCCTTGACCGTGTAGGCAGGGTATTGCTCTGCCAGGGCTCCCATCTGGAGATAGAGCTGCGTTTCCCAGGAGCTGTATGGCCCGTCCGGTACCTTGCCGGCCTTTACCTCTAAAATGGATTTGATCTTTTGCGACTCCGAGGTGAACACAAAGTCGATGTGCACTAGGATCGGTGTGGCGTCGGTAGAGATGTCAATCTCCAGCTGTCGTTCGAAATTGCTGAAACCAGCGGCGGTAAAAGCAGCCGCCACAATGTCCTCGGCCATGTGTCCCCGTTGAAAACGAAGCAGGGTGGCCAGGTCGTGCTCTGGTGAGTTGATTCGTTCGAGAATGACCTTCCGCGGGCAGTAGCCGATATCGGATGCGCCCAGGTATTGCTTACGGTCACCAAGGGTTTCTTGGGTATGCTGTTGGGAGAGCAGCTGCAGGCTGCTGTGGAGGGTTGCGCGAATATCCATGTGATCACTCCTTGATAAGACGAGGGAGCACACACGGATTTCCCCTGAGGGAGCGTGTGGATCTCCCTCAATGGGTTGTAACCTTCAGTTATTTCATCAAATATGAAATGTACAGTTAATGTACAGCTACCTCCTTGTACCAATGCTTGCCAGACCTGTCCCAGCGGAACCCATCTGCCTTGAGCAACTCCTTCTTGTCAAAGGTGTCACCTGTGGCGACGATTCTGCCGTTTCTCTGCTGGTAATTGACCCCTGTAATCTGTGGCAGGTCATGGGGGAGTTGATCAGCAGCACCATGGGGTGGTGGGTCCTGGTATGCAGGTTGTGCCTGTGATTCCGGTGGTTTCTTTGGTCGCCCGCGCGTCTGGTTGCGTTGAGCAGGCGGGTGTTGGGGCTGCTGCCGGGATGATGGTGGGGTTCTGCTCCTCTGTGGATCACTGGAGAACACTGCTTTGAGCAGGCCGCGGTAGGCGTCGGAGCCGATGGAAAGCAGGGACAAACATTTCTGAATCGCGTCGGTCACCGCGCCCTTATAGGCGTCACCAACGTTCTTCTTGACGATGTTCATCTGCCCGGTTTGTGACCCCTTGCAAAGCCATTCACCCTCGATGCGGACAAAGAGCCGTACCTCAACTACTGCCTGGAAATCAAAGATCTCTTTACTGACAATCTCGTAGCGCCAGTTCTCCGGCTGCAGGATCTCGTTAACCGCATCAAAAACATACTGCGGTTTATAGCCGTAGCGTACTTGACCTATGAGCTTGCCATCTCGATCGGTGAACTTGATCTCTTGCACAGCCTCAGGACCAAAGGCGCGAAGCCGCTCGTTGATCTGTTCTACTTTCTGGGAAAATTTTTCTGCCATGGTTGTTTCCTCCTCTGAGTTCTGGAGTGAAACAACAGTACCCCTGTCGGGAGTATGTGATCTCACTCCCGTTGTGTGGGGTTGGTTGCTAGTTACATTCGCGCCTCAGTGGCGAGGCGGCGTGTTGCCTGTAGAAAAATGTCCAGTTAGGGCACGACAATCGTGCAGCGTCAGAGGGACGCATCGTTCATGGACGTGTTTTCTCGGGAAAGTCGGATGCAGAAAGGTGCATCTCTTCTGCAGGGGGATGCAGGACGTTCGCCTCTGCGATTAAACGCTGCGCCTGAACAGGCCTTACGGCTCTACATGGGTTCCAAGGATCATCCACGAACCAGGAGAGGTTTGCTGCTGCAATGAAACATCCTGTCCGGAGTCCAGCTAGTTCCCGTATGCACGGGATTACTTGAATGAATCAAGTGGAATAATATACGAAAAATTATCCCTTTTTGCTGAAAATGCAACCAAAAATGTTCCGCCACCGGGAAAGAGTAGATAGGAGGGAATGTTACCGACGCGACCAGCCATGGATATTACATACAGCCATATAATCAGCGCTTTTGTCGACAAGTACGGTCTGAGCAGGGGGCAGGTGATTGCCGAGATCGAGCGCACCTTCTCCTCCATGCTCTCCCGCTGGCACCAGAAAAATGTGGTAGTGGTCTTTGCCGAGGGCCGTCTCTCGGCGGTGGGCTACCATGATCACCCCACCGGTCTTGTGCAGACCCCGATCGACCTGACCGCCATGCGGGGGTGGAAGACCATCAAGCGGATACTGGACAAGAACCTCAGCATGGCAGCCTGCATGGAGGAGGTCTGCAGGTACAAGCGGAGGGAAAACAGGCTGGTCTGGGGCGAGGTGGCTGGCAGGAGGGAGTACCAGCTAGATATAGAGCTAGAGATGGAGTTCGGGGTTGTCCTCTATGCCCGCTGCCCCTTGCGTTTGCTGGGGCCCCATGAGCGGTATCGCTTGTCTGTTGGTGAGCGGCGGGCCTTTCACCTGCGCCGGGTTGAGGCGGTCATGGTTGGCGATACACCCCGGACCCAGCTGACCGTGGACCGGGTCTCGAAAACGCTGGTTGAACAGCTCATCGGTGACAAGCAGCCTCATGGCCGGGACATCAGGCTCAGCTGCAGGAAACGCTATGTGGGCAAGAAGAGCTTTGTGGAGTCCAGCGTTTTTCTCCCCAAAAGGGTGATCGTGGCAGCGGCCAGGGAATTGGGAGAACACATCCAGGTCAAGGTCGTGCGAGACCACCAACAATAACGAGCAACCGCATGCTGTTCGGCCGAAAAAATACCAGGGAATGCAGGGTGGAGCTGGGTACCGGGATCAATCTGGAAACGCCGGAGACTATCGTTCCGATCAGTTATCCGGACCGGTATCGCAAGGGGCATTTCTGGTGCTTTGGTACCACCAGGGTGGGCAAGACCCGCTGCATGGAAAACATTATCGAGCAGGATATTCGCAAGGGGTATTCGGTGGTGGCAATCGATCCCAAGGGGGATGCCGACCTGTTCTCCAAGATTGTCCAGGTCGCCTTTGCAACCGGTCGGCAGGAGGACTTGATGCTGATCAATCCGATCTTCCCCCAGTACAGCGCAACCCTTGACCCGCTTGCCTCCTACTACATGGTCGAAGAGCTGGTTGCCCATATCACAGCCGGGGTGGCCGTGGGGAAGGACCCCTATTACTACTCCGTTGCCTACGAGACCAGTTTGCTGGTGGTGCAGTCGCTGATCATGCTCGCCCGGGCCACCGGACAGAAATCCTCGTTTAACCTCAGCGATATCAAAAACAATATCGGTCATGAGGACCTGGCAGGGCTCAAGGAGAAGCTCGACTATATCGATCACCCGGAAGCAGAGCAGCTCTCCCGGGATCTCGGCAAGATCCTGATGACCCCGGCAGAGTTTAACTCCAAGGTCGGAAGCTCGCTACGGGTTGCCCTTACCGAACTCACCTCCGGTAATATCGGCCGGATCATCGGCCATGCCGAAGAGGACCGGTTCATCGAACGGCTGGAGGCTGGCAAGCAGGTCATCCTGGTAGTCCAGCTTGGCTCGCTCCTTACCAAACGGGCGGCCTATTCCGCAGGCAAGGTTCTGGTTTCTATGATCCAGGCCTTTGTCGGCCGACGTTATTCCAGTGATAAACGGGTCATACCGCCCTTGGCGCTCCACATCGATGAGGCGCAGTCAGTGCTCTATCACGGCATTGAGGACCTCTTTGCCAAGGCCGGCGGGGCGGGCATCTTTATCCATGGCTATTGCCAGTCACTCAGCCAGTTGTATGCAGAGATCGGCCAGGACCGGGCCAATACCATCCTTGATTGTTGCAATACCAAGCTGTTTATGCGAGTGCCCGACAGCAAAACCGCCAAGTATGTCTCCACCCACCTGGGCGAAAAACGCACCTACAGCCCGATCATCTCCCTGGGCGGCGGCCTGTCAATTCGCGAGACTGAAGAAACCCGGATCAAACACACCGAGGTTTTGCACCTGGCTCCCCGCCAGTTCTTTCTCACCACCTACGGCGGTGTATACCGCGGGGTGACCAAGGATGTGTCCGAGGCATCCATCAAGGTTGTCTTTCCGGATATCACCGAGGCGCTGGCATGAACGGGGCCTTGCTCTCTATCATCCTCGCACTGGCTATCTACGCTGTTGCTTTGCTCTTGTGGTCCGGAAAACGGCGAAAGGTTGTGGTCCAGCAGCAGGAGATTCCCCTAGGCGAGCTTGCCAGGCTGTGGGCTGCGAGTAGGCGTTCAGGGCAAATCCATATCAAGGACCTTGCCCCGTTATGGCGAAAAAGTGTCATCAATACTGCTGAGCGATCCACCTATCGCTTCAAGTACACCGGGGTGCAGCAATGGTTTGACGCCTACATCGTGAGTGAGCCGTGGTTCGACCAGGCCGAGGCCCACCAGGAAATCTGTTACCAGATCCTGCGAATGCTCGAGGAGGAGGACCCTTGCCCGTCCGTGGTCAATCCGGCCAATGACGTGGAGGCCTCCTGGGACAGCAACACCTACACCCTGCTGGGCAGGACCAGCCTGCTCGACCATAGCTTACATGTGGGTGAGCAGATTGTTTCGCTCCTGATCGAGGGCGAAGCGCAGCATGTGATCCCCGATGCGATGATAGCGGCCCTGGCCCATGACCTGGGCAAGCTGCCATCCAACCGGCCTCACCTCTACAGCCTGGGTGAGCATCCTCTGGCTGCCGGCCGAGTGCTGGCGGAGATCGGGCTGTTTAAACAGTTGGCACGCAAAGAGGAGATCTCCAAGGCCATCAAGCAACACCATATGAAGGCGGACGGGCTCATTGGCAAGATGCTGAAAAAGGCCGATCAAAAGGCCCGGCAGCAGGAACTCGATGAGGGGGTAGCCGTGGCCGGACCAGACAGGGAAGAGCAGGGGAGGGCTGCATCCGCGCAAGCGATTGAAGAAGTTCTCCATGAATCTCCAACTTCCCACGTAGGGCAACCGGAAAAAATGGGGCCGCCGGTCTCCCAGCCGGGCCAGCGGTCGATGTCGCAAAACGGTCTGGCACGGCGAGCAGATGCTGACATCTATGGTGACGGCGAGCGTGAGCGGGCTGCCTCCGGGGGCAACGGTCCCATGCGGCAGCAGATCAATATCTCCTCTTGGTTTGATGGCCAGGCTTTCCTGGAGGCGCTCAAACCTTCGATTAACCTGGTCCAGGGAAGACGGTTCAAGGCCTTTTCCATGCCCGATGGATATGTCTATGTGCAACCTAAGCTCATGGAGGAGGTGGCCAGAGGGCAGGCCGAAAAGGCAGGGGCAATGGATATTGCCACCATGGCTGAGAAGGACAAGACCATGCAGCGGGTCTTGTTGGCCATAGTGGACCACTTCCGTAATGAGGGACTGATTGCTCCGGGCCTTATCAAGGAGCGCTATTTCGGCGGCTACTTCACCATTCACCTGAAGGGCGGAAAGGCGGCCATGAAGGGGTATTACACCCCGTTTCTGGCAGAGGCATTTGGCGCGCTTGCAGAAATGGAAGGAGAGAAAAAAGGATTGATCAAGAATTTTAGCTCGGTCGAGATCTTTCAGGGCCAAGGATAAAGGGGCGGTTATGTCAGCAAGGGGCGATTACTCCACCAACACCACGATTATTCCCTTTGGCGAAAGCGGTGGCTATCGGCCACGGAACCTCATCAGCGCTATCTCGGAAATCCAGCAGTTTTACGTGATTGAAAGCCAGGGGCAGGATATACCGGCAGAGTTTCTCACCCTGGAGGGTTCGCTGGGGCTCTTTAAGATCGGCATGCGCAGCGGATTTGGCGAAGGGCTGGTTATTATTCTGCTCTTCCCGGTGTTTTCCTTTTACCTCCTCCCCTTTGTCTTCGATACCTCGGATTCCTTTGTCAAGGCAATGGTCGCCCTCGTTCCTTACCTGGCCCTGGTCATCAACACCCTTCTCTGCGTCTACATAAGCCGGTACTACGTGGGTAATATTACCAGGAGGGCGATCAATTCACTGTTCATCGGCAGAGGTGTGGTGCTCCTGCTCAAGGGGTTCCTGGTCTATGTGGTGTATCAGGTAGTCTTTAAGCTGAGTACTCCGGAATACGTGTGGGCTCTTGCCCAGCGGTTCAGCCGTCCGGAGAGAATCTACTATGGCTATCTGGAGATTCTGCCACGGTTGGTACCGCTTGCCACCGAGACGGCGGTGGGAATGTGTTGTGCTGCACTCTTGCCGTATCTGGCGGCCTATGTCCTCGACAGGTGGAGGCAGCACCGGGTGAAGAAAAATTTACAGCAAATTCAATAGCAACAGCAAAAAGGAGAGCACATGGAGAACCAGAAGAAAGATGGGAACAGTATGAATAGTGCAACCTCAGGTGTACAGCAACGCCCCAAGCGCAGTCGGGAAGAGATCCTTGAACGAAAAATCTCTATGGCTAAGGAGAGGGGGGCCAGGGTCGTGAAGATCAACTCTCCCCTGGGCAGTATAATGTTCAACGTGTTACGCCAGTTTGACCAGGCCTATGCAAATTTTAAGGGACGGCTTGGTGAGCCTGGCGGGATTTCGTATGAAGAAGGGGCCGAGCTAATGGAGAAGGCCAGGGAGATTACCATGGAGTTTTCAGCGTTAACCAAAAAACTCAGCAGGAAGGTTGATTTTCGCTACTATACGCCAGAGGAACTCAAAGAAGTGAGTGTTCCCCAAGGTGAAGAAAGGGTATGATTTCTTCATTGTCAACCCGCCAAGAGCATACTTGCTCAGAGATTTTTTGTTAGTGCGCTCATCAGTTACAATGGAAACAAGAGCCCATTATTTTGCCCTGGCGGAAACCGATGTATTCCACAACAACTGTGCGTCTCATTTGCGATAGACAGGCCGTGAGCAAAAAAGGGGGGATATATGGTTGACGCGCCCATTAGAGTTTTTATGATTCACAGGTCAGATATGTCCGAATTGCAGGCCACTTTATCCAGCCTGTTGACGACTCAAAAGAAAGTGTCAATTGAGGATGTATCTTACCCGCTCAGCTATCACATTGAGAAGGTAGAGTTTATTCAAGAGTATGCGTGCGGGAGAATGATGGACTCTGATATTGTGCTCGTCCTGCCGCCGAATAAAAGAAACTACGAACCGGATTGGGATATTGTAGACGCCGAATTGACGATATTTTCAAGTACATCATTTGCGCGTAAATACGGCTTGTCTCGGGATAGGGTGTATATCACGGAACTGAAGAATATAATGCATGACTCCTGTAACACGAAGCCCGTATTGGTCTTGGGGTGGTCAGAAGAGGAAGCGGAAGACCTCGCCGATATTTTACTCCATCCCAACCCTGTCGAATGCGGAAATAGCGATCCTGGGCGGATCCATTCAATGGCAATTGGCGATTCCGTCAGTGCAGATGAACTCGTTTCAACCATTCAAGATATTCTAGACGTATGAGAGGGAGTCTCCGCACTCTTCTTGAAGTCAAAGACGTCATCACTTCCAGCAAATTTGTGCCTCCTCCCTGAAGCTCATCCACAACCCAACCACTGCAAGTAAGGTGTTCAAGAATTGGTCAAACGCTGGCGGAAAGCACACTTTGTATTATGAAATTATGCAATCAGTAAATCATTAAAGGGTAGGTGTCTGCAGTTATGTCATCGTTTTTTCATCTTTATTGGTGGGGTTTGGCTCTGTCATTAAATAATGAATTGCATAAATATTGATATAGTGATTATATGAAATTATTAATTGTTTAACAGGCGTTCAACCTGTTTGATTGCATTCGCAAGAGAGTGGGCTACGGCCAATCATGAAAGTATGTATGATTGGCTGACCAACCATGTATACTTCATACTAAGAGGAAGGGGATGATCGTCATCGTCGGTTGTAACAAAGGCGGCTCAGGAAAGACAACCTCGGCAACCAATCTGGCTGTTGGCTTGGCAGTGAGGGGAATGGACGTGGTTTTGGTTGATGCGGACCGTCAGCGCAGTGCATCCAAGTGGCACCAGTACCGAATTGAAGAGCAGCACCAGCCGGAATTACTCGTCGTGTCCAAGGAGAATAACATTTCCTCGGACCTGGGCATTTTGAATGACAAATTTGATATGGTGGTGGTTGATGTAGCAGGGCGGAATTCACGGGAGCTGATTACCGGGGCCACCGTGGCTGACCTTTTGATTGCGCCTCACCAGGCCTCACAATTAGACCTGGACACCCTCAATGAGCTGCAGGAGCAGGTGGTGAGGGTAAGGGACTTGAATCCCAGCCTTAAAGCGTATGTGTATCATGCCATGGCCAACACCAATCCTAGTGTAATGGGTAATGAGCGAGAAGAATTCGTCAGTTACGTGAATGAGTTTGCTGAGCTCAAGCAACTGCAGTCGGTCAATTACTATCGTAAGGTCTACCGAGACGTTGTTCCCAGTGGGCTATCAGTGATTGAAACCAAGAATCAAAAAGCCTTGGCCGAGGTTACATCTTTTGTGGATGAGGTATTAGAGATATTGGAGGGAGCACAATAATGGCAACGTCATTTAAAAAGCCGAAGAAAAAGATCGATCCATCGGCAGCAGATGCTTTGGCTGAGTCCCTGGCCGACAAAACCTATGATGAACCTGTCTCAGCCCAGCCACCTGAAGAGAAATACAAACCGATGCAGTTTAAGGTGCCGGCCAGGTTCCATAAAGAGGTCAAGCTGTTTGCCATGGAGAACGACATGACCATGACCGAGCTCTTCAAGGTGATGTTTTATGAGTATCGCGATCGGCATTCATAAGACAATAACAAATTGATTACATATGATTTTTTTTTGAAAAAGCGAACTGTTGAGGGAATATTTATTTCATAAAATAATTATTTCATGAAACAAGAGCGTCGCTCCTTGTATAAGGTGAGATAGATAGAAGGAAATAACCATAAAGCAGTCTTTGACTTTTTGGGGTCATTTTTGGGCGCTGATAGGGGGTCAATTTTCGATGCTGATTGACAGCTTCTATTGTGAAAACTCCGATACAGCCTAACAGCCGTGAAGAAAATGAGCAGATAAAGGGCGAAGGCAAGACCCCGATTCAATGGGGCAAGAACAAGCGGCGGAGAAAAAATGTTGACGATCGCTGGATCAAAAAGAATAGGAAATCTTTTTTTTGGATACAAAAATCATATTTCCGTTGATGCTAAGCATAAACTCATCTGCGGTTGGAAAGTAACTGACACCTCTGTCTATAACAGTAATATGTTCAAAGAAATACTGGCGGAAGACACGAATCGTAATGTCAGGGCAGACTCAGCTTACTATTCCAAAGACTGTATATAAGCCTCAGGGGAGGCAGGTTATCGGGAGCACATCCATCGCAAAGGAACTCGGAATCGAAAACTGACAGCTCGTGACCAGAAGAACAACAGGACCAAGTCGAAGCTTCGCGTAAGGGTTGAGCATGTTTTCGGTATGCACACTCAGAAGACAGGAAATCTACTCGTAAGAACAGTTTGCCTGGCAATGGCAACGGCAAAAATTTGGATGAGAAACCTTGCGTACAACACGGATCGGCTGGGGACATCGCTTGCCACATAGTCAAAGGTACGAGTTTGCGTGGCAAAAGAGGCCACAGCCATCAACCAAAAACGATAATTTAAATGTTGAACAGGACTGTGCCTACATATTCAACCAAATAATATGGGACTTTTTATCTCACCTGTAAATAAAACAATTAATAAAGATTCCCATGAAGGCCAAAAGCGATCAAACTCGCACCTCCGATAATGACTGCTCTTTGCATGCTACTCGACCTCGATATGCCCAGCAGAATCCCTTAGCCGAGCGCATCAAAGAATTGAACTGCCTCTACGGTATCTCCAATCTGCTCGAAAATCAGGAAGTCTCTCTGAACTGGGTGTTTGAGCGTGCGGTCGAGCTGATCCCTGCCGCTCTGCAGTTTCCGAAACTGGCCTGCGCCCTGATCCGAATAGAGAACGAGACCTTCGTATCAAAGAATTTTCAACGAACCGAGTGGTGCCAACATACCCCGATTCGCTTAGCTGGTGAACAGATCGGCGCATTGGAAGTTTTTTACAGCCAACCGGTGGCCGGAGACGACAAAACCGCTTTTCTAAAGGAGGAGGCAGATCTTCTGCGCTCCATCAGTGAGCGTTTGAGCAGGGTACTGGACCTGAAACGTACGGAAAAGGCCCTCAAGGAGAGCGAAGAACGATACCGCACCCTCACCGAGCAGGTTACCGACGGCGTCGCTCTCGTCCAGAATTCCCGTTTCTATTATGTGAACCCGGCCTTCTGCAGTATGTTCAACATCGACGATCCGGTAAAGATCCAAGGTGAGCTCATGCGCGGCGTCACCGTCGGCAATGCGGATGAGGTCCTCTGCATGTACCAGGCCTGCCTCGATGCTGGCATCAGCGAGCGTTCCTGGCACGTACACCGCTTTGCACGCCCGAACGGTACCTTCTGGATCCAGGTTTGTCACAGCCCGATCAGTTTCCAGGGACAAACCGCCCTGCTCTCGACTTTCAACGACGTCACCGAAATTAAAAAGCAGCAGGAGGCGGCCGAGCGCCTAGCGGAACGATTACACGATGAAAACAAGACTCTGCGCTCATCGTTGAAAGAGCGTTACCGCTTCGGCAATATCCTTGGCCGCTCGGCGGTCATGCAAGAGGTCTACGAACTGATTTTGAAAGCGGCCGCTTCGGAAGCCAGCGTCGCCATTCTCGGCGAGTCCGGTTCCGGCAAAGAGCTGGTTGCCCAGGCGATTCACGAGCACAGTCCGAGAAAGCACGCTGCTTTCGTCGCAGTTAACTGCGGCGCCATCCAGGAATCACTTTTTGAACGTGAATTTTTTGGCCATCGCAAGGGGGCTTTTTCGAGTGCTTATGCCAACGCCGCAGGTTATCTCGACCTTGCGGATGGGGGCACCCTCTTCCTTGACGAGGTAAGCGAACTCACCGTTAACATGCAGGCCAAGCTCCTGCGAGCCATTGAGGGAAGCGGCTACCGACCGGTGGGCGGCACCCAAACAGTCACGAGCAACTTCCGTGTCATCTCTGCGTCCAATGTCGCTCTGGGTGAAAAAGTAAAGATGGGACAGGTGCGCAGCGATTTTTTCTACCGTCTCCAGGTTATCCAGATTCGTCTTCCACCCCTGAGAAAGCGGCAGGAGGATATCCCCCTGCTGGTGGACCATTTTGTCAAGATGATGAAACCGGCCCCGGCTACGACCAAGATTCCCGGCCACATTATGGACATCCTCCTGGAATACGAGTGGCCAGGCAATGTGCGTGAACTGCGCAACGTTCTGCAGCGCTATCTAACACTGGGACAACTAGAATTCCTCGCCCCGGACGGGGCGACGTCACAGTCGGCCACAGCGCTCGAGAGTACTGCGGCGGCAGATCTCGATCTACCTCAAGCCGTGCAGCAGCTAGAGAAGACCCTGATCGCCCGGGCACTAGCGCAGACGAACGGTAACCGAACCCGAGCCGCTACCTTGCTGGGTATTTCTCGCAGAGCTCTTTTCCGAAAAATCGCTCGACCGTGAGCGCCACAATCGCCCACATTGGGCGATATCGCCCTTTGCAAAAAAACAATACAAATTCAATTAATTAAGCTGAAAAACTACACTATAGCAGGGCGCATTCGCCCTGCTATAGTGGACCCCGCCAAACTGAGTTTTCCCTATTTGTTCTGTTATACTAAATAATTAACTGTATTTTTTTCACCTGGCATCTCCTTTGCGATGAAAAGAGGCTCAAGGAAACGTAGCCAAGGCTAGCGCCATGGATACAGACCAGCCCAGCTAAACAACTCATCTATCCAACTAGGGAGATAACAATGCAACCCGAATCATTTGGAAACCTGCAAGACTGGGGACCAGTTCTGGACCAACTCCGTCAATTGACCCATGAAGGCAAACTGGGCGATCATCAGTCCGAGCTGATCCGCATTCTTCGTTACCAAGGCAACTGGCGTCTCCGGGAGGAAACGCTTCATCGCATCAGCGCTATAGAACAACCGAGCAATGCCTTGATAGAGCAAGTGCTGCACATAATTGCCGATAAAAACCTCTACTTCGAAGTACGCATCCTTGCCTGCCAATCGATTATACAACTGTTGAAAAGAAGAGGTCACCCATTCGATGCCATCATCAGTGACGCAATAATCGGAACCCTCGAAAAACAGCTAGCCACCCCGCAGCCACCGATTTTCACAGATGCCCTTCGTCAGCTTTCCTCAGAGGCACGAGAGCGCTTCTACCTTTCTGAACAATGAGCAAAAACTCTACCAAACGAGACTAATTATGTTGATTGCAATACCAAAAGAAATCCTTCCAGAAGAAAAACGAGTGGCTGCCACCCCTGAGACTGTCAAGAAGTACGTAGCCATGGGATTCAGCGTGGTCGTCGAGGCGGGAGCAGGTGCGGGCGTTTTTTTCTCCGACAACGACTACAGAAAAGCTGGAGCAACCATCGCAGTCGACGTGGAACAGATGTTAGCCGAGGCCGACATAGTCCTCAAGGTCAAGCAACCGGTCTTCAACGAGGCCAAGAAGAAGCACGAAGTGGCAATGCTGGGCACGGATAGCATCCTGATAACCTTCCTCCATCCCGCCGCACCGGATAACCACCAGATGGTGAGAAACCTGCGGGCGAAGAACATCACCGCCCTGACCATGGACGGTATTCCGAGAATTTCCCGCGCGCAAAGGATGGATGCCTTGTCCTCGATGAGTGCGGTTACTGGATACAAGTCTGTCTTAATGGCCGCCAACCAGATGCCCAAGTTTATTCCAATGATCGGCACTGCCATAGGCACGATCAAGCCCGCCAACTGCCTGGTTATCGGCACCGGAGTCGTCGGCCTGCAGGCGATAGCCACCGCCAAGCGGCTCGGCGGTGTTGTCCGGACCCTTGACATTCGTAAAAATGCCGCAGTCGAGGCGGATAGCCTGGGTGGCAAGGTTATTGATTTCGATATTCCGCAGGAGCTGGCCGCCAGCAACGGCGGCTATGCCAAATCTCTGGACGAAGAATGGCTCGCCAAAGAACGCGACCTCATCACCTCGCACCTGCCAGCCACTGACATCATCATACTCAGTGCCCTTGTACCGGGTGAGGTGGCCCCGGTGCTAATCACCGGCGAGATGATAACCTCCATGAAGCCTGGTTCGGTTATCATCGATGTGTCTATCGATCAAGGCGGTAATTGCGCCGTGACCGAACCGGGCCGGTGGACAGAGAAGCACGGTGTGCAGGTTTGCGGTATCCAGAACATCCCCGGCAGGATGGCGGTCCACGCCAGCTGGCTTTATGCCAACAACCTCTACTTCTATGTGGAAAACCTGTTCAAAAAAGAAGGGAACAAGATCGACTTCGAGGACGAGATTGTGAAGAATTCTCTGGTAACCCATGCAGGCAAGATCATTCATGAGGGCGCCCTGAAGGCGATGAAGTAGCCTCCCGCACTCTGCAGACAAAAGCTGAGCTAGCAAGCAACCGTTCTTGGATTTCCCGGACGGTTGTTTTCACCACTTCCGCCCTCAACCAATATCCCATCTAACCGGAGTAAGTACCGTGTGTAACCTGATCCTGATGGTCGTTGTTTTTTTTGGTTCCTTTGCCATCGGCTACCTGCTGATTTCAAGAGTGCCACCGTTACTGCACACCCCCCTAATGTCCATGACTAATGCGATCTCCGCCATCACCATTCTGGCGGCGCTCATCCTTTTTTCCCTGCCGACGACACCTCTTGAAAAGGTGCTTGGCTCCATTGCTATAGTCACTGCAACGTTCAACGTGGTGGGCGGCTTTGTTGTTACGGACAAGATGCTGAAGATGTTCAAAGATAAAACAAGAGGCTCTTTGTCATAGTTGCAGAAGAGATTAGAGGCCTTTCTGCAACTATGGCCAAGACACCAAAAGAATATAGCCCGACACTCCAACAAGGAAACCGACGTAAATGAGACTGTTAATCGACTTCACCGTAATTGCCATTCTAATCTCCGGTATCTGGCAGTTCCGTGCTCCTCAATGGGCCAAGCGCGGCAACTGGACTGCGGCCTTCTCTCTTTTCCTGGCTTTCATTCTGGTGCTGTATCGCAACGGCATCCTTGATGTCGGTACCGTCGCCATTTCCCTTTTGGTGGGGGCGGCAGCCGGGTACGCACTGGCACGTGCGGTCAATATGATCCAGGTCCCGGCCATGGTGGCCTTCCAGCACGGCTGCGGTGGCGTGGCCGCCTTTCTCGTCGCCCTTGTGGAGCTAAATCGGAGCGGCCATGACCTGAGCCTAACGAGCGAGATCTCTGGTGTACTCGGTCTTGCCATCGGTTCACTCACCTTCAGTGGGAGCATGATCGCCAGCGCCAAACTGGCAGGTAAAATGCGGCAGACCCCCCAAGTTCTCGCAAATCATAACCGCTTTGTACTCATCAACCTGAGCGCTTTGGTTGTCGTCGGTGTCCTGGCGCTGATGGTGCCGGCAGGAGGCGCTTTCATTCTCTTTCTTCTCGAGATTCTGCTGGGCACCTGCTTCGGCATCCTCCTGACCATACGTATCGGCGGCGCAGACATGCCTGTAGTTATTTCATCACTCAACACCACAGCTGGCTTGGCCGCCTCCCTCTGTGGCATGATCATCGAAAGTCAGCTGCTGATTGCTTTCGGCGCAACCGTTGCGGCCTCAGGCTCGATTCTCACCTATGTCATGTGCAAAGCGATGAACCGTAAACTCCTCAAGGTGATCCTTCCCGACTACCAGGTACAGAAGACAGCAACAAGGGATCCAGGGGCTGCCTCCCTTTCCTCGGTGCAACCGCCACCATTTGACGCAAAGGGCCTTACCGAAGCGACCGAAGCCCTGCGGACCGCTAAAAGAATTATCATTGTTCCCGGCTATGGTATGGCGCTGGCAAAAGCGCAGACGGAGGTGGTGGCCTTGGCGAACGAGTTGGTAGCCAGGGGGAAGGACGTCAAGTATGCCACTCACCCCGTGGCTGGCCGGATGCCAGGCCACATGAACGTGCTGCTGGCCGAGGCCGGTGTCGACTATGACATGCTGATTGAGATGGAAACTATCAATCCGGAATTCCACTCGACCGATTTGGTCCTGGTGGTTGGGGCCTGCGACGTGGTCAATCCGGCGGCCATCCAGGTCGAGGGTACGCCCATCTCAGGTATGCCTATTCTCAAGGCGCATGAGGCCAGGCGGGTCATTTGCTGCAACTTCGATCATAAACCGGGCTACTCAGGAGTCGAAAACGCGCTATACGAGCAGGGCAACTGTGTGCTCCTCTTAGGGGATGCCAAAAAGACGGTCGAAGAGCTGTTCCATTCTTTGACGGCCGCACCTGCTTTGGAGACCAAAGCCGACGACGGAGCGGAAGTCGATGGCATATCAGGTGCCACCAAGGCTCTTTTCGAAGCAGAAACCGTGGTCATTATTCCCGGCTACGGTATGGCTCTGGCCAAGGCTCAGTTCAAGCTTGTAGAGATGGTTTCCTTTCTGGAACAGCGGGGTGCCAGTGTCAAATATGCCATTCACCCGGTGGCCGGCCGGATGCCCGGTCACATGAACGTCCTGCTGGCTGAAGCTGACGTCGACTATAAAAACCTGCTGGAGTTAGAGGAGGTCAACCCCTGCTTTGCCGAAACAGATGTGGCAGTGGTCATCGGAGCCTGCGATGTGGTAAACCCGGCCGCCATTGAGAGTGTGGACACGCCCATTTCAGGTATGCCGATACTTCTCGCCCAGGAGGCCAAGCAGATAATCGTATGCAACTTCGATCGTAAACCAGGCTATTCAGGGGTCCCGAATCCTTTGTACGACAACCCTAAATGCATCATGATCCTTGGGGACGCCAAAGAGACGACCACCACTCTGCTTAGAGCGCTGCAGAGCAAAACCGCCCAAAGCGGTTCACGGGCTACCTGAAAACGAGAGTATAACGACGGTGTCCGTCATCTCATAAAAAATTAAAGAGGATATTTATAATGAAAAAAAGACCAAGAATTATTGTCTCACAACAAGACGCTAATCGCCTCGAGGACATCCTGAGCAATCACTCCGGTGACCCTTCTCCGAACATCACCGAATTGGAAGAGGAGCTGGGACGAGCTGTAATAGTAGACGCCAAAGACATACCCCCAAACGTCGTAACTATGAACTCGACCATTAGTTTCCGCACATCCTCCTCCAAGGATGTGCTCTGTCTCACCCTCGTATACCCGGAATACATAGACAAGAGCGGCAGGACGATCTCAATTCTCGCTCCGGTCGGCGGAGCTCTCCTCGGACTTACCGAGGGAGAGTCCATCGAATGGCCTCGACCGGGTGGTGGTATTCTTGAGGTCACCATCGAAAAGATCGTTTATCAGCCGGAACGCTCGGGAGAATATGACAGGTAAAGTGCAGGAACATATTGACAGCATGAAATATCTTCTCTGGCATTATTCCAGGTCTTATCCATAAGAAAAATTGGTGCGAGTGAAGCTAACCACTAATATCCAATCAGGTTCGACACATGAAGATGTGTGATGCTAGGGAAGCCATAAACAGCCTGCACGCAGCATTTACAAAGTATCGATGTTTAATTTTTGGGGCGGTAGTGGGACATATTATTAAAAATAGATCAGCAGTGAAAGCTATGCTAAACAATTTATTACCCTTTATGTTGCGGCCAAATATTGCAGTAGACGTTGGTACCGCGAATACTCGTATTTATAGTTCACTCAATGGTGAGACTATAAATAGTCCTTCCTCAATGAAGAAGGTGTCAGGAAAAACAGCTCCTGTATCAAATGACTATTTTCAGTATATCAATAATAAAATTACTACAAAACCACTTCGTCGTGGCGTAATTGTCGATTTAAAAAATGCAACCATCTTGCTGAAAAGATTAGTGAGCAAGAATAGAAAATATCTTTTTTCGCCAATGGCTTTGGCCACCGCTCCAATAGGTACAACAGAGAAAGAGCGCGAACTCCTTCGTAAAGCACTTATGAATGCCGGAACATCGCATGTGGCAATAATCCCAGAAACACTAGCTGCTGCTATCGGAGCTGGAATGAATCCAGCTCTTCCCCATGCGCAAATGCTTGTAGATATTGGTGCTGGAGTAACAGAAATAGCGGTGTTTCGGGAAGGACTCATTATTTATAATACAACAGTGCACATAGCGTGCAGTGATATTCAGAGATTGGTTCGTTCCGCAATCCTTTCAAGACACAGGGTGCAACTGGAAGATACTTCTCTTGAAAAATTGACCCATGTCACCTCATCTATATTCAATAAACAAGAATCCTATGTTGGAATATTTGATATTCACGGCATTGATGCTGTCAACGGAAAAAGAGTCAATTGTTGTGTAAATATAAAAGATGTGATCAATGCAATCGAACCTATATTAATAAAATTTATTTTTATTGTTGTCGAATTTCTAAAAAAAATTCCGAAAAACGTATATTGCGAACTACTCGAATCAGGAATTACTTTGACAGGTGGTGGAGCATGTATTGCAGGAATGGATAATCTGATAGCATCGAAAACCAACATCAAAGTTACAGTTGCAGTTGATCCATTGCATGCAGTGATAAATGGTGCACGACAATCATTAAACTACTGGATTGGTAAGGAACATAGGTGGGAAAAGTTTACATCGTCAAAGTTGACTGCTCTGCAATAAAGAGAGGTGCATGACATTTTTTTTAAACAAACTTTAATATTTTCTAACGACTGCCTGAGGCCCAAATTATGCTTTCTCTCTTTGATCCACACATTATGCTGACCGGGTTTTTTATTTTCTCTGCCCGTGTCGTCGATGTTTCTTTAGGCACCATCCGTACTATTGTTACGGTTCAAGGGCGAGCCATCGTCGCCTTTTTTCTTGCCGTAATTGAGGTAACCATTTGGATAACCGCTATCAGCACCATAATCAAACAGATCGATCAGTCACCGATTCTGGTTATGTTTTACTCCCTGGGTTTTGCATGTGGAAATGTTACAGGAATCCTGGTCGAAAACAAATTGGCCTTCGGCAAGATCATCCTCAAAGTCTTTGCTGCCACCAATGGACAGGTACTCGCGGATAAAATTCGCAACACGGGACAGCCGGTGACTGTATTTCAGGGAGAAGGTATGAACGGTCCGGTTCTGGAACTGTATATCGCGTGTGGGCGACGACACCTCAAATGGTTGTTGCCCATGATCATCGAGTTTGACGAAAAGATCTTTTACGTTATCGAACCGGCAAGGAATATGAATAGAATACTCAGGCCGACCTTTGTACCACGTGGAGGCTGGCGATCCCGGCAAAAAAATAAATAGTGCATCATGCAAAATTATCATAATCAGTGAATTGTTTAACGAAGAGGCAAAAAAGAACCAGGCGGTTTTAACAGTCGTAGACGTAGTTCCCGATCGAGGCCTTCCGGGTGAACCAGTCTCCAGAGAACTACAGGATTTTGTCGCGGCTGACCACCGCAACACTCTGAAAAGCATGCTGCGGTCCTATGAAAAATGCCCAAGCATGCGTGTGGATGTGCGGATAGGCAAAGCAGTTATTGAATTGATTCGCGCAGTAATAAAAAATGGACACGATCTGGTCATCAAGCCCGCTGAGAAGCCAGCCTAGTCGCACATGCTGTTCAGCAACAATGACTTGCATTTGCTACGTAATTTTCACTGCCCGGTCATGCTGAATTGGCTTACGCACAGCACAAAAGAGCTCTTGCCATGCTGACGGAAGAATTAAGTCAAGCGATCGGTAAAATACCTATGCTGGGCTCGCCACCTGCTTTCACCGTCTTCAAGGGTAGGTCAAGAAACAATAGCATCACTTGCAACCAACGTTGACGCAGACCTTATGATCTCGGGAACATTCCTCCGTACAGAGGCCATGGGCATGATTATCGACAATACTGATGAGGCTATGCTCGACCAATTTTCTTGTTCTGACTATTTAGCCCCTTGGCTTCAGGACGCCGGTGCTAAGAGACGTCTGAGCAGCAACGCACGGAAAAACGGTTTTTTCTATTTTCGTTCTTAATGGCTCCTTACGAAAAGAGGGCAAGACTTTCAGAATTTAATCGAGTCCGGTTTTCATGTTGCATCAGGGCTGCCCGCCAGCGGCTTCTATCGAAACGGTTGAGAACGCGGCGATTTGTATGCCGCTCTGCTCACAACTGGCGACAGTGACATTACTCGTCAATGTGACGCCGGATGACCGAGACATTCTTGATGCAGAGGGACACTATAATGAAAAACATTCCCAAAGCGATACAAAAAATCACGTTGTTGGCTCTGCTCATAGCAGGAATCACATTGCTGCATTACAGCACCAATCAGAGTCATAATCATTTTCAGGTATTCTATGGTGAACTCTATTTGTTGCCAATTGTACTGGCTGCTTTCTGGTTCGGTTTGCGTGGGGCGCTGCTTGTCTCTACGACTATTACCGTATGTTATCTGCCCTTTATGCTCTTGAACTGGCAGGATTTTTCCAAAAATGATCTAGATAGCATTCTGTCCCTTTTGCTATACAACAGCCTGGCTATACTCGTAGGTACCCTGAAAAACCATCAGGCAAAAGCCCGAGAGGAGGTGTTGCAAACAGAAAGCCTGGCTGTAATGGGCAGGTCTCTAGCCGCAGCTGCTCATGACATGAGAACACCCGTTGTGCTTATCGGCGGTCTTGCTAGGCAACTTTTAAAACAAAATAATCACAAAAATCCGGATCGCCTGAAACTGGAGCTTATCATAAAAGAGGCAGATAAAATGGAAAAAATGACTGGAGATATGCTCAACTTTTCCAAACCTTTGACTCTAAATCTGATTCGAAAAAATTTTAGCACAACTATCCAGAACTCTCTTCTTAGAATAAAGGAAGTAGCTCGGAGGCACAATGTATCTATTAAGTACAAGTCCGATCCTGCGGCCGAAGTGGTTGACATCCACTATGATAGTTTACGGTTTGAGCAGGTGATAGTGAACTTGGTGCTTAATGCTATTGAGGCTTCTACAGAGGGAGATACCGTAACAGTAACACTTTCCCTTACATCTTTTGGAAATGCTATTCTTGATGTGACTGACAATGGCAACGGCATTCTGTTTACACAGAGGCAAAAGCTATTTGCCCCCTTCTTCACCACTAAAAAGGATGGTACTGGTCTTGGGTTGCCAATAGTGCATAAAATAGTCATGGCCCACGGTTGGTCACTGCAGATTATGGATAATGCCAGTGGCGGTACTATTTTCAGAATCACGCTAAAGGAAAGCATCTTTAATTAATGTATTTGATGGTAAAATTAAAGCATTATAACATCCTGCAATAGATATTATAGTGCCTTATCCAACGATAGGAACCGGAATAGAGCAGATTACAATTTTTTGGGTTTCGGTCATAATTGCAGAAGGATCAACTGCCCACCTTGAAGTTTTTGAATGTTAAGGTAGCAAGTTTTCTCGCGAGTGCCCCATGATGTGAATATAATCTCAACCCCACCGGTTTTTTATCGGTGGAAAAAGGAATTTTTCGAGCACGGTGTAGCAGCTTTTGATCGCTCGAAGACGAGAAAGCAGAAGCAGGAATAAGCTCAGCTTCAAGCCCTGGAAGACAAACTCCAGCGCAAGAACGAAGTGCTCTCTGAATTGATGGAGGAACACGTAAAGCGAAAAAAAGATCTTGGGGAGATCTGAGAGGCACCTGGGTTCCTCACGATATCCGGGACAGCATTATCGATTTTGTGAGGTATTGGTCAGAGGCCACAGGTCTCCCCGTGAAGACATTTATTAACTGGCTGCAAATTCAATCGAGCAAGTACTACACAACTGGAAAGACCATTACGGCAAGGCCAATGAGCACAACGGTCTTGTTCCTCGTGATTTCTGGCTTGATGCCTGGGAAAAGCAGGCAATAATTGCGTACCATCATAAATTTCCAGATGAAGGTTATCGACGGCTCACCTTTATGATGCTGGACAATGATATTGTTGCCGTCAGCCTAAGCTCTACCTATCGGGTATTAAGCGAGTGCTGAGGGGCTGTTGCAGAAGTGGAATAATAAAAAATCGAAAAAGGGGAATGGATTCCGCCAACCTTTGGGTATCCATGAGCACTGGCATATCGATGTCTCCTGCATCAATATATGCGGGACCTTTTACTACCTGTGTTCCATTCTTGATGGGTGTAGCCGCTATATCGTCCACTGGGAACTGCGTAAATCCATGACGAAGCAGGATATTGAAATTGTGCTGAAACGGGCACGGGAACAATTTCTGGATAAGAAGCCGAGAATCATATCGGATAATGGGCCGCAATTTGTTGCCAAAGATTTCAAAGAGTATTCCGGATTGCCGGGATGACCCCTGTCCGGCCTTCTCTGTATTACCCTCAAAGCAACGGAAAGCTTGAACGATGGCGCGGCACCCTGAAAAGAGAATGCATTAGGCCTGGAGTGTTACTGAGCCTCAATGATGCGAGAAGAGTTGTTTGCGATTATATCCACCATTACAATCATGTTCGGCTTAACAGTGCCATTGGTTACATAGCACCAATCGATAAATTGAAGGAGCCAGCAGACGAAATATTTAAAAAACGGGATCTGAAGCTTGAAATGGCCAGACAGGCGAGAAAGGAAAAAAGAGTAGGTATGTTTCAGGGAAATAATCCGCCCCGCCAAGGCCCGATATCCTCCGGCGAGCATTTAGTCGAGGCCCATTCTCGGATATCGGGCCTTGGCGGGGCTACCCTCGCGGTAAAGGGTAGGTAAGAACTCTTGAAAGAAAGAACTCACTAACTCAACTTGGCGGATTCTCCATTTCCATCTGAAGCAAAACAATATTCTTTGTTTGTATATGCTAGGATTTGGTGAATTATCGTTTCCGTATTTTTTACTTTTTTCCCTTGTTAGAGAATCTTTTTTTTGACTTTTGACTTAACCGAATCCTAACATAGAAATGTGTTTTATGTTTGGAAGGGTTTGGTGTGATTCAATTTTTTTGAGAGGGGGAGTTAGATGAATGTAAGGGCAATAGGCTTTAGGTTGATATTAGGTGGCTGCATTGCGGTCATTCTCCCGCTTGTGATAGTGGGGATGGTATCTGTAAAAAAAGCCTCGAACGGATTGGTGTCTATCTCAAGGGATAGTGCTTCATCTCAGGCCGAAAAAATCGCGGCCATCATAGATAAGACACTGGATGCACAAACCAAAACCGCAGCTGCTCATGCCACTGACATGAATGTCAGGATAGTGGGGGAAAAGGTAAAAGAGCTTGGGGTTGAAGGAGCCTTGTCCGAAATTGCTGAATTACGGCAGCAAATGAAAGAAAAGTTCAAGTTGTTGGATAAAAATTATCTCGGCATTTTTGTTACCGATAGTACAGGGCATATGTATACTGGTGAATTGACGAATGGCCAGGAGTATAAAGGCGTCAATCTTGCTGATATGGAATATTTTAAACAAGCAAAAAATTCCGGGAAAGCGGTCGCTGGTGACGTTGTAGTTTCTAAAGTAACCGGTGATAGGATTTATGTGGTTAGTTCTCCAATTTACTCAAGAAAGAATGAGTTTTTGGGTATATTCGGTCTTTCTCTAAAAGCAGAACCATTAACTACATTGGTTTCAGAAGTGAAAATGGGGACTACTGGCTATGCGTTCATGGCTGATCAGGATGGAATCGTCATTGCTCATCCTAATAAAGAACTTGAAATGAAGCTTGATCTAAAAACTTTAAAGGATATGTCTGAAATTACTCAGGCTATGATTGCTGGCCAAAATGGTTCTCAAGGTTATGTGTTCAAAGGAGTACCCAAAATAGCCGGATATGCGCCAGTTTCATTAAAAGGATGGAGTGTTGCTCTAACACAAGATAAAGATGAATTTTTGCGTTCAGCGATTTCAATTAGAAATAGCATTATTTTAACGGCTTTGATTTCAACGGTCTTAGTAATTATTTTTCTACTCATTGTTTCAGGATCTATAGTGCGTCCTTTGAATCAAGCAGTTTTTGGTCTCAAGGACATTGCTGAAGGTGAGGGCGATCTCACCATGCGATTGGAGGTTAAAACAAAAGATGAGGTCGGTGAACTCTCTACTTGGTTTAATACGTTTGTTGAGAAACTCCATGGAGTAATTAGCGAAATTGGTGATAATATTAAAAATCTGAATGGTTCAGCTGTAGAATTATCGGGCTTGTCGAAAACCATGACTACTGGTTCTGAGAACGCAGCAAATCGTTCTACTACAGTAGCTGCTGCTGCCGAGCAGATGAGTGCAAATATGAATAACGTGGCTGCTGCTTCAGAACAGGCCGCTACCAATGTAAACATGGTAGCCTCAGCTGCCGAAGAAATGAGCTCTACGGTGAATGAAATTGCTGGAAACGCTTCTAGGGCAAGGCAAGTAACTGAACAAGCTGTGAAAAAATCAAAAGTGGCTTCCAGTCGAATGGATGAATTGGGATTAGCAGCCACTGAGATCAGTAAAGTCACTGAGGCTATTACGGAAATTTCAGAGCAAACCAACCTGCTCGCACTTAATGCAACGATTGAAGCTGCAAGAGCCGGTGAAGCTGGGAAAGGTTTTGCAGTTGTTGCAAATGAAATCAAAGATTTGGCCAAACAAACCTCAGAGTCAACTCTCGAAATCCGTGATAAAATTGAGGCAATTCAAAATTCTACAAATCTTACTATTGGAGAGATGAATGATATTAGTAATATCATAAATGATATAGATGATATAGTGAGTACCATTGCGACAGCGGTGGAGGAACAATCAGCCTCGACAGCGGAGATCGCCACCAATGTCTCACAAGCTGCGCAAGGAATCGCCGAGGTAAATGAAAATGTGGCACAAAGTTCTGCTGTGTCCCAGGAGATATCTCAAGAGATAAATGAGGTGAGTCAGGTGGCTGGGGTTATTAATCAGGATAGTGACAAGGTAAATAGTCAGGCCAATGAATTACTCGCATTGGCGGAGAAATTGGCTGCGATTGTAAATCAATTTAAACTGAAATAAAGGGTAGGGCATAAACTCATCTTCCGTGATGCCAATGTGTATCACACTGGTATCTCATTATGAAAAAAGTTATTTAATTTCAGTTAACTAAACGCGGAGCGCGAGGTTCAAATCCTCTCGTTCCGACCAAATATAACGAGTAACCCCACTCGTTATGAATAAAGCCTGGGTGTATATCGCTTATAAGACCGTCATACATTCCAGGCTTTTTTTTCTGTCCTCTTTCTTAGCCTGCCTCTTTCTTCCCCCGTTGAGCAATGGTGGATACCTATTATCGCAGTAAGGTTGAAAACCAAGTGAATATTAAGGGACAGACCAGAATGGCACGAGTTTAAGCCATTTTTTTTACCTGGGGTTTAAAATTCAAAATCAACACCTCGGCGCTAAGCCTGCTCCCGCGGGCCTTGGCAAAGGACGCTGTTTTTCGCGTGTGCCTACGTTATTGCAGTACCGTTTTTAACAGTTTTTATACCAAAAACCTCGTGAAGTCGGTCAATTGAAAGGCAGTTCAGCATGGACTTCGCCCCCTTGGGTAGCTCATTTAATTGGTAAAAACTGTGATCTGGTGTGGCGAACTCCGTTGCCTGTATTTTAGACGCAACCCGTCTAATCTGTGACCAGGGTTTTTTGCATTTCAGCTCCGCTATCCGCTCTACGAATAGTGCCAACACACATATTTTTACATGGGCTTCTATTCGCCTTTCAGCCCAATGGTACATTGGCATCATTTTGATCTGCGTACGCTTAAGTGAGCGGAAGCACCGCTCAATGACCATCAGGCCACGGTAACCATAGGCCGCATCCTCAAGGCTCAGGTGGATGTCGTTGGTTTCCAGTACCCACTTGCCATCATACTTTGCCGCAGCCTTTATGGCTTTACGGTCGATCCGGACGGTGCCCTTCTCAGTTATGGTCAGGTATCTTTTGTACCTTCGAGAACCCAACAGGGCTATAGCCCATTTCCTGGTTGCACTCTTGTCTTTGTGCTGCTTGAGTTCCCATTCAAGCATGGCAACAATTTTTTCTCGGTGGGTGGCCTGCCGTCTGGCCTCCGACGGATTATAACAGACGATATATCGCTTGCCGTTGGCGAGGTTCACCTCTTTGGCATGAAGATTTTCAGAGAATTCCCTGTAACGACCTGGCTGCGAAAGAACTGTTTCCTTAACCTCCTTGACACTGGCCATCCTGGTGGCAAGCAGATATGTGCCGCAGGCCTTAGCCAGTTCCTTTCGATTCCCTTCGGAGTTCATCCCGGAATCAGCAACGAACAGCGCCCTGCCAAGATTCCACCCTCGAAGATCGCTTTTTATGGTCTCGACAGTACTGACGTCAGCAGTATTGCCGGGGAATACCCAACTTCTCACAGGGATACCCTCTCGAGTAACAGCCAGGGCGACAACGACCTGAGGCGCCCATGTCCCTTCTTTCGTATGACCATACTGCCGCGGGCCTTCCTCATCCTCATAATCAATGGCAAAAGATGCTGTAGTGGTATCATAGAAGATGAGATCCACCGTCAGGTTCAGCAGGTTGGCCACATTGTAAAAGATCTCCCGCTCTACCTTATCCGAATGGCTATGGAGCAAGTCCATGGCCTCATACATGTGATGCAGTTGCAAGCTGTCACACCCTGGCAGATATACAGTTTCAAGCCACCTGTCCCAAACACCAAGTTTTGATTCCGGAGTACACAGTCGATTGGCAACCATGGCAAGCAGGGCTTTTTCATAGGGAACCTGCTTCTTTTTGGCAACCTCCCTGAATATTTTGCCGATACCGTATTGCTCCCACAGTTCCTCGATGATTTTAACTGTACCGAAATCGACGGTCCGGAGGATCTTGACATCTTCCGGTAAGCCGCCTTTGCGCACTTCACCGTCCAGAGGATCAATAACCTCGACGCCGCAGACTCTGGCAACGGATCGGCATAACCGCACCAAGGCTTCACGGTCCAACTGGTCTGCCCGCCCGAAGCTGTGGATAATTTTAGCAGTCACCTTACCGGTGACCGGATGCCGTTCGTTATGGGCCAGCTGGTAGTATTTTGTTACCGAGCCGTCTTTGTTCTTTCGTTGAGTAGTTCGCAAATACATGATTGCCTATCATGCTAAATGCGTATCCCCAACCTGTCAATAACAAACTACTCAAACGTGTGCCTACAGGTTTTGACCAAAATCAGGAGACTTGAAAGTGCAACGTGCTGATATTTGGTGATTTTATTTTTCGACTGCAGTAAAACGTGCCTACAGTTCTCAAACTAAAGTTTACCTAATTTACCTAATATAGTCCTGAAAATATGGTAAAAAATTGTTAGTCTTGCACCATGCAAAAGATAACAGAATTGACCCCAACGTTTCCAGGGTTTTACCGGCCCCTACGAGGTCGAAAACCTCGTACTGCACAGCAGAAATTTGCAGACTAGCTAGCACGCTAATCTCAAATCTTTCAAACAGCTCGGTGAATCTCCATTCCCATCCCGTCATCCAAAGAGGTATTTCCTTTTTGGATGTCTAATTTTTGAGCGTTAATTCGGCTTTCAGTGAGATCCTCACGAGATTTGAGAAGCCTCAGGGCCTCTTGGGCGACCTCGCTGGCAGAGTTGTATAATCCGCTTTCAACTTACATTTTGACAGGTTCCTCACGTTCAGAGAAAAGCGAAATAATATTGTTTTTACTCGAAAAATGAGCCAAAATTTCTAGCTCATGGCGGTGCAGAAATGTCTGATGCATCAATTACCTAAAGATTTCTGCGTATTTTATCTCAATAGCCTGTATTTCTTTATCTGTCAGTTTATCAAACTTTTTGGTTCGACCACGCTTTGAGAGCTTACCGTTATTCTGGGACAAAAAGCGGATCAGCAGGTCAACCAAGTTGTCTGGCATATCGATATAGTTCTTTATAAACTCGTTGATCAGGTCATATTTTCGTAAATATTCAACCTCCTCAGGCAAAGTTTGTGACACTGTTTCCTCAATGCATTCAAAGAAAAATTCAGCCTGCTTGGTCGCATCAAAAAAACGGTACAGGTCAATTGTCTCATTGAGCACTTCCACGTTATTTTTCTCTGTTGGACGCCACTCAATTAAACCAAGCCTGGGCTTTGAGTAGTGCTCCAGGGTTTTCCGGTATTCATCGATACGTTCCAGGATAACGGCTGACACCGGAAATATGAGCCCTTGGGGAACAAAACCACTCTCAATCAGGATGTGGTGAAACAGGTAGCGGTGAATCCGGCCGTTGCCATCTTCAAAAGGATGAATGAACACAAAGCCAAATGCGATGATCGTGGCCATGAGGACCGCGTCAAAGTCATTCTCCTGAAGAAGCCCGTAAGTATCAAGCAGGCCTGACATGAGCGTTTCCAGATCGTCCGGACGTGCGGAAATGTGATCCGGCATGGGCATGCCTGATACCCGGTCATGTCCACCGACAAAACCGCCTTCCGTACGCAGTCCCGGTTTAATGAAACGGCTATCCGCAATAACCTGCTTTTGTAGGTACTCAAACTCTTCGACACTTAAAGGGCGGCCTCCTGCCTCACCGATAATTCTACCCCACCTTTCGATGCGGTTATGTGGTGGGCTCTCCCCTTCGATTGTGTATGAGGCTTTGGAGTCTTTCAGGAGAAGGAAAGATGCTGCGCGGCTCAAAAGGTCGGGATGCGTCTGGCCAATGTTGTTGACAGCTGCCTCTGAGAGCTTTTTACCCAGAAATTGTTCAAGCTTTTTTGTTTTTCTGATGAGAGGGCAGAAATTCTTAGTTCCTGGCAGGTTATTCCGGATCCGGTGACGTTTGGAAAGGGTGTGTATGCCTTCAAACTGCAGCTTGCTATTAACCAAGGAGACGAAGTTACATTTTGCCGCGTCTTCAAGATCGAGCAGTTCTTCACGTAACCACTCCCATAAAAACCAGATTTTCCGGCTATACATCCCGGTTGGCTCTGATCGAACCATGGATTCAATGTCTGTCGCTCTTACCACCTGGAACAAGGCGTTAAGGAGTCCTAAATCAATCGCTTCATATTTTAGAGCAAATGTGAGGTGCCCATAAAGCGTATCTTCTGGCCTATGACGTGGCGTAAACACATTCCAGCGTCCATCTACGTATTTTTTATGCTTGGTCCCTATGATACAAAGGGTATCAGGCAAAGGTACTTTTAGCCCATACGCTGCAATGAGCTCAGCGTACCCTGCCAGGAAGGATCCTTTTTCTGGGATTGAAAAACCACGAAAAATGGTTCCGGTATGTGAATTTTGGTTATATATGGTCATTGTTATGAATTTCTTTTTCCATTGTTGAGTTTATTATGGCACGAAAAAAGTTTCTTTGTCATGAAAAATCGCTTCAAAACTAGATCTTTCGTGAAAAACAAATCTGAATAACAGGCCATAATACTACAGCCTCCTGTTCAGTTTTCTTCTAATGATTACCCAAAAAAAACGTCGAGACAGCAGCTCCCTCGGTTATTTTAATGCCATAACAGTGAGGGGAATGGACGTGGTTTTGGTTGATGCAGACCGTCAGCGCAGTGCATCCAAGTGGCACCAGTACCGAATTGAAGAGCAGCACCAGCCGGAATTACTCGTCGTGTCCAAGGAGAATAACATTTCCTCGGACCTGGGCATTTTGAATGACAAATTTGACATGGTGGTGGTTGATGTAGCAGGGCGGAATTCACGGGAGCTGGTTACCGGGGCCACCGTGGCGGATCTTTTGATTGCGCCTCACCGCCTCACAATTAGACCTGAACACCCTCAATGAGCTGCAGGAGCAGGTGGTGAGGGTGTCAAACGACATCAGAAATTGACCCCCTAGCGACACGAAGAATTGCCCCCCTGTGTCGATATTGGGTTGCTCTTTTTTCTTTAGACTGGGCCTCTGAGCGCATCAGACCTGAACGCCGCTTTTCTCTTAATCGGTAACTGTCGCCTCGGATGGTGAGCACATGACTGTGATGCAGTAGCCGGTAAGTGATGTTTTATGAGTATCGCGATCGGCATTCGTAAGGTGGTAACCTCCTGATTCTAAATAATTGTTTTGAATAAACGAACTGTTGAGGAAAATAAATATTTCATGAAATAATTATTTCATGAAAAAACAGGGTCGCTCCCTGTATAAGGTGAGATAGATAAAAGGAAATAGCCATGAAGCAATCGATCAGAAAACAGGACCTTTCAGGCGAGTTTTACACACCTGAAAAATGCTTCATAGTGGAGTTATCCAATTCCGCTGATGATGAAAGTTTGTCAATTGCCAGAGCACGCGTCGAGCCAGGAGTAACAACTCGATGGCATCGTCTTAAAAAATCAGGCGAACGTTACTATATTCTCAGTGGTTTTGGCCGTGTAGAGATTGGCACGTTGTCGGCTGAAGATGTGAAACCAGGTGATGTCGTAATTATTCCTCCGATGTGTCGGCAGCGAATTACGAACACAGGTCAGGAGGATTTGGTGTTCTTGGCACTCTGTACGCCACCGTTCACCACAAGTGATTACGAAGATATTGATGAAACTCCACCTTAATTGTCCGCTAAGGCAATTACTGGGCAAAATGCATGCGCCAACAAGGATCGCCAGCCTGCTGCTTCCGCCGGTTACGCTAATAGTTAGCGTTGCCAGGTCATAGGTCTAAGTTACCCAACCGGTAGATCTATTTGATTTGTTTCCTGATCGCTTAAATCACCACTAATTTCTCCGCAATACCTTCAGGGAACACCGCAAGTTGAAGGGAAAAGCGGGACTGCTAACCTTCCCCCTTTGACCTGGCGATGATAAGCCTGTAAGCTGCAGTATTGCAGGGGTGGTTGATCTTGCCATTTCTAGCCTCTGTCAATGCGGTAAAAATGAATCCCTGTAGAAAACATAGTAGGCGCATCAAACCTATGCGTATCTGCACCGCATTGAGATGCTCATGGACAATCTTAAATCCAATATTTCGTAGTTTTGGGCAGAATTTAAGGGTGACCAATCTTTCTGGATAGAAATTATACGTAAAGTTTGCCACAAATAAAAACAACACAAACTCCGCTTTGTTAATAGCCAAATAGTATTGCAATCATTTCTCTTTTGTAGCTTGTTTTATGGCAGTGATAATCGACCATATTTCCTTATCCGTAAGTACTTCTTTAAAGGCTGGCATATCACCTCTACCTTCACGTATTTTCCAGAAAAATCCTCCCTCACTGTGCATCTTCAAGTTTTCATCAGATCCGGCGTTGGCTTGCTGAGACCAGTCGACTCGACCGTCATACCCTGCATATCGTCACCATGACAATAGTTACAGTGCTGCCGGTACAAGGTTCTTCCGGTAGCAATAGTAAGCTCATTAGCGGTCAAAGGGTTGCGCAGCTCTGCAGCTTTCTTCGGTGCTTTCCACTGATGTGCTCTGGCATTTCCGAGAATTACTCCCAGAACAGATAACAGCGTGATAGTAAACACACCAACATATTTCATAAAAATCGCCCCTTATTTTAAAAATTATCAGTCTAAAAACGAACCTGAACCCCTATCCCGACTCCATACTCTGAATGCCAGTTAGCTATCCCCGAGAAATCCTTATTGATCATATATTCGAGCTGAATCTTGCCCTCCCATAGTTCGTGGGTGTCATATCTTGCTTCCCCGTGCAGGCCAAGCCGTGGCGTCAGTTCAAATTCTTTCTCTAACATGAAACGTCCACCCCCATCGGTGTCGAGCCAAGCTCCAAATTCGAAGTTCAAGGGTAAAAGATAGTTAAAGCCAAATACTCCACGTGTTTCTTCAGACTCAGAATCCTCACCCCTAATGTTCATTCCTGCAAAAAAAGAAGTAAATCGATTGATATAGTAACTAGCGCTAAGTAAACCTTCCCATTCTGTCTTTTCCACACCTTGCCAGCCTACCTCCCAGGCAGCCGAAAAATCCCAGCGTGAATTGGCAAGAGTTAATTCGCCTTCGGTCATGGAATAAAGTATATCTGCCATGCCGTAAAAGTAGAAAGGATCTTTATAGATAAAATGTCTGACTGCTGCCATCTCTGGCGATGCATTGTATTGTTTGTAATGTATCACACGTGACATACCTGATTTCATGTGATAGAGCAGATGACAGTGAAAGAACCAGTCGCCAACTTCATTTCCATAAAACTCTATAACCGTGGTGTTCATGGGTGCCACGTCTACGGTATGTTTGAGCGGAGCTTTGCTACCCCGACCATTGAGTACCCTGAAAAAATGACCATGAAGATGCATCGGATGGTGCATCATAGTCCGGTTGATCATGATGAAGCGGGTGATCTCACCTTCTCGGATGACAATAGAGTCGCTCTCTGAGATTGGTTTGTTGTTGATAAACCAGGTATAGCGATCCATATCGCCATCAAGAGTCAGTCTTATTTCCCGAACAGGGGCATCTTCCGGTAGACTTGAGGGAGCAGCAGAACTGAGCATTTTGTATGGGGTTTGTGGTCGCTTTGGTCCACCTTCACTGGCAAGATACAGACGCGAGGCAATATCAGGTACCAAGAGGCCAAAACTGGAACCATATGGCCGGGCTGAACCCGAATGTTCCTGGATAGTTGGCATAGATTGCGGCTGATGATTTTCTGCCGAAATATCCATTCCATTGCCTGCTTTGTTATCCGCGATGGAGTGAGAATTCATAGGCATGGAGCGTTGATTCTCATTTTTGATATTAGGTCGATTCCCGTTATGAGTTGAGGAGTGCATCGAATGGCCGGACATTGTGTCTTTCATGTTATGGAACATGCCGGGTTGGTCAAACATCCCCTTGTCCACTGCCGTATCAGGCATACCCATTGTCCCTGCAGGAGTTAAGGCAAAAATGGAGGTCATTTCACCATGGTTTATCGGCTGGTAGAGGTTCGGCTTTGGGATCATTTTGGCCGGGTGTTTGGCTCCGGAACCAAGCCAGGTAGAAGTATAACCCGAACCATCATGAGCAGTTGCCCGGAACTCATAGCTTCCAGCAGATGGCAGGTCTAGGAGCAAATCATAGGTTTCAGCCACACCGATAAGGAAAAGGTCGCTTTTCACCGGCTCAACCAGCTGCCCATCAGCGCTGACAATGGTCATTGGCCCCCCTCCAAAGTTGAGATGAAAATAAGTAGTGGCAGAGCCATTTATCACACGCAAGCGGATACGTTCACCCGGTTTTGCTTCAAGTCGTGTTTCAGGAGAACCGTTTGAAAGGAAATAGTCATAGGCTATGTCGGCAATATCCATGGCTGGCATCCGTTGCAATTCCCGCATAAAATAGTCACCCAGATGATTGACAGTCGCGGCGCCGAAAATTGACTGGGAAGAACCTTTTTCCAGAGCATACCAATGGCTGCCGCGTTTAAGCGTACGCAGTACTGAAGCAGGTTCTTCGGTTGTCCAATCCGATAGCAACAGGATCAGATCGCGGTCAACCTGGTGCTGGTTATCGGCAATTACGATGGAGCCGTACAGGCCACTCTGCTCCTGTAGCTCTGAATGGGAGTGATACCAGTAAGTTCCGGTCTGTCTGATAGGGAACTCGTAAATAAATGTGGTCCCAGGCTGTATTGGCACCTGGGTAACATAAGGAACGCCATCCATGGTGGGTGGTACCAAAAGGCCATGCCAATGTACTGAGGTCGATACATCCATCCTGTTTTCGACATGGATACGTGCCAGATCACCTTCTTCAAAATAGAGCGTCGGACCAGGTATCGAACCGTTGATGGTCATGCCGGAAGCATGTTTGTCGCCGATCCGGATCTCCTGTTGATCGATAACCAAGCGGTATTCTCGGACCATGCCGTATCCAGTCGAAGAAAATAATAAAATCAAAAAAATGAAGCCGAAAGGCAACTTGATATGTTCAGCCATGGTAAGATACTCCATTCATTGCAAAGACCTCCTAAAGGCCTTGCAGGAGGTCGAAAAAACAACAGACAATTTAGGCAAATTAACTATGTCGCAAAACGGTAAGCCTGGCTAACCTCCTGACCGCAGTAACAACAGGATCGAGTTCAATTTCAAGAACGCGATTTGGGCGACTTCAAAGTTCGTACCTATTGTTCGTTTAGAATGAGAAAAGGACAAGATTAATCTCACGAATAAGTATGGCGGCTGGCTTATTAAGCCTTAGACCATCCGCCGTCAGAAGATCTTTTTCTGTTCGTAATTAGCATAAACTGTTTCTGGTGATTTTGGTGTGTTAACCATGTATAGGACAGATATCTTGGTTCTTAATCTCACATGCCTGAAAATTGCGGCACAGGCCTTGCTGTGGCTTCTAGCCGGTCCGCTGCTATACCGTTAGTTTTGATATCTTCAATCAGCCACTCCATTTCTTTGATTTCTCTTCGCTGTGCAGCAATAATTTTATCTGCGAGTTCACGTACACGTGGATCTGAAATTTTGGCTCGCTCACTTGTAAGAATAGCAATTGAGTGATGCGGTATCATACCTTCCATGTAATCAACTCCTGTTACAGTCACCTGACTTCGGACAAGCCATACAGAAGTGAATAGCAGTATGGCGGCTCCAGTAAAAATGACCATGTTGACTCTGCTGTTTTTATACATACCGAGCATAAACGACAGCATGACAATCATCATTGCACCACCCATTATGAAGGTCATAAATAATCGCGTTTCGCTGAACCAGGCATGACTGATGATCTGGTAAGAATGCAAATACATCAGAAAGAACATCACCACCATTGATGTTCCAATCATTGCGAAGAATCTCAAATATTCTTTAATGCTGCCTTTGTCTTTTCCCTGCATATGGTTTTCCTCTCTATGGCATTAATCCACTGTTGTATGAACATAATCTTTGTCAATTGACAACAATCGTAACGAACTCGATATCTTTACCCAAAACGATACACTGCTTAATCTTCGAGCTCGTTTTTGAGCCGGTCAAATTCTTCTTTATCTATTTCTCCACTGGCATATCGCTTTTTAAGAATATCGAGATAATTCTGCGGTGCGGAATTATCTTTTTTATGCACATCATTTCTCCGCGAAAAAATAAAATAGATAATTGCTCCTCCTATGAGAAGGTAGATAAGCCACATGAACATCCCTCCAAAGCCTCCCCCCATCATGTGATTCCATCCCTGGAAAGACTGGCCCATTCTCTGGTGGGAGCAACCTGACAAGACCACCAGAGGAACTGTCAAAAGGAGAAAAAGGAGGTACTTTCTTTTCATGTTATTGTTCATGTCAACACCGTGGATTATATTAGTCGATTTCTTTATGGTGCAGTCTCAGAGCATTACCGATAACAGAAACAGATGACAGGCTCATGGCGGCTGCCGCTATGATTGGAGAAAGCAAGATGCCCCAAAAAGGATACAAAATGCCTGCGGCGACAGGTATTCCCAGCCCGTTATAGATGAATGCAAAAAACAAGTTCTGTTTAATATTGGTCATAGTCGCATTGGAAAGGATTTTTGCACGAACAATTCCATTGAGATCTCCTTTCACCAGTGTGACTCCGGCTGATTCCATAGCCACGTCAGTTCCGGTACCCATTGCTATGCCAACATCAGCCTGAGCCAGGGCAGGCGCATCATTGATGCCGTCCCCGGCCATGGCAACGACACTGCCATAGCTCTGAAATTCTTTTATTTTTTCTGCTTTTTGCTCTGGCAGGACTTCTGGCATCACGTCATCAATATTGAGATTGGCAGCGACTGCTTTGGCTGTAGAACGGTTATCACCGGTTAGCATGATAATTTTTAACCCTTCGCTGTGTAGTTTTGCAATTGCCTCCGGCGTTGTTTCTTTTATCGGATCTGACACTGCCAGTATACCAACCAGCTTATTATCAACAGCAACGTACATAACAGTTCGGCCTTCACCTCGTAGATCATCGGCCTCATCATGACAGGAAGAGGTATCAATTTCAAAATCTTCCATCAGTTTAAGATTGCCAAGTAATACGGTGATACCGTCAACAGTACCGGAAACGCCTTTCCCCGTATATGATTCAAATCCGCTCGTGTCGGTTAGGGCTATATCACGCTTTTTTGCATTGCGGACAATCGCTTCAGCCAAGGGATGCTCGCTGAACCTTTCCAGGCTTGCAGCATGGAAAAGCAATGTCTCTTCGGCCATATTTCCTATCGTTGTTACATTAGTCAATTCAGGTCGTCCCCTGGTAAGCGTACCGGTCTTGTCGACAACAAGCGTGTCAACTTTACATAATGTTTCAATTGCTTCAGCATTTTTGAAAAGAACTCCCAAGCTTGCGCCTTTACCTGTCGCAACCATGATCGACATCGGTGTGGCAAGTCCAAGTGCGCAGGGACAGGCTATGATAAGTACTGATACTGAAACAATGAGCGCGTAAGCCAGTTGCGGTTTCGGGCCATAAAAAAAACGGTTCCTCACACAAATCGGTGCAAGATCGGTGGAGTCGGTAAGTTACCCATGCAGTGGTAGAGATTGCAGATAAAGTTCTCGGCAGTTCGGAACCCATAGGCCTTGTGGCTGACCACCTTGGCCTTGTTATTGAGCCCCTCGACAGTGCCGTTGCTGATGGGCATGTGAAACCAGGTCAGGATGTTTTCTTCGTGGCGCCGGACCATCCAAGCAAAATCACGGATGGGTTGCAGGCGGGAATGGGTCGCCCACCAGAACCACTGCTTCAGATGCTTTCTGGCCCACGGTTTCGTCTTGTATGACCACAGGTCGCGAAAACGCTCTTTGAGGAGATACGCCCTGTTGATCTTCAGGTTCATATGCTCAAGGCTGCTGAGCCTGACTTGCTGCTTCGGAGTCAGGTTCCAAGGGTTCTTGAGCCAGATATACCGACTGCCTTTCATGAGAGCTTTATGCTCTTTGCCTTTCTCGCGGATCTCGTCACGGCGGACCTGGTCTACGGCCTCCATCAAGTGGCGAACGATATGAAATTTGTCAAAGACCAGAGTTGCCTGGGGAGCGCATTCCTTGATCACCTCGACATAGGGTTTCCACATATCGCAACAAATACCCTGGAGGGCTGCCGTACGCTCTGGCCCGAGATAGGTGAAAAAAGATCGCAAAGCGTCCTTGGTTCTCTCCACTCCGCTCCATATCAATGTTTTTGAGCGGAGATCATAGACATTGGTGAGATACACTTGACCCTTCTTACGCGAAATCTCATCAACGCCGATGTGGGTGATACCACTGAGGTCACGGTGCTCCATGCCAAAGCTGACCACGCTCTTTACGGCCGCGGCCACGGTGCCCCAGGAGCAGTTGAACAGTTTGGCCACCGAGTACCACGGAAGCATTTCAGCCCATTTGGCAAGAAAGCAGCTGTAGGCCAGGGTAAATCGGTGCTTGCCCTTTACCCAGGGAAGCTTTTCAATGCGGATACCTCTGCACCTGGGGCAGTATACCCTTCGGGGCTGATACCTGAACCAGACTGGAATATTCCACAAGGGCACATGACGGAAATAACGTTCATCACGCCTGTCTCGATACGTGGCAAGGTGGCCGCATGTTCCACAGCGGATTCCATACCGGGCGTCAGGTCGAATTTCAGCTACAAATCCGTCTGGATCATTGGTGACCCTATGTACTCGAAAACCTTGCAAATCAACCGTCTGTTTGATTATCTGTTCAACAAGCATGAGTTCCTCTGTAGGTAGAAGGATGGCTGGCCGGCCTCTATCTACCTAAAAGAACTCATGCTTTTTAATTTGTTAAGTTTTTTTATGCACCGTTTCCTGCGAAGAGCCGCTTTTCTTATAATGCTCAATGTGTTGATTTACTGAGTATTTCACGCTTTAAGCATTATGGGGAGCCAATGCTGATAGCATCATAATCTAATTCTAAATTAATGAGCCCTATCTGGTGTGTATTTCTTGAAAGGGATTGAAAAATTTAAACAGTAAAATTTCTGGAGAATAGTATGATCAAGTCTAAAGGAATGATAGTTGCCTTGGTACTTTTTTTTGCCGTATCGTCCGCATGGGCTATGAAAAGTGGTGACCATGGAAGCCACGGAGATATGTCAGGTGACAAAATGGATCACGGCTCAATGGCACATGACAAGAAAAATTCCGCAGAGCACTTCAAGTACGTAGATGATTCTAATGGGGTAAAAGCCGTCTTTCAAGTTATGAGCCTGGAAAGCATGAAAATGAAAGATCCTGAGGGGAAGACACATCATATCATGGTTTCGCTCTCAAAAAATAGCAAACAACTGAAACAGGCCAAAGGAGAAATTGAAGTTATCTCACCATCTGGTAAAAAACAGACCGGTAAATTAATGCCTTTCGGTGGCGGAATGTATGCAGCAAACTTCAGTTTTGATGAAGTTGGCGACTGGGGGGTGACTTGCAATTTTTCAGAGCAGGGAGAGGAAAATACCAAACATTTCAAATATCAACATCATTAATTAATCGAGAAATACTCTCTGTTTAAATTTGAATATTTTAATCTAAATAAGATCAGAACTATATCCCACTTGACAAGCACCTGAAACCCAGGTGCTTGATCAGTCTAGAGCATCATCGCTTTTATGAAGCATTCACTCATGAAATATCAACGTAGTTGACGAATAAAGAAATTAATACCTTTTCAGATTTATTGGGAAAAATTATTGCCAAGATGTAAGGGTTGTAACTATTTCTGGCAGCCTATATTTTAAAGCCGAAGCTTTCAATTTAGGTTTTACCTATAGGAAAACTCTCTATTTCCTCGAAATCGATAGAAAATAATAAAATTTTAAAGTAGAGATTCCCAAAGATAGTCTGCAACCGGTTGGGAGCAACGAAGGCTTCACCTTCCTGAGCGCCCGCAATGAAAGCAGAACCGGGAAAGCTTCACAGGTCATCCACGGCTATGCGGGAGAAAGGTATTTCAACATAGGCTGTTCGGCTCTTGGCAATGTCTTGAGCTAAAATTCATCGTAGAAAGATTGAGCACTCACATCCTGCTTACCATGCAAGACACGAATGACTATCATTTGGTCTTTAATAATTCGAAAATAGAAACACCGACCTTTATATGGAAAAGCCCGCAAGCCTACACTGACCCAATCTCTAGAGGATCCTGTGATGCCCGTTTGGGCAAGATGCTCTAGTTTATCTGATAAATCCCGGATAAACGAGATAGCTGCGGCTTCGTTATCTTTTGCGATATACTCATATATGGCTTTCAGGTCAGACCTTGCTACATCCGTTAAAAATAAGCGAAGTGGTTTGATGACAATCTCCTATTTTTTAACAATATCGTCAAAAAGAGATTGTCCGTTTTCATATTCAGTTACTCGACCGGCTTGAAGATCGGAATCTCCTTTTGCAACTTCAAGGCGTAATCTTTGCAGTTTTTGTTTATTCTCGTAGTCCTCAAGGAGGCGTAATCCAGCTCTTACAACTTCGGTGCGATTGCCAAAGCGTCCTTCATTTACTTGATTTTCAATGAATTTTCGGTCATGTGATCCGAGTGAGAAACTCACGTTCTTTTGTGTTTTAGCCATATCTTCACCTTTTGCGTGCGATCTATTCTCAACACGTTTGATAATAACTATACAATAACAAATATTATAATATGTCGAAGGATTTGGGGTCAAGGAAAATGCCGACAATGATTACACTGTTGTACGTTCTGGGAGGAGATTTGTACTGGCAATCTCAAAATACTCTTGCTTTAAGAAGTCATGATGATTCTTACAGGAAGGATCTTTCAACGCCAATGTATCTGGCCTCAAATGGAGCAACTGGAGAGTGTAGCTTTCCCAAAGATAGTCTCATCATGAGGGGAGCGGCATCGGTTATGCTCTGTTGCCTGGTCAGGAGATTTCAGCACCTGATCCCTGGGTTTAACAATGCCAAGTTCAAGGTGTTAATTTCGTATTATTTCAGAAGGTTACCGCTCTTCTTGTGGAGCTGTGAGGACGAGCATTAGCGCAGGGGGATAGGCTCGTGTTGGTTATGGTTACACTTCGTAAATCCTTAAAATTAGGTTGATTTCATAGTCGAATGTTTTTATCTGCTCGGAAGTTCCGTGCCACGATTCATGATCTCGATATATCCGGCATAGCTAAACAGACGGTTACGTTTTCGGGCAGTCAATTCCTTCACTATGCCAATTTGCTCCAGGTGCCCGAGAGCCTTATTTATCGTCGCAGGGGTAATGCCTGTCTTTTTCACTAACGATCCTGAGGTTGCTATGGGATGTTCCATGAGCGCACGATGGACCTGTAAGGTGGATGCAGCTGCCCGGCCCAGACCGCTGATCTTGTTTCGATCCTTGTTCGACAGGTCGAGAAGTTGCTGCGCCGTTTCTACGGCCTGAGAAGCTGTTACAATGACCGCCTCGGCGAAAAAGTCAAGCCAGGCTTCCCAATCGCCGTTTAGGCGCACGTTGTTGAGGAGTTCATAGTAATATTGACGGTGTGTTTTGAAGTAAAGACTGAGATAAAGCATCGGTTCTTTGAGCACTTTTTGGTCGCTCAACAGCAGCGTGATCAATAGACGCCCCAGTCGACCGTTCCTATCGAGGAAAGGGTGAATTGTCTCGAACTGAACATGAGCCAACGCCGCTTTGAGCAGGACTGGACTCGGCTCCGGCTAGTCGTGGAGAAAAGTTCAAGGCTGCTCATGCACTCCAGCACCTTTTCGGCCGGAGGCGGCACAAAGGCAGCATTACCCGGTCGGGTACAACCAATCCAGTTCTGACTGCGTCTAAATTCGCCCGGGGTCTGATTGCTCCCTCTGCCCTTGGTCAGTAATACGCCATGGATTTCTCGTAACAGCCGCAGTGATAAAGGAAGACCGCTTTCCAACAAGTGTAGGCCATGGTTGAGTGCGGTAACATAGTTACTGACCTCGCGAACATCATCTAAAGGCACACCCGGGTCCTGATCCAGTTCAAACAGCAAAAGGTCTGACAACGAAGACAGGGTACCCTCGATCATGGAGGAGAGAACAGCTTCCTTGCGGACGTACATATAGAGGAACAGCGAGGTGTCTGGCAACAAGACCGAGACACTATCAAGCCTTCCGAGTGCTAACATAGCCTGCTCAAACTTAATGCGTAGCTCTGGTGTCCAGTCTATGGGTGGATGCGGTGGTAGCGAAGAGGGTACAAAAGCTTGAACCATCTCACCTACCGTCGATATAGCCACGTATCTACCTTGAAGTTCTCGCTTCATTTTATCTACCTTGAAACTAAAATAAGCCCTATTCTTATTTTACTTTTTTATTCTATCCTAAAATAAAAAAGTTTGAAAAAAGAAAGAGCAATCGTCTTCAATTGCAATAACCCTCAGTCGCCTTGCATGAGCAGGTGTTGATCAGTGTCGAAATTTGACCCCTTTCAGCTTTGAATTTTACCCTCTTGCTATGTGAAGACTGCATATTTTTTCTTTTTAAAGTATCTTTATTTTAGAGGGGTAAGACCCATTTAAAGAGAAAAGATATTCAAGCCAAATGGGGCAGCTTTGGATGCTGATAGGGCACAATGTCGAAAGCTGTTTGACAGCAGGGGAGGGTGCGTGTGCGGTGATTAAGGTTGCTATTCACCGCATGATTTGCGCCATTGAATAGCCTTTGCGGCAAATACCCTATAATCACCGCATATGTTTACACCGTTGGTTTTCGCCTCAATCGGCCTTCCATTGGTAAGCTCCGGAATCTATGGCGCTCGGCTTGCGCGACAGCGGAAAGAATTGTCACCACTATTTTGCCTTTGGTGCGGCAAGTGCCCTCTGATTCCATCATTAACGTAACGAACAACCATCCCCATGCTTTTTTTCTCAAGCAGTAGCCATTGTTCTCACCTGTCTTCCATCTGGTTGCACGGTAGGATCGTCTAGGTAAAGTGACAGATGTTGACCTGAGTTTGCTCAAGAGCTATATTAATAAATAATATTTTTTGGTATTGCTGGAGGGTAACGATATGCAAAAGAACACAAGTGTCACTCTTGGAGCGCATTACGAAAAGTTCATTGCCGACCAAGTTTCCCGTGGCCACTTTAGTACAGCAAGCGAGACAATTCGAGCTGGATTGCAGCTTTTAGAAGAGCGTGAAATAAAGAAAGCTCTCCTGCGCAAAGCCCTTATCGAAGGGGAAGAAAGCGGCGAAGGTAATTATTCCTTGGAGACCATTTTGGAAACTTTGGATAGGGAAAGGCTTCTTTAATGCCTTCGTTTTCTCTCACAAATAAAGCCATTGCTGACGTACTGGAAATAGGCCGCTACACTGAAAAACATTGGGGCCAAGTTCAAAGAGACAAATATCTGACCTTGTTAGACGAAAGCTTTAAGTCTATTGCGCAAATCCCTACCCAAGGCCGGGACTGTAGCGAGATTAAAATTGGCTACAGGAAAATGAATGTTGGCTCCCATGTTGTTTTTTATCGTCAGATAGAAAACGATAAAATCCAAATTGTACGCGTTCTCCATGGGCGGATGGATTATGCTTCCCATCTGTAAATGCCACAATATAGTTGTATTCCGTATTGTTGTGACATTGGAGACAATCGGGGGGTAAGCTGGTCATATTAACCAAGGAGCATTATTTGGTGATTTGTTGAAGCTTATCTCATCCCCACCCCTTTAGATGTTTCGTGACTTTTCTTCACTCAGTACCCTGTAGACACTTGCCCTGCTGATACCAAGCTGCTCCGCTATTTCTATAGCTCGCACACCTTGTTCATTTAGCTGTGCCACTCGCTGTCGGTTGACAGTGGGTTTGCGTCCAAATTTTACACCGTTGGCTTTGGCCTCAATCCGGCCCTCATTGGTACGCTCCAAAATTCTTTGGCGTTCGGCTTGAGCAACAGCGGATAGAATAGTCACCACCATCTTGCCCATAGTGCCCTCTGTGCTAATTCCATCATCAAGAAAGCGGACAGCGACACCAAGGTGGTCAAATTCTTTGATCAAGTTGATCATGTCTGCAGTATCACGACCTAGCCGGTCGAGTTTTTTGACCAGGACTACGTCACCTCGTTCAACTTTGATTCGTAAGAGGTCGAGCCCCTCTCTATCGGTATTGCTGCCGGTGGCCTTGTCTGAAAAAATACGACTGTGGATTACCCCGGCTTCTTTGAGAGCTTTCACCTGAATGTCGAGGGATTGCTGACTGGTTGATACCCTGGCGTATCCAAAGAGTCTCATGGTATAATTTTGTCTTATTAATCGATTTTGAGAATATTTGTCTTTTAATTATCTCAAAAGGATTTTTAAGACAATATATCGCGAAGTGTTTTCTTTGTCTAATAATTCATAAGTTTTGAGACAAAGTGAATTGATGCGGTGAAAAGAGAAGGGGACCAAAAAAGAAATATATAATGATTAGATGTTGGTGGAATTTAATCTATTATCCAATAGGTCGTGAAAGAAGTAGTGCTATTATGTTCCTTTGGGGGCTGAACCTGGAGCTAGGGCTTCCGCTCTGCGGGAGATACGCGGTACCATAGAATAACCTTCTTTCAAAATATTCAGCAAAAAACACCGCTAATCTTATCGAATATTTGTCATCATTTCGGTTAGTTGTTTGATTGTTTCGCGGTCAATCCCATTCTTGAGTTGACACTCCCATACAGTCAATACGCGCCATCCGCTATTTTCCAATTCTCGAACATTATTTCGATCACGCTCCACGTTGGCTTTGAACTTCTCGTTCCAAAATTCTTCTCTTGAAGAAGGGGTCGTTGTGTATTTACAACCGTGACGATGCCAAAAACAGCCATGTACGAATATAACAGTTTTGTACCTCGGAAAAACTAGATCCGGTCTGCCAGGTAACCTTTTGTCGTGCAATCGATAGCGAAACCCCATTCCATGCAAGGCTTTCCTGAGAACTATTTCTGGCTTGGTGTTCTTTTGGGGAACACTCCGCATTATTTTGGACCTGGTATCTTTGTCGACGGTATCCATCAAGCTCTTTGAATAATACCTGTGGCTATTAGGGCTTCCAGATGACGTGCCAGACTCTTTGGCACGGTTCCACCACGAACGAGTACACCAAGCTCCATGTTTCGCTCCAATGCAGCTTGGGTGAGATTGGCACTGGTTATAAACGCAATACGTTCATCGGCCACGGCACACTTGGCATGCACGGCCCCTGTGTAGGAATCGGAAAAACCCAACTTGCCATCCCAAGAATAGATATTGGCCGATGGGATCTCTTTTTTGAAAAACTCGATTGAGTCCACATCGACCTTCCCTCCGTAGTGCTTAGCAGATTCCAGCAGAATATCAACTCTTACACCACGATCTATCGCTCGTTGCAGAGTGTCTATCACCGGCCCAACACCAATTGCAACAAAACTCACGATGAACACTTTCCGTTGCGCTTCTTGTATGACCTGCAAGAGAACTTGTTCCGTGTGTCTCGATGGAACCAAGCCAGATGAAGGACCGGTCCAAACCATTTCAATCGACTCATTGACCTTGGCCCGCTCCGATACCAGTGAGGCCGTCCTGAATGCAGCGGCTACCTCGATTGGTTGAATATCTGATGAACTCGACCATGCTTCCTTCAACTTTTCGATCAAACCGGGCCTCACACCATGCCCAAAACTCGACCCAATCTTACCAAAGTCGACGACGGAGTCGATCTTGGAAATGGCACTCGCCACAACGGCTATCCTGTCGGGATGTAGCTCCGAAGCGACCTCCGCCACCACCTTCCATATTGCGTCATAACCGGCCATTCCTCACACTTGTATCCCTGACTCTATTTTTGAGCGACACAGCCAACTTTTTCGATCGCATCGTCTGATTGACCTAAAACATGGAGTACGTGTTTCGCCCGAGAAGCTCCCACATACAAATCGTTTACAGTGAAGATCGAACGATCTCTTGGCTCCGGCACATCGACCATGATCACCACATCGGCTTCCAATCCTTTGAAGCTCCTCACCGTAGTGAACAAGACTCCTTGACCATCACGCCATTCCTTGACGTCGGTGACGAGGTTGAATCCACCAATTTTCGAGATATTATTGAACGATGAATGAGGGTTTTTCTGGCGAAATGGGGACTGGATGACGATCTGCCTCGACTGCACATCACCTTTGCTCAACTCCTTGAGTATCTGCTCGCATCTTCTTCGCTGGCCGTCGCTTTTTTTCCATACACCACTATCCACATCGACTCCCACGGGTGCGGCATCATGTACCTTGATATCTATTTCTCGTACCGAAGCACATACCTTCGCGATGTTTCGAGTGTTTCGACAATTCGTCTTGAGAGAATACGGTTTTCCCAGGTCCGGTAATCCTATGCTGTCGACAAAGAGCTTTTGCACAGGATCGTAAAACAGATAGAATGGTGCCTCTTCCTCCTTGTGACACAACATTTCGAGAGGCAGCCACCATTCGGAATCGAAATCCTGACCTTCATCCACTATCACCGCATCATATTTCGTACCGATAATGCCGATCGCTTCCAGCAACAAACTCGGAGCTTCACTACTGTAAAATTCACCAGCATCTTTTTGTGGAGGCGAGAAGGGAACCTTGGCCTCGTAACATAGCCTGCTGCATAGGCTATGGAAATGGTAGACGTCGACCAGTTCGCCAAGAGACTCATCGAGACTCTCCCACACCCATTGGGACAGGATCTTGTTGTAACAGACGAACAGAGTCTTGAGCCCTTTGCTGGCGAATCTTCGGGCTTGTTCGATCGCGAGCAAGGTTTTTCCAGACCCGGCCACTCCCTCGATCAAGCATCGTTCGTGTTCTTCCAGAAAATCCAAAAGTCTCGCTTGTTCTTCCGTCAGTTTGACGAGCTGTTCGCCTTCCTCATCGATCTGTCTCGACAGTACGGGTATCAAATTGAAGGTCGATGTCAAGGCATCGCGAATTCCCCTGAGTTGTTCTTTCGTCAACTGATCCGGTATGTATGGAGTCCATTTCTTCAATATCTCCGGAATACGGCGACCGATGTGCGGTAAATCTTTTGCAGAAAGGATGATTGAATCGTCTGCTCCCGGTGGAACCGACCCTTGATAATCACAATCCGGGAAAACGACGGCGTAACCAAAGGCACAAGGAGGAGTCTTCTGGCCAGGAAAGGCTCGATCGACGATTCTTCTCTTCAATTCGTGCATGTTGCCGTTCGCTTGTTTGAATGGATCCTTTATTTGCTTTCGATTTCCGGTATATAGAAGGCGGTACCAGGCATGATCGTCGGGATCGAAATCGATCGTTCCACCTTTGACCTCGACGATTAGGAACCCCAAGTCGGGAATGACCACCACGAAATCGGCCTCACCTTCCTTCAATGTCACTTTTCCTGATTTGTCGTTACGCTCCGACCTCAGCCAAGGATAGCTGTGGTATATAACGACATTGTCCGGAAGTCCTTCGACGAGGTATCTCGCAGTATCACGTTCGGGCTTCAAGGAAATTTCATCCACGCTGATTGCAGGTATCAAACGAGCCATAGCTACACCTCCACTGCGATACAAAGAGGCCGGAAATCATTGAACTCACTTTCGCTCAATTCAAGCTTTCCCATTCCTTTCCCTGCTTTCAATCTAACCTGAACACGTCTCGCACCTGTTTCCGGATCGTACAAATTGCTCACCTTTATAACTTTTCCTGCCATTATTTCCGTGGATTTCCCATTTACCGTAAGTGTGGAATCGGCAATCACGAGAAACTCATCTTTTTCGATTGCGACCTCTTCATCATCGTTCAAAAACCTGAACGGCGCGGCACCGGAATCATCACAAATTGCGAGCTGCCGGTCTTGGGGAAGGGTGACTTTTACCTGTCGGCCCGGTTTCATCAAATTTGGCAAATCCTCCAACACGCATGTCATGGGATCGTCATCCGTTTCCATGGAACCGGTCGTTGCATCGATTTCCGGCTCACTCCAGGCTGTCGTCAAATTGTCTTCGCAAAAGAAAAAAGCATCGTCGCATTCGAATGTCGGTACCAGCAAAGCTCGATCCAAATACCGATTTCCTCTCTCACAGGATGTTTCGGCGACCAACGCACAGGAATGACACGCCGCCGCATGCAAAGATCTGTCTTCGCTTGGATCGTGCTCGGAGCATAACGGATCGGACGAACAGACTCTCGCTCTCTTAAGTGCCTGTTCTATCAACCGTTCGAGACTGTCTGGTTTGCCGAGCTCCACCAAGCCGCCAAGAGTGCCATCGGAGTCGGCAGCGGCAGTGTATATCAGAACCCCAGCCATCGGTGATTCTTCGGAGCTCGCATATATACGTTCTCTGATGCTCGCCGCGTTGTATCCGCATTCGAGAGCCAACTCCCTTATCAACAGATGTGCAAAGGTATGGAGCATGACGTATCGGATACCGGGATAACCTGTTTCCGGGTCCAATTCCCTTGCAGCTCGCCATTGTCGATGGCCTTGCTCGATCATCCGATCTCGACGTTGTACAGATGCCACTTTTTCCCAAGTCGAAATGGCCTCTTCATTGAATCGAATGAAAATACCTTCACCGTGCACTTCACTGGCCGGAACCCATTCGGGCCTACCTTTACAGAGGCTTGCCATTGGAGGTCGTTCGTCTGCATCTGCTGTTTCTTCTGGCGCTTCCACTCGGGTATAGCCTACCAATGCATTGACTTCACGCAAGCGTTCGAGCAACAACACGTCCTGGACAACAGCCTTGTATTTGGGAGGCCTTTTCGCTCTACGTCCGAGAAAATGAGGCCAATCTGTCGGAAGGGTTGTCGCCGTCAGAACATCCCACTCAGGACCTTTTATATCACCTTCGAAGACTACTTCCGCGTCCTCTCCATCCCTATGATCCTCTATACCTTGCCAAATCTGTTCCGGCGTGAATTTATCGGCACCCGGTAACAACCCACCAGCCACGAGCCCGGTCAGGAGTCCCTTGAGCTGTTCCAGACTTTGCAATCCTTGAAAATACGTCCATCCATCAATAATTACCTGCGATAAATTGTTTTTCGCTTGTGGAATAGCCAAAACCGAGATGCTTACTGAAAACCAACTGTTTGTAGCACCAAGCAAAACGGCTCTTGGAGGTGCCGTACATTCCGAGTCGAAGGTATCCAGGTGCGGATGTCTCCCTCTACAAGCCGGTAGATTGGACTGCGCCTCTCTACCGAAGGCGTGTACCAATGAACGAGCTTTGCCGCACGTATCACATTTCACCCACAGATTTTCCGTCTGCAAAGATGCACCTCTTTCGAAGAACCTCAGAGTTCCTTTACAAGGATCCGGACCACCGTGAACAAACCAGTGCCATGGAAAATCATCGAGATGTCCATTTCTGCACGCCATGAGAAAACGTGCCGGTACTGCATCGGAATTGTTCCCTTTGGGACAGTTGGGGTGAACGAAGTGTGTGTCCTCCGGTCGATACGGATTCGTCTTGACGGCAAAGAGTCCCGAATCAAATTCAGCCAGCAATCCACATCGCACACATCGCAACCATCGGGGAAACGGGCGAACGGGAACTCCGACCTTTCCTTCGGCGGAATTTGGATCAGCGTTCTCGTCTCTCACGAAGGGCGGAACTCGCAATTGGTTGACTTGTGGCCCCAGAACCCGTTTGACGGCAGCGAGCAGTCTCGCTTCCTCTAGTGGAAAACACCTGTCGATATCCCACCTATCCAGGCCCATGGTGATTACCGACAAATTCGGCAGGTCAATCAACGCACCCGGCCCGTACGTCCATAGTAATTGGCTTGGTCTCACCTCGCCCACTGGATGAGTACTCATGATTCACCTCCTTCGCCATTCTGCATCTTTCGTATTCGCCATGCTGGTGAATCATCCAACTTACCGTCATCCATGATCAGCTTCACGCCTGGTTCAACCTCCCGCATCGACATGGGAACCGTAAATTTGGTCCACGCCAGCAGCCCGGGTTTTTTCAGTAAAGGAACGATATCACCTTGCCTTTTCCGCTCCTCATATCCAAGTCTTCGGCCTGGTTTGGTTGCTTCCTTGACCCAACTATCCGTCCTATCGGCAATCATCATTTCCACGTCACTTCCCACTCTCGGCTTGTTCGTCGCATTCCAGGCCCTACTTGCAATACCTTTCTTGACGTTCAGTACATCGGGGTTGGTGACATCATTGAGTTCCATCGCACCCAAGTTAGGGTTGAGATCTTCTTGGTCCGATCTCAGAACGCTAATCAAAGTTCCCGTAAGCCCCCTATCCAAAGCCCGTGGCGCAAACGGCGTTACCGACTGCGCTTCGACATGTTTGTAGAAGGTAGCGTGATAATGTTCGAATGTTTCGTAATGTGAAAGATCACGTGGTCTGGACCACGTTAGAACAGTACATACCAAGCCAGGAAAAGAACGGCCGACGCGGCTGGTCGCCTGGATGTATTCTGCCGTGTTTTTTGGTTGCCCGTTGACGGCCATGATACCCAGTCGATTTACATCCACTCCAACGGAAAGCATGTTGGTCGCCAAGACGATATCCATTGCCCTGATTTCACCTTTTTTCCACTGCGAAATGTATTTGCTGCCATCATGGGTGGCGTTGAATTTCACCTCGAGTTGGTCTAGCTTTTTGGGAATTTCCTTGCTCGAAACCCTCGAAGTCAGTTCGTCGACATTTTTCACCGATCGTTGACTCAAGCCCGGTCTGATCACATCACCCATCTGCACGCGGTAGGACCGGGTTTGAACGTCGTCTTCGGCTAGCCGTCTCATTCCACCGAGTTCTCGAAGCGAATTGAAGTAACCGACCACCGTCATGTACGGGTCGGCAGCTTGCCCGAATCGTTCGAACAAGAACTGTGCCGCCGTCAGTACCGCTACATACACTCGAATGAGAACCGCTGGCCGGGAACTACCCGGCGAACAGATCCCCATATATCGACGGCCGGGTTTGTCTTCGATCGACCTTTGAACGGAGAAGAAATTGTCTTCCACATCCAATCCATGTGGAGGAAACACTCCCACTTTTCGCAAAAAGACGTTGTTCACCTGCTCGTCCGCCTTACGCACCGTCGCCGTGGAGGCAATGATTTTCGGACGGACCTTCTTCTCTCCCAACTGCCAACTCGAAAGCTCGTCCACAGCCGTTTCGTACAAGCCGACCATCGTACCCAATGGCCCGCTGATGAGATGGAATTCGTCCTGAATGATCAAATCCGGTGGTCGTATGGGCAAGATAGGTTTGGCCGAAACTCGAGGTAAACTTCCCCTTTTGTTGTGATTGCCGGTACACTCACCATCCGGCCACATCAAGCCATGACGTTCGCACTCCTGGTTCGCCCTGCCAAACAAGGTTCGCACCTGGCCTCTCCACGCCATCATCGCGAACTTGTCGACAGTGGCGATCAACATGGTCGGAGGATGTCGATACATCTCGTCGTCCACCACTAGAACGGGCAGACCGGAATCCTTCGATTTGCTTTTACTGAAATCACACCGCCCGAACTTGTCGCCACAATAGATGAAAGTACGACCTATGTCCGATGAGAATCTCCTGACTTCGATATCTCTTCCCTCGCCAATTTCCGCTCCACACCAGGGACATGTCGTAAGCTGGGCAGGAGAATTTCGACCATGCCGTTTCTTGTCTCGAAACGCCTGAACGGCCGTGTGGGCTTCCTCGGTCGTTCCAGGAGTCACCCTGTTACCCACCCACAGCCCGATGGTGAAGGGGAATTCTCCCCATTTTTCGACGTCCTGCCTTCTCAGGACTTCCATGGCACAGATGAGTGTCGTGGCTCGCTGGAACTGTTGAAGAGTGAGCAGGCGCAGGGTGTAACGCATGATGACGGCCAATCCCCTTCGACTGTCCAAACCACCAAGGTCACCTTGCAGACGACGGATGGCCATCGTGAAGGCCGCCACGCCGAGATAGGCTTCCGTCTTGCCACCACCTGTAGGAAACCAGAGCAAATCTGCGTACGCTTGCAGGGGTTCGGTTCTGTCCTGGTGTTCCGGGTCGGCCAAAGCGGGAAGGGAAAGTAGCATGAAGGCCAACTGGAACGGACGCCAAGACCGGTTTTTTCTCTCATCGAGCTTGTTCAAGTCGGGTTTTTCACCTCGCCGAACGAGCAGGGCATAGATACTACGGATGCGTTGCAAGGCCATGGCACTGTTGGCGAAACGAAACGCTTCGAGCGCGGCGTCGCTGTCTTGCAAGACTTTTATACCTTCTTCGAGCCGTTGCATGATTTCGCTACATCTGTCCACGGCATCCTTGGCTGCATTGTCGTAGCCCAATACCTCGGATCCAATTCTGCCATTTTGTTCGTCTATCCATGCGGCATAGTCGCTGGTAAGAATCTTCAAACCGTCGACCAGATCCCCACGATCAAGCTTCGCCAAATTGGACATATCGAGGAATCCTTCGTCGATCATCCGCTTTAAGGCCGGACGATCCTCATCCGCCTGGCCAGGGACCTCGGTCACCGGCACCTCGTAGCTCGGCAAGATGGTTGTTCGTATTTCAACGGCACGTTCGGTGTCGTCCTCGGAAGTCTTTGCATGGACCGAAACTCCGTGGCCAACGGCAAATTCGACCTGTTTGCGATAGATCATTTCCAATGCCTCTCGCTCTGGATCGAACCCATCGGAACTCAGGACCGGACGTCGTTGGAAGATCGGTCTGCCCTCGACATCCCTGACGATTATTTCCGGCTGGAAAATCCAGGCCTGATCCTTGTTGGAGTCGGATTCATGAACATATTGATCGTTCATGAAAAACAACGTGACCAAGCGATTTCCATTGGCGAGTGGTGCACTGATCGAACCTTGGATCTTTACGTCCGGACAGGAAGAGTCTACGGAGATTGGCTGTATTCTCCTTTCACCTAACGAGATCGCTTTCGCCCCCCCTGAGGGGATCCGTTTCCAGCATCGATACGGTTTTTCTGTCTTCTCGTTTATTCTTTCACTCTCCGTCCTTCTATATCGTCCCCAATGGGCGATGACCCGGATATCTTCGACTGTCGAATCCACACAAAACGTGAAACCGAATGCGGAAGGAACGAGAGATTGGTTGGTTGAACTTTCGGTTTCCTGCTCGTCCTCATCGTCACTGCTGACCCCGCTTACTTTGTCCCGTGAAATATGATCCGGATTGACATAGGGGACTAAATCTTCGGGAAGGTCATCTCCCTCGTCGGGATTTCCCGTCATTTGCTGCACGACAGGATCGGAGGATCCCGAATCGGCAGATTTGGGGGCCAGTTTGCCGACCAAGTATCGATCACGGACGCTCATACCGATGATTTCTTCTTCCGGACCATCCGCCGGGCCCAAGATATCGTCTTCGATCGCTCTCTGCATCAGCTCCCGCACGTATGCCTGTTCTTGTGGGGTATCACCTGAAATGACGGGGAATGTCGTCCAGGTCTTGCCAGTGGTTGTTTTCAGGGCGTTCTCGAAAAGTGTCCACTCCAGTCTATTGACCTGGGTCTCGTTTTCTGGAATGGGGATCGCCAAGTCGTCCAGAGTGGCGGTTGGTGATGCCGGGAGATAGCCGTCGAAATAGAACGAGGTGTTTTCCAGTGATTGGCGTGTCCTGAATACACGACAAACACCGATCACGATAAATTCCCCGTCACGCTCTTCGGTGATCAGCATGGCGTCTCCCATCTGGATACCGCGCAAGCTGGAAGAGCCGAAGTCGATAGTGAGGACATAGCCATCAAGGCGGGCTTCTTCACCAAGCCTCACTAGCCATGCGTTTTTATTTCTTCCCGAAGGCACCGGCGGGGTCTGTTCGGGATTCACATTGTCATCGTCAGTCATTTACAACCCTCCATATCATTTCGACCCCTTCGATGAAGCGTTCATGAAATTGAACAAGTCCATATTGCCGTCGTCTTTGGTCGGGGATGTTTTCTTTTTGCGGGGAGTCGAGGTCTTCTTTTTCTTCTTGTCGTGCAGCCCTTGGGCGACCTCTTCCTCGTAGCGCTCGTAATTCAGTTTGAGCAGTCGTTGCAGTACTTCACGTCGAGCTTCTTCGGAAATGGTGAAACGAATACCTTGCTTGGTTTCGTAAAAGCCATGGCAGAGTTCTAAATCATTCCACCCAAAGGCATTAACAACATTTGTATCAATTTTAATATGTAGCTCCCGAAGTTTTTGTATATCGTTTGAGCACTCATAAGAATTATTGAGAAGGTTTTGTGTGTTTGTGAGTCCTATCATATGCTCCCGCATTATATCAGATCGGAAAGATAGGTATTCTTTGCCAATGTTTTCCAGACTCGTAGTTGCTTTTGGTAATACGAGTGTTTGAAAGCAATCAGTCGGCGAATAATTCAGAGTAGTAGCCCCCAATGTTGATGTATAATGGCGCGCCCACTCCCAATGAATGCTGCTTTGAAGAAATGTAAAAAAAGAAATGCTTTGGACTGGAAACACTATTATTTTTTCATGAAAAACATAATTAGGAGACAGCATTGAAACGGCATTGCTCGGGCTGACTCGGGCAGTAACCACAACTTTTTGAAGATTTTGAATTTTTTTGTATAGCTTTATGCGAGACCGCCAAAACTGCCACCAGGGTGCTTTCGCAACAGACGCAGATTTGTTTAGTCGCTCCTGTTTAACTTCTCTTTCAACAATGGATAAACATTCTGGGTAATCAGTAGCAACAGGCCCTTTATAGCCTTTGGGAGCTGATTCCTTATCAAGAGGCCAATCATGAAAATTGATAACCCACCTGCGTGCTGTATAATTAGGCGATGAATTTAAATCGTCACCATCAATATAAGGGAAAAGAACATCTTTGTTTTTTTCATTCTTTTCGATCAAAAAACTTGCATCTTTTGGGGATAATATAAAACCATCCCCAAGGACTATCGTTCCTTGATTTGATAAATTTTTATTTGAATTTAAGATAAATGGATCGCCAGAAAGCACACTCTTATCAGAAAGGTAAGATGTGATAGCGCTTACAAGCTGATCCTCTAATATTATTTTATTTCGCCAAATTCCCTTCTTAATCCAAACGTGAGATATCTCTAAACTTGCTGAACCAGGCCATCTTTCGCTACGTTTAGCCCTGTAAATGATCCCTCCATTTTCTAAAATTTTGGCCAGACCAACCTCTCTTGTGTCTCCCTGACATATTGTATTAGTAGCAAGCAGCCCCATGCTACCGATTGCTCTTAATAAGGCAAAAGCTCTAATAAAAAAATAAGCGCATAAATCAGCATTTCCGCTGCTATCTGGATATAGTATTTTTGTTAACCATCCAATGTATACTGCACCACATGCCCCACGTATCCGACGCCCACCCAAAAATGGTGGATTTCCAACAATCCCATCAAACCCATCACGTTCGAAAACTTCTGGGAACTCCAGTGCCCAATGGAATGGTTTTCGTGGCAGTTTGCCTGCTGGAAGGTCTATGGACAGAGACTTCCTGGCTTCGTCGATGATCTTTCGTCCGGTATCGTTGTCACCTTCGATGTAGGCGGCCGCCCATGTGGACAGGTTGTCCATGGCGGCATCCAACGCTCGCTGGTTGCCACCGGAGGCCAAGGCTTCCCCGATCATGGCATCGGCAATATGTTCGATATGTTCCAGCTTCTGCCGGACCTTTTGATCCAGCCGCTCCATGTATTGAACATCCCGGATATCCCGAATCGGGGTTTTCCGGAGCTGTTTGCGGAGCGTGAGCGCATCAGTGACCGCCGCTTCGATATTGGAGGCGAACATGGATATGGTTTTTTTCGTTTCCGGATGCAACGAAAACTTAGTCAACTGTTCAAGGTTGTGAAGCCCAAGCATGCTATCGCCGGAACGAAGGTTGTGATCAAGAAAGCCGAATGGTCTGCCCTTGGCCAATGTTATCAACCAGATGGAAAGCTTGGCCAGCTCCACCGCCAACGGATTCAGGTCGACACCATACAGACATTTTTCTGCCACCAAACGACGGGCGATCAACAATCGTTCGTCTAATGAGTCGGGCATAGGCTCGGCACTTCCTGCCGACTCGAGTGCAACACCGTCAACGGTAATGAACTTTCCTTGCCCCGCTTCCTTTCCCCACGCTTCGACCAAACGTTCGGACAGCCAGCGACATACCTGAACGAGAAAAGCCCCCGAGCCCATCGCCGGATCGCAGATTTTCAGATCCTGCAACTCGGCAGACGGTTTGAGTTGCCACTCTTCACGTGGCTTGCCTTCGGCTGGACCGAAATAGGCAACTGGTTCAAGCGTCGTCTCGACAATACTTTCCGTCAGGGATTTCGGCGTATAGTGCGTTCCGGTCTCCCGCCTGTCGGCCCCGAGGGTGACGGCAAAGGAATTGGCACGGTAGACGATGAAGTCTCCCCATGCATCGGTTCGAAGCAGATGAGCGTAAGGTTTCAAACGAGCGGCCAGTTCCATGTCACCACCACAAACGGTGACTAGCTTGCCGAAGGTCGCCTCATCGACCTCTTTCTTGAGGGCGTTTTTGATGGCTGGAAGACTTCGTAATGTCTTCTCTTTGATCAATTTGGCCACGGTATCCAGACTATCCAACTGGGCCGATTCCAGCTCGGCGAGCGCGATGTTCGGATTCTTGGCTTTCTGGGAACCGATCAGCCCGAGCGTGTCTTTTTTCAGTCTGCGAACGGTATGTTCCAACAGACCTTCGTAGACATGCCCGATCTGTTCCACGTCCAGTGCCTTGTAGGAGAGCAGCAGAGCGCCACCTCGTTGTTCCAAGACCTGCAAGGCTTCTAGCAGGAGCAGTACGGTTCGGTTGTCTATCGGAAGGGGTTGTGCAGGCGTTTCGTGCCAGCTCGTTCCCCTTTCACGACCTTCGAGAAATGGAAAACGGTCAGGATCGAATAGCGATCCACCAAGTGCCGGCATCCGCAACGACTCGTGTTCGATTCCGCCATAGACGGCTCTGAACACGGCCAGCAGCCGCGACCAGGCATCATGCCTTCTTTCCAGAACCTCGTGACCATACTGATCGGCTTCTTCGGCCAATTGGCCACGCAGGGTAGCGATTGCGTAATAATTATCGTAAACCGGGTCGTCGAGCAGCAAAAGACCTCGTTCCTCGGCACAGAGAACGAAAACGAGTCGCATCATCACTGTCAATCCCGCTTCGTACAGTTCCGAAGGACGAACGTCATGCAGGAGTTCTCGATTTCTGTCCTGGTCTGCCTTGTCCAGGCACTGAACGAGCACCTCGATGGCTCGCTTGACCTGTTCGCCGAGGGTATCCGTCACCTCTTCGTGATGTTGGAGCGAATCCTCAAACATGGCGGGGAGGGTCTCGTCATCAGGACCGAACCAACGCCGAACTCCCAAAAGAGACTGAAACGCCTTCAAGGTCACCGGCTCTTGAAACCAGAGGCGGGCATACCAGGATATTTTGGAAGAGGTGCTGCCCACCGGACTGTTCACCAACATCCAACGTTCACCATTGGTGACGAGCCCGAGTCGGACTCCCTTGTCCCGGCAAAGCAGAGTCATACGCTCGAAAATCGGTACCGGCCAACCATCTCCGACCTTGACCTTTTCCAGATCCGTGCCTTCGGGCATGATGGAGACGAACAGCATCGGGCCACCGTCACCCTTCAAGACAAAGTCCGGCTTGAATTGGCCATTCCCGTCCGGAGATTTGTAGGTAATTTCATCCGGGGCGGCTTCGAGTACCGAATCTTCGTATTCCAACAGTTCTTCGAGCACCAGTTGGATCCATGCCCTATGCAGTTCGGGAAGTTGAGGGTCGTCTTCCTCGACGGCATCACGCCATTCCTCGTAAGCGGAACGGATACGATTCTTTCTATACGTTTCAAGTGATTCCAGCCCTTGCGGAAAAATATTTTCCAGCACGGATACGGCTAGAAAAGGGCCGGAAATTTCGATCATCGAGAGCCACTCGGTATGTTGTGACATCGTTCTCATTTTCAACGACCTCCCATTTGTGACTCAGGTACGAGAAAGACCACCGCCACCGGGAAGGTCCTATCGGTCAATCCCTTATAACGTTTCTCTATCGCCGCTTTCTCCTGCTCCCTCTCTTCGGGGATTCTCGACAGGCGCATGCGGAGCGCGTCGATATCCTTGCGAATCTGGTTACGCTCTTCGGGAGCGAATCCGGGAAGAAGCATCTGTTTCGGTAGGGCATCCTCTTTCAATTCGTTCTGTATCGTTTTCTCGAGTTCGTCGAGGATGTTCGTCAAGTCCTTGATCTCACTATCTTTCCGGCGAGATAACGTGTTTTCGAGAAAGCGAACCCTGTCTTTCGATCGGGCTTCCATGGTTGCACGAATGGAACTTTCCTGTTTTTCGAATCGCTCGGTCAAGATACCCAGAAGACCTTCTTTCGGTTCGAGAGCTACAGCTTTGTTCAACAATTCCCGCAATCGACCTTGCTGGGGTATTCTCGAGAACCCCGTGTGTTTGAGCTCGCCACCCGAGATCGTAATCTCTTCATGCAACCGGTGATGGTCCCCACCCGTTACGACCAGACGGGACCAGACGATCACGGCCGGTGTCGTCAGCTCACTGTCGGACATGGCCTTGACACTCACCCTATGCAGTTTCTTCACGTCATCCAAACTCCAAAGTTCTTCCCGTAACAATCGAAGACACATCTGGACGAGTCGATGATTCAGGTGTGCCAAGACGACGTCGTCACGACTTTTGGCGACATCGTGATCGAAGGTTATCGGCCTTCTTTTTCCTGTATGGGGATGTTCGAGTCCTGCTGTGGCTCGTCCCCACGATCCGGGTAGAATCGGAACCTCGAACGCGCTGCCATTTGGGGCTCCGGCCAAGGTGGCGGGTTTCAACGGTGGTTTTTCCGCAAGTTCCAGCGCGATGGAGACGGCCCTGTGGATATGATCGGCGGACAGGTGAAAGTCTGTCTTCGCCTCCATGAGTCTTTCGTGCAACCTGGCAATCTTTTCTTGGAGGCGACGTTCGGTAGGAACGTGCTTCCTCGCTTTTTCGGCCTGGCTTTCAGCGTATGCCGTGTTGAAATCAGTTCTTTTACCCAACATGGCTTCTTCTATTTGCTGGGCGATGACCGGGCCGACACTTCCCAGATCCTCCCTGATGGTGTCGATTTTGAGCACCGCTCTCATCAAATATTCATGATCACCTTCTATCTGACCGACCTTTTTCGAACGGTAAGATTCATTCGATTTGAAGCCCTTTCCGACAGGGTGCCAGATGAAGACTTCCGACTCTTTCTGTCCGTGTCTGTCGATTCGACCGTTACGCTGTTCCATGACATTTGGATTCCATGGAATCTCTATGTGGATCAAATAATTGCAGTGGTTTTGCAGGTCGATACCTTCGGAAGCGGCATCGGTAGCCAACAAAATTCGTACTGGTGAAATATCGGGAGAAGCCTGAAACGCGGCCTTGATCTTTTCGCGCTCTTTCTGGTCCACGCCACCATGCATGAGCATCAGGCGTTCTCCACCGAAGCCATGAATGGTGAGGATCTGCTCCATCCAGATATGCGTGGCCCGAAATTCGGTAAAGAGAATCACGCGTTTTCCGTTCCATTCACCATCGGTTTTCAGATGCGTTTCCAGCCAATCGATGATGGCCGTCGCCTTCGCATCCACCTGGTATTTCGATTTTTCGGCCCATGCGGTCAGCTCGTCGAGCATCTGCCTTTGTTCCTGATCCAGAGGAACCGACAACGTCCCGGCCGTTTCAACCGCTTCGTCCTGGGCATTTTCATAGAGCTGATCGTTGGCGAAATCCTCTTCCGCTTTCATGATTGCCTTTTTGAGGATTTTGTCGTCCATGGCCCCACCCAGTTTTTTCGATTTGGGCCGTTCGAGACTCTCCCTATGTTTCGCCAGCGTTCCGGCAAATGCCATGGGGGAAGAGAAAAGTCTCTTTTTCAGAAGTTTGTGAACGAAGTCGGAACCGAATTCATGGGCACTGCCTCTGACACTCTTCGCGCGAGCGTCCGTGAATCGTCTGAGGAGATCGTGTATTTCACGTTCTTCTTCCGTATAGTCGACCTCCAAAGGCATCAGTCTTCTTTTGGGATACAGGGGCTTCCCGTCGGCATCGGTCAATGCGGTTTTAAGACGCCGCACCATCACTTGTTCCAATTGTTTCGCATCCGGTTTGACGGTGCGGGCAAATCGCTGATCATCCAACAATTCCAACAACGATGAGAACGATTCCGGGTAACCGTTGTGCGGCGTCGCACTCAAAAACAATCTATGTTCGAAATGTGGAGAGATGGTCCTGATCAATCTGGTCCTCTGGCTTTCGAGAGCATATTTGGAAGCGGTCGATGGTGCGACATTGTGCGCCTCATCGATGATCAAGATGTCGAATTTTCTTGGGTAGGTGAAGCCTTGTGGCAAGCAGTCCTTGATTGATCGGAGTCCTTCTCCGCTTTTCATCCAATCCATGGAAGTGATCAGTCTTGGAAAAGAGGTCCATGGATTGACGTGTATTCCACGTTCTCGTCTGAGTTTCTTGATGTACTCCGTGTCGACGATACGAAATTCCAAGCCGAACTTCTCCCACATTTCGAGCTGCCATTTGACCTGTAGAGAAGCGGGGCACACTATGAATATCGTTCTCGCCCGGTGCCGCACAAGCAGCTCCTGCACGACGAGTCCTGCCTCAATGGTCTTTCCCAGACCGACGTCATCCGCTATCAACAAATTCACACGAGCCATGTCGATTGCCCGTACCACGGGATCAAGTTGATAGTCTTCGATGGTGATTCCACTCCTGAAAGGAGCTTGAAGGAAAGACCTATCAGCATTAGTTACAGCCCCCCAACGGACGGCATCCAGAAAAGCCTCAGCTCTCTCCTCGGAATCAACGCCGGTAACCCTTGGCATACTGGCTTTTTCGAGAACCTGCGCTCCAGGCTCTATCTCCCATACAACTTGGAGCTCTTCCCCTAGCGCATCTTCATCAAGCGACGAAAGATTAATTAGGTGCTGACCATTGGCAGCTATCGAGTTGTTGCCCATAACGTCACTCACAACCCACTGACGTCGGCGGACTTCAACTGTTTGGCCTGGTTCAGGCACAGCAGTACCTACCGAATTCAAATCCATTCTATATTCCAAATTCAGGGTGAACTTTTGTGAACGAATTAAAGCTCATTGATATGATTAACAATGCTCATACCAATTATCTCACCGAGTTTGACGGGAACAGCGTTACCGATCATTCGGCCAAGCGCTTTAATCATTACAGGTTTTATGGGGTCAGTAAATTGATACTCTTTTGGGAAAGTTTGAAGGATAGCACCTTCTCTGAGGGAAATTGCTCGATTCTGTTCAGGGTGTCCGAATCGTCCATTGCCAAAACCGAAGAATTGGGTCGTCAAGGTTGGAGAAGGTGCATCCCATCGCATTCGTCCATAAACACTCGGATATGTCTTTCCGCTTTTTTTCTTATGGCAATCAGCGACAAGATCTTGGGGCCAATCTCTCCAAGTCCCTCCAGGTTTCGACACCTTAATTCGTTTGAGATTCAGGCTTGAAAGCTCAGAACATCTGTGTAGGTTATCTTTGGGGTCGACTCCGCCAGCCTCTAACGGAGCAAGTGCACCAATGACGTTACGTACTGTTTTTCTTTTCCAGCCAACTTCTTTCGGTGTCAGGAGTTCAATTTTTCCTTTTTTTGATGCCAGAAGTACCAGTCTACTTCTATTTTGAGGAAGTCCATAATCTTCACACCTGACAACTTGGTAGTTAACTTGATACTTGCCATCTTTTTCGAGAGAGGCCACAAATTCCCTAAAAACATTTTGTTTCTCGAGACCTGGGACATTCTCCATGGTCACGATTTCGGGTTCAACCTCCTGAACCAGACGTTCGAATTGAAGCAATAGCCACCACCTTTTGTCAACTGGGCTAGCTTTTTGATTGTAAGTCGAAAACGTCTGACATGGAGCACATCCAGCTAAAATCTTTATATCAGTCTCCCCATAAACTTCCTGCAGCTCAGCACCGGTAACGACTTCAACAGATTTATTTAAAAAACGGGCTTCATTGTTGGTCACATAGGGGTATTCGCAAGCTGGGTCTACATCTATACCTAACAAAACTGGAATATTTGCCCCCTCCAGTCCTTTAGTCAATCCTCCCGCACCACAAAATAAATCAATAGCGGCAAATTTTTGCATACCAAATGATCTCAACACCATCTCTGTCCAATGGCGTAATTTAATATCAATAAAATTGCATTTTACGAGCAATCACTTTGGTCTCCAACCATCGGAGAACAAAGATATAGGGCCTACGGGCTATATCCTTTCAACATTATAGTAAAAATGCTAAATAAACGAATTTATCTTTCCACAATGCTTTGACAAGAGTATACGGTTGCAGGGACTTGTCTTCGTGTTCTTTGCGTTTCCAATTCTTAAAAACATTTTTCATATCATTTTCCTGAATGGCAGAGGGTATTGACCAGTGCGAATTTGTTTTCATTGATCATGCTGGAAATATCGATAGCCATAGACCAATTTTTTTATTTTATGATAGTTGCAGAGAGTTTTTACTCATTTTTTTCCGTCTCAAATGAAACATTGATATATTCTTCGTCGTCAGTATAGACACGCCTAAGGTAAATAACATTTTTATACTTCGTTTTTTGCCTTGTATTCTCTTCAATATATTTTAATCGAGCATCATTTGTTTTATTTTTGTCAAGTTCAGATGTTTTAGGGTTAATAATCTTTTGAGAGCTTAAAGCGTCAGAAATATTATAGAGCCTGTTTATCTCTTCTGTTTTAGCAGATTTTCCTCCAGTAAACGGGCGATCGGAGCTTCCATATGGATATTCATCAATTTCATTTATATGATATCTTGACATTTTATTACCTGTACTAATTAAATAAAAATAGTGAAGCTATAAATATAACTTAAATATAAATTCATTTTTTTTAAAATAATTATTATTTGATTGCACATTGATGAATGTATTAATTTAATTTTTTCCGAGTTTATTATTAATATTTAAAGTTATTTAAAACTCGAAAGCATCATAATTATAAGAAAAAAATCGTTATTAACTTAAATAATTATGCATACATAATTTTTTTAAGTCAATATTTTTAGGCACCGCTTGCTATCAAAGTTATTTCCTACTCTCAATCCACACACTCAGTCTCATTTAATCTAAGGAATGACTATTCAACCAGGTAACTAATTGCACCCTTACAAAACATGAAATGGCTTTCAAAAAGGATCAGTATATTATTTGTTTTTTTCACTGCTACCTATAGGTGGAGTTCATTATTCTTCCCCATAAGCAGCGCCAATTGGTAAAATGTATTGTACCCTGTTATTATCGCCTTTACTTCTTCCGGCTTGAGTGAAATATACGAAACCTGCTTGCGATTAAACGGGTTAGGAACCGCACAATAGCCTGCCTTTACCCTGTTCACAAACCAGTCTGAATAAAATGCGGGAATATCACTCCTGTGGCTGGCCCTAATTATCATCCCTGCTCTCCTTTGACGTCTTGCTTCACAGGCAGGACTGATCACCTATCAAATACAATTAACTTCAACATGTTAACCTCATTCTGAATGCAGCAATGTCGCCGGTATCAATAAACTCATCAATTTGATTTCCGGAACGCTGAAAGCCGTATCCATTTCATTTAAACAGTTCTTTACTTTACTTTTCGCCACTTCAACAAATTGACTCAGGTCATCAGCGTCATAAACAACCTTGTCCTCTTCCTCAATTCGTCTCTTCTTCACCGAAATATTCAATAAATCAATAAGTTGCCAATCCCGTAAGACAGAGGTGCTGTTTGACGATACACCGACGACCAACTGTGGAATATTTCCATCCCTGGAGGTAATCCGATCGTAAACCTTTAATACGGCAACCTGCTCTTTAAGGCCTGCTACCACAGCAAAGTTTGCTTCATAATTTACCGCCTGAGAAACTGCCTGGTCAAAAACCTTGTGGCCGACTCCTACTACCCGCAATGCGGAATCTTTTCCTTTTACGTCACGCCTGAACTCTAACTGCTCATAACGTTGCTTAATTCCAGGATCTTTAAGCCATTCATCTGGTGTTTTGAATGCCATCCCGTTTTCATCTTTAATGGGCCGCCGTTTGTTCAAACCCAGCATGGTTTCAAAAAAGGGCACGAGATCCTGGAGATCTTTTGGTGGTATTTGCTCAAGATCCTGGTAATCGAAATGTGAACTGTTGCCTATCAACGTCTTCACAGTATCAATAGCGTCCTCACCACCAAACGTCCTTGTTTTTTGATCAAACCAATTGTCCAACCGTTCCGATCCAACAGAGGTCGCGTCGGCAAACAACTCCGTAAAAAGCAATGGAGAAGTCATACCCAATACAAGCTGGAGCAGGTCTTCTGGTTCATCCATTGCGCCACCAAGAGCCGCCATGATCCGCTCAATTTTGGTGTTCAACCTGTCCCAAATCCGTGACTCCACCGTCGCAGGGTTTCTGAGAGTTATCACCTCAACCGCATTTTTCTGACCATACCGGTTCAAACGCCCAACCCGTTGATGCAGCCGCATCGGATTCCACGGTAAATCGACATGGATGAGTGAGTGGCAATTCTCCTGCAAATCTATTCCCTCACCTGCAGCTTCAGTTGAAACTAAAAAACGTTTTTTTCCAGTATTGAAATGGTCTGCAGCAACAAACCTTTCCATATTGAAAGTTCTTGCCTTCCCATCACTACAGACAACGCCATCTATTCGATTATCTCCATTGATAAATGCAACACAGTCATCACCAAATCTCTTAATAAGTTCGGACATCAATAATGCCTGTGTTGCCTTATATTCAGTAAAGAAAAGAACAGTCCTGTCTGTATACTGGGTTTCCAGCAGCTCAAGGATCTTCTCTATTTTGGTTTCAACGCTTACCTCCTCCGCCAAACGAACAAGCGTCTCCAACTGGGGAATCTCATCTTCCATCAGGGGAAGACTTGCCGATAATTCAGTTATGACCTCTTCCTGCTCTTGAAGCTCGTCATATAAGGCGGAAACATACTCTTCACCCGCTCTTGATATAATATTTCTAATTGTTCGTTGCCTCTCCTGTGCTTCATGCAATCGGTCACCGGCTTGATGCAAACGCTTCAGCCTTCCTGATAGTGCCCTTCTGATTGCTGCGATTGAGCTCGAAGCCAGCTTTTGCATTGAGATTAATACCAACATTACCGCTCGCTGATTGGTACCGGATAACCCCGATGCATATGCTCGGCCTGAAGCAATGAACTCTGTAAGCAAATTGTAAAAATCCGCTTCTTCTTCTGAATAAGTGTATGTTTCAGAAGAAACAGTAACCGGCTTGAAGAGTTTTTTGCCCTTCATGTCTGTAACATTTTGCTTGTTGTTTCGTATAATCACATCCCGGAGGTAGGGGAGTTGTTCCGCCAAATCTTTGTTGGGGGAGAAAGTATCGGGATCAAGCAGTCTCAGAAGGGCAAAGAAACCATAATCTTTCCCGCGATGGGGAGTACCGGTAAAAAATATCCTTGAACGAGTCAGGTTTTCACGTACCAAACGATCGACGAAGCGATACCCTAAAGTGGCACCGGAATCCTCGTCAGCGTTTAGATGATGCGCCTCGTCGACGACAAGAAGATCCCACGGGTCGGAACTGAAAATCCGATCATGTCGACCGTTTCGGTCATCCCGAAGGGTCTGCTGCATTGAAGCAACAACCTGGTTATGCGTATTCCAGAAATCGGACCGTGGGGTGTCAGCTTGCGGCAGATATTGGGTTAGGCGAATATCAAACATGTCGCGAAGCCTATATTGCCACTGCTCAACAAGAGAAGCTGGGCACAGGATCAACAACCGCCGGACCCGTAATTTGGCAAGAAGTGGCCAAAGTATCAAGCCTGCTTCAACAGTTTTTCCAAGCCCCACATCATCGGCCACCAAAAAACGAGCGGGCCAGTGTTGAAGCACTCGATGGCAGACCCATAGCTGATGAGGCAAGAGCGCTATTCTCGATTTTGAGAACACACCCCAGGTATCATTGACTGAGATGATTGCTTCGGCCAAGACACGGCATATCGTTTCCTGCGGGGAGTAGAATCGTCCCGTTTCGATACAATCGTATATACCCTTTTGCGCTTGTAGCTCACTGACTGGGCATTCCTCAAGTCCATGTTTGAAACGGACTATTGCGGTCTCCCCTCTACTAATCTCTACATGTCCGGTTCCATGTTGTGCATGGTGTACTGTCTGACCGCTGCTGAGCTCCGTCATTTTACGCCTCTATCTTTATAGGATCGACGATCGAACGTCCTGATTTTCTGTAAAAATTTGCAAAGGAACGTCATAAGCTCCGGAAAATTTCGCTCGTTCCTCACCTAAATATTTGCACAGGAACTGGTGAATGGTTTTAGAATTTTCAGCGTGATGCCCAACTTCAAGCCCCCTGCAGCCCAACCCCTCAAAAAGCTCCCGCATACGACCATTAGGCAGAAAGCAATAACGATCGACCTGGTTCCCGTTCAAAACACTCTTCCTCTTCAACTCCCGAATGACAAAACATGCGCCAAGACTAAGACTCTTTTCAATCGGTGGCGCACTTAAGCCTCCACCTTGATATGTATCACTGGCGCGAGTACTCAAGATTAAGGATAACGATGAAATTTTTTCCATGCGGTTAATGCTTAAAAACGCCTCGTAGTACTCATCGAGCCATCTGGAAAACTTATAGATGACAGGAAATCTATTCATCCATACCTCAAAATCTGAACTATCAACCTGCTCCCCGATGTATTCCTCCAGAATATTCATCCACTCATCGGATCTGTTCTCAGGTTTAGATCGTGCAAAAGTGCTCCACCATCCTCTATTGATGCATGTTTCAATAAATCCCCTATGTTGAAGGTCACGCTGCCTGCCCATCGTCTGAAAATGGGCCAGACAAAATAAAGTCAGCCAGGACTCTCGATCAATACGCCCTGCTTCGTCTTCTTCAAGGTTCAGTTGTATATTTCGAGGATAGACGCTGTTTTCATACTCCTGTAGGTGATCGACCTGATGAGAGTTCCACCATTCATAAATGGCATTCAAGATGTCTTCGGTTGATCCATAGCCAGTAAGTTTGCCACTAAAAGGCATTTCCCACTCACTATCCTCATGTTCGCGCCTCAGATCATCAAGTGAAGGTAACTTTCTCAGTAGCAGCTCTAATACTTCCTCTTTGTCCCAGCCCTTAAAATAAGTCGAACTCGGCTGAAGATCGGCCAGCCATGTTCCAACAATGCCTTTCTTTCTCACTAGGGTAGCAACTTTTTCTCCATGTTCGCCTTCCATGATATAACGTAGGCCACTTGCTCGCTGGGCATCACTCTCGGCCTGGAAAAGCCAATCAGCCATTGTTTTAATTTCGATTCCAATTTTCTCCCTGCAAACAAAGAAAAAGTCCAGGGCTGTTTCTTGATAACCTTCAGAAAGCACGTAATGCGAAGGAGCAAACCCAGCACGACGGCTTTCATCTGGATTCGCCAGTTCATGCTTTTTGTCAGAAATAAGTAGTTCGGACGAATAGAACGCCCCATCCTTCGCTTTAAATCGTATTTTATGAAATAAATATTCCAATTCTTCTTGCTCTTGCTCCAAGTCCTTGTGTTTCATACGTTTGGAGTTAAAAACTATTCCAAGAGCCTTTGCATCAGAAGGAAGAATTTGTATTTCTTCATTGATAAAGCGCCTTAAAATATCGGCGATCTCAAGAGTTTTCCACTGATTGGTCACTTCACCCAATTTCGGTATCACCCTCTTGGCAAGAGTAAATTCATCGTAGGCAATAACACTTTCGGCATCACCAAGAACTAACTTGAAAAAATCCCACCCAGTGAGCCCGTTAAAGAATCCTTCTTTCACCAGGCACCCTTTCAAAACCGTTCTGATACTCTCAGGCCGAGTTAGGCAGCGATACTCTTTCCAAAGGCCATTGGGTAGTACTGGTACTTTCTGGGCGAGGTACCCGAGCCCCTGATTCTCACAGAACATATTGACCATAATGGAACGGACATTATCATTTCCGCGACTAAGTACACCTGGCTTGAGCGTTGTCCACAAACTCGACCAGAAATCATAGCGACTGAGGTCGCTTTTCAAATAAAATTCTTGCTTCAATTCCTCCCAATTGCCACTAACCATGCTAGCAATATCGACAAGTGCTTTGCCCAGGCTCAATCCGAGACGCGAAGCCTTATCCCGGTTAAATGCACTGCTGCCGGACAAACGCTCCCTTCCTGCATCAAGTTCAAAACCACAATTAAGGGCAAATCCCAGGCCATCAATTTCTTTGGTAGGAGCAACAACCCATATCGCCGGCATATCTGGAAGCGGCCGAAACCCTTCAGGCCCAACCGAAAACAGAACACCTCCATCAGGCAGCCGGAGGTATATCGCACTCAGATGGTTCGTATGCCTCTCCTGCCACGGCAAAATACCGAACTCAATCTTCCTCCCCTGAGACAACTCCGTAACCACTGGTAACCATTGCCATTCCTTCTTAACCTCTCCTACAATCTCTATCTTTCTTATCTGTTGTGAAAAAATTGTCATGATACCGGAGAGCTGACTAAACGAAGCCGTGATATCAACCTGGGACTCTTTTTTAATTGGCAATTCAATGAGGGTGCCCGGCCACCTCCTGTCGTCCTGATATCCCTTGAAACGAGAACGCAACCTGTTTGAGTCACTTATCGGCGAAGGGCAAAGACCTCCGATAATTTCGGTTGCCAACTGGCCGCTAACGAGTTGGGGCCTATCACATGCTAAAAGAACACTCTTGAAACCAAGCCCGAACTTACCGGTAACCGCCCCTTCAGCCGGTTTATCAGAAGAAGAAAGTACAAGCATTTTTTCAAGATCCTGGTGAAAGCCTCGTTCTTTTCCAGGAAAACCAGCAGTCCCAATTGCATTAATGGGTCTTCCCCAATGTAAAAAAACAAGGGCATCTTCATCCTGCACCACAACAAACCGTTTTATATGCCCAGGCAAATCCTCGTCACTTTCCTCGGGATGTGTTGGATAGGTGTGGATTTGCGCAAGTTCGACAACGGCGTCATCCGCATTTTGAAACAGTTCAAAAGGAATACTGGTAACTGTATATTGATAATCACGCATCTTGGCCCGTACCGCCTCCAGCACCGCTCTTTGCACACCCGCATCCCCTCTCAACAACTCCTGAATCTCAAAAAGAGAATCCCGCTGCCGCTTTTCATACACGAATTTTTTATCATCAGACTCATAATATTCTTGCCGCTTATATCTAGCATCATTCCATTTATCGAGTAACTCTTTGAGTTTTGCATGTTTATGCACTCCAAGTTGACGTAAATAAAAAGGAACATGGCTTAACACGAGTTGCTGCGCGATACGGATGTCCAACTGCTCAGATTTCCCAAGCTCATCCCACAGGGAAGCCAGACTGAATTCTTTTTGGTTATAGGCCTTCTTCAACAGATATTCAGAGGTGGCACGTAAATATTCAATAAGCTCTGACGGGGAAGCTTCATCCAGGTTCGGTTTTCGTAAAGTGATCCGAACTGGAATAATTTCAGCTTTATTGCTCAACTCGTAGTACAAGCCGCCGCTTAGAAGCGATGTGAAACTTGTTTGCAACGGGACCTCAATCTCTTCTCCAAGGATCGAACACACATTAACAGTCTCTCCATCTGAATATCTTACAATAAATCGGTGTTGTGCCAGTGCTTGGTGCTTATTCAAACCATACAGCCATTCCCGCCTACCACTGCTATCAACTCGTTGATGAACTGCCCAGGGGATGTTGTCCCTAATCCATTTCAAATGACGCCTGCCTCGATATTTCTCTGCAAGCGCCAGTAAATCCGGATCATCCCCTAGAAGAGAAAGAAAGGCACAGATGATTTCTGGAGGCACCAAACCTTCCCAGTCAGCAAAAAAAATGTCAAGATTATAAGCCGTTGCACGTATTTCCGGTTCTAGATCACGTCGCTGAGGGTGATTATCCCCAGCTTTTGCCTTTTGCTTGTCGGCAAGGGTAATTGCCTTATGTAAGATTTGTTGCTGCTCTTCATCCAGTAAGTGGCTGCCAGCAGCACTTTCGGCTTTAGCACATAGCTTACTGCTTGCTTTCCATCGGCCCTCTTTGTTGAGGAGTTTGATATTCGCTAGTATTTCTTGAGCTCCGCTCATCTGAGCCATTGCATCAAGATACCCATTATATGCCTTAATAATATGTTGAGCATTTTCAGAATCAGAACTTTCGTGCGTCCTTTGCAGCCAGGACAAAGCCTTTCTTATTTTATCAAGGCTCACCGGCTTTTGTATCTCCTTGAAAAGCAAAAAAGTTTCTTCGGTAGAGTATGCGGAAATCACATTATCTATCAGGCGCCAACCAGGTAATCGGCATTCAACTGGTAAATGTGCGCAGATATTAGCTATTGTTTGAATATCGTGCTCATCGATGTGAATCTTCCCGATATGGTACTCTTTGATTTCCGCCAAAAATATGGACATATTTTCGATTCCTTCCCGATCCTGTGCAAAACAATGTAGTGCGAGTAGTTCAAATGACGGGTGGTTCCGGATATCTTGGTGCAGATTTTTAGGAGAACTGTAAACTCCTTCAATAGCCGCTATTAGCCTGTCAACATCATCTTGAATGGCATCTAACTTGATAACATCTCCAGGGCTTACACTGGTATTATCATTGTCCAGAATCCATTGAACGGTTTTGAGTTTTTCCTGGTGATGAGAGATCGTTTGCTCATTGAGGGAATCCATTATCTGTTGCCAAAAGCGCGCAGGCTCGTGCTGCTTCAAAGCAACAGCCACTACTGCCACAGGGCTTAAAGGGGGTAACCAATCTCGTTGTTGCCTTGCCACGTGGCTATCCGTGGAACGCTTAATGATATGTTCCAGGTTACTTAGTTCCCCGGTAAGTGCAATGTCACTCTCAAGGTAAGTTTCCTGTTCTATTTTGACCAACTCGCCACGCAATGTTTCATGAAACGGTAGGGCCTTCCATAACTGCTCATCACCATCGAGCTCCCGCAAGATGTCATCACGTTCGTCACGAGAAAAAACCTCCCCATTAATGGGCTCAGTCCCTGATAACCGTAACTCATCGATAATCCCTTGCGGCTTGATTTCTTTAATAGCGAGCTGACTCCATTTTTTACTAGACAGCTCCTCTACTATTGACCGATCAAGGATATGTTCGCTCGCTTCTTGTCCAAGCTGATGCCAGATCTTCCGCCATGCCAGACTCTGCTCATAGCCTGATATCCATAAGGTCCCATCATAGTCATACAAATTCTCATTACCATGGAGAAGGTAGCGTAAGCCCCTCACTCTTTCCGTAAGCGACAAATCTGCTGCCGCCATGCCTTTTATAAGGTCTATGCGATCTCCAGTTTTTCGAATCTGATGCATGGTATTTCCCAAAGAGGAAAGTACGGCGTTAGCATTGCATGGCTGCACCGTTGAAGCTTCCTCTCCAAAGACAAGATCTGCAGTCGCACGGTTGATTAGGAGCACCCTGTGCTTGAGTACGGCCTGTAGTTTTGGGCCGAGCCTATACCAATCGGCACTGGTGGTACCCTGCGAATTACGAAATAAAAGGCCAGCGTTTCTACATTGCTCAAGTTCATGGACAGAGAGCGAGACCTCTTTTTTTCGTAAACAGTCATATCCCGCAAGAATCTTCAGATTGATTGATCTGTTAAGTACTGTTTGGCGAGCTTCATTCTCAAGTCGCTGCAGAATCTCTCCAGCAACCTCCCGGGCGTGGTCACAGTTTTTTGAATCATCCTGTGCCTCATACGCGGCAATGAGCTCATCAAGTTTTTTTAGCAAGGCCAAACTGTCTTCAATGGAGAGCTTGGCATCTCCAGGTGATTTGGGGTAATCATACTCTTTGGCAATGATCAAATGCTCGACCTTACATCCCTGCAATTCGCGTATTATACGATGGTTGCCGGCTTTTAATTGGTAGCGGCGTTTAGAATGAATGGTGCCGACAAACTCCTGAAACTTGCTTCGATTTTGATTGAGCTCATTTCGCAACTGTATAGATGCCTCTACAGCTATAGCCTTCAGCCGGCCTTGCACACTGCCATAGTTAAGCAGTGTGTGTACCGAATCACTCAGAAGAAACTTAAGCAGGTAATCAAGTTTTCCTTGGTCAGCGAAGACGATTTTTTCTTCCAGGTTGAGTATTTTCAATAGGGCTGTTTCCGACCATTGCGCGAGAACTTTTCGCTGGCTGCTTTCTTGCGAAGATCGAGGCATTCTCACGAGTAGATGCAGATGCGGTGCCTCTTCAAGCAGCAATACTGATCCTTCGCGGGTCAGCTCGTCGAGATGGGGAAACACATCCCATGGCCGTGATGGAGCTGTCTGAGGTGGGGCAGGCAGTGTCAGGATGTTTTTGCCACTTGCGACACTTTCCCACAAACGACCTTTGGGTGTCAGGAGACACACCCAGGAATGCTTGGAGCAGATATATTTTTTGTAGCGTGTAAAAAGTTGTGACTGTCCCAGAGCCTGGCACAGATTCCACACTTTATCAGCAGATATCCTTGTTTTGCCAACAAAGGTTTCAAGGCCGGGAATGATCAGGGGCAGTGTTCCCTGCTGTGCAAGTAAGCGATTCCATTTCTTGCGCAGATCTGACTCGTTTGTGGGGTCGCCATCAGTCTCCCATAGTTCATCGGCCAGCCCCTCAACAGAAACCCGTCCGGCATCGATAAAAAAATGACCGTGCAGGGTCAAACGAAAAACAGTATTCCCCTGGCATCGTATCGGTGGCGTTCGATTTTCTCCCAATGGCAGGAAAACGGCCCATTGAATGTCCAGTCGTCCTTCTCCAACTCCAGTGCTGTGAGAGAATACAGCGGCACCATGGCCTTGAGCCCGATCTGGGGCCTCCACGCTCTGGCCCTGTGAATCGCGAATATAGGTTTTTGGCCAGAGAGACGACTCTCTCAGTCGTCTTAGTTCCGCAGTATCGGGCCATGCCTGCCTACCTGCGTAGTAGTTTTTTTTTGTTCTGCGTAACCTGAGGGGTGATAGACGGCTGCTCCACGCATTTCCGGATCGCAGTCTTCTTTTTCCAGTCCAGCTCTCTTGGAGCGTTTATCTAAATCAATAGTAAATAGGGGTTGAGCATCTTTATCATTGAAACGAATGGAGCTGATCCTCCTGAGGAGAGGTAAGAGCGCAGTTATTCGTTCCGCCAGATCATGTTCGTATAAAAAAGAGAGTAGGGTATCATCTTCCCCAGGAAATTCGGAGATGATGGAGCCAACCTCCCGGCCATCAACCAGCAGGTGTTCCTTTTTCCTCAGAGGAAGCCAGAGCAAAAAATAGGATTGATTGTTTTTAACCAGCCTCTCGAGTGTTTCGCTCAGGACTGTTCTGATTCGTTGAGCGTCTGTGGATAAAAACGTATCCCAATCATTATGAAAGCACTCGAATTCATGGCTCCCGGACCAAGGATTGAGTACCTCTTCATATGTTTTCTCGTCGTTCTTAGCCAGAAAGAAAAAAGCTTCGCAGAAATGAAATACGCTTTTCATTCCTAGTCCAAACTTGCCGATAGCTGATTGCTCGGCTGCTTTGCTATTCAGGCCAAACGATCGGATAGCGCGGGAGTCGTTGTCGCTGAAATCACCGTTGTTGAGAAAGTAAAGTGCATTGCCTTGCAGTAGTGGGTGATCAGCATCAGGAATGCCTGGAGAGATACCAAACTCCAGGCTTAGTTTTTCTTCCCCTCTGCCAGCGTCATCAACGTTTTGGATGATCTCTTTTAGAACCGGAAAACCGCTTTCATATCGATCTCGCAGGTTATCGGTGATGAGGTTGATGATGTGCAACGGATCCTGAATATACCCGGCCATTCTGGACTCTCTCCTTTTGCCTTTGAATTAGCACTCAAACTGCCCTGGCCCTCTTGAAAGATTATATCCCGATTTCATGTATCGAAGGAATCCCGTTAGAGGAAGGTGCTTGCTCCGAGGACGCTAGGTTAAGCTGGCCTGGAGCAATCCCCTTGTCGACTTGTGTTCCGGATAGATAATGACATCTATCGCGTCCTTGCTGAGCAAGAGGTACGCATATACAGTAGCGAAATTTAACAGGCGCTGGGTTTATAAGGTAAAAATTGGTGTTTATTGGCTCCACGGCCTCAATCTTGAATCCTCACGACTAGCAAAAGTCGACTCGCAAGTAGAGAGGTACTATCGACTATGCGAAGCAACCATTCTGAATCCTGGACCACTAGTTTTGGTTCTAAGGGCGTATTGTTTACATCTACCAATGGCCAGATCGAGTTACCCATCTGATCACTGTCAGGTAGACGAATGCACTCATTACAAGGTCTACCTCAATTGATTAACCATAGGTCAACAAGATTATTGAACGTCAAAAAATCAAGGATGTCAAATAGGTACTGCCGCTGGTGTTCGGCGTTCAGGCCAGCATGGACTGTTCCAAAGATGGTCATGGCCAGTTTGGTTATTCCTTTCTCCTTGACTAACCGAAAGACTTCCCGGGTAGTTTGATCGCACCATGAAGATTGGCAGACCGGTTCGGTGTCGAGATCGATAACCACCGCGTACTAATTTTTGTGCTTTTTTATCACGCTACCCGGTTTATGGTGTTGTACATGGAGGATGTCGGTCATGGTCCTGATCGGGTGCTCTTGCTCATAGGTCATTGTCTGATCCACGGTGAGCACAAGATTGGTATTCTCTTCAAAGACCATTTTCTCCGGGACTAATGGAGGTTGGTTGGGCGGACTGATAAAAATTTGAAGGCCATTTGCCAGCCTGATCGGTGATTTCCCGCCATGCAGCAGACGCATTATTCTCCTCCTTGGGCAGTCATTTTAGCGGCCAACGCCAAGGTTGACCGCATCCTTGCCTTTTCCTTTTCGCTGAGCTGGGCGTTCTTTGCCAAATAGTCCTCAAATCCTCTCCCGTCGCTGTCCACAGTCGAACCATATTTCGAGCCAAAGTCATGGATCACCTGGAGCAGTAACTCAGCGTCGGCGTTTTCCGCCGCATAGGTTAGTACCGTTCTCCGGCAGATGGATGGTACCTCGCAATCCCAGCCATCTTCATCTGGGGTGGTGACGGTGTCCATTGCCGCTATTGCATGCAGCAGCCGGTAACTTGCATGGTTGTTGTACTGTACCGCGTACATCAGCGGTGACTTGTTGAACGCACCCCATCGCGCGGGTAGGGGGAGGTCAAGCTCAAGCAACCATCGGAGGGCGGTTGCGTTGTCAGCCGCGGCAAAGTTCATCAGGGAATGGATAACCTCCTGCCGGTTGTGGTCCAGCAGCCAGCCGACATACCGTTTAAATTCAAGTGGAGGCCGGTTGCGGAGAATGTAGCCGCCGAGGATTTCAGCGGCAAACTCGCTGTCAGGCGGGGCCTCCCAGTAGCTGAGCCCGTAGCGCGTGTAGGCTTGCTTATTTGCAGCATACGGTTCATAGGACCAGCCGATTTTGTTGGCCACCAGGTTGTTGAGAAAGATCGCTGCCAAGGATGCAGCAGCCTTGTTGTCCCTTGCTCCCACGGTCAACAGCATATCGGCCAGAGCTGGCTTGGCAGTATCGATTGCCTGGCGAATGCGCGCTGCAACCCGGTAATTGTATGGGCCAAGGTATTGCCAGTAGTCGAGCCAGTTGGCTCGTTCGTTCCATTGAGCATGCTCCAGATAATAGTCAGGTCGATTGGCAATCAATGCGACCTCAAGGGCTGTAGATTTATGTCGCCCATAGGCTATAGAGCCAAGCCAGCAGCCGCCGGGGTTGTCGGCATCTTCCAGAGCGCTCAGCAGTTCCTTATACCCTGGGATCGTTTCCGGCTCACAGCTTTGAGGGATGCAGACCGAAAAATAGGCATCTCTGGTCGCTCCCCAAAAAGGGGTGTGGTGGTTGAAAACTTCAGTGTGCTCACGGATGAACCAACAGGGAACCGTGACCTCGGTGTTGTTGATCAGCCACCCATAGGTAAAGGCCAAAACACCAGTATAGGTAGCCGGCAGCTCGTCCATATAGGTCAGGCGCGGTTGATATTCCTGTAATAGCTCAAAGGCATCCACACCTTGATCTTTGAGGGCGAGCAGCATGAGCCCATAGACGAAGAGGATGTCCTTGGTCCGCCGATCTGTAGTTGATTTGGATCCGTCAAATAATTCCGACGGTTGCAGATCGGTTGCCGGGTCGCCGATGGCTTCAAATATGGCCTGGGCCAGTTGATTGGTTTCCTTGGAGTTGGTAGCCATTCCCTCAATGCCGACAAGTTTTTCAACAATGGAATCGCTTATCACCTGTTTGTCGCTCCCTTGCTTCGATGGCTCATCACCTGGCGCGGCAGATGCGGAGTTGGCCAAGAGGAGAAGACAGAGTAGCGTTGCTATTGGACAAATAGTGGAGATTGCGGTGTGGTTCATAGGCAGTATCGTTCCCTGAATTGGTTGGGGGAGGGGGGCGTTGCTGGTAATGGATCAGGAGAGCCCATCAACTTACGGCTGATCATCGACCAGGGGAGCAACATTCACCCCCCTTGTATTGCTTACCTTGACCGGTAGCGAGCCCTTTCTGCTGGGAAAATTCGGTGGATCTTTGATGGTATTGGCAATGGCCCTGAGGGAAAAGCGAAGGGCGCCTTCATCCGGGTGCAGGGTGAGCCGGAGATCACTGCATTTGCCCAGGGTGACCCAACGCCACCCTTTACCACCAATCGGCATTGAGCCCATAAGGCTGTTGTCCCGGAATACCGCAAGGTATTGGGTGTGGTTGTTGCCGCCGCCGAAGCCTTCCAGGGTAAACAGGGCCAAGGTCATCTCGTAGGTTTCTTCATGGTAAATGTCTTTTTCGCTCACAGGCACTGTGCAGATCTGCCTGGCTGCTGCAAACTCAGTGGCATAGCGGTCGGTGTACAGGGATGCCAGTTGGGTGAGAGCTGCTTCGATATCGCTCGTTACCGGTTCCCTCTCTCCGCCTGCATGCAGTGGGAGGGGCAAGTATAGCAGAATCAAGAGGCAACGGATGATGAGAGAGGGAAAGTCAATCATTGCAGATGGTTTCATTGTTCACTCCGTAATAGCTGTCCAAATAATCAATAAGCTCAAACTCATATGCGACGGAGGGGCGGATGGTCATCCCAGTCACCTTCTCCAGCTCGGTGATAAGATTGTCATCCGTTGGATCTACCATGGCGGCATGGAGCATATCGCCCTCAATGTCAATAGGCAAGGTTAGGTATCTTTTCGCTACAGTATAGGAAAGTACCTCTAATGCGACTTGATTGACCTCTCTCCTCTCAAGGCTGATCATTTCGAAGCTGGTGTTTCTGCTGATGAAGTTACAAAGGGTGTCTCGTTCGATATATCCGAGTTCAAGTAAAATAGTATCGAGCCGTCCGCCTGTTCTCAGGTGAATACTTTTTGCCTCCTCGTACATTTTTGAGGTGATGTATCCATGGTTTTTGAGGCGTTTACTCACCTCCAGACAAGTAACAGCACACCTCGTGTTGCCAATCTGTATTCTTCGATTCTTCGTTTTACTTTTTTGTTGTCGGTGAGCCTTCTTCATGAATACTGTCGCCCCTGCAGGCGTAAGAAGGGTTGCGGATTCTAATCTCGGTGCAAGAATAATTTGGACGGATTCCTCTTCGTTGAGCTGGTAGGCGAGAAGGATCGCATCCATTCCCTCCACCACATCAGGGGTGCCGACTTTGCTGACAATGTTGCTGATAGTCATACCCAGGTGGAGTGCCTGAAAATGTTGTAGTGTGAGGTTTGCGCGTGGTGGCTTTCTGGGGGCGATCGGCAGGTCCGTAGGCCATGGATTACCTGCTATTTCGACTTCGCCCACCAGGTGCTGATCGCTTGCCTGATCAAGCCTGAGACTCATGGTCTGTTGCTGCTCAGCTGGTCTGCCGAAGTTGGTAAAGACGGTTGCCGTCACCGTGCATGGTCCGCAGACGGTTTGCTGGTGGGAACCGTAGTAGTGGGCTTTGATCTGGTATTTACCGGGCATGGCAAGACGAAGGATATATTCTTCCGGGCCGTACCCTTGAGTGAAATCCCGTGATACCAGACCGCCCTGCCGGGTCAACGGGTGGCTGTAATAGGCATGGCCTCCGTCCGGTTCAAATACATGGAGATCAACATCTGTGAGGTCCGCATCCCAGGAGAGACTGATTCGGATATCCACATCAAGTTGATCGAGCAGCCGGGAGTCGATGCGGTTCGGGGTTGGTATATTGTGTTGCCCGGCCAACCAGGCCAGGCGGTTGAGCTCCATCAGGGCGATCAGTTCAATTTCTTTAAATCTGTCCCACTCACGGCTGACAACCTGGTAGAGCAGGTGCATGGCGCGAGTGAGGTCCGGAGTGGCGTGCTCGGCCTGCCACCGTTCACTGAGGGCAAGGGCAAGGTCCCGGTGAGATTGCGGCTCATCGTCGCGCATGGTCCGGATGCGTTCGAATACCGGGATGGCTAGGTCCAGGCGACCGGCCTGCTGCAGCCGCCAGCCGTATATCCGCAGGAGCGCCACATCATTCAACCGCAGCTCCAGCAGATTGGAGAGGATAAGCAGTCCGGTTTCGGTTTCCCCCTGTTCGAGAAAGAAGTGGGCGCAATCAAGAAAGAAGGATGGGCTGCTACTGTAATCCTTTCGCAGATGCAGGTAGGTTGCATATCTTTCCTGCGGTGCGGCATCCCGCAAGAGTTGAAGATACGGGGTACCCGGTTCCCATGCCTGGAGGGCGATGGAAGCAGCAGGGGTGGGAAGTCTGCTTGGCGCCTCCTCTTCGTCCGATTCGGCGATAAAATCTCCCAGGCGCTCGGGGGTATCGTCAAGCGACTCATGTGCGTCCATCAGGCAAAAGGAGGCGGATTCGTGCGAAGAGTCTGGCGGGGTAAATTGCTGCGGTCCCCTTATACTCCCGGGCCTGGAGAGCAGTTTTACGAGTTTCTCTCGTTCCAGATGTTGCAGGTATTCGGCTTTGAAGTCGCGTTCCCACCATGCTTTCCGCTTCTGCCACAGGGCAACCACCCGGTCGATGTGTTCTTCTCTCTGCTTTTCCTCGTTCAACTGCCGGACATTCATCATGCGCAGGTAGTTTCTGCGCATGACGGGAAGGGAGGACGGTGGTTCGACCTCATGTTCGAGATACTGCTCAAGGCTTTCAAGGACCAGCAGAGAGGTCGCCTGCGACACAATCCCGTACTGCCTGCAGAAGGTGAGCAGCTCCTCGGTGTTGGCCGCAGTTGCTTCCAGCGTGCGCACCTTGTTTCCGGCCCAGCAGCGGGCTATGGCCGATGACTCGGCCGCATCTATTCCCGTTAGCTCCAGTGGCTGTGCTGGAGCAGCCATCCCGGCCAGTCGAAGTGTACCCCGGTCAGCGACAAGTTTACCGAAAACAGTGAAACGACCGTTGCTGGTGGTGCTCAGCAGATCCGTGGTGCCGGTTGTATCTGCGAATGACAAGGAGTTGCCGGTCTGCTCTATGATCGCCAATGCCTCTGTAACCGGGCATCGCAGCAGGTTGATATACTGTCCCCGGCTGATGGTCGCCAGGTGGGAGAGGAGCGTGCTGTTGCAGGTTGCGCTTGCGTTGATGGTTAGTAACGGTGCACTGCCGATGACCGGACTTTTTTCCTGTGCAGCACTCTCGAGACCGTCTGTAAACAGGAAACAGGCTTCAACATCTGGGGCAAAAGTACGAAAATCGAGTTCACCGAGGGCGGTAGCTCCATCATACGCGATGGTAGAAAGAAACTCGGTGAGGGCGGAGGCAGAGGTAAACGAAAGGCTCTGGTCAGCTGCTGCATGACGAAAAACGAGCAGGTCGACGCGCTCCAATTGCCACTGCTTGAACATGGCGGTGAGTAACTCAAGCGCCTTTTTGTGGCCGTTGGCGGTCGCTTCATCAGGGCAGCGGCTGCCAGAGGCATCCCAGGCAACAGCGATTTTCCGTGGTTGCCAGGGGGTGTGGCTGGTGGGTCCTGTTTGCAGATTGACTGCAAAAAACGTCTCACCATTATACTGTTCACAGAACACGCACTGGTCCGGGAGTTGCGGGAGCTGGACCAGGAGATCAGGGACAGGTGCGGCAGTGTCCAGGTTTGTCTCTGCTACCCACCGGTTGCTCCACCCGCTGAGGGTGGTGTTGTCGTCCAGCTGCACTATCGGGGTGACAGGGCTTTGCAGCACCTCGACCCTGAGTGTGGCCTGGTCGATACCTGCTGCGTGTCCAAGCGGCAGGTGATAGGAGGCTGATTGGCCATTAACCGCCAGGTCGCTTACGTAGGTTACCCGGATGGTTCGGGTTCCTTCCGCCGGTACGGGATAAATCCTGGTGGTGTACAGGTTGCCTTGCACCTGCTCGATCAGGCCGGGATCGACCCCTTTGCGGATCTCAGTTTCCAGCACCCGCCTGGCTTTGGCTTTCGGTACAACTACCCCATCAACCATCTCGCCCTGGACATCGAGGGCGTACCCGCACACCATCGCGTTATCCGGCAGGGGAAAACGGAGCTCACCTTCCAGGTCCCGGTGGTTGGGGTTGAAAAAAATCAACGTCTGAGTGGTTTCAGCAAACAGGCCTGTAACCTTTACCTGGACGTCTAAGGCCTTGAGGATAACCGGTTGTTCGCTACTGTTGGTGCGAAGAAAGGGGAGTTGGTCGTTGGCAGTGTACTGGCGGGCACGTTGCAGAGGAAGTGGTGTGGTCATATTTCTCCTTGATTGGCGGGCAGTAGTCGAGGCTGCATGACAGAGCCATGAGCGGTTTGCAGTATCTTAACGCCATTGGTAGGACAAACAGTGTCCCACCAGTGGGGGCAGAATTTTGGGCGAGTCGGAAGCAATGCGGTTCCTGCTTGTAGTGTGGAAACGGTAGAACGCTCAGGGGGGGGCGATCAGGTTGCTGTAAGATGAGCGGAGAGGAGTTGTTGCAGCTCGTTGTGTAATAGGGCGGCAACTTGGGAATCGGGCCAGAGGTCGATGCTTTGCTTGATATCTTTTGCCCTGGAATGCCAGGCGTGAATGGCATTGGGGCAGGTTGCCTCGCGGCGGTGTCCTTGGCGTACACCGAACCGGTAGTTGATAGAGGAAGTATCCTCAAAAAAAGGTTCTAGGCGGAAGGGGGTGCCACAGATGGTGCAGCAGGCGGGGGCGGAGTCGCCGAAGGCGGGGAGCTGTGAAGCTGGATCAATGGTTGATGCTTCCGTCATTAATTGAGCCTCCGATTTGAAGAGAGTGGACAAATGGCCTACAATCTGTTGTGTCGGTAATGCAGTCCGGACCCGTAGTGGGGCCGGCCACAATGACAATCGGTCGATATCCATCAGCAGCACCATAGCATACCTGGTGGGACAAATAGCGACCTACCAATGGTATATGGCATCAGCATGGCAAAATACAAGCCCCAGCACTCACGATTGTTATTTATTGATCGAAAAATCCGAGAGGGAAGGTACCCGAACTGTTCCTCCCTGGCAGAGGAATGGGAGGTGAGTCGGAAGACGATGCAGCGAGATATTGATTACCTGCGTTACCAGCTCGATGCACCCATCGAGTATTCGGCCAGGCAGCGGGGATACTACTATACTGAAGAGCGGTTTCAGCTGCCGGCAATGGATATCCGGGAGAGTGACCTCTTCGGGGTCTACCTTGCCGAGAAGCTGTTGGTCCAGTATGAGGGAACACCGGTCTATGAGAGTCTCTGTTCCTTATTCGGCAAAATCGAACAGTCCCTGCCGGACAAGGTCAGCACCAGTCCTGCCGCCGAGCAGGCCAAGTTTACCGTGATCCCTCCCAGCAGCACTTCCATCAATCCCGCAATCTGGGAAACGGTAATCGGTGCGCTTCGCTTGTCGCAGCAGGTGGCGATTCGATACAGGACGCCGGGTAAGGAGCCGGTCACCAGGGAATTGGACCCTTATCACGCGGTCCGATTTGAGGGGGAATGGTATATCGTGGGGTATTGTCACCTGCGCGGAGAGATCCGGACCTTCGGGCTTTCGCGCATACTATCGGCGGAAAAAACTGGGAGGGAGTTTGCCATCCCCCCTGATTTTGATTTTCAGAAATATTCCGGAAACCATTTCGGAGTCCACTGGAGTGACGGTGAGACCACGGTCAAGGTCCTGTTTCGTCAGCGGGTGGCGGACTATATCTTGGAGAGGAACTGGCACCCGAGCCAGGAGGTGGAGCGGTGTGCCAATGGCGAACTCATCCTAAGCCTAAAGGTAAATCACCTGCTGGAACTCAAAAGGTGGATCCTTTCCTGGGGTGCCGATGCTAAGGTGCTGAAGCCTGAGTCATTTGTTGAGGAAGTCCGTGCTACCCTTAATGCTGGTTTTGAGCAATATTGAGTGATTGGTGCTTAACAGACGAGATGGCGGTGTAAGGACAGCCATCTATTCATTGTTTTAGGAAAACGATCGTTATCCCTTCGGGAGTAATTTTGTTAATACAATCGGGGGAAGGGGGGGCGAACTAATCCCGGTTCAATCAACTCGTTGAGCTCCGCTTTGATGCATGCTTTTTTTTGTTCTATTTGCGCAATTACCTCAATAATAAGTATTATGGCTGTTACTTGTAAAGTTCGGTTGGCCCTATAGGCGCATGTCAATATTGCAGTATCTTTTCTGCCAATTCTCGAAACCGACAGAATCCATTTGCCATTTTCATTTGCGCGGGCGTTCGGCATTCCGGATCAAATAGGACAGGACTACCAACCAGTATGCAAAGGGTCGAAGCTCGAGATGTTGCCACATTAAATCTGTGGGGATCATATAGAAAGCTCATCCCGTGTGGAGCGTCTTCAGCACTGGAAGATGTCATCGAATATATTACCACTGGAGCCTCTTGACCTTGAAAACGGTCTACAGTGCCGATATGATTTTTCATGTGGGGTATCTCTGCCGTCAATGCTGAAACTTGGGCATTGTACGGTGCTATGATACGTATGTGATTTTCTGTCAAACGGTGTTGTTTTAAGTCTTTATCTTGCCACTCAGCGCCTTCCAACAATTCGTTAACGATATTTCTGATCAGCTTTACTTCTTCATCCGCTCGGGCTTGATTCCCTTGGTGATCCACTGGAAAGTATCTCAGCCCGGCCCCACTATATATAGATTTTTGATGTATAATTGACTGGTTATCAAGCATAGGTCGGGACGTTAATCGCTCCTGATAGTAAACCTCCGAAGTAAACCGTGAAATATCCGGGTGAAGCCTATAGGTTTCTCCAAGAAAAAGCCCTTTATTCGGTGGTATGGTTTCTTCACCATCAAGTAAATGATGCAGTGCTGAAACTTCGCTGCCTTCGGGGTGGCTTGCCTGGATCGGTTGCTCTAACTGTTGAGGATCACCTAATAACACCAGGCTGCGTGCTGCAGGTGCAACGGCGAGAACGTTGCTTAAGGACATCTGACCGGCTTCATCAACAAGAAGTACATCAACTGTTTGCTGGAAATCGGGTCGACTCCAGCACCAAGCAGTTGCCCCGACCACATCGATATCACCACTTTGAAGCCCACCCTTAATCGAAGGATAGCTGGTACTTCTTACAATACCCCATTCGCCCTCGTATTTTCCTGTCTGTTTGTGCACGATAGACAGATCTAATTCTGATTTATCGGCCTCTTTTTTTGCGCTTTCCAACAGATTGACAATCACCTTGTGGCTAACAGCGGTCACCCCTACCTTTAAACCGCGCTGTTTTAGGGCGCAGATTATTTTTCCGCCTGTATAGGTTTTCCCTGTGCCAGGAGGACCTTGGATGACAAGTACATTCCCATCAAGTTCAGTAACAAGCCGGCATGCGGCGTCAACTGTTGTCTCCTCGTCTCCTCGCAACGAGCCATTTGGGCCAACTAGAGGTGACAATTGCCGTAAAAGCAATTCAAAAGCAGCTTTGTATGGCTCCCGGTCCAAAAAACCACTTTCTAATACGCTCTCACCGAGACGCATAAGTGATTCTCGCAGGACCTTTGAGGAAATATAATTATAGAGCAGCACAGCATTTGGATGTGATGTTGCTGTATCCTTGCGTTTTTTAATGTCGACGGTACATTCGGGGTAGTTAACCTCCTCAATTTTCCCAATTTTTTTACCATCAACACCGAGGACCTCGTCTCCACGTCGAACGTCAAGCTCTTGGTCAGGATCATACTGATAACGATGTAATGGAGCAGAACTTGCTACCAATTCCTCTGTGAACTCTAGCCCCGTAATAGCTCGACGTTCATCGATCAAGTCCGCCTCATCTAAGTCGAGGATACGGAAATACTCCCACCAGGCGGCCTTTTCTTCTCTTCTGTGGAACTCCATCATGTGGGCCAGGATAAAACGTGCAGCATCTTCGTCAGTTCGTTCTTTGGGCTCAAATGGTACGCCGTCGAGTAGACAATCTCGTAAGCGTTGCAACTCATGGTCTAATTCACTTATGGCTTCCCCGGCATCTCCATCACGCAGAGTGGGGCGTGGTAAATCATTGCCTTCGGCAATACACTCACTGCGAAGCAGTTCAAGCCAATCTCGTAATCGCTTGGCAGATTCACAATCTTCTTTGTTGTACTTCTCTACGATTCGGTAATGTTCGTTGAGATCTGTATCAAGCTGGTTAGCTTCAAGTGCGCACTCAATTAGTCGACGACTTAGAGAAGCCTCGCGTAAATCCTGTTTCCTTGAATAATTAAAAAAAGGCTCGAGGTCCTTGATAGAATATTGTTCAACGCTTGCAACCAACGACCGTTTGACCACTGCATGGAGGTCAATGAAAGCGTTCCCCCGGAGCAATTCATCAAGTTCCACCTCACGGGTAGCGAATCTGCCCATCAATCTCTTGAGTGCAGCTTGCTCATAAGGTGCAAAGTGGTAGATATGGGCAGATGGATTTCGCCGACGGGTTTCTACTGCGAGGTCAATAAAGGTCTCAAACGCCTTTTTTTCCTCTTCAATTGTGTGTGACCAAAGAGCTGTGTATTCAGGTTGGCCGTCTGAAAATGAAATGTAGCCAATCAGGTACTCTTGGACACCGTATTCAACAAAATGATTCCCCTCAAAATCAAGAAAAATATCATCGGGTGACGGTTCGGGAAGCAAGGTCAGGCCGTGGTTTTCGGTTATTGGTGCCTTCAGCTCATGGTAAGGCCTGTTAATCTTGCGCCCTTTCAGTTGGACTTTGGCCTGCTCTTTGGTTCTTAACAGAGCATCTAGGGAACCCTTTTCCGGTCTTTGGATTTCACTTGCCTCGGCTAGGGCCTCCAGGCACCCTATACCTTGCTGCCTGAGACATTTTATTTGCCCCTTTGTAATGCCTGCAACATAACCCAGATGGTCATCTTTGCGTCGTTGATCCTCACATTCTGTCCACCAGGCGCATAGGTCACAATGAGACACAGGATCTGGATAGGTCTCGCCCGGATCCATCATGAACTGATTGATTCTTTTTTGTATCAGGCGGTAGTATGCACCAAAATCGTCTGTACGGTAGCTTGAAGGGGTGTAATTATCCCCTGGTGTCACTACATGCATGAATTCGGGTCGCACACCCTGTAAGCTTTCGAGTAAATAGGTGTACACGCAAAGTTGAAGAATGGTGCCCGCTTTGGTCTCGTGAGCCAGCTTGGTATCAACTACCTCGTAAGACCAATTGCCAAGATCACTCGGCCTATCAACTTTCCTTAAAAAGTCAGCTCTCCCGTACCAGACATCATCCATCAATGTGGGTTGATAAATAATATCTACCCCCTCACGCATCGTAGTTAACGTTTTTTCACCACATGTTAAGTGGGGTGTATCAGCTCTTTCTGGTATGTTTACTTCTGCAATCGACAGCTTCTTCCCCTTGAGATGCGCCAGGTATGATTTTTCATGCTTTCTCCCTCTTTCTTTAAGGGCATCAAGAACAGGCCCATATCGAACTGGCCTTTTGGCTCCACTTATTGCCGCTTGAAGGTCACGATTGGAACCATGACGACAACTCATAAACATGCTGAGATCAGTTGGGGCAAGAATTATTCTATCGTTCTGTTTTTGCACAGGTTTCTTTGCTCCGATTAGGGCGAAATGGTCTTAATTTTGGTTTTCTTCTGAGGTTTCAAATGGTTGTCTTACCCATATCCATCCCTCTCGTTCGGCTATAGATAAATCAGGAGGAGTAAATACAGAACATTGCATGAAATCATGGGCTGCTAACAGGCAAAGGGCTGCATCAAAGGCGTCATCGCTGTTGAGCATGCACTCTTGTTGGTTTTCATCAATGCGGAGAATATCCTGCAGCTTATTGAGCAGCTCTAATCTTTTTTTTGCTTTTTCTTCTCCTCGACCCTTGTAGCCAACAGATGATATCTGTCTTGCTTCAAGTGTAGCTGCTGGATAAACTTCTATGCATGAAGCAACGCTGATGCTTCCAGGCGTCCAGGAGATAGGTATCTTTTGCCGGGTATGATTACGAATTTTCTCGAGTAAACGAAGAGCTGCCCAGGCTGTTCGTGCTATTCTGTCGGCTCCGACATCAAGAGGCTGCTTGTTGATGTGTTTTTTTACAAACCTGTCTGTTTCTCGGCGGAACAGGATATTTGGATCCTGCGCAATTTCTTCTCCTGCTTTATGCCCAAGTAATGATTCTTCCAGACTAATTGGCCAGCCTAAAGGAGCATCAATTGCCAGCAGCGTGGCTGGATTATTTTCGATTGACTGGCAGGTAACCTTGAGCAAGCTGGCCTCACTCATATCCGTAATAACATCCTCTACAGTAACCTTCCCATCCAAGGATGTACCAAAGGCCAGCCCGCATTTTTTTGAGTTAACAGCACAGTCGATTCCAATTAAATGCATAACTATCATCGGTAAAATTTTTTCGACCTGGGAATAGCCTGGGGGACGTTTTTAAAAGGCAGAGAAAATTTGATTACTACCCCTTGGCAAACATCTTTCCTCGAATTGCTAACCGCTGTGTTCAGTAGATTGAAAAAATGAAATCTCCAAAAAATATGTAACGACCGGTATTGCCGTTTCTAACACAAGTTAACAGGATGGACGATAACTCCGTCGCCAGTATAAATCAAATATTTTTCAGAATTCCAAGATGTTGAATAGCTTGATAATGGCGGTGGTGAGCTACTTATGATATTGAGTGCATCCCAGAAAAACATTGAAGGTTGCTCATAATAACCGGATCTCATCAAGGCTTGGGAACCTTTTACTGGTAACTGTGGGTTTGATTGAGTTTTCATCCTGAAGGGATCGGTTGTGTCAGGGTACAGGCAGAAGGGGAGAACTTTACATTGATTTTTTGATGAGTTTTCTGGCACATGAAGGGGGCTGTGGAGCCATTTTTTCATAATGTAAGGAAAACGATCGTAATCCTTACAGATGTAATCCGGTAAAACGAAAAGGGAGGGTAAAAGCGCAATAACCTGCAATTTACAGTGATATAATTTGCAAGATTTACTGCGCAAAATCAAGCTCTTGCGTTTTTTCCAAGGAGGCTAATTAGGGTTTGCTGAACAACGATTAACCACTTGCGGCTTCGATGGCTTTAAACCCGGCCAAAAGGCAAGAAAGTTTATGAGGCGTCCACCAAACATTCGCAAATCGAGCTTTTGTTCTTTGAAAAAATAATAAAACGACGATGGCCAGCCACCGTTTCAGGTTCATTACCAAGAAACTGATCATGATTGCGGTTTCACTGGTACATGACAGCTTGGTCATGATCCGGTTCAAACTATAGCGGCGTTTGCCTTGACCGAACTTGCCCTCAACCGCATTTCTGTCAATTTCATCCTGCCTGGCCTGCTGTTTTGCTGCTTGGAGTGCTTTGGCATTTTCCTGGGTCACTTTTGGCGGTCGGCCAAGCCTGGGGCCAGACAATCGAATCTGGTGGTGCTTGCAATATCGGCGGTTTTCGCGGTTACGATAAATTTTATCGGCATGCACCGATTCCGGGTAGCAACCATATCGCGTACGATACGCCTCGATTTGAGCAATAAGGTCACAACTTTCATTGTAGTTGTCCCAACTGATATGGTCGACAAAGCTGATGCCGTGCACAAGGCTGATACTGATTTTGGCCCCGAACTCAGTGTCAGCAGCAGCTTTACCACGCTTGATCGGTCGAACATGCGGTTGACTAATGCTGACAATACGGTCATCAATACGATGACTGCGGTTCTCGTACATCCACTGTTGTTGGCGGTATACCTCAGAAATCACCAGCAGCTCTTTATAATGGCGACGGCCGAGCAGTGTAAATCCTTGATGCTCACCAAGTTGATCAATGGAGTTGAGATTGCGCCGCAGATACCCTAATTGCCGACGGAGGCACTTTCGAATCTTTTTGCGACTCATCCGCTTGTCTTTGGCAATAGACAAAAATTGTCTTCTGGCTCGTTGACGGTAGGTGCGCGGCTTCTTATATCCTCGTCCTCTGGCTTCATGCAGGATATCAATGATCTGCTCACTCTTCTCACGGGCCTTGTTGAGGAGTTTGATATCGGTGGGATAGGTGATATCCGCAGGAGCACATGTGGCATCCACCAGCAACTGGCCGCTGTTGCGAGATGGTTTTTGGTCGCTCGTCGTCTCGGTATCGGTTCCTGGGGGTGTTTGGCCGGATGCCGGTGGGTCCTGATCTCCGTGCATCTTCTCTGCAATGGCATTGTTGACCTCGCTCAACACATCTGCTGGAAAGCGTTTACGGAAATGGACAAACATGGAGGCGTCAAACGGTGGCATGGTGATGAAGGACTTGAGCCCGCAAAAGTACTGCAGATACGGATTTTCCGTGATCTGCTCAACGCATAATCTGTCACTGACACCTAGTTCTTCTTTGATGATCAGTGCGGCGAGGGCCATTCTCACAGAGAGAGCCGGGTGCCCAGTACCGGATTTCGAGAAATTTTCCCTATAGCGTTCTTCGAACTGCACCCAGGGGATCAAGGCAGCTAATTTTACCCATTTGTTGTCAGGTGCCAGCTCTCCGTGAAAGGGTAGAGAAAATTCAGGGAGTTCGAGCTGCTTCTGATTATGCTTGTACATGGTGTTACTGTCGGAAGGTGCAAGGGTTTTGGAAGGTGTCAGCCGTTTTCTGTGCACTTACGACGCCGATTATACTATTTTTTAAACACAAATTCATGGTCTTGCTTGTTGCTCAGCAAGCCCTAATTAATGTCTGTAAAGGATCAATTTCCCTTCTATCTTGTTTTCGTCCTCAAACTTGACTTTTCTAGGCATCGTTGTAAGTAGTTATTCAGGTAGAGTTTTGAATAAGTTGCCTTCTATCAAGGTGAATCTATGACTATCGATCACAATATTTGCCCTCATTGCGGTTGTCGTTGTGAAGATGACGAATACTGTGCTGCCTGCGGCAATTTGTTCGACGAAGATGCCGTCTCTACTCGTGATGTTTCGCTTTTGAGCTGCTTGAAGGAGGGGTTACTTTCGTTAGAAAAAAACTTCGAACTGGATTGCAAAGTACCTGAAGTGGACGCTTCAGACGACCCCGGCCTTGCTCACCTTCCTGGAAATTCTTTTCATAATATCTGGCAGCATAACGAAAAATAATGCTACTTTTGCTCCCCAAGGGTTGATGGTGCATCCTTAGGAATTGAGCTTGTCCCGAATTCTATATCTTTCTGGTTCTCTATTGTTTGTGAGTCGAAATAGCCAGTTGTTGTTGGCTTGTTCCCCTGAGTATCCACGACCCCTTGAAACAGTTTTCCAACGCCTTCATTGGCCATTCCAGCTGGTGTTGTTCGGATGTTGCCTCGACCAGTTTCTTCATGTCTGTTTATACTGCGAAGATGATCTGCTCTCTTGCTTGTTTCTGTAGTATTCGGTTCGAGAATACCTTTTGAGCTAGGAGGTTGGAAGTCACTTGGTGTCAGAGCTGCAGAAGACTTTTGACTCGCACTACCAGTAGTTTGATTTATGGCACCTTTCAAAATCGAATCATCATGTATCCTGTTACTGGTAGTATCTATGGCACTACTAACTGCCTTGCTGGTATTGCCCCATCCATATCCATGCCCACTGACAAAACCCTCAACCATATTGTTGAGCCTGGCAGGGTAATGTTGCGCAGTATAAGCAAGGCTACTCATCGATTTTCTAATACTTTCCGGTGATTCATCACCAAAATTTTGAGTGGCAAAATCCCTGACAAATGCGGTTTGCACATTTGATCCATAGGTTTCGGTAGCTGCCTCTACTCTCTTGGCGTCACTAAGGAACGAGTAAGCCTCGGAGGCTCCCATTTGTTTTGATATATTGGTCAGATAATCAAGTCCTTGTGAGTCGCTGAAAGTTTCTTGTATGGCTTCAGCTTTTATCCTTATTTGATCTCGGGTAAAAGCATGTGCGGTAGCTTCTGAGACTTTAAAATTCACGCTATCGTTATCGTTTCCATAGATTGACAATTGACCATTCGAATTTATGCCTAAATTTTTAAATCCAGCACCAATTGCTGTTGTAAATTGAGTTCTGGTTGTTTCATCCATCGAATGAACAAAACTCGAAGCATCATTAAACGACCGCTGCCAGTTCTCCCGGATGGCATTATCGAGCTTGCTGCTGTAGCTCTGGGCTGTTGAACTGGTAAGGCTGTCCTTCTGCAGCTGCGAAGTCAGCATGTTCCAGTTGGTGGATCCGCCAAGACTCTTCGACGCTGATCTGAGCAGCTGATGCTGGAGGGATTGCCCAATGCTGATCGGGTTTAACCCATTGACCTGGGCATAGGAGAGGCTTCGGTTGCCGTCACCATCCACATCGTACCTGGCCGTGCCTGCAGGTAGGGTATCCACCGCTTGCCCGGTCCCATCGGCACCGGTAGTCATGGTGGTGGTGGAACCATCAGGGTTGACCGACTCACCCTGCATCCGTGAGGCCGCTCCATCCAGTCCCGTCGTCACACCAACCATTCCTGAACTTGTCCCCACGGACCTGCCAGCCGCTGCCTCCGCCTGGGCATACTCAGCAGCGGTGGTGCCCTGGGGGAGCTGGCCGGAGTCCTGCAGGGCACCCCTGGTATTCATGGCCGCATGGTAACCGCCGACCTCCCGGTGCAGCCTGAAGGCACTCGATGCCGCCATATTGGTAAATTTATGCGCCGGCATCCCTTCCAGGAGCCCGGCAATCCTCGCCTGTTCCGCCAATGCAGCGGCATTGCCCTCCGGGGTAAGCACCGACCCGGCCTGGGCACCGGCTCCCCGGGCAATACTGTTGAGGTTGGTCGCAAAGTGGGCCAGCGCCGATCCACCAAAGCGTACCAGCATCATGGAGAAGATACTGGCCAGCATGATCCCGGCTGAACGGATGACCCCGAACATGGCCAGCATCTTGAGGCTCATGTTGGGAAAGGAGGCCATGGCATAGACGCCCAGATTGGACTGGCGCACATCTTCAAAGGCATAAGAGGCATAATCCATGGCCGCCCCATGGATGACCGCATCGGTCACTCCCCAGGTGGTGAGGAAAACAAAAAAACCGAACATGACCGAGGCTGCCCGGCCGATCACCGGGGTCGGCAAAAAGAGGGCCAGGAAGGGCAGGGTACCGATCGCTACCGCAGTCATGATCGCCCGGATAATCGGGATCCACTCGTTCATGGTGATCCCGATCCCCATCCCGGTGGAAACGATCTTTCGATCTGCCTCCATCAGCACCGAGGTCTCATAGTCATCCATGTAGTAAAAATGGTAGAGGATCTCGGCAATCTGCCGCTGCTGAATGAGTCGCTCCGGTGTCTGCACGGTACCGGTGACATGGAGCATGGTGCTCTGTATCAGGTTCTCGCAGGTGGTCATCTCCACCGCACTGCTGGGATCAAAGTGGGCCTTGCTGCAGACCCGCTTCATGGCCTCGTCATAGTGGAGTGGATTGGCATAGAGTGGTCGGATATGGTTCCAGGCCTCGGTGCAGGTCATGGTCTGCCCTTCCGGGTGCCCGCTGTCATAGTAGACCGTATAGATCGCCGGGTTCTGGGCCTCAGCCAATTCGGTCAGGAAATTGGTGCTGGAGTTGCGCAGGGTGTCGAGGTCCAAGGTGGTGCCGGGCCGCAACAGCTCAAAGGTCACGCAGTCTCGCATGTAGCGGATCATCGAGGTCCTGGCATGGTTGTCCTTAGGTGAAGAGCCCCTGATCGCCTCCAACGCCTTGAACCCGATCCCACCGGCGGTGTCGGCATAGGCCGCATCCGGAGCAGCGGCGCTATCGATGATATCCACCAGCCCTTTCTCCAGCTTGTTGAGAAAGCCGGCGGTAAAGACGATCGCATCCGGGACGTTGGGCACGATCTGGAACCTGTTCAAGGTCGGGTCATAGACGGTGATATTGCCGGTGGGCACAAACAGGGCAATGTAGATCCCCATCCCGGCAAGTACCGGCACCGGCCAAGTGAGGGTGAAACGGCCACCGACCGCTGAGCGGGCGAGCATCGAGACCGCGGCTGCCACCACCCCGAGGACCGTGGCCACTACCAGCAGCCCCTTGTAGCCACTGTCACCAAAGATGAGTGCCACCTTGGTGAAGGCCTGCACCACCGGGTTAAAACCACCATAGGTGTAGAACTCCATATCCAGGGCCATTGCCGGAGTGGCAATCAACCAGACACTACATGCCAACAGGAACGTGCGCTTTTTCATGGGTTCACCTTAGAGTTGTATTCGTGCTGCCATGTCTTTGCCGTAGCGACGGGTGATTTCACTGACCATCTGGGTCTCGATGCGCTGCATCCTCTCCAGGTAGGTCATGATGGTGGTGATTTCCTCGGCTGAAGCAACGTAGGCCTCCCTGGAGGCGGCCTGGAGCTGGCGGATTTTTTTGAGCATGACCCCCAGATCCGCATCGATGTGGCCGGCAAAGACCGCCGGATTGCAGTTCTCCGAGGGCGCACCGGAGGCAGCTCCTGCCTGCTTCTCCAGCATCTCCTTGGCTTTGACCCCGATGGACTCTGCCCGGACGTAGAGGTCGGAGAGCATCTGTAGGGAGTAGGCCTTGGCAGTGATATCGGCTAGGCTGGTGATCATGCTCTCCTGCATATCGCTGCCGATCGCGGTCTTGAGGATCGGTAAGGGGGAGAGGGGAGTAGCGGCCAGAAAATCATGCTCTGCCGTACTGAGCGCCCCCTTGGCCTCAATCTTGGTGGCTATCCCCTCCAGGGTATCGGTCACGTACTGCACCAGGTCGCGGTTGGCGTCGGAAATCTGGCTGCAGGTCCCGCCGCTATCCTTGGCATAGAGTACCCCCTCAGCAATCCCCTTGAGGTCATTCGGGTTGTTCTGGGGGCAGGGGCCTTCATAGGCGACCTTGTAGGCCGTGGCCGGCCCCTGGAGGAGCACGTCCCCGACCAGGCCGCGGATCAGATCGGTGTGGCCACTGGGGATCCCCATGCTGCCACCAAGGTTGGCGAGTAGGGAACCGCCGGAGAGGAAGGTGGCGGTGATATCAGCGTTGCAGCCGGAGTTGATGCGGACCACATCAGCGGTTTGGGGCACGTTGTCATGGGCCAGGTCCTCCTTGGTGGCGATATCCCACATTTCGGTGATCCCCTGGGCGAGCTTGTTCTCCTTGATCGCGGTGCCAAGCTTTTCCCGCATCACCTCGGAGGAATGAAAGCCGTTCTCATCCATCACCACCCCCACCATGCTCCGGCTGGCGGCACACTCCTCGATCTGCATGGCGTTGAGTGAGTCGGCCAGGGCCTCGAAGTTCTTGATGGTATTGGAGCATTGTTCACACAGGGTCTTGAGGCCGAGATCAAAGGCGACCGCTGCCGCATTGGTGAGGATGCTCTGGAGCTTATCCACCAGGTAATCGGCGTTCATGAAGCTCATACCGCCTAAAAAGACGTCAATCCCGCCGCACCCGGCCTTGATCCGGGGCGATTCAACGGTCAGCGGATAGTCGTTGGTGTTGGGCCAGCGGGTCGAAAAACTCCCGGCCTGATAGAAGCCGCGCTCCTGGCCGTGGAGATAGTTGGGGCCGCTGGTGCTGCGCTGCTGGAGCCAGTCATCCACCCATTCCGCGTGGGCCCAGGTGACGAGCTGGAGGAAGATAGCGAGTGCGAGGATTAATTGTTTTGCCATAGCCGGTCGCCTTGGTGGAGGATGGAGGTAGGATCAAGGGGAGATCCTTGCTCAAAGTCGTACAGGAGAAAGGTGGCATCACCGGTCTGACCCTGCAGGTAGCGGATAGCCCGGTAGAGCTTGCGCTCCAGCTCAGTCAGGGCCACTACCCCCACGGCCACCGGCATATACTCGGGGACCCCTTTATTGATCAAGAGCAGGGTGGGGGTGGTTGCAATACCGAACCTGGCGGCGGTCGCTGGTTGCCGTGCTATATCCACTGGCCGAATCCGCCAGCCGTACTTGGCGGCAAAGTAGTGGAGAATGGCGTCTTGCTTGTCACAGAAGGGGCAGGTGGGGCTGGTGAAGTAGAGCAGGGCATGGGTACGGCTCGCCCTGGCGATGGTCTGCTCAATCTCCTGCTGTTGCTGCTGGACCCTGGCGGTTACCCCGGGCTTGGCAGTAGGGTAGACCTGATTGACACTGAGGAGCTGACCATATTTCTGGGTCACGTACATGGAGGCGTTGGTGTAGGCCAGGGCCTTTCTCCGGGCCACGTCCTGCATCACCAGATAACGCAGGACGTTGTCCTCGGTCGGCTCCTGCACTGCCAGATTCTGGACATGGTTGAGCAGTTCCTGAAAATCATCGGGGTACATGGTCCACAGTTCCTGAAGGTCGTACTGGGTAAGGTCAGTGGTCCGATACCGGTTTGCCTCCTGGGAGTCCGGTGAGATCTTCTGGTCAGGGGCCTGTTCGGCTACCTCCTCTTCCACTGCCAAGGCAGGGTCGTGGTACCAGAACCAGCCCTCCTTGTGCCGGTGGTAGAAGGTTGCCTGTCCTGCTTCCTGGGCCGCGCACCACCAGGGCCAGCACACCAGGCCCAGCGCGAGGAGCAGGGCGCTACCAGATCGGCAGAGCCTGTGCGAGAAATGCATCACCATGAATGAACCCAAAGTAGCGTGAATCAAAACTGCGGGGATTGGTCCCCACCATGAAGTAGCTGTCATTGGGGACCGGACCGGTAAAGGCAAAGACCGGCAACCGCTCCCCCTGGCTGTTGGTCGCCAGCGCCTGCCCAAGCCGGCTCTGGTCACAGGAAAAGACCCCTGCCTTATCTCTGCGCAGCAGCGCACCGGGGGTGCAGCCCACCTGTTTGATCAGCAGGTCGTTTTCCCGGATGCCCTGGCGCAGAAAGGGTCGGTAGGCTTCCCCCTGGAGCCGAAACAGCAGGTAGTCACCTCGCTCGATCCTGGCCGGTTGTACCGGTACCCGGAAAAAGACCCGGTGGTCGAGCGAGTCGCTGGTGGCGACAATGATCCGACCGGGCAGGGAGGTGCCGGTGATGATGGCCGCCACCAGGACCAGGGCGACTGCCCGTTCCCGTCTGCTCAGCTGCCACGAGGGCCTCTTTTCCTGGTATTGCTGGTTAGTCGAGGTCAAGTTCTTCTCCATTGTGCAGCACCACCTCCTTAAGGAGGTAAATGTGGTTGGGGTGCAGCTCTGCCTCTTGGCGCACGAGCTGGTCAATCCGGTCCAACCCCTCCTTGAGCTCATCTGCGCTCAGCTCACCGGTCACCAAGAGCGCCTTCTGCTGGCGAAGATAGCTGCCCATGTCCACGACCCGGACCTTCTGGGCCACATAGCGGTCATAGCCGTAGAGGAGGCTACAGGTGATGAGCAGCACGATCAGGATCACCTCGATGTAGCTCGGGGTCAGTTTGCCAGTGGTCACAGATTGTTTAACTGGTGCATCCATGGTGTCAGTTTCCGTGTAAGGTTTGGATCAGTCGGTCCAGTCCCGGGCTGCCGGCGTGCCGATTGAGCTGATCCAGCAGGTGAGCAAGCGAAGCGTCTCCTGAGATCTTCCAGGCGTCCTCGCCGCGCGCATACACCACCGCAGGTACCTGAAGGATGCGATAGTGTGCAAACAGGGCAGGGCGGATGGCGATCGGCAGCCGGTAGCGTTCACAGATGTTTCCTGTATCCAATTGGTCCGTGCAGTGGAGCTCCTGCTTGGTGATCCGCAGCAGGTACTGCTCCCGCTCTCCCGGGACCAAGCCGTTCATCGCCATGACCAGATTGGGCTCGCTCAGCGCCTGCACTGCCTGTACGTAGGTGTGCACCGTGGTCTCGGGCATGGAGCTGGAGACAAAGAGGTAGAGCTTTTCCTCCATGGCAAGGGGGCCGCGTGGCTGGACAGGAACAGGCGTCTCCGTCTTCCGGGCACCCGCCAGGATCTCGGTCTCGATCCGCGCCTGTTCACACTGGAGCTGCTTTTGAAAGGCAGGGGCCGCGAATTGAGCAGCCGCTGCCCGGGCCGCGCGCATCCCTGCCTCCTGATGGATGTTGACCGGCATCTGCATCGCAGCGCCAGTTGTTCTAGCCTGGTCCATGACCTCCTGCACCTTGGCCGCCAGGTCGGGCTCAGCGGCCAAGGCCTGCGACAGGCAGAGAGAGAGGCAAAGGGTTAATCGCAGCAGGTACAGCAAAACTGCCTCCTGTAGACGATCCAGAGGAACTCGTCGTTGGGTCCCAGCCCACCGCCCACAAAAGGCACATTGAGTCCGGGATTGTAATAGTTGGCATTGACTCCCATGGGCCATGCAGGAGCACGCACTCCGGGACGGACCACATGCATCTTGTAATTGCTCTTGATCCATACCGGGGTTGGTAGGCACCCGCAGGGGGTGATGGCATGGTCACAGATCTGCATCATCCGGTTGAGCTTGTAGATCAGCCGTGCCGCCGCGGTATTGTTGGCCTGGACGATGTTGTCATTATCCACGTGGCCGGTCATCGGATACGAAGAACCCCCGGAGCCGATGCACCAGGGCATGGAGTCCAGGGGAAACCCGGTATTGGTGGCAGCCGCATCGGCGGTACAGGCCATCTGCATGGCCGGGTTGGCATAGAGGGCGGCCTCCGGATGAATCAGCAGGGAGAGCTCGTCAAACTGCCACTGGGGATCAAACTCGGTGAGCCAGAAGGGATAGTCCCACCGGTTGCACAGCAACCAGTTGAGGATGGGGATCGGGTAGGCATGGGCCTGGGCCGAGGTGGATTCATTGGCCAAACTGCTCGAGTCTTGGCTGGCGTTGGTGCCGCCAAGCTCATCGAGCAGCGAGCCCCCGGTCGGGGCGCCCCAAAAGGGGGAGTAGAACGGGGTGGTGACCGTATCAATGGCCACAAAGGGCTCCCAGTAGGTCCACAGCACCCCGATGAGCGTGGAGGCCGGGGGCGGGGCAGGGCAGACGCAGAAGCCGAGAAAGGTCAGCTGGATTTCGTTGTACTGGATATCGGTCAGCGGATTGAACGGGGTGCCGGCTTTGGCCCACCCATCGGAGCTGAGGGTGCAGGCCAGCAGGGCGGCCACCAGTAGGGATCGAACCTGCATCATTCCTCCTCGAGTAAAAATTCGGTTACCTGCAGCTGCCGCTCCTGCTGCACCGCCACACAGGGCACCCCTGAGAGCTGCAGCCGCTGGGCCAGGTCCCGGTTCAGGTAGAAGACCGCCCGGTGCAGCTCCTCGATCAGGGCCTGGGCCGAGCCGCCGGAGAGCAGGAGTTTGACCCGGTGGTTGTGGCTGTAGGGGGAGGCCTTGAACCACTCCACCTGGGCCGGATCGCTGGCGTCGATGACCACCAGGCCGATGGAGAGAGGCACGAAGTCCAGGGGGTTAAAGGTATAGCCCTTGGGATAGAGCACCCTGCCGTCCTGGTCGGTGAGGTCTTCGTTGAGGGTGGAGCGCATGTCCACGGCATAACTTCGGTTCCGGGTAGCCTTGGGTAAGGGGTGGAGGTCAAAGGGCTGATAGGTGCGCAGTTTTTCCCGGTAGGCCTGCCGCTTCGCCTCCCAGCTCCTGGCCGCCTGTTGGCGCAGCTCCCGGCGTATATCGGGCTCGACCACCGGATAGACCTCGCCCACGGTACCCAGATCGGTTGCTGCCCAGGAGGCGGTTGCCGCCACCAGCAGGATAATGATTGTTCCGCCCTTAGATCTCACCGTGTTCCCTCAAGCGGACCATGTGGAGGATGGCCTCATGGTGGCTCAGACCCTCGTTGACCAGCTGGTCGATCATCGCGATCTCCGATGGTTTGCTGGTGTAGATGAAGTAGGCATAGTCATCAACTACCAGTCGGCTCACCCCGCGACCAAAGGGGGTATCAAAGAAGATCTCCGAGTAGTAGGGGGGATTGGACTTGAGGCTTTTTAGGAGCTCCATGGTGAAGTCGTCATAGTCAATCAGCTCCATGCTCTTGGCCAGGGTGAAATCACCGGACTCGAGCAGGATCCGAAACTGGGAGTTGCCGTTGACCACGGTGCCCACGTCGCCGAAGTTCTGCAGGTCCAAGAGCGACTGGGTGACCACCATGAAGGAGCCGTTATACTTCCTCGCCCTGCGGTAGCCCTCGGTCACCACCGGCGCGAGCATGGCGGCCTTGTCCAGGAACTGCCAGGCCTCCTCAAAGATCACTAAACGTGGGCGTGAGCGGTCAGAGAGGTAGAGGTCTTGGGTGACCGCGTTGATGATCAGCAGGGTGACGACCCGGTAGAGGTCCGGCTGGATCTTGAGGTTCTCCAGTTCCAGGACCACGAACTCGTCCCGCCGGATATCAAAGGAGGAGGGGCCGACAAAGAATTTACCGTGGAACCCGTGGCTGGTGAACTCCCGGATATTGAAGGCCAGCTTTCTCGCGCTCTCGATCAGCCGCTGGTTGTCGGCCAGCTCGGTAAAGTCAGCATTGGGCAGGTCAGGAAACTGCATGAGAAAGGCGTAGACCGTGTCGCTATCAGCCGCCTGCCCCTTTTCCTGCCAGGCCCAGCGAACCGCATTGCGGATCAGGTTCATCTCGGTATCATCACACTTGTCCGTGGCTGAGTTGGAGTAGGCCATCTGAGCAAACACGGCTGCCACTGACTTCAGCTCCTCCTCTGGCTCGAGGATGTAGGTAAAGGGGTTGAGGCAGACCTCGGTGTCGGCCTGGAAATCGAGGTACTTGGCACCCAGCATCCGGGTGATCTTCTTATAGCTGCCGCCGATGTCGATGATCCGGACCATGGCGTTGGTGGCGTAGTAGTTGAACGCGATGTAGTTGATGAGAAAGGACTTGCCTGATCCCGAGGTCGCGCAACAGAGCACATTGTGATTGGGTGCACCCTTGGCAAAGAAGTCCAGAGAGACCAGCTGGCCCTTGCGGCCGGTAAAGATCAGGTTGGGATCGCCCCCAGAGCCGGAGAAATCTCCCTGCACCGGAAGAATCGGGGTCACTGAGCCAACAGGGGCAACAAAGTCACGCTCCAGGTTGTCGATGTTGTTGCCGCTGGTGTACATGCAGAAGGGGAAGGCCGAGAGAAAGAGGATCTTGAGGATCAGGTTGTCCTTCTGCATCACGTACCCCTGGTTCTCCCATAACCTTCTCACCCTGGTCAGGGAGTCCCTGGCTTTTTCCAGGTCCTGGTGCCACACCCAGACGATGGGGATCACCTTGACAAACTTCTCGCCACTCTCCAGCTGGTCGGTGGCCTCGAGGAACTCGGTCTGCTTGCGCCTCAGGGTTGGCGAGAGAGAGCCGACCGCCTGCTGGTTGAGCAGTAGGTTGCATTTGCCGTGGATCTTCATCTCCAGCCCCTGCTCAAAGATGATGTTGAAGGTGTAAAGGAAGTCCGTCTTGATCTGGTCGGCATCCGAGATCACCCCCCAGATCCCGCCAAAGAGCGAGTTGGTCTGCAGGGCATCCACCTGCTTGGGGATGATCTTGGGGGTGGTGCAGCAGAAATAGTGGTCGCCCACCACCATGTGATCTTTTGCTTCGCGGATAAGGGTGTCCGCGGTGATGATCTGTTTTCTCAAGGGAACCTGGTCGCTGTAGGCGCCGAAGTTCTGTTCCGGGTACCCTTCGGGGTAGGTGTTGATCAACCGCCGCAGCCACTCCAGCAGGGCTGCCGGTTGGACCGGCCCGGGGGAGAGGAGCGCTGCCTTGAGGGTCTCGTTGAGCTGGCGCTTGATCTCCAGCAGGGGGGCGGCCTTGGCCGGGTCATGGAGCGCCTCCGGTTGGGGCATCCCCTGGCTGCCGGCAGGGATGGTCAGGGCCACCAGCAGGCGGAAATTGCGGACCGGGATATTGCTGCAGGCCTTGAGCCCCTTCTTGCCCTGGGTCAGGAAGTCTACCACCTCCTCGGTGTTGGAGCGGATGATCTCATCGGGCCGGGTTCGGCTTTGCCGGTAGCGCGCCAGGATCGGTTCGATATGGGAGTCCGCATGGAAGGTGAACTGGAGGACGCTGTCCTTGGGGATCCCGGCACGGAACAACCCTTCCAGGGCGTTAATGGTCTTGGAACCTGCATAGACCAACGGGTAGCACTCCCATAGCATGCCCAGGCTGTTGTCTTGGTTGAGGTAGACCTCGGTGTGCTCGTCATAGGCGACATAGTTGAGAAAGGAGGAGAAAGGGGTGCGTCGGGTCATCCGCCGAAGATCGGATAGCCGCAGGTGATCTTGGCCCCTGAAACCGGTATGGTGAAGGAAGTTGAGCAGCATGCTATCTACTCCGGGGTTTCGTTGATGTCGGTGAGGATCCAGTCCGCTTCCTCGACCCTGAGGTAGACGTAGCGGGTCATGAACAGCTCGCTCTCTTCCCCCTCATAGGGGAGCAAGAGGACCCGCATGATTTTCGGCGGCTGCAGGATCGGTCGCTTCGGTTCCTCCAGGAGTCCCGCTAGCAGCTGGTAACGCTGGTCAACCTGGCTGGTACCGGCCTGCTGACCAGGTTCGACCCGGGGGTACCTGGCCTCCTGGTAGGCGCTGGGGGTATCGATGCACTTGCCGGTTTCATCACTTGCCCGGCACTGGAAGGTCTCTTCGTAGGGGTTCACGGCCCGCTCCAGGGGGGAGCAGGCAGGAAGCCCTGCCATGATCAGTACGGCTGCTAGCCATTTAAATCGTTCCACTGTCAATCTCCCGAATGTGGAGGTCTTTTCCCTCAGAAATGATCACTGTGATTTGCTTGGTGGCGCCCACTTCAATGACCGGGGTGGCCTGCCTGGCAAGATCCAGGTAGAAGTCGCGCAGGGTGTCAGCACCTTCGGCCAGCCCGCCGCCAAGGGCATAGGGGACCACGTCGCCGGATTCCACTGTCTGGGTCGAGCCCAGCGGAGAGACCGAGGTGGTGGTCGAGGCCGCCTTGAGCCAGTCCCCGGCGCCACCGAAGATGCCCGCTACCGTCGCCCTGGCAGTGGCTGCACCCATACGGGAGACCACCCGACCGGACAACCCCACCTTGGAATCGGCATCGGTCACAAACCCTTTGACCGGCTCGTCGATCACTGCCTGGCCATTCTTGGAGAGGCAGGAGAGCGAGGTCAGGCGGACGTCAGCCCGCTCCTTATCGAGCCTGCCGACCGCCTCGGCTACCACAAAGCACCCTTCGACATTGCCCTTCACATCGTTGGGCAGCACTGCCGGGGTCTGGATCCGGAGGAGCATCGGTTCCGGGTTGCCGGTACCCTTGCTGCTGGTGGAGGCGTCAAAACCGGTCAACAGGCTGGCCTCCATGAAGGACGGTGGCAGGTAGACGGTTCGCTCAGGTTTTTCCAGCGGCCCTTTTACCTCTGCTGCCGGGTTACTCAGGACACCGATCTCGCCGATCACCACCGGCTCTGGATCAGGAATCACTGCCGGCGGAATCGTTCGGGTCCGAGGACCCGGTGGGACTTCCTCCAGGGGCATGGGCCACTCCGTCTGCCCGGTTGGCAGGGGAGAGGAGGGGGCGGTTATCTCCTCAGCGCTTGGCAGCTGGGGTAGGGGTGCGTCTTCGTTCTGCGGCGTTCGCTCTTGCAGGGCGGTCTGCTTTTTGATCGCCTCGACCTCGGCCCGCAGCTCGGTCAGCTCCCTTCTGGCCTCTCTGAGTATGGTTTTTTCAATCAGGTCAGGTTCGAGTTCGACCGCCCTGGTCTCCTGGTCACTGGCAAGACTGAGCGAGCGCTTGGTGCGCAGGTTGTAGCCGACCAGGATTAGGGATAAGAGGACTATGCCAATGAGGGCCCATATCACCTGTTTCTTGTGCCGCGGTTCGAGCTGGTCAAAGCGTCGCATTTACCTGCCTCCCCTGTGCTCCACAACAAAGGCCCTGGTCGTTGCCTGGGGCCCGAGGGTATGGTCTTCCACCGCCACTGCCAGCAGGGAAGGGCTGATACTAGCACGCAGGAAATCTGTCTCAGTGATCCTGATAGGGGTCGCTGCCCGCGAGCTCACCGCAAAGCGCTTAAGGCGCAAACCTACCCCTTCAACATCCACATACTGGACGAGGAGTGCCTCGACCTCTGGCTTGATCGCCACCTGTGCTCCCGTTTCCGGGGTGGTGAGGGTGTAGCTGGAGGGGTACTGGTCGCTGTAGGCCTGCCTGATGATATGCAGGGCTTGTTTCTCAAGGGGCATATTGCGGAAGATGGCCACATTGCGCTTGAAACTGTCACCTGCCGGCGGGGTCAGCCGGATGGTGGTGGAAGGTATGTCCGTTGGCTGGGCAATGACCGTGTAGACGTTGCCGTCACAGACCAGGAATAACTCATTGTCCTCGGTAGCGTATTGCTTGCTGGTACCGACCTGCTTGACCTTGAACTTGATAAAGGCGTCCTGCCGAGAGAAATGGCCGGTGATGTCCTTTTCCTTGCTGTAGATCAGGTCCTGCATGGTGCCCGGGCAGACAAAACGGTTGATGTCATGGCTGGAGACCCTGACCGTGGTCCTTACATCCGGAGCCACGGTCTGTTCCGCGTAGACAGTGGCGCTGCACCCGAAGAGCAGGGCCATGGCTGCACACAGCTGCTTCATTTGTTGTCCTCTTCTCTGTTGGTGGATGGTTTTGTCCCTTTCTCTCTGATAGCATTGATGAAAAATCTGCCATCCTCGAGGCGGTACTCGACCAGGTAGGTCCTGGAGGTCTGCTCGAGCAAGGTGTCACCGGTGTGCTGCACCAGCCGGCCAAAGAGTTCGATCAGCTGGTCATCGAAGCTGATTTTCTCCAGGTAGAAGACCGAGCTGACCAGTCCCTCCTCGGCGCGGCTGGCTAGCGAGTACCAGCGCTTCGCAGCCTGGGGGTAGGTCTCGGGGTGAAAATAGTAGAGCAGCTCCTCGAAGTTTTCCCTGACCGTGGACGGTGACCAGGTCCCGGCGAGCCCGGCAATGGTTCGGGTCATGTCGCGGATATAGCGCTCGCTCGGTCGGCCCTTGGCGAACTCGACCTCCCCGCTTAGCTTGGGCGGGAGCAGGATGGTTCGCTGGTAAGTCACGGCCCGGTACACCATCAGGGAGTTGAAGCAGAAGGCAGTGGCCATGACCACAAAGGCGAACTTGAGCAGCCTGTTCTCGTCAAACAGGGCGCTTGACTTTTGCAGGTAATCGCTGGCTTTCATTCGTGAAATTCCTTTTCAAAGTATTCCGGGTAGTTCTTCATCTCCGCCAGGCCGAGCAGGTAGAGGATGTGCTTGAGAAAGCCCCTGGCATTCTTCCTCTTGGTCCGGGTGTAGAACCACTGTATCCCGATGAAGATGAGCCACATCACGCCGCCATAGATCAGGGCAAAGGTCAGTGTAAAGATGAAGATGATCAGTTCGTCCAGCTCAAACCACAGCACCTGAATGGGCTTGTTGAGGTACTGGGGAAAGCCTTTGTGCAGACCGTTGACGCTCATGGTCGTGTTATCGCCTCCTGGAGACTCCCGATAAGCCTCCAGGAACAGCGCCTCGTGAAGGTTAGGAGATAAGGGCCCCGACGGATTGGACTACGGTATCGGCCTTGAGGAGAAAGGCCCCGCCAAGGACCGCCCCTGCTGCCGGCAACAGCATCTGGCGGATGGCCAGGATGGCGGCCAGCACCATTACCCCGCAACCGCCGACAAAGCCGATGGGGCCGAGCAGCATCTGGTTGACCCCGATATCGTAGAGGTCGTAGGCAAAAGAGCCGGTCGCCGGGGTGGTCAGGGCCAGGGCATTGCTGGCCACAACCAGGCAGGCAAGGGTGAGCGCGGTGACGAGGGTGATTTTCCGGGTGTGGGGTTCACTGTTCATGGTTTCCTCCTTGATGGGAATGGTGGATCTGCCTGTCAGCGGCAGGGATATTGGGCAAGGCTGTAATCTCAACCCGGCGGTTGAGCGATGGGTAACGGGTGCTGACCAGGTCGGCGTCACTCATCCCCTTCACCCGGGCGACCGTATACCCCGTCTCCTCAAGGAGCCGGGCAATCGTTTGTGCACGTTGGCGGGAGAGCCAACGGTTGAAGGTGGCCGGACCTTTATTGCAGGTGTATCCGGTGACCACCAGCGGCGCCTCTGGAGCAACATCCAGCTCCTGCAATCTGGCGAGCAGTTTGCTTCTTTTTTCTGGGTCGACGGTGGCGCTGTCGATGGGGAAATAGATGGTCAGTGGATCAGTAAAAACCGCTGGCGTTGGAGCAGGACCCGGTGCTGGCGACTGTGCTGGCTCCTGGGGAGGCTGTGCGCTGGGAGCAGGGCCGATGACAAAGGTCTCGGCAATGAGGGGTTGGCAATGGGGTAGCTGGTAGAGATATCCTTCCTGCCTAATGGCCATCTCCGCCCCGGTGGTTGTGGCCGGCAGGAGCATGCTGGTGGCTGCCACGAGCGCGAGCCCCGGTACTAACACGTTACGCTGCATAGACCCTCCGTCTTTTCCAAATAAAAGAAACGTTGTTTCTTTTTCTTTATTTGTAGTTTTTTACTCAACTTCCACGTCGCTGGGCTGTTGCTTTTTACGAAGCGACTTGCGCTTGTTGTACGCTCTCTCTCGGACCTTATAGAGGCGCTTGACCTCTCGGTAGCCAGGAGTGAAACCAAAGGTGGTTGCAATCTCGGCGATGAGCTGTTTCATGGCCAGTCGCTTCCCCGGCTCAAGGTTACAGTAGCGGCCATAGGCGTACCGTTCCCACTTGGTCTCGAACTGGGAACCTTCCAGTAAACGCAACCGGCGTTGCATCGGGTACTTGGCCAGCTGGCTGCGAATGATCTCCTGTTTGGCCCACACTTTTTCAAGGAGTTGCAAACCCACGATATCGCTCTCCTGGAGAGGGTTCTGGATCACTTCCTTGGTGACCATCCAGCGTAAGATCTTACGTGTGAGCTGAGACTGCTGGGCATACTCGGTGATGTCCATGTTCGATCCGATCTATTGCAGTATTGATGAGTCTTCGTACCCCTCTGGCGGTGATGCCAAAGTGCTGACCAATCAGGTCTACACTTGCTGGGGTTTCCTGGTGTAATATCCACTGAGCCACTTGTCGCTGCCGTCTGGTGAGAGAACGGAGGGCGGTTTCGATCAGCTGTTGATCCAACGCCGGGTCGAGTGGCTGTTCTTTATCCAGTGGGATCCGTATTTGCTCGATATCAAGTCCATGGGCCACTTTGATCCCCAGGGTCATGTGGATACAGCGAGAGCGGAAAACAACCCGAAAATAGCGGTCCATGAGCGACAGGTCTTTCTCGCTGTCGAGCAGGCCACGGAGGGTGAGATAGGCCGTCAGGAGGGCCTCACCCTCGATGTCGTGCGCGCTACACCCCATATAGGGTCGGTAGGGAGCGGCCACACAGCGGATGAGCACTCCATGGGACTTGGTCCACAGGATGGCGATGTTCCATATGTCGGTGCGTGTCATGGCCTTAAAAGATTATAAAGAGATTAAAAAAGATTAGCGAAATTCGGCTTGTTCTCGATTTCATGTAATGTCAGCCTCTTATGCGTTGTTTTTTTCGAGCCCTTACGACCTCTATGCCCCCCTCGTGCGACTGCTATGCCCCCTGGGGTGCGACCTCTATGCCCCCGGCTACGACCGCTATGCCCCCGGGTTACGACCGTTATGCCCCCCTCATGCGACTGCTATGCCCCCTGGTTGCGATCGCTATGCCCCCTCGGTGCGACTGCTATGCCCCCCTTCCCGAGACGCAAAGAGGACGCATTTCTGCACATGCACCTTGTCACTCTCATCGATGATCCAAGAGAGCAGGGCGCCGACAATGACCAGCTCATCCAGGGCGAGACGGAGTTTGCCTCGGTAATCGGAGAGTCGGCGGCACCGTGAGCCACAGAGACGCTTGATGGTGATCACTTTCAGGCAATAGGGTTCGCGGTGGCTGGAATAAAAGCCGTGGAGCCACTTTGCCAGGCTGGTGCGGAGGCTCAGTCGTTGCTGCCATTGCAGCTGTGTCCAGCCTGCCTCAAAGACCTTGACCAGCCGGCTGTTGCATTTGAGGTAGTAGGTGTGGCTCTGTTCATTGTGGCAAAACTCATCAATCAGCGAGCCGACATAGGTGTAGGTCTCGTTCCGGCACTGATCGGTGATCTCAAAGGTGATTTCGACCGCTGAGGCAGAGAGCCTTCTCAGGGCGTCCTTGAGCCACTCCCGGCCTGATTTACCGGCCGTGCGCCCCAGTCCTCGCAGGAATCCTTTGGCGGTGATTTGGATGTAATCTCCGCCGGTGGCGGTTGTATTGTTTGAGACCAGGTGGTATGCATGGGCCAGGACATCGAGGTCGCTCTGGTCAAGGCGCCATCCGGTATAGCGGATAGTGATCCCGTGAACGGATTCGATCTTTTCCCCTTTCACTGCCTCTCTGTGCCCCCGTTGGATGATGGCAAAGAGGGAGGATCTGAGGAAGATATTGGGCATCCCGCGGGAATGTTCAGGCCACTTGGGCAGGGGAGAGTGTGCGATGCATCGCTTAATCTTTTCCTGCAGCTCGTGCGGCAACTTCTCAATGCCTGGAGGAAGGTCCATGTCTCTTGGATTCTTCATCGTGGCCTACCAGAAGCTGATTTTTTTGGACTTTCTTTTTCTTCCTGCGGAAAGCGATGGGTAGTTTTCCTTAGTAGAATCTGTTATGAACTGGTCTAAATCTGCCTTCTTAAAGAGCAATTTCCCTTTTTGCTGGCCTGATGGTCGGGAGAAAGGAATCATTCTCTGCTCGACAGCAAGTCGTCTGAAGTGGTGATAGGAATACCCAACGTAATCAGCGGCCTCTTTGAGGTTCATGAGTGGCAGCGATTTCGGTTGAGGATTTGATAGCAGGGCAAGGATCTTGTTCTGCATCTCCTCGATGGCAGCCAGTCTCGCTTCAATATCCATTTATTTGTCCTTGCTGATGTTTATAGTTATGCACAGCAGAACGAATTTCTTCTGGTGTCCCCCATACCCAGACTACTTTGCTTATGCCTGTGACTTTCTCGAGCCGTAGAGCCGCGTCTCGTGGACAGCGACGCCTCCCGCGAATAATGTGGGAGAGGAAGTCTGGACTAATGTTGGCTGATAGGGCTATCTCTTTTTGTGTGATCCTCTTTTTAGTAGAACTAATGGTCTACTTAATACCCATAGGTAGACTTTTAAGTCAACTGAAAAATGAGAATGTTTTGCCGAATGGGTATTCCATCCTTTTAAAAGTTGAGCATATGCTCTAGGATTTGCCTTATGGCACAATCGATTTCAGACAATTTTCAGGCTGCACTCGTTCATTTGTTAGAAAAAGGGGGGAGGGGTGCGCAAAGTAGACTCGCAAGGCAACAACAGATTGATAAGGGCTATCTCAGTGCGATTATAAAAGGGCGAAAACCTGGATCTGAGGAGGTTCGTTCAAAGATAGCGGAGCATTTCCAGCTGACCTATGAAGAAATGCTTGCTCTGGGGCGGAGTTTGTTAGAAACCGGCGCTCCTCCATCCCCGAGAGATGATACATCTGAAGATGCAACTCCAAGAGAATCGAAACCACTGGCGATAGATCTGCCAGATCGTACGCTACTCGTTAGGGAGGATGGGTCGAGGTATCATGCTGGCCCACAGTATAGAGAAAAAAGCCAGAAGGTGAATGATATACTCTCCGCTCAGGATGTATATAGTGAGATGCTGGAAGGGTTTATCGATGTCCTGTATGAGGCATCGAAGCAGAGCAAGGAGAACCAGGTCCTCAAGCAACGAATTGCAGACCTGGAAAAGCGGATAAGCGGGTTGGAAAAGAGGTGGGGCGCTAGTTAATATGTTTGCAACATCCTGAAGTGCAATATCAACGAGTGGCGAATCTGCTTCCAATGGATTGACGGAAATGCACGGAATGTTGAAATAGTAGATTATCATTGAGGTAAAAATGAATAAGAAATTACCTCCTATCACCCCTGGTGAAGTCCTGTTTGAAGAATTTATGGAGCCTATGGGTATATCTCAGGCTCAATTAGCTAGAGATCTCAATGTACCGCCAAATCGGGTCAATCAGATTGTTCATGGGAAAAGGGAGATAACAGCTGACACTGCCTTGAGACTTGGGCAATATTTTGGAATTGAACCTGAGTTTTGGCTCAATCTGCAACTGAGGTACAATATGAAAGTTGCAAAAGACATGGTAGGGCAGTAGATAAAAAGAGAAGTCAAACGTTACCAGAAGCCCCAGAGCAAAAGTTTTCAGCCTTCAGTATAACTCTTGTTCGTAATCTCAGATTGAACTGTCTGGAATACCACTATCCCCCGCTTGTTTGCTTCCGTCGAAGTATGCGGGGGAATCAAGCCGATCAGGAAACTGTATGCCCTGCCTGGATGCCTCATATTCGGGAAAATTGCTGAGAAAGGGGCTTCATCATCATTGCCTGTGTGTTAGTAGCTTTTTTGTACATCAATTTCGACTCTTCGGCTCAGCGATCGTGATACCTACCCACCCAACAAAAGAGATCGGGGTAAAAGCACCGGTTACCTCCGAACCGATGCCAATTTGTCATCCGGCAATTATCCAACATGCTACTCCCAATACCTGGACCGGAAGAATATCAACTTCAAGTGGCGGCAGGATATTCAGAACTTCGATATGGTAAGGTTACCATTAAGATCAGGCTCAAGCGGGATTTGCACCACTGAACTTTTATCCATATCCCCTTTAAAAACAGGTGAAGCAGTCCTTATTCTGCATAACTGGCTTACTGTGAAAAATAGCGAAATTGCCAGTCCGAGTTGATGCGATATTCTACCGGGAACCATTTTGACAAAATTAACATGTCAGCCTTCCAGAAGTTCCCGCAACTTCCTTGCCAGGTCCTTCATTGAAAAAGGTTTTTGAATGAAGTGCACGCCTTCGTCCAGCACGCCATGCTGGGCGATGACGTTCGCTGTGTAGCCGGACATAAACAGACGTTTGAGATCTGGGTAGTGGGAGAGAAGGTTTATGACTAACTCCCGGCCATTCATTTCTGGCATCACAACATCGGTCATCAACAGGTCGATCCGTCCCTGATATTCATGAGCCAGGCGGATAGCCTCGCCAGGGGTAGAGGCTGCTATCACTGTATAACCAAGACTTCCCAGCATCGTGGTGGTCATTTCCAAAATAGCCGGCTCATCCTCCACAAGGAGAATGGTCTCGTTTCCGTGTTCTGTGCGTAGGTCATACTCTTTTTCGGACGCTTCGAATGATTTTGTACCATACACTGGTAAATAGATTTTAAATGTCGTCCCTTGATCCGGCTCGCTATAGACGTTAATGAAACCGTTATTCTGCTTCACTATGCCATAAATCGATGCCAGCCCTAGGCCGGTACCTTGACCTTTTTCCTTGGTGGTAAAAAAAGGTTCAAAGATATGACTTAGAGTTTTTTTGTCCATCCCACAACCATCGTCGCTAACCGCGAGTAGTACGTAGTCTCCAGGTTGAGACTCCAAGTGGTCATGGCAATAGTCGTTATCAATGCTTTTTACACCTGTTTCTATGATAATCTTGCCCACTCCCTCAATGGCATCTCGGGCGTTGATGCAGAGATTAGCGAGGAGCTGGTTGACCTGTGAGGGGTCGATCTTGACCCGTTGGAGGTTTCTACCAGGGTGCCAGAGCAGGTCGATATCCTCACCAATCAGCCGACGGAGCATATTGAGCATCTCTTCCACTGTGTCGTTTATATCTATGACCTTGGGAGCAATGGTCTGCTTGCGGGCAAAGGCCAGCAGCTGTCGTGTCAGGTCGGCTGAACGCTCACCGGCTTGGTGAATCCTCTGCAGATTGCTATAAAGTGGCGACGCAGGATCTATCTTATTGAGGGCCAGCTCAGCATAGCCTAGAATTACACCTAGCATGTTATTAAAGTCATGGGCTATGCCGCCAGCCAGACGACCAACCGATTCCATCTTTTGGGCCTGATTAAGCTGTTCTTGAAGGTTTTCTTTTTCCGCTTCAGCCCGCTTGATTTCGGTGATATCAGAAGTAATCGTGGCAAAAAAATTCTTTCGGGGAGAAACTACAGAAACAAGAAAATGTTTATTCATGGAGGCGTAGTGAGTAACAAATTCAAACGGTTCACCCGACAGAGCAACTTTGGCATATATATCTATGTACGGAGCTGAATCGGTTTTATAAACTTGGGTGGCTGTCTTGCCAATAGCTGTTTCTTTTTTGATTTTGGTTATCCGGCAAAAGGCCTTATTGCAATCCAGAATTCGGTAATTACAAGGCAGACCTTTGTCATCAAATAAAAGTTCATGCATAACCACCATCTCAGTCATCGATGAAAACAGCGCCTGTAGTTTTTCTTCGCTCTCCCGCAAGGCTTTATCTGCCTGCTTTTTACTAGTGATATCCTGAAAAGAACCTTGCACTTTGATGATCTCGCCTTTTTCATTTTTCACTGCCTTGCCGGTTGTTCTTACCCAGATATGCTTTCCTTGTTGTGTGATGATCTCCATTTCTTCATCGTAGGATGTGCCCTCTTTGACACAGGCGTTGAAGCACCGTGTAATCTGTTCTCGCCATTTCGGAGCGTAGAAGTTTATGGCTTCCTGCACAGGTGGTGAATACCCATGGGGAACATCGTGAATTTCTGCAACAGCATCGGACCATGTGCAGATATTCTTTTCCAAATCGGCGCTCCAACCACCGAATTTGGCGGTTTCGCTAGCAATCTGAAGCAGTGCATAATTTGATTTCAGTTCATCTTCCGCCCGCTTTCGGTCTGTTATATCGCAAGCATAACCGGTAGAACCAATAACAATCTCTTGGTTGTCAATTACTGGCGCTTTAGATGTTTCAAACCATCTTGTTTGACCTTTGTTAAAAAAGACTTCTTCTTTGATGAGTGTTTTTTTTGATCTTAAAACTTCCGTATCATCTGCAATATATTTCTTTGCCAGATATTTTGGCCAAATATCCAAATCAGTTTTGCCAATCAAAAGCTGGGGATCATTCAAGCCACAGGATTTCGCAAATTCAGAATTTACTGTCAAGAATCTTCCTTCATTGTCTTTCAACCATATTAGACCAGGTAGATTTTCTATTATTGCAGAAAGATATGACTCGCGTAGGCTCAACAAGTCTGCAGATTCTTTTTGCTTGGTGATATCCCTTACACTGGCGATTACTCCGTTAATCGCAGGTTCATTTAGAAAATTCTGGGCAATTGCTTCCGAATATACCCACCCGTCGGTTTTATGAATATGTCGATACTGTACTGTGATTACCTTTTCAGGGTTTGCCATAACCTCATCCCACGCTGCCATAACATTGGCTATGTCATCCGGGTGTATGATGGTATCTAGCGTCCTCCCTTCAAGCTCACTGACCGGGAACCCTGTCATCCTTTCCGATGCTGGACTGACGTACTTTTGGCTGCCATCTGCATTGACGATTACTAAACTGTCTGAGGAGTTTTTAACGAGAAGTCGAAACCGTTCTTCATTTTTTCGTAATTCATTTGTTGATTGATTGATTTTATTCTGCAGTCGAACAATGAGGAAAAATAGAAGACAGGAGGTAAATACAATAAAAAATAATCCTTTGAAAATACCTATATTGGTTATAATTTTTTCATCGTGAACTAGCCAACCTACTATAGTATCAGAAAAATAAATCCATGAAGATCCAAACAGAATATATATGAAGACAACTTTTGCAGCGTCCCGGTGCCTTAAGAATTTCTTTGAAAGTCTCATGTATTTATTTAAAACTCCATAGAAAATCATATTTTTTTTGACTTCAATCGATTGGTAAATTTACCATGAAAGTCAGAGGGTTGTCGAATTATTTGACAGTATTGAGACGTATTTTAGAAGCACACTGGCACGGTTATGATTTCACCAAGATAGATAAATTAGCATTATTTCCTGTCTCACTTCGGAAATAGTAGGTGGTTCTGTAAAATCTCCCCACATCTTTGCATTGAATGGAACATGGATAGGAAATAATGTTCATTTAAGTAATCACAAAAATTATCAGGCCTTCAACATGGTTACCTTTTCAATAAACGAACTATCCATCATCGTGAAAGAAAAAAACTGATTATGCTAAATTTTCAAAAATATTCCGATAATTCCAATATTTTTACCTGCAAAATCTTGCAAGTAAAAATATCAAGCTTCATTATTTCACACCCAATCGTGACTATTCGAAGCCACTTCCATTTTCTTTTTTCTCTTTAAACCTGCCAGCTGAACAGATCATACCGATGCAACTGATACCTGCGAAAAAGGCCATTCCCCATTGCATACTGATCATGAAAGTTCCAACGGTTTCTGCTGTAAGTGCTGCATGTCCCATAAAGCGTTCAATCAGATAGGTTGAAATCGCCATACTGATTAGCATGCCAAGATTTCTCATGATTGCAGTGAGGCTGGAAGCCATACCATACAGCTCTTTCGGCACGGAGTTCATGATCAAGGTGGTATTTGGTGAAGAGAAAAGAGCGAATCCGAGTCCCATTATGATGAAGATGAGCACTATCAGGATAAGAGAGCTGTCAGGCTCTATATTGGTTGCAAGAAAGAGTGAAACACCGCAAAGGGCCATCCCCATGGTTGCGAGCTTTCCTGGGTAGATTCGGTCTGCAAGTTTGCCGGCCCCTGGAGACAGGACGCATTGCACAAGGGTCTGTATCATGAGTAACATTCCAGCGCTTTGGGGCGACGACCCTTTCACGTTCTGCAAATAGAGACTGAAAAAGAAGATGATACCAAAGCTTGCCGCATAATTGAGCATTGCAGCTACTGCACTTAAACTGAGTGCACTGTTGGATAGAAGAAAGTTTGGGTCTTTGTCATAGTTGCAGAAAGTAAAGAGGGGTTGACTGGCTGAAAACTCATCCATATCAGATAGTTTCTCACATTATTTGATCATGGAAGGTTTCAGTTATGTCCAATCACCCCTCATTACGCTGTTTATACGATTTTCCAGGCTGGGTCATCCAGGAAATGAAAGTGTTGCCAGAAGTGGCCGTTATCAAGCTTCACCGAGATAAACGGCTCACCATTTACTGTCCTCACTGCATACGAAAAGCCGGGTTGAACAGAAAAGTTTCACAAATAGCATATGACCTGCCCATTGGGCCGGTCAATCTCGTCATGGTTCATTATGAGGCTCTACAGGGATATTGCAATCATTGTAAAGCCCACTTTACTCTTCATCCACCTGGTGTTGAGGGTTATGCTCATGCCACCAAACGACTGATGCACTATGTGTGTAAACTCTGCAGGTTTATGCCAGCCAATAAGGTCCCATATTTCCTGCCTATTTCAACTAGCACTGCCAGGAGATGGGACAAAAGGATACTGGCCAAACATTTACCACAACCAGACCTGGATAATCTGCGAGTTCTTTTAATTGATGAAAAATCAATTGGCTCAGGCCACTCATACATGACAGTCGTGATGAATGGCGATACCGGCGAAATCCTGCACCTTGCTGAAGGTAAAAAGAAAAAATCTCTGGAGTCTTTTTTTCAAAAGCTCTCTCCTCGGCAAATCAAGAAGATAAAAGCAGTTGGTATCGACAGGGCCGGGGCCTATAAAGCTGTTGTCGAAGAGTATGCACCTAAAGCACAGATTGTTTATGACAAGTTTCATATCGTTGCCAATCTCAATACCGCTGTTGACGAGGTTCGACGCAATGAATGGCGCAATGCAAACAAGGATGAAAAACGTTTCATAAAAGGGCAGCGTTTTAATTTGCTCCGTAACGCACAGAACCTGAAAGGTAACCAGTGCGACAGGTTGGCAGCATTATTTGAAGCCAATGAATCCTTGTTGCAGGCCTATCTCCTTAAAGATGCGTTCAGTACCTTGTGGACCTATGTTCGCCCCAAATGGGCTTCAAAATTTCTCGACAACTGGATTGAATGGGCCAAGGAAACCGAATTAAAGCCCTTGGTGAAGTTCGCTAAAGGGGTAGATCGAGACAGAAAAGAGATTCTGGCTTGGATTAAACACAGGGTCACTTCTGCAAAACTCGAGGCATTCAATGCTACAATCAGCAGGATCGTAAAACGGGCATGCGGCTACCGTGACCTCGACTACCTTTATTTAAAAATCAGACAGGAAGCTTCACCCCCTGTTCTGCAACTATGACAAAGACCCGAAAGTTTACCGGTAGTACGGGCGAGCAAACTCGACGTTCAAGCATAAAAAAGCATATTATTCCTATTAGTCCAAACGAGATCAGAAATGGAGCCCAACCGCCAATCAATTCTTTACCTGTGATACCGACTGTCAGGCAGAAGATGGTCAAAGCAAATAACAGACTGCCTGAAAAATCAAACTGTTGTGATCTATTGCCCCACCATTCCCCCTTTAAGACAAGAACGGATAAAAAAAGACCTATCACAGCGAAAGCTGCACTGAAAATAAATAAAAATTGCCAGTTGATATACGAAACTAGAAAACCGCCCAAAGCAGGCCCGGCTGATAATCCTGCATAAATCGAAGCAATGACCAAACCCATACTTCTACCCCTGTGCTCCTGTGGCACGACCGAAGAGAGAATCGCAAAAGTAGCGGTGGTAATAAGAGCGGTGGACATCCCCTGCAGCAATCTCATAACCAGGAAAAACAGGATATTCCGGCTGAAAATAATTATTGTCGAAGTCAGTATAAAAGTGGAGATCCCAACAAAAAATATTTTTTTACGTCCGTAAATATCTGCAAGTTGACCGGAGGGGAGCAGCAGACAGCCCAGCCCGAGAATGTAAAGCATAGATGCAAGGCTCAGCTGAAAAGTTGAGGCCTGAAAATGGGTTCCTATGGCAGGCAGGGCAACATTGACACCTGCGGCCATAAATGGAGTGATAAACTGAACGAGGCAAATGGTGAGCAGGGTTATACCGTATTTCTGAGACTGAATAGCGAGCATTGTTATAAAGGCTGTTAAGAAAAAAAGTTATTACTAATTGGGGCTTGCTGAGCAACAAGCAAGACCATGATTTTGTGGTTAAAAAATAGTATAATCGGCGTCGTAAGTGCACAGAAAACGGCTGACACCTTCCAAAACCCTTGCACCTTCCGACAGTAACACCATGTACAAGCATAATCAGAAGCAGCTCGAACTCCCTGAATTTTCACTACCCTTTCATGGAGAGCTGGCACCTGACAACAAATGGGTTAAATTATCTGCCTTGATCCCCTGGGTGCAGTTCGAAGAACGCTATAGGGAAAATTTCTCGAAATCCGGTACCGGGCACCCGGCTCTCTCTGTGAGAATGGCCCTCGCCGCACTGATCATCAAAGAAGAACTAGGTGTCAGTGACAGATTATGCGTTGAGCAGATCACGGAAAATCCGTATCTGCAGTACTTTTGCGGGCTCAAGTCTTTCATCACCATGCCGCCGTTTGATGCCTCCATGTTTGTCCATTTCCGTAAACGCTTTCCGGCAGATGTGTTGAGCGAGGTCAACAATGCCATTGCAGAGAAGATGCACGGAGATCAGGACCCACCGGCACCCGGCCAAACACCCCCAGGAAGCGATACCGAGACGACGAGCGACCAAAAACCATCTCGCAACAGCGGCCAGTTGCTGGTGGATGCCACATGTGCTCCTGCGGATATCACCTATCCTACCGATATCAAACTCCTCAACAAGGCCCGTGAAAAGAGCGAGCAGATCATTGATATCCTGCATGAAGCCAGAGGACGAGGATATAAAAAGCCGCGCACCTACCGCCAACGAGCCAGAAGACAATTTTTGTCTATTGCCAAAGACAAGCGGATGAGTCGCAAAAAGATTCGAAAGTGCCTCCGTCGGCAATTAGGGTATCTGCGGCGCAATCTCAACTCCATTGATCAACTTGGTGAGCATCAAGGATTTACACTGCTCGGCCGTCGCCATTATAAAGAGCTGCTGGTGATTTCTGAGGTATACCGCCAACAACAGTGGATGTACGAGAACCGCAGTCATCGTATTGATGGCCGTATTGTCAGCATTAGTCAACCGCATGTTCGACCGATCAAGCGTGGTAAAGCTGCTGCTGACACTGAGTTCGGGGCCAAAATCAGTATCAGCCTTGTGCACGGCATCAGCTTTGTCGACCATATCAGCTGGGACAACTACAATGAAAGTTGTGACCTTATTGCTCAAATCGAGGCGTATCGTACGCGATATGGTTGCTACCCGGAATCGGTGCATGCCGATAAAATTTATCGTAACCGCGAAAACCGCCGATATTGCAAGCACCACCAGATTCGGTTGTCTGGCCCCAGGCTTGGCCGACCGCCAAAAGTAACCCAGGAAAATGCCAAAGCACTCCAAGCAGCAAAACAGCAGGCCAGGCAGGATGAAATTGACAGAAATGCGGTTGAGGGCAAGTTCGGTCAAGGCAAACGCCGCTATAGTTTGAACCGGATCATGACCAAGCTGTCATGTACCAGTGAAACCGCAATCATGATCAGTTTCTTGGTAATGAACCTGAAACGGTGGCTGGCCATCGTCGTTTTATTATTTTTTCAAAGAACAAAAGCTCGATTTGCGAATGTTTGGTGGGCGCCTCATAACTTTGCTTGCCTTTTGGCCGGGGTCGTTGCCATCGAAGCCGTAAGCGGCTAATCGTTATTCAGCAAGCCCTAATTGTCTTGCTGGTAGTACTTGAGCTGATTGTGAATAGCCTTGGCGATTAACTCCCTGAACTGTTTACGCTCCTGTTCGCTTAGACCATCAAGTGAGCGCTGGTTACTTTCATGGAGCATGTTCCAGAAATTCTCTTTCAAATTCAGGGCATGCTCGGTGGGATATACTTTGTTTTTTCTGCGGTTTTAAGGGTCTACCTCGCGATAAACAAACCCGGAACTCTCAAGTTTGCCAAGCTGCCGGGCGGTTGCAGCTTTATCGATATAAAACATGGATGAAAGCTCACCCTGGCTTATCCCAGAGTTTTGATAGATTGCTGCCATAAACGGAATCTGACTGCCAGTCAGACCGAGACTTTGCGCCATAGGTTCGATATTTACTTTGCTCAGGCGAAAGAGCATATTGATGTAAAACCCGAACGATTGATGGTTTTGTGTTTGCATTACACCTCCATTTGTTGACTAGTCAACTGTTGACGCGTCAACTGTAGGTCAATATCTATCGGAAGACAAGGTTATCCTGCTCTTTTAGAAGAGTTTTAGCTCAAGCGAAGTTTTCTTTTCAATGGTGACGAGTGATTCCATATTGCTTATTCACTAGGCGAATGTTCTTGAAAAAATAATATTTCAGTTGGTTGAGGTAAACTCAAAAGGAACAAGGAAGAAAAAATAAGCTGAGCATTTTTTATCCACGAAAAAAGAATACGAAGATTCACTGCCGAGATACCTCCCTTTGTTAAGAGGGGGGCATATACAAAGTGTATCTATGAGCCAGGAGCTAACTAGGCCAGAGGTCACAGAGTGACACTTGTCCATGTTGGGAAAGCAAGAGCGAGTTATTGTCAAAGATGGAGTACGAGTTACCGATCAACCAGAAAGGAAAGCTGCCTGACCCTAGTACAACACATTTGACAATAACTCGGTGCCGGATAAATCGAAGGGCTTGCTATGTATGAATAGGTGCATGTAAAATCCACGTCCAGCCTTATTTTTGATGAGATATCATCTGGCAACCTCCGTATCTACCTCTTTCATATCACTTCATTTTCAAAATTAAAATAATTCAACGTCTCCTTCCCCAGAAAAAACATTGCCGACTATTTTCTTATAGACAGTCATCTCTTCACAGCAAAAGGTACAATTTTCAGATCTTAATATGACGGTCGTCATATTCATTGCCGAATTTTCACCCTTAAAGCATCAAATATAGGTCCTTTATGACAGCCGTCATAGAAGCCTTATGCCGTCATTTGTAAAACAACCCCAACACAACAGCACGGTTTAGGTCTACCAGCTGGACCAGAATAATGACACCACGCTACTGTTATGAACATCCTAGTTATGGGTTTTATACCCTTTGGGCTTGAATCACATAAAAAACCGAGACAACTGAACTGTCCCACGGACGCTTAACATTTTACAGCAGTATCGCATAAATTTTTTGGGAGACAATTATGAAAACCTACGATGTCATCATAATAGGAGCTGGCCCTGCAGGGATGACAGCCTCGATTTACGCAATCAGGGCGAACATGTCAGTACTTATTCTCGACAAGCTTTCACCAGGCGGACAGATGGTCAACACCAATGAAATCGAAAACTATACGGGGACCGGAAAGATCAATGGTGCCGAACTCAGTATGCAGATGTTTGAGCATACCCAGGAACTCGGGGTTGAATTTGACTACAAAACGGTACTGGAGATTAAAGACAACGGCCAGAGTAAGACTGTTATTTGCGAAGAGGACGGTACCGTCTATGAGACCCGGACTGTTATCATCGCAACCGGAACGGTACCCCGTAGGCTTGGCGTTTCCGGTGAGGAGCAGTTCGCTGCAGACGGTATAAGCTGGTGTGCAATCTGTGACGGCGCACAGTATCGGGACAAGAATGTAGTTGTCATCGGCGGCGGCAACTCTGCTGTTGAAGAGTCCCTTTACCTCGCAGGAATCACAACCTCGCTTACCATCGTCACGATGTTCGATCTGACCGCCGATCCCAAAGCCTGTGAGCAGCTCAGATCACAGGACAATGTCACCATCTATCCCTATCAAGAGGTCCTCGAGTTCACCGGAGACGAGGCTCTTGAAGGGGTACGCTTTAAATCCACAAAGGAAGATGCTACCGAGCGTTATGTCAAATGTGACGGAGTTTTTGAATACATCGGTCTGGAAGCGACAACCGACAGTTTCAAAAACCTCGGCATAACCAATAAATTTGGCTTCATCGAAGTCGGCGACGAAATGAACACCAGAGTTGAAGGGATATACGGAGCGGGAGATATCACCTCTAAAAAGCTCCGTCAGATTGTTACAGCCTGCTCCGACGGCGCAATTGCTGCCAACAGCGCCGCTAAATATGTTGAGGGTTTACGAAACTGATATTTTAAAAATTCGTTGGGAGGAACAACAATGATTCAGGAACTGAATACAGAACAATACCACACTCTCGAAAAAAACGGCCCCATGTTGGTGAAGTTTTACTCCAAGACGTGCGGTCCATGCAAAATGCTCTCTTTTGTCCTCAAGGACATCGACAAAATGAAACCCGATTTCAAGATATTTACCATCGATTTTGACGAGAACAAGGAACTGAAGGAGCAGCTTGGCGTCAAGGGATTTCCCACCATGCTCTTTATGAAAGACGGGGAAGAAGTGAATCGTCTCTCCGGTCTCAAACAGAAGCCGGCAATTGTAAAAGAGATTGAAGCCTTGAGCTGATACCAACCATAAGGAGCAGAAAATGTACAATAAAGTAACCTACACCAGCGAAGACCACTTGATCACCCGCCAGACAAAAGCGGAAAAAGCGTTTCTCGACGAGTATGGTAAAGGCAACTACACCATAGAGAATCCTTTTATTGTTGAAAACCCGTATCTGATCAATCCGCTCTGTGCTCTCGTTTTGTTCAGCACTGAAAAAGAAGTCGCAGTCACCTTAACAGTCTGCGGCAAGCGTTACGCGCGGGAAAACCTGAGCCACACCTTTGGTCCGGCCAAAGAGCATAAGCTGCCCGTACTCGGTTTATATGAGGATTTCGCCAATAGGGTTGTCATCTCTCTTTCCGATGGAACCGAGTCAACTTTGACCATCACCACCCCCAAACTGCCAGACGATATCTGCCGCTGTCGGAACATCTCTACTTCAGCGGATTATCTGCAGGATAATTTTATGTTCCTCAGCCCGGCAGGTAAAAATCTCCCCACAGCCTATGATTACAAAGGGGATATCCGCTGGCTGCTGACCGTTAACACCATGTTCGACATAAAACGTGCAGCCAACGGCAACATCCTTACCGGTTCCAGCCGCTTCTGCCACATGCCATACAATGTCACAGGTCTCGTCGAGATCGATATGCTGGGTAAGCATTACAAGGAGTATAGACTGCCAGGTAATTACCACCATGACCAGTTTGAAATGGAGGATGGTAACCTGTTGATCCTAACCCAGGACTTTTCTTCTGATACTGTGGAAGATATGTGTGTGCTCGTTGATCGCAACAGTGGCGAGATACTACGCTCCTGGGATTACAAGGACGTAATTCCTCAGGATGTCGGTGGATCTGGCTCTCAGGATGCCCATGACTGGTTCCACAACAACGCAGTCTGGTACGACAAGAAGACCCACTCGCTTTCCCTTTCCGGGCGGCACCAGGATATCATCATTAACATCGATTATGAGACAGGGAAACTGAACTGGATGTTGGGCGACCCCAAAGGTTGGCCCCAGGAACTCGTTGACAAATATTTCTTTACCCCTGTAGGCGATGTCCAAAATTTTGACTGGCAGTACGAACAACATGCATGCCTGATTACTCCGGAAGGTGACGTAATGTGTTTTGATAACGGTCAATACCGGGCAAAATCAAAAGACGACTATATCAAAAACCGCGAAAATTTCTCCCGCGGCGTACGCTACCGTATCGATACAGACAAAATGGAGATCGAACAGGTTTGGCAGTACGGCAAGGAACGGGGACAGGAGTTTTTCTCCCCCTACATCTGTAATGTTGAATACTATGCGGATGGCCACTACATGATTCATTCTGGTGGCGTTGGCTTTAAAGACGGTGTTGCCGCAGACGAACTGGGCCCCTTTCTCGATACTAGTGATCCTGCTGTCGAACTCCGTTCTATTACCGTGGAGGAAAAAGATGGCATTGTCCTCTATGAAATGGAAACAGAAGGCAACTTTTACCGGGCTGAAAAGCTGCCGATCTACCACGACGGCGACAACCTCTCCTTCGGTCCGGGACAGCTGCTTGGCAACCTTGATGTCACGCCAGAGTTCGACACAGTTGCTGAGGCAGAAGAAGTCATTGAGCAACCGGATTCATGGCACAATATTATCATTGAAGAAGATGAGGACCGATTGGTATTCCATGGTAAATTTGAACGTGGCACCCTTGTGATGCTCTGTCTTGAAGGCCCGGAAAAGAGCCACAACTATTTCATCAACACCTCTGCCGTCTGGCACCTCGCCATGTGCTCCGGTGCATTTCTTGAAGATGATGATCGAGACTTGAAGATGAATGTTAGCAAAATCGGACTCAGCAAAGGAAAGCTTGCTGTCAAATTGATCATTAACGACAAAAAATACGATACTGGTGTTTCCATTCTGATGTAATAGAATCCCCCTCCCTGATATCGTATCGGGGAGGGGGGGGCATAACCAGCATGGCTGGACCATAAGCCTCAGCCACAAAGAAATAATGAAAATCCGCACTGCGTCAATAGTACGCCTGGAGCTTCGATCTATTTTCATATAAATCATTTTCTTGAAATAAAAGGACCGCGCCATGTCTATCAGAGTAAAATGGACGATAGCTTTCCTCGTCCCGATCCTTATCTTTCTCATCCCGACGACGGATGTTTTCACCCTGGAAATTAAACTGTTTTTTGTCTGTACCTTATTTCCTATTTTGCTGGCAGCTTTAGACCTGCTGCCAATGGTTATCTATTCTCTCCTCTTTCCGCTACTCTATATTTTTGTAGTTGGTATAGAACCTGCTGTTGCATTCAAACCTTTAACTATGCATATACCCTACATCATTATTGGTGGCATGATGTTATCTCTGGCGCTGGAAGAGACGAAGCTACTCAACCGGATTTCTTACGGCATACTCACCGTGACCGGGAAAAGCTTTGCAGGGCTCGTCTTTGGTATCATGCTCATAGGCTTTGTTCTCTGCTTTTTGATTCCGGATATCGCGACACGGACCATTGTCATCGCAACCTTTGTTTATGGCATGTGTAAATCACTCGATCTCAGTCCGGGTTCACGTGCAGGCGCCGGCCTGATGATTGCTGCGTCGTATGCAGCACTGAATTCTGCATATAATTACTATTTGAATCAGGCATATTTCCCGTGGGGGACATCGGGACTGCAAATCGAATTCATGGAGTATATAAAGCTTTTCATGATACCGCAGACTATTTTCTTTTTTCTTTCTACGATAATTGTCCTTGTTTTGTTCAAACCTGAGAAAAAGTTAGAGACCAAAGAATATTTTAAAAGCAAACTCCAAGAATTGGGCAAGATAACCTGGCAGGAAGTTTTCTCTTCAGTCGTTATTATCCTGACACTTGTGCTCTGTGCGAAAAACACCAAATACATAGGCTGGATATTCTGTATCTCTGCATCAATTTTTTATCTTCCGATACTCGGTATTGGAAAAAAGGAACAACTCTCTAACGTCAATTATCCGCTTTTCCTCTTTGTGGCCGGCTGTATGTCCATTGGGATGGCCGGGGCGGCTAGCGGCGGTGGGGCATATATTGCAAATTCTGTAACGCCGCTACTTTCTGGAGCTAAGGCGTACACCCTCGGTATGTTATGGCTTTTTGGTGTCCTCGTGAATTTCGTTCTGACTCCTCTCGCTGGACAGGCTACACTTACCATGCCGGCCGCCCAGATTGCGCAAAATGTCGGGCTTGAGCCGAACATCGGTGTCTTCTCCTTTGTTCAGGGGCTTGAGCAGGTGCTTCTGCCATACGAATATGTATTGGTACTTATTGTTTTTTCTTACGGTTATATCACCATGAAAGATTTTTTTCTCGGGTATGGCGGGAAAATGTTGCTGAGCATCACCTGTATCATGACCGTCGGCGTAGGATACTGGAAGATAATTGGCGTTTATTAAATAAAAATGGGTCTTTGTCATAATTGCAGAACAGGAGGTGCCGCTTCCTGTGCAAGCCTGAATATTTACACGTGAAATATTCAGGCGGAGTGAGCCTCTTTTTTTTCGAGCAGCAGGGGGGGCCATATCACGGCAAAACCCTGCTGCCGATTCCTCTCTACTATTTCCATTTCTTAGATAATTGAGTACATTTCACATCACCTTACCGTCCAAGCTGCAAAAAATCGAAGCGGAAAAACCAAAACCACCGGAGCTACTTTGGGAATGCATGGTTGAGCTGAGTACAGAGGGGAAAATAGAGCTTTTCCGGAGCTCCAGATTCTTGAGGGAGGCAGAAGAAAAGACCCTGATCGCGCTTGCAGAAGCGACCAGGGAGTGTTGTTACCCGAAGGGAACCATCATTTCGCAGGGTAACAAAAACACAGGTGAAATTTATATCGTATCCTGCGGACTGTTGAAAGTCAGCGCAATCTCTGAGAGCGGTAAGCGAATCACCTTCCTGCTCGCCAAGAAGGGCGAGCCATACAACATTTTGAGTCCATTCATGAAAGAGCCACGGCAATTCATCGCCGAGGCGGCAAAAGACACCCGTTGTCTGCAAATGAGTCGGGCTCAATATATGCAGTTCATCGAATCACATCCTGAATTTCTCATCCATATCATCTCCTATGTGGCACCGGCCTTGGATAGCACCATCTCCAGAATCTTCGACCAGATGGAAAAAAAAGTTGAGTTCCGTATTATGCGTGTGCTCAAGACCCTTTCCACTAAATTTGGAGCCCCACTTTTTTTTACAAATGCTGAAATTGCCGAGCTCGCCGGGACAACGACGGAATCAGCGATACGAGCCATGGCAGTTCTCCGCGACCTTGGAGCAATAGAGACGGAGCGGGGTAAAATCTGGGTGAAAGATCTCGATATACTGCAAAGGGACGGAATGGATAACATCAGGGTCTGATTTGATCTGAAGTAGCCGCAGAGAAGAATTTTCTAAAGAACATCTCTTAGGCCCGTAACGACACTCAAACTTAAGTTTTCTACTATTGTTTATGAACCAGAAGCCTTCTGTATTTTTCTGATAAAATTTGTGGTTTATCCAGAATGCTACAAGTTTAAGATTAATTTCAGTTTCATACAGATGCAATAACAAGCAGATAGCTGGTGACGGTTTTCATTATTAATGCCTAAATTAGTGCCATTCTGGTTTGCCCCCCCCTGTTATTATTTCATTTGATTGGGAATAACCTGGAGGCATCTAAGGCATTCTTTCTGCCATGATAGCCATGCTGCCATATAGCACATCTCTGGTAGGGGGTGATGGCTGAATCCCATCAACCAGTTATTTCCATTCGCTCTGTCAATTTCAGCCGCCCAATTTCCTGCTCTAAAACGTGATACTGGTAACCCGTCCTGGCGCTAATTGCATGGGTTCCTTCAGCGTGATGGTTCCACAAAATGATTGCCAACAATCCGCCACCTCCTCCCCCAAGATTTTCTGCAAAAAGGTAATGCTAGTATTATTGTAAGCGCAAATTCTACCCCACCTTTTATTGACGTGGTCAAGTAAAAATGGACACTTTTCTTAGGCGGCTTTTTTAAATTCCATTTGTTTTTCGAATTCTGCAGGGCTGAGATAGCCCAGGTAAGAATGCAGTCTATTGCTGTTGTAAAACATCTCAATGTAATCAATCACATCACTCTTTGCCTCTTCCCTGTTCGGGTAGGGATAATCAAAAATTCGCTCAGTTTTGAGACTGCCAAAAAAACTTTCCGCGACACTATTGTCCCAGCAATCTCCTTTGCGGCTCATGCTGCTTTTCATCTGGCTTGTAGTGAGAAGTTTTTGAAAACTATGGCTACAGTACTGACTGCCCCGATCTGAGTGAAAAATAAGTCCTGGCTCGGGGCGGCGGCGGAAAATTGCCATTTGCAAAGCATTGATGACCAACTGTTTTTTCATTCTTTTGCTGAGAGACCAACCAACAACTCTTCTGGAATACAAATCAATTACAACAGCAAGGTAGAGCCAGCCCTCAGCAGTCCAAATATAGGTAATATCAGAGCAATAAGCCCTGTCTGGCTGAGAAATGGCAAAATTGCGTTTGAGTAAATTTGGGGCTACCGGAAGATTATGCTTGCTGTCTGTTGTCGCTTTGAATTTCCTTTTCTGCTTAGCTGAAATATTAGCCAATTGCATAAGGGTTGCGGCTTTGGTTCGCCCACAGGATTCACCTGTCGCGGTTAGCTCCTCAGAGATCCTCCTTGCCCCATATGAGCCTCTGGCGCGCTCATGAATTACTTTTACTTTGGGGATGAGCCGTTCTCGCTCTCTCTGGCGATTTGATTTACCCCTTGAACACCAAGAGTAATAACCACTGCGACTCACGCCCATTACATCACACAAGTTGGAGATTGGGTAGGCCTTCTTCTCGGCATCGATAAACTGATACCTTACTCCTTTTCCTTTGCGAAGAAGACCGCTGCCTTTTTTAAAATTTCACGCTCCATTTTGAGCTGCTTGTTTTCTTTGCGAAGGCGTTTGAGTTCGGCTTGCATTGCTGTCAGCTGACCTGGTGATTGATTATCATCATTCGGCTGCTCCGATTCCCTCTTCCACCGGCCAAGCAGGTTTGCGTTCACACCTAAATTACGTGCAGCTTCTGCTATAGAGTAGCCTTGCTCGGTGACCAGTTTCACCGCTTCATTTTTGAATTCATCTGTGTAGTTACGTCTTGATCGTTTACTCATGGATTTCCTCCCTCAAGATTTGATATTTCACTCCTAAGGAAGTGTCCACTAAATTCCTACCACATCAGAGAATTGTGTAGACCGGGGTGTACTTCTTTTGACGCTTACTAAAGATCGTAGTTTCTGGAGCAGTTTAATGTTCCGCAGAAATTGCTGAATAAGATTAAGTCATACTTCAAATGGGTTACCTGCTACCGTTTTCGGCATCATAATCTTGTTCAGATTACCTTCATTAGGGGGTAACTTCGGAAATGGAAAAAGGTTAACCGCCGCATTTTCACCGTCTATTAACCTTGCCATGTCGAAGGTTTGAATTTCCAGCTGCGACATCGGATCTATACTGGCGTTTGCATGAAGAAAGGTGACTGCAGGGTGAATTGGAGCAAAAAAGGAATAAAAATGATGTTTAATTCGTAATTTAATTTTCAATACGGTTACTTGAGTGATGTATTTCGCGGTACTCAAAATCCAGCGAGGAGGAGCGGCGTTGCTTTAAATGATCGTTGAAACCGAGATTTTTAAGGGCTATCCGGATAGTAGCTGTTTCGGAGAATCTGCAGTATTGATTCGCCGAAATGACTTTGTTAAGCTTCTAGCTCTTTGACTCGGTCTTCGTTTACGAAAGCCTCTTTCGGTTGTTTGTTTCCCAACTGCGCCCTCTCTTATACACCCAGTCGCTGAGTGGTTAAATGATAGGCATGAGGAGGAAAAAACGTGCTGAGAAATTTTATAGGAGTTATGAGGCTTAAGGCAAACGTAGTTGCTTTTCGACAAAGGTCTTGACTCAGCTTGAAGGATAGTAGAGGTAGATTGCTTGCTGGCATTACGTTAATCCTTTGACTGGCCCAGTAGACCAATTTTATCTATTGCAGCTAACTTATGGTCATGGAGGAGGTGGGTGTATCGCTGCACCATCTGCAAAGTTCTGTGACCAAGTATGTCCGCAAGGGTGCGGATGTCTACCCCTGACATAATTAGGTGGCTTGCCGCTGTGTGTCGGAGGTCATGCATGTGAATATCAGGCAGGCCGGCTCTTTTCTTTGCTACATCAAAAGCTTCTCTGAATTTTACTCCAGGCCGAGCCTTCGCTCGTTCACCCTGCAATCGACTGGCGTCCAGGAAAACAGGATCGTCATTACCCGCTTTGCTTAAGTTTCTTAAGTTTTTTAATTCTCTAGCAAGTTCTTTGGTTACCGGAACCCAACGTGGATCTTTATTTTTTGTCTCTGGCAAATAGATGACTCTTTTTTTCAGGTTCACCTGATTCCAGTACAACCCGGCGGCTTCGGAAGACCTCATGCCGGTATGCAGCAGAGTGAGGACATAATAATAAAATCGGTAGTTTCTTGCTTTACGGGAGGACTCAAGCAACTTTGAGGCTTCAAGATCGGTTAAGAATCGGGTTCTCCCTCTCGGCGGGGCAGGGCGTTCAATGTCAGACACAGGGTTTTCAACCGCAATGGCCCATTCTTTTTTTGCTTTGGTGAAAAGGTGAGAAAGTAAGGAGAGTTCGTGGCGAACGGAATAGGCAGATACCTCTTGGAGGCGAAGGTCTCGGTACCTAGCTACGGTTTGGGAGGAAATCATACCAAGGGGTGTTTTCGCTCCAATTTGCTCCACTAATCGGCGTGCAGCGCTTTCCTCAAGCTTCTGCGTATTGATTGCTTTTTTTGATGAGATGGTGGTTAGATATCGTTCTAAGGCTTCTCCGAGGGTGGTCCTCATAGCTTTGCGTGGGTTTTGATACCGTTGGTCCAGCATATCTTGCTCAACAGTAGCAGCCCAAGCGAGTGCTTCGCCTTTAGTATCAAAAGTTCTGGCAACGGTTTCAAAGCCTTTTCGCCGAATGGTCGCCAGGTAGCTCACTCCTCGTTTGTTTTTCCGTTTTTGGATCCGCGCCATTTTTGCTCCATTTTTGCTCCATTTTTTTAGCAAAACTTACCATAAAAGGGCTAAAGATAGCAAGATTACGCAGGCTGCGGGGAGGCATCAAAAAGCACAAAAAAAGGCTTTATCCTTGAAATTAAAGGATAAAGCCTTGTTTTTTTATGGTGCCGAAGGGGAGAGTCGAACTCCCACGAGGGAACCCTCACTAGACCCTGAACCTAGCGCGTCTACCAATTCCGCCACTTCGGCAATGCGTGGGAGAATATGCTCGCAGAACGGGTTTTTGTCAAGCGTTTCTTGAGGGGAAAAATAAAAAAAATGCTCAACCAGCAGGAGGGGGTTCTACAGAGGGAGTAGAATATTCGGTTGTCTCTGCACGAGGGTGCGGCGGAGGCTCTCAATTTACGGTTATTTTTTTGGCCAGCAGGGTGCTCGGAGTGGTATGGATGGCATGAAGGGTTTGCTAGTTTTTTTAAAGTAGGGTATATGCCTTCTTTTTTGAGCGGTGCAATTGGCGACTCCTTTTTTTACTGTTGAGTGATGGAGAAAAATGCTCGGCTGGGGTTGCCTCGCAGCCATTGGCTCTTACTGTAGCTAGCAGACTCAGAACTCGAAGACAGCCTTGTAACGGCGATGACCACCAGATGTATACCTTTCGACGATACCAATGGGGGTTGCCATCCATGTGGAATATCCTGCACCTGGCAGATTCCGAGGGGGTGGAAGAGAAAAAGAGATTCGCTTCAGGGTATGACAGGTAAAAAACGGTTGGTAAGCAATGGCTGAGCGAAAGATGTCTAAGGTGTTTCATTATCGCCTCACGTCAATTTTCTCAGACAACTGGCTGTGAATGGTGGCGTATGCAAATTTACACTGATCTGCACGATATAGCCGAGCCGTTTGAGCGTGCGCATGTGACCATCGGCAACTTTGACGGTGTGCACCTGGGGCATAAGGTGCTTTTTGAGCGCGTAGTTGAAAGCGCCCGGCTGGATAATGGAACCAGCGTGGCGGTCACCTTTGATCCGCATCCGTTGAAAGTGTTGAGTCCTCGAGGGATTCGCCTGATATCCACGACCCGTCAGAAAGTCGAGCTCATCAAAAACGCTGGCATTGACATCCTCGTTATTATCCCCTTCAGCCGTGAAGTGGCTGCCATCACAGCAATGGACTTTTTGGATGATGTTCTGCTAGGGAAAATAGGGATGGTGAGTCTGGTTGTCGGTTATGACTATGCCTTAGGAAAAGGCCGCGAGGGAGACACGCTTTTTCTGAGAGAACAGGGCCGCAGAAAGAATTTCCCGGTGAATGTAGTGAATGCGCAGTACGTGGGTGGAGAGATCGTATCCAGCACGCGAATCAGAGAGCTGGTTACGGCCGGAAGAATGCGGGATGTGCGAAAGCTGCTGGGTCGGTTCTACCAGATTCGAGGTGTTGTACAACCAGGCCAGCAACGGGGACGGAAACTTGGCTTTCCCACAGCCAATCTGTGTATTTCCGAGGAGGACCTTTGTCCTAAAACCGGTGTCTATGTAACCCAGGTGATTTACGATGGGAAGCAGTATGGCGGGGTCTCCAACATCGGTCATAATCCGACCTTTGGCCATACCAAGCTGGTTGCGGAAACACATATCTTTGACTTCAATGCGGATATATACGGTCGACCACTGAAAATCAATCTCCTGCGTCATCTTCGTGCGGAAATAGCCTTTGATGGGCCTGAACAGCTGGTGCGGCAGATAGGAAAAGATATTGCCGTTGCCCATAAGGTGCTGGCAAAAGCCAGAGAAAAGAAACTGATTGCCCATCAACCCTGAAACTAGGCTGCAGATACTGGGGGTGCAGCCCTTATCGGCCAATGGTCGTTATGGAATATTGTTGCAACCGGGCTTGCTTCCTTTTGCAATATGCCTATAATGTACGCTGCTCTCTTTGGCTGATTGCTTAGGTGAAAAGGGCCATCGCGCAGGTGAGTACACCGCGTTGTCGACACTCAATGAGACAGGGAATGCAACCAAGCGGGGTATTCCTTCCACTATTATTTAATCTACAAAGGGTCGTTTTATGTCTGAGGTGGAGAAAAAAGCTGATTTGGCAACCGTGATCAGCGATTTGGAGAAAGTAGTCGAAGAAAAGCCGGACAACGTTATGGCCAGGCACCATCTGGGCTTGGTATATCGTCAGGCTGGCAGAATAGAGGATGCCATTGCTCAACTTAAAAAAGCCATTGAGCTGGATAACCACTCGATGGAAAGCATGATCAATCTGGGCGCCATCTACTTTGACCAGGGGGATACCCACAAAGCCCTTGAACTTAATGAGCAGGCCTTGAAAATATCACCCAAAATGGCTGAGGCGCACGTAAACATCGGACTCATTCGGCAGCACCAAAATAATGTTGCCGAAGCGATCAAGTGCTACAGTACGGCCATTCAGATCGACCCTAAATTGCTGACAGCGTGGATCAATCTGACCTCCGCCTACACCATGAACGAAGAAGACGCCAAGGCTGTCGAGGCGGCGCGCGAAGCCGTTACCCTGGAACCTGATTCAGCAATGGCTCGGAATAACCTGGCAGTTGCGCTCTATTTCAAAGGCGATTACCAGGAGGCAAAACAAAATCTCGAAAAAGCAAAGGAACTTGGGTATTCCATTGATTCACGGTTTGTTCAAGCGCTTGACGAGAAGCTCGGGTAGTTGCCATGGGCAGTAAAGCCGAAGCAAATGTCAAGCCCTGGTGTCCGTTTTGTGGAATGGATATCGGGCGGCCGACCGAGGCTGTGCAGCGAAAGATGAATGAGTTCCCCATGGGAAAATGCGAGTGCGGGGCAGTGTATGTCTGCGATGCAACCGGCCATAACGTGGGAGCGGCCATGGTGGAATGCCTTGTCAATGCGTGTAATGACGAGTGGGACCTGGCCTGGGAGCTGGTAGCCGAGGAAGACTACCTCACAGGGCGCATAGAAGACTATGATGACGTCACGCATCAGGTTATCCCCAAGCGTAATCTGGATGGGCGCGCCGTCCGTGGTGTCCTGTTTTTTGTGCGGTTGCACAAACAGTTGGCCGAAATCGTTGAACGTTACCACTACAATCAGCAAGCGCAGGCTGCCTCAGCGCAGGGTGATGCCGTGCCGCAAACAGGCGGTCCGCCGGCGTTGGAACCGGAACGGGATCCTAAACGAAAAAAGAAAAAGGCAAATAAACGGCTGGTGAAAGAACTGGTCGAGCAGGGAGATATAGACAGCCTGGTTGACCTCAGTTTTGACGACAGGCGAACCCTGCGGTTTCTGCAGCGCCTGCTGTATGCACCTGATCTGGCTGGGCGCTACCGGGTTGCCTGGACGCTAGGGACGGTATGTGCCCGGGTTTCGACTCGGGAGCCTGGACCGGTAGCCGATTTACTGCATAGGTTGTTTGAGGCCTGCTCTGACTCCGCCTCCAGCTCATGGGGAATGGTGGAAGCCATTGGTGCAATTATCGCCTGCAGGCCCGATATCTATGGCGCATTTACCCGTCACCTCTACAATTTTCTTGCAGACCCTGGAACCATCGGCTCCGTATTGTGGGGGCTCGGTGAGATAGCTGTCAGTCGTCCCGACCTGATTCGCAAGACGCCCTTTTACTCGCTGTTCAACCTCCTCAACCATGAACAGCCGGAAGTCCGGGCATATACTGCTCGCCTACTCGGAAGGATCGCCGCGACAGAGGCTGGCTTCCAACTTATGCCGCTCCAGCAGGACCAAAGCCCTGTGAATTTATTTGATCAAGGCGAGCCGGTACAGTCTACAGTCGCAGAGGTGGCAGCAGTAGCAATAGAGAACATTCATAAGGAGAAGTAAATGGTCAGTGATTCTATCCAACCCCTGAATTCCCTCAAGCCTATGGCTGAGAACACAGCCGCCGGAAACAGTACGGAAGATCCGGCAAAAATGGATTATATGGCCGGAAGAAAACATTTTTCCGGTGGCGATTACACCCAGGCGATCATATCCTTTCACAATGCCTTGCTCGGATTCGAGGAAAAAGGGGATGTGCAGGGAGTGGCCAATGCCTCTGACCGGCTTGGCGACACCTGTTTGGCCCGTGAAGAATATGACATGGCGATCAAGCATTTCCAGCGAGCTGCTGATATATGCGAGCAACAAGATGACTCCTTCTCACTGGTTTCGCTGCATAAGAAAATGGCCGCCGCCTACCGGCAATTAGGGGAAGCAGAAAAGGCGTTTGAGCTGCTGTTTGATATGGTGGAACATTATCGGATGACCAGCAATCCCAAAGGTGTGGTGGAAGTTTTGGCGGCTATTGGTGAGCTGTATGAAGAAATCGGTGAAAAAGCAAAGGCCGCCGACACCTATCGCACCATTTCCAGCATCCATGCCAATTTTAAACACGAGCGCCTGGCAAAAGATTTTGCCCGCCGCGCGGAAGAACTGGAATAGGTTAGACCATGTTTACCGGGATTGTGCAGGGGTTTGGAACAGTTGCTGAAAAGCGCAATGCCGGTGGTGGGATGGTTTTTGCGTTGGAAGCAGACTTTGCCCTGACAGATCCTGAAGAAGGGGAATCTATTGCAGTGAACGGCACCTGTTTGACAGCCCGTAATATAACCGGCAAGCGATTTTTAGCCGATGTCTCACCGGAAAGCCTTTCCCGTACGGTGCTGGGTACCCTTGCCGTTGGCTCAAGGGTCAATCTTGAGCGTGCGCTTCGTTTAAGCGACCGGTTGGGGGGGCATATCGTCAGCGGACATGTTGATGGCATGGGAATCGTTGAAGAGCGCAGAAATGCCGGGGGCTTTACTCTGTTCACCTTTGCGCTGGATCCCGGTTTAACCAAATATGTTATCGAAAAGGGGTCAATAACTATAAATGGTGTCAGTCTGACAGTGAATAGTTGCGACCATTCCCGATTCTCGGTATCTATTATTCCACACACCTTATCAGTAACCACCCTTGGTGAACTTAAGCAGGGGGACAAGGTCAATATTGAGGTGGATATTATCGGCAAGTACGTGGAAAAACTGCTTGCCGGAGGAAACGCTCCGCAGGGAGGGGGAAGCAACATCAGTACCGCCTTTCTTGCGGCCCATGGATTTCTGTAGGTCAGGCATACAGAGCAAGAACAATAGAGAGAATAGTCGGGGTGTGGTTTGGAGCCCCGAGAGAGAGCACACGATGGCTGTCAGTTCAATTGAAGAAGTAGTCAAGGATATTAAAGCCGGGAAAATGGTTATCCTGGTGGATGATGAAGACCGTGAAAATGAAGGTGATCTCTGCATGGCCGCAGAGGCGGTTACGCCTGAGGCCATAAATTTTATGGCTACATACGGGCGGGGCTTGATCTGTCTGGCAATGAGCCCGGATATCATTGAACAGCTGGGTCTTCCTATGATGGTACCCAATAACCAGTCGCCCTATGGCACCGGCTTCACCATCAGCATCGAAGCACGGACCGGTGTCAGCACCGGCATCTCCGCTGCAGACCGGGCGAGAACCATTGAGGCAGCAGTGGCACGGGATGCCACCCCGAGAGACATCATCAGCCCGGGGCATATTTTCCCTCTGCGGGCACGGAAGGGAGGGGTCCTGGTACGCACCGGCCAGACCGAAGGGTCTGTTGATCTGGCACGTATTGCCGGTATGCGGACAGCCGGAATCATCTGCGAGATCATGAATGAGGACGGCACCATGGCCAGGATGCCGGACCTCGAGGTCTTTGCTCAGGAACATGATATCAAGATTGCGACCATTGCCGATCTTGTTGCCTACCGCCTGCGGGAAGAGATGTTGGTCAAGCGAGCGGCAGAAGCTCGGCTGCCGACCTTTCATGCCGGTCAGTTCAAGATCATTGCCTATACCAACCAGGTGGATCATGATGAGCATGTGGCTCTGGTTTTGGGTGATATTTCTCCTGATGAGCCAGTCATGGTACGAGTGCACTCGGAATGTCTGACCGGAGATGTGTTTGGTTCTGCACGCTGTGACTGTGGATCGCAGTTGCATGCCGCCATGCGAATGATTGAACAGGAAGGAAAGGGCGTTATCCTCTATATGCGTCAGGAGGGAAGGGGTATCGGGCTGGTGAATAAGCTCAAGGCCTATGAACTTCAGGATGTTGACGGACTCGATACGGTCGAGGCTAATACCCGGCTCGGATTCAAGCCAGACCTGCGTGATTATGGTATGGGGGCGCAGATGCTACGCGATCTCGGGGTGCGTAAAATGCGTCTGCTGACCAATAACCCCAAGAAGATTATCGGTCTTGAAGGGTACGGTCTCCAAGTTGTTGACCGACTTCCCATAGAAATCCCCGGTGATAAGGAAAATCAGAAATACCTGCGCACCAAGCGGGACAAGATGGGGCACATTCTTGAACTCTACGGCGACTTACCCATCGGGTATGTTCAGAATGAGCCTTAAACGTTGACACGAGACAGGAAAAAAGATGGCTAATTATTTTGAAGGGGATTTACAGGGTGCCGGGCGCAAGATCGGCATAGTTGTCGCTCGGTTCAATTCGTTTATATGCGAAAAACTACTCGAAGGTGCGCTGGATAGCCTGGTGAGATCGGGTGTGAATACTGATGATATTGATGTCGCCCGGGTTCCTGGTGCCTTTGAAATTCCCCTTGCAGCGCAGAGAATGGCAAAATCAGGTCGATATGATGCAGTAATCTGCCTTGGTGTTGTCATCCGCGGAGCAACCCCTCATTTTGATTATGTTGCCGGGGAGGTAGCCAAAGGTTCTGCCCAGGTGATGCTGGAAACGGGCATCCCGATACTCTTTGGTGTACTTACTACCGAAACCATTGAGCAGGCTATTGAGCGAGCCGGGACCAAAGCCGGCAACAAGGGGTCTGATGTGGCGATTGCCGCCTTGGAAATGGCTAACCTTCTCCAAGTTGTCGGTTAACCTGGCACAGAGTACGAGGAAGGGGCAAAACGTATCCCCGGAATGAGCGTCATGGTACGATAGAGAGAGGAGCAGAATGGGATTACGACGTAAATCCAGGGAATTGGCCCTTCAGTTTTTGTATGGCCATGATTTTCAGGGGCGCTCAAACGCCCCTGAAGCAGTCTCTGAGGAGTTAGATATCTTCTGCGGTGTTTTTGAAACCAATGAAAAAGCACTCCCCTACGGGCGAAAACTGGTAATGGGGCTTTGCGGCTGCGAGGAGGCCATAGACAGTCTGATTGCCGAGCATTCCCACAACTGGCGGGTGGAGAGAATGTCCCTGGTGGACAGAAATATCCTGCGCATCGCCATCTATGAAATGCAGCATGGTGAAGACGTGCCCAACCAGGTCGCTATTAACGAAGCTCTTGAAATCGCCAAGCGCTATTCCGTAAAAGAATCCATCGCTTTTATCAACGGTATTCTCGATTCCGTCAAAGCATCCATCACCGCCCAGCAATAGGCGGTGTTTTCATTCCACTTTTTGTTTTTCACTCTGTTGTTACCTGATAGCTGTTCCTTCCCTGAGTGGACTTTTTGATTTTTCTTGTCAAATAGTGTACACCGTCGAGCAATGTACGGAGGGCGCCATATTCATTACGACCAGCCTGATGAAAAAAGGAGGTCGTTTCGTCGGTACCGGAGCGGGCATCTCCGTTCTTTCAGTTGAATCCAATCCACCAGAACATCGGAGAAGTCATACAGGTAATGGTACGTTCAGCACGCAGCGAAACCGGCATACTCGGAGAGACGGCGGCGATCAGTTTCTTTTTTCTGGCTGTATTTCTCCTGCTTTGCCTCGTCAGTTATCTGTTGCCAGTGTTTGAAACCGGGCAGGTGGTTCTTGAACCCTCTCGCAACTGGTGCGGAACCTTTGGCTTTTTTACAGCCCATTATCTCTTTTCTTTCATAGGGTTTGCTGCATTTTTTCCTGTGGTTATCCTCTGCTACATTTCCGGCGCGTTTCTTTTTGGCTGGTCTGAAGTCAATCGCCTTCCCTTCCTTGTAGCCGGAGTGACAGGTGTTTTGTTTTCTGCTGCAGGCCTTCTGGAGATGCATAGTCATTGGAACGGTGCCGCAGCTCTCCCGCCAGGTGGATTTGTGGGATTGTTTGTATGGACCGTGCTCAATAGAACGCTCGGAACGGTAGGTTCTGCCCTGTTGTTGACAATGGTGTTTATCCTGTCGCTCACTGCGGCTGTACGATTTTCTTTGCTGGGAACGATGCAGTGGAGCCTGTACAGCGGGTTACGGATCCTTGCTGGATTACGAAGGAGGATAGGAAAATGGCGAACCCAGGAGGATGATGGGGGACGGACTGTTCAGGTGCCGAAACCAGCACCTCTTCTGGAGTCAGTAACTGCACAGGTGGCCCCGGCTGTTCATCCACCGGTTCTTCGTGAGCCGGAAAAGAGCGAAGAAGGAGAGGAGTTCTCGCTTAAGCCTTTGAAAAGCGGGCAGTACCGACTTCCTTCGATCACGCTTTTGGAGCAAAGTGTTCAGGATGATGTGCAGGTCAGTCGTGAGTATTACATGGAAATCAGTAAGATTCTTGCTGCGAAATTACAGGATTTCGGTGTTGAGGGCAACGTTGTTGGGATCTCACCGGGCCCGGTAGTTACTACGTATGAATTTTCTCCGGCACCTGGGGTAAAGATAAATAAAATAGTTAACTTGGCCGATGATTTAGCCATGGTGCTCAAGGCGGACAGGGTTCGTGTTGTCGGCTCCATCCCGGGGAAGGCTGCCATTGGTATTGAAATTCCTAACCCGCGGCGGAAAATGGTCTTTCTTCGTGACATACTCTTGTCGCAGGAGTACCGGAACTCCCGTTCTATGCTCACCCTGGCCCTTGGGTTCGATGTTATCGGCCGTTCAGTGGTTGCCGATCTTGCCCGAATGCCTCATCTGCTCATTGCCGGTGCTACAGGTGCTGGGAAATCCGTTGCCATCAACGCATTTATTGCTTCGATTCTCTTTAAGGCCACGCCTGAGGATGTCCGTCTGCTGATGATCGATCCCAAACGTATTGAATTATCGGTCTACGAGGATATTCCCCACCTTCTGCATCCTGTGGTGGTAGAGGCAAAGATGGCCTCACGGGCACTGATGTGGGCGGTACGGGAAATGGAACGGCGTTATCGGCTGCTTGAGGAGGCAAGGGTGAAGTCATTTCACTCCTACAACAAGATCGCAGAAGAAAAACTGCCGTATATAGTGATCATCGTTGATGAGCTGGCAGACCTGATGATGGTTGCGTCTAAAGATGTGGAGACCTCCATTGCCCGTCTTGCACAGATGGCCAGGGCGGCTGGTATGCACATTATCCTGGCGACGCAGCGACCTTCTGTCGACGTGCTGACAGGGTTGATCAAAGCGAATTTTCCCACCCGAATTTCCTTTAAGGTCTCTTCCAAGGTGGATTCGCGTACCGTGCTGGACAGCTCAGGAGCAGAGCACCTGCTCGGTATGGGGGATATGCTGTTCCTCCCGCCAGGAGCCGCCAAGCTGCAACGTATACATGGGGCCTTTATTTCCGAACAGGAAACCGAACGTCTCATCAGTTTTCTCAAGGACCAGGGAACTGCGGAATATGACGATTCGGTACTGCAAAGTGTTGAAGAGGAGCCGGCTGATCAGGCGGCTCCCGCTGAAGAGTATGATGAAAAATATGATGAGGCGGTAGCCGTTGTCACTGAAACCGGCCAGGCATCGATTTCCATGGTACAGCGGAGGTTGCGGGTGGGGTATAACCGGGCTGCACGTATGATCGAGACCATGGAGCGGGAGGGTGTTGTCGGTCCTGCTGATGGTTCAAGGCCCAGAGAAGTACTGGCGAGATCATCCTATGAGGTGGAATAATCGAGGAACCTTTTTTTTAAAAAAAAAGAAAAAAAAGCAGTTTTTTTGGGAAAAAAAAAAGAAGGAGTGAGGAGAAAAACGATTATATATCCATATTTCTGATGCTTTTTATAAATTTTGCTGTTCAGCCTTGATTTGACGATTTTTCTTGACAATGAGCAGGCAACAAATTAAATGTGCAGTTCACCTTTAATGAGTGGCTGTTCATTTTTTAACCCCACAAAATTGTAGCGTTAAAAAAGAGTAAAATTAACAAGTTACTGGTTGCGGGTTGCGACGGGAAATAGGTTGGTAAGCTTTATGAATCTGTTTTTCTTCGAAATATCAAGCTAGAGGTTAATGGAAGCCCAGTATCGGGCTCCAAAAGGAAAAAACAAGTGAGGAGGTAGTTTAATGCCAAGTTACGTAGATCCTTCAAAATGTGATGGTTGCAAGGGCGGCGACAAGACTGCCTGCATGTACATCTGTCCAAACGACCTGATGGTTCTCAACGTTGAGGAAATGAAGGCGTACAATCAGGAACCAGATGCATGCTGGGAGTGCTACTCTTGCGTGAAGATTTGTCCGCAGGGTGCAATTTTTGTTCGTGGTTATAATGACTTTGTACCTATGGGTGGTCTGGTTCACCCGATGCGTTCTTCTGACTCCATCATGTGGACAGTCAAGTTCCGTAATGGCAACATGAAGCGCTTCAAGTTCCCCATTCGTACGACTGCTGAAGGTGCTGCCAACGAGTATCCTGGTGAGAAAGGTGCAAACCTGGACGACGAGTGTCTGCTTCTTGAGAGCGATCTGCCCACACCTACCAAACTGGCATAAGTCAGCTTGGTAAGGGATGAATTGATAACTCTATTCTAGATAAATCTATTAGGAGATAGAATTATGGCATTACCAAATAAGCCGCTGGGCGAACTCGCTGCTGTAGTGGATCCGGAAGTTGTAGAGCATGAGTGTGACGTACTGATCGTTGGTGGCGGTATGGCTGCCTGCGGTACAGCTTTTGAAATCGGCAAATGGGCTCCGGAAGGAATGAAAATCATTCTTTGCGACAAAGCCTCTCTTGAGCGTTCTGGTGCTGTTGCTCAGGGTCTGTCCGCGATCAACACCTACATCGGTGAGAACGCCATTGAAGATTACGTAAAAATGGTACGTAACGACCTCATGGGCGTTGTCCGCGAAGACCTCATCTACGACCTCGGTCGTCACGTTGATGAGTCTGTTAAGTTGTTCGAAGAATGGGGACTGCCCGTTTGGAAGAAGAACGATGAAGGCGAGAACCTTGACGGCGCCAAGCCTGCTCCGACCCTGCGTGAAGGTGGAACCCCTGTACGTACCGGTAAATGGCAGATCATGATCAATGGTGAGTCCTACAAGTGCATCGTAGCTGAGCCTGCGAAAAAAGCGCTTGGTGAAGACAACATCCACGAGCGTATATTCATCGTGAAGATGCTGCTCGACAAAAACAAAGAGAACACCATCGCCGGTGCTGTTGGTTTCTCCACCCGTGAAAACAAAGTTCACGTCTATAAGTGCAAGACCGCTCTGGTAGCTTGCGGTGGTGCGGTTAACATTTTCCGTCCCCGTTCAACCGGTGAAGGTAAAGGTCGTGCGTGGTACCCAGTATGGAATGCAGGCTCCACCTACACCATGTGTGCACAGGTTGGCGCTACCCTGACCATGATGGAAAACCGTTTCACCCCTGCCCGTTTTAAAGATGGTTACGGTCCGGTTGGTGCATGGTTCCTGCTGTTCAAAGCGAAAGTACAGAACGGTCTGGGCGAATTCTACGCTAACACCGACGCAGTAAAGGAAGAACTTGAGAAGTACATGCCTTACGGTGCTTCTGCCGTTACCCCGACCTGTCTGCGTAACCACCTGATGATCAATGAGCTCAAAGCTGGACGTGGCCCGATCTACATGGCTACAGACGTTGCTCTGAATGCCTTCCTTGAAGATCAGCGCGCTGCTGGTAAAGACGAAAAGGCTGTTAAGAAGTTCTGGAAACACCTCGAGTCAGAAGCATGGGAAGACTTCCTGGATATGTCCGTTGGTCAGGCCGGTCTGTGGGCTGGTATGAATGTTGAGCCTGAAAAAGTAGGTTCTGAAATCATGCCGACCGAACCGTACATGCTCGGTTCTCACTCCGGTTGCTGCGGTATCTGGACCTCTGGTCCTAACGAAGACTGGGTACCTGAAGTAGACGGTCCTCGTTCCCATCAGTACAAGTGGGGCTACAACCGTATGACCACCGTTAACGGTCTGTTCACCGCTGGTGATGGTGTTGGCGCTTCCGGTCACAAGTTCTCTTCCGGATCCCATGCTGAAGGTCGTATCGTAGCTAAGCAGATGGTTAAGTACTGCCGTGACAACGCTGATTTCACTCCTGAACTGGCTCAGACCGCTCAGGAACTGGCAGATGAGATCTACGCACCGGTTAAGCGCTACTACGAGTTTGTTGATGCTTCCACCGCAGCAGACGTTAACCCCAATTACTGCAAGCCTGCAGGTATGATGATGCGTCTGATGAAGGCTACCGATGAGTACGGTGGTGGTGTTGCTACCTACTACATGACCTCCGGTAAGCTGCTCAACATCTGTCTGGATCTCCTTGAGATGCTGCGTGAAGATGCTGAGAAGATGGCAGCCGGCGACCTGCACGAACTGATGCGTGCATGGGAAAACTACCACCGCATCTGGTGTGTTGAAACCCATATCCGTCACATCGAGTTCCGTAAGGAATCCCGCTATCCGGGCTTCTACTATCGCTCTGACTACCCAACCTGTGATGACGAAAACTGGAAGGCTTTCGTTAACTCCACCTTCGATCCTGCAACCAAGGAATGGAAGTGTGAGAAGGTTGATTGCATCAATATCATTGAGACCGATCCATGGATCTAATCTCAATCAGTTATTGATTGTGTGACCTATAAAATCTCCAGACTCCTCTTAATGGGGTCTGGAGATTTTTTGTATTACCCGTGTATTTTTGTTTGAGTTGATACAGAAGATAGGGTAACTCTTCTCTTCGGATCAATTGAAACAAAAAACTCCTTTCATTAATTATCAGCAGTTATGGAGGTTTGGCATGAGTGACACTGCAGGAAATGGTGCAGTACTGGTTGTTGGCGGCGGCATCAGCGGCCTGACAGCTGCCCTGGAAGCTGCGGAAGTCGGTAATGATGTATTTCTTATCGATAAAAATCCCTACTTCGGCGGACGTGTGGCACAGTTGAATCAATACTTTCCTAAGCTTTGCCCGCCGACTTGCGGACTTGAAATCAACTTCAAACGCATCAAGGATAACCGGAAGATCAGAACCTATACCATGACAACCGTCAAGGCGGTATCCGGTGGTCCTGGGAATTTTGAGGTAGAGCTCGAGACTGCTCCCCGCTACATCAATTCCAACTGTACTGCCTGTGGCGATTGTGCTGACGCCTGTACAGCTGAAATTGACAATCCGTTCAACTTCGGCATGGATAAGGTGAAGGCCGCTTACCTGCCGCATGAAATGGCGTTTCCCCGTCGCTATGTGCTGGATAAGGATGCCTGTTCCGCCGATTGCCTCGAAGCTGTCAAGGCCGCCTGTAAATATGATGCCGTTGACACGGAAATGCAGCCTAAGACCTTCACGCTGAATGTCAGTTCCATTATTTGGTCAACCGGTTGGGATCCATATGATGCCAATAAGATCGATAACCTTAAATTCGGTTCTTCTCCGGCCATCATCACCAATATGATGATGGAGCGCCTGGCAGCTGACAACGGTCCTACCAAGGGTAAAATACTCCGCCCCGGCGATAGTAAAGAACCTGAATCCTTTGCGTTTGTTCAGTGTGCCGGTTCTCGCGACGAAAACCATATGGAGCACTGCTCCTATATCTGCTGTACGGCAACGCTCAAGCAGATCTCCTACATTCGTGGTCAATATCCGGAAGCCAAGGTCTACGTCTTCTACATCGATCTGCGAACTCCGGGTAAATACGAGACGTTCCGTGAAAAATTTATGGCCGATGAAAATGTCGAATTCATCAAGGGCAAAGTTGCTGACATTATTGCCGAAGGTGATGGTGGCGTAACTGTTATTGCCGAGGACGCGTTGAGCGGTAATAAGGTCCAGCAGAAGGTAGATTTGTGTGTACTGGCCACAGGGATGAAGCCCGCTATTACTAATGGCCAGGATTTCGGCCTGACTCTCGATGGAAATGGATTCATCGTTTCCGAGCCGGAAAAAGGCTTGATTTCCGCCGGCTGTGCGAAAGCTGCTGTTGATGTTCACTCCAGCGGCCAGTCTTCTACTGCAGCAGCGCTTAAGGCAATTCAGATTGGACGCTAGGAGGATAGACAATGGATAAAGTATATGGTGGATATTTGTGCACCGGGTGTGGTATCGGCGACGTTCTTGATGTAGATGGATTAAAAGACGCTGCCTCTGAAACCGGTATTGAATTAAAAGAACATGCGTGCCTCTGCGGTGATGCCGGTCGCGCCATGATTCAGCAGGACATGACCGACAACGGAGTCAATACCGTGGTTATATGTGCCTGTTCGCCGCGCGTAATGCAGGACGAATTTAATTTTGGTGATGATACCATCACCATACGCGGCAATCTTCGCGAGCATGTCGCCTGGTCCGTGGGCGAGCCTGAAGATGGAGAAGCGTTTTCTGATACAGAAAAAGAGTTTATCCAGGAGACTGGAGAAGACTATGTCCGTATGGCGGTAACAAGAGCCAAGAAAACGGCTCTGCCTGAGCCCTACCTGATGGAGACCATTAACAAGCGTATCCTTGTTATGGGTGGAGGGATCGCCGGTATAACCGCAGCCAAAGAGGCTGCCAAAGCAGGTTACGAAGTAACCATCGTAGAGAAGGAAGAAGTTCTCGGCGGTAAAGCGCTTGGTTGGCGAAAAATGTTTCCTTCCGCCTATCCATATGCCGAGCTTGAAGCGCCTACTATTGATCAGATGGTGGCTGATGTACAGGCAGATGCCAAGATCACGATAAAGACCGGCACTGAGGTGGCTCGAATCGCCGGAGCTCCTGGCAACTTCAATGTCACCCTCAAAGCCACAAATGAAAAAAGCGAGTGGGATGCTCCGGAAAAGGTAACCGTAGACCAACAGGAAAAAATCGAAAAGGGAGAGTTGGAAGATCCCAACGATGGCCTTGTAAAATATACGAAAATCAACCCGGACGGGGAGACCTATGGCGCAGTAGTACTCGCTACCGGGTGGAAGCCTGCCGACGTTTCTCAATTTGAGCACTTGGGATATGGAAATATCTCCAAGGTGGTTACCAATGCGGAATTTGAAAAATTGGCCAAGCAGGGCGCTGTTCCAGCAAAAGTCGCCTTTGTGCTTAGTCCAGGTGCCAAAGAAAGCGACAAAGATTTTCCTTTCTGTAATTCCGTTACCTCTATGGTTGCCCTAAAACAGGCGAACTATGTGGTTGAGGACAATCCGGAGAACGGTCAGGCATTTATTCTGTATCAGCACATGCGCACCCCAGGCAATGCCGAGCTTTTTTACAAAGCCATGCAAGCCAAAGATGGCGTGTTCATGACCAAGGCTGCTGTTACCAAAGTAGAGGAAAATGCAGGCGGCGTCACTGTTACCGCTGAGAATACCTTACTTGGTGAGGATTTGGCCCTTGATGTTGACATGGTCGTGCTGGCTGCCGGTATGGAGCCTACAACCGCTCACGAACCGGTGATTAACCTGGCTTATCGACAGGGACCGGCTTTCCAGGATCTTGACCTTTTTAACGGGTATGCTGATTCACACTTCATCTGCTTCCCTTATGAGACTCGCCGAACCGGTGTTTACACCTGCGGTGGCGTACGGAAAGCGGAAACTATGGAAGAGACCATCGATGATTCCACCGGTGCGGCTTTGAAGGCCATCCAGTGTATTGAGTCTGCAAATCGCGGTGTCTCTGTTCATCCGCGTTCTGGGGACATGACCTACCCCGACTTTTTTATGTCCCGCTGTACCCAGTGTAAACGGTGTACAGAGGAGTGTCCGTTTGGCGCTCTTGATGATGACGATAAAGGTACCCCGCTGCCCAATCCGACCCGTTGTCGCCGTTGCGGTACCTGTATGGGTGCCTGCCCTGAACGTATCATCAACTTTGCCGATTACAGCATCGACATGATCGGGTCCATGGTCAAATCCATTGAAGTACCGGATGACGATGAGGATAAACTCAGGATTGCTGTATTCGTCTGTGAAAACGATGCCTATCCTGCCATCGATATGTCAGGAATGCACCGAAACAAGATGAATGCGCTGGTTCGCTTCATTCCGGTGCGCTGCCTTGGCTCGGTCAACATGGTATGGATCAAGGACGCCATGTCTTCAGGTATGGACGGTGCACTGCTGCTCGGTTGTAAATATGGTGATGATTACCAGTGCCATTTTGTCAAGGGGTCAGAAATTGCAACCAAACGAATGGATAATATTGGTGAAACCCTTGGTTCACTTGGCCTTGAGCCCGAGCGTTGTGGCGTTCGAGAGATCGCTATTTCCGATTATGACAAGGTTCCAGCTATCATCGATGAGTTTGTTGAAGAAATCATAGAGATGGGACCGAATCCATTCAAGGGCTTCTAATCCCCTGTTACCTGCTCTGCCGATTGGCCGCAGGCATTCGGCAGAGTTTTTATATCGTTTGGTTTTTTACAGTAATGAAGATATGTGATTTGGCATATTTCATAACAGGAGGATAAAATGTCTATGAACGTACAGCCAGATATTGATTTTATTAAGTCCATGAAGGAGGCCGGTGGTGATACGCTCAAACAGTGTTATCAGTGTGCCACCTGTTCGGTAGCTTGCCCGCTTTCCTCAGATGGCGACCCTTTCCCTCGGCGAGAAATGATTCTGGCCCAGTGGGGGATGAAGGATAAACTCCTTGCCGATCCCAACGTATTTCTCTGCCACCATTGTGGTGATTGCTCGGAAGCCTGTCCCCGAGGCGCTAAACCTGGTGATGTGCTCGGTGCCATACGCGCCTATGCCTACCAGCATTACGGATGGCCGAGTGGGCTGGCAAAATTGTGTAGCAGCGCTAAAAATCTGCCGATGCTTATCGGTATCCCTGCTGTGGTAATATTTCTGATGTGGATCATCTCCGGCGGAATGCACATTCCCACCGGAGAACAGTTTGCCCATGTAGGATATACTCACTTTTTTGGTCACTGGGACTTCCGCCTGCTGGCCAAAAATGTCCTCTTTATCGACATCATTTTTCTTACTGCTGCTGGTATTGCTGTTTATTCGCTCTATAAGGGAATCTCCACCATGTGGAGAAAAATGGAAGAAAATCTCGGTATAGGCGAGATTTCCTATCGACCTTCCGTGACCCTGTTTGTCAAAGATTTTCTGTGGCCCTCACTGAAAGAAATCATGAGTCATAATCGGTTTCGCGAGTGCACGGTCAATACCGATCGTGTCAAAGGCCATCTACCTCTGGTGCTTGCCTTTATCGGCCTCTTTATCGTCACCGTCTACTCCGCGTTCACACAGGATGTCATCGGGATATTCATCCCTTCAATGCACGGACCGATTTCCATGTGGAATCCGATAAAACTGCTGGCCAATGTTTCTGCTGTGGCCATGTTGGTCGGAATTGGTATTCTGTGGATGAACAGGACTCGGATGGAAACGGCCGGAAAAGCCGCCAATACCTTTTATGATTGGTTCCTTATCTGGATGATTGCCGGTGTCGGTGTGACAGGGTTAGGAGCAGAACTGCTTCGTCTGGTAGGTATTCCCTCCCTGGGCTATGTTATGTATTACCTGCACCTGGTATCTGTCGCGATGCTGTTTCTGTATCTGCCCTATACCAAATTTGCCCATATCGCATACAGGACCTTTGCTATGGCATTTGAAAGGTATCGTGAATCTGCATACGTGAAGAATCCACTCAATCAGTAAACTCGATCGGTTTATATGTACAAAAGCCGGAAGCTATTCGCTTCCGGCTTTTTTTTGTTGTCTTTTAGGGCGTTATCGGATAAAGAGTTGGACCTGTTGCTAACAACGTCTCGGTGACGTGCAGTGCGCCTTGCCTGTAGTGCTATTCTTGGAATAGTCGGGCACGAAATGCTCGGTTAGCGCAGGGTGATGATAGAAAAATTAAAAAAGTGTTGACGAATTAGAAATACTCGTTATAATGCCTGACTTCATGCTGGCGTAGCTCAACTGGTAGAGCACCTGATTTGTAATCAGGCGGTTGCGGGTTCAAGTCCCATCGCCAGCTCCAGATAGAGTACATCAGGTGCAGCGTCAGCATGGCATCAGGCAGTCTCGCCTGATTTGTACATATAATTAGAGTGGAGGGGTTCCCGAGCGGTCAAAGGGAACAGACTGTAAATCTGTCGGCGAAGCCTTCGGAGGTTCGAATCCTCCCCCCTCCACCATCTAGTGATTAGCAATAAGCAGTTAGTAGGCTCCTTTTTGTTTGCTGCTTGTGAGCGGGAATAGCTCAATTGGTAGAGCATCAGCCTTCCAAGCTGAGGGTTGCGGGTTCGAGTCTCGTTTCCCGCTCCAGTAAGTAAATAATTCAGGGGCTTTATTGTGCATACCAAAAGATTCTGGGCCCACGTAACTCAGTGGTAGAGTACCTCCTTGGTAAGGAGGAAGTCACCGGTTCAAGTCCGGTCGTGGGCTCCATGTATCAGTCGATGGCGCTATTAGGTCGGCTGAGTCAAGTTGAAATTTTGTCCGAGGAGACGTGAAATGGCAAAGGAAAAATTTGAGCGGACGAAGCCTCATGTCAATGTTGGGACCATCGGCCATATTGACCATGGAAAGACAACGCTGACCGCAGCAATCACTCGAGTGCTTTCTACCAAGGGACAGGCTAATTTTACCGACTTTAGCGAGATTGATAAGGCTCCCGAGGAGAAAGAGCGTGGTATTACAATTGCCACCGCCCATGTCGAGTATGAGACGGAAAACCGTCATTATGCCCACGTGGATTGCCCGGGTCATGCCGACTACATTAAAAATATGATCACCGGTGCTGCCCAGATGGACGGGGCGATTCTGGTTGTGGGTGCTGATGATGGGCCTATGCCCCAGACCCGTGAGCATATCTTGCTTGCACGTCAGGTAGGTGTGCCTGCTATGGTCGTTTTTCTCAATAAATGCGACATGGTAGACGATGAAGAGCTTATCGAACTGGTTGAGATGGAGCTTCGCGAGTTACTTGATAAGTACGATTTCCCTGGTGATGACATCCCTATTGTCCGCGGCTCTGCCCTGCTTGCCCTGGAAAATCCGGAAGATGAGGAAAAGTCCGCCTGTATATGGGAGTTGATGGACTCGGTAGACAGTTATGTGCCGGAGCCTGAGCGTGATGTAGACAAGCCCTTCCTTATGCCTGTTGAAGACGTCTTCTCCATTTCCGGTCGTGGTACTGTTGCTACCGGACGTGTTGAGCGAGGGGTCATCCATGTAGGTGATGAGGTTGAAATCGTCGGTGTCCGTGAAACCACGAAGACTACCTGTACAGGCGTGGAGATGTTCCGTAAGCTGCTTGATGAAGGGCAGGCCGGGGATAATATCGGTGCTCTGCTTCGAGGTGTTAAGCGCGAGGAGATCGTCAGGGGGCAGGTACTTGCCAAGCCCGGCTCCATTACCCCACATAAAAAATTTAAGGCTGAAGCATATATCCTGACCAAGGAAGAGGGCGGACGCCACACTCCGTTCTTTAACGGCTACCGACCACAGTTTTATTTTCGGACAACAGATGTGACTGGTATCTGTACGCTTGAAGAGGGCGTGGAAATGGTAATGCCTGGGGATAATGTCCATATCACCGGAGAGTTGATCACCCCTATTGCCATGGAAGCAGGCCTTCGATTCGCGATTCGTGAAGGTGGCCGTACCGTTGGCGCGGGTGTTGTTAGCGAAATCATCGAATAATACAACGTTCAGTCCTCCGCACGGAGGGTCGAAGCGCAGTGAGAATTCTACAGCCGGGCATTGTCCCGGCTGTAGTCACTCTATCAGGACCTATCATGAGAGATAACATCACGCTTGCATGTCAAGAGTGTAAGCAGCGAAATTATACCACCACGAAAAACAAGCGGACCATTCCACACAAGCTGGAGTTGAAAAAATATTGTCCGTTTTGCAAAGCGCATACTCCTCACAAGGAAACCAAGTAAAGCGCAGGCCAGTAGCTCGAATTGGTAGAGCACCGGACTCCAAATCCGGGGGTTGGGGGTTCGAATCCCTCCTGGCCTGCCATATTTCTTGGGCGTCGAATTCAAAGACTATCATCCGTCAAAGATAATGACAGCAAAGAAAAAAAATCGGAGTGCCAAGTCTAAGCCTGTCAGTAAAAAAGAGGCCGCTAGGACGGAGAAAAAAGCAAGCTTCACACCATCCGGAATACGATCCTTTGTGCAGGAAGTCCAGGTTGAATTTAATAAAATCGTTTGGCCGTTAAAAAAGGTAACAGCAGGCCTGACTGGTTTTGTCATCGTTCTGGTTGTTGTTATTTCTCTTTATCTCGGATTAGTCGACCTGCTGCTTGGCAAATTCGTTACCTCTCTTCTTAACTAATTCCCCGACAAGACCATGGCTAAGCGCTGGTATATCGTCCATACCCACACCGGATTTGAAAATAAGGTAAAGGCGACCCTGGAGGAACGGATCAGGAACGCTGGCCAGGAAGAGATGTTCGGTGAAGTGCTCGTCCCCACGGAGCAGGTAGTTGAGATGGTGAAAGGCGCGAGGAAAACCTCTGAAAGGAAGTTCTTTCCCGGGTACATACTTGTGAACATGGAAATGAACGAGCAGACGTGGCATACAGTGCAGGAAACGCCGCGTGTGACAGGGTTTGTCGGTGTCAACGCTAATCAAGCGTTATCCGGCGGAGAAGAGTTGTTTAAACGCATCCCCTCTTTAACGGACAAAGAGGCGATGAAGATCATTGGAAGGATAGAAGAGGGAGCAAGCAAGCCGAAGCCCAAGGTGGTGTTTGCCGAAGGTGATACGGTGCGAGTCGTGGACGGACCCTTTGCTAACTTTCAAGGCGTTATTGAAGAAGTCTATCCTGATAAAGGTCGTGTCAAAGTTATGGTGTCTATATTCGGACGGTCTACGCCTGTTGAGTTGGAATATATCCAGGTGAGTAAGAATTAGCATCGAGCGTACAGTGTAGGAGTAAAGCATGGCAAAAAAAATACAATCATACATAAAACTGCAGATACCGGCAGGCAAGGCAAACCCCTCGCCACCGGTTGGTCCGGCTCTCGGTCAGCACGGAGTCAATATTATGGACTTCTGCAAGGCCTTTAATGCCAAAACCCAAGGAGCCGGAGATACCATCATTCCTGTAGTCATTACTGTCTACAATGATCGGTCCTTCAGCTTTATCACCAAAACCCCTCCTGCGTCAGTTCTTCTCTTGAAAGCTGCCGGGCTCGACAAAGGGTCCAGTAATCCCAAGCGGGAACGTGTTGCCGAACTCACTAAACAGCAGATCCAGGAGATTGCAGAAATTAAAATGCCCGACTTAAATGCGTATACTGTTGAACAGGCTATGCGTATAGTCGAAGGTACTGCCAGGAGTTGTGGAATCACGGTCGTTAAGTGATAATGACCGGTTCGTTTTACCTGCACAGTTCACCTTGTGCCAGGGAGAATCTAATTTACGGTGAATAGAATGCCTAAGCGCGGAAAAAATTATAAAAACAGTATTACCAACAGAGAGCCGCTGAAAGCCTATGATCTCAATGAGGCCATAGAAAGTATGCTTAAAGCACGCTATGCCAAATTCGACGAATCAGTTGATATTGCCGTGCGTCTTGGCGTCGATCCTCGACACGCAGACCAGATGGTTCGCTCAAGCGTTATCCTGCCCCACGGAACCGGAAAAGAAGTACGCGTACTTGTCTTTGCCAAAGGGGAAAAAGAGGCGGAAGCGCTTGCAGCCGGTGCCGATTATGCCGGGAGCTCCGAACTGGTCGAAAAGATTAAGGAAGGTTGGTTAGAGTTCGACAAAACTATCGCCACCCCCGATATGATGGGTGAGGTCGGTAAGATTGGACGAATTCTCGGACCCAGAAACCTCATGCCTAACGCCAAGCTTGGCACCGTAACCTTCGATATCGATCGCGTCGTCAAGGAAGTGAAGATGGGTAAGGTCGATTTTCGAGTGGATAAAGCTGGTGTTGTCCATGCGGCTGTAGGCAAATCATCTTTTGGGCTGGATAAACTACAGGAAAATATTACTGCGTTTGTGGACAAACTCATTCAGTTGAAACCGTCCTCAAGCAAAGGTATCTATCTGAAGACCATCAGCATTTCCAGTACCATGGGGCCTGGATTCAGAGTTGATCCTCTTCAGGTTCGCTCGCTGCTTAAAGGGTAAAAAATGCCCTTGACTGCCGCCAAATAAAGAGTGAGCAGTACAAAAATGCATCACACAGGATGTTGAACAACATCCTGTGTTTCAGTATTAACCCAGGGAAGGTCAAAGACAGCAGGTACGGAAGTTTAATGATCCGCGCATGTGGGTTTCCTGCCGAGACCATTTGATACGCAAGTATCTTGAATACGTCTTGTCATTTTCTCCATCTGTAACTTTGACACTCCCGTGACCATTAGGAGGTACATACGTTGGATCGCAACCAAAAGACCAGTTTGGTCAGTGAGCTCAACGATACCTTTTCCAAGGCTAAGTTTGCGGTAGTTACCGACTATCGTGGGCTGAAAGTCACGGAACTGGAAAAGTTGCGCCGCGTACTGCGTGAGAACGACACGCAGTTTCAGATCGCAAAAAACACTCTGCTTCGATTGGCAGTTAAAGGAACTGACTACGAAGGACTCTCAGACTCTTTTACCGGTACCACTGCTATAGCTTTTAGCTTTGAAGAGCCCGTTGGCCCTGCAAAAGCGTTGGCTACATTCAGTAAAGAATACCAAGCGCTGGAGATACGATCTGCAGGGCTTGAAGGAAGTATCCTGAGTGCCGAGGATGTTGTTGCCCTTTCTAAGCTGCCTGGCAAAGAGGAACTGCTGGGTAAACTCCTTGGAACAATGGCTGCCGTACCGACAGGCTTTGTACGGGTACTCAACGGTATTCCGCAGAAACTCGTATATGGTCTCCAAGCCATCAAAGAGCAGAAAGAAAACTGATTGTCATCTGTTTATCAGAACTGATAATTTTTAATTTACGCGAACATTTTGTCCGGAGGAATGACAATGGCTGTAACAAAAGAAGATGTAATTGAATTCATTTCAAATATGACCGTTCTCGAGCTTTCTGAGCTCATTACAGAACTCGAAGAAAAATTTGGTGTATCCGCCGCTGCTCCGGTAGCTGTAGCCGCTGCGGGCGGTGCTGCTGCAGATGAAGGCGGAGCTGCTGAAGAAAAAACCGAATTCGATGCTGTACTGACGTCTGCTGGCGATCAGAAAATTAAAGTTATCAAAGAGGTACGCGCTATTACCTCCCTCGGTCTGAAGGAAGCGAAAGCTTTGGTTGAAGGTGCTCCTGCTCCTATCAAGGAAGGTGTCACCAAAGAAGAAGCCGAAGAGATCAAGTCCCAGATTGAAGGCGTTGGTGGCGCTGTCGAAATCAAATAAAAGTATATTCATTCGTGTTGACCGGGGGTAGCCCCGGCAACAAATCGAACATAGCAGGTAACGCTACGGGATGCTCTATCCTGTAGCGTTCTTGCGTTTGTGGTACGAAAGAAAGACACGGGGAAATATACTCGTAATATCAGCAATTTAAATTTTATCTATCGAGAGATTGCTGAATTTCGCGGACAATTTCGAGGTAAGCGATGAAAAGAGTACGTAAAAGTTTTGCCAAAACAAGCCATGTAGTCGAGCCACCCCATCTGATAGCCATGCAGAGAGAATCTTATGAACATTTTCTCCAGCGTGACGTTGAGCCCGACCAGCGACAAAATCATGGTTTACAGGCTATTTTTCAGGATATATTTCCCATAACTGATTTTAACGGTCTTTGCTCCCTGGAATTCGTACGATATTCTTTTGGCGAGTCAAAATACACTGTTGCTGAATGTGTCGAACGGGGTATGACCTATGAGGTTCCAGTTAAAATTACGGTTCGACTGATTACTTTTGATGTCGATGAGGAAACCGGGGTTCAATCCGTCAGGGATATTAAAGAGCAGGAAATTTTTCTTGGCGCTCTGCCCCTGATGACACAGGATGGCGTTTTTGTCGTTAATGGGACCGAGCGTGTGGTCGTTAACCAGCTGCAACGCTCTCCCGGGCTCTTTTTTACCCATGACAACGGTAAGTCCCACTCCTCAGGTAAACGGCTTTACTCTGCCAGAATTATTCCTGTTCGAGGGTCATGGCTTGATTTTGAGTTTGATATCAAAGACATGCTGTATGTGCGGATTGACCGAAGACGCAAGTTGCTTGTCACTGTACTTCTCAAGGCCCTTGGATATGACGACGTTTCCCTGCTCAGAGAGTTTTACAATTTTGACACTGTTTACTATCGGGACGGCAAATTCAGTATCCGATTTAATCCCGCAACATTTACCGGTCAGCGACTCACCGATGACCTCATCCATCCTCAGGACGGATCGGTTCTTGGAAAAAAAGGCCGGAAAATTTCAAAAGCCCTTGCCAAGCGAATCGTTGACGCAGGTATCGAGGAAGTTGCCGTTGAAGCTGAGTTCCTGGTTGATCGATACTTTGCCACCGATATTCTCGACCCCAAATCTGAAGAGGTCATTGGTCGTTGTAACGAACCTGTTACCGCTACTTTCTTGGAGTCGTTAGAAGAAAAACACGTCACTTCATTTGAGGTGCTGTTTATTGATGGCGTCAATGTCAGCGAATCTTTCCGTAAAACTCTCTTTATGGATAAGGTGAAAGACACCGATGAGGCATTGATTGAGATTTACCGTCGCCTTCGTCCTTCAAGTCCTCCTACACTGGAAGTGGCTCAATCCTTTTTTGAGAACCTGTTTTTCAATCCCGGCACCTATGATCTTTCGGAAGTCGGCCGGTATAAGATCAATACCAAATTGGGATTGAACACCCCCATAGAACATCGGACCCTTACCAAGGAGGACATCCTTGAGGGTGTTCATCACCTGGTTCGCATCAAGGATGAACTCAAAGATGGGGATGATATTGACCATCTGGGGAATCGGCGAGTACGCACAGTTGGGGAGCTGTGCGAGAATCAATACCGAATGGGACTTGTACGCATGGAGCGTGCTACCAAGGAACGCATGACCCTGCAAGAGATTGAAACCCTCATGCCCCATGATCTTGTCAACCCGAAGCCTGTCACTTCAGCCATTAAGGAGTTTTTCGGAACCTCCCAGTTGTCGCAATTCATGGACCAAACCAATCCGTTGTCAGAGGTGACTCACAAACGTCGCCTGTCTGCACTTGGTCCCGGGGGCTTGTCTCGCGAGCGTGCCGGCTTCGAGGTTCGAGACGTCCATCCTACCCACTATGGCCGAATTTGCCCGGTAGAAACCCCTGAAGGGCCTAATATCGGCCTCATTGTTTCTCTGGCTACCTATGCCAAAGTCAACCCTTATGGGTTTATCGAGACGCCTTATCGCTATGTTCAGGATCGTCTTGTTGCTGAAGACTATAAATATCTCGCTGCAACCCAGGAGGAAAAGCATACCATTGCTCCTGCGAAAGTTGAAATGGAGGGCAGCCGGATAGCCACTGATTACCTCATTGCGCGCCAGGAGAATGAGGTCTCCATGGTTCCTGCCAGTGATGTGACTATGATGGATGTGGCGCCTAATCAGCTGGTCTCTGTTGCCGCGTCGTTGATCCCCTTTCTCGAAAACGACGATGCCAACCGTGCACTCATGGGATCCAACATGCAACGGCAGGCAGTACCGCTGCTCAAGACTGGTTCTCCGTTGGTGGGAACCGGAGTCGAGAAATATGTTGCCCGTGATTCCGGAGCCTGTCTGCTTGCAGGCGGTGATGGTATTGTAGAGGAAGTGGATGCGTGCAGGATCGTTGTTCGCTACGATGAGCCCGGTACCGATGGATTTGAAACCGGGGTAGGCGTCTACAGGCTTTCCAAATACAAAAAGTCCAACCAGAACACCTGCTTTACCCAAAAGCCGTTGGTTTTTCCCGGTGAGAAGGTCAAACGCGGTTCTGTGCTTGCCGACGGTCCTTCCTGTGAAAAGGGAGAGTTGGCGCTTGGCAAGAATGTAACCATCGCCTTTATGCCCTGGCGCGGGTACAACTTTGAGGATTCCATCCTCGTCAACGAGCGGCTGCTCAGGGAAGACACCTTCACTTCCGTGCATATCGAGATCTTTGAGACCATGGCCCGAGACACCAAGTTGGGCAAAGAAGAGATCACCAGGGACATACCCAATGTTGGCGAAGAAGGGTTACGTAATCTCGACGAATCCGGGATCGTCCGTATTGGAGCGGAAGTGGGCCCGGGAGATATGCTTGTCGGGAAAGTCACCCCCAAGGGAGAGTCAATGCTTTCCCCTGAGGAGAAGTTGCTGCGGGCCATTTTTGGTGAGAAGGCTGGTGATGTCAAAGATTCCTCTCTGCGTGTACCTCCCGGGGTTGAAGGGGTAGTCATAGACGCGAAAGTCTTTTCCCGGAAAGGAGTGGATAAGGATGAACGTACCCTGATGATTGAGGAGATGGAAATTGAGCGCCTCAATCGGGATATGGAAGACGAACTGAAAAGTTTGAAAAACGGGGTCCGCAATGCCTTGGCAGCTGTGCTTGTCGGTCGAACCGCCAAAAGTGATATCTATGATAAATCAGGGCAGGTGATCCTCAAGCTGGGCAAGCAGTTGACGGATGAAGTGGTCGAGCAAGTTGAATTTTCAGCCCTCTCCTCGCTTGATTTTGCCGAAAAAGTAAAATACAGCGAGGAAATCGACGCCATTTTCTCCCGCTATAACAATCAGGCCGCCCTGGTACGCTCCCGATATCAGGGGGTTGCAGAGCGTATGGAAAAAGGCGATGATTTACCGCCAGGCGTTGTCAAAATGGTCAAGGTCTACGTAGCGACAAAGCGTAAACTTGCCGTTGGGGATAAAATGGCCGGTCGACATGGCAACAAGGGCGTCGTCTCCCGGCTCCTACCTGAAGAGGATATGCCGTTTTTTGCCGACGGCACAACCGTAGACATCGTGTTGAACCCTCTTGGGGTGCCCTCGCGAATGAACGTTGGTCAGGTACTGGAATGTCACCTCGGTTTTGCAGCCAAGAAACTTGGAGAAAAAATTTACAACTTTGCCCGCAAGTTCGAGCTTGACCTGGTGAAAAAGGAATTTGAAAAAATTTATTCAGCTGACGAGTATCAGGCATTGGTCGCTGACCTTGATGATGATCAGCTGCTTGATATGGCAAGAAAATGTCGTGAAGGGCTGCATATGGCCACCCCGGTTTTTGACGGCGCTTCAGAGGCTGAGATACGTCAACTCTTGGTCGATGCCGGTGTCGATGAAGTGGGACAATCCACCCTGTATGACGGGCTGACTGGTGAGGCCTTTGACAACCAGGTGACTGTGGGCATCATGTACATGCTCAAATTGCACCATCTGGTTGACAATAAGATTCATGCCCGCTCTACCGGACCCTACTCCCTGGTTACCCAGCAACCGCTTGGGGGGAAGGCCCAGTTTGGTGGTCAGCGCCTCGGCGAGATGGAAGTATGGGCCATGGAGGCGTATGGTGCGGCGTATACCCTTAAGGAATTTTTGACCGTTAAATCCGACGACGTCGAAGGACGGACAACCATGTACGAGAAAATTGTCAAAGGGAACAATTTTCTTGAAACCGGCCTCCCCGAATCCTTTCATGTGCTTGTGAAGGAGTTGAAAGGACTCTGTCTTGATGTGGAGCTGCAAGAGTAGCTCTCGTTCAAGAGGTATGTGAAAGGGGGCGAAACATATGTTTTTGCCGCCATTGAATTTTGAATAACTATAGGTGAATTCGTGGAAGAACTGTTCAGCTTCTTTGCTAAGCCCAAAGGTCCCGTCAGCTTTAACAAGGTGAAAATATCGCTTGCATCTCCCGAGAAGATCAGAGAGTGGTCTCATGGAGAGGTGAAGAAGCCGGAGACAATTAATTACCGAACCTTCAAGCCTGAGCGAGATGGCCTTTTTTGCGCCAAGATTTTCGGTCCGGTAAAGGACTACGAGTGTAATTGCGGCAAATATAAGCGCATGAAACACCGTGGTGTTGTTTGTGAAAAGTGCGGAGTGGAGGTTATCCAGTCCAAGGTGCGAAGGGAAAGACTTGGCCATATCGAACTTGCTGCACCGGTCGCACATATATGGTTTCTCAAGAGTTTGCCTTCCAAGATCGGCGCTATTCTAGACATGACGCTCAAGCAGCTTGAGCGGATTCTTTATTTCGAATCCTATGCCGTAGTCACGTCAACGGTTGAGGACTTGCCGGTCGGGTCACTCCTCAATGAGGAACAGTATCGGACTGCGCTGGACAACTATCCCGGGGAGTTCCGCGTTGGTATCGGTGCCGAAGCTATTCGTGAAATGCTCATGGGGCTTGATCTCAAAGAGCTGTCTGAAAGTCTGCGGCGCGAGATGAAGGAAACGGGTTCTGCCACCAAAAGGGCAAAGTACGGTAAACGGCTTAATGTTGTGGAGGCTTTTCGTGATTCCGGCAACAGACCGGAATGGATGATTCTGGAAGTGATACCCGTTCTGCCTCCGGATTTACGTCCCTTAGTGCCGTTGGAGGGGGGCCGTTTTGCCACCTCTGACCTGAACGACCTGTACCGGAGGGTCATTAACAGAAACAACCGATTGAAAAGACTGCTCGAACTGGATGCACCGGATATTATTATCCGTAATGAAAAGCGTATGCTCCAGGAAGCTGTTGACGTACTGTTTGACAACGGCCGTCGAGGAAGGACCATCACCGGCCCGAACAAGCGACCGCTCAAGTCCCTTTCCGATATGCTGAAAGGCAAGCAGGGACGATTTCGTCAGAACCTGCTTGGTAAGCGTGTTGACTATTCCGGACGTTCAGTCATCGTGGTCGGTCCGCATCTGCGACTTCACCAGTGCGGGTTGCCCAAGAAGATGGCTCTTGAGCTGTTCAAGCCTTTTATCTACAACCTGCTGGAGCAGAAGGGGTACGTCACCACCATTAAAAGTGCACGGAAAATGGTGGAAAAAGGGGCAAAAGAAGTATGGGACGTCCTCGATGATATCGTTCGGGAGTATCCGGTTATCCTCAATCGGGCACCGACCCTGCACCGTTTGGGAATGCAGGCCTTCGAGGTGGTGCTGATTGAAGGCAAGGCCATCCAGCTGCATCCACTTGTCTGTGCGGCGTTCAATGCCGACTTTGACGGTGACCAGATGGCCGTACATGTGCCTCTGTCGGTAGAGGCCCAGGTCGAAGCCAGGGTGCTGATGATGTCGACAAACAACATCCTCTCGCCTGCCAACGGGAATCCCATCATTATTCCCAGTCAGGATATTGTACTAGGGCTCTACTACATGACCAGGGAGCGATTCGGGGTACCCGGAGAAGGTGCTGCCTACTCCTCCCCTGCCGAAGCGCGGATGGCCTATGATCACGGCGCAGCGCACCTCCAGGCCCGCGTTAAAATCAGAATTCGCGGTAATCTCGTCGAAACAACCATCGGCCGAATGATTGTTGGTGAGTTGCTGCCTGACCAAGTTCCCTACTCACTGGTGAACAAGGAGCTGGCCAAAAAGGAACTCGCGTTCCTTATTGATTATACATATCGTCACGCTGGCACCAAAGATACGGTTATCCTTGCCGATCGCCTGAAAGACCTTGGTTACGAATACGCAACCAAGGCAGGTATTTCCATTTGCATCAACGATATGATGATTCCTGTGAAAAAGGAAGAGTTTGTCGAAGATGCTGAGGTCGAGGCGGCGGAAGTCGATCAGCAGTACTCTGACGGATTGATCACCGATGGAGAAAAATATAACAAAATTATTGATATATGGTCCAAGGCCACGGATAAGATCACCAAGGAAATGATGGATGAGATGGCGGTGGAGTATGCTCCGGATCTCTCCGGTACGGTGCAGGAGATAAAAAGCTTTAACGCCGTCTATATCATGGCCGATTCAGGAGCACGTGGTTCCAAGGATCAGATTCGTCAGCTTGCCGGTATGCGTGGTTTGATGGCGAAACCTTCCGGCGAGATCATTGAAACCCCGATTAAGGCGAACTTTCGTGAGGGACTGAACGTTCTTGAATACTTTATCTCCACTCACGGGGCGCGCAAAGGACTGGCTGATACCGCACTGAAAACCGCTAACTCTGGTTACCTCACGAGAAGGCTGGTCGACGTTGCTCAGGATTCAACCATTGTCATGCGGGATTGCGCCACCATGCGAGGTGTCATGGCCGAACCCCTGATTGAAGGGGGGGAGGTCATTGTTCGCATTGGCGAGCGGATTCTTGGGCGTGTCGCGCTTGAGGACGTTATTGATCCGCATACCGGTGAAACCCTTGTTGAAATGGATGAGGAAATCACCGAGGACAAGGTGGATGCGATTGAAGCCGCCGGTGTCGATAGGGTTATGATTCGCTCAGTGCTGACCTGTGAAGCCAAGCGAGGTGTCTGTGCCATGTGCTATGGCCGTGATCTTGGCCGTGGTCACATGGTCAACATCGGGGAGGCTGTCGGCATAATCGCAGCCCAGTCGATCGGGGAGCCAGGGACCCAGCTGACTATGCGTACCTTCCATATCGGCGGAACAGCGAGCAGGGCGGTAGAGCAGGCAGAGGTCAGGACTCAACGTGGCGGTTTACTCCAGTATAAAGACCTGCATTCGGTTAGAAATACCGAGGGGAACCTGGTGGTAATGAACCGTAATGCGGAAGTCTCCGTGCTGGATGATCAGGGAGTGGACAGAGAACGCTTCCCTATTCCTTACGGTGCCGTACTCAGGGCAGAGGACGGGAACAAGGTTGATCCAGGGACCATCATTGCTGACTGGGACGCCTTTTCCATTCCCATCGTCAGTGAAGTAGGCGGTAAGGTCAAATATGGTGATGTCCTAGAAGGCGATAGCATGCAGGAGCGTGTTGACCAGATCACCGGTAAGGCAAGTAAGGTGATCACTCCCGGCTCAAGCACCAAGCAAATGAACCCGCGAGTAACGATTAAAGATCAACGTGGCAGAACCCTTAAGTTGCCTGATGGCGAACTGGCGGCTCGATATCCTCTGCCGGTCGGGTCGATCATCACCGTTGATGAGCATGCTGAAATTGCCCCTGGTACGGTCATTGCCAAAATTCCTAGAGAAACGACCAAAACCAAGGATATCACCGGTGGTCTTCCGCGTGTTGCCGAGCTTTTCGAAGTTCGCAAGCCCAAGGAACAGGCTGTTATCACTGAAATTGATGGAAGGGTGACCTTTGGAAAGGATCTCAAGGGGAAACGACGGGTGATCGTCACCCCGGAAACCGGTGAACCCAAGGAATACCTGCTGCCAAAGGCCAAACACATCACTGTCCATGAAGGGGACCATGTTAAGGCCGGAGAGCGGCTGATGGAAGGGGCCATCCTGCCTAATGATATTTTACGGGTCCTTGGTGCAGAAGAACTCGCCAAGTTTCTGGTCAACGAGATCCAGGAGGTGTATCGCCTCCAGGGCGTGAAGATCAACGATAAGCATATTGAAACCATTGTTCGACAGATGCTCAAGCGTATCCGGATCACTGACCCGGGGGACTCGGTCTTTATGCTTGATCAACAGGTTGAATGGTGGAAGTTTCAGGAAGAAAATGAACGACTGTTGAAAGAAGGGCTCCAACCAGCTTCAGCTGAACCGCTTTTGCTGGGGGTCACCAAGGCCTCCCTTTCCACGGATTCCTTTATTTCCGCAGCCTCTTTCCAGGAAACGACCAAGGTCTTGACCAACGCGGCCATGGCAGGAAAAATAGATGATCTGTCAGGGTTGAAGGAGAACGTGATCATGGGCCGGTTGATTTCAGCAGGTACCGGCTTGAACCGATATCGGGTAAAGGAAAACGAATAAGGGGAAAATAAACTTGACTTTCCACGTCGTTTAGTTTACATATCCTACCTTTCGTGTCCATTTCATGATAATGAAGCATGAAGCATATTTACAAAGGAGTGGTTTGAATGCCCACAATTAATCAACTTGTCAGGAAACGACGCAAAAAGACCACAAAGCGTTCGAATACGCCGGCCCTGCAGAGCTGCCCACAGAAGAGGGGGGTGTGCGTCCGTGTCTATACCACAACGCCGAAGAAGCCGAACTCTGCCCTCCGGAAAGTAGCGAGGGTGCGCTTGACCAATGGTATAGAGGTTACCTCGTACATACCTGGTATTGGACATAACCTGCAGGAGCACTCCGTAGTGCTTATTCGTGGCGGCCGTGTAAAGGACTTGCCGGGTGTGCGTTATCATATCGTACGAGGCACCTTGGATACCCTTGGCGTGAATGATCGCCGACAGGGACGGTCTAAGTATGGAGCTAAGCGGCCCAAGTAGGGATACCGTTAGGGAGAAGAAGGGAAGAAAATGCCTAGAAAGAAACTGTTAGATAAACGACCGATCGCTCCGGATCCCCGGTATAATTCCGTACTGGTTTCAAAATTCACCAACGGGTTGATGCAAGACGGGAAAAAGACCGTTGCACGCAGTATCTTTTATGATGCGATGGAGATCGTTGATCAAAAGGTTGCTGACGAGGAGCCGTTGACCGTCTTTGAAGAGGCGATGGAAAATGTACGTCCCCGCATTGAGGTCAAGAGCCGACGTGTGGGCGGGGCTACCTATCAGGTACCGGTTGAGGTTCGTCCTGAACGTCGCAATGCATTGGCCATTCGCTGGATTATCGGTTTTGCGAAAAACCGGTCCGGTCAGTCCATGGCGCAGAAGCTTGCAGCTGAAATTCTTGATGCCTACGCCAGTCGTGGCGGTTCGGTCAAGAAGAAGGATGATACCCACAAGATGGCCGAGGCGAACAAGGCTTTCGCCCATTATCGCTGGTAAGTGAACACCCATTGCGGGCAGATGAAAAAAAAGAAGTTGACATCAGCGGTTGATTACTGTAAAAGGGTCCACATTTTTTTGGGCTAATACGAAGAAGATGATTACTAAGGATACAGGTGGAGGTTGTGGCAGGATCGCATTCGTTATCCAAGGTGCGCAATATCGGCATAATGGCCCATATTGACGCGGGCAAAACTACGACCACTGAACGTATTCTTTTTTATACAGGCAAGTCCCACAAGTTGGGAGAGGTTCATGACGGAAACGCTGTCATGGACTGGATGGAACAGGAGCAGGAGCGAGGTATTACCATCACCTCGGCTGCCACAACCTGTTCATGGAAAGGGACAAGCATAAACATTATAGATACTCCCGGGCATGTAGATTTCACTGTTGAAGTCGAACGTTGCCTGCGGGTATTGGACGGTGTAGTAGCCGTCTTTTGTGCGGTTGGCGGGGTTGAGCCGCAGTCGGAAACTGTCTGGAGACAGGCGGACCGATACAAGATACCTCGTCTGGCATTTGTCAATAAGATGGATCGAATCGGTGCATCATTTGACAGGTGTGTTGAGCAGATGGAAACACGGCTGGGGGCCGTGCCGGTACCTATAACCATTCCGGTCGGTGCCGAAGACACCTTCGTCGGGGTTATTGACCTGGTCGAAGAAAAACTGCTCACTTTTGATGAAGCCTCCATGGGTAACACGTTCACCGTGGAGAGCATTCCTGAAGAACTGATAGGAGATTCATCGGCCGCCAGAATGGCACTCCTCGAGAAGTTGGCCGACTTCGATGAGGAGGTCATGGAACAATACTTAAATGATCAAGAGATTGCTCCTGGCGAATTGCGCAGGGCATTGAGAGAAGCAACCCTTAACATGAAGTTGGTACCCGTTCTGTGCGGGTCGGCTTTTAAGAACAAAGGGGTGCAACCACTTCTCGATGCAATAACATGGTACCTGCCTTCGCCTGCGGATGTTCCCCCTGTAGAGGGGACGGATAAGAACGGTGCGCCCCTTATCCGCAAGACGAATAGGAGCGAAAAATTCTGTGGTCTTGTTTTTAAGCTGCAGAGTGATCCGTTTGTCGGGAACCTGTCTTTTATACGGGTTTACTCGGGGAGCTTCAAGGTGGGCGAAAAAGTCTACAACCCTCTGAAGCGGAAAACGGAAAAAATCTCGAAACTAATAAAACTTCACGCCAACAAACGTGAAGAGGTCGGTGAGCTTGGTGCCGGAGATATAGGCGCTATTGTCGGATTGAAGTTTACCACCACCGGTGACACGCTCTGTAGCTCTGGAGACAGTATTGTCCTGGAGCAGATGAATTTTCCTGAGCCGGTTATCGGAATTGCCATTGAGCCGAAATCCAAGGCCGATGAGGGCAAGTTGGTAGACAGCCTTGATAAGGTGGCCAAAGAAGATCCGAGCTTTAAGGTTTCTGTCAACGAGGACACGGGACAGACCATTATTTCCGGCATGGGTGAACTCCACCTGGAAATTATTGTCGACCGGTTGGTACGCGAATTTAAGGTAGCTGCCAACATAGGTAAACCACAGGTAGCCTATCGTGAAACCCTTCGTGCAGCAGCCACGGCTGAGGGCAGATTTGAGACCCAGGCCACTGGAAAGGATCAATACGGTCATGTGGTGATTGAGCTGCGACCTAGGGCAAAAGGTGAAGGGGTAACGTTTTCTTCACAGATCGATGAAAAGACGATACCTGCCAATTTTGTCCAGGCGATTGAAAAGGGTGTGCTGGACAGCCTGGACTCCGGTCCGCTGATTGGTTACCCGCTGACGGATGTGGAAGCTGTGCTGGTCGGCGGATCGTACGATGAAGAGCGCTCTACAGAGATGGCGTTTGGCATAGCAGCGACAATGGCATGCCGAAAGGCGTCCGGCGAAGGTGAGCCGGTGTTGCTTGAACCCATTATGAGTTTAGAGGTGATTACCCCAGAGGAATATATGGGGGAAGTCATCAATGATTTGAACAAGAAGCACGCCCAAATTAACGGGGTCAATGCAGAAAAAGACCGGCAGGTCGTCAAGGCGGACGTTGCCTTGTCAGAAATGTTCGGTTATTCCACGGATTTGAGATCTGCAACTCAGGGTAGGGCGATATTCACGATGCAGTTTTCGGCCTTTGCAGAAGTACCTGCAAAGAAAGCCGAGGCTATTATACAAAAAATTAAAGGCTTTTAACCGGATATACAGCTTAAGAGGTAGCTGCAATGGCAAAGGAAAAATTTGAGCGGACGAAACCCCATGTCAATGTCGGAACCATCGGCCACATTGATCATGGTAAAACAACACTGACCGCGGCAATCACTCGTGTACTGTCTACCAGGGGACAGGCTAACTTTACCGATTTCAGTGAGATCGACAAGGCTCCCGAAGAAAAGGAGCGCGGAATCACCATTGCAACCGCCCATGTAGAATACGAAACAACAAGTCGGCATTATGCGCACGTCGACTGTCCCGGGCATGCGGACTATATCAAGAACATGATCACTGGTGCTGCTCAGATGGATGGTGCGATTCTGGTTGTAGGCGCTGATGACGGCCCCATGCCCCAGACTCGTGAGCACATTCTGCTTGCCCGTCAGGTTGGTGTTCCGGCAATGGTCGTTTTTCTCAACAAGTGCGACATGGTTGACGATGAGGAACTGATCGAACTGGTTGAAATGGAACTTCGTGAGCTGCTCGATAAATATGATTTCCCTGGCGACGATATTCCCATCGTCCGCGGATCAGCTCTGCTTGCCCTTGAAAATCCTGAAGATGAAGAAAAGACCGCCTGTATCTGGGAATTGATGGAGGCAGTGGACAGCTATGTGCCTGAGCCTGAACGTGATGTAGACAAGCCGTTCCTGATGCCTGTGGAAGATGTGTTCTCTATCTCTGGTCGAGGGACCGTTGCCACCGGTCGAGTTGAGCGCGGTATTATACATGTAGGTGATGAGGTAGAGATCGTCGGTATCCGCGATACAGCCAAGACCACCTGTACCGGAGTGGAAATGTTCAGGAAACTGCTCGATGAAGGGCAGGCTGGCGACAATATTGGCGCCTTGCTGCGAGGAATCAAGCGTGAAGAGATCGTTCGCGGACAAGTTCTTGCCAAGCCCGGTTCAATTACACCGCACAAAAAGTTCAAGGCTGAGGCCTATATTTTGACCAAGGAAGAAGGTGGGCGTCACACCCCGTTCTTCAACGGGTACCGTCCGCAGTTTTACTTTCGGACGACCGACGTAACAGGTGTCTGTACACTTGAAGAGGGCGTGGAGATGGTAATGCCCGGAGACAATGTACACATCACTGGAGAGTTGATTACCCCCATCGCCATGGAAGCCGGTCTCCGATTCGCCATTCGTGAAGGCGGCCGTACCGTAGGCGCTGGCGTTGTCAGCGAAATTATCGAATAAGAGGAGTCCTATGATCCCGGCAGATAAGATACGTATCAGGTTGAAAGGTTACGATCATAAATTGCTTGACCTTTCCACACGGGAAATCGTTGAAACAGCAAGACGGACCGGTGCCACAATTGCAGGCCCAATACCGTTGCCGACCAGTAAAAATAAATATACTGTCCTGCGTTCTCCCCATGTTGACAAAAAGTCACGAGAACAGTTTGAAATGAGAACCCATCGACGACTTCTCGATATTCTTGAGCCGACTCAGCAGACCATTGATGCTTTGATGAAGCTCGAACTTTCTGCGGGCGTTGATGTAGAGATCAAAATCCCCTGATTCGTTCAAGTGAGTATTGACACAGGCGGTAAGTTCATCTGCATGGAAAGTCGTAAATAGAACACAGGTAGACAAATGCCGAAGACAAATGGAATACTGGGCCGTAAGGTTGGGATGACAAGGATTTATGACGAGCACGGCCGCTCGATCCCTGTCACTGTAATAGAGGCCGGCCCCTGTACGATTTTACAGAAGAAAACCGAGGCAAAGGAAGGATATAACGCCATTCAGGTTGGGTTTGTTGAAAAGAAGAGCAACAGGCTCAACAAGCCTGAAGCCGGACACGCCAAACGTTCTGGCGGGAAAGGATTCTACCATATCCGGGAATTCAGAGTCGACAACCCCGACGCATATGAACTCGGACAGGAAATCACCGCGGCGGAAGTGGTAAAAAGGGGTGATCAGGTTGATATCTCCGGCAAGTCCAAAGGCCATGGATATCAGGGTGTTATGAAGAGGCACGGTTTTGCCGGTGGTAAGGCCTCCCATGGCTCAGGATTTCACAGAGCCCCCGGGTCAATTGGTTGCAGTGCCTGGCCTGGACGTGTGATGAAAGGGAAAAAGCTTCCTGGACACATGGGAGATGTGCTTGTAACGCAGAAAAACTACAAAGTTGTAGACGTACGGGAAGAAGACAATGTGATCTTGGTCAAAGGACCGGTTCCCGGAGCAAAAAACGGTTTGCTCAGCATCTACACAAAAGCATAACTTACCAGGGGTGCTCACAAGGAGATAATCATGGCAGTTTGTGATGTCGTAAATAACCTTGCAGAGAAAGTTGGCGAAATTGATCTCAAAGACGACCTGTTTGGTGTTGAAGTAAAGGAAGGCATTCTGCATGACATAGTGTGCATGCAGCGTGCAAATAGAAGAAGCGGTAACGCCTCTACCAAAACTCGTGGTGAATTGCGAGGTGGCGGAGCGAAACCGTGGAGACAGAAAGGTACGGGGCGCGCTCGCTCAGGGACCAGGAACTCACCTATATGGAGAGGGGGTGGCACTGTATTCGGGCCAAAACCGCGGGACTACAGCTACAGCCTTCCGAAAAAGGTTAGGAAACTAGGTTTGCGCATGGCTTTGAGTGCCCGATTCGGAGAAGGAAACCTGATCGTTATTGACGATTTTGGCCTCACCGGAATCAAGACCAAGGATTTTGTTGAAGTGATGAATCGTTTTCACTTCGATAATTGTCTGATAGTCACCGGCGAAGCCGATGAAGTGATAAGCAAGTCAGCACGAAATACGGTAGGTTATAAGATTCTGCCGGTTGCGGGACTGAATGTATACGATATCCTCAAATACCCCAAACTTATGCTGGTTCAAAGCAGTCTTGAGAAGCTGGAAGAGAGGTTAACGGTATGAAGGTAATACATGATGTAATCAAGGGACCTTGCCTGACGGAAAAGAGTAATATTCTCCAGGAAACTCAGGGAAAGGTAGCCTTTAAAGTAGACCCGCGTGCTAATAAAATTGAAATCAAGCAGGCTGTCGAACAGTTGTTCAATGTGAAAGTCGCCAATGTCAAGACAGCGAGCATGCGCGGCAAGAAAAAACGTGTCGGACTGAAATCAATTGGTAGAACAAACGATTGGAAAAAGGCTTATGTCACTCTCTCAGAGGGTGAAATCAATTTCCTTGAAGAGCTTTAACCCAATTGACCATATCGGTTTACACCTGAAGACATTCGATTACGGGAAATACAATGGCAATTAAAACCCATAAACCGACATCACCCGGTAAACGTCACTACGTTTCTGTTAAACAGGAATACCTTTCTGACAAAGCGCCTGAAAAAAGTCTCCTTCGTCCGCTGAAGAAGACTGGGGGGAGAAACTCCTACGGCCGTATCACGACCCGTCATAAAGGTGGTGGACATAAAAGAAAGTACAGGGTTATCGACTGGAAGAGAAATAAGGTCGACATTCCCGCCAAGGTTACATCGATCGAATATGATCCGAACCGTTCAGCGCATCTGGCGTTACTTACCTATGCGGATGGTGAAAAGACCTATATCCTCGCTCCTAGTGGAATTGCAGTAGGTGATACCATCACCGCCGGTCCCAGCTCAGATATTAAACCTGGAAACTGTCTGCCGATGATCAATATTCCCCTTGGTACGATTATTCATAACATCGAGATGAAAATCGGCAAAGGCGCGCAGCTTGTCCGTTCTGCGGGTGCTGCGGCACAGCTGATGGCAAAGGATGGACACCAGGTACTGGTCAAGCTGCCATCAGGGGAAGTTCGTAAATTTCATAAGGACTGCCGCGCTTGTATCGGTCAAGTAGGAAATTCTGAACACAGCAGTCAAAAACTCGGGAAAGCAGGGCGTAACCGCTGGAAAGGCAAGCGACCAACTGTTCGTGGTGTAGCCATGAACCCGGTTGACCATCCCATGGGCGGTGGTGAAGGCAAAAGTTCAGGTGGTCGGCACCCCGTTTCACCATGGGGACTCCCGACCAAAGGATATAAGACTCGTAAAAAGAAAGCCTCCGATCGTGACATAGTCACCAAGCGTAAGTAATAACAGGAGAAATTGGATATGGCACGTTCCATAAAAAAAGGCCCATTTATTGATGACCACCTGTTGAAAAAGGTTGAACACGCGCAAGAGAGTGGATCGCGTAAAGTTATCAAGACCTGGTCAAGACGTTCTGATATCATCCCGGAAATGGTTGGGTTGACCTTTGCAGTGCACAATGGGAAAAAGTTTATTCCCGTCTATGTTACTGAAAATATGGTTGGTCATAAGCTCGGAGAGTTTTCTCCCACAAGAACATACTATGGTCATGCCGCGGATAGGAAAGGACGTAAATAGTCCTTTTTGAAGAAAGCGCTAAGGAGTTAACCGATGGAAACAAAAGCCGTCGCCAAATATATACGTATTTCACCGCAAAAGGCACGACTGGTAGCAGACGTTGTCCGTGGTATGGATGTTGAAACTGCCATTACCACTCTGCGGTTTATGCCGAAGAAAGCTGCCCGCATCATCCGCAAGGTTGTTGAGTCAGCGGTGGCCAATGCTGATCAAAATGATGCCATCGATGTAGACACTCTGTACATCAAAGAGATTCTCATCGACGGCGGACCGATGCTCAAAAGATTTCGACCGAGAGCACAGGGCCGAGCTACTCGAATTTTAAAAAGGACAAGCCATATTACCGTGGTGGTCGAAGAGACCTGATGCACAGTAATAGGACAACTAGTGATTAATAGTTAGAGGGAACGGAGGATCACCTTGGGTCAAAAAGTCAATCCCATTGGTTTGCGGTTAAATATAACCCGCTCATGGGAATCTATCTGGTATGCGGATAAAGACTATGCGAATAATCTTCATCAGGACCAACTTATTCGCAAGTATCTCAAAAAACGCTTATATCATGCCGGAATTGCCCGTATTGTCATTGAGCGCACCGGAGAAAAGATTAAAGTCAAGCTTTTCACAGCCCGTCCTGGAATCGTTATCGGGAAGAAAGGCTCTGAGATTGAAAGTCTGAAAAAAGATCTGGAGCAGAAGTTCGGGCGACCTTGCCTGATCGATATCCAAGAAGTTCGCCGACCAGAAGCAGACGCCCAGCTCGTTGCTGAAAACATTGCTATGCAGCTCGAACGCCGCATCGCCTTTCGTCGGGCCATGAAAAAATCCATCAACTCTGCACTGCGATTTGGTGTACAGGGAATCAAGATTTCCTGCTCAGGTCGTCTAGGCGGTGCTGAAATGTCACGTACCGAGTGGTTTAAAGAAGGCCGCGTGCCTCTGCACACGTTGCGGGCTGACATTGACTATGGCACAGCCGAAGCAAAGACCACTTATGGCATTATCGGGGTTAAAGTCTGGATTTTTAAGGGCGAAGTACTTGCCGACAATGAGTTGGAAACAGACAAGTAATTCTCCGAAGCAGGTTCAGCAAGCGTTCATGTGAACATGTGAAGGCATAACTCCATATGCAGGTAAAATACAATGTTAAGTCCACGCAAAGTAAAGCATAGAAAACAGCATAAAGGCCGAATGCGAGGTCAGAGGCAACGAGGTTCTACCATCGCTTTCGGTGACTACGCGCTTAAAGCTGTAGGGTGTGGCAGGATGACTGCCCAACATATTGAAGCCGCCCGTATTACCATAAACAGAAAGATCAAACGTGGTGGTAAACTTTGGATCCGCGTCTTCCCTGACAAGCCGATTACAAAAAAGCCGGCTGAAACGCGAATGGGTAAAGGGAAAGGCTCTCCTGAGTATTGGGTGGCTACCATACGGCCTGGCAAGGTACTCTACGAATTGAAAGGAGTTCCCGAAGAGCTCGCTGTTGAAGCCTTGAAGTTGGCCAGTTACAAGCTTCCATTCCCGACAAAGGTCATTCTGAAGAGAGAGACAGTATGAAAACCAAAGAATTACGAGCGTTAAGTCTCGAAGACCTGAAGCAGAAAGAGCTCGATTTTCGCGAAGATCTTTTCAAGTTACAGTTCCAACATGGCATCAGACGACTGGAAAATCCTGCAAGACTTGGACAACTGAAAAAAGACATTGCACGTGTTTTGACTGTGATTGCAGAAAAACAATAGGTCTTAGAACAAACAGATGAGAGCGTAACGGCTACAGGAATAAAGCGATGACAGCAAAAAATAGAAAAACCCGCCAGGGCTCCGTGGTCAGTAACAAAATGGATAAGAGTGTCGTTGTCCTTGTTGAGCGGAAAGTACGGCACAAATTATATGGTAAATATATCCGCCGACAGGTCAAATATATGGCGCATGATGCCTCCAACGAATGTAACATCGGCGATGTTGTACTTATCGAAGAATGTCGGCCATTATCAAAAAACAAGCGCTGGCTGGTAAGGTCAATAATCGAACGTTCCGTGTAACCGGGTTACTGGTGAATGACCGCTAGCAGCTGCTAATTATTTGCTTTTCAGGTGTAATCATGATTCAAACTGAAACCATGTTAAATGTTGCCGATAACTCCGGCGCAAAAAAGGTACTCTGTATCCGGGTGCTTGGGGGAACACGGAAGCGTTACGCCAGCATTGGGGATATTATAGTTGTCACCGTCAAAGAAGCCATTCCCCACGCTAAGGTGAAGAAAGGCGACGTTTTGGACGCCGTGATCGTTCGGACAAAAAAAGAACTCCAGCGCCCGGAAGATACCACTGTCAAGTTTGATGAAAATGCTGCCGTCCTTTTGAGTGGCAGTGGGGAGCCTATCGGTACCCGTATCTTTGGCCCTGTTGCCCGCGAATTACGTTCGCTGGGATTTATGAAGATAATATCCCTTGCGCCTGAAGTTCTGTAACACTAGAGAATCTCAAGGGTAAAGAGAAAGAGGGAATAGAGGATAGAACAATGCGTCAGGGACAAACGAGTCTAAAAGTAAACGACCAAGTTGAAGTTATTGCTGGTAAAGATAAAGGCCGTGTTGGAAAAGTCCTTCGAATCGACCACGGGAAAGATAGAGTGGTTGTCGAGCGGATCAACATGATCAAGAAACATCAGAAACCAACTGATGCGACACAGCCTGGGCAGATCATTGAGCGTGAAGCCTCAATACACATTTCCAATGTCATGGTCGTTTGCCCTGAGTGTACAGAAACAGTACGCACTGGTAAAAAAATTCTCGAGGATGGAACCAAAGTGCGTATCTGTAAGAGCTGTAACGCAACTATTGAAAACGCTAAATCGTAAGGATTCTCAGGGATTACGGAGTACATGATGGGAACACTTAAGGAACAGTACCTCACTGAAATCAGACCTGAACTGCAAAAGCAGTTTGATTTCAAAAGTGAAATGGAAATCCCCAAAATTGAAAAAGTTGTACTCAATATGGGGATTGGTGAAGGTGTGCAGAATCCTAAGTCAGTAGAAAAAGCTGCAACGGAACTCACAATGATCGCCGGGCAAAAAGCCGTGGTCACCCGCGCTAAAAAGTCCATCGCAACTTTTAAGCTCCGAGAAGGGATGCCCATCGGTGCTCGCGTTACCCTGCGCAGGGAAAAGATGTACGATTTTTTGACCAAACTGATTAATATTGCGCTTCCGCGTGTCCGTGACTTTCGCGGCATTTCTGGCAAGGGATTTGACGGTAGAGGCAATTTTTCAATGGGAATAACCGAACATATTATATTCCCGGAGATCGATTACGATAAAATCGAAAAAATTCGAGGCCTCAATATCACCATTGTCACCTCTGCTGACAATGATGAGCAAGGGCGGGCCCTCCTCAGTGCAATGGGGATGCCATTCAAGAAGAAGTAGACCGGATGTGAGTATCGATCATCCAGCTTCATAAATAATTCATTTTCTTCAGGAGGATGCAGTGGCAAAAAAATCACTCATTGCCAAGGCAAAACGTAAACCTAAATTTAAGGTCCGTTCATATAACAGGTGCCCTCTTTGTGGGCGTCCGAGAGCGTATTTGAGAAAATTTGGCATTTGTAGGCTCTGTTTTCGTAAACTTGCCTCACAGGGCGAAATTACTGGTGTTACCAAGTCAAGTTGGTAAATGACCGGGTGTGGTCAAAACCAGAATGGTGTAACAGAACCGGTTAACTGGCCACCGCCATGTAACATGCTTTTTACAAGAGGAAAAAATCAATGTCTATGAGTGATCCGTTGGCAGATATGCTGACCCGCATTCGAAACGGTGTGAAAGCACGTTTCGACTCCGTGGAAATGCCACTGTCAAAGCTAAAAGTTAATGTCGCTAAAGTGCTCAAAGAGGAAGGATTCATCACTGATTACCACATTACAGAACAAGGTGTTCAGGGAACGTTAAAAATCGACCTCAAGTACGGGCCAAACAGCGAACAGGTCATTACCGGTATTCGCAGAGTCAGTAAGCCAGGGCTGCGGCAGTATAAATCCACCGACCGCATTCCCAAGGTTATGAGCGGCCTCGGTGTCGGCATCCTCACCACATCACAGGGCGTTATTACCGACCGTGAGGCACGTTCTCGCGGAATTGGTGGCGAACTGCTCTGTGAAGTCTGGTAACAGCTTAATTCTGCAGACAAGGAGTTTACGATGTCCAGAATCGGAAAACAGCCGGTCCCTGTTCCCAGCGGGGTAAAGGTTGATATAAAAGGTACACACATTAAAGTCACAGGTCCCAAGGGAACGCTGGAAAGAAACCTGCGCCCGGAGATTGCCTGCACAGAAGAAGATAACAACCTCGTATTTGTTCCTAAAGGCACAAGCAAAAAGGTGATGGCATTCTGGGGGATGACCAGGTCCTTGGTGAACAATATGGTTGTTGGTGTTGATCAAGGATTTAATAAAATTCTTGTCGTTGAAGGGGTTGGCTACCGTGTTAATCTCGCGCAATCAACCCTCACCTTGAATGTAGGGTATTCCAACCCAGTCGAATTTGTCCTGCCTGAAGGGATTACAGCCGAAGTCGACAAGGACAACAAAATCACTGTTTCCGGTATCGATAAGGAACTGGTTGGCCTCACAGCCGCCAGAATACGTGAAATCAGGAAACCTGAGCCATATAAAGGCAAAGGTATCCGCTATATCGATGAACGGATAGTACGCAAAGTTGGTAAGGCCGGCGCTGCCTAAGGTATGGTCGACCGGTTAACTATTTAACGGAAAGAGTAACAACATGGCTAAAACAAACCCAAAGGTTACTGCACGTCAAAAAAGGATACGCCGTATTCGTAAACACTTGCTGGGGACCAGCGATAGACCGCGTATGCGCGTGTTCCGCTCCAACAAGCATATTTATGTGCAGCTCATTGACGATATACAGCAGACTACTCTTGTTGCCGCTTCCACCGAAAATAAAGATTTCGATGCTTCAGAAATGAAGGGGAAGTGTGAGCAGGCCAAAAAAGTAGGGCTCATCGTAGCCGAAAAGGCCAAGGCCGCAGGTATTGAAGAGGTAGTCTTTGACCGTGGTGGATATCTTTACCACGGAAGAGTCAAAGCATTGTCAGAAGGCGCCCGTGAAGGCGGGCTCAAATTTTAAGTTCACTATTCATCAATCAATAATTCCTACGGGGGTGTTTCTTGGCTGATTTTAAACGAGCTAAAGAGGGAAACCAAGAAGAGCTCATCGAAAAAATTGTTTTCATCAACCGAGTGGCAAAGGTTGTTAAAGGTGGACGAAGATTCAGCTTCAGCGCCATTGTTGTCGTTGGTGACGGAAAAGGGAAGGTCGGGTACGGACTGGGCAAAGCCAATCAGGTCCCCGAAGCTATTCGCAAGGGTATAGAAAAGGCACGTAAGGATATGGAGAGCGTTGCCTTGACCGAGGTATCCATTCCCCATGAGGTCATTGGCAAATTCAAATCCGGTAGTGTTATGTTAAAGCCTGCTGGCGACGGTACCGGTGTAATCGCCGGTGGCGCCGTACGTGCGGTCCTTGAAGCTGCCGGGGTAAACAATATCCTCACCAAATGTCTTGGATCGAACAATCCACATAATTTGGCTAAAGCGACCATTGAAGGCCTTCGCCAATTGCGCTCAGCTGAGCAGATTGCTAAACTGCGCGGTTTGCAGGTTGAGGATATGGTAGCGTAAGACCGTAACGATATATAGGTTTAATATCATGAGTGATACCATTACATTGACACTGGTCAAAAGCGGTATTGGGAGTACACAGAAAATTCGGGCTACTCTTGTTGGGCTTGGTTTAACCAAAATGCACAAGACCGTAACCCGCAAGAATACTCCTGAAATCCGCGGAATGATAAATAAGGTCAGCCACCTGGTGAGAGTGGAGGAATAACCAATGCTGAAATTAAATAACCTCAGTCCCAGTGAAGGCGCCAGAAAAAATAGGAAGCGCGTAGGCCGCGGGCATGGAAGTGGACTGGGTAAAACCTCCGGCCGTGGACACAAAGGTGCACGGTCTCGATCAGGCTACAGCATGAAACCTGGTTTCGAAGGTGGCCAGATGCCATTGCACCGTCGTCTTCCAAAGCGAGGGTTCACCAATATTTTTAAAACCGAATACAGCATCGTTTCCCTGAGTGATCTCGACCGTTTTCCCGAGGGATCCACCGTTGATCGACAGGCTCTTGTTGAGGCAGGAGTGGTTGACGGAAAGGGGCCTGTAAAGATACTGGCTAACGGTGAGATTTCCAAGGCCGTGACCGTGGATGTCGATAAAGTCAGCAAAGGTGCTGCCCAAAAAATTACCGAAGCAGGTGGTACTGTAAAGGAGTAAATGCATGAGCGGTCTTGCCAGTGCTGCTGCCATCCCTGAATTGCGAAAGAGAGTGTTGTTCACTCTCTTTATGCTTTTTGTCTACCGGATGGGAGTACAGATTCCGACACCCGGAATAAACGGGGAGGCCTTAAGCGCCTTTTTCGAGCAGAATGCCAGTACACTCTTTGGCATGTTTAACATGTTTTCCGGGGGTGCTCTGGAAAATTTCTCGATTTTCGCTCTCGGCATTATGCCGTATATCTCGGCCTCCATTATTATCCAACTCCTGACGGTTGTTATACCTCAGCTTGAAACGCTTTCCAAGGAAGGTGAATCCGGGCGGAGAAAGATAACCCAATACACCCGATATGGTACTGTCCTGCTGTCCGTTATCCAGGGATTTTTTATCGCCTCTGGTTTGGAAGGGATGAGTGGACCTGGTGGTGCCCCCATCGTCATCGAGACCGGATTACAGTTTAAATTGATGACCGTGCTTACCCTGACTTCAGGCACAGCTTTTATCATGTGGCTTGGCGAGCAGATGACCGAAAGGGGGATCGGTAATGGCATCTCGCTTATTATTTTTGCCGGGATTGTTGCCCGCATGCCAGCGGCGGTTGGCAATACCATCCAGCTGGTAAAAGCAGGTGAACTGGCTGTTATTTTCGTACCGTTTATGCTGGTGGCCATGTTTTTTATCGTGGCTTTCATTATCTATGTTGAAACTGCTCAACGCCGCATTCCTATACAGTATGCGAAACGAGTGGTAGGACGAAGGGTCTATGGTGGCCAGGCATCGCATCTACCGTTAAAGATCAATGTTTCCGGTGTCATTCCGCCGATCTTTGCCTCCTCAATCATGATGTTTCCCGCGACTATCGGCTCCTTTATTCAAATTGATTGGGTACAGCGGGTATCGGCAGCTCTTTCACCTGGGACCATCTATTATTATATCCTCTTTGTTGTGATGGTTGTCTTCTTCTGTTTCTTCTACACCGCGGTTACCTTTAAACCCGATGATGTAGCTGAAAACCTGAAAAAGAACGGGGGGTTTATTCCCGGGATCAGACCGGGAAAGCGTACGGCCGAATTTATTGACAAGGTCCTTACCCGGTTGACTGTTGTTGGTGCTATCTATTTGAGTGCAATCTGTGTTATGCCCACCCTGTTGATCAGTAAATTCAACGTCCCCTTCTATTTTGGGGGAACTGCGTTGCTCATTGTGGTTGGTGTAGCAATTGACACCATTTCACAAATTGAATCCCATATGGTTATGCGTAACTACGATGGGTTCATGAAAGCCGGCAGAATTAAAGGCAGACGCTGAGGTGTGAATAATGGCTGGGGGACGCGGAGCAAACAAAAAGATTTCAGTTAAGACTGTCGCCGAACTGGAAATCATGCGCCAAGCCAACGGAATAGTTGCAGGCGTTCTTTCAATGTTGCGCGATGAGGTTGCGCCTGGGGTAAGCACCTACCAGTTGGACAGGCTTGCTGAACAGTTTTGCAGAGACCATGGTGCTGAACCTGCCTTTAAAGGGTATCGAGGGTTTCCTGCAAGCCTTTGTACCTCTGTCAATGAACAGGTTGTACATGGGATTCCCTCCAAAAAGGTGGTCTTGCGTGAAGGAGATATCATCTCCGTTGATTTCGGTTCCTATTACAAAGGGTTTTACGGCGATTCAGCCGTTACCCTGCCTGTTGGGAAGATATCCGATGATATCCAGCGGTTGTTGACGGTTACCGAAACAGCATTGCATAAAGGCATTGAGCAGGTTCAGGTGGGAAATCGCATATCGGATATTTCCAGAGCTGTGCAGAACCATGCGGAAGGTAATGGTTTCTCTGTGGTGCGCCAATTTGTCGGACATGGTATCGGCAGTGAGCTGCATGAAGCGCCGGAAATTCCAAACTATGTGCAAAAACTTCCATCTCCGCGCCTCCTAGCCGGAATGGTGCTTGCCATTGAACCCATGGTTAATCTCGGAACGGCTAAGGTGAAGGTACTTGGCGACCAATGGACTGTCGTCACAGAAGACCACCAGCCGTCAGCTCATTTTGAACATACCGTTGCCGTCACCACCAACGGCCCGCTCATTTTGAGCACCTTACCCCAGAGCCCTTGAGGAGAACCCCGTAGTGGGGTTGTCCGGTTTTTTAACTACCTGGTGAGAAAAGAGTTGATTAATTCTGTTGTTTTCGATATATAACAAATCTTTTCGGCCAAATTACAATGAGTGAAGAGGCTATGGCAAAAGAAGAAGCCATCGAAGTTGAAGGAACGATCATTGAACCGTTGCCCAACGCAATGTTTCGGGTTGAACTGGATAATGGCCATAAAGTGCTGGCCCATATATCCGGCAAAATGCGAATGCATTACATTAAAATATTACCTGGCGACCGAGTCACCGTTGAATTGTCACCATATGATTTAACACGTGGCAGAGTCACCTTCCGGGCAAAAGGCGGAAAGGCGAAAAAGTAAACTTTTAATAGATGTCAGGTTAAAGCAATGAAAGTACGGTCATCAGTTAAAAAAATGTGCAGTAACTGTAAAGTCCTTAAGCGCAAAGGAATCGTACGGGTAAGCTGCAAGAATAAGAAACATAAACAGCGGCAAGGTTAAACTCGACCAAAGAGTGAGACGTTAACAGGGAGAATTGTCTTGGCACGTATAGCTGGAGTGGATTTACCACGCAATAAACACATGGATCGGGCTTTAACGTATATTTACGGTATTGGCCTGACGTCCGCCCGAAAAATACTTGATAAGGCTGATCTGCCTTACCAGATGAACAGCGACGACCTCAGTGGGGATGACGTAACACGCATCAGAACCATTATTGAGAGTGATTTTGTCGTTGAGGGTGATAAACGGCGTGAAGTCTCGATGGATATCAAGCGGCACATGGATCTTGGTACCTACCGGGGGCGAAGGCATCGCCGGAGTTTACCGTGCCGGGGGCAGAGGACAAAGACAAATGCACGTACGCGGAAAGGGCCCAAGAGAGGCGCTGCTGTTAAGAAAAAGTAGCTGCGGATGAGCAGGCTGCTCTAATTACAGGGTTACGGAGTTATTATGGCAAAGGCCGGTAAGGCGGCGGGTAAAAGCAAGCGCCGCGAAAAAAAGAATATTGCTGAAGGTATCATCTTCATTTACTCAACATTTAATAACACCATTATCACCATTACAGACAGGCAGGGTAATGCTTTTGCATGGTCAACTGCCGGTGTTATTGGATTCAAGGGGTCTCGAAAATCAACGCCCTTCGCAGCGCAAAATGCGTTAAACGATGCAGTTGGCAAGGCCAAAGAACATGGATTAAGGAAAGTCGAAGTGCGCGTCAAAGGGCCTGGTCCTGGGCGTGAAGCAGCACTTCGTGCGCTGACTTCCCTTGATCTCGATGTTACCCGCATCGTTGATGTAACCCCGCTGCCGCATAACGGCTGTAAACCGCCCAAGCGCAGAAGAGTGTAAGCGAATCGAACCATTCAGGTTCATGGCTGTGTTGTGTATATAACGTACATCCTATACAGCATTTATTACGGAGGTAGATCTTGGCTAGATATACAGGCGCTTCCTGCAGAATGTGCAGACGCGAAAACCTGAAGTTATTTTTAAAGGGCGACCGGTGCTATTCAGACAAGTGTGCTTTTGAGCGACGGGCTTATCCACCGGGCCAGCACGGGCAAAACCGGTTTAAAAAGCCTTCTGATTATGCCATTCAGCTGCGTGAAAAACAAAAAGTCAAGCAGATGTATGGAATGCTGGAAGACCAATTCAGGCGATATTTTGAGCGAGCCGACCGTGCTAAGGGTGTCACTGGTGAAATGCTGCTGATCATGCTGGAAAGACGACTGGATAATGCCCTCTATCGCATTGGATTCGCCAGCTCGCGCAGTCAGGCGCGTCAGCTTGTCCGACACAATCATTTCCTCGTCAACGGTAAAAAGGTGAATATCCCATCCTTTCAGGTAACTCCCGGCGATGTTATCACTCTGAAGGAAAAAAGCCGAAAGAACGAACTGATTGTCGATAACCTGGAAGGGGCTGTGCGTCGCGGTATTCCAAGTTGGCTGGAACTGGATCAGACCGGAATGCAGGGAACCGTCAAGGCTATGCCCAATAGAGAAGAGATCACCATGCCGATTCAGGAACAACTGATAGTCGAACTCTACTCTAAGTAAACATTAGCGATCAGGTAACAATGGCACAGGAACTACGGGATAATAATCCCTTTTATAAAAACTGGCACAACCTTATCACTCCTGAGCGTCTTGAAGTTAACGAGGGTACGCACTCTGAACAGTATGGCAAATTCATCTGTCAGCCTTTTGAGCGAGGCTTTGCCACTACTATAGGGAACTCATTGCGGCGGATCATGCTCAGCTCCATTCGTGGCGCCGCAATCACCTCGGTTAAGATCGATAACGCACTCCATGAGTTTACCAGTATAGATGGTATTCATGAGGATGTAGCTGAAATAATCCTCAATCTCAAACAGGTGCGCCTGAAGCTCAATGTACCTGAAGGAAAAACCGTTATTGTCGAAAAGCAGGGCCCTGGAACGGTCACCGCTGCCGATATTAATGGCGCACCCTATGTCGACGTGATGAATCCTGAGCAGGTTATCTGTACGATTACCTCGGATACTTCTTTCCGTGCTGAACTTGAAGTAAAATGGGGTAAAGGGTACGTACCGGCCGAGCAAAATAAGAAAGAAGATCAGGCCATCGGTGTCATCCCCATTGACTCCATGTTTTCTCCCATCGTTCAGGTGCAGTACGTCGTCAGTCAGGCCCGCGTTGGTCAGAAAACTGATTATGACCGCCTGACCATGGAGATTGAAACCGATGGCAGTGTCTATCCCGAGGATGCACTGGCCTACGCTGCCAAAATCCTTAAAGAGCAGATGACCATCTTCATCAATTTTAATGAAGAACAGGCCAAGGCACCCGACAAACCGGATAGTGATAAGGAAGATAGCAGTTACCCACCATTCCTGGATAAGAATGTCGAGGATCTTGAGCTATCTGTTAGATCAGCAAATTGCTTGAAGAACGCACAGATTCAGTACATCGGCCAGTTGGTACAGAAAACCGATGCTGAGATGCTGAAAACCAAAAACTTCGGACGCAAGTCACTTAACGAGATTAAGGCGTTACTTGCTGAGCACGACTTAACGCTTGGCATGAAACATGAAGGGTGGGTTTCACCTGATCAGCGTGAAGATAACGTCGACCAGTAACCGACGGCAATCCACGAATTGTTTACAGCCTTATACACCTAGAAGGACAGGACAATGAGACACAGAAAAGCAGGTCGTAAACTTGGCCGTACTACCGCACATCGCAAAGCCATGCTCAGAAATATGGTCACTTCCCTGTTAGAGCATGAGCGGATCGTGACGACTGTACCTAAGGCAAAAGAAGCCCGTCGTCTAGCCGATAAAATGATTACCCTTGGTAAAAGAGGGGATCTCCACGCCCGGCGTCAGGCACTTTCCTATATCCGTTCCAAGGACGTGGTGAACAAACTGTTCAACGAACTTTCTGAACAGTACGCAGATAGACAAGGCGGATATACCCGTATTATCCGTACCGGGAATAGATATGGCGATGCTGCGCCCATGGCGATTATTGAACTGGTAGATTTTCAGGAAAGTTATGAAGACGAGAGCGAATTGGCAGACGATTAATTATCGCTGGGCACCAATTTGATAAGCTGGTATGCAGAGGCATACCAGCTTTTTTTTTGTTGAAAGAGTGAGTGATGAACATGAATGAGACTACTCGGCACGGATTGGTTCCTGAGGGCCGAACACTTGTTGGTAAAAATCCTTTCACATTTCATTGTCACCCTGGCGTCAGCTGTTTTCTTCACTGTTGCCATTCTGCAGAAATCCTGCTGTTTCCCTACGATATCATTCGTCTAAAACAGCACCTGAAAATTTCCTCCGCTCAATTCATTCGTGAGTATACGCGGATTGGCGAGGGGAGTCATTCGTATTTTCCAGGTGTTTTGTTGAATATGTCCCAGGCTAAAAATTATCCCTGTCCTTTTCTGGCAGAGGAGGGGTGCAGTGTTTATCCCGATCGTCCCTCTGCCTGCCGAACCTATCCATTGGAACGGGCCGTGGAACAAATTGGCGCCAGTCGTCGTTTGAAAATTCACTATTTCATGACCCACCACCACTACTGTAAAGGGCATTTTGAAGAGAAGCAATATACCCTCAAGCAATGGGAACGCGAACAGGGCCTGCATAATTTCAATGTGTATAACGAACTCTGGGCAGAGGTAGATGCCTTTTTCGCATCCAATCCCTGGCAGGGAGAGGGGAAGGCGGGTCCCTTGCAGCAATTGGCTTTTATGGTCTGCTATAATATTGATGACTACCGAGAATATGTGCTTGAGCACGACCTGCTCAAGCACTTTAAGCTTAATAAAAATGAACGTAAGCGAATTCTGGGTGATGACACAGCATTGCTGCAGTTTGGATTTCAATGGCTTTTGAGCATTTTAGGTGGTCAATCCTCTTTGGCCCATCGATAAGCGTTGGTGTCATCGACGTCACCACAGACTGTATATCCGCGTAACTCTGGCAATGGCGTCTTGAATTAATATTTTATTCGTGGTAACATAAAAATTTTTGTTTGAACCAGCTCGAAATGGGCTGAACTATTACACACATTCCGCTCGCCCCATGGTGTCTCTTTGATCAGAGATCGGGCCCAGGAATGGAGGAATAACCATAAAATCAGGAGAGGTACAATGGCACAAGTTACAATGAGACAGATGCTCGAAGCCGGGTTGCATTTTGGTCACCAGACGCGGCGCTGGAACCCGAAAATGAAACCCTACATTTACGCCCCACGAAACGGTATTTATATCATCAATCTTGATGTTACCATGAAGCTGTTTCGTAAGGCCTGCGATTATATAGCAGGTTTAGTTGCAGACGGCGGATCGGTGCTCTTTGTCTGCACCAAGCGCCAGGGACAGTCCATAATCAGTGAAGAAGCACAGCGTTGCGGTATGTACTTTGTCAACCATCGTTGGCTAGGCGGTATGATGACCAACTTTCAGACCATTAAGAATTCTGTGGATCGTCTGAAAAAAATTGAAGCCATGCAGGAAGACGGCACCATCAATAGATTTCCCAAAAAGGAAATCCTTCAGATGGAAAAGGAAAGGGTAAAACTCGATCGTAATATCGGTGGAATTAAAAACATGCGTTCGTTGCCGGACGTACTGTTTGTTATCGATCCTAACAAAGAAGATATTGCTGTAAGCGAGGCGCAGAAACTCGGCATACCTGTGGTTGCTCTTACCGATACCAACTGCGACCCTGATGGTATAAATTACGTGATTCCAGGAAATGACGATGCTATCCGTGCCATCAAGTTGATTACCTCTGCTGTTGCCCATGCCATACAGGAAGGCAAGGAACGGCGTGGAGAAGAAACTCCAGCCGGCAACGAGGAACTTGAAGCTGCGATGACCGCAACCGCAGAGCAGCCTGAGGAAACCCCTGCCGCCGATGCGGCACCTGCCGAATAATTACGATTTCCAGGGAAATTCCCTGAACAGATAGTACGTTGATTAAGGGCCTGAAAAGGGCCCTTCTTCGTGTAATGCATAGATACATGCCGCTGAGAAGAGTGTGATGCGGAGCAAACCAGAGAGTGAGAAGGAGAACGTAGCGTGAAAATTACAAGTCAGATGGTCAAGGAGTTACGGGATAAGACCAACGCAGGAATGATGGACTGTAAAAAGGCATTGACTGAAACCGACGGTAACCTGGAGCAAGCCGTTGACCTGCTCAGGCAGAAGGGGCTTGCGGTCGCTGCCAAGCGTGCTGATCGTGCCACCAGTGAAGGAGTTGTAGAAGCGTATATCCATGGTGGTGGAAAACTGGGCGTCATGGTCGAGCTTGGCTGTGAAACCGACTTCGTTGCAAAAACTGATGATTTCAAGGCATTTGCCAAAGACGTCGCCATGCATGTTGCGGCAGTTAACCCGGTTGCAATCAGCCGAGAAGAAGTACCGGCGGAAATGGTGGAAAGGGAAAAAGAAATTTATACCAAGCAGGCCCTTGAATCCGGTAAGCCTGAAAATATTGTTGAAAAAATCGTTACCGGTAAAATTGAAAAATACATCGCTGAAATTTGCCTGCTCGAACAGAAGTTCGTCAAGGATCCTGACCTTACCGTTCAGGATAAGCTCAACGAATTGATCGCAAAAATGGGAGAGAATATTTCCATCAAGAATATCGCTCGTTTTCAGATCGGCCAATAGTTTCTTTTTGTTGCACCAGTAAATCCCAATGCTTCGAAAAACCAGGTACGCTGGTTTTTCGAAGCTTCCAAACAGCCCAGGAGGCTGTGGCTCCATTTCTGCCGTTGCCTATCCTCTGCTTTCCGTACTGCACAGGTGATGGTATTTCTACCCTCCAACTTTTAAACAGGTCGTTACAATGACATTTAAGAGAATTCTCCTGAAAATCAGCGGGGAAGCGCTTATGGGCGCCAACGCGTACGGTATCAGTACAGAGGTGATCCGGTTTTTGTCTTCGGAGATAAAAAGCGTGCACGATCATGGAACCCAGATTGCCATGGTGATTGGAGCCGGCAATATCTTCAGAGGTGTTGCTGGAGCCGCTAAAGGGATGGATCGTGGGTCTGCCGACAACATGGGTATGCTCGGAACGGTGATTAATTCCCTTGCCGTGCAGGATGGTCTGGAAAACGTCGGGATTCCATGTAAAGTGATGTCGGCCATCACCATGCTCAACGTGTGCGAACCTTATGAGCGGGTCAAAGCACTTGACCATTTAGTGAACAACCGGGTGGTCATTTTTGCTGCCGGCACAGGTAATCCATATTTTACGACCGACACAGCAGCCGTCTTACGTGCGCTGGAAATCAAGGCTGATGTCGTTATGAAGGCCACCAGGGTTGATGGGGTATATGACAAAGATCCTGAGAAGTGCGATGATGCAAAGCGGTATACCACTCTTACCTACAACACTGTACTGCGAGATGACTTGAAAGTGCTTGATGCTGCCGGCATCTCTCTGGCACGGGACAACAACCTGCCTATTCTTGTCTTCAACATGAAGAAAGAGGGGAATATTGCCAAAGCCGCTCTTGGAGAGGAAGGAATTGGTAGCCTGATCACGGCATGATGCTGTATGATACGCTTTGGAACCAATCGAGGCTGTCCATCGATTGAGGATCGTTGATTATTTCTGCTGAGGAGTAATATTCATGGCAAATGATATTATAGAACAACTGAAAGGGAAGATGGATGCGAGTATAGAGGCCTTTAAAAGGGAACTCATTAAAATACGTACCGGTAGGGCCTCGCTTTCTCTGCTTGATGGGGTAATGGTTGACGCCTATGGTGCCCAGATGCCCATGGAGCAGGTGGGGACCATGACTATTCCTGAGCCCAGCATGATTGCCATTAAACCATGGGACCCGCAGATGCTACCCGCCATAGAGAAGGCCATCCTTGCTTCAGACCTTGGTCTGACACCTGCCAATGACGGCAATGTTATCCGGCTTTCCATCCCGCCACTTACCGAAGAGCGACGTAAGGAACTGGTAAAGCAGGTGAAAAAGATTGGTGAAGAGTTCAAGGTCGCTATCCGAAATGTACGGAGAGAGGCCAATGACACCCTGAAAAAGCAGAAAAAGGATAAGGAAATATCTGAAGACGACATGTTCCGGCTCCAGGATGAGGCCCAGAAAGCCACCGATGAATTCATTAAGCAGGTTGATGAGATCGTCAGCGGTAAGGAAAAAGAAGTAATGGAAGTTTAATTCCCTCTCTCCACCAAAATGGGAACCATTCCATTGAACAGTATAGTGCCCCGACACATCGCCATAATCATGGATGGCAACGGAAGGTGGGCGGAACAGCGTAATCGACCTCGTCTTTTTGGCCATAAAGCCGGGGTTGACTCAGTACGGGATGTTGTTGAAACCTGCCGTGAGATAGGGGTCCAGCACCTGACACTCTATGCCTTTTCCACTGAGAATTGGAAACGCCCGCAGGGTGAGGTTTCTGGTCTGATGGTGTTACTGAAGACCTATCTGGCCGGCGAGCTGCAGAATATGCTTTCCAATGACATCCGTCTTCACTGCCTTGGGCAGAGTGAACGATTGCCCCGGGAAGTGCGCAGGGTACTGGACCATGCCATTGAGCTTACAGCTGCCTGCAGCTCCATGCATCTGAATCTCGCCCTCAGCTACGGGGGGAGGAGTGAAATTATTTCAGCTGTGCGCAAGCTAGCCGACCAATGCGTAGCCGGCAAACGTCTGCCTGAAGAAATTACCGAGGATGTCTTTTCCAACGCCCTCTATACCGCGGGTCAGGAGGACCCTGACCTCCTTATCCGAACCGGTGGCGAATGCAGGCTCTCCAATTTTCTCCTCTGGCAGGCGTCTTATGCAGAGCTTTACTTTACCGAGCTGAAATGGCCGGAATTCAGACGACCAGAACTGCTTGAGGCAATCGAGGTGTTCAACCAGCGGCAAAGAAGGTTCGGCAAAACCGGCGCCCAGCTGAGCGGGGAGCAGCAGTAATGAGCCGTGTCGTCCCCGGTGTGGCGATGGCAGCCTGCTGTGTCGCTCTCCTCGTCTGGGGGACGCCTTTGCTTATCTCCCTGTTTATTGCCCTGGTCGCTGCCGGCAGCCTATGGGAATTTTTCCATATGAGCTTGCCGTCGCTTCCCCGGCAGGAATTGATTGTTTCGGTTTTGATCGCGCTTGTCCCCGCAGTTTGCGCGGTCGGCGGGGCCATGGAGATGGTGTTGGCCGGTATAGTGATCAGCATGTTGCTCACCGTTTTCCTGGTGCTCAAGCACTATTCAACCCTGGAGAACGTATACGCTTACATGAGCAGCATGTTGTTTGGCATCGTGTATGTGTCCACCTCGCTTGCTCACATGTCCATGCTCGCAGGAGTCGAACACGGTGCCTTTTTTCTCCTGCTGCTGCTTGCAGTTACCGCTGGTTCGGATACAGGTGCGTATTATATTGGTAAAACCTTTGGCCATAAAAAACTGTTGCCAGCGGTAAGTCCGAAAAAAACCGTTGCCGGTGCAATCGGCGGAATAGTATGCGGAACAGGTGCCGCCTTACTGGTGAATTTTTTTTTCCTGCCACAGCCATTCAATTCTGTCCGCCTCTTTCCTGCCGCAGTGGTACTGGTGATTATCGGCATGATTGGTGATTTGGCTGAGTCGGCAATTAAACGCTCTTTTCATGTCAAGGATTCGAGTACCATCCTGGCCGGTCACGGAGGATTACTTGATCGCATTGATAGTCTTCTTTTTGCCGGACCAGTACTCTTTTATTTCATCTGGTGGGGAGTGCTGCAATGAAACAGCTCGCTCTGCTCGGCTCCACCGGTTCCATCGGAAAAAACGTGCTTGAGGTGGTTCGCCGCTATCCTGGCAGCTATCGTATCGCAGCTATCAGCGCCGGCAGCAATACCCAGCTGCTGGCCGAACAGGTACGTGAATTTGAACCCGATTTGGTCAGCATCGGCGATGCGGATCGGGCAGATGAGCTTGCTCACCAGCTGCCGGCAGAATATCGATCACGAATTGTGACCGGCAACGATGGCAACTGCGCTGCTGCAGCGCTCGATACGGTGAATATGGTCGTCTCGGCCGTGGTCGGCAGTGTGGGGCTCCTTCCCGCCATGGCTGCCATCAGAGCAGGGAAGGATATCGGGCTTGCCAATAAAGAAACCTTGGTCATGGCAGGACGCCTGGTCATGGAAGAGGCCAAATCCGCTGGTGTACGCATTTTTCCCATCGACTCCGAGCATAGCGCCATATTCCAGGCCCTGGAAGCCGGACGGCGCGAGGATGTCCGTAAAATTCTTCTCACCGCTTCCGGCGGACCCTTTCGTCAGCTGGATGCGCAGGCGTTGCAGGAGGTTACTCCAGCCCAGGCGCTGTCTCATCCCAACTGGGATATGGGAAGAAAGATATCCATTGATTCAGCTACGTTGATGAACAAAGGGCTGGAGGTTATCGAAGCCCGGTGGCTGTTTGATGTGGAACCGGAGCAGATAGAGGTAGTGGTTCATCCCCAGTCGGTGGTCCACTCCCTGGTTGAATATGTAGACGGCTCAGTGGTTGCCCAACTGGGCATTCCCGACATGCAGATTCCCATAGCTTACGCGCTCTCCTATCCTGAGCGGTTGGATCTTCAGCTCTCCCGACTTGATTTGGTCCAGTGCGCCAACCTGACCTTTGAAGCGCCGGATACCGAACGTTTTCCGGCGTTGCAGATGGCCTATGACGCTCTGGCTGCCGGCGGCGTACAACCTGCTGTCCTCAATGCTGCCAATGAAGTGGCTGTTGATGCGTTCCTGAACGGCAGCATAGGCTTTACTTCGATCACTGCCGTTGTTGCCGCTGCACTTGCTCACAGCTCTGTTGGGGATGATACCGCCCTGGAAGCAATTCTTGCCGCAGACCGCGAAGCTCGCCAAACAGCCACTGAAGAGGTGCAGCGCCTGCAACCTCGCTAATTCGACACTCTTTTACACCGCGTCTTTCCTATGAATTCTCTGCTTTCCTTTGTTATTGTCCTCGGCATTTTGATCTTTGTTCATGAACTCGGCCATTTTCTCATTGCCAAGGCTTTTGGCGTCAAGGTCCTGAAATTTTCTCTTGGTTTTGGTTCCAAGGTCGTCAGCCGGCAGTGGGGTGAAACCGAATACCTGATCAGTGCCTTCCCGCTTGGCGGGTATGTCAAAATGTACGGTGAACACAGTAGCGAAGAGGTCAGTACCGGAGAGCTTCATCGTTCGTTTGCCCACAAACCGGTATGGCAGCGTTTTTGTATCGTGTTCGGTGGCCCGTTGTTTAATCTGCTGTTTGCGGTTTTCCTCTTTTTTATGATGTTTAACATTCTCGGTCTGCCGGAACCGGTCGATACAACGGTTATTGGCGAGGTCTCCGTCGATTCCGCAGCCGAGCGAGCGGGTTTGCAGGCCGGTGATGCAATCCTCGCTATTGATGGGCAGGACACCTTTTCCTGGAACGATGTATCGGAAGCCATAAAGAACAGTGGTGGTGATTCTGTTGAGCTTGTGGTGGATCGAGATGGAGAACGTCTGCAGATCAACGCTCAACCGACCATGCAGAGTATAAAAAATCTCTTCGGAGAAGCGGTCGGTGAACGTTACATGCTCGGCATCGTCCGCGATGATGCTCTGCAGTACACCGATGTATCGGTGGTTGAGTCAGGGAAGGCTGCACTGGTGCAGACATGGAATTTATCTTACCTGACAGTCATGGGGATCGTGAAAATGATCCAGCGGGTCATACCCGCAAGCGAACTGGGCGGCCCTATTCGGATCGCAGAGATCGCCGGCCAGCAGCTGGAGGCGGGGTGGGTGAATCTCATGTATTTCATGGGATTGCTCAGTGTAAATCTCGGTATATTGAACTTGCTGCCCATTCCGGTGCTCGATGGCGGGCACCTGGTTTTTCTGACCCTTGAGGGGATTCGGCGCAAACCGTTGGACGACCGTACCATGGAGATCAGTCAGAAAATCGGTATTGCCCTGCTGGGTACGCTGATGGTATTTGTCTTTTACAACGATATCCTGAGGATTGTACAACGGTGGCTGGCGTCCTGATCCTTTCTATTGAAACATCCACGGGCTGTGGCAGCGTTGCCCTGACTTCCGGGACATCGACAACGGGCAGGTTGATCGCTGAGATTACCCATCGTCCGGACGTCACCCATTCCAGACGGCTGCTCGGCAGCATCAGGCAATTGCTCGCGATGGCTGAGGTTGACTGGAAAGACCTTGACGGTGTGGCGGTAAGTATGGGGCCGGGTTCGTTTACCGGGCTGCGCATCGGGATGGCGGCCGCCAAGGGAATAGCTATGGCTGCTGACCTTCCCCTGCTCGGGGTGGTCTCGCTGGACGGACTGTCACTTCATTGCCTGGGCGTAGAGCGTCCGGTCTGTTGTATACTGGATGCCCGCAAAGGTCAGGTATATGGCGCTTTGTATCAGTATAACCCGGAGCAACAGTACATGGAGCGGCAAGGCCCGGTCGAGTCGTTTACCCCGCAAGCGCTTGTCCGGCGAATAACCCAGCCTACCTGTCTTGCCGGTCCCGGCTGCCGTCCCTACCTGGAATATTTCCAATCGCAGAAATTGCTGGATATTCTCCCCGATCCTCTGATCCAGCCACGAGCCGGGTTCGTCGGCTTCCTGGGTGCCAAACAGTTGGTTCGGGGTGATATATCGCCCCCGGAACAGTTGACGCCTTTCTACGTCCGTGCTTCTGAAGCCGAAATCAATGCCGACCGGCCTAAACACACTGGCCGGTGACCAACCCACCTGGAACAGGAAATGTCATGATTCAGCGGAAAAAGACCCGTCAGATTGCAATCGGTCCGCTATTCGTCGGTGGCGATGCGCCGATCAGTGTGCAGTCAATGACCAATACTGATACCGCGGATGTTGTCGCAACCGTTGAACAGATTCATAGGCTGGAGGCCGTTGGGTGCGACTTGATTCGGGTCGCTGTTCCCGATATGGATGCAGCTCGCGCTATCGCCGATATCCGTGGACAGATTACCATTCCCCTCATTGCCGATATTCATTTCGATGCACGCCTGGCCGTGGCCGCCCTGGAGTACGGTGCCCAGGCCATCCGCATAAACCCGGGAAACCTGGGCGGTAAGGTAAAACTCACCACCGTTGTTGATGCCGCCAAAAACCATGGGGTATCAATTCGGGTGGGGGTGAACTCCGGTTCCATAGAAAAGGATCTGCTGGAACGCTACGGTTATCCCACCCCGGAAAATCCGGATGCCTTGATCAAGAGCGCGCTGAGAAATGTTACCCTCCTGGAAAAAGAAGGGTTTACCGAGATGAAAATCTCGATCAAATCGTCCGATACCTTAACGACCATAGCTGCCTACCGCCAGCTGTCATCAGTTACCGATTATCCTCTTCATATTGGTGTGACCGAAGCCGGCGGGCTGATTCCCGGTACAGTGAAATCAAGCGTTGCCCTGGGGATCCTCTTGTATGAGGGCATCGGCGATACCTTTCGGGTGTCGTTGACCCGTGATCCGGTAGAAGAGGTGCGGGTCGGGTATGAGCTGCTTCGTTCACTGCGTATCCGTGAGCGGGGACCGGAAATGATCTCCTGCCCCACCTGCGGCCGCACCCGCATCGATTTGTTTGGTCTGGCTGAGCAGGTGGAGCAGCATCTGCAAACCATGAAAAGCAACCTCAAGGTTGCGGTTATGGGGTGTGTGGTCAATGGCCCAGGTGAAGCTCGCGAGGCGGATATCGGCATTGCCGGGGGGAAAGGTGTAGGGATCATCTTTAAAAAAGGCCAACTGTACAAAAAGGTTCCGGAAAACGAATTGCTGGACGTTTTTCTGGCCGAACTCGACCTCATGGAAGAGGAAAAACGAAAAGAACAAGGGTGAATCGCTTCAGCCCGGATGTTCATTAACCGGTTGCTGCTTGCAGCCATACTTATTGGGAGTGTTGTTCATGCGCTACTCGCATCTCTTGTTGCCTACCACAAAGGAAACACCTGCTGAAGCTGAGGTGATTAGCCATCAGTTGCTGCTGCGCGGCGGCTTCATACGGAAACTGACTTCTGGAATGTATACCTATCTTCCGCTGGGCCTGACGGTCCTGCAGAAGGTAACGGAAATCGTTCGCGAGGAAATGAACAGAGCCGGTGCTCAGGAGATTCTGATGCCAATGGTGCAGCCTGGCGATCTGTGGCGAGAATCAGGTCGCTGGAAGAAGTATGGTCCTGAGCTCCTTCGCTTTCAGGATCGTCATGACCGGGATTACTGCCTTGGACCGACCCACGAGGAGGTGGTAACCGATATCGCCCGCCGTGAACTCCATTCCTACCGTCAATTGCCGGTGAACCTTTATCAGATCCAAACCAAATTCAGGGATGAAATCAGGCCCCGTTTCGGCCTGATGCGCGGCCGTGAGTTTGTGATGAAAGATGCCTATTCCTTTGATGTGGACGATGCGGCTGCCAGTACAAGCTACGAGATCATGCGCGATGCCTACTACCGTGTTTTTGAACGGTGCGGGCTGGAGTTTCGGGCTGTCGAGGCCGACAGCGGAGCTATCGGTGGCTCCTTCTCGCATGAGTTCATGGTTTTGGCTGACACCGGGGAAGACACCCTGGTTACCTGTGAACAGTGCAGCTATGCGGCAAATGTGGAGAAGGCGGCAATCGCAGCAGCCGGTGAACCCCGGTCCATGTTCGAAGGTCTCCCGCCCATGGAAAAAGTCGAAACTCCAGGCACAAAAAAGGTCGATCGGGTTGCCGAGCTGCTGCAGGTTACGGCCGCTGAGGTGGTGAAGACCATGTTCTACCTTGCAGACGGGGAGGTGGTAGCCGCCCTGGTTCGGGGTGATCGTGATGTCCAGGGAGTGAAACTGAAAAATCTGCTTGGCGTCGATGATGTAGAACCGCTTGCCGAGGAAGAAGTCTGGCCCCGAACCAAATTGCCTGCCGGTTACCTCGGACCGGTTGACCTGGAGATGCAAATTGTCGCAGACCAGGAAGTCATGATCATGGAAAGCTGCGTAACCGGTGCCAACGAAAAAGGGTACCACCTCAAGGGTGTTGTCCCTGGGCGGGATTTTACGCCAACGATTGTCGGCGATTTACGGCAGGTGACCGTTGATGATCCGTGTCCCCTGTGCGCAGGCACTCTTCGCCTGACCGAAGGGATTGAAGTGGGGCATATCTTCAAACTGGGGACCGGCTACTCCGAGGCCATGAACGCCACCTACCAGGACCAGGAGGGGAATGAGCGCCATTTTGTCATGGGGTGCTACGGAATCGGGGTGAGCAGGGTGGTCGCCGCCGCCATCGAGCAGAACCATGACCGCAACGGTATTATATTCCCCGTGCCCATGGCTCCGTTTCAGGTCATTATTCTCAACCTCAGCCTGAAGAACGAGGCAACCTGCGAGGCAGCGGAAGCCCTCTATGCGGAACTCAAAAAACAGGGGGTTGATGTCCTCTATGATGATCGGGATGAGCGACCGGGCTCTAAGTTCAAGGACGCTGACCTGTTGGGAATTCCCTTCCGGGTGACTTTCGGCAAGACGTATGAAAAGAGCGGAGAGGTTGAACTTCGTGTGCGAAAGGATGGTACCTCTGAGAATATTCCTTATCCGGAAACCGCCGCTTTCATAGGAAATCTTATCAGCGAGGCGCTGGCCTGAGATAATCCTCAGGAGGGAAGCATGGCTGATATACAGAATTTACTTTCACTGGCTGCCGGTTATCTACACGATGTTGACCTTTCACCGCTGAAAAAGGCCTATGCCTTTGTTTGCGAACGTCACGGCAATATGAAGCATCCCTCTGGCGAGCCCTACAGGGAACACCTGCTGGAGGTGGCGGCCAGTTTGGCGGCGATGAAGCTCGACCTGGATACCATCGTGGCCGGCTTGCTCCACGGGGTACTGAAAGAGGAGGTCGCCACCCTGGAAGAGCTGGAGGAGCAGTTTGGTCATGATGTGGCCCATATTGTTGACGGTGCCACTCGTATCACCCATGTTCGCTACAACTCGCAGCTTTCCCACCAGGCGGAAAATATCCGTAAGCTGCTGCTTGCCATTGGCGCAGATATTCGGGTACTGCTGGTCAAACTTGCCGACCGGCTTCAGGATATGCTGGTATTGGATGCAGTGGAGGAGGAGCTTCGCCGTCATAAGGCAAGGGAAACCATGGACCTTTATGCCCCCCTTGCCAGCCGTTTGGGAATAGATTGGCTCAAACGGGAACTGGAGGACCTGGCATTCAAGTATCTGTTTCCCAATGAGTACGAAGACCTCATTACCCATCTTGAAAGCACCCTGGAAGAGCGACAGGCCTATGTCAACGAAGTCATTGACGTGCTCTATGCCAAGCTGAAAAACAACCATGTCTATCCGGTCAGGATTATTGGCCGCCCCAAACATATATATTCCATCTATAAAAAACTGGTGGTGCAGAAAATCCCCCTCGAGCGGGTGTATGACAAGGTAGCTTTCCGCATCATCGTTCGTACGGTTAAAGAGTGCTACGAGGCACTCGGAACTGTTCATGGAGAGTGGACGCCGGTGCCGGGCAGGATTAAGGATTTTGTCAGTGCGCCTAAGTCCAATAACTATCAGTCCCTCCATACCACTGTTGCCGGACCCCGTGGGCATTTTATTGAAATCCAGATTCGCACCGAGGAGATGGACAAGGTCGCCCAAGAAGGAGTGGCGGCGCACTGGGCCTACAAGGAGGGACAGAGAATATCCAGTAACGATGCCCGCCTGTTCCAGGACCTGAAGAAACTGGTCCAGGCCCTGCAAGATGTCGAGGACCCGGGTGAATTTATGGAAACGGTGCGTGGGGAACTGTTCGAGCCCGATGTTTACGCCCTGACGCCCACCGGCGAGGTCCGCGAATTACCTCGTGGCTCCACGCCCATTGATTTTGCCTACGCAATACACACCGCTGTTGGCGACACCTGTGTCGGCGCCAAGGTCAATGGGCAGATGGTGCAGCTCAAGCAGGAACTGCAAAGCGGAGATATCGTCGAGATCCTGACCAAGAAGGAGCAGCATCCCAAACGTGCATGGCTGCAGTTTGTGAAAACCTCCCGGGCCAGGACGAGAATTCGCCAATGGTTGCGAAGGGAAGAGCGGGAGCGGTCCCTGAAGCTTGGCCGGGAAATCTGTGAAAAGGAACTGCGGAAATACAAGGTTTCCATTCGCGGATTGGTCAAGGGCGGGCATCTGCGGCTGTTGCTCAAGGATCTGCGATGCGTTTCGCTTGATGATTTGCTGATCAAGGTCGGCTCAGGGGTGATAACCGTTCCCCAGCTGATTCGAGCGCTGCAACCGGAGGAGTTCAAAGAAGCCGAGGAAAAACGGCGGGAAGCTGAACTGCTTGAACGAGCACGCCGCGCCGAGGAGAATCGGGCGGATCCGTCTTCACGGGAATCCATTGATATTGATGGAGTGGATGACATGCTTGTAAAAATCAGCCAGTGCTGCCGTCCTGTTCCAGGTGACAGCATTATGGGGTTCATTACCATGGGTTCGGGTATTTCCATCCACCGGGCCGACTGCCCCAACCTGCGCGCATCCGACCCGACCCGATGGGTCGAAGTCAGCTGGTCCGGATCGATCAAGACCACCCATCGGTCAGCGCTGCATATCAAAACGGAGAACCGTAAGTCCATCCTCGCTGAAATCAGCAGTATCATCAGTGCCGATGACGCCGATATTGTTGAGTTGACCGCCCGTACCAATGTGGAGAATATTGCGGTTATCAGGGTGGTTGTGGAAGTGACAGACCTGAATCAGTTGCAAGTATTGATACAGCACCTGCAGCAGATGCCGGAAGTCATTGAGGTGCGCAGGGCGTAATCCGCCCGGTCGACAGCAGGAGGGAACCACGGTGGTGATCTGTGAGGTCTGCGGCAACCGTATCGAGTCAACGGCAACTGTCTGCCCCTTTTGCCAGTCGCCATGCACTCAGCCTGCTGTTTCCCGAGGTGAGATCCTTCATCGAACCCTGAACCTAGAGAAGGGGATGCCTCTGGTGGAACAGGCTCTTGAGCGGCTCCGCAAAGAGCTCTATGTCTGTCGTCGCCAGGGAGTGAGGGTGATCACCCTGATCCATGGGTATGGTTCGTCCGGCAAAGGGGGCAGCATTCGCCGGGAAGTACGTCGTCATCTTCGATATATGCAGCACCAGCGCCTGATAAATGATATTCTACCCGGTGAGGAATTTTCCCGAAAGTCCGGCCATGGCCGACAGCTGGTGCGGCGCTTTCCCGTTCTTGCCGATCATCGCGATCTCAACCGCGCAAACCCCGGCATCACCCTGGTTGTCCTCTGACGCTCGCTGGGTGATCGAGCGATCCATTACAAACGATTACAGCACCTTTTTTCAATTCCCACCGTGGAGGTAGGTTATGTCGCAACGTCCAGCAGATGCTTTACGACCGTTTTCCATTGAATATGGCATCCAGCCCCAGGCTGCAGGTTCCGTGCTGATGCAGATGGGGCAAACCCATGTCCTGTGCGCTGTATCTGTTGAGGAACGGGTTCCCTCTTTTCTGGCCGGTACCGGTTCAGGATGGATTACCGCTGAGTATGGGATGCTGCCGGGAGCCACGCATACACGCGGCAGACGAGAGGCGATCAGCGGGCGATCCGGGAGGACCTATGAGATACAGCGTTTGATTGGCCGGTCATTGCGTATGATGGTTGATCTCCACGGCCTTGGTGAATATACCTTAAGGGTAGATTGTGATGTGATAAATGCCGACGGCGGCACCCGTTGTGCTTCCATTACCGGCGGGGCACTGGCACTTCGCCAAGCCTTTGGGTGGATGGTGGAGCAAGGGATGGTAAAGAGGCTGCCGGATATCCTGCCGGTTGCTGCTGTGAGTGTGGGCGTGGTCCAGGGGGAGGTAATGCTTGACCTGGATTACCGGCTTGATTCTTCCGCCGATGTAGATGCCAACTTTGTCATGAGTGGCGATGGTCGATGGATCGATATCCAGTCAACCGCTGAAGGGCAGCCGTTTGCACCTGAGCTGTTTCCGCAGATGGCAGCCTACGCCACCCGTGGCATCACGGAGTTGTTTTCCCTCTGGGAAAGGGATATCAACAGTCGTTAAACAAAGCAAGTCAGAGGCCTACACCTGCGAGGTGGAGGGAAGGGGTGCAATGGGGACAGGGAACGGAAACACGTCGCCACGAGCAAAAAGAAATCTGCTGTTTAGGTTGCGGCCGGTGATGCGATGGATTATCAGGCTACGCGGATCAACAGGCGCCATTGCCGGCGGTTTTGCTCTTGGCACCTTTATAGCCTTTACTCCCACCATCGGTTTGCAGGTGGTGCTGGCGTTGTTTGTGGCAACGTTGATCAACGTTAATCGGCCAGCGGCAGTGATTCCGGTATGGATTACCAATCCGGTCACCATGGCACCCTTGTATACCTTTAATTACTGGCTGGGCTGCCTTTTCTGGGAGGGCCCGCCCGTGGCCGAAGTCTCCAAGAAGTTACTGGAGATCACCCGCAAAATGGCCAGCTTTGATGTTTTTGAAATTCCTGCCCAGATCATGACTTTTATGCATTTGGGCAAGGAGATCATTGTGCCCCTGACCATCGGCAGTGTCCTGGCAGGAACTGTGTTTGGTACTCTGGTATATTTTGTTACCTATCAGCTCCTGCAGGCATTTCAAAATCGCCGAAAACGGAAAAGACCCAATGCCACTCCCTTCGAGAAATGAAGGCAGGGCAACTCGGTGATCGATTTACAGCTCGCCTTGTCGTCGTAGTCGGAGCAGGCGCTTGAGCAGGGGAACGCAGTCCGGCGTAAAGGGATGTTCTTGGCGCAGGGCATCGATGGCCTCAAAGGCAACAAAGCGTCCCTCATCGATTTCCTCAGCCTGAAGTGCAAACGGTCCATTATTGCGACAGGCAAACACCCGCCCCCAGGTACGGGTGAAAGCGTCCTCGTAGTACTGGGCAAAAAGGGCGCGCAACGGTATATCCCTTATTCCCAGTTCCTCGTGGAGTTCGCGTAGCGCCGCCTCCTCGTAACTTTCTCCCTCCAGCACCACCCCTCCGACCGTCATATCCCAGTAGCCGGGATAAACGTCCTTGTTCATGGTTCGCTTGTGGATGAACAGGTGCCCTTGGGTATCCAGAACCAGGATATAGGCAGCTCGGTGAACGAGATTCAGCTTGCGCATTTCCCTGCGGGGAGCACCGGTGAGCGGTCTGTCGAGGCGATCAACGATCTGCACCCGTTCCAGGGGGAAATCAGCTGTCTGAGTGCGCACCGTCGTCTTCCTCCTGCGGATGGGCAAACGTCCAGCATCGATGGATGGGTGGTTTACGGGCGAAGTCCGGCGGTAGGGTCTGGTCGGTAATTTCCGCTACCAGGAAACTCTCGGTCAATGCAGGGGCAAGGCTGAATTTTTTGTAATTGGTTGAAAAAAGCATGGTGCCCGAGCGTGAGAGACGTGCCATGGCCAGACGCAGCAAGGCTTCATGATCTTTCTGTACATCAAAGACCTGCTGGCGATGACGCGCGTTGGAAAAGGTCGGCGGATCGACAAAAATGAGCCCGTAGCGCTTGCTTTCCTTTTTCAGCCACTCTATGCAGTCGGCTTCGATGGTCTGATGGAGTATGGACCCGTAGCCGTTAAGCGAGAGGTTGGCCTGTACCCGATCAAGGTAGGCTGCAGAGGTATCCACGGTGGTGGTTGAGGCCGCCCCGCCATGGGCAGCGAGCACAGTGGCTGAACCTGTGTAGCCGAAAAGGTTGAGAAAATGTTTTCCCTGTGCCTTGTCTGCCAGTATGCGCCTGGTGTTTCGGTGGTCAAGAAAAAGGCCGGTATCCAAGTAGTCGGTAAAGTTTACCAGGAAGCGGCAACCGCTTTCTCGTACCTCCTGAAAGGTCATTGCTTTCTTTTTCAGCTGACCCTTTTTCTGATATTGCTCTTTTCCTTTTTGTTTTTTCCTGGTCTTGATGAACAATCGGCTGTGGGGAATGTCCAGTACCATACGGATGGTCTGCAGGGCATCGGTCAACCGTTGCTCTGCTTTTTCCTGGTCAACCGTGGATGGTGCCGCATACTCCTGTACCTGCACCCACTGTTCATAGACATCGATTGCCAGATTGTACTCGGGGATATCTCGATCATAGAGGCGAAAACAGCTGATGTGTTCCTGTTCTGCCCAGGCAAATAGGCTCTGGCAGTTTTTGCGTAGACGGTTGGCCAGGTCCGGTGCCGGATAGTCTGCATCAGGGGCTGGCAACTCCCATTGATGCGGAGGGCGTTCGCTGTCCGGTTGGTGTTCGCCTACCAGCAGTTGGCATCTGATGGGACCATTATACAGCTTGTGGCGCTGCTGCCAGGCGATGGTCGTCATTTCTGCAAGGTCTGGGTTACCGGTGAAAAAGGCCAGCCGCCAACCGGCGAATTCCCGGCGAAACCGCCTGCCAAGAAAACGGTACAGGTACTTGACCGCCAGTTTCTCTGAGAGGCGGTCACCATAGGGAGGATTGGTGATGATAACCCCCTGGGAGCCTGGACTGTGGAGATCAGCCAGCTGACGATGACGAATGGTAATCATATCCCGCATTCCAGCGGCGATGACGTTCTGACGGGCGGCTGCAATCGCCCGAGGATCGGCATCATAACCGATGATTTGCGGCATTTGCCGTTCGGCGCCTTCGTCCTCCTGCTCCAGCGCTTCGGCAGTCAACCGCTCCCACAGGCGGTCGTCATGCTTGTGCCAGGAATGGAAGCCAAAACGTTTGCGCAGGAGCCCTGGGGCTGTATTGCTCAGCATCAGAGCCGCTTCAATCAGGAGTGTTCCGCTGCCACACATCGGGTCGAGCAGGCAAGCCGATGAATCCAGGTCTTCCAGGCAGCCGGATAGTCGTACCAGTGCTGCGGCTAGGGTCTCTTTGAGGGGCGCTTCAACGACGCTGCTTCGGTAGCCGCGACGGTGGAGACTGTCCCCGGAAAGATCCAGTGAGAGGGAAGCGTGCACGCCGTTAATGTGGAGGTGAAAACGTATTCCCGGTTGGTAACTGTCGACGTCCGGGCGACGGCCAAAACGTCGACGAAATTGGTCCACGATCGCATCTTTAACCCGCAGGGAGGCATACTGGCTATGGGTTATCCGCGCATTGACCAAGGTGGTGAACACGGCAAAGGTTGTGCGCTGATCAAAGTGTTCGTCCCATAGGATCTTGCCAGCCTGAGCATACAGGGTGTCTGTATCCGGTGCGTCGAATCTGGCCAACTGGAGAAGAATGCGTGAAGAAAACCTCGACCAGAGGCAGGCCCGGTATGCCGATTCCAGAGCCCCGGTCCACGAGACCGCGCCGGGAGCAGTTGTTACCTCGAGGCCCCCAAAGGCTATTATTTCCTCCTGGACGACCTGTTCAAGACCAGAGCCACAGGTGGCGACAAACTGGAGAGGGGACTTTCGGGATTTTTTTTTCTTTCTAACGATAGCCATGGATTTCGGGCAATGGTGCTGGATGGTAATGAAAAAAAAGCCGATACAAGCAGGCGTGGGTGACCGGTCGGTACCCGTTTAGGAACACTATGTACTGTCGGGCTGCAGGTGGCCTGAGCAAATGAGCTGACCTGATCAGGATTAAACCTCGGCAGCAATCTACCACAGGCATCTGTTTGGTACCCTGAGGGGGCCTTTGCTCGCAGTGGCCTGTGTCAAGGAATTATCGAAGAGCCACCATAAAGGATTTGCCGCCACAGTACAACAGAAAAGGACGAGGTAACGCAGGTTTCTTCGCCGGGCAGGTACCCCTCCATATCGGCTGCCCAAAGGCCCATACAAACAAAAAGGACAACGCCCTCCCGGATGAACAGCACTGTCGGTCAGCGGTCGAGACGGCGGACAAAATCCTCCAGGTAGCGACAGCCTTCAATTATCCTGGGAAGGTTGTCCTGAAGGTACTCGGTAGTGACTTTTTCTGCACCCGGCCAGGTGTGGAGCACCTGGCCGCCGTCAAAATCCACGCCGGCTACTCGGCAGCTCAGGCTTGTGGCGGGCATATAAAAATCAGAGCCGGGCAGGACAGCCACCCGGGCCTCTTGCAGCAGTGTGCCGGCAAGTTGACTGGAGGTGATGATTCCCCGGGCATGGAGTGGCTCCCTGAATTGTTCAAAATCGGGAAAAAGGTAGAAGGCTCCTGCCGGCCGGGGGCAGTTCAGGCCTGTTTCGATAAAGCAGGTATGGAGGTAGTCGAGAACAAACCGATAGATTTCACATGTTTTACGGATGTATGGCCGGACTTCTTCAATGTTGCGATAGGCCTCCAGTGCGGCATACTGTATTGGCGCACTGACAGCGCTGAAAGTCTCACTAACCACTGACTTCAGCGCCGGCATCACCGGATCCAGGGCACTGGGGATCAGGACAACACCCAGGCGATACCCCCCGGCAGCAAAGGCCTTGGACAATCCTCCGGAGAGGATGGTGCCCTCCGGGTAATGCGTGGCCAGGCTGCTCATGGGCCATCGATCGAAATCGATCATGGCATAAATTTCATCGGAGATGACGATCACCTGGTACGAACGACAGATTTCCGCAAGCTCCCGTATTTCACTCTCATGATACAGGGCTCCGGTGGGGTTGTTGGGATTGTTGAATATCAGGATTTTCTGCGCCTGACCAGCACTGTAACAGGCCCGATCAAGGAGTTCCGGGGTGATGCGGTAGTGGTTTTCCCGGTCTGTCTGGATGGGGATGATTTCCTTGCCCCGCAGGGCGGCCTGCGGGCCGTAACTCACCCAGCTCGGTACCGGTACCAGCAGGGGGCCTTCCATGAGGTAGATGATCTGAAAGATCAGTTCCTTGCTTCCCGGTCCGATGCAGACCTCTTCGGCCGTATAACTATAGCCGAATTCGTTGCGGTAAAATTCCGCCACGGCTTCGCATAATAATGGCAGCCCTTGGGTAGGGAGGTAGTCTTTCTTGTCGGCATTGGCCTGAAGGGCCTGTTGGATGACCTGGGGCACCGGGAATGGCGATTGGCCAAAGCCGAAGTGGACAATGTCTTCCCCTTTCCTACGCATCTCCAGCGCTTTTCGGTTGATGGCAAGGGTGGCTGATTCCTTCAGGCTGAGTACCAGCGGATTGAGTGCGGGACGCATGGTGTTTCCTCTGTCTGTGATGGTCCTGGAACTGAGCAGATGCAGGCTGCATGCAAAGGCTCTATACATGCAAGGCATGCGTCAGGCAGCGTTGATGTTGATGACTGCAGGGAGCCCGGGCAAAACGTATATGTTTTTCTTGCTCACTTCCCCCCTGATCGAGTCTGTGTGAGATGATCGCGGACGAAGAGTGCTTATTAATCGCGAGTGTCCATTCTGCAGCTGCAGAGGCAGCTTTGCAGGAAACGCGTCAGTATGTTGCTTCTACAGCATCCTTTACCGCCTTACAATGGGAATCTAACCTGAAGGTAACATTAGCAATGTAGAGAGTTGCTGCGCGTTATCGGAAGAGGCTGTTTTTCAATATGTGAACATTTACATGCTGTAGATTGGCTCCCCTTCAACAGCATGAGCTGTTGAAGGGGGCAAACACACCTAAAAAGGAGGAAATGTAGATGAAAGGCAGAAACGCAATATGTATCGCAGCAGCACTTTTTATCGCCATGACCGGTTGTGTCCACGCTGGAAAGGAGATGATAGGGAAATCCGGAATGAACCAGTATAAGAAAAAGACCAATCAGCAGGCCCAGCTTGGGCCACGCCCTTTTTTTCTTGTCAACGACATGGAGCCGGGATTGTTAAAAGAGGAGTTGCAGCAGTGTGTAAACGGCCCCTTTTACCGTACTGATTTTTCTATTGGTCACCGCGGCGCTGCCATGCAGTTTCCTGAGCACACCAGGGAATCCTATATGGCTGCCGCCCGTATGGGAGCCGGTATTCTTGAATGTGATGTGACCTTTACCAGTGATAAAGAACTGGTCTGTCGTCACTCCCAGTGTGACCTGCATACAACCACCAATGTCCTGGCCATCCCCGAGCTGGCAGCCAAATGCTCCGAGCCGTTTAGTCCTGCAGAGTACGATCCGGCGACCGGGGAGTTGGTGAAACCAGCTGCCGCCAAATGCTGCACCAGTGATTTCACCCTGGAAGAGTTCAAGACCCTGTGTGGAAAGATGGATGCCAGCGACCCGACCGCCACGAATGCGCAAGAGTACTTGGGTGGAACAGCGAACTGGCGAACCGATCTGTACGCAACCTGTGGGACAGTCATGACCCACAAGGAAAGTATTGCTCTCTTTCGGCAACTGGGAGTCAAAATGACACCTGAACTCAAATCACCCAGTGTGGATATGCCGTTTAAGGGGACCTACACCCAGCAGCAGTATGCCCAGCAGATGATTGATGAGTATCGGCAGGCCGGGGTGCGGCCCCAAGATGTCTATGCCCAATCGTTTAACCTGGACGATGTGCGCTACTGGATCGAGCAGGAGCCGCATTTCGGCAGGCAGGCTGTCTACCTGGACGACCGCTATGATGATGAACGGTTCGACCCCATGGATGCGGCAACCTGGTCTCCCTCCATGGAAGAACTGGTGGCTGATGGGGTGCGAATTATCGCACCGCCCATGTGGATGCTGCTCACGGTGGATGCCGCTGGGGAAATTCTCCCCTCTGCATACGCCACGCAGGCAAGGGCAGCCGGACTTGACATCATCACCTGGACCCTTGAGCGCTCAGGACTGTTGGCGCATGGCGGCGGCTGGTACTATCAGTCACTGGAGGGGGCCATTGATCGTGATGGTGATATGATGACCGTCCTGGATGTGCTGGCGCAGAATGTCGGGGTACTCGGCATTTTTTCTGATTGGCCGGCAACCGTTACCTATTATGCGAACTGCAAGGGGCTGTAAGTCCCGCTCATCACCCTTTGGCACTCCCTCTGTGGACACTCTTGTTCCGGCATCATTTGAGGGAGTGCCGCGTGTTTCCCATCGTCACCTGTTGCAAAGAGTGACCGCTCTCTCTGCTTTCTCTACCTTTTGTTCAAGAGGTTCCTTAACCGATCGGTCGCCTGTGCCATAGCGCTACTAGCGCAAATGACAGGTGTGGCAGTGCCTCCTCACCGTGCACCGGCAGGTCGCTGGAACAGCCGGTACAGGGTATTGTTCCTCTTGCCCGAAAAAACACTGATCGTATTCCTTTCATTGAGATTTGTTTTCTTTCTTCCTGCCGTGGTTGCTTTGAGATGAAACTGGGTGGAGCATTTGGTATTCTGGGAAGAGGGTATATTCGGCACAGAGCATGAGGGCTTGTGCCCCGATGGGATCTGCATAGAATCGGTTGACAGCATACGAGGAGAGATGCATGAGCAATACAACAGCGCACCAAGGGAAAGGGCAGGTGCCCCCAACCTTTTTTCAGGCACTGAAAAAGAGCTGCCGGATGTTTGTCTCCATAGGACCAATGCTCTTGGGAGTAGTCGGTCTGGTAGGGATACTGCAGGTGTATATCACTCCCTCAATGCTTGCGAGCGTTTTTTCCGGCAATCCCATAACAGATACCCTTGTCGGTACCCTGACAGCGGCTGCGGCTTCAGGTAATCCAATGGTCAGCTATGTTCTGGGTGGCGAGCTGTTGGAGCAGGGTATTTCGCTCTATGCGGTAACCGCTTTTCTCCTTTCCTGGGTGACCTTGGGGTTTGTTCACCTTCCTGTCGAGGCGGAGGCGCTCGGGCTGCGATTTACGGTCTATCGGAATATTCTTACCTTTCTCGGAACCGTCCTGGTTGCATTGGCAACCGCTTTCACTGTACAGGTGCTGACATGAAGGAAAAAGACAACTCCTTAATCTTTCGGGGGAAATATTTCGTTTTCTTTGTTAGTATAGTTTACTGTATTCTTCTGCTGGTTGATCCATCGGCAGCGGTGACTGGACTCTCCAGGGCTGGTCGAATCGTCATCAGGATTGTGCCGGTGTTTGCCGTTGTTATTGTCTTGACCGCCTGCATCAATTACCTGCTGCGGCCCCAGCAGATTGTCAGGCATCTAGGCGAAAATAGTGGATTCAAGGGGTGGGGAGTGGCACTGGGGGCCGGTATCGTATCCCATGGCCCGATGTATGCGTGGTATCCACTTCTGGAGGATATGCGCAGGCAAGGGCTTCAAGACAGGCTACTGGTGGCTTTTTTTTATGCCAGGGCGGTCAAGTTGCCGCTTCTGCCATTGATGGTCGATTATTTCGGTATGGTGTTTACCTGCGTGTTTTCCGTTTATATTCTTGGCTGTGCGGTTTTGCAGGGAGTTATTTTTCAGTATTGCGGAGGGAGTAAAAGGGGGATTGACGAGCAGTAAGGTTGTTCATACAAAACAGGAGGGGACGCGGAGTGACAAAACAGCAATGGTTGACAACCCCGGCGGGGACGCGTATACCGCCAATTATCTATGGGACGGCCTGGAAAAAGGAGCGAACCGCCGACCTTGTTGAACAGGCAATCAGCAAAGGTTTCCAGGGAATTGACACCGCCTGCCAGCCAAAGCACTATAACGAACAGCTTGTGGGAGAGGCGCTCGTTCGGCTCAGTCAGAGGGGCATTGCGCGTGAGACCCTTTTTGTGCAGACTAAATACACTCCACTTCCCGGACATGATCCTCACACTATACCTTACGACCAGCATGCAGACTTCGACCGGCAGGTCGTGCAGTCATTTGCCTCTTCAATCACTAACCTGCAGACAACCTATATTGATTCATTCCTGCTGCATTCACCTGTTACCCCCTTCACCAACCTGATGACCGTGTGGAGAGCGATGGAGACAATCCATCGATCCGGTGGCGCCTTGGAACTGGGTATAAGCAACTGCTACGAACTTGACCTGTTGAAAGCGCTTTATGCGGAGGCCGAGGTCAAACCGTCTATCATCCAGAATCGATTTTATCGTGAAACCGGCTATGACCTGGATCTGCGCCGGTGGTGCACCGATCATGGCGTCATCTACCAGAGTTTCTGGACGCTGACAGCCAATACCCATGTTTTAACCAACGGGGTCATGCAGACCATGGCCTATAAATATGGAAAAACCGTCTGTCAGGTGTTTTTTCGTTACCTCCACCAGTGCGGTATTGTACCGCTCACCGGTACAACCTCAGAGCAGCATATGGAAGAGGACCTCTGTATCTTTGATTTTCAACTGAGCGGTGAAGAGGTGGACCTGATCAGCTTTCTGTTGAATTAGGTCGAAGATGGTGCTACAGGTCAAGCATTTACCCCGCACAGGAAATGAGCCGGGCGCTGTTTTTTCCTCGCTTCATCCAACTGCCTGCTAAAATTCATGCGCACCAGGCAGGGTCGGCCGGGGATTAGATGGAGACGATGTGGCTGTACCGAAAACCCCAGGGGATCAGGTGGCAGAGTCTGACCAAACCGCAAACTCGTTGCCGCTTGGCTCGGTAAAATGGAATCGGCGACCGCCGGGGAAATTGAATATTGGTCTGATAATTGTTCCGCCCCATTGGGAGACCTTCCCCTGGGTATGTTCAAGATCTTTGCTGTAAAAGACCAGCAGTGCCCCGCCATCGGCCGTGCGTGAGCGTAGCTCGCTTCTGTAGAAACCTCCATCAAGCCCTTGGTTGGCGAAGGCGGTGTAATCGGGACCATAGTCAACAAATATCCAGCCAAATACCCCTTGAAAGAACCTTTTGGTTGCTTCCAGGTCGCTGGCGGGGAATTCTACATAATTCAATTTTTCATGGGTGTTCATTCCTGTTCCTCCTTAAGTTTCTTGGTGATGATGGCGGTTGGTACGAATACTGCTGGCTGTGCGCCCAAGGGGAACGCAAGCCTTTACCTCCAAGACAGGGAAACGGACTCCAATACATACGCAGCCACCTGGTTTGATGCGCCTTGATTGTAACCGTTTTCCCTTCCGAGAGGGGGGAGGCAGATGGACATGTTGAAAATTCCGGTAGAAAAAGATAAGACAGAGAAACAATCCAGTTGCACCCACATGCAAAGGGTAATCATTTTATACACCTGTGCAAAGCATGCTGCTCGGGATACAGCAGGGGGAAGAGATGGGGGTATTCGTACGTTCAGACATAAGCAGGCACCAAGGTTGTTGATGGCTGCATGGGCAATGTCGTTTTTTTTGGGTGTTGAATCAACCGGAATTGCTCCATGGGGCAGATGTTGGCGAGGTCAGATGCTGTAGGTGAAAAACAACAAGGAGGAATAAAATGGCGAAGAAAGCTGAAGTGTACAAATGTGAAGCATGCGGGAATATCGTATTAGTTCTTCATGGAGGCGACGGCGATTTGGTCTGCTGTGGAGAGAATATGGTGCTTCTTAACGAAAACACGGTTGATGCCGCTACCGAAAAGCATGTTCCGGTAATTGAAAAGGTTGAGAACGGGTTCAAGGTATCGGTTGGCAGTGTCCCTCACCCGATGGAGGAAAAACACTATATCGAATGGATAGAACTCATTGCCGACGGTAAGAGCTACTTTCAGTTTTTACAGCCTGGGGACACTCCGGAAGCCGTTTTCTGCATTGATGCAACAGATGTTGCAGCTCGGGAGTATTGCAACCTGCATGGGTTGTGGAAGGCGTAATATGCAGTAAGTATATACGCTGTACACCTTTTAACGCTCCATCCCCAGTACTACAGGGCATGGAGCGTTTTTATGCTCTCTGAATCACAAGGTTGTGGAGTCACCACGGTGGATAAAAAGGACGATACCGAGAAAAGTACCGAGTTGAAAAAGCAGGAAAAAACCTACAATATTCTTCCGGGTCCCAAGATGGGACTGGTGACACCCGAGTACCTTGAGCAGGTCGCCAGGGTTGCCAGGACATATGAGATACCCTTTCTCAAACTGACCGGCGCACAGCGGGTCGCCATTGCAGGTCATCCGCAGCCAATGGTTGAGCAAATCTGGCGCGATATGGGGCAGGAGAGTGGACCGGCGAAACCTGCAGGGATTCATTATATTCAGGCGTGTCCAGGGATACATTGGTGCAAGTATGGACGAAAGGACTCCCTTGCCTTGGGGAAAAAGATCGAGGCGACCATGCTCGATATACCACTGCCGGCGAAAACCAAGGTCGGCATCTCCGGATGTGCCATGAACTGCTGTGAATCCTATATTCGCGACATCGGTATCTTTGGACTCAGGAAAGGATGGACCCTTGTTTTCGGCGGCAACGGCGGCGGTGTACCCCGTATCGGCGACGTTATCGAAGAGGGGCTTGACGATGAACAGGTCGTGTCCCTGGCAACCAAATGTCTGGCATTTTACAGTGAACGGGCGCGAAAGTTTGAGCGGACCGCTCGGGTGATGCGTCGGACCCCGCTGGAAGAGCTGCGCACCTTTCTCGCAGGGCCTTGATAGGGCGGTAATACCAGACAGGAGCAGTTGCCTTTTCCCATTATCTCTGTTCTTCTCTCTCTCGCCTAAAATGGCAGGGGACAGGGTTGCGCTCTACAGTCGGTGGGAACCGGAAGGGGGAGGGGCGTTCCGGTTGCCTGGCTACCTGCCTAGCCATGGGTAGGCATGGTCTCGGATTACTCCTTTTGCAGCCCTTTCTGCAAGGCGGTCCCGAGCTGAATGAGGGTGTAGGGTTTTTTCAGAAAGCCGCTCACGCCCAGCTTCTTCAACTTTTCCACCGCATCGCTGTTTGCATATCCGCTGACAATCAGCGCCTTCTGGTCTGGCTTGAATGTTGTAATTTGTTTGAAGGTTTCATATCCGCTGATTCCCGGCTCCATGATCATATCAAGGAGAACCAGATCGACGTCATTGTCGCGAAGGAAAGCAACCGCTTGCTCACCGCTGTTCACCAACTCGACCTGGTAGCCCAGGGCGATCAGTTTCTGGGTCGCAATATCCAAAAGTTTGCTTTCGTCGTCCACTACCAGAATCAGTTCATTGTTTCCCTGGAGGGATTCGATCGATTCGGTCTGCTGCTGGATGCGCATCGAATCATTGGATACCGGGAAGTACAGGTCAAAACGGGTTCCTTCTCCTTGGGTCGAGTGGGCGGTGACAGTGCCGTTGTGATCTTGCATGGTACTCCAAACAACGGCCAGCCCAAGGCCAGTCCCACTGACCCCCATTGTTTTTTTCGTATAAAACGGCTCGAAGATATGGTCGATATCCTGCTGAGCAATCCCCGGTCCCGTATCCTGTATGGACACGACACTGTATTCTCCTGGCGTGAGTCCTGTTTGGATGCTCATGGCCTCATCCACTGTTTGACTGCTGGTCGTGAGTGTGCAGCGTCCTTTGCCACCCATGGCTTCCACGCCATTTCGCAACAGGTTCATGAGGCATTTTTTAAAATGGATAGGGGCGCAATGCACATTTTTCAAGTTGTTGTCATAGATGATCTGCCAGTCGATACCCGGAGAGACATAGGTAAGCTTACCGTGTTCCGGAGAGCGGAGGTATTCATGAATGAGTTCGTTGAGGTTTTTCACTTCCTTTACAATGGCCGCCCCCCGAGCAACGGTCAACAGATCATCGACCACCGCTGCGGCTTGTTTGCCGGACTCCTCAATAAGTTGCAATGGCCGGCGAAGTTTACTGTCCTCGGGCAGGCTGAGGAGAATCAGTTCGGGATAGCTGGTAATGCCTGCGAGAATGTTGTTCAGGTCATGGGCAACGCCCGAGGCCATCAGACCGATTGATTCCATTTTTTCGAGTTTATGTAACCGTTTGGCCATGATCTCCTGGTCTTTTTCGATAGTTACCTGCTTAGTGATGTCATGGCCTATGAACAGCAGCCCCCTGTACTTACCATGCTTGTCGGTGATGGAGGATATTCGTACATCCAGTACTCTGTTGCTGCGGTTGACACTGAAGCGATAGGTGCCGACCTTTTTGATGGTTTCCAGTTTTGATGCAAACCGCTCGGTCGACTGGGCATTGAAAAAAGTGTGGATTTGCTGGAGATTTTTGCCGAGGAGTGTGGCAACAGGAACCTCCAGGAGCCGTTCCGACTCTTCGTTGGCATAAACGACCATATCCTGGTTGTCGGTGCCGATAATGGCAGTGTTTTTTGATGAGTGGAGAATGGAGTCAAGGTAGTAACCTGTTGTTTCCGAGGCTGCGGCCTGCTGGTCAATTTTTTTGAAAAAGCTCAGAATTGCAGCTAAAAAAAGAGATAAAAGGATAAAGGTGATTCCAGAAAGCAGAAGCGTGGTTTTTTGTGCTCGCAGAAGAAGGCCGTGCAGAGGCACCTTGACGGATATGAGTGCTCTGATATCTCCGACCTCTTCAAAAAAACCGGCCTGGTCACCATACAGGGCAACCATGGCGGCTGGCGCATCCTTCGGGTTGCCGTGGCAGCGCATGCAGGATGGTCTGTTAGCGGCGACGGGAAGGGCATAATAGAGCATTTTTCCCTCATCTGAAGAGAGTTCCTGCTTATACTCCTGCAAGGTACCGGCGTTGAATTGTTGAAGCAGCTCAAGCTCAAAGGTGTCTCCCGCGTTACTGGGGTTGCGAGGGTTTTTGGCCGCAAGCCGAAAAGCAACAGTATCCAGGCCGGCCTGACGGCGTTCCTCGTTGAGAAATTCCATGATACTTCTGGCGATAAAGGTCCTGGAAAAAAGGGTTGGGGAAAAATAGTCCGAATCGAGGGTACCCTCATCCTGCAAACGAAAAACCTCGGGGCGCTGCACCTTGGCGACAAAGGTATGTATTGCTCTGTGTTTGAGCAGAAAATTGGTCAGGTTAGCTTCCGCCTCCCTGATGGACAGTTGTCTGCATCCCTGATAAATAAAAAAAACGAGAATGCAAAAAGTAAGAATGAAGAAGAATATGGTAACTAATCGTTTTTTATGGGCAAGTGGCATGTAGTCGAGTGATGAAGAGGCAAAAAAAGCCTGTGTGCATTGGGTCAGAGGAAACGGCCCGTTTCAGGACCTTCTGTGTGGGGCGCGCCTCACTTGTTACATTTTTCAAGAAGGAGGCTACAGCCTTTCACCTTGTCGGAAGTATATATCCTCCGCTGGTAGTCGCCAAAGAGTTTTTCATGGCTGTGAACAAAAAAAATATTTGCAGCACAAATCCTTGGTCCTGATCTGAAGGCAGAAAAAAGTCCTGGAGGTTGCTGATTGAGGGAGGCGTTCAGGATAGTTGGGAAAGATAGAGCACCTCGTCGCTGGCGGCGAGCAGGCCTTCGGAGAGACGTCGTTCTCTCCGGGTCATGGCGGAGTCCTGGAAGGTGTTTCCGTAGTACATATTAATGATGCGCGTTGAGGCAACCTCCAGCGTCTGTAACAGGAGAGGGAGGCTTCCTGCCTGGAGATAGAGGGTCGCATCGTTGACAAAGAGGATATTTTTTGGCTGCTTGGTAAAGATGGAAAACAGGCGCTCGATCCTGCAACGGTTTTCTTCGGCGAGTTCTAGCGTGTGCGCTGCATCTTTGCCCATGAGCCGTGGTGCGCTGATGGTATCGGTCAAATGAAGGATCGGCGTGTCACCGGGAAGCGGCAGTTTGCCGCCGATGCCTTGCACCTGATCCGGGGCCAGGTCCAGAATCGCGATTTGCGGACCGTATCCAGCCTGGAGAAACAGTTCAAGAATGGCAGTAGTCCGGGTGGTCTTGCCGGAGTTGACATCACCGGCTATCACCGTTTGTCGGTTGAGGTATGGGTGAAGATCATGGTCGCTCATCAGAGGATCACCAGTTTGGTGAGAAGAAAGCGTACGGCCAGGAAAGAGGTGACCAGAAAGGTAAGTGCTCCCAAAAAGTTGAGGAGGACGGAGTTTTTGGAGGTAAGGTCTTTCCGGTTTAGCAGGTAGAGAATGATCCCGATGATCAGCGGAGTACCGGTAAGGCCCAGGGCCAGCATGAGCGGAAGCAGGAGGAAAAAGCTGCCTTTGACAAACGGGCCCAGCATGCTCACCAGACATCCTGCAAATACGGCTAGGGCAAAGCGATTGTCCTGCACGTTTTTTTCCCATCCCATCTTGTCGGCAATAAAATAGGCGCCTGCCATAAAGGTGGGAGAGAGAGTGGAAAGGGTTGCTGCCCAGAGACCGACCAGAAAGATACGCATGGCGTTGTCCCCCAGCAGCGGCTGCAGGGCAAGAGCGGCATCGGTTGCCCGTGTAATCGTAATTCCATGCGGGTGAAGAACAGCGGCGGCAACCAGAAAAATGGCTGCGCTATAGAGCCCAAAGGCAATCCCCATGGAGGATATGGTATCGAACCAGGCCAGTTGCAAGTCCTTTGGCTTCCAGTTGCGGGCGTTGGTATTGTAGGTATGCATGCCGATAATGGTTATATGCACTGCCCCGCCCATGATCGCCGCCATCATCAGGGCCGCATCCATACCGCCGGGAAGATTTGGGATCAGTCCCCCGGCAATACCGCCCGCTGAGAGGTCGGCCATGAAGAGCGTCGCTACAAAGCAGGCGACAACAAAGACCACAAGCAGCTTACACGCGGTCTCGAATCCCGGATATCCTTTGCGCACCAGAAAGAAGCCGATTAACAGTCCATAGCCGATCCCCCAGAAAGGGGTCGTGATGCCGGTGACCAGGGAGGTGACACCACTCAGGGCATTCATCAGGACCACTGCAGCCAGCCAGGTTGCCAGCAGGGCGTCGACGGTGAGCACCCATGCCCAGATTTTCCCCAGATGCTGTTCGGTTGCCGCAATAATACCTTTCCCTTCAAGGATGCCGACTCTGGCTGCCAGATACTGGGCCGTACTGCCGAAGAGTGCACTGCACAGCACCACCCACAGCATCTTGTAGCCATAGGTGGCACCGGCAATGGCCACACTGGCCAGGGTTGCCGGACCGCAGGCCACGGCACTGATCACCCAGGCCGGTCCCATGGCCTTGAGGTGTTCAAGGTATGATTTTCTCATTTTATCTGGCCCTTCAATCACGATTTGCCGGCCCTCAAGCCGATATGCTAGAGGGCACGGGTGGGCAGGTATTCACCCTGTAGAGAATAGATCCATTGTGTAAGGGTATTCTTTACAACGAGTTTTCTCTCTTTGCAACGAAAGGAAAGAGCAGGAAAGGGCTTCTGGTTTGGGAAAAGTCCAGGTGCCTGTCTGCGTCTTCTTTTTTGGGCTCCTCACGCCTGGTGATGCATATGCTTGCCTCATCAACCAGCGGAAACATTTTATTATTTCCGGATCGACAGGAGTTGAGGAAGATTACGAACAAGGGCTACACGGATGTGACTGCGCGACCGGAAGAGATGGGCAAGCCGAAAATACGCGGGCGAGGAAAAAAAATTTTCCTCAGGGTGAAGTGCTGCATGGCATATAAAAGAAGTACAGGTGAGCGGTCAGGTAGTCGGGGATAACTCTATATCCCTGCATAAGCGCACGCCTGAGTTACGTTCCATCTGTTGGTCGGACAGAAGAGGACTGCTTCAGTTTTTTCTTATGCTGAGACTGGTCTGGCCGGTATGGAGCAGCAGGGCTTTTTCTTGTTGTAGTTGCCTACCTCGACAGCAGATTAACAGCAATCATCCAAAGATTTTTCCTCATCCACTTACCCTAAACCCTTAAAAAGGAATCCTTTTAACCAGCCTGCCATTCACCCTGAGCCTGCCGAAGGGTGGTTCGCCCAAGATTGGGGAGTCGCCCTTCACGCATCTTTTTTTTTGCTGGAATGTTCAGCGCTCCCTCTCCAGTTATAGGAATAGGATAACTTGACATCCCTTACTATTTCTCTGGCCTTCTCCGCCTGATCCTTTTTGACCATAACCCGCATAGGTAGGGCATTGAAAAGATAGGGAGCTACATTTTCCCCTTGGATGAAATACACAATGCCCTCTGCATCAAAGAGAGATTTGATAAATACCCGATCTCCGGCATTGTGGGTTTCCAGGATCATTACATAGTCAGTAAAGTCGTTTTTCATAGGCATGAACAGTCTATGTGCGCACGGCAGCTTTGCGTGTATTCAAAAGCCTTATCTTAAAGATAAGTTCTCCGGATTGTTTCTACAAGGAGGGGTGCCTGGTCGACTTGCTGGATGCCTCATCACTCCTGTCGTCAGGAGGTTGCTGAGGCAAGGGGGACGTTCGATGGAGCTGACGACTACGACTGTTCGGTTGACACGTTGAGCATTTGAAACATCATTTTATCTTGGCAAACTATTGGGGATAATTTGATTTTTTCACCCAAATAGTTGGAAATTGCCTCCGCACCATGAGGATCGGATGGCATATTGTAATATTCGAAAACCGATTTGAGCAGATCAGCCTGGTTGTCAAAAAACCATTCCGCTGAGAACACCTCGGACTTCTCCACTGTTAACCCGCTGTTAACAATTGATTGTTGAGCGAATTTTTTTTCATTGTTTTCGTTATGGAGAAAGGAAAAAATTATTTCGATCTCTCCATCAATTACAGGTTCTATTATGAGGATTTTACCACATGGTTTGCTCACTCTTGTCGCCTCTATAATGGCTTTTGGGCAATTGAGATGATGTAACGAAAGCGTAAAGAGGACCAGGTCAAAACAATTGGAAGGGAAATCCAGTTTTTCTCCGGACCCTACTCGAAAATCAACTTGTGGAATAGTCGCTCTGGCATATTCTATTGCCGTTTCGTCCGGGTCAATAGCGATGAGTGTGTGTGTTTCCGTAGATAATAAAGAGGAGATTCTTCCGCGACCACAACCGATTTCAAGAGTCTTTTTATTTTTTAGTTCCACATGCTCGAGTATTTTGTCGAATATTTTTTGTCTACTATGCTCTTTCATAGGGAGTTGAAAAATTTATGTGAAAATGTGAAGGGGTATTTGACGTTTTTTTGTTGTTGTACTCGTTGAAGTGTGCTGCTTACCCGTATAGTCGCAGAGAGCAATTTATGCTTGCAGCAGTTCATCTTGATGTGTTTTTGAAGATGCTTGTTACTCATTTAAAATGATTGAAAATATGAGATAGGTATATTGTATAACGTTGTGCAAAGAGGTTGACAAGCGGTTTTCCCGTAGCGTTGCAGCCGGGTGTGGGTGGGGTGGATGCGTTGACTCACTGGCTGAGGATGCACATATTCTTAACAAGGATTAAATGCACGTCCTGTTGTGCCGCGCGCTCTGCCCTCCCAATTATCTTCGGCAGTACCGAGCGGAGAGGGCTACACCTCCCTGAGGTGTTGCCGAGGGAGGACAGAGGACCACCAGCTCGAACAGGGCGTGCGCACCTTTTTTTACGCTGGGCAATTCGGATCAAAAAAGTCAATCATCACCGTTACACCCCCCTGTGAGTATAAGGAGGAGAGGGCATGGATGTTGTTCGCGAACTCGGCATCAAAAAACAAAACAAGGGCGCAGCAACGGGTGCCAGCTGGATTGCCTCTGATGATGAAAATCGGCTGGAAGTGCACTCCCCCATAGACGGTAAAAAGATTGCTTCGGTCAATCGGGCCGGCACGAAAGAGTATGAACGGGTTGTTGCCCGAGCGATCAAAGGGTTCAACCACTGGAGAACTGTTCCCGCGCCTCAACGGGGGGAGATTGTGCGCCAGATCGGGCTCGAGATGCGGAGGCACAAGGAGCTTCTCGGCCGGTTGGTGTCGCTTGAGATGGGTAAATCGCTGGAAGAGGGATATGGTGAAGTACAGGAGATGATTGATGTCTGCGATTTTGCCGTGGGCCAGTCGCGCATGCTCTACGGGCTCTCCATGCACTCCGAACGGCCACAGCACCGCCTTTATGAGCAGTATCATCCCTTGGGTCCGGTCGGTATCCTGACCGCTTTTAACTTCCCGGTGGCCGTTTGGTCATGGAACGCCATGATCGCTGCAGTATGCGGTAATGTTACGGTGTGGAAGCCCTCTTCTCTGGTGCCGTTGACCGCTATTGCCCTCCAGCGGATCATCGGTCGTGTGGTGAAACACAATCAGCTGCCTGAGGGAATCTTTTCCCTGTTGGTCGGCAGTGGAAGCTCCATCGGAGAAAGTATGCTCGCAGATACCCGTCTGCCGTTGATTTCCTTTACCGGTTCGGTGGCCACCGGTCGCCATGCTGCTCAGGTTGTGGCCGAACGGCTCGGCAAGTCGATCCTTGAGTTGGGCGGCAATAATGCCATCATCCTTACTCCTGAAGCCGACTTGGAGCTGGCGGTGCCGGCGGTGGTGTTCGGCGCTGTGGGGACTGCCGGTCAGCGATGCACCACCACCAGGCGACTGATTATCCACCAGTCGATTTATAAACAGGTTAAGCGGGCTCTGATCAAGGCCTACGGTAGCCTGAAGATCGGCAACCCCCTTGATTCCGCCAACCATGTCGGCCCGCTGGCCAATCAGGCGGCTGTCAAGGCCTATGTGGAGGCCATCCAGGTTATCCGTGAGCAAGGCGGCAAGATCCTCTTTGGTGGTCATCCCCTGACCGGCAGGGAGTACGGGTCGGGCTGCTACGTGATGCCCACTCTGGTAGAGGCGGACAGCACCATGCCGGTGGTCGGCCAGGAGACCTTTGCCCCCATCCTTTATCTGCTCCGTTACAAAGGCGGGGTGAAAAATGGTATCGCCCAACAGAACGGGGTCAGGCAGGGATTGTCGTCCGCTATCTTCACCACCAGTCTGCGCGAGGCCGAGACCTTTCTCTCCAGCGAGGGATCGGATTGCGGTCTGGCCAACGTCAATATCGGGACCTCCGGTGCGGAGATCGGTGGAGCTTTTGGCGGGGAAAAAGAGACAGGCGGCGGTCGTGAATCCGGCTCTGATGCCTGGAAGGCCTATATGCGCCGCCAGACCGTGACTGTGAACTATGGGACAGGTATGCCACTGGCCCAGGGGATCACCTTTCAACTGTAACTTTCCCAGGTCCAACCGGAACGGTTGATCCGTTCAGATGATTTCGTCAATTGTCAGGGAGAATTATGGGAAAATTGAGGAGGCAAGCGATGGTGGAGCCGAAACAGGTAGTACAGGTGCTGGGGCAGCATATTCTGGCCGACGGCCTTGAGCTGGTAATGGATCTGGAAAAATCCAGCGGCTCCTACCTGGTTGACAAGCTTACCGGGGATCGCTTTCTGGATTTTTTTTCCATGTACGCCTCGATGGCCGTAGGCTACAATCATCCCAGGTTATTGGCAGTGAAGGATCAACTCGGCCGAATGGCGGTACAAAAACCTTCGTGCTCGGATGTCTATACTGAGACCTTTGCCGAATTTGTGGCAGCCTTTAGCGAACTAGCCATCCCTGCAGGCCTGCCCCATGCCTTTTTCATCGAGGGCGGTGCGCTGGCGGTGGAAAATGCCCTTAAGGCTGCCTTTGACTGGAAGGTGCGAAAGAATTTTGCCAAGGGAGCGACCAGGGAAAAGGGTGGGAAAATTATTCATTTTCAACAAGCTTTCCACGGTCGTTCCGGCTATACCCTTTCCCTGACCAATACCTTTGACCGGCGCAAGACCAAGTACTTCCCGACGATGGACTGGCCTCGTATTGTCAATCCGAAGATCATCTTCCCGCTGGAAGGGGAGAACCTGGAGCAGGTGATCGAACGGGAACGTCAGGCGCTCAGGCAGATAGAGGCGGTGATGGGGCAAGAGGGGGATGATATTGCCGGGTTGATCATCGAACCCATCCAGGGGGAAGGGGGGGATAACCATTTTCGCGGGGAATTCCTCCGTGCGCTTCGCCGTCTTTGCGACCGACACGATATCCTCTATATTCTTGACGAGGTCCAGACCGGTGTGGGGCTGACCGGTCGATTCTGGGCCTACCAGCATTTCGATTTCTCACCGGATATCCTCTGCTTCGGTAAAAAGACGCAGGTGTGTGGCATCCTGGCCTCCACCAGGATTGACGAGGTGGAGAACAATGTGTTTCAGGAGTCGAGCCGCATCAACTCCACCTTTGGCGGCAATCTGGTGGATATGGTCCGGTGCAGCAAGATACTGGAGATCATCCACAAAGAAAACCTGGTAGACAACAGTCGGCGTCAGGGGCAGTTGTTGCTGGCCGAGTTGCAGCGGCTTGGTGCGGAGTTCCCTCATCGGGTGACCAATCCCCGCGGCAGAGGGCTGATGTGTGCTTTTGACCTCCCCGATGAACAGACCCGCAACAAACTGTTAACCGAATTGTTCCGCCGCAGAGTACTATTGTTGGCCTGCGGAGAGCGGTCGATCAGGTTTCGCCCACACCTGATTGTTCATCGATATGAGATTGAAGAAGTAGTCGGCATCATCCGCAGCATCCTGCGCGGATGGTAACCAACATGGTCCTTGGCGGCCCTTTTTAGCCAATACTGCTCCTTCCCCGTGAGGGATGCAGCAGGAGAGTGGAATGGAAAATACACAGGACTTTCATTGGCAGCAATATCCTGAAGCGGAGCAGTTGCTGCAGGACCTGCTTGAACAGCATCGCACTGCAAATCACGATATAGCAGCGCTGGAAACGCGAATGAGACGATTAACCAGTACCCGTCTTTTTGACTGGATTGATCATCTGCTGATGAAGGACAGTGCAGCTAATCGGGACCGGCTGGAGACGCTGGGCTTTGTTCCCGGGGTGGGTGAATTGGAAGGCTGCTATACTTTTCATGGGGCGAGGCTGCCCTCAGTGCTGCTCACCGCCCGGCGGGGGGTCGACCTCCGTCCCGGAGTAGCCGTACGGGTAGAGAGCATCGCCGATTTTCTCCAGTGCAATGGTCACTGTGCAGAGATTGAGGGCACGGTGCTGGCACCATTTCGGCGTTGTTGTGTTTCCGTGGAAGGAGGTAGCGGCCTGTATGCGGTGGAGCGCCGGGGGACCCGTCAGATGAGTCCGATCGGGACCGCACCGGACCATCAGCAGCATTATCTGGAAGCTATTGAGCGGTGGCAGACATTGCCTCGGGGTGTGGACGAGGAAGAGGAGGCCTTTGGTGCCCTGTTTGAGGCTGCGGAGCGACTGATCCATCGTTTTGGCACTGATTTGGCCGCTCATATTGTATGCCTGGCCGAGCGCCGCTACTGGCTTTCCCGCAATCATGCCGCCCGGGTACAGCAAATGCGCCAAGACGTGCTTGGGCTGGGGTGGGCTAATCATGATCACCACACCTTTCGCAGTTCACGCCATTTTTTTGCCCGATTGGTGAAGCTGTTTGTTCGGCTGGGGTTCAAACGGCGCGAGCGCTTTTATGCCGGTCGTGAAGCAGGGTGGGGTGCGCAGGTGATGGAGAACCCTGCTGCCGGGCTGACCCTGTTTCTGGACGTGGATCTGGCTCCGGAGGAGGTGGCCGTGGATTTTACCGCCGAACCACTGGCAGAGCGCAAGGAGCTGGGGACCGTGGGATTATGGTGCGCCCTGCACGGCGATTCCATTCTTGGTGCGGGTATGCACCACCTGGCGATCAATGCTCTCTTTACTGATCTGGTGGAAGATCTTGACCGGTCGGGGATCGAGTTTATGGCTCCGTTCAGTGATTTTCCCTACCTCAAGCAGTCGTTTAGTAAGGGAGAGACCTGGGCCGTGGCTCCATCCCGGGTTGAGAAGTTGCTCGATCAGGGCCTGATCACCACGGAAAAAGCAGAGCGGTTTCTCCTTGATGGTGCGATCGGCAGTCACTTGGAGGACATTCAACGCCGCGAAGGGTATAAGGGGTTTAACAAGAAGAATGTCAATGTCATTATCAAGGAGACCGATCCCCGCCGCTAGCCAGCTGGGAGGTCGGCGCTACTCTTCTTCTGTCAAAGCGATCTCCATATCGATCAGCTCGCGGGCCCGTTCCACCGCCCGTTCCCTGTTTTCGCCGCCTATGGCCACATGTTGGCTGTATCCGCTCGGGCTGGTGACGGTAAAGCTGAATTTGGCGCAGAGTTGATGCCCCGCCTCCACCGAGATCGACCATCCCCGGTAGATGTCTGTAAGTGGTTTTTCCATGAGTCTACCTTTGTTTACACTTTTTTCGGTTTTGCTGAAAGGATTTTGACGCGTATTTGAGCAGGTGAGGGGTCAGGAAGATTGGAAGCTGCGACATGGCCAGATACATCCAGGTTATTTCAGGTATTGTTTCCCCGGTGGCGGCAAGCATCAGCGCCATGTTGCGGTTGGAGGTCATGAATCCCAAGGTGAGGGCCCGATTTTTTCCCATGGGAAGAAAAACCGCAATAGTGAGCAGCAAGATCGCCGAAAAAACCGACAGGCTTATCCCAGCTACGATAAAGAGTGTCCGGGGAACAGTAACCAGCTGATCGGAAACATCCACCATGAGCGCCGCGGCAAAAACAAACAGGACCAGAATATTGAGTCCGTCGAGTTGGAGCCGGTAGCGTTGAATGGTCTGCAGGCCGACGGTATGCCGGAGGAGCAAGGCGACACAACCGGTCCCCAGGAGGAGCAGGGCGAGTTTGCGGGCCAGGATAAAAGGGGAGATCAACAGGGACGGCTCGGCGAAAAGATGGGCAAAAAGCGGTGCGGTGAGCGGCACAAACAAGGTGCTGGTGACCATGGTTGCCAGCACCAGTGTTGTCTCCAACCCTATGAGCGCGGCCAAGGCCGGAGCCGACATCAGCGGTGAGGCAACAGCCTGGAGCAGTAAGCCAAGAAATAGCGAGGGCCACCTATCGGCAAGGCCGAAGACCAGCCCGATAATGCCGATGGTGCAGGGCACTGCCAGAGAGGTCCAGCAGAGCGCGGCAAGCACGGGAAGCGGGCGACGACCGTAGTCCTTAAGGGCAGTGGTATCCATACGCACAAAGGCTATGGCCAGCAGGAGCACTACTGCTTCGGTGAGCCATGGTTTGAGGGCCCTGCCGATGGGATCGGGTACTGCTGTGCCCAGCAGCAGCGCCAGGGCAACGGCCCCGGTTCCTTGACTGCCCAGCCAGGACAGCGCTGCCCAAAGCTGTCCCATGAGTGCTGCCTACTCCTTAAACCACTTCACCTTAAACAAGGCTTCAACCAGTTCCCGGTGCATGACGAGCTGATAGCTTTCGTTTTCCGCCCGGTAGGGATTGCCGCCGCCGATGGAACTGCAGTAGAACGGTTCGCCCGGGTTGGCAACGCTTTCCAGGTAGCCCATGTTGAGGGTGTCGCCCAACAGGCGTCCCAGGGCATTATAGTCGTCGATAACCGCCAGGTGGTCATCGCTGCCCACTGCTTCGGCAAGTGCGGCAAAGGAGATGGTGTGTTTTAGGGTCTTGAAATGACGCTCCAGCATGGTTTTCTGGCTGTCACTGATGGATTTTTTTATTTTCTTCAGTGCCTTCACATACTCCTCGGCGCTCGGGACAACAAAGTCATAGCTGATATGCATGGGATACTCCTCAGATAAATGAATGCTTTTTTTGACTGTCTGGTTGTATGCGAAATTTACACAGGATGCAAGGTTCAGAGCAGCTTCCAAGGGGAAAAGATGCACCTTGCTATACGGAATTCAGAATTGGAGCCCTGGAACCGGCTATGGGCCATGTTCTCCTTTTGTACGGACAGCGGAGGGCAACCTTTGCAAAGGCATACCCCTTACCCGATAGACGATCTGGAAGCAGAGCATCTGGTTTTTTCCCCTCTGAGCAGGGAGCATCTGGCATTAGAAAGGAAAGAGGGTGATCGGCCTGAAGCGATCACCCTGTGTTGCGGCAACTGTTGAAATTAGTTGCGCTTTTTCCTTGTCGCTGCGGCAAGGGAAGCGAGGCCTGCACCAAAGAGGAGCAGCGTCGAGGGTTCGGGGACAACAAGAGGGGATGTGAGCGTATCGGTATCAGCGCTGAAGAGGAAAGTGTCGTTCGAAAAACCGGTTGAACCGAAGTCTATGGTCATGTACCTGTACAGATCATACACCGGTGGCTGACCATTGAGCGCGACAGGGCCGCTGTAGGTAACAGCTGCATTGATACCTGATGAGCTTAACAGTGCATAAATTGGCCCCACTGCTTGTGGGTCGCTGGTATCCAGCTGAACTTCCTGCAGAGGGTATCCGCTTTCCGAACCTGTGGTGCTGGCGGGAGAGGGGGTGCTTTGCATGCTTTTTATGCCGTCAAACACAGCGTTTCCGCTACCGGCGTCGATGAGCACACTCGTGAGAGTGGCATCAGCCGCTGTGTCCAATTCCCAGGGTCTGAACGTGCTCTCTCTAGGGGTCTTACTTGTTCCGTCCTGGTAATAGGTTTTACCGTTATCAATAGACAGGCTCCAGCCAGTCCCCCAGAACCCAAAAAGTCCGGAGATTGTGGGGTCTTCCACCCACGTCAGGTGTTCGGTCGTACCGTTTGCAAGTACTGCAGTGGCAGTCATGCCTGCCATATGCGCCCCACTTGTGCTGACGCTCGAAATCCCTTGAGTGAAGAAAAATGGGCCAGTGTTGTCGTACTGGAGAGAAAGCGAGTATCCCGTGGCTGGCAAGGCGAGACTGCCGATAACCATCAGGGAACAAAACGCTGACTTCTTCATAATCCTCATAATACTTTTCCTTTTTGAGTCGTTGTGTATGGGTATATTTTACTGGGATCATTTACCCCGCTCCAATTGAGGGTATGCATCTCCATTGGTGTTTTTTTGGTATACCGGAAAGATCGTGCCGGCACGGTGCGCTCTATGCGTAGGATGCCCTTATGACTAACCAGTGTCCTTATATTGTATTCAATTTTTCGGAAAAATCTAATTTTTTAATCGGTTTTACGAAGTCTTCTTTTTTTTGATACTATATTAAATAGTTATCAGTTCTATGGTTGGCGCTTTGTGTTGTCAGAGACAGGCAAACTCACCCAACTCACAATGAGAGACGTATCTGCCATCTTGATGACCGTCAATAGTACATGAAAAAGAATGCATGGAGAGGTTTTTTCCTTCTATTCCACATTGTTTTGGTGCAAGATCGTAAAGGAAAAGTAACCCATGCCATCTTGTAGAATTGCTGTTTAGCATGTTTATCTGAGAGGATATGCGGCTCGGCCCTTTTTTCGTTTTTTTATGCCGTAGTTTTCTTGAGTGTCTCCAGTCGGCAACGTGACAACAACGTGGTAGTTTATGTGGCGTTCAATCGGCTGATCAAAAGTGAGGGGCGACACTCATCTGGGAACCTTGCTTGAGACAGAAGGAGAGGTGCAAAGTTATTGGTTTCAGGTCTATATGCTAATCATAACTATACTTTTCACTCTTTTTTGTTATATACTCTCTCTGGTAGCCTGTCTGGCTGGGTATCTGAGAGAGTACGGTCTTCGGGACAAAGTATCAGGGTGTGTAGAGGAAAATGCGATTAATGAAGGTGAAACATGTGGAGTATGCTCCGTATCAACGCATACTTTTGGTCAGTATGCTTCTGATGTGTTGGGCAGGTTCAGTATTTGCTTCCACCATAGGAACCGAACAGGCAATGTTCAAGAGGCTGCTGCAAGAAACATATCAGCAGATTGAGAGCGTGCAAGTTGCCGAAGACAAGCAACTGTCCGTCGAAATACTGACGTCCACCTGCGAAAGCGGTGTCGCGGGTCTATCCAACGGAGAGATCCTGCGAGAAAAAAGCCGTCAGGAGGTGAGGGTTTCCGGGCTGGAGCTGCGAGGAGCCTATTCAACTGGCGATCTCAGCGATACTGATGAGGGCGAGGACAGTTTCGAGCAGGGTCGAGCCAACCTGGAGTTGTCATGGGAATTGTTGAAGCATGGGCTGCTGCACCAGTCAAGAAAGGCCGATGCACTGGAGCTTGAAGCACAAAAAGCTGAGATTGTCCATGAGTTAGATGCATTGACCGACGAATACCTGTGCAGGCGCTACCAGATCAAAAAGAATTTTTTCGAACGATTAATCCAACTGCTTAACATCAAAATTAATTTTATGACGCCCGTCCACGAGGTTGAGCGGCGCGCCTATTTTAAACGGTGGAGTTTTCTTGACGACTACATGGTTTCACAAGAGGATCTCGTCCTTGCCCGCCACGAACTCAATTCCCTGCTTGTCGATCCTTATTTTGATGCCAGTCCCCAATATGGTGAATTTCCGCCAATTATTGATGTGCATCTTGCTGGACTGCTTTCCTCCATACGAGCCGATGATAGCTTTGCCAAACTGTTTGAAGCGGAAAAGGGGTGGCTGGAGGCGCGTGAGCGGGCCGTGGTTCATGATTCGCTCCGGGTGTATCTCCGTCAGGAATTCGATGTCGACAGAGGTGGGGAGAGCGAGGATGATTTTATCGCCGGTCTGCGGTTTCGTGTTCCACTCCATTTTCGCGATAGTGATGTGTTGGATTTGCAGCTGCGCCAGGTTGAGCAAAGAAAAAGGAACCTTTTTAATGATCGTATCAATCAGACGCGCCTCAGGTATACCGAGCTGCAGGAGCAACTTCGCCGAACAATGCGTCAATATTATAGACATGCCAGAGCCATGGAACGGGCAGATCGAACATTACGTATGGTGAATAGCGGTGAAGATGAACTGATTACCGCGGCCATAACCAGAATGCGAACCGCCATAGAGGCCCAGTTGGAATTCGTGCGCGCCTTGGAAGAACTCTACCGGCGTGTAAATGAGATGTTTTTGGCTGCGCGCGTGCCCTTTCGGCCGGATTTAATCCGCAGGGTTTCGCTCGTGCCGGAGCAAAACAGAGCGCGTTATGGAAATCGTGCATTGTATGTGTGGTCGCACGACTTCAATACCTTGGACAACAAGGTGTTGTCCGCCTTGTTCCATGCCAAGTCGATTTCAACGGTCATCTTGTCGGCGGGAAAAAAAACGAATATGGACAAGCTTGAAACATTTCTTACAGAGATGCAAGGAGCAGGCATTGATGTTGGATTGATGATCGGTGACAACAGTTGGATTTTTCCGGAGAAATTTTCGAGGGTGAGTGAACGGAGCATTTTCGCTGCTGAGCAGACCGGTCACCTGCACTACGACATAGAGCCGCAAGCCATGCCGGAATATACGGCACGGCGAGAGGAATACATAGGGCTGTATACCACGCTGATTACCAAGGTGAAAGAACGTCTGTTTGATAGAAAACTCAGCATCTCTATTCCGTTTCACTGGCCGGAGAAAACGTACCGTGAATTGGGCGGGGTTGCGGATGCTCTCTATGTCATGGCCTATGGCACCTCCGAGCCGGAGGTGCTGCTCCGTCGGCTGCAGCCGATCATCAGTGGTGTATCACCGGACAAAATAGTGATCTCGTTGCGGACAAGCGACTTCAAGGATGAATGGGCAATGGAAAAAATGATAGAACGAATCGTCGACGAAACAGCACTTATGCGGTTCTGCATCCATGATCTAGGCAGCTATATACAACAATTTGGTGACCAGGATGAATTTGAGAACTAAGAAATCCCATTTTCAGAATCTTCCTGAAGGCAAGCCGCCAAAAAGAATACTGCCTAGGCTGTTCAGATTTTGCTATTACCTCTTGCTCATTGCCATCGTCGGGGCCATTGCCTATATCCTGGTCAGTAAAGTCCTTTTTTTTACCGGTCGAGGGCAGGTTGAAGTGCAGCGTGTGCGGATAAGCCCTCTCTCCGGGGGGGTGGTGCAAACCATCAACAAGCAACCCGGGGACCACTTTAATACTGGAGATATCCTTGGCCAGATTCGATTGGAACACCCTTGTGAGGAACTTGACCCGGATATTCGGCTTACCAGGCTGGAGTATGCGGTAAAGCAAAAAGAGGGGAGATATGAGTACTTTATCGATCGAATCTCTCTACTTGATGCCGCCGGCTATGAGGAGGATGTCCTGCACCGGGCTCTGGAGATAGGTGATGCACTCTCCAGGAGAAAAAATGAGCAGGTTGTGGATGATATCCGGCGATTGCGGGAAAAGGCCGAATTGCTGGCAGCTGACATACGCGTGCAAAAGGAGGAGCTTGAACTTCTTGAGCGGGAATTAGCAGCTGCTGAAGAAACGACCTGTGAATATGAGGTGATGGAAGCGACCTTCTCCGGGACAATTGAACACATAACACGCAAGACTTCAGAATACATCAACAGAGGAGAACCGCTTTTTGTGGTCAAAAAAGAGGAGCCGGAGGTCATCGTTGAGGCCTATCTTGATGGGGGCATGCTCAGGTACATCAACCCAGGCGAGGCTCTTGAAATTAGGTTCCCGGACAAGCACGTTAGCACTGGTATTGTCATGGCTCGTGAGTCCTCCGGCCGAACTGCCGTAGACCGTCAGACCGAGGCATATGTGCCGGTAAAGGCCGGGCTTCGGGTGGTGCTCAAACCAGCATCAGAAGAGGATAAGGAATTGTGGTTGTCCTATGACAGATTGGATGTCCGGGTTAAAGGGGAAAAAAAATGAGAACGCCATTGTTGGTTGCCGGAAAGAGGACCGCAATCGTTGATGCCGGATTTGAAACTATTGCTGTCGATAAGCTAGAATCTGTACCCCCTGCGAAAATTTCTTTTCTGCTTATTGACTGTTTCGACCAACAGGAGGCAATGAATACCCTACGTATTGTCCGAAATCTCCTGGACCAGGAAATGTACCTGAAGCCAGTTCTCTTTTTAGTCGGCAGCGAGGGCGTCAGCCGGATAGTTGAGGCAGCCGTGGACGGTGTTTTGGGAGAGGCGGAGGCCGGCAACCACGGAGTCGTTGAGAGCTGGTCGGCAAAGCTTGAGCCGGTCAATGCACGAATTGAAAAGCTTAAACGTATAACCGCGACCAGGGGGGCAAATATTGCCTTCAGGGTTCTTCGTTTCCTTGAAACGAGAAATCAACGGTGTACGCCGTTGGCGTCGGCACAGCATAAAATTGGCTATATATATCCAAAATTACAAGTATTTTTTGGAAATGAAGATAACGGTCTCTTCGAAACGCTGGCCTATTTGGAAAGTCAGCGACTGGTAGACGGAACATTTTTCAAACGTGCCTATTTTTGCACCCATTGTGGGTGCGCCTTCCTTAACTTCTTTGAGACTTGTCCAGACTGCAATTCCAATGACCTCAGGACGGAAGAGTTGATTCACCACTTCAAGTGTGCCTATGTTGGCGAATTTTCAGACTATGCTCAGGCTGAAGGCCTGGTGTGTCCCAAGTGCGATACCCGATTGAAACATTTGGGTGTTGATTATGATAAAGCCTCTGTCGTCCATACCTGTAACAGCTGTCGTAATGTATTTCAGGAACCAAAGGTAATGACCGCCTGTTACAATTGCCTGCGAGAAATGGAACCTGAAAATCAGGTGGTTCGTGAGTTGAAAACTTACACTATCACTTCAGTGGGCCGGAATGCTGCACGATATGGTATGGATTCTCTTCTGCAGACTATTCTTGAGTCGGCCTCCGAGGCAGTCCCTTTTGGGGCTTTCAAGAAGTATTGCACCATCGAATCTGAGCGGATAGATCGTTACAAGATCAGCTCCAGTACGCTGGTGCTTATGCGTTTTGAGGGGATTGATGAAATTTATACCCGAATGGGACAGCGTTCTTCCGAACTCTTTAAAGAATTGCGAACGGCTTTGCTGGAGCAACTCCGCAGTTCCGACGTCTTTTGCGTAAAGGATGAGAACATTTTTCTCATCCTATTTACTGAAACCGAAGATCAAAGAGCGTTGAAGGCAGTAGAGCGGCTTGAGGAACGTGTTGCATCACTCTTGCAGGCAAACCTTGACATGGAATGCAGCGCTAAAAGAACCATTCATCCGGTTGAAGCTGGACTGGACGTAGACCTTTGCGTAGAAAAATTGTTGCAGATGCATGATTCTTGATTCCTTTGTAGATTTTTTTGCCAATCTCACGCTGCTTAAGGCCCTGGCGTATTTCTGGCCGTTTTTTCTGGTCGATATGTCAAGGTACCTGGTGCTCGATTTTTTCGTCATCCCCCGCTATATCCGCAAAAGGTATCAGCAACAGGCAATCCACCGCATTGCCAGGAGGCGTTTATTTCGCGAGCGACCCCTGGTTTCGGTGATTGTTCCAGGGAAAAATGAAGGAAGGCATATCCCTGAACTGTCTCGAACCCTTGCACAGCAGACATATCCCCATATAGAATCGATCATTGTTGATGATGGTTCCGATGACGATACTCCTCTTATCGGTCGTCGCCTGCAGCGGGAAGGAAAAATTACCAAGTTTATCAGAAACGAGATCAGGGGAGGCAAGGCTTCGGCTGCCAATACTGCGCTTCGCTATGCTCTTGGCAAATACGTGGTGCATATCGATGCAGACAGTCATCTGTCGGCAGATGCTATTGAAACTATTCTCCTTCCTTTCTATATGCAGGAAAATGTAGGTGCCGTCGGCGGGGATATACGTGTAGCCAACGCTCATGACAGCCTGGCAACCCGGTTACAGGCGATTGAATATTTCAAAACGATATCCGTTGGGAGAACGATTGCGTCAGAATTCGATATTCTAAGGATAATCGGCGGCGCGTTCGGTGCCTTTAGAAGAGATATCCTGGACAGGATATATGGATGGGATGTTGGTCCTGGCTTGGACGGAGACATCACGCTCAAATTCCGAAAACTCGGGTATACAATCGTACATGAGCCTTTTGCCGTCTGCTACACCAATGTGCCGCAGACCTTCGGCAAGCTAGCCAGGCAACGTTTCAGGTGGGATAGATCGCTGATTCGTTTTCGGGTCAGGAAGCATCTCGATATTTTATTGCCCTCGAAAAACTTTCGGTTGAGCAGTTTTATCGCCTCCTTTGACAATATCTTTTTTAATCTGGTGCTTGACCTTAAATGGTGGATCTATATCATACAGATACTGCTCATGGGAGGGGGACATCTGGAGGTGGTGCTGATCATAAATCTTCTGCTGTACGGAGCAGCCAATGTGGCAGAGTTTAGTGTGGTTTGCATTTTTCTTGGCCGGTCAATGAGCCTACGAGAGCGAATGCTTTTCCTTTTTCTCCCTCTTGTCCCTCTGTATACGGGGCTTTATCTTCGCTCGGTCCGCACCCTTGCCTATCTGATGGAATGGTTGTTCAAGTTGTCTTTTGCTGATAAATGGAATCCGTGGAAGGTATCAAAGGTGGCAAAGGAAAACGAGTAGGTGGGAGAAGGTCATCTTGAACCATCCGAAATGTTCTTCCTTTCGGGTCTGGATTGTGTTCTGCGCCGGTTCCGCCTGATCTGCCTCTGAAAAAGGCAAAACTGTGGTCGGTACCACGACCAAGACCGGAGGGGAAAATGCTGCCGCTGAATGTTCAATTGACCTTTTTTACCGCTTCCATTGTCCTTGCCCTGGCGCCGGGGCCAGACAACATTTTTGTGCTTACCCAGTCAGCTGTTCATGGCCGGTCAGCGGGAATTGCCGTCATGCTGGGCCTCTGTACCGGGCTCGTCGGCCACAGCTGTGCAGTGGCTTTTGGGGTGGCGGTCATTTTTCAAACCTCGGTGGTAGCTTTCTCGGTGCTCAAATATATCGGAGCGGCCTATCTGGTCTACTTGGCTTGGCAGGCCTTCCGCGCCCCGGCGAGCACCATCGTGAGCGGTCGCAATGGTAAGGTTCCATACGGTAAGCTCTACCGACGTGGCATCGTCATGAACATTACCAACCCCAAGGTTTCAATCTTCTTTCTCGCCTTTCTGCCACAGTTCGCCGATCCACAACGGGGACCGCTTGCGGTGCAGATGCTCCTGCTTGGCGGTCTTTTTATTGTTGCCACCATTTTGATATTCGGTGCAATCGCTCTGCTTGCCGGTTCACTCGGCGTGGTGCTCAAACGTTCCGCTCGGGTGCAGACCGTGCTTAATAAGGTCGCAGGAGCGGTGTTCCTCGGTCTTGCGCTGAAACTGGCAACCACCCATAGGTAAGAGGTGGTTCCTAGCTTGCCTCTTTACGGTGATTGGCTGTTCCATGGGTCTGCAGGAGTCGAAGGAAGGCCTGGGACCGAAGTGGACGGCTGAAGAGAAACCCCTGGATCTCGTCGCATCCCCGTTGTTCGAGGAAGGCTTTCTGCATCTCTGTTTCCACTCCCTCGGCGACCATCCGCAGGCCAAGGGCCCTGCCAAGCTCGAGCATGGCGCTGACAATGGCCTCAACCTCTTTGTTTTCCTCCAGGTCATGGATGAAAGACTTATCGATCTTGATCATATCAAAGGGAAAACGATGGATATAGGCCAGGCTGGAATACCCGGTGCCAAAATCATCCATGGCCAGGGAAAACCCTTTTTTCTTCAGGCAATCAAGGCGTTCTGCAGCTCGACGCGGATTGCTCATAACCAGGCTTTCGGTAAGCTCAAGCTCCAGGTTGATCGGACGAAAACCAGTTTCCTCAAGGATGGCGTCGAGCATATCCACCAACTCCTGGTAGCGAAACTGCCGAGCTGAGACATTGACCGAAATACGAAGCCTGCAGCCGGTTGCTTCCTCCCAGATACAGGCTTCCCGAACCGCTGTCTGCGCAACCCATTCGCCCAGCGGAAGGATCAGGCCGGTTTCCTCGGCAATAGGAATAAAGCTGTCAGGCGGCAACACCCCCATGGTGGGATGGTTCCAGCGAACCAGTGCCTCGGCGCCGACGATTTTTTGCGCCTTGAGATCGTACTGTGGCTGGTAATAGAGCTCAAGCTGGTTTTCCTTCATGGCATTGTGGAGGTCCTGCTTGAGTTCTATCCACCTGGCCGCCTCTTCGGTCAACCCTTCAGAATAATAACGAAACCATCCCTTATCATTGGCCTTGGCCCGGTACATGGCGGTGTCCGCATGCATCATCAGGGTTTCGGGGTCTTCTCCGTCTTTGGGATACATGGCGATGCCGATGCTGCAGCCCACGTAAAGATGACGCTCCCCCATGGGGAGCTTCTGACTGACCTTTTCCAGAAGCCTGCGTACCACGTTGGTTACCTGATGCTCACTCTCCGGTGCGTAGAGAAGCACCACGTATTCGTCGCCCCCGATTCTGGCGACCGTATCCACCTCGCGTACGCAAGACAAGATCCGTTTGCCGAGCGCAGCCAGGACCTCATCGCCGACAGAGTGACCAAGGGTGTCGTTAATCTGTTTGAAATTGTCCAGGTCAAGAAACAACAATGCCAAATCGTGGTTGTCACGTTTGGCCATAATGATGGCTTGCTGAAGGCGGTTGTCGAGCAGGTTGCGATTTGCCAGGCCGGTCATGGTATCGTAGTTGGCTTTGGTCTCTAATTGCTGCTCATACTGTTTTCGTTCGGTGACATCCTGGAGGGTTTCCACTGCGCCGATGATTTTACCGTCGAGCCCGTGGAGTGGTACAGCGGTGAAGTACAGCCATTTGGGACCGGACTGAAAATGGGGGAAATAGGCAGTGGCTTCCCAGGCACCTTTCACCAGGGGGGAACGTCTGCAGATGCCCTGATAATATTCAGGCACCTCGTCGCCCTTGCCGTCAACGATGAGGTCGGCCATCACCGGGCGTTTGGCCGGGTAAAAGGCCTTCCACTGGTCACTGGTGCCGATAACTTCTTCTGCGGAAACCCCGTTGAGTGCTGCGCAGGCTCTATTCCACTGGGTGACCGTGTGCTGTTCGTCGAGCACGAACATGGGAACCGGCGATCCATCGATGATTTCCTTGAGCAGGTGCTGGTGATCACGCAGCGCCTGCTCGGACCTTTTTTCGGCGGTGATATCGCGAAGGGTCTCAATGGCGCCTATAAGACGACCATTGTCGTCGGTCAGGGCCGCCGCAGTAAAGGCCAGCCACTTTCCTCCATCAGGGAAGTGGGGAAAGAAACTTTCCGCTTCCCATGCATTCTCCAAAATGGGCGATGGTGAATATTTGCCCGCATAGTAACGCTCTATCTGGTCGAGTTTGCCATCGACAATCAGGTCGGCCATCACCGGGCGTTCCTCAGGGTAAAATGCCTCCCATGCGCTGGTGCTGCCGATCATTTGCTCTGCCGACATACCGGTGATGATTTCACAGGCCCGATTCCAATGGAGAATGCGGTGCTGCTGATCAATGACGAAGGTTGCTACCGGAAAATTTTCCACGATCTGGGAGAGAAGCGTTTTGCCCATTGCGCCGATTTCATCCATTTTACTTATATTTTTCAAAGTTCCTCCCACGTTCCAGCAAGCACACCATGTGAAGATGCGGCGGGAAAGGATGAGTGATCACTCGGGTGGTTGACAGGTTTACCAGGAAAGAGAGAAGGTTGCTCCGAGTGTTGTCCCTTGTGTTTCCGCCTGTTGGTGGTCTGCACGATTAGGTTCAAGTAATCACAACTATACATGTAATACAATCCGGCAGATCTTCCACCTTGTCTCGACCGAGGTGAAGAGTGAGAGATACCTCCAGGCGCTGATTTGTGTGGGATCACTCTGAAGCCGCTGCCGGTGCGGATGACCTGCCGACGTAGCGAACCGCCAAAGATAGTATTCTTTCTTTTTCCTGGAACATCAGTCGCTTGCGACACATATCCGAGATGAATTGGCGGAGTGCGGTTTCCTTGATGGAGGGAAAGGCGGCAAGAAGGTCGTTTACGGTAACCGGCAGAGTGCAATGGAGGTAAATTTTCCTGGACAGGCCACGCAGGCGGTGAAGAAGCGGTTTGCCGCCGGGGCTTTCCTGACGAATGATGAGAAACGTCCCGCCGTCACGATAGTGGAGCGGAGGCTGGTGGCTGTCAGGTCGATTCTGATGAAACGTATGCCAGGCCGCTATTTTTGCCTTTACAGGTTTCCAGGCTGCATGTTGATGGGTGCGGTCGCCGCGGTAACTGTTGATCAACATGGACAGGGTGGCAACACAACGCTGAGGAAAAAGCCTACGGATTTTCGCGTGGGGTAGTATCGCCTGGATGGAGTAGTTTTCAGGGTGGGCGTAAATGGGGGATCCCAAACCAAGAAAAAAGGTCGCCGCTTCCAGTGGAACGAAGGGGAAGACGAAATCGAGGTTTTCCAGGGTTTCAGCAATCTCCTCTGTAGTGGTCCCTGGGAACTCTGTGATCAGGTTACCGGTCATCCGTATCCCGTACTGGGTGCAAAGTTTCATCACCGTAATGTTGTCGATAACAGTGGTGCCCTTATCCATTTTACGGAGCAGGGCGGTGGAGAGGGATTCTATCCCCACCTGGACGGTTCGCAGGCCGCCTCTGCTGAAGGCCTGGAGTTGTTGCGGAGCTGTTCGGGCCCGGATCTCAGCAAAAAAGTCAAAATCCCTTCCGGATTGGGCGATGTCACGAAAAAAGGGTTCAGCTTCCCGGGGCGGAAGCGCATTGTCGGTAAAGGTAAAGTGCAGGGATTCGTGAACAGCGGAGAGGTGCGCTATTTCCCTGAGCATTCTGTTGCTGTGCTTGTAGCGGTAGTCGTGCCATTGCAGGTTGAGATTGCAGAAGGTGCAACGGTTCCACCAGCAGCCGCGGGAGAACTCCACGGGCAATATTGGAATAAAGGGCTGACCCGGAAACAGCTCCTGCATTTCCTTAAAATAGGGGGTGTAGTCGGGAAAGGGCAGTTCATCGAGGCGAACCGGCGCAATGGCATGCGTCTCCTTCGGTCTTTTGTGCCGGTGATGGATGACTCCCGGCAGGGGCAGGGTAGCATCATCAATTGATCGATACAGGCAGATAAGGGCTTCTTCCCCTTCGCCGTCAATCACGTAGTCGATTTCTGGAAAATGATCGATGAGCGATGCGGCCAGTGGGCCGGAACAGGAGGAACCCCCGAAAACAACAGGTATTTTTCCATAGCGGGCTTTGATCCGCCTGGCCAGGAACAGGGAGGGAAGCAACTGGCTGAAGCAGACGCTGAAACCTATCAGCCTGTATTGGGACATATCATGGGTAGTCAGCCATTGTTCATAAAGGTCAGCAACGGTCTCTGACATCTGCACAAAGGAGGGTTTATGCGAGATTTTGCCGGCCATGCTTTCCTGAAACAGTTGTGCGGCCGGTCCTTGCTGTTCAGCAAAAAGGAGCGGGCTGAAAAGCGCCTCCCCTCCCCAGCCGGAGAGGGCAAGTTGGGAATATTGATCGGTGCCCAGGGCTTTGGCGGCATGGAGATACGGGTGGAAGGTGTCTACCCGGCAATCGGTTTTTTGCTCCAGGTAGCTCTTCAGGGCGCCAAGCTGGATGGAGGGACGATTGAAGATCGCCCACGGCATGGAGATGAGGGCGATTCGTTGCGGGAGAGGAGGTTGAAGATTCATGGGTAGAAGCGGTTAGAGGAATAATTCCGGTGTACAGCATGCATCAGCACCAGGCGTTTTTTTCAGTACAACAGAGAGGAGATGGTCATGGGTATGGTATAATACGGTATGGAAAAAGAAAAAACGGTTTTCAGCTGAAAAAACAGGAGGAAGGAACTTTACGGCACTGGTGATTACCATCCAAGCAAAGGAGGCGTATATGAAAATGATGATCCGGAAGTATCTGTATCTGCTGTACAGTGGAGGATGCTGTTGCGTGATTGCTTTTTGCATGGTTGCTTTCCTGCCCAATCCTACCCTGGCCGCACCATGCGAGGGATATACCGTTATCCTGACCAGGATCGGCAGCTCTAAGGTGCAAACCATCAAGGCGGTGCGGGAATTGACCGGCCTGGGCCTGCGTGACTCAAAAAACCTGGTTGAGTCTGTGCCGGTGGCGTTGAGAAAGGACCTGTCAAAGGCCGAAGCACTCCAGTGGGAAACACGGCTGGATGAGGCCGGGGCGGGGGTGCGGCTAGAATGCAGTACCGGCGATAGCGTGCTCCCGAGTCCACCTCCTTTGCCTGATCCTCCAACGCCCCGGGATTCGGTACCGCCGCAGGTAGCGGTTGAAACGGATACCATTTTGGTCAAAACCGTGGGGGATCGAATCGTTGTTCGCGCAGTTGCCGAGGACAACGACAAGGTAGCCTCCATCACCGTTTATGCCCAAGGGAGAGCGGTAAAAACCTGCAGAGCATGGGAATGCTGGTATGGAGAGGAGGTGCGTGCGCCGGGGCCCCGCAGTTATCATGCCGTGGCCAGTGATCGGGCCGGCAATCAGGGCGTTTCCGCTTCACTGGAATTTATGGTCCATCCGACCTCAAAACCCGGCCCCTCGCTTACCATCCGTACCGATCCTTTTACCCCCACCACCCGTGACCGGGTACGGTTTGTAGCTCATGCCAGGCACTCCAGCGGTGTGCATGACATTACCCTGCATGTTGGTGGTGCCGCTGTGCGCACCTGTCCAGGGGATAAGTGCGAGTACAGCGGCGGACCTTATCCCGCCGGCATCCTTGTGTGGCGGGTTTCTGCCCGGAGCAAGGATGGTGGAGAGACTTACGGATCAGAAAACAGGTTGTCCATCGCTGCCGTTCCCCACTCCGGAGCCTGCACCATTGCCGGTAGGGCTATCGGTCCGCGAGCAGATACGGCACCAGTCTTTTTTGTCAATCTTTTTGGTCCCGATCGCCTCGACCTGTATCGGCAGACCCAAAGGTTTGGACATGACGGACGCTATCGCTTCGATAGGCTGCCGGAGGGCCGATACCGGTTAACGGTCGATACCCGAGCAGATACGGCAGTGGGAGCATTTCCTCGTGAGCAAACGGTTGTCTGTCAGGGAAATGGTCCGCACAATGTTCACTTTAGCTTCAGGTAGCACCGTTTCTCCTGTCAAGTAGTTGGCAAAGACACCAGCCGGCCGTTTGTTCCATACGCTCAAGGGAAGGGAGCAGACGGCCGGTCAGGGTTCAGTTGTTGCCGGCCTGCCCAGAACCGGTGCCCATGCCGGTCCCTTTTCCCTTGCCATAGCCGCCTTTTCCTTTCCCATAGCCTTTGCCGCTCCCCTTACCGGCAGGGGGGCCGGTGTACTGTTCAAGCTCTTCTGGCGTCATTTGATTTACCCGCTTTTGCCATTCACTGCGAAAGGCATTCCTCTCCGCTTCGCTGGCATTGGAGAGGGTACCGCGGAGAGTACTGAGCTCTTCAGTGGTCATGGCAGAGTAATCCATACTGTGGGCATTTGCGTAAATGGTGAACACGGCAGCAATAATCGCTAGAGAGAAAATCAGTTTTTTGTACATTGCTTACCCTTTGGTTGAGGGTGGAGGATTGTGGCTGGAAAAGGGTGATGCATCTTTTTCCAACACAGTTGGCGAAATAAAATAATCTAAAATAAATCCTGGTTTTATTTTTTTCAATAAGCACGCCAGTGGGATTGGGGAAGGGGCTGAGTTAAAAGAGAAGGAAAAATAAAGTAGTGGTAGTGCGTCAGCAGCACAGGAACCATGGAGATTGCCGACAACTCGTGCTCGAGGTGACAGAATTGGCAAAGGGAAGGTTGATGTCGCCTTTTTATCCTTTGAGAACCGGTGCTCGATCACCAGTGGACAGAGGCACTGTTGTAACGTGAAAAAGATCAGTTGATCTGGTCGGTTATTCAATAGAGACGCTGGCAGAGGAGGGTAATGGTGTCGTTGTTTGTGCACATTGTCTTGGTCGGTATATTGGTGAGTTCAGGTGTTGGTTCGTGGAAGTGTCGTCTGCGGCCTACGATTGCAAACCTATGCTGGCGATCAAAAAAGGGTGAGTCTGTATAACCTGTTGAATTAATAGTTTTTTCATGTTGTGGCACATGGCTTGCTTATTGGGGGCATGGAATGGGAACTGTTTCCCATGAATGACTCAACATATGAAGGAGAAAACGACCATGATCAAAAAAACCGTATGTACACTCTGTGCCGTGTTTGCCTGTATGGTAGCTGGAAATGTTGTGGCGGCTGATACCCATCCGTTGATGGGGCTTGATACAAACCAGGACGGCTTTGTTTCTCTTGAGGAGGCAGAAGCACTGCCGGAGGTGGCAGAGGCCTTTGCCACTCTTGATACCAACAAGGACGGTAAGCTGGACATCAAGGAACTTGCCGCATTGAAAGGTTAAGGACTCCTCATAGAGGAGGACAGCTCTCGTGCTTCAGGGCTGTCCTCCCCTCAACCTTCTCCTGTAGAGCCCATCATTTGGGAGCTCCCGTTCAAGCCATGGCTGAAAAAAATCCCTTCATTGCCTCTTGGGAGTTCATTGAGGGCTGCCCCCTAAGAGTAAGTGGAGCACGGGCTCTACCATATCCGAGCCTTAGCCACCATCTTTGACGTGCTCCGGAACAATGACCCCCCTGCACAAGGTCATCAACAGCGTGTCACGCGCTGCGCCAATCACATTGCTGCCTTGCGTGCTTCCTCAAGCCATCCGTCCCACAGCTGACGGTTTTTGCTGATCCACTCCTCGGCATGTCGCTCGATATCCTTCTGGGATTTTTCCCCTTCGTGCATCTTGGTGTTTTGCTCGTTTACATCGGCCAGCGGAATGCTAAACAGTTCGAAGAAACGCTTTGCTGCCGGGTTGGCGGCAAGGAACTGCTTATTGGCAACCATTCTGATATCGGCGGCAATAAAACCGAGTTTTACCGGATCACTGACAGCACCCGTCACCCCACTGGCTACCATGCGGTCTGTAGCATCTTTTTGTACGTCGCGGGGTATGATTTCCGGGACATTGATCCACACCACATCTTCACCAGGTTTGAGCTTGAAAATAGTCCAGTTTGGTGCCCAGGTATAAAAGAAAATCGGTTTACCCGATTTGTAGCGAGCAAGGGCATCAGCCATACTAGCGGTGTAAGTTGCCGTTACCGGATTGATGTGTTTTTTCAGATTATAGACCTTCAAGTGATGCGTAATGGTTTTGGCGCAGGCCCAGCCAGGTTCACAGGCCATCAGATCGGCTTTACCGTCACCATTTGCATCAAATTGTTTTTTTACCTCGGGGCGTTTAAAGTCCTCAAGCGAGGTAATGTTGAGTTCGTCAGCTGCTTTTTTCGAAACAAGGTATCCTTGCAGTCCTCCGCTTTTCATCACATAGCCGATGGTGTCGGCTTTTTCATAGAAATTCTTCGGCATCTGACCATTGTGCATCGGAAACCAGCCATTGGCCCAATAGTCCACATCCCCTAAAGCAACCGCCTGGTAAAACATGGCGTTCTGTAGCTCCTTAGGCTTGGCAACGGTGTAGCCAAGCTCTGTCAGACCGGCTCGCACGATTGCTTCCTGGAAATACCCAGTGGTCCAGTTAGCCCGCGCTGGAGAGACCTTCACCCCTTTACCCGGCTGAATGTCTGCTGCCATGGCAGGTGTAGCCAGCAAAAATACTACCAAAACAGTGCGCAATAGATGCTTCATTCTTCCCCCCTTGTTGGTTAATGAAAGGTGTGTACAGCGAAACAGTCGTACTTTTCCTGAAAAATAATTGAATTGAATAAACTTGGTAAAAAGTATTGTGGGTGAAGTCAATTTGTTTCCACCCGATCTTTTCATTCTCGCTGACATTACCTGTCTTTTCTGTGACAGGGAGTCGTCCTGCTGTGTGATGAATTCGTGGGTGTGCCTCTGCGTAGCGTTTCTTTTTTTTGCAGTATAATTAGTTGTTTTGTGGGGTAATCATGACCTCTATATAAGGCGACATAGCCCGATTTGGGGCTCATGTGGCCCTATGTCGAGTGTGTACAAACGGACTGTTGCCTATAGTGCAGACATAAGGAGAGGGTTCACCCAATAAGAACATCCCCATTACCCCTGCCACGATGCAATAAGGAGAGACGGTCATGAGTACACAGGTTTTTTCACATCTTGTTTATGGTTCACTGCTGCTTGGCGCGCTGGCAGCCTGCGCACCTCTGCAAACCCAACATCAGCAGGGTACTGCTATAGGTACCGGGGTGGGTGCTGCTGCAGGTGCCCTCCTTGGACAGGCAATAGGCAAGAATACCGACTCCACCTTGGTCGGTGCCGGTGTCGGTGCACTGGTGGGAGGTCTTGCAGGCAGCCAGGTCGGCAGGTATTTGGATTACCAGGAGCAGGAACTGCGGAGCGCAATAGCCGCCTCCGAAGCGGCGAGTGTTGCCAGAAATCGTGATGTACTCACAGCGACCTTTCAAGGAGCAACCTTTTTTCACCATGACTCGGCAGTTCTCTTGCCCCAGGGACAGCGAGAGGTGGCACGCGTGGCTGGGGTTCTCAACCGATATCCTGAGACCAGAATAGAAGTGCGAGGTCATAGCGATGCCACCGGAGCTCATGGGTGTAACCAGCAACTTTCCCGAGAACGGGCAGAGGCCGTTGCGGATGGTCTTGTTCAGCATGGTGTTCCCCGGCATCGTATATCGGTTGTCGGGTATGGAGAGCGTCAACCTGTTTCTTCCAGTCATGCCATGAACCGCCGGGTAGAGATCGTTGTCATTCCTGCAGGCTAAGCCATGACCACGCAATCATGGCAAATCGCGTGTTTCTTTTATTCATCAGGAGGTAAACGTATGCAATACATTCATCGAATACTCGTGGCTATAGGAGTTGTTCTCTCTCTAGGGCTGTCCTCCATCGCAGATGCAGCAAATTATACCGCTGCCACCAATGCCTATGAACGGGGGGAGTATCGCACCGCGTTACGGGAATTTTCCTCACTGTCTCGCAAGAACGATCCCTATGCCCAATATATGGTGGGAAGGATGTATGCCAGAGGAGAAGGAACACCCAGGGATTACCTCCTCGCTTATAAATGGCTCACCCTGGCTGCCGAGAAAGGCAGTGTACCCGCCGGAAGATTAAAAGAGAAAGTAGGCAGGAAGCTCTCTCCCGAAGAGGAACGCTGGGCAAGACAGCTCATCGCCGATCACCTGCAGAGGGACGCAGCAGGCGCTCGAGTGACTGTCTACACCGATAAAAATACGGTTCGCAGAGTACAGCGGCAGCTCTCCATACTGGGGTATTATCGCGGTGCAGTGGATGGAGTGCTTGGCAAGCAGACCCGCCGGGCCATAAGGCATTATCAGCAGGCCATGCACCTCCAGGTGGATGGAAACATTACCCTGCCCCTGGCAGAAAGCCTTTACACCGCAGTTAACCGTCCGGGAGGCGTCAAGGCTCCCCATGCACACACGTGGAAAGACGCATCATGCGAGCTTGGAGAACTTCGAGACAGGCTGCAGCGGCTTATTCGCCAAGGCAGGAAACGTCATGCCGCTCAACCCTGGTTTTTTCGCGAATTGGAGGAGGTGGTCCATGCCGCCAGCGAAGGGCAGTGGGCAACGCGATGAATATCGGTGAGCTTTCGGGCGAGGTAATCACAACTGACTCGGGTGGGGCGCCTAGGTGGGGCAGATGCCGCATGGCGCAGGGGTTACCTCCCCGCTTGCTTTATTTGAAACAAAGAGCTGCTCCATTTTCAGGAGAATTGGAAACCTTCGGGAATCACCACTATGCCCTTGTCGCTGACAGCAAAACGTTGCCGGTCCCGTTCCGGATCGAAACCGATGCACTCACCCTCCGGGATGACAACATACTTGTCTACGATGCAGTTGTTGAGCCTGACCCTCTTGCCGACACGTACCCCTTCAAAGAGGATGCACCGCTTCACCAAGGCCTGATCGTGGATAACGGTACCTGCAAACAGCACCGAGTGTGTCACTGTACCGCCGGCAACGATGACTCCACCGCCCAGGATGGAGTTCATAAAAATACCCTCTTTGCCCGAAGGACCGGGAAAGGTTCGTGCTGGGGGCGTTTGCGGTTGATAGGTTCGAATAGGCCAGTCGGACTGGTAGAGGTCTAACGGTGGCGTTGGTTGGAGAAGATCCATATTGGCCGTGTAAAAGGCGTCTATGGTTCCAACATCCCGCCAGTAACGATCAGGTGTTACCCTCCCTGCAATGCCGCCGAAGTGGTATGCACAGACGTGCTGCTCAGCAACCAGCTGTGGCAGGACGTCCATACCGAAATCGTGCTGTGAATCCTTGTTCTGCTGGTCCGCGGCAAGCGCCTCTTTGAGAAGATTGGTGGAAAAGACATACAGGCCCATGGAAACCAATGCCTTGTCCGGTGCTGCGTGCCGGGGTGTGGGGTGAGTCGGCTTTTCCTCATAGCCTGTAATCCTGTTCTGCTCGTTACATGTGACCACTCCGAAAGCAGGAGCCTCGGCAAGTGGTACCTCCATGCAGGCAATGGTTATCCCAGCTGCCTGTTCCCTGTGATACTGGAGCATCGCGGCATAATCCATGCGATAGATGTGATCGCCGGAGAGTATAAGGGTATATTCGGAATGGTTTCGTTCGATGAGGTTGAGGTTCTGGTAAATGGCATCGGCTGTCCCTTCGTACCAGTGTTGACCCCGATTCATCTGTGCTGGTACCGGGGTGATGTATTCATTCAGTTCCGGGTTGAAAATCGACCAGCCATCACGGAGGTGCTTGTTCAGGGAGTGAGATTTATACTGGGTGAGCACCAGCACTCTGCGCAGTCCTGAGTGCAGGCAGTTGGCAAGGGTGAAATCGATAATCCGGTACTTGCCGCCGAAGGGGACGGCAGGCTTGGAGCGTTTAGCTGTCAAAGGGAAGAGGCGCGAACCTATACCTCCTGCAAGGATAAATGTGAGGGTTTGGTTGATCATATCGGTGTCTGTCCTGCCAAGCATAGCAGGTGCTCTGATAGAGTAAGCTGGGTTGTTTGCCCGCCTTTCTGGAAGGGAGCGTTTCATTGGTTCAGTGAGCCAGGGGGAATCTCTCCGGTCACGCTGTTGGTCGACTCCAGAATATCGGCTCCTGGACGTGGAAGTATACCACAGAGCGTACTGTGTTTCTGTAAACTTTCATCGGTTGAAGCTGGTGCGGGATAGAGAGGACTCCGGTAGGAAGGAGGATATACATTTGTTGCTCGAGAGCCAATTTGCGGGTAATACTGTTCATAGGTGGCCGTTGAGGTCAATCAATGCTGTACATTGGATTGAGGTCAGGATAAGTGGTTTTCTTCAATGTATGGCCCCATGCAAAACCGGAGGACCAGCAATGCCGAAATACATCATTGAACGTGAAATTCCTGGAGCAGGTAACCTTTCCGCCGATGAATTGAAGGCGATTTCCCGCACATCCTGCGGAGTACTGCAGGAAATGGGGCCGGCCATCCAATGGGTGGAGAGTTACGTCACCAACGACAAGGTTTACTGCGTCTATATTGCACCGGATGAGGCGACAGTGCGTCAGCACGCCGAACAGGGAGGCTTTCCTGCCAACAGCATCGCCACCGTACATACAGTCATCGATCCGACCACTGCGGAATAGACCCTCTACGTTTCATTCCCCCCGGAAGGGCAGAAGTTTTTAGATATTTTCCCTTACGGGGGGCGTCATCCACACGGTCGATCATCAATTACTGATAATGGAAGGCGGTTTTTCCCCGGTGTATGCGCGATGATTTTTATCAGCGGGACCGAGGACGGTATCGCCGACCTCAACGCTGCTTGCCGCCTATGACCTTGCTTTCCAAGACTCCGCCATCCGAACAGTTTCAACTTTCGCCTATCAAGGCGATGGAACTGGCAGCCGCCCGCCTTCCCGGCACCGTCTCCCTGGCGCAAGGGATTCCCAGTTTTCGGACGCCTGCTCGTGTTATCGGCTTTGCCCAGGAGAAAATTGCCGCCGGCCTCTGCGATAAGTATTCGCTCACCACCGGTCTGACAGAACTGCGGGAGGAGATTGCCCTTTCTCTCGAGTCCGACGGATTGTACTATGACCCGGACGGCGAGATCCTGGTTACCGCAGGATCCATAGAGGGGATTACCGCCACCCTGCTTGCATTCACTTCACCCGGTGACGAGGTGTTGCTGCCCAGCCCTTCCTATGCCTCCTATCTGGGAGCAATATCCATTGCCGGGTGCGTTCCGCGATATGTCGAGCTGGACGAGGAAAAAAATTTTGATTTTCATGTGGAGCGGATTACCCGCGGAATCACCAAAAAAACCAGGATTCTGCTCTACTGCAGCCCCAATAATCCGACCGGAACGCTTTTTTCCGAGGAAAAGACCCGGGAACTGGTAAAAATTTGTATCGATCACAACCTGCTGATTCTGATCGATGAGGTGTATAAGGATTTTTACTACGTCGATGAACCCCACTTTTCCGCTACCCTGATTCCCGAGGCCAGAGACCGGATCATTCGCGCCTGTTCCTTCTCCAAGGCTTATGCCATGACCGGCTGGAGGGTCGGGTTTGTCCATGGTGCTCGGGAACGGATAAACCGCATGGTCAAGTTCCATGATGCCATGGTGACCTGCGCCCCTGTTCCATCCCAATATGCAGCCATTGGGGCTCTGCGCTACGGAGCAGAATTCCTTGACGAGTTTCGATCCGAGTTCAAGCGTCGACGCAACTACTGCATCACCCGTCTTGATGGATTATCGCAGGTGATGGATTACCAGCTCCCCAAGGCTACCTATTTTGTTTTTCCCCGGATCAAAGATATTGTTCCCCTTGCCGGTGACAGTCACCGTCTGGCCTATGACATCCTGGACAAGGTCAAGGTGGCCACTGTGCCCGGCGTGGCTTTCGGTCCATCCGGGGAATCCCATCTGCGAATTAACTTTGGCAGGGAGATGGCCGACCTGGAACAGGGATTTGATCGCCTGGAAACCTATTTCCATCAGCCCCAATCAAGGCCATCACGGCCCGCGTCGATACCGGTCCCAGAGGTCGAATCGCTCTCTTCTCCGTCCAGGGGACCCTCGCTGCTCGGCAAAACAGCGCGATGGATGCTTGCTCATGCCAGTCGTCACTACCTGCAGAGAAACCCGGTGTTGGTCATAGGTATTGTCGGTATTACGGGGAAAACAACGATCAAACGAACCTTGGTAGAACTGCTCAGCACCAGCAGAGAAACCAGGGGTACCCTTCTATCGTACAATACCGAAGTGGGGTTGCCGCTCTCCATTTTGCAGGTGGGCAATCCACGGACCACCATGGAAAAAATGGAATTTCCCTTTGCTTTGGGCGGCAAGGCGCTGTGGGGGAAGGAGACAGCTGAGATTCTGATTCTTGAGTATGGAATTCGCTCCCTCCGGGATGCGACAACGCTTCTTGGCATTGCCGTACCCGACTGGCTCATTGTCAGCGGAATGGAGGCCGATCCCCACCTGGACTATGCTGCCATTGGCGAAGGCATTGATCACATCGCATCGGTTGTGATGCCGTCCAGGGTTATCTGGGTTGGTGATGACCCCTACCTTTCCCGGTTGGAGGGGGTGAACCGCTCCCCGCACAAGATCAGGGACTGCCAGTTGACAGGAGTACGACTGACAACGCAACAGACAACGTACCCCTGTCATCGTGAAGTTGTAGGGATCAGCGCTGCCAGGGGACTGCTGATTGCCGTTGCAATGGCGGAATTACTCGGTTTACCGGGGGAGCAGATACAGAATTACCTGCACCCGGTGAAGAGCGTGTAAAAGGGGGAGGCTGGCCGTGCCTTTTCGTTAGCTCAGGTAAACCGGTTGTCTGAGCGTCTGGCGGCAACGGTTGCCGCGTCTGCGGTCATCCATCCAGATCGACTTTCTTCCACTCCGTCAAAGGCATGGATATAGGGTTTGATGTCCAGTAGTGGGGTTTGATCAACGGTATCCACTCCGCAGATATGCAGGATATTGTCCTCTCTGCTGATCAGGCGAACAATAGAAATACCTATGTGGTTGGGTCTGAGCGGGGAACGGGTGGAAAAGACGCCCCGGGGGACGGTATCCATGAACGGGGTGACAGATAATTCCGTACGTCTGGCCAGGTGGAAACGATAGAGGAGGTAGATGTGGCTGAAGCCTTCGAGATCTTCGAGTCCAGGGGTGTACTCCGGATAGAGTTCGACTTTCCCCTCCAGCTTCGATGCCCCTCCCGGCTGTATGGGGGCGTTCTGCGGGGAGGTAATGGGAGAGTGAATAAGACCGATCGGTTGTATTGGGTCCATGGGATATCTAAAAGCTGGCTGAGGTTTGCGGGACTAGTTTCGACTGAAGGCTAACTGGAGACCAAAGACAATAAACAGCATCCCTGTGCATCGCTGCAGCAGGTGCTGCATACTGCTGTGCTCCCGTAAATACCCAGTGGTTTTTGCGGCACTGCAGGCGAGAAAACAACACCAGAGGGTGCCGGTAGTGACAAAGGTGGCTCCCAGAATCAGGAAGGGCAATGGCCCGTAGGGCGAGTCCGTTTTGATAAACTGGGGAAGAAAGGCGAGAAAAAACAGAGCAACCTTGGGGTTGAGAAGGTTGGTCAGAATGCCCTGACAGTAAATCCTGCGCAGCGAACTGGATGAATGGAGGCAGTGGTGCCCTTCCATTGCAGCTGGTGGGGTTTTCAAGAGCGTCCAGCCAAGGTAGGCCAGGTAAACCGCGCCGGCAAGTTTGACCATGAAAAAGAGCGTGGCCGAGGTGGTGAGGATCATCGAGAGGCCGAAGGCGGCCAGAAGGGTATGGCCGACAGCGCCACTGCACACCCCCAGGGCAGAAGCTATTCCAGCTCTGGTCCCCTGGCTGATGCTGCGGCTGATGATATAGAAGGTATCGGTTCCCGGGGCGACATTCAGCAGGACGCCAGCCAGGATGAATCCGGGATAATTTTCAATGCCGAACATGAACGTATTGTAGGTAAGAAAAAGGTTAGAGTGTCCTGGATTTGACCATGTAATAGAGCACCGGTACCGCCATCCTGCTTATCATGAGTGAGGCGATTTCACCGAACATGAGCGAAATCGCGAGCCCCTGGAAGATGGGGTCGGCAAGGATGACCGAGGCGCCAACAACCACAGCAAGCGCGGTGAGCAGCATCGGTCGGAAACGGATGGCGCCGGCTTCAACAACCGCCTCGTCCAGGGCGAGGCCATGACTGACCCGCAGCTCAATGAAGTCTACCAGAATAATAGAGTTGCGCACAACGATGCCGGCGCCTGCCATGAAGCCGATCATGGAGGTGGCGGTAAAAAAGGCATTCAGCGCCCAGTGAGCCGGCAAGATACCGATTAAGGAAAAAGGAATTGCAGCCATGACAACCAGCGGAGTGATGTAGTCCTTGAACCAGCCGACCATGAGCATGTAGATCAGCACCATGACCACGCAGAAGGCGAGCCCCAGATCGCGGAAAACTTCCAGGGTGATGTGCCATTCGCCGTCCCATTTGATGGCCGGTTCGGTTTCATTGAAAGGCTGGGTGAGGTGGTAGAGACGGACTGTGCCCTCCCTGCCGCCGAAATCGACTGCCTGGAGCTGCTGGATGCGGCTGTTCATCTGGAGGATGGGATAAACAGGGCTCTCTGCCGCGCCGGCAACATCACCGGTTACATAGATGACCGGACGCAGGTTTTTGCGGTAGATCGGCTGATCGACTGGTGCCTGGGAGATCGTTACCAGCTCTCTCAAGGGAACAAGTGCAGCCCCAGTGGTGGTAACCGATGACCTGATTGCGATGTTGAGCAGGGTATCTATTCTGGCCCGTTGCGCCTGGGGCAATCGCAGGACGATATTGATTTCCTCTTTATCCCTGGGTTGGTGGAAAAGATCGATGGACGCCCCTCCAAGCCCCATCTGTACCGCCCGAGTAATACTATCCTCAGAAATTCCATTGAGTGCGGCTTTTTCCTTGTCTACAGTAATGACGGTTTTCATCCGTTCCTTTTCCCGATACCAGTCAATGTCGACTACCCCTTCGGTGGTGGAAAAGATATGTTTGACCTCAGCCGCCAACTGTTCCCGCTCCTGTTCGGACGGGCCATAGATTTCCGCGACCAGTGTCTGCAGAACAGGCGGACCAGGGGGCACTTCCGCTACAGCGACCGCTGCGCCGTGCCTGGCGGCAATGGCTGCCACCCCGGGTCGGATACGCCGGGCAATGTCGTGACTCTGTGAGTCTCGGTCATGCTTGGGTTTGAGATTGACCTGGATATCGGCCACGTTCGGTCCCGAACGCATGAAATAGTGGCGAACCAGGCCGTTGAAGTTGTACGGCGAGGCTGTACCGGCATACACCTGGTAATTGATCACTTCCGGTTCTTTACTGATCAGCTCAGCCATCTCCATAGCCACGCGCGCAGTGTGCTCCAGGGTGCCGCCTTCAGGCATATCAAGGATGATTTGAAATTCGGACTTGTTGTCAAAAGGCAGCATTTTTACCTTTACGAGCCCCAGGTAGACCATGGTGAAAGAACCGCCAAGCAAGCCGATGATGGAGATGAAAAATAACGCCCGCCATAGCGTGCTGCCCAGCAGAGGGTCCATGATCCGATGGTAGAGTCTGGTGAAGACGTCATCGGGCGCATGGTCCGGATCATGACCACTGTCGTTGTGTTGCGATCGTCGTTTGAGAATCCGGATGGAGGCCCATGGCGTCACGGTAAAGGCGATCACCAAGGAGAAAAGCATGGCTGCCGTTGCCCCAACAGGAATCGGGCGCATGTAGGGCCCCATAAGTCCGCCGACAAAAGCCATTGGCAGGATCGCGGCAATGACTGCCCATGTTGCCAGGATGGTGGGGTTGCCAACCTCAACGACTGCAGCGATTGCGATTTCTCTGAAGGAGAGATTTTTACTCTCCGGAAGACGGAGATGTCGGACAATATTCTCCACCACCACAATTGCGTCATCCACCAGGATACCGATGGAAAAAATCAGCGCAAAGAGGGTAATCCGGTTAAGGGTATAGCCGTAAAGATAAAAGAGCAAAAGGGTCAGCGACAGGGTGGAGGGAATAGCGAGCAGAACTATGATTGATTCACGCCAGCCGAGAAACACAAGTATCAGGACCGCCACGCCAAAGACGGCAATGCCCATATGAAGGAGCAGCTCATTGGATTTTTCTGCTGCTGTCTCGCCATAATCGCGGGTAACCGTAACACTGATCTCTGGGGGGATAAGGGTTCCTTTAAGGCTGTCCACCTTCTCCAGCACTGTTTCCACCACATGCACGGCGTTTGCTCCCGGTCGTTTGGCAACCGAGAGCGTCACCGCCGCTTCCGTGGTTTGCTGCTGCCCTTCACCGTGCAGCACATACGAGCCGGGTTCCTCGGGACCATCAATAATTTCTGCAACCTCGTCCAGATAAACCGGTTTCCCGCCATAGACTCCAATCACAATTCTGCCAATGGCCTCTGCCGACTCGAGGAAGGTGCCGGTCTGCAGCAGGACCTCTGTGTTTAAGGATTGGAGGCTGCCGGAGATGGATTGTCTATTGGCCTGCTTGAGTTGGCCAGCCAGTTCCAGAGGGGTGAGGTTTCTGGCTGCCAGCTCGAGGGGATCAAACAGTACCCGTACCTGCCGTCGGGTACCGCCGATGAGCGTGGTTTCTGCTACCTCGAAGATGTTTTTAATGGCATCGTCTACCTCTGCTGTCAGCCGCCGCAGGGTGTAATGGTCGTATACGGTTGAATGAAAGGTCAGGGCCAGGATGGGAACATCGTCGATGGTGCGTGGCTTGACCAGTGGGGTTGATACCCCATGGGGAATGCGGTCAAAATTGGTCTGGAGCTTCTGGTTGAGCCGAACAATGGAATCTTCCAGATCTTCTCCCACGTAGAAGCGAACCACCAGCAGAGATTGGCCCGGCATGGAGGTGGAATAGATGTATTCCACTCCCGGCAATTCGTACAGCAGTTTTTCCATGGGGATGGAAAGTCGTTGCTCGACCTCTTTGGCATCGGCCCCTGGCATGGCGACCATGACGTCGATCATGGGAACCTTGATTTGCGGTTCCTCTTCTCGGGGAAGATAGGTAAGAGCGAGCATCCCAAGCAGAAGAGAGGCGGCGATGCCGATCAGCGTCAACTTGGAATCTATAAAAGCCGCTGCCAGGCGACCTGCAAAACCAGGATGCTGTGGGGGGGAGGCGTTCATGGGCGTATCTGCAGTGGCTGGCCGTTGAGGAGAAGAGCATTATTGCTGGTGATGACTTGCTCTCCAGGTTCCAATCCGCTGAGTATTTCCACCATGCCGTTGTGGTGCATGCCGATGCGGACCAGGCGCAATCTGGCCAAACCGTTTTCGGCCACAAAAACACGATCCATCTGCCCCCAGGCAATGACGGCACTCTGTGGAATAAACAGGCTTTGCTGCTCTTTACCTGGCAGCATCACTCGAGAGAATTGGCCTGTTCGCAGGTTGCGGTTGGCTGGAAGATCAATGGTGACTGGCGCTGTTCGCGATGCCGGATCTGCCGATGGAGCGACTTCTGCAACTACTCCTTCGGCAAGAATGTCGGCAGCCGGCACCTTCAACTGGAGACGGTCACCTGGATGAATGTCAAGAACCAAACTCGCGGGGACGGAGGTGGACACCTGAAGGTGTTGGTCGTTTTCTATATGCAGCAGGGGCATTCCAGGAGTCGCCAGGTCCCCGGGTTGGGCCGATTTTTTGGTGATGACTCCGGGAAACGGAGCACTGATTCGGGTGTAGCCGAGCATGGTTTTTGCCTCCTCAAAGGCGGCTCTGGCTACATTGTACCTATCCTCCATGGACTTGACCGTCTCGGAGGTGGTGGCATTTTTTTTGAGCAGTTTTCTCTCTCTGTCCAGGTTGCGTTTGGCCTGCTGCCGCTGGGCATCGGCCTGGTTTACCCTGGCCGATATTTCTTCCGCACTGATAGCCACCAGCAGGTCTCCACCATTGACCCGAGACCCCAGCACCACCGGAATATCAGTGATGACACCGGTAACTTTGGCGGCAATGGTCGCCCGCTCAGCGGCTTGTATAGTGCCGACAACCTCAATCAGGGAAGGAACATTCTGGCGAATGACCGGAGCGACAGTGACCTGGACCTGTTCCCCTGTTGCCTGCTCTGCGGCAGAAGGGCATGGAGGAAAAAGAAGGGCTGAACAACTGAGAAGAGAGCAGATGAGAAATGCACCAAAAGGATTCATGAGTCTTTCCTTTGACGAGGGAGGTTGCTATTGCGGATATTGCATTAGGCCTGCTGCATGGCGCAGGGTGGCCACTGCTATTCGATGATCGGCGTGAGCCAGAGCATTGCGTACCTCTGCGTCGGTCAGTCTGTTTTCTGTATCAATGAGTTCCGAGGAGAGCAGCAGTCCCTCCTTGAAGCGGGCGCGGGAGAGGCGGGCACTTTCAGCGGCAGAAGCAACAACCTGTGAAGTCACCTGCACCCGTTCTTCTGCCTGCTCCAGTCCCAGGAGTGCCTGCTCGAGTTGGAGGTTAAAGTCCAGCTCCAGTTGATGAAGTTGCTGTTTCACCTCTCCCCGTTGCGCCTTGGCTTTTTCCACCGCAGCAGCAGTCTGGTGTCCGTTGAAAAGGGTGAAGTTAACCCGTACCCCCGCCAGCCATGAGTTGCCGGATCCCTCATCGAGCTGGTAGCCTTTGTCCACCTGGTAAGAGCCGAAGGCATCGGCAGTGGGGTGGTATCCAGCCTCTGATTTGCGAACAGCTACTTCGGAGAGTTCCACCGCTGTCTCCATGGCCTGATACGCCGGACGTTGTCGAAAATCTGGAGAGTCGGGCACGTGCTGAAAAACACTGCCGCTGAGATCGATCAACGGGTCGCCCTGGGTGAGGCCCAGCAGGTTGAGAAAACCGCGATTTGCCAGAGCCAGCCCATGTTTGGCTTGAATGAGATTTTCTCGGGCCAGGGAGTGCTGTACCTGCAGGTTGAGTAGTTCCTCCTTGAGCAGGTCACCCTCGTCAAATCGTGCCTGGGCAACCTGCAGTGATGCGCTCAATGCGCTAACGGCCGATTCCCTGGCCTGCACCGTTTCCTTGGCCTGGGCGATGGTGAAGAAGGCCCGGACGACTTCCAGCCCCAGTCGTCCATGGACTGATTGCTGTTGAAGGGTTGAGGTCTTTTCCCGGTATTCGGCCATAGCGAGTTCTGCCTTATCACCACCTCCGTTGTAGAAACGGTAGACAAGAAGTGCTTTGAACTGCAGGTTGTCGGTTAATCCGGGGTTATTGAAATCAATGGTGTTGGAAAACACACCTTGATTGAGGATATTGCCAAACGAGTACATGGGATTGTTGGTACGGGCATACTCGCCGTGGAGGCTGAGTTGCGGGTAGAAAGCCGCTCTTGCAAGCCGAATATCTGCCCGCGCTGATTCGATGCGGTGTCTAGCCGCTTCAGCGTCCGGGCTATTGCTGATGGCGAAGCGTACCGCCTCCTGGGCCGTCCACGTTTCGGGAAGATCGGTAGCAGCGCTGGAGGAGGAAATGAACGGGAAGAATAAAAAGAGGAGAATCAGGGGAATACGCTTTGAGCAATAGTCAAGCATACTGGCTCGCACTCGTTGAAGGTGATCATTGAAAACAGTGCTCGAAATAATCATGAGAGAACGCTTATAGGCCTGTGGCAACGGAATGCACATGTCGAGTTGTGAATGAATTGCTGCACCGGTCAGTCGACCGTTTATGCAGGGGATTTTTTCATACAAATTGCGGTTGCCTGGACACCCTGGCAGAAGCTTGAGGGAAGACAATGCATCGGCCATCAATGCGCTTCATCGGCGAGGGTAGCGATCGGCCCCCCCTTGCTGTCCAGCCGGGTAAAACTATACGAAAGAGGATGGAGAAAGTCCAATAAAATGTCCGTAATTTAGGGCAGGTACTACTCTGTAGGCGGTTGAGGTGACGGTGATTTGCATTGAGGTTTTAGCCTGGCCCAAATCGGGCGGAGAGTATCCTGGCGATGGCGTAATTGTGCATTTCCCTGCTTGCCATTATGGAAATAAGACCTATAAGTACATGTTATTAGAACTATTAATGAATAATTGCGGAGGGATAAGGTATGCATAGCGTCCATAGTCTGTGGAAAATTGTACGAAACCTGTTGGCCATTGGTCTGGTTGTCAGCGTGGGTGTTGCCGCTGCAAGCGAGGAAACCCCGACCTCACCGGATAAGTGGGATGCCGCTGGTAAGGAAGTGAAGGAGGCTGCAGGAGCTGTGGCTGAGGCCACGAGCGATTCTGCTGAAAAAGGGTGGAAGAAGACCAAGGAGGTGAGTCAGGAGGTCTGGGGCAAAACCAAGGAGGTCAGTGCTGATGCCTGGGATAAGACCAAGGAGGAGTCTGCACAAGCATGGGATAAGACCAAGGAGGTCAGCAGCGAAACCTGGGAGAAAACCAAAGATGTGAGTGGGGAGGTGTGGGAGAAAACCAAGGAGGAGTCATCTGAGCTCTGGCAAGAGACCAAAGAGATGGGCAATGAGACACTGGAAGCTTCCGGTGAAGCCGGCCAGGAAGCCAGCGACGCCATGAAGGAGGGAGCGGTTGACAGCGCAGAGGCGGTTCAGGAAGCTGCCGGCGATGTAATGGAGAAGGGGCAACAGGCCGTCGAGGATGTTTCTCCATCGTCACAGGAGATGTAGCCGCCGTTGATTCCCTGCCGGCAATACCGGAGGTTTGCCTGCAGGGAAAAACGAAGGCCGTTGGTGGGCTTATTTCTGTGCGAGGTCGTATCGATCGTGGGTATCGGGAATGACCACCTCGGTATCGGAAAGCAACTCGGCAAAGGTGGTCATGGCCTCTTCTTCCCCATGGACCAGAAATGTTCGCTCCGGGTTGCCTGTCTTTTGGTGCCAGCTGAGCAGCTCTTTCTGGTCAGCATGGGCGGAAAAGCCGCCAATAGTATAGATATCGGCGTTGACATCTATTTCTTCTCTAAAAATGCGTATGGACTGGGCACCGTCGATGATGCTGCGTGCTGGGGTTCCCATTCCGGCATAACCGACAAAGATCACTGCAGCTTCCCTGCGCCAGAGGTTATGGCGCAGGTGATGGCGAATCCTTCCCGCAGTACACATCCCGGAACCGGCAATGATCACCACTCCCCGTGCCTGTTTAAGCTCCATGGATTCTGCCGTCTCTCGGGAGAAATGCAGACCGGGTAATTCAAACGGGTCTCTTCCTGAAGCCACCACATCCCAGGTTTCTTCATCAAAACATTCCGGATGCCTTCTGAAAATCTGGGTTGCAGAGATGGCCATGGGTGAGTCGAGATACACCTGCAGGTCTTTGGGCAGTCGTCCCTGTTCCACTCCCTCCCGGAGGTAGTAGAGTATTTCCTGGCTCCGTTCCAAGGCAAAGCTGGGAATGAGGACATTGCCGTTGCGGCTGATAGTGGTATTGATCGCCTGGTAAAGTTCTTCAATAGAAGGCTGAAGTTGCTTGTGCAGCCGATTACCATAGGTGGTTTCCATAACCACCACATCAGCATGGGGAGGCGTTGCCGGATCAGGGAGGATCGCCCGGTCGTTGTACCCCAGATCGCCTGAAAAAAGAATCCGTTTGCGACACGCCGGGGTGTCCAGTTCGATGAGGATCGAGGCTGACCCGAGGATATGGCCGGCATCAAAGAAGGTCACCTGTATGCCGGGACAGAGGGGGTGCGCCTCTTCAAACGCAGCTATGTCAACAAAAAAATCAAGACTGTTAAGGGCGTCGAGGGTATCGTACAGTGGCACAAAGGGGGTGTCGTATTTTTTTCGTTTACTGTTTTTATAGTTCTTATATCGCGCTTCCTCCTCGTGGATTCGGGCAGAATCAAGCATGACCAGACGGGCAAGCTCCCGGGTCGCAGATGTGGTGACAATAGTCCCTTGAAATCCCCGTTTGACCAGCAGCGGGATTCTGCCGCAGTGGTCGAGGTGGCCATGGGTAAGTAGCAGGAAATCAATGCTGGCAGGATCGAAACCAAAATCGTTTTGGTTTTCCTCTTCCAGCTCTCTTCCTCCCTGGTACAGTCCGCAATCTATAAGAATTCGGGTGTCTCCGCATTCGAGATAGTGACAGGACCCGGTGACGTTTTTTGCAGCGCCGTGAAATTGCAGGTACATGTTCTCTCCGTTGGAAATGGAAGCTAGAGGCGGTGAATGGTTATCGGGTGCGCAGACTGATGGTTACTCGGCGATTAAGACTTCGCCCTTCGGCGGTGGCGTTCGATGCGATGGGGTTGGCATACCCGTACCAGTAGAGCAGGATTTGATCCGGGGCAAGTTGAAAACCTTGCCGGAGGTAGCGCTGTACCTGCTCTGCGCGGCGCTGAGAAAGACCGATGTTGTAGGCTTCGCTGCCTATACTGTCTGTAAATCCGGAAAGCACCACTCGAGCTGTGGGGTGCTGGACAAGGTGGGTGCCCAAGGCGTCCAGTACCTTGCGATATTCGGGTTTGATTGCAGCCTGGTCAAAGTCAAAGAGGATGTTGTTGAAGTGGCTGCTTCCCTGATCCTGATACAGCTTGCCCAGTAGATGTTCCGGGTGTGCATAGACGGTATCAAAATCCATGACCTGAGAACAGCTGTTGAGGGCTGCGATATCGTCGAGCAACTGTCGATCCAGTGGTTCAGTGGCACTGCTGACGATGGTGAAACACACGTCGTAGGTCTCGGTGATTTTTCGGGCCTGCTCCAGTGGTGATGGTTCTATTTCCGGATACGTAGACTCTTTTCCGTCCGAGAAAATAAAGACTTCTGTTTGGCCAGGCAGACCCAGGAGATGCTCAAGTTTCATCAGCCCTCTCTGGAGCATTGGCGGGCCTTGGGGGAGAGTGGGCAGGCGGTCGATTGCTGCGGCAAACGCCTCCTGGTCGTAACGGTGCAGGGGATAGTATGGTTTGAAACCCATGGGAGAACCATGGAGCCAGAGTCCTCCCTTCCAATGGGGATAGAGTCCTGCCTGCCACCCCAGTTCAGGAAGGGAAGCGTTGCTCTGCCGGAGAATCTGCTTTTCTGCTTCAATTCGGGTAAGCCCTGTATCCTTGTAGGGGACATTCATGGTGTGGGACGGGTCGTAGATGATGAAAAAATTGTCAGCCATGCGGACAAGGGCACCGGTGTCTTCCATTACTGCCGGCTTGAGAGGTCGTTGGCCTAAATCCGCAGAGAGTGGCGAAGACGGACATGGCAGCAGCCACAGTATTGCGGTGGCGCATACTACGAAGAGTTTGGGGAGGCATCGCATGTTTTCTGCTCCTGAAGAGAAAGTTAGCATCAATTATCGGAGGCTCCTCCGAAAGGTTGCGGATACTCAATAGTAGACTTCCCGCCAGGCCAGTCGCCGAGGGTGCCGTTTCGGGTAACGAACGGAACCTTAACCACATAATTGCGGGCGTCCAGCCCGGGCAGGCATTTCCATCAGCAGGCTCAGCTGGGGCAGATCAGTATGTACCGAGCTGTTCCGGGGTAAAATGAAGCCACTTGAAGAGCAACTCCTCAAGTTCAATGCAGCGATTGAAGTTCTGGCGGATTAATTGCCTGCGCTCGGCATCGTCTTTTCCATAGTGATCAAGGATGTACTCCAGCCGGTCCGGCAGATCAACAACCTGGTGATGGCGTACCCTTTTATCGGCATAATAGACGATTTCCTGAGGGGTGAAAATGCCGCGCGCGTACCGCTCCGGTTCATGGGAGCTGAGGATGACATGTTCCTGGACAATAGTCGCAACTTCGGGATAGCCGTGCTCCCTGCAGATTTGCGCTCCAACATGGGCATGGTTGCAGGCACCCTCCAAGCAGGGTGTTTTCGCAATATCATGGAGCAGTGCTCCTGCAATGACGAGTTCACGGGAGGCGAGGTGCTCCGGCTGCACTGTTTCTGCCAGCCCGGTAACCAGCCGGTCGGCGAGGCGGGCTACAACCAGCGAATGCTGACGGATATTTTCCAGCATCGCATAGGTTGCCATCATTTTTGTGCATTCGTCAATCCCCGGAATTGTCACGCGCTTTCCCTGCACTGGTTTCTCGTCCGACTAGCGGCCGCTGAAACGGTGTACAGCGTCAACCGCTACGCGCGCTTTATCCGGTGGGGTCTGGGGTTGAATGCCGTGACCGAGGTTGAAGATGTGGCCTCGTGCGTGTGAAGCATCGGCCAGGAGCCGTTGGATCCGTTTTTCCAGTTCCTTGTCAGGAAGGAAGAGCGCCATGGGGTCAAGGTTGCCCTGTACGGCATGGTTGCCCACCTGGTTGATGGCATCGCCTATGTTGATGCGCCAATCCAGACCGAGGACGTCGGCGCCGGCTGTGACTGTATGCGGGATAAGGGTGGATCCGTTATTGGCGAAGTAGATGATAGGGACGTCGGTTGTCGATCTCAGGTCCTTGATAATGGACTGGACATAAGGCAGCGCGTAGCGGGCGTAATCACCTGGAGCAAGAACGCCGGCCCATGAATCAAAAATCTGCAGCGCCTGGGCACCTGCCCGGGCCTGTGCCTGGAGGTAGAAGCTGGTGCAGGCGGTAATTTTCTTGAGGAGTGCGTGGTACAGGTCGGGCGCGGCAAACATCATCCGCTTGGTTTCATAAAAGAATTTGGATGAGCCGCCTTCCAGCAGGTACGTGGCCAGGGTGAATGGCGCGCCGGAAAAACCTATGAGCGGTATACTCAGTTCGTTGCGCAGCATCCGGATCGTCTCCATCACAAAGGGCATAGTCTCTTCCGGATCGGGAACGATGAGCGCGTGTACATCCGCTTCGGTTCTGACCGGGTCGGGGAAGACAGGCCCTCTGCCTTCGTGAAATTCCAGACGAAGATTCATCGCCTCCATAGGGATCAGGATGTCGGAAAAGAGGATGGCGGCGTCAAAACCGAAACGTTCAATGGGTTGAAGCGTGACCTCGGTGCAGCGTTCAGGGCTTTTACAGAGCTCCAGAAAGGTCGTTTTCCCTCTTACCTCGCGGTATTCCGGCAGGTAGCGGCCGGCCTGGCGCATAAACCAGACAGGGGTATAGTCGGTTTTCTCGCCTCGGCATGCCTGTAGAAAGGTTGTGTTCATAGTTTTTCTCTGGAGTTGTTTTTAGCTGTTTTCTTTTTCGCCGGGCTGGTAGCGGCAGAAGGGTTCCTGGGCCATGTAATCGCCGGTCATGGCATAGGCGCGGGCCCGGCAGCCGCCGCAGACGTTGACATACTCGCACTGTCCGCAGGTGCCCTTGTACTTTTTGAAATCACGCATGTCCTTGAGGAGTTTGGAATTTTCCCATACATCCTTAAACGATTGCTCCCGCAAGTTGCCGCCTGAAAGCGGGAAATAGCTGCAGGGGAGGACATTCTCATCAACATCGATAAGGCAGATTAACTGACCGGCAAGGCAGCCCTTCGAACCACCTGTGGAAAATTTCAGACTGCGGCGCTTAAAGCGAGAGCCCTCCTCTTTTGACCGCTGCAGTACAATACGGTAGTACTGAGGCGCGCAGGTGGGACGAACAAGAATGTCTGTTTCCTCTTTTTCCATGTCGTAGTGCCAGTTGAGCATATCCTCGTATTCCTCTTCGGGAATAAGCTCTGCCATGATCTCCTCGCCCCTGCCTGTGGGAACGATCATGAACAGGTACCAGGCAGTGGCTCCCAATGATTTGACCAGCTCGTAAATCTTCGGTGCTTCCTGTTTGTTGCGCTGGGTAAAGCTGGAATTGATCAGGAAATCAATTCCATGTTTGTTGAAGAGTTCAATGGCATGCATTGTGCCGGCAAATGCACCCGGCTGGCTGCGGAAATCATCATGTACTGCTGCGGTGGACCCGTCAAGGCTGAGGGATACCATTCGGATGCCTGCCTGTTTGATGTTATGGCAGGTCTCCTCGGTGACAAGGGTGCCGTTGGTTGCAAGGCACATGCGCATTCCCAGGCTGGTGCCGTAGGCTGCAATATCGAAAACATCCTCTCGCAGCAACGGTTCTCCGCCGGAGAGGACGATAACCGGGTCGGCATAACTGTGAATATCGTCGAGGATTCGTTTGGCTTCTGCAAGGGAGAAATCGGGATGGTTGCTGACCTCAAGTTCTGAGGAGGAACGGCAATGTACGCATTTGAGGTTACAGCGGCGGGTTATTTCCCAAGCTATCCATTTAGGGATAAAATCCATTCTCTGCTCCGAGTTGGTTAATAGTAAAGAGGACAAAATATATTCCCTGCACAGAACAGGGTCAACTTTTTTCCTGAAATTATTACGGTTTAGGCTTGTGTTGTCGAAGAGCATGTGCAAGAATAAAGGTAGAAATAATTATGAAAATGACTATAAATTTACAGCAGATAGAGGAAGATTCTTCTCATTCCCGTTGCACAAGGAGGTAACGTATGCAGGAAATCAAACGTGTTCTCACACCCATTGATTTTTCCGATAACGCCGGAAAGATTGCCAGCGCGGCTGCGTATGTGGCAGGAACGTTTCAAGCTGATCTGGACCTGGTATTTGTCGCCCAGAATTTTGAAGACTACAGTGGTTTTTTCGTCCCACCGGTCAACCTGCCTAATCTGGAGGAAGAGCTGTTTGAATCAGCACAGCAGCGCATGAGTACTTTTGTTGAAGAGCACAAAGCGACTTTTGAGACCTTTGGGGTGGGAAAAGTCTCCAGCAGCGTACTATCCGGTGATGTAGCCGAGGAAATCCTTGCCTATGCTGCGGAAAATAAGGTGCAGCTTATAGTTATGGGGACCCATGGGTACAAGGGGCTGGAACGGATAATGTTCGGCAGCGTGGCCGATAAAGTGGTAAAAACCGCCTGCTGCCCGGTCATGACCATTAATCCTTATCGTCAGGAGTGCGAGGAGAAGGCTGGCTGACCTCTCTCCCTCCCGTTGCTGCGGTGTGTTTTGTCAGAAAAAACCTGCTGGCGGTTGGATCGACAACCGTCAGCAGGTTTTTTGGTGTCTGCTGGAGATGTAGGCGCCCTTTATGGACAGCGGTTTGCCGGTCGATGGCGCCGTTGTTTTCAGTCTGCTGTTTCCAGAAAGCCGAGAACGCATCCGCCAGGCGCCTGGTCCCTTTGCCCAACCGGCAGAGAGGTGTCGGCAAAGCTGTCCTTGAAAAGGTGTATGGCGTTAAGGGTCGGGCAACTGTACAGGGTCAGCCGCGAACGACCATATTCTCCAGCCGGGTAGGTGGAGGCGAGATGCTCCTGCCAGTGATCGAGATGGCTGGCAATCTCCATTGCTGAACAGTTTTGCGTGAGCAGCTGTGCGCACAGGGCCAGCAAATGGCTGTTAGGCTCCTGCCTGAGGAGTGTCTTTTCCATTCCGTTTTCCTTGCTCGCAGAAACAGCGCCCGGCAGGTCAAGGACCACCGGTTGTTGAGGCGAGTCAGCAAGTACCTCCGTACACTGTTCAAGAAGCTGTTCGATTCCTTCCCCCCGGGGAGTGATGAAAAAGCGGCAATCCTCGGGCAGGGGAACGGTGCCGAGAGTGTACAGTTGTGCCCACGCTTTGAGCCGCAGGGGCAGCATTCCATCGCTGGCACTCTGCTGCTCGCTCATTTGGCGGGTTCGTGAAAACGGAGTGCCGCTTTCTTCGCGTAATTCCTGCAGCAGTTGATCCTGCTTGCTGGCAATGAGGGCAAGGTGTCGGTCTAGCTCAGCCTGCTCTTTATCAAGCAACTCTCCCAGTTTAAGTACCAGGCGCGCCTGCCAGAGCAACTTGGCAGCTGCGGTGTCTTGATCCTTCCGGTTTGCATTGAGGTGACCGATGATGGTAAATCGCGATTCTTCCTGGTCGGCAGCCGTCAGGTTGCTTAAGGCGAGGGAGGACAGTTGGCTGAGGTAATCGTCACGACGGTACTGCAGATCGGCAATCAGGGAAAGAAACCGGTCACGGTCCTCCTCAAGCGGAGCCGGACAGAAAAAACGCAGACGCTGCCTTTCAACAAGGTCCTGAATCCATGGTCTGTCCTTTCCGATCTGTTCCGGATCATTCTCTACTGCCTGAAGGTAGACAAGCGAGGGGAAAACATGTACAAGGGGGAAGAAAATTGTCCTATCCGGAATTGTTTGAGGAAATATACAGGCTGTAAAATCTGACATGACGACCTTAAGAGAAAAAATTACATTTATTTTAACCGCTGCTGCATACCTGCTGCTCCACCTGCGTTTGGGCACCAGTGCAGCCGCGAGCGTAAACGGCACCTTATATCAGGTATTGCTGACCGCTCCCTATGCATTGGGGTTCACCTATATCATTGCTGCGGTTTTCAAGAAAATGACCGGGGTCAGGCGGTTGCCCTGGGACCGATACTTGCGGATATATTTCACTATCGGCATTCTCTTCGGTTTTTTCTTTGCCCTGTATGAATATGCAGGTGGCGACATGGAGAAGGCAGGAGAAAGTTCCGGACTGCCTATCGTATCAGGGTGCTTGGAAGATGAAAACCAGAGGGAGCGGTTGTATTGGGCATGAGGGCGCTTTTTTTCCCCATTACTGTTCCCGGGTTGGTTACCGAGTTGCACCCCGTCTGACAGTCGTCGCCCAAAATAGCGCCTATCTTGCGTAGTCCGCTGTCTATATTTTTTTTGTCCGGGGTTTTGATAGTCACTGTCCCCGGCAGAAAACGCAGGTTGGCGAATTTTGTCCCTGCTCCCAGGTTAACGTTGTTGCCCAGGATAGAGTCACCGAGATAGGCGAAATGTCCGGCCTTGGCGTCGTTGAGGAATATGGAATGTTTGACCTCGGTGGCGTGGCCGACAACGCATCGTTTTCCCACCACACAGAATCCCCGCATGTAGGCTCCGTGTCGAACTTCCGTGTAATCGCCGATGATCGCAGGCTCTTTTATATAGGCCCCTGCTTCGATCAGTACTCCTTGGCCAATGTGTATTTTCTTACCTATCAGGACCGCTCCGGCCATGATGATCGATGCCCCCTTGAGGACCTGGCCGTTTTCCGTAACCAGAAGTTTTCCCTTGGTGACGTCGCCATAGCTTACCTTGCATTCGCGGGCATCGCGCAGCTTGCCGTTATGTACGACAAAAGCACTGGGCAGAGGGACACCGTCTTTCAGGCAGCGGTGGTTGAAAAAGTCATCAGTCCTTCTGATCGTGTACTCCTTGAGCTGCTTCAGAGCATCCCAGGCGTAGATACAGTTGCTGAAAATATCCTTTTCTGAAAAGTCGTCTAGGCAGAATAAGTCGGCAGGGCTGATCATGAGCGGGTCCTGTTTGGTGTGGGTGCGTAAGAATAAGGGAATATGTAGATGTCTCTATAGGTGGAGCAGGCAATTTTATCAAGGTAATTTTCCCTTTTACCGGCAACTCGTAAGACTTGCGACATCTGGAAGAAGCGGAAAACATCCTGTATGGAGGTCGTTGTTTGCCTACCCTGCTCCTTAATCGCTTGTGGAGGAAATTTCATCGTCTTGACTTCGGTTATGGTTATGTTTACCTTCCTGTGGACAATTATCTACCAGTGTTCGCTACAGGCGTTTTTAGAGGAGGAAAAGAGTGGAGTTTGACGATTCGTTGTCCCACAGCATGGATGATTTCGGTGAAAGTCCTAAAGATATGGAAATCCCGGAATCCGTACCGATGATGGCGGTGCGGGATGTGGTTGTCTTTAATTATATGATTATACCCCTGTTTGTCGGGCGCCCCGGATCAGTAGAGGCCGTGAATGAAGCGGCCGCCAGCAATAAGCTGCTGATGCTGGTAACCCAGAAGGATGCCACCAAGGATGAGCCGGAAGTCGAAGACCTCTATCAGGTGGGGATGGTCTCGATGATCATGCGCACCCTGAAGCTGCCTGACGGACGCCTCAAGGTACTGGTACAGGCGCTTTCCAAGGCGCAAATAAAGGAGTTTGAGCAGAAAGATCCCTATTTCCGGGTGAAGATCGATCTGCTGGAGGAGCCCGAGACCACCGAGGTGACCGTAGAGACCGAAGCCTTGATGCGTACTGTGCGCGAACAGACCGAAAAGATCATGTCCCTACGGGGGATCCTCTCCTCTGACCTGATGATGATCATCAATAATATCGAGGAGCCGGGCCGGCTTGCAGATCTGGTCGGGTCGAATCTGCGCCTGAAAATTGCCGAATCGCAGCAGATCCTGGAGACGCTGGATCCTGTCCAGCGGCTGCGACTGGTGGCCAACCTGTTGCGCAAGGAGCTGGAGGTTTCAACTGTACAGGCAAAGATCCAGTCCGACGCCAAAGAGGAGATGTCCAAGAGCCAGCGGGAGTATTTTCTGCGTGAACAGATGCAGGCGCTCAAGCGAGAGCTTGGAGATGAGGACAGCTATTCTCAGGAGATTGAAGACCTGCAGAAGAGCCTCAAAAAGAAAAAAATGCCCAAGTACGCTAAGAAAGAGGCACGCAAACAGTTAAAGCGTCTGGAAATGATGCATCCGGATGCCTCTGAAGCCACCATTGTGCGGACCTATCTGGATTGGTTCCTGGATCTGCCATGGAAGGAATCTTCCGCCGACAGATTGGATCTGAAAGCAGCCGCAGAAGTGCTGGACAGGGATCATTACGGATTGGATCGCATTAAAGAGCGCATTCTGGAATACCTTGCCGTAAGGAAGCTCAACAAAACCACCAAAGGGCCGATCATATGTTTTGTTGGCCCCCCAGGGGTAGGCAAGACTTCTCTTGGCCAAGCCATTGCCAAGGCAATGAACAGGAAGTTCTACCGGCTTTCCCTTGGCGGCATGCGGGATGAAGCAGAAATTCGAGGTCATAGGCGGACTTACATCGGAGCCTTGCCCGGACGTATCCTTCAGGGGTTGAAGACCGTCGGGACCAATAATCCTGTGTTCATGATGGATGAGATCGACAAGATCGGCGATGATTATCGCGGCGACCCTTCTTCAGCATTGCTCGAAGTCTTGGATCCGGAACAGAACAGTTCCTTTTCCGACCACTATATGAACCTGCCCTTTGATCTGTCAAAGGTGATGTTTATTACCACCGCCAATCGGAGTGATACCATACCCGGGCCGCTGCTTGACAGGATGGAGGTTATCCAGTTGTCGGGATACACCCTGGAAGAGAAAAAAGTCATCGCCCGTCGATATCTGCTGCCGCGCCAGGTAGCGGAAAACGGAATAAAACCCCGGCAGATCAAGCTGAAAGACGAGATTCTCGAGACCATTATCCGCAACTATACCCGTGAAGCCGGGGTTCGAAACCTGGAGAGGGCTTTGGGTAAGATCTGTCGCAAAATCGCCCGCAAAGTTGCTGAAGGAGGCAAGGGGCCGTACGCGATTTCTGCCAACACCCTGGAGAAATACCTGGGGCCGCCGAATTATCTGCCTGAGGCGGAGTTGGATACCAGTAGTCAACCAGGATTAGTAGTCGGATTGGCTTGGACCGAGGTGGGAGGAGAACTGCTGCATATCGAAACCACCGTGCTGCAGGGTAAGGGAAAATTGATCCTTACCGGCCACCTTGGAGAGGTGATGAAAGAGTCAGCACAGGCCGCGCTCAGTTACTGCCGCAGTCGCAAGGATGAGTTGGGGGTGGAAACCGATTTTTTTGATACCATCGATATCCATATTCACGTACCAGCAGGGGCTATTCCCAAGGACGGTCCTTCGGCAGGGATTACCATGACCACGGCTCTGTTTTCCGCTATCAGCGGCAAACCCGTCAAAAAGAAATTCGCCATGACCGGAGAGGTAACTCTCAGGGGCAGGGTACTGCCGATCGGCGGCTTGAAGGACAAGGCCCTGGCAGCGCTCCGCGCTGGAATCACCAACGTGATTATTCCTTACGATAATAAAAAGGACCTGGTCGAGATACCGGAAGAGCTGCGAAAAAAGATCACCTTCTATCCGGTAAAACATATGGATGAAGTCATCTACCTGACCCTGGGGAAGATTGCCAAATACAGTCGCCGTAAAAGTCAGGGTGCGGTAGCCTGATACGCTGCTGTCCCAGAGATCGGCACCGTCGCCTGGTACGCTTTGCGTGCCAGGCGTTGTTGTTTGGACCTGATGCTCCTGAACTGAAACGCGGTTGTTCCTATGAAACGTTATGTTCTCCTCAGTTGTGTGGTTGCGATCCTCCTGCTCTGCCTGACCTTTGCCCTGTGGGTCCAGCGTTACTTGACCACCGTCTCCATGGGCAGTGGCGTTGTCCTGGTCGAGATTCCCAGAGGTGCGGGTGTCCGTTCAATCGGTAGACAACTTGCGGAAAAAGGGCTGCTTCAGGATGATGTACGATATCTGCTGGTGGCTCGATTTTCCGGCCTTGGCAGGAAATTACAGGCCGGTGAGTTCCAAATTCCCTACGGCCTCACCCCCTTGGAGGTGCTTCTCCACCTGGCCGAAGGGAAACAGTATTATCACCCCGTCACCATTCCTGAGGGGCTCACTGTGGCTGATACAGCCGAAATCTTTCACCAGGGGAGATGGGTCAATCGGCAACGGTTCATTGACCTTGCTCATGACCCGGCTTTTATCGAGTCCCTGGGTATTGAACAGTCAACCCTGGAAGGCTATCTCTTTCCTGATACATACTACCTGGAACGCGACACGGTGGATGAACGGTTTGTGCTGCGCATGATGGTAGCGCGATTTCATGAGGTGGCTGCAGCACTGCAGCCTGAACGGCAAACCCGGTTTTCTCTGCATCAGGTTGTCACCATTGCCTCCATCATCGAAAAAGAGACAGGCGCCGCCCATGAACGCCCCCTGATTGCCCGTGTTTTTCTCAACCGCCTTGACAGGGGAATGCGTCTGCAGTCTGATCCGACCGTTATTTTTGGGATACCCGACTTTAATGGCAATCTTACCAGGAAGGACCTGCGGACGTTGACTCCCTACAACACCTACATGATTAAAGGTCTACCCCCTGGACCAATTTGCAGCCCGGGAAGGGAATCCATCCGTTCTGTCCTGGAACCAGCGGTCTCGGATGCGTTGTATTTTGTCTCCAAAAACGATGGCACCCACATATTTTCCAGGACCTTAAATGACCATAACAGGGCGGTTAGGAAATATCAGAAAAGGATCCAAAGGGAAAAGAGCGAATAAAACCTTTGTTTTTCATGTTTTTAGTGGTAAGGTCGCTTCATTCAGTAGACCATGTATTGCAATTGAATGGTGTAGTATTGATAATCATTACTGATTTTACTCGGCTACAGTGTACAGGGAGCATTGCATGGATAAACATTCAGCCTAATAAAGGAGATAAAAAGGGCAATGTTGAAAGGAACTGTGAAGTGGTTTAATGAAGCAAAGGGGTTTGGTTTTATTGAGCAGGAGGAGGGAAGAGACGTATTTGTACACTATTCTGCAATCAATGGTAGTGGGTTCAAGACACTGAGTGAAGGGGACAAGGTAGAATTCGAAATTGTTGATGGGCCCAAAGGGCCGGCTGCCGCAAACGTGGCTAAGCAATAAGTGTATATATCTTTGTATCACCCGATGGAAGTGACCTAACATCGGGTGTTGTGGTTTTTGGCAGCTGTCATCCACCGTGGCAGCTGCCGTGCCCAGAGTTGCTCACCTTTTACAACTACCCCGTACCCCATCACCATTTCATCCCCTGCAGGTATGTACAGTTTGAGACGGTAGCTGCTGCGCGTCTCTCTTGTTTCTTCTCTATCCATAATCGTAGACCGTGAAAATTGCTCTTGTTCAGACTAATCCCATAATAGGTGCATTCGACTACAACCTGCAGAAGGTCCTTTTCAGACTGGAAGAGGCCCGGCAGAAAGGCTGTGAACTGATTATCTTTCCAGAATTGACCCTGTGTGGGTATCCTCCGCAGGATTTGTTGGAGCGTCCTGCATTTATTGCCGCCCATGACCGTGCGCTAGAACAGCTGCTCACCAAGGTGACCGGAATCACTTGTGTTATCGGGGTGCTTGAGCAGCGCTCAGGTACAGGGAAAAAATTATATAATGCCGCATTTGTCATCGAGGAGGGAAGGGTCGCGTACCGCGCGCGCAAGCAATTGCTGCCGACCTATGATGTCTTTGATGAGACCCGTTATTTTGAACCAGGCACAGAATCGACAATTTTCCCCTGCCACGGGCTCCACTTCGGCCTCACCATCTGCGAGGATATCTGGTGGGATAATACCTCCTATCAGGTAAATCCGCTTGATGCCTTTGTTCTCGGTGCTGTTGTTCCCGACTGCCTGATCAACATTTCCGCATCGCCCTACTATCACGGAAAAGTGAATGACCGGTTTTCGTTGTTTGGTGCAGTGTGTCGCAAAAATAATTATCCTCTTTTGTATGTCAACCAGGTAGGCGGCCAGGATGGAATCGTGTTTGATGGTCACTCAATGGTAATGAATGCCCAGGGCAAAGTGGCTGTCGCCGGCAGAGGGTTCGCTGAAGATATGGTGATTGTTGACAGTGATGCAATTGCCGGGCTTGAAGAGGAAAAGGCTCCGGCCGATGCAATCGATACGGTGGAGCAGGCACTGGTTCTCGGGGTGCGTGATTATCTGCATAAAACAGGTTTTACCAAGGCCGTGATTGGTTTATCCGGTGGCATTGATTCCGCTGTGACGGCTGTGGTTGCCTGCAGGGCTCTTGGGCCTGAGAATGTTCTTTGCGTGGCCATGCCGTCACCCTATACATCCGCCGCTTCGGTGGACGATGCCAGGCTGCTGACTGAGCACCTTGGGTGTGGATTCCAATTGTTGGCAATAGCTGACATCATGGAGACATATCATGGGACGCTGAAGTCACTTTTTTCCGGGCTTGAGGAAGATGTAACCGAGCAGAATATTCAGGCGAGGATTCGTGGAAATCTGTTGATGGCTATTTCTAATAAAATGGGCGGATTGCTCCTCTCTACCGGCAACAAATCGGAAATGGCTGTCGGGTACTGTACTCTGTACGGTGATATGAGCGGTGGATTGGCGGTGCTTGCTGATGTTCCTAAAGTAATGGTATATAATCTGGCACAGTACTACAACAGGGACCATGAAGTTATCCCCGCCAATATCATCACCCGACCACCGACAGCGGAATTAAAGCCAGACCAGTGCGACCAGGATGACCTGCCTCCCTATGATGTTCTCGATCCCATATTGCTAGCTTACCTGGAAGAGCACAAAAGCAGCGAAGAGATTGCGGCTCGAGGATATGACCCTGCTGTGGTTAAAGATATCATTCGTCGGATTCAGTTGAATGAGTATAAACGAAAGCAGGCACCCTTAGGGATAAAGGTGACCACCAAGGCCTTTGGTCCAGGACGTCGCTACCCGGTTGTTCACAGGTTTCAGGAATAATGCGGGCTCAAAGGCCGGCTGGACTCTCGCCACCAAAGATGCTTCCTCTGCGTCCTCGACAGGCCGGCGTTGAATCTAGGCACTGACACCCTGCAGGAACAGTATGCATCGACCTCCCCGTAATCTCTTAACGACCCTCATCTTTCTCCCATTTGTTCTTCTGCTGATCGGCTACCTCGTCGTTCGTGAACAGGGGACAAAGCGACCTGAACAGTTGGCGGTCACAACGGCCGGCTACGTGGAGATGTGCCTTTCCTGCCATACCACGGAAAAGTTAGACTCAGCCCACGACAGCCTCATTGTCGGGTGTTCACCGTGTCACCTGGGTGATGCACTGGCAGTTGACAAGGATAAAGCACATAAAGGGATAGTGCTCAATCCTGGTGATTTACGGATTGTGGAGCAGACATGCAGTGTTGAGGGATGTCACCCTGCAGATGTCGCCAAAGTGAAAAATTCCCTGATGGCCACCAACCGAGGGATATTGGCGACCCTCCTCTATTACTGGGGGGAAAGGGATACTCAGGATGCCGATATCACCGTAGAGCAGTTACTGGCCAGTGGTGAGACCTCCCTGGCTCTTGATTATTACCGTAAACTCTGTGCGACTTGCCATCTGTGGAAACAGAAAAACGATCTGCCCGGGGCGCCGGCATTCTTCAATGAAAAGGGAGGCGGCTGCTCCGCCTGTCACTACAGAGCGCCTGCAGGAGAAGGACTGCATACCGTGACCTCCTTTGCCGAAGAACCGGTAGAGAAATCTGCCGATGAAAAGCAGAAAAAGGCCCACCCTATGATTGTGAAAAAGGTGGCTGACGACAATTGTATTCGGTGTCACAATCGATCGGGTCGCATCGGGTTATCCTACACCGGCCTGTTTGAAGCGGAAGGCTATGGAACACCTTATGAACAGGGGCAGTTGTCTGCAAAGAAGCTGCCGGGTGATCGGTTTTATCTGGAAATTGCGGAAGATGTTCATCACGCCAAGGGGATGTCCTGCATTGATTGTCATACCCGAAACGAGGTCATGGGTGACGGCACCAGGTACGCCCATTATGAAGAACAGTTGGAAATACAATGCCAGAGTTGTCATGATAAACAGCCAGGAAAAACAAGAAAAGGCAATGAACTGATAAATTTCAGTCAGGAGGGGAACGCCTATTACCTCACCGGTAAGAATGACGGTAAAAAGCGGGCACTGAATCCGCCACTTGCAAGCGCCTGCGGGTATCCCGGTCACAAGCGGGTCAGCTGTGAGGCGTGTCATTCCACCTGGGTTCCCCAGTGTTATGGGTGCCACGCAAAAAGGGATCAGCGCGAAACCCATCTGGATAAATTGACCCTGAAGGAAACTGCTGGCTGGTGGGAAGAAGGACGCTCCTACATTCGATATGAACGGCCGATGCTGGCCATATGGGAGGACGAAGTCGTAATTGTTACCCCCGGCTGCCAGGATATCGTGACCCTGATCGACGAACAGGGCAAGGTGACCGACAGTTTCAACACCTTTACCATGGCCGCCATTAATCCCCACACTACCCAGGCCAAGGGAAGGAGCTGTAAAGATTGCCATGCCTCGCCCAAAACTGTCGGCCTGGGTGAGGGGACAGTGGTGAAACAGGAAGGCAAGTGGTCATTTTATCCGGTTGACAGGGGCGTGGATACCCTGGATGGAAGAACCGTGGGGCTTGATAACTTTGTATCCATTGAAGGAGAACCTTTGCAAAGAGGGTCCCGAGCAACCCTTCGTCCCTTTAACCGGGAAGAGTTACACCGCATATTGCGGGTCGGTTTATGTCTTGAGTGTCACGACAGTTACGATGATCCTGCCTATCGTAACTATGACCCCAAGCGACCATGTCCGGTATACACCGAGCCGTAAGCATACACTACATTCTATAATTACCACCGCTAACAAGGCATGCGTCGAAGGTGTTTGAGCTGCACCAACCAGTGGATACGGCAGCTACTTTCGCACATGCATCGCACAAAGATGTTGAGAAGGAGAGAAGTATGACAGTAGAGACCATTGCGCTTGCTGAAAGGGTATTGCAAATCGCGCCATCGCCCACACTTGCCGTGAACGCCAAAGCCAAGGCCCTGCGGGCAACCGGAGCAGACATCCTTAATTTCAGTGTTGGGGAGCCGGATTTTTCCACACCTGAAAACGTGTGCGAGGCAGGGAGGAAAGCCATTACCGACGGACACACTCGGTATACGCCCGTTTCCGGTATACCCGAGCTGCGCGAGGCCATATGCCTTAGGTTTAAGGAAGACCATGGCTGGCACTATGATGAGGAGCAGATCCAGGTTTGCTGCGGCGGCAAGCACGGGCTGTATAATGTTTTTCAGGCGATACTGAATCCTGGTGACGAGGTGTTGATTCCTGCCCCTTACTGGGTGTCTTACCCGCCCATGGTCCAGCTTGCAGGAGGTGTCCCGGTTATCGTTCCCCTGGATGAGAAGAACAATTTTGACCTGGATGCACAAACCCTCGCCGCCCATGCGACCGAAAAAACCCGCGCCATTATCCTCAACAGTCCTTCCAACCCGACCGGAGCTGTTTTCTCCATGCAGGGGCTGAAGGATGTTGCAAAGATAGCCCTGGAAAAGGGCTGGCTGGTGGTTTCCGATGATATGTATGAAACGCTGACCTATGATGCTGATCTGCCGCCGCACATCCTGGATGCCGAGCCTGATCTGAAGGAGCAGACAGTGGTGTTGAATGGGGTATCAAAATCTTTTTCCATGACCGGGTGGCGAATAGGATATTCTGCTGGTCCGCTGCACCTGATTAAGGCAATGAATAAAATCCAGAGCCAGTCCACCTCCAACCCGGCCGCACCCTCCCAGTATGCCGCACTGGAGGCGTTGACCGGTCCCCAGGGTTTTCCACGGATGATGAAAGAGGCCTTTTTACCGCGTCGGCAGTTTATCGTTGATGCGCTCAACGGAATCAAAGGGGTTACCTGTGTAAACCCCGGCGGGGCGTTTTACGTCTTCCCCAATTTTTCCGCCTACTATGGGAAGGCATACTACAACCATACCATCACCGATTCGGTTTCCCTTGCCGATTACCTGCTTGATGAAGCGTTGGTCGCCAGTGTTCCCGGGGTGGCTTTTGGGGCTGATGATTTTATTCGTTTCTCGTTTGCAACCTCTATGGAAGTTTTGCAGGAGGGAATGGAGCGGGTTGCCCGGGCATTGGCCGAGCTTTGTTGAGACGACTACCTGTTTAACGCAGGGGCTGTGATGGATTGTCACCTGACTCTGCGTTAACAGTCTATTCTGCAGCCTATTCTGGCTGTTGATAAAACCGTGAAAGGCGTAGATCAGGTGGTAAGACGCCTTTCACGGTGGGTGGATGAGGAGCGGGTAAAAATGGCGGACGCCTTTGGCAAAGAGGGCTTTTCTAAACGGCAGTTTCTTTTTCCTGCTTGTAGCGCTGGAGAAAGGCTTTCAGGTTTTCCGGCAGAGAAAGACATTCTTTGCCGTTGATGCCTTTGGCGGCCAGCTTGCAAAAATCGAGAAATTCAGCCATCAGTTTGGTGATGATTTTATCCTTATGCTGGATGATGCGGAGCTGACGACGCATATCCATACCTTCAATGGGAAGAATTTTCAGCCACCCATGCTCCAATTCACGCCGACAGGTGAGCGTGGAGAGGCATGCCGCCCCGGTGCCCGATTCAACCGCTTTTTTAATGGCTTCGGTGTGTCCTGTTTTGGTAACGACCTTCAAGAGTGAGGCATATTTACCGAGCTTCTTGGTAAAGATTTCCGCAGTACCGGAGCCTTCTTCACGCATGACCCAGCTGGTTTCCTTCAGGTCTTCGGGGATTTTGAATGCCTTTCGGTTGGCCAGCTGGTGAGCGGGATTGATAATGATCCCCAGCTCATCCTCGAACCAGTCACTCGCCACGAGCGCATCTACATTGATTTCTCCTTCAACAAAACCCAGGTCAGCCTCGCCTCTGGCGACCAGATTCTCTGCAGCCATGGTGTTGACCACCAGCATATTGATATGTGCGTCGGGGTGGAGCTGCATGAATGCGCCGATCAGGTGCGGCAAGACATAATTGCCAATGGTCGAACTTGCGACAATTTCCAGGACCCCTGCTACCGAATCACTCTGTTCGGTAAGCATGGTTTCCACATTGGCAACCTGGGTAAGGATCTGCTTGGAAAGGGGCAGAAGATAGCGGCCACGGTCATTGAGCAGCAGGCTGCGGCCATGGCGATCGAACAGAGGGCCGCCAAGCTGGTTTTCCAGTTCACCCAGCGCCATGCTGACCGCCGATTGGGTCAGGAACAGTTTTTTACTGGCTCTGGTGACCTGCTGGGTTTCGGCCACAGCAATAAAAATTTCCAGTTGTCTGAAAGTAATAGCCATGAGTACTTCGTATCAAAATGATTGAACGCATCTATTATCGAAATTGAAGTCGGTGAGCTACACTACCACTTCAACAGAATTGGTCAACGATTTTATTCGTTTGGCAGAGGGATTGTAAAAGGCCTACATCGAGGTACATAGGCAGAACTAAAGGAAGTTTAGACCTTGACAGGAAAGTTGATTTCCTATATATTCGATCAGATGTGCTGATCGAAAACATCAGTATATTTGATTAATTTGTACGTGTATGGAGTAGAATATGGATCAGGTCACCATGATGAATATCGTTTATGTTACGATATTTTTACTCGGAGCGCTATCTTTCGGCGTCGGCCCCATAATTATCGTTAAGCTGCTCAGTCCTTCATCGCATACCCGACAGACCGCCAACAAGACGGGACAGTTGATCGAATGCGGTATGGAACCCATTGGCAGTGCCTGGATTCGCTTTGGAATTATCTATTATCTCTATGCGCTCATATTTCTGGCTTTTGACGTAGACGTCCTTTTTCTTTTCCCAGTGGCCATGGCCTATAACAGCCCGGAATTCGTCATAAGGGATTTTGTGGAGATTGTGATATTCGTCGGCATCCTGTCATTGGCCGTAGTATATGCATGGATTAAAGGAGTATTCGAGTGGAACTTGAAAACGTACCGTCATCAATAGTCCAGTTCAGCCAACTGGATAAACTGCTCAACCTGGGGCGTGCCAATTCTCTCTGGCCGATGACCTTCGGGCTCGCCTGCTGTGCCATTGAAATGATGTGCACCGGTGGGTCCCGATATGATATTGCCCGTTTCGGGGCTGAGGTTTTTCGACCTTCGCCGCGTCAGAGCGACGTTATGATCGTGGCCGGGACCATCAACAAGAAGCTGGAACCAGCGGTAAAAACCCTTTACGACCAGATGCCGGAACCCAAATGGGTCATTGCCATGGGCAACTGTGCAATTTCCGGCGGACCTTTCAAGGTGAAGGAAAATTACAATGTTGTTGAAGGTGCTGACAAGCTTTTCCCGGTTGATGTGTATATCCCCGGGTGTCCACCCCGGCCGGAGGCCCTGCTTGAAGGAATTATGGCCCTGGAGGAAAAAATAACCGGCAAGCGACGCTGGCCGAGAGTCTGATACCTATCTGGTAGACATTCATGAAGAGAAGAGAAAAAACGCAGAGCGTTCTGGAAGAACTTTTTCCGGAGCAGGAGGTAGCGGCCACTGCCCCAGCGGCCGAACCGTCCGGGCAAGAGGATACCGTCGATGTGCCCGTTGAAGAGCGGCAACCAGGAGTGATAACTACCCCCTATACACCTCACGGCAGCCATATCGACGTGCTCTGTGAACCCTCCCAGGTGGTTGCTGTCGCCCAACGGCTTGATGCTGAGGGCTATTTCATCGAGTCCATCGCCGGAGTCGATTGGCTCAAAGAGGAACGCATGGAAGTGGTGTATGACTATACCTGCTATGACCATGATCAGTGCCGGGTAACTGTTCGCACGTTTATTCCCCGGTCCAATCCGGTCGTGCCGACTATCTCCCCTGTTTTTCCCGGCGCAAACTGGCACGAACGGGAGACATTCGATTTTTATGGAATCATCTTTGAAGGGCACCCGGACCTGACCCGCATCCTGCTTCCCGAAGATGCTGATTTTTATCCCCTACGAAAGGATTATATGCCATGACTCTCCCTGTTGAAGTGCGGCATGATGAGACCTTTGTTCTCAATCTTGGGCCGCAGCACCCTGCAACCCATGGCGTCTTGCGTGTCAAGCTCACCATGGATGGTGAGTATATTGTCAAGGCGGAGCCGGTCCTCGGGTATATTCATCGGATGCATGAAAAAATGGCTGAAGCCGGAACCTTTCCCCAGTTCATGCCGAACACTGCCCGCATGGATTACCTGCACGCACTTGCGTTCAACCAAGGGTACTGTCTGGTCGTTGAACGGGCCATGGGCATAGAGGTCCCGGAGAGGGCGGAATACATACGGGTTATTACTTCAGAACTCAATCGGATTGCCAGTCATCTGCTGTGGTGGGCTGCCTTTTTACTCGATCTGGGCGGTTTTACGCCCTTGCTTTATGCCTTCGATGACCGAGAACAGATACAGGATTTACTGGAGCGGGTAACCGGTTCGCGCTTGACCTACTGCTTCATGCGCTTTGGAGGGGTCTATAATGATATCGATGATGAATTCATTACCGGTACCCGAGACTTTATCAAACGGCTGCGCTCTCGAATGCCCAGTCTGTATCATGACCTGGTCACCCATAATATAATCCTGATCAAGCGCATCAAGGATATTGGGTTTATTTCGGCTGAGCAATGCCGCCGGTATGGTGCCACCGGCCCGGTCGCCAGAGGCTCAGGAATCGACTATGACGTGCGCAAGAATGAACCGTTCTCCGTTTATTCGGAATTCGACTTCGATGTGCCGGTATACTCCGAGTGCGATTCCATGGCCAGGTACATGGTGCGCATGGATGAAATCGAACAGTCCCTGCGTATTATTGAGCAGGCATTGGATAAGCTTCCTGACGGGCCGGTGCAGGCCAAGGTGCCCAAACTGTTGAAGCCCGAGCAAGGGTATTACTACTCGGCAGTGGAAACGGCTCGTGGATCGTTGGGGCACCGCCTGGTCTGCGACGGTGGCAAAAATCCCTATAAACTCAAACTCCGCTCTCCCACATTTTCCAACCTCAGCCTTTTCGGCGAAGTGGCCGAAGGCATGCTGCTCGCTGATGCCCTGGCTGTTATGGGAAGTCTTGATCTGGTCATTCCTGAGATTGACCGTTAAGTACGCACATCACACAACTACCTATTATGGAAACAAGTATCTTGCGCCCAATTCTGTATCTGGTCGGTATAATGGCCTTTGCCGGCCTCAATGCCGCATACCTCGGCTGGTGTGAACGAAAGGGAGCTGGGCGAATTCAGCGTCGTCCTGGGCCTAAGGAAGTCGGCCCAGCGGGATTGCTGCAGCCGTTGGCCGATGGAATCAAGCTGATGACCAAGCAGCTGTTGGTTCCCCAGGGAGTGGATGGAATTATTTTTCGTGTCGCCCCCATCATTGCCATGATTCCAGCCATTACCTCCATGGTGGTTATTCCCTTTTCCGGGAATATTCAGGCCCGAGCCATGGAACTTTCCGTACTGCTGCTTTTTGCCCTGGCCTCCCTGGGGATGATTGCCGTTCTCCTCGGCGGCTGGGCCTCCGGGAATAAATATGCCATCATTTCTTCAGCACGAGCGGTGTCGCAGAACCTTGCCTACGAGATTCCGATGCTGCTGACAGTCATCGCCATTGTGATGATCTCAGGTTCCATGAACCTTCGGGATATCGCCATCGATCAGCAGGGCGGATTCTGGCATTGGAACATCTTTCGATTTGAGAACGGCCACTTTATCTATATGTGGATCGGTTTCATTATCTTTTTCATTTGTTCCATTGCAGAGACCAACCGAGCTCCTTTTGATATGGCTGAAGCGGAAAGTGAGCTTGTAGCTGGATTTATGACGGAATACGGCTCCATGGGCTTTGGCCTGTTCATGATGGGCGAGTACCTGAACATCGTCGTCGGGGCGTGCCTGACCGCGATTCTGTTTCTCGGGGGATGGGATTGTCCGTTCGGCAAGACCCCTGGGGTATGGTGGTTTCTTCTCAAGATTTACATCCTGATATTTACCTTTATCTGGGTTCGGTGGACCTATCCGCGTACACAGGTCTATCGGTTACTTAATCTTTCCTGGAAAATTTTGATTCCGTTTTCCCTTGTCAACGTGCTGGTCACAGCAGCATTCATCAAGGTGTTTTAATTATGAGTGGATATTGGAGTGATATTCTGGTCGGCAGTAAAAGTCTGGTGACTGGACTAATGATTACCGCCCGTCAATTCTTCAAGCCGACGGTTACCGAGAACTACCCCTATGAAGTCCCGGTGATGACGGAACGTTTCAGAGGGCATGTTGAGCTTATAGCCAACGAAGAAACCGGTAAACCCAATTGCATAGCCTGTATGGCTTGCCAGCGCGCGTGTCCCTCGGACTGTATTTCCCTTGCCGGGAAAAAGATGGAAGGGGAGAAGAAGAAGACCGTTACCCGCTATGTGCTTGATTTTACCAAATGCAGTCTGTGTGGCTCCTGCGTTGAAAGCTGTAAGTTCAATGCACTTCGGTTTTCCAAAGAATATAATCGAGTAAGTTTCAACAAGGATGACTTCATCATCGACCTGATCAAACGACTGGAGGATCAGAACTGATGCAACCACTTCTCTGCCCACCGATACCCAATCCTTCCCTGTTTTCCTTGGAGGGGATTGTCGGGGTTATCTTTCTGCTGACAGTGGCACTGGTATTTATCGGCGCACTGATTGCAGTGACATCGCACCGTTTGGTGCGGGCCGTTGCCGGCCTGGCAATTTGTTTTACAGGACTGGCCGGGATCTACTATTTTCTCCTCAGCCCTTTCCTGGCAATGATGCAGCTGTTGATCTACGTCGGTGCGGTATCGATTCTTATTGCCTTTGGAATCATGATGGCAACGCCGGAAGAACAGGAAGCTCCAGGGAACAAATACATCTCCAAGCTCGCAGGCCCCCTTGGCTGCAGCGTGGCTGCTCTGTTTTTTGCCGGTTTTTCGGTGCTTGGGATGAAGACCCAGTGGCATGTCTTTCCGCGGGCGGAAGAGGCGACCGGTGATATCACCGCAGTGGGTAAAACCCTGTTAACCTCGCATTCCATGGTGTTTGAGCTCATTTCCATTGTACTGCTGCTCGCCATTATCGGCGCACTGGTACTTGCACGTCGAGGGAGGTATTAAGGAATGCTGGCGTTGAATCTCTACAACTGTCTGCAGACGTACCTGATAATAGGTGCGCTGCTTTTTGCCTTCGGGGTATATGGCCTGATTGTCCGACGAACAATTATAGGGATGCTTATTTCAGCCGAATTCATCCTTGCGGCAGCCTCGACCAATTTTATGGCGTTTAATCGGTTTTTGTCCCCCGATCCGACCATCGGCCAGATTTTTACGCTGTTCATTATGGCTATTGCCGCAGCTGAGGCCGCCATTGCTATCAGTATCGTGATTGCAGTCTACCGTAACTATAAATCTATTGATGTTGAAGATCTTGGCGATCTACAGGGGTAATCGGAGATAAATGACCATGGACGCTGTTTCCACTTCCACAATTATAGAGAATGCCAACCTGTTGCTGGCGGTGATCATCCCACTGTTCGGTAGCCTGGTGGTGATGACCCTAAAAAATAATCCGAATCTGCGGGAATTCGTTTCCTGTTGCGCGTCGATACTGCTTTTTATTATCGTCCTCTCCTTCATCCCCACCCTCAAGGCGGGCGATACCTTGAAGTATACCCTCTTCAACATCCTGCCTGGCTTGTCGATAACCTTGCGGGCAGACGGCTTTTCCATGATTTTCGCCATGGTTGCCTCTTCTCTGTGGATGATCGCTGTCTTCTACTCCATGGGGTATATGCGAGCCCACGACGAACCGTATCAGACACGGTTCAATGCCTGTTTTGCCCTGGCGATATTCGGAGCCATAGGGGTAGCGTTTTCTGATAATCTCTTTACCCTGTATTTCTTCTACGAGATCGTTTCGGTCTGCACGTATCCATTGGTCGCCCATCATCAGGATGAGGAATCCTACGAAGGAGCGAGAAAATATATCGTCTACCTGACCACCACGGCAAAGTTTTTTCTCCTCCCGGCACTGATACTCATATACGTACTGGTTGGCCACCTTGATTTTCCTCATAACATCTTCACTGGAATAATCCCCGCTGATACCAAAAGCTGGGTAGTGGTCTTACTCTACGTCTTCTGCATTTTCGGATTTGCCAAAAACGGAGTGATGCCCTTTCATCACTGGCTTCCCGGGGCAATGGTTGCTCCTACTCCGGTCTCGGCATTGCTCCACGCGGTGGCCGTGGTCAAGGTCGGTGTATTTTGTACCACCCGGACCATGCTCTATGTCTTTGGTGTGGATACCATGAACGCACTTAATCTCGGTATTCCAACGGCTTATTTTGTCGGGTTTACCATCATCATGGCTTCGGTTATCGCTCTTTCCAAGGATAACCTCAAATCACGATTGGCCTATTCCACAGTCAGCCAGTTGAGCTACATTATCCTCGGCGTCGCACTGTTGACCCCTCATGCCATTGACGGCGGACTGATCCATATCGTTAATCATGCCTTCTCCAAGATTACGCTCTTTTTCTGTGCCGGTGCCATCTATATCGCCGCCCACAAAAAATACATCTCGGAGATGAGTGGGCTGGGGCGAACAATGCCTTTTACTTTCGGGGCCTTTGCCATTGCCTCCCTCTCCATGATCGGTGCTCCACCGGTTGCCGGTTTTGTGACCAAGTGGTACCTTCTGGTCGGTTCAATGGAGGCCCATCAGGTGGGCATACTGCTGATTCTTATTGCCTCAACGGTTCTCAATGTCGGTTATTTTGCGCCGGTGACCTATAAGGCCTTTTTCGGCAAACGACCTCAAGGAGAGGTGGAAACCGGGATCAAAGAGGCCCCGCTCAGTATGCTGATACCGATCCTTATCGCGGTGACAGTTTCTGTAATAATTGGCATCTTTCCTGGGTTTATGATGCAATTTGTTAAGATGGTGACAGGATGATACAACTCATAGAATTTTTGCAAGCCCATATCAAGGGAGTGATCTGGTGCTGCTACGGGCTGCTCATGGCTATTGCCGGATTTGCTTTTGTGGTTGACACCAGCCATGCGCACTCGTGGGTAGAGCAGCACATTCCGGCATTCTGGTCGATTTTCGGAATCCTGGCCGCAGGCGTCATTATTGTGGTCGCGCGCTGGCTTGGGCAGGCAGGCCTGCAGGTTCGTCCTGATTTTTATGATGGTTGCACTAACAGCAGCGATAGCGAGGCAGAGAAATGACAACCAGCTTCATTCATCCATCACTGATAATGATCGCGGGCGCACTGGTACTTCCTTTTATCCGTGGTCCCCTGCGGCGGCCCTACCTGTTTCTTGTCCCTCTGCTGGCTTTTGCTGCCGTTGTTATGAATGCCGGACTCTCCGATTCCTTTGGCGTGTATCGCTTTATGGATTGGGATTTGGTTTTTGGCAGAGTCGACAAACTGAGTTCGGTTTTTGCCTTTATCATGGCCCTGATGGCAGTTATCGGCACGCTCTACGGATTGCATGTAGACCGGGCCGGTGAACATATTGCCGCATGGTTCTATGTGGCCGGTTCCCTCGGAACCATTTATAGCGGCGATTACCTCAGCCTCTTTTTCTTTTGGGAGATGATGGCCTTTTCGTCGGTCTTTCTTGTATGGTTTCGTCGAGGGCAAAACAGCCTTCAGGTGGGGTACCGCTACCTGCTGGTCCATACGGTGGGCGGTATTATCCTGCTCGCAGGAATCATGCTTCGCTACCAGGCCGTAGGCGACATAGCCTTTGATCTTATGGATATAGCCGACCCTGAGCTTTATACCTGGCTGATTATGATCGGATTTGCCCTGAACGCTGCCGTGGTTCCCCTGCATTCCTGGCTGCCCGACGCCTATGCCGAGGCATCGTTTAACGGGGCGGTGTTCATGTGCGCATTTACGACCAAAACAGCCGTGTACACTCTGGCCCGATCCTGTGCCGGAATGGATGTACTGCTCTATTTCGGCGTAGCTATGGCGCTTTATGGGGTCATCTATGCCATCTTGGAAAATGATATCCGTCGGTTGCTCGCCTGGTCCATTGTCTCGCAGGTCGGGTACATGGTCGCCGGTGTAGGAATAGGTACAGACCTGGCCATCAATGGTGCCACCGCCCATGCAGTGGTGCATATTCTCTACAAGAGCCTGCTGTTTATGGGGACCGGATCTGTGCTCTATATGACCGGCAAAACCAAGTTTACCGAGCTGGGCGGCCTGTACCGCAAAATGCCGGCTACCCTGGTTTTCACCATTATTGGTTGTCTTTCCATTTCCGCAGCACCGTTTTTTGCCGCGTATGTTTCCAAATCGATGATTATCTCCGCCGGTTTTGAGGAACATCTCTACACTGCCAGCTGGCTGTTGATGTTCGGTGCGACCGGGACTTTCCTCTATAATGGGCTCAAACTGCCGTATTTCCTCTTTTTCGGGAAGAATAACTGTAGCGATACCACATGGGACAAGGCAGCAGACCCGACCTGGAATATGATGATCGCCATGGCGCTCGGAGCAACTTTGTGCATCATGGTTGGCTCTTCTCCTGGATTTCTTTATTCCATGCTGCCCTATCCTGTTGATTACCATCCATATACAGCCTATCATCTTGCAGAGACCCTGCAACTCATGGGCTTTGCTGCCCTGGCATTTTTTCTGTTGAAGGGACTGCTTACCCCCCAGAACAAGATAACTCTTGATGTCGATTGGCTCTACCGGCAGTTCGGCCGGGGATTCCTCTGGCTGGTGAAATACCCCATTCAGTGGTTTGATACTGCCTGGGGTGAGGCGTACCGAGCCGTTGGCTTGCAGTCGTTAATGACGGTGAGCAGATTCTGGGCCTGGTTTGATTGGCACGGGATCGACGGTGTTGTGGATGGTTTGGCCAGATCAGTTCGGGCCCTTGGTGGAAAAGTACGGGTGCTGCAGAGCGGACAGATTCAGTACGTCTTATTTTACGCAGCAAGTCTGGCAGCCATCGTTGTCATTACATTTATCTTATACCAATTATATTAAGGGGAAGGAGGGAATGGACGTTCTACTTTTAAACGAGGGGTTTCCCCTGCTCAGTTTCCTGATTTTTTTCCCCCTGGCAGGAGCGCTGGTGCTACTGGTCTACCCCAGGGAGACCTTTGCCAAAATATGGACACTGGTCATCACTTCACTCACGGCAGTATTTTCCCTGCCGCTGATATCGGGCTTTGACAGCTCTTCAGTCAAATACCAGTTCGCCGAGCTCCATGCGTGGATACCGCAGCTCAGCATCAATTATGTAGTCGGAGTGGATGGAATCTCCATCCTGCTGGTTATTCTGACAACTCTGATCATGCCGTTTTGTGTGCTGGCGTCATGGAAATATATCTCCACCCGGGTGGTAGCCTTCATGTTCTGCCTTCTGATCATGGAGACCTCCATGGTCGGGGTTTTCGTCGCCCTTGACTTTGTGCTCTTTTATATCCTCTGGGAATTCATGCTTATTCCCATGTACCTGTTGATTGCCATCTGGGGTGGACCTCGGAAAGTATATGCCTCGATCAAGTTTTTTCTCTATACACTCGCCGGATCGGTACTGTTACTGGTGGCGATAATTGCCCTCTACTTGAAGACCGGCAGCTTTTTCATTCCAGACATGATGTGGAATAGTACCTACTCCACACTCTTTCAGGCACTGGTGTTTCTTGCCTTTTTCCTGGCTTTCGCCATCAAAGTGCCCATGTTTCCCTTTCATACCTGGTTGCCCGCTGCCCATGTGGAAGCACCAACCGCAGGATCGGTTATTCTTGCCTCCATCCTTTTGAAAATGGGAACATATGGCATGCTGCGTTTTTGCCTGCCCATCACTCCCGAGGCAACCTTTCTTTTTGCCCCCTATATCCTTTGGCTGTCCATTGCCGGTATTCTCTACGGTGGGTTTACAGCTCTGGCCCAGCAGGATATGAAAAAGCTGATTGCATATTCTTCCGTAGGCCATATGGGGTTTGTTACCCTGGGGATTTTTGTATTGAACAGCAAAGGGATTGAAGGGGCGATCATGCAGATGATCAACCACGGGGTGACCACGGGCGCACTCTTTCTCTGTGTCGGTATGATCTATGAGCGGACCCACAGCCGGGAATTGAGCCTTGCCGCTGGTGTAGGGCGATTCATGCCGTGGTATGTAACTTTTCTCGCCTTCTTTTCTCTTTCCTCATTCGGGTTTCCGGGCACCAACTCATTTATCGGTGAATTTCTCGTCCTTGCCGGAACCTTTGAAATGAGTATTCCGCTTGCCCTTGCAGCTATCCCCGGTGCCGTACTGGCTGCAGCCTATATGCTGCGCATGCTGCAAAAGATTGTGTGGGGAGGAACCAACAATCCGGATCAATCCTATCTCACGGACCTGAATGCACGGGAAATTATTATTTTGGCACCTTTCCTTGCGTTCGTATTCTGGATAGGGCTGGGACCTCAGCCTTTTCTGGACCTTGTGCATCCTTCAGTGGTGAATCTGCTTGAGCAGCTTCAACAGTGGCAGCATCAGCAGGTAGCGCTGACCACGTTTTAATTAACCAAGAGGCAATAGCTGGATCTATTGAGTGCTTCCGCTCCGGAAGCACAAAACTGAATAAATATGTAGGGCTCTTCTATGATGGCTATTCTTCCCGAACTTGTGCTGACCGCGGGCGCACTGTACTATTTTATTGTCAGCCTGTTTCCAACACCCGGTATCCGCCTGCAACGGTATAGCGGCATGGTAATCGCTCTGGCAGTGTTTTTCGCTGCCTGCCTGACATTTTCCCATGAGGCGACGCTTTTCTTTGGTTCCTACGCTGTAGATCCATTTTCACAGATGTTCAAAGTACTCATCGGTTTTGCTTTTGCCGTGGTGGTTATCTTCGGCCAGCACCTCAAAGGAATCAGTGATGAAGTACGGCCGGAATACACTATGTTTTTACTGCTCAGTGTGCTCGGATTAATGATGCTGGTGAGTTCCGTTGAATTGATTACCATTTTTATCTCCCTTGAACTTTCATCCTTTGCCCTCTACCTGCTGGTCCCTCTGCGCGATGATCGAACCGGCGTGAGGGTGCAGATGGAGGCCGGTATCAAGTACATCCTGTTCGGTGTCATGGCGACAGGTTTTCTGCTTTTTGGGATGAGCTACCTTTTTGGATTGACCGGCTCCACCTACCTGGTCGCCATTGTTCCTGCATTGCATGACCAGGTGCATCAACCGGCGGTGCTGGTAGCGGTGTTGCTAGTCCTGGCTGGCTTTTTCTATAAACTGGCCGTTTTTCCCCTGCATTTTTGGGTCCCTGACATCTATCAGGGGGCGAGCAATGAAACCACAGCCTTTATTGCCACGGTCCCCAAACTCGGGGCGGTGGCTCTGCTTATCCGGTTTATGACCCTGCCTACCGGCCAGCCTGAATTCCTGATTCAGCTTTTCGGTATTGTTGCTGTCTGTTCTATGTTTTACGGCAACCTGAGTGCGTTGGTGCAGACGGATATAAAACGCATGCTCGGATTTTCCGGTATTGCTCATGCGGGATTTATTATGCTTGGTCTGCTGACCCTTGGGTCCGAGGGATACGGCCTGGCTGTCTATTATATAGCGGGGTATGTCCTCATGAACCTCGCCTGTTTTCTGGTTATCTGTCAGGTTTCCCGGGAGGGAGAAAATTTGGCGATTTCCGATCTTGCCGGTCTCTATAAGCGACAGCCATTGTTGGCCATTATTTTGGCCGTCAGTTTGTTTGCCTTAGCCGGTATCCCCCCGTTTGTTGGATTCATGGGAAAATTTTTCCTCTTGACCTCTGCCTTGAAGCACGACCACCTTATCCTTGTGATCCTGGCCGCAATTAACACGGCCATTGCCATCTATTACTATCTTTCGGTCGTGAAAACCGCCTACACTGATGTCCCTGTAAACGATCAAGAAGTTACGGTGGATTACCTTACCAAGGTTACCGGCATTGCGCTGGTCCTGATGATTATGCTCATGGGCGCGCTGCCTGCGAAAATTATCGCAACTGCCGGATCGATCGTTGGAACCATTATGTAGCCGAATACTGTAATAGGCATTCCCGGTTATTTGAAAAAAGGCAGCACTGCAGGTGCTGCCTTTTTTAGTGGTGGCAAGACAAGGGTGATCAGGACTTCTTTATCTGCAGCCAGTTCATGGCCAGGCAAATACCTGTGCACAAACGCTCGATGGTCTGACTGAGCTGTCCTATTTCGTCGTTTCGTTCCACTCCCCTTCTCTTCAGGTCGAGTTGGCCCTGATTATATATATCGGCAAGTTCAGTGAGTCGCCGGACTGGTGCTTTCAGCCACGTGACGACGAGCAGGGTGCTGACCAGAATCATGACCAGGATGGCTACCAGAAGAATCAGGTGTTCTTGACCTGGTAGGCGCTGCGATGGTGGAAATGCAAAAGTGGAGATTGTGCAAGGCCTGCTGGGTGCACACGGGAGAGAGGAGTGATTGATCGTTGCGGGCTTCTTCACCGAAGGGCCGCAGGTTGCGGCCCCTGGTGGAGAAGAGAAGGGCAGGCGAGGAGCCGCTATTTGGCGGCGAGATGTTCCAGTCCGGGGGCCGGAAATTGTGTACAGAGATCAGCCACCTGCTTGGCGATATCTCTTTGCAGGTCTGTGTTTTCAGGATCAGAAACGATCGAGTCAATCCATTTTCCTGTCTGCTCCATTTCTTTTTCCGAAAACCCGCGGGAAGTGACAGCGGCCGTGCCCAGACGTACTCCACTGGGGTCAAAGGGCTTGCGGGTGTCGAAGGGTACGGAGTTATAGTTTAAAACGATGCCGGCAGCATCCAAAGCCTTTGCTGCAACCTTACCGGTAACCTGCTTATTGGTGAGGTCGATCAGCATAAGGTGGTTGTCGGTCCCGCCGGTGACCAGGTTAAACCCTTTTGCTGTCAGTACGGCGGCCAGCCGCTTGGCATTGGCCACCACCTGAGCTGCATACTGCTTGAAGCTGTCGGTGGATGCCTCTTTCAGGGCCACGGCGATGGCGGCAGTGGTGCTGTTGTGCGGTCCCCCCTGAATGCCAGGGAAAACAGCCTTGTCGATAGCTTGGGCATACTCCTGTTTGCACAGGATCATGGCACCGCGAGGTCCGCGCAGGGACTTGTGGGTCGTCGTGGTGACCACGTCGGCATAGGGAATAGGGGAGGGATGTGCTCCACCGGCTACCAGTCCGGAGAAGTGAGCCATGTCAACCAGAAGCAGCGCCCCAACTTCATCGGCGATTTCCCGGAAGACTTTGAAATCAAGTATCCGTGGATAAGCGGAGTGACCGGCGATCAGGATTTTCGGCTGGCATGCTTTGGCCTTTTCCCTGATTGCCGCATAGTCAAGGTTACCGGTTTCCCGGTCAAGACTGTAGGATTCGGCATTGAAGAATTTACCGGAAATCGACACCTTTGAACCATGGGTCAGATGCCCGCCATGAGGGAGCGCCATACCGAGTATGGTATCACCAGGCTTGATAAAGGCCAGGTAGACGGCCAGGTTGGCTGGGGAACCCGAGTAGGGTTGTACGTTGACATGTTCGGCCCCGAAAAGGTCCTTGGCCCGTGCAATTGCCAGATTTTCGATCTGGTCGACGTACTGTTGTCCCTCATAGTACCGTTTACCAGCGTATCCTTCGGAATACTTATTGGTAAAGACCGATCCCGTGGCTTCCATGACCGACGAGGAAACATAGTTTTCCGAAGCGATCATGCGAATTTTACTGGCTTGGCGTTTTTCCTCCTCTTGTATGAGGTCATATATCTGTGAGTCGTGTTGCTGCAGATTTTTCATCTGGTCTCCTTGGCTATGTGGACTTCGAAAATGGCTGAATGAACCGATTAGGTAATCTGAGGTTTGTGCTGCGCGTGCTGATTATTCATCAGGCCGCGAAAGGTCGCCATTATCCGGCGATATATTCTCTGCATTTTCCTTTTGGGGTATGAACAAATAATCTTTCATCTGTATAACAGAGCGGCAGCATAATCAACCCCGTTCTGCATGGACAGGAGAAAAAACAGCTGGAGCTCAGGCATTGCCTGTTTAAGCCGCCTGCCTGCTTACCTGAAGAGTGCACGAACGGCAGCTGTACCCGATCAGTCTTGGTTGATTTTTAACTTGCCGATACTAATGTGTATAGCCAGGAAGAAGGGAGGATGTTCGCATTCAGGAGAGTCAATGCCCCCCCTTCTGTAACGTCATGCTCAATAACCCTATGGAGGCGTATCATGCGGTTACTGGTTATCTTTGGTGTTGTTCTCTGTGCCACCACGCTCTCTTTTGCCGCCGGTCGTGATGTGGAGTACACGGTGGGAGATGAAGTGTTTGAGGGATACTCTATTGCCCAGAAGGTACCGGCGCCCCTGGTGCTCCTGGTTCACGATTGGGATGGTATTACCGACTATGAAAAGCGTCGGGCTGCCATGCTGGCGGATTTAGGGTACTCGGTGTTTGCCATGGATTTGTTTGGTAAAGGTGTTCGCCCAACGGTAAGAGAGGAAAAACAGCGCTTGACCAGAGCTCTCTACAGTGATCGACCCCGCATGCGAAAGCTGCTTGCGGCAGGACTGCAGGCGGCAAGTGATCTTGGTGGTGATGTTGCCAATGCCGTGGTGGCCGGGTATTGCTTTGGCGGGGCATCAGTCCTGGAGTTTGCCCGTTCCGGCGCGAATCTGAAAGGGTTTGTCAGCTTTCACGGTGGATTGGCCACACCGGAAAACCAGAATTATGAGCAGGTACAGGGAACGGTGCTGATTTTTCACGGCACTGCCGATACTGCGGTCTCCATGGACGACTTTGCAGCCCTTGCTCAATCACTTGAACAGAGCGGAGTAAAGCATGAAATGACGACCTACAGCGGAGCACCGCACGCGTTTACTGTTTTTGGAACTGCGCGTTATCGCGAGGGTGCTGATCGAAAATCCTGGGCCCGCTTTCTTCTGTTTCTCGAAGAAGCCCTTGTTGCCAAATAGGAAAAGCCTGTCTGGGGCCCGGTTATCTGTCCTTTGTTTTTTGTTAACGCTCTTGGAAAAAGAGGCGAGTTGCGTTAGAGTGCAGAGTTTAATGCGATGGGCATCATCGAGAGGAGAAGGAGAGAGCATCCAATGGCAGCCATGAAGAAAGTGTCCTGAACGTTTTTCATTCATGGCAGCATGGGAAGCGGTTAAACGCTGGACTTGGTTACAACAGGTAAGGACGGATATGGGAACAGAGTCACTTTTTTGTTACGGCACGTTACAATCGCCACTGGTTATGAAAGCGGTCACCGGCAATGCCTATGATGGGCAGGAGGCCACATTACTTGACTGGGCCAGGTATCGTGTGGAGAAAACAGAATACCCGGGCATTATTCAAGAGCAGGGCCAACGGGTAACCGGAAAACTGTACTGGGGCATCGATGAGGAAGCACTGGAAAAACTTGATGCCTTTGAAGGCGATAAATATGAACGGGTTGTCGTGCCGATAACCCTTGCTGACGGGTCAGTCAAAAACGCCTGGGCCTATGCATTCAAAGATGAATATTTGAATCTGCTTTCTTCTGACCCCTGGGAGTTTGATCGTTTTCTGCAAAACGGACTCGAGCGATTCATTAACTGGTTTGTTGAGGATCGACGAGACCTTTTTGATCGTGGAGATCTCTGAAACAGGGTGACCACACCCTGATCATGTGCGTCGACCTGCTGCGCGAAGCAGCTGGACGCCTGGCCACTCTTTTGTATTTGAGAGTGGCTTTTTTTTTGGGGGGGTGTCCGCTTTGCACCGTGCTGGCGAAAAAAACTCTGCTTCAATCACGATCGCTTGAGGAAGGCTTCGTCATTGTAACAGCGGGACTGGTGAAATTTTCCGGATGATCACCAGGCACCTGCACTGTCCCGCTGTCCAGGGAACTGTTTCGAGGGGGCGGCGTTGCGTTGGAATACAGGGTGAAAGTTGCCTACCACATTAGGTCATCAGGAACCTGGTACTGTGCATAAGGATCATCTTCCATGGAGGGGGTGTTGGCTGGGGAGGCAACCGTGATGAACGAATCGGGATCACGTTCCTTGATTTTTCTTCCTACCTCGACGGGAACGACTGCGTAGCTGTCGTCGGTTTTTACAATAGCTAATTTGCCGGCACTGAGCTGACTGTGTATAGATTCTGAGACAAACAAACGTTGCACCGTTGTGCCGTCGGTGAAGTGGTAGCGGATGCCACCCCCCTCCTCCTTGATTTGGTGTTGCTCGATCATCTGTCTTGCCTGCGCCTGAAGGGCCTTCTTCTCGGCAACCTGCTTTTGTTGTAGATTAAGCTGCCTGTCCCGGGCCGCTTTTTCTGCTTGGGCTTTTATTACCTGTTGCTGGCCGCCTGCTGGCTGAGCCTGCTGCTTGCCCTTTTTCCGCTTTCGCTGTTGGTGGTGTTCTTTTTTTGCCTGCTTGGCTTTTTTTTCATCAATCAATCCAGTTTTTTTCAGTTGATCAACCAAGGAGTTCCCCATAGCTGCAGCCTCAAAGGTGAAAGTGGTATGTAGGAAGGACAGGTTTTTCTCAAGCCCAGTGAAAACACCCTCTACCTTGCAAGCGTTGCCTTTCGTCGAAGGAGCGTGCCTGTGCGTTCAATGTTCATGCGCATTTTTGGCTAGTTCAGCTCAATGCGTTTATCGGCAGCCAGGTCGGGGTTAGGGCGGTAGAGAATGACCATTTTACCGATAAGCTGCACCAGAGCCGACGACGTAGAGCGGGCTAGGGCGTCAGCAGCATCATGCTTGGCGTGCGGGCAATTTTGTCCCAGTTTTATCTTGATCAACTCATGGGCTTTCAATGCGCTTTCAGCCGCCTGTAGGAGAGCGGAGGAGAGGCCCTCTTTGCCCACATAAACGGTCGGCTCCAGGTGATGAGCAAGACCGCGCAGAAATTTTCGTTGTTTGACGCTGAGGGGAAATGGGGAGGAATCGTGGGTATCCATGATGCATTGTTGTTAGTCGGTAGGGTGTCGTGTATTCCTGGTGAAAAAAGCGATGTATCTGTTTGAGGAGTTGAAGTTGCCGATCAGCTGAAAAGATTGGAGACTATTCGGTATCCTCCTACCCAGGTGCCGATACTGGAGCCCAGCCCGGTAAGGATAAAGACCAGAAAAACCCGCAGGAGTTTATTCTTCCACCATCCGGTGAGGGAGGAAATATCCTCTCCCACGCATTCAAATTCTCTGACCACCGGTGGTTTGGTTAAAATTTGGACAAAGGCGCAGACATAACCGGCCCCAATGACTGGAGTAAGGCTGGTAATCGGTGCTGCAGCAAAAGCAGAAAAAATGGTCGCCGGATGAGCCAATGCAAAGAGTGCTCCGATGGCAGAGGGAATGCCATTGGCCAGGACCCAGTAGAGCGCATTTGCACCAGCCTCTCCCATACCTTGTTTCATGCCAATCAGCAGAATGGACAAGATGATAAGTACAGGGATGGACCAGCCGAGTACCTTCCACATCTTGGAAACCGGAGGAATGGTGGAGATTTCATCCATCAGATGACTGTTGTCCTGATGGAGAATCTGTTCGATCCCGGCAGCATGGCCTGCACCAACCACGGCAACGACACGACGGCCCTCGGCTTCCTTTATTTTTTCTGCCATGTAAATGTCGCGTTCATCGATCAGGGCCCGTTTGGTGTCAGGAAAAGTCCGACCTAATTCATCCATTAATTCGGAAAGGACATCCTTGCGCCTGAGCTCGGAAAGCTTTTCTTCGTCCAGTTGGGTTTTATCGAACATACTGGCGAACAGGGTTGCTAGCAGGTAGCTTTTTTTGAAAAAGGAGGTGGCATGCCATGCCCGGCGTAGGGTTACTCGAATATTCCGGTCGCAGAGGCAAACCGGAATGTTTTCTTTTTCAGCAGCCTGGGCGGCGGCAAGCAGTTCTGTTCCGGGAAGGACGCCCAGTTGACCACCGAGTTTTTTCTGGTACGAGGAAAGGATCAGGTTGACCATGAGTGTGGAGAGCTGCTTATTGCGAACCACCTGCTTGAGATCAAGGTTTTCCCACCGTTGACGTTTTGAAAGCGCATCAAATCGTTTTTCATCTAGTTCAATGCACACCATGTCTGGTTTTTCCGTGGCAATGATCTCCTCCACCAGGTTAGCTGATTCTTGGGAGATATGGGCGGTACCTACAAGCAGTATGGTTTTTTGGTCGTGCTGGATGGTGGTGACATCCTGTGCATACTCACCACGAGGAAAGGGTATGTCGTTCATGGAATATTTCCGAAAAAACACCCTGGTCGGCTAACCGTCCAGGGCGAGCATTGAGCGGGTTGATGAGGGGAACGTCAGTGTCTGCTTACCTTTGGCTACAGTATAAAGACGATTGTTCGGGATTGCAATACAGGGTGAAAGGGAATTATACCCACTCGTAGGCAAAAAATGCAGACAATGGCGATGAAGAAATGGTACAGGCCTGTTTCAGGCGGCCGCAGATAGAGGGCAGCTGTGCTGTTACCCCTTCTTCACTACCAGACGGGTTCCGGGATGAATCAGGTTGGAGGCCAGGTTGTTCCAGCGACGCAACTGTTGGGCGGAGACCTGAAATTTTCTGGCAATGGTCCACAGGGAATCACCATTCTGTACTTTATACCATGTCTCACGGCTGTTCAGCGTGGTTTCTGACCATTTTTTCTGTCCCTTGAGGATAACCACTGATTGGGCGTTGGTAGAGGAGTTGGCCAACATAACCTCGGAGGCGGCATAGGGAGAGGGGCTGTGGAGAAACAGGGCCAGGTTATCACCGGCCCGGATTTTGCGGACGTTGGTGATGTCATTCCACTGCATGATTACCTTGACCGGCACATCATACTGCTTGGAGATTTTCGAGAGCGTCTCACCCCGTTTCAGGGTATGGAGGATCATACGGCCATCCTTACCGGCCGCAGCAAACCGACTCTCGGGTGTTTCCCCTTCAGCCAGCAGGATGTACTTCGTGGTGCGGTAGGGGATGCGCAGGCGTTGCCCGCCTTTGAGCGCTGCCGTCCTCAGGTTGTTGGCCTTAAGCAGGATAGTTTTATTGATTTTATACTTTCTGCACACGGAGGTTATGGTATCGCCTTTGCGAACGGTATGGGTCGTGTAGGCAGTGGTGATCACCGGATGGAGACGATCCAGGTTGCGGGCAACGAGGTTTTTGGTGCCCTCGGGTATACGGAGGACGTAATCTTTTTTCCCCGGCGGAGTCTGGTTTTTACGCAGTTCATTGTTGAGCTTACGCAGACTTTTGACCGAGGTGTGGGCAGTAACCGCGACTGCTGCCAGATCGGTTGCCGGAGGCAGGGTAATGACATCGTAGGATTCAGGCTGTTTGTAGGGAATGTCAGTAAATCCATATTTGGCTGGATCTCGAGCGATGAGAATGGCTGCGATCAGCTTGGGGACATATCGCTTGGTTTCCAGGGCAAGGTACCGATGACTTGCCAGTTCCCAGAAATCTCGGGTATTGTAGCGCTTGATAGCCCTGGCGATTTTCCCTTCTCCGGCGTTATACGCGGCAACCGCCAGGTACCAATCGTCAAACTCCTCATGCAGACAGGACAGATACTCGATGGCGGCAAGAGTTGCCTTTTGCGGATTTCTACGCTCATCGACCCAGTTGTTAATCCGCAAACCATAATTCTTTCCCGTTCCTCGGATAAATTGCCACAGGCCGGCTGCATGTGCACTAGAGTAGGCGGAGGGATTGAATCCCGATTCAATCATGGCCAGATAGACCAAGTCAAGCGGAAGCCCTGCCTTTTTCAGTTCTGCCTCAATATAGGGTTGGTACTGAGTTGAGCGTGCCAGCCAGCGGCTGAAATGCCGACGCTGCTTGCCCTGAAACTGATCCAGGTAAAATTGGACCTGTTTATTGATGGTGATCGGAAAATCATAGGTGACAGTCTCTTCCTCGGCAAGTGCAAGGTCATTGCCTTTGAGGGGTTCCCAGGAGCCGGTTTTTTCAAGAGCTGCCAGCTCTTCTGCCAGATTTTGGGCCGGTTGTTCTATTTCAAGGTAGGAAATTTCTTCAGCCGTAGGTGCATCAATGTCCTCTTCTTCATTGAACAGAGAATGAAAGGCCTGCGTGTCTTGAAGGGAAGTGATGGAACTGCAGGCTGTGAGCAGTAGAAGACAGAGAGGAAAGAGGCAGCAGGAAACGATGCGGTAGTATGAGGTCATGAAATCCGGTGTGTGAGGCTATGCTGATATTTCTTTGAAATCATATTGTTTTATTTTTAATCAGCAGTATGATTGGACCGCTATCGGCACAACCTTGACTTTCTTACCACTTATTGGTTATTTTTTACAAGGAAAATTGTACGGTTAGGTGTTTTTTTTCGGTAGCGTTGAAAGTTGATCGTTTTTTTCCACCGCTGGCTCGCCCGATCGCATGTGTGCACCAGGATTGTGCTACAATGTGTGCCCTTGTGCATTGGCAGGGGTGAATGACACTTCTCCACATAGAGTTATGGCGAAATTCATAAAGTTTTTCTTGGTGAGCCTGATGGGGCTCGCTCTGCTCATTGCGGCCGCAATTTCAGGCGGTCTCTACTATCTGGTCGTCGTCAACCCGGGAGAGGAGGTTGAAGAAGAGTATATCGAAAATATTCTCGGCAGGGAAAGTCCGGTGTACTATCGTGACGGGAGGACCAAACTTGGCGTGTTGTTTCAGGATGTTCATCGGCAGTATCTCCCTTTTGAGGCGCTTCCCAAACATTTTGTCAACGCCATCGTCGCAGCTGAAGACGACGGTTTTTTTTCTCACTACGGGGTAGATATTCCGGGCATTGTTCGCGCCATGATAGCCAATATCCGCGCAGGACGAGTGGTGCAGGGCGGCAGTACCATCACCCAGCAGACAGCAAAGAATCTGTTCAAACGTTCCTCTCGGAGCTACAGAGCGAAACTCAAGGAGCTCCTCTACGCCTTGCGCCTGGAATATCGGTATTCCAAGGAAAAGATACTTGAATTTTACTCCAATCAGTTCTTTGTCAGCGGTAATGGCCATGGGGTGGGCGTTGCTGCAAGGTATTATTTTAACAAAGAGCCCCAGCAGCTTACCCTGCTGGAATGTGCGTTTATTGCCGGGAGCGTCAAGCGTCCCAATTACTACAATCCCTTTACTAAACGAAATCAGGCGGATCCTGTGGCTGCCCGGAAGAAGGTGGATGAACGCGTCGGTTATGTGCTGCAGAGAATGGTGCAGGCCGGCATGCTTTCCGAGGAAGAGTATGCCGCCGCCATTCATAGTGATGTTGCATTTGAACGGGGAAAGATGACCTACCGTCTCAACACCTCCATGGACCTGGTCAAAGATGGACTGCGCACTAATGTCATTCAGCAAGCCCTGGAGGAGCACGGGGTATCCAATGTTTCCACTTCCGGCATTCGGGTAGTGACCACTATTGATCAAAATATCCAACACCAAACCCTGTATGCCTTGCGCCAGCATCTTTCCCGACTTGATGCCCGTCTCCGCGGTTATGCTCGGCAGGAGGTTCAGGACGAATACAGTGAGCTGGAGTATGGAGGGGATTCTGAGCTGCGGCAGGGGGCTTTCGTTTTTGGCGAGATTACCCAGATACTGGATGATCCGCAGACCGGCGTGCAGATGACTGTTGACATTGGTGAGGGAAAAGCCACCGCGTTGGTTGACGAGGCGGGGATTGCAGGCCTGGTTGCCGAGCTTGCCCGTTATTCGCGAAATCGCTGGGCGCAGCCGGAAAAAAAAGATCGCCGTAATCTCCTGCAGCAGCTGCAGCTGGGTGATATGGCGTATATCAGCATTCGAGAAAGCAGAGAAGGCGGTATGTTTGCAGCCGACCTGGAGCGTTTCCCCAGGGTTGAAGGCGCGGCTATGGTCTTACAGCAGGGGGCCGTGAGGGCCATGGCGGGAGGAATGTCCGATCGGTATTTCAACCGTGCCGTTGACGCCAGGCGGCTGATGGGTTCAACCCTGAAACCCTTTGTTTTTGCAGCGGCCCTCCAACTGGGGTGGAGCACTGTTGATCTGCTGGATAATCGGCGAAACGTTTTTGTGTTCATGAATACACCCTATTATCCACGGCCGGATCACCGGAGTCCGCACGATTGGGTTTCCATGAGCTGGGCTGGTGTAGAGTCGGAAAACCTTGCGGCAGTTTGGCTGCTCTATCACCTGACAGATAAGCTGTCACCCATACAGCTGGGCGAGCTTGCCGACCATTTAGGGATGGCACCGCAGGCGGAAAATGGCAAGGTGGAGCCTTATCAACAGTATAAGCAGAGGATTCGCGATCGATTGGGGATCGTCGTCAATCGCCGCGTTTTGGAGCAGGCCGCCTTTGATAAGGCCAAAAAAGCCCTTCGTGCGGATTTTTTCTTTGACAACCGGATTGCTGAGTATCGACGCCTGGAACACATGGAATACGGTGGAGCATTCGATCGCTTTGCTGAGGAGATTCAACAGCAGCTCAGCGACGGGTCCTTAAACACACGGGCGCGCAGCGAATTGCAGTTACGGCAGAAAATCCTTCAGCGGAGTTTTGTCCGCGTGGAAGAGATTGTTCGCCTGTTTGAAGCGTACCGGCGTTACGTGGAAAATCAGGCCGGCTCTGCAGAGGGAATTTATGGCAGAACGCTGCCAGCGCAGCAAAGCTATCCCCAGGGATTTTTGGTGCAGGACGCGGAGGGCGAGGTGCATTTTACCCTCAAAAGGACAGATGCATTTCCCGAAGGGTGGAAGCGGTGGCCCATGGATCAGGTTGTGAGCTTTGTCCAGTCCCTCAATCGGCAGCAGCAGGAAGGCTTCTGGGCTGGGGTGCAAATGGAGGATTTGCTTTCCATCCGCTCCTACCGGCAGCTCAAGGACCAGATGCAGCGCGAAGCAGCGCAGCTGTTTTCCCAGCAGCCCTACTCCCTAGACGTGTTGATGGAGGTGCGCGACTTCCGTGTAATGCTCGGGCTGCGCTACCTTTTACGCCTGGGCCAAGCCTGCGGCATTCGCAGCCAACTGGAGCCGGTGCTCTCCTTTCCCCTTGGGTCCAATGTTATCACCCTGCTGGAGGCGACCAGGTTGTATGAGACGCTGGTGACCGGCCGATTATTTTCTGCTGGCGGCAAGGCGCTCGAAGGGAACGATGAAGACCTGTTCGACCGGGAAGGTCTTGCCGTTATTGAGCGGATCGAGGCCCCGGACGGGGAGATTATCTATGAGCAGAGCGTTGTCCCTGAGCGTGTGTTTGACGGACAGACTGCTGCTGCGATTTCCAATATCCTGGAGAATACAGTGCTGCATGGAACGGGGAAATTCGCACGGGATAGCGTTCGTCTGCACAGCAGCGACCCGGAACGTGAACAGGAGTTGGCTGCTTTGAATGTTTCGGTGCCGATGTTGGGAAAAACCGGTACAGCCAACCGATATAGAAACGCTACCTTTCTTGGCTATGTCCCGGTACTGGAAGGCAACGGGAATACCATGCTTTCTCTCCAGGGGGGGTACGCGGTGGGGGTGTATGCCGGATACGATACCAACGCCCCTATGGTTAGGGGAAGCAACAGGATAAGTGGAGCACAGGGAGCATTACCGGTGTGGAGTAAGGTGGCTGATACACTGCTGCAGAGTGAACGGACCGGGGACCGGGTGGATCCGATTGACCTTGCGTTTAACGGGCTGGTGTTGAGATATCCTGCACAGGGACAGATTTTTTTACCGGTTGACCCTGAACAAGGCGGAAAACTGCGCAGAGGCGATGGCGGGTTGCGGCAGGAGGTGGCCCCTTCCTGGTCCAGCATTCTCAGCTATGGACAGTTTCTCGGAGGGGACAGCCATTTTGAACCGGAACGCGCATTTCGTCCGTTCTGGAGAAATGAAGCAGGGGACCACAGCTGGCAATAGGGGACAGGGCGCAAGAAAAACAAGCTGTTGCTCGCTGGAGGGTGTTCTTTCGCCGGATTCCTTAGTGGAGCAACAAGGTGGTAGCGCCATTGATCATACTGCAGTTAATCAATCCGTTGCCAGCCCAGCAGGTGTGCCTGAGTATACATTAATGCATGGGTGTAGTGCCTTGAATAACAAAACATATGCTCAACTCAGGCTCTGGGCCGTCATGGTATGCGGAGATTGATTTTTGCCGATCAGCGGCAGAAACCAATTGTCCCTCACTGTTTTATTTGATATCCTTCCACAAATTTTCTTTGGTTTCCGGGTTTTTTGGACAAATGCTGAGGTGTAAGATACCGTTTTTTCTTTAAGTGAAACCACAGACGGCCCTTATCGGTTACCAGTTTTCCAAGCAAGTAGACGAACACCATCCATGCCGGTTCTGCGGAATGCAGGTGACAATCCGGAGCAGATACGACCAATATATACGCGATTTTTCAATGATACGTCACAAAACATTTCCTGGGAAAGGAAAAAGGTGGACAACGGCAATTGCCTGCTGCATCCTTCTGCTGAGTGGTTGTGTAGCGCAGAAACGGATGGTGGACCCCTATGCCTCCCGGCAGCAGCGTGAAAAAGCGGCAATGGGTGTCGACGGCCCGCTACCTGCAGAAAAGTCCCAGGTGCAGGAGGACGTTGCACCGGTGATGGAGGTCAAGGATGTCCTTCTGCCGACATTGACGCTTATCAATGACCGTATATACGCCTATGAACAAAAGCTGGAGAAGCTGAAGACCATTCAGGCTGAGACGGCATCGCTCTCAACGGCGCAGGAAACGCTTAATACATTGAGTGACTGTCGTGTCCAGCTGCAGGATGTGCTGGTCGAGTACAATGCCCTGCATCAGCGATTGCTGCAAAAGGATGAACTTGCGGCTGCCGAGCTTCTTGCCGGAGAATCTCTGCTGCGCATCAGTGAAAAGGATATCGCCTATCTGGAGGGGCAGTGCAGCGAGCTGATGGCTGGCGAGGCCATTATTCCATCATCCGGTACCCCGATAATGACCAGGAGCCTGTATGCACAGGAATTGCTGCTAAAAAAAGCCTATACCGATGGTGAGTATGGAGAGGTGATCTCTCTCTACGAAACCTTGCCTCTGGAGGCAGGGCAGGTTCCATCCTTTGATACGACCTTTGCTTATGGGCAGTCGTTGCTGAAAACGCTTCGTGAGGCAGAGGCGCGAAGGGTGTTCGCTGATCTTTTAACGAGTATTCGTACAAATGATCAGGCACAGTGGGAATTTCGCCTGATGCAATTGCTGGCTGACCTTGAATTTGGTCTGGAGTTGTATGATGGTGCGCGCAGTAAATATACTGAAATAAACACGGTGTATGAAGCGCTGGCCCGGAAAAATGATTGGGCGCAACAGCAGCTGCAGGCCTTGGAACGAAATGTTTATCAGCAGGAAGAGGTGGCTGCCTACGCCATGCTGTTGAAAAGCCATTTGGGATATAACCCTGACCGGGATGGATATGGCGTAGTACAACAAGCCCAGCGCTACATAGAAAAATATCCCTATTCTCCGGTAGCCTCCAACGTGGATGTCCTGCTGGAAGCGGCAAAGGCCCAGGCAGATACGTGGTTGGCGACAGTATTGAGCCGGATCGAGCAATTGTCCGAAGAAAAAAAGTTTCAGGAAGCGTTGCTGTTGGTGGAGCGGGTTCCTCAAGATGTTCTGCCCCCGGAGCAACAGGAAATGCTGCGCCGGAAAAGTGAACAGCTGTTGACCGCGGAGTCCATTTCTCTTGAAACCGATCGGCTGGTGCAGGAGCAGGAGTTACAGGAAGACTGGAACAATGGCATGTTGCTCCTGGAAGCCAGAGAATATGATCAGGCCATTGAGGTGTTTTCCAGCCTGCTCGCCACATCGTATGGTCCCAAAGCACAGGAGCGCATTGATGAGGCCGCTAGGCTTGCTGCCGGAGAGGATCGACAGCGGGCCGCAGAGCTTTTCATGCGCGCTACCCGAACCGGAGATATCGAAAGCAAAACCAAGCTGCTTTTTGCCTCGAGAAAATTGCTCCAGGATATCCTGATCAAATATCCGCAGGCAGGACTCAATGCAAAGGTCAATAGGAATCTGGAAAGGATAGAGGAAGAGATACAGCGTATCGATCCGACCTTGCTCACTGCACCAGCGACGGTAGGCGACACCCCTTAGCCCTCGACATCATTGCCTTGATGAAGAATACGTGGAACGAGTGGACCAAGACACTCTCCTTCACAGACCGAAACTAATTACAGGAGTATGCACATTATGGAGAAGAACAGGAACTTACTTATCGGTGGGTTAATTGCATTACTGGTCATCTGCTCTATCTGGGGATCGGTAAACAGTCGTGAGGCACAATCCTTGCGCTTGGAGCTGAATGCTGTCAACACGGAACTGGAGGCGTTGAAGTCCGAAGAAAGCGTAGTTCCTGCCGAGCCTGAGCCTGAAGCTATTCAGGCCGATGATCCACGGGTTGCAGAACTGGAAGCAAAGATAGAGGAGCTTCAGGGAACCAAACAGGCAGTTGGCGCCAAGGTTGAAAAGCTCAAGCAGGCGAGAGAAGAGCTTGTAGGGGTGCGCAAGGCGAATAAGCGGCTTGAAGCGCAGCTAGCTCAGCAACAGGCGGTGATCAAGAACCTGCAGCAGGCTGTTGCAGCCAAACAGAAGATGGGAGCTCAGGCAAGTAAAGAGGCCTCGACCCTCCAGCAGGAACTGGCAGAAGTGAAAAAAGCACAGCAGGCGGAAGCGGTAAAACTGCAGCAGTTGACTGCGGCAGCAGAGAAAGCTGAAGCGGAAAAAGCGCAACTTCAGGAGCAGCTGACCGCTGTCCAGGAGGAGCTTAACGCTGTCCAGGAGCAGTTGACTGCGGCCCGGGAAACTATCACTGCGTCCAAGGAGCAGGAGACCGTTGCTGCTGAGGAAGAAAAGGAGATGCTCGCCAAGCTGTCAATGGATTTTGAGATTGCGCAAGCCCAGATTCTTGGTCTGGAGCAGATTGTTGAAGAAAAAAATGCTGCACTTGAAGAGACCAGCCGAGAACTTGATCGGGTGAAAATCAACATGGATGTGCTGCTGGGTAAAATAGGCGATCAGCAGGATGCCCTGCAGGAATTGGAGCAGGAAAATACCGAGCTCGTGCAGGAGCTCACTGATAAAAACAAGCAGCTTGCCGATCTGATGGACCAGCTGCAGCAGACACCGTTGCAGGAATAACAGCTTGTCGATGTATACATAAGCGTACTAGGGAGCGGCCGTTGGCCGCTCCTGTTTTTTTAGCGCCCTGTGCCACACGCTTTCCGTCCAACCGTTTTCTCTCTGCCGGTCCCTAAATTGTCGAGTCAATACTCCGCTTTTTTTCTTGGTCGTTGACAAAGAACCGCATGTCGCTTACTTCTTCTCAGGCAATACTGTCCGTGTCAGGAAAAGCGCGAGCGTCGTGCTGAGGTCCACTATTATCTTGAGCCAATCCAATGGATAAAACCCTTATAATTGCAGAAAAGCCAAGTGTGGCTTCCGATATCGTCAAAGCGTTACCGGGAAAATTTACCAAATCCAAAACGCATTTTGAGAGCGACGATTATATTGTTTCCTATGCCGTTGGTCATCTTGTATCCATTGCCTACCCGGAGGAAATCAACCCGAGTTTTCAGAAGTGGACCCTGGACAACTTGCCTATTCTTCCGGAGAAATTCCCTTTGACCGTGCTGCCGGGCACAAAAAGCCAGTTTAACGCCCTGAGCAAGCTGATTAGGCGACGGGATGTATCGGTAATTGTCAACGGGTGTGATGCCGGGCGTGAAGGTGAGCTGATATTTAAGTATATTCTCAAACAGGCGTGGAGCAAGTCAGTAGAAAATAAGCATGTTCAGCGACTGTGGCTGCGCTCCATGACCCAGGAGGCAATTCGGGAAGGGCTTTCGCACCTTCGATCCGACCAGGAAATGCGACCCCTGGAGGACACGGCCCTTTGTCGCTCGGAAGCAGACTGGTTGATTGGCATCAATGCGACGCGCGCCCTGACTTGCTATAATTCACGATTTGGCGGTTTTAGAAAAACACCATGCGGGAGGGTGCAGACACCGACCCTGTCGCTTCTGGTCAAACGCGAGGCTGAGCGCAGAGCATTTACCCCTACCACCTATTGGGAACTCCGCGGCACCTTTACTGCCGACAACGTAACCTATGAGGGAATGTGGATTGATCCCGCCTTTACCAAGGATGAGCATCAGCCTCACGGTCGTCAAACCAGGTTGTGGGATGTCAAACGAGCCGAGGCCATCGTAGCCGCCTGCACCGATAAGCCGGCTGAGGTAGAGGAAACCAGCAAACGGTCCACCAAAGGCGCTCCCCCGCTTTACGACCTCACCCTGCTCCAGCGTGAGGCCAACAGTCGTTTTGGCTTTAGTGCCAAAAACACGCTGTCTCTGGCGCAGGCACTTTACGAAAAACACAAACTGATCACTTATCCGAGGACAGACAGCCGCTGCCTGCCAGAGGATTATCTGCCCACCGTGAAAGAAGTCATGGGGGTGCAGCAGCAATGGCAATTCGGACGGTTTGCCAAAGAGGCTCTTGAGAAAGGCTATCTGAAGAAGAACAAGCGTATCTTCAACGACAAGAAGGTCAGCGACCATTTTGCCATCATCCCTACCACTGGGCTGGCAAAATCGCTTTCCGAGCCGGAACTGAAAGTCTACCAGATGATCGTACAGCGATTTTTGGCAGTTTTTTTTCCACCTGCCGTCTACCACAACACCAGAAGATTGTCCGTGGTTGAAACAGAAACTTTTCTCACCGAAGGAAAGATTTTGGTGGAGCCCGGCTGGCGTGCTGTGTATGGCGTCAGCGGTGGGGGAGAGGAAAAAAGTGAACTCCAGCCGTTGCCCAACGGCGAAGCGGTTCATTGCCGGGAGGTGGAAATGATTAAGAGCGAGACCAAGCCGCCTCCGAGGTATTCCGAGGCAACGCTCCTGTCGGCCATGGAGCACTCGGGAAAACTGGTGGATGACGAGGAACTTGCCGAGGCTATGAAAGAAAGGGGGCTGGGCACGCCGGCCACCAGGGCCTCGATTATAGAGAAATTGCTGAACGAAAAATATATCGTTCGCGAACAGCGTGAACTGGTCCCCACCGGAAAGGCGATAGAGCTGCTCTCCCTGCTTGAGGCAAGGCAGATTGATGTGTTGGCCTCACCGGAGTTGACAGGAGAATGGGAGTATAAACTCAATCGCATTCTCCACGGTGATATGACCAGAGAGCAGTTCATGCGAGAAATTCGCGATATGACCAGTAGTATAGTCCAGAAGGTGAAAACAGGTGAAGAGGCAACCGCAACAGAAGCACCCTTTTCGCCGGTTGATGGACGCAGGTTTTTTGAAAACGCTACTGCGTACGAATCTGAGGATAAGAAGTTGGTCATTCGTAAAGTCCTTGGTGGCCGGGTGATGACAGAAGCGGAAATTGTCGATCTGATCAGAGGACGGACCATTGGCCCTTTTGATGATTTTCGGTCCAAGCGCGGAAAATCGTTTACTGCCGCCGTTCGCATCAACAACTCCAAAGTGGAATTTCTATTCACTGACTCTACCGAAGAGCTTGATATTCAATCTATTACTTCCCAGGAACCACTAGGTATTTCACCGGTAGACCAGACCCGGGTGTTTGAAACACCCGTGGGCTACCTGTCCGAGTCAGCGCTGGAAGGGGATAAAAAGCAGGGATTACGGATTTCGAAGATGATCCTGGGGAGCACGCTTGAGCCGGAGCATATCCGTCAGCTGCTCAGTCAGGGAAAAACCCAACTTATCAAGGGGTTTATTTCCAAAAAAAAGAGACCGTTTGATGCCTACCTCCTGCTCGACAACAAGGGAAAAATAAGCTTTGAGTTTCCTCCGCGAAAGCCACGAAAAGGCAGTAAGAGCGGCGAAAAGGCTTCTGCAAAATAAGGAATAACACTGCAGCTGCGCAACCGATGGCGTGAGCAGCCCACTTGCAGGCAAGCGGGCTGACTGAGACAAGAAAGCAGGTTGCGCATACAGGCAGAACAACTGGGACCGTTGACTATCGGTCCGATGAGGAAAAGATGAGACAGTTAAAAAAAGGGTACCAGGAGAAAGGTGGAGAAGAGCTGGCAGGGGTGGCTGCACGGATAGCCGCTGATGCCAAGGCTGAAGACCTGGTAGTACTTGATGTACGGGGAATTTCCTCGTTCACCGATTTTTTTGTCATAATGAGCGGACGTTCGACCCGTCATGTACAGGGGTTAGCTGAAGCCATTGAAGGTGAATTGCGGTCCAAACGAGTGAGCACCAAGCACAGTGAAGGACTGCGTGATGGGAAATGGGTGTTGTTGGATTTCGGTGAGATGGTGGTTCACATCTTTTATCACGAGAGCCGTCAGTTTTATGACCTGGAGGGTCTGTGGCACGATGCGCCGCGCATGGATGTGGAAAAACTGACCGGGGAAAACTCCTGAGCTGCAGCTGTTGACTGTGGCAGGCGGAGCTGCCATAGCGCTGTAAACAGGAAGAGCCATATGCTTTCTCCGTGTATCTGCAAGGGCCATCGGAGAACAGCACATATCAGGACGAAAATACTATGAAATACATGAGCACGCGGGGAGGGATAGACCCCATTGGCTTTAGGGATGCGGTGATGATGGGGCTGGCAAGAGACGGAGGGCTCCTGCTTCCCCAGTCTTTACCATCTGTTTCTTCCGCAACGATCGCCGGGTGGCAGAATCTGCCGTACCAGCAACTCGCAGTGCAGGTACTCTCTCTTTTTATCGATGACATACCGGTAACAGACCTTGAAGAGATGGTGGACCGGGCGTACGCCGCTTTTACCCATCCACAGGTAACGCCGGTGACCCGCCGTGGCGACCTCTATATTCTTGAACTTTTTCATGGCCCCACCCTTGCTTTTAAGGATGTAGCCCTACAGCTCCTGGGCAATCTTTTTGAGTACCAGCTCGCACGTACCGGCGGGAAAATGAATATTCTGGGGGCAACCTCCGGCGATACCGGCAGTGCAGCGATTGCCGGTGTGCGAGGTAAGCGGGGGATCAATATATTTATCCTCCATCCGCACCAACGCACCAGTCCTATTCAGGCATTGCAGATGACCACGGTGCTGGACCCCAATGTGTTTAACCTGGCTGTTCGAGGAACATTTGATGATGCGCAGGCCATTGTCAAGTCCCTGTTTAATGACCTGGCATTTAAGGACAGCTATCATCTCGGCGCGATTAACTCCATTAACTGGGCACGGGTATTGGCCCAGGTCGTCTATTATGTCTTTGCCTACCTGAAGCTGTACAAGCAAGGTGCATCCACCATTGATTTTTCGGTTCCAACAGGCAATTTCGGTGATATTTTTGCCGGGTACATTGCCAAACGGCTGCTGCCCCCCGGCGCCATCCATAAGTTAATTCTGGCAACCAATGCCAATGATTTGTTGACCAGGTTTGTGACCAAGGGGGATTATTCCAAAGGGTCGGTGATGGCCACCAGCAGCCCGTCTATGGATATTCAGATAGCCTCCAATTTTGAGCGCTATCTTTATTACCTCCGAGACGAAAACGGCAGCCAGGTCAAACAGGATATGGATAATTTTACTCGAACCGGAGCACTTGATCTCAGCGCTTTTCGGGAACGGGTGAGCAAAGATTTCCTTTCCAGCTCGGTTTCCGAAACGGAAACCCTTGCCATGATACGTGATTTTTATCAGCAGGAGAACTACCTGCTCGACCCCCATACGGCTGTCGGGGTCAAGGCGGCCATGGATTGTCGCGTCTCCGATCGACCGGTGGTCTGCCTGGCCACCGCACACCCCGCAAAATTCGGCGACGCCGTATTCAAGGCCATCGGGGAAGAACCGCAACTTCCACCTCCGCTGGCTGACCTGGCGGACAAACAAACCCGGTGCGAGGTCATTGACGCAGACCCCCAGGTGGTCCGCACTTTCCTCGAACAGCATGGGCTTCGGTAAGGGATAATGGCGACATACAGAGAGCAGGTCGAGGAAGCGGTCACCTTTCTGCAGGTCCGGCTGAAGCGGATGCCGGAGGTCATTATTCAGTTAGGTACCGGTTTAAGCGATCTGGTTTTAGCCATGGAAGATGCGGTTTCGCTAACCTATGGGGAAATTCCTCACTTCCCCCGTTCAACGGTAGCCAGTCACGCCGGCAAGGTGGCCTTCGGCCGACTCGGTGGAAAAGAGGTAGCTGTGCTGCAGGGGCGGTTTCATTATTATGAAGGGTACTCCACCCTGCAGGTAACCTTCCCTATCCGGGTGTTATCCCTTCTTGGCGCACGGCTTGCTATTATCACCAATGCCAGCGGCGGACTGAACAGTGCTTTTCGTCCTGGGTCGATGATGGTGATTGCTGATCATATCAATTTCCTGCCTGAGAATCCTCTACGGGGGCCCAATGTTGAAGAGTGGGGCGAACGGTTTCCCGATCTCTCCTGTCCCTATGACCCTGCCATGCGAAAAGAGGTGCTGGCTGCCGCTGCTGCTGAAGGTATTGAAGATATTCGTGAAGGTACCTATGTGTGCATACCCGGACCAAGCCTGGAAACACCGGCTGAGACCCGTTACCTGAAGATGATCGGTGCCGATGCCGTGGGGATGTCCTCGGTTCCGGAGGTGATTGTCGCCATTCATGCCGGTTTGCGGGTAGTCGGCATCTCGGTAGTCGCCAATGTCAACGATCCCGACAATTTTCAGCCCATTCTGCTCGATGACATTATTAGCGCGGCAGCACAGGCAGGTCCCCGGCTGGGCAAAATGCTGCACTCCTTTCTCATGGGGATTACGCTATGAAAAAACAGGTTGATCTTATCCTGCGCGCCAGCTACCTGGTGACCATGGATAAAAAGGGAAGCATCATCCGTGATGGAGCCCTTGCCATCAGCAAGGGGGGGATTGTCGCCGTCGGTAAGGGCGAAGATATTGCTGCCGACTACACCGCAGACCAGACCATCCATGAGCCACACGGGTTGATCATGCCAGGGTTGATTAATGTTCATACCCACGCAGCCATGGCATGTTTTCGTGGCTTGGCCGACGATCTCCCGCTGATGCAGTGGCTGCAGGAGTATATTTTTCCGGTTGAGGCAACCCTGACCGGAGACATGGTCTATCACTCCACCCTGTTGTCCCTGTGTGAAATGATCAAATCCGGTACGACTTCCCTGTGCGATATGTACCTTTTTGCCGCGGACGTTGGACGGGCAATTGAACTCGCGGGTATGCGTGCCTGGATCGGCGAAGTGCTCTACGATTTTCCTTCGCCCAATTACGGGGCATTGGAAAACGGGTTCGCTTATACAAATGACCTGTTGGCGGAATTCAGGACCAATGAACTGATCCGTGTAACCATAGATCCGCATGCAGTCTATACCTGTTCGCCTGACCTGCTTGTACGTTTGGCAGTGATGGCCGAAGACCATGATTGCCTTTATCATATTCATCTTGCTGAAAATCACGATGAAGTAGCCGCGTGTAAGAAACAATACGACTGTTCACCGGTCTATCATCTGGAGCAGCTTGGTGTACTGCGTAACAATGTCGTGGCGGCCCACTGTGTGATGGTATCTGATGAGGAGATAGCGCTCATGGCTGATAAGGGCGTACGGGTTGCCCATTGTCCGGAGTCCAACATGAAGCTGGCCTCAGGAGTGGCGCCGATACCTGGCCTGCTCGCTGCAGGCGTCCAGGTTGGAATCGGCACCGACGGGGCTGCATCCAACAACGATGTGGACATGTTTGGCGAGATGAATACAGCTGCCAAAGTACACAAGGTGCATTGCATGGATCCAACCGCCATGGATGCGACTGTAACCCTTCGTGCGGCAACCATCGGAGGAGCGGAGGTGCTGGGCGTTGCCGACTCTCTCGGTTCTCTGGAGGAGGGGAAGCGGGCAGACTGTATTGTCCTTGATCTGAATCAGCCGCATCTTACCCCCCTCTATAATCCCGTCTCCCACCTGGTGTATGCAGCCAGGGGAGGGGATGTCATTCATTCCATCATTAACGGTCGGGTGGTGATGTATGACCGGCACCTACGGACAATTGACGAGGCCGCGGTTCTTTCTCGCATACAGGAAATGGCCTTGAGGATCGGAACCCAGCGCAATGCTGGTTGACAGCCTATTGCAGGAAGTGCTAGTATTGCCAAGTTTAACTATAAGTCAACTTCATGAGGTATCCATATGTTCGGCCTTGGAATGCCTGAATTAATAATAATTCTGGTCATTATCGTAATTATCTTTGGTGCAGGGAAGTTGCCTGAAATAGGTAGCGGCATCGGCAAAGGCATCAAGAATTTTAAAGATGCCACCAAGCAGGAAGAGGAGAAAAAGTCCATTGAGGACGACAAAAAAGATCCGGAAGCGTAAACAATGCCCACCGGTTAGTCAAACCCCACAGGAGGACCGCCATGTTTGGATTGGGAACACCTGAACTGCTTGTAATCTTTGGAATAGCTTTTCTTATTTTCGGCGGGAAAAAACTGCCTGAAATCGGATCAGGGTTGGGAAAGGCTATCGGTTCCTTTAAACAGGGGCTTAACGAGGCGGAAGATCTGGGCCTGGATATGAAAAAACGTCTGCCAGGAGCCCGCGAAATTACTGCCATCCAGGAGAAAGTGGACAAGGCAAAAACAATTTCCAAAGTTTTTGATAAATAATTCTCTTTCCATCCCGTTTTGTCTGCAGAGCGGGATGGAAATCCGTACGTTACCTCCATTTCGGAGGTTCTTCCACCACAGCATTCTTTTTCTGTTTTTATATTTACTTGTTATCGGGCTGATTATCCTTTCTGCTTGACAAGGTTGCTGAGGTTCTGTAACTTTTTGTGCTTGCAACTCAGCTCTTTTTCATGAGACATCCCCTGTCTCAGGAATTGCATCTGCTTGTATATATTACCAGTTTTCCTGGTCAAATCCGCTTCCAAGAACGAATTTTTCAGGAGTAATGCATGTGCCGATTAGCTTTAAAAAGCGCAGATGAACCATTTTCCCCTTACGAAGTCCTCAATGCGATGGAGGCCATGCAGGAGGGATATGACGGCAGTGGTCTCGGTCTGTTGCTTCGGGGGATTCATTTTGAGGATTTCAAACTGCATCCCCGTCACGTCATTTTATCCGGAATCGCCCATACGGAAAAAGCATTCAATCGAATGGCTGATTTCATGGCTGATGCGGGGTATGAGGTTAGATACCAGCATGACTTTGAACGTCGAAAGGGCATAATCGAGGAGCGCTCCCGTGACCGGTTCAAATATGTCGTTCGGGTATATCGTGTGCCAGAACGCTGGAACACCATGAACAAGCAGGAGCAGGAAGACGAACTGACAGCTACACGCATTGCTCTTCGCAAAAATGGTGAGGAAAATGGCGGCGACCTGACGGTATTTTCCTTATGGCATGATGTCATTATGATTAAGGAGGTGGGGTGGCCGCTCCAGATAGGTGACGGACTCGGACTTGATGATAATCGAATCCGGGCCAGAGTGGCCATGGCCCAGGGCAGGCAGAATACCAATTATGGCATTAACCTCTATGCCTGTCATCCCTTCTTTATCCAAGGCATTTCCACTATGACCAATGGGGAGAACACTGCCTTTATTCCGATAAAGGAATACCTGGAGGGTCGTGAGATCCCAGGGTATATGGGCTACCACAGTGACTCCGAAGTGTTTACCCATATTCTGCATTATGTGACAAAAGTCCTCGGACTGCCGCTTGAAGTCTACAAGCATGTTATCACCCCCCTCAAGAGTGAAGAACTCGATCGCCACCCACAGGGCGAATTCCTCAAGGGGCTGCGCACCGCCTGTCGGCGTCTTATCATTGACGGCCCTAATGCGGTAATCGGCACTCTTCCGGACGAGACGTGCATGCTGGTCATGGACCAGAAAAAGCTGCGTCCGGCCACCGTCGGCGGAAGGCCAGGCGCCTGGGCTATTGCATCGGAAATGTGCGGTGTCGATGCGCTTGTACCTGATCGCGATCCTCGCCTGGATTTTCAGCCAATGCGGGAACACACTGTCATTATACCACCTGAACGAAAGGAACTTAAGATATGGTCTCAGTTCGATCCATTTACACTTCCCCAAGCAGCTTAACCTATCATGATCTCCCGTGGATCATTACTCACCGGGAAGATCGCTGCACCCTGTGCGGCAGATGTACTTCGGTCTGTCCGAAAAACGCCATTTACCTGACGTACAGAAGACAGCGGGTTCCCAAGCTTGATGTACTCAAGAAGAAGCGCGGAAATGAGTATCGCCATTTTGTAGGAATTCGGCAGAGGACCGACATCGCCAGGCGGTGCATCGGGTGTGGCATGTGTGCAGAGGTCTGCCCCAATGAGGCTATCGGTCCTGAGCCCAACAGCAATGAGAACCGCTCTCATTTTCTTCATAATGAAAAAGGTGAGGCCTATAAGCGTGGTGGACGAAGAAATAGCACTGGTGCAACCATCCTGGACCGCATTTCCTTTGACCGTATTTCCATGCTGACCGACCCCGCCCTGGATGCCGGGCGCCATGAATTCAACTATAATACAATTCTTGGCAGGGTTCTTTCACCGGAAGAGTATCTTTCCCGCAACGCCAAGGGGGAGTGGATTCCACCAACCCGCGAAATTTTTCCCTTTGTTATCGGCTCAATGTCATTTGGCGCCCTTTCTCCGAATATGTGGCTCGGCCTGCTTCAGGGCGTTGCTTACTGTAACGAGGTGCTGGGGATTCCGGTGGTCATGGCAACCGGAGAAGGTGGTTGTCCCCCATGGGTGCTGAAATCACCCTTTTTAAAATACATTATTCTGCAGATCGCCTCCGGCTATTTCGGCTGGGATGAGATTATTCGAGCCATCCCTGAGATGCAATGTGATCCGGCTGCGATAGAGATCAAATACGGCCAGGGGGCAAAGCCCGGTGATGGCGGCCTGCTGATGTGGTTCAAGGTAAGTAAGTTGATAGCCCGGCTGCGCGGTGTACCCGAAGGGGTGGATCTGCCCTCTCCGCCGGTTCACCAGACGCTCTACTCCATTGAGGAGAGCGTAATGAAAATGATTCAGACCATGTCCATGGCGTTCGGCTTCCGAGTACCGGTGTATCCCAAGATCTCTGGTTCAACCTCCGCCAAAGCGGTGTTGAATAATCTGGTTCGAAATCCTTATGCCTCCGGGTTGATGATAGACGGTATCGACGGAGGTACAGGTGCTGCCTATGATGTCAGCATGCAGGCAACGGGCCATCCGGTGGCATCCAACCTGCGGGAGTGTTACCTTGACCTCGTCGCTCAGGGTAAACAGAATGAGATTCCGCTTTTTGCTGCAGGCGGCGTGGGCAAGAACGGCAATGTTACCCAGAACGGTATGGCATTGATCATGCTCGGTGCTTCTGGTGTGCATATCGGCAAATATATCATGCAGGCTGCGGCCGGATGTCTGGGCAATGAAATCGGACGCTGCAATGTCTGTAATGTAGGGATTTGTCCGAAAGGGATTACCAGCCAGAATGAAAAGCTCTACAGGCGTCTTGATCCCGATGACGTGGCGCAGCGGGTAGTCGATACCTTCATGGGAATACGGACCGAGATCAAGAAAATTATGGCTCCGCTCGGTCGTTCTCAAAGTTTGCCTATTGGCATGTCCGACGCTCTGGGAATTGATGATGCCGCTGCTGCTGAACGGCTGAAAATTAACTATATCTGCTGATCGTTACTGTTATGAGTCAAGAAAATGCACATGTAATTACCGTTCGCGGTATGGATGAAAACAACCGGCGGATTTCCTCGAAAGTGTTTGAAGAGGAGATTCGCGGTGCTGCAGCCGGAGCCGACAGGCTGGTCCTTGAGTCTTTTGGACAGCACAATATAGGCATGCGGCTTGGTTCCTTGGAGCGCCCACTGCATATTACCGTCAAGGGACCGGTGGGGCAGCGACTTGGGTGTATGGGGATGCCTGGTGCGACCATCGTATGTGAAGGATCGGCTTCTGATGATGTAGGATACCTGAATATTGGTGCTGATATAGTCGTCAAAGGTGACGCAACCAATGGTGTCTGCAATGCCATGGCAGCCGGCAGGGTGATGGTCGGCGGCTCCATTGGTGCCCGTGGACTTACCATGACCAAGTGGAACCCCGACTATGACAAACCGGAGATGTGGATCCTGGGTTCGGTGGGGGATACTTTTGCAGAGTTCAACTGCGGCGGCATCGGCGTTGTCTGCGGCGTAGAGGCCAAAAACCCGGACAATGTTCTCGGGTATCGTCCCTGCGTGGGGATGGTCGGCGGGAAGATCTTTTTTCGCGGGAAAACCGACGATTCCTATTCTCGAACAAATGCCAAACTTTCCGATCCGAGTGATGAAGATTGGCAGTGGCTGAGTAACAACCTCCCGGCCTATCTTGATGCCATTGGGCGTCCGGAGTTACTGGAAACGCTCTCCGTGCGGGAAGAATGGCAGGTGCTTGACGCCATCACGCCTCAGGAGCGGGCCTTGATGTTTTCCGGGCCCATGCCGATGGAGGAGTTTCGACGACGTATCTGGAAGCAGGGGTTTGCCGGCGGCGACCCGTTGCGTGATCTGGCGCCGACCCTGGAGCGGAGCGTTATCGGGGTGGTTGAGACAGGGGACATGCGGCGCAAGAAGCCCTGGTGGGCCAATCGTGATTCGGCTGCACCCTGCACCTTTTATTGTCCGATCCATATTCCCACCATTGACCGTCTGCGGATGATTCGGGAAGGGCGCAATGAGGAGGCCTATGAGATGCTCCTTCGTTATACCCCTTTTCCGGCTTCGGTGTGCGGCACCATCTGCCCGAACCTCTGCGTTCAGAATTGTTCCCGGGAGAAGCTCGACTACAGTATCGATGTTTCTGTCCTTGGCAGGGCGGTGCAGCTTGTAGACCCGCCGGAGCCGGAACCTGCAATCGACTGTAAGGTGGCGATTATCGGCGGTGGGCCCAGCGGTATGGCCGTTGCCTGGCATTTGGCAATGCACGGTGTGACCGCTGATATCTTTGAAAAAGATACCGTGCTTGGCGGAAAGCTTGCCCAGACTATTCCCTGGGAACGGTTGTCCAAGGCTGTCTGGGAAATGGAGGTCGAACGCTTCCTCAAATATGAGAATATCCATGTTCATCTCGGGGTTACGCTTACCAAGGAAAAGGTGGAGGCGCTCAAGGAGGAATATGACTACCTGGTAATCGGTGTGGGTGCGCATCAACCGAAAACCCTGTCGTTTCCAGGTCATGAACGGGTGATTCCCGCACTGGACTACCTCAAGGCCGCCAAAAGCGATACTCCCATGGTTACAGGCAAGCAGGTTGTGGTCATCGGCGCCGGTAATGTCGGCTGCGATGTGGCCGCCGAGGCCTACCGTCTGGGTGCTGAGCAGGTGACCCTGGTGGATATTCAGAAACCGCTTGCCTTTGGCAAGGAGCGTGATGCTGCCGAGGCGCTTGGGGCAACCTTCAGGTGGCCGGTTATGACCAAGGAGGTTACTGAGGAGGGACTCGTCACCAATGACGGAACCCTTATTCCGGCACAAACGGTGATTATTTCTATTGGTGATATTCCCAGTCTGCCGTTTCTGCCAGATTCCGTTGAGTTGGTGGAGGTTGCCGGCGGGACCTGGATCAAGAGCGATGAAACCGGACGTACCAGCGATGAGAAAATTTTTGCAGTGGGGGATGTCGAACGGCCTGGACTAGCGACCAATGCCCTTGGAGCCGGTAAGCGTACAGCCGAGTATATTATCGCCAAGATCAAAGGAGAAGAGTGGCTTCCATTCAATAAGCGGCTCATCAAATACGAAGATCTCACCATTGCCCACTACGATCCTGAGCGGGATGTTCCCGTTACAGAGGACCAACAGGCGGCAAGATGCCTCAGCTGCGGTTCTTGTCGGGATTGTCACCTCTGTGAGACAATATGCCCGACCAATGCCATCAGTCGACAGGAAAAGTTGAAAGGTGCTGACGGTGTCAACTATGAGTATGTCTCAGATGACAATAAATGCATTGCCTGCGGGTTTTGCGCTGATACCTGTCCTTGCGGAATCTGGGTGATGCAGCCTTTCTGAACGATCAACAGCCTTACCCGTTATTGGAGCCCTTTTTCGCCGGCTTGTGCGAAAAAGGGCTTTTATTTTTTCATGATTCGCATGACTACTTTGTATTTGCGGCCGTCGAGGTCCTTGGGGAGGGCGGTGCCGTTGGGTACCAGCACCGTCAGTACCTGGCCGTTGTGGGGATCCTGGCGAAATTGTTTCCTCCGCTCCTTTCCTTCAGGACGTGAAATCCGTTGCCGTGGAGGCCTGACATGAAGGATTTCCGCTTCAACCGTAACGGTACTGCTTTCCGGTTTGTTAACCGGCGGTCCGGTTGGCTGGACCGATCCAATAATGATGTCAACCATGAGTGCCTCCTGAGCAAAAGGGAATTGAAGCTGGACACTGCAGAACATTCCCCATTGCTTTACCCCATTTTTGCTTGTTCATCAAGGTGTTCACCCTTCCCTTCACTGAAGGGGTGGAACCTCATGATCTGCACCCGCACCGTTCTCTCTGTTTCCGCATTTGCAGGAGGCTCTAGCGTGGCTGAGCATGCTTCATGAATGTTGTCCATACCGGGGCGGCACTGTTTCCACCTGTTTCACTCCTGCCCAGGGGGCGATTGCGATCATGGCCGAGCCAGACTCCGGTCAGGAGACGGCCTGAGTAGCCGATGAACCAGGCATCGGTGTTGTGGTCCGTGGTGCCTGTTTTTCCTGCAGCATGCGCTATAGTTGATGCTTTTTTTCCTGTTCCCCGTTGTACAGCGAGGGTGAGCAGGCGGTGCATGGTGGCGGCGGTTTCCGCAGAGAGTACGGGCCTGGGACGTGACTGTGGCCAGCCTTGGCGGCGTCCATTATGGTCGCGAATACTGGTAATGAATACCGGTTCGATTGACCGACCCTGGTTGGCAAACATGGTATAGGCACTGGTAGCCTCCAGCAGGGAGAGCGGCGAGGAGCCGAGCGCTAGCGTCAAGTCTGGTTCAAGCGGTGCGTTGATGCCCGCATTTCGCGCAAGGCGGACAACCGGCTGCAGACCGGTCTGCTGTAGAAGCTTGATGGCAACAATATTGCGCGAATGAATAAAGCCCTCGGTCAGTGTGGTCGGCCCGGCATAGCGATTGGCGTAATTTTTCGGGCTCCACACTGATCCGTCCCGGTTGCGAATGGTGAGCGGTGCGTCAGTGATGGTATCATTTGGTCGTCGCCCCTGTTCAAAAGCTGCGGCATAGACAAATGGTTTAAACACCGAGCCCGGCTGTCGTTTGGCGTTGGTCGCCCGATTGAACGGGCTTTCCTGGAAATTGGTTCCGCCCACCAGGGCTCTGACCCGGCCGGTTTGTGCGTTCATGGCGACCAGCGCCCCTTGGGGCGGGGGATCACCTTGTCGGGTGACGATGGCACTGACCCCTGCGCTGATCGCCTTGACGGCGTTTTCCTGCATGTCGCTGTCAAGAGTGGTGACGACGGTCAAGCCTTTTCCATAGAGGGCTTCCCGTCCATACGTGCGGCGCAGCAGGGTGCGGACATGGTCGGTAAAATATCCGGCAACCTGTTTGCTGTGCTGAGGTGGCCGGTATTGTAGCTGCGTACTATATGCCGCACGGGCCGCTCCGGAGGAGATGATGCCATCTTCGGCCATGCGGTTGAGGACATAGCGTTGCCTGGCTTTGGCTGCCTGAGGACGTTTGTGCGGCGAGTAACGGCTTGGCGCTTGAGGTAGGCCTGCCAAAAGGGCGATTTCTGCCAGGGTTAACTCTTTGACCGATTTTCCGAAATAGCGGCGGGCGGCTGCTGCAACACCGTAGGCCCCTTCACCGAGATAGGTTTCGTTGAGATAGATGAAGAGGATTTCCTGCCGAGTAAGGACCTTGTTGAGCCGATAGGCCAGGATCGATTCCGTTATTTTTCTGGAATAGCTTTTTTCCCGCGACAGCATCAGGGAGCGCGTTACCTGCTGTGTAATCGTCGAGCCGCCCTGGCTTCGACGACCTGAGCGAAGGTTGTTGATCGCTGCACGGAGGATGGACCACACGTCAAGCCCCTGGTGTACCCAAAATCGGCTGTCTTCAGCAGCGACAAAAGCCTTGGGCAAAAGTGGGGGCATGTCTTCAAGGCGAGTGATGATTCGGTACTGCCTGTAAATGGCATCAACCGGCTTCCCGTGCCGGTCCAATACCGTGGTGGCAACCTGGGGCCGGTAATCCTCCACTGTGCGGATATTCGGGATGTCCAGCAGGAGGAACCAGGCGAGCCCGGAACCGATAACGATGGTCGCAACTGCGCCGAGGAGCAGCAGATATACGCACAGGTGGGAATGCCCGTATACTTTGCGGGGTTTTCGTTTTACCGAAGCGGACCGTTTTTTTTGTTTTGCTTTGGTGGACAAGTGCGCAGAGAGTATGTAATGTTAGGGTTTGAAAAGTAAACTGTTGCATACCTTTTCGGCTGCGTGGGCCACTGCCGGCCCAGCGTGTAGCCGTTCTCTACCACGAATTGTTGTGTTGAGCATCATCAAAGCTCACCTCCTTATACTCTGGCTGTCGTGTCACGCATTCGCATCCTCTCAGAACATCTTGCCAACCAAATTGCGGCCGGTGAGGTCGTAGAGCGTCCAGCATCGGTGGTAAAGGAACTTGTCGAAAACAGCATAGATGCCGGTGCCAGACAGATTGACGTCCAGGTAGAGGGCAGCGGGGTTCGCTTGTTACGGGTCGTCGATGATGGCTGCGGCATGGTGGAGGATGATGTGCTTTTATGCCTGGAGCGGCATGCAACCTCTAAGATTGCGGAAGAGAGCCAGCTGGGAGCTATTGCCACCTTGGGCTTCCGCGGTGAGGCACTGCCCAGCATCGCATCCGTGGCGCGCATGACCCTACTCTCACGCGTTGAGGGCAAAGAAAGTGGCACCCGTGCCGAGGTCCGGTATGGAAAACTGCACGCCATCCACGAGGATGGTTGTAGAAATGGGACAATTGTTGAGATACGTCACCTATTCGGGAATGTTCCGGCAAGGAAAAAATTTCTCAAGTCCGCCCGAACCGAGACGCACCATATTGAAGAAGTGATAAAGAACCAGGCGCTTGCACTCCCTGAGTTAGGGTTTACCCTGCAGGTTGACGGGCGAACAGTCCTTGATTGCCCTCCTGGAAGTGATCTGGAAACCAGGGTGCGCTATATTTTTCGGTATTCCGGCAAATTACTGTCTCTGGAGCATGCCGGGGCAGCCGTACCGGACGATGCCCATGTTGGAGGTTACCTGCTGCTGCCAGAAACTGCGCCGGCCAGGTCCGCACGCCTGCGGATACTGGTGAACGGGCGCGCTGTTCAGGACAGGATAATCCGCAATGCGGTGGTCGATGGCCTTCAGGGGTTCCTCATGAAGGGTTACCAGCCCGCTGGCGCGGTATTACTGGATGTTTCCCCTGAAATGGTCGATGTCAATGTGCATCCGGCAAAGCGGGAGATTCGTTTTCGCGATCATCGCCATGTATATGAGCTGGTCCGTACCGTGGTTCGGCAGGCTATCTGCCGTCACCAGGAGCACACCCGTGAAACGCTCTTTGGTCCCCAGGTGAAGGCAAACGCGGAGCAAACCGCGACAGCAGCTCCCTCTCCTCTGCAGGTCGCCGAACCAGAGCCGTATCAACATGTGCTGCATCCATCGACGCCAGCCGAAGAGAAGGAGGCTGATTCCCCTTTGCGACAAGGGGGGCCAAGCGATCATTTGGCCGCAGCACCCGCGGCTTCCGCCTCCTCCTTGCCGGCAAACAGAGAAAGCCACTCGTCGTCAACCCTTTCCGGAGCCAATGACAGGGAGAAGACATTTGCCGGACTGCGACTCATCGGACAGCTTTTTTCGCTGTACCTGCTTGGTGAAAAAGACGAACAATTGGTGGTTATAGATCAGCACGCAGCGCATGAGCGTATCCTCTACGGTCAACTCAAGCAGGGATACCTGGCAAAAGAGATTCCCCGGCAGAACTTGCTTTTTCCGGTAACGATAGAGCTCGGTCCGGATCATATGGAAACAATCGAGCGGCATCACCTTGAAATCAATGAGCTTGGAGTGGAACTTGATTATTTTGGAGATTCCACCTGGGTGATCAAGAGCGTCCCTGCAAGTATGCGTGTGCTTGATCCGGCCACACTGGTCTACGATCTGCTGGAAATGCTCGAGGAACGAAAGACAGGCAGCGACAAAATCGTTGCAACCATGGTTGATGACCTGTTGGCCTCCATGGCGTGCAAAGCAGCAATAAAGGCCGGGAATACCCTTGAGCCGCAGGAGATGCTCAGCCTTTTGCAGCAGATGGAGGAAAGTGATGTTTTTTCTCACTGCCCCCATGGCAGACCAGTGGTGCGTACCTTTACTGCAGCAGACCTGGAAAAATGGTTTCATCGTCACGGTGGATGAGCATGTCTGCCGATAATACTGTTTAGCCCCTCGCAGGGTGCTGATAATTGGAAGAGGAGTGATAGCTTCATGTTGGATATAATAGATGCAGCCGGAGATAAGGGCCGGCAGCGACTGGCCCAATTGGGTAACCGGTTTGTTGAAGCCGATGCTGACTGTCGAAAGGCGGTGACCGAGATCCTCGAACGAGTTCGCATCGAGGGGGACGACGCTGTCCTTGACTATACCCGTCGGTTTGATGCACCGAATTTGGCTCTGGAATCCCTGCGGGTCGAGGCGGCTGAGTTTGAACAGGCCTATGCGGAAGTCGATGAGGCTTTTCTCGAGACCCTGCGGTTTACCGCGGATCGAATTCGGACCTTTCACGAACGGGAAATGGAAGACTCTTGGATGCTGACCCGTGAGGACGGAACCATTACCGGTCGGCTGGTGCGGGCGGTAGACTCTGCCGGACTTTACGTTCCTGGAGGGCAGGGCGGCTCGACCCCATTGGTTTCTTCGGTGCTGATGAATGGTATTCCAGCCGCCATTGCCGGCGTCAAGCACCGGGTCATGGTGACTCCGCCCGATGCCCAGGGGCGCATTAGCTCCGCCCTGCTGGTTGCCGCAAGGGAAATCGGGGTTGAGGAGGTATACAAGGCCGGATCTGCTTGGGCTATCGGTGCCCTGGCCTACGGCACCCGGTCCATTCCCCGGGTTGACGTTATTGTCGGGCCAGGCAACCAGTATGTGGCCGAAGCGAAGCGACAGGTGATGGGGCGGGTACGCATCGATATGATCGCCGGACCCAGTGAAGTGCTCATCGTTGCCGACGAGTCAGCTGTTCCTGCCTTCATCGCTGCAGATATGCTGGCTCAAGCCGAGCATGATGAGCTGGCTTCAGCAGTACTGGTCACCACCTCTGCTGCGGTTGCGGAAGAGGTCGGAAGAGAGCTGAAAAAACAGCTGGCTGTCCTTTCTCGGGCTGCCATCGCCACTAAGGCCCTGCGGGATCATGGAGCCATCTTCATGGTTGCCGACCTGGAGACGGCCATTGATATTGCCAACCAGATCGCCAGTGAGCACCTTGAGCTTCAGGTGAACGACCCGTGGGCGTGGGTGCCGCACATTCGTCATGCTGGAGCAATTTTTCTCGGACCACATACCCCCGAGGCGGCCGGCGATTACGTTGCAGGTCCCAATCATGTACTTCCTACCATGGGGACTGCCCGCATTTCTTCGGCATTGGGGGTGGAGACCTTTTTGAAAAAAAGCTCCATCATCTCCTACTCTGCCGCTGCCCTGCGCAATGATGCAGAGCACATTCAGCGGCTGGCCACCCTGGAAGGGCTCACAGCCCATCGTCAATCGGTGACTGTACGGGTAAACCGTGAAAAGTAGATCCACCCTACAGCAGGGAGCGGCACAGTTGGGCGTGGATTTGGGCCCATCGCAATTGGCATCCCTGTTGCAATATTTCCAGGAACTGCAGAAATGGAGCAAAAGGATCAACCTCATCGCCCGCAGTACCGATGAACAGCAGGTTATCGAGAAGCATTTTCTTGATTCGCTGACCCTTTATCCTTTGCTCGCCCGACACAGGGGTGGCGACATCAGCCTGCTCGATGTCGGTACGGGAGCTGGTTTCCCAGGACTTGTGCTTGCCGCGGTGATGTCGGAGGTCAGGGTCAGTTTGCTGGAGCCGCGACTCAAGCGGGTTTCCTTCCTTCGTCACGTTGTACGGACCCTGCAGCTGACCAATGTCGAGATTATTGCCGATCGGGTTGAATCCTTTACAGCTAAAGGTGTACGTCCCTATAGGTATGTGACCAGCAGGGCGGTTGCCGCCCCTGCAAAGGCGCTGTCTCTCCTGCACCCTTTTCTTGAGTACGGCGCTCAGGCAATACTCATGGCAGCCAAAGAGGAGAGTGTACAGGTGGTGAAGCAGACGGCCCAACCCTACCGGCTGGTTGAGGTGATCACCTACCGCTTGCCTTTTTCCGGAGCTGGAAGGGTCATCGGGCTGGTTGGTTTGAACAAAGGCGACAGCGACAAAGCTCCGGCAGGTCAGAGGTGGAGCGCAGAGGGCACCGGTGTCGATGTCGGGTGACTCGACCGAGTCCGTACCTTTTTCAGACTGGTAACTTCAGGAGTTATCTGTTACTAGAGTGGGAATATTCGAGCATATGTCCCTGTAGCATAGTGGGTGCACTTACCTGCTTAACTGTTGGTGGTGGTCTTCTGCATCATTTATGGTGCGGATGTGCGACCTCCAATGATGCAGACAGGGGTTTTTACGACCAATGAGAGGCAAAGAGGAGTGGGATGAGGAGCAAGATTGCGGTGTTGGCCGGAGACGGCATTGGACCGGAGGTAATGGCTGAGGCCCTGAAAGTGCTGGAGGCTGTGCAGCGGAAATTTGATTTTTCGTTGGAATTTACCGCCGCAGATGTTGGTGGAATAGCCATTGATAATCATGGGGAGGCTCTGCCTTCGGCTACTCTGGAGGTCTGCCAACAGAGCGATGCCATCCTCTTTGGCTCAGTCGGGGGGCCGAAATGGGAGCATCTGCCGCCCGAAGAGCAACCGGAAAGAGCAGCCCTGCTGCCTCTGCGAAAACATTTTGACCTTTTTTGCAATCTGCGGCCGGCAAAGGTCTTTCCTGCCCTTGTCGCTGCCTGTCCCCTCAGAGCAGATATCGTGGGGGACGGTTTTGATGTGCTGGTGGTTCGTGAATTGACCTCTGGTATCTATTTCGGCCAGCCCAAGGGAAGGGAAGGGAGCGGAGCAGAGGAAAAGGCCTGGGACACTATGGTATACAGGCGCTCGGAGATCGAGCGTATTACCCGAATGGCTTTCGAAGCCGCGCGGGTGCGGAGTAAAAAGGTGACCTCCGTTGACAAGGCAAACGTGCTGACGGTTATGGTTTTGTGGCGGGAGGTGGTGAACGAGATCGCCAAAGAGTATCCGGATGTGGAGTGCAATCATATCTACGTTGACAATGCCACCATGCAGCTCGTTCGCGACCCGCACCAGTTTGACGTGATGCTGTGCGGCAACATGTTCGGCGACATCGTATCCGATGAGGCCGCCATGATTACCGGTTCCATGGGCATGTTGGCGTCCGCGAGCCTGAATGCGGAAAAATTTGGACTGTATGAACCTGCAGGCGGCTCGGCTCCCGACATTGCCGGACAGGGAAAGGCAAACCCCATTGCCCAGATCCTTTCAGCCGCCATGATGCTCCGTTACAGCCTGGGACAGGAGGAGGCAGCCGCTGCCATTGAACAGGCCGTTGCAACCAGTCTGGAGCAGGGGATAATGACAATGGACATAGCCACATCCGGGCTGACGCCGGTAACAACTGCAGCCATGGGTGATGCGATTATCAGTGCACTCGAAAAATAACCACAGCCGTAAGGAGGGGACATGGCGAAGCGAGGCAATCTGCTCCTTATCAATAACGAGGCAGCCGCGTCACTCGCTGAGGCTGTAGCCCGTGAGCTGCGGGTAGAGCGAACAGAAATGATACGGCAACAGTTTGCCGACGGTGAACTGTATCATGCCTTTCCGACAGAAGTGGCAAGCAAACATGTGGTCATCATCGCCTCAACGCCCGATGACAGAGGGCAACAGGAGCTGATTGACCTCATAGCCGGTGCCAGGTACTGGAATGCTCTGTCGGTGAATGTCGTGATACCCTATCTCGGCTATTCAACCATGGAAAGGGCAAGGCCCGAATCCGGCGAGATTCCTAAAGGGATAACCCGTACCCGGCAGATTTTTCGTACTCGACCGAATTATGTGGCCTTTATCGATCTTCACTCCGAGGCAGTACTTCATGCCCATGCCGGTGAGATCCGCACCCAACATCTGTGGACAGAGCGATATGCTGCAGCAAAAATTCGCCAACTGGGACTGGACGATTTTGTGCTGGTCTCGCCGGATTATGGTTTTAGTAAACGGGTGTCGCGCCTGGCCAGGTTGTTGGATTGTCCCCATACAGCCGCCAACAAGGATCGATATGATGTAGACAGAACCATCGTCAGTCAACTTTCCAGTGCGGTGAAGGGAAAGACAGCGGTTATCTGTGATGATATGATTCGCACAGGAGGGTCGATGCTGCAGACTGTTGATCGCTGCTATGAGGCGGGAGCAGTTGATGTGGCCGTGATGGCCACCCATCTGGTGCTGGCCGGTGACGCCAGGAAGCGTTTCAAGAAAAGAGGCATCAACTGTATTATCGGTGCGGATACCTATCCCGGATGCTGCAGCGATGAACTCCTGCAGATTTTTTCCGTGGCTCCACTTATTGCCGATGAGCTGTGCAAACATCTGCGCATGAAAAAATAGAATCAAGGAAAGCAAAGAGAAGAGCAATGAAAAAAGTTGGTATTGTTGGATGGCGAGGCATGGTCGGATCCGTATTGATGGACAGAATGCGGGAGGAAAATGATTTCCATGGATTTGAACCCCGCTTTTTCTCCACTTCCCAGGTGGGGCAGGACGGACCAGAGATCAATGAAACGACCTACCAGCTGCTTGATGGCCGCGCCATAGAACAGCTTGCTGAATTGGATGTGATCGTTTCCTGTCAGGGAGGGGGGTATACCGGTGAAGTCTATCCCCAGCTGGTTGCCACCGGCTGGCAGGGGTACTGGATTGATGCCGCCTCCAAGCTGCGTATGGATAGTGACTCGCTCATCGTCCTCGACCCGGTGAACAGGGCGGTCATAGACCGTGGCCTGAATGATGGAACCACGAAGTTTATCGGCGGCAACTGCACAGTTTCCCTGATGCTGATGGCTTTGGGCGGTCTCTTTGCTCAAGGCTGGGTCGAGTGGGTCAGTTCTCAAACCTACCAGGCCGCATCCGGAGCCGGAGCAAAAAATATGCGTGAGCTGGTTGAACAGATGCGCCGAATCGGAGACCAGGCCGGTGACCTGTTGAGTAATCCGACCAGCGCTATTCTTGACCTCGATCGAACGGTGACCAACACGCTTCACGAGGACGGGTTTCCTGTAGCCAACTTCGGTGCGCCGCTGGCTGCAAGCCTGATTCCCTGGATTGATGTACCCATGGAAAACGGCCAGACCAGGGAGGAGTGGAAAGGGTACAGTGAGACCAATAAAATACTCGGTATGAGCGAAAATCCCATTCCCATCGATGGGTGCTGTGTCCGTATCGGAGCCATGCGCTGCCACAGTCAGGCCTTTACCATCAAACTGAAACAGGATGTACCCCTCCATGAAGTGGAACAGGCCATTAGTGAGCATAACCAGTGGGCATACCTGGTGGAAAACTCCAAGGAGGCAACCATCAGGGAACTCCATCCGGCGCGAGTGACCGGTACGCTTGACATCCCGGTGGGCAGGGTTCGCAAGATGAATCTCGGGCCTGAGTATGTCAGCGCGTTCAGCGTTGGCGACCAACTACTCTGGGGGGCTGCAGAACCATTGCGCCGGATGCTGCGCATCGTTCTTGAGCATATAGGGTAATGCCCATCGATCCTTGCGCTGCATGAGCTTGCCTGGCAGCGCACCGGGAGAAAACTGCAAGCAGGGCGGTATAGCATCGTGCACTATCAGGGCGACGTTTTTCGACCACCAAGTGAAGCCAAGTCAATTCTCCTGCAGGTGACCACCGGCTGTTCCCACAACAAGTGTACCTTCTGCGGGATGTACAAGAACAGCCGGTTTTCGATCAAAGACGATGCCACTATCATGGAGGATATCGACTATGCAGCTCGCCATTTTCAGCGACTGCGACGGCTGTTCATATGTGATGGAGACGCCCTGATACTGCCTCAACGACGGTTACTTCGCATTCTGGAGGCCATTGGAGAACGTCTGCCATGGGTTGAGCGTGTAGGGATCTATGCCAATACCAAAAGTATCAGGCAAAAAACCGATGCTGACCTGCGGGCACTGCGTGAGGCAGGACTGAAGATTGCCTACATGGGGCTTGAGTCGGGAGACGATGTGACGCTGCAGCGCATCTGCAAAGGGGGGGATGCTGCAGCCATGGTAGCCATGGGACAGCGGCTGCGTCGTGCCGGGATGCTCCTTTCAGTGACCGTCATCCTGGGTATTGCAGGCCGGGAACGCTCCCATGCCCATGCAAAAGCGTCAGGGCTGGCCCTGAGTGCAATGGATCCAGAATATGTCGGTGCTCTGAGCCTTATGCTGACCCCCGGTACTCAGTTGCATACGGCTTATGAGAATGGGAACTTTGTACTCCTCGATCCTTTGGAGATGCTTGAAGAGCTGAGAATAATGATATCCCATACGGATGTAAGCGGAGGATACTTTCATGCCAACCACGCCTCCAATTATCTGCCGATAAAGGCGCGCCTGCCGGAAGAAAAGGAGGCGACCCTGGAGCAGATTCACCAGGCACTCCAGGGAAAGGTTAGCCTGAAGGAGGAGCGGTACCGTCTTTTTTAGTACAGTAGCCGTGAGCATGAAAACCGGGGATCGTCTCCCTCCTTTGTCCTGCTCCCTGTTCATTTTTCTTTTCCCGCCCTGACAGGCTACACCTTGCTGCTGAAGCAGCCCATACCGTGCAGCATACTTGCAGTCACAAGGTTGGTCGAGGCATGAGCGCGATCGGTGGGGTTTTGTTGTGAAAAATGTACAGCGAATCGCACTATTGAAGCGCTATAGCGTGCGTTTGGCACAGGAAAAACTTCTTTCTAAAAAAACACACCACAACGCGGTGCAAGGTGGGGATAGAGGCAGGGCGGAAGAGAACGTAGGGGGCCAGGTGCTGGATGTGGCGTGGCTTACGCCGCTTCCTTGAGACGGCCATCTATGAGGGTCAGGCAACGATCCAACCGTTTGGCCAGCTGCAGATTATGGGTAACCATCACTACACTCAGTCCCATTGAGTCGCTCATTTCCTTGAGCAGGTCGAAGACAACCTTGCCGCTGGCAGAGTCAAGATTGCCGGTTGGCTCATCGGCCAGCAGGAGTGCAGGCTGCATAATCAGTGCCCGGGCAAGGGCAACCCGTTGTTGTTCGCCACCGGAGAGTTCACCGCTTCTGTGGTGGCTTCTTGGCTTTACACCGACTCTTTCAAGAAGGTCCAACCCTTTGGCTTCAAGCGATTCTCGCTGCATTCCCTTGATGAGCCCGGGCATGATGACGTTTTCCAGAGCAGTAAATTCTGGCAGCAGGTGGTGAAACTGAAAGATAAAGCCGATATTTGCATTGCGATGCGCGGCAAGTTCTTTATCGCTGTAAGTTGTCAGGTCTCTCCCTTTGAAAAAAATATTGCCGTCATCAGCAGCGTCCAGGGTGCCCAGGATTTGCAGCAGGGTGGTTTTACCGGAGCCTGAAGCGCCAACAATGGCGGTCATTTCCCGATACTCGATGTCCATCTGGACCTGGCGCAGTACCTGAACCTCTTGCCGTCCCTGGTGGTAGGTTTTGGTTACACCGGTTGCCTGAAGGAGTAATGGTTCCCGCTCACTCATAGGTCAGTGCCTCTGCTGGTCTGATTTTTGACGCTTTCCAGGAAGGATAAAGCGTGGCCAGGAGAGTAATGGCAATAGCCGAAAGGGCAACCACCAGCACATCCATCGGTACCACTGTAATGGGCATGGTTGACATGGGATACACGTTGCTGGGAAGTTCGATTATTTTATATCGTTTGAGCACGGCGCACAGGCCGAGCCCGCTGATGACCCCCAGACCGGTGCCGCACAGGCCTATCACCGCCCCCTGATAAAAAAAGATACGCATAATGGAGCGGGTGGTAGCGCCCATTGATTTCAGGATAGCGATATCGCGGTTTTTTTCCATGACCACCATGACCAGTGCACTGATAATATTGAGTGCTGCTACCAGGATGATCAAGTCAAGTGCAATAAAGATACCCACTTTTTCCAGTTTAAGTGCGGCAAAGAGATTCTGGTTAATCTGCATCCAGTCGCGCACTGAATACCCGGGTCCAAGGGTTGATGTTATGGCAGCGGCTGTCTTGTCGGCATGGTCGACACTCGCTACCCGGACTTCGAGGCCATGCACGCCTTGATCCAGACCGGTCAGGGCGCGGGCGGTATCCAGGTTGGTATACCCCATGGTGGAATCGTATTCATACATGCCTGTTTCAAACAGGCCAACCAGCAGGCAGGTTTTGATTTTTGGCAGCACTCCCATGGGCGAAAGGGGACCATTAGGCGAGATTAGGCGCACCTTATCACCGACCGTGACCCGGAGCCGCCGGGCAAGCTCCACTCCCAGGATAATGGCTGGGAAGGTACTGGTGCGTTCAAGGTCTGCCAGGCGTCCAGCTTTCAGGACCTGGCCAATGGTGATCACCTTTGCCGCGCTGGCTGGGTCGATGCCGCGAAGGACAATACCGGTTGAGGTGTTGCCGGAAGTAATAAGGGCCTGCCCATAGACATACGGGGTAACGGCTACTACTCCTTCAACGGGTTCAACCCTGCCGGCAACACGGTCGATGTCCTTGATGGTGCCGCCATAGGCCTGGACCAGAATGTGGGCATTGATGCCAATGATCTGGTCGCGCAGTCCCTGAGTGAAGCCGGTGTACACACTCAACACCACGATCAGTGCCATTACTCCAACGGCGACTCCCAGGACGGAAATCACCGTGATCAGCGAGATGAATTTTTGCTGCCTCTTGGCGCGCAGGTAGCGCAGGCAGATAAACCACTCAAAAGACGGCATGAATAATCGCAGTTGGGCAGAAGATGTTCAATGAGCCGGTCAAAAGCCTCTATTCCCGAGCTTCCGGTTTGAGGTGCGGAAAGAGGATGACATCACGAATGGAAGGTGCATCGGTCAGCAGCATGACCAGACGGTCAATACCGATCCCCTCGCCTGCCGCTGAAGGCATGCCGTACTCAAGTGCTCGGACATAGTCCTGATCAAGAACCGGATGGATTTCCTCATCATCGCCCCGTTGTTCAATCTGCTGGGCAAAACGCTGGTGCTGATCAATCGGGTCGTTCAACTCACTGAAAGCATTGGCGATTTCTCTACCGGTGATGAACAGTTCAAATCGGTCGGTGACCCTGGGGTCATCTTCATTGCGGCGAGCCAGGGGGGAGACTTCTGTTGGGTAGGAGGTGATAAATGTTGGGTCAACCAGCTGTTCTTCGACCAGGAGTTCAAAAAGCTCGGTTTTGGCTTTACCAAAGCCGGCTTCCGGCTGCAGTTCAATGCCTTTGTCCTTAACCAGCTGGAATATGGCCTCTTCGTCTTCCAGTACAGCAGGCTCTATGCCACCAATCTGCACCAGAGCCTCGTCCATTGACAGGCGCCGCCACGGAGGGGCCAGGTTGACCGGTGCTCCCTGATAGGTAATTTCCATGGATCCGGTTACCTCGGCAGCCAGCCAGGAAATCATCTCTTCAGTGAGGTCCATCAGGTCGTGGTAGGTAGCATACGCCTGATAAAATTCAAGCATGGTGAACTCGGGGTTGTGACGGGTGGACAAGCCCTCATTGCGGAAGTTCCTGTTTATCTCAAACACCTTTTCAAATCCGCCAACCAGCAGTCGTTTGAGGTAGAGCTCCGGTGCAATCCGCAGGTAGAGGTCCATACCTAAGGCGTTATGGTGGGTTTTAAACGGTTTGGCGGTGGCGCCTCCGGGGATGGGCTGCATCATCGGAGTTTCAACTTCCAAATAACCACGATTATTGAGAAAGTCTCGGATCAAACGAATAATTTCCACCCGTTTCTGGAAGGTTTCTCTGGCTTCCGGGTTGACGATCAGGTCAAGATAGCGTTGGCGGTAGCGTGTTTCCACGTCCGTCAGCCCGTGAAACTTTTCCGGAAGCGGACGCAGCGACTTGGATATCATTACCAGGGAGCGGGCATCCAGTGAAGGTTCGCCGGTCTTGGTTTTAAAGACTTTTCCCTCCACTCCGACAATGTCGCCGACATCCCATTTCTTAAACAGGGAAAAATGATCACTGCCGACAGTATCTCGCCGCACGTAGATCTGCATCCTTTCCGAGGCGTCCTGCAGGTGGAAGAAGGCAGCTTTACCAAATTTCCGCATCGACATAATCCGACCGGCTACCCGGAAAGTGGTACCGCTTTGATCGTGGGTTTCCGGACTGAGGTTTTCTCCCAGGGGGAGAATATCCGCGATTGCCTGGGGGGCGGTAAAGGTGTTTGTGTAGAGCTTGACGCCTTCCTTGGCAAGCGCATCGGCCTTTTCCCGGCGCTGCTGAAGAGTATTGCTTGTTGTTTCCATCAGTTATAATGTAAAAGTAAGAATTGGAAAGGAGGAGAAATCTTATCGGATGATTGTGCTCAGTTATGCTTTTCGGGCAGCAATGGAGTTGATGTAAGACCGGATAGTATTAGTGCGTCGAGGTGCGTATGTCAATTTTTTTCCAGCACAACCAGTGATTCAACGTGGTGGGTCTGGGGGAACATGTCCACCGGAGTTGCTGCTGTGACCTTATACCCCTGTGCGCCAAGCGAGAAAACATCCCGACTCATGGTTGCCGGGTCGCAGGAAACGTAGATAATCGTTTCCGGTTGCAGCCTGCTCAGGTCCTTGACCATTGGTTTTTCCAGCCCCTGGCGGGGCGGGTCGAGGAGGACGGCCTTGAAAGACGACCGACGGTAGCTGAAGCGGGCCAGGGCCTCTCCAACGGGCTCGCAGCAAAAAGTCCCAGGATTATCGACGTTTACCTGCTGGCTGTTGCGGCGTGCCCAGAAAATGGAGCGTTGATTATGTTCGACCCCGGTGACTTTCCAGTCCAGCTGCTGCAGCGGGATGGAAAAGTTACCGATGCCGCAGTAGAGATCCAGGAGGCTGGCCCCCCGCCCATTGCCGAGAATAGCGCAAACCTGGGCAACGAGTTGTTGGTTTTGCAGCGCATTGGTTTGAAAAAAGCAGTAGCTGTCCCAGCAGAGGGCGTAGCACAGGGAAGTATGGGAAAAATGTTGCTGTAGCAGCGGTTGTAGGGGAGGGGCAGGACCTTCTGGCTTTCGAAATGCTGCTTTGTCTCTGGTAATGGTGTAAGGTGTTACGTTTTGGGGAAGAGCGGCTGGTCCAAGAGGCGTATCTGTCCGGCGGGGATGAAGGACCGCGATTATGGTGCCATCTGCCGGCGAATCGATCAGTTCAATGGCTTTGCACTGCTCGGCAGTTTTTTGCAGAGAACCTGAGGAAAACAGCTTTTCTAGGCTGTCGTTGATCGCTTCGGTGGCAATGAGGCAGCGGGTCGTAGGGATAATTCGGTGACTGCCGGCCTGGTGAAATCCCAGGTTCTGTTTTCGGTCCAGATGAAGACGGATGCGGTGGCGATAGGCAAATGGATGTGGTGAGGCTAAAGTGTCACCAATGGCTGCTTGAGCAAGGTCTACGCGGTTGCGCTCCATGGCTTCGATGAGCAGGGTTTGTTTCAGTGCCAGCTGCCCGGCGTAGCTGAGGTGCTGGAGGTTGCAGCCGCCGCACCTGGTGTAATATGGACACGGCGCGTCCACCCGCTCAGGGGAAGGCGCACGCACGGTCTGCAGCTCTGCTTGAATAAATCGCTTGGCCCGTTTTTTTTCCCGGACTTCCACCAGCTCTCCAGGAAGGACATAGGGCACCATGACCACCATGCCGTTATTGAGGCGCCCTAGGCCGGCACCTCCGTGAATTATTTTTTCGATTTTGAGCATTTCTTTCATCGGGCTCTCCACTGTTGAGGAAGCCAATCTATACAGCATCTACACTATAAAAAACAAGGCTACCATGCAACAGACGCGACAAACGACCTGCAGGGTATTGGTTGTTGATGATGAACAAGTACATCGTTTCATGCTCAGTGCCCTTTTTACGGAATGGGGTTGGGAGGCCAGTGAGGCCGACGACGGTTTATCGGCAGTTGCAGCCGTGGAGCAGGGTCCATTTGATGCCATTGTGATGGATGTACGCATGACAACCATGGATGGGATGGAGGCGCTGAAGCGTATCCATACCATCAACCCTGCCATTCCCGTGGTAATCATGACCGCTTACTCCTCTATTGACTCAGCAGTGGCGGCTATGAAAGAAGGGGCACATGATTACCTGACCAAACCGCTGGATTTCGACAAGCTCAAACAGACCCTTGAGGTGGCAATGGGGCATCGGCAGAAAGGGGAGAGCGCGAGTGGAGTAGGGCAACCTTTTGGTGAAAATGAATATTTTATCGGTAACTCACCAGCCATGCAACAGCTGTGGCAGCTTATTTTACAGGTAGCGCCAACTGAAGCAACGGTCCTGATATATGGAGAATCAGGAACCGGTAAAGAACTGGTTGCCTCGGCTATTCACCATAAAAGCGGGAGGTGCAGCGGACCGTTGGTCAAAGTCAACTGTGCGGCGCTGGCCGAAAATTTGCTCGAGTCGGAATTATTTGGCCATGAGCGGGGAGCATTTACCGGCGCAGACCGGCGGAGGGAGGGCCGTTTTATCCAGGCACAGGGAGGGACGCTGTTTTTAGATGAAATAGGTGAGACTTCGCCGGCAATGCAGGTGAAATTGCTGCGGGTTTTGCAGGAGCATGAGTTGGAAAGAGTCGGGGGACAGGAAACCCTGCAGGTCGATGCCCGCATTATCACCGCTACTAATCGGAACCTAGAGCAGGAGGTAGCTGAGAGTAGATTTCGTGAAGACCTCTACTACCGGTTAAATGTAGTAGTGCTCGAAGTTCCACCCCTGCGGGAGCGAGATGGTGATATTCCCCTGCTGGTTGAGTTCTTTCTCCAGCGTTTTGCAGAGAAAAATTCCCGGCAAGTGCGAGGCGTCACCCCGGAGTGTATGGACATACTTATTCGTTATCCATGGCCCGGCAATGTTCGAGAACTCGAGAACTCCATTGAGCGTGGCGTTATTCTCATGGGAGGCGAGTACCTCGACGTCAGCGGGCTGCCCCTTACCATACAACGCTGGGCCGGACGGCACCCTGGCGAGGTACGGAAAAAACCAGCGACCCTCAAAGAGGCGGAAAAAGAATTGATTCTCAAAACCTTGCAGGAAACCGGCGGTAATCGGAGTGAGGCGGCACGCCGGCTGCAAATTACCCGCAAGACGCTCTTGAACAAGCTGAAGAGTTATAATATACAGTAGGGTTTTCAGGGCGTTCACGTCCGGGTGCACCGGTGATGGAAGCAAAACGAGGGTTTCTGGTCAGCCAGTAAAATTCCATGGTCTGCAAAGAACGGTGGAGGCGACCTACAAAGAATTCACCTACATGCCGTGTACGGCAGCAGCGATGAGCTGGTCAGTTATGAATACAGAGATACGATGGTGAGTGGACAAAAGGAAAGCCAGATAAGAGCAGGCGGGAGAGAATCGCTGCTGCTGGCGATGTATGAGGTTTGTCGCTTTCTGCTTTCAGAGAAAGATTTGCCCACTCTGCTGCAGGGAATTTGCGACCGACTGGTTACCCGAGGGGCATTTGATTCTGCTCTGATGGTTCTCCTCGATGAAGAAACCGGTATGATGATAACTGCTGAGACGGGTTTTGCAGATCGCTTTCCAGCGGTATTGGAGGCCCTCCGCGAGGGCACCATGCCATCCTGCGGCGACCGGGTGCTGGCAGCCGAGGAGAAGATTGCGGTATGGTGCGACCTTGAGCAGTTTCCAGTCCCTGAGTCTGATGCCCCTGGTGAGCACCCTCCTGGTCTATGTACGGCAATCAGGTGCACCTCCTCCCTCTATGGTTTTCTTTTGGTCTATCGTCCCCTGCGGAGCGCAAGCGGTGAAGACACGGGTTTTGCTCCTTCCCTGTTTGCCCAACTTGGAGAACCTGTTGCCCAGGCCCTGCGACGGTTATTTGCTGAAGAGGAGTCCAAACACAGGGAAGAGGAAATGCGTTTGGCTGAAGAGCGCTACGAACTGGCCCTCTATGCCTCTCAGGCGGGATTATGGGACTGGAATATTCAAACGGGTGAAATGTACACCAGTCCCAACCAGAGGGAGTATCTGGATTACAGAAGCGGTGATATAGGGCCAGGGGCATCACATCGTGTCGTCCACCCAGACGATAAGCCCAAGGTACTGGCTATACTCAATAAGCATCTCGCCGGTGAGACCGATGAATACCGCATTGAGTATCGGGTCAAAGATGCAGATGGTGAGTGGGCGTGGTATCTGGACCGGGGAAGGGTTGTTGAACGCGATGAGAATAAAATGCCGGTACGGATGACCGGCACCCACCAGAATATCACCATACAGAAACAGAGAGAACAGACACTGGCGGCAATCCAGCAGCAACTGCATGATGCGGTGGACCATGAACGAAGTTTTCTCCAGACCGTTATCGACAGCGCCGGAGATCCGGTTATGGTTGTTGATCTGCAGTATACTCTTCTCCTGATGAACCGGACAGCAGCGGAACTTGTGAAAAACCCGGGGGGCAAGGGCTCGGTGGAAGGGAAAAAATGTTATGAGCTTTTTTGCGGGGCCGACATTCCCTGTACAGATTCTCGATACCCTTGTCCCATTCAGGCAATTAAGGAGAAAGGCCAGCAGGTAAAGTTGATCCATAACCCCTATCACGGAAATGGTATCAACAACACGTTTGAATTGGATATCTCTCCCCTGGTCAACAGCAGCGGCGAATTGTATGGGGTTATCGAAGTTGCTCGGGATGTAACCGACCGGCTTCGGATCGAAAAGGAACTGCGGGACAGTCAGTCCAGACTGTACCGACTCGCACACCATGACACCCTGACCGGCTTGCCCAATAGATTGCTGTTTCGCGATCGCCTCGATCAGGCATTGATTCGGTCGGAGCGGATGCAAAAAAGTGTCGCCATCATGTTTCTTGACCTGGATAGGTTTAAGCAGATAAATGACACTCTAGGCCATGATGCAGGGGACGAATTATTGGTGGCGGTTGCTCAACGGTTGAAGCAGCAGTGTCGGGCATCGGACACGGTGGCCAGGCTCGGAGGCGATGAGTTCGTGTACATCCTTGACGGCATCGGCAATCGTCAGGACGTTTCAGGAATTGCAGAAAAAATAATCGCCAGTATGCAGGAGCCGGTGATGGTCGGAGGGCACCGTCTCGATATCTCAACCAGTATGGGGATTGCCCTCTATCCTGACGATTCCAGTAACATCGACGGGGTGATCAAGTGCGCGGACCAGGCACTCTACCGAGCAAAGGAGGCAGGGCGAAACACCTACCGTTTTTATGAGGTTGGAGAATCTCGTTGACCGGTGTTGGTGAGAGCTGCGAGCAGAGGTTCTATTAGCCCTGTTTGGGTTTATGGCCGCGTAGGTTTTTTCCAGCGGAAAAAGATCCAAAATACCGCCTTGTGCGTAGGTAAGGCGACCACCAATGAAGATCCAGCAACAAGTTCAACCCTTGCATTTTCGGGGGATCTGGAGGGTCCCCATCCTCTTGTAATTTGCATTTTCATGCCCTTGACACTGGTTTTTGCCATACTTATTGTTGGCACCAGATTTGTCGGGTCGGCCTGTAGACCGAACCTCGTAGGCCAGTTTAACACAGAGGAAACATACTTTGCGACAAGGAGATTTGAGGTGGTAGAAGAAACAAAAGAGCAGCAACCTGTAGACCTGGAGAAAGAGGCTGGAGCCTCAAGTGTTGCCGAAGAAACGGAAACAGCTACTCAAGAAGGTGCTGAAAACGAGGAGATAAATCTGCAGGAAGAGCTGGATGCCACCAAGGACAAACTGCTTCGTGTTGCTGCGGAATTTGAGAATTTTAAAAAGAGGATGGAGCGCGAGCAGAGTAAGCTCATGAAGTATGCAGGTGAAAATATCCTGCGCGAGCTGCTGACAACCCTGGATAATCTTGATCGCGCTATTGACCAGGGAAAAGCTGAGGCAGGAGACGCGAGCGTAAAATTGGAATCCATGCTCGAGGGCGTTGATCTGACCCGTAAGGGGTTGGTCGGGACACTCGAAAAATTTGGTGTCGAACCGCTGGAGGCAGTCGGCAATGAATTCAATCCTGATGAGCAGGATGCACTAACCATGGAGGCCAGCGATACCGTTCCCGCCAACCATGTTCTGCGTGAGTTTGCCAAAGGATATCGCTTTAAGGACAGAGTGCTTCGTCATGCCCAGGTAGTGGTTTCAAGCGGCCCGGAAGCAAAACAGTAAGCGAGCGATCCTCAGCATTGAATTGACCATACAGGTAATTTATTTATTTTTTATAAGCATTGAGCTGATTATTTCAGTTATTTATTTTTTATAAGCATTGAGCTGATTATTTCAGGAGATAGGAGATAGTATCATGGGAAAAATTATCGGCATTGACTTGGGTACCACAAACTCTTGCGTGTCCATTATGGAGGGCGGCGACCCTAAGGTCATTGAAAACAGCGAGGGGAACCGAACCACCCCTTCTATTGTTGCTTTTCCAGACAGCGGTGAGCGTCTCGTCGGACAGGTAGCCAAACGTCAGGCTGTAACCAACCCCACAAGAACCCTGTTCGCAATCAAGCGGTTGATCGGACGCAAATTCAGTGATCAGGAAGTACAAAAATCCGTTGAGATCAGTCCGTTTAAGATCGTTGAAGGCCCCGGCGGGGACGCCGTGGTGGAGGTGGAAGGTAAAACCTATTCTGCGGCCGAGGTGTCGGCTATGATCCTCGGCAAGATGAAGCAGACCGCCGAGGAGTATCTGGGAGAGACCGTAACGGATGCAGTGGTGACTGTTCCGGCGTATTTCAACGATGCCCAGCGACAGGCAACAAAAGATGCCGGCAAGATTGCTGGTTTGAATGTACAGCGCATTATTAACGAGCCCACAGCGGCCTCTCTTGCCTATGGATTAGACAAGAAAGGCGAGGAAAAGATTGCTGTATTCGATCTTGGTGGCGGAACCTTTGACGTCTCGATCCTTGAAATCGGGGACGGCGTGTTTGAGGTAAAGTCCACCAATGGCGACACCTTTCTCGGTGGTGAAGATTTTGACATGCGTATCGTCAACTGGTTGGCTGATGAATTCAAGCGCGATCAGGGCGTGGATCTTCGTAACGACAAAATGGCGCTTCAGCGCCTTAAGGAAGAAGCGGAAAAAGCGAAGAAAGAGCTGTCCACCGCCATGGAAACAGACATTAATCTGCCGTTTATCACTGCAGACGCCTCCGGGCCCAAGCATCTGAATATCAAGCTGAGCCGGTCCAAGCTCGAAGCGCTGGTCGAAGACCTGATTGAGCGCACCGCAGGTCCCTGCAAAATGGCGCTCTCTGATGCCGGTCTCAGCGCTTCGGACATCAATGAGGTCATTCTGGTCGGCGGTATGACCCGTATGCCCAAAGTACAGGAAAAGGTCAAAGCCATCTTCGGCAAGGAGCCGCATAAGGGGGTCAACCCCGATGAGGTGGTTGCTATCGGTGCAGCCATCCAGGGCGGGGTACTTCAAGGAGACGTCAAGGACGTTCTGCTGCTTGATGTTACACCGCTTTCCCTTGGGATCGAAACCCTCGGCGGAGTAATGACCAAGCTCATTGAAAAGAATACCACGGTGCCAACCAAGAAAAGCCAGGTCTTCTCCACAGCTGCCGACAACCAGCCGGCTGTCTCCATTCATGTGCTCCAGGGAGAACGTGAGATGGCCCAGGATAACAAGACCATTGGCCGCTTCGAGTTGACGGATATTCCCCCAGCACCTCGCGGAGTACCACAGATTGAGGTGGCTTTTGACCTCGATGCCAACGGCATTCTGCATGTTTCTGCCAAGGATCTGGGCACCAACAAGGAGCAATCGATCCGCATTACAGCGTCCTCTGGTCTTTCTGAGGAAGAGATTGAACGCATGAAAAAAGATGCGGAGCTTCATGCTGAAGACGACAAGAAGCGCAAGGAACTGGTCGAGGCCAAAAATAACGGCGATGCCATGGTCCATATGACCCAGAAAAGTCTGACCGAACTGGGTGACAAGGTAGATGCCGAGACCAAATCCAATGTGGAAAAGGAAATTGAAAACGTCAAGAAGGCGCTTGAAGGCGATGATGTCGAAGCCATCAAGGCCGCTACCGAAGCCCTGACCCAGGCTTCGCATAAACTTGCAGAGTTGATGTATGCTCAGGCCTCAAAGGAGCAGCCCGGAGGAGGAGCTGGTGGCGCTGCAGGAGCAGGTGGAGCTGCCGGCGGCAGTACCGGGAGCAGTGGTGGAAAAAATGATGATGATGATGTGGTAGATGCTGATTTTGAAGAAGTGAAGTAACGCTTCCTCGCAGAGAGGAGTTCTTATCGAACCCCATGGGAGTGCAGAGAGAATCTGCACTCCCATTTTTTTTGCTTTTGCGCTATAGATGAGCTGGCCAACGTTCTTCACTATGAATTTATTCCACTTTTACCCTCTATGAAACGAATATTATCAGGTATCCAGCCTTCTGGAAAATTACATATCGGCAACTATTTCGGCATGATGCAACCGATGATTGAGCATATGGAATCATCGGAACTGTATGTGTTTATCGTAGACCTGCATGCGCTTACTTCTGTTCATGACCGGGGCAGGCTACGTGAAGGTACCCTGGAGGCCGCGGCGGACTTTCTCGCGCTTGGGCTGGATCCGGATCGCTGTACCTTTTGGGTACAGTCAGATGTTCCAGAGGTATGTGAGTTGAGCTGGCTGCTTTCTTCCATCACTCCTATGGGTTTGTTGGAGCGCTGCCATTCATACAAGGACAAGATCGCCAAAAATATTGCTCCGAGTCACGGCCTCTTCGCTTATCCGGTGCTGATGGCTGCCGATATTTTGCTCTATCAGGCCGAAGTTGTTCCGGTCGGCAAAGATCAAAAGCAACACCTTGAAGTAGCACGTGATATAGCCATAAAATTCAATAATACCTTTGGTGAGACCTTTGTGCTCCCTGAACCGGCAATCAGCGAGTCAACAGCCATTGTTCCCGGGCTCGACGGACAGAAAATGTCCAAGTCGTATGGCAACACCATCCCCATTTTTCTCGACGAAAAACCGTTGCGTAAGGTGGTCATGTCTATTCAGACCGATTCGACTCCGGTAGAGGAACCCAAGGATCCGGAGACCTGCAGTCTGTATGCATTGCTGAGGCTTTTTGCATCACCGGAAAAAATGGCAGAGGTACACGATCTCTATGTCAATGGAGGTGCTGCCTACGGGTATCTCAAGCAGGATCTGTTTGAACTGATCAATGATTATTTTGCAGCAGCAAGAACCCGGAAGAAGGAGTTGCTGGAAAACAAAGACTATCTCAGGGAGGTACTCGCCAAGGGTGCTGATAAAGCCAGGGAAAAGGCCACCACCACTCTCGAGCTTGCCCGGGACCGTATCGGCCTGAAATATTAAGTTTATCCCCCTGCATCCTGCCGATAAACTATGCTAAGCCATCCAGGTCGATGGTACTGCCCGTGCTCACCTGCCACCGGGGCAACAGTCCGGAAACAGGGCGTGCGTCTCTTTGGCAGCAAAGTGCCGCCTGTGAGCCAAAGGCTAAACACGGTGAAGCAAAGAATGCCACGAAAAGAAAGGCCGGCAAGGAGGTCTGTTGCGACTCTATGAGCTCGCCACTGCAGGCAAAAAAAAGGCGGGCATACCGTTTACTGGTAGGCCCGCCGCCAAAGAAAAAATTTGCTCAGAGAGCTTTTTAGAAATCAACTAATTCCACGTCAAAGACCAGCCATGCATTAGGTGGAATGACACCGCCTGCTCCCTGCTCGCCGTAGGCCAGTTGGGGGGGGATGATCAGGGTGCGTTTTTCTCCTTTTTTCATCTGGATGAGGGCTTCATCCCAGCCGGCAATGACCCGTCCGGTACCAACCGGAAACTGAATGGGTTCCCTCCGGTCGTAGGAACTATCGAATTTGCGATTGTTGGCCAGCAGTCGCCCTGTGTAATGGGCACTGATCATGTCGCCCTTTTTCGGGGTGGGCCCGGTTCCCTCTGCTTCAACCTGGTAGTACATTCCGGAACGGGTTTTCTGGGCGTTGGGCCAACGCTCCTTGATTTTTTTTGTGAGTTGCTTTTTTTCTTTTTTTTCAGCATCACGCTGGTCGTCCTGCATGGCGGCAAGTGTTCGGTCAAAGGCAGCCTGGTTGGCGCTGAATTTTTCCGCATTTTTTCCCACCCGAAGTATTTCCACCTTTTCAATGGTGTCTCCCTGGGCAATGGCATTAACCACGTCCTGGCCTTCTACTACCTGTCCGAAAACAGTGTGCTTTCCGTCGAGGTGAGGGGTGGGCAGGTGGGTGATGAAGAACTGACTGCCATTGGTTGCCGGGCCTGCATTGGCCATGGAAAGGACTCCGGGCTTGTCGTGTCTAAGGGACGGGACGAATTCATCGGGGAAAGTATAGCCCGGACCACCGGTACCGGTACCCAGTGGGCACCCGCCTTGAATCATGAAATTGCCGATAACACGGTGGAAAGTGAGGCCGTCGTAAAAAGGGGTGCCGGAAGGTTTTTCAAAACCTCCAAGGTGCATGGTTCCCTCGGCCAAGCCGACGAAGTTAATAACTGTCAGCGGCGTTTTGTCATAAAACAGTTTAAGGAGAATCGTTCCTTTGCTGGTGGTGAATTGGGCATACAGTCCGTCTTTCATTTTTTTATCCTCAGTTTGTGCTGATACCTGTTGTCCGCATCCGAGGAGCAACACCATAAGCAGGAGAAAAGGGAGCCATTTGTTCATTGTGCTTTACCTCAAACAGATCAATAGGTATTCGGTTGTGTTTGCGGGATGCTGCATTGCGCATGGTCTTCGGCTAAGCGACAGGCTAAGAAGAGCTCTTGCCAGTGCACCTTGCTTCCCGTGTCAGCGACCCGGGAAAAGCCTTATCCTAAATGACCCGGTTGTTACAAGTCAATGTTTTGCTTGTCAATGAAAAAGTCTCCCGGATTTTCGCTGCCGGCAAGCAATGACCAAAGTGGCTCTATGTGGTGTATACGTTGTTTTTCCCTTGATGTTCGCGGATTGATATTGAAGGATGTTGACTGGTTGAGGAAATCCTGGTTTAATATAATGTTTTTTTGTTTGTGTTTATTATTGCCGGTACTGCTGTGAAAAAAATTCTGTACTGTGGGTATGGCGTCATCGGAACGGGCCTGTATCTCTTTCTGCGCCTTTTTCTTCCCTTGTTAAAACATCTTGGTCCTAGGTACAGTTATGGGCTAGAACAGCGGCTTGGGTTGTATGATCAGGTAGCGTTATCACCTACCGGACACGCCCGGCTTTGGTTTCATGCCTCTTCAGTGGGAGAGGTGCGTGCCGCGCTCATTGTGCTTGATGCGCTCCTCCGGCGTGAACCCGACCTGGACGTCGTGCTGACTACGACTACGGAACAGGGGAACAGGGTTGCCAGAAGTCGACTTCCTGATGATATTCCGTGCCTGCTGGCACCGCTGGACGTACCGCTTGTGGTTAACAGAGCAATCCGCAAGATTGCACCTGACCTGTATATCTGCCTGGAGACCGAGCTCTGGCCGGCAATGTTGAAGCGTGCCCAGGCCTGCGGAGTGGCCGCTGTATTGCTCAACGGGCGTTTGTCTGAGCGCTCCTTTCAGCGCTATCTGCATGTCGCACCGTTAATAGGTCAATTGCTGCAGTCCTTTCATCGAATAGCTACCGTCTCCGGAGACGATGCCGGTCGTTTTATCGGGCTCGGTGCCGAAGCTTCCAGAGTCCAAGTCTGCGGGAATGTGAAAATCGCCTCGCAAAAAAAGGACACAGCCCAGGCCAGCAGGTATTACCGTAAGCAACTACAGGCTGAAGCGGAGCAGATTTTTCTTTGCGGATCAACCCACTCCGGAGAAGAGGCGCTGCTTCTGCAAGTGTACAAAAAGATTGCCATTCAACGACCATTGCTATGGATGATTGCTCCACGGCACCTGGAGCGTACTCGAGAGGTTGCCTCGCTATTGACCGCCGCCGGGCTGCCCTTTCATCTGTATTCATCGCTCAAAAAGGGTGAGCGACGGCGTCACTCGGTGGTTATTGTGGACACCATGGGAGAACTCGCAGAACTCTACAGTGTTGGTGATTATAATTTTTGCGGCGGCAGCCTGGTTGAACGTGGCGGACATAATATCATTGAAGCCGTGCAGTGGGGGCGGCCTGTTTTTTATGGGCCCCATATGCATGACTTTAAAAATGAGGCCGGTATGCTTGAGGCAGCGGGATGTGGAATTCCTGTCGCTGACGGAGAACATCTTGCCGTGCTGCTTCTGGAATATACCCCGGAGAGTGAGGCGTACCAGAGGGCTTGTGGCCATGCGGCGGAATTATTTCTACGGGGCGCTGAAGTTGTTGATAAACAAGTTGACTTGGTAATAGAGTTGCTGACGTACTCCAGACCACCGGTGCAATCGGGAGTGTCTCCCGATCATATCTCCAATCTTTCATAATCAAACGAAAATACTACACTCTATGAAGGCATTAATCGGGCTAGAAGATGGCACAGTTATATCGGGATACTCCTTTACCGGACCCGGAGAGGCGCTGGGAGAAATTGTTTTTAACACCAGTATGAGTGGGTATCAGGAGGTGTTGAGCGACCCCTCTTACACCGCACAGCTGGTCACCATGACCTATCCGCTTATTGGCAATTATGGGGTAAATCCCCAGGATATGGAGTCTGCAACTGCTCATCCCCGTGCTTTTCTGGTTCGTGAATACCAGTCCTATCCGAGTAATTACCGATCAACGGGCACGCTCGCGGACTTTCTGCGGGAGCATGGCGTGCTTGGCATCGAGGGTTTGGACACCCGCATGCTTACCCGGATGATACGCAAGGGTGGTGCCATGAAGGCCATTGTCTCCACTGAGGATCTGGACGGTCAATCCCTCGTACAGCGGGCACAGGAGTGGTCGGGACTGGTTGGCCGGGATATGGTAGAGCGTGTCACCTGTGACTTGCCCTATGCTTGGACCGATGAAGGTCCGGTAACGGGCAAGGGCTTTAGCGAAAAGGGGAAGCAGCCGTACAGGGTCGTTGCCTATGATTTTGGGATTAAGTATAACCAGTTGCGGTTGCTCAGCCAGTACGGCTGCCAGGTTGTGGCGGTGCCTGCCACCACCTCAGCAGCTGAGGTGCTCGCCATGAACCCGGACGGGATCTTCCTGTCCAACGGTCCCGGCGACCCTGCTGGTGTTGCGGGTGTGGTGGAAAATATTCGCCAATTGCTTGGCGTCAAGCCTATTTTTGGTATCTGCCTTGGGCATCAGATGCTGGGGCTTGCCTATGGCGGCAGTACCTATAAACTGAAATTCGGCCACCGTGGAGGGAATCAGCCGGTGAAAGACCTGACCACCGGCAAGGTGGAAATCACCTCCCAGAATCATGGATTCTGCGTTGACCCGGAAAGCCTCCCCGCCGAAGTGGAAGTGACCCATATCAACCTTAATGACAACAGCCTGGAAGGGATGCGCCATCGACAATATCCCGCCTTCTCGGTCCAGTACCATCCGGAATATGCTCCGGGACCACGGGATGCAGAATACCTTTTTGCCCGATTTATCGACCTGATGCAGCAATCCTCCTGATCCCTTACCTGAACACGAAACATGCCGAAACGAACAGATATACAGAAGATTCTTATCATAGGCTCCGGACCGATTATCATCAGTCAGGCCTGTGAGTTTGACTATTCCGGTGCTCAAGCCGTCAAAGCATTGAAAGAAGAAGGATTTGAGGTGGTGCTTATCAACTCTAATCCGGCAACGATCATGACTGATCCGGGTCTGGCCGACCGTACGTATATTGAACCCATAACGCCCGAATGCGTTGCCAAGGTGATTGAGCGAGAACGGCCCGATGCCCTGCTGCCCACCCTGGGCGGCCAGACAGGCCTGAATACTGCGATTAAAGTGGCAGAGATGGGGGTGCTGGAAAAATACGGCGTTGAAATGCTGGCAGCAGATATCGATGTCATTCAGAAGGCTGAAGGGCGCGAGGAATTTCGCGATGCAATGCGGAAGATCAACCTCAATGTTCCCGAGTCAGCCATCGTCCATACGCTTGATGAGGCCATGGACGCAGGGAGTCGTATCGGTTTTCCGATCATCGTCCGCCCAAGCTTTACCCTTGGGGGTACAGGTGGCGGGGTAGCCTACAACCGTACAGAATTGCGGGAACTGGCCACCGCCGGTCTGGACCTGTCAATGACCACTGAAGTTATGCTGGAAAGGAGTCTCCTCGGCTGGAAGGAGTATGAGCTGGAGGTGATGCGCGATAACAATGACAACGTGGTTATTATATGTTCGATAGAGAATATTGATGCCATGGGGGTCCATACCGGTGACTCGGTAACCGTTGCCCCGGCACAGACACTTACTGATCGCGAATACCAGGAAATGCGCGATGCCGCCATTGCCATTATTCGTGAAATAGGGGTGGAAACCGGCGGCTCAAACGTCCAGTTTGCGGTTAATCCTGCTGACGGCGAGTTGATGGTCATCGAGATGAACCCCAGGGTTTCCCGTTCATCGGCGCTGGCCTCCAAGGCCACAGGCTTCCCTATTGCCAAGATTGCTGCCAAGCTGGCCATCGGCTATACCCTGGATGAGATCAAGAATGACATTACCAGGGAAACCTATGCTTCGTTTGAACCGACTATCGATTATTGTGTTGTGAAGATTCCCCGGTGGACGTTTGAAAAATTTCCTGAAGCCGAAGACCTGCTTACCACGGCAATGAAATCGGTCGGGGAGACCATGGCCATCGGCCGGACGTTCAAGGAGGCTTTTCAAAAAGGTATGCGCTCCCTGGAAGTGGGCCGCATGGGCTTTGGTTTTGACCGCAAGGAGGAGATGACCGAGCTGCACCAGGATGATCTGGAGCGCGGTTTGACTCGTCCCAACTCCCGTCGCCTCAGCTATGTGTTTGAAGCGCTTCGGCGGGGGATGGCGATCGAGCGCATCTATGAGCTGAGTGCTATTGACCCCTGGTTTCTGTTCAACTTTCAGGAGATCATTAACAAGGGACGAGCGATCGAGGCTGCAGGGTTCAGCGGATTGGACCGGGAAAACCTTTTTCTGGCCAAGCAGTTTGGCTTTTCCGATGTACAGCTGGCCAACCTGACCGGTACCTCTGAGGACGACATTCGCCAGTTGCGGATTACTCAGGGACTGGAACCTGTGTATAAACTGGTGGATACCTGTGCAGCTGAATTTGAGTCCTATACACCTTACTATTATTCGACGTATGATCAGGAGGATGAAACCCAGGCTGGAGAACGGAAAAAAATTATGATCCTGGGCGGAGGTCCCAACCGTATCGGCCAGGGAATCGAGTTCGACTACTGCTGTGTTCATGCCTCCTTTGCCCTCAGGGAGATAGGGGTCGAGTCGATCATGGTCAATTCCAACCCGGAAACGGTATCTACCGACTACGATACTTCTGATAAACTTTATTTTGAGCCGCTAACCAGAGAGGATGTACTCAATATCATTGAACGGGAAAAACCCGATGGGGTAATCGTACAGTTTGGCGGGCAGACACCGCTCAATCTTGCCGTTCCCCTGGAAAATGCCGGCGTGCCGATTATTGGTACCCCCCCGGATGCCATTGACCGGGCAGAGGACCGAAAACGGTTTCAGCAATTTCTTCATAAACTCGACCTTCGGCAGCCGGAAAACGGCACAGCCCATACCCTGGAGGAGGCATTGGCTGTTGCCGTTCGCATCGGTTATCCTGTGGTAATGCGCCCCTCCTACGTGCTCGGCGGGCGCGATATGCGTATCGTCTATAACGAGGAGGGGATTCGGGAGTTTATGGCCATTCCCGGCATGGCCGGTTCCGAACATCCCGTATTGCTCGACAAGTTTCTCAAGGATGCCATTGAGGTGGACGTTGATGCGGTTTCCGACGGGAGCATGACCGTTGTTGGGGGGATCATGGAGCATATAGAAGAGGCTGGCATCCATTCGGGTGACTCTGCCTGCGTCCTTCCGCCCCACACTCTGTCGGCATCAATGATCAAGGAAATTACCAGGGCGACCAAGGCGATGGCTGATGAGCTTGGAGTCATCGGCTTGATGAACGTCCAGTTTGCGGTAAAGGGGGAAACCCTGTACGTCCTGGAAGTGAATCCCCGAGCTTCACGGACAGTGCCGTTTGTGTCCAAGGCCTCTGGAGTTGAATTGGCCAAGATCGCCACCAAGGTGATGATGGGAATGCGGCTTCAGGATCTCGGTTTTACCGAGGAACGGCACCTGAATCACTGGGCGGTGAAAGAGGCGGTCTTTCCCTTTGATCGCTTTGAAAATGTCGACACCCTGTTAGGGCCGGAAATGAAGTCTACCGGTGAGGTGATGGGGATAGATGATAATCTGGGTCAGGCCCTTGCCAAAGCGCAGCTCGCCGCCGGAGCAAGCCTGCCGCTTCATGGAACCGTTTTTGTGTCGGTTCGTCACAGTGATAAGGAAGCGGTTATTCCCGTAGCAAAAAAACTGGTTGAATTGGGATATTCGTTGCTGGCGACCCATGGCACGGCGGCCCGGCTGAAGGAAGCCGGTATTGACTGCACCGAGGTCAACAAAATATCTCAGGGCAGACCCCATATTCTCGACAAGGTTGAGGATGGGAATGTGCAGATGATCCTGAATACCTCGGCAGGAACCCGTACCACCGAAGATTCCTATACCATCAGGCGAGCAGCCTTGGACTATCATATCCCCTATTCGACAACGATTACTGGTGGATGGTCCATGGCACTGGCTGTGGAATCTCTGATTGCCCAGGAGGTAGGGGTGAAAACCGTGCAGGAATTTTCTAAAACCATTGACGGAAAATAAAACAGTATTATCGTAAAACCACACTAGGCGCCAAGGGTGGCGGGTCTGGAATATTTTTCCTGCTTTCCGCCCGTTCACAGCATTCAGCGGAGAATTTTTTTGAATACTTTTTATAAAAATTTAAGCATGTGGCTGGTCATCGGATTGACCATGATCCTGCTGTTCAACCTGTTTAATAAACCACAGTCAGCCGGCAATTCCATGACCTACAGTGAGTTCTGGTCAAGCGTCGATAGTGGAGCCATCAACAAGGTGAATATCCAGGGAGATAAGATCACCGGCTCCGGGCTTGACGGTCGTCCCTTCACAACCGTTGCACCAGACGATACAGAACTTATTCCCATGTTGAGGGAATCCGGGGTGGACATTTCGGTACGAGAGCCAGAGCAGACCCCATGGTACCTGACAATCTTTATCTCCTGGTTTCCCATGTTGCTGCTGATTGGTGTATGGATCTTTTTCATGCGGCAGATGCAGATGGGCGGCAAAGGGGGAGCGCTTTCCTTTGGGAAGACCAGGGCCAAACTCCAGGGTGAAGGGGAGGTCAAGGTGACCTTCAAGGATGTGGCCGGAATAGATGAAGCCAAAGAAGAACTGGAGGAAATTATAGACTTCCTTCGCGATCCCCAAAAATTTACCAAACTGGGTGGCCGCATTCCCAAAGGCGTGCTGCTGGCCGGTTCGCCGGGTACAGGGAAAACCCTCCTTGCCAGGGCCATAGCCGGAGAGGCTGGAGTTCCGTTTTTTACAATCTCAGGATCGGATTTTGTAGAGATGTTTGTTGGCGTGGGGGCTTCTAGGGTGCGCGATCTTTTTAACCAGGGCAAAAAGAATGCCCCCTGCATTATTTTTATAGATGAGATAGATGCCGTTGGGCGCCACCGTGGGGCGGGGCTCGGCGGAGGGCACGATGAACGGGAGCAGACCCTGAACCAACTGCTTGTGGAGATGGACGGATTTGAAGGCAATGACGGGGTCATTATTATTGCTGCAACCAACCGGCCCGACGTGCTTGACCCGGCTCTGCTGCGTCCCGGACGTTTCGATCGCCAGGTGGTGGTTCCGGTACCGGATGTCAAAGGGCGGGAGAAGATTCTTGAAATTTACGGTAAGAAAACCAAGCTTGCCGATGATGTGGACATGGCGGTTATTGCCAGGGGAACCCCTGGGTTTTCAGGCGCTGATCTCGAGAATCTTGTCAATGAGGCCGCTTTGATGGCTGCCCGCGAAGGGAAGGAAAAAATCGACGCCGAACAGCTTGAACGGGCCAAAGACAAGGTGATGATGGGTGCTGAACGAAAATCGATGATAATATCGGAAAAAGAAAAAGAGATAACCGCTTATCACGAGGCAGGACACGCCCTGGTGGCCAGGTTTCTTCCCGGCACCGATCCTATTCACAAGGTAACCATCATCCCGCGGGGCAGGGCACTGGGACTGACCATGCAGCTCCCCATGGATGAGAAATATACGCATGCGCGAGGTTACCTGCTCAATTCCATAGCCATACTTTTCGGGGGGAGAGTTGCCGAGAAGCTGGTTTTTAATGAGATAACCACTGGAGCTGGAAACGATATCGAGCGTGCGAGCGAACTTGCCAGGAAGATGGTATGTGAGTGGGGCATGAGCGATGAACTCGGGCCGCTCGCTTACGGAAAAAAAGAGGAACAGATTTTTCTCGGCCGGGAAATTGCCCAACATCGTGACTACAGTGAAGAAACAGCACAGAAAATCGATGCAGCCGTAAAACAGATTATTCTTGATGCCAACCAAAAGGTCACTCGCCTGCTGGAAGAGAACATGGACATTCTGGACGCTGTTGCTGAGGAGTTGTTGGAAAAAGAAACCATTATGCTTGAAGACATGGATCGCATTATCGCCACGTTGCGAGGCGAAGAAACCGAGACTGAAGAAGTTACGGAAACACCAGCGGAGAGCGGTGAAGAGAAGGAAACCGTCGAAGCATAATATTTGCCTTGTAGAAGGATCCACAACGGCCGGCAGACTGCATGCAGTCTGCCGGCCGTTGTCTATTGAGAGAACCCTGCCATGAACAGAGCTCCCAGGATAATGGGTATCCTGAATGTCACCCCTGATTCCTTTTCTGATGGCGGGCGTTGGTGTACCGCATCAGCCATACAGAGCCAGGCCCAACAAATGATAGCAGAAGGGGCGGATATTCTTGATATAGGGGGGGAATCAACCCGCCCTTATGCAGAGCCGGTAGAGACGGAAGAGGAGTTGAGGCGTGTCCTACCTGCTATTGAGCAGATACGGGCGCTGAGCGATATTCCCATTTCCATTGATACCACCAAAGCCGCGGTTGCCCAGTCGGCGATTGCTGCGGGAGCTACCATGGTCAATGATATTTCTGCCCTGCGGTACGACCCGCAGATGGTGGAGGTGGTTGCAGCGTATGATGGGCCGGTGGTCATCATGCATATGCAGGGAACACCGGGTACAATGCAGAATCGTCCGCAGTATGGGAACGTTGTTGCGGAGATCAATGCCTTTTTTGCTGAGCGATTAGCATGGATGGAACGCAGGGGAATCGCACCAAATCGGGTAATCCTTGACCCGGGCATCGGTTTTGGTAAGACTCTTGCCCATAATCTTGCCATTCTGCGCAATATAGAATCGTTCAAGCAGCATGGCTGTCCGGTGTTGGTCGGTCATTCTCGGAAATCGTTTTTTGCTGACCTGCTTGACGTCCCCGTGGCAGAACGTGACCTGGCCACCGCCGTAGTATCAGCGCTGTGTGCCCAGCAGGGCGTTGATTATCTCCGCGTGCATGCTGTGTATGCCAATGTACAGGCCGTGACCCTGGCTCACACCCTTATGGCAACGAATGGCGACCTGAAGAGCTAGCCGGGGAAACTTCCGGGTGCCCCTTAGGCACAGCCCCCTGTTTGGCCGAAGATAATTCCACTGAAAACTGCAGTGTTCGTTCATCGCGTACCACTTCTACCACAGCCCGCTCTCCAGCAATTGAGTCGAGAAGGGCCGCCCTCACATCCGTTATACTGGAAACTTGCACGCTATTGACCCGAGTAATCAGGTCTTCCGGAAGCAGACCGGCCTCGCCTGCATGTCCATGGGGACTGATGCGAAGGATGCGTACGTTGCCTGAGGCTGTTTCTTCCAGCACCACGCCTATTTTTCCTGAGGCGGGGAGCTGCAGCGAGGGTGTTTCCATCAGGAGGTCAGCGCCTGCCCGTAAAGCCGATGCCCTGCCACCGTCGTGAACGGGTACGACGACCTGTTGCGAAATCCCCGGCAATCTCCTGTGCACCCGCGGAGGAATCCCTGACTGTTTATGTACATGTCCGTTTCCTGCTATAACTATCATCTGCCGGTCTGGAAAACGGTGGAGTGTGGAAACTACGGATTCGGCCATGGTTTCGTCCCAGAGCGCCTGAGCCTGAAGAAAACCGGCAAAAGCGTTGCCGCTATGAGGTGCAGCATGCATGGAAAAGGCTTCCAGCAGACGTTGCCGGTAGCCAGGCAGGGTCAGGTCTCTCTCTCTGGCTATGGTCGCCAGCTGTTCTGCTGTCAGGGGATTAGTAGAGCCTTGGCGGAAAAGCGTGCTGGTAATCTCCTTGTCCAGGTTCAACCCTATCAGGGGAAGGTTCCGTTGCTTGGCGAACGCAATGATATCTCTGTAGAGCCGATAGTCGTAGCCCCATACGGAAAAGTACCGCGATGCCTGGAGAAATTTACCCTCTGATTCGATTGTTCCCTGGATATAGTCATCCAGCGCCTGCTGGGAAGAGCGGGGGAACATTTCCATAGCAATGATCAAATCAGGGTTGGATTGGTAGAGCCCCTGGATTATTTGCAGTTGAAGGAGGTGTGCACCGTAGTCGGTATGTATTTCCCCGATGTAGACCACCCGTGCGTCCTGCAACCGCTTGATGGTGCCAGCAAAGTCCAATGCGGTTTCGACCGGTACGGCACTGGGAGTAGGGAGAAGTAGGGTGATGATGCCATTGTCTGCCGCGGCCACCTTTCGAAGTGTATTGACACCTGCATCAAATTGCAGCGAGGAATATTTCCCGTAGTGGCGTAATTTGGTGCACGCTGCCTGGGTTTCTTCGACGGAAGCGCTATCAACAAGAACCACCACATGCTCCTGATCAAAGGGGTTGAAGTGGACGTCCAGAGAAAAGCCTGCCCCAGGCTGCCGGTAGGATCCAAAGAGCGAACGTCGCGCAGCGCTGTCTCCGGCGAATACCCAGCTCCCCTGTTGCAGATCCTGGTTGGAGACGGTCTCATCCGTCACCACGGTTCCACCCCATTGTTCCACCAGCCTTGCCAGGGGGGCGAAGGCAGCGGCACCCTTGCCGGGTAGAAGAAGCTGCTGCTTGCTGCTGCCCATGAGGTGCGCTAAGGTAGGAATCCGTTCCTTCTCTAAGAGCCTGCGCATGAGATCATAATCGGGGTCGATGGTGATGGAACTCGGCAGGGACGGGGTGCTGAGCTGAAATGGTTGACGGTGCCGGTTGCTGGTGACTGTATGATCGATCGGGCCTTCGAGGGTATGTATGCGTAAGGGCACCTGCAGGGTATATGGTTGGTCGTTCTCCTGGACCAGTTCACCCTCGATTATTGCCTGGCCGTCCTGAAGACGTACCTCTACTCTACCAAAGGAGAGGCGTGGGGCGTCCAGCCGGTCAAGCCACTGACGAAAAAAGCTGTCGAGCTTGTGGCCTGCGACCTGTTCGAATGCGGCCTGAAGCTCCTGCCATCCGACCCGCTGAAACTGATGCTCCCGGTAGAAGCGGGACAGTGCTTGGATAAAGTTGTCCCTGCCGATCAACTGCTGCAGCATGTGAAAGAGCATGGAGGCCTTATCGTATCCGACGCTGCGAATAGCCCGTGAGGCGGTGTGGGCATGGCTGCTGTTGTGAAAGTTCCGCAGGGAGAGAGGCTGGCCGCTACCGGAAAATGCCTCATAGCGGATCAGTTGCTGTTTTCGGTACTGTGGACCTTCTCCGGACTCTTGGGCATAGCTCTGGTCGGCAAGATAGGTGGTCAGCCCCTCGGTCCAGTTGCCTGTGCCGCTCCGCACGAAGACGCTGTTGCCGAACCAGGAATGGAGGACTTCATGTCCCAGTGAGGTGTTGACGATGAATGGCAGGCGTACGACCGCCTGACCGAGCAGGGTAAACGTGGGTATACCGTACCCAGTGGGAAGCCTGTTTTCGACAATACTGTAGCGCGAGTAGGGAAAAGGGCCGATCAGATGCTGATAACGATCTATATATCCGGCGGCCTTTTCCAGGTATGCTGGAGCGAGGTGCTTGTCCTCTTCGAAAAAATAGGCATACAGGGTGAGGGTATCGAGCTGCTTGCGGAAAATGACATATGGTCCGGCAACAAAGTGTATGTTTTGCACGAGATGCGGGAACGTGGCATGAATGCGGGGTGCATGCTTGTCGGTGGTGGTCTGCAGTGTCTCAGCTTCGGTAATTGCAGAAAAATGGGCAGGGAGCACGGCGTCCACTGAAAAACGCATGTCCCTGTCTCCAATCGGGTGCCAGAAGCCGGCAAGGGTGATGCCTGTTGCTGCGATCAGGTTATCTCTGTCAGGTGTTTCACGAGTTCTCAGTTCCCAGGAAACGTAGAGTTGACGGGTATCAGTGGAGCGGGCAAGGGTGATGGAGTTGTCCCCGTCGACTCGCAGTTGAACTGGGGTGCTGTTTGCTTGCTCGAGCACCACACCGGTCACGACCAGTGGGCCGAAACGAAGGTGCAATGGGGTATCCCTGGGCAGGGAAATGTGCGACGTCGCATAGAGTGTGCTTTGTTCAAGCTCAAAGCTGAGAGAGAGCCGGTGGTGAATACCCTCCTCAGGCGTGTCTGCGGCGAACACCGAAGAGCAGAGGCGAAAAAAGAGTACAAGTAAGGCGAGCAGAGTGAATAATCGTTTTATTTTCATGGACAATCAAATGGTTGTGCGAGAAATGGAAGAAGAACCACGGGGTAATGATAATCATTTTTTTATGATTTGAAAGGATGCCGCACCTGTGAATAATCCTTGTGCTTGACAAGCTTTATCTGGCCATTGTAGGTTTGGCGATTGCATTTTATAACCGCTTGACAAGAGGTTACGTAGATTGCGCTGGAGGTGAAAGGTATTTGGCAGCGGTGCGTTTGCCAGGGGGCGCCAGTCGTTTCGTAACAGTCCTTGAATGATCTTACAGTGAGGAGAGACATGCACACATTTCGTATCAAGACCATCAATGCCATTGCTCCGGAGGGATTGGAGCTATTGACTGAACGTTTTACCGTTGATCCGGATGAACCATCCCCTGAAGGGTTGGTGGTCCGGAGCTCTCAGGTGGATCTTCAACTCTATCCGGATTTGCTGGCAGTCGCTCGAGCTGGAGCGGGAGTAAATAACATTCCGGTTGAGGAAGCCACAGAAAAAGGCATCTGTGTGTTTAATGCCCCGGGAGCCAATGCCAACGCCGTGGTGGAGCTTGTCTATACGACTCTGGGCATCTGGCTGAGGAACGTAGAAAAGAGTATCTCCTACTGCAAGGAGCTCACAGCCCTCCAAGACGACGATACCATTAACAAGGAGGTAGAGGCCCAGAAAAAGATGTTCAAGGGGGAGGAGATGGCAGGTAAGACCCTGGCAGTCATCGGTCTGGGCAAGATTGGGGTTGGTGTTGCCAACGCCGGATTGCATCATCGGATGAAAGTAATCGGCTTTGACCCGTTCCCTGCCATGGATAACATTCATGGTCTATCGCCTGAGGTGACCCTGGCTCGTTCGCGGATGGAGGCCTTGAGCAAAGCGGATTTTATCAGCGTCCACATTCCACTTAACGCCAAGACCAAGGGGTATGTGACGAAAAAAGATTTCCTGGAGTTTGTCAAGGACGGGGCAATTCTCATTAATTATGCCCGCGGTCCGATCGTAGATGAGGATGCGGTGCTTGCCGCACTCGCCAGCGGAAAACTCAGAGGGCATATATCCGATTTTCCCTCAGTGAAATTTTTAGGTCACGATAAGATCATCGTCACCCCCCACCTGGGAGCCTCAACTTCGGAGTCGGAAGAGAATTGTGCCATTATGGCGGTCAAGGAACTGAGGAGTTATCTGCTCTATGGCAACATTGTCCACAGCGTCAACTTTCCCAATATTGAGACTATTCCAACGGTGGATATTCATACCCGGTTGACGGTCATTAATCGTGACCAGCCGGGAATGATCGGTTTAGTCACCAATATTCTCGGCTCCCATCACATCAACATCATGAACTATACCAACAAGAGCAACGGGACTGTGGGGTATAACATTATTGACTGTGCAGGCCCGGTACCAAAAGAAGTGGAAAAGCAGATCTGTGATCAGGAAGGGGTTTTCCGAACACGGGTCTTACCATTTCATCAGCCTTGAGGCGGACGCTTTCTGAATGGAAGGGAGCAGGATGCCGTACAAGTGGGTAAAAAATAACCACTTGGTCAAAAAAATGCCAGCGGGAGTAAAAAAAACTAGACGCTGTCTATCTAGTTGAAATACTATTGTATTTTTCCTTGCTCTTGATCAGGCCGAACAGAGAGAACAAAAAAATGTACCTTTGGCCACAGCTTTGAGCAGGGGATAATTGGTAATTTTTTTGTAACATATTGAAATGAATGGTGTATTTTGCGCTATTTCTTTCTGGCATCAATTATGCAAAGTGGTTAGTGATTCTTCATCTCTTCTCTCCTTTACCGGCTTGATCCTTTTGTAGGGTCAAGCCGGTCTTTTTTTCGTTGCGGTGTGTATGAGTTCAAAGGACTGTTGCGTAGCCCTGGTACCGCTTGACGCCTATCCCCAATCGCTTGTTGATGCGGCCACAAATCGTATATTGACAGCCGTTGCAGGAGATCGTGCTTTTTCTGGTGCAAAGGTACTGGTAAAACCTAACCTTATCTGCGCCCGGAATGGCGCACTGGCGTGTAGTGAACCGGCTGTGATGCAAGGTGTCGCCCGTTGGTTTATCGATCGGGGAGCACACGTCAAACTTGGTGATTCTCCGGCATTTGGGTCGGCAAAAGCCGTGCTTCGGGCATGCGGGGCACTGGAAGAATTGGTTCGGCTGGGAGTCGAAATTGTCGAGTTTGATCGGGTGGAGCGCGTGGTTGTTGCAGATACCCTTGAAGTACAGGTTGCTGCTGCCTCCAGGGAATGTGATCTTTTGGTCAATGTGCCACGGGTAAAAGCTCATGCGCAGGCAAGGGTGACCATGGCGGTAAAAAATATGTTTGGCTGTGTTGCCGGGCCTAGAAAGGCCTGGTGGCATATGGCCTATGGCGGTAAATACGGCTCTTTTGCCGAGCGCCTTGTGCTGCTGCTTGCGGCCTTTCCAAACAGTATCAGCGTGCTCGATGGTGTACGGGCCATGCACGAAACTGGACCAATACACGGCAAGCCGTTTTCTGCAGGTGTGCTGGGGGCATCAACCAGCCCTGTGGCACTGGATACCGCCTTTCTCCACCTCTTTGGTGTTGTTCCGGAGAGTTGCCCGTTATGGGCAGCTGCCAAAAAGCTTGGTGTTCCAGGTGTGATGCTGGAAGATATCTCGTGGTTACTTTTGTCACCAGGCGATTTTTGCGTGGAAGGTTTTCGCGTTCCTGATAGCCTTATGCCCATTCGTTTTAATCCGTTCCGCTATCTGAAAAATTCCATTCGCCGGGCCGCTGCGCCATACCTTGCTCGATAGTTCCATCGAAGGGCAGGGCGTTTGATCGGGGAACCCCGGATTGGTTCAAGGTTTGAAAAAGGAGGATACTCTATGAACAGTTTTCAAGGGAAGACCGCGTTGATAACGGGCGGTTCACGAGGAATAGGCCGAGCTATTGCTCTGCGCTTGGCAGAATATGGGGTGAATATCATTGTTAACTATGTTCGGCATCGCAGCGATGCGGAACAGACGGTGGCGGCCATTCGTGCACAAGGCGTTGAATGTTTTGCCGTTAAGGCAAATATCGCTGATGAGCGCCACCTCGCTCAGCTTTTTCAATCGATCAGGGAGCGCGGAGTACACCACCTGGATATAGTTGTCTCCAACGCTGCGTCCGGGGTGTTGAAGCCCGCCATGGAGCTGACCCTCCACCATTGGGACTGGGCGATGAATATCAATGCACGGGCCTTATTATCCCTGACGCAACATGCGGCCCCTATGATGGGCCAGGGAGGGAGAATTATCGCTATCTCCTCCATGGGCTCAGTACGCGCTATCCCTGAATATACCGTGGTCGGGGCATCCAAAGCGGCGCTCGAGTCCCTGGTTCGTCATTTGGCCGTGGAACTTGGTCCTAAAGGGATCACCATTAATACGCTGAGTGCCGGAGTTGTTGATACCGATGCACTCAAGAAATTTCCCAATCGCGACAAGATTATCCGTACGGCGGAAGAACGTACACCTCTGGGGCGGCTGACAACCCCGGAAGATGTTGCCGATGTGGCCTTGTTTTTATGCAGCGACCTTGCCTCCATGGTCCATGGACAGGTCGTGGTGGTGGATGGCGGGTATGCCATTCAAGGGTGATAACATCCAGAAGACTGGAAAGGTGATTCCAAGCAGGAAAGAGGTGAGGCTGCGGAAAAAAATCATCTGGGTGTTGTCCTGTCCGGTGTTTCGTCGTTTTTTTTAGCAGAAAATAAAGGTTGTTGACGAAAGAGAGGCCTCTGCCCCGTTGTCCTCTGTCGTGAACAACTGGATGGTGGTACAGAAAAAGCAGAAAAAAATACCCAGCAGTGCATATTTTTCCCCAAACAACGGTATAATTGGCTTGAATTGCCTCTTGTCTGTGGTAAATTTAAGATTTTTTATTCAAAAAATGCACCCTGTGTCAGGCACAGGATGCTTATAACCTTTTTTCTCCTCAAGGAGTAAACCATATGTCAAATCATTTATTCACCTCGGAGTCTGTCTCTGAAGGCCATCCAGATAAGGTCGCCGACCAGATATCTGATGCCATTCTTGACGCTATTCTGGGTCAAGATAAACATGCCCGTGTTGCCTGTGAAAGTCTCGTGACGACCGGAATGGCCCTTATTGCCGGGGAGATCACCACCTCTGCCTATGTCGACATGCCAGATATCGTTCGCCAGACCATTCGTGATATTGGTTATAATTCCTCAGATATGGGGTTTGACTGGCAGTCCTGTGCCGTGCTCACCTCCATCGACAAGCAGTCCGCTGATATTGCCTTGGGCGTGGATGAGGGCTCTGGCCTTGACCTGGATCAGGGTGCCGGGGACCAGGGATTAATGTTTGGTTATGCCTGTGACGAGACCGAAGTACTGATGCCCATGCCTGTTACCTTTGCCCATCGGCTGGTAAAACGGCAATCAGAGATACGAAAAGCCAGAGTATTACCATGGCTGCGACCTGATGCCAAAAGTCAGGTGACCATTGAATATGAGGATAATGTCCCCAAGCGTATCGAGGCGGTGGTGCTCTCTACCCAGCACAGTCCGGACGTGACCTACGCCGACCTGAAGGAAGGGGTCATGGAGGAGATAGTTCGCCCCATCCTCCCGGCTGAAATGGTCGATGGCAACACCAAATACTTCATCAATCCTACCGGCCGCTTTGTTATCGGTGGGCCGGTTGGCGACTGCGGCGTAACCGGGAGAAAAATCATTGTCGATTCGTATGGCGGCCGTGGTTCGCACGGTGGAGGCGCCTTCTCCGGAAAGGATCCTTCCAAGGTGGATCGCTCTTCATCCTATATGGGCCGTTATGTGGCCAAAAATATTGTAGCAGCAGGACTTGCGCGAGAAGTTGAGGTACAGGTAGCCTATGCCATTGGTATTTCCCAGCCGGTTTCCATCAACGTGAAGACCTTTGGTACAGGTCAGGTAAGTGAAGAAAAATTGGTTGAAGTGGTCAGGCAGGTTTTTGACCTGCGGCCCAAGGCTATTGTCCAACAGCTTGATCTGTTGCGGCCGATTTACAAGAAAACCGCCGCTTATGGCCATTTTGGACGAGAACTGCCTGAATTTACATGGGAGGTAACTGACAAGGTGGATGCCCTCAGGGATGCTGCCGGAATCTAGTATCCCGGCTGAGGCATGTTGTTGAACCAGAAAGTTGAGAGAGTAGAAAGAGCACCCCTTACAGGAGGTGCAGGAGCATATCATGACCGATTTTAAAGTTGCCGACATGGCCCTTGTTGAATGGGGAAGAAAAGAGATCGCCATTGCCGAGACCGAAATGCCAGGCCTGATGGCCCTTCGTGAGGAATACAGGGACAGTAAGCCGCTTGCCGGGGCCAGGATTGCCGGCTGTCTGCATATGACCATCCAAACAGCAGTATTGATGGAAACCCTGGTTGATCTGGGTGCGGAGCTGCGCTGGTCCTCATGTAACATTTTTTCCACCCAGGATCATGCCGCAGCCGCCGTTGCTGCAGCGGGTATCCCGACCTTTGCCTGGAAAGGCGAATCAGAGGAAGAATTTTGGTGGTGTATTGATCAGACTATTTTTGGCCCCGACGATTGGCGTCCCAACATGCTGCTGGATGACGGGGGAGACCTTACCCTGGTTATGCACCAGAAGTATCCGGAGTTGATGAAAGATGTTCGCGGTATTTCAGAAGAGACCACTACCGGCGTTCATCGGCTGAATGAAATGGCGAATGAGGGAACCCTGCTCTCACCTGCTTTCAATGTTAACGATTCCGTGACCAAATCCAAGTTTGATAACCTGTACGGATGTCGTGAATCGCTGTTGGACGGCATCAAGCGGGCCACTGATGTGATGATTGCCGGCAAGATTGCGGTGGTCGCCGGTTATGGGGATGTGGGTAAGGGATGCGCTCAGGCCCTCCGGGGGATGGGAGCAACGGTCCTTGTCACCGAAATTGATCCCATCTGCGCACTGCAGGCGGCCATGGAAGGCTATCGTGTAGTAACCATGGAAGAAGCTGCTCCTGTAGGAGAGATTTTTGTCACCTGTACGGGGAACCTGCGGGTTATCAGCAGGGAACATATGAACATGATGCCGGACCAGGCTATTGTTTGTAATATTGGGCATTTTGACTCTGAAATAGATATCGCCGGTATTCGGGAATTGCCATGGGAAAACATCAAACCTCAGGTCGATCATGTCATATTTCCCGATGGGAAACGACTGATCGTGCTTGCTGAAGGGCGACTGGTCAATCTGGGGTGTGCGACCGGTCACCCGAGTTTTGTGATGAGCAATTCCTTCACCAATCAGGTGCTGGCGCAGATTGAATTGTGGAACAACGGGGAACAGTACGACAATAAGGTTTATTTTCTTCCCAAGCAGCTCGATGAAAAAGTTGCTTATCTTCACCTGAAAAAAATTGGTGCCAAGCTTACCACCTTAACTCAAGAGCAGGCCGAATATATCGGCGTCAAAACCGAAGGCCCTTTTAAACCTGAATACTACCGCTACTGATAAGCATCCAGGGCAGTAGAACGGAAGCCTGCTGCCCTCTATTCACCATGCGTCTTGCTCTTGCTCTCCTGCTGCTCTTCTGCCTGTTTATGGGGGGATGTGCGGTGCATCACACCAGGATCATGGAAACCACAGCGTATTGCGGTTGTGGTCAATGCTGTTCCTGGGAGAGAGGAAGTTGGAAGTTTCTTAAGCTGGATTTCTGGAACAAATATGTCAGTGCCGGGAAACGTCAAGGCCTTCCCTACACCGGAAAGACAGCTGCCAATACTGATCCGCAGGAGCCTGTCCAAGGGCTTTTTTCAGCGGACAGTATGCATCGCCCCTGGATGATTCCCGTACGGGTCGTTTTCCCTTGGCTGTGGTTTTCCCGCGACGGAACCATTGCTGCAGATACCAGTTACTATCCTTTTGGTACCAGAATATATGTGCCGGGATACGGCTGGGGTGTGGTGGCCGATCGTGGATCAGCCATCAAGGGGCCAACACGTTTGGATCTCTATTTTGAATCCCATCAGCAAGCGCTTGCCTGGGGACGTCGCCGGGTTGAGGTAATAATCGAGAGATGATGAGCAGTCAGAAAGTATATATAATCGGCGGTGGGCTGGCAGGGTGTGAAGCGGCTTGGCAGCTGGCACAAAGAGGGGTTGAGGTCGAACTCTTTGAAATGAAGCCGGTGGCCTACAGCCCTGCCCATGAATCCGAGCAGCTGGGCGAGCTGGTCTGTTCCAACTCCTTCCGCTCAGACGCACCGGACGCAGCGGTTGGATTGCTGAAGGAGGAAATGCGTCGTCTTGGCTCACTGATCATGACCTGTGCGGACAAAACCAGGGTACCTGCGGGCAAGGCACTTGCCGTTGATCGACAGCAGTTCGCCCTCAACCTTACTGGAGCCATAGGTGGGCACCCGCTGATCACGATTCATCGCCGTGAGATTACAACGCTGCCCGATGCATCGGTGCAGCCGGTTATTGTGGCTACCGGGCCCTTGACCTCGCCTGCCTTATCCGAGGCAATAGCGGAATATACCGGTGAAAAACTTGCCTTTTACGATGCTATTGCGCCTATAATCGATGCTGAAAGTCTGGACAGGGGGCGCATTTATCGAAAATCCCGCTGGGACGATGAAGGCCCTGGTGATTATCTCAACTGTCCCATGACCAAGCAGGAGTACAAACATTTTTTATCTCTCCTGGAAGCAGCGGATACGGTCCCGTTAAAAGCCTTTGAGCACCCCAAATATTTCGAGGGCTGCCTGCCCATAGAGGTGATGGCCAGTCGCGGGGAAGATACCCTGCGATTCGGACCGATGAAGCCGGTCGGCTTGGCACATCCTGTCACTGGCGAGGTGCCGCATGCCGTGGTGCAGCTTCGGGCGGAAAACCGCCAGGGCACGATGTATAATATGGTCGGCTTTCAAACCAAGCTGACCTATGGTGAGCAGAAACGGGTTTTTCGCGCCATACCGGGACTGGAGCAGGCGGAATTTTTACGGTTGGGGTCCATTCATCGAAATACCTTTCTCTGTGCCCCGGCACTCCTGGACCAAACTTTGCAATTACACCGCCACCCGGGGGTGTTCATCGCTGGACAACTCTCCGGTGTGGAGGGTTACGTAGAAAGCGCGGCAATGGGGCTGCTTGCCGGGATCAATGCGGCCGGACTGGTCAAGCATGGGCAGCCTCCGGTTCCCCCGCCATCAGCCACTGCCTGTGGAGCGCTTCTGCGGCACCTGACTGATGCAGATCCACGCCATTTTCAACCCAGTAATATTAATTTTGGCCTGTTTCCTCCGCTGGAAAAACGGATGCCCAAGCGGGATAGAGGGAGCTATCGTGCAGCAAAGGCACTGAGACTGCTGGAGACCTGGCAGCAGGTGCTCGCTGAGCATGACAGCGAATAAATCGCAAATCAGTTTCTCCCGTTCTCCTCGATAAATCCCCAATAGGGGTAATCGAGACGATACCCTGCGATTTTCCCCGGGCTTTGTTCCCTGCTGGCAACCATCCAGAGGTTATTGATTCTGGCCGCCGGGTCAGTATCGTCGAACGGGTCCCACTCCGGCAGGAGCACAAGGGCATTGTCAGCAGAATAAGCAATATCCCCCGACCCTTTAAAGGAACCCAGCTGGGGTTGCTTTTCGAACTGTCCATCCATTCCACGAGTTAATTCGGAAATGACCAGAAAGGCGACGTCCAATTCATCACGGATCGCTTCCAGTTGCCGTAGCCACCCATCAATACCTGAACGTCGATGAGTGAGATCCTTGAACGGCAACTTGTGCAGGCTGTCGATGACTACCACCACGCGGTCGCTATTGGTTTCGTGACGAAGGAAATCGACGTGACGCCGCATGAGTTCAGGGCTGAGCTGGCGGTCATTCACCACTCGCAACCAGTTCAGTGCCGAAAGCAGTTTCTTTTGTGCAGCGGCATTTCTCTGCTGCTCGTCTTCTGTCAATGTATCGACCGACATCAGAGAATCGATGGGTATTTTGGCCCAACGGCAGAGGATGCGAAGGTAGATATTCTGTCTGCCGTTTTCAAAGTCATAATAGATAACCGGCACCTTTCTCGACGCTATTTCCGAGGCAATCTGGATGCAAAAGCAGGATTTCCCTGCTTTCGGGGTGCCGCCCATAATGGTGAGTCCCCGTAATCCGCCTAGCGCAAGGTCCAGTAGACGGAAACCTGTGGTGCAAGAATGCAGGTCTTTGTCTGCTGTTGCCGCCATTTTTCTCTGGAAGAGATGAAATTCTCGCTCCGGCGTGGCAAAGGGAGAAAATGCCCGCGCTTCACGAAGCATGGTAAACACCTCTTCCTGAAACGTTGCGCCCTTGTCTCTTGCTAGTCCGGTCAGTGAATATTTTCGTGGATGGTGTGTTCGCCAGCAAACGAGGCGTACCTTGTACCCGAGGGTGGTGGCAAAGGCATGTGCTGCTGCCCTTGATTCCACGGTATTGTTCACCCAGAGAAAGACGGTGCGCAACCATTGGAATTGGCGTGGATCAAGGTGCTCAAGGTCTGTGGCGGAAGGAACGGCAATGCCCGGCAGACCGAGAGTTTTCAGAGGGAGTAGGTTCCTTTCCCCCTCGACAATCACCAGGCTGCCGTTTTCACACCGCTCTATTTCGCAATGGTGAAAGATCCGAAATCGGTTCGAGCTGAAGTCCTCGTTACCATACCAAAAGGTGTCTTCTTCTTTGTCTGGATGGATGCAGCGGGCGGAATAAAAATTCCCGTCCGCCTGGACGTACGGGTAAACCAGGTATCGGCCGTTATAACCGATATGCATGGCTTTGAGTGTGGCTTCACTGATTGACTGTCGCTGAAAGGACTCGATCAGTTCCGGGGTCATTTTTTCGGTAAAGCCTGATATTTCCTGATTGATGTTTTTGGATGGAAATTCGGTTTCATGGCCGAAGTATTCACGGTCAGGGTCGTATCCTGGAACCGAAGTCGGTTCAATGGCCATTAACCTGGCAAAGTAGAGGGGGAAGCCGCCTCCGCAATAACGATTGGGACACCAGAAATAGCCGTGAAAAAAACTCTCCCTGTTGAGAAAAACGGTCATGGTGACCGGGTGGGGATGGTTCTGCTGTGCACAGATTGGGCATTGAGCTCTGAGCAGATTACCGGTAATCCGGCTCCCCGGCAGATGATCTAAGTAAAAGCGGCGTACGGCATCGGGCATAGTTGCACCTCGCGTGAAGAATGTTTATCTCTTTGTATTCAAACAGAAAGCTTTAACATGATCAACGAAATACCCTTTCTGGAGATAATGAAATGACTCACCTGGCTGATTATGAAAAGCTTGACCTCTTTTATCTCGGACGTGAGTGCGATCCGGAAACAGGGGAGTCCACCGAAATCCCATTGCTCGTACCCAATAATCAACTGACCACCCATGCTGTCATTCTAGGAATGACAGGAAGCGGAAAAACCGGGCTTGGCGTCGGTCTGCTGGAAGAAGCGGCAATAGATAGAATACCAGCAGTGGTTATTGATCCAAAAGGCGATATGGGAAACCTTTTGTTGAGCTTTCCCCAACTGCGTCCAGAAGACTTTCTGCCCTGGATTGATCAGACAAAGGCAGCGCAAATGGGAACGACTGCAGAGGAGCTCGCCAGGGATACGGCGAGGAGGTGGAAGAAGGGGCTTCAGGAGTGGAACCAGGGAGGGGAACGGATTGCGCGGATGCGTGAGCACGCTGCATTTGAACTGTATACACCGGGTAATGGATCGGGAAACCCGCTATCCATTGTGCATACTCTGGAGGCACCTGATCCCGCGACCCTCGAAGACAATGAAATGGCGGCCAGCCTGGTGAATGCGACCGTCAGTTCTCTGCTGGGCATTGTTGGCAAAACAGCCGATCCGTTGACCAGTCGGGAACATATACTGCTTTCCTCAATTCTTTTTCAGACCTGGAAACGCCAGGAGGATATGGACCTTGGAGCACTTATCAGTGCCATTGTCAACCCGCCTTTTGAACGGGTAGGGGTGCTCCCGTTGGAAACTTTTTATCCCCAGCGAAAGCGAATGGAACTGGCCATGCTGTTGAACAACCTGCTGGCCTCCTCGAGATTTTCAGCATGGATGGAAGGGGAACCACTCAGCATTGAAACACTGCTCCATACGGCAAACGGTGTGCCCAAGCTCTCTGTCCTATCTCTGGCTCATCTCAACGACGAGGAGCGGATGTTTTTCGTCACCTTGCTGCTGGGCCGCTTTATTGGCTGGATGCGCAAGCAGCAAGGATCAGACGGACTGAACTGTTTACTCTATATGGATGAAGTTTTCGGCTATCTGCCTCCTCTCGGCAAGCCCCCATCCAAGGAACCTCTGCTCCTGCTGTTGAAGCAGGCACGGGCATTTGGGGTCGGAATCGTATTGTCAACCCAGAATCCGGTGGATTTGGATTATAGGGGCCTTGCCAATATCGGTACCTGGTTCATTGGCCGTCTCCATACACAACAGGACCGGGAGCATGTGCTTGGCGGTATCGGTGGTAGTGGAACAACAGAGGAAAAACAGTTCCTGGGCGAACAACTCGCCCGTCTGCGGCCTCGTTCCTTTGTTGCCTATAGTGACCGGCAACGAGGAGCCATATTGTTTGAATCAAGGTGGGCGCTTTCCTATCTTCGAGGACCATTGACCATGGATGAGGTGAGACGGCTTGTCAATTCACAGCAAAAGAAAAAGCACCGTAATGATGGAGCCACCATGGCGGCCCAGGAGCATAGCTTTCAACCGACCTCCCACCCGCCGATCCTTTCCGCCAAGATACGTCAATATTTCGTTGAGCTGGGGTTTCCGGCATCAGTGGTACACCTGCAGCCGTCCCTGGTGGGAAAAGCGAAGGTACGAATAATAAACCAGCAACGGGCAATTGATCTCCTGCATGATATTTCATTGCGCTTTCCTCTTGCTGTTTCTTCCGAAGCAGCGGTCGCGTGGGGTGAGGCGGAACCATTCCCAGTTGCCTTGGCTGAATTATCAACCGATCCACCGCAGGGGGCACTGTATCACCCTCTGCCGGTTACCTTCCAAAGCATCCCTAGCCTTCGGGCCCAGGAAAAACAGCTTGGTGAATTTCTCTATCGCCAGATCACGCTGCCTTTGAAGCGGGTTCAGGCTTTGCGGTTGGAGTCAACCCCTCAAGAGACACCTGCAGACTTCCGTCATCGTCTTTCCACCGTGCTCGCAGCGCACAAACAACAGGCAGGAGAAAAAGTGAAAGCTGCCTTTTTTCAAAAAAAGGAGCGCCTGGAGGCACAACTGGAAAAAGCCTACCTGCGGAGAGAAAAAGAACAAGGGGATGTGAAGGCGAAAAAAATGGATACAGCCCTTGCCTTTGGCGTGGCATTTCTTGGTGCACTATTTGGTCGAAAGAGGCTCTCTGCGACAACTGTCACCCGCACCGCCCGCGGCATGCGAAATGCCGGCAAAATACTCAAAGAACGAGGAGATGTGGCTCGAATGGAAAGCGAGGTGGCCCGATTAGAAGAGGCGATGCAGCGGCTCAGCGACGATTTACAGCAACAACTGGTTGCCATAGCAGAAAAGTATGATCCTCTTAATTTTCCGGTGGAGGAAATTATCCTCAGGCCACGTCGGGTGGATGTGTACGATCTCCAGGTGTTCCTAGTCTGGGAGCCCTTGCTGGGGTCAATGGATCAGGGCTAATTTTCCCGGAATCAAGGGGCAACGATCAACCGAGGATATTTTGGAGGCCTTCCGCGTCCAGGCGTTCCAGGAATTTAAAATGTACAGCATAGTCACTCTCCAGGGTGTTGTGCGGTTGTATGCCGATGGATTGACCCTGGAGATATAAGTAATTGATTTTGCCGCCAACCGGTAGTACCACCTGCAACCTTCTGCCAAGCAGCAGTCTGGCGTTTTCCTTTTTGGTGATGCGGATGAGAAAGGCCAGGCCACCTCGTGAAATGTCGAAAATGTCGGCTCGGAATCCTCTTCCGATAGGTTTTCCCTGGTTGTCTGTTGGTTGCACCTGAATTTTTCGTGAAATTCTGAACCGCTGGTCCATGCGGCGTTCAAGGCCTTTTTTTCTTAGAATTTCTGGAACTTTATTGGTTTTTGTATAGAAAGCATGCAACTTGTTTTCCACACCGGGAAATTGTTCTTTGAGTTTTACCAACTGTTCTTGTCGGAGCACGTAGATGCGGGCCTGGGTTAGGGCTGTGAGGCTCAAGGTCCACGTGGAGGGATTAAATGTATTTTCCCCAACAATTTCCCCTCTGCCTAGGGTGGTAATGAAAATTTCCTTATCGCCGATGCGGTGGGAAGCTTTGACACTGCCCTGGTTGATGAACAGGAGTTCGTCGTTTTGCGCGCCCTGTTGTACAATAGTTTCTTCCGGAGAAAAAAGCCGCTCGCGCAGCTCATGGTACAGAGTATGAAATTCTTCAGACGTCAGTTCGTCTGTCAGCTGTGACCAAATATTAAGGTCATCCTGATTGATTGAGCCGCTTTTTTCCTGTTCAATGATCTCGCCTGAGCGAATGATTTCACTGAGCGCCATGGGGTCTATTTCATATATCCGTTCACGCAGCCGTTCGGCATTCTGGAAGTCGCCAGCTCGTGCGGTGGCGGTAATGAGATCAAAGAGCGCCTCTTTTGCCTCCTCGGTTTTTCCTTGTTCAAAAAGTTCGAATATGGCGTTTTCCTGTTCGGAAACTGAAGCAGGGACCGAAGTTGATGATGGGTCATCGTGGTGGGTGGTCATGGCGGTATTATCCGGAAGTTGATGACTGCTGGCGCTTGGTCTTCGGGCACGGATGCGACGAGCGGTCTGTGCGGCGGCGTTGCGTACTTCATCTGCATATCCTGCAATGCCGAGAACGGACTTGCTTTGGGCTACTTTTTGTAACGATGGCAGTGCTCGACGGGAGCCGATAATCCCGAGCGTCTTACAGAGGGTGAGTTGGAAAAAGGTTTTGTTCTTGCCTTGGAACGGCTTGTTCAGCTCTAGCAGGTCGGTAAGTGGACGAACGTAGGATTCGTCGGGAAAGTTGCCCATATGCTGCACAACCTTTGTTTTAAGCTGATTGTCCATTGTCTGCAGGGCTTGAAGGAGAAAACGGGGGATCGCCTCTCCGCCGATTTTTACTCCGGTGTTGAGCACCTCCTGTTGCACGCGGATATCATTGTAGCCGATATAGGGAAAGATAGAATGCATGAGTTCGGTTTCCCCTATCTCACCCAGTAAGCGGATGATATTGCGGGTTACATACCACGGTGATGGCTGATGAAGCTGCTCGAGCAGGATATCCCGTGCGGCATTTCCAGTTTGTTTGATCAGGTTGAACAACAGTTTTCGCTCAACGCGGCTCTCACTGTCCATCAGGTATTGCAATTGGTAGCCTGCGGACCGTTTACCAAGGTCGGTCAGCAGGTTGCCGGCATTCTCTCTTTGCGACGCATCTCCAAGATAAACCGTCAGCAGTTTCTGCAGGATTGCGTCGGAGCTTATCTTGTCGAGTGCCGATTCGCCATGCTCACGGATGGCTTCATTGACAGTGATGCCGGCGGCGGAAGAGGTGATCCGGTTTATGACACGGACGATCTCGAATGCCTTGGCGTAATTATCCCCTTCAAGGTGGTGATGGGCAAGCCCGGAAATAGCGGTGATAATGTGTTTTATGCTGTTTTCATCTTCTGCGAGGAGTTGCAGCGATTGTTCCAGTGCTGGCAGCAATTTGACTAGACGGTCCCACTGACCGTGCTCTGCCAGTATGCGTGCGGTGTCAGCCAAGGTCTTTGCAGCATGTAAACGGATCTCTTTTTTCTCGGACTGCAGAGCCACGGCAATATGCATCAGGAGTGTGTCCGCAGATCCATTCTCTCCCTCCTCGATGAACTCGATGACTTTATCTGGAAGTGCTTCGCAGGTATCCCGGTCGGCAAGTGCATCGGCATCATTGGCAAGGAGAGACTGGATGCCTTTGCGAATCTGTTCCGCCTTGTTTTTTGCTTCCTCTTCCTGCCGTTCCTGATACATGTCGACAACGGTCTGCATTTTGACGTTTTTTACCGTTTGCATCAACCGCTTATAGGCACTGGTGACAGCCTGGTCGGTTTCCCCTTCGGGAAGGAGCGCCTGGCCGCTAACAAACCGATACATCTGCTGGGTGAGTGTGGCGAGTTTATCATCTGTCAGATGCTTGACTACCTCGGTGTATAATTTTTCACCAAAGAGGCCTTTGAAACGTTGGACAAGTATCACACCCAGCTCATTTTCATCCAGTCCGGCCAGTTGTTTGCCTGCCTGGATAGCGATCTGTGCCTGTTGCTCGTTATCAAGAACACCGGCATACCCGTCAAGCAGCTGGTCGAAGCCGTTGAAGTCAGTTTGACCCTGATCGGCTGTCGGTGGGTCGACAGCCAATTGTGCTGCGCTGACGAGCATGGAGCCGGACCATGCGGGTTGCTGCAACCGGTTTTTGAGTTGGCCGGGCACAGGGCGCGCTCCAGCGGTAGTTCGGCGAAGCATTTCTGCGTCAACCTGCTGTGCGTAGGTTTGTTCGATAATGCTGCCTTTCGCGGTGTGGGTCAAACGCTGTAAAATACTGTTGTCGGGTGGAATTTGGGCAGGGGCGTCACTTGTTTTAGTCGCCAGCGGAATGGAGGAGGTGAGCATGGCCACCATCCTGTTGAGCTGTTTGGGATTGAGGTGCTCGATGGTCTCGTCAAGGAGTTCGTCAGAGACCTGTTCGATGATCTGGTGGTAGAGGGTGTCGCCGAAGAGTCCCTTGAACTTCTGTGCCAGGACGTTGCCGAGGGCCACGGCCTCCATGGAGGCGAGCTGTTGTCCTGCCCTGGCAGCGACCTGTTGCTGCTGTGGTTTGTCCAGGAGCTGCTCGTAGTGGCTGAGCATGCGGTTGACGGCCTCGGTATCGATGGCCCCCTGTGGCGGCTGGTCGTCGGTGGCCTGCTGAACGGCATTGGCGAGCACCGGTGCTGACCATTCCGGCTGCTGGAGGCGCTGGACCAGGTGCGGAGGCAGCTCGCCGATGGTGGTGTTGGGGTTATCAACGAGCTGGCGGGCATCGGCATTCATGGCAATGGTCTGTTTGATGCGTTCGCCCTTGCTGGAATTGACCAGTCGCTCGAGAGCCTGATCGTCGATGGCGGTGAAATCAGGGTTGCCGTTGTTGTCGATGGCCAGCGGAATGGAGGAGGTGAGCATGGCCACCATCCTGTTGAGCTGTTTGGGATTGAGGTGCTCGATGGTCTCGTCAAGGAGTTCGTCAGAGACCTGTTCGATGATCTGGTGGTAGAGGGTGTCGCCGAAGAGTCCCTTGAACTTCTGTGCCAGTACGTTGCCGAGGGCCACGGCCTCCATGGAGGCGAGCTGTTGTCCTGCCCTGGCAGCGACCTGTTGCTGCTGTGGTTTGTCCAGGAGCTGCTCGTAGTGGCTGAGCATGCGGTTGACGGCCTCGGTATCGATGGCCCCCTGTGGCGGCTGGTCGTCGGTGGCCTGCTGAACGGCATTGGCGAGCACCGGTGCTGACCATTCCGGCTGCTGGAGGCGCTGGACCAGGTGCGGAGGCAGCTCGCCGATGGTGGTGTTGGGGTTATCAACGAGCTGGCGGGCATCGACATTCATGGCAATGGTCTGTTTGATGCGTTCGCCCTTGCTGGAATTGACCAGTCGCTCGAGAGCCTGATCGTCGATGGCGGTGAAATCAGGGTTGCCGTTGTTGTCGATGGCCAGCGGAATGGAGGAGGTGAGCATGGCCACCATCCTGTTGAGCTGTTTGGGATTGAGGTGCTCGATGGTCTCGTCAAGGAGTTCGTCAGAGACCTGTTCGATGATCTGGTGGTAGAGGGTGTCGCCGAAGAGTCCCTTGAACTTCTGTGCCAGTACGTTGCCGAGGGCCACGGCCTCCATGGAGGCGAGCTGTTGTCCTGCCCTGGCAGCGACCTGTTGCTGCTGTGGTTTGTCCAGGAGCTGCTCGTAGTGGCTGAGCATGCGGTTGACAGCCTCGGTATCGATGGCCCCCTGTGGCGGCTGGTCGTCGGTGGCCTGCTGAACGGCATTGGCGAGCACCGGTGCTGACCATTCCGGCTGCTGGAGGCGCTGGACCAGGTGCGGAGGCAGCTCGCCGATGGTGGTGTTGGGGTTATCAACGAGCTGGCGGGCATCGACATTCATGGCAATGGTCTGTTTGATGCGTTCGCCCTTGCTGGAATTGACCAGTCGCTCGAGAGCCTGATCGTCGATGGCGGTGAAATCAGGGTTGCCGTTGTTGTCGATGGCCAGCGGAATGGAGGAGGTGAGCATGGCCACCATCCTGTTGAGCTGTTTGGGATTGAGGTGCTCGATGGTCTCGTCAAGGAGTTCGTCAGAGACCTGTTCGATGATCTGGTGGTAGAGGGTGTCGCCGAAGAGTCCCTTGAACTTCTGTGCCAGGACGTTGCCGAGGGCCACGGCCTCCATGGAGGCGAGCTGTTGTCCTGCCCTGGCAGCGACCTGTTGCTGCTGTGGTTTGTCCAGGAGCTGCTCGTAGTGGCTGAGCATGCGGTTGACGGCCTCGGTATCGATGGCCCCCTGTGGCGGCTGGTCGTCGGTGGCCTGCTGAACGGCATTGGCGAGCACCGGTGCTGACCATTCCGGCTGCTGGAGGCGCTGGACCAGGTGCGGAGGCAGCTCGCCGATGGTGGTGTTGGGGTTATCAACGAGCTGGCGGGCATCGGCATTCATGGCAATGGTCTGTTTGATGCGTTCGCCCTTGCTGGAATTGACCAGTCGCTCGAGAGCCTGATCGTCGATGGCGGTGAAATCAGGGTTGCCGTTGTTGTCGATGGCCAGCGGAATGGAGGAGGTGAGCATGGCCACCATCCTGTTGAGCTGTTTGGGATTGAGGTGCTCGATGGTCTCGTCAAGGAGTTCGTCAGAGACCTGTTCGATGATCTGGTGGTAGAGGGTGTCGCCGAAGAGTCCCTTGAACTTCTGTGCCAGTACGTTGCCGAGGGCCACGGCCTCCATGGAGGCGAGCTGTTGTCCTGCCCTGGCAGCGACCTGTTGCTGCTGTGGTTTGTCCAGGAGCTGCTCGTAGTGGCTGAGCATGCGGTTGACGGCCTCGGTATTGATGGCCCCCTGTGGCGGCTGGTCGTCGGTGGCCTGCTGAACGGCATTGGCGAGCACCGGTGCTGACCATTCCGGCTGCTGGAGGCGCTGGACCAGGTGCGGAGGCAGCTCGCCGATGGTGGTGTTGGGGTTATCAACGAGCTGGCGGGCATCGACATTCATGGCAATGGTCCGCTGGATCTCCCCTCCCTTGCCCGTATTGATCAACCGTTTGATAACCGCATGCTTACTATCTCCGGCTGGAGAACTGTCCGAACCTCCAGCTTGCTGGGCAAGGTCAATGATCAGGGTGTTGACCAGTTCATTGAGCTGTCGTGGCTGGAGATTGTCAATGGTCGCATTGAGAAGTGCATCTCCGGAGTTCGAATACGGCAGAAGCGTAAGGAGTTTGGTGAGTTTTTCAGGATCTAGGTGGGCAATGGTATCTGCTGATGCCGCAATATCTTTCTGGTGGCGAGCATCTTCAGTTGATTGGTCGTGGAGGGCATTGAATAAGGCTGTAGTGAGTTTGGCTGGATTCTCATGTTCTTGCAGCGCTTCGCCAAACATACTGAGCAGTGGTTCAAGGTGGCGTGGGATGGAACTGCCGAGAGTGGTGGCTACGCCGGTCTGGCCCATGATAAAGCTGGCCATTTCATCATCACTGATATTTACCCCTGAACCGAATCCTACCTGGTCTTCACGTACAACTTTTTCTCCTTCGTGGACGACCACAAACCGTTTGGTGTCTACACCCACTGAGGGCAAGTCAGCGTTTTGCAGTAGCTCTGGGACCTGTTCTTCAATGGCTTTCTTGCCAAGGAGGGGGGCAAGTATCTCTATAAATCGGGCGCACTCATCTTCAGTAAATGTACTGCGAAACGCAAGTGAGTGCAGTTTCAATTTTTCCAAAAAATCGATGATTCCTGCGACCTGTGGCCGGGTTTGGTCTTTTTCTGACAGCTGCTGGCCGTTTACCAGGATTTTTCTTTCCGATACCCCCAGGGTAACGTCCTCCCCGGTTGCGGGGTCAAAGAGTGCTTTATATGCCTGAAAAGCAGAGGCGATATTGCGTACCACCTGTGGGTTGGTCGGCGGATACAGGCGCATGGTTCGTAATGCGGTAAATAACCTGACAGGAAAATCGACAGAGTCTGCACTACGGTCATGGCGGGGCGAAGAAACATTGGTCATGGGGATTCCACACGGCAAAGTAGAGTTTTGCCCAATCTATGATGATATGTGTTCAGGAAAGATACAACAATACCGATGGAATCGCAACCTATGGAGAGGACGGGAATGAGAACAGGTCTAACGGGAACCTCTTTGGAAGAGGACTGTTTTTATGGTCCTGAAGACTATCAGCAAGTCCAAAAATATGGATTGGTTTTTGATGTAATAGAGGTCATATTCAAGTTTTCGCAAGGCGTCCTCCTCAGAGGCGCCGTAAGGATAGCAGACCTGTGCCCAGCCGGTTATCCCGGGCTTGACCGAGTGGCGGAGGGAATAATAGGGAATACAAGCTGTCAGTTGTTCGACAAATACAGGCCGTTCCGGCCGTGGGCCGACAAAACTCATCTCCCCCTTGAGCACGTTCCACATTTGCGGTATCTCGTCGATTCTGACCTTGCGTATGAGACCGCCAACCTTGGTCACGCGGCTGTCGTTTTGGCTTGCCCAGACCGCACCGCCTTTTTCAGCATCATTGCGCATGGAACGGAATTTGACCACCTTGAATGTTTTTCCACGTTCACAGACACGTTCCTGCAGGTAAAAGATTGGCCCTGGTGATTCCAGTTTGATAAGCAGGGCGGTAATCGCGCACACCGGCAGGGTGAGTAAAAGGCCGATCACTGATAGAAAGAGGTCGTTAAATCGTTTACAGATATATGCGACCTTGCCTTTGTCGAATCCTTGAGAAAATATGAGCCAGGCCGGGTTTACCTTTTCGACAAGTATCTTGCCGGTTAGGCTCTCAAAAAAGGAGATACCTTCTTCTATTGGGGTCCCTTGCAGTTTGTACTGGAGGAGATCGGGGATAGGCATCTTACCACGGCGGTCGCCAAGAGCAACCACAATTCGTTCGATCCGGCTGGTCAGGTTAAGGGAGTTGAGTGCATCGAGGTCCGGGAGAAGCGGTATATTTCCGATGGGGAATGTTGGCTCCTTTGAGCTAACAAAGGCAAGAACAGTAAAACCGCAATCCTGATGGGATTCGATCTCATGGAAAATTTTTTTAGCGGTTTCCCCTGCGCCAATGATAACAATTTCCCTTGAAAAAAGTTTCCTGGCTATAATCCTATAGTACAGTACCCTCCATGAGAGGATTTCCACACAGATAATAACGTAACAGCACCAGAAAATTTTTGAGGAAATGATGAGCGAGGGAAAAACAAAATAGAGCATTCCGAGTACAATGCAGCCGACGCCGAAAGACTGCATCATTCTGATCGCCGTATCCATAGTCGTGCCAGGTTTACGGAGATCGTAGAGGTCAAAAAAATAGAGCGAGCACTGAAAGACAATGGTAACGACTCCTGCCCGGATAAGGTCCTCTACCAGTTCAAGCAGAAAAATTCTCCAACCGGAAAATGCCAGGTAGACAAACAGAAATGTACTGAAGATGAGCAGTCCTTCCCCAAGGAAAAAAATAATTTTTCTTACAGGGTAGTACTTGTTAAGAATCGTTGGCATGGCAGCATAGTGGCAGTGCAAGAAGAAGAATAATCGAGACTATTCTGTAGAGTAGCATACTCGAGAGGGAAGTCAAGCCGCCAGGAAATCAGGTAAGGGTTATTTTGTTGCTAAAAGGTTGTGCTGTAACAGGACCTTTACCAGCTCGGCCATGGGAAGACCGACAACGTTACTATAGGAGCCCTCTATGGACGCCACCAAAAATCCGCCCAACGATTGAATGCCATACCCGCCGGCCTTATCCAGAGGATCGCCGGTAGCAACGTATGCCTTGAGCACAGCATCGCTATAGTCGGCAAAATGGACAAGGGTGGAAACGGAAAAGGTGTGGGTGATCTCACGTGCTCGGTGCAGGACAGCCACACCGGTTATGACAGTATGAGGTGTGTTGCGGAGTTGCTGGAGAAAGGCCAGGGCTTCGGCAGGTGTAGAAGGTTTACCAAGAATGGACGTTCCCTGGACGACAATAGTATCTGCTCCAATGACGCAGGCATTGGCATGGCTGGCACCAATTGCTGCTGCCTTCTCCTCTGCCAGGCGCACTGCAAAGTCATCTGCTGCCTCCAGGGGCAGAGGAATCTCACTGATGGCTGCCGGGATACAGTCAAAAGAAATTCCCAGGCTGGCAAGGTAGGTCTGTCTTCGGGGAGAGGCTGAAGCGAGGATAACGGGAGTGAGTTGGGTGAACACAGGGTGTCTCCATGGTGAAACCTGTTAAACGACAAAAAGCCGGTCATAGTATATTTTTTCCAGGAACAAGCCATGAGCCGGTGCAGTTAGCCCAGCTGCTTTACGGTCACGCGCGTCTATAATCATGGTCATAGTCGATGGGGATCGCTTTCCCTGCCCTATTTCAATGAGCGTGCCGGCAAGAATACGAACCATTTGGCGCAAGAAACCATCACCGGTAATACTGATCGACCAGTGGTGTGGTTGACACGATCGGCGGATACAGGCGGCTTTATGGATGGTTCGCACCGCTCCGCGACCCTCAGTATTAGTCTTATCTCTGCTACCCACCCGTTCAAAACTTGAAAAATCGTGGGTGCCTTCAAGGGCAGCGAGGGGCTCTTCAATGAGGTGGTGATCAAAAGGGCCGGGGAAATGAGCACAATAGAGTCTTGAAGCGGGGTGTTGAATGGCCCCGGTAAAGAAGTCATATCGGTAGGTTTTTCCCAGTGCACTGAAACGGCTGTGAAAATGGCGCCCTTCTTCCATGGCCTCGAGTATACGAATATCTCCGGGAAGCATGGAGTTAAGGCCATGGCAAAAAGCAGTGAGCGGAATGGGCTGTTCCAGGTGGAAATGGGCGACCATCTCTTCTGCGTGGACCCCGGCATCGGTGCGGCCAGCGCCGTGGAGTGTGATCTCCTGTTTGCAGAGCAGGTTGAGCTTTTTTTCGATCATCCCCTGGACCGTAACATCCTTTCGCTGACGCTGCCATCCATGGTAGGCGGTACCGTCAAAAGCTATATGCAGGCGAATCGTCCTGGACATCAGGGGAAAAAAGGAGCATGCATTAACCCGCAATTTTCTGCAAACCCATTCATCAGGTTCATATTCTGGATGGCTTGTCCGGAGGCGCCTTTGACAATATTGTCGATTGCCGACATAACAATGACCCGGTTTGTTCGCCGGTCAACCTGGACCCCGATGTCGCAGCAGTTGGAGCCGCGTACGTGCTGGGTGGCAGGCGCCATGCCGGAGGGCAGTAGACGGACAAACGGCTCCTGAGCGTAGGCGGACTCGTAGAGGTGCTGGAGGTCTGCAGATGATGCCCGTTCGCTGAGGTTGGCGTACACGGTACTGAGAATACCGCGGGACAGGGGAAGCAGGTGCGGAGTGAAGGAAATGGTAACCTCTGTCTCGGCAAGCAGGGATAGTTCCTGTTCGATTTCCGGAATGTGGCGATGGGCCCCTCCCACTTTATAGGGCCGAAAGCCGTCGGCCACTTCACAGAAAAGCGTACTCACACTGGCGGCTCTTCCTGCGCCGGAAGTTCCGGACTTGGAGTCAATTATCAGACTTTCGGTATCAACCAGCTTTTCTCGTAGGAGCGGAGCAAGTGCAAGAATCACGGAAGTTGGGTAGCAGCCAGGATTTGCGGTTAACTGACTGGTTGCGATGTTTTTTCGGTAAAGCTCGGGGAGACCATAAACCGCATCCTGCAGCAGGTGCTTGCTGGAGTGTTCCTGGTACCACTGTTCGTACACCTCTGCGTCGCGAATGCGATAGTCTGCACTGAGGTCGACAACCTTTTTCCCTGCGGAAAGCAGCTCCGGTACCAGGTCCATGGCTGTTTTGTGGGGGACAGCGGTAAAGAAAAAATCGGCACGATCGATGAGTTGATCGATGGCGAGGTTTTCACACCGGATATCTATGCGCTCCCTCAGATTGGGGAAGACGTCTGCGAGCATCTGCCCGGCATATTTCCTGGAGGTGGCGGCAGTCACCTTGACTTCAGGGTGCGTTGCAAGAATTCGGGCGAGTTCAACACCTGTGTATCCTGAGGCACCAACTATTCCGACGTTCAGCATATTTTTCCCTCCGATGAAAATCCTGTGCTTCCTTGTTTTTTTCACAAAAAAAAGGGAGTAACGAAGAATTCGTTACTCCCTGCGGTCCGATACGCCATGGAGGCGCTAATGGCAGTAAGCTGCTCCGATACTGATCAACGTTTGGAGAACTGAAAGCGGGCTCGGGCTCCGCGCTGGCCATATTTCTTTCGTTCCTTGGCGCGAGGGTCACGGGTAAGCAGTCCCGCCTTTTTCAGGGGGATACGCATTTCCGGATCCCTTTCCTGCAATGCCCGCGCAATGCCGTGTACCAGCGCGTCCACCTGGGCTGATTTTCCCCCGCCTTTGACCGTCGCCTGGATATCAAATTTTTCCAGGGTTTCGGTTACCGCAAAGGGTTTGGCAATTTTGGGCTCGTAGTAGATGTTGCCGAAATAATCCACCAGAGGCATATTATTGACCGCCATATTGCCAGTACCAGGGGTGATCCAGACTCTGGCGACAGCGGTTTTCCTTTTACCGGTTGCGTAAGTTTTATCCTGCGACATGATATATGCTCCAATCAGATCTCAAGGGGTTCAGGCTGTTGGGCCTCATGAGGGTGCTCAGGTCCGGTGTAAACCTTCAACTTTTTCATTTGTGCACGACCGAGCTTGTTTTTAGGTAACATGCCTTTGACTGCCATGCGAATAAGTTCTTCAGGTTTTTTTGTCAGCAGCTCCTTAGCTGTCTGCGACTTGATTCCACCAACGTACCCGGTGTGGCGATAGTATTTTTTATCGTCCCATTTGTTTCCGGTCAGATGAATTTTGTCGGCGTTGATAACAATTACGAAATCACCATTATCCTGAAAATTGCAGAAAGTGGGTTTATGCTTTCCGCGCAGGCGGCTGGCGATCTCTGTGGCAACACGTCCCAGAACTTTACCGTCAACATCAACAACATGCCACTGACGGGAGATTTCCTTGACCGGCGTATAATAAGTCTTCATTAATGGCGCCTCGCAATTTAACAAAAAAAGGTTCGAACGGTGGTCCGAACCTTAAAAAATAACTGGAGCGGGAAACGAGATTCGAACTCGCGACTTCAACCTTGGCAAGGTTACACTCTACCACTGAGTTATTCCCGCTCGCTAAGTTGTATTCAGTAGACAGCGGGCGAATTTAACCGATTTTTCGGTGGGGTGTCAATGAAAAAAAACGGGTGCTGAAAAAAATGTTACAAATCGAAACCACTGAAAACCTCTCAATTCCCAGCAACAACTCTTGCGCATCTGGTCGAAGCGGAATAGTATAACGCTGTTTTGAGACAAAAGGCAACGACCTGAAAATATACCCTATTTTTCTTCAAGAAAAGAGAAAGTGGTTGTTTGTCTGTATAAATATGTAACGGGTGCCGTATACACCAGGAGCGCACAATGCCCATGCCGCCTACACGATCAGCCGAAATAGTTCGGGCTACCAAAGAAACAGATATTCAGCTTTCGCTGGAACTTGACGGCGCCGGAAAGGTAGACATACATACAGGGGTTGGATTTATGGACCACATGCTGACCCTTTTCGGTGTCCATGGTTTTTTTAACCTCACGCTTCGTGCGAAAGGAGATCTGGAGGTGGACGATCACCATACGGTTGAGGACATAGGCATTTGCCTTGGACAGGCTCTGGCGCACTCCCTGGGGGATAAAGTCGGTATCAGCAGGTATGGGCATGCCTATGTGCCCATGGATGAGACCCTTGCGCGGGTCTGCGTTGATGTGTCCAATCGGCCGTTTCTCGTGTACAATGTCGTGGTAGAAGATCGCAAAGTCGGAACCTTTGATACTGCCTTGGCTAAGGAATTCTTGCGGGCGTTTTCACTGCACGCCGGGTTAACACTTCATGTCGATTTACTGCATGGTGAAAATACCCATCATATTTTAGAAGCGATTTTTAAGGCGCTGGGACGAGCCATTGCCCAGGCAGTTCACCTTGACCCTCGGGTATCGGGTCAATTGTCATCCAAAGGTCTGCTCTAGCATCACCGGTTATCGACCACAAAGGAGGGAAATGTGATTCCATTTGTCAAATGTTTTACCGCAGTCTGCGTGATAACGGTCTTCTTGAGTTGCGGCTGCACCAAGAAACAGGATACACCGGTCATACCGCGCGATCCGAACGTTGCGATTTCCTGCATCGGTGTCATGCCCGTCCAGCCGGAGATTAATTATGAAAGCTCTGTTTCGTTTGCTCTGGCCAAGCAGCTCAAAGAGGGCGCAGCAATCATGGATAGACTGCTGAGAAAACGGTTTGCCGGGAATCCTGAATTTCGTTTTGCCTCTGCGGCTCAATCCTATGGTCTGGAGAACCAGACAACCCATGGTTCGCTTGAACAGCTGCAGCAGGTGGCTGGGCAGTTAAGCTGTGATGCTATCCTTGAGGCACGCATTAGTCGGTTTTCTGACCGGATCGGAGGGGAATACACCGCCAAGGAACCAGCTGCGGTCGCTTTTGAGTATCGCCTGGTTGAAGTGAGGGAAGGAAGGGTGCTGTGCCAGGGAACCTTTGACGAAATGCAGCAATCATTGATGGAGAATATCTATAATTGGAACCGGGCTAAAAGTCGTGGGTTCACCTGGATTACTGCTGAAGAGCTGCTGACGGAAGGGGTAGATGAAAAATTTGCCCAGTGTTCCTATCTTTCAACTCCCTGAGCAATAGGGCAAGGCTGCGGGAAGAGAGTGGCGCTCACCAAGGCAATGAACCGGAAAATTGGCCGTGCCATGCATGACTACCGCATGCTGGCTGATAAGGATCGAGTGCTTATAGGCGTTTCCGGCGGCATGGACTCCCTTGCCCTTGCCTGGGTACTTAGCCAGTGGGTAAAAAAAACGCCTATAGACTTCGAGATGACCGCTATCCATATCGATATGGATGGGAGCAGCGGTCCGGGGCAAAGCGCTCATGCTGTCAGTCGACTCATGGCAGAACTGGAAATGCCGTTAATTGTGTTACCTGCTGCATGGAAGCCAGCACCAGCAGAGAAGAACCTGTCCGGGGACACTAGCAAAGACATCTGTTTTCGGTGTGCCCGGTCGCGAAGGACCCAGATGTTTGCCTATGCTCGTGATCACGCATTTACCACCCTGGCGCTGGGCCATCACCGCGATGATATACTCGAAACCTTTTTTCTCAATCTGACCTGCGCCGGTAATATCAGCACCATGCGGCCACGACAGGACCTGTTTTCAGGGCGCCTTGCGGTTATACGGCCCCTCGCTTACTGTGATAAGGATGAGGTCAACCTTCTTGGGGAAACATTGGGGCTTGAACCAGTGGATGCGGCCTGTCCCTTGGCAGGAAATACCCGGCGACAGGAGGTGCATGAACTCATGGATTCAATATACAGGCGTCTTCCGGGTTCCAAAGAACATATTTTTGCCGCACTTGGCAATGTTCGCCAGGATTATCTTCTCCTTCCCCCCTCCAAGAGGTCTGAATGAATACTGGAAATGACTGCTATGCCTGTTTCATGCAGCAAGCATTGAATACGGTGAAATTGAGCACTTGTGACCAGCATCTTCAACGACAGATACTGGTTAAGGTGGGCGGTATGCTCGGCTCATTTCCTCACCGTTCGGCTCCTCCGGTAAATGCCGCGCATTATTACCGCCTGATCGCTGCCATGACCGGAAACGATGACCCGTATGCAGCCATAAAAAAACAGAGCAATGAGTACGCGCTTTCACTGGAAAGTGCAGCTGCTGAAGCAATCGAGAGGGCAGGGGACCCGCTGCTCTCCGCCCTTCAATTCGCTATCGGCGCCAATGTGCTCGACAACGGGGCGCAGAAACAGCTGGACGTGGAAGCCACTCTCGCGCGGTGTCAGCAGCAGCCGTTTGCGATCAATCATTATCCTCAACTTCGCAAGCGGCTTATTCCGGGAAAAAAAGTTTTGCTTTTGGCCGATAATTGCGGGGAAATCGTGTTTGACAAGCTGTTAGTTCTTCAGCTCTCTGCCATAGGGTGTGAAGTGACGGTCGCGGTCCGCGGCATGCCCACCATCAATGATGCCACCGTTGCAGATGCAGCCTTCTGCGGTATGAATGCCCATTGTCGGGTTATTGACAACGGAGCAGATATTCCCGGAACCTCGCTTGCCCACTGTTCGCCCCAATTCCTGGAGTATTTCCGAGGAGCGGATTGGATCTTAAGCAAAGGGATGGGCAATTTCGAGTGCCTGTCCCAGGCCAGTGCGCCTGTCACGTTCCTTTTTACCGTTAAATGCTCCACAGTACTGCGTCATCTCCAGAGTGCCTATCCCGAGGCATCACTGGAGGTGGGATCGGCGGTAGTCGTGGATGGGCCGGTTCACGGGTAACTCCAGGACCAATGCGCATTGCAGTCTTATCTGATATCCACGGTAACTACAGGGCTCTTGAGGCTGTTCTTTCCGACTTGGATACACTGAAGGTTGACAGCATCGTTTCACTTGGCGATAACATCGGTTATGGTCCGGAACCGGAAGAGGTGGTTCGGGCTCTGCGTGAAAGACAGGTCCTCTCCGTGATGGGCAACCATGAGCTTGGGTTGATTTCCGTGGGGTATTATCATCGGCTGAACCCTGGTCCTCGTGAATCACTTGATCTGACCAGGAAATTGCTGTCGCCCTCCTCCATGAACTGGTTGAGCAACCTCCCGGCTGTCTTGCTAGTGCACGGGGGCCGTTTCGTCCACGGCAGCCCTCCCGAATCGATTACCACGTATTTGTTTTCCCCCTCAGGCAATCGGCTTCGGCGACTATTCGCCGGGTATTCGGAAACCTACTGTTTTGCCGGTCATACCCATACCCTTGCCTGGTATATTCTTCGACAAGACGGCCGGTTGGAGAGACGGCAGCCGCAGATCGGGATTGTTCATGCTGGTGGCCCTGCCGACAGGCATCTGCTGCTTCCCGGCAGTGTAGGACAACCTCGCGATCGACTGAGTAATAAGGCCAAATACTGTATATGGGATACTGAAACGCAGGAAATCGAAATTCGGGCTGTTGGCTATGACGTGGAGACCACCATCCGACTTCTCGGCGAGCGAGGTTTTCCAGTATCTAATGCCAGGAGACTCCAATGGTGAATGTATGCGCAAGATAGGTCGGTATGAAATCATCCGCCGTCTGGGAAAAGGCGGGATGGGGGCCGTGTACAAGGGGATCGTGCCCGAGATTGACAAGGTGGTGGCAATTAAATTACTTGCTCCCTCCGAGGTCATGGAGGATATTCTCGGCTATGAACAGTTGCGCGCCATTTTCCTGGCTGAGGCCCGCACCATGGCCTCCTTTCACCAGCCCTTTTTAGTGACAGCTCATGACTATGCTGAAGATGAAAAGGGACGCCCTTTTTTCGTCATGGAGTATATCTGCAAAAACCTTGGCGAGATGATTGGTGAAAAATTTCAAGTAGAGAAAGACTCGCGGGTTATCGATGCCCGGAAGGTTCTGCATTATGGCCGCCAGCTCCTCAGCGCACTTGCTTTTCTGCACTACAATCACATTATACATCGCGATATCAAGCCGCAAAATATACTTGTCACCGATGAGGATACGATTAAGCTCTGTGACTTCGGCATGGCCCTTGTGGACGGCGTGGCGTTCTGCGGGCCGGCAAATATGCAGATCGGTTCTCCTTACTACACCCCGCCAGAACAGCGAACCGACCCGTTGGGTGTAGACGGCAGAGCTGACCTCTACTCGGCCGCTGTACTGCTTTATCGGATGTTGACCGGCAAACTTCCGGGCATGCAGAGTTTTTCCTTGTCTATGGTGAATCCACAGTATGATCATCACTGGGATGATTTTTTTTCCACTGCACTGAGTTGGGACCGCAAGGCCCGTTTTCAATCAGCTGAAGACATGCTTGCCGCCATGGAGCAACTCCAGATCAGACCGCCGCGCAGTCCTCGGCTTGAAGCCTGCGACACCTCGGTAAAGGCGCCTCCGGTCCGATTGCGCAGTGAGCCGATAAATGTCTGCAGCTCCAAGGCCGATAAAGCCTTTGAGGTTAATTCGCAGTGGCGGTCCCTGCATCCCATGACGACCTGTTTGCGGATTGAACCCCGCTATCTTGTTGATGAGGCGACGGGGCTCCTCTGGATGCGTCACCTGCCGCCCTATCCACTCTCTCTGCAGCAGGCGGAGGAGTATATCGCCCAGCTTGTCCGAGAGCAGCAGGAACAGGAGTGGCGACTGCCCACAGTCAATGAGCTGCTTAGCTTGTTTGATGAGCAGCATGTGCTTCATCCGTTTCCTTTTACTCCGGACAATGCGCGATGGGTGTGGAGCTGCGATCGACATGGCAATCACGAAGGATGGTACGTCAATCTGGAAATGGGCTATGCTGGTATCCAGGACATCAGTTGTCTGAACTATATTGTTCCGGTGGCTTCGAAAACTGTCGACCGATAAGCAATCAGAGGCAAATACACACGAAATGAGCGAAGAAAAGCAGCAATATAAGATATCACATGTCTTTCTTGTGGCAGCACCCAGTTCAGCAGGGGGGGCAGAGCAGGTCGAGCGTTACCTCCAGGGTAATCAACTTATCACCTATGCTGATCTGGTTATTCGACCGGAAGAGATAATCAGCGGTGGAGACGCCCGGTTCTGGGGCAAGGTTGATGAAGGGGTCGGGAAAAACATGGAGTTTGCCGCCTCCCTGCTCGATAGCCTCCGCGCTGAAGGTATAGACAGTCTGGAAGGATTGCTGCATATGCAGGAGGGCTATCTAACCAAGGTCCTGCACACCCTCACTCATCTGCTGGACGGCTTTATCGGGGTCGATAGTGTGTTTTACAATCTGGTAGAGGATTCCCACCGGGTCAGCGCCAACCTGCGGACCACCATCGCAGCCCAGGCCAGTACTTACTGGCTGGTACCGGTTCGTACCGGCATGCTTGAAGCTTCTGTATTACACGTGTAACTTATACCACCCTAGAGAATGATTCCAGGACAAGAAAATATGGATCTGAAGAAATCCTCCGTAGCGATGCAGACTATTCACTCCCTGCTCACGAAGGCGGCAATCGGCAAACGCGTGGACGTTCACGGCTGGGTAAAAACCCGTCGTGATTCAGGGAGCCTCTCCTTTCTTGAAGTCAGTGACGGCAGTTGCCTGGCCAACCTCCAGGTGATCGCTGAACAGGAGTTGTCAAATTACGAGCACGAAGTAAAAAAACTGACCACCGGATGTGCGGTAAAGGTCAGCGGGACTCTGGTTGCCTCGCCTGCCAAAGGGCAGACTGTAGAACTCCGGGCAGACCGCATCGAGGTTATTGGCTGGGCAGATCCCGATAGCTATCCTCTGCAGAAAAAAAGGCATAGCTTTGAGTTCTTACGTTCTATTGCGCACCTGCGAAGCAGAACTAATGCACTCGGTGCGGTCGCTCGAGTGAGAAGCTCGCTGAACTTCGGCATTCATCAGTTTTTTCATGATCATGGGTTTTTCCAGGTGCATACTCCGGTTATCACCACCTCTGACTGTGAGGGGGCCGGTGAAATGTTTACCGTGACAGCCATGGAGCCGGAACAACTGCAGGGCGACCAGCCTTTTGTTGATGATTTTTTCCACCGGCGTGCCGGGTTGACGGTCAGCGGGCAGTTGCAGGCTGAGATTTTTGCCCTGTCCCACAGCAGGGTTTATACTTTTGGTCCCACCTTTCGCGCTGAAAATTCCAATACCAGCCGCCATCTGGCCGAGTTTTGGATGCTGGAACCGGAAATGGCGTTCTGTGACCTGCAGGGAAACATGCAGCTTGCAGAAGCCATGATAAAATACCTGGTTGCCGACGTCTTGGCATCATGTGCTCCGGATATTGATCTTTTCAATCGATTTGTGGCCAAAGGATTGGCCGATCGATTGCGCACGGTTGTTGAAAAGCCCTTTGTCCACATGACCTACACCGATGCGGTTCGTGAATTGGAGCAGGCGGGCCAGGATTTTGAGTATCCTGTGGCCTGGGGGATTGACCTGCAGGCTGAGCATGAACGGTTCCTCTGTGAGGAAGTCGCCGGGGTTCCGGTCATTGTCACTAACTATCCTAAAACCATTAAGCCCTTCTATATGCGGTTGGATGATGGGGCGGAGACAGTTGCTGCCATGGATATCCTGGTGCCCGGCATTGGTGAACTTGTTGGCGGCAGTCAACGTGAGGAACGCTACGAGGTGCTGAAAAACCGTATGGACGAGGCTGGCTTGGACCTTGAGCAATACGGGTGGTATCTTGATCTGAGAAGATATGGAACCGTCCCGCATGCAGGGTTTGGCCTCGGGTTTGAGCGCCTTGTGCAGATGGTGACAGGGATGCAGAATATCCGGGATGTGATCCCCTTTCCACGGACACCTGGCAATGCACCATGCTAGCAAAAACAGACACTCACTGCAACTAAAGTAAAGGGGGGAAGGTTATAGGCGCTGTAGTCGGTAATAAAAGCGGGCTCAAAAGTAAACAGTTACGGGACCTGGAGCGGCTTGGTCAGAAAAAGGTTGCACCACAGGATGTCATCGGCAGGGACACTGCGCGAACGCTTGCAGCCCTGTCTGCTGAAATGAACCGCCAGGTAGGGCTGCTCATTCATCGTTCAGGGGCTATTGCCAAGGTGGTGGTCGGCGATCATGATCGAATTGTCATCCCGGCCCTGCCGGAGGTGGGGACCGGTGGTGGTCGACTGCGCGGGTTGCGCTGCGTGCATACCACCTTCCGTCGAGGCGGGGTTAATGAGGAGGATGTCATGGATATGGCGTGTCTCCGGCTTGACCTCATGGCGGTATTGACCTTGGATGAAGATCTTCCCGATTTACTCTACACGGCACATCTGCTCCCCCAGCAGGTTGGCGGACGCGACTGGGAAGAAATGCAGCCTGTGCATCCGGCGAGGCAGACGGAGTCCTGCATTGATCTGATAGAGTCCCTGGAGAGGGAGTTTGTTCGTGCTCGCCCGATAAGAGAAGTGGATAGAGGCCGGGATCGTGCTCTCTTGATCAGTGTCACCACCGGTTCAAGAAGCGAGGCAGAAGATTCTTTGGCCGAGCTGATGGAATTGGCCCGGTCAGCAGGGGTAGAGGTCCTCGGGCAAGTGCTCCAGCGAAGGAAGCAGATGCATCCGCGTTTTATCCTTGGCCGGGGAAAGTTAATGGAAATCATGTTGACCAGTTTGCGGTTGGGGTGCAACCTGTTGGTCTTTGACCAGGAACTCAGTCCATCGCAGATACGATCGGTTACCGATCATACCGATCTCCGGGTGATTGATCGAACCCAGCTTATTCTCGATATCTTTGCCAGCCGAGCCCGATCTCGGGAGGGGAAGCTGCAGATCGAGATGGCACAACTGAAGTATATGCTGCCTAAGCTGACAACCCGCGATGATGCACTTTCCCGGCTCACCGGTGGAATCGGTGCCAGGGGGCCCGGAGAGACCAGGCTGGAAATCGATAAGCGACGAATCAATGATCGTATCGCCAGGTTGGCCAAAGAGTTGAAATCTGTGGGGAAACAGCGCTACCATCGACGAAACAGGCGCCGTAAGCGAGATGTGCCGGTTATATCCCTGGTCGGCTACACGAATGCGGGCAAGTCGACGCTCCTCAATACCCTGACCCGAAGCGACATCCAGGCAGAGGATCTCCTGTTTGCCACTCTTGATCCTACCAGCAGGCGCTTGCGATTTCCTGAAGATATGGAAGTCATCATTACCGACACCGTCGGATTTATTCGCAACCTTCCGGCGGAGCTTCTCAAAGCTTTTGAATCGACGTTGGAGGAGTTGTTTGAGGCGGATCTGCTCCTGCACGTGGTTGATATTTCCAATCCGCAATGGCCGCAGCAGGTAGAGGTGGTTGAAGCGTTGCTTCGCGATTTACAGCTGGATATGTTGCCCTGTCTCAAGGTCTTTAATAAAATCGACAGAGTGGACGGCAAAAAAGAAGTGCAGGAAAGGGTCGCCAGGGAGGGCGGAGTGTGTATCAGTGCGATCGATGCGGCTTCACTGACGCCGCTGTTGACTGCTGCACAGGCCAAACTGCAGCAGTCCCTGCAAGCCGACGCCCGTTCAGAACTATGACTGCAGAAAGAACCCCAGTCCTTTTTCTGTTGCCACTCCAGTTTCAAACTGGCAGCCGATCTGGTTGTTGACCACGTTGACAACCAGCGCCTTTTTTTTGACCACGGTGAGTTTTTTATCGTTAAGCTGAAAATCCACACCAATGAGTTGGTTTTTGCGCAGGGGATGCAGCCCGGAAACGGTAAATCCGATTCCGCTGAGGGAAATATTGCAGATATGCATAACGCCGCCACCCTGGCCATTACGTAAAATCAAATAATTACCGGTAAGACTGATCGATTTCCGATAATGTCGTCGAAAATCGATCAGTACATCAAAAACATGCTGACACCGGCAACGGATTTTAAATTTGTGCCGCCGATTTTTTATCTGCTGCGTACTGATGGTTTTGGCCGTTCCACACTTCGGACAGACGATGGTGGCCGTGTTGTTGGCGCGAACGTATGCTTTGGTCGTTGCCATCGTGTCAGTCATAGATAATGGCTGAAAAACGTTCCAGTGCTGCTTCGGTGGCCGGGTCAAGCTCAGCGGCAACCTCATGGAGAGGGTATTCATGCTTGCAGTCACTGCACTGGAGACGGATCTGGCGACACCTGCGGAGTACGGTCAAGGGGCCGCTGCATTTTTTGCATTTCATTCTGGTTGTTTTTTTCCTATGAGTTGTTCCCTGGTGAAGACTGCCTTGAGCGGGTAGCCGTGGGTGGCCAGGGCTTCAGCCCCTCCTTCCTGCCGGTCGACGATGGTCACGACCAGACCAACACGGAAGCCTTCGTTCTCCACCCGCTCAATAACCTGGAGCAGAGTCCCGCCGGTGGTTACCACATCCTCGACCAAAGCAACGACAGCACCTGGCTCAAGGTTGTTTTTGCCTTCAATATAATTACCGGTTCCATGTCCTTTGGCTTCCTTGCGGACAATGAATGCCGGTATAGGGTTATTGTCCAGGTAACTGACCAGGGAAACGGCCGTTACCAGGGGGTCTGCCCCTAAGGTCATGCCACCCACACCGGCAATGGGATCATCGGCGGCCCGGATGAGTTCATACAGCATCCTGCCGCACAGGTATCCCCCCTCGGCATCAAGGGTGGTTTGCTTGCCATCCACGTAAAAATCGGATGTTTTTCCAGAGGTGAGGGTAAAGGTCCCCTTTCGATAGGATTTGCGTAGAAGCAGGTCTTTTAGTCGCTGACGTTCATCCATCTAGAATTTCCCTTTGGTAAGTGTTGGTTTTAAGATACAGTTTTTTAGCGCAATCGCAAAACGATTTTTGTTCCAAATTGGCCAATAATTAAGGCTGTTGGAAAGTCGATCAGTGTGATACCATATTTTTTCAGTTCATTCTCGAATAACAACGACCTCAAGAATAAATTCAGCCCTAGGAAAAGCGTATGTGCGGAATAGTTGGTTATGTGGGAACCCGCAGAGTGGTTCCTGTTTTGTTGGAAGGACTTCGCCGACTCGAATATCGTGGCTATGACTCCGCTGGCCTTGTTTATCATCTAGATGGCAAGCTGGAACGGTTCAGAGCCGAGGGAAAATTGGCTAATCTGGAAACTGCGGTGGATGAATCTATTGGTGTGCCCAGTAGTACAGGCATCGGACACACCCGCTGGGCCACCCATGGTGCCCCCACTGAGCTGAATGCCCATCCGCATACCGATTGTACGGGTGAGCTGGTGGTCGTGCACAACGGCATCATCGAGAACTACAGTTCACTGCGCAGCGAACTGGCAGCCAAGGGGCATGAGTTTACCTCGGAAACCGATACAGAGGTGCTCGCTCACCTCATAGAGGACTGCCTGCAGGGAGATCTGGTTGCTGCGGTTCGTGAGGCATTGCAGCGGGTGGAGGGGTCCTATGCCATCGGTGTACTCTGGGCGCAAGAGCCGGAGCTGCTCGTCGCTGCCCGCAACCATAGTCCATTGGTCATGGGAGTCGGCGAGGATGCCTGCTATATCGCCTCCGACATTCCGGCGTTATTGCCCTACACCCGAGAGGTTATCTTCCTGGATGATATGGAGATGGCGCTGCTTGGCAAGGGAAAATATTCTATCCTGCAGGTGGAAGACGGCATGACCCTGGAAAAGGAAAGGACCACCATCGATTGGAATGCGGCTATGGCTGAAAAGGCTGGCTACAAGCATTTCATGCTCAAAGAGATATATGAACAGCCCCAGGCCATGCTCAATACCGTCAGCGGCAGGATGGTTCCTGATACCGGAATGATCGAGCTGCCGAAGATAGGCATGGATAACGATACGATCCGGAAGATTGAGCGCATAGCGCTGGTGGCCTGCGGCACCTCCTGGCATGCTGCCCTGATCGCAAAATACTGGATCGAAAAATGGGTCGGCATCCCGGTTGATGTTGATATCGCCTCAGAGTTCCGTTATCGCAGCCTGCTGCTCAATGAGCGGGTGCTGACCCTTTCCATCTCCCAATCCGGGGAAACAGCAGATACCTTGGCCGGCATGAGGCGGGCTGGGAGTATGGGATCGAAGATACTGACCATCTGCAATGTTGTCGGCTCAACCATGACCCGTGAGGCTGATGGAGTTATTTACACCCACGCCGGCCCTGAGATCGGAGTAGCCTCGACCAAGGCCTTTACCTCCCAACTGGCGGCCCTGTTCCTGCTGACTCTCTATCTCGGGCAGGTTCGTGGAACCATGGACGCCGACACGCGAAAAGCCTATGGCTCTGCGCTTATTAACCTGTGCGGGGTGATCGAAGAGGAACTGCCAAGACTGCAGGCGGAAATACGGACCATGGTCGAGAAATATTATAATGCCCGTGATTTTCTCTTTGTCGGCAGGGGGGTCAACTTTCCTATCGCTCTTGAGGGTGCACTCAAGTTGAAGGAGATTTCCTATATCCACGCCGAGGGGTATGCGGCCGGTGAATTAAAACATGGCCCCATCGCCCTGATTGATAAGGATATGCCGGTTCTGGCCCTGGTGCCCCAGGATGATGTCTACCAGAAATCCATATCCAACGTGGAAGAGATTAAGGCCCGCCAGGGAAGGTTGCTCCTCATTGGGACGGCAGGCGACAGCCACCTCTCCACCCTTACCGAAGATGTGCTTTATCTGCCTCAGGTGGAGGCAGATCTTAACCCGCTACTGTATACAATCCCAGCGCAGCTGCTCTCATACGAGATCGCTAATCGACGAGGCTGTGACGTTGATCAGCCGAGAAATCTGGCGAAAAGCGTTACGGTTGAATAACCTTTCCCCGCAGGAGGCATTGGTCGCAGCCAATGCCTCCTGGTTCTATTTTCACCTTCTTGTTCAACCGGTTCTACTGTGCTGCCTCCTGCTGTGGAGAAGCTTTGGCCGACCATGCTGAACACCAGCGTCGATACAGTCGGGAGAGTGTCTGCAGGATCTCCTCGTCATGCAGATGGTGGCATTTCCTGACAAGTACATCCACCTCTTCCAGGCTGATTTCACGGTTGTTTGCGGGGAGCGGACGGTGTTGTTGATGCTGATCTGTGTGGCGCATTGAACTCTCCTTTATCTATTATCGATAATATTGCACAATGGAGAACCAAAAAGGTTCAGGTGTGCGGGTGACTATGGGTTTGCCAGTAGCGGCCGATCTCACGATAATGATTGGCGAGATTTTTGGCCGACCTGGCTCGCAGTCCTTTTTCTACCGCTTCTACTATGGGTGGATGTAGCCGGTACAGCTCAGCCAACGGGATCGAGGTTTTCGCGAGGGTAGCGATAACCTGGTACTGTATCTTCAACGAATTCCAGGTCTCGAGCATGCGTTGATTGTTCGAACACTCGATAATTTCCTGGTGAAACCTGTTGTCTGCCTCTGTAAACTGCTTGACATCCCCGGCCTCCATTGCCAACTTCATGGTCTCCAGGTGCAAGCGCAGCTGACGGGCAAGGGAGTCAAGCTTCATGTCCGCCAGGAGCAGGCAATGTCCTTCCAATGCCTCTCGGACCTGATAAGCCTCTTCAATCTCCTTTTTGCTGAATGATTTGACAAAGGCGCCGACGTGGGCCTTGTGTTCAACATGCCCCAATACCTGCAGACTGCGAATAGCCTCTCGCACAGGCGCCTGACTGGTACCGAACTCCTTGGCAATGGCCAGTTCTTTTAAACGATCCCCTGGAGCAAGGCTCCCGTCGATAATCCGCTCAAGTAGAATCGCTTTGATCTGATCGGTCAGACTTTCCCTTGTGACTTTTGTTTTCCCCATGCAACCTCACGTTTTTATATTATCGATAATATATATTCTTCGCATGCCTGTCAAGAAAATGGTGCAGATTGGAGGGCAGGGCAACAGAAAAAGGATGCCACGTATTCTTTCACCAGGGGCAGTGAAAGTTCGGGAGAGATGGGATTTCCCGGCACCAGGAGGTACCGACGAAGACCCTTCGCGCTATCAGGCCCTTGACGCCATTGATTCACCCCGCACGAGTAGCAACAAGCGTCTGCGCTCTCCTTGTTGTCTGTTTCCCGGCGAGAACCGTACGTGGAGCATCTACCGACTATGCGATTGGATCGAAAAGCAAGAGCTTGAAAAATAATGTCTGACCGTCTACTCTTTTGTCGCTAGAGCTGAACCATGGAGCGAGTGATCCCGGGTGGAGGAAGGGAAAGCCATGCTAGCAGAAAAACCCGATTTTCGTCGACGAGTACGTCGTCGTTTTCATCAGCAACGGCTTTTCACCGCCGGATACTCGCCGCTTTTTTCACGGTTGTGCGGTATTGTTGAGGAGTGGTTGGACGATGAGGACGACCCTGTAACCCACTGGTTGCTACGGGCGTCACGATTCCGACCGTCCTTCGAGGTTCCCCTGCTATTGATGGCCGGACTCCACCGCAGCGTGCTCGCCGGCAGTGAGCACGCCCAAGAGCTGGCCGCCTTCTTTCCCACTGCCGGTGGTTTACTCGGTGCAGACAACGCTTCTCTACGCAGGATACTGCGGCAGACCATGCTGGCTGAAGCAGATGAGCTGACTACCTTTCTCGGCACGGCCTCTGTACAAACCAATGAGACAGGCCGGGGCTTCTGTTGGCTGCTTCCCCTGCTATACACTCCCTGGCAACAGGTACACCTTGTAGACCTGGGAGCGAGCGCCGGGCTTAACCTGGTGGCAGATAAACGCAGCTACACCTTTAAGGATGGCGACAGTGGCAGGGACATACTGGTTTGTGGAACCGGAAAGGGTGAGCAGTTTATTGTCTCCTGTAGCGGCCGTTTTATCCCGCCTCCCTGTAGCGCGGCAGAGGGCAGGGTTGTTTCCCGGACCGGCTGTGATCGGGCACCGTTCATCCTGCAGAGCAAAGACGATGAACTGACTCTTTCGTCCTTTATATGGGGCGACCAGGGGCAGCGCCTGGTAAGGCTTCAGCAAGGGATTGAGGCTCTGTATGCCTTACAGGCAGACGGAAATCCTGTGCATGTCTATGAGGCGGAACTGCCGGGGGAACTCGATTCTTTTCTCTTTGCGCGGATTCCATTGGAACCTGGCTGCCCTGTGCTCCTGTATAACACCTACCTCACCAACTATCTGGATGATAGGGGAGCATCTTTACGAGCCTCTATTGAGCGTTGGGCAGCGCTTCGAAACTACCCTGTACTGTGGCTGCAGATGGAGCTTTCTCGTGATCCTGCTCAGGCACCGCACCGTGGTTGGGTACTGTGGCAGGCCGAGCTCTGGCAGGAGGGAGACCATCATCAGTGGCGGCTGGCCTGGGCGCACCCCCATGGTTCTTCGGTACGTTGGCTGCCGGACTGGGGGCAGTGGGCCCGGTTCTGGCAACAGCAGGGATACCCTTGACAGAGCCGGAACAGGAGCGGACAGGTGCCGGGACAGAGGCGTGGGGTCCATTAGAAAACTGCGGATCAGCGCCGGTGCAGGGACCACTTACAGCATTTTCTCCTGGGAACGATTTTGTTCCCTGAAGGTAACCTAAACTATCATGACTGAGGATTGACGTGATTACCATTGGCATCGAGACCTTCTGTAGCCATCCACCCCGTTGGGCCGTGGGAGCCCGCTTGGGGTTATTGTCTAACCAGGCATCAACAGACCGAAGGTATACGCACAGTCGCGACTTGCTTCTGCGTGCTTTTCCCGGTCAGCTCACCACCTTGTTTTCGCCTCAGCACGGATTTTTCAGTGAAAAACAGGATAATATGATCGAGTCCGATCATTCGGTTGATTCGTCTACCGGTCTTCGTTGCTACTCACTGTATGGGGAGACGCGTCGTCCCTATCCAGAGATGTTTGCCGATATCGACCTGCTGCTTGTTGACCTCATCGACGTGGGAACCAGGGTCTATACCTTCGTCTGGACGCTGGTGTATTGTCTGGAGGTGGCAGCGGAAACCGGAGTGAAGGTCGTGGTGCTTGACCGGCCCAATCCCATTGGCGGCCATCTAGTGGAGGGCAACGTACTGGAAACGGAGTGCCAATCCTTTGTTGGGCTGTGCAATATTCCCATGCGACATGGGTTGACCATGGGAGAGCTGGCCCGATACTGTGCCACGGAGCGCAGCATCGATGTCGACCTGGAGATCGTAGCTGTAAAAGGGTGGCAGCGGAGTATGCTGTTTGCAGAAACCGGTTTTCCCTGGGTCTTTCCTTCACCCAATATGCCGACTCCGCAGACAGCCCTGGTATACCCGGGCCAGGTCCTGTGGGAAGGAACCACGGTCTCTGAAGCCAGGGGCACCACCCTGCCGTTCGAACTGTTTGGTGCTCCTTATGTGGATCCAAGGCAACTGCTGGACTTTGTAGCAACAATCGAACTTCCTGGTTGTCTGTTGCGTCCGCTGGCTTTTGAGCCGACCTCCGGGAAGTGGGCGGGGACAACCTGCTGCGGCCTGCAGATACATGTCACCGATCCGCATCACTTTCTCCCTTACAGGACCAGCCTGGCCCTTCTGCAGGGGGTGATGCTGTTGTATGCCAATAAATTCTCCTACAAGCAACCGCCCTATGAGTATGAGTATGAGCGGCTGCCCATGGACTTGATCATCGGGAGTCGTGCGGTTCGGCACGCTGTGGAAGCCGGCCTTCCGATCAGTGAAATAGAAGCCTCGTGGCAGCCCCAGCTGGCCAGGTTCGAAGCCGATCGAACCGCTGTTTTTCTTTACGATGTGTAAGAAATAGGCTATGGTCCGCCGCTGGCGGAGCAACATCACCACTGAGACTGCAGCATCGGTCAGCACCGAAGAGGGAGAAAAGAGCGATGACGAAAACATATACTCTCCAAGAACTTGCCGAATTTGTTGACGGAGAGGTTATCGGCGATGGTTCTGTGGTCATTCACGGGCTGAATGGTTTTGGGCTTGCCGGACCCGGGGAAATCACCTTTGTGCTCACCCAAAAGAACCTGGCTGGGGAAGAGGTGTGCCGAGCGAGTGGCTGCATTGTCCCGCCAGGACTCGCCGACCAGTTTGCCATACCGGTTATCACTGTCGACAGGCCGGATATAGCAGCGGCACGCATCCATCAGCTGCTCCTGGAGGCGGAGTTTGTCGCCGCTGGAGTGCACCCTTCAGCCGTTATCGGCAGTAACTGTGTACTGTCGGATGTGATTACCATTGGTGCCAATGCGGTTATTGGCGACCGGGTGCGTATTGGCCAGCGGGTCACCATCGGCCCTGGTGCGGTTATTGATAACAACGTGACCATCGGTGATGATTCGATTATTCACGCCAATGTCACCATTGCCGCAGATACCGTGATCGGTAATCGCGTCACCCTGCATCACAACGCGGTGATCGGCAGTGATGGATTCGGTTTTGTCACTGATGCCATGGGTAATCACGTGACCAAACCACAGGTGGGCACTGTTCGTATTGATGATGACGTCCAGATCGGCGCCTGTTCCTGCGTGGATCGCGCAGCATTCGGCACTACCTGGATAAAAGCAGGAGCCCGTATTGACAATCAGGTTCAGGTTGCTCACAATGTGGTTATTGGGGAAAATGCCGTGCTGGTAGCCCAGACCGGGATCGCCGGCAGTTCTACCCTCGGCCGAAGTGTGGTCCTGGGGGCAAAAGCAGGGGTGAACGGCCATATCCACTTAGGCGATGGCGTGATGGTTGCTGCGATGAGTGGTGTGCACAACAATCAACCCCCGGGAGCCCTCATCGGTGGAACCCCGGCCATTGAGGTGAAAAAATGGGGGCGGGCATCTGCTGCCTTTAGCCGGTTGCCGGAGATACTTAAAGAGGTGCGTCGATTGCGCAGAGAAGTGGATCGCTTGACCGCCTTGCTCGACCAGACCGATAAGCATTGAGGAAACCAGTATGCAACCAGAAAAAGAATATACCTTGCCGTTAGATATTACATCGATCCTTGAGCTGCTGCCTCACCGTTACCCCTTTATTCTCGTTGATCGAATTATTGAGTTTGAGTCGGGCAAGAGCGTGACCGGGCTGAAGAACGTTTCCATGGGAGAGCCTTTTTTTCAAGGACACTTCCCCGGAGAACCGGTTATGCCCGGGGTACTTATCCTGGAAGGGATGGCGCAGACAGGTGGCATTCTCGCCTACCTGACCGATAGAAGTATGATCGGTGAAAAACTCGTCTATTTTGCAGGACTGGATAAGGTAAGGTTCCGAAAGGTCGTGCGCCCGGGTGATCAGCTGATTTTCAAACTGGAAATGATCAAGTACAAGGCTCGTCTCACCAAGATGGCGGGGCGGGCCTATGTAGGTGACGAGTTGGTTACCGAAGCAGAGATGATGGCAACCTTTGCCTGAGAAATTCAACATACCCAGGCGGCAGCTTTCTCCACGGAGCTGTTCCTGATATAGGATAGTACATGAATATACATGCCACAGCAGTGGTCGATCCGCAGGCGCAGATCGATAGTAGCGTATCTATTGACCCTTACGTCATAATTGACGGCCCGGTGAAAATCGGCCCGGAGACCCGCATCTGCGCTCATGCGGTAATTTCCGGAAGAACCACCATCGGGGCCAGAAATACCATTGGTTCGTTTACCTCCATAGGGGCTCCGCCCCAGGATATCCACTATAAGGGGGAAGCAACCGAACTGATCATCGGCGATGACAATCAGATCCGGGAGTATGTCTCCATTCATCGAGGGACGGTCAAGGGTAACGGGCGGACCCTTATCGGCAACTCGAACATGATTATGGCCTACAGCCACATAGCCCATGACTGCATTATTGGCGACTATGTTATCCTGGCTAATGTGGCCACCTTGGCCGGGCATGTGGAGATCGGTAATCACGCCAACCTCGGAGGGTTGGTCGCCATTCATCAGTTTTGCCGTATCGGCGACCATGCTTACGTCGGCGGCATGTCAGGCATCGGACTCGATGTTCCTCCCTACGTGATTATGGAAGGGACCCGGAACCAGATGCGTATTTCAGGTATCAACAAAATCGGTCTGCGCCGTGCCGGCATGCAGCGGGATACTATTCGCCAACTGGATGAGGCCTTCAAACTGCTGTTTCGATCACCGCAACTGCTGCTTAAGGATGCCCTGGCAAAGATCGAGGAGGAGATGGCGGACTGCATTGAAGTCCAGCTGCTGGTTGATTTTTTCCACTCCAGCAAGCGTGGGGTGGTCAAACGCACGCTTGACGATTAAGCCCAAGCCGCAGGCTCACCCCTGCAACTGGTAGCGTAGCCATGTCAACCATAGGACTTATTGCCGGAGGAGGCCAGTTTCCCCTGCTTTTTACCCAAGCTGCCCAGAAGCAAGGCCGACGGGTAGTGGCGGTTGCCCACGTCAATGAGACCCGGGCCGAGCTTGAAACCCTTGCCGATACCACCTGCTGGGTAAAGCTCGGTCAACTGGGAAAGATCATAAAATTTTTCCGACGTGAGGGGGTCCGGGAGACGGTTTTTGCCGGCACCATTACTAAAACCCGTATCTTCAAGGACGTACTGCCTGATCTTAAAGGGCTTAGTTTATGGAACAAGATAGACAAACGCCTTGACGATGCCATCCTTCGTGCAGTGGCTGATACCCTTGAACAGGAAGGCATTCAGGTCATTGCTTCCACCTGTTATCTTGATCACCTGTTTTTTCCTCCCGGAGTCCTGACCAGCAAACGGCCCACTGCCGCCCAGGTGGAAGATATTCGGTTCGGTTGGGAAATAGCCAGAGCAGTAGGTAGACTTGATATCGGCCAGTGTGTCGTTGTCCGCGATCGCAGCGTTCTGGCAGTAGAGGCGATCGAAGGCACCGATGCCGCCATACGCCGCGGTGGCAGCCTGGCCGGTTCTGGTGCAGTCGTGGTCAAGTTGAAAAAACCGAACCAGGATTTCCGTTTCGACCTGCCGGCTACCGGTGAGCAGACCATTGCGACCCTTCAGGAGGTGAAGGGGGCGGTGCTTGCGGTGGAAGCCGGCCAGTCCCTTCTCTTTGATCGATCAGCCATGATTCGTGCGGCCGAAAAGGCCGGCATCGTGGTGGTCGGTCTTACCCCTGATGCCCAGGATATCCCCCACTATTAAGGGGCCAAGAGTCAGCCAAGCTCCTCTATCGCTTCTCCCAGATCCATGTACAGCTCGTCGGCCTTTTCATAAAAGACATTGGTGGCTGTGGAAAAGTGAAGCAGAATGTTGTTGAGTCTGCTGGGAATGTAGGGAAAGAGTTTCTGCAGGTTGACCACTCGGTTTTTCGAGAGCAGCGACAGGTCCCGTTCATCGATGGAAGCAAGTTTTGCCTGCCCCAGTTCGGGATCCTTGGCAATATCCCGAGGGTGGTAGTTGCCTCTCCCGGTCAGGTAGAGAAGGATGTTGCCCAGTTCAAACATGTCCAGGGCAAAGGGTTTTTCCGGCAGGTAAAAATCATAGTCAAAGTCAATCCAGGAAAAGACCCCGCTGCTTCTTTCGACAAAGATATGGTCGCGACGGATGTCGCCGTGCCGCATGCCTTGACCGTGCAGGATCCCTATTGCCTGGATGCATTGCAGGTACCGTTGCAGAATCGAGGGGAGTTCCTCGAAAAAATACTCCTCGTGGGAGCATGCTCGCGTGTGGATGTATTTGTCCAGCCGTTTGCCGTTGATCGGGATCAGGATCCGCAGGAGGTTTCCTGCATCATCCAGGATGGGCTCGCCCTGCATGAATTGGGGGTGACCGGAGGTGAGTTCAAGGATCCGTGCCTCTTTTTCCGGGCTGCGGTAGCAGGTAATGAGGTAGCTGCCCAGCCGGATGTCAAACGTTTCGTGAAACACCAGTTTGAGAATATACTTTTTGCCGCTGGCAAGTTCCTCAGCTTTCGGCACCCAGGGTTTTATCTGCTCATGGACGCCGAAACGGCCTTCCTTGGTATAGGCGGTTATCAGGTAGAAACGATTGCCGACATGGATAATGTCGCCATAGTCAATGGAGGTAAAATCCGTGGTGTCGGTGAAGACACGGGTTGGACGGCGTAAACTTCGGCTTACACGGTGACCTGCCAGTTTTTTCTGGATATCTGCGGGCAGGGTATCAGCATAGGAGTAGTCCAGCATCAGCCCACCACCCACACGGCAATGTTTCGTCCATTATGGATCAGGGCACTGGAAATGGAGCCGAATAGAAATTCCTCTGATTTGGAAATGCCTCGCTTGCCGACGACAATGGTCCCATAATTTTCTTCCTGTTGAAGGCTGAGGATGGCCTCGCTAATGGTCTGGTTGTCGGCCATAACGCAACGGGTCCAGATGGATTCCGGAGGGACCCCTCCATCTCGGAGATGCTGCGCCGCCTTTCGCAGGAATTGTCTGGCCTGAGCAGTCTGATCGTGTTTGTATTCATCAAGGGTGGCCCCTTCACGGTAATAATCCGGCGGCGGGGCAGGGTAGATGTGGAGCAGGCACAGCCTGACCCCACTGAGTTTGCCGACCAGGCTGCCGACATAGTTGACCGCATTCACTGACATTTGCGTGTTGTCAATGGCGACGATAATTCGCTTCCAGTCCATGGGCACCTCGCTGAACAGATATGCTGTCGATGGAAACGTGCACACAATTTTTTTCCCTCTCTCCCGGGGGCAGTCACGCCGGTTATCAACCCAGGAAAGGGTCTTGAAGGGTGCTGCGGAGCTGCGGAGCGGCAGGCTCTGCACGTTCCTGTTAAACCGCCATATATACAACTATATAGCGCAGTTTCCTTGAAGTAAACGGCAGGAATGATTTTTGGTGCGGAAAAGCAGGCAAGGGAGGAGGGGAACCCGGGACGCTGGAAAGAAGGCAGCGCCCCGTGCGGTATGCGCTCTGTTTACACCGGACGTATTTCGACCCGCTGGTCGAGATAGGATTTCACCAGGTCGATGGGAACTTCCTTGCGATGGAAGATGCCTGCTGCCAGTGCGGCTTCAGCGCGCGTCTCGGAGAAAACCTCATAAAAATGCTCGCTGCATCCGGCTCCGCTGGAGGCAATAACCGGGATGGTTACTGGCTTCCCGCACAGCATTGATCAGTTCCAGGTCAAAGCCGGCATTGGTCCCGTCGCGGTCGATGCAGTTGAGCAGGATTTCGCCGGCACCCAGTTGTTCGCAGGTACGGGCAAGCGTCACTGCATCCAGGTTACGGCCTTCGCGGCCCCCCTTGATGGTGCATTGGTACCAGCAGTATTGTTCTCCGTCGGGTCCGGCCGCGGTGGTGGCAAGAACGTGGTGATCGGGGGCGTCCTCCGGACGGTTGACATACACTCGCCGCGGGTCAATGGAAATAACGACCGCCTGATTGCCGTACACCCTGGCAATCTGTTCAATGGAGCTGAGACCCGATGCCTTGCCCCGGGCAAGTACGTCCTCCACGATCAGTACCGCATCAGAACCGATGGAGACCTTGTCGGCTCCGGCGCGAAAGTAGGCGGAGGCCACTTCCAGGGCGGTGTAATGCCTGCCGTTGCAGTCAGTAAAGTCCCGAATACCGCCGCCGATAGTCAACGGGACGAACACGTTTTTGGATGTCTGTTCCAGGATGGCCATCATGGGCATATCTTCCAGAGGAAAATCCCGGAAGCCCGTAATGTTAAGAAAGGTAATCTCGTCGGCTCCCTGTTCATAGTACTCCTGGGCAAGGCGCACCGGTTTGCCAAGGTTGCGAACAGAGCCTTTTTCACGGACATCATACTGATCGCCTTTGGTAACCACCAGGTCGCCCTGGTCATTGGTGCGGACGTCCAGGCAGGCGATAATGCGCTTGGCAAGTCGTGTAACTGGGGGACTCGCCGCCGGAATAATCGCCTCCCTGTTGCCGGAGAGAAAATTGTCAAGCAGCTGCAATCCGGCTTTCCCGCTCTTTTCAGGGTGAAACTGGGTAGCAATGATGTTTTCCTTTTGCACGGCACTGACAAAGGTGTAGCCATAATCCGTTGTGGTCAGAGTGTGTTCGTCATCGTCAGCAACCACATGATAGGAGTGCACGAAATAGAATTTTTCGTTGCCCCGCATCTCTGCAAACAGAGAGGAAGGTTGATGGACCGTGATCCCGTTCCATCCAATATGGGGGACGGACAGGTCCACGGAAAATTTTTTCACTCGACCGGAAAGAAAACCGAGACCGGGCTCTCCGGGAGCCTCTTCGCTGGATTCAAAGAGCGCCTGGAGAGCGACGCAAATGCCGAAAAACGGTTTTCCGGAGTGGAGGTAGCGCATCAGCGGTTCAACCAGCTGTTTTTGACGCAGTATCTGCATCATGGCCCCGAAGTTGCCGACCCCGGGAAACACAAGCCGCTCGGCGCTGTCAATGCCCTCCGGCGTATCAACGGCAGTGACTGTTTCACCGAGTCGTTCGATGGCATTGATAACCGAGCGAACGTTACCGGCACCATAATCAAGTAGAGTAATCATTATTCTTGTTCGAGTTGTTGCAAGGAGAGGATGGAAAATGTACAAAAGGCTGAATGTAGAGTGGTTGTATGCACAAGTCAAGCGCTAACCGTATAGGGTCAGGGGACGGGAGGCTTTTCAGATGCAGCTGTCGTGTAAACGATTGCCACTGCAGGCGTAACCGATGGCCAGGCCGTTTGTCCCTGGGCGTGTTCACCCACGTAGAGGAGAGGAATATATTCAATGCAGGCGATATTGCTGGCAGCCGGGTACGGCACCAGGCTGCAACCCTATACGCGGTATAGGCCCAAACCCTTGTTTCCGGTGCTCAACAGACCGTTGCTTCTTCGGTTGCGACAGTTGCTCGTTGCGGCTGGGTGCACCCGGCTGGTGGTCAACTGCCACCATCTGGCAGAACAGATACGGCAGGCGTTGCGCCCCTATGCCGACACCTCGCTCCAGTACGAGCCGGAGATTTTGGGAACCGGAGGCAGCCTGCGAAAGGCAGCCTCCGCTTTTTCCGACCATCCCATTCTGGTCATGAATGGGGATATCTACCACGATATTGATCTGCAGCACCTTTATGCCTGCCACTGCAGCAACAGCTACAAGGTAACCATGGCCATGCACGACTTACCGCGTTTCAATACGGTAACGGTCGAAGAGGAGCGTATACGATCCTTTGCCCCCGATAGTCGCGGAACCAAGCGCGCGTTTACCGGCATACATGTGGTTGATAAGGAGGTGCTTGCATTGATACCGGCTTCCGGTTTTTATCACATTATCGACCTGTACGAGCAGTTGGCAGCCGCCGGCAAGGTGGGGATGCATAGGGTGGATCACTGTTTCTGGCAGGACATCGGCACCCCGGCGGATTATCTTGGTCTGCATGGCCGCCTGCTCACCGACAGTAAAGGCCGGCAGACCTGGACCATTGCTTCGAGTGCCATGGTTGCCGCTGATGCTGAACTGACCGGATGGGGAGCAATCGGCGCCAATGCAATCATCGGCCAGGGCGCACAGGTACAGCGCAGTGTGGTCTGGGATCATGCGGTGATTCCTCCTGGCGCGGTGGTACAGGACGCCATCGTGGTCAACAGAGAGCAGGAGAGCAAGTAATGCCCTCACGCCACGAAATCATTATCACGGCTGCAGATATTCTGCGGCAGCACGGAGTTCGGTTGGAACCGGAATTGACCGAGGTTCGGCAACTGGTGCCTGATGGGTCCACCCGCCTGTTTCTGCGGCTGCATCAGGGGGCAACCAGGGTGGTATGCGTGCTCCCTCCCAACGGTGAGCAAATGGGCATGGCAGAGGCCAGATCTGTTGATGCCATCGGTCGCCACCTTTATCGTCGAGGTGTTCCTGTCCCCTTTGTTTACGGGCTGGCCGCAGAAACCGGCATGGTGGTGTGCGAGGACCTCGGCACTCAGCGTCTCCACGATCTGCTTGATCGGGAGCAGGGAATGACTCCACGCCTCATTGGCCTGTATGAACAGGCGGTACGGCAATTGGCCCATATGCAGGTAGAGGGCGCGAGAGCCTTTGATCCCTCCTGGTGCTGGGATACGCCAATCTATGATCAACAGGTCATGTTGGAAAAGGAGGCGGGCTATTTTCTCGGTGCCTTTTGCGGTGACTTCCTTGACCTGCCCGTTGATCAGGAACCGGTACTTGTCGAGTGTCGCCGACTGGCGGAAGCGGCGGCAAAGGCACCGGCACATTTTTTTCTTCACCGCGATTTTCAGAGCCGCAACCTTATGGTCACCGGCGAGGGTGATATCCGAATTATCGATTTTCAGGGAGGGCGATTGGGTCCGCTCGCGTATGACCTGGCCTCACTGCTGATTGACCCCTATGCGCACCTCGAAAACGAAGTACAAGACCACTTGCTGGAAGTGTACCTGGAGAGACTCGTCAGCCTGTGCAGCTATGACCGGCAGCAGTTTCGAAATGAGTTGTTCCTTTTGTCGGTGCTGCGCAACCTTCAGATTCTCGGTGCCTTCGCTTTCCTCAGCGCTGTGCGGGGAAAAATCTTTTTTCGTCAGTATCTTCAGCCAGCCCTGACATCGCTTGTGGCGCTGCTTGAAAAAGCGCCTCCTGGCGAGTATGCTGCCCTGCACATCCTTACCCGGCAATGTTGCCAAAAACTCCTCTCACGACTATGACAACAACTGCATATACCCTGGTGGCCCTGATCGGACGCCCGAACGTCGGTAAATCGACCCTGTTCAACCGGATTACCCGGCGGCGTGATGCCCTGGTTGATCCAACCCCCGGAGTAACGAGAGATCGCCATTATGCCCAGGCAAGCTGGGAAGGTCGTCCTTTCTCCCTGGTGGATACCGGCGGCATCGATGATGATGATGACACCATCACCAACCACATTCGTCATCAGGCGATGCTGGCTATTGATGAGGCGGATATCATTTTTTTTCTGATGGACGGCCGGCAGGGGGTGAATCCGGTGGACCTGGAAATCGTGGACATGCTTCGCCGGGTGGACAAGAAAGTCTATTACATAGTCAACAAGATCGACAGCCCTGATATTGAGCATGAGCTGCTGACTCCTTTCTGGGAGCTTGGGGTGGACCAGCTCTGGCCCCTTTCCGGTGATCACGGGTACGGCGTGCGAACGCTGATGGAAGATGTGGGAGAGCGCCTGGAACAGACCGGTGAAGTGGCGGCATTGCCGGAGAATACCGTCCGTCTCGCTTTTTTCGGCCGTCCCAATGTGGGCAAGTCGTCAATGGTCAATGCCATTATCGGTCAGGAACGCATGGTTGTCTCCGACATTTCGGGTACGACCCGGGATGCCATCGATACCCTGGTGAGTCGCGATGCCCATAATTATCTGCTTATCGATACCGCCGGAATCAGGAGAAAGGGAAAGACTCGAGATAAGCTGGAGAAGTTTTCCATCCTCAAGGCCCTTAAATCCCTTGCCCGATGCGACATTGCAGTGGTGATCATCGATGCCGGCGAAGGACTGACTGAGCAGGATACCAAGGTTATCGGCTATACCCAGGAGCAGGGAAAAGCCCTGATTATTCTGCTCAACAAATGGGACCTGCTGCAGGGAGAGAAAAAACGCCAGGACTGGTTGCTCAATGAGGTACGGATGGCGACCAACTATATTCCTTTTGCACCGGTGTTTCGGGTCTCTGCGCTCACAGGCTACGGGATCAAACGCCTATTCCCGGAGATCGGTAAGATCCACCGACAGTATCATATGCGGTTTCCGACCAGCAGCCTTAATCGCCTGCTGGAGGCCGCGGTGGAGTACCACGAACCGCCCTTGTACAAGGGACGACGGCTCAAGTTATACTATACTGCGCAATTGGGAACCGCTCCGCCTACCTTTGTGGTGGTGGCGAATGCGCCCAAGGGTATTCATTTTTCCTATCAGCGCTACCTCGCCAATCGCTTTCGGGAAGGGCTTGAGCTTGACCGGGTCCCTGTTCGTCTGCTCTTCAAGGAACGAAGCGGAAGGAAAAAGAAATAAAATAGTCGGTGAAGAGTAGAGGCTTCATTTTCGTGCAGGTTGCCCATTTGCAGGCCGTTTCCTGGAGCTTAAACGGCCGCACACGGTGAGTAGCAAAGGGGAATGGCTTCTACTTTTTTTCGTCCTCTGCACCGTTGGTTTGCGTCATTTCCAGCTCCATCTGTCTGGCATCCGTCCCCTCCTCAGGCATGTGTCCACGCTCCTCATCCCCGAGAATACCGGAGGTGAGCAGGATGTCGGCAATCTCTGCGGTATGCATGTTGATGATCTTGATCGCATCCATCAGTTCAATGTGGATGGTGTGGGTTTCCTGGGAATCCCGTTGGTCGGCAAACAGGCGTGCCAGGTGGGCCTTTCGGTACTCGCTGTCCAGTTCGGCATAGCGGTTTTTTTTCTGCACTACCGTGCGGGCCACCGAAGAGGCCAGGGTGGTCATGACATCCTGTAGCCGCTGCAGCTGATGACCGACCTTGCGATGATAGATGATCAGCTCCCGTTTGCCTTGGTTGGAAAAATCGGTTTTCAGCCGCTGTTTTTTGGCTATCAGGGGAACGAGCAGCTTGGTGATGGTATCGCCAATACCCTCCATGCTGTCCAGGAGCGAAACCAGGCTCATGGTCTCAGCGGCCTGGGCAGGCGTCAACTCGTTTCTGTTGATTTTAAGGATGTAGTTTCTGGTCTTTTTTTCCAGGTAATCAATTTTTCGCTCCCGCATCTCAATCCCTTCCAGGAGGGTGAGGTGGGGATAAATGGCGTCATGACGCGGTTTATTGGACACAAAAGGATAAATTGCTGCACGGTGCATGCGATAGAGTATTTTGGCCATACGAGAAATCTCGGCACGGACCAGTTCAATGGCCAGGGCCGGCGTGGCCAACATGGAATCATCGAGATGCCAGGTTGCTGGGATAACGCCGGTTTCCGTTTTTTTATCGGGCAGGAGCAGGGTGCATAACCGCGCAACCACTCCGACCAGAGGCAGGAAGAGGATTCCCAGGGTGACGTTGAAGACAGTGTGGGCATTGGCTATCTGGCGCGCGGTGCCGGCCCCGCTATCACCGGTGAGGAGCCTGACTGTCTGGGCAAACTCCTCTATCCAGAAGAGGAAGAGGACGACGCCGATGAATTCAATGAGTACATAGGCGAGGGCGACCCGCTGCGCATCCCTGCCGGTGCCGATGGCCGCAAGCAAGGCGGTGACACAGGTACCGACGTTGGCTCCGAGTATGAGGGGGATCCCAGCTTCCAGAGAGAGGAGATCCTGTTGGGCAATCACAATGATGACCCCCATGGTGGCGCTGCTGCTTTGCACCAGGGCCGTGAAGATCATGCCCACGACCAGGCCGAGCAGCGGTGTTTCCAGCCCTTTCATGAGCTCTACGAATTCCAGAGAGGACCGAAGCGGTTTCATGGCATCACTCATCAGCTTCATTCCGTAGAAGAGGATGCCGAATCCGAGCAGGATTTCACCGATGGACTTGGTCCGCTGATTTTTTCCGAACATGTGCAGGAGAAAGCCGACACTGACCATGACCAGAGCAAGATCGGTGAGTTTGAAGGCCACCAGCTGGGCAGTGATGGTGGTTCCTATGTTGGCACCGAGGATGACTCCAAGCGATTGGGTAAAGCTCATGAGCTGGGACTGGACAAAACTAATCAGCATGACCATGGTGGCGCTGGAAGACTGAATGACCATGGTGACGAACGCCCCCGCTAACAGACCGATAAAGGTGTTACGGGTCAATGCGGCGAGAATAGCCCGCATCTGGTCGCCAGCCGATTGTTTGAGTCCGGTGCTCATTTTTTCCATGCCATAGAGAAAAAAAGACAGGCCGCCGACAAGAGTAATGATCATCACGGTCAGGGGCAGGGGATACTGCGCTTCAGTTGCCGCAAAGGCAGGCAGGGGGAACCATAGTGTGCCTATGACCAGGCCGAGGAGCAGAAAAGTTCGGGGGCGAGGGGCAGATAAATAAAAAAATTGCATGGACACCTCTTGGTTGGAAAAACAAGGCTTTTGATCCTGCTCTCAGGTTATACTGGAAAAAAGTATATCGTTCATTCCCTAAGGTGACCATGAGAAAACAGGAAAGACAGGAACAACAAGAGAAGATATATTGACATTCTTTCGAGTCTTGGCTAGCTTCGAGCCCGCCTGCCAGGTGTGAGCAGGAAGAAATGGCTCGCATACGAGGGGCAGCATGCACGTATCTTCTCCTTTCCACTTTCCCGAAATCGACGCTCACTGGCCTTGAACGATAACTCTCATTTATCCGGATAGCCGGTACTTTACGGAGGAACACATGAAAAATCTCATTGGTGACCTGTTCGGGACCTCTCCGTTCGGACCAATCGTCGAGCACAGTAAAAAAGTGCACGAATGCGTGGAGATGTTGTGGCCGCTCATGGAGGCCCTAATTGATGAAGATTACGAAACCATTCACCAGCTGCATTCCAAGATGTCGCGTCTTGAGCATGAGGCTGATTTAATCAAGAACGAGGTAAGGGCCTTTCTTTCCAAAAGGACCTTTCTTCCGGTGGATCGCAACCAACTCATTGCCTTTCTCTCCCGCCAGGAGCAGCTGGCGGACCTGGCAGAGGATTTTACCGTGGTCCTCACCCTCCGCAATACCCGGATTCATCCAAGCATTCAGGAGAAATTCCTTGATTTCCTCAATCAGGTGTTCCAGGTAAGCGGAACCTTTCTTACCGCTTCAGTGGAATTCAAGAATCTGGCAGGTACCGCCTTTGGCGGCGCTGAGGCACGAGCCGTTCTTGAGCATATCAAGGAACTCAGTGATGAAGAATGGAAGTGTGATAAATTGTCCCGGCGTCTATCACGGGATATATTTGCTCTAGAAGGGGAAGAGTCGACCCTTAACATACTTTTTTATGAAAAAATGGTGAAAAGGCTCGGGGATATAGCTGACCACGCGCAGAAGGCCGGCGAGTTGCTCGAGGTGATGATCAAAAACCCATAACCGCCGGCCGATATTGGCAGGCGGGGTATCGCATTGGTGGGAATATCCAATGGACATCTATTACATTGTTGTCGGAATGACCGCTCTCCTGGGCCTCTATATGGCCTGGAACATCGGGGCCAATGACGTCGCCAACTCCATGGCTGACGCCGTCGGTTCCGGGGCCTTGTCGGTACGGAATGCCGTCATAGCCGCCGGGATCTGTGAGTTTGCCGGGGCAGTCCTCGTCGGAGCACATGTCACCAACACTGTCCGCAAGGGGATTGTCGATCCCAGTACCCTGGCGAGCCTTCCCGGAGTTGCTCCTGAAGAGGTGGCGGTCATACTGATTATTGGTATGTCCGGAGCACTGCTGTCGGCCGCCTTCTGGTTGAATATGTCCACCCTCATCGGCATGCCTGTCTCCACTACCCACTCCATCGTTGGCGCAGTGGCTGGCTTTGGCATCGTCGCCGCCGGCTGGAGTGCGGTCAACTGGGCGAAAATGGGACAGATTGTCTCCTCCTGGTTTATTTCTCCTGTGGCAGGCGGGGTCATGTCCTATCTGCTGTTTATCTACATCAGTAAGGCGATTCTCGGCAAAGAACGGCCAGCACGCGCTGCGGTGGTTCATCTGCCGATCATTGTCTTTCTCCTCACCATGGTGGTCATTCTGGCGACCATCTACAAGGGGCTCAAGCATGTGAGCGGCAGCATGCCCTGGCTGACGGGTAATAATGCTATCTGGCTGTCCATAGTTGCCGCTGCAACCGCCTCCTGTGTCGCCTGGCTGTTTGCCCGTAAAAAACTCAATCCCCGCCGCAACGACCCTCTGGGAGAGCAGTTGGAGGCAGTGGAGCGTTCCTTTGTTCCCCTGGTCATCATCAGTTCCTGTTCAGTGGCGTTTGCCCATGGGGCCAATGATGTGGCCAATTCCGTAGGGCCGCTGGCTGCCATTATTCATGTAGTCAAGACCGGAACCATCGATATGAAGGTGCCGGTCCCCCTGTGGGTACTTGCCCTGGGGGGGGCTGGAATCGTGCTGGGCCTTGCTACCTATGGCTATAGGGTTATGAAAACCGTTGGCTATAAAATAACCGAGATCACTCCCTCCCGAGGTGTGGCAGCTGACATTGCCGCAACCGCTACCGTGCTTGCCTGCACCCGTCTTTCATTGCCTGTGTCCACCACGCATACGCTGGTGGGGGCCATTCTCGGCATCGGACTTGCCAGGGGGCTGGGCGGGGTCAACAGCAAAGTCGTTGGTTCCATTTTCGGTTCCTGGCTCTTTACCGTACCGGCTGCAGCAATCATGTCGGTTGTGTTTTACCTGCTGGGAAAATACTTCTTTTTCGAACAGCTACTCGAACTCCTGGTCAACAGGGTATAACTTATTATAAATATTAAGTAATGGCATGGGCTGCGCTCAGGGGTAACGGGTCTTCACTTGACACCGTCAGCAGTGCCTGTTATCACAATGAGGATCGTTTAGACGAGTGTCATACTTGGGGTGAAGGCGATGAAAAAAGTAATTTGTCTGATTACGGCGGGAACACTCGTGCTGGCCGCCTCTCTGCCGTTGCATGCAGAGGAAAAGGATTCCGTTCTCAGTACCATTGAAGAGGCGGTGAAGCAGTATAAAGCCGGCGAGTACGCTGATGCGGCATCCAACCTGGACTATGCATCGCAGCTGGTTCGTCAGCAGAAGAGTGAAAAAATGAAGCAGCTCCTGCCGGATCCCCCCTCCGGCTGGCAGGCTGGTGAGGCAAGTGCCCATACCATCGGTTCTGCAGTACTGGGTGGCGGGGTAACGGTAAGTCGCGATTATTTCAAAGACGACGCTTCCCTCAGTCTGGAGATCGTTTCCGATTCTCCGGTGCTGCAAAGCGTGCTGATGATGATCAATAACCCCATGTTTGCCGGTGCCGGTGGTGGGAAGCTGGAGACGCTCAAGGGGCAACGCGCGATCATTAAATATGAAGCCAATAAACGCAGCGGTGATATTTACGTGGTGGTAGCCGGTCGTTTTATGGTTACCGTCAAGGGAAATAAGGTGGAGCGGGAAGACCTGATTACCCTTGCTGAGGCTGTCGACTACAAGCAGCTGAGCGAAAATTAGCTGTTGCTGAGCAAGTTCTTTCGGCTTGCGCGATCAATTCTCCCGAAGAGTGCCCCATAGGTTTTTTTCGTGTGAGATTGGAAACCCCTGTTACACCTGGTAAAGAATTGGCCTTCTTCCGGTAACAGGGGTTTTTTTGTTGGATCAGTGAATGTTCTCAAGCGATGACAAAAACAGTGGCTTGCCATTTCGGGAGGTTCCGCAGGGTGGTCTGGTAAGGTAGCCTAGCCAACTCTGTTTGGGTTGATCTCCCCGCAGTACACACAAACAGATTCCGGTTCTGAACGGTTAACGTATCGGAACCCGCTGGAATAAGGAGGAGCCTGTGAAAGGTGAAGGAAACAATCCGCAGCAGTATCATCGGCCTGTTACCGATGAAGCGATTTTTAAAGGTGCCAAGGAGATAGTGGTCAAATTTATCGAGGCAGGGAGATTAACACCAGGGAATTTCCCTGAGACCTTTGATCAGGTCTATAAGGCCGTCAGGCGATCGGTGCGTGGAGAATGACGCGCTCTGCCCAAATGGATCCTGCGCTCAACCGGTGTCCGGAACAGCCGAAAACCATTCATCTTATTGGTATCTGCGGTACTGGTATGGCGGCCATGGCCGGCTTATTGCAACAGCAGGGCTACCACGTCACCGGATCGGATGAGAATGTTTACCCCCCCATGTCCGACTTCCTTGCTGAACGCAGGATAACGGTGAAGGAGGGCTATAGGGCTGAAAACCTGGAGCACCGACCCGACCTGGTTATTGTCGGTAATGTGGTGAGGGCGACCAACCCGGAGGCCATCGCTCTTGGCGAGCAGGGCATCCCCTATCTTTCCATGCCCCAGGCTCTGGGCGAGTTTTTTCTTGCCAATCGGCGTCCGTTGGTCGTCACCGGGACCCACGGCAAGACAACCACGGCCTCCCTGCTGGCAACGACCCTTCATCGTGCCGGCAGTACCCCTGGATTTTTTATCGGCGGACTGGTGGAAGCCTTTGCCAGCAATTCCCATATCAGCAATGATCCTTTCTTTGTGGTCGAGGGCGATGAATACGATACCGCCTTTTTCAACAAGGTCTCCAAATTCCATCATTATCGGCCGGAGTGCGCGATTCTCACCTCGATTGAATTTGATCATGCCGATATTTTTGCCAACCTGGATGCGATCAAATCCTCATTTGCCGAATTTATTCGAAGAATTCCCACCCATGGCGTACTGGTAGCCCATACGGATGATCCCGAGGTCGCTGCATTGGTGGAGCATGCCCTTTGCCCGGTACTCTCCTATGGGGAGGGAGCAGATTGCCGCTGGCAGGTGCAGGAGATTACCGTTGTTGGCCTGTCCACGTCGTTTACGGTTTTGGTTGATCGTCGACCCATCGGGCGGTTTACCCTGCCCATGCCTGGCAGGCATAATGCGCTCAATGCTACGGCGGTTATTGCGCTCCTGCATCACCTGGGTTTTTCTGTTGCCGCTATGCAGCAGGGCATTGCTGCCTTTGAAGGTGTAAAACGTCGCCAGCAGGTACGGGGAATTGCCGGTGACATAACAGTTGTCGATGATTTTGCCCATCACCCCACCGCAGTTCGAGAAACTATAGGGGCCCTCCGCCTGGCATGGCCAAATAATCGACTGATTGTTGTCTTTGAGCCCAGAACCAATTCCAGTAGAAGAGCGGTTTTTCAGCAGGCCTATGCAACCGCCTTTGGAGGAGCGGACCTGGTGCTGGTACGCGAGCACCTGCCGCTTGCCTCCATTCCTTCGGAGCAGCAGTTCTCTTCCGCCGTCCTGGTTGATGATTTGCTGGCACAGGGGGTCAAGGCAGCCTATTTTGCGGATACAGATGGTATCGTCCATTATTTGGCCGATATGGCGGTTGCCGGTGATGTGGTTGCGGTTTTGTCCAACGGGGGATTTGACAATATTCACGAGCAATTGTTGCAAACCTTTACCCGGCGAGAGCGTTGAACGGCTCGAGAAGTCCTTGGTCTTCCTCGGACCGGAAGCCGCACCAGCCAATGCAGACAGACTGCCGGGGATCACAGGGTCGGGACTGCGGCGAGTATTTTCGAGGGCGCACTGTGCCAGCTGCATGCTGTCGATTTCTCTTGACAGCTGCCTTGGATAACCGCTAATTTGACAGATTTTCAATTCAATTTTAGAAGATTACGACTGTCCCGTGGTGCAGCCTGCACCCTTTGTCCACCACGGTTTGTGTATATTTTTCCTGACTACTCACGGGGTGGTAACTGCTCGGTATCATGACCCTCCGAACCGTAACCGTTCTCGGGTGCTGCAGATTTGATCAAGCATCATTCCTCGCTATAGCCCGTTTATGCGTGGAATGATGCTTGACCAAAGATGAGGTGGCCGTGAGCAGTTACTATTGTTCTTTCAAGCAACAGCGCCGCGGCCGGCGTTGCGCAGATCGATTCTTTTCCTTGTCGAATTGCCTGAAAGAGGGATCCCGAACTACGGATTGAAAAAGCACAGCCTCGTAACTATCTAGCCTGTATTACGACCATCTTCACTGAAAAAGCGAGAGGTTTCTATATGAAAATAGCGGTAATGAGAGAAGTGCATGAAGGCGAAACCCGCGTTCCCATGATTCCCGCCTCCATCGACAAGCTGGTAAAAATGGGGGCGGAGGTTACAGTGGAAGCTGGGATTGGCCAAAGCTGCAGAATTGAAGATTCAGCCTATGCCGATGCCGGTGCCTCCATCAGCCAGGATCGCGCTGCGCTGCTGCAAAGCAGTGATATTATCCTGCGGCTGCGAAAACCGCCGATTGAAGAAATCAGCATGATGAAAAAAGGCGCAATTCATGTCAGTTATCTGGACCCGTTTAACGAAGAACCGCTGGTCAATGCGATGTTGGAGGCCGGCGTGAACGGGATCAGCCTGGAAATGATCCCCCGCAGCACCATTGCCCAAAAAATGGATGTGCTCAGTTCTCAGGCCAACCTGGGCGGCTATGTCGCTGTGCTCCTTGGTGCTGAGCAGCTGGATAAAATCTTGCCCATGATGACCACCCCGGCAGGTACGATCAAGCCGGCAAAGGTCTTTATTATCGGTGTCGGGGTGGCCGGTTTACAGGCCATTGCCACCGCCCGTCGTCTCGGGGCCCGGGTGGAAGCCTTTGATACCCGGCCAGTGGTTGAAGAACAGGTAAAATCCCTTGGTGCCAAGTTCGTCAAGGTGGATCTTGGAGAAACCGGCCAGACCAAGGACGGGTATGCAGTGCAGCTGACTCCTGAACAGATGGAACTGCAGAAGCAGGGGATGGCCAAGGCATGCGCCCAGGCCGACATAGTCATAACCACTGCCCAGCTTTTCGGGCGGCCCGCACCCCGTATCGTTGATCAGGCCATCATTGAACAGATGCAGCCAGGATCGGTCATTGTGGACATGGCCGTGGAAACCGGTGGTAACGTGGAAGGGTCCCAGGAGGATGAAATTGTTGAAATTGCCGGGGTAAAGGTAATCGGGCTCGGTAATCTCCCCGGGCGGGTAGCACTAACCGCCAGTCAGATGTATTCCGCAAACTTGACCAATTTCATCACCCATTTTTGGGACAAGGAAAACAACACCTTTGCGCTGAACCTGGAAGATGACATTATCAAGGGCGCGCTCATTACCCATAACGGGGCGTTATTCAGTGAGATGTACAAGTCGATAATGAATAAGTGAGGAAGGAGATGGAAGCCGTATATTTAACATTCGTGTTTGTCCTGGCCATTTTTCTGGGCTTTGAACTGATTTCAAAGGTTCCTTCAACCCTGCACACTCCGTTGATGTCGGGCTCCAACGCCATCTCGGGGATCACCCTTATCGGGGCCCTGGCCTCGCTGAGAACCGATAGTCTCGGATTTGCCACCTTTTTAGGCACCTTGGCGGTAATTTTTGCCACTATCAATGTTTTTGGTGGGTATGCCGTGACCAACAGGATGCTGGAAATGTTCAAGAAGAAAGATCAGGGAGATGCCAAATGAACGTCGGACCCCTCGGTATAAATTTTGCGTATGTCGCCTCGGCAGCGTTGTTCATCTTCGGCCTGAAAATGCTCAGCTCGCCTGCGACCGCACGAAAAGGGAACCTGCTGTCCGCACTGGGTATGCTGCTGGCAATCGTGGTTACCCTGCTCGCTGCTGGCCTGGACTATAAATGGATTATCGTTGGCATGGTCATTGGTGCTTCCATAGGCCTTTTCGCCGCTTACAAGGTGGAAATGACCTCCATGCCGGAAATGGTTGCCCTGTTTAACGGTTTTGGCGGTATCTCCAGTCTGCTGCTTGCCTGGGGCGAGTATCACCAGCATCCGGAGATGAGCCCCTTCCTGGCTGCTGTCGCCTTTCTTTCCGCTTTTATCGGCGGGGTGACCTTTACCGGGTCCATGGTTGCCTTCGGCAAGTTAAGCGGCAGGGTTAACCAGCAGGCGGTGGTATTCAAAGGGCAGCACATCATCAATGGCGCCATCCTGGCGGGAGCAGTAGCCTCGGCAGCCCTGTTCTGCGCCGTTCCCGGAAGTTGGGTCGGCTATCTCGTCTTTCTGCTGATCGTGCTTATTGCCCTCGGCTTTGGTGTCACCTCCACCATTCCTATCGGTGGGGCTGATATGCCGGTGGTCATTTCCCTGCTCAACAGTTATTCCGGACTGGCTGCCTGTGCCGCTGGATTTGTCATCTCCAATAATATCCTGATTGTTGCCGGGGCACTGGTTGGTGCGAGCGGTATAATCCTTACCAAGATTATGTGCAAGGCCATGAACCGTTCCCTGGCCAACGTGCTTTTTTCCGGCTTTGGCACCACGACTGCCGCAGCCGCAGGCGATGGCGGTCCCCAGGGCGAAATCAAGCCAGCGTCGGCTGAGGATGTCTATTACATTCTTGAGGCGGCTGATACCGTTGCCTTTGTTCCCGGCTATGGACTGGCCGTTGCCCAGGCACAGCACGTGGTGCGTGAACTCGGCGACCTGCTTGAGAACAACGGCACCGAGGTCATGTACGCGATTCATCCGGTTGCCGGCCGCATGCCGGGGCACATGAACGTCCTGCTGGCAGAGGCCAATGTTCCCTATGACCAGTTGATTGAAATGGATGACATCAATCCCCGAATGGATTCTGTCGACGTGTGCGTGGTTATCGGGGCCAATGACGTGGTCAACCCAGCTGCCCTTGATGACGAAAACAGCCCCATTTACGGGATGCCCATCGTAGAAACCCATAGAGCCAAGACAGTTATCGTGCTCAAGCGGTCTATGAATCCCGGTTTTGCCGGTATTCAGAACGCCCTGTTCTTTGCCGATAATGCCCGGATGTATTTCGGCGATGCCAAGGCCTCCATCCAGGCGTTGGTGGCTGAATTCAAAGGTTCGGACTGATCCCTCGACCCCTCCAGCGCTGTCCGCACCAGTGAACCGACTGGAGGGCAGCACTGGAGATGGAGAAGAGTATTGCAGGGAGGAAATACATGATGACAGAGAAGAAAAATACTACGATGCGTTACGGCCGTCTGGTCGGTACCGTCATCATCCTGCTCCTGTGGTTGATAGTGAATCTGCGGGTGGCAGCAGGGGTGGCCTCACCGCTTGAGCGTACCCTTGACGGCCTGGTCGGCGGGCTGGTGCTGCTGGTTGCCATTTTCTGGGCAATTTCTTTTTTCGGTCTTGCCCCTCGAAAGCAGCGCCCACCCGGTTCCTGATTCCACACCGCTCCCCGTTCACCTCACGTCGGCCAGTGTTGCGTCGGTCAGAGGGTGCGGGGAGGTTCTCTCCTTTGCTCCTTTTTCCCTGTTCCCATGCATCCGCTTGAACGTACCGTGCGGCAATGGATCCGCGCTCTTCCCGGGCTGCGGCCACAGGGAACCATAATTGTCGCCTGTTCCGGCGGACCTGATTCCACTGCGTTGCTCTATCTCCTCCATGCAGCTGTCGAGCAGCACGCTGTTCGTTTGCTGCCCGTCTATGTAGACCACGGCCTTCGGCCGACTGAAGCACCCGATGAGCGGCGACTGGTACAGCGCATGGCCCGGGACTTGGGCCTTGACTGGGAGGTGGTGACAGTTGATGTGGAGACCGAGAGGCGGAAAATGAAAAAATCCCTGGAGCACGCGGCCAGGGACCTCCGCTATGGTGCGCTTGAGAAGATCAGGGAACGCGTTCAGGCCGAATACATCGCGGTCGGCCATACTGCTGACGACCAGGTGGAGGAAGTGCTGCATCGATTGCTGCGGGGCAGCAGTCGAAAAGCCCTGGCCGGGATGTCTGCAAAGGGGGAGAGGGTGATTCGTCCGCTGCTCAACCTGAGCAAACAGACCCTGCTCGAATACCTCGCTGCGCGCCGAATAGCCTATTGCGTAGATTCGAGTAACGAGGATTGTTCACTGTTGAGAAACCGCATCCGCCATAAACTGCTGCCCCTGCTGGAGCACGAATATGATCCAGGCATTCGCAAGGCTATTCTCAAGACAGCAGCCAATCTTGAGCAGGATGAAGAACTGCTGGCAACCATGGTTGCAGCCATGAAAAAGAGGGTGGTGATAGCAGACCAGCATTCGCCACACAGCCAGGACACTCCTGAGATCGTCTTGGATCGTCATGCACTTCACCGGTATCACCCGGCGTTGCAACGTCGGCTGTTCGAGTCCCTGCTCTGGTCAATGGGTTCTCCCGCCCGCTATGAGCATATTCTCGCTGTAGTCAGGGCTGTCAAAGAAGGGCGGACCGGTATGGAACTCCATCTCAGCCGAGGGTTGCGTGTGGTGCTGCGTCGCGATCACCTGATCTTTTTCTACCCTCGCGGCCGCGTTGCCTGGAGGGGAAGCGCGGTCAACGTGGCTGGCAAAAAGCAATGAACTTGATTGCCCGGCTGCCTTCTGTCCGCTCCTCAATTTTTTCACGGTATAACCCGATACCCATAAACTGATTGTTCATGGTGCTGCTGCCTGAGCCTGAACGCACTCATGTTGTTTCTGGGCGATTGTTTCAATTGGTGACTGCAGCATCGTGAATAATTTCAAACAGCGCATGGGGATCGGAATCGTTGGCAGCGGCGATCTGTTTGAGGGATTGCTGCGGGTCAGCCTGTACCCCCTTGGCAGCAAGGGCGGCAAGGATTACCTGCTGGTCAAGACCATACTCCCTGCACAATTCACTGAGGACCTTGCGGCCGAGTCCTGGAAAAGGTTCTGCAGGGAAGGGGAGTGTTTCACCTGGTTCCAGCTGTGGTTCGGGCTGTTTCATGTGGTCGTATACAGCCTTAGGGGTGGTGCTGTTGGCCTGGGCAATTTCCAATAAGGTTTGCTCTTCACCGGAGAAGGAGATGTTTGCCTTGAGCAGCTGGGTTTTCATCTGTTCCAGATCCATGCCGGTCCGCTTGGCAAACATTTTCAGCGATGAGAGTTCTGCATGGCCATAGGGTGGTTCCCCATATTTTTCCGCTGCCGCATCTTTAAATGATTCACCGAAGTGAAGAATAGAGCTGAACGGGGGGAGAGAGAGCAGGGTGCCAACAGTGAAGGCCACAGTTATGGCCAGGGCAATGTTGAAATTGGGTGTGAATACCTTGAGTTGCCTGGCCCGGTTCTTCATATAGGCGATCATGGGCTTCCAATTGTACACCAGGTGCAACAGCCCTGCTGCCAGGAAAAGAAAACCAAGATTGATATGCACGTTGCCCCATTGGCTTTTTGTAAGCCCCATCATCTTCCAGTCGGACCAGTAGGCGACCCGCCCTTCGGGTACCACATACAGGATGATGCTGGTGATGGTCAACAGGATGAACGACAGCAGCAGGGTCAGGGAGGTAATTTTTCGTATGCTCATACAACCGTCTCCTTGGCAGGGTGGATACTTATGGTGTTTACCATAGGCATGAATCGAACCATTTATTGTGGTATTGTTGCATCGTTTTGTTAGTGTACAGTTTTCCACGAGATAAAACGAGGGTATTTGCAGCCCCACCGCCATGTCGAGGACATGCTTCGGCAGTCATGTCGAGCACGCTGCGTTGCTTGGCCGGTGGAGCATCTGCGAAATAATCAAAGAGGGTGTCAATTTGGCGCTGGGGGAGCGAGCATGGAAGCGGTGTATGAAAACATATCGGTCGATCGGGTACGAGATATTATCCGTTCGCACCACGAGCAGGAATACCTGGTGGTGGATGTACGGCAACCCCATGAATACCTGCAGGGACACATTCCCGGAGCGGCGCTCTTTCCTTTGGGGGAGCTGGCTGCACGCGCGGGTGAGTTGCCCAGTGACAAAAAGCTGGTGATGTATTGTCGCTCAGGGAAGAGGTCACGCGCGGCTGCAACCCTTATTGGAGCAAACCGAACCGCTGAGCAGCCTGCACTGTATAATATGGATGGCGGCATGCTCGCATGGGACGGGATGGTATTGAGCGGTATGCCTGATCTCAAATCTTTTCTCGGCGCCGGCACCGTCCACGAGCTCTTTACCCGGGCAATGGAACTGGAGCGGGGTGCAGAGCGCTTTTATCAGTCGCTTCTCGAACGTCTCAAGGACGAGCGATTGCAGCGTCCGTTGCGAATGCTGGCCCGGGCCGAGGAGGCCCATGCACGGCTGCTTCATCGGCATTGGGCAGCACGTGATGAGGGGGTGGCCTCCTTTACAACTGTCTACCAGGGGCTAACCGGAGATATTGTTGAAGGGAACCTGCCGGTAGACCAGTTGTTTGATGTATTGACGGAGAATACCGACAATCCCTGCCTGGCAGCCATGGAAATGGCCGTATACATTGAATGCACCGCCTATGACATGTACCGGCATCTTGCCCAAACCTATGGTGGAACGGAGTTGGAAAAAGTGTTTCTTGAAATTGCCCAGGCGGAAAAGAGTCATATTCAGGTGGCAGCAGAGGCGATCAGTTGCTGTCCGGAAACAGGCGGTCGCTAAGCATTCAGTGACTGTTTTGGCGCACACCATCCGCTCAACCGGAGTGAGAAATGAGCCTGTCCATTGATTTTTCGTCCATAACCGGCATGTTGGAGGCTGCTGCCGATGACGGTCGCGATTTTCTCTACGAATATGAGGTCTATTCCCTGCTGGCCCTCTCCGGTGCGGAAACGCCGCCGAGGACCATGTTTATTCCTCGCGGTACTCGATTTTCCGACAGCGCGTTGACCGAGTTGCCCGGCGACCGCGTTGTCCTGAAGATTGTCTCCCCGACCATTGTGCATAAAACCGAAGTCGGCGGGGTGCGAATTGTTGCCAATCGGGCTGATGCGATCCGTTCCGGAATGCGGCGTATGCTGTATGAAGTACCTGAGCACTACAGCCTGCGGCTGGAACGACAAGAGGCGGGTGTACCGGAGGCGTACAGTCACTTACGGGGCGAAGCTCTGGAAGCGGCGATACGCAACGATCTCACCGGAGTATTGCTGGTGCAGTTCATGCCGCCGGATTCCACTGCCTTTGGCAACGAATTGATCGTCGGGCTTCGACGCACCCGTGAATTTGGGATGGTGATCAGTGCCGGGCTGGGCGGTACCGATACCGAGCTCTATGCCCAGCGGTTCCGTAAAGGAGAGGCTATTATCGCTTCTTCCACCAGACTGACGGACGGACAGAGTTTTTTTGAACTGTTTCGCTCCACCATTGCCTATAAAAAATTGGCAGGCCTGACCCGGGGACAACGGCGGGTGGTGACCGATGAACAGTTGATCGAGTGTTTTTCGTCGTTTATTGCCCTGGGCAATTACTATGCACCGGATAATCGGGATGTATCCTTTACCTTGGAGGAGTTGGAGGTCAACCCCTTTGCCTTTACCGATTACCTGATGGTCCCCCTGGATGGTATGTGCCGGTTCGGGCGTCAACCCATACTCAGGCAGCAACGGCCGGTCAACAACATCCATAAGCTGCTTCATCCACGTTCCATAGCCATCATGGGAGTGAGCGCCAGCCGCAAAAACTTTGGACGTATCATCCTGGAAAACATACTCGCCGAGGGGTATCCCAGCGAACAGCTCTCTGTCATTCACCCGACGGAAAAAGCGATTGAAAACGTTGCCTGTATTCCTGCCCTGCAAGCACTGGGGGAGCCGGTCGACCTGCTGATCGTGGCGGTAGCCGCCGAGCACCTCCCTGCCATCATTGCCGAGGTCATTGCGCGTTCCTGCGCAGCAAGCGTTATGCTTATTGCAGGCGGTCTGGGGGAAACCGTGGAAAGCAGACAACGGGCCGAAGACGTGATCAGGCTGATTGACGAGGCCCACAGTGGTGTCGCCGGGGGGCCGGTGTTTCTCGGCGCCAACTGTATGGGAGTGATTTCCAGGCCCGGGCGCTATGACACCTGGTTCATCCCTCGGGAAAAGCTGCCCCTGCATACAGCCACCACCACTCAGCGTGCTGCGCTGATCAGCCAAAGTGGTGCGTTCATGCTGCATCGCAGCCACCAGTGCCCAGAACTGCAACCGGCCTACATGATCTCCATGGGCAACCAGACCGACCTCACCCTGGGCGACATGATGGAATATTTTCAGGATGTCGATTCAGTGGATGTGATTGCCGTGTATGCAGAAGGGTTCAATGACATGGATGGGCTGGCTTTCTGCAGGGCGGTACGGGCTGCTGTACTTGCCGGCAAAGTGGTTGTTTTCTACAAGGCCGGGCGCACCCCGGAAGGGAAAGCGGCAACCAGCAGCCATACCGCCTCGCTTGCCGGTGACTATATGGTGTGTGAGAGCTGTGTAAGCCAGGCCGGAGCTATTATTGCGCGTTCCTTTGCCGAATTTCAGGATCTTTTTTTTCTTGCCGAACGGCTCCACGGCCGCCCCATTCAGGGAAATCGGCTGGCAGCAGTAAGCGGTGCCGGTTTTGAGGCGGTAGGCATGGCCGATTCCCTGGTGTCGGAAGCGTTTCGCATGCAGTTGGCAACCTTTGCCGAATCAACGGTGCAGTCCCTAGGCGCGTTGCTGGCGGCTAAACGGCTGAGTGGTCTGGTGAACGTGGCCAATCCCCTGGACATCAACCCCGCGGCAGATGACGAGGTGCATGCCGGGGTCGCGGAGGTGCTGCTCAGGGATCCTGACGTCGATGCCCTGGTGATCAGCCTTGACCCGCTGTCGCCGGCCATGCGCACCCTCCAGGACCCGAAGAACGCCAAATACGATATGAATGCCGCTGACAGCATCAAAAACCGGTTGATAGCACTCTGTGCGCAGGCTGAAAAGCCGGTGGTGGCCGTGGTGGACGGTGGTGAACTGTACCAGCCGCTCCGTCAGTCATTGATTGATGCGCATATTCCGGTCTTTACCGTATGTGATCGGGCGGTCAAAACGCTTTCGCTCTATATGCAGGGCCGGCTGGCAGCGGCGTCTATCTGCTCGGGTAGGGGGATTGATGGCTGGGAGTAGCCTGGATTTCCCTTTAAGTAATAATATCAATCAAGTGAATTTGAAGTGAAATTGCTCATGAGCAATCCGGACTGGCACCTGTACAGGCGTGGAGCAATTGCCAGCCTACCTCTTTTTACCCGCCATCTCCTTTTCCCTCCTCTGAGGATGGGTGTTGTATGAAGAAACAATGTCGTTTACTCCACATCCAGACCAGTGTGGACCGGGACCAGCTCGAACAGATACTTGCTGCTGCAGCAGCGGAAGGAAGGAGCGCCCTGTTTGAGCACGAGGCCTACGCTTTTCTGGCTGCCTTAGGCTCCGAAACCGTCCCTCGCTGCACGCTGCTGCCCGCAGGGCGAAAGCCTGAGCAGCAGCAGTTGGCTGGATTTGACGGAGAACGGGTAGTAATGAAAATCGTTTCTCCGACCATCGTCCACAAGACAGAGGTTGGGGGAGTGCGGGTGGTCAGCAACGACCCTGATACCATCCGTTCCACCTGGCGCCGGATGCAGTATGAAGTCCCCGAGCAGTATAAGCGGCTTATTGAAAGCGGGGAGGCGGTGGTACCCGAGTCCTATGCCGGCCTCAGCGGTGAAGACCTGCTGGAGGCGGTCATTGCCGATGTCAGGGGGGTGTTGCTCATCCAGTACATGCCGCCTGATTCCGAGGCATTTGGCAATGAATTGATTGTCGGTCTCCGCCATACCAGGGAATTCGGGATGGTGCTCAGTGCCGGCCTCGGCGGCACCGATACGGAGCTGTATGCAACGTTCTTTCGTAAGAACAAGGCAATAGTGACTGCCCCAACCAATGCGATCAGCGGGCTTGCCTTTTTTCAGCTGTTCAGTCAGACGGTCTCCTATCGCAAGCTCATAGGACTCACACGGGGACAGAAGCGCATTGTGACCGATGAGCAGTTGGTCGAGTGTTTTTCCGCCATGATCGAAGTGGGAAATCATTTTTCCTCGGCAAACCCCGAGGCAGCTTGGTATATCAATGAATTTGAGGTCAACCCCTTTGCCTTTACCGATTTTCATATGGTGCCTCTGGACGGCCTCCTTAATTTCTCCGCTCCACAGGCGGTAGCGCCCCGACGCCCCATAGAAAAAATCAATAACCTGCTTCATCCCGCATCCATTGCGATTCTGGGGGTATCCGCATCCAGAATAAACTTCGGTCGCGTCATCCTCCGCAATATTGTTCGAGCTGGTTTTCCTGCCGAGCGACTTTCGGTCATTCAGGCGGAGAGTGCGGCCATCGACGGGGTGCGCTGCATCGGTGGGCTGGATGAACTCCCAGGACCTGTGGATCTGCTGGTGGTGGCGATCGGTTCGCAGCAGGTTCCAGCGGTCATTGATGCGGTTATTGCCGGGCATAGTGCGGAAAGCGTTCTCCTTATTCCCGGCGGCATCGGCGAAACAGAGGAGAGTCGGGAGCGGGCGGAACAGGTGCGGTCAGCGCTGCAACATTCGCGTCACCTCCCGTGGCAGGGACCGATCATCCTTGGCGCCAACTCCATGGGGGTGATCTCTCATCCCGGCACCTACGATACCTGGTTTCTGCCGGAAGAGAAACTGGCCAAACAGCAGACTGGCGGGCAACAGCGAATTGCCTTCATCAGTCAAAGCGGCGCCTTCATGGGGACCCGGATGAGCAGGTTTCCCGACCTTGATCCCCTATACCTGGTCTCCATCGGCAACCAGACCGACCTGAGCCTTGGCGACTTCATGCAGTACTTCAGCTGCCAGGACCAGGTGGATGTGATCGGGGTCTATGCCGAAGGGTTCAATGACCTAGACGGCGATGTCTTTGCCGGGGCGGTACGTGATGCCGTGCAGGCGGGCAAGAACGTGGTCTTTTACAAGGCAGGAAGAACGCCCGAGGGGCAGAAGGCAACCTCTGGGCACACCGCTTCACTGGCTGGCGATTACGTTGTGTGCGAGGCCTGCCTGCGCCAGGCAGGGGCCATTGTTGCCCAGACGCTTGACCAGTTCGCCGATCTGCTCAAGCTGGCGTCCATGCTGCACGGTATTCCGATACCCGGCAAGCGGATCGCCGGTTTTTCCAGTGCCGGTTTTGAGGCGGTGGGCCTGGCAGATTATATCCACACCGATGACTATGCCATGGAATTGGCGACGTTTACCGGGAAAACGGAGAAAGCACTTGCCGGCCTCATGGCGGAGCATCGGCTGGATACACTGGTAACCATCGATAATCCGCTGGATATCAATCCTGGCGCCGATGACCGGGTTTTTGCCGAAGTTATTCGTATTCTGGCAGAGGAGAGTGAAGTGGACGCCGTGGTGGCCGGCCTGGTTCCGATTACTCCGGCCATGCATTCATTGGCTGATGGCAGCGAAGCCTACCGCCAGGGCATATATCATCACATGTCCAGCCTCAGGGATAGCCTGAGCAAACCGCTGGTGCTGGTTGTTGACGGCGGTGCGGTGTATGACCCCTTTGTTGCAGACCTGGAGGCCCTCGGCTTTCCGGTTTTCCGCAGTATAGACCGGGCGATTATGGCACTGGCCCTGTACGTGGAAGCACGGCTCGGGCAGGGATGGAGCTCGTCGGGTTGCATATAAACAAACGGACGCGCTTGGTGCCCATGCTCACGGGTCAGGACTTGCGCAGCACCCGTTTGTCGCCCACCCTGATGGTCAGCTTGATCTTGTCAAAATACTCGAGTAGGGGAATGGAGAATTTTCTGGTCAGTCCGGTCAGCTGCTTGAACCGGGGGGCATCAATTTCTCCCTCCTGCTGGATGAAGGCGGTAACCTCGCGGCTGAGGGTACTGACTGCCTGGGCATCGAAAAAGAGGGATTCGTTGATCTTGATCAACTGCCCCTGTTCCCGCAGCAGTTCGATGACCTGCATGATCTGCTGGGCGGGGAACATATCAAAGGAGGCCAGCACTTCCTTGAGAATCGGCGGCTTCAGTCCGGCGGTGCGATAGAGCGATCCGATTTTTTCCTGCATCTCCTGTTCGTCGACCTGCAGGGTAACGGTGTGTCCTGCCAGCTTGATTTCTGCGCCGCTCTGTTCCAGTTCTCCTTTTCGCGTCATCGAGGAAAGCGTATAGTGGAGGAGCTTGGCATCCACCGGCGGCTTGAGCCGGGAACGGAGTTCTTCTTTGGCCAGTCCGGACTTGAGCGGGTTTTCCTGATGGTAGCGGGTCAGGTAATCGACAATCTGCTCCCTGAGACGGGCAACAATATCGGCGGCAACCAGTCGCTGGCTCTCAGAATCCACCACCATGACCCGTCCGGCGCTGATCGGTTGCTGGGTAATCTTTTTGAGTTTATTGCCGAAAATGCCCAGGCGGACCGCCAACTGGTCGGCAGTGATGCCGTCTCTACCGCTCTCTTCAAGAAAAAGCAGCATCTTTTCCGTGTCGTCGCTTCCCTCCATGATGGCGAATGCCTGGCGGTTGTGTTCCCGGTGCTGCTCACTGCTTCGTTTGCGCTTGCGCGGAGCGGTATTTAAAATGGTGCCGCCGCCAATAGTGGTGATCGGCGAATAACTGCGAATGACGTAGGTGTCGCCGGGCCAGGCGGCCACTGGTTCCTGGAGAATCAACTGCACGCCGGCATCGGACCCGGGGGTAAGTTTTTCCTCTTCCAGCAGCAGCACCCGACCGATGATTTCCCGGGTACCCACATGAACCCGCACCTGGCTTCGATTCTTCAGGTCCCGGCCGCTGGTGGCGAGATAGTGCAGCCGTGCATCCAGAAGCGTGGTGTCGATCAGGGCTCCCGGGGTTGCCGCCACATCGCCTCTGCGTATCTGCTCCTTCTCGATCCCCTGCAGATTGATTGCCGTTCGATGGCCTGCTTCAACCAGTTCCACCTCCTGGCCATGGACCTGAATTCCTCTGATCTTGGCTGTCAGTCCACCGGGATAAAACATGATATCGTCGCCAAGCGCAATCCTGCCCGAGAGTGAAGTCCCGGTGATCACCGTACCAAAGCCTTTCATGCTGAAGACCCGGTCAACCGCCAGCCTGAAAGGGCCGAATTCCTCCTGAAACTGCAGCGACCGTACCCGCTCGTCAAGCAGCGCCACCACCTTGTCGATTCCTTCTCCGGTAACCGATGAAACCGGGAGAATTGGCGCTTCCTCCAGAAAGCTGCCGGTAAAGAATTCTCGAACCTCCTCTTCGACCATTTCCAGCCAGTCGGGTTCCACCATGTCCTTTTTGGTCAGGATGATGATACCGTTGCGTAGGCCGAGCAGGCGGCAGATATCAAAATGCTCCCTGGTCTGCGGCATGATACCTTCGTCTGCGGCAATGATAAACGCTACCATGTCCATGCCTGCGGCACCAGCGACCATATTGCGAATAAATTTTTCGTGCCCGGGTACATCCACAATACCGAGACGGTGACCGCACGGCAGGTCAAGGTGGGCAAAACCCAGTTCGATGGTGATTCCCCGCTGTTTTTCTTCTTTCAGCCGATCGGTATCTGTTCCGGTAAGCGCCTTGATCAGGCTGGTTTTGCCGTGGTCTACATGGCCGGCGGTGCCGAGTACGATTTCACGCATAACGTTGTGCTGGGGTGGTTGTAGAGTGCGTTGAGGCGAAGGAATGATGGTAAAAACGCCCCGGAGAGGGGGCGTTTTTGCCGCTGTCTAAGCAGCCGCTCCGGGTTGGCGGTGCTAGAAATAAGGATTGGAGCGTGCTTCCGCGCCAATGGTCGACTGGGAGCCGCCATACCCGTGGCCGGGCCAGACGATGGTTTCCGGAGGCAGGGTCAGCAACCGATTTTTAATGGAGTTGCTCAGCTCCGCCATGGAACAGCGCGGAAAATCGGTCCTTCCCACACCGCCGACAAAAAGGGTGTCACCGGTGAACAGGTGCGGAGCATTGTACAGGCAGATGCCGCCCGGGGAGTGTCCCGGGGTGTGGATAACGGTCAGCTCTTCCTCGCCGATGGTGATGGTGTCGCCATCATTGACGAGGATATCCGCTGGCGGCGACTCGGGCAGACCAAGTGCGGAAAAATAGCGTTTGAGGTCCGGGTCGCTGAAGTATTCAACATCGGCTGTGTGCATGATAATCTTGGCACCGGTCGCCTCCTTGATAGGGCCGTTGCCGCACACATGATCGGGGTGACCATGGGTATTGATAATGTATTTTACCTGCAGCCCATTATCACGGCAGTAATCTAGGATTCGGTCCTCATCTCCGCCGGGATCAATGACCGCTGCGGTTTTGGTAGACTCACAGGAAACGACATAGGCACAAACGCCCATCATGCCGACCGTTAGTTGTTGAACAAGCATGTGCAATAGCTCCCGTACAGGTTGATGCCGCAGCCCGGAAGACCGGGCTGCGAAACTGGAAAAAGATTAACTGCAGCCGCCGGGCCCGCAGGCGCAGCCACTGCCTGTCTCGATAGTGTTCAGAGAAACGCCGCCAGTGGCAGGAAGCCGTTTTTCAACAGACTCCACTATCTTTCCAAACGCCTCTGTGGCTGGAGTGGATTCATCTGAGGACAGATAAGGGCTGCCACTGTCGCCGGCGACCACAACCCGTGGATCCATGGGAACCTTGCCCAGGAAGGGGAGGTCAAAGTCGCGTGCAGTCTGTTCGCCGCCGCCGCTACTGAAAATGTCGACGGTTTCTTCGCAATGAGGACAGATGAAGCCGGACATGTTTTCCACCACGCCGACGATCGGCATTTCAACGGTCTTGCAGAAGTTGATTGATTTGCGGACATCGGCCAGGGCAACCGCCTGCGGAGTGGTCACTACAACCGCCTGCACGTTGGGGATGGTCTGCGCGATGGACAGGGGCTCGTCGCCGGTGCCCGGAGGAGCGTCAACAACCAGGTAGTCCAGCTCCCCCCAGTCCATATCGGCAACAAACTGCCGGATGGCCTGAATTTTCAGCGGGCCGCGCCAGATAATGGCTTCATCGCGGTCCTTCATCATGTACTCCAGCGAGACCACCTTGAGGTGCTCGTCGTAGGTGAGCGGTGGAATGAGACCGTTGGGGTCTTCGGGGGGCTCAAGTGAACCGGTAAGGTTGAGCATCCTGCAGATGTCGGGACCATGCAGGTCTACATCCATTAATCCAACCTTATGCCCTTTCTTGGCAAGACCGAGTGCCAGGTTTACGGCAACCGTTGATTTACCGACACCGCCTTTACCGCTCATAACCAGGATTTTGTTTTTTATCCTGCCCAGAGATTTGTTGATGGCCATATCCTGCTGGGCGAGGTGGGCATCTGCCGAGTTACAGCTGCCGCCCTGTTCCGTACCGCAAGATCCGTTGCATGAACTGCTCATAATTGCCTCCATGAAAGTATGAAATAGGTGTTCAAAGCGGCTGTCAGTTGGTATTCCCTGTCGATGAGAATCGGTTGTTCCAATGATACGTTATCGGATCGACCGGGTTACTAGCCAAAAACAGGCAGGGAAGCTGTGCGAACGATCGCGGCGAAACAGCCCCGGGTATCTGCCGGGAAGGAGAAAAAGCTCAGGGCGCCAGGTCAGTCGATTATCGCAGTCACTTTGATGATCACCAGAAAATAATCGGGTTGTAATCTAATTCCTGTTTGTTGAATTGCAATCAAAAAGGTACGAAAAGGTGGGTGGGTGGTTATTTCTGCAGGGAGCTGTTCCTGGGCATTGTGCAGAGTGAACGGACATTCATTTATGGTGCAGCGGGCTGTGCACATGCCTGCTGCAGGAACCGGCTGAGCAGGTGGAGAAGTATCTGCTGTCTTTTTCTTGATTTATAATTGTCAGAATAGTTATAGTGCTTACTTATTTTGCAGAAGAAAAACCGGACAGTTGATAGGCTTGACCATCCCCGTTGGAATCGAAATTTTTGGGGCTGCAGGAAGTTGACAACCGTTGACGCTTGTCTGCTTGAATTGTTGCATTGAACAAGTGCTTTCTCGGTTCCCGAAAAATTGCCGGTTCTCTCCTCTTGCGCTGATGAAAAACACTGGTAGAGGAGATCGGGGCTCTGCCTGGGGGAGGTCTATCGCCTATCGCTCCATCCGGAGCACACCTGAGCGGAAATGATACCTCAGATGCTCAGCCTATAGCAATTCCGCCCATATCATATACCGGCAGGTACGGCCGGTGTGAGCAATCAACAGCCGCCTGCGTCAGGCAGACGAGTGGAGAAAGAAATGGACCCCTTCAGCAAGAAGTTATTCAAGGAATTGGAACAGATGCAGCAGCAGACCGGCCGCATGCTCCGTAATATGACGATTGCCCGCATGATGCCCATGGGAGCAGGCGGCTGGGAGCCGCCGGTGGACATATACGAAGCAGAAAATGAAGTATATGTGTATGCGGATATCGCAGGCGTCACCCGTGAAAACCTGCAGGTAACCGTAGATGAACAGCGGGTGGTGATCAGCGGAACAAGACAGCTGCCTGACCAGCAATCAATTGCCTGTATCCATCAACTGGAGATTGAACTGGGCGAGTTTCAGCGGACCGTCTCCCTGCCGTCGCAGGTGGATGTCGACCAGGTCAGCTCCGCCTATGCCGACGGCATACTTGTGGTGAGGTTACCCAAGCGCGTCAGGAAGGGAAAAGTCAATATAGCGATTCAGCCCGGTGAATAATGATGACAAACGAACAAGTAACAGAGCATATAGAACAGAAAAAAGTCGATCCGACAACACTCGAAATCCCTGAATCTCTTCCCATTCTGCCCTTGCAGGGATTCGTCTTCTATCCGGGAATGGGCTTTCCGCTTCAGGTGGCCAGTGAATCCTCTAAACAGCTTATTGATGATGTCCTGCTTGGCGATCGGATGTTCGGCATGCTGCCCAGTCGAAAGGATAAGGTGGAAGAAGGAGAAAACCTCGGCCAGGATGAATTGTACGATATCGGGGTAGTTGGCTACCTGCACAAGCTGACCAAGTCGTCCCAGGGATTTTATCAGGTCCTGGTCAGCGGTACCCGCAAGATGCGGGTTGAGGAGTATACCGAGACCGATCCCTATCTCCGCGCCCGGATCAGCGAGATTCCCATGGAGTTGGTTGAAGATAAAAAGATTGAAGCCCTTGTCTTCAACCTCCGCAACCAGTTTCAGAAGCTTGTCGCAGCCAGCGAACTGCCCCAGGAGCTGTTGGCCACGGTCAATTCCCTGGAGAATCCCTTCTATGTTGCCTATCTGGTCAGCTCCCAACTCAACCTGAAACTCGAAGCCGAGCAGGAGGTACTGGAACTGGAGGACCTGCACGATCTGCTGCATCGGGTGACCCGAGAGCTGAATGATCGGATCGAAACCGTGGAAATGAGCAACGAGCTGCAGAAGTCCATGAAAAAGGACATGGATGAGCGGCAGCGTGAATTTTTTCTTCGGCAGCAACTGCAGGCCATTCGCAAGGAACTGGGTGAAGGTGAAGACGACAAGGTGGAAATCCGGGAACTGCGTGAACGGTTCGCGGAAAAAGCGCTTACCGAAGAGGCCCAGAAGGTAGTGGACAAGGAGCTGGGCAGGCTGGAGCGGATTTCACCGTCATCTCCTGAGTACACGGTATCCAGGAATTATCTGGACTGGATCCTCGATCTGCCGTGGATGGAGTCGACCACCGATACCCTTGACCTGGAACAGGCCGAGAAAGACCTGGATAAAGACCATTACGGGTTGAAAAAAATCAAAAAGCGCATTCTGGAATTTCTTGCCGTCCGTAAACTCAAGGAAGACATCCACGGGCCGATTCTCTGCCTGAGCGGTCCTCCAGGGGTCGGCAAGACCTCGCTTGGTCAGTCCATAGCCCGAACCATGAACCGCCAGTTCGTTCGTATCGCCCTTGGCGGCGTACGCGACGAGGCCGAGATCAGGGGGCATCGTCGGACCTATATCGGGGCGCTGCCTGGCCGCATTATCCAGAGCCTGAAACGGGCCGAGGCCAATAACCCGGTTTTTCTCCTGGATGAGGTGGATAAGCTGGGCAACGATTTCCGCGGCGATCCTTCCTCAGCCCTGCTTGAGGTGCTTGATCCTGAGCAGAATTCGACCTTTACCGACCACTACCTGGATATCGAGTTCGACCTGTCCAAGGTGATGTTTATTGCCACCGCCAATGTGCTTGATACCATTCCCGGACCCCTGCGGGATCGAATGGAGGTGGTTGAACTATCCGGCTACACCATGCAGGAGAAGGTGGCCATCGCCACCAGGCACCTGGTGCCGAAACAGCTGGAGGCGCATGCCCTGAGTACAGAGCTGTTGGAGATTCCGGAAGAGACCATCGCCGAGTTGATCCAATCCTATACCCGAGAGGCGGGGGTCAGGAACCTGGAGCGTGAAATAGCATCCATCTGCAGAGGGGTGGCCGCGCAAATAGCCAAAGGAAAGACCGAAAAATCCGTGGTCACCACAGAGGACCTGTATACCTATCTGGGACCGCTGCGCTTCTTTTCCGAAATGAAGGCCAGGACCTGGGGACCGGGGTTGGCAACCGGCCTTGCCTGGACCCCTGTCGGCGGTCAGATCCTCTTTATCGAGACCTCCAGCATGAAAGGGCGGGGCGGCTTGACCCTGACCGGTAAGCTGGGCGATGTGATGAAAGAATCGGCTACTGCTGCCCTTACCTATATCAAGTCCCATGCTGCTGAGCTTGGCATTGATGAGGAACAGTTCTCCACATTGGACCTGCATGTCCATGTCCCGGAGGGCGCCATACCCAAAGATGGGCCGTCGGCAGGGGTAGCCATGGTCTCGTCGCTGGTTTCGGTGATCACCGGAAATACGGTGCGTCAGGATGTGGCCATGACCGGAGAAATTACCCTGCGCGGCGATGTGCTGCCGGTGGGCGGCATTAATGAAAAGGTACTGGCAGCACTCCGTGCCGGAATTAACGAGTTGATTCTGCCGGTACTCAATGAAAAGGATGTGCTGGAGATACCAGAGGATATCCGTGAGGGGGTCATCTTTCACTATCCTCATACCATTCGTGAAGTGCTTGATATAGCAATAGATAAAAAGGCGGATAGCTGATGCTGGGCTGGTTTAAAAAGAAGTTCGGCCGCAAGAAAAAGGTCGAAGAAGAAACACCTGTCGAGGTTCCTCAGGAATCGGAACTCGAACAAAGCGAAAGCCCTGAACAGCAGCCTCCTGCTGAACCGGTAACCCAGGCGCAAGAACCCCCGGAGGAGGTGGTGGAGCCCCCTCCAGCGGCACCTGAACCGGAACCGGTTGAAGACAAACCGGTTAAAGAAGAGCCGGTGGAGACGGTGCCCGAGCCCCCAGTTTCCGAACAGACGACGGAAGAGGCGTCGGGAGTGGCGGAAGCCGATGAACCCGCCCTGGAGGTAGAACCGGAACCCGCGCCTGCTGAAGAGGCCGTGCCCGAAGCGCCGCCGATGGAAGAACTGCTGGCTGAAGAAGCCCGGGAGGGAGAACCCCCTGCCGTTGGTTCTTCCCTTGCCGAAGCCGCTGAAGAGCCGCCGGTTGAAGCAGAGGAAGAGGAGAGAGAGCAGGAAGCTGCCACACCCGCCGCTGCAACGGATGCGGAAACAGGGATTGAGCCGCAACCGGTTGAAGCGGAAATAGCTTTACCAGGTGATGACCAGCCCGAGGTGGTTGACGAAGAGCAGGTTGTTGCATCGTCGGAGCCGGAACCTGCAGCTGCTGTCGAGCCTGCCCCGCAGGAACCGGAAGCCGATATCCAGGAGTCGGATCACATCGTTGCCCAGCCGGAGACCGTCCTTGACCAGGCGCCGACAGGTGAAGAGCCCGTTGCTGCGGAAGCCGAGCCACAGGTCGAAGAGACCGTCGCAGAGGTTGTCGAAGAGGTCATCGAAGAGGCGGAAGCTGCCCTTGAAGCCGGGGAACCTCCTGTCCTGGAGCAAACCGATGAACTTACTGCCCTCGAGGAAGAAGACGAGCAGAGCCGTTCCCTGTTTCGCCGGCTGCAGCAGCGGCTGGGGAAAACTCGGGACTCTTTTGTTGAACGGATCGATACCCTCTTTCTCGGCAAAAAAGAAATTGACCAGGACCTGTTTGACGAACTGGAAGAAATCCTGATTACTGCCGATCTTGGGGTGGAAACCAGTACCGATATACTGGAATACGCCCGCAAGACGGTCAAACGGGATAAACTCAGTGATCCTCGCTCGCTGAAGGCGGTTTTTCGCGAGCGAATCCTCTCCTACATAGCCGCAGCCGATCAGCCTGCTGAAAAGGTTATGCCGGAGAAAGGTCCGTTTGTGATCATGGTCGTCGGCGTCAATGGGGTCGGAAAAACAACGACCATCGGCAAAGTTGCCAATAAATTCGTCAATTCCGGACAGAGCGTCCTGCTGGTCGCTGCCGACACCTTTCGGGCGGCAGCCATCGACCAGTTAAAGATTTGGGGTGAGCGGGTCGGGGTTGAAGTCGTGGCCCAGGCACCGGGAGCTGATCCGTCCTCCGTAGTATTTGACGGCATGGAGTATGGTATGGCCCATGGGTATGATGTGATTATCATCGACACTGCCGGCCGCCTCCATACCAGCGTCAACCTGATGGAAGAGCTCAAGAAGATCAAACGGGTTATTGGTAAAAAAATGCCCCGGGCCCCCCATGAGGTGATGCTGGTTCTCGATGCGACCACCGGGCAGAACGGTCTTTCCCAGGCCAAGCTGTTTGATGCAGCAGTGGATGTCACCGGTCTTGCCCTGACCAAGCTTGATGGTACAGCCAAAGGCGGGATCGTTGCCAATATATGCCGCGAGATGAGGATCCCTGTTCGTTTTATCGGTATTGGCGAACAGATGGAGGATCTGCGCGATTTTGACTCGCGTGAATTCGTGGACGCCCTTTTTGCCGATCGGGATGAGAGGTAATCTTCACCCAGCGACCCGAGGGACATTCTTCTTTTTTTCTCTACCACTTTTTTTATGGAATACAGACAACATAATCAGCCGGGATGCGGCGGCTGTCTCCTGATCATTGCGTTGCTGGTCCTGGTTACCGGCGGCGCACCGGCGCTGTTTAATTTTCTTGGCTTTATCTTTTTCTCGGGTATTTTCGGCATCCTGTTGCTGATTGCCGCCTTTTGGGGCTTTTCCTATTACGTGCAGCGCCGGGTCCACACCTACGAGGCCGCGCAGACGGAATCCCACAAACGTTTTGTCTATCTGCTGGTACACATTCTGGTAAAGATCGCCCAGGCTGACGGACATTTCACCCGGGCAGAGCTCAATACCATTGTCAATTTTTTCCAGTATAATCTGCGCTATAATCAGGACCAGATTTACTGGGTCAAGCAATTGATCAAGGACGCCCGCAATGCGGATGTCAGTATGGATGAACTGCTGACGGAATTTCGTAACGGCTTTGCCTATGAACCGCGGCTGATTCTGCTGGAACTGATTTACCAGATAATTTATACCAAGAAACCACCGGTAGCCAGTGAACTGGAGACCGCACGCCGAATCGCCGCCTTTCTCCAGATATCAGCCTATGACCAGCGGACTGTAGAGGCAAAATACCGGTATCATCAGTACCAGGAGGCAACCAATGCAGCCGCCTCGGATGAGCACTACTATGCCGTGCTGGGGCTTGAGCCGGGTGCCGACTTTGCGGCGATCAAAAAGGCCTATCGAAAGCTCTCCATGCAGTACCATCCGGACAAGGTTGCCCACCTCGGCGATGAATTCAAAGGGGTTGCAGAGGAGAAAATGAAGGAGATTAATGCGGCTTACGATTATTTTCGTCGAAAATTCGGTGAGTAATACTTTGTTGGCAGCATACTGGATTATGCAGTAGGGGTGTGTTGATTCTATTGACTTATCAGAGAGGGAAAACCATATGGCTATAGCGAAAAAGATGCAGGCGTTTGCGGAAAAGTCGTCCTGGATTCGAAAGATGTTTGAGGAAGGGGCGAAGATGAAGGCCGAGTTTGGCGATGACAATGTCTTTGATTTCAGCATTGGCAATCCGGATGTACCTCCCCCGGAAAAATTTTCCACTGTGCTCAGCGAGCTGGTAGCCGAGGAAAAGCCAGGAATTCACGGCTACATGCCCAACGGCGGGTATCCTTACGTACGCGAGGCCCTTGCTCAGCGGTTATCCCGCGACCAGGAGGTTTCCCTGGACCAGGGCGACATTCTCATGACCTGCGGTGCCGCCGGAGCACTTAATGTGATTTTCAAGGCCCTGCTGGATCCGGGCGACGAAGTTATTGTTCTGTGCCCGTTTTTCGTTGATTACCATTTTTATGTGGATAATCACGGCGGAGTGGTCAAGGTGGTCAATACAGATGCCCATTTCAACCTTGACCTGGAGGCCATTGAGGCCGCCCTGACCGACCGGACCAAGGTGGTGTTGATCAACAGCCCCAATAACCCCACCGGCCAGATCTATTCCGCCGAGTCGCTCGCTGCCCTTGGTACAATGCTGGATGCGGCCAGTGAACGCTACTACACCTCCATTTACCTGGTATCTGATGAGCCGTACCGCAACATCGTGTTTGACGACCATGAGGTGCCGGCCCTGATGACGGCCACCGCCCGGTCAATCGTTGCCTCCTCCTATTCAAAAGAGCTTTCTGTGCCTGGAGAGCGCATCGGGTATATTGCCGTGCATCCGGAAATGCCGGAGAAACAGAACGTGCTCAATGCCATGACCCTGGCTAACAGGATTCTGGGGTTCATCAATGCTCCGGCCCTGATGCAGCGTGCGGTGGCACAACTGCAGGATATTTCGGTAGACAGTTCCATATACGCCACCCGGCTTGAAGCCTTTTGCCGGGTGCTTGATGCTGCGGGCTTTGACTACGAGCGGCCCAAGGGAGCCTTTTATCTTTTTCCCAAGGTGCCAATCGATGACGTGGAGTTCTGCGGGCTGCTCCAGCAGGAAAAGATTCTTGCCGTTCCCGGTCGAGGCTTCGGCATGCCCGGATATATCCGGCTTGCTTTTTGCGTGGACGAGGCGGTGATTACCCGTGCTGCTGAGGGATTCAAACGCGCCATGGCCGCTGCCAAGCAGCAGGCATAGCTGTCAACGATCACCGGAACCCCGAAGAAAGAAGGCCACATCCGACACGCCCTGAAGGCAGTGTCGGATGGGGCCTGATTGATACCCCATACACGACGTCGGGCGGGTTAGCGATCAGCCCGCCGTACCACATCGGACAGTTCCAGGGCCAGGGTTTCGATCTCCTGCAGATCTTCCCCTTCGGCCATCACCCGAATAACCGGCTCTGTCCCTGAGGGGCGGACCAGGATCCTGCCGCGCTTACCGAGTTTTGTTTCCGCAGCAGCTAGTGCATCAGAAAACCCGGGGATCTGCGATGGTGCAATTTTGCGCGACATACGCACATTTTCCAGCACCTGGGGATAGGTGGACATCACCTGCGCCAGTTCCGAGAGTGGTTTGTTCTTCTTGATCATGATCGACAACACCTGCAGCCCGGCGAGGATGCCGTCACCGGTGGTGTTGTGGTCGAGAAATACCAGGTGACCGGACTGCTCGCCGCCGAAATTATACCCTCGGCTGCGCATGGCCTCCACCACATAGCGGTCGCCCACCTGACATCGGACCATGTGTCCGCCCATACGCTCCATGGCCTGCTCCAGGCCCATGTTGGACATCACCGTGGCTACCAGAGTCTTTTTCTTGAGCTTGCGTCGACTGAGCAGGTCCTTGGCGCACACGGCCATGATTCGGTCGCCATCAACAATCTGCCCCTGCTCGTCACAGACAATCAGGCGGTCGCCGTCTCCATCCAGGGCCAATCCAATGTCTGCGCCTAGTTCCTTGACCTTGGCCGCCATTTTTTCAGGATGCAGGGCGCCGCAGTCATGGTTGATATTTTTTCCGTCCGGGGCAACGCCGATGGTGGTCACCTTGGCCCCAAGCTCGGTGAAAACATGGGGGGCGACCTTGTAGGTTGCTCCGTGGGCGCAGTCGAGAACGATGTGAAAATCATCGAGCGTGTACTGTTTGGGGAAGGTGTTTTTCAGATAAACGATATACCGGCCCTGGGCATCATCGATCCGGGAGGCCTTGCCGACTTCATCGGCGACCGGCCGCAGGGCGGCCATTTTCTGGGAAAAAATCAGGTCTTCAATGTCTGCCTCGACTTCATCGGGCAGTTTAAAGCCGTCACGGGAGAATATCTTGATGCCGTTGTCCTGAAACGGGTTGTGAGAGGCGGAAATCACCACCCCCGCATCGGCACGCATGGAAGTGGTGATAAAGGCGATTCCCGGAGTGGGCAGGGGGCCGACAACCTGGACATTAACCCCCATGGAGCAGATCCCTGCAGAGAGGGCATTTTCGATCATATAGCCGGACAGCCTGGTATCCTTGCCGATAACAATGGAGTTGCCGCGGTCACGATTTTTGACAATAAAGGCAATGGCTCTGCCTATCTGCATGGCGATTTCCGAGGTCATGGGATAGGTGTTGGCCACCCCCCGTACCCCGTCGGTGCCGAAAAGTTTACGCATGGTTTTCCTCTTGGTGTAGTCGCCGGGCAGTCTTACCCTGTGGTTTGGTGCCCGTTATCCTGGTTGACGCTAAAACATATCCGTGGAGTAAAGAGTGGATGGCTGCAGCAGCCTGTGTTGCCAGCCTTGACCCCACACAAAACTGGGAATCGATGGGTTTGCCGCTTGTCCTTCATCGCCGTTGCACGGTGCTATTGCCGAACAAGGCGGACTTTTTCCGGTGTCACATTGATGACGGTGATCGGCTTATGCCCGGGGACGTCGATGCCATTGACGATAACCGGGACGGTACCGTTTGCATCAGGCGTGACCGAGGTGCTGACCGAGGCGCGAAAAAGCATGGCAAGTTCCGGGGTGTCGCGAATCAGATTTTCCGGAATATCCGCCTCAACAGTAACCATGGAAGGGGCAGTCCTGTATGGTACAGCAGCGTCGCGGACATTCACCGGGATGCCGCGCACCGTTTTCGTCAGCATGGTTTCCTCGATTTCCAGGGTGGCGGTAACCACGGTCTCGCCAATGAGTTTCAACATTTCATTGCTCAGGTCGAGAGCAACCTGCAGTTTGGTTGAGTTGACCAGGCCGTCAAGGGCAATGACCACGGTTTTCAGCGCGGTCTGTTTTTCGAGCATGGTCTTGGGTCCGGTGACGGCCAGCTGATAGGGCTCGATGCTGATGGACTGCAGGACATACCCTGGCTCTGGCTCGCCTTCCAGCACCGGGTTGATGGGAAAATCTCGCTGTGCCAGCTGGTCGATCAGGAGGGTGAAGCTCGTCGGCTGCAGACGCTGCACCGTAATGCCCTGGGGAAAAGGAATGGCGTTGCGGTCATTGGTAATGACGATGGCTCCGGCCTCCACTTTGGTCAGGTCCACCGGACGGGAGATATTCTGTTCACGGATTTCCTGGATGATGCGCCGCGAGCCCCGAATGGAAACCTCGATTTCCTTTTTAAACTGGTTGGCAATGACCAGGTTGGGCGGCAGGTTGTGCACCTCAATGGGGACATTGATGGTGATGTCGATTTGATCCTCGCCCACGACAAAATACCAGAGGCTGGCGCCAATAATGAGGGACAGCAGCTTGAGCGGCCAGTGTTTGGTCACAAGAGTGGAGAAATCGAGACGTGTCATTTTCTTTTTTCGGATGGTGAGAGGGTGAACCAGTCTCTCCAGCTGCTTTTGCCTTTTTTTCGCTGCAGGATGGAGCGCAGTGCAGAGAGCAGTGCCTTTTCATCCCCCAAGGTAGCGATGCGTCCTTGTTTTACCAGGGATATTTCCTGGGTTTCTTCCGAGACCACTATGATAACCGCGTCGGTTTCTTCAGAGAGGCCGAGTGCTGCCCGGTGCCGTGTGCCGTAGCGCCTGTCGATGCGGGTATTCTGGGAAAGGGGCAGCAGGCAGCCGGCAGAGTGGATCTTGCCCTGGTGGATAATTACCCCGCCGTCATGCATGGGGGAGGAGGGCAGAAAGATAGCGACCAGCAGCTCGTAGCGCAGCCGGGCGTCCAACCGGAAACCGGAGTCGATGTAGTCGCGCAGGCCGGTTTCCCGTTCTATCACCATCAGGGCCCCTATCTTGCGTTTGGCCATATAGCTTGCCGCACGGACAATCTCTTCAATATCCTGGTGGTCTACGTCGTCGGTTTTCTGGAACGGTGTTTTGCCCATCTGGGTGAGGGCACGCCTGATATCTGCCTGAAAAACGATGATGACCAGCAGGAGAATAGAGCTGAGAAAGGTCTTGAACAGCCAGTGCAGGGTGAGGAGATCGAGCTTGCCGGAAAAGAAGTAGACAATGATAATGACTGCAATTCCTGCCAGCATCTGTACCGCACGGGTTCCGCGTATCAACAGCATGATACGGTAAATAATGTAGGAAACAATCAGGATATCGGCAATATCCTGCCAGCGGAGGAGTCCAAGCGTATCGAGCATAGATGGAGGCGTTGAGAGAGGATAAGTATTTAATAGTAAAAAGTTAGCATGTTAGCTGGTAAATGAACAGGAGAATCATGGAAAGTGCTGAAAAAATACCCTGGCACACAGGGTGTGACACAACAGCCTGCCATGTGCTAAGAAGAGGGCGTTTGAAGTGAAGCGTGATTTTTTTCGAAAATAACGGTATGCAGCAACACCATTGGCAGTGATGATGGACTGCGCAGGAGGCAAGCGAAGCGATATGGAGATACAACAACTGGTTCGACAGACGCGGACTGTACGGCGTTTTCAGGAGCAGCGGGCTATCAGCCGGGCAACCCTGGAAGCGTTGGTAGATGCAGCGAGGCTGAGTGGCTCAGCCCGCAACGCCCAGGTGCTCAAGTATATGGTGCTTACCGAAGAGCACCAGCGGGAGCGGCTTTTTCCGCTCTTGGGCTGGGCCGGATACCTGGCGCAGTGGAAGGGGCCGGCTCCCGGTGAACGGCCGGCGGCCTATATACTGTGCCTGCTGGACCGGGATCTGCTTATCGGCACGGAAAACGAGGCCCATTTTGACTGCGGGATTGCCACCCAAAGCATGCTGCTTGCAGCAGCGGAGCAATCTATTTACGGATGCCGTATTGGTGCCTTTTCCCGAAATATCGATGAGGTGCTCGGTATCTCCGCTCCTCTGCAGGTGATGCTGGTCCTGGCCCTTGGGTATGCGGCCGAGCGAGTGGTGCTGGAGACAGTGGATGAGAGCGGCAGCGTGCGATACTGGCACGATGAACGGAACGGGAACGTACACCATGTGCCCAAACGCTCCCTGGATGAGGTGCTGGTGAGCCCTTCACAGTAGGAGGCGGGGTACCGTGTCTGCCCTATTGCTTTTCCAGGTACTGGGGGTGCTGTCGCTGCTGACCTTTTTCGGCAGTCTGCTGGCAGTTCCCTGGTTGATCAATCGTATGCCGAGCGATTATTTCCAGCGCCATTGGCGGCAGCTGGCCGCCAAACAGCGGGAGCATCCGGCGCGTGCCCTCGCCCTACTCATCGGGCGTAATATGCTCGGGCTCGCCCTGGTTGCGGCCGGGGTGGCCATGTTGTTTCTCCCCGGACAGGGAGTGCTGACCATCCTGATAGGGGTGTGTGTGATGAATTTTCCCGGAAAACAACGGCTGCTCCAGCAGGTGGTGAAGAAAAAGCGGGTGCAACGGACCCTGAACTGGGTTCGGCGCAAAGGGGGAAGGCCACCATTTCGTTTTTCCTGAAGCTCCCCCTGACCACACCAGCTGTTGGATTCTGGCTGGAAAAAAAGAACGTTATTGCGCAGCAGGCGAGGGTGTCGGCTGAAACGGCAGGTACAACGGATCGCCAACCATCACCATCTGCCAGGAGAGAAACGGAAGGCTTATCAGGTAGGTCTCGCCTACGGTGAGGTAGCCTTCCGTGAGTTTACTGAAAAAGATGTCAGGAAAAGGAAAGGCCTGGACATAGGGTTCATACACCGGGCCGATGACCACGGCGGCACCCTCCTCCAGCATCCGTTTGCACCACACCTGGGAAGATTCCTGCTTGAGGGTGACGCACTCGCTGCTGGCAATGTGATACCCGACTGCACCTCGGGCCCAGCCAAAGACATCTGTGTATTTTCCCAGGCTGTACCAGCCGCAGTAGAGAGCAGGGCTCGGGCACTCGCCGGGTTGAAAGAGCGCCCCCTCTTGATTTTGCACTACCGACAGCGAACCGGCGGTGGCAAGGCGTTCTGCTGCCTTATGGATGGCGGCATCGTAGAGGGCATAGCCGCTAAGTTCTTTTTCTTTTGTTGGCGGCGGCCAGCGGGCGTCAAAGCAGGCTTGGCCCTGCAGGCCCTGGTGTTCGGTGGCGATGGTGTCGTCTATGATGCGTCGCACTGTTTCCGGCCGAGGTCCATCCAGGCGGCTGACTATCAGTACCTGGTCGCGCTTGAGCAGTGTTTTCTGGCGTTGAAAGCCCAGGAAATAGGGATTGGGGAGCCAGCTGTCCTGCGGATAGTCTCCACTGAGTACCAGGGCAAGCTCCGAGTCCACCGCTGCCCTGGTATCGGTTCGTTGCAGGAGCTTGACTTGCAGCTTGAGGGATTCGATGGCTTCCGTAAGCCCCCGTTGTTCCAATTTTTGTGCTGTCTGCAGGTGTTCTTGTTTTTGTTTTATCTCCTGCTGGAGTAGGTTGACTTCTTCTTCCCCGTCAACGTCCAGCAGGGGCGGACGGATTTTAAGGGGAACCCCGTACATGGTCACCAGGCAGCGGATCCGTTTTTGACCACGCAGCTTTTGTACCGCTTTTTTTACTGGTTTGGCTATAGTGTCTTGGTATTCCTCCCTGCTGCAGGACTCCTCCCCTGTGGTGCGGATACGTACCAGGTTCTCCTTGGGGATGTTGCGCTGCTGCATGTAGTATTTTGCCAGAGACAGGCTGTCGTTAGCCCGGGTATTGGCGATTACCACTACTTCGTCTGGGATGAGGGCAAAGGTGGGCGTAGGGGAAATGCGCATCAGCAGGAGAAGGAGAATGAAGGGGAAAAATGTGCGTAAATGCATGGGTGACTGTGAAAATATCTCTTGGATGATCGCTCAGGCCTGAAGCCGTGACCGCGTAGAGGCAGCATCTTTGTATTGAATAAAATGAGTTTACCTCAGGCAGCAACGGAAATGAAGCAAAGCTTCACCTCACCTGTTTAAAGACGTCCCCCCCCCCGGCTTTGCGCCATTACGCGTTTCCAGACTATTTATTTTTGAAGCAAGGAATGGATAAGAAAACAATACATCAGTTGCAGCAGCATCTGCTCGCTTGGTTCCGTGAGCATCAACGTCCGCTTCCCTGGCGAGCGGGCTATGACCCCTACCATGTGTGGATATCTGAAATCATGGGCCAGCAGACCCAGATGGAGCGGGTGGCCGAATATTTTTCCCGTTGGATCGAGCAGTTCCCCACGGTCGAGGCCATTGTCCGTGCCTCGGAGCGGGATATTCTCAAGGCCTGGGAAGGACTGGGCTACTACTCGCGGGCCCGCAACATTCAGCGAACCGCCGGGCTGTTGATGGAAGCCCATGAGGGCCGGGTCCCTGCAACGCGGCAGGCATTGCTGGAGTTGCCGGGAATCGGCCCCTATACCTCAGCCGCCATCCTTTCCATTGGATTCAACCAGCCGGTGCCTGTGCTTGATGCCAATGTGGAGCGGGTTTTCGCCCGGCTGGCTGATATTGATACCCCGCTAAAGGAGGCTGGTACCCGCCGGCAACTGGAAGCCCTGGCGGAAACGCTCCTCTATCGGGAGGATCCCCGTCATTGGAATCAGGCCCTGATGGAGTTCGGCGCCCTGGTGTGTACCCCGAAAAATCCTGACTGTCCGCATTGTCCGGTTCGCATGGATTGTGTAGCCTTTGCCCGGGGGACGGTGTCCGAGCGTCCGGTTCCGCGGGCAAAAAAACAACTGATCGACATCACCATGGCCTGCGCCATCCTGCGTCGTGGGGAACTCTTTTTTATTCAGCAGCGTAAAGCCGATGATATCTGGGGTGGCTTGTGGGAGTTTCCCGGAGGCCGTCTCGAGGATGGGGAAACTCCTGAGCAGGCGGTTGTCCGTGAGGTGGAAGAGGAGACCGAGTGGCAGGTCAGCAACCCCGTACCATTTCACACAGTAGTCCATTACTACACCCGTTACCGGGTGACATTGCACAGTTTCTGGTGCGAGCTCTCTGATGATCCTGGTGCGCCGGTGCTTCATGCAGCAAATGATGCCGCCTGGACAAAACTTTCTCTGTTAAGTGAGTACCCTTTTCCTGCCGGTCATCGGAAACTGGTCGAGCGCCTCCAGCAACAGGAAATTTCCGGATAATGGGTAAAAGTACCTATTGGCAGTTTGTATAATATTTTTAGTAGGATATGTGATAAAATTGGGTATTTTTTTCGATTTACCGGAAAAAAATTGTTTGAGGGGTAAATACATGCTACTATAAGTACAAATAATTTAATTATCATATAACATCTCCCTCATTGATTTGGTGAATTTTTGACTAATAATACGCTCTCAACTGTAGACGCTCAAGAGGAAGTTCATCGTCTCTCGACCAACTGGAGGGCTTTGCTCGATGCCATGCCAGAGATGGTGGTTCTTGTTAATGGAAACTGCTCTATTGAATACATGAACCCCAGTGCACGTCGACATTTTGCTGTCAATAGCATGGAGGAGGCCACTCTGGATTTTTCAGTCATTGGGCTTTGTCAGCTTGGTGGGGGAGATGAGGTGCACCACCCTTCATCCGAGCCGAATGGAGAGGTAAAGGAGGCCATAATCGGCACGACCCCGGTGGAGTATTCATCAGCCCCCTTTGTCGGTTATACCGGGGAGCAACTGATCATGCTGATTATGCGTGATATCTCCTCGCGTAAGGCGCGTGAGGAGGAGCTGCGGATGTTTAATCATAACATTGAGGACATCCTCCAGCAGAAGATTGCCGAACTCAGGGAAAGCGAAGAGATGCGTCAACGTCTTTCCCGGCAGTTGAACAGTCTCAAGAGCCAGTTGGGGCACCGCCACGAGGCCGACAAGATGATTGGCTCTAGCAGGAAAATGCGGGAACTGCGGGAAATGATTTTTCAAGTAGCCGGTTCCGATGCCACCATCCTTATTACCGGTGAGTCCGGAACCGGCAAAGAGCTGGTCGCCAATCTGATCAAGGCCACCAGCGGCCGGGATGATAAACCCTTTCTCAAGATCAACTGCAATGCCATTAACGACTCGATCCTCGAGTCAGACCTTTTCGGCTACGAAAAAGGGGCTTTTACCGGAGCGACTGCTCGCAAGGTGGGTAAATTTGAGATCGTTAATGGCGGTACCATCTTCCTCGATGAGATAGGAGATATCAGTCCCCGAATGCAGGCCTCACTGCTGCGCGTACTCCAAAATGGAGAAATTGTTCGGGTTGGCGGAAATGAACCGGTTCAGGTTGATGTGCGGGTTATTGCCGCCACCAATGTGGATCTGGCAACTGCCGTCAAGGAAAAGAAATTCCGGCTCGACCTCTACTACCGGCTCAACATCATCAATATCGATATGCCGCCCCTGCGAGATCGCAAGGAAGACATTGTGGAACTGGTATCCCACTTCGTCAACCATTACCGGGAGGCTTTCAAAAAAGAGATCGATTTTGTCCCTAAGTCGATCATCAACCGGTTACTGCTCCACGACTGGCCTGGCAATGTGCGCGAATTGGAGAACCTGATTCAGCGCGCGGTCCTGATGACAAAAGGAAAGATGATCACCGAGAAAGATCTCTTTTTCGATCAGAATCTTGATGATCACCAGCAACAACGAGGCGGCATCAATATTGACGAAAAGTTGGGAACAGGTTCTCTCAAAAGTATCCTTGCCGAGTTCGAAGGCGATATCATCACCCAGGCTTTGCGTAAGTTCAGCGGCAATGTCGCCATCGCTGCAGATAAACTCCAGATCGGCAAAACCGCACTTTACGATAAGATGAAGCGGTATGATATTTCAGCAAAACAGATCAAAAAAGAACTCTAGGAAATTCCGGGTTTCGGTTTAAGTTTTAACTCAATCAGTACCTGCGAGTTATTGATCGGAGTGTTTTTTGCATAATGCTTTTTATGCAGAAACTAAAGGTCAACCAACCTATCATTTCGCCTGATAATGCATCGCTCGTCGGAGAACCAATGTGTTGTCGGTACTGGTCTGCATCGACGAGGAGTTGTCGAGTTGTTCACGATGGGTTGTTTCTTCCCTCCAGAGAATATGTAACTGCATATTGTACCAGCGGTTTTTTTTCTTCCTGCAATTATTTTCAGCAGCGTCTTGCTGAGTAGCAATTTTCTCCTACCCACCAACCTGATTTTGAGGGGCGTAGAAAGTGCCCTTGAGGAAAATTCCGGGGAAAAGTCCGATTTTCCGGAATTCCGGAGTTGCGTGATGGATAAAAATGGGTGTAGTTGAAGAGATATCCGGTGGGCTTGAGTGATTGAAAGGGGATCAGCGGATGGGGTTGGTTTTTCCTGAGGGCCTAGATCAATTTTCAAAAGAGGGTGGTTTTTTACCAGGAGAAGGCGCGTGGTTTCGGGGGAGCTGGCTTTCAGTGAGGCTGTGCCTCTTGTGGGGCAACGTTTTTTTTCGGTTTGTAGAGGAAGGGTTCTCTCTTTAGGGTTTTCCATTTGCAGATTGCATGTGCTTCCTTCGCAGCACGGGTAAACTTTTTTAGGTCTATTATTGGCCTTTTTTCCGTTCATATTGACCGTTGATTTTTTGGTAGTGCGCATGTGGCATAAATTATGCATCTCAGTAGAATAGTAGAAAACATTTGATCAGGCCGGGTGCAAGCGGATTGTTCATCTTTAGACCAGGTATTATCATCAAACGTTGAACTTTGATAATTAAATGAGGGAGAATGGAATGGAAAAAAAATTATTTAAAGGCGCTCTGGTTACTCTGATCGGTACGGGTTTACTCGCGAGTAGTGCTTTTGCGCTCCCGTTTAACGACAGAGATACTCAGATTGCTATCATTGACGGCGGTGAGCCGTCGTTACAGAGCATACTTGATGGTTTCACGCAAAATAATAATGATGTATTAGCTATTGGCGATCAGCGAGAAGAAGCTATTTGGACGCCAAGTGGGGATGGCGACTCAGATGCATACAGAGTGGCTTTGTATGCTGGCAACCCCCATCAGTTCGGCATTTACTCTTTCACCGATAATACGAAAGAATATACTTTTGATACGCTTACCACTACAGGGGCATCAATCGACTTTCAAATTGATGTAGATGGCGATCTGTGGGTTAATGGTACAGAAGAAATACTGGACTTTGGCAATAGCTTCGGCTTTTACATTAAAAAAGATAATAGCTACGCTTATACTGAGGACGACAGAAACACTGGAAGAGCCCTTGCCTTAGCATACAATCTGGAAGGTATTACATATGAGTATGGTATGGGACCATTCCAGGGCACAGGAGAAGCCGATGATTGGCTGCTCGCATTCAACGAAGGACCAGACTTCGATTTTAACGATGGTGTCTATCTCGTTGAGGATATCAGCGCCGTCCCTGAGCCAACCACAATGGTGCTTTTCGGAGTAGGCCTTGCTGGTCTTGCTGGAGCAGCCCGTCGAAGACGACAGTAAGCAGTAAGTAAAATCTCAGTACAAAAAACCCACTAGCATGGAGCTAGTGGGTTTTTTTGTTTTCTTGCGGGCTGTTTTTTTCTCCACTTCCATTCAGGCTGAGCCGGCCGAGGCCTGTGATTGTTTCCTTAGTAGTGTTGGTTCTGGGGTCCCTTCGACAAGCTAAGGGTGAGGGCGGTAACTGTATAGCCGTTGGTCTTTGTGGTTGTGTTTAGGTCTTCATTCCCCGGATTGCGCAGCCTTTGTCACTGTATGAAGGATGCTAGCAGTGAAGTGGTGTTTGCTGTTGTCGTGTACTGCGCATCGTCCTCTCCAAAGTTTTTGAAATTTTGAGAAGAGAGTGTTTTGATTAATCGGGTTGTATTCTGGAATTAATATGCTAATGCGGCTATCACCACACAAGCAAGGAGTAATACACAACCAATATGAAATAAAAGTTTATCTTTTTTATCAAGTTCGGAAAACAGCTTTTCAGAAAAAAGCCCGCCCCATAATGGCAGCTTTTTTCTCAACTGAATTGTTACAAGACATATGCCGCCAGCAATGGCAAAAAAGATAGCAAGACACATAGCAAGATACATCATTGCATCGCCAAAAATTTTTTATATTGCAGAGCCGTTGACGAGCGCTGGGTGAACTGGCGAGGGGGCTGATTGAGGATGCTATTGAAAGTAAAAGTCAATTGTTATTTATTAAGTATTTCTTGTGTAAAATGTAATTTGTAATAATAAGCATAATCGATATTAAAAAGGCTAGAAAAGGTCTAAACCATAAAAAAGAACAAAATATTTCATAAATAGTTATATGAATAATTTCATTTTTTTTTATTTTTTCATTTTTTTCTATTTTATTGAAAATATATTTTGCAATAAATAGTAAAAATATAATTGAAAAATAAAATAATAAAGCTGAAAGTGATAAAATTCCTCCAAAAAAAGGTGCTGATGCATAAAGTATAAAAATAATAGAAAGTAGAAATATTGATACGTTTAGAACTATTTTCAATGGCCATATAAATTCAATTTTGCTCACAAGTCCTATCCTCCAGGGATTCAATTCCGTCTTTTATTCGTGTGTATCCAGAAAAAACCAATGACGGAGAGGAAATTAAAAAAGGCTGGGCCATTAACCAATATTGAGGCCCGGAAACGATTAATGCTATTCCTGCAACACCATTTGTTAAGCCGATTCCTAATTCTACGCCTCCAATAGCAACTTGCGCAATGGGTGCCGCAAGTTTTGATTTCGGAAAGACCATTGTTAGATCCGGTACAACTAATTCCAGTCCTTTCGGGTCAGAAAAATTAACAGGATTCAAATTCGCATACGCATACAAATTCATCCCACCCTCCAACCCAATAGGATCAGCAGAAATATACCTCCCCGTAGCAGGATCATAGTACCTATTCCAATTGTAGTGTAAACCGGTTTCTTCGTCAAAGTACTGGCCCGGGAAACGGAGGTTGTTGGTGACGGTTTCCTGGAGGATCTGGGCTTGGCCGAAGGGCAGGTATGCTGCCTGCCAGGCAATGGTGCCGGTGGCGGTGATCAGCTGTTGTGGGCTGCCGAGATGGTCGTTCAGGAAGTAGTAGATGCCTGGAGCGGTGTCGTACACCTTGAGGGCGATTGGCTCGTTGCCGATGTAGATATATTCGCGGAGTGGGGTGCCGTCCGACGTTGTTTCCGCAAGGAGTAGCCCGTTGGTATCGTAGTGGAAATGAACCGTCTGGCTGGTTGTTGCTTTGTATATCCTTCTATTGTGCACGTCATAGCCGTATTCAGCAACCAGGGTGGATCCCTGTTCCACGCGGGTGAGTCGGTTGAGACCATCGTAGGTGTAGGTAAACCTGCCGTCTGAGATGGTGTTGCCGACAGGATCCTGCGTATAGGTCTTTTGCAGGTTGCCGCTGGCCCATGCAAGCTGGTTGGTTCCTTGCTTGTACGTATAGTTGACTGTTGCGTCACTCGCATTTGGTGAAGGCAGGTTGGTTATGCCTGTTACGTGCCCTTCAGGGTCGCGGGTGTAGGTTCGATGCAGAGAGCCAGTGGAAATTTCAGTCAGGTTATATCGTTGGTCATAGGTCCGGTTGAGTGGTACCTCGCCCAGAACTGCATGTGTAAGCGGTCCAAAAGGGAGGTGGGTAACTGCGCTGATAATGGTCTCGCCGTCTACGGTGATGGATTGTATGCGTCCATTGTCCCCTCGCGAGTACGCAACCTGCATGCCGCTGGGGTAGGTAAGGGCCTCCAGTTGGCCGCTGCTGCTGTTCCAGTCGTATGCAATGGTATATGAGGTTGCATTGATGGTGCGTGTATCGCTGAGAGGTTGTCCGTTGAGGTTATAGCTCAGCGTCCGTTGGCCAAAATTATCGATTGTTCCCGTAAGACGACCGGTGCCATTTGGACCAATGTCATAGAAAAAATTGTCCGTAACGCCGTCGGTCCGTCGACTGGCCAGCCTGTTCAAGCTGTCATAGGCGGAGTGAATAGTTCGTCCGGCGGCGTCTGTGCTGGTGATAAGATTGCCTGCTTGGTCGTACTCGTAGGTAGTCTCGCCTGTATCAGGTGCATTACGGGCAATCCTTCGTCCCAGGTCATCGTAGGTATATCGGGTGACCAGGTTGAGCGCGTCGGTGAACTGAACCAGGTTGCCTGCCGAGTCATATGCATAGCCGACAGTTGCCCCTGCTTCCTCACTTGTAACCATTCGGCTGAGTTGGTCGTAGCTCATGGTGGTCTGGAGCCCGGTTGCATTGACCCTCTGCACCAGGTTGCCGAGAGCATCATAGGTGGCTTGGTGCAGGTCGCCGCCCGGCATGATCATTTTGCTCAAGCGGCCCTGTTCATCGTAGGCAAATCCTGCGTATCGCTGCAGCGTACCGGCCGGATCGTACACCTCCTCATCGGTTTTCTGGCCTTCCGAGTCGTAGGTGTAGTGGATGGAGTTGCCGGAGTTGCCGGCTATTTCTTCCAGCAGTCCTGTTGGAGCGTAGGTGTAGGTATAGCTTTGCCCTCCGGGATAGGTGATACCGGTGATGTCGCCCGCCTTATTAAAGGTGTAGCTGGTGACTAAGCCTCCCTGTGCCTGGGAGACAAGGTTGCCGCTATCATCATAGGTGCGGGTGATCGTGCCGCCGTTGGCGTCGACTATTGTGGACGGCATGCCCAGAGCGGTGTAGTTCGCATAGGTAATGGTATGTCCCTGGCAATTGGTCATGGTATGGAGCTGGCCCCGATTGTTTCTCTGGTCGGCGTTATTGGGGTAATAGGTGATGGTCAGGGTGTCGTCAATACCTGTTCGTGGTCCATCGATGGTGAGCGGTTGGCCAGTGCTATTATAGGTGTACGTCGTGGAAATAGACAACGGGCCATCTTTATCGTAACCGCTGGTAGTCTTACCCAAAAGGTTACCTGCTCCATCATAGGTGTAGGTGAACAGTTTTTCCTCATCAACACCGCCAACCGAGGGTGCAGCATAGGTGTTCAGTTTGCCTGCTGCGGTATAGGTCCTGGTGGTTGTTCGCTCCAGCGGTGTGCCTTGTGCTTCTGTCATTGTCAGCAGGTTGCCGTCAGGATCATACGTGTACTCGGTTACAGCGCCGGCGGCGTTGGTGGCAGAGCTCATTTGGCCGCGATTGTTGTAGGTGTAGGATGTGTCTGCCGACGAACCGCACGAAGAGCATCCCGGGCCGATAAAGGAATCGACCAGTGCTTGGCCATTCTTGGCCGTCAGGCGATAGGTGGTCGCCTGTCCCAAACTGTTGGTGACGGTGCGTTCCCACGCACCGTCATAGGCGATGGTCGTCGCCTTAAGGCCGCCCATCAGCGCGATACTGGTCACCCGGTCTTCGGCATCATAAACGGCTGTGAAGCTGCGCCTGTTCTCCTGGTCGATTCTGCCGGTCAGGTTGTGGGGATCATTGGGGTCATCATAGAGGTAGCTGATCATTGAACCATCAGGCCTGGTCACTGAGGTCAGGTTGTCGTCTTCATCGTAGGTAAAGTGGAAGCTGCCTGCCGGACTGGTCACGGCAGCGAGTCGGCCTGCGGTATAACTGAACGCCAGGGCCTGTCCGAAGTTGGAGGCGATGCCGGTGAGCTGGTTTGCTGTATAGGTATAAGTTAAACGATTGCCGTTGGGGTCCATGCTTTCCAGCAGGCGACCATCGGCGGCATAGGTCTTCCTCTTGCCGCCAGGCAGCCTCAACCGGTACTGATCTCCAACCGCAGTTACTGTCTGTCGCCTTCCGGTAAGTGATTCCCACAGACCTTGCTCCTTCATGGCAAAAAAAATCGTCTGTCCATCAGGGGCCACCATATGCATGCTGTCCGCGCCAACAACTAACCGTTCGTTCAGGTTGCAACTCCACCCATAGCCCAGCAGAAAAACTTCTTCACTCTGGCTGTTGTAGGTTCGGGTAAAAATCACTGGCAGGCCTGGCCCACCCAGAGCAATATCGGTTTCCTGGTGGTATTTGTTGCCAGTGGCAAAGTTGACCTGGTGCTCAAACAGGTAGGGTTGCGATGATCCGTTGGCGGTGGAGCTCACATGGCAAAGCAGCAGACCCAGGAGGAGGGAAAACCATTTTTGTTGATAAGCTGTGGTGTGCATAATTATCTGTGGATAGAGGGAGTGAAGAAGAAGAGTTTACCGGGGTGATGCATTCAGTAGGCACCTTGGGCCGCCCAGCTCCCTGCAGTAGCCGTTGCATGCCTCAGGATCGAAGCTGCTGATCATCAATTCACTGCCGCATTGCTTGACCAGGGCTGCATATTCATCAGTACAGGTCGGGCACCCGGTGGAAAGTTCAGGGTCGGCAGCCGCGCAGTCCAGGCAGTCAGGAAAGCCGTCACCGTCACTATCCGTAAGCTGGTTGGGTGCTGTGCAATACTGGTTGAGTGCCTCTGTGACATAGACCTGCGAAGTGGAGAGCTCGGTGACTTTTTTACCGGCAATGCGACCAGTAAAATTTTTATAAACAGCAATAATGTGGCTGCCGCTGGGGTTGGAGAGCACTTTATATCCTTGACTCTGGTGATAAGAGATTACGGATGCCGGCGACATAACCATGTCGCCATAGGAGGCGTATTTTTGGATGGTTGAGCCTGCGCACCTTATCGGGTCAATCAGGTACCTGACGGTGGTGTTGTTTTCATCATGAGTGAGTCCTTCGGGCGGGCAGGATGCCGCAAATATCTCCATGCCGATTATGTTGATATAATTACTGCCCACAGAACATCTGCAATCAGCGGAGGCTGCTGACCAGCAGAAAAATTGCAGAATGGCTGCTGTGAGCACGGCCGGGCCAAGGGGTGCGATCTTTGTGTTGTTCATGGTGATGAGGGCGTAATAATGTGGTTGTTTGGTTTGGTTGTCTGTTGTTTCATGGTTAATTGGCGTGGCATGCGCATCCGATTATGGCTGAGGCATCCGTGCATGTACCCGAATGTCGTCAACCCTGCCGCTGCCGCGGATGAGGAAGGCGTCGATGGACAGCAGTTCATTGGTCGGTTGCACATCTCGCAGGTCCTGTTCCAGGTCGCGAACAATTGAGTACCAGCTGCCGTCCGTTACCGAGATACCCAGGCCATGATGGATATAGGTCCCGTCTCCCAGCTTGTCGATATCAACCGGGGTGTAATAAAGGTAGCGGAACCCTTCGCTGGTCTGAACAGCGATGTAGACCACGAAATGTTCTGTGGAGCGTATGGACCATTCGATCAGCGGGAACTGCTGAATATTCCAGTTGCTGCCATCCTCATTGCGCAGTCGGAAGCCGTTTGCCGTGCCTGAGCCGCTCAAGGCAATCACCCGGCACTGGCGCTCCTCGTCATAGATGTTGCTTATGAGTGCACCTTCGGGAGTGTTGTCGTAGACCTGCCAGCCAAGGGTTGCTCCGTCCTCAGCGTCCTCAAGGCACATTGACAGGGGATAGGACGCGGGGTCGAGCGGGTCGGTTCCTTCCGCTATTTCCAGCCCATCAGCTATGCCGTCATCATCAGCATCGCTATCCAGGAGGTTGATCATCCCGTCGCCATCAGCGTCCTGGTCCCAGGCTTGCCCCCAATACTCAAGCTCTTGCCAATCATCCACACCGTCGCCATCAGAATCGGCCAGATAGGCATCCGTGCCATATAGCTGCATCTCGTTGCGGTCGGTCAGCTCATCGCCGTCAGAATCAAGCGATTCCGGAAGTTCGCGATGCACCCGGATATCATCGACCCGTCCGCTGCCGCGAATGAGGAAGGCGTCAACCGAGAGGAGCCTGTTGCCGGGCTGTGCCTCCTGGAGGTCGTACTCCAGGTCGCGGACCATGGTCTGCCAGGTGCCGTCTTTTGCGTTTGTCCCGAGTCCGTGGTGAATGTAGGTGCTGTCACCCAGCGTGTCGGTATCGACCGGAGTGTAGTAGAGGTAGCGAAAGCCCTCGGTGGTCTGGGCAGCAATGTAGATGACGAAATGCTCGGTAGAGCGCATTGACCACTCAACCACCGGAAAATGCTCAAAGCCCCAGTCGCGGCCATCGGCATCTCGCCGTCGAAAACCATTGGCCGTTCCCTCTCCGCTGAAAGCGACGACCTGACTTTGGCGCTGCTCATCATAGACCGTGGCAATAGTTGCGCCTTCAGGGGTATTGTCGTATATCTGCCAGCCGAGAGTGTATGCGTTTTCTCCATCTTCCACAGTAATGGCTGCGGGTGCGGATGCCGGGTCGAGCGGGTCGGTTCCTTCTGCTGTTTCCAGGCCATCAAAAATACCGTCATCATCAGCATCGCTATCCAGGAGGTTGATCGTCCCGTCCCCATCGGCATCCTGGTCCCAGGCCTGCCCCCAGTACGCCAACTCTTCACCATCGTTCAGTCCGTCATCGTCGGAATCAGCCTGGTAGGGATGAGAACCATAGAGCTGCATTTCATCACCATCAGCAAGGCCGTCCTGGTCTGAGTCAAGCATCTCTGGAATCTCGCGCAGCACCTGGATGTCGTCAACTCTGCCGCTGCCGCGAATAAGGAAGGCGTCAACTGAGATGAGCCTATTGTCCGGCTGGGCCTCCTGGAGGTCGTACTCCAGGTCGCGGACAAAGGTTTGCCAGGTGCTATCTTTGGCGTTTATCCCAAGTCCGTGGTGGATGTAGGTGCCGTCACCCAGTTTGTTGGTATCAACCGGGGTGTAGTAGAGGTAGCGGAACCCGTCGGTAGTCTGGGCGGCAATGTAGACCACAAAATGCTCTGCATAGCGCATGGACCATTGGATTACCGGATAGTCCCGGTTGTTCCAGTTGCTGTCGTCTGGGTTGCGCAGCCGAAAACCGTTGGCAGTACCGGTTCCGTTCAGGGTAATTACCCGGCTTTGGCGGAGTGCATCATACACGTTGCCAATGGTTGCACCCTCCGGGGTCTTGTCGTACACCTGCCAGCTGTTGGTCGTACCATCTTCACCATCTTCGTAGGTGATGAAGTTCGGTCCTGTGGTGGTCTTGTGCATGCGATTGCCATTGAGGTCGTAACTGAAAGCGATGGTTGTTCCATCAGTAAAAACTGCACGCTGCAGCTGGTGACGACTATCGTAGAAATACTGTACTGCGGCCAGGGCAGGTGCCTGCACCCCTGCAACAAGAAGGGCCGTTGCGCATATCCGGAACACGCAGGAGCGGAAGTGGCAGGCACGTATGCAGGAAGGGCTACGGCGAAAAGAGCACTGCCCGGTGTAAATGCAGTTTATGCTGAAGCAAAGGGAGGCAAGAAGGCGGGTGGCAAAAGGGGGTTCTGGTTTGTGCGTGCTATGCATGGCGTTGCTCTCTTCAACAGGAGGCGTTGAGTGATTGAGTGTATTGCAGCTTTTTGATTTAAGTTGCAAAAAAGTAATTAAGTGGTCAAGCTCTTTTTCGGCAACCTCTTAAAAGCGCCTGCAGCACAGTAAATAAAAATTATGATCAAGAAACGGTGACAGCTGCAATTAGTAAAATATTTTACATTTCAACCCCTGCCTGCGCCCGTGTCACCAGAAAAAATCATCTTCCAGCTGCCTTCTGAGTGGGTAAGGGGAGGAGAGAAAGAAAAGGTGAAAAGCGCTTTGCCTGGACAACGGTTGTGGTACAATGAACGCGACCTGGCCGTCAGTAGCGCGAGCCAGGTCTTTTCTGCGGTTGCTCTCCAGTGCGAATTCTTCATGTGCAGCTCAGACTCATTCCGTAAGCGGTCAAGGAGAGATTGCGCCGCTTGAGACAGCCATGGAACGCACAGATTGCAGCGCCGGGATGACGCAGCAAACAAGCCCAATAACCATTCTTTATTCTAAGGAACCTGCATGCCACACTCTGTACTGGATGCCTGTATATCGCCCAACGGCCACCTGGATGTCCTCTCTCGCCTGGAAATCAGTAAGCTGCTCGATACCAGCCGAGGTCCGCTTTACCCGCTTTTCCGCAGCTGCTCGCTGGCCGTGCTCAACTATGGCGAATACCTTGACGACGGCAAGGAACTGCTTGAGCGGTTCGCCAGTTTTGATATTGAGGTTATCCAGGAGGAGCGGGGGATTAAGTTGGACCTGAAAAATGCTCCGGAACTTGCCTTTGTCGACGGTGAAATGATACGGGGTATCCGCGAGCATCTGTTCGCGGTCCTGCGCGATATCATCTACGTGGATGATGAGATTAACAATAATCCCAAGTTTGACTTGCAGGAAACCGGCGGCATTACCAATGCAGTGTTTCATATCCTGCGCAACGCCAACATCATGCGTCCCCGTACCAACCCTCGGCTGGTGGTCTGCTGGGGCGGTCATTCCATTCGGGAGCACGAGTATGACTATACCAAGGAGGTCGGCTACCAGCTGGGTCTGCGCGGTATGGACATCTGCACCGGATGCGGCCCGGGCGCCATGAAGGGGCCCATGAAGGGGGCGGCCGTCGGCCATGCCAAGCAGCGCAACTACACTGGCCAGTACCTGGGCATTACCGAGCCGGGCATCATTGCTGCGGAATCACCTAACCCGATCGTCAATGCCCTGGTCATCATGCCGGATATCGAAAAACGGCTGGAGGCCTTTGTCCGCACCGGGCATGCGGTCATTGTCTTTCCCGGCGGCGTGGGCACGGCCGAAGAGATCCTTTATCTGCTGGGCATTCTCATGGCGCCGCAGAACAAGCACATGCCCTTTCCGGTTATATTCTCCGGACCGCCAAGCGCTGCCGCCTATTTTGAGCAGATTGACGCCTTTATCGGTGCAACCCTGGGCCCGGAAGCCCAGGAGCGCTACACCATCGTCATTGACGACCCGGTTAAGGTGGCGCTGATTGCCAAGGAGGGCATTGAGCGGGTGCGCCAGTTCCGCAAGCTCAATGATGATGCCTACTATTTCAACTGGCTGCTCCATATTGATCCGGAATTTCAACACCCCTTTGAGCCGACCCACGAGAGCATGCGCAACCTGGACCTGTCCCTTAAGCAGGATAAATACCAGCTGGCGGTCAACCTGCGGCGGGCCTTTTCCGGCATCGTTGCCGGTAACGTCAAGGACGCCGGCATTCGCGCCATTGAAGAAAAAGGCTTGTTTGAACTCCATGGGGATTGCGAGGTGATGGACCCGCTCGATCAGCTGCTTTCCGACTTTATCGATGCAGGGCGCATGAAGCTTGCCTCCCAGTCCTACTCGCCCTGTTATTCGCTGCAGTCCTGAGCCCCCCAACCATTGACGAGGTGGCCTATGTATGATGGAAAATTTATCGATAAGCCCCAGGCAGAGCAGCACCGGTACGTGCAGGAACAGTTTGTGTGCAAGGAAGGGGAAGGGTGGTTTACAGCGGAGGGCGAGTATGCCGGAGCAACGGTGGAAGATGTTGTCCTGGCCCTGATCGACCTGGAAGATGCAGCGATCAACTCCATCGGCGACTGCATGAGCGGCTTCTGCGTCACTCCGCCCACGTTGACCGATTTCGTCCGCAAGCCATAGGCTGGATAGATCTGCTTGATTTACTGCTGTTGGTGGTGCACCGCGCTGTCTTTAATGATGGCAACCAGCTTGGAGTCCGGCGCATAGGCACTGTGGGTGAAGCATTCTTGAAAGGTGGGCAGTGTTTCCAGGAGCAGCCGGTAAAAGCTGCTGTCATCACCAGGCGAGAGTGACTGCCCCTCAGTGGGAATGATGGCCTGCGGGGTTGCTTCAATCTCTCCGTCAAGCAGGCGAAAGGCAGTCATGAGCACGCAGTAACTGTCGCTGATCGTCTTTTTTTGGTAGGGCTCCCAGCGCCTGACCAGCTCGTGAATGATGGAAGTGACCACTTCCTGAGGGCCGGGGAAAAAATCTCCCTTGCCAAACACATTGGCAACCACCAATCGCAGTTCTTCGGTATCGATGCTGCCCATTTTGGCCTCGGTGAACTGCAGCACTTCCCGGTTTTCCGGGATAATGGCCGATTGCTCTTCGCCGATAAGGTAAATATAGTTTTCCATAAATGCTCCTCAACTGTTTATAGCTTAAGGGAAGGTGCGATGCAGGGGGAGTGTAACCAAAAAACCAACCGCTTGTACTTATAGCGCGGACAAACCGGAATAGCAAATCTGGAATGGTTACTGGTTCGTGTTGTTTCTGCCGCCTTTACCCTCCTTTTGGTGGCTATACCTCCCCTCTGCCTGTTCCCGCTCAACGATTCCTGTCTGCCAATCATACTTCTTAGCTGCCCTGACCCCCCTCTATCCGGATCTGCGTCTACTCCCCAGGCAACCCCTGTCCAAAGCTGCACCCAGCCCGCTCACCCGCTCATCTTACGCTTGTCATAGGGTGAGCAGAGCAGTCCAAAGCTGCACCAAAAGCGCCACCTTCAATAGTCTGCAAACACCTATCGACAAGTGCCTGGTATGCGTGCGGGAAGAGCAAAACGGTATAAAAGGTAAGATGGGTTACGAAAAAGTAATTAATTTCGGAACGTTTTTTCACGTAATATTATGAAATTATTGTAGATTTTTTCTGGCGCGCAGGTGGAACGAAATATGAAAATAGCGGTAACAGTGCCAAATAGCATCCTCTCGGCTCATGAATAATCGTAACAAAGGGGAAAGCATTTCATGTGTAACCGCATCGCCATCACATTTCTCGCTCTTATTTGCTGGGGGTACGCCACTGCGGCTGCCGCTGTAGATTGTTCCATTAATGTCGACTGGGGATATGCTCCGCCTGACCAACCGGCGGTTACGGGTTTTCGGCTTTACCAGGAAGGCATCCCGGTTTGCGAGACCCATAACCCGGACGCTACCACCATGGACTGCACGTTAACTTTGGTAGAAGAAACGACCACTTTCACTATGGTGGCCCTTTTTGCAGACGGCTCTGAGAGCGATCATTCCGAACCGTACCTGTTTTCTTTCGATGGAGAAGAGCCAACCCAACCAGTGGACCCGCCGGTTGCTTCCGCCCCTGTAGCGGAGGTGGTGGCAAGTACGCAGGAAGGCAGCGCTCCTTTGACTGTGAGTTTTGATGGTTCCTCCTCATCCGGCCAGATCGCCTCCTATGGCTGGGATTTTGGTGATGGAGCCGCAGCAAGTGGCAGCAATGTTGCCCACACCTACACCCTTCCCGGCAGTTATGCATCCAGGCTGACCGTTACAGACAGCGACGGCAACATGAGCAGTGACACTATCACCATTACCGTTACCGAGGCACCTGTCACCAATACCGCCCCCAAGGCAGTTATACTCTGTCCCTCAACAGGAACAACCTCTACCGCCATCGTGTTTGACGGATCAGGTTCAACCGACACAGAAGGGACCGTTGCCAGCTATGAGTGGAGCTTTGGTGATGGCTCGTCAGCCAGTGGTGAGCAGGTCACCCACACTTTTGCCACTGCCGCTACCTACAGTGTAAGCCTGACGGTTGCAGACAGTCAGGGAGTACAAAGTACCACCAGTCTGCCGATCATTATTACCGCACCTGTCGTAGAAACCAATCAGCCGCCTCAGGCTGCTGTGAGTGTGTCTGCCGCATCAGGGCAGGCGCCGTTTACTCTCACCCTGAATGGCTCCGGCTCCTCAGACAGCGACGGCACCATTGAAACCTATGCGTGGGACTTTGGTGACGGAGATGTCGGCATCGGTGTTGCTGTAACCCATACCTATACTGCTGAAGGAATATATACCGCCACCCTTCAGGTAACAGATAATAAAGGCTCGACAGCATTTGCCAGTACCACCATCACCGTTGATTCGGTCCAGGATGATCCATCGCCTGGCATAGAAGTAGGCGAGGTCACGGTGAATGGTGAGTGGAAGCGGGTCGAACTGGAAAAAATGTTCGCCGTTCCCATCGTTATCGCCGGCCCGCCAACCTACAATGGAACTGATCCGGGTGTGATCCGGCTGCGAAATGTTGATCAGACCGGATTTGAGATCAAGTTTGAGGAGTGGGATTACCTGGACGGCAGCCACCTTGATGAAACCGTGAGTTACCTGGTGGTTGAAAAGGGAAGGCATAGCATCAACGGCAGCATCATTGAGGCTGGCTCCATCACAGGGACAACGACCCTCACTGCCCATAGTTTTGATCAGCCATTCGCCTTTCCGCCGGTGGTGCTCACCACTGTTGCCAGCGAATCCGCAACGGACACCATAGCTGGAAGGCTGCAGGATGTGACCGGCGCCGGATTTGCCTACGCTTTCCGCGAGCAGGAACTGCATGAAAATATTCATCCTGCAGAAACCGTGCATTATGTCGCCCTGCAAAAAGGAGGCTGGACCATGGGCAACATGAGTCTTGAAGTAATCACCACTGCGGAGGATGTTAACCACGGCTGGAAAGGCGTAACCTACCAAAACACCGGTGAACAGTTGCCCTTCCTCTTTGCTGACATGCAGACAACCAATGGTGGTGATACTTCCGCCCTCCGTGTAACCAACCAGGCCAAGGGGAGTTTCCAGGTCAGGGTGGAAGAAGAGCAGTCGCGAGAGAGCGAAACAGGGCATACAAATGAGGTTGTAGGTTACCTGGCCATAAGGGAGCTGAGCCAGGCTCAAGAAAACAACCAGGCTGATGCTGACAACACCGCTGTTGAACCAGTTGAAGAGAACCACCTCTCTGCCGTGGAAGTAGGCGAGGTCACGGTGAATGGTGAGTGGAAGCGGGTCGAGCTGGAAAAAATGTTTACCCACCCCATCGTTATCGCCGGCCCGCCAACCTACAATGGGGGTGATCCAGGTGTGATTCGGCTGCGAAATGTTGATCAGGCCGGATTTGAGATCAAGTTTGAGGAGTGGGATTACCTGGACGGTAGCCACCTTGATGAAACCGTGAGTTACCTGGTGGTTGAAAAGGGAAGGCATGTCATCAACGGCAGCATTCTTGAGGCTGGCACCATCACAGGCACAACGACCCTCACTGCCCATAGTTTTGATCAGCCATTCGCCTTTCCGCCGGTGGTGCTCACCACTGTTGCCAGCGAATCCGAAACGGACACCATAGCAGGAAGAATACAGGATGTGACCGGCGCCGGATTTGCCTACGCTTTCCGCGAGCAGGAACTGCATGAAAATATTCATCCTGCGGAAACCGTGCATTATGTCGCCCTGCAAAAAGGAGGCGGGGTCATGGGCAATATGAGTTTTGAAGTAATCACCACTGCGGAGAATGTTAATCACGGCTGGAAAGGCGTAACCTACCAAAACACCGGTGAACAGTTGCCCTTCCTTTTTGCTGATATGCAGACAACCAATGGTGGTGATACTTCCGCCCTCCGTGTAACCAACCAGGCCAAGGGGAGTTTCCAGGTCAGGGTGGAAGAAGAGCAGTCGCGAGAAAGCGAAACAGGGCATACAAATGAGGTGGTAGGTTACCTGGCCATAAGGGAGGTGAACCCAGCCCAGTAAGACGAGAAGACTGGAATTGGTTCGTTGGTTATTCCCCCCCTCGGTTTTACCGAGGGGGGGGGCTAGCTTGCCACCGGTGGGGAGCCAGAGTGTGTATCCAAAAAAAAAATCCAGAAATGACATTTTTTTATTACAAACCTGTCGTTATTTGCACGCATCATTACCGTGTTTCATGGGGGTAGCCCTTGAAGCGCCTGCGCTTACATCACTTTTTGTGTGCCTGGTTTCCGCAAATGCGGAATGCAAAAACGGTGGGGTGAATTGACCAATCCATAGATAATTGCTATAAAGAAGTGTTCTCATATTGTACTAACATGCTGAAACAATATAAAATGTAACACATTGTGGCACTCTCATGCTGTTTGAACGAGTCTTCATCTGGGGACCCAATCCCTTTACCAACAAGCTTTTTGCTAGCCAGGTGTACGGGCTATCCGGTATTGACCCTGTTTGTATTAATAAAGATGAGCAGATCAATGCGCATTTCTTTGATGATAACTGCATTGTCTTTTGTGATTGCGATAAGAAACCCATTGATTCCTACTGCAATCGGCTCATCAAAAGCTCCGGCATCAACACGCATAACCCTGCTATCGCTCTCATGAATGTAGATAGAAAAGTCGAGGTGATGCAGGATTTTATCCGCTACCCGATTCGTGGTGTGTTTTATACCTCCGACGATTTTGAAAACATCACCAAGGGGATAGACAAGATAATCCAAGGGCACTACTGGGTCACTCGCGACTTACTGGTGCAAAGCCTGGAGATTATGCGCAACCAGAAAAATGGTAAGCAAGCGGTGCTCGAAGAGCCGCTCATTACCAAACGGGAAATGGAGATACTCCAGCTGATCGTTGCCGGCTTTTCCAATCAACACATTGCGGATAAACTTTTTATCAGTTCGAATACGGTAAAAACCCACGTCAGTAACCTTTATAAAAAGATTGGTGCCACTAACCGGGTGCAAGCCATTCTCTGGGCCACGGAAAATATTAACCAGCGCCAGGATATTCCTAACAGTATGGTTTCTGCGGATCTGTGTCCTGCTGAATCCAGCATCTTGTAGAATTGCAATGACCATATTGTTTGCCCAGAAAAAGAATTCTCGATGGCTGTTACACACACTGAAAAATGGTCTGCTCTTTTATTATTTTTCGAAGGATAAATAGCGAAATCAGGCGCAATAATCCCCGTGAGGCGACTTGCCTGACGTGAAGCCAGTTTCTAACCAGGAAAACGCGTTAATACCAGGCAGAAAAGCCGGAGCAAAGGGCAGGCAGTATGAACGGCACTCAACACTCCCATTCGCACGGCTTGTCTTCCTGCCCCCGCACCATTAACCAGGCACTCAGGATGAAACACCCGAAAGCAACAGCAACACGCCACACCATCCTCGCAGCCACAGGATTTGCCTTCGGTTTGCTGTGGAGTATATTAGCATTGCCCACTTGGGCCGTTGCAAAAGACTATACCTTTTCCTGGACTCCGAATACGGATACCATCGAAGGGTACAGGCTCTACTACAAAAAAGGCGGTGAACCTGCTCCACCTTTTGACGGCCAGGACGCAGAAAACGGGCCATCCCCCATACGCATCACAGACCCTGCCGCCTCGAGCATTACCCTCACCGGACTGGAAGACAACACCACCTACCATTTCGCCCTGTCCGCTTATAATGGTGCAGACGAAAGCGATCTGACAGGAGCTATTTCAGTCTTTTATACCCCGGCATACCAGGTCACAGCCCATACAAGAAATATCACCTTTACCTGGGAAGCCTCCCCAGCCGATATTTCACAACGTAACTTTTACCTTAACAGCGACCTGGTTTGCTCGACCCAAGATACTTCAGTAACCTCCCTCACCTGCCCTGTGAACATCGTTCCGGAAACCATGATTTTCACAATGACAACCGTTACCACGGAAGGCACAGAAGGAGAACCTGCCAACCTTTTCACCCTGGACCCTTTTGCCTACCCGGATCTCTTTGCCTGGCGCCTTGGCCATTTTACCTGGCAATATGACAACGATACGTCCAGCATAAACCGTTTTCGCCTCTACCAGAACGACCAGTTGCTCTGTGAAACCAGCGACGCAAACGCCAGAGAGATGAGCTGCAGCCTGCTGCTCGAAGATACAAACACCTTCACCATCACCGCAGAAGGTTTTGATGGAACGGAAACCACGCTTTCCGATAATTTCACCTTAAGCGTGAGCCCCACAGAGACAGCGACTGAAACCCTGCACGCCCAGATTAGCACCTCAGCAACCCAGGGCACCACCCCCCTGCAAGTCAATTTTTCTGCAGACTCCTCTCAGGGGGCCATCACGAGCTATGCATGGTCGTTCGGCGACGGCAACACATCCAGCGAAAGCAACCCCTCGCATACCTTTACGGAACAAGGCGAATTCAACGTCACCCTGACCATCTCTGATGAACAAGGGAATTTCGCCAGTGCCACCACCGTGATAACGACCCTGCTCGAGGAGACAGCGGCAGGTGGCACTGAAAAGGGCCCTACCATAACTTCCATAACAGCGGTTATCTCCTCTTCGACCTCTGTGGAGGAGCAACCCCCCTCTGAGGAGCAGTTCAGTGAGACCTCCACCACTATAACGACCACCGGCGGAACAGAAAAGCTCTTTACCTTTACCTGGGACTTGCCCGATGACACTACTGCCACAAGCTTGCGTTTTTACCTGAACAACGAGCTTCTGTGCGAAAAAGACACGCCGCCGGACACAGGGACACTGAGCTGCCAGGGCCTGGCCCCGGAAGGCCCCCTGACGCTCTCCATGACAACCATAAACTCTGACTCTACGGAAACTGAGATTTCGAGCTATGTGTACGATAACTCCAACTAAGCAGAGAATTACCTTTGGCCCGCTTATTACGTGATATTGTTGCAGGCGTCCATATTACCAATCCTAACTCGGACTTGTAATTTTTTTGGAACTAATTTGTTTTTTAATGCACCGGATTAATTACAATTACTCATGAAAAAATTCTCCTTAAAGGTTCTCGAGGCGAGCCAATAATCCGGCAACAATCGGTTGAGCTAAAATGGAAAATGATATTGTTTTTCTTGTCAGTTCTTCTGGTGGACATTGGGTGCAATTAAACAAGTTGCTCCCAGCATTCTCTGGATACCAGTGTGTCTTTATGACCACTCAAAAAAACACTACAGCCAAAAATGGAAACAGTCTTGTGCTCACTGTCCCTGATTCTAGCCGGTGGACAAAGCTTAAACTAATGCACACAGCGTTCAAAACCTTTTTTTATGTAATGAAGTACAGACCAAAGTATGTTGTTTCAACTGGTGCGGCTCCCGGATTGTTTGCCATCATTTTTGGAAAGGCCTTGGGCGCAAAGACAATCTGGGTTGACAGTATAGCTAACGTCAACACGTTATCATTATCAGGAAAGCTTGCTGGTAAATTCAGCGATTTGTGGTTGACGCAATGGGAGCACCTGGCTAAACCCACTGGCCCGTTCTATTTGGGTTCAGTGATATGATTTTTGTCACAGTAGGGAATCAACTTCCTTTTAATCGATTAATTCAAACTGTAGATGCATGGGCCAAAAGCGCTAAGCTTGATGTGTTCGCACAGATAGGCGACTCAAAATTTAAACCAAAGCATATCGAATATGAGTTATTCTTGGATTCCCAGCGATTTGAGGATAAACTTCAAAAAGCAGAATTGGTTATTGCCCATGCAGGCATGGGTACGATAATCACCTGTTTAGATTTAGCTAAGCAGATAATCGTCATGCCACGTTTAGCACAATACAAAGAACACAGGAACGACCACCAGCTGGCCACAGCAAGACAATTTGAGAAAAGAGGCTTACTAGTAGCGTACGATGATAAAACCTTGATCGGCATGCTTGAAAATTACCAAACTGAAGAGTGGGTAAATAGAGATCTGTTGAAGGGTAAAAATGCCACTGAAAGCCTGATAGAGGGTATTAAACAATTTATTACGGCTAATTAATATTTCTAAAAAAGAGAATAGCGACGCTATATTACGTTATGGATGCATACACCTCCAACAAATGGTGATAACTGTAACCGAGAACCGTTCCACACTTAAGCTTGCATGCACAAGCTTCCCAGTATGAACAGGCAATAGAATGCACATGGGACCACACCAAAGCCTTAAAGACCTTCTTACCCAGCAATGTCTTGTTACTTTAGCAAGGAGAAAGGACATGCGGAAATACATCAGCCACAACACCTCGCCACAGAGAACCAGTTCAGTGCCTCACTTATTAGTAATAATTACCACCATTTTCATTTGTCAGTCACACGCACCCGCAGTCTATGCTGCGTACGGCCTCACTTCTCTTTCCATCACCGACATCGATAACAGCAACAGCCCGCCAACTGCAACTATTGAGTATGCCCAGGAAGGCGACACATACACGCTCAGTGCGGCACAGTCAACTGACCCAGATGGAAGTATTAGCGAATACCAATGGGATTTTGGGGATGGAGAAAACGCAACAGGAGTAACTGTAACACATCATTTTGAAAACATTCCGGCAGAAGTTACGCTGACTGTTATTGATAATCAGGGAGGAATGACTTTGACAAGATCAACTCTCTTCTCCCACACTGAGCCATTTGAGATTATTGTGGATGACGCTGATGAGAGTGCCTTTAGCACCGTTGGCTCATGGGGTAACTCTACAGTAACCGACGGTTATTATAATGTAGGATACAAGACAGCACCAAATGGGGATGGGAGTTTACAGGCCACTTGGAAATTTGATTTACCTACAGCTGGTAATTATACCATATATTGTTATTACACTGCTTACGCAAACCGTGCTACGAATGCGCCTTTTACAATTAATAACAACGGCAACGAAGTGTCAACTCTTACAGTAAATCAACAGGTCAATGGGAACACTTTTTTTGCTTTAGGATCATTCACATTAACAGGCGGAGAATTAATGATAACACTGACAAACGGTGGCAATGGCTATTCAATTGCAGATGCAGTTAAAGTGCAATTTAATCCTGCAAATTAAACCATCAAAAATTTCAAATACGTTATGAAGCTAACCTTTTTATTTTTTATAACCACTCTTTGCCTTACCTTGATCTCACCAGTTAGCAGAGCGGAAATAAACACTCCTTTGAACTGGAGACTTACCAATTACACCACTGAGATTAAGCAGAACGGCATTAAATGGTATTTTGATTCCCCAGTAGAATATGGAGAGTTTGTTAATGGAGATTATTGGATACTAGACCCAGGAAAAGGAGTCAAAGTGATTCAAATTACGCCTGGATATATGCAGCATCCAGAGACTGGACGTGATATGAACGGCTCCATGCTCAACCCTGTTGGCCAATGGCAAGGATATGATGCTGCTAATTCTTATGATGCTAGTAAAAATGTTGGAATCGGTATTTCAGAAGAAACACCATTGATACTAACAGCGAACAACTCTCTTGTAACAACTATCAGCAATCCAGATGGGATCGTTGATAATTCGAGTTACATTAAAACTGCAGCAGTTTTGACCTGTCTTTCGACAGCTCCTCCTTCTGGGACTTTCAGGCCTGGGATAGGTAGCACCATCAAACATCTGCACAACAAGAATGATCTCAATCTATCTTTGCTCAAAAAACTTGACGTACCGGAAACCCACCAAACCATCATAACTCCTTCGTATCTTGATGAGATTGCAGCACGCTTTCAAATGGTGTGGATTGACCATAACGGCAGATGGTCTGGCAGATATCTACATCCCATTGACAGTGGGCTAGATAATTATTATTTCGCCCCTTACTTCGCTGTAACCCCACTGCTGCTTAATCTAAATTTTACAGATTCGGAGAAAGAGACTCTACTCATCAACTATGTACAATTAGGTATTGACCTGTATAGTTTCGTTGAAGCTGGATTAGCCGGCTGGTGGCCGGATGGGGGCCATGGACCAGGAAGAAAGTTACCCATACTTTTTGCAGGTCTTATGCTCAATGATGATAGCATGAAAAATATCGGTCAAATATCTGGTGACTACCTGTATGCTGGCGGATATGGCCCAGGAAATGTCCCTCCAGGGTACATTCGATTTGGTGAAGACAGTCAAACATTTTATGTAAAACAATTTGATGTAGACATCACTAACGGTCCAGCATGGAACCCAGATACAAGAGCCGCCCCAAATTACCCATATACAACAACTATGATTGGGATGCCTGAATGGGGGATTAAATATGACGATGTTCCTGAAGCGTCCGATTCACAATGGACCACGAAATACAGGACCAATAGAAACAACACCCCTTATTTTGCAGGTGCAACACTTGTTGCGAAAATAATGGGCATACAAGATTTATGGAACCACCAAGCTTTGTTTGATTATACCGATAGGTATATGGCTATTTCAGGAGGTGACCCCGACCCATTTGGTTATACAGTAGCCAATGAAGGAGCAGCACTCAGACCTAGTGGTTTTATTGGTGCAATGTGGGATAAATACAGGTCAACTCTACAGTAAAATTCCAGACTATTCATGAAGATTACCAAATTGTCTTCTGCAATGTTAACCGGCCTATCTTTTTAATGGGGGATGGGAGGAGCGTTTTTAATAATATTTTAAACTGCACTTGTAATATTCTACTATGATAGACTCTAATATAATTTTTGGTAGATTACGCTTACTCTTTCGTTGGAACAGATTTATTGCGAGATCATTGGTCCACAATGATGTAGATTTTATCTTTAACGCACTCAAAGCGATTTCCCGTCTTTTTATCTATAGCTTCAATGATATCAGAGGTAAGTCAGTCCTGTGCAATGTTTGCGGGTGGAAAGGTTACCAATTTTACCCTAATGTGGGCCCCGGATATTACGAGACAAACACAACGTGCCCCAAATGTTTATGCCAAGACCGACACAGGGCATTGGCCTATATACTTGAAAAAAAAACCGACTTTTTCACTGAAGGCAAGAATGCGCTTGAAGTAGCACCCATGCGGAGTTTTGAACAGTATTGTCTTGAGAAAAAAAAGCAGGGAGAATATTTGAGTTTTGATTATGAGCGACATGCCATGGAGAAGGATGACGTTACATGTATGTCCTATCAAGATGAACAATATGATTTTTTTCTATGCCTACATGTGATGGAACATATTCAGGATGAAACAAAGGCCTTGTCCGAAATAAAGCGAGTGCTCAAAACTGGGGGCACTGCAATATTCCAAGTCCCACTAGACTGGGAGTTAGAAAAAACGTTAGAATATGTGGCACCAAAACGACGTGAAACAGGACACGTTAGGAAATACGGGCAGGACTTTGAAAATCGCCTGACTGACGTTGGCTTCAAAGTCAGTTTGGTTTCCGCTACAGATGTATTTACAGGAAAACAACAACATGATTACGGCTTTGACCCGAACCCTTTTTTCTTTGCAAAAAAATAAATCAAGCTATGGATTTATCTGTAATAGTAATCAGCTATAACACAAAAAAGTTAACAACAGCCTGTTTAGAATCTGTCATAAAGGAAACTTTTAATATCAATTTTGAAATAATTGTTATAGACAACGCATCAACTGATGGTTCGGCTGAGGCCATCAGCAGCCAATTTCCTGAGGTCAAACTGATTGTTTCTCAAACTAATTTAGGATTTGCTAAAGCAAATAATGAAGCTAGCAAAATTGCTATTGGCGACTATCTATTACTACTCAATCCTGATACTGTTATTCAAGACCGCGCGATTGAAAAATTAATTCTATTTGCAAATAATAATAAAGAGGCCAAAATTTGGGGAGGTCGAACAATATTCCCAGATGGCACCCTCAACAGGACTTCCTGCTATAACAGCCCGACCCTTCTCTCTCTACTTTGGCAGGCAATTGGCTTATCTTACTTATTGAAGGGTAGAGAGTTTTTTTGTCCTGAAACCTTTGGTAACTGGAATTTTGATACAATCCGAACTGTTGATATTATAACAGGTTGCTTCCTTCTCACACATCGAGAATTTTGGACTGAAATGCAAGGGTTTGATCCTTTGTTTTTTATGTATGGAGAGGAGGTTGATTTTTGCCTACGAGCAAAAAAGAATGGTGCAAGACCACTTTTCACCCCATCAGCAACAATTATCCATTATGGAGGTGCCTCAGAGACTTCATCATCTACCCGGCTTGTAAAGGTGTTTAAAGCTAAAGTAACGCTAATAAAAAAGCATTGGCCTCCAACCCAATCATATATTGGAGTTAAACTGCTCTTTTTATCAGTACTGATAAGAGCTGTTGGTTTTAAAATTGCTGGAATTTTCTTTAACAGAATCAAACAACGCAAAGGAAAATGGCAAACTGTCTGGCGAGAACGAGCTAATTGGTTACAAGGCTTTGAGGTGTAAACTATGGACCAGCCATATTGTATTATAACCCCTGCCTATAATGAAACTTGTAACATTGACCGATTAGTGACGTCCGTGGTTGAACAAGACAAATTACCGGTTATATGGGTGATAGTTAATGACGGTTCGAGTGATGATACTGGTACAAAGATAGATCGTTACGCCTCAAAATACGATTTTATCTCCTGTGTCCACCTTGAAAGAGATAATGTTGAAAGTTATTATAGCCGCAAAATCATAGCCTTTATTGAAGGTTATAAGTTCTTGCAAAGTAAAAAAGTTCTTTATGATTACATAGGTAATCTTGACGCTGATATCTCTTTACCTGCTGATTACTACTCGAATATATTAACAGAATTTAGTCAAAATTCTACTTTAGGCATTGCTGCTGGAAGATATATATATCCAGATACCAGTCGTAAACCTATTTTATCTGAAACAAGTGCTCCCGGTTCTATTTTAGTGTTTCGCAGACAATGTTTTGAAGAAATTGGCGGCTATTTACCATTAAGATATGGCGCTGAAGATGCGTTAGCATGCATACAAGCTCAAAGCAAAAATTGGGAAGTTCGGATGTTCCCAGAGTATGTGGCACTGCAACATCGAATTGTAGGTTCTGCCACAGGAATGAAATTTTGTACCGCTCGCTTTCGCCAGGGTCTAAGTGAATACGATATTGGGTATCACCCCCTATATTCGTTTTTAAAATTTCTTTATCGCTTATTTATTGAAAAACCTGTGATTCTTTCAAGTTTATCCCGATACCTTGGTTATTTATCAGGGGGGTGTATTATCAGAAACAGAGTAGTACCAGCAAAAACAGTTGCTTTTCTTAGAAAAAATCAGATTAAGAGGTTATTCAAGACTCCCTAAGTCTGAAATATACAGCATAAAATTAAGGCGGTTTCACTGCAGGACACTCTAATAAAAATTGTCTTTCACCTGGGTAGTTTGTTAATCGAGTCAAATACCATTTTCTTCACTTTTCCTCAGCTGTTAATTGAAATACCGACAGCGCTCTGAACCTATGAATTCCCCATCCATATATTTGACTTTATTTCTATCCATTTTTATGGTTATTGCTCCCCGGCGTTTTTTTTTAGCCCCTTTTATCCTAGCAGCTTGTTTTATGTCTATGGATGAAAGACTAGATATTCTTGGTCTTGATTTTACAGTGTTACGTTTTTTAATTTTGGCAGGATTGCTGAGGCTAACAATAAGGGGAGAAGTTCGATCAATTCAATGGAATACTTTTGATAAATTAATTTTTACGTGGGCGATTGCAGGAAGCCTTATTTATATAGTCAATTATGCAACACCCCAAGCATTTATCTATAAATCCGGGGTGATATTCGATTGCCTCGGTATATACTGGTTGACAAGACAGGCGCTAGGTGAGTGGAGTGACGTTCACCAGGCAATTAAAATATTAGGATTTTTTGCAATAGTTACTGCCCCATTGATAGCCCTGGTTACATTTCATGATTTAAATATATTTTCAATTTTTGGCGGAAAAGGTGGAATGTACCATCGTGGGCGCTTTAGAGCTCTAGGCTCCTTCCCGCATGCAATTATGCTAGGCTGTTTCTGGGCTACACTCCTGCCCTTGTTCTATTCGGAAATAAAAGCGAATAAGGGAAAAATATTTTACATTCTAGCTCTGAGCGCAGCTATATCTAATGTACTGTTTAGCGCATCCAGTACACCTTTGATGACCGTTCTGGCTAGCATAATATTTTGGAATATTTATAGTTATAGAATGTATGGGAGGATGATATTCAACTCTATTTGTGCGGGTCTTTTTATTTTGCATTTAATAATGAAGGCACCTGTGTGGCATTTAATTGCCCGTGTAGATATCTTTTCTGGCTCAACAGGTTGGCATCGGTACAATCTATTTGATAAATTCATAAAAAACTATCCTGATTGGTTCCTTACAGGCACTGAAAATACTGACAAATGGGGAACAGGCTTGGGTGACATAACGAATCAGTTTGTTCTAGAAGGGGTCCGTGGAGGCGTTGTCACATTATTATTATTTATAATTATTATTTTTCGTGCAGTAAAAATTCCAGGCAGAATGAGTCTTATAAGCACAAACAAAGAGGTAAAGTTGATAAGTTGGGGAATTTGTATCAGTGTTTTAAGTCATTTTGTCAGTTTTTGGGGGGTGTCTTATTTTGGTCAAATTAATATGCTCTTTTATTTAACCCTAGCATTGGTTGCTTTTACCTTGGAGAAAAGCAGTGAAATCTCGATTTAAACCCGTGATCATTTACTTAGGGCTTCCTGAATAATGTGTTTTGAGCCGAAAACAGATTGGCTCATGATCTTTGACAACTCGCACGCTGTAGGGCTAACCAGCACAGCCCCTTTATCACCCCTACTATGACGCCGAAAAAAGCCGTTAGAGGGGCTGCAGCATGTCGTAAAAAAAGAAAGAATAGACACAAAAACGCCTCCCGCAGCAATTTTTCCAGGTTCATCACAATGAAGGTGATGGCGATCATGGTTTCACTGGTTTGCGAGAGTTTGGCCATTATTCTTGCAAGGCCGAAACGGCGTTTACCCTGTCCAAACTTCCCTTCGATGGGAATCCGATCACGTTCATCCTGTCGCTGCTGAAGCTTTTGGGCCTTGAGTGCCCCGGCATTCTTTTCCGTCTTCTTCTGGGGCCTCCCCAGGGGTGGTCCAGACATGCGTATCCCGTGCTTCTTGCAGAACTTCCGATTATTTCGGGTGCGATAAATCTTATCACAATGGACTGATGCCGGATAATGCCCGAAGCGTTTTCTGTAGTCCTCAAGCTGAGGAATCAGGTCTCCGCACTCGTTGTAGGGATCCCAGGAAAGATGGTCAAGAAACACCTCCCCTTCGACCAGACTGGCTGAGAGTTTTGCCCCGAACTCAGTGGGAGCAGATGCCTTACCCCGTACAATGGGTCTCACGTGTGGCTGACTGATGCTGACGATCCGGTCATCAACTCGATGGCACCGGTTCTCATACATCCACAGTTGCTGACGGTGTAGTTCATGAATGACCAGCAGATCACGGTATCGGCGAGGGCGCAGATGAGTCAAGGGCACCTGTTTGCTCAACTGTTCTATGGTTCTGAGGTTACGGCCGAGGAAACGTAACTGTTGCCCAAGGGCTTTGCGTCTGTGACGACTGGCATGTTTGCGTTTTTTGACATGGGCAAGATAAAGACGATGCGCTTTCCTGCGGTATGTCCGCGGTTTGCGCTGCGTCCCCTTCAGCGGCTTAAACAGAATATCGATGATCTGTTCGCTTTTTATCCGAGCCTCGTTGACCAGGCTGATATCAGTAGGGTAACGGATGTCAGCCGGGGCACAGGTCGCATCGACAATCAGCTTGCCCTTGTTGCTGCCCGGTGAATCATCCTCATCATCGTTATCGTCTTGTTCTTTCTCAGCAGTGGCTTGCTGTGTCGCTTGCTCGGCATTGACTATGGCTTCGTTGATTTGATTGAGCTGCTCCAGGTTAAAACGCTTGCGAAAATGGACATACATGGAGGGATCGAATGGAGGTTCATCGCGAAATTCTTTGAACCCAAGAAAGAACTGTAGGTAAGGGTTCTCCTGGATCTGCAGTACGGCCTCCTCATCACTCACGCCAAGACGTTCTTTGATGATGAGAGCACCCAAGGCAACACGAGCCGGTTTAGCAGAAGGACCAAGGCCGCTTCCAGCAAACTGCTTTGCATAGAACGACTCAGCAAGTTCCCAGGGAATCATGTCGGCCAGTTTGACCCAACGATTATCACTTCGGAGTTTACCTCCAAAGGGGAGTACAAAGTCTACGAAACTGAGTTGTTTGCTATACCTTTTTCGATACATTATCAAATAAAAGTGCAAGGGTTTGATAGGTAACTATCCGTTTTTCCTGCACATAATAACACGTAGTCAAAAGAATTCCTATTTAATTTCAACTGGTTGAGAAATAATCAGGAAGCCCTACTTACAAAGAGGAATGTAAATGTTTAAGTTCTTTCAACCTGTTACGATAAAAATGAATTAGCTTGAGTGGAGTTAATGAGTATATCATTGGTTTATAGTAGTTCAGTTTAAATGGATTTAATCTGCAACATAAAACACCGACTTTTAAGGCGTCCAAATATTTGTTTTTAACTTTAGAGGTCACCACACTCTCCATGCAATGAGCTATAAGTCCATATCGATTTGCCTCACGCTCTAACTTCGTTAGACGCGGTTTATTAGAACTCAGCCACTGATTAAAATCAATGCCCCGACGATTACACGCTTTTTTCCATACATTTTTTACCGCCATTGCTCGTCGAGTATTGCTTCCTCTTGTGGTAGAAGAATCACGAATACGATAAGAATACAAACAGTCATCAACTACCCACATAGGATACTTCTCTCCTACCTGAAGAATATAGTCGTACCCCTGCCCAATCTTCAATTCTGGGTCATATCGTATTTCCTCAACCATGGAGAGACGGTACATCGCGGTAGGATCATGTGCAGGCATCCTAATTTGATCAATATCTGTTTTACAAGCATGCCTGTCTTTTTCATTTTTGACAGGCGCAAAACGTGTCGAGTCCACCAGAAGATCATGTCCTGAAAACACCGCAGCGATATCGGGATTTTCTTCCATAAAATCTACCAAAACCGTTATCCTGTCTGGTGTGCTGATATCATCAGCATCCTGAATTGCATAATATTTTCCACATGAGATATGCAAAGCATTATTCACAGCTATAGATTTACCAGAATTCTTTTGCCGAAGAATAGTAATACGATTATCTGAAAAATGTTGTAATGTTTCAATACAGTGATCAGTGCTCCCATCATCTACAATTATAATTTGAAGATTCTTATAATACTGGTCAATTACACTTTCGACCGCCGCCTGAAGAAAGCCTCCCGCATTGTAGACAGGAATTATTATTGAAACTAGTGGTTCAGTCTCACGTACCATTTATCTTTAATCCTTAAAAGAATTCAATAGTTTTTTCCAACAGTTCCGCAATTTAACTTTCACTGGGTGATAATACGAAACATCAAAAGGATCATCCATTAAATTTCGTATAATTTCTTGCCTCCATCTTAAACGTCCTTCTACATCTTTGTATCTATTTGATTGTAAACCAAAAGTTATTTTTCTGAATCTATCAAAAGTTTTTTCATCTTTTATCTTACAATATGAACTTTTTGGGTCATCCATGTGTTCTTGAAAAACCAATGGATAATAAAAACCGTTAATGTACCCAGCTTTAGCCATTTTCATCCAGTATTGAGGCATAGCTTTTGATGTAATTGGGCCTAACCGCTTGAATGTTTCTCTCTTAATCAACAACCCTGTGCCACATGTCCACGGGTGACGAAAAATATTATGCCCATTTATTGTCTCTATTTTGTGTTTAGCTCGAGCATAATCAAAATCATTTTCAAAAAAATGCCACATCGCAACCACACCTAAGTTAGGTATATCTTCGTGTGCTTTAGCAAAAAGATGTGTCCAACCTGGTGAAACGAGACAGTCATTATCTAGTTTGCCTACCAAGTCTGCCTTAGAATTGGCCCAAATTTGATTGACTGCCGCTGTCTGGCCAATATTATTACTTGATAAAAAAATTTCTTTTATACGCGGATCATTAACTTCATTTTTTAGGTATTCTGCAGTGCCATCACTGGAAGCATTGTCCCATATTATTAGACTGAAATTTTCAGATTTATCGGCAAGAATCGATTCTAAAGAAAGTTTAGTGAATTCTAGTCTATTATACGTTACAAAAGAAAGGTCAATATTCATCGTACTTGTTCATTATCAATAACTTTGAAGAAAATTATCATTGGTTCTTTGTAGTAGATTTTTTTGTTTGAGTTCTGAATATTTTAAAATTGGTGATTAACTGAATAATATCCAACTGGGGTTTAAAATTCAAAATCAACACCTCGGCGCTAAGCCTGCTCCCGCGGGCCTTGGCAAAGGACGCTGTTTTTCGCGTGTGCCTACGTTATTGCAGTACCGTTTTTAACAGTTTTTATACCAAAAACCTCGTGAAGTCGGTCAATTGAAAGGCAGTTCAGCATGGACTTCGCCCCCTTGGGTAGCTCATTTAATTGGTAAAAACTGTGATCTGGTGTGGCGAACTCCGTTGCCTGTATTTTAGACGCAACCCGTCTAATCTGTGACCAGGGTTTTTTGCATTTCAGCTCCGCTATCCGCTCTACGAATAGTGCCAACACACATATTTTTACATGGGCTTCTATTCGCCTTTCAGCCCAATGGTACATTGGCATCATTTTGATCTGCGTACGCTTAAGTGAGCGGAAGCACCGCTCAATGACCATCAGGCCACGGTAACCATAGGCCGCATCCTCAAGGCTCAGGTGGATGTCGTTGGTTTCCAGTACCCACTTGCCATCATACTTTGCCGCAGCCTTTATGGCTTTACGGTCGATCCGGACGGTGCCCTTCTCAGTTATGGTCAGGTATCTTTTGTACCTTCGAGAACCCAACAGGGCTATAGCCCATTTCCTGGTTGCACTCTTGTCTTTGTGCTGCTTGAGTTCCCATTCAAGCATGGCAACAATTTTTTCTCGGTGGGTGGCCTGCCGTCTGGCCTCCGACGGATTATAACAGACGATATATCGCTTGCCGTTGGCGAGGTTCACCTCTTTGGCATGAAGATTTTCAGAGAATTCCCTGTAACGACCTGGCTGCGAAAGAACTGTTTCCTTAACCTCCTTGACACTGGCCATCCTGGTGGCAAGCAGATATGTGCCGCAGGCCTTAGCCAGTTCCTTTCGATTCCCTTCGGAGTTCATCCCGGAATCAGCAACGAACAGCGCCCTGCCAAGATTCCACCCTCGAAGATCGCTTTTTATGGTCTCGACAGTACTGACGTCAGCAGTATTGCCGGGGAATACCCAACTTCTCACAGGGATACCCTCTCGAGTAACAGCCAGGGCGACAACGACCTGAGGCGCCCATGTCCCTTCTTTCGTATGACCATACTGCCGCGGGCCTTCCTCATCCTCATAATCAATGGCAAAAGATGCTGTAGTGGTATCATAGAAGATGAGATCCACCGTCAGGTTCAGCAGGTTGGCCACATTGTAAAAGATCTCCCGCTCTACCTTATCCGAATGGCTATGGAGCAAGTCCATGGCCTCATACATGTGATGCAGTTGCAAGCTGTCACACCCTGGCAGATATACAGTTTCAAGCCACCTGTCCCAAACACCAAGTTTTGATTCCGGAGTACACAGTCGATTGGCAACCATGGCAAGCAGGGCTTTTTCATAGGGAACCTGCTTCTTTTTGGCAACCTCCCTGAATATTTTGCCGATACCGTATTGCTCCCACAGTTCCTCGATGATTTTAACTGTACCGAAATCGACGGTCCGGAGGATCTTGACATCTTCCGGTAAGCCGCCTTTGCGCACTTCACCGTCCAGAGGATCAATAACCTCGACGCCGCAGACTCTGGCAACGGATCGGCATAACCGCACCAAGGCTTCACGGTCCAACTGGTCTGCCCGCCCGAAGCTGTGGATAATTTTAGCAGTCACCTTACCGGTGACCGGATGCCGTTCGTTATGGGCCAGCTGGTAGTATTTTGTTACCGAGCCGTCTTTGTTCTTTCGTTGAGTAGTTCGCAAATACATGATTGCCTATCATGCTAAATGCGTATCCCCAACCTGTCAATAACAAACTACTCAAACGTGTGCCTACAGGTTTTGACCAAAATCAGGAGACTTGAAAGTGCAACGTGCTGATATTTGGTGATTTTATTTTTCGACTGCAGTAAAACGTGCCTACAGTTCTCAAACTAAAGTCCAACATTTTGTCAAAGTCATTACAGTAAATAAAACAAAATTTTTTCAGCTTGGTAACCAATGTTCATTGTAACACGCCGACATCAACTAAGTATATTGACGTTTATCAAGCCTTTTATGTTAGAGTGCCGTGCCAAAGCATGAAACATATAGAATCTGTAACTACATTACAGATACTTGGGTGCCGAAGAAAATGAGGCATACAACTTTGTTCCTAGAGTACTCGGTACATTAGCATACCTAGCTATCAATATATCTCCGGACTTGGTCAAAGGGGTATATCAGTTTTCTATCATTCTGAATTTGCTAACATAATTACTTTCGACAACAATCTAATAAGACCTTTTCTAATTTTGAAATTTGTATATTAGTGTCGAAGTAATGAATCATTCGCTGTCGACCTTCTTTGCCCATCATTTCACGCAATTCATTATCTTTTGCTAACCTCAACATGGCTTTCGCCATTCCATTAATATCCTTTTGCTCGACCACAAACCCTGTTACGCCATCTTCAACTTGCTCTGGAATTCCTCCACAACGGGTTGCTACTACAGGCAATTCCATAGCTGCAGCTTCTGCCATTGACACGCCCCAACCTTCTCTCCAGCCTTCACTATCTAAAGAATGTTGTAAAAATACATGGCCAAGAGCTAAGCATTGCTTTACTTTGACCTGAGGCTGTTCTCCCCAAAATGTGACCTTATCGTCTAGCGCAAGACGCTCAACGAGGTTCACAGAACTGCTCATTTGTGGTCCATCTCCAACAATATCCAAATGAATGTTCGGTATATTTTCAGCTACTTCCTTAAATGCCCTAATTGTAAAAGATATACCTTTCTGTTTATTGATTCGAGAAACAGTAATAAATCTTAATATATCATTTCTTTTAGTGCAGGGAGGGGTGAATTCTTCGGTTGGTACACCACAAGGAATTACAAAAATACGATTTTCAGGAATACCCTGCTCAACAAACCATTTTTTTTGATGATTTCCAACAACTACTATTGCAGTAAAGCTTTTTGCATGACGAAGCAGACTCCACTTATACCATTTATTAGTCAATTGTGAGGAAACATCTAAACCATGAAAGTGGGCAACAATAGGTATTCTCAGTTTTTTTGCGATCGGCAAAATTCGGAGTGCTGTCGAACCAAAGTGAACTAATATTACTTCAGGAGATTTTTTTCTCAAGGTTTGTAATAAAGATTTTTTTTCTTCTCCAACTGATCCATAGAAATTTAGGTGGTATATGTTACAAAGCCTAAAAATCCACCGCTTCAACCCTACAGCATTTTCAGGTTCGGGGTTAAAAGTCAACAGCTCATTAACAGGGATTCCCCTACAAGGATAATCACTCTTATTTTTATATTTCCATGTTATTAAATAAGGAGAAATTCCAGTCAAGCCTATAATTTGTCTCCAAAGCCATACCTCACTCCTATTTCCAAAATAACGGGTAACAAAGCAAAGTAGGGGTTGTTTATAATTATTTTTCAAAAAAGAGACCTTTTTACATAGAATTAACAGCCGTTCTCACTGAAGGGCCGATATTGAAGAAACCCCGAAGAAGGGTGCATCCGAAGTTTATTGAATCATTTGACTCTCAGAGGCTTCCATTCCGCTGTGCTTGGATTTCCAGTTGTAATAGGCTGCTTGGCTCACGCTGTATTCGCGGCACGCTTCTGCCGCAGCTCTTCCTCCCTCGACCCGCTTGAAGACCTTAATGATCTGGTGTCCTGTAAATCGTTTCTTAGGCATACTTGATGCTGGTACTATTGTACGGGATACTGACATATACATGGTGTCACTGTCGGAAGGTGCAAGGGTTTTAGGCTCTTCCGGTAATCGCGTACCTGGATTTAGGCTTGTCACTGGAACAGAGCCGTAATCATTTGAAATCAAGTTCATTTTCCTTTTTTTCTCAGAAGGAGAAATGGATGCTGAGTTAGCTGTTTCGCGTTTTAGTTTGAAGTATTGATGTCTTTTATATCATCTGGTTTCAGATAGTTGGCACGCAACGCGACCAGTGACCACAAAAGGTTCAAATAAAGTTATCCTTTTAGATCAGCACGTTGGCCCGGGTGCGCATTTACCGGATGAACCGGGTTTTAGAAGGTGCCAGCCGTTTTCTGTGCACTCACGAGGCCGATTATACTATTTTTTACGTGATTACCAACGAACTTCAGCCAACTTTAGAAGGCGCTGTGGCATCGGCGGCGTTCGCATTGCCATGAATGCCAACCTGTCGACCATGGTATGCAACTTAAATCTTCGGTTGAACCGATAGCAGAACTCAGCAAGATACCTTGGCAGGTGACGGGAGCTCACATGGTGGTAAGTACCATGTAGCGCATTTTTAACATTGCCGATCATGACATTGACCCACTTGAAAACACCATACTCATCATATCCTTTGTCTGTATATGCTATGATTGGTTCGTACTTGCAGCCCGCCTTCTTCATTTTTTTCGTCGCCATACTGGGAAAGGAAACTGGTTAAACTCAAGCCCTTCTGAAATTGAATTTGATTTTTCGCCATGTCGATCCTCCGCTTAATTTGCTCTTGGAGAATTATGACATAGCGGGTTTATCATATAGTGACGAACCCCCAAAATAAATGTGGCTGAAAATCAGTGGTAATCACAATTTTTTAACCACAAATTCATATGCTTGCTTACCGCTCAGCAAGCCACAATTAATCAAGATTCCCAAATACTAATTCCTGCTTATTATAGATAAACAATCAGGACTTTAAAATTTTCTAATTGTTTTTAGTAGTCTATACATTTGTGGGAAGTGTAGCTTTCCACGTAATAAAAGATAACTTAATAAATTAACCTCCTTCATAAGCGAAAAGTTTTTCAAAAAATCTCTACACAATTCGCCCTTATTCATACCAAGACTGTTGTGGTAAGCCCGTAAAGCCCAATACGCTAAAAATTGTTCTAACATTTCTTCATGTTGCCGAGGACAAACTTGACGAATAGGGTCTGGATGTAGCAGGTAAGGCTTCGGTGGTAAATAATCCCTCCCGCTCGTACAAGAAAGTTCAGAAGCCTCTGTATGGTAAATAAAAAGGGGGGTATTAAGTCGATATATTTGAGAGTTTAAAATTACTTTTAACCATAAATAAGCATCTTCACCATATGTACATTTATTCTCATAAAATCCATCATAAAGTTCTACAATTTCACGTTTACACAGCAGAGTACCTGCAGAATGTAGACTGTCGAGATGTTCTTTAAACTCAATTGGATTCAAATTTGCTGGCAAAGACCATTTGCCCTCATCATATTCATAACTGGCAATATTAACAGTATTTGAATAAAAAAAGGATGTCACACAAAGATCACAATCAGGATTATTTTTTAATGCCTTATATGTCATCTCTATAAACTCAGGCAGCCACTCGTCATCTGCATCAAGAAACGCCACAAAGTTCCCTTTCGCCTCTTTTACACCACGATTTCTCGCCGCACCAGGGCCTGCGTTTTTTTGATGAATTATACGCATCCTCGAATCATCGAAACATTTTAAGGCTTCAATGCTGTTGTCAGTAGATCCGTCATTGATAATTAACAGTTCAAGGTTGGTAAATGTCTGCAAAAGTACAGAATTTACAGCTCGATTAACTGTTTTTTGCTTATTAAACAGTGGTGTTATAACGCTTATTTTTGGTTTCATTGCAACTGACAAGAAAAATATTAAAGGAAAATGAGTCGTCGTTCAGCAACGAAGAGGAGGAGCGGAGAATAATGTAACACTTGCTACCTGAGAGGCTTCCCCGGTGATCGTTTACATTAAACTAGAGCTACACTTTAAATTTTTCAATTGATTTTTCTAGTCGATTGATTTTATTCATCAAAAATTTTCGATCGCTCAAGCGATACTCTCCATATTTAATGGCTGAAGCTAGTTTACGTCCTAATTTGCTCAAACAATATTCAATGTAAGGCATTTTTATAATTCTTCGTACACTAGTTCTGCCGGGCCAAGGAAGCAGCCACTCAAATGTAGGGGTAGACTGTATGTTTAGAGACCTACCCCAGTCCTCCCACTTAAAATCAACGGCATCGGCACTAGCATACCTCCTGTTGAAGATAGAAACACGCTGCCAAGGGATACCAAAGGAGTCAGCAATAATAGCCCCATGCATAGCTTCAGTTACAATCCTATCTGATTCTAGAATATTCTCAACCACTCGCATGTAGTCCCAAGTCGGGTCGATATAACGGACCCCTAGTTGATTAGCAATTTTGTGACAATTAAAAAAGTTGTGAGTAATGTGGTGTGGAATAAAAGCAACTCCCCCCTTTTTACTAGCGGTTTTATTTACTAGTTTACTCATCAATACTGCAGGATCAATTATTGCTTTTGATGCACCCAATCCAAGCGCTCTACATGTCAATGGTCCCCTGACAAACCCCAATTGACACCTCGATAAGTTAGGCTTACCAGCACCAATTGGCCAATACCCAGACCCCATAATCAATTTTTTACCTGGTAGCTCATTTATTTTTCCAGTAAGTATTGAACCCACGCCAATTAACCAGTCAGCATGTTGATACTTTTTGAATCCTGGCCAGACCTGTTCCCACAAATAGGGGTTAAGGTCATCACCGAAATTCCCCTTCTCGTCTTTATAGTAAAATAATTCCATAACAGGCCAATCCCGCAAAGAATCTTGGTTGAAAAATGCTCGCTATGAACCATATGGCTGACCAGCGCGATGAATATTCATCTCGCTGCTTATAGGCTAAGCGAACTGCACGCTCCCTTAACTCTGGACTGTACCTTTTGTTTGTGTTCATGACTACATTCTCTTAAAGTTTAGCAGGTTGTTGAAAGTCTAAAATCTATTGGTCCTATAGCTTTGCCAAGTTGTTTTTTTTCGTCAGCTGCCTTGGTTTTGGCGTCCGCCAAAGCCAAAGAAAGCCCCTGATCTTTGAAATTCTGCGGAGTTGCCCGCTTTCATAACCCCAGCGGCCTGGTTTAGGTATTAACCGGACGCAACTATCACTAAATTCCTCATGCGAGTCATATTGTAGGTAGCTGCCGTAAGTGTGAAGAGCCAGTCAACTTTCTCTTCTCCTCGAAATTTGGATTTCCTGAATAAGCCGATCGTCTTCATCCAGCCAAATACCTCTTCAACCCGTTTGAGAATTTTCTGTCTGTTGGCATAGCCAGCATGCCGAGTGGCTCGACCATCAATCCTCGAATGCTTCTTTTGAGCAGCATGTGGCGTTGCTTTGTTCAGGCAAAGATCAGCAACAAAAGCTTGGGTATCATAGCCCTTATCAGCGCCAAGCGTTATACGATGATTGCCCGGTAGTGACGTGGCTATGGGGAGCGCTGCCTCCCGCTCGGCTGTTCCGTTTGCATGGGTGACGCGAGAATCAACAACAACCCCATTACGGTTCGCCATAAGGATGTGGCCCATAAAGCAAAGCTTTGCCTCTTTACTTTTACCTTTTTTGAAGAGCCTTGATTCCGGATCTGTGGTTGAGGCATGGGTTTCATTGCACCGCTTTACGCCGTGGAAGTCGACTTCAGGGTTGCGGCCTCCACTACGCAGATCCGGGTCATCCGGCTTTTTGGGGCGAAAACATTTTAACGAGGCCCAGGCCTCTACCAGCGGAGTTATTGTCAAATGTGGTGTACGAGGATCAAGCGGCTTTCCTGTCCAGTTGATCAGTACCTGCTAGCCCATCCCTGAATTTCACACCGGTTATTACCTCTGCTAACCGGTTGAACCCTTTTATTCGTTTCCAGCGCTTCTGAACATTTTCCAATAGCTTGAAGACCATTGCCAGAGTGGTCTCCCGTGATCCTCAGCTACGGCTTTTCTTTGTCCTTAAGCGAACTGTTGAAAAGGTCGACTCTATCGGATTTGTCGTTCTAGTGTGCACCCAGCAACGTTGGTGTTTAAAACTGGGATAGAGCCGGTTCAAGGCATTCTAGAACCTAAGGGAACCGTCATCGACGCAAAGCTCTGGCCCTACGGTGAGTTCGCGGTAGCTAAGATCCGCGAACACCTCATACCAGCTGTCTGTTGGTTCATGATAACCATCCTCAACAGCTACAAGTTCTTTGTGTCCCTGGTCAGTAACACCGATGATGACCAGCCGACAAAGCTTTTCATCAAGCCGAACCTTGCTGTACACTCCGTCTGCCAACCAATATACATATCGTTTCTTGGCCAGTGACTGCCTTCTCCAAAGGCTATATTCTTCGAGCCAGCTCTTTTTGGGCCGAGAGATTGTATTGGTTGAAAGCCCTTTTGCATGTTCGCCAAGAAGTACACTAACCGCTTCATGGTACTGCCCAGTCAAAACCCCTTTGAGATAGAGCCAGGGGACTAATTCTTCAACACCTTTTGTCTTTTTTAAATCGTGATTACCACTGATTTTCAGCCACATTTATTTTGGGGGTTCGTCACTATGTGACAAACCCGCTATGTCATAATTCTCCAAGAGCAAATTAAGCGGAGGATCGACATGGCGAAAAACCAAATTCAATTTCAGAAGGGCTTGAGTTTAACCAGTTTCCTTTCCCAGTATGGCGAAGAAGAAAAATGCTACCAAGCCTTGTTTACATTTCGGTGGCCCAATGGGTTTAGGTGCCCACGATGCGGCCACCCCGGGCATTGCCACATTGCATCGCGTAAAGTTCTCCAGTGCAATTATTGCCATGCCCAAACATCTTTGACTGCCGGGACCATATTTGCGGCAACCAAGTTGCCGCTCACCGTTTGGTTTCTTGCGATATACCTGCTTACCCAGTCAAAGAGTGGTATCTCTTCGTTAAGCCTGGGGCGGACCCTTGGCGTTTCTGCAAACACTGCGTTACGCATGAAGCATAAGCTCCAGCAGGCAATGAAAGAAAGAGACGACACCCAACCATTGAAAGCATTGGTTGTGATTGATGATGCATACTGGGGCGGCAAGAAAAAGGACGGCGTTCGAGGCCGCGGCGCAACGGGAAAAACACCCTTTGTGGCGTCTGTCTCCCTTACCGAGGAGGGGCATCCGGTAAAAATGCGCCTGAGCCGTGTAAAAGGTTTTACACAACAAGAGCTCAAAGCATGGGCAAAGGTGCATTTAGCTCCCAACACGCTGGTGGTATCTGATGGCCTTAACTGCTTCCCTGGAATAAAGAAGGCGGGCTGCAAGCACGAACCAATCATAGCATATACAGACAAAGGATATGATGAGTATGGTGTTTTCAAATGGGTCAATGTCATGATCGGCAATGTTAAAAATGCGCTACATGGTACTTACCACCATGTGAGTTCCTGTCACCTGCCAAGGTATCTTGCTGAGTTCTGCTATCGGTTCAACCGAAGATTTGAGCTGCATACTATGGTCGACAGATTGGCATGCGTGGCAATGCGAACACCGCCGATGCCACAGCGTCTCCTAAAGTTGGCTGAAGTTCGTTGGTAATTACGTTTTAAATAGGGGGCAATAGGCTGCTGTTGAATTTAATCCCAGAGCCACCCCGATCTCTAACTTTCGGCACCCATACTTCTACATCCCCAGTACCTGTTTGAATGGTTCGCTTGGGAAGGTATCCGTTGGAAACAACAGCTCCCTGACCATCAACCATTTTCGATGAATTTTGCACAGAAACGCTCCCAGCTCTTCCCCAACAGTTTGCAAAATTAGTTCTCTTGTCCTCTTTCTCAGCAATTCCGTTAGAGCGGGTCTTCGAAATTGAATTCTTGTGGGGATGGGGTCGGTGAAGTGGTCTGTTTCATGGCGTATCCTTTTTTTGTTGGTTGTGTTCGTGGTGGTGATCAACCAACAAGATACGCCATTTCTTTCCTCATGCCCATACACCAGATTTCACTATAAATCTTCCCTTAATACCCGATCCTGCATAGCTGTATCTTAATTTTGTTGTTATCGAGCTATCCTGAACTTTACGGTTAGTGTTCTGGCGTTACTCAATAAAAATTGACGTTCTTTCTTGTCCAAAGCCAAACCCCATACCGAAACAATAAATATGGAAACACTCACCCCTGTCACAAGCAGCAGACGTCCAAAAGAGGGCGGCAAGCCTAAAAACGGCACCAAGGCCATACCGCCAGAGGCCATTGCAATCAATAAACAGGGGAGAGCTACCACCTTAAAGGAGTGCAAAATCGATATTCCGAGAAGTCTCTTGGCCCAAACGAGCCTTCCAGTAGAGACCATCGCTACAATAATGACAAAAGCAACCCCAACTGATGTAGGAGCAAAACCTGCATCTAGGAACAGCCACGCCAGAGGCAGGGAAAGCAAGAGGGTCGTACCGACTGTTGCCTGGTACGCGGCAATCCTGCCGTGGGCGTTTATCGCTATCATGTATCCTGTTGTGAGGCGATCAAGCAGGTAGGAACATAATACAAGACGGCAAAATGTTACTGTATGTTCAGGAGGGGTAACAAGCCAGGCCTTCAGCACATAATCCATTTCCAAAATTAACGGCACCAAAAATACTAGCACAAGAAGAGTCCCGAATTTGCTCGCCTGCATGGACAACCTGATCATCGATTCCCGTTCCCCCCGTCCTTCCCTGGAAGTGATTTCCGGAGAGAAGGCACCGAGCATAGCAGCAGCCAGTTGATCAACCTGCATCGCAACCTTCCTAGTTATTCCATATGCTGCATTAGCAGATGGACCGAAGTAAAGGTTAAGCAGCACAGCCGCCCCCTCGTTTTTACAGATTAGGGCTGACATGCCAATCATGTTCCAGGAAGCAAATGAAAATAGCTCTCGCACCTTGGTACGCTCAAACCAAAGGGTTAGATGTATGCGGCATTCACTGAAGCGAATCAAAGCCCTGGTAATCAGCCCTAGGTGAAAAAGCACATGGATACCAGCAATTCCTGTGGCATAAAGAAGCAAACGGTCCCCGGAAGCCTTCAACAAATACCAAGCCAAGCTGAAACTGAGTAGTACCTTCAGTATCCCCCAAGTTGCAATCTCAGCGATATGTTGCTTTGCCCTGAACATTGCAACAAAAGGAACAGAAACCATCCCCCAAAACAGAGAGATGAGAGATATTTTATAAACCAACAGACAACTTTCCTGTCTGTCCATCGGTATATTTAGCAACTGAAAAATAACGGTGTCTGCATATAGCCACCCAATACCAGTTAGGAGAAAAGCGAAACAAACGTGAATACTGAGCGCGGCATTGAACCACCTGTTTACCTCTTCATTGCCCCCTTGCCCTATTGCAAAGGCAAAATGTCGAGAACTGGACGAGGCTAAAACAGAATTCAAATATCCAACAAAAACCAAAACAGACCCAACAAGGGCGAACAACCCGTAATCCTGTTCTCCCAGCGCACTAAGAACCCAACGACTGCTAAACAGGATCAACACGGCGGCGAGAAGAGACCGAAGGTAAGTAACACTGGTATTTAATACAAGAAGGTTTGTGGGTTTCATAACTATTGATCAAGAAAACAGATCTGCGGCAGGTGGTAAACTACACGTCACCCCTTTCCAGTTAACGTTACTCCGCCAGCACACTTCGCAAAGCATCTTTTAAAAGATGAAATATTTTAAAAAAGTAGTACATTTTAGATACATGTGCTGTTCTACAGCCTCCTGGCAATATGGTCCTTCTTTGCAACTCAAGAGGACCCACGAGATATAACAACAGTAGGCATATTTTTTACCTGTATTTTCATATCCAGGAAAAAACTCCACCTGTCAATTCATTAATATTCGCTTAACTAAGTGTCCACTCTCTTATAGCAAGACCAGATTTCTTGTATTCAATGCAGCACCAAAAAATGATAGCTTCATATGTTGATTTTTTATACTCGGAAAGGAGTGTCGTCATTAGCTGATGCTAATTTGCAAAGTCATGATGCGCCCTTAGACCAAACAACGGCAGGAATAGTTTTCGCTAATATTTTTAGATCTAAGGCAAAAGACCACGAATCAATATATTGGAGGTCTAGCTCTAACCATTTAGTAAACGGTAAGTCACTCCTCCCTGAAATTTGCCAGATACATGTGATGCCTGGTTTGACACTGAAACGTTTTCGTTGAATCCCTTTATCAAATAGGTCGACATCCCTTACTGACATCGGCCTGGGACCAACAAGGCTCATCTCTCCACGGAGCACGTTAAAAAGCTGAGGCAATTCGTCTATACTGGTTTTTCGTATAAACCTGCCCACCGTGGTTACCCGAGGATCATTTTTGATCTTGAAAATCGGGCCTTCTGCTTCGTTGAGGTGTTCTATCTCTTTGAGTTTTTCTTCTGCGTTGACGTGCATTGAACGGAATTTGTACATATTGAATGTATGTTTTCTTAAGCCAACGCGTTCCTGAACGTAAAAAACCGGGCCTTGAGAATCTAATTTGATGGCAATGGCAACAAGTACAAAAAGGGGGAGAACAAAAGGGAGTGCTATTATTGTTACTGCCACATCAAACAGTCTTTTCAGCATGAGCTGGTCATCGTTGTGAGCTACCGGTTCAATCGAGAGCAGGGGAATATTGCCAGCGGTAGTGAGAGACACCCTTGCTGCCTGCACATTAAAGACATCGGCCATAAAACGAAGGGGGATGCCTTCCTCTTCGCATGCCTGGGCGATTGGCTCAGCGTCTTTGAGCAGCGAGCGGGTAATGGCAATGATTACCTCGTCTATCACATTATTCTTCAAGCAGGTGGTAATTGAATCCAAGGTTCCAATTACAGGAATGTTATTGACTGTGGTGCCAACAGCTTCTTCTTCAGGGTCCAGATAGCCGATAACCTGTACAGCCCACTCGGTTTGTGTTTTCAGCGCATTGGTCAACTCTTTGGCTCGTTCGTGGCTGCCAATAATAAGGACGCGTGATGCGATATTTCCTTTAGCGATGGAGTGGGTATAGTAGTGAATAATAAAGGCCCGGATAGCAAGGAGAGAAAAGACCTCCGCTCCAATAAAGCTGAACACGATCAGTCGGCTGGCATTATGTATACGAAGGATAAACAGGCAGGAGAGGACAACGCCAAGTGTTAGCGCCAGTGCCCGTAATATAGACCAGGCGTACATCGATAAGGTGGTGTTGTGCGGGCTTCTGTACCCGCCAAAGTACATGAGAAACCCTGTTATGCACGCAAGGAAAAGAGGAATAAGAAAGATGTGCGTAAAGAGGTCGACCCTTTCCCCTGCAATTACAATGTTTCGAATATAAAAGACGACCAGGAACGTCAGTACCGTAAAGAGTACGTCCAGGAAAAATACTGTCCTGTCTAAATCCTGCTTAGTTTTTTCGTACATTGTGCATTCAGGGATTTGGTTGAAGGGAAAGGGTGCCCATGCCTTCGGTTGGTTGTTGTTTTATGTACTCTATAAGCTGCGGGTAAAATGCTTGCAGGAACTCAATCATGAACTCCCTGGTTGTTTCTTGACCCGTTGACAAGGGGATTGGCGCAGAGATGCGGATAAATGCATGCTCCTGCTGCTTTTTTAAAAGTTTGTTTTTTATCGTGTTGATTTTATTAAGGTAAACATGTGGTGTGGTATTGTCGTAGGCCTGGTACCAGAAGAATATTAATTCTTTTCGACCATCCAGTTCAGCCGTAATTTCGGAGTAGTGGATGGTGTCGTTGCCTATTGTTGTCTGGCCTTGTATGGGTTGTGTAATCTGCCACCCTTGTCCTGGGAAGCAGCTGAGGGGCGAATGGGCTGCGGATATTTTGGCTGCGCTGTAATAATACCCGACATACAGGTCTATCGTGGCGTCCTCATTGCTGTAGCTTGCATAGGTATAGTCGTCCAAGTCCAGAAAGGTGGTGACATCCTCCTGCAGTTGGATCTGTTTGGTCAGTCTATACCCGGCAACAGGAATAAGGGCACTTCGCAGGTCAGTGTCCCTTGCAGGGGAATACCGCTGTGTTTTAGCGGAATAGGCAGCAAGACTGGTGCCCAAAAAAATAATAGCAAGTATGCTTAATTTGATAGTCTTGCTGGTTCCCATTTTTCGATGAGGCATTGGATGTAATAGAGCGATACGAGTGCAATACTGAAGAGTACGGCACCGCTGATGAGATGATAAGTCCCCTCTGTAAGGTCAAGACCGTAAAAATGGTAAAAGCATACCATGGTAAAAACGCGCATAATGTTGATGACGATCGCAACCGGAAGGCTGGCGGCAGTCAGTAGCAGGATGGAGGTTGTTCTGCACAGGGTAAAGTAACCGAGCATCAGGCTCAGGCTCATCAACGCGATGAGGGACCGGAGGCCGCTACATGCTTCAACAACCTCAAATGACTTTTTCGGGGTGTGCAGGATGTTGCCCTCAGTGAAGATAGGTATGTCTACAAGCTGGAGCAGCAACTGGCTGATTTCCGTAACCTTCAACTGCAAGGGCAGGGTGATGGTGCCGTACACCTGGTTGGGAATAGGAATGAGCAGCAGGAGAAGAAGGGTGGGGATGAGCAGGAATCGGAGTGCTGCCAGCCCGTAAAGAAAGAGAAAACAGCTGAGGATGGTACACACCATGGATAGGGTGATTGCTGTCGGTACCTGTATTTGAAGGGCAAATATATAGAGTAAGGAGGAGAACAAGACAGCACATAAACCGGTTATGGTGCCGCCTTTGAGTTGGCTGAGTTCGTATCGTTTTGCCCACACCATATATATGATGACCGGTACCGTGAAAAAAGCATAGGTGTAGTCGAGAGAGTTTCGCCATTTTTCAGCGAGTATAGCGAAGGCAGGGTAATAACCAACGGAAAATAAGATGATTACCAGCAGTAGGAGAACGTTGAAGCTGGATCTTGCAGGTGCACTGTTACCGGTGCCATGGTTGGTGTTGATTGCTGGCATTTACTTGTGATTAAGCAGGGTTCTCATTGTGGTTGAGCGTTGTAGTCGTTGGCTGATTAAGGCCGATTTCAAATAATTGTATTTGATCGCCGGGGTTTGACAAAGAAAAAAATAAGGGCAGGAGCAATTCCTCCCCTTATGCGGTTGCCAGCGTTTGTCAGCCTACGGGTGGTGTGTACTGCGGCGGTAGCGTAGGCGGGCAGCCCCGGCAATTGCGCCCATAGCTACCAGGAAGGAGGTCGTTGGTTCCGGCACAGGCACTGTGCCTCCACCGTTATTGGTGATCGAAGCGTGCACGGTGACGGTATTGCCGCAGGTTATGGTCCAGCCCTCTTCAAAATCAACAACAATTTCGTTGCCGTAATCGTCATACAAGTAATCTGGCAGGGTCTGGTCGTCCCAGTACAGGGTTCCACCCGAAATTTTGCCGAAAAAGGTGGAAAAGGTACCCCCGCCGGTGCCGCTGCTGCTGTCGATATCTGGAGAAGCAAAGGCAAGCGTGGCCGATATTTCGTAGGATTCAAAAAGGCTGAAGCCGTCGTTTGCCGTAAGGGTGAAGAATTCGATCTCCTTGGTTTCACCTTCGTCAACAGTGAAGGCTAATCCATCAAGAGTGCCTGCAAGGGTGGCGGTCAGGTCAGCGCAGGTGAGCCATGTTCCGCCCCACGGGTGCGTGTTTAAGTCTGTAGCCGTGACTGCAGATTCCGGTGCACCTGCCATGATGAAGTCGACAGGGGTGGCTGTGGCACTGTTTGCATGGCCTGATAATGCAACGAGCGTTGCGAGTAAGATACGTCTGAACAATGTGGTTGCCTCAAAAAACGGTGTGTCTATTAACCTATGGTGTGCCAGGGGGCTTATGTCCCTTGGCTGAGTAGAACGGTACTATTTATCTGCGGGAATTTCGGCGGTAGCGCAAGCGAGCGGCCCCGGCAATAGCGCCAAAGGCGACGAGAAAGGTTGTTGTCGGTTCCGGGACAGGGACGGTGGGAGCGCTGTTGAGGAAGTCGTTGCCGCATTCCATGGTCCAGTGGAGGACGGAAGGGGCGGCGAAGTCGGCAAGGGTCAAGCCTTCTATGTCTCCCAGGTTGAATGAACCTTCGATGACATAGGATTGATTGTCAGATGTTTTGCCAAATGCGCCTTCAAAAGTAGCCAAAAGATTATCATCTTTTACTATACTTTTATCAATGGCCCATGGATTTGCAATACTATGGTCGTTCGGATCTACAGTGTATTCAACATCTTTCCAGCCATATGTAGTGTCATTAGGGTCATCAGGGTTAGTGGGTATGTTATAAAGATCGAACGTCACAGTGTTATCGGAAGTGTTGATGTCAAAATCGATACCAAGGTCCCATGTGCCATTATCTCCAAGGTCTATGGCAAAATCGCCTGCCGCAAAATCAAGGAAGTTGTCTGGGTCTGTGCCTAAATTATGCCCGGTTTGTAGGCCAAAAGTTACGGTTTCTGTGCCTGAGTTGATATAGTAGCCTAAATATTCAACATCGTAGTCTTGCCCTCCAACGCCTGGCCCGAGAATGCCATCACCGTCAATGTAGAAACCATTCCATTCTGTAGTGTCGAAATTACCGTCTACCACAGGAGTGGCACTTGCAGCACCACTGAGTACCAGGAGTGCTGCAACTGCATATGCTAAACTTCTTCTATATTTCATTTCTACTCCCTTGCTCTTTTAAGCTATTTGCCGCGCAACTTTTGAATTATTTTCAAACGGAAGAAAAAGAAAGGGCAGCACATGAGGTGATGAATGTGCTGCCCCTGCAGGTGAAATTTCCTTAGCGTTGGAGTCTTTTCTTCCTGATGACTCCGGCGAAACCGGCTAGACCCATGCTGAAGAGAAAGGTGACGGCTGGTTCGGGGACAGGGGTAATATTACCGTCAAAAGTTGAACTTGTGTTAGGGTTGCTGGCCAATATTTGCTGATTCCCGTCAACATTGGCTATTGCTGTTGAAATATCCCCAGTGAACTGTATGCTTAATGTAAGTACACCTACATTAGGGGTCAAGAATGAGTTAAGTATTGTAGAATCTCCAAATGTATCTATGTTCGTTAAGTTGAATTGAAGTTCAGAAAGGATGTCACCGTTTTTATTATTTACACTAAGAAAATCTACCGTGAGATCAGCTTCGAATAAAGTTTTATTATTGTCTTCGTGATCATAGATAGCGAAACCATCAATATATTCTGTTTCTGTAAATGAATATGTTTTTTCAATTTTTCCTGAAGATAAAGTGTCTTCAATAGGATCTACTTGTTCCAGGAGTAAATCAGCTATATAAACCCCATCGCCTATTGAAATTTTGTCATCAGGATCAGGAGATAAACCTGTCACCGTTCCACCAACGAATTGTATGGTGTCTAGCTTAGAATCACTAATATCTAGATTTAGAATATTAAATTCACCACCAATGTCAATATAAGTTGCATGTGCATTTACCATTGTCGCTCCGGTGAGCATTGTAGCAATTAACGCGGTTTTCAATGCCTTATTTCTCATCTCTGCCTCCATTTGTTTTGCTGTCATCTCCGACTACCGGAGATGTTTGGTTGCTTCCTGATTGTTCAAAGTCGTACACTGGCAGGTGGTAAGCTCGGGAGTGGTTGGCCATTGATTAGCTGAATTCCACCTTTGAGAGGGAGGTGGATGGCGAAAATTGTGGCTGGTATGCACTCTGCTTTTACGACCCACCCAACTAAATATATCGCGCGTTTCTTCACAATCAGCCCAGCGGAGTATATTGCACCGAAGGGAATGTTTTTTAGGGTGAGAGAGGACTGTTTTTCGCAATAGGTATGACTAGTACTTTTTGCCGGGTGCTCTTGACTGGTGCGTTGCCTTGCTGAAGCCGGCGGTTATGCCGGCTCGTGCTGTGATGGTTGAACGGGCAGAGGATAATGGTTGAGTGTTAGGAGCCGGTGTAGGGCGTCTGCTTTACTTGGTTGAAGCAGGGCTAAGGATTGGCTGGGGGGAATGAGGGGGGAGGGGAGGTTGCTGTTGCTGCAGGTACTATCTGGCAGGTGGTGCGGAAGTGTACCGCAAACCCCTGGTGCGCGATGCGGGTTACCTCGCCCTGGACATTGAGCATCGTTTTGGGCTGGGTTTTGTCGTTGATCGTGGGTACAGGGATGTGGAAGCACAGGTCAAGGGTGTCACCGGTCTGCACCCTGGCAGCAGAGAGGATATATGCGCCTGTGGAGGAGATGTTGGAGGTGGTGCCAGGAAAAGGTGCGTGATCGCATTCCCGCTGCGCCTCCAGGCATTCGGTCTGGAGCTGTAGGTTGAAGCGCTTGGATTCTCTTTGTTCTCTCATGTGTGCTATACAGAGACAAGGTCTCGTAGGGTGTTTGGCTTGTAGCTGGCCAGGTAAAAGTGTATTCACCACTATGTGCAATGGTGGAACGGTTGCTGGTTTGGCCGCACGCATGGTGTACTGAAACAGCTGACTTAGAGGCTGGAAGCTGGCATGCTCGTCGCTGGAGGGTCTATTCCCTTCTTCACCAAACGCATATTTGGCAAGGTACCTACTCGGTTATTAATAAAATTACTATCCTCCTCATGGAGTATTTCTATTGTGAAATTGGTATTTTTTATACGTATGTGACTAGTCCTTGTGAGGCGTGCGGGTGGTGTGTAGTGTAGTATGATGAATAGAGAATATGTGCAGTGCATTTTCAGGCCATAGCTGATAATTCTGCTGGTGAACGGAATGTTGCCAAGGAGGCGTGATGGGTACAAAAGGGTATGCAGGGTGGCGTGTGCGAAGCTGGATGGCGGCAGTTGGCCTGGTGGTTATCTTCATGCTGGTGCATGGCTGCGCACGTCTGCCGGATAACAACGAGCTGACAACCACAACCTTTATTCCCGATACCGAGCAGACCAGGCTGGCCCGACTGCTTGCTGAGGAGAAGGACAAACACCCTGGCCAGTCGGGTTTTGTGTTACTGGGCAACGGGCTGGATGCCTTTGTCGCCCGGGCGGTGTTGATTCAGGCTGCGGAAAAATCCATTGACCTTCAATATTACCTCTATCACCCTGATATGGTGGGCGGGCTGCTGGCTGATCTGCTGCTCAAGGCAGCGGATCGGGGCGTTCGGGTACGCATGCTGATTGATGATATGGGCCTGGAAGGGCGGGATGTGAATATTGCCACCCTTGCTCAGCATCCCCATATCGATATTCGCATTTTTAATCCCTTTACCCGCGGCAGTGGACGGCTGACCCAGATGATCACCCGTTTTGGCAGCGTCACCCGGCGGATGCACAACAAGTCGCTGACAGTGGATAACCAGGCCACAGTTGTTGGTGGACGAAACATTGGCAATGAGTATTTTTCCGCTGATCCCCACCTGAATTTTGGTGATGTGGATGTACTGGCCATCGGTCCGGTGGTGGGAGAGGTTTCCTCCTCTTTTGACGCCTACTGGAATAACCGGTTGTCCTATCCTGTCGAGCATTTGGTGAAAGAGCCGCCAGCCCCTGGTGCCCTGGATGCCATGCGGCCGGAGTTTGCGCAGTTTACCCATCAACCGGAGAGCAGGCAATACACAGAGGCATTGCAGGATTCTGCCCTGGCCGATCAGTTACGGCAGCATACCCTGCAGTTTGCCTGGGGAAGGGCCAAGGCGGTGTATGATCAGCCGGAAAAAATCACCAGCGACACCCGGGCCAAAGAGCTGCATCTGGGGCCGCAACTGGAACCGTTGATACAGACTATGCGCTCGGAGTTCCTTATGCTGAGCGCCTACTTTGTGCCAGGTACGGAAGGGGTCGAGTTTTTCAAACAGCTGCGTCGTCAGGGAGTGCGGGTACGCATCCTTACCAATTCGTTGGCTTCAACCGACGTGGCGGTCGTTCACAGCGGCTATGCCAAATATCGGAAAGAGCTGCTTCGTGCCGGGGTGGAACTCTATGAAACCGCTATAGACCCGCTGCCAGGTGAGCAGAAAAAGCAGAAACTGTTCACCGGTTCATCACGGGCAAGCCTTCATGCCAAGGCCTATGTTTTTGACCGGGAGGTGCTGTTTATTGGTTCGTTTAACTTTGATCCCCGTTCTGGTGCGCAAAATACGGAATTGGGCATTGTTTTTCACAGTGCGGAGTTGGGCCGGGAGGTTGGCAAATCGTTTGATGCGAAAAAATCGACCAAGGTGTATCAGCTGCGCTTGGTTCCCGATGGCTATGGCGGTGATGATATCGAGTGGGTACGCACAGTAGACGGCGAGGAAGTCGTTTTGCGGGTAGAGCCTGACACCTCGTTTTTCAAGCGATTGGGCGTCAGCCTTGTGGGGTTGCTGCCGATTGAGTCGCAGTTGTGATGTGGTGGGTTGTGAGAATGCAGTAAGATGAACGCAGCCTCCGCACTCCTCGGTTGGGAGGGCGAGTGCGGAGGCAAGCTGGATTTTATGGATGAGGGTTCATTTTCTCTGAGAAAATTTTCGCTTTTTATAAATAACGCTGCCAAGGCCTGCGAAACCTAAACCGAAGAGGAAGGTGACTGTTGGCTCAGAAATTGGGGTGGTCGCAGCCTATTCAATAGCAAATTGTGGATAAGAGAACAGTCGATGAGATAATTTTCCGGACCATGAATGTCCGGAACAGGTTGATACTGGGACTTATGGCCAGAGCTGGCTTGCGCATCGGTGAAGTTTTGAGCCTCACGGCTGGCAATATCCAGGGTAACTCCCTGAGCATTCAGAACAAAAAAAGTGGAGAAGAGCTGAAGAGACGGTTTGTTTTCCACGAAAAAAGCCTGGTAAGATTAAGCAAATATGTAAAAGTCAATAATTTGGACACGGATGAACGTATATTTCCGATATCATACGCCGTTGCATGGCCAATGGTGAAGAAGGCAAGAATTTGGTCAATATTGAGATTCGGCACATGGTCTCTGACGCCAAGCAGCCAAGTATGCCTCAAGGTCTGATACACCAATACAAATCGTCAGCAAGGTAATCCTGCGGCATGCCGACCTCTCAACAACTCAGCGGTATCTCGGGAAGGTCAATGACACTGAAGCCATCCGGAGGATAGAAACGCTTTATGGATAGGCACTCCGCAACGGGCGGGAACAGGTTCTTGCTCGTTTATGGCAACAGGAGGTACACGTAGTAAGAGATTTCTTCGTTACTTTTGACCTTGTTAAGAGCAATAAAAAAAGGTAAAGCCGAGGCCTTGCCATTTTTATTCCGGATATGTGGGAATAAATTACTTTCTTCTTTTACCTATTGCAGTAAGACCTGCTATACCTAAACCAAAAAAAACTAGTGCCGTTGTCGTTGGCTCAGGTACTGGTACGATATTGTTCACATAGGCTTCGCTTTTATCATTGGGTGCAATTCCCTGTACGTGAAGACCAACAAGTAAGTCCCCTGAATTGATTAACGAAATAACGTCTTCAAATGTTTGGTTTGCTGTGTAGGCGAAATTGATCGTTAATGACTCTGGTCCTCCTGTATCTCCGGTCGCATAATTGTCGATCCCCATTTTTGCAACTGGACTATCTGAATCAGCATCCCAATCACTACTAAAAGAGATAGTATTTCCACCAGGTAAATTACCCGGTGTAGCATCTATAGAGAAAGCGACTTGACCAATTTCAGAAAAGGAATAACTTGCGTAATTGATGGCATCATCTGGTGTCGCATCAAAATAGATGTCAGCAATAAATGAGTCAATGTCACCAATATTTAGGAATGTGAAATCAATTCCACTCGTTGAACCTTCAGTCACTTCCATCAGTAATTGAGGGCCAACATCATTAGATGGTGAGTTATCATCACCAATGAGATGAAAGTCATAAAGGTTAGCTTGTGCAGTTAATGGCAACATCAAAAGTGTAACGAATAAGAACCAGATAGATTTATTCATTTTAATTCGCCTTCATTTTTATTTGTGATTACGACTAAAGCCCAGTTTAATATTTTTTTGGGGTTTATCACTCTGTGAGTACCCCCCTTTGGCATACTGTCCTTATCAACCATACAGGAGGACGAATTATGCCGAAAAATAAAGTGAAATTTCAAAATGGTCTCAGCTTGCCGAGCATTCTTTTTCAATATGGCACAGAGCAACAGTGCAGAGAATCATTGTTTTCTATGCGCTGGCCCAACGGTTTTTGTTGTCCCAACATTTCCCTAGTGATTCTTCTCAAATACTATGACATAGCAATAAAAACTATTTCATGCTGTTACACAATCAGCCCTAAAGAGTATTTTGGGAGATAGGTATGACTAGTACTTTTTGTCAGGAGGCTTCGGCCAGCTGGTATCTGTCGAGTGGGGCCGCGTGGAGGATGGGCAGAAGGTGGTTACCGGGTTGAGCCCGACACCGTGTTTGTCAAGCGGTTATGGGTGAGTCTGGTGGGGTGGCTGTCGATTGATGGCAGCTGGAGGTTGAAGGTGCCATGGCAGGGATGTCCCCTGCCATGGTACTAGTTTATTGTGGGTAATGTGCGTTATTCAGCCACTTTAACGATGGCCCGGCCCCGGTTTTTCCCAGCAAGGATGAGGCTGATGCGCTCGTCCAGGGCTTCCAGGTTGGGGAGCTCGGTGGTGATGTCGTCCAGGTAGTCGAGTTTCCAGTCAGAGGCGATCTTGTTCCATACTGCCATGCGGGTATCCAGCGGGCAGTTGACCGAATCGATCCCCAGCAGGCTCACCCCGTTGAGGATAAACGGGTAGATGGAGGAGGAGAGTTCGGCAGAACCCACGTTGCCGCAGCAGGTGACGGAGCCGCCGTACTTGGTGGTCTTGATCGCGGTGGAGAGGATATTGCCGGCCACCGTGTCAATGGCGCCTGCCCAGCGCGGCTTGAGGATTGGGCGGCCGCTCTTGTCGTCTGCCTCCTCGATGGAGATCACCTCTTTGGCGCCCAGCTTGTGCAGGTAGTCGGTCTCGTCGACTATGCCGTTAACTGCCACCACCTCGTAACCTGATTTGACCAGGATGGACACGGCAATAGATCCCACGCCGCCGGTTGCGCCGGTGACCAGTACCGGGCCGTTCTCCGGCTTGACCCCGTTGTTGATCATCTTATAGCAGGAGAGGGCAGCCGTAAAGCCGGCGGTGCCGTAGATCATGCTTTCGCGCAGACTCAAATTTTCCGGGCGCTTGACGATCCAGGCTGCAGGCACCCGGATGTACTCCTGGTAGCCGCCTGAGGTGTTCATGCCCAGGTCGTAGCCGGTGATAAAGACTTCTTCGCCGGGAGTGAAATCGCTGCTGGCGCTCTCTGCCACCACGCCGGCAGCATCAATGCCGGGGGTGTGCGGGTAATAGCGGCTTACGCCTTTGTTGCCGGTAGCCGAGAGGGCGTCCTTGTAGTTGAGGGAAGAGTAGAGCACCTTGATGATGACCTCGCCTTCCGGCAGGTCGTTGAGGTGCTTTTGGGTGATTTCGCGGGTAAAGGTTTTGTCTTCGTGTTCGGTTACTACCATTGCCTTGAATGCGATGTTGTCCATGCTGTTTCTCCTGTGGTTGGTGGTGCTGTGGTTTTGGGTTGTGAAGGGTTGTGCCTGCTATCGAAGAATAATCTCGTTTAGGGTTCGCTGAAAACTTTCCAAAGCCGCTTTATTCTTGTTGGCCTTCATGATCACCAGGGCCCCCAGCCAGCTATTGCGCAGGAGCTCGGCGAGCTGTACCGGGTCGCGTTCGGGCGGCAGGTCGCCCAGGCGCTGGGCTTCCTCCAGGCATTCGATAATCGGCTGGTATTCGCGGGTAAAGGCATCGGTGGCCTCTGCGGCAATGGTTTCGCTCACATCCGCCATCTCCAGGGTGATGTTGCAGAGAAAGCAGCCAAAGGAAAACTGACCGGTAGTGACAAAGTGATCGATTTTTGCCTGGTAGAGGTTGCGTATCCGCTGCAGGGGAGTGATGGAGGTGTCGGCAAGGGTCTCCTCCATGGTCGCGAGTTCCCGACCGGTGAAATACTCCATGGCCGCAACCGCAAAATCTTCCTTGGACTGAAAATAGTTATAAAAGCTGCCCTTGGGAATGCCGGCCGCATCAGTAATCTCTTTAACCCCGGTGGCGTTGTACCCTTTGCGGTAGAGTGCCTTAAGGCCTTTTCTGATGATGAATTGTTTTTTTTCTTGTTGGCGATCGTTCATGGCTACAAAATATATGACCGGTCGTCTTAAAAAGCAAGGGGGAATTTTAAAGCGTGGATTTGCATGGTAGTGTGCGGGAGTAATTGCGGCACCAACAGGCGGAATCAGCTGTCGGCTGTTAACCGGATGGAGGGGCTGCTGCTGTGGACGAACTTTGTATTCGTGTTGGATTTTTCTTCTCTTTCAGGGGTATAATAGACCCTACAGGGTAAAAAGAGGAGGGGGCTGCTCGCCAAGTCGCCTTCTTGCCATCTCAACTGTGGAGCGTGCGTATGTACCTGTCGTTTTATAAGCTAGCCAAAAAACCGTTTAAGATCAGCTCAGACCCGCAGTTTCTCTGGACTGGGGAAAAGCATCAGGAGGCCCTGGCAAATCTTCGCTATGGGCTGCTTGAAGCCAACGGCTACGTGGTCCTTACCGGTGATATTGGCACAGGGAAAACCACCCTGGTGAATGCCCTGGTCGATAGCCTTGACGACAATGTCCTGCTGGCCAATATCAATCACACTACCCTTGACACCCTTGATTTTTTAAAGCTGGTCGCCAATGCCTATGATGATTCCGTGGAGATTCACACCAAGGCCGATTTTCTCCTTTTTTTTCAGGCGTTCCTGAAAAAATCCTATGAACAGGGCAAGTTCGTCCTCCTTATCATTGATGAGGCCCACCGTTTGTCCGAGGAGCTGCTCGAAGAAATCCGGCTGCTGTCCAACTTTGAGCAGCATGGCCTGCAATCGGTCAATATCTTCTTTGTCGGCCAGAATGAACTGAAAGAGAAGCTGATGCAGCATGCCTGTCGTGCGTTGCGCCAGCGTATCACCCTTTTTTATGACCTTGCGCCCCTGTCGGCGAGTGAGACCCAGGAGTATATCAGCCACCGTCTCAAGGTTGCCGGTACCACAAAACCACTTTTTACCAAACAGGCCATTGATGAGGTCCATGCCTTTACCCGAGGTTATCCGCGGCTGATTAACATCCTCTGTGATCGTGCCATGCTGACTGGTTTTGTGGATGAAAAAAGGGAAATTACTGTTGGGCATGTACAGGAGTGTATCGAAGAAATCAATCTATTCGACTCTGCGTTTGTTGGGGCAAAGGATTTGAGTGCTGCAGAGGATTCAGGTGCAGTGAAACCGCCTGATGCCGCAGTCGAAGAACAACCCCATGAAGGCCGAAAAGCGCATGAGGTGCAGGAAGAAGCAAAAGTTGAGGAGCAGAGACCGGCAGTTGAAGTCACAGAGGGGGGGGAGCGTCGAATAGGCAGAAAACTGGGGGGCGATAATCGGCGTGTAGTATTTCCTCTCGGGGTGAGCGTGCTGGGTATCGTGGTTCTTTCAGCTGTTGGGATTGGGCTTTATACCATGCTGCCATTGCATGCAGAAAGGGGGCAAGACATTAATGGTAAGCCAGTGGTTGACAGGGAGAAGCCGCCGCTTGTCCATGAGGGAGAGCAGACCAATGAGGTATCGTTGAAGGGAGGTGAAGGCGTCGAGGAGGGAGGTGTCCTCCATGCATCGGCGCTGCAGTCGTCAGCTTCGTCAACTGTTGCAGAAAAGCAAGAGGAACGCGAGGCAGCAGGTGCCCAAAAGCCACAATCTTCTGCAGATGATGCCGCTGCAGAAGAAGGAACCGTGTCGGCTCCGCCACCACCTGCAGAAAGCGATGTTGCTGCAGCGGACCAGGCCAGTGCAGAGAGCCCGACTCTGCAGCCGGAATTGCCTCAGGTAACCGATGAGGGGCTGGCAAAGGTTGCCATTGAGCAGGGCGATTTTCAACGCGCCATTGAGCTGCTTGCATCCTACCAGGAGTCGGCAGAGGCGGAGAGTGAAGATTTGCTGCCGCTGTATGCTCAAGCATTGGTAGGCCGCGCGCAGCAGGTGGCAAAAACATCTCCTGAACAGGCCATCGGTTTGCTGGAGAAAGCCATTGAGGCAGATAACGGCAATACAGCCGCCTTTTTTCACCTGGGGAGGCTTCAGGCAGGGGAAAAGCAGTATGCAAAGGCCATAGAGGCCTACCAGAATGCAACCTTGTCGGATGCAACCTTTCCTGATGCGTTTTTTAATCTGGGGCTGCTCTATGCTGCATCTGGAATGTATGCAGAAGCTGAAGTCCAATTTCAACAGGTAGTCGCACTAAAGCCGCCATATGCAGATAAAGCCTATTTCAATCTGGCGGTAATGCAGCAAAAACTGAACAAGCCGGAGGAGAGCGTGAAAAACCTGCACTTGGCACTGGAACTCAGGCCGGATAATCAAAAAGTCCGAAAATATCTGGACCAGTTATTGGCCCAAGGGGGGAATGGCGAACAATGAATGTAAACAAGCTGTGGATCCTTTATGGGATTATTGCCTGTACTGCGCTGTGGCTCAGTGGGTGTGCGCAACAGTCTGCAGTCACCCGGGAGAAAGAAGCGCCACCTGCACCGGAACAGCAGGTGAAAGCTCCACCTGCTGCATCCTATCTCAAACACACCATCAGGTGGAAAGGAGAAACCCTGATCAGGATATCTCGCTGGTATACCGGATCTGGAAGGAATTGGCTCAAGATCGCGGAGGTCAACAAGGCCCTTGATCCCAACCGCCTGAAAATCGGCGATACCGTACTCATCCCCGAAGAGCTTGTACAGACACGTGAGCCGATGCCTGCCGAGTATCGCGTGCCTGCTTCACGGGATCGGAAAAAGGAGGCCCCAAAAGCGGCAGTGGAGGAGGCTGTGCCGGAGACCTTGCCGGAGGTGATGCCGGAGGAGGAGCAACAGGTGGTGCCGGAGCCACCGGTTGCCCCGCAACCCGCAGTAGAGGAGGGTGTACCGGAAACTTTGCCCGAGATGGTGCCGGAACAGGAGCTGCAACAGGCAGTGCCTGAGTCACCGGATGCCCCGCAACCGGCTGTGGAGGAGGGTGTACTGGAAACTATGCCGGAGAGTACGCTGGAACCAAGTCCCCAGGAAACGGTGCCGGCGGTACCGGAGGAGGTTGAGTTGTTTGGTCCGATCGAAGAGAGCGATGTTGTTGCTCCTGGTGAAGAAGACGGGATGTTTCCGGCTTTGGAGACGCTTGAGTAGGGGGGAGGTTTGCTGTTTTTGTTCCCCTTTTGCGCACCCAAAAGTGGAGTTAAAGGGTGCCCCGCCGTTTTTTTTCTCCGCTGCCAAACACCTATAAAATACCTATATTTTTTTTCATTTTCTTTGCTTGCCCAAAGAAAACGAAACAAAAGAAAGGGCACCCGCTTCATGCTTTTTTTCCTGAGCACCGAAAAGGCTGCCGAGAGTTTGAAAACTCGCTTCGCTCAAACAGTTCAAACTCTTCTTTTCGGCAGTCTTTCCGGCTCTCAGGACGCATGAAGATGGGCGGGGCTTCCTAGGGAGGGGGTATTTAATCGATTATAAGTATTCTTACGCCGCCACCGAAGGAGGGAGTCGACCGGCCACGCCTTGCCAGGGCACATCCTGCGAACTCGCTGCGCTCAGACAGCAGGATGTGTGTTCCCTGTCCAGTCTTGTGCACCGGAAAAAACTGCGATGGGGTTGGGGACGCAGCCTTTAGCGGTTTTTTGGTCAATTATAGCCACGTAGACACCATGCACGAAGGTAGGTGACCGTCAGGGTTGTTAGTCCTGAACGTGTTGAAAGTGGTAGGGGAAGCCTGGGCTTCTACAAGTTCAGCTCTAATGGCATGTTTTTCTTGGTGCTTTACTGCATTGGTTTTGTTCCCCTTTTGCGCACCCAAAAGTGGAGTAAAAGGGTGCCCCGCCGTTTTTTTTCTCCGTTTCCCAATACCTATATGTTTTTTTCATTTTCTTTGCTTGCCCAAAGAAAACGAAACAAAAGAAAGGGCACCCGCTTCATGCTTTTTTTCCTGAGCACCGAAAAGGCTGCCGAGAGTTTGAAAACTCGCTTCGCTCAAACAGTCCAAACTCTTCTTTTCGGCAGTCTTTCCGGCGCTCAGGACGCATGAAGATGGGCGGGGTTTCCTAGGGAGGGGGTATTTAGTCGATTATAAGTATTCTTACGCCGCCACCGAAGGAGGGAGTCGACCGGCCAAGCCTTACCAGGGCACATCCTGCGAACTCGCTGCGCTCAGGCAGCAGGATGTGTGTTCCCTGTCCAGTCTTGCGAACCAAAAAAAAACTGCGATGGGTGTGGGTACGTGAATATGCTTCGTTTATTCGTGGGGTGGGGATGCACTTATGATTCTCCAGTGTTGGTTTTGTCGAGAAAAACAGTCAAAGGGAGAAAAAATATGCTTGTGGATTTTTTACATATTCAGGGTGTGTGATATACTCCCTAGTGATGATGAAATTTATTGATTAGTAACGCGTGGTGTTGGTTGGTCCCATCAGGGATGGGGCCTGTTGAGCATGAAGAATTCAGCGAAGAGTGAGAGTGAAATGAGTGAACATAATCGGGCCAGGGCAAGAGTGCTCTACTCGGCAAACGCCCTTATCAATTCTGGAAAAAAACAACTTGTCCATGGTGTTGTCAGGGATATCAGTATCGATGCCATGTACCTGGCCTGTGACCCTGACTTTGAGGTCGGAGAAAAGGTAAAGGTGGAAATAGTTCTGCTCGGCAAAGACAGCGAGCTAATCATCAAGGCACCGGCAAAGGTCGCTCGAACCGACGACAAGGGTATCGCCCTGAGTTTTCTCAACCCGCTTGAGTGGTGGCCGATTTTTTCCCTTTTTCCCCTCCATCAGCTTGATAACCATAACCTGGTTATTGCAACCTAGTGGTAGAGCGGTAGGGAAATACTGTCTCTTTCCACTGCTGCCTGAGTTTACCAATCGCAACGCAATAGCTTGCCTGTTTTTACCTGTCCCTGCAGTCAGGAAAAACAGCAGTGGATGAAATAATACCGCTCTTGCGGAATCAGGAACGGGAGAAAAAAATCACGGTCATGATCAGGCCGATCAGGACAATAATGGTGCGCAGCAGGCGAGGGGGCATGGCCTTGGCCACCAGAGCGCCGATATAGCCGCCGGCAGTGGTTGCCGCCATCATCACCAGGGCTTGGGGCCAGTGGACGATGCCGGCCACGCTGAAGGTGATGACCGAAACCGTGGACAGCACCAGGGAGAGCCCGTTTTTAAGGCCGTTCATCAGGTGGAGATCCTGCATGCCAAAGGTGATGAACGCAGCCAGGAGAATGATGCCGAGGCCGCCGTTGAAGTAGCCGCCGTAGATGGATACTGCCAACAGGATCGGGGTCTCTGCGGTATGGAGCGAGCTGTCCATGGCCGTCAGCCAACGGGTGATCTGCTGACCAAAAGCAAAGACCAGGGTGGCAAAGAGCAGCAGCCACGGGACCACTGCTGAAAAGACCGCGTTGGAGGTGATCAGCAGCAGCAGGGAGCCGATCAGGCCGCCGATAACCGCCAGGCTCAGGTAGCGCCGAAGCTGAGGGCGGTCAAAGTCCAGCAGCTCCTGCCGAAAACCTGCTGCCGCCCCCATGTAGCCGGGAAAAACCGCCACCGCGCTGGTGGCATTGGCACTGACCGGAGGGATGCCGGCATAGACAAGGGCGGGAAAGGTAAGAAAGCTGCCGCCGCCTGCCAGGGCATTGAGCATGCCGGCAGAGAAAGCGGCCACGATCAGGAGGAGCCAGGTGAGCATCTCTATCCTCTGTTTGCGGTTGTGGTGTATTGGTGTATGGTCGTATGGTCTGTGTTTTGTTATCTATCATCTGCAGGAGACCCATGACTAACGATCAACTGCTCGGCCGCGCATTCCTGGCCCTCTGTGCCATCACCTTCATAACCCTGTGCAACACGGCTGTATTCTTCAACTTTTATCCCTACCTGCTTACCCGCGGTTTCTCCAGTAGTGAGGCTGGGTTGTTGATCGGGCTCTATCCGCTCACCTCCATGGTAATGTATGGGGGGCTCAGCCGTTTTATCACCCTTGATAATGCCTATGGGGTTATGACCCTGGGGCTGGTAATGACCATCGCCTGCAGCAGCGCCTACCTGGTGGCTGACACCATGCTGCCGCTGGCCATGATCCGCATTGCCAGCGGAGCAGCCATGTTTTGTGCCATGGCCTCATGCATGACCCTCTTTATTGCCGTCATTCCTCCGGGCAAGACCGGATTTGCCTTCAGCCTCTATTCAGTGGCCATGCTCCTGCCCTATTCGATTATGCCGGCAGTCACCGAGCTGCTCAGCGGGCTGATTACCTCGCCGCCGGTCATGTATATGCTCACCGCCCTGATGCTGCTGCCAGCCGTGGGGTTCAGCGGCCTGCGCAGCCTGCGGCGTAAGGAAGGGGGCGCCGGCGACAGCCGGCAGGCGGACGAGCGACCGACCGGTGCGGCCTATCGGCGCAATCTGCTGCGCAAGCCGGTGGCAGCTATCCTTTTTCTAAATGGCGCCTACTTTTTTCTTTTTGCCTCGCTGTTTTACTTTCTCAAAGGGTATGGAACCCAGCTGGGCATCAGCAAGCCCGGGTATTTTTTCACCATCCAGATGGGCATCATGGTGCTGCTGCGGCTGTTCGGCAGCACCATCTTTGATCGTTTTTCCAAGCATTACCTCATTCTTTCCGCCTTTCTGGTTACCGGGCTCGGCTACGGCGTATTGGCAGTGGGAGTGTTCGGCTGGGCCTTTTTTGCCACCGCGGTGCTGTTCGGGGCGGGCATGGGGCTTTGTATTCCACCGCTGAATGCCCTGCTGTACCATCACGGTGAACCGCAGTTTCGCGGGTACAATGCCAACATGATGCTGCTGGTCATGCATGGCGGTTCGTTTCTTGGCCCGTCCGGCGGCTCCCTGCTCATTGCTGCCGGGGGGTATCCGGCCTACTGCATGGGCGCTATTGCCCTGACCCTGGCCGCCTCCCTGGTGATTTTTGCCCTCAAGCAGAGCACGCAGGCAGAGAAAAACGCTCCTGCGTAAAGCACCTTTCCTTTTCCTTCTAAGCCCCCATTGTTCAGGAAAAAGTGGGGTTAGCCTTTTGCCTCGGCCAGCACCTCCAGAATCTCAGGCAGGGCGGTGCCGCTCGGCTGCTGCACAAAAAAGCCTCTGCCGCTGCGCAGTGCCATATCGGAAAAGATGTTCTCCTCGATATTGACGTCGATGATGGTGCCGCCCATCTGGTAGACCGCCATGGCTACCTGGTTGGGCAGGTTGGTTGCACCGGCGGTGCCGACGATCAGGAGCAGATCGGTGCGTTGTGCGGCTGCAAGAGCGCTCTGGAAATGGTAGTGATGCTCGTTGTAGCTCTCGTCGAACAGAAGGATGTGGGGCCGGGTCATGGCTCCGCATTGCGGGCAGCGCAGGTACTGCCGGTCGGTTTCGGTAAACGGGTCTTCCTTGGCCTTGCCCGGCACTTCCTCCGGGATCGGATAGACCTGCGGCGAACATTCCTCCATGCAGCGCATATGGGCCACGTTGCCGTGAATCTGCATGATCTTTTGCGGGTCGTTGCCTGCCCGCAGGTGGAGCCCGTCGATGTTCTGGGTGATCAGGGTGAAACGGTCGCCGAACTCCGCCTCCATGTCCACCAGGGCGTAGTGGCCGGGATTGGGCTCAGCCTGACGGCAGACCCCCAGTCGATAAAGGTACCAGCGCCAGACCTCCTCCGGGTAGCGAGACAGCATGTGAAACGTCGCCATCTCCTGGGGATGGTATTCCTTGGAACCGAAGGTCCAGTATCCTTCCGGGCCGCGAAAGGTGGGAATGCCGCTTTCCGCTGATATACCGGCCCCGGTCATGACGGTGATTTTTCCCTCTTTGCCAAAACGGACGAGTGCTTCCTGCAGTTGCCTTTCCATGGTGTCTCCTACAGATTTTTTCAACGTATCCAGCAGGTAGTATTTGTCTTTCTTCCACCTGGTATGGTTGAATGCCGGCAAAAGGGAGCGATGTCCCCTCAGGGTGCATAAAACCATGGATTACAACGCGGCACAATCGGAGATACAGCAGCAGTGAAGAAAATTATCCGCCAGATACTCACCTCGCGTGTATATGAGGCAGCCATTGAAACCCCGCTGGACGAGGCAACCGTGCTTTCCCAGCAGCTACGCAATAGAATATTGTTGAAGCGTGAAGACAAACAGCCTGTTTTTTCGTTTAAAATACGAGGTGCGTATAACCGTATTGCCCAGTTGAAACGCAAAGAACAGGCCAGGGGCGTCATCACTGCTTCAGCCGGTAACCATGCCCAGGGAGTGGTGTTTGCCGCCCGCCGCCTGGGCATCCGTTCGGTGATCGTCATGCCGGTAACCACCCCCCAGATCAAGGTCAGTGCCGTTAAACGGTTCGGGGGCGAAGTCGTGCTCCATGGCAACAACTATTCCGAGGCTGCCGAGCACGCGTTTAAGCTCCAGCGAACCAGCGGGATGACCTACGTGCCTCCGTTTGATGATGAGCTGGTCATTGCCGGTCAGGGGACAGTTGGGGATGAGTTGCTGCGCCAAAATCCCGGCCAGTTGGATTGCGTCTTCATTCCGGTGGGCGGGGGCGGGTTAATAGCCGGGGTCGCTGCCTATGTAAAGTCCCTTCGTCCGGAGGTACAGATCATCGGCGTGGAACCCTACGACAGTGATGCCATGTTTCGTTCCCTGGAGGCTGGTGAGCGGGTGACCCTGCCGTCGGTAGGGTCGTTTGCCGACGGGGTGGCGGTAAAAACCGTGGGGCGGCTGAATTTCAAGCTCTGCCGACAGTATGTGGATTCCATCATCCGGGTCAGCACCGATGAGTTGTGCTCCGGGATAAAGAGCGTATACCAGGCGACCCGCTCAATCGTGGAACCGGCAGGTGCATTGGGCATGGCCGGGCTGCTCAAATACATTCGTGAGACCGGTTGCAGCAACCGGACCCTGATTGCCATCAACTCCGGGGCCAACATGAACTTTGAGCGGCTGCGCTATGTTGCTGAGCGGACCATGGTAGGGGAGAAGCAGGAGGCGCTGTTTGCGGTTACCATTCCGGAGCAGCCGGGCAGCCTCAAACGATTCTGCCACGATATGGTGGGTGATCGCAATATCACTGAATTCAACTACCGGCTCGCTTCCCGCACGCAGGCGCATATCTTTGTCGGCATCTCCATCACCAGCGAGGAGGAGCGGCATGCCTTTGGCCGGCGGTTGACCAAGGCCGGATTTACCAACCAGGACCTGACCGACAATGACCTGGCCAAGACCCACATACGCTATATGGTGGGCGGCAAGTCGTCTGCCGTCCGCTGCGAGCGGCTGTTTCGGTTCTGGTTTCCGGAAACACCCGGCGCCCTGGTGCGCTTTCTCGACGCTACCCGTGGCAATCATAACATCTCACTGTTTCATTACCGTATGCAGGGCGGGGATTTCGGACGGGTGCTGGTAGGGCTCGAGTGCCCGGAGAAAAAGAGTGGCAAGCTGGAAAAGCGGCTGGACGCTCTTGGGTACCGCTACCGAGAAGAGACCGATAACCCGGCCTACACCCTCTTCCTGTAGGTGGCCTAAGGCAGGGAAGAGAGAGGGTTCTCAGCTGCGGTGAAAATCTGAGCGGTGGTCGCGGGTGATCTTGCCGCGGGTGGTGCTGTCCAGGTTGCGGACCAGCTTGGGGATCTGGCCCCAGATGCCGATTTTTCCATCTTTTACCGCCAGTATCCCGCGCACGCCGGGGATGGCCCCGGTTTGCTCCAGCACAGTTTCCACATCCTTGTCCGCACAGATTTCGTTGCAGGCAAGGGTGGCGGCGGAGTCGGCAAGGGCGGCGTCTGCAGCGATCACGGTGGCCAGGTCGCATTGGCCGAAACTGATGGAATGCCCCATATGGCTGGACGAGGAGCAGATGGCAAGGGGGAGTTCTTCTGGTTCCAGGTAAAAGGCCAGGTTGCTGCTGATGGCATTACGGCCGGCATAGATACCGATGGTGACCGGGGTATGGGCAAGCACGAACATGTCGCCCCCGTTTTCCACAATCGCCTCGGTCGCTCCGGCCTGTTGGGCCGCTTCCACGCCCCGCTGTGCCAGGGTGCCCGCTACCGAGGCCATGGGGCCTAATCCGGTGAGCCGGGCGGCTGCCGCCATCTGCTCGGCTATTGCCGGGGCATGGTCGAGCAGGGCAATCGGCGTCAGTGCGCTCCGGAAAGCCGGGTGCCTGCGGATATAGCGTTCCAGTTTCTTGCGCTCATCGACAATGGTCCGGGTGATGAGCGCGAACTCCTCACCACAGACCCGCAGATTGGTATCTTTCCAGGAAAACGAACGGAAGCTGCGCATCGCGCTGTCCGGTGAAGGCGGATGGCGTTAAAAGGCCGAGGAGCACACACCGAACGGACAGTTGGTGATGCAGGACAGGCACTCTATGCATTTATCCTCGGTAAAATTGACGGTCCGCGTCGATCGGTCAGTAAAGTGGAGCGCACCGGTGGGACAATGGACAAGGCAGTTGCCGCAGTGGGTGCAGCGTTCGCTGTCCCAGTGCAGGCCCTTGTTGCCGGCATGGATGACCACATCAAAGGTATTGAGGAACTCGTAGGCCTGCTCGATGTGTTCTTCGCTGCCGGTGATCTCCAGCGACAGGTAGCCCTCTTCCTCCGGAGTGACCTTGGCGCGGAAGATATTGATGGTCAGGTCAAAGTTGCGGATGAGTTCACAGACAATGGGCTTCTCGGTCTCGCTTTTTGGAAAGTAGAGGTATACTTTTTTAGTGATCATTTTGCCGGTCCTTTAATCTCTAACGATTGCATCCCCTGGTTTAACGGCAGCCGCTGGCTGGGCTGGGAAAGGAGAAAATCGCCTGCCTCGATCTCCGCTTTGAGAAGATTGCAGATTTTCAGCGCCTTATTGTAGGACGACATGGAGGAAACCGCCACCTTCTGTCCGTTGAGTTCCACCTGGCCGGAACGCAGCTCCTCATAGGAGTATTTCGCCAGTACCTTGCCGGTTTTTTGCGGGTAATCAACGCTGTAGTCGATCACGCTCCCGTAGATGTCCCGGTCCCTCACGGTCACTCGCCGCAGGATATCCGGATTGAGGATGGGGATGGGCACCCCCACGCCGAGGGCCAGGGAAACGCCATAGCCCTTGAGGCTGGCGCCGCGGACGAACTCAGGATGCATCTCCTTCATGTTGCCGGTCAGAGCCAGGGTTCCTGCGCCTTCCATCGGTACATCGTTGTCGCCGCGTTCAACGTCGGAGCAGTGCTGGGTGCCCTGGGCATAGACCAGGCCGCGTGCGCCTGCCAGCCACACCGAGGTACCCACCCCAATGGTCTCGTACAGCGGATCGTTGAGCAGGGGCGAGAGCTGCCCGGCGGAGCAATAGGTCATGTTGCGCATCCGCGGTTTGAGGATGCCCAGGTAGGTGTAGACGGTCTTGTCGGAGGTGTTGACCGCCACATTGTAGTTCTGGTAGCAGTTGCGCGGGTTGGTCATGATGGCCTGGTTCAGGTCATGGATATCGAACATGGTCCTGATTTCCCGGCGCGGGTAATCGTCGGTGCCATAGGAGAGGCCGAAAAACTGCAGCTTTTTGCCTGCCACCAGGTCCTCGATCACATGGCCGCCGCCATAGCGGAATTCGCCGGGGTAGTACATATTGGCCGAATCGTTATGCCGCAGCTCGGTGGCACCCAGATAGACATCCACCGCCGCGATGCCGCAATAGACCGGCACATCCGAGATCCAGGCCTCGGTGATGCGCATCTTGGGCGTGCTGTGGCCGAAGTTGAGAAAGCAGCCTGAAGAGCACATGGGGCCGAAGGTGGCGGTGGTTACCACGTCCACCTCCTTGGCTGCCTGCTCCAGGCCGCGTTTATCAACATAATCGATGATCTCTTCTGCAGTGAGCACCACTGCTTTGCCGGAGGCTATCTTTTCGTTAATCTCTTGGTAAGTTCGTGTCATGGCTGTGTGATTCGGAAGAATGTACCAGTGTGTTAAAACCCCGTACTATAGGACGTCTCAGGAAAAACAGCAACAACTCCCGGCTATTGGCCGTGGAAAAATAACCCTGCACCATGGCGTGTGGATATGAACCGAGAGAGGTGTACGGGCCTGCTTGTCATGAAGAGAAAATTCGGCTACTGTGATCTCCCTTGACCAAAGTGAAATTTAGGCTAATCCCGCAGTGCAGTGAATGAGGTGCTCTCCTATGGTGAATACAGCAGGCGTATGGCGCTTAATTGTCCTGTGTTTATTGATCGTGCACACAGGCGCAGCAGGGATGTCCGTCGCACAGGCTGACTCCGCTTTTCAGCAGTGGATTGCCGAGTATTACCAGCAGGCAGCCAAGCAGGGCATCACCCGGAAGACCTATGTTCAGGCGTTTGCGGGCATTACCTCGCCCGATCAGCGGGTGCTGGAAAAGGCCAACTATCAGCCGGAGTTTACCACCACGGTCTGGGATTACCTTGACGTGCGGGTAAACGCGCGCACCGTTGCCATGGGCAGGGCGAAGCAACAGGAGCATGGCCCGACGCTGGAGGCCATTGCCCGCCGGTTTGGGGTGCGTGCGTCCGTCCTGCTGGCCATCTGGTCCATGGAAACCAGTTACGGAGCGGTGCTGGAGCGCCCGGAGCGCCTGCACTACGTGCCCCGGGCCCTGGCAACCCTGGGGTACGGGGATCCGAAACGGGCCAGGTTTGCCCGCAGCCAGCTGGCTGCTGCCCTGCAGATTCTTCAGGCCGGTGACGTCTCCATCCAGAACTTCACCGGTTCCTGGGCAGGGGCCATGGGCCATACCCAGTTTATTCCCACCAGTTACCTGGCCTATGGGGTGGACATGGACGGCAACGGCAGGCGTGATATCTGGAATTCCATACCCGATGCCCTGGCCACTGCAGCCAACCTGCTCAGGCAGAATAAATGGCAGACCGGCAAAACCTGGGGCTATGAGGTGGTGGCCCCGGCAGATGTGCAGGCGAGCGAGATCGGCACCACGCGCACCGTCGCCCAGTGGCAGGCGCGCGGGTTTGCACGACCGCTGGACCGCTCCTTTCCGCGACCCGATGACCGGGCCATCCTCAAAATGCCGGCAGGCGTCAATGGCCCGGCCTTTTTGGCGCTCAAGAATTTTTTTGTGCTCAAACGCTATAATAACTCGGATTATTATGCCCTGGCCGTTGGTCTGCTTGCCGATCGGATTGCCGGTCATCAGGGGATGGTGCAACAGTGGCCGCGGCCAGCCGGTTCACTGAACATGGAAGAGAAGTATGAGCTGCAGGAGCGGCTCCAGCGCAGGGGGCTTTACACCGGGGAGATTGACGGCAGCATCGGCTCCGGTACTCGCCAGGCCATCCGCACCTTCCAGCAGCAGGCCGGCATGGAGCAGAGCGGTGAGCCGACGAAAGAGGTGCTGAACGCCCTTCGCCGTCCGTAGAACCCGTCGTGCCTCATGGGAATGTTCAGCGCTCAAATTCGTATTTGAGGTCGCCGCTGCTCCTGGTGGTTCCTGTCTCTGTCTTGAGGTAAAAGCCTTTGCCAAGGGTATATCGGGTGGTAAAAGTGCCGGTTTCATCAAGCAGGTTGCGGCCGTAGCTTACGTAAAAACGGGGCGTCAGCCAGGAGCCGATGATCAGCGACAGGCTGTCCAGCTTATCGCCGGTTTCCATCTTGATGTCGTCGATGCCCAGCAAGCGGCCTGGAGTATCGATCGCTTTCGCAATGCCGGTCAATCCTGCACGCTGTGCAAGTTCACCAAACACGTTGCCCGAGTTACCGTTTTGCCGGTCGGATGGGGCTTCAAGCAGGCTGGTCAGGATCTCGTACTGCTCCTTATACGGCGAGGAGTAGAAGCGAATTTCCGGGTCGCGGAGGAGGCCGCTGAGCTCCACACCGGTGACCTGGCCGTCCTGTCTTCGCTCAGACCTGACCTCGATTCCCGGGTTATTCAACGGCCCCCCGGCGAAAACCAGCCGACCGACGTCAATGGCGAGCCGTTTACCGTAGATGCCGAAGCTGCCGTTTACAATCCGCACCGTTCCAGTCCCCACCGGCAACGACTGGGGACGATCGATAACCCGCAGCCTGCCCCTGATCTGCCCCTGCAATCCGTAAGCGTTGATGTATACGTCCTCTCCGGCTACCAGGTCGATGTCGGCAAAGAGCGGCCAATCCTGTTTGCCTGTCTGCTGCTCCGAGTCGATGATCAACACATCTGCTGAAGGAGAGATTTTTCCGTTCCCGGCATGTTGGGCGATAGTCGCTGCGGGGACGAGCAGTTCGCCGCTTACGCTGCCCTTTTCCCGGCTGAGAACAGCGTTCAGGCGAGGAGAGGTGACGATGCGGTATCCGTTGGCATTGTAGGTGAGAAAATCATTCCCCTGGATGGAGAGCTGCACTTCCTGGTCTGTCCCTGCGGCAGGCACAAAGGAACCGTTGACGGACAGGACCCCTTCGCCTGAACGGCCCTGCAGGGTCAAGCCGACTTTTTCCGGGGTACCGTTTACCTCTAGGGTCAAGGGGTCGATCACAATGCCCAGGCCGGGGAATGCTGCTGTCCCCTTGTCCAGAGATGCCTTGCCGACCAGGCGTGGTGCGATCATTGGGCCGTTTACCGAAAAATCCCCTTCAAGTTCACCTGTCATCTTGACCGATTCGCCAAAGAGGGGGTTCAGCTGGGCAGCATCGTGCAGGAGAAAGCGGCCCTTACCGGTAACCTGGATCTGTTCCGGTTCCATGGCCGGCAGATGGATATTTGCAAGCCTCCACTTGCCCTTCATCATACTCCCTTTCCGGTTCTGCAGATCCAATGAACCGGTAAGGATTGCCTGCTCCAGGGCAGCGGTCAACCGGCCTGTTATCACCCCCAGTTGGGCAAGGTCGGGCCTCTCTTTTTCTGAAAAATATACCTTTCGGGCCTCGAGGACGGCTGTCCCCCGGCTGAGGCCGCCCTCTGCTCCTTCCAGGGTAACGTTGCCCTGCAAAGAGCCTTTCATCGGTGGTACATCGGCCAGGAACGGTTGAAGGACTGCGCTGGTCACCTCGGAAAAACGGCCCTGCATCTGCCACCGGCCGTCTGACGTATACCTCATCTGGGCGCAGACACGGCCTGCCTGCGGCTCGACCATACAGGCCTCGTCAGTATGGACATTGCCAGCTTGATAGGTCGCGCCAAACGGGGCGTGCAACTGCCACTGTGGCCGGTCTGGACCATGCAGAGTGAACTGGGTGACCAGGGCCTGCACTGCTGCTGCCTGCCTTTCCACAGTCATCGTGCTTTTTAGCCGCCAGTCATGGTCCTCCACCTGCAGTTGAGCTTCAACCTGCTCGGTGGTCCCCTGCAGGGCTACCATGGTGCGGGCAACAGGGATCGTTCCCAGCTGCTGGTGGTCGATACGGATGTTTGCGGCCAGCTTGCCGCCTTGGGCGAGCACAGCCTCTGCCGCTCCGGAGAGGGCGCGGGTAGACCACGATGCATAGGCAAGGGCCTCGCCGTTAAAGGTGGTGTTCAGCTGCAGTCTTTCCCTGGGGCCGGTGAGGTTGCCGGACAGGCGCAGCCGTCCTTGCGCCTCCGGCCAGAGAGCCCTCATGTCCGGAGCATCCAGTGCAACCTCAACTGCACAGCTGCTGTCGCAGGTTCCATGCAGGCGCAGGCGTGATTCGCCGCTTTCCACCTCCATTGCGTCAACGGTATACTTCTCCCCCTGCTTGCTCAGGGTACCACTGGCCTGTACCGGGTATCCTCTGAGGGTACCGTCAAGGCGGTCAAGAACCACAGTTGCCGTCGATTCCCGGTCGCTGATATGCCCCTGGCTGCTGCCTTGCAACTGGAGTACGCCCTCCCATCCCGGGAAAAAGAGGGCTGGGTCCATCCCTTCGCCTTCCACGGCTGCCTGCCATGCGAACCCGTTGTTCCAGCGGATGCTGCCGCGGGCGTTGGCCTTTGCCTGGTTGTGTTCCATGTGGAGGCGTTCCACCTCCATCCCGTCTTTACGGACCGTAAAAGAGGCGTTGGCCTGCACTCCCTGGGGAAAACCTTCCTGCTTGAGCAGCGTCTGCACGGTAACCGCGGCATGGTCAAAATTTCCGTTTGCTGCAAGCCGTACATCCATCAGCTCAATGGCCGTCCACCCATGGTTGAGCGCGTGAGGCAGCACACGGTCGCTTTCCAGGGAAAGCTGCCAAAGCTTTTGCGGCGGTCCCTTGGGCTGGAAGGTGCCTGAACAGGTGAGCGGGAACGGCTCTTTGAACGCGGCAGTGAATTCCAGCCCCGAGAGCTCTCCCTGAATGGTGCTGCTGCCGGCAATGGGCTGATACCCGGGCAGGTTGATGGCAAAATCGATCCGGCCGTCTACTATTCGTTGTGCTTGTAGGGGGAGACGGGCATGGAAGGTTCCCGAGCCCTGATCAGCATGGAGGTCAAGTTGCTGAAACTTTATTTCTTCCTGGCTCAGGCGCAGGTCAGTGATGGTGAGAGCGTGAACAACAGTAGGGGCAGCCTCCGCCTCGTGGGGGTAAGTGAGGTCTTCGAGCTGCAGCAGCCCCAATTCCACCGGCAAGGGGAGGGAAAAGGGGTTGTTGGTCGTGGCGGCTGGAGCAGGCTTGGGCGCGGGCCTGTGTGCGTAGCGTACCCCGTGGACAACCAGTCGGTCCATGGCCAGCGTACCCTGGAGGATCTTCTGCCAATTCAGGGCAAGGTTGAGGTGGTGAACGTGTAGGGACTGGGTTTGGTCTGCATACTGCAGGCCCGTGAGGGTGACGCCTCCCAGCAGACCTCCCTGGATGGAGTCTGCGTGCACCTCGACCTGCAGCAGCCTGGTCGAAGCAGCGAGGAGCACGTTGATCCCGGCCGGGGTGGCCAGCAGCCACCAGCTGCAACCAAGCATCAGGCAGCCGGCCAAAAGGAAGAAGATAAGGGTTTTCTTCATCAGAAATCGGCTCCCATGGTAAAGTGCAGGCGCCAGCTGTTGGCTGTGTCCAGGGCCTTGGCAACGTCCAGCCGAACCTGACCAAAAGGAGCAAACCATCGAAGGCCTACGCCGGCGCCGTTGCGCATGCGTAGATTCTCCCAGGAGTTGGTAGCCGTTCCACTATCGAAAAAGAGGGCGCAGCCCCAGTCCTTGAACAGACGCTTTTCCAGCTCTACGCTGTAGGTGAGCAGATATTGTCCGCCGATAATATTTCCCTGGTCATCTTTTGGTCCGATCCGCTTATAGCCATATCCCCGCACACTCTGATCGCCGCCGGCATAGAACCTGTATGTTGGCGGCAACTCGTAGAAATCATCTGCCGCTGTCGCGCCGATGTTGCCGCGGCCAATCAATCGCCAGGAGCTGTTAAAGGCAAGGATGCCTTTTCCGCCCAGGGTGCCCTGCACAAAGGTAGTGTCGGAAAGCAGGTTGCTGTTGCCGCCCTTGACCTCGGCAGAAAGGCTCATCCCCTTGGCCGTGAACACCCGGGAGTCAGCCCATCTCCAGGTAATTTTTGCTCCGGGCGAGAGGATGGTTGCATGATCACCGTTGGAGCCGATGGTATAATCCTCATCAAGCAGACGCAGGTAAACGCTGTATTCCCCGTTCTGTTTCAGGTGGTCGTAACTGACTTGAGATGACCAGCCGGTGGTCTCGGTCTCGTCAAACTCCTCGTTTTCCCAGCGCCCAAGAATGGAGAGACGCTCTGTCCGCGGATCGCTGATCGGAATCGTATAGGTGCCGCCGAAATAACTTTTACGCTCAGAGGGACGCCATGCCATATCCAGCTGATGGCCGAGACGGTTTAATCGTCGGTTGTACCATTCAAGGGTTCCCCGGGCACCGGTATCCGTACCATAGCCGATGCCGATCCCATAGCGGTTACGTTTTCCCGGAGTGAGGGCCACTGTTACCGGAACCCGCCCCTGGGCATCAGCGGTGTTGAGGTCGTAGTGCAGTTCTGCGGTCTCGAAATACCCCGTGCCCAGCAGGGATTGGCGCATATTCGTCAACGTTGTCGGTGAAAGCGGATCTCCCTCACGATAAGCAACAACGCGTCGAAGCAGATCATGGTTGATAAAGTCGCACTCAAAAGTAAGCTGGCCAAAGGTGTAGCGGATATCGATGTCGACGGTCAGTCTGATGGTAGCTGAAAGACGGGGAGGAGATACTTCAACCAGGCTTTTGCTGAAGGCAACACGCTGATAACCGAGATTCAGGATGCTGTTGAGGAGGTTTTTTTTTGCAGCCTCATATTGCTGGTGATCAAAAACCATGCCCTGCTGCAGGGCAAAGGCCTGCAACCGTTCCTGAACCGCTTGATCAGCACATCGACGGCCCTCGCAGGCAAGGACAACCTGGGTGATTTGAACAGGGGAGCCAGGGGCAATGCTCACCCGGACCAGCGGAGCTGCGGGCGGGCCCGATGAGGTAATCTCGATCGCTGGTGCATAATATCCGAAGGGCTGCAGGGCGGTACCTATTTCCTCCCGTGCTCGCTGGATATCCTCATCCAGGCGCTGAGTGGAAAAGGAGCTGTCCGTCTGGTGGCGAATCAGGGAAAGATGGGCGCGCACATTGTCCAGCAGCTTTGCCTCCACTCCTTCGATAGCAACCGTGTAGTGCGGCTGCTGGTCGTTGCCATACGCTGCCAAAGGGAAAGCGGCAATAAGGAGGAGCACGAACCACAATCGCACCGCTGCCCAGCATGGTTGGCTGTCAGGGGGGCGGGTGCTGTTTCTCAGGCTGGCGGTATTGTCCGGCCAAAGCGGTACTGTTGAGGCAATGTGAGAAACAACCATAGGATAGGGTCAGTAACGTGCTAGAAGAGCCCGGTAGGTGGAGAGGAAAAGCTATTGAGGTGCTTTTCGGTCATCAATAACCGCAACCTCATGAGCGAGGAGGGGCAATGACTGCAGCCCCCTGTATTGCCCTTATTGTATCCTGTCTGGAAAATTTATCATGCTGTTTCGTCTGCGGCGATGCAAAATCAGACGGTTGATATTGTCAACAGAAGGGTAGGCGGCCTTTGGAAGAGATGCAGAGCATGGCCGCCTGATACAGAGAGGAGGCAAAGGACCATGCTCTGGGGAAGGAATGGTCTGCTGCAATCACTATCGATAGCACAGTCGTTTACGGAAAAAATTGGGCAGTGCCCATCGTTTATGCACCATAATAACGTTGCCGGTCAGGATAAGCAGCATCCCTGCCGCCGCTGAAGGAGTCCAGTGGTACCCTTCCCAGATGGTGGCGATCAGCAGGGCCACCAACGGAAACAGCAGGGTGGCATAGGCGGCCCTGTCTGCACCGATATTGCCAACCAGGGCAAGGTAGCAGCCAAAGGCGATGATGGACCCGAATATCGCCAGGTAGGCCAGTGATCCAAGGTAGACCGCAGTCGGCTCAATAACAAAGACCTTACCGCTCATCAGGGCTGTGGCAATCATCGCCAATGCGCCGTACCCCATGCCGTAGGCATTGGTCTGGATGATGGGAAGGTGGTTGGTTTTCTGGTTGTAGGCAGAGGTGATGTTGCCCAGGGATGCCAGCAGGGTGGCGACTATGCACAGAAGGATGCCCCGCAGGCCATGGTTGTCGAAAGAAAAGGTGCTGATCTCCGGACGAAAGACCAGGCCGATGCCGAGAAGACCGAAGAAACCCGCCACAATCACCTTTCGGTTTATACCGGTGCCGAGAAAGATGGCGCCATTGATCACGTTCATAAACAGGATAGTGGAAAAGAGGACCGCAGCCAGCCCGCTGTTGATGTAGAGCTCTGCAACGTAAAACAGGAGGTAATTGAAGCCGAACAGGAGCAGGCCCTGCAGGGCCATGAACAGGTGTTGCCGGCCCGAAAAGCGCAACTCTATGCGGAAGAGGGCGCACCAGCCGAAAAGCAGGATTGCTGCAAGTGAAAATCGGTAGGCGACCGATACCATCGGGTCAACCGTTCCCAGCTGCATCTTGATGCCTATCCAGGTTGATCCCCAAATGAGGACCGTGGCCATGTAAAAGAGGAAGTTTTTCATCGGTTTTTTTGTTTGTGGCGCAGGTTAAATGGTATGGTCCATGAGGTGGTGGGTGAGTTCTCCCAGACGCTGTACGGCCCAGCGGTTCGTTTCCGACCAGCAGGCTGCATTGAGTCGCAGGCAGTGAGCAAAGCCGGTGGTTGTTGAAAAGACCGTCCCTGGAGCAACGGTGATATTTTCGGCGATGGCCCGGGTGTACAGCCTTATGGTGTCCACCGGTTGGGGGAGTTCCACCCACAGGGTAAAGCCTCCTTGGGGCCGCGAGACCCTGGTTCCGCGTGGAAAGGTGTCGCCGATGGCTTCAGCCATCTGGGCGACGCGCTCGCTATAGGCCCGGTTGACGGTACGCAGGTGATGATCATAGCCTCCATTCTCCAGGAATTCGGCGACCGCCAATTGGGTCGGGGTCGGGGTGGCGATGTTGGTGACCATTTTCTGGTGGAGCAGCTGGTTGAAAAATCTTCCAGGAGCTATCCAGCCGATTCGATATCCCGGGGCAATGGTCTTGGAAAAGGAAGAGCAAAGTACTACCCCGCCGTCCCTGTCCCAGGCCTTGGCAACCGAAGGGCGGTCGTTGCTGAAGGCCAGGTCGCCGTTGATGTCGTCTTCGATAAGCGGGATACCGAAATCGGCCAGGAGGGTGACCAGGGCCGCTTTTTTCGAGTCGTCCAGGGTGGTGCCAAGGGGATTGTTGAAGTTGGAGATGACCAGGCAGGCATCGACCTGACCCTTTTCCAGTGCGGTCTGCAGAGGGTCCAGCTGGATACCGGTGGTGGGTGAAGAGGGAATCTCCAGCACCCGCAGCCCCATGCTGTAAAACATCTGAACAAAGTTGAAATACAGTGGTGCGCCTACCGCGACGGTATCGCCGGGTTGACAGAGGGTGCGCAGGGCGAGATAGACGGCCTCAGCCGCTCCGGTGGTAATGAGAATTTCTCCGGGGTTGAGGGTGCAGCCGGCTTTGATCATCCTGCGGGCGATCTGGTTGCGCAGTCGACGGTTTCCCGGCGGCATGGCATAGCCGGCGCATTCGCTGGCGTGCCTGCGGGTAACGGTCGTCAGGAGGCGATGAAGTTTTTGAGCCGGGACAAGATCTTCGGCTGGAATTGCCGCACCAAACTGGACTTTCTGCTGATCCAGTGCGTCCTGCATGATCTGCATTACCAGGGTGGACGAGGTGATTTCTGATGGCAGAAGAGGGCTGTCAGCAGCGTCCGGCTCCTGGGGCAGTTGAGGAAGACGAGGTTTGACGTAGAACCCGGATTGGGGCTTGGCCTCGATCACCATCCGATCTTCCAACAGGCAGTAGGCCATTTTGACGGTGTTGATGCTGACCTGCAGCTGTACGCTGAGCTGACGAATGGAAGGCAATCGGTCACCGGTACGGAAGGTGCCGTTGTCGATAAGGCCGGTGATCCGGTCAGCCACCTCCTGATACAGGGGCGATGGTTTGGTGGCAGTGGTTTTGGTGGCAAACATAAGGGCAACTATACATGCTCACTCGTAGATTGTACAGGCACAGTCAGGCGGGTTTATTCTGGGCACAGTTTATATTGTGTCTGTAATTGTTGGGTACAGTTGCGGCGTGCGGAATGCATCAAGGGAAGGGGGCGCACCACGCAAAGGTGAAGTGATGCAATGAAAAAAGGACTGCAACTGCAGGGGCGCAGAGTCAGTCCTTCCACGAGTTGTTGGGGGAAATGTGCGGCCTATATGGCTGCAGCCTGTTGTTTACAGCGATCCAGTTTGGCAAGGGCCTCGTCGTCGCAGAGGCCGTGTTCTTCGGAGACCAGGATGCCTGTTTTGGCATCTGCAAACCACCATCGTCTTTTGGGGCGGCCATCGATGAACAGGCGGGCACGATTGCTGATAACAATCATCCCCAGTTTTTTTGCCTGTTTGCGGATTTTTTTGTCATTTTTTTCGAATTCTTTGGCCAGCATTTCACTCATCGTATCCTCCTTGTTTCGGTGTATTGATACAACCTGAATCGGTAACGGCTGAGAGCCTGAGTCGAGCTCATTCACGGATACAGGTATACTGATGATAGAAGCCTTCAGCTTCAGAAAAATGCCTTCACTGCAGGGTGACCCCGGAAAAAAAGTAGATCGTTACAAAAGAAAAGGATATTCCTTGTGTGGCCGAACCATACGATTACTGTTCATATCTCCACGTTCCTTCAGCACCACTGCAGTAAACGGAGAAGAGGGGAGCACCTGCTCGCCTGGAGCAGGTGCTGGATTTATCTACCTCTTGTTTTTTTTGAATGGAGACTCTCTGCTGAAGGCCGGTGGAATCACCCCAGGGCACTTCACTGTTTAAAGCGAATCAGCACTTCTTCGGCTTCGACGGTCTGCCCTTTTTCGACCAGGATGTCGGCAACTACGCCGTCAAGGGGGGAGGCAACGCCGCTTTCCATTTTCATGGACTCAAGGATGACAAGGTCTTGCCCCCTATACACCTGTTCCCCTATTGCGGCCTTGACATCAACAACCAGACCGGGCATAGGGCAGAGCAGCAGATCTTTCTGGCTTCGCTCCTCTTTTTGCGGCATGTACCGCATCATTTCCCATTCCTGGGGAGAGTACACCTCATAAATTTTCGATATGCCGTTAAACGAAACATGCATGAACTGATCGCCAACCACCAGGCGAAAACGGTAGGGCTGGTTATTGATTACCAGTTTCAGGCGCCTGCGGAAGAACTCAAAAACAGGAATTTTGACTTTATGGTCAACTCCATCGACTTTGATGGTCATGGATTGACCGCTGATGATCGGACCCTCGAGGACAACGTCGTAGGAGGTATCATCTGCTCGAACCGTGTACGCGTGTTTGACGTCTGGATCATGCGTGCCGCCGATTTCCGAGACCATAGGCCGCAGCGATTCCCTGACCGCAACCGTACGTACATGGTGAATCAGGGTAGCTGCCAACGCACAAAGCCGTAAATGCTGGCCTGAGGGAGAACGCTTGCACACGCCGTCTGAAAAATGCTGTTCGATAAAATTGGTACTCAACTCGCCCTCGGCAAATTCCTGCAGGCAGAGGACACTCGTGGCAAAGTCGATATTGGTCGATACCCCTTCAATATGGTAGCCATTAAGGGCCTCGATCAGGTCCAGCCGAGCATCCTCCCTGGTCTTGCCGTAACTGATCACCTTGGCCAGCATGGAGTCATAGTACATCTCAATTCTGCTGCCGATGTTGACCCCGCTGTCTACCCGGATGTTCTCTCCCTGCGGAGCAAAGTAACGGGTGATCATGCCGGTTGACGGCATAAAATCCCGGGTCGGTTCCTCGGCACAGATGCGGGCTTCAATGGCCCAGCCGGTGATTCTCACCTGATCCTGGGTGATGGGCAGTTGTTCACCGCAGGCAATGCGCATCTGCCATTCGATCAGGTCAATCCCGGTCACCAGCTCGGTGACTGGATGCTCAACCTGGAGCCTGGTATTCATCTCCAGAAAGTAAAAGGATTTATCCGGCCCCATCACGAATTCAACCGTGCCGGCATTGACATAGCCGGCTTTAGTCGCGAGATCGCAGGCAGCTTTTCCCATTCGGTCACGTAGTTCAGGGGTAACCACGGAGGAGGGGGCCTCCTCGATCACTTTTTGATAACGACGCTGAATGGAGCACTCCCGTTCACCGAGATGTATGACATTGCCATGACTGTCGGCCAGGATCTGGATTTCGATATGGCGTGGGTTTTCAATATAGCGCTCGACAAAAATGCGCGTGTCGTTAAAGGCTTTTTGGGTCTCCTGCCTGCTTGCAGCCAGGGCGGCGGACATTTCTTTTGGGTCATGCACAATGCGCATCCCTTTGCCCCCGCCTCCTGCAGCCGGTTTGAGAAGAATGGGGTAGCCGATCTCTTCGGCCAGTCGCAGTGCTTCCTCATCATCCTTTACCGCATCGATGTGGCCTGGAATGACCGGCACTCCTGCTTTTTTGGCCAGATCTTTTGACGTGATCTTGTCGCCCATGACATCAACCGCTTCGGAGCCGGGGCCGATAAAGGTGATTCCCGCATCGGCAACGGCTTTGGCAAACGCGCTGTTTTCCGACAGAAAGCCGTAGCCGGGGTGTATTGCTTCACAGCCGGTGCTCTTGGCAGCGTCGATAATCTTGTCAATGACCAGATAGGATTGTTGGGAGGCGGATTCTCCGATATATACGGCTTCATCTGCCAGTTGTTTATGGAGGCTGCGATGATCAGCGTCGGAATAGACGGCAACGGTGCTGATCCCCAAACGGTTACAGGTGCGGATAATTCGGATTGCTATTTCGCCTCGATTGGCGATAAGTATTTTCTGAAACATAGTGCGCCTCACAATGGGATGTTGCCGTGTTTACGGTCAGCTTGTTGGCTTCGTTTGCTGTCGAGCATCTGCAGGGTACGGATGAGGTGCGACCTGGTATCACGAGGGAAGATAACATCATCAATATACCCGCGCTGGGCTGCCAGGAAGGGGTTGGCAAATGCATCGCGATACTCTTCCATCCGCTGGTTGATCACCTTTTCCGGATCTTCGGCAGCGGCAATTTCCTTTCTGTAGATGACCTCTGCCGCCCCCTTTGGTCCCATGACCGCGATTTCTGCTGTCGGCCAGGCAAAGTTGACATCACAGTGGATATGTTTGGAGTTCATCACCAGGTAGGCGCCGCCATAGGCCTTGCGGACGATCACCGATATCCTGGGAACGGTCGCTTCCGTGAAGGCATAGAGCAGCTTGGCGCCGTGCCGGATAATACCGCCGTGTTCCTGGTCTGGTCCGGGCATGAACCCGGGAACGTCAACCAGCGAGATCAGTGGTATATTAAACGCATCGCAGAAGCGGACAAAACGTCCGGCCTTTAGTGAGGCGTCGTTGTCAAGAACCCCGGCCAACACGGCAGGCTGATTGGCGACAAGGCCGACGGTTTGACCGCCAAGACGGCCAAGGCCGCAGATAATGTTGCGGGCAAAGTTGCTGTGCACCTCCATGAATTCAGCGCCATCGAGGATGGAATTGATCACGACGTGCATATCGTAGCTTTCTGCGGAATTGGCAGGTATCAGAAAGTCAAGGGCAGGATCGGTGCGTGTAGGGGAGTCACTTAAGTCGAGAATTGGCGAACGCTGCTTGTTGTTGGACGGTAGGTAGCTGATCAGGCGACGTATTTCTCGCAGGCAAAGGACGTCGTTGGGGACCGTAAAGTGGGCTACCCCGCTTTTGGTGGAGTGGACACTTGCTCCGCCGAGATCTTCTGAGGAAATATCCTGATGGGTTACCGTTTTTACCACGCTGGGGCCGGTAACAAACATGTAGGAGGTGTCCTCGACCATAAACACAAAATCCGTGATGGAAGGACTGTACACAGCCCCGCCGGCACAAGGACCCATGATGCAGGAAATCTGCGGCACAACACCGCTGGCGCGTACGTTGCGGTGAAAAATCTCCCCATAAGCGGCCAGGGCATCCACCCCTTCTTGGATTCGGGCACCACCGGAGTCGTTTAAGCCGATGATCGGCGCACCAACCTTGACGGCCAGGTCCATGACCTTGCATATTTTTTGGGCATGCGCTTCGCCAAGCGATCCGCCGATAATAGTGAAATCCTGGCTGAAAACAAAGACTTCTCTGCCATCGATGGTGCCGTGACCGGTGATGACGCCGTCGCCTAAATAGGTGGCGCCCTCTCCCAGATTGCTCCCGCGGCCGATCTTGAGCACGTCGAATTCTTCAAACGAGTCTTTATCAAGGAGAAGGTGCAGCCGTTCTCTGGCGGTTAATTTCCCTTTCTGGTGTTGTTTCTCCTTTTCCTTTTGCCCACCGGCGGTTACAGACTCTGCTCTGAGTCGCTCCAGGGTTTCAAGCGTCGTTTGCTGACTGGACATGTGGATTCTCCATTAAAAGATAGTGAGTACCAACGAACTTCGGCAAACTGTACCAAAAAGTAGAAAAACAATCAAAAAGAGGTTGCAAAAAAAACGACAGCTTTCGGTGGGTTGGAGAAACTTCCTCCATTGAAACTCCATGACCATGAGAGGTGTTTTTCTTGTGCTGAAATGTACTTATTTGACGGCTACTCGGCTGGGTTAAAGACAGGTGGTGGGAAAAGGGGAGGCTTGATCAGGGGATCTAGGCAAGATGCCGCCTGGAAGCCGGTAATTGCAGATGAAATGGGGTTGACGCTGGGTGTAAGCAGGATATTTTATTCAGCGCTCATGGTTGATCCTCCATCCCTATATATCTTTTCTTTGCAAACCATGTGGCCTTTCACGAGATGGAGTGTTCTAAAAAGAAAAGATATAGTGGACCTCGCGGGCAAAGGAATCGCTAAACCATGCTGAAAGTGAAAGTCCTTTCGCTCTCAGCGCAGCAGTGGGTTAACGTAGGAAGTACGTGGTTGGGAGCCCGAGAGTCTCAATCAGGTCCGGCCATTTGTGCGGAAGGTTCACCTCTAGATCCATTATTTCCTGCGGAAGGTCTGATAGAGCTACCGCCTTGGTGCGGATGGGCACATGGCATTGTTCGCGAATTCGCTCTCGTCGAGCTTTTTCCCAACGTTCGGCATTCCTTCTTAATCGGTCAAGTTCCAGTAATTTATCGCCGAATTCATCTCGGGCTCTTTCTTCCTCCCGCCATGCTTCACGGACCCTTTTCCACGCTTTGCGGACATCCGGCTCATAGGATCGATGATACCAATAATCGAGTGCTATATAGATATGCCGCCACATCTCGTATTCGCTTTCATCTTCTGCTGTTCTTGACTCACAATGCTTTTGTTTTGCGGTTATCATTTTTTTGTATGCCTTATCAATCAGAGCAACAAGTCGGTCCCTAGCTTCTTTGAGATCGCGGTGATTCCTCTCTGCATCTGCTGTCTGTCTTTTTTTTGATTCAAGCTCGTCGCTCAAATTGTCTAAATCTTGCTCTGTGTCAAAAATTTCTTCCCAGAAGTCATTCATGATGCACCTCGTTGAAGTGAGTGGATATTTATGAACTATTTGATATTCTTTCCATATGACCAATCAGTCATTCGTTTGGTTCTGCATAGGTGAAAAAATATGCTTGGAAATGAAGAGCAATAGGAGAAGTATATGGAAGTGAAATTTGACCTTTGCAGTTTGCTTTTGTGTTGATTGCTCTTTATTTACTTAAAAAAATAAATATTTAGAGGGTAAAGGCAACAGGTATTTTCTGTGAAAAAGAGCCTCGCGAAGGAGAGAGTGATGTAAACTTGCATATGCCATGAATTTTCATGGCTCTGCTCTTCTTGGTGTACAGGGGGATTTGATGAAATCGATTGGTTATGAAAAGCTCCCCTGGGGACGGTAAAGGAGTGCAGAGTGCGCATGCCAATGAATTTGGATTGAGACCAGTCGATACAGGTTCCAATGGAAAACCTTGAAAGGGGAATAGGCATTTTCCGGGGAGTATACAGTAAGGAGTAAAATAGAGGGGGTGTATTGCAATTATTTGATTTGTCATTTGCCAGCCGCTTTGCTCCATTGATGGGGTATTATTCAGCGGAGTGGCCTTGCAATGCTTGAGTGGTGGAAAAACAAGGAGATTTTTTAGGGGGGAGACATCTCCACGTTGTTTATGAGAGCTTGAAGCGTTGCTTGATTGAAAGAACGGCAGCAGCGAATCGAGCAGGTTATCTACGCACCGTCATAGCTTGAATGGGCCGACAACGATATTCAAAACCCAGAGAGTAAACGGTTACCAACCTGCCGACGGTGCCACGGGTTGGGGGAAGAGGGCATTGAGGAAGGATGCGCGGAGAAACCATGGCGGGAGCCGGTCACTACTGTGGAAACTATATCAAGGAGCTACGCAGGCCGTTAATAGGCCGTAGAACTACCATAGGGGGCGATACCTGTTTTTTGGGGCTGAGCGTTTTGTTATTAAATCAAGGTGGTGTGGTTGTTCGATTTTACCATATCGATCCATTGTACCTGAAAGAATTAAATAGTTTTTTTCTGCTCACGGCGGCAATAAATGCTAATCCGATTCCAAAGAGCGCTAAGGTGGATGATTCAGGGACAGAAAGTAATCGTGTTGGTAGCAGGATAGTTGGTGCGCAGTGTGGATTTGTTGTCATGGAGCCTTCAGCTATGCACCATTCAGTTGATGTCGATGCTGAAGTCAAGACCTGTTCCACATCATGGGCTGAAGTATTTGAGAAGACATCATCGATTGATGCGACAGCTGCTCCTCTGCTTCCGGCGTGATAGAGGCCGTCGTCAAAATGCAATTTTATAAAATCTGCCGACGAGGCTTTAACCAGCATTAAGAGCAAGCCTGTAAGTAAAAAAACTTTAAGATTTCTAGCTCTCATTGATAGCGCCTCCTAAGATTATTTATTCTTAACAGCGCGGCCAAAAAAAGAGATCAGTTACGATTATCAATGCAATAATCGACCCATTGAAAACTAAAAATCAATCCTTAGTAAAAAGATGAGGTTACACAGGCTCTTTAGTTGATGATATTTCGGCTTTTTGGTTTTTCCATTATTTCGGAAAAAAAGACGGAAAAAACGAGAGGCAAAGAAAGTTAATTTATATGATTAAAGGAGGTTGGCCCCAGATAGCCCGGGATTCGGTAAATAGAATAGTAAAGATAGCTATTGGATAATCTGCGCGAAAATGACTGGGAAAAATCAACGAGAGGGCCGGGGAGATGGCACCCCGGTTTTTTATGAGAAATGCTACTCTGTAGCAAGGGACCAACTGCAAACCATACCAAAACCGTCAATCAGCATCGAAAATTGACCCTCTGAAGATGCATTCTCTTTGACCACATTGAGGGCAACACCGATGGCAATCTGTTGCTTCAACACAAAAGAAAAGAGCGTTGCCAAGGAAGTATGTGGATCGGTTAGTTACACCCTTGATGCCAAAAGCGTGGTAAAGTATGGATTGGGACATGACGGAGACCTCCAGGTTGTTTGTCTAAACAACAAACAACCTGTCTCAAGTCATGTCCTTTTTCCATTCATTTCTCAAAAGTACGCATTTGCCGGATGAACCTATTTTTTACCTGACAGGAGCACTTTGCAAACTCTCTTTTTCAAAAAAGATTCCAACAGATAAAACTACTTATTTGAATAAAAGCGAACCCTTGGGGCAATTCTCAACGCAGTTATAGCAACGGAGACACTCAATTGAGGGAACTTCTCCATCACCTGTGTCGTTTCTAAACTCTCCAGGGTATGTCGAGATAGGGCAGACTTGTTTACATTTACCACATTCCACGCAATCACCTGCGACATGCAGCCGGAAGGTATTTTTGCTGAAAATTCCTTGGAGTGAGCCCATGGGGCATATTACACACCAGGTACGTGCTTTAAAATATACTCCAAGCGCTATGGCCAGTGTCATGGACACGGTCCACATCATCTGGAAAACACTACCAATTGCTTCGGCATCACCCCAAGCAAGGGTTAGCCGGCAGGTCATAAAGCCCATCATTGTAATAAAAACAAACCAGCGAAACCATGTTGTCCTAAACATCGGTGAAATTGTTTTGTGCAGACTTATTTCTGATAAGAAGCGCTCATGAAATGCTCCCATAGGGCAGAGCCATCCACAGTACATACGGCCCCTTTTATTTGCCAAGGTCATGAACAGCATAATCATAGCAACAATGGTAAAGCCGATTAACGGATAAAAATATCCACCGATGATTACAAAAGGAAGAAAAAGAGTCATGAACAACTGTATGTTCATTCTGTACTCTTTTTCTTTACAGGGGTTCTTCTTCATAAACTATCTGTAAACGATTCAATGAAAAAGCAGCTACTGATCCTGAAGAAAGGAGCACAAAGCTTCCAGGTCCAGTAGCTACATTTAAAAAAGAGGCAAATCCAGTGATGTGTCAAGTATCAGCTTTTTTCATCGAAGTTTGAATCAAGATTTTTCACTTCAAACTCACCAAAAAAGTTGCTCACAGGGTAGCCATCGGCAATCCACTTGAGAATACCGCCATCGAGGTTGTACACGTTTTTGTATCCAAGTTCTTTTAAGGTAGCTGCAGCAAGGGCACCTCTGCCACCTTTCTTGCAGTAAACAACAACCGGCTTGTCATGGTCAGTTACCTTTTTGGTAAACACAAATTCAACCAATCCTCTGGGGATATCCATTGACTCGTCAGCTTCTATTTTTGCTGCTGATACTTCACCGGGTTCACGGATGTCCAAAAGGACAAAGCTTTTTTCGCCGTCTTCAATCCACCCGTGTAAGGTCTTGTTGTCTATCGACTGGGTACTCGCTTTAGCTGTCGCAATTTTTTGCTTGAGGAGCTCCCCTGAATCCAAATGATCAGCAACACTTACTCCAACTGTCAGCATCAGACAGGTAGCAACTAAACTCATTATTTTCTTCAACATTTTACTTCCTCGTTCTAAATGTTAGGGGCGTATTGCCCTTATATAACCGGCTTTTTCCTGATAAAAGGTTCGGATGGGACCACACTGGTCACCAATTTCCCAAGCGCCAACATGGGCCAGCCCCATGGCATCTGCAAGCCAGTAACTTCCTTCCAATCGAATTTTGACCGTACCGTTTCGTTTCAGATCAAAAACAGAGAACAACCGAAATAACTCTTGCTTTGTTGGCAGTCTCCAATCGTTATGTTCTCCCTGATTCAGAGTGGACAGGTACTGGTCTACACCTTCTTTGCTTGCTGTCTTTTTCATCCGCTTGACCTGCCAAAAAAGATTGCGTCCTGCATCCAAAAACACATCTTCTGAAACTTGTTCAAACAGGGAAGATTGACTCATTGCAGCGGTTGGAAAAACCAGAAGTAATGCCAGGAGCATAACAGCGGTTCCAAATAGTTTTATAGAGTCGTTTTTATGTGAGTGCACCTGTGGTTCTCTCGAATAGAAAATTATTGGATCGGTATTAAGGAGTACCCTTTTGCCTGGTAGCCAATAAGCGAGATAAAGGTGTTGCCCACTGGCCTGATACCAGAGATAAGGGTAGCGTTATCCACCTTGAATAGCTGCGTGGCAATGTTACACGCTTCAAACAAAACACCCTGATCACCGAGCTTTTTGATAAGAGCAGCTCCTTTTTGCAGGTGAGGTTGATCTTCATCGCTAAAGGCCCAGGTTTCAGTGGTGATCAACCGAACCGAGCTCCCGCGAAACGCAATGACAAAATCAGGCTTATATCCCTGAACCACAAGGCTTGTGTGTGTTTGATCAATAACACTGAGGTACAAAGCCAGTTTTTTGGGCTCACTAAAGTTGATGTCAAAGATAGCCTTGGTTGTCTTTACTCCCTCCAGAGCATGGCTGTCACCTGGCACCGCTGCATGCAGGGGATAGACAAACGCCAGGATGGCAAGAAAGAAAAAAGTGGGTACGAAAAGTTGTTTTTTTCCGTTTTTCATGACTAATCCAATTGCTTTAGAACGAACACTCGTTCTATTTTGAGATTAAAAAAACTACGCTTTAATTCCGTAACAGGCACACTCCCAAAACTCGTCCAGATATGCAGGAAGCGGCTGGTCAATTACTCCGTCTATCCGCAGACAGATAAGTCTGATAGCTCCACCAAAAATATTTACTCCAACAATCTCAGGAGTCAGTTTTCTGATTTCTCCTGTTTGCATGCCTTTAACGATGATTTCTTTCATGAGCGAAAAAGGACGTGAGGTACACACTGGTCCTTCATCCGGAATGAACTCATTGTGTTTGGCATAAAGCATATACTGCATCTCATCCCTGCAGCTCTCTGTTGCTTCAAAAAGGTATTTGAGGACAGCTTTACATCTATCATGGGCCGATGGGATATCCTCCATGATCATGCGTATTTCATCAACCATGGCTGCCTCGATCTTGGCAAGTAGAGCCTTAGCAATTGTCTCTTTATTGCCAAAATGATGATAAATTGAACCAATACTAACGTTCGCTTCTTTTTGAATATCGTGAACAGACGTATTGAAGTACCCACGCTCGGAGAATAAATGTAGGGCAGTGTCTAAAATAAGCTCTCGACGATCGGTGGTTTTTGTAGCAGTAGTCATTAAATTTCCAAGCAGATTCATGATCAGAACGATTGTTCTAGAGTGAACGTTTTGGTCGGTTTTGTCAACACAAAACCGTGGTGTTTGCTCTACCGAGATTGAGAGCCTCGTATTAACGTATTGTTTTTGTTCCTTTTTTCACGCTTTAAAAGTGTCTTTTTTAAGAGAAACTATAATGTTGTCAACTTCTGGGACTATCCCAATGGCCCCACAGATGGAGTGATTATGATGATTGGAAACCAGGGCTTGAGATTTCTCTCCAGGTGAAAGTTGGAGAAGGTAGAGGGTCTTGGGTCTCTGAAAAGATTTATGCAACACTTCTGCCTCTACGGAAGACTCTTCTATGTGAAGAATATCCTCTGGTCTAACTAAAATATCAATTTCGCATCCTTGTTCCCATGGCAATGACAGGTTTCCTTCCAAGATTCCGAGGCAGCATTTGACTTTTCCCGGTCCAGCTACTCTCCCGTTAATAAGGTTGTCTTCTCCCACGAAGCTGGCGACTTCGGGATGCACAGGTTTATGGTAGATGCCGTAAGCATTATCCCATTGTTGCATTCTTCCCTCAAATAAGACGCCTATCTTATCGGCGTCTGAAAAAGCTTCATGCTGGTTGTGGGTGACAAGCAGGGCTGTCGTGCCTGCTCTTGTGAGAATACCCCGTACCTCCACAGTCAAGCGATCCCTGAGTAATGCAACGGGGTTTGAAATGGCTCATCAAGAAACAGCAGGTTTGGTTCTGGTGCAAGTGCACGTGCCAAAGCACTACCCGTTGCTGCTGTCCTCTGGAAATTCCATGAGGGTACTTTCTATCTTCACCTGCTAATCCCACCAGATCAAGCAAGTCCAGCACTCGGTGTTTTTTTGGCCTGTCCATTCCGATAATTTCCCCTGATGACTGAAAATCGATTGTTTCAGGGTACATTTCCTCCTTGTTATATTGGTATAGATTCTGTACAAAGGCGTCATTTCACGAGTATCACAAGGAATGATAAATGCATATTGTTGCAATCTTTGGAGTCGCAGTAGCACTTGCCATGGATGCCTTTGCAGTGGCTCTGGCAACCGGTGTCAATTTGAAGAGTGTCAGCCCCAGGCAGACATTTCGCCTATCCTGGCACTTCGGCCTGTTTCAGGCAATGATGCCGGTCATTGGCTGGTGGCTCGGTACCAGTATACAGAGTTATATTGAATCTTATGCGCACTGGATCGCTTTTGCCTTACTGGCATTAGTCGGCAGCAATATGGTTAAGGAAGGGCTTTCCGGAACTGAGGAAGACGAACATATCACCAAAGATTCAACCCGGGGAATGACTCTGGTAGTTTTGTCTGTTGCTACCAGCGTCGACGCCCTTGCTGTCGGCTTGTCCATGTCGATGATGGATGTCGCAATAGCTGTTCCGGCCTTGATTATAGGGATAGTTGCCGGACTGTTTACCATCATCGGTCTTCGCTTAGGCAAAAGAATGGCCCAGATTGCATGGATTTCAAGATGGGCGGAAGCGGCTGGTGGCACCCTGCTTTGGGGGATCGGAATAAACATTCTCCATGAACATGGCGTATTCAGTAAATTCTTGTTTTTCCCTTTTCGTTCGTTTGTTTAGCCAGATCTACTGTTCACACGAGATGATCCTGTGATATAACCGGATTCCGGATTTGAGCTGCGTGCTGAACATTGCCACATCGAAGGTGACCAATTCCCATACCTTCCCAAACGAAAGGTGTTTCCTGAGCATCGTCGATATTTCTCCCCAAAATCAGCGCCGACTCCCAGCTCAAGAGCAATGAATATAATATTTAACTATTTGATATTAATAAAGAATTGAGATGTGACCTGGCAAGGCAATCTATGGTATAAAAAGTATAAATCGGTTCAAGTGGGTAACGAGGACAAATAAAGGATGGTTAATTATATTAAAAAGATGTGTTGTTTTCATCTTACTATCAGAATGTTAACCACTTGTACTGCCCTGTTGATAGCAAACCTGAACGTCAGTTGGTTGACTTATGAAGGAGGTAAAGGCTGTTAGTAAGATCCTTGTTTTGGGAAAACGACCAGATTGTCGACCTCTGTTGTAATACCAATAGCTTCCCCAGGGGCGTGGTTGTGGTGACTAGATACCAAAGCCTGGCATTGTTCACCGGAATCCAGGCCGAGTTTATAGAGAATGTTCGGTCCGCGAAATGATTTATGGATGATCTTCGCATGTATGGGGGAATCCTCGACGTGAAGGACATCTTCAGGTCTCACCAGTACGTCTACCTCGCAGCCTGATTCACAGGGAAGTGAAAGATCTCCGTCTAAAATGCCGAGACTGCATTTGACTTTGTTGGGGGCGATAACCCGACCGGAAATAAGAGAGCCTTCACCGACGAAAGTTGCTACTTCGAGATTTGTTGGCTTATGGTAGATGGTATAAGCGCTGTCCCACTGCTGCATCTTCCCCTCGAAAAGCACTCCTATCTTATCTGCAACCGCAAAGGCTTCGTGCTGATTATGGGTGACAAGCAAGGCCGTAGTTCCAGCCTTTTTGAGAATATCACGCACTTCCACCGTTAATCGATCCCTGAGCAATGCATCGAGATTTGAAAAAGGCTCATCAAGGAGCAGTAGGTTTGGCTCGGGAGCAAGTGCACGTGCTAGTGCTACACGCTGCTGTTGCCCCCCGGAAATTTCATGAGGATATTTTCCCCCCTCGTCGGTTAGCCCGACCAACTCCAGTAACTTCTCGATTCGAGCATTCTTTTTTTTCTGTGCGGCGTTACATAAACCAAAACCGACATTCTCACTGATCGTCAAATGTGGGAAGAGGGCATAGTCCTGGAACACCATGCCAATGCATCTTTTTTCAGGGGCTGCATTAAGAGACGGAGACGAAACAGTAATTCCATCGAGTTGAATAATGCCTCCTTCGAGCTGTTCAAAGCCGGCTATCATTCGCAGCAAGGTGGTTTTGCCGCAACCGCTTGGGCCGAGCAAGCAGCCAATATCGCTCTTGTCGAGAGAAAAGGTGACATTCTTGCAAACCTCTTTATTACCATATGCTTTGGTCGCAGCCTCGACCTGGAGCAACGGTTGTTTTTCTGTCATTATCATTTTTCCAAGTGTCGAGTAAGTAAAATGACGGGGAGTAGCGAAGCTAGAATGAGAAACAGGCCTGGTAAAGCGGCACGTTCCCACTCGCCTTCGCTCGTAAGTTCATAAATTTTCACAGCCAGAGTGTCCCAGCCAAAGGGGCGAGTCATGAGAGTAATCGGCATCTCTTTAATGACATCTACCATCACCAGTATGAAGGCCGTCAGCATACCTTTTCGCAACAATGGCAGGTGTACCCGCCTGATAAGGTGTATTCCTTTTACCCCAGAAAGAGCCGCAGCCTCATCAAGGTTTGGACTAATCCCCAGCATGGCACTATCTACAGCACCAAATCCCGCAGCCATGAAGCGAACCATATATGCCGAGAGCATGACGACCAGCGTCCCCTGAATCAGGGGGCCGGTCTTTATAGAGAAAAGCGTAGTCATCACTCCCTGAAGATGTGTATCCACCCAGGCACCCGGAATGAATATGCCTACCGCCAGTACAGTACCCGGCAATGCATAGCCCATGGTGGACACCTTACAGAGGATCACGTTGAGCCTTGACCGGGAGCGCCTCTTCGCATAACTGAGCAGCAGGGCTGCGGAGCAGGTAAGCAGCGCCGCACTGAGGCTGAGCATAAGCGTTTGCATGGCCAAAGAGCTGTAAACAGGTAAGAGATCTTCGCGGACAGATTCATATGCCCAGATTACGAGCTGAATCACTGGAAGGATGAAAGCAATGAGCATCACAGTTGAGCAAAAGAGAGTGGCCCCAATAGCATGCTTTCCCTGGAGGACGATTCGGCTATGAACCGCGCTGCTTTTGCCTAAGGTGTGAAATCTCATTCTGGATCGATACTGTGCTTCGACCATGATAAGGGCAAGCGCAAAGAGCACCAGGATAGATGAGAGCTGAGCTGCTGCATGCAATGAGAAGAAACCGAACCACGCCTTGTATATTGCGGTGGTGAAGGTGTCGAAATTGAATATGGAGACCGCTCCGAAATCAGCAAGGGCTTCCATCAGGACCAAAGCAAGACCACTAACGATCCACGGACGTGCCATGGGTAGTGTTACTTTGAAAAAACCCTTCCACGGTCCCACCCCGAGAGTCCTCGCTGCCTCCATCAACCCCTTCCCCTGGCTGAGAAAGGCGGTCCGGCTCAGCAGGTAGACGTATGGGTAAAGAGTGAGACTGAGCACCAGGATGACAAACGGGGTGGACCTGACCTCAAACATCGTGCGCTCAAACCCAGGAAAACCACGAAGAGCAGATTGAACTGGTCCGGTGAAATCCATTACCCCGATAAAGATGAAGGCGAGCACATATGCTGGCATTGCCAGGGGCAAAATTAATGCCCAGGAAAATATTCGTCTCCCAGGGAAGGAGCACGCACCTGTCAGCCATCCAAGGCTTACGCCGAGCAAGGAGGTGCAAATGAGAACACCTAGGCTCAACCAGAAGGTGTTAAGCAGGAGTGAGCCCAGGAGTGTTTCAGCAAGGTGGTTCCAAATGTCACGTTCCGGTTTAAATACGGACGTAAGCAGGACCCCTATGGGGACGACGACGAGGCCCGCGATGATGGTGGCGATAAACTGCCAGACATCAAAGCGAGCCTTGACCGGAAAACGCAGATTCATTAGCTGACTTATTTGTAGCCTGCGCGATCCATGAGCTTGATAGCGTTCCCTTGGAGCTCACCGTACCTGGCGACATTCATGGGGTTGCCTTTAAACTCTCCCCACTTCTCCACAACCGGATCTACCGCTACTGTGGTATTAACAGGGTACTCCATATTTAAACCGGCAAACTGAACCTGGGCCTCTTCACTGGAAAGCCATTCGATGAGCTTGAGCGCGCCTGTTTTATTTTTGGCATTGGCAGTGATACCAGCGCCACTAACATTCATATGCACGCCGCTGGTTTCTTGGTTCGGCCAGAAGATTGCCAGTGGAAGCCCAGGTTCCTTCTTCATAAGACGACCAAAGTAGTAGGTGTTAACGATGGTCGCATCACCGATACCTGCGGCAACGGCCTCAAGAGCTTTGGTATCGTTGCTAAATGGATCAACAGCCAAATTGTTCACCCAGCCGGCGACGATAGCTTCGGTCTCTTTTTCACCATGTTCGGCAATAAGTGAAGCCACTAAGGACTGGTTGTATACTTTCTTTGAAGTGCGCAAGACCAGACGCCCCTTCCATTCTGGTTGAGCAAGATCTTCGTAGCTGGTCAGCTCCTCGCCAGCGTCAGTGTTGGTATTATACACTATTGTCCGGGCACGGACAGAGAGACCGTACCACCTTCCTTCAGGATCTCTGAGGTTGGCGGGCACATTGGCATTGAGTTCATCCGAGGTGACTGACTGAAGCACACCCTCTTCAGCTGCCTGCCAAAGATTGCCTGCGTCGACGGTGATGAAAATATCAGCTGGACTGTTAGCTCCTTCAGCCTTCAACCGTTCCAGCAGGGCACCCGCTTTACCTGTTATGAATTTAACGTCAATACCTGTTTTCTGGGTGTACATGTCAAATAATGGCTTAATGAGATGCTCTTTACGAGCTGAATAAACAACTATTTCTTCCTTAGCAAAAGCTGATAAAGTCGGCATCGCTACAAATGTAGCTATCAGTAGCAGCAACACTCTTTTCATCACAATAACTCCTTAAATGTTTATTTTTCCAGTTTTCGGCAGCTGTGTATTAGGCGCTGTTTTAAAAGTTTGGCAATCCTAAAAATAAAGGTCGTTAATGTCAAGAAAATAATGCCACATCGTGGCAGTGCCTGTTGTGGAAAAAATGAAACTGGCACCTTGAGAAAAAGAAATCCTGTAATCACAATTAGTAAGTCGCTGACAATCTTGACAGGCGAAAAGCTTGATGCTCAAGTAACTTGACAGATGAGATATTTCTGATATGCTAACTCTTCATTTTTTAGGAGAAGAGAGGGTATGGAAGGCGAAACATTTTTACTGGCAGCTATTCAATCAAGTTTTTTGCTGGGGCTCCTCCACGGAGTAAACCCCTGCGGACACTCGTGGCTTGTTCTTGCACCATTTGTATCCGGTGAGAAAAAAGGCTCCCGAGTAACATTGCTCACGACTATGTTTTTGGGTGGAACTGCGGTAGCTTGTTTAGTTCTCGGCGCAAGTTTAGGCGCTGTATCGCAGATAATACCTGTCTATATGGGTATTTGGGTTGAAGTAGTAACGTCCGTTATTCTCATTGTAATCGGACTGTTATTGTTGTATGACCCCCACATTTTACATAGTCATGATCACGAGCATGATCACTCTCATGAGCAGGAACACTCATCTAATTGCGCCTGCAGCCATCATCACCATGACCATTCACACCATCATAATCACAGTGTCATGGGGCGGGTTAAGAGTTTGGCGAAAAACAAACAGTTCCTTCCTCAAGCATTGTTCGCGATCGGTTTCGTTAATATGATCGTCCCTTGTCCGACGGCTGCTGTAATGTATACATATGCCTTGAATGCGGGCAGTGTGTGGAATGCAACGGTTGTCTTTGGGATGTATGCTGTATCAACTGCAATAGCTGTCGGCGCTGTAATTTTTTTTATTTTCAGAGCAACAAAGATGGCTCACAGCCTGCAGAAGGACTGGGTGGAACCGTTCATAATGCGATTTGCCGGTGTTGTAATAATTGGATTTTCTGGATATGGAATGTGCCAAGCTATTGCATAATCTTGATTAATATAAAGATGTTATGAGTATCGAAACACTTTCGCATCAACTAATTGAACTGTATGACAAGATTTCATCGTGGGAGCATTCTGTCGTCAAAGACAGCGGTCTGTCACCAGCACAAATGCATACGATTGAAGTTATAGGGCACAGGAAAAATCTGCGCATGAAAGAGCTGGCTGAAAAGCTTGGCGTTACAACCGGTACACTTACAATTGCTGTAGATAAACTCGAGAAATTAGATCTAGTTGCAAGAAAACCCCACGATACCGATCGGAGATCATACTTTGTAATTCTCACAGAAAAAGGTGAAAAGATGTTTGCGGAACATCACCGTTTTCATGAAGATTTTACTAGCGAAATATCCACAGAGCTTACCAACGCAGAGATCAAAACCTTTTCCACTCTGCTCGGGAAAATTCTCAATAAAATGTGATCCTACCCTCCACTTTTCACAAGATCCATACAATAATGGCCCACTCTAGACCCCGAGTGAATTCTGAAAGTATGCATTGTTGCGCAAACCACTGATGGCCTGTGAGTGCTTTTCCCGAGATAGATCGGCCCCAGGTTGCTGCGAAGCAAGGTTGGTGTGAAGATGACATTGCCGCGATTTATCCATCCTGGCAAAGGTGAAGTTGCATAAGAATACAAACTTTTCAGCGTGTTGGAATGTGATTTGTGAGTGTGGGCGAATTTGGTTGGTCATTACGATTTGAACTGCATCGCTAAGCGCATATTGATCACCCCATGAGAACCTCTCTCATCCTGCTATACTCCTCTTGAGAAATCTCTCCTTTTACATACCTGTTTTTCAAAATAGTCAGAGAATCGTGCCTGTCCGTGTTGGCCCTTGGCATGGAAAATAGTGACATGATCAACTTCCCCATCACATAAAAAAGAATAACAAATATAACCAGGCTCAACAGGCCGCCAAATGGACCAAAGCCCATAAAAATGTTCCCCAGCCCAAATGGCAAACCAGCACCCCAATTACTACAATTCCACATAACTAATTCCCTGATCGGATTGTTTTTTTAAGGGGAGAAGAACTCCCCTTAAGCGACTTTTCCCTTACCACATACACGGACCGTATCCAGTATTCATCATTCGTCCACCATGCATCCTTCCTTTTCCTCCGCCATAAGCTCGTGCCTTCTCTTGCATTGCTATTTGGTGAGTAGCAATACTTTGCGTTAGCTCTCGCACGCGTTCGCTATCTGGGTTTTGGCCAGCCATTAAAGCAGTCAACTCAGCTCTGTCCGCCGCAATCTTTCTTCGAATCTCATTTGTTTCGTCTAGGAAAATTTGCCTCTCTTCAGCCGTGACGCCAGCTTCGGAAATCATTCCTGAACCCATCATGCGGTGACCTCCATTACCCCAGCCCCATGCTGAGGCGTTCATTGCTGAGAAACCAACGATAACTGCTGTTGCTGCTACTGCTGCGAGTATTTTAGTTTTCATGTTCAACATCTCCTGTTTTGGTTTATGAGAAAATATTGTCTCTGTTGTTTCTTTGCTTTCTCTAAAGCATCTCGCGTGCCAAAACCGAGTTGTTGGAAATATTCATGCAATAACAGGTTGTTAGTCGAGTCAGTGTTGGTTTCTCGATTCAATTATCCTTGATTCACACCAAGCGGGTGTTTAATTTTTGTACAGTTGTAAAGGGCGGCGGTTAAAAAATAGACACAATGCAAGCTTCAGAAACTTAGGGATACGATATGCCTCAATTGAAGAGACGGTATTTTGGCAATATTTCCATATGGTTAGTTATAGGTATGAGTGTTATTCTTACCATTGTTGTCATTGTGCTTGCCTTCATGAATTACAACAGGGAGAGGCAATATATGGTCAAGTTTTTAAACGAGAAAGGTGCTTCTCTTATCCGTGCCTTTGAAGCTGGAGCGAGAACGGGAATGATGGGTGCGTTTGGTACTCTGCCAAGACTTGAAACCCTCATTCAGGAAACCGCTACACAACCAGATATTTTATATATTGCCATTGTAGATTCAAGCGGCGAGATAATTGCTCACAGTGAACCTGAGCAAATAGGGAAAATATTTCTCGACCAAAACGCCATGACAGCTCTTGAAGCCGATAAAGAGGTGAAATGGCGCACAGTGCCAAGCACCTCTCTTGCAGCTTTCGAAGTATACAAATTATTTCTTCCCGTACTACCTGGCCAGCCCCAGTCTCACATGCGACATATGATGAAAAATGGAAGACAAATGATGAAAAACAGAATGGGCGTATGGCATGGGAAAGAGTGGACCAAAGGACTCCAGAGCGAAAAGCTGCTTCATCCGGACAACCGACCAGTTATTATAATCGGCATGGACACGGCATCCTTCGAGGAGGCTATGGCTGAAGATATTAAACTTATGGTTCTTATTTCTAGCATTTTACTGCTACTTGGTATCGCTGGTGTGGTATCGCTATTTTGGGCGCAAAACTACACTAGGTCAAGGAAACTATTGAGTAATATTAGTGCTATGTCTTCAGAAATGATCAACAACCTACCAGAAGGGATCATTCTAACTGATGGTGACCTCAACATTTATTATATGAATAAAATAGCAGGAAATTTATTAGGTCTCGATGTCAAAGAAGTGGTTGGGTGTAGTTCTCAAGAGGTTTTACCGTCTGCAGTTAACTCAATGCAGATAATTACGGAAAAAAGTAATAAAGTAATAGAGAAAGAGTTGGTGCTCTACCATGAAAACGGAAAAGAAATACCCGTTTCTGTTATAGCAACTGAGGTGCTGACAAATGACGGATTTTTCGTCGGGCGAATGTACCTCATTAAAGATTTGACACAAATTAAACAGCTACAAGCAGAGATACAAAGAAAGGAAAAAATGGCGGCAATTGGCAACCTCGCTGCTGGAGTTGCGCATGAAGTAAGGAATCCTCTAAGCTCAATTAAAGGATACGCTACATATTTCAAGTCTCTGTTTAAAGATGATCCTGAGAACAGTGAAGCGGCAGAGGTCCTGGTCAATGAAACCGATAGGCTTAATCGAGTAATCACAGAACTGCTTGAGATCTCGAGACCATCTGACATAAAACCAAAATTCGTAGATGTTCAATCTGTTTTTGATACAACACTGAGGCTTATTCAACCTGATTCAACTCAGCAGGCGAAACCAGATATGGTGTTAGAGGTTGAGGATGGTATTGAAACTATCTATGTCGATCCTGATCGGTTTGTACAGGTTTTGATGAATATTTATCTCAACAGTCTGGAGGCAATGCCGGATGGAGGACTTTTGAAAACTACAGTAGCCTCTGCTGGGGACAGAATCAAAATCACAATAACAGATACCGGCAGAGGGATGTCGCAAGACACCAGGAACCAGCTATTTAACCCATACTTTACAACCAAAAAGACAGGCACAGGCCTTGGCATGGCAATAGTTTTGAAAATAATCGACGCACACAACGGGAAGATTTCTATTTTCTCTGAAGAGGGAAAAGGTACTGAAGTTACTATTTACTTGCCTCAAGAAATAAAAGGTTAACACGTATGAAAGGCGAGATTCTTATTGTTGATGATGATAATGCACACCTGTCGATGCTGAAAACGGTTTTAAGTGGGTGGGGCTTTGATACGGTGGAAGCAAAAGATGGTTCAGGTGCCATCGACCAGGTTCATGAAAAACCCTTTGATTGCATCCTCATGGATGTACGCATGGCTAATATAAGTGGCATAGAGGCGTTAAAAGAAATCAAAATAACGAACCCTTCTATACCAATTATCATTATGACTGCATATTCATCAGTTGATACAGCTGTTGAAGCAATGAAGCTCGGAGCATATGACTACCTTACCAAGCCACTTAATTTTGACGAACTGCAGCTCACCTTAGAGCGTTCTTTAGCGCATCAAGAACTGAGCAGAGAAAATAAGTCTCTCAAGCAGCTGCTCTCTGCCTCTGACGCCCTTTCATTAATTATTGGTTCAAGCGTACCGATGAAAGAGCTCAAAGAAATGATTCAAGCCATTGCACCATCAGAAGCCACTATACTTATTTTTGGGGAGAGTGGAACTGGTAAAGAGTTGGTAGCCAAAGCTATCCATGGGTGTAGCAGCAGAAACAATAAACCTCTCGTGTCAGTCAACTGTGCAGCGCTGGCGGACACCCTTCTTGAGTCGGAACTGTTTGGCCACGAAAAAGGTGCTTTTACTGGAGCGGACAAGCGCCGCGACGGTCGTTTTATGCAAGCCAATAAGGGCTCTATCTTTCTTGATGAAGTTGGTGAGGTTCCCCTGCCTATGCAGGCCAAATTACTGCGAGCCATTCAAGAACGGGAGATCCAGCGGGTTGGAAGTGATACAGTTTTACACGCAGATGTGCGAATTATTGCAGCAACGAATAAAAATTTACTTGATGGAGTCAAAGAAGGCCGCTTTCGTGAAGACCTTTACTACCGATTAAACGTTGTAACTGTAGAGGTCCCTTCGCTCAGAGAACGCCAGGATGACATCCCTCTATTGGCAAAATATTTCCTGCAAAGACACGCTGAAAAAAATAGAAAGAACATTGTCGATTTTAGCCCATTGGCAATGGATTGCCTTGTTAAGTATGACTGGCCTGGAAATGTGCGTGAGCTTGAAAACGCTGTTGAACGCGCAGTTGTACTTTGTACTGGAAACTACATTACTGAAAGGGAATTACCACCTACGGTTGCTCAATCTGTTGCAAAAGCGGAATTGCAGAGTGAGCAGTTAAATAAAATGGCAGGACTTCCATTGGAGGAGATCGAGAGAGAGGCAATCATCCAAACTCTTGAACAAACTGCAGGTAACAAGAGCGAAGCTGCTAAACTCCTTAACATCACCAGGACAACTCTGAATAATAAGATTAAGAAATACCTCATTTAAGATGTAAGCGTTGCCGGCGCAAGACCTGTTCCTGGGTTGAACAACCTCTTCGTGCTAACCGATAACTCGGAGCACCGAAAAAACGATAGTTGCGGTGGAGGGTGAAATACTTTTGACTTTTTGTGCCACAAGGTAGTATATTTTCGCTTTCAGGTTCATTCCTTTTACCCTTTGACAATGCAGATAATTTTTCACCACTCCATTATCCATCTGCTAGTTGTAGCAATTGTTGGCATTGGTATTGCGCCAGCAGGGGGGTATTTTTGTCCACCTGATTGTAGCCATTGCGGTATTGTAAGCGATACCTCTTCCTGCTGCGAAAAATTATATTCTCATAAGGCCGCTGCGCCCCCACCTGAAGAGAGAGTACCTCAGTCTGATTGCTCTCATGGTGGCTATTGCGACAGCGGTGGTGTGGAAAAAAGAGCCTCAGCTGTTACTCGTCCAGTTGTAAACGATATGACCTTTGTCAAGCCTGCTATAGCAATCTTGGTGCAGGAATTGCCGGTGAGGTACCACTTTTTTTCGCTAAAGTCCCCAGCTCAATGGAGACAACCCGCCTTCTATACCCTTCACTGCTCTTTAATTATTTAATAAGCAGTCAGTCGTCCGCCCCTGCCCATTGTTAGCCTAATCTAATTCCGATAAGAACTCGGAATGTCTCTGTTTATTTGTAAGGTTTAGAAATGTATGCAAATTTTTTTTCAATCGTAGCGATTGTAATAATCGCGTGTGGCGTTGTGAATACGAGAGAAGGTCATGCTTTTGGTTTTTTCGATAGGTATGAAAGCGTTTCTGCTGCTGGTGACGAATTGCTCATTCCTGTCAAGACCGTAGATGACGGTAAAGCCCATTATTACGTTTATAAGGGGAGTAATGCCAAAATTAAGTTTTTTGTCATTAAGAGCAGCGATGGAATTCTGCGCGCAGCTTTTGATGCCTGCGATGTTTGTTTTCGCGAAAAAAAGGGCTACAGCCAGGATGGAGAATTCGTGATCTGTAACAATTGCGGTATGAGATTTCATTCCAGCCAGATCAACGTAGTAGAAGGCGGTTGCAACCCGGCACCGCTTCGCCGGGAGATAGTAGGGGGGAACCTTGTGATCAAGGTTGAAGATATTCTTTCAGGCGCTCGTTTTTTCTAGAGGTTTACCATGAACATTCTCACTATTCCTATAAGGAATATCCGCAGAAAACCGTCAAAAACGCTGCTGCTCCTTTTGATCCTCTCCCTTGGAGTTATATCCATTGTGGCCTTATATGAGGTTTCAAAGGTCGTGGGGCACAACCTTGAGAAAAAGCTAATCGCTTTTGGTGCCAACATCATTATCTCGCCGCTGACTGAGAAATTGAGCGTGAGCTACGGTGGGCTGCATATGGGTGATATGCTGTTTGATATTCGAGATCTTGATGAGGAGAAGTCTATACAGGCAATTCGCGGTATTGAATTTAAAGAACGGCTCAGTGCTGTTGCGCCCAACCTGGTAACCATGACCATGGTAAAAAATACGGCTGTTGCCTTAGTTGGAGTTCGCTGGAATGAACAGCGTCGCATCAAAAGCTACTGGGCGCCCAAAGGCACTTTTCCTGAGCAACTCAATGAGGTGCTTGTCGGCAGTAAGGCTGCGGAAAAACTGCAACTGAAAACCGGAGATCGTGTTCCTCTTCTGGGCAAAGAGTTTACCGTTTCAGCTACCCTCTATGAGACCGGCAATGATGACGATACCGTCATCTTTATGAACCTATCAGCTCTTCAGGAGCTGCAGGGTAAACCTGGGGCCACAAGCTTTATCGAGGTGGCGGCGCTCTGCTCAGGTTGCCCTATCGAAGATATTGTTGCACAACTCCAGGAAAAATTGCCAGGAGCCGAAGTGAAGGCCTTGCAGCAGGTGATAAACCAGCGTATGGCTTCCATTCATTTTGTCCAGAAACTGGCGTTTGGTATAAGTCTCGTAATTTTGGTGACTGCTGCGACCATGGTGGGGTTATCCATGATGTCGGCGGTGAGTGAACGGAAGAAAGATATTGGTATCCTTCGCTCTCTTGGCTACGGCAAGCCACAGGTTTTTCTCATTTTTTGTATAGAAGCTGGTTTAATCGGCATGCTCTCTGGGTTTATCGGTTACCTGGTAGGTTTTGGTGCAAGTTTTCAGGTTTTGAAATTTCTGGATATGGGCGAAGGAGGGACTCCTCTTTTTTCAACGACCCATATGCTCATGACCGTAGTGCTCTTTTCTTTGGTATCCGTATTTGCGGCAGCTTACCCTGCCTGGAAGGGTGCTAGAGTCGAACCGTCCACAGCGCTGGTGGCGCTTTAAGGAATAAGAAATGATGTTGTCAGCAAAGAATATATCTAAACATTTCATTACAGATAATAAGGTCGTGCCGGTTTTGAAAGATGTTTCAGTCGATATTAATGATGGAGAATTTATCTCCATTGTCGGCCGATCCGGGTCCGGCAAGACCACCCTGTTGAATGTCCTGTCTACCCTTGTTCGTCCCGATAGTGGAGAGCTTCATTATGGAGATGACAACCTGTCGGCACTCTCAGAAAAACGTCTAAATAGGCTGCGGCAGTCTGATTTCTCAGTGATTTTTCAATTCCACCATCTGCTGCCCTATTTGACGGTAATGGAAAATACTCTATTACCTTTTATGCAGTCTGTAAAACCAGTGAAAAAAGCGGCGACGGAAAAAGCGCGGGCCTGTTTGGAACGGGTTGGACTTTCCGATAAGGCTGATCGTCTACCAGGAAATCTCTCCGGTGGCGAGCAACAGAGGGTTGCAATTGCCAGGGCGTTGGTAAAGTCTTCAAAGGTCCTTTTTGCCGACGAGCCAACCGGCAGCCTTGATAAGGGTACCGGTGAAAAAATCATGGACTTGCTTTCTGAACTGCATAAGGACGGACTTGCGCTGGTAATGGTGACCCACGACCCAGCTTACGCGAGGATGGCTACGCGATCAGTGCATATAGAGGATGGAATGATTGTCTAAAATATCATACCTCCCCTATGCTGGCGCGATGTTATTTGCTCTTTATCAAGGGGTGTTTGCAGCGTATATTCTGCCTCTGGGAACCTTCGGACCTTCAATGGAGTTAACGGGGTTTTCAACGGGGAGTTCCCCTTCTTTACGGGCCTTGGTGAAGAGGTGGGAAATGATGGCCAGTTCAAGTCGAGCTGCATACGCGGACACACTCTTCAAGCGTGTATCGTGATACCTGGCAATAATAGCGGCGGTGATATCAGGTAATAATGTATCCCTGCCAAAATTTTCTTTCAGCAGTTTTGCAATTCTTCTTTCTCGCTCCTGGGTTGTCAGCGCTTTTTGGGGAGTAACCGTCTTGAGGTATTTTTCCAAGACCTCTTCAGGGGTTATTTGTGCATGGCGAGGGGCTTTAAATCATGTATTTTTAACCTCAGTCTCGACCTCAGCGGCCCACGTTCGTGCTTCTCCCTTGGTATCGAAAGTCCTGGTAAGAGATTTATACCCTTTGAGGCGAATGGTCACAGAGTATGATGTTTTTTTCTTTCCCTTTCTGGGGCCAATCCTGGCTATCTTTTTTTCTCAATATCATTTTTGCTCCATTTTTGCTCCACAAAATATAGTAAAAAAGGAGCAGAAAAAGGCAAAATAAAACTGAGATCAGAGGGAAGGAGAGGGGCTACTGGAAAAAAGAAAAGGGTTAAAAAGCTGTTTTATTTCAGCTTGTTAACCCTTGCTGTTTCTTGGTGCCCGGAGCGAGAATCGAACTCGCACAGCCATACGGCCGAGGGATTTTAAGTCCCTTGCGTCTACCAGGTTCCGCCATCCGGGCACAATGCGGTACTGTATACACAGCTGAAATATTTTTGTCAAATCACATTTGCAGTGCTATCACCGCGTGGAAAATGAGGAGAATGTGCTATAGTAGGGCTAACAGTAAAAATATAATCAAGCAGTTACCCTTTATACCCCGACTTTGGCCACCTCATGCGTAAAGCCCTCATTATCACTGGCTTGTTCCTCATGCTCCTCTTTGCCGGGACCATCGGCTATATGCTGTTTGAGAACACCAGTTTCTGGGGAGGGATGTATCTTACAATTATAACTGTATTTACAGTTGGTTATGGTGACGTTGTTCCCATCCATCCGACCGGGAAGGTTTTTACTGTTTTTTTGGTCATCACCAGCGTGAGCTTTGTGATGTACACGTTCAGCAAGATTACGGAAACCATGATCGAAGGGGAGATACGTGGGATATTCAGGAGGAGAAAGATGAACCAGCATGTGGCCCGTCTCCATGATCATTACCTGGTGTGCGGCTTTGGCAGAATCGGCAGGGAAATCTGTAAGATCCTGGAAGAGAATGACCGTTCGTTTGTGGTGATTGATAATGACCCGGAGGTGATACATGACGTTGAGGAGCTTCACTACCTGGCCTATGAGGGGGAAGCCTCCGATGATGACGTCCTGCTGAGTGCCGGGATTAAACGGGCCACGGGCCTGGTGTCGGTTGTCTCCACTGATGCCGACAACCTTTATATCACGCTGACAGCCAGGGGGCTGAACCCCGAACTGTATATCCTGGCCAGGTCAAGCGGGGCTTCCGGAGTGCAGACCAAGCTTATGCGGGCCGGCGCTTCCAAAGTGATTTCGCCCTATGCCATCGGCGCCAGACGAATGGCTCATCTTATCGTCCGTCCAACGGTTACTGACTTCATCGACCTGACCATGCGGGCCGGGGAGCTGGACCTGCTCATGGAGGAGCTCAGGGCGAGTTCAAGCTCACCCTTGATCGGAAAAAACCTGATCGAGGCGGAAATCAGGAAAAAACATGACGTCATTGTGGTTGCCATCAAGCGGGAGGATGGTACCTTCCTGTTCAACCCCAAGCCCGACACCTGTATTTATACAGGCGACATCCTGATTGTTCTCGGCTCGTATGAGGATATTACAGCGCTTGGTAAGGAGCTTTAACGATAGCGCGCATCTCGCGCACAGCCTGGTCGAGCCCGACCATTACCGCCCTGCTGATCACCGCATGACCGATACTTAATTCTTCAATGGTGGGGATGGCTGCAATATGCGCGGCGTTGGTGTAATCAAGACCATGTCCGGCATTTACCCGTAAGCCGGAGTCATCGGCCAGTTCCGCAGCCTGTTCAATCAGCCGAAACTCCTGATCAATCTCCTCGTCTGCAGTTGCCTCGCAGTAGCGTCCGGTATGCAGTTCCACAAAGGTGGCTCCTACCTCGACTGATGCCTCCACCTGCACGGCATCGGGATCAATGAACAGGGAAACCGGAATCCCGGCCTTGTTCATTTTAGCGACCGCCTTTTTCACCCGCTTGAAGTTTCCCACTACATCCAGGCCGCCTTCAGTGGTCAGCTCTTGACGTTTTTCCGGTACAAGGGTGACCATGTCCGGCTGTATCTCCAGAGCAATGTCGATGATCTCGCGGGCAATGGCCATCTCGAGGTTCAGCTTGGTTTTGACGGTTTGCCGGAGGAGCCGTACATCCCTGTCCTGGATATGTCGCCGGTCCTCACGTAGATGGACCACAATGCCCTCGGCACCGGCAAGTTCGCAGATGCCTGCGGCAATAACCGGATCAGGTTCACTGGTTCCGCGTGCCTGACGTACGGTGGCAACATGGTCAACGTTAATGGCAAGTTGCGGCATGGTTGTTCTCCTGGTGTGTAGAAGTTGACGGAAAAGTGCTTTTTCCTTGTCCCACATGGCTACAGCCTCCTCCTCCGAACGTTCGTGGTCGTAGCCGAGCAGGTGGAGAAGGCCATGAATGATCAGTTCCACCAACCGCTGGTGGAGTGAAATGTGCATCCGACGGGCCTCTTGGGCAGCGGTTTCCACGGAGATGAGGATATCGCCGAGCTCGCCGTGTGGAACAATGAATCCGCTGTCAGTCGGATCAACCGGAAAAGAAAGGACATTGGTGGGACCCGGCCTGTTGCGGTATTGCTGGTTGTAATCGGCCATTTCCCGATCGCTCATCATGACAACGCTGAGCTGGGCCTTGCCCAGTTTGAGCAGGGAACGGAGCTCCGCAGTCTGGCGCCTGAGCAGGGAGCGATTGATGGTGTAGCTGCTGACGGCTTCGGTAGAGGTGAAATGCATGGCAGACCAAGGGCGGGCACTGGTTGTTATTGGTGGCTCGTAGCCTGTTTTTCGTATGCCTGGATGATTTCCTGTACCAGCGGATGACGGACCACGTCGGATTTGGAAAAGTGGCTGAAGCCGATCCCCTGAATACCGTCAAGGATTCGTTTGGCCTGGATGAGGCCTGAGCGCTGATTGCCGGGGAGGTCGATCTGGGTAACATCGCCGGTAATAACCGCTTGGGAGTCAAAACCGATCCGGGTGAGGAACATTTTCATCTGTTCCTGGGTCGTGTTCTGGGCTTCGTCCAGAATGATGAAGGCGTTATTCAGGGTACGGCCGCGCATGAACGCCAGCGGGGCGATCTCGATCACTCCGCGCTCTACCAGCTCCTGGGCTTTGGTTTGACCCAACATATCGTTGATGGCGTCGGTCAGGGGGCGAAGGTAGGGGTCAACCTTCTGGGCCATATCTCCGGGAAGGAAACCGAGCTTTTCTCCGGCTTCGACCGCGGGCCGGGTCAGGATGATGGTGTTTACCTTTTCGCTGGCCAATGCGGAGACGGCCATGGCCACGGCCAGATAGGTCTTGCCGGTACCGGCAGGGCCGATTCCGAAGACAATATCATGGTTGCGTATGGTTTCTATGTAGCGTTTCTGGTTGACGGACTTGGGTGAAATTACCCGGTTGCGGGAGGTGATGTATACCTTATCAAGAAAAATTTCCTCCAGGGGTGTTTGGGGCGAGGATTCAAGGATTTTTACGCCAAAGGCGATATCCTGACTGAAGACCGGGTACCCTTTTTGAATAAGGGCATAGAGCTGGCGAAGGGTGGACTCGGCTATACCGACTGCATGGCTTCGTCCTTCAATCTGTACATTGCTGCCCCGTACATGGATGTTGACCCCGGTGGCCTGCTCAATGGTGTGCAGGTTGCGGTTAAATTCGCCAAAGAGTATCTGGGCGGTGGTGTTGTCGATAAACTCCATGTCCTTGCTGACCATGGAGTTGACTGCATGCTTGGAGCCCATCTTACTGTTCGCCTGCCTGTTTCATTTCCTGGTCAATCATCGCCTGCAGATCTTTGAGCGAGCGGCTTTTGACCCGCACACCATTGACAAACAGGGTAGGGGTTCCGGTAACCTCTGCATTCTGCGCATCGAACATGTCCCTGGCCAGTTGTTGGCGGGTTGCGTTGGATTCCTTGTCTTTACGGAATTGTTCCATATCCAGCCCAAGGGCGACCGCTGCTGCGTCGATGGATTCGGGAGTCACTTTTTCGGTTGCGAAAAGTGCGTCATGCATTTCCCAGAATTTTCCCTGCTGCTGAGCGGCAATGGCTGCTCGTGCGGCATGCTCGGCCTGGGGATGCATTCGCAGGGGCAGATGCTTAAACGCTACCTTGAGGGTTTTCGGGTTTGCCTGCAGTAATTGGTCGAGGATGGGTTTGACCTTGCTGCAGTAGGGGCACTCAAAATCAGAAAATTCAACCAGGGTCACCGGAGCTTGCGGATTGCCGAGGATGGGGGCCGTACTGATATCGATGGTCTGAGTGACGCTGATGTCGAGTACGGTGAAGCTGCGGTCGTCTTTGCCGAGGAGATAGAGCATTTCACCACGGGGGGAGATATCAATGTCGACCACATCAGGGGCAACGGGTATACTTCCCAGTTTTTTCCCGGTGAGGTCAAAAACATGTACCTTGGAATCTGTCCCGAGGACAAAGGTTTTTTTGTTGTCCAGCGAGTGAACAAAGGCTTGCGGGGTAACCCACATGGTCCATTTTTTCTGGACCGACCAGTTCAGGTCGCCGGAACGCATGGTGGTGTTTGTCTGGGCGGCGTGCAGGCTAAGGGGCACGAACAGCAGGGTGCAGAGAGCCAGGGTCTTCAGCATGGGTGATTTCCTCTAAAAAAAAGAAAAGGCCTGAAAAGGCCCGAAATAGTTACACGACAGGAATGCTGCTGGTACTATAATGAAGGTTGCATGAATTGGCAAGCCGCAAGCAAAAAAGGCGGGGAGGCAGAGCGGTTGCCGGTTGACGGCACGGTGGTGGTCGAATATCCTGCAGGTGTGCACGCCTCCAACGCTGGGGTCTTGACGATGCTGAGGCTGGGTCTTGAAAGTTGCCTGTTCAAGCGATATGCAGCAGCTCGTATGCCTCTGCTTGCCTGATGCGTCACCTGTGCGGGATGCTGTCGTCAAGCCGGGAGGTTTGGTCGGCAAGCCATGAAGCGCTGTAAGATGCCACAGAGACGGGTGTCTCGCATCTTCACCCTGTTGGGCGTTCACGGCTTTTGGCAAAAAACTACAAGAAGAGAGCGTTGCATGTTCACCACACCTAAAACTGGAGCGGGCACCGGAGGCGGGGCATGGTTCGGGTTGCCGATGGCGCTGGCAATAATGCTGCTGTTGTCAGGCTGCGCAACCACTACCGCTCCCACTGAAAGTACCACCAACACACTGGACAAAACAGTGAATGTCACCCTTGATGCCAGCTCCAGTAGCAGTCCTGGGGCTTCCGGCAGCGGCAGTGCAGGCGTAGAAGCCTTTACCCGGGCAAATTTTGCCAGCCTCAAAGGGGAAATGGCCGCAGGCAATGGAGAGCACCTGGCAGCCCTTGGCGCCCTCCTGCATATCCCCGATGCAGAAAGGGACACCTTCTATCAATTGACCAGGGAGAACTACCGAGAGCTCTATCCCTCGCCAGCCACCACCCCGGAAGATATGCTGCTCATCCTCAACCATACCCTCGTCGCTGCGTCACTGGTTCACCCTTGACCGTCTGAAATCTTCGCTGTGGCCACTGGCATACCGTCCAGCCGAACACCGCTTCCCATCTTGTCTGTGGCCCTTTGTAGGTACCACGCGGTTGTCCTGGTAATCCTGCTGCTGGCTGGCGCGGAGAGCTGTTGCTTTGCCGATGACCGGACGTTGCTTTTGCAGGCTGCTGCAGAAAAGGGAGTGTGGGCGTCGGCCCAGTGGCGTCGCCTGTTGCACTATCCGAGAGATGCAGGCCCTACCGGAGCAGGAAAAAGCAGCATTGAGGAAGGCGATTTTTTTCTCTCTCCCCGGGGCCGGTATGACCCTGTAGCTGAGGGCGAGGCAACCCTCGCGCAGCTGTTGAACCAAGCCCTGGACCAGCAGAAAGAAGATGTGCGCTGCCGTTTTCCGGCCCGTTACCAGTTTCTTCAACACGTGCTGGCAAAGGAGTTGTCGTCGTTGCCTTTCTCGCCCCCACGCTGCCCAGCCTTGGAAGAGTGGCTGGCCGGCATAAACCCCTCCGGGGTTACCCTGGTGTATCCTGTATCTTACCTTAATAATCCCGCCTCCATGTTCGGGCATACGCTGCTGCGAATCGATTCAGCAGAGTTTTCGCCTGCCCATCCGCTTCTCTCTGCCAGCATCGGGTTTGCAGCGCGCACCGACGGAGAGCGCGGGATGGAATATGCGCTAAAGGGCATTTTCGGGGGCTATGTCGGTGCATTCACCGCAGAACCATATTATCTCCACGCTACCCGATACGGTCAGCTGGAAAACCGCGATATATGGGAGTACCCCCTCAGTCTGACAACTGAAGAGACCCGTTTGCTCCTGCTCCATGCCTGGGAACTGCAGCAGGCAGAGTTCACCTACTTCTTTTTCGACGAAAATTGTTCGTATCAACTCCTGAACCTGCTGGAAGTAGTGCGACCCCAACTCCGGCTGACCGATCAATTCTCCCTGTGGACTCTTCCTGTGGATACTGTTCGTGATCTGTATGCTGCGTTGGGAGGGGGGCAGCAGGTGAGCTATCGACCAAGCCTGCGCACCCAGCTGGAGCAACGGGCAACCAGCATGGACGGGTGGTTAGTCACCCTTGCCAGGAGGGTGGTCGAAGGTGAGGTCAACCCCGAGGACTTAAGGGGCCTGGGGGTGAGCGACTCGGATGCCGCCCGGGTGCTTGAGTTCGCCTACACCGCTTTACGCTACCGAATGGCCTCCATGGATGACGCTGCAGGGCGGCAGACGGAAGAGACACTCCATCGGCTCGCTGGAGTGCGCAGCACCATCACAAATGCTGCACCGCAGCCGCATTGGACAGCCCCTTTGGTTCGACCGGACCAGGGACATGATACCGCTCGAATGGATATCGGGCTGGGCTGGGATGAACAACAACCGTTTTTCCAGGTGGGGGTGCGTCCGGTACTCCATGATCTGTTTGATCCTCCTGGAGGGTACGACCAGGGGGCGGAAATAGAGGTGCTGTATCCGCGGTTTCGCTTCTATCCGCAGCAGCAGCGGTTTGAGCTGGAGTCAATGAAGCTGCTCAATATTCTTTCGGTTTCTCCTGTAAGCGCGGTCGCTAGTCCCCTTGCCTGGAAAGGGGAGGTGTCTCTGCGGCAGTTCACCTTTGGTGATGAGCAACAGGCATTGATTGCTGATGGAAGTCTCGGTTTCGGTGTCAGCACCATTGCCGGTTCGCATACGTTGCTCTTTGGGCTTTTAGGTGCGGAGCTGCTTGCCTCGGATCGTTTTGCGGATACAGTGGATTTCGGCCCTTTGTTCACTTTTGGTGCGGTTCTTCCCGCGAGGGGGGAATCACTTTTTGGTGTGCAGGGGCAAATCGCCTATATGGGCCTGGAAGCTCATGAGATGGTGTATGATGTTTCCTTCATCTACTCCAAGACTGTGGCCAAAAACTCTGCTCTGCGGTTTACGCTTGGACTTCATCAGGACTTTGCTGCCGCTGACATGCATGCATCCCTTCAATGGCAGACCTTTTTTCGGTTGTGAGCAGTGGAGTCGTGGCAACCCTTTTGCGTGGAAATGGTGTTTTTTTTACCACCGCCAGGTGATTTTGGGCTGAACCCATTGATAATGGGCGGTTTTTTATTTTTCTGTCAAAAACACAATATATGGGGCAGTTTCTTCTTGAAGGGTGCTATATGTTGTGATAATGTGGCTTGCGATCAGGCAGGAAACCGTGCGGTTTTTCTTCCTGTTTGTTCGTTGAATTTTTCAGATCGCCCGAATGCATTCATCCCAGCGAAGTGGTTTGTCGGTCTGTGGTTCATTGGCCTGGGCATCCCCATTCGTGACCTCTTGGGGCTTGAATTTTTACGGAGCGCGTTTGTCAACGCATGAGCGCTATCTGTACACAACCCAGGCTCACCACGACGTTACATGGTTCGTCCAGACCACGTACCTTTGCGGCGTTGGCATTGCATTGAGCGATACCTGTACAGTATGGGCAATTTCATTGCCTCCTGCATCATTACCGTTGTGTACGCGCACACGCAGGCCGTAGAGAAGGCAGTGATACAGGTTTGCATCATTATTTAAACCCAGCTTTTTCAAGCGCAGATTTCCATTTTATTGCTACTACCACAGCTCTGGTGACCGCCTTGTGCCATCCTATCCTGCGTGGAACAGAGCTGATGTGCTTATATAACTAACTTACCGGTAACCGAACGTGTATATGTATGGTCAACACGTTTTGACACCTGCTACCCATGGGAGAGAGGGAACACACATGACCCGTGAAATGCCGAGACACCAGCTGACTGAAACCGCTGAAACGGTGTTAAACCGTCGCTACTACCTGAAAGATGAGCAGGGGAGGCCTATCGAGAATTGGGAGACGCTCTGCCGTCGCGTGGCAAATGCGGTGGCGCAGGTCGACCAGGACCTGGAAGATTACGAAACGGTCCGTGATGAATTCTTTGACATGATCTTCAACCTTGATTTTTTACCCAACTCGCCCTGCCTCATGAATGCAGGCACTGATCTCGGTCAGTTGTCCGCGTGCTTTGTCCTGCCGGTGGAAGATTCCATGGACGGTATTTTTACCTCCATCCGCAATGGTGCCCTGGTCCATAAAACCGGCGGTGGTACGGGGTATGCTTTCTCCCGGCTCCGGCCAAAAAATTCTGCTGTGCGCTCAACGCAGGGTGTTGCATCAGGGCCACTGAGCTTTGCCGCTGTTTTTGATGCGGCGACTGAGACCATCAAGCAGGGCGGGAAACGACGCGGTGCCAACATGGGGGTTTTACGGGTCGATCATCCGGACATTCTTGATTTTATCAGTGCCAAACAGGAGCAGGATAAGTACACCAACTTCAACTTCAGTGTGGCGATTACCGATCAGTTCATGCTGGCGGTCCGAGACGACCAAGAATATGACCTGGTGGATCCGTCAACCCGCAAGGCCGTGAAAAGTCTGCGGGCAGCGGACGTGTTCAATAAGATCATAGATCTTGCCTGGCACAATGGCGAGCCGGGGGTGCTCTTCATTGATGCCGCCAATCGCGACAATGCCACCCCGCAGCTGGGTGACTTTGAAGCGACCAATCCCTGCGGAGAGCAGTGGCTGCTGCCGTATGAGTCGTGCAACCTTGGCTCCATCAACTTGGGCCAGTACGTGCAGGAGGGCAAGGTCGACTATCCGCGACTCGGTAAAACCGTAGCCCTTGCTGTTCGCTTTTTAGATAATGTTATCGACTGTAATCGGTTTCCTATTCCAGAAATCGCAGAGATGACCCAGAAAACCCGGAAGGTAGGGTTGGGGATCATGGGGCTGCACGATATGCTGATCCAGATGGAACTCCCGTACGGTACCGAAGAAGGACGCGAGGCATCGGCCAAAGTGATGGCCTTTATTCGTCGCGAGGCCGAGCAGGCGTCCATTGAAGTCGCCAAGGTGAAAGGGCCGTTTCCAGCCTATGATCCGGCAATCAACACCTATCCCGCACGGAGAAATGCAGCCTTGACCTCCATTCAGCCGACCGGAACCGTCTCGATGATTGCTGACTGTGCGTCGGGGTGTGAACCCTATTTTTCCATTGTCATGGAAAAAAACGTCATGGATGGCGATCGGCTGTTGATGGTGAACAAGCTGTTTGAGAAAATAGCCAAGAGTGAGAGCTTTTACTCGGATGCGCTGTTGGAGGAAGTGGCGCAATCCGGTACGGTTATCGGTCATGAACAGATTCCTGAAAAATGGCAGGAGATTTTTCGCACTGCCCAGGATATCTCGCCGGAAAAACATATCCGCATGCAGGGGATCCTGCAGCAGAATGGAGTTGATTCCTCTATCAGCAAGACCATCAACCTCCCCTCATCCGCTACCCTGGATGATGTGCGGACCTCTTACCTGCTTGGCTTTGAACTGGGGTGCAAGGGGCTGACCGTCTATAGAGACGGTTCCCGCGACCACCAGGTGCTTAATACGGTTGCCACCGGCAACGAGCAGACGGCTGTGGTTTCCTCAACAGGACCGGTCAGGAAAAATACACTGCCGGATGTGCTCAGTGCAAAACGGTACCGGCTTAAGGATATCAACGAAAACACCATGTATATCATTGTCTGTTTTGACGAGAATGAAAACCCCATGGAGGTTTTTGCCAAATTTCCTTTTGATAATCGGGTCGACCTCAAGGATAAATCAACCATGTGGACCACTACCTGCCGGCTGGTTTCCCTGGCATTGCGCTACCAGATCCCCATGGATGAGATCATCAAGCAGCTTGACCGCTCAAGCGGCCATATGCTCGACCTGCCCGCACAGCTTGGCAAACTCCTTAAATCGTTCATGGCCGGCACCCAGCACGGATTTGCCTCCATCTGTCCGGAGTGCAGCGGTAAACTGATCTTTGAGGAAGGGTGTGAAGTCTGCCATGATTGCGGCTATTCCAAATGCTCCTAAGGCTTCTGCCAATGCTCGTCGACCCGCTCTTTTCAAGAATAGTTTTGTCGAATCTATACAGGTGGTTGTTCATTTTCGCCAGGGGTGGGAGTAGTGTTGAGCAATCCATACAGGGTTCACTCAAGGATAGTTCAATACGGTTTTGACTTTGCGTTGCATGGACGCGGAACATTGCCACTTGTGTGGATTGGCATAATCTGTTAATTGCTGTGCCTACCCACCGCAGTTTCCGGTGGGTAGGGGTAATTTATCATGTAATCACCAGGGAAGAGGTACAATGGGGAAGATCGGGAGAAATCAGCCCTGTCCGTGTGGATCGGGAAAGAAATACAAGCACTGTTGCCTGACAGCCAAACAGTTGGAGCAGCGCAAGACCCAGGACGACCAGGTTAAGCTGACCCTGACTAATGCTATCGAGCGGATACAGCAGGCTGCGGCCGAAAAAAAAGGGAGCTTTTTTGAGCTTGGTGTTTTTCTGTTTTACAGTGACGTCATGGGAGATGCCTGGCTGCTGGAGGTGACGGATACGGATGCGGTGCAGGTAGCACAAGCCGGTGAACCCCTTGCGATACCCATCGAGGAAAACAGCGAGACCATCGAGATCAATTGGAGTCACACCTTTGCGATCCGCGACAAGCAATTGTTCCTCACCGCCTATAGTGATACGCAGGAAATCCAGCTGGAGCGAGCACCAACGCAGCAGATTCACGCCGCCATCCGCAGGGTGCACAAACGATACTCTGCGGAACTTCTCGATCAGGTCCACATTTCCAGCTAATCAGACCGGCTATAAAGGCAGGTAGGAGGCATGTACCTTCGGATTGCGCGCTCTCTTCCCATGATCGTGGTCATGGGAATCATTTTTTTTCTTTCCCATCAGCCGGGTGATGCCCTGCAGCTCCCCCAGATCAGCAACCTGGACAAGGTTCTCCACGCCGGTGTGTATGCCGTTCTTGGCTGGAGTTGCTGCCTGGCATCGCCGCCATCTTCCTGGCGATATCATCCCAGAGCCACAGCTGCTGCCGTGTGGGGCCTCTGCCTCCTGTATGGCATGAGTGACGAGGTGCACCAGTTCTTTATTGCCGGTCGCCAAGCATCAGCAGCCGATATGGTGGCCGATGGAGTGGGGGCGTTGATTGCGGTGGGTTTGTATTGGCGGTATCTCAGGGTGGGGGAGAAAAGCTACGCGACCCAGCCATAGCAGCAGCAAGGGGAAAACAGGGCCGACGCGAGGTGGCGCCGGCTCGCTGTTTTTGGGCAATGCTACTATTGGGCCTTAGCCAGCAATCTGGCCATGTCCTTGGCGAAATAGGTAAGAATAATGTCTGCACCTGCTCGACGGATGGAGAGCAGGGTCTCTGCCATGACGCGTTCGCCGTCAATCCACCCTTTTTCCGCAGCTGCCTTGATCATGGCATACTCACCACTGACATGGTACGCTGCCACCGGCAGGTCAAACTCGTCGCGCAGCTGCCTGATGATATCCAGGTAGGCAACTGCCGGTTTTACCATCAGGATGTCTGCTCCCTCCTCAACGTCCAATGTCGCCTCCCGCAACGCCTCCCGACTGTTGGCCGGATCCATCTGGTAGCTTCTTCTGTCTCCGAATTGGGGCGAACAGTCTGCAGCATCACGAAACGGACCATAAAAGGAAGAGGCATACTTGACCGCATAGGACATGATTGGGGTCATGTGATAGGAGTTTTCATCCAGCACGGCGCGAATTTCGCTGATACGGCCGTCCATCATATCTGATGGAGCAACCATGTCTGCCCCGGCCTGGGCGTGGGAAAGGGCAGTTTTTGCCAGCAACTCCAGGGTGGCATCGTTGTCCACCTCCTCATTGTGGAGGCAGCCGCAATGACCGTGATCAGTGTACTCACACAGACACACGTCGGTGATAACGTTGAGTTCCGGTGTCCGATTTTTCAGTTCCCTGATTGCCTGCTGAATGATACCGTTTTTGGCATAGGCCCCTGAGCCGACACCATCCTTTTTTTCCGGAAGACCAAAGAGGATGACCGATTGAACCCCAAGGGCAAGGCATTCTTTTGCCTCCTCCTGCAGCCTGTCGATGGACAGGCGGAATACGCCGGGCATGGAAGGTACTTCCTCGCGCTTGTCCTTGCCAGGCAAGACAAACAGGGGATAAACGAGTTGATCGGGGGAGAGGCGAGTCTCCCGGATCATGGAGCGCAGGGTTGCATTTTGCCGCATTCTGCGCGGACGGTATTCTGGAAAAACCATGATTAGACCTTGTAACGAAGAGTTTATGGATGGGCTCGGGGCAGGTGCCGGTGGTTTAATGCGCCTGTTTGCTTATGGAAGCGACATCAATGCCGAGCGCTTTCAATTTTTTGTGGAGGTGACTTCGCTCCATGCCGACCTGTTCAGCGGTTTTGGAAATATTCCCCTCGTTTTCCATGATTTTTGCCTTGAGGTAATCAATTTCAAAGGCACGGCGGGCTTCCTTATAGGGCAGGTGGGCGAATTGGTGGAGCGGAGAGCTGGAGGCGACGGGAGCAACCGCTTCCCCGCCAAGAAAGAGGGCCACATCGCTGTCGGCAATAACGTCCTGAGGGGTCATGATCACCAGCCGTTCGATCATGTTGCGCAACTCGCGAACATTGCCGGGCCAATCGTGACGCATAAGTGCCGTGAGTGCCTCCTGCGATATCTTTTTGTTGCCAATTCCTTTTTTGCGGTAGTTGTGCAAAAAAACATCGACCAGCAGGGGGATATCTTCGCGTCTGTCCTTGAGGTCAGGCACGTTGATCGGGACCACGTTGAGACGATAGAAGAGGTCCTCGCGAAAATTTCCCTTATGCATTTCCTCTTCCAGGTTTTTGTTGGTGGCAGCCAAAACCCGTACATTGACATTGATGGTTTTGGCCCCTCCGACCCGTTCGAATTTCTGTTCCTGCAGGATGCGCAGTACCTTGGCTTGGCTTTTGAGACTCATGTCGCCGATTTCATCAAGAAAAAGGGTTGAGCCGTTGGCCTGATCGAATTTGCCTTTTTTGGGTTCAGTGGCCCCGGTAAATGCTCCTTTGACATGGCCGAACAGTTCTGACTCGATCAATTCTTCGGGTATTGCGGCACAGTTCACTTCGATCATTGGCTGGTTGTTGCGTGAGGACTTGCGGTGAATGGTCTGGGCGACCAGCTCCTTCCCGGTTCCATGCCCGCCGCGAATCAGTACCCATGCATCGGTTGGGGCAACCCGCTCGATTTGCTCACGAAGGGAGGTGATGAGCGCACTGTTGCCGGTAATATCGGGTTTGCTTGGCCCGCTTTCCCTGAGCAGTTGGTTTTCCCTCTCCAGCCGGGCGACATGCAGGCCGCGGCCAATGGAATGGATGATCTTGTCATAGGAAAGCGGTTTTTCGATGAAGTCAAAGGCGCCGATTCGTGTGGCCTGTACCGCGGTGTCGATGGTGCCATGGCCGGAGATCATGATCACGGGAAGGTCAAACTGCTCTTTGATCAGTTGTAATGCCTCAAGCCCGTCCATGCCGGGCATCCAGATATCGAGCAGGACCAGGTCGACTTCCTCTTCAGCAAGCAGCTGCAGACCTTCTTCTGCCGAGCCGGCAGAAAGCGGGGCAAACCCCTCATCAGCAAGAATTCCGGAGAGCGACTCACGGATGGGCTGTTCGTCGTCTATGATGAGGATATGTATGGCCATGGGCGGAGGGCGGTGGATGGATCGGAAAATACAAAGTCGACTGTGGTGGACGGACGACCTACAATATCAGGAGTCCAGGGGTAATTCAACCGTAAATACCGTGCCGGTCGGCGTGTTGTCGTGAACCAGGATCGCCCCGTTGTGTTCGGTGACAATAGTATGGGCAATGGCCAGGCCGAGGCCGGTACCGGATTTGCGGGTTGAGAAATAAGGCTCAAAAAGACGCAGCTTGACATCCTCGGAGATTCCGGGACCATCGTCGGCGACGATAAGGCGTACTGTGCGGGGAGCCTGTTGTTGGAAGGTAAGGCGGATGGACAGGGTGCCGCCATTCTCCATTACGCTCACCGCATTATCCAGCAGATTGATGACTACCCGTTTGATCTGCACCGGATCAAAGCAGAATCGCGGTAGCTGGTCATCAGTTTCCAGGGTAAAGGCGATGTGCTTGTGCGCTTCGCGATAGAGATAATAGATCTCCTCGATCATCTGTTGGATATCGGCCTTTTCCTTATGGATTTTCGGCATTCTCGCGAAATCGGAAAATTCACTGACCAGCCGCTTGATTTCTTCCACCTGATTAACGATGGTGGCAGTGCATTGATCAAAGATATCGATGTCTTTGGTGATGCTGTCCAGGTATCGTTTACGCAACCGCTGTGCGGAAAGCTGAATAGGGGTTAACGGATTTTTTATTTCATGGGCAATTCGCCGGGCAACCTCCTGCCAGGCAGCCAGCCGCTGTGCTTTTTCGAGTTTGGTCAGGTTGTCAAAAACGATGACAAAACCGATGGGGTTACTCTTTTTGTCGACCATGCGGGTAATGTTGACCTGGAGTGAGAGGGTCTCTCCCCTTCGCACCGTTACTCGCAGGTGGCGCTCAATGGAATGTTTGCCCGTGTGAAGCAACTCGTTGAGAAAGCTCTCCACGATCATGATGTGCGGCTTGGGCAGAAATTCGTGAAAATCCTTGCCGACGAGCCGGTTCGGCTGGATATGGAGGAGCTCCTCGGCAAAGCGGTTGATGGTCGTTATCTTGTTTTTTTCATCCAGAGCAATAACCCCGGCAGCGACATTCTCCAGAATAGTTTCCAGGTAATGCCGCTGCTGCTCGGAAATAAGGTTGCTTTCCTGGAGCGCTTTGTGGGTGACCGCCAGTTTTTCGTTGGAGGCCTTGATATCGGAGGTCATCGAATTGAAAGAGTCTACCAGCAGCCCCATCTCGTCCTCTGATTCTTTTTCTATAACAAAGTTGAGATCTCCGTCGGCGACCCGCCTGGTCGCAAGGGCCAGCTTGTTGATCGGTCCGGTGATGCCCCGGGCAATATAAAAGCCGAACCAGATTGCTCCAAAGAGTATGAGCAGGGTGGTTATCAGCATCATGATGATCAGGCTGAGTTTGATCGGTGCTTTGAGGATAACCAGTTGTCTGTAGCCTGTAATGCCATCGGAAACAGCGTGCATCTGCTCCAGTTTGGCCGTTGGAATAAGGAGCGAGGTAACGAGGAATGCCGGTTGACGGTAGTGCAGGGGAACGTGGACCGGAACAATAGCCAGGATCAGCTCGCCCACACTGGTGTTGGTGGTGATGAGTTCGGTGGCGTTGTTGTTGGCTGCCTGACGCATTGCCTCGGAAGGGACGGCCGGCAATACGATCTGCTGCAGCCGTGGTCCGCGACGGGCAAGCAGTTGTCGGCCGTTGTCGTCAATGAGGGCAATGCTGTCCGGAGCTCCCGGTGGGGCGATGGCCAGGGTTCGCTGAAAAAGTTGTTCCAGGGCAGCTATATCGGTGATATCGACAGTGTAATTCTCCAGCAGTTCCGCCAACTGGGTGCCGATGACCTCGGTGCGTCGTTCGGTATCATGAAAAAGCGACTGGGCAAGTTTGAGAGAGGCCTCGAGCGAGTCTTCCACATTGGAGTTAAACCAGTAGTCCATCGAGGTCGAGACAAATCGGAGGGCGATGACGAACAGCAGGATAGTGGGCACCATGGATAGCGCAATGAAGGAGGCGACCAGACGCGTTCGCAGCTTGGAGCCGAGAATGTTCTGCTTGCGCTCAAAGACCAGTTCCACCAGGTTGCGTAATACCAGGTAGACCATCAACAGCAGCAGCAGCCCGTTGATGTTGATCAGAGCAAAAATGAGGACCGTGCTGGATAAGGGAAGGTGAAAATCGCCTTTGAGGAGACCGCGCTGCAGGTACCCGAGGATCGGGATCAGGAGCAGGCAGAATATGATGACATAGCGTATCAGCCGTTGTTTTTTTCTTTTCTGTTCAGGAGTGAGCATAGTCCATCCGGAGCTGCATCATAATCAGTAGCGAAATTCAATGGTTCGCCAATCGGTCTCAAAGTCCCACAGGGAGGTGAGGGGAAGTACGTAATGCATTCCCAGGGGAAGGGTATTTTTCTCCAGGGTGGCTTTCAGGCGGAGCGAATAGGGGGAGTCGGGCTCCAGTTGATCCAGGGAGATCACCCGCATACTGTTGAGTTCCGCCATAAGCTCCTTGGCTTCTTCCAGTGATCGGGTGGTTTGCACCTTGCCCGGTTTGGTTGAATGTTCGATGCGGTACTCTTCCTTGATGGTGTCGTAGGTCATGGTGTGGGCAATGGTCGTGTCGACCAGCGTGGAGTCAAACCAGTTGTTTCTGATTTGGTTGAGTTCGATATAAAAGGTGAAGATAATGGGGATACCGTTCTGCACACCGGTAATCATTTCGGGAGTAAAAGAGTTTTCCACCGTTGCAAACAGTAACAGGTCTGTCTTGGAAGTGGTGACGATGATATCCTTCAGCTCCGGAGGAAGATGATCCTGAGCCGCTGCCTGGTTGGCAAAAGGCGCTGCCAGGCACAGCAGGAGCAGTAATATCAGGTGTGGGACAAAGCGATTCATAGAAACAGTAGTATAGGGGCTGCGCTTGTGCTGTCGGCACGAAAAGCGATGAAAGTACAAAACCTGCTACCTTACTGCATAGGCTATCGTTTGTCCATTATCTCCCTGGAGTGAAACCATGGCTTTTTTTTCTGCCGGGGTGTTCAACCGCTGCATAATGGAGAGGAGAAGGGGGAAGTTTCCTTGTATATTTTGATGAAAAAAAGTATGACTGCCACACGCTGGATATACTGCCTGTGATCTGAGAGGGGGCGGTGTGCAGCCAGTCTCGAGCAGCGGGCATCCTGAACTTTTTGTGCCCTGGACCGATCGGTTTTTTTTCGTAACCGGAGCAGCGGACCCTTACCAGAAAAAGAAACATGTCGCCACGACCCAAGAAAATACGTCGATGTCAAGGACCTTTTTGTAAACGGGCTTTCAAACCGGCAGGGACGCCATTGCATGATTTGCCCAAGGTGTACCTGTACCAGGATGAGCTTGAGACACTGCGACTATGCGATGGTGAAGGTTTGTTTCAAGAACAGGCTGGTGAGCAGATGGGCGTATCAAGAGGAACGGTGCAGCGTACGCTGACCTCGGCACGAAAAAAAGTAGCCCAGGCCTTGTCCAGCGGAGCAGCCATTATTTTTGCGGTTGAAGATGAGGAAGAGGATACTCCCCCAGGCGGGGAGCCCTGATGGGCCAATCGGTTGTCCGGCGTCTTCAGCGCTCTCATTGTTACCATCCTCAAGCTGAAGAAACACTCGCCGTCACTGAAAAGGAATAACCCGCCCCATAGGGTGGAGAGAGAAGGAACATATTTCATGAAACGAAATGTACTCGTTACCGGAGGGTGCGGATTTATCGGTGCCAACTTTGTTCGCCTGCTGCTTGCCGAGCGGCCTGAGTGGCAGGTGTTCAACCTGGATAAACTGACCTATGCAGGCAACCCTGAAAACCTCACGGACGTGGCCGACAACGTCCGATATCATTTTATACATGGCGACATCTGTAATCAGCAGCTGATGGAAGATGTGTTCGTTGAACAGGCTATTGATACGGTGGTGCATTTTGCCGCTGAGTCGCATGTAGACCGGTCGATTACCGGTCCGGAGGCCTTTGTGCAAACCAATGTGTTTGGCACCTTCTCCCTGTTGGAGGCCGCCCGAAAAGCCTGGTTGCAGGGTAGCGGCAGAGCGGAGGACAAGCGATTTCTGCATGTCAGCACCGATGAGGTATACGGTTCGCTGGGACCTTCCGGGTATTTTACCGAAGACACAGCGTATGATCCACGATCGCCCTATTCTGCGTCCAAGGCCTCTTCCGATCACTTTGTTCGGGCGTATGGTCACACCTATGGGCTTCCTGTTCTGATAACCAACTGTTCCAATAACTACGGACCATACCAGTTTCCCGAAAAGTTGATTCCCTTGATGCTCAACAACGCCCTCAAAGGGGAAAAACTGCCGGTATACGGGGATGGAGCCAATATCCGCGATTGGCTGTATGTGGTTGACCACTGTGAAGCCATTGTCAGGGTCATTGAACAGGGAGCCGTTGGTCACGCGTATAACATCGGCGGACACAATGAAAAAAAGAATATCGAGGTGGTTGAGCTGTTGTGCTCCCTGTTGGACCGCAAAGTGGGGCTGCTGCCATCGGGTCGACCGCGGAGGGAACTGATCACCTTTGTCAGTGATCGATTGGGACACGACCGCCGCTACGCCATCGATGCCGGGAAAATTGAAGACCACCTGGGGTGGACACCCCGCTACACCTTTGAGGAGGGGATAGAGAAAACCATTGACTGGTACCTGAACAATGCCGAGTGGATGGAGCGTATTATCAATGGTTCCTACCGGCAATACTATGAGACAATGTACAGCAACAGATAAGTACCCTATCAGGATTTACTATGATTGTAGCACCCTCGACCATTCCCGATGTCCTTATTATCGAACCTACCGTTTTTGGTGATGAACGCGGTTTTTTTTATGAAAGTTTCAACCTGAAACGGTGGCAGGAAAAGACAGGCCTGATGCGGCCCTTTGTGCAGGAGAACCATTCGCGTTCAGGACACGGGGTCCTGCGCGGCATTCATTACCAGATTCGCCAGCCCCAGGGAAAGCTGGTGCGGGTGATTGCCGGAGAAGTATTTGACGTGGCTGTTGATCTCCGCAAGCATTCTCCGACCTTCGGCCAGTGGGCGGGTATCCGTCTGAGTGCAGAGAATAAGAAACAATTTTGGGTGCCGGAAGGTTTTGGGCACGGTTTTGTGGTACTGTCTGATGTTGCCGAATTTCTCTATCTGACGACCGATTACTATGCACCCGAGCATGAGCGGGCAATCATCTGGAATGATAAGCAGCTGGCGATAGACTGGCCGCTGGAAGGTGAGCCGCTATTGTCGGCAAAGGATATGGCGGCCCCGTCGTTTGCCGAGGCCGATGTGTACGAGGACTGAGCGGCCTACCACTCCACCCTGAGCAGATTGTCCAGAGGATTGACCCGCGTTATCTTTACCCGAACGGTATCACCTACCTCCACCGGAAAATAGGGGTTGACCGGAAGGTCAATGTCAAACAGGCAGTCGGTGAGCAGCAGGTTTACCCGTTTGGGCCCCTGGCCAACGACAAGCGCACTCAGCATCTGGCCCTGGCGCGGTTCGAGGTAGCGGAGAATCCAGTAGCGATGCCGCTGCTGCCGAATGGCATTGGCCCGACTGAGTTTCTGCTGGATGGTGCCGGCAAAGGTTTTGCACTCCTCCTGGGAAAAGAGGATGCCTTTCCCGTGAATCATGTGGCTGATCTGGTGCTGCATAACCAGATCAAGAAAACGACGAATCGGCGAGGTGATGGTGGTATAGCTGTTGAGGCCCAATCCGCTGTGGGGTTTTGGGTGGGCTGTCAACTCGCCGCGGGAGAGGAAGCGGCGTTGGAGTGCTATATCGGTGAGACTGTTGCTGCTCCCGGAAATGAGGCGTTTTTTTGGCGGCGGCTGAGAGCGGAAGAGACCCGGAGCGCCTCTGCCGGCGAGGTAATCTGCTGCCACGCCATTGGCAAGGATCATGAGCTCTGAGACCAAGCTGCGCGACGGAGTATCCACGGGCGCCAGGAACACATGAATATTGTTGCGGTCCCGGATGTCGATATTGGCATCAGGAAAGGGGAGCAGCAGTGCGCCGCGATCAACCCGGTTCTGGCGCAGTTTTTTCCAGACAGCGTTCAGGCCTGCGAGGGCTGGATCGCTTTCCACCATGCTGTCGGCTTCCCGATAACTGAGCTGGCGATGCACCTGAATGACGGATGGGACAATCGTGCTGTGGGTGATCATGCCCGATTCGTCCAGAGTTACCAGAAAACTGATCGCCGGTCGCGTCCTTCCCTTGATCAGGCTGCAGACATCGAGTGATAACGATTTAGGCAGCATCGGAACGTGCCCTTCAGGAAAATAGAGGCTGGTTGCCCGTTCCTGGGCCTCGGCAAAGAGGGGCGCACGAGGCGAAATGTAGTAACTGACATCGGTGATATGGATGCCTATGCGTACCTTGCCGTTGTCCAGCTGCTCGAAATGGAGTGCGTCGTCAAAGTCGCGAGTAAAGGCCCCGTCGATGGTGAGTATGGGAAGCTCCCGGAAGTCCTTGCGTTTAGGGTCCTCGAGCAGTTTTTCCAGAGGCGCCTCTATGACCTGCTCAGCATTGATCAGGCTGGCAGTGGAGAATTCATCAGGATGTTCCGATTTCAGCAGCGGCAGGTTTTCGTCGGCATCCCAGTATCCAGCTTTGACCAAGGTGGAGAAGCCGTCGTGGGGGGCCGTCAGCTCAGCCCTTTTGAGCAGGTCCCGCACCAAGGCGCTTTCCTCTCCGTCATTGCCGTGGAGCACGTACTGCGACAGCCAGTAGAGACATCGGTCCCTATCCGGCCATTCCTCAGTGGAAATCGATTCTCCTTTTGCTATTTTGCGCAGATACCTGGCACCGGACTGCAGGAGCTGTTCTTTTTCCAGCTGTTTTTTCCGCTCCTCCCGGAGATGCTCAACCTGTTCTTCTGTGTGGACGGTTATCTGATTGTTTTTGTATTTGAAGAAAAAGCGATCAGCAAAAACCGCCCGCACAAATCCTGCAATATGGTCATCGTCAAGGGTCGTTCCATGGACGAGCTCGGCTAAAAACGACACCGAATACCTGCTCTGCTCCTCTTCGTTAATTACCTCCCATAATTCTTCAAGATTGGTTGCCTGCGACAGGGAGGCGCGCCTTTCTGCAACGCTTTTTAGCAGCTGGATTTGTTCCTCCCGTGTGGTATCGTGCGGATGCCGGTGCTGCGAGAGGGTGACGATTCGGGATTGCGGCAGACTGATTTCACGACCATTTTGATTGATAAGGTGGACGCGTTTATCAGAAATGCTGGTAATGAGGGCACAAATAAATTTACCGCCGTCGATATATTCAACGATGTTGCCGGGGCTGATCATGTATCTAACACATTGCGAAGTTCGAAAGTCATGGTAACCTTACAGTGGATAGCAGGAATATGCCGCTTTGTCATTATATTCTTTACATTATTTTCTTGACTGGGACAGTCGCTCATGGGCGAGTGGGCCGCTGCATCAGCTACCACGCTGGGGCGCCGGTGGACCGGTAAATCCCTTGAGGCTATCCTTCATGTCAATATGTAAACCGGAGTAAAAACGTGAGTCAAGATAGTTACCGTTCAGGGGTTGTCGCTATTGTGGGGCCACCCAACGCAGGAAAGTCAACTTTACTTAACCACCTGCTTGGCCAGAAAATAGCTATTGTGTCCAATAAGCCGCAGACAACGCGCAATCGTATCCTTGGAATTGTCACCGGTGACGGTTACCAGATGATCGTCCTGGACACCCCGGGGCTGCATAAAGCGCGTGACATTATGAACAGGGAGATGATGCGGGTGGCGTTGGAAAGCCTGTCTGAGGCCGACCTGGTCCTGTTTATCGATGACAGTGCGGAGTTGACGGAAGAATTACTTGCCAAGCGGGAAGAAGAATACCGGCACTATTTTGCGGCAATATCGGTGCCGACTATTCTTGCACTCAATAAAATCGATTTGATTCGTCCTGAGCGCCTGTTACCCCTGACCGACTGGTACATCCAGCACCATACCTTCGATGCGGTGGTCCCGATCTCTGCGCTCAACGGTTCGGGGACGGACGTTCTGGTTCAAGAGCTTGTGCAGAGACTTCCTGAGGGCCCGCAGTTCTACCCTGACGATATTCCCACCGATGCATCAGAGCGTTTCATCGTGGGGGAGATTATAAGGGAGAAGATATTTCGTCTGACCAGAGAAGAAGTCCCGTATTCCACTGCAGTGGTCATTGATTCCTTTGATGAAAGTGATCCCCATGGCCCGGTGGTTATTCATGCCACTATCGTGGTTGAACGGAGCACCCAGAAGGGGATCATCATCGGTCATCGTGGCCAAATGCTTGCCACTATTCGTACCCAGGCGACGCGGGACATCGAACAGTTGCTGGGATGCAGAGCTCGTCTGCAACTATGGGTAAAAGTCCGCAAGAACTGGACCGGTAATGAGCACATTCTTCGGGAACTCGGTCTCGGCTGAGCTCTGCCCAGCTGGCTAGTCAGCGTCCCGTAACTAAGGGAGAGGAACCTTGCCACCGGCGGCAATGTCGAGGCTTTTCAGGATGATCAGCGCTGTCTGGAGTTGACTGTCGCTGCTAAGCATGTCGGCAACTGCCTCCGTCTCTTCCGTCTCTTGAGCGTTTTCCGTTTCTGTGGCCGCAGGCGGTAACGCTTCTTCGTCTTTGCCAGCTTCCTGGCCGATGTTGGTGAAGTGGCCTGGGAGGTCCTTTTCCCGCACTTTGGGTTCGTTGAACGGTGTTTCCTCATTCCGTACCACCTTGATAGGTGGGGCAACAATGTCCGGGTGGATGCCGGTTGCCTGAATGGAGGTGCCGTTGGGGGTATAGTAACGGGCAGTGGTTAGTCGTATGCCCGCCCCTCCCGGCATTGGCAGTATGGTTTGCACCGACCCCTTGCCAAAGGTGGTGGTCCCGAGGACGATAGCGCGTTTATGATCCTGCAGTGCACCGGCGACAATCTCGGCTCCGCTGGCCGAGCCGCCATTAACCAGAACCACCAAGGGGAAATCGTTGTATGGGCCGCCATTATGCGCCTCGAACACCATTTCTTCCTTGCCGTCTCGGCCTTTGGTGGAAACAATTACCCCTTGGTCGAGAAAGATATCGGCAATTTTTACTGCCTGATCCAAGAGACCGCCGGGGTTGTTGCGTATATCGAGCACAAGACCTTTTAACGGCTGCTCACGGGTGGCAGCACGCAGCGCTTTGCGGTAATCCCTGGTCGTCGAGGCTTGAAAACTGCTGATGCGGGTATAGAGAATTGAGGGCTCCAGCAGCATTGCTTTGACCGATTGCAGCGGTATCACATCCCTGCGCAGGGTGATATCCCGTATTTTTTTCCACTCCTCCCGGAAGATGGTCAGCGTCACTTCGGTATTGATCTTGCCCCGCAGAATTTTAACTGCATCTACCAGGTTCATATTTTTTGTCGGCGTTCCGTTGATACGGAGGATCTGGTCCCCGGCCTGCAGTCCTTTTTCCGCCGCAGGCGTCCCTTCAATGGGGGCGACGACCGTCAGGACGTTGTCGCGAATGGTGATCTCAATCCCGATACCGTTGAAACTTCCCTGGGTTTCCTCCTGCAGTTCGTTAAAGTCCTCAGGCGTCATGTAGGATGAATGGGGGTCAAGCGAGTTGAGCATGCCGTTGATGGCCCCGGCGACAAGTTGTTCGGTGTCCACATCATCTACATAGTGCTGCTGGAGGAGTACCAGAACATTGGAAAAAATTTCCAGTTGCTGATAGGTATCGCGTGCGTGGCGGTCATTGTCCTCGGCCAGTGCCGCCGTCAACGCGCAAAACAGAAAGAGCGGCAACAGGAAGAGGGGAATCCAGCGAGCTGCCGGTCGAAAGAGGGGGGAGCGCAGGGTATGGTTCATGGCATTCAAGCTGATTATCTAGGGTGAACTGGGAACACCACCTACCCTACTGGGAAAGGGGCGGAGAAGCAATCTCTATATGGAAAAACCAGTGCGGCGCAGAACCCGCGGCAAGCGGGCTGATTACTGTCCGTAAGCTCCAGGTTTCAGCCACGCTAACGGGTCCATAGGGGTGGAACCGTGACGGATTTCAAAGTAGAGCCCCCGACCAAACAGGGTGGCGATGTTGCCGGTGGTGCCGATCAGCTGTCCGGCATTCACCGCGTCCCCTTTCTCGATCATGAGTGCGTCCAGTCTGGCCGTGACCGTATAATACAGGTGGCCGTGGTCGATGATCACGGTTTTGCCGAATCCGCGCATATAACCGGCATATATAACCTTTCCCTCATAAATGGCATGAACTTTGGTCCCATCGTCGGTGGTAACAGTTATACCGTTGCTCAGAGGACTGTCCTGCTCCTTTCCCTGTTGAAATGGTGAAAGGAGCGATCCCGCAACCGGCGGGGGTAATGTGCCCTTGCTGTTGAGAAATCCCTTGCTCTTTTTTTCTTGTTTTTCTTTTAATTCCAGTATGGTGGAAGTGAGGTCGCCTTCGGCCTTGCGCATCTCCGTGAGTGCCTGGGCGTAGAGGTTTTTTTGGTTTTTTGTTTTGTGCAGGAGGGTGTTTTTTTCCTCGGCAATGAAATCAAGAGCCTTTTTTTCCTCTTCGGACTGGTGCAGAAAGGAGAGCTTGACCGTTTTTTCCAGTTCGTGGGCCTGTTTCGCCTGTTGTACGGCGGATTTTTTCTGGCGGTAGGCGTTGAATACCTCACGGTCATAGGTGACCAGGGAACGAAACGCGTCGTTAAACACCATGAGGTCGGGCAGGTTCTCCTGAGAAAAGGTGACATTGAGCAAATTGATTTTACCCATGTAGTAATAGGATGTAAGCCGCTGTATCAGGTGCTGCTGCAGCGCCTCTTTTTCCTGATTGATGGTCTCGATTTCCCGTTCCTTGGCTGCAATCAGGGCTTCCTGTTCCTGTATCTGCTGTTCAATCAGGGCTATTTTTTTACGCTGTTCTTCGATACGCGCATCCACACTCTCAATTTCTTCGAGAATGGTTTTTTCCTTACGGCCGGTTTCGCTGACCTTTTCCTGGTGTCGCTGAATGGCTTTCCGCAGTTTTCCAATGTTGATGGTGTGGCGCTCGATCGGCGGATCGCTAGGCTGGCTGTCGGCCCGGGCGCTATTCAGCGGCAGCAGCAAAAAAAAGCACAGAAATGAGGAGAAAACGCACATGAAAAACTTCAAAGGTGCAGGGTCTTTCTGGTAGAGGAAAAACTGCCAAAGGCGCAGAGAAGAGTCGATACACCAATGCATATGCCGACTGTTGACAGCGGAAGAAACGAAAAAGGAAAGAGCTGGAACAGGGTTGAGCCGGAAAACTGGAGCAGAATCCATTTGAAGAGCAGATAAAGTGCGGCAAGACCCAGACTGGCTCCGACCAGCCCTTGAAAGACGCCCTCGATGATAAACGGCATCCGAATATAGTTATTGGTCGCACCAACCAGGCGCAGCAATTCCAGTTCCTTTCTTCTGGTAAGGAGGGTAAGGCGAATGGTATGGGCCACCATGAAAGTGGTGGTCATGACCAGCAGTCCCGCGGAGAGAATGACCACGATTCGCATCAGCTGGATAAACGAATAGAACCGTTCAATCCACTCTTTTCCGTACTGGACTTTCAGCACTCCGGGCAAGGTGTGGAGGTAGTCGGAGAAACGTTTGATCCGCGCAAGGCTATCCAGGGTCTTGATCGGGGAAACCTCTATGGAGGGGGGGAGAAAATCTTTGGGGATATCCAGGAGGATATCTCGTTCATCGCCCAGCTGTTGGGCGAATCGATCAAAGGCCTGGCTGCTGCTGACAAAGGTGATCTGTTCGACCGCATCGAACTTTGTGATTTTTCTTCGGTACTCTTCCTGCAAAGGGGCAGAGGGCTCTTCGTCGAGATAGACAATCAGCCGCAGATCGTCACCGAGCTCTTTTCCGGCAGAGAGTGCATTGACGTAGGAAAGGTAGAAGAAAGAAAAAATGAGTACTGAAAGCGAGACGGTAAACAGGGTCATGACCTGGGATTTCCAGGTATGGAGCATATTACGGCCCGTGTGATGCAATGCGGAGGATAAGAGGCTCATGAGCGGCTATCAGTTGGTGGCGTAAAGGGGGAGAGCGACGTTGGGTTGGGCCTGTTCGTGCTGTTGCCCGAACTGAAGCTGGATAATCCGGTTCTGCTGAGCATCATATATCGAGGCATCATGGGTTGCAATGAGGAGGGTCGTCTTCTGCCGGTGCAATTCGTGGAACAGTGTCATCACCCGTTCGGTGGTCTGGGCGTCAAGGTTGCCGGTCGGCTCATCGGCCAGGACGATCTCAGGATGGTTGGCAACGGCCCGGGCGAGGGCTACTCGTTGTTGTTCGCCTCTGGAGAGTTCTGCGGCTGGAGTTTGGTGTTTTGACTGCAGGCCTAATTGTTCGAGCAGCTCTCTGGTGCGTTTGGTGATAAAGGAGTTCTTGCGGTACACAACCTCCATTGACACCGCAATATTGGCGGCAACAGAACGTTCGGGCAGGAGCTTGAAATCCTGATAGGCCATGCCGATTTTTCTGCGTAGGGTATAGAGTTTACTTCTGGGGATTTTCGAAATGTCCACTCCGTCTACTTCGACCATGCCTTTGGTGGGCGTTTCCACTTTACTGATGAGTTTGAGCAGCGTGGTCTTGCCGGCACCGCTCCTGCCAGTTAAGAAGACCATTTCTCCCTCATGAATGGAAAAGGTGATATCTTCCAGTGCCACAACATCAGGAGTATACATTTTACTGACTTTGATCAGATCGATGATGATCTTGGAGGACGGCGTATTTTGCTCCATCTGGTTGAGGTACCTGCGCTTGAAAGAATGAGGGAGAGGTGTATAGTGCGTATCGCTTGCATGGGCGACGATTTATCCTACTCTGCATGCAGTGTGATGTGGTCCGCTTTCTTTATCAGCCGGTCAGCTGACTGGACAAAATCACAATGACAAGAATATATAGCGTAACCACCCTGGTTTTCCCAGCAAAAAGCTCATCGGTGCCGCAAGTCCTTTTGAGCCGCGGAAAAGTGCCAGCCTCGCAGACCTGTGTATCGGGATCGAAGAGCGGGTCCTGAAGGTGTTCAGAAAAAAAAAGGCTTACGATGATAATCGTTGACTGGTATAAGGGACGTCACCGCTGCATCACATGAAAAGAGCCTTCGGGCGTTGATGCGTACGAACCACCAGGAGAAACACACATCATGCGTTATACAGCTGTTATTTTTGACCTGGATGGTACCCTGCTCGATTCACTGGCTGATTTGGCCGGGACCGGCAATCGTGTTCTGGAAGCCTTGGGCCTGCAAGCTCATCCCGTGGCCAGTTATCGATACTTCGTCGGCGACGGCATGGCAACGCTTGTTGAGCGTATTCTGCCCGATCACCATCGAACACCGGCAATGCTTGCTCAGGCCATTGAACTTTTCCGTGAGGATTACGCTGCCAACTGGGACAGGGAAACCGATGCCTACGCGGGTGTGCCTGAAATGCTGAATTCGTTATCGCAGATGGGGGTGCACTTAACCATTCTTTCCAATAAGCCTGACAACTTTACCCGAATCTGCGTTGATCGGCTTTTGCCCCAATGGCGGTTTCATACGGTTCTTGGTCAGCGTGAGCAGGTCCCGAAAAAACCCGATCCTGCTGGCGCCAGGGAGATTTTGCAGCTGCTGCCGGTCAATCAGGGCAGGGTGCTTTACGTCGGCGATACCGCTGTGGATATGCAGACAGCGGCCGCTGCCGGCCTGGACAGTGTCGGCGTGCTGTGGGGCTTCAGGGAAGCCGATGAACTGCGGCAGCACGGGGCAACCTATCTTATAGAACACCCCATGCAACTTGTTGATATCGTCACAGGATGATGCTGTTCATCCTGTTGTAATCCCTTTTCTTTTTTTATCCAACCTCTATGGAACCCGTAGATCTCCTCTTCCTCGCCACCTATGCCGGGCCACCGGTTATTGGTGCCTTTATCGGCTATCTGACCAACCGTATTGCCATTCGCATGCTTTTTCGGCCGCTTAAACCGTGGTATGTGTTTGGCCTGCGCATCCCCATGACTCCCGGCGTTATCCCTTCCAAGCGGCATGAACTTGCTGAAAACATAGGGGAGATGGTCGGGGAACACCTGTTGACCAGCATGGAGATCGGTTCCGCCCTCTCCAGAGAGCCGTTTCAGGAACATCTTTATTCCCTTATCGATAACCGTCTGCATCAATTATTCGGTAAAGACCTCGGGCCCCTTTCTTCGTTTATCCCGCAACGGTTTCAGTCCTATTTTAAAATTGCCGTACAAACCCTCAAAAGGCGGCTTGGAGTTGGGCTCGGAGCTTTTCTCGCTAGGCAGGAGTGGGAGGAGCAGGTTTATGGTTTTCTCTCTGAACGTTTGCAGGAGATGGGCGATAAACAGATCAATCAACTGGTCAGTCAGCCATCTCGACGAACGCTGTATGCAGTGTTGGAGGGGATTATTGAACACATTGTAGCTCATCCGGCTACCCTGGAGCATGTTGCCCGCACCTTGCGTCGGTGGCTCGGCTCAGCAGCAGTCAGCCAGCACCCGTTGCGGGCCCAGTTACCTGAACAGGTGATTGAACTCCTCCATGGGACTATTCGCAAACATACACCGGATCTCCTGGCACAGATGGGCCGTCAGCTTTCTGAACCATTTATCCGGGAACGGTTGAATAAGGGTATCCTCGGCGGAGTGGACCATTTTATTGAATCCATGGGACCCATGGGGGCTATGGCCCGTGGATTCATTGATATGGATTCACTTACAGCAACCATTGATACTTACCTTACCGACAAAGAAGAGGATGTCGTTCGCTGGCTGCAGGAACCGGAATTGGTTGACCACATCGCCGGCGTGCTTTGCAGCCAGGTGGATGCGGCTCTTGATCGGCCGGTGGGAGAATGGCTTGAGCAGGTGGGTCAAGAGAACCTGCAGAAGCTGAGCGAGGATGTGGCTCGGCAGCTGCTGTCCCTGTTGACCAGTCTGCGCGGTGAACAGCCCGGCATTCTGCAGCAGAGTCTGGAGGCCTGGTGTGATCAGGGTGAATTAACCATCAGTACCCTCAGTGATCAGATGTATACCGCGGATCGCCAGGTCGAGATTCGCCAGTGGATCGCACGGGAGTGTGTCGGTCTGATTCGGTCAGCCAATATTGAACGACTGCTTCATATCCTGACGGATAAGGCGGTGGATGTTATTCTCGATCGGCCGGTTGGCAGTCTGCATGCAATTATTCCCCATGGAGTGCAGAAGGGAATTGTCGAATATGCGGTCCTGACAACCAATAACATGCTGCTCAAGGAGGTGCCGGGACTGGTCGGTTCCTTGAAAATTAACCAGTTGGTCAGGGAAAAAGTGGATTCTCTCGACCTGTTGAAATTGGAAGGGCTCTTGTTGTCCATCATGGAGGAGCAGTTCAAGTACATCAATCTCTTTGGCGCCCTGCTTGGCTTTCTTATCGGCTGCATCAACCTGCTGATCCTTCGATTGGTTTGAAGCTCCGGTTGATGAGCGGCCTGCTGGTGGGCGTGGAGGGGGGCGGTCATTCCTCTGTCATCTTCACTCCTCCGACCATGGTGTAGGCCACTTTCCATGCTCGCGACTGGCCAGCCTCAATCGTGAGTTCCCGCTCCCAGTCAAAGAAGGTGCCGGCGCCGCTTACCCGTACCTGATGGGTGCCAGGGGTGACGGAAACGTCAAGCGATTCACCGACTCGCAGCTTACCGACCACTTTACCGTCTACCTGCAGGGTGAAGGCACTGAGCATCCCCGCCCACCCGGTGTCTCTGGTGAAGCGGAAGGAGGCCATGGAATGACCTGCGGGTGATGTGTCCTTTGGTTTAGGCCAGTCAACAACCGGTATTTTGTCCCCGGCGCTGGTTTGGCCGACTAAGCGCTGTAAGGCGTGAACCAGTCGCTTCATATGGTGATCCATATCGCGCCCTGCGCGTAACTCCGCGGCATTCCGATAGGCGAGGGGATGCATCGATTCCGGGAGCGAGTCCGGCCCGGGCATGGTCGCATTGTCAATGAGTATGGGGATGATCGGGATATTGCGGCTGATCGCTGCTTCAATCTCAATACGGACAAAATCCGAGGGATCGTCAATTCTTCGATGGTGTTGCCGGTCAGTCGCAGTCAACCACTTGTCGCCTATGATGGCCAACAGCACAACACATTCTGCCACAGCCTTATTGATATATTCGCGGAAATCCATCCCTAAAGGGATGGCATCAAGGTCGATAAACACCGAATCATCGCCAAATGTCCTGCGTAAGCGTTGGCTGAGCATGCCGGCAACGTACCGGGCATCCTCCCGTCGATAGGAAATAAAAATCTGAGCCATTGTTTCCCCTTGTCTGTTCTTGATGTCGCTTATACGTCTCCTTTGCTGCAGGTTTTTCGTGCCATGATGAAGGATAGGTAAATGCAGGGGCAGCGATGTTGCACCGATACCGTGATACACGTCAGAATACAGTCTATAGGTCTTGCTTGCTTTTCTCTAGGACGACCTTATCACGAGCTGCCGCTGTGGGTTTCCGGCTCCACAGAAAGGAATAATAGGTTAAATGGTGGTCCGGTCGCCAATGGTGCCGAGTAGTTCACTCCACCTATACTATATGTTTTTTTTGAGTAATCAACAGGGGGGGGATGCTGCGTTTTTCGGGCAACAGGGCAAGCCGCATATAAGGTCATCACCTTCCCGGCAACCGTACAACAAGGGATAAGACAGTAATGCCATGGCAGATCTATGCCGAAAGGCTTCCGTCAGCGCAAGACACCAATGACAGCGGTGCGTTCTTCTTGACCGTCTGCAGGTAAGTACTTACACTTCTTCAGGCAGTGAGTGGTTTGTACTGTTTTGTTATTATTTTCTTTTATGGTAACTGCTCATGTGCAATCCACCTTCGGTCAAGCATTATTTCTCGTTATAGTCCGCCTATGCGAGGAAAAATGCTTGACCAAATTTTGGGGCACCAGAGAACAGTTACGGATTGGAGGATAACGAAACTGTGGAGTTACCACCCCGCGGGTAGGGGAGTTACGTTGAATGAAAAAAGAGGGTGACGACGCAAACGACTTGCGACGCAAAGCCTCTCTTACTCTGGAGGATTAAGATGAAAATGCTGGAATTTACCAATGGCGACAAGATGCCCTTTATCGGACTCGGCACCTGGAAGGCCACTCCGGGCGACGTTTATACCGCCGTCAAGGAGGCTCTGAAAATCGGCTACCGTCATCTTGACTGTGCACCGATTTATGGGAACGAAGGCGAAGTAGGCAAAGCAATTGCCGAGTCTGTGGCAGAAGGGGTCGTTGCCAGGTCGGATCTATGGATTACCTCCAAGCTGTGGAATGATGCTCATGCGCCTGCTGACGTTCAGCCGGCTGTGGAGAAGACACTTCAGGATTTGCAGCTCGACTACCTCGATCTTTTTCTTATCCATTGGCCGATTGCTCACCGTCAGGGGATTGTTTTTCCTTCGGCGGCAGATGGTTTTCTGTCGCTGGAAGAGATGCCTATTGCCGAAACCTGGAAAGCCATGGAATCTCTTGTCGAGGCGAACCTCTGCCGTCATATCGGGGTGTCCAATTTTAGCACCAATAAGTTGGATAGCCTGCTGAAAACAGCAAGGATAAAGCCGGAAATGAATCAGGTTGAGCTTCATCCCTACCTGCAACAACCCAGGATGCTCGATTTCTGTCAGGGCAACGATATTTATCTTACGGCATATTCACCATTGGGGTCAAAGGATCGGCCAGCCCAGTTCAAGGCACAGGATGAGCCTGTGCTGCTTGAGGATCCTGCAGTTGCTGCTGTAGCTGAAAGGCATGCAGCCACACCGGCACAGGTGTTGATCAGCTGGGCAATGCACAGGGGGACGGCAGTGATACCGAAATCATCCAATCCTGAGCGTTTGCAGCAGAACCTGGCGGCCATTGAGTTGGAGTTGAACGAGCGCGACATGAAGGAACTCGCCGGATTGGACCGGAATCGACGGTATGTTGCCGGTGATTTTTGGCAAATGCCAGGTGGACCATATACCCTGAGTAGTCTGTGGGATGAATAACTGCAGCGGCCGCTGGTGCAGTATGCGCCTTTAATGCTGAAGCCATGGAGCGGAGTGTTTGTCTCCTCCGCTCCATCGGTCGCTGATGATTCGGTGTCCCTTTTCCCCCATTGGTATATGGCTTAAGCGAACTTGCCTCTATGCTTTATACTTGAGTAAAATCGACATGTTCAAGACATCCAGAACGAGATTTCTGCCCGCCCTGAGCGCGGCGCAAGGAGCAGAGCAGGAAATGCATCAACATCAGCCACCATACGTATTGGCAACCAGTACTCTGTATTGCAACTACTGTCCCGGCTATTGCTGTTACCGACTGGAAGGGGCAACCCTCTACCTGGACGCGTCGGATATTAATCGGATAGCCAGGCACTTTACCATAACCGATGGGGAAGTGCGCAAACGCTACATGGAAGGTAAAAATACATTCAAAGTTCGTACGGACGGGTCCTGTGTATTTCTTCGTACAGATCGAATGTGCAGGCGTTGTGGCATTCACGAGGCGAGACCGCGACAATGCCGGGACTTTCCCTATTCTTCACCATGCCCATATCTGGAGCGGGAAGAGCTGCTTGCTGAAATCCAGCCTCGGGTGGAGCAGAGCCTGCGGGATGGCCAGGGCGACCGCAGGGCGTACAGGATGGTGGAAACCGACGAAACGGTTCCTGACCCAACGCCGGGTTCTGGGGCGGGTGGAGGGGCTATGCCTCCTGACTTTTAAGATTGAGGGGGCGTGGCCCATTTTCGGCCGATAACCAGATAGAGAAAAGCGGACAGAAGAATCAAAAAACCGAACATCTCCACGTTTTTGGTTTTTAAAATAAAGGCAATCATAACGGTAATGGTCGCACAGGTGAGGATAAACAGCGGCCTTGGGGTGTGTTTGAGGATGACTCTGGCAAAATGGGCAAACCGGACATGGCTGACCATCAGACCGACGGTGAGGGTGGTGATCAACCACAGTACGGGAGTGGGAGCGACCAGTGCCGCTCCCAGGACGATCAGTGCGCCGGCAGGACTGGGAAGCCCATTAAACACCCCTTCAGGGATATCGGTTCGTTTTTTATCCACCGTGACAAAACGCACCAGCCGATAGGCTACTCCTGAAAAGAAGATGACGGCAAATACCCACGCCATTCCCCCTCCTGATTGAATGATGACATAGGCAGGGGCAAGCCCGAAACTGACAAAATCAGCAACATCATCAAGGTAGGGGCCGTATTTGGTCCCGCCGTGTTTTTCAGCCATGCGACCGTCAAACAGGTCAAAAAGCTGCCCTAGGATGATGACGAAGATGGCCCATACAAATTGCTTGTTATGGGTCAGGACAAGGCTGGTGAGACCGCAAAAGAAATTGAGGGTGGAAAGGATATCGGCGTATAATCGATTGGGAATGAATTTGAAGAAGATCGAGGCAGCGGCCAGGATAATGCATGCCACCAGAATCTCGTCGGCAATGTTAATTATACCGGAGCTCGCCTCCAGCAGGGCACAGAATATCATCAGGGTAAAACAGATAATCGCTTTGATTTTACCAAAATTATTGGCTGCAACAGAAGAGCTGAGACGCGAGAGAATATGGCGGGCAAAAAACTGGCCAAAAAGTTCTATTCCGACCAGGACCCACACCAGGTTGATGGAAAGAATACCTACATAGGCAAAACCGATTAAAGGCGGGAGGTAGGTGATTTTGTCGCACAAGGGATCCAGCCACTCTCCCCAGCTGGTGGTCAGGCCGCATGCTCGTGCCACTGTGCCGTCTACACCGTCAAGGATGGCGGCAAAGGTGAAAATAAGGATAGCGATAGACTGCATGCCGACAAAAAAGTAAAGGCCAAGAGCAAAGAGAGCCATCGCTGTGCGCCAGTAACAGATCGCATTGGGATGCATCAGCCAGAGGTGACGATCAATGAATCCCTGCATTTTTTCCGTGTGCACCGCTCGTGCAAACCAAATATAAAAAGCGGTACCCAATGCCGCCGCAAAGGCGATTAACAGTGCTCTTTCCATGAGGATTTAACTGGGGGTGGTCGTTTATTGAGTAGTATTTTTGTTGGAGAAACCGGCATGCCGGCTCGCACACCTCTCACGGGTGTGTTTACCATTTTCGCGTTCAAGAGTCTATCCTCGGCGGGATATTTTTGCGAGGGGTAAAAGGCAGGAGAAAAAGAGAAAGGCCCGCTGCACCAGGAGGTGCAGCGGGCCTTGGTTGTAAAGCAAAACGTTGGTGATGTTATTCGGCCAACTGATGTAGCTCAACCCGTCGGTTTTTGGCCCGGCCGGCACGGGTGGCATTATCAGCAATCGGGTCGGCCATGCCGTACCCCTTGGCCACCAGCCTTTCGGCGTCGACACCTTGTTCCACCAGATAGGCCACGACTGACTCGGCCCGCTGGGTAGATACCTGCAGGTTCCGTTCAGCGTCGCCTATGGAATCTGTGTAGCCGGCTACTTCCAGCCTAATGCCAGGTGCTTTGAGCAGCGCTGCCACCACTGAGTCCAGGCTTTCTCTGGCCTCTGGAGTAAGGTCAGCGGTACCGATGGTGAAGGTTACCCCGCTGAGAATAATGTTTTCTTCTGCAGCGCATCCGAGGGCGTTAACAGTACTGTCAGGAGTGGAATCGTTGCAAAGATCCAGGCTGTCCACCAGACCATCGCCATCGGTATCTGGTTCGCAGCCGGTGGCATCGACGTTTACCCCTGCGGCAGTCTCAGGGCATTTATCTTCGGCATCGTTAACACCGTCATTGTCACTATCAGCGGTTTGCAGCTGCAGTTGCAGCTGCTGAGCTTTCATGGCTTCAAGTTCGGCCTGGAGGGTCGCAACCTGGTTTTCAAGTGTTGCGGTTGCTTCCTGCGCACCGTTCAGCTGTGCCTCCAGTTCATTCTTTTGTTCCTGCAGCGCGCTGATATCCTGCTCAGCGGCCAGCAATGCCTCTTTGTCTGCCTCTGAGACGGCGAGCTGCTCGTTTAATTGGGTAACCTGCTGCTCAAGACGTTGGAGCTGTTCCTGCTTCTCGGCCTGTGCCGCTGCAAGCTCGGCGGTTTCGCTCTTTTTCTCTTCCAGGGCTGTGGTAAGGGATGCAACCTCCGCCTGGGTAGCTGCAAGTTGTTCGTCAAGCGTGCTGACGCTGGCGTTGCTTTCACTGAGCGCGGTGTTCATGTCCTGGATGCGAGCGCCAAGGCCATCTACTTGCTGCAACAGTGCGGTTTTAGCACTGACCGCCTCTTCCAGGTTGGATTTGAGCTGATTAACTTCCTGGTCCACGGCTTGCAGTTCCTGCAGCTGAAGTTCGGCAGCAGCGACCGCGGCCTCTTTTTCTTCAATGGCCTGTTTGAGTGCCGGAATCTCTTCAACAGCGGCCTGTGCTGCGGCAAGCTGTTCTGTCAGGGCAGCGTTTTGCTCCTGAACAACGGTCAGTTCTTCTTTAACTGTTGTCACCTGTCCGCTCTGTTCTTCAACAGCGGCCTGTGCCGCGGCAAGCTGTTCTGTCAAGGCGGTGTTTTGTTCCTGAATAACGGTCAGTTCTTCTTTGACTGCAGCCAGCTGCCCGCTCTGTTCTTCAAGGGCGGCGTTGAGCTCGCTATTTTTCTGTCCGCTTTCCTCCAGCTGCGTCTGTACAGCAGCAAGCTCCTCCATTTTAGCCATTGACTCTGCCAGAGCCGCTTCTTTCTCGGCTATCACGTTTTCATTAGCCGCTACAGCCGCTTCTAAGGTCTGTACCTGCTCCTGGAGAGGGACCAATTGTTCCTGCAACGGCATCAATGTTTCCACAAGGGCTGCTGTTTCAGCCGCTGCAGTCTCCTTGTCAGCCAGGGATGCTTCCAGGGTCTGTACTTGCAACTGCAGTTCTTCTATCTGGGGTTGAGCGGCGGCAAAGGCCTCTTTTTCTGCTTCAAGGGCCGCCAGAGCGGTGGTGGCCTGCTCAAGTTCCTGCCTGAGTCCCTCAACCGCCTCCTGGTCAGCGATCATTGCATCGATCTTTCCTGCCAGGGTGAGGTTTTCTTCCTTCAGTGCAGTATGCTTTTCCACCATTTCCTGCAACTGGCTGTTGAGTTGCTCGATGGTAGTGTCTTTTTCTGTCAGTTGTTCCTGCAAAGGTTGCACTGTCTCGGTAAGATTATCGAGTTTGGCCTGGAGAGCGCTGGATGATGCCTGGTTTTCTGCCAGTGCAGCTTCAAGATCGATAATTTTTTGCAGGGCGGTCTGCTGAGCTGTGGAGAGGGCTTCAAGTTCCTGGGTTGCAGCGGCATGGGATTCGGTCAATGCGTTGAACTGGTCACTTGTCGCTACCCTTTTGGCCTCGGTCTCTTCCAGCAATTCAAGCGCTGTGGCCAGCTCTTCTTCCTTGCCGGCGAGATCGGCTTGCACAGATTCCAGAGCAGCCTGGGTAGAGGTGGCAGCTTCCTGGAGCAGGGTGAACTGCTCCGCCTGTTCGCTGATTTTGGCCTGGAGCGTCTCGATCTCTTCGGACGCGGAACTCATTGCTTTATGGAGGGATTCACCCTCTCCCACAGCAGCGGACAGAGCTGTTTCTTTGTCGAGAATCAGGTTCTGCAGGCGGGCAATTTCCTCTTCATAGGGAAGCAGGGCTTTTTCTTTTTCCTGACCGAAGCGAAACATCGCCTCAGCTTTGAGGTCGGCCTTTTTCAGGTTGTTTTTGGTGATGGCAAGCTGGGAAGTCGCATCGCTTAATTTTGCCTTAAGCCGACCAATTTCTCCGGTTTGCGCTTCCACCTGGTCCTGAAGCTTGCTCAGTTGGTTCTGATTATCCTCTACTATTTTTTCTGCTTTGCTGTTGGTCAGCTCAGCGTCAACAAGAGCTGCCTTGAGTTGCTGAACAGCAGCTTTGGCAGCAGTGTACTCTTTGCTGAGGTCGCTGTTTTTCTCTGCGAGTCCACGGATTCGGTCGTTGGCGGTAACCACGGCTTTTTCCGCTTCCTGCAAGGCAACTTGGGTTGTCTGCAGCGCCTCTTCAGCATGTTGACGCTGCTCAAGTTGCTGTTCTACATGCTGTTTCCCCTTTTGCAGGGCGCGAATAATAGCTTGATCCTGTTCCCGCTGACGCAGGAGTTGTTGATATTTTTTTGCTACAATTTCCTGAGCCTCCAGGAGCTGGAGGATCTGTTTTTCTTTTTGAGCCAGTTCATCGCTGAGTTGTTCCTGGCTGTCAACAACGGCCATATCCGGTTGAGCCGGGGAGGGGGCAGCTGGCTCAGCAGGTGTTGCATCTTCCGGCGTGGGTTGTTGGGATACTGCCGTAGAGGGCTCTGCCGCTGGCGGCTCAGCAACTTCTGGAGAATGTTCAGTGGCAACCTCGGGGGGATGTTCTGCCGCTGCCTTTTCTACAGCATGCTCTTCATGCGTTTCAGAATGGAGGGCATCTGGTTCAGCCGGCGCAGCAGGTGCATCGTGTGCCACGGCTACGGGAGCGGTTTCACTGGGGAGGGGATTGTTTTTTTTCAGTTCACCGTGGTACCTGGCGATGAAAATGTAAACAACAATACCAACCACTGTCAGGAGAATCGTACGTGTTTTCATAAGCCTTTTCAGTTTGGGTTTGTGTCTGTTTCCTCAGGAGAGCGATTAATGTAGCTTCAGTAGTAATGTGGTCAGCGGCGGAAGGGTAAGGGTTAGGGTGTGTGCCTGGCCGTGGGAGGGTTCAGGAGCCGCATAGATTTCCTGAGCGTTGGCCACACCACTGCCGCCGTAGATTTCAAGATCAGAATTAATGAGTTCCGCATAGCACCCCGGTTTCGGTACTCCAATTCTGTATTGCGAACGAACAACAGGAGTAAAATTACAGATAATAATCAGAAAGTCATCAGGATTTTTTGCATAACGGATAAAAGAGAGCACCGAATTGTCGGAATCGTTGGCATCAATCCATGAAAACCCGGTCCAGTCAAATTCCTGTTCGTATAGGGAAGGCTGATGCTGGTAAACAAGATTAAGATCTCGAGTCAATCGCTGCACACCGGCATGCTGTAGGGACTCCAAGGCGTCCCACTCCAGGCCGGAATCGTAGTTCCATTCCTGGCGTTGACCGAATTCACTTCCCATAAATAGCAATTTTTTTCCAGGGTATCCCCACATGAAAGCGAGATAGGCCCGAAGGTTGGCAAACTGCTGCCACTCATCACCGGGCATCTTGTTCAACAGGGAACGCTTGCCATGCACGACCTCATCGTGGCTGAGCGGGAGGACAAAGTTTTCATGGAAGGCATACAGCATACCAAAGGTCATGCGGTTGTGATGGTATTTCCTGTATAGGGGATCGGTCTGCATGTATTTGAGGGTGTCGTGCATCCACCCCATATTCCATTTGAGACTGAAGCCAAGTCCGCCGAGATACGTCGGACGAGAGACCATCGGCCAGGAGGTGGACTCCTCGGCTATGGTCAATACCCCGGGATACACACCGTGAACGACTTCATTGGTCTTTTTAAGAAAGTGGATGGCTTCCAGGTTTTCCCGCCCGCCGAATTCGTTGGGGATCCACTGTCCATCCTCGCGGGAATAGTCGAGGTAGAGCATGGAGGCAACAGCATCGACCCGAAGGCCGTCGATGTGATATTTATCAAGCCAGAAAAGGGCATTGGAGATGAGGAAAGAGCGGACTTCGTTGCGTCCGAAATTAAAGATCAAGGTTCCCCAGTCCTGATGTTCTCCCTGAAATGGATGCTTGTGCGAGTAGAGATGGGTGCCGTCAAAAAAATTAAGCCCTGACCCGTCCTTGGGGAAGTGGGCGGGCACCCAGTCAAGTATGACGCCAATACCGGCTTGGTGGCACTGGTCGATGAGGTACATGAAATCGGTTGGGGTCCCGAACCTGGACGTGGGGGCAAAGAACCCGAGCACCTGGTATCCCCATGACCCATCGTATGGGTATTCGGCCACCGGCAGGATTTCAATGTGGGTGAAACCCAACTCCTGCACATAGGGTACAAGGGTGTCTGCCAGTTCCCTGTAGGTAAGAAAACGGGCGCCGTAGGTGGGGTCAGAGGGCTTTCGCCATGAGCCGAGCTGGACTTCGTAAATGGATATGGGGCTGGCAAGGTCCTGCCGCTCCTGGCGCCCTGCCATCCATTGTTGATCTTGCCACTGGTAGGCATCGAGGTCGGCTACAACTGATCCGGTCCGCGGTCTTTCCTCCATGGCAAAGCCGTACGGGTCGGCTTTGTCAAACCCCTGATGGTCCTGGGTGGTGATATGGTATTTGTAGACGGTATGCTCTCCAAGGCCGCTGATAAAGATACTCCAGATCCCGGAATCTGAAGAGCGCATAACGTGTGCAGTCGTATCCCAGTTGTTGAAATCCCCAATGACCGCTACCCTGTGCGCATTGGGGGCCCACACGGCAAACACGACCCCGCGCTCTCCATCGGCATCAATCAGATGGGCGCCAAGTTTTTCATACACCTTTTCGTGGGTGCCTTCACCTATAAGGTGGGTATCAAAATGAGTTAGCCATTTGGGCGGTACTGGCTTGCCGGGAGGATATTTGCTCATGGTCTGCTAGAGGCTCGTATTGAGAGTTGTAAATCAGTATCTGTCGCAAAAGGCAGGCAGTTGGTATTGCAGGCGACTGGTTGTTTACTACCATTTTGTGATCAATACGTCCATGCCCTTTCAGGTGCGAATGGAAAAATCGTGGAGCAGGCCGGGATGTGGTGTGTCTCTTCTGCGTAGAGTTGATGTTGAGGGGAATGGAGAAGGCGGAAGATAAGGGAAACGAGCAACCCTTGAGACGGAAGAATGATTGTGTGCAAAATGTGCTTTAAGTTATGAGGCCATCAGCGGCTACAGGAAAGGGCAGTGCTCGCGCACTTGGGCAAAAAAGGCTGCAAAATGCTGGCAGGAATTCCTTGGCAGGGTGATCATGGTTTGCACAACTTGCATAACTGGTTAGTCACTCGTGAGGGAGTGTCAAGTCCCATTTTTATGAATTAATTGTTTTTTCTTGACAGAAGGAGCGTCTCTAGTTAATGAATAGCGGTTCATTTTTTTTCTATTTTAGTCCAACAATTGAAGCTGGTTATGTTCAAGCAGCTCGAAATTATTCAATCAGAGTTGAGAGGTTGAAGCGATGACAACTGAACTGGTTCTCTCGGCAATTGCTCTCATAGGGATTGCCGTATTTATCCCGTTGTTCATGGTCGCAGCCACGGTGCTGGGGCCACGAGTGAAAAGCGAGATAAAAGACGATCCGTATGAAAGCGGTATCAAGCGAATGATTGGACTTGCTGAACAGAAGTTCAGTGTCAAGTTCTATCTGCTCGCAATTCTTTTTCTCCTGTTCGACATTGAAGCAGTGTTTATGTACCCATGGGCCGTCAGTGTTCGTGAACTGGGCTGGTTTGGTTTCACGGAAATGTTGGTCTTTATGGTGCTGCTCCTTACAGGGCTTATTTACATCTTAAAGAAAGGGGTGCTCAATTGGCGTTAGGATTAGAAGCAAAACTGGGCGATTCGGTATTGACAACAAAACTTGATGTCGTTGTCAACTGGGGCCGACAGTATTCACTTTGGCCTATGGTATTTGGTACTGCCTGTTGCGCTATTGAGTTCATGAGTGCTGCAGCCAGTCAGCTCGATATTTCACGATGGGGTGCAGAAGTTGTACGATTCTCGCCTCGACAGGCTGACCTGATGCTTGTCTGCGGGACTATCAGTTACAAGCAGGCTCCAATCCTTAAGAGGATTTACGAACAGATGCCTGAGCCCAAATGGGTAGTAGCAATGGGCGCATGTGCCAGTTCCGGCGGTATCTATGATAATTACTGTACAGTGCAGGGAATTGACGAGATTATCCCCGTCGATGTGTACATTTCCGGATGCCCACCTAGACCAGAAGCGGTTCTTGATGCTCTCATGAAGATCCAGGACCACATCAAAGGTGAAAGCGTATTGGATGATCGCCATAAAGATTTCAAAGGGATTCTCGACTGATATGAATACGACGGCACTGGAACTCATTCAGGGCGCCTTCCCGGAGGTTCCCTGTGAAACGAGCGTGGATTCGGTAGTCCTCACGGTTCAACCAGAGGAGCTAGAACAGACACTTGCGAAGTTGAGGAAAGATCCGAACCTGGATTTTGGTCTGCTGCTAGATGTCACTGCAATCGACTATTTAGATTATCCGCAGCAAACCGAAACTCGGTTTTGTGTGGTCTATACTCTCCGAAACTGGGAAAAGAACCTGCTGGTTCAGGTTCGGACTCCGGTAGCGGACCCCGAAGTTGGGGTGCCTACCGCCTGCCATCTGTGGGATTCGGCAAACTGGGGTGAACGGGAAACCTATGATCAGTATGGGATTAACTTCCAAGGGCACCCTGACCTTCGGCGAATACTCAACCACTGGCAGTTTGAAGGGCATCCATTACGAAAAGACTATCGGATTGACGATCGTCAGATCTGTTACGACTCCGATAGCCTGGAAAAAGAAATTAAGGCACGATTAGCAGTCAAAGGTGTTGATGCGCAGACCATGAAGGACATCAACACGGAAATCATGTTCTTGAACATTGGTCCTTCCCATCCCGCCACCCATGGTGCGATTCGAATTCTTACCGCTCTTGACGGCGAAAGCATCGTCGCCAATGTCAATGAAATCGGCTATCTTCATCGTGGCTTTGAAAAGACAGCTGAAGACAGGACCTATAACCAGATCATCCCTTTGACTGATAGGCTCAATTATTGTTCATCCCTGATGAACAATGTCGCCTTTGCAAAAGCAGTTGAGTCTTGGCTGGACATAGAGATTACGGAGAGAGCTCAGTTCATGCGGGTGATACTCTCGGAATTCTACAGGGCGCTTGACCATCTCGTCTGCCTCGCCGCGCTGTTCGTCGATATGGGGGGGCTGACCAACTACTGGTACCTGTACAATGAGAAGGAAGCAGCCTATGATTTTATCAGCAGACTGTGCGGTGCTCGCCTGACCAGTTCCTTCACTCGAATAGGAGGTATGTATCGGGACTTCTATGAGGGGTGGGAAGCTGATATGGAAAACCACCTCAAAGGCATTGAAAAAGGTGTAGCTGATTCCCTGGCCCTGGTGGCGAAAAACCGTATCGTGCACGAACGTTCCCAGGACGTCTGCTCCCTTTCCCCTGAACTGGCGCTTTCCTACGGTTTTACCGGTCCCAACCTGCGGGCTTCCGGGGTACCTTTCGATCTCCGTAAAGACAGCCCTTACTACAACTATGAGGCCTTTGACTTCTCTATCCCTGTAGGCACCAACGGCGATATTTACGATCGGATCATGGTGAGGTTTGAGGAGATATTTCAGAGTATCTCCATCGTTCGCCAAGCGATGAAAATGATCCCCGGTGGTCCTGTGAATGTGCACAACAATAAAGTGTCGCTGCCACCAAAGGACAAGGTGTATGACAACATTGAAGGTCTTGCCGGGCATTTCAAACTCATATTTGAAGGCGTAAAGACGCCTCCTGGTGAGTGGTATGACTCTTTTGAGGCCGCCAACGGCGAATTAGGCTTTCATTTTGTATCTGACGGCTCAGGCAAACCGTATAAGTGCAAGGTTCGGCCACCATGTTTCTACACCATGGGGGGATTCCATGAAATGGTTGAAGGTGAAATGGTTGCCGACGCAGTTATCAATCTGAGTAGCATCAATATTATCGGTGGAGAGTTGGACAGATGAGCGATAGATCACAACTAATTGAAACTGGAACGCCATTTCAGTTTGACGCAGAACGAGATGCAGAATTCGAGAGACTCGTCAAGCGCTATCCGACTCGTGAATCCATGATTCTTCCCGCCCTGTGGCTTGCCCAGGAACAGGAAGGCTGGATCAGCGCTGAAGCAATCGGCTACATTGCCGACAGAATAGGTACCTATGCCAGTAAGGTGTTTGAGGTGGCAACGTTTTATACGATGTACCACCTTCATCCCATGGGTACATATCACATATGCGTTTGCCGTACGCTTTCCTGCTATCTTCTCGGAAAACAACAGATCGTAGACTATCTTGAACAGGAATTAGGACTCAAACCTGGGGAAATAACCAAAGATGGTAAGTTCAGTCTGGAAGAGGTTGAATGTCTTGGCCATTGCGGGACCGCTCCGGTGGTGCAGGTCAACGGTGAGTTCCACGAGAATATGGACGTGGAAAAAATGAAAGCACTTTTGGCCACGCTGAAATAGGAGGGAACACCGATGGAAGTAAAATTACTCAGTGCACGATTTGATATCGAAGACTGCAATAAACTTGAGGTGGCACTTAAGCACGGAGCTTACTCCGTGGTTGAAAAAGCTTTCAGCATGGAGCCGGGGCAGGTTACTGAGGAGGTAAAGAACTCAGGGCTGCGCGGTCGTGGCGGTGCAGGGTTCCCTACAGGGCTGAAATGGACGTTTTTGCCCAAGGACAATGATAAGCCAGTTTACCTTGCTGTTAACTCCGATGAGTCGGAACCCGCAACCTTTAAGGATCGCTACATCCTTGTGCGCGACCCGCACCTGCTGATTGAAGGGATTATTATCAGCTGCTACGCCATTGGCAGTCACGATGCCTACATCTATATCCGCGGCGAGTACACCACCCAGGTGAAAATTCTTCAGGCCGCCATTGATGAAGCATATGCTGCCGGCTATCTCGGTGAAAAGGCCGCTGGTAACGATTATAGGGTAGACGTCACTGTTCATCGCGGCGCTGGAGCCTATGTGTGCGGCGAGGAAACCGCACTGCTCGAATCCATTGAAGGGAAAAAAGGGCAACCTCGGAGTAAGCCGCCGTTTCCAGCGGTAGAAGGACTGTATGGTTGTCCAACCATCATTAATAACGTGCAGAGTATCGCCTCCGTTCCTTATATAGTTGCACAGGGCGCTGACGCCTATAAGGCGTACGGAACCGAAAAGAGTCCCGGGACCCACCTCTTTGGCATATCCGGTTTGGTTGAAAAGCCTGGAATGTACGAACTGCCCCTTGGGGTGCCGCTGAAAGACGTCATTGAACAACTTGCCGGCGGTGTGAAAGGTGGGAAAAAGCTTAAAGGGGTTATACCCGGCGGAAGCTCCACTCCTGTGCTCACGCCTGACCAGGTTGAAACCGTTACCCTTGACTACGAATCCATGGCCGAGCACGGAACCATGTTCGGTTCTGGTGGTATTGTCGTCCTTGATGAGGACGTGGATGTGGTCAAGCTGGTCAAGAATCTGATTGACTTTTATCACCATGAAAGCTGTGGCCAATGTACGCCCTGTCGTGAGGGACTTGGCTGGATGTTAAAGATTGTGAAGCAAATTATCAATGGTGAGGGGACAATCGATGATGTCAACCTGCTCAGGGAGCTCTGCGACAATATCGAAATGAAAACAGTATGTGTGCTGTCAGCAGCATGTACGATGCCTGTGCGAGCCTTTTTAGACAAGTTCCGGCATGAATTTGAAGCTTATGTGCAGTAAATAGGGCTTCATTGTCAAAAGCAATGCAATAGGGATAGGTAAGAACCATGGCAGAAATGGTAAAACTGTTCGTAAATGGACAGGAAGTCGAAGTCGAAGCAGGGAAGAACCTGATCGATGCTGTTGGCGCCGTCGGCATAGAAATTCCTCATCTATGTTATCATCCTGCACTCGGTGCAGACGGTAACTGTCGGATGTGCCTCGTTGGAATCGAAGACGGAAGGCCACCTTTGGTGCCTGCTTGCAAAACGCCGGCAGCTGAGGGGATGAAGGTTCAACTTGATGCGGAAAAAATTAAAAAAATTCAAAAGGATGTGATGGAGCTTGAGCTCATAAATCATCCTGTAGACTGTCCTATCTGTGATCAGGCCGGTGAGTGCGCGCTCCAGGATTACTACCAGGAGTACGATTGCCAGGACAGCCGTATGCGAGTGCCGCAGGTACAGAAGGGGAAGAAACTCGATTTCGGGTGTGGTGTAATCCACGATCAGGAACGATGTATCCTTTGTGCCCGCTGTGTTCGTTTTACCCGGCAGGTGACCAAGACCGGTGAGCTTGGCATTGTCAACAGGACCGATGATGCCAGGGTCAATATTTTCCCCGGCCGTCCCCTCAACAACCGCTATGCGCTCAACGTGGTTGACCTTTGTCCGGTAGGAGCCATGACCAGTAGCGATTTCCGTTTCAAACAACGGGTCTGGTTTCTCAGCAGGGATAAGGGTGTGTGCCACGGGTGCAGTAAAGGCTGCAATATCTTCATCGACCATAATCGCGAAAAATATAAGGATGATGTCATCTACCGTTTTCGCCCTCGACTCAACGAACTCGTCAACGGGTACTTTATATGCGACGAAGGGCGCATGACTTACAAGCAAGAAAACGGAGATCGAATGACTGAAGCAAAAGTCAATAACGGTACTGCTACCGTGAGTAGTGCCGTTGACGGCTTGAAAAATGCGATTGCTTCAGCTGCTCATCCGGTTTTTCTGCTTTCGCCAAGCTGTTCATTAGAGCAGATGGTGGCGATCAAGCGTTTAGGCGAGACCAAAGGGGCGGTTGTCAGTGGTTTCAGTGACGGGTACATCAAGAATGGTGACGGTGATGACTACCTCATTCAGGATGATAAATCTGCTAATCGTCAAGGAATGCAGCTGCTCGGCATAGATGCAACAAAAGAGCATTTTGAAGCCGCGATGAAAGAGGCCGATCTGCTGGTAGTTTTCAACAATGATCTCTCAGCCAGCGTACACGGTGAGGCACTGGAAACGCTGCTTGGGAATTGTCGGATTGCACTGGTTGCCGCCAATCAGAACGTGCTCCAAGAGAAGGCAGAAATAGCAGTACCTGTTGCATCGTTCTCTGAGTACAGTGGTTCCATCATCAACTGTGACAATATATTGCAAACGTTCAACAAGGCGGTCGTAAAAAACGAACCTCTTGATGACATAGTAACTATCGTCGGCAAGATAGGCGGAGAGATCACTGATAACTCCAATGCCTGGGCTGAACTACAGGCGAGTGTTACCGCACTCAAGGATGTTGAACCTGAACAAATCCCTGAGCAGGGATTGGCACTAAACAGTTAACGAGGGCTCTAATGACGCTGCAGGATTTTATTCTAATTATCATACGAGTAGCTTTCGGAGCATTCATACCGCTCTGCTTTGTAGCTGTCTCTGTGTGGATGGAACGGCGAGGTGCTTCATTTATCCAGGATCGATCTGGACCAAACCGCGCTAACATTCTTGGTTTCCGTGCTGGTGGGCTTGTTCAGAACCTTGCGGACGCTGTCAAATTGTTTTTCAAGGAAGATGTCATACCCGGGCATATCAAGCACAAGTTCTATTTTGTACTTGCGCCTGTAATCGTCTGTGTTGCCGCAATTATCTCTTTTGCTGTCGTACCTTTTGCCGACACCCTTGTGCTGGGGGATAAAGAGTACCTGATGCAGGCTATTCCCATGGACATCGGGATTCTGTGGTTCCTTGCCATTGCCGGGTTCGCTGTGTACGGAATAATTATAGCCGGATGGTCTTCGCACAACAAATACGGGATGTTAGGTGGTTTACGTTCTGCTGCCCAGGTTATCAGCTATGAAATTCCCATGGCGCTAGCGATCATCAGTCTGCTGGTCGTTTACGGGACGGTCAGTCTCAACGAGATGGCCCGGTTCCAGGGGCAGCTGCTTTTTGGATTCATTCCCATGTGGGGGGTGATTTTACAACCGTTGGGTGTGGTGATTTTTATTGTAGCCGCCTTTGCTGAAGCCAACCGTACACCTTTCGACCTGGCTGAGGGAGAGAGTGAAATTGTTGCCGGATTTCATACTGAATACAGCGGATTGAAATTCACCATCTTTTTTATGGGTGAATATGTGGCCATGTTTACCTCCAGCGCGATCATTGTCACCCTCTATTTTGGTGGCTACCAGATCCCCTGGTTTAATACCGCAACCCTTCTGAAATATGCCGTGCCGGTGACGCTGCTGTTGATGATCGTCGCTCCTGTTGCAGCCAAATTTATAGCAGCCTGGATTCGCAAAAACAATGTAAGCCATTATGAACGCGAGAATGATCCCAGGGTCAGAGAGGCCAATGTCTATATCAAGATATTGTGGGGCGCTGTTATCCTCTTGGAGGCCTGCCTGTTTCTGTATCTCGTTTTCGCCTCGGGCGGAACAGCTGACAACATCCTTGTCGCTCTGCTTCAGATCAGTACTTTTCTCGCTAAAACCACCTTTATGTTGTTTGTCTATGTGTGGGTGCGCTGGACGTTACCACGTTTTCGTTATGACCAGTTACAGAAGTTGGGATGGAATGTACTCTTGCCGCTCTCTCTTCTGAATATTTTTGTAACCAGCGCCATCGTTGTTGCGTTGAGCTAAAGGGAGAAGCCATGAGCATTAAAGTTAAAACCATAGTGCGTAAAGGCGGGAGTTGGCAGGAGCGTATCTATCTCATAGAGGTCTTTAAGGGTATGGCCACTACATTCAGGCACTTCATATCCAACTTCCTTGATAATTCAAAGCTCGCTGTACGACATTATCCCGAAGTAAAACCTGAGATCACCCCTCGCTGGAGAGGACGTCATCGACTGACCACCCACGAGGATGGCACGTTAAAGTGTGTTGCCTGTTTTATGTGTCAGACCAACTGTCCTGCAAATTGCATCATGATCGAGGCCGGTGAACGGAGTGACGACCGTACCGAAAAGGTGCCGGTCAGGTTTGATATAGATCTAATAGAATGTATTTATTGCGGATACTGCGTTGAAGCGTGCCCAATGGATGCCATTCGAATGGATACAGGTATTTTTTCGGTTACAGCTAGTAGTCGTGAAGATTTGTTGATGAATATAGAACAGCTTCGCACTACTAAAGGTGCATTCAGCGAAGAAGAGTATAAGAAAGGGGGCGCTTGATATCATGTTTGCCGATGGGCTTTTCATCCTTTTTACAGTTTTTGCTGTAACTGGAGCAGCAGGGCTGGTTTTGTTTAAGCATCCAATGAATAGTGCAATGAGTTTTGTTGTTACGCTCATTTCACTTGCTGGGCTCTATGCCTTGCTATCTGCAAAGCTAATTTTTGCTCTGCAGCTCATTGTATATGCTGGGGCGATCATGTCATTGATCATATTTATCATCATGTTCCTGAATATTCAGGTAGAAGACCTGCCTGTAGAAGAAGGTCGCTTCAAATACCTGGTTGGCGGAATAATCATTGTAGCTCCGATTGGTATATTCCTGACTAGGGTAATCAAGGGTATTCCCGGAGCCGAAGCTGTGATTACAGTTGAGGGATTTGGTGGGGTGAAAGAGGTAGGGCTTGTTCTTTTCAGAGAATGGTTACTCCCCTTTGAAATTGTTTCCATCCTGCTCCTTATTTCTCTGGTCGGTGCGGTCGTTCTTGCAGGAAAAAGGAGGAGCAACTGATGATTCAAAGTTATCTCACCGTTAGTATCATCTTGTTTTGTATTGGAATAGTCGGTGTCATATCCCGTAGGAATGTATTTACCGTCTTCATGTCAATCGAACTTATGCTGAATGCCGCTAATCTTGCATTCGTTGCCTTTGCCCGCCTGCATGAGAGTATGGACGGTCATGTCCTTGCCCTGATGGTAATGGCTGTGGCGGCCGCTGAAGCAGCACTTGCACTCGCTGTCGTCATTCTTCTGCATAAGCACAAAGGCCAGTTGGATACCAATGTATTCAGCCTGTTGAAAGGGTGATTTCATGGAACATAACGCTTCATTTCTCGGATATATTCCACTTCTCCCGCTGATAGGGGCAGCAGTCATATGTCTGCTCCACCTCGGGACCTGTAACCGTAAACCACTTCACGAAAAATTTTATGGCCTGCTTGCCTGCGTGGGACCTTTGCTTGCCTTCGTGCTTGCCATGCGCGTCTTCTTTACGCTCAAAGCCATGCCAGAGGAAAGCAGATATCTAGCCCACAAGGCGTTTACCTGGTTTCAGGTTGGCGATCTGGATATAGGAATGGGATTCCTCGCGGATCCTCTCAGTTCGCTGATGTTGGTCTTTGTCACACTCATTGGCTCATTGATCCATATCTACTCCATTGGGTACATGGAAGGGGACAAGAGCTATGCCAAGTTTTTTGCCTACCTTAACCTTTTCCTCGGCAGTATGCTGGTACTCGTTCTTGGTGACGGTCCGGTTGTTATGTTCGTCGGCTGGGAAGGTGTTGGTCTCTGTTCCTATCTGTTGATTAGCTATTACTCAGAGGATACGGACAACGTCCTCGCCGGAAACAAGGCCTTCATCGTCAACCGAATCGGTGACCTTGGATTTGTCCTTGGGATGGCATTTCTCTTCTGGGGAATCGGTGCAGGTGGATTTGATTATCTTTCACTCAAAGCTAATGCTCACAGCCTGACACCTGGTATCGCTCTGGCGGTTTGTCTGCTGCTGTTTGTCGGTGCCACCGGTAAATCCGCACAGATTCCGCTGTATGTCTGGCTTCCTGATGCCATGGCCGGGCCTACGCCTGTGTCTGCCCTGATCCATGCTGCCACCATGGTAACCGCAGGTGTCTATATGGTAGCACGCTTCAGCTTTCTCTACGCACACGTGGAGGTAGCGGGGGCCATTGTTGCCTGGGTCGGTATCCTGACCGCCCTCCTTGCCGCCATTTTCGGTATGTTTCAGGATGATATCAAAAAGGTGCTTGCCTACTCAACCGTCAGCCAGCTGGGCTACATGTTCGCTGGTGTCGGCATTGCCGCGTACTCTGCTGGGATATTCCATGTATTTACCCATGCCTTCTTCAAAGCCCTGCTTTTTCTCGGAGCTGGTGCAGTTATTTATGCCATGCATCACGAGCAGAATATCTGGCGCATGGGCGGACTGAAAAAGAAAATGCCTATCACCTATATAACTATGATGATTGGCGCGCTCGCATTGGCTGGCTGTCCTCCGTTTTCCGGTTTTTTCAGTAAGGATGAAATCCTTTTTTCTGCACTTGCCAAAGGACATGTGGGTATTTGGGCTGTCGGCGTGCTGGTGGCAGGAATGACTGCGTACTACACCTTTCGGATGATTTTTGTTGTGTTCCATGGGCAGCCGCGTAACCAGGAAGCCTACGATCACTGCCACGAGGCGCCCAAGGTCATGACTGTTCCGCTGATTCTTTTAGCAGTAGGTGCGCTGTTTGCTGGCTTTCTTAACCTGCCTGCCATTTTCGGCGGTCACCAGCAGGTATCGCACTGGCTCGCTCCCAGCCTGGTGGAGCATCATCCTCATGTGAATATTTTTGTCGAGATTCTCGCTATTGGCGCCAGTGTGGTTGCCTTTGTCATCGGTATACGCATCGCCTACAAGCGATTTGCTGCTGGAGCCGAAGAACCGCAGTTCTCTGGATTTACCAAATTTGCCTATAACAAGTTTTATGTCGATGAACTTTATAATGCTGTCTTTGTACAGCCTTATAAGAAAATCGGTGATGCTATCCGTACCACCTTTGAACCATCGGTTACAGATGGTCCGGTTAAGCTTGTTTCTAAACTGTACATGGTTGTAGGAACAGCCTTCAAAATATTTCAGGCTGGGTATGTCAGAGTGTACGCAATCTACATGATCATCGGGCTGAGCCTGGTGAGTCTGTTACTGTTACAATCGCTGAACTAGGTAGGTGCAACAATGTTTGAACACGTTCTATCAGTAATGATATTCCTGCCGATAATTGCAGGGTTGATCCTGCTGGTTTCGCCTGCAGGAAAAGGGGTAGCGCGGCTCACGGGACTGGTGATTTCCTTTGCAAGCCTTATCCTTGGAATTGAGCTCTTTTTTGCCTTTCAAGCCCAGGCGCCCCTGCAGTTCGTAGAGAGTATACCATGGATCCCCGCATGGGGTGTTAACTATCACCTCGGATTGGATGGCATCAGCCTGTTTGTACTCCTTGCCGGGGCCGTACTGTTGCCCATGGTTTACCTACTCTTTACCACCAAAGAAAAAGGGTACTATGCCAATCTCCTCATTGTTCAAGGCGCCATGGCCGGAGCTGTGTGTGCCGCAGATATGGTCCTGTTCTATATCTTCTGGGAGATTATGCTGTTGCCGATTTTCTTTATGCTGGGGCTGTATGGCGGTGAGTCTCGAATTCCAGCAACTTTGAAAATCACCATCTATACCATAGCTGGTTCTCTGCTCATGCTGGCTTCCATCCTCTATTTAGGAGTGCAGTATCATACCCAATTCGGTGAGTGGAACTTCGCCATAGAGAAAATGGCGCAGCTGCAGCTGGCAGGTCCGGTAGCAGTGCTGGCTTTCTTCGGTTTTATGATTGCTTTCGCCATCAAAATTCCCCTTTTTCCATTCCACACTTGGTTGCCGGACGCATATACCGAAGCACCTACAGCTACCACCTTTGTGCTCTCCGCCATCATGGCCAAAATCGGGGTATATGCTGTTATCCGCTTTGTTGTGCCGGTATTTGACGGTGAATTCGCCCGCTATGCACTCCTCCTTGCCTATGCCGGTGTGATTGGCATGATGTACTGCGGTATAACCGCAATTGCCCAGAAGGATTTCAAGCGGATGTTCGCGTTTTCCTCTGCTTCCCATATGGGTATCATTGCCCTTGGCGTTTTCTGTCTCAACATACAGGCTTTAACCGGCAGCATTTTTCAAATCGTTGCCCATGCCACCAGTACCGGTGTCCTGTTCCTCTTCGCCGGAATCATCGAAGACCGAATGAAGACTCGACAGATAGCAGATCTTGGGGGCATCGCGTATAAAGCGCCTATTTTCGCCTTCTTTTTTGCCATCGCTATGCTCGCCTCTGTTGGTTTGCCAGGTACTTCCGGATTTATCGGTGAGTTTCTCATCATTCTAGGTGCAATAAAATTCAACGTATTTATCGGCGTCTTGGCCGGTTCCACCCTCATAATCGGCGTGTGTTACATGTTGTGGATGTTCCAACGGGTATTTTTTGAAAAAACCAACGAACGAACCGAGGGCTTTACTGACCTGACGTTGGTCGAAGGGCTCACCTTTCTGCCGGTCATTGTGCTCATCGTGGTAATGGGACTCTATCCGCAGCCGTTTCTGGAAAAAATTGAGCCTGCTGCCCAGCAGCATCTCGCTGCTCTGGCATCAGCAGACTCTACCCAGGTAGCTCTCAGTACTGGCGCCCACCAACCGGTTGGGTATACAGCAGAACAGAAGAAATAAGGCTAGGCGAATCATGACAAACGACTTTATGTTACTACTACCGCTCATTCTTGTAACGGGTGGGGCCATCGCGCTCATGCTCGTTGCTGCGTACCAAAAGTTTACGCTTGAGCAGGTCGCATACGGATGTATGGGCATCTTTGGTGTTGCCTTTCTTGTGCAGCTTTCCAACTGCATAGTAGGGCAGGTCACTCCTTATGAAGGAGTCTTTAATAACATCATTGTTATTAGTAATTTTACCAAGGTCGCTGGCCTCATTATTTTAGGGTGTGGTTTTTTCACCGCCCTCAGCGCCTTAAACTACTTTAAGCAAAACACCTTCTGTAATGCTGAATTCTACAGTCTCATTGCTTTCTCGGCCTGCGGAATGTTGCTGTTAACCATGGTACAGGAACTTATCTCCGTCTTTATTGCTCTGGAGACAATGTCTCTTGCCATTTATGTGCTGGTAGGCTACGACAGGAATAATCAGACAGCAGCCGAAGCGGTGATGAAATACCTGATGCTCGGGGCCTTTGCCGGAGCTTTTTTTACCATGGGAGCAGCCCTTATTTATGGAGCTGCCCAATCCACTCACTTTACCGCTATTGGTGAAACCGTGTCCCAGACCGGATTCTTTACCAACCCTCTGCTGGTTGCCGGATCCTTCTTTGTCTTGGTTGCCTTATTATTTAAGGTAGCTGCCTTTCCTTTTCATGCCTGGGTCACGGATGTATATGACGGCGCATCTGTTCCGATCACCGGATATATGGCCACCGGACTGAAAACGGCTGTTTTTGCAATGTTTGCTAACTTTCTCGTAGCCGATGAGCTCCTTCGGGCTGGCTGGGTTAATTATCTTTTCTGGTTTTCAGTGTTGACCATGTTTGTCGGTAACCTGATAGCCATTGGACAAAATTCGCTTAAACGAATGCTGGCTGCTTCGGGTATTGTCCATACCGGATATTTACTCATTGCCCTGGTGGCGATCAGCGCTGATAATTTTTCAGGTAATGTTATTGCCTATTATCTCGCTGCCTATGCCGTTGGTACCCTCGGAATTTTTGCTGCACTCTCCTACCTTGGTGGTGAAGGAGAGAAGCGGCAAAGCTTTGACGACTTTAAAGGACTAGCAAAAGTGCGCCCCTTTTCAGCCGCTGCTATATCCCTTTTTCTGCTTTCCATGGCAGGTATACCGCCGACCGCCGGATTTATGGGCAAACTGTTCATCATTACCAGCGCCATTGATGCTGGACAGATTGCTCTAGCCGTGTTTGGAATTATCAGTAGTATACTTTCTATGTGGTATTATCTGCGGTTAATAATTACCATGTACTTCCATGAAGCAACAGACACCTTCGAAGATACGGCAACCAATACGCTTGCCCCTGTCGGTACATTTGTCCTTGCCGGTTGTGTACTGGCTATAGGATTGTATCCGGTAATTATCTAGGAGACCGCCACTAGGAACCCGTGGAAGGCAATCAAGCATTGCTCTTCAGCGCCTGAACAGTAGCAAAAAGGAGATACTTCCCATGAAAGTAAAGGATATATTGAAAGCCAAGGGCAGCAAGGTCCATACCATTCATCAGGACACTACCCTGATGGCTGTGAGCGACAAGTTTTTCACCGAAAAAATCGGGTCCTTGCTCGTAGTAGATGATAACGATGTCATTCAGGGTATCGTAGCGCCTAATGATATTCTAAAGGCTATTCAGGAAGGGTGTACAGATGAGAACTGCGCCCTGCAAAAGGTCAGCCGCGTTATGACCAAAGATATTATTGCTGCCTCAGAAGATGACAGCGTCGACTATATCCAGGCCATCATGACGGAGAATAGGGTCAGGCACATACCCATTATGGAAAAATGCGATCTCAAGGGTATTGTTTCTATTGGTGACGTTGTTAAAGCCCTGATCAAAGACAAAGAAGTCGAGAACAGGTACCTTAAGGATTATATCACCGGCAAATATCCTGGCTGATACAACGGAGGTGACCGCAGCGACTCGGCGGTATTCTCTGAAAGAACTTCGCACCAACCGAAGGAAAAAAGGAAAGCTGCTCCAGCGGCTTTCCTTTTTTTTTGTTCACGCTTCTTCCCCAGAAGGGTTACTGCGCGTGGCCGTCGGCACGCTGCATGAGCACGGTTGTAGCCTGGCGAAGGGATGAGTCGTTTCCCCCAAGACTTAAGGATTTTTTGCATAACTCCCGGGCCTGTGCATAGTTGCCCATTGCATACTGCAGACCTGCAAGTTCATACCAGAGCCATCCATTGTACGGGTCTTTTTTGATGGCTCTTTCCAGCAAAGTGGTGGCTTTTCCATATTCACCCTGGCGCTGTGCTGCCTGAGCCGCCTCCACTAATTGGGTACCATAACTAGGGTGTTTTTCCGTCGAGGGCGCCTCTGGCGGTATTTTTTGCCTGAGAGAAGGATATGGGGTGGTGCAACTGGTGAGAGCCAAGCAGAATAGAGCAGCAAGGCCAAGATGTTTTGTGACTGGTGACTGATGATATGCAGCCAAGAGACCTCCTGTAATGCAGATGTTAATCAAATAAACGAAACAGCGTATCCAGGACAGATTCTACCCCTTTTTGCAAAGGATTCTCCGTTTCTCGTGGGGATTCTTTATCCTTGGAGTTCACCCCTCCAACCGATGTAGTCCCTATGTAGGGTAAGGAGGTAGAACGTTTCTGATTTACTCCAGCTTGGTCCAAAGAAGGGGGAGTGACCCGACGCCATCGTATAGTGTGTGGAATGGTGGCTGGACTCCGATCAAAGGAAAGATGGCGAAGAGTGTTTGCCCAGACCACCATGGCGCCGGTTGCGCCGGTCAAGCCCATGGGCGTGTTGTCATCTGCGCCTACCCAGGTTACAGCGGTGATTTCGCCTGTAAAACCCGCAAACCAGGAGTCCCGATTTGCATTAGTTGTCCCTGTTTTCCCAGCTGCAGTTGATATGTCCGGCAGCATGGACCCCAATTTCCGTGCAGTTCCTGTTCGAACCGCCTCTTGGAGTGCAAATTGAAGTAAATATGTGTGCTGAGGAGAAAAACGCTGTTCAACCGAGAGAGGATTTCGCTGTATCATGGATTTTTGGGCATTGAGTACTCCACGAATTGAACGGAGAGGGGTGTAGAAGCCGGAAGCTGCAATTGTCTGATACACTTGTAGTACCTCATATGGGCTCAACTCTATTGCACCCAGGAGCAAACTGGGAAAAGGTTCAATTTCTCGCTCTACTCCCAATCGATTAAGGGTTGATGCTACCACTGGCAAACCAACCTGCAAACCAAGCCGCACTGTAGCCAGATTCAGTGAATGGGCTAGGGCCTGATAAAACATGACCTTGCCATGCTCCCGTTGGTCATAATTTTTTGGTTGCCAGACGGCCCCCCTTTGATCGGTCACTGCGATAGCTGCGTCGAGAATGGTTGAGTCCAGAGCATATCCTTGGTTGAGTGCAGCGAGATATACCGCCGGTTTAACCAAGGACCCTATGGGACGGTTCGCGTCAAGTGCCCTGTTGAATCCGCCTAAAGAGTCCTTCCGCCCACCGATGAGTGCCAGGATTTCGCCGGTATGCCGATGACTGATGGCCGTAGCCCCTTCCAACCGGGTACCATCCCTTTCAAGGCGGTCAAGCGTGTTGCGCAGTTGGGTGTGAGCCGTTGCTTGCATACGTGGATCAAGGGTTGAAAAGATGAGCAGCCCCTGGCTGGTGAGGTCTTCTTGAGAATAGGTAGCATGCAGGCGACGTTTGATCAGGTCAATACATGATGCATAGGAGTAATGGTCCGCGTTCCCTGTTGACATATGTACTCTAAGCGGCTCAGCTGAAGCACTGCGCAGCTGTGGTTCCTCGATAATTCCCTGTTGGCGGAGTGCATGCAGGACGGTATTTCTTCTCTGCTCGGCACGTTCAGGATATTTGTAGGGGTTGTAGTAGGATGGACCTTTGATGATGCCGACCAGCATGGCTGTTTCGGCCAGAGAAAGCTGGGTAAGTTCTTTTCCATAGTAGTGCCTGGCAGCCAGGGCAAACCCATGTATTGCACGGTTCCCCTCCTGACCGAGGAAAATTTCATTGCAATAGGCGGTGAGTATTTCCTCTTTGGTATAGTTGGCCTCAAGGAGAAGGGCCATGATGGCTTCATCGAATTTCCTTCGAAAGGTTCGCTGATTAGAGAGGAAAAAATTCTTCACTAGCTGCTGGGTGAGGGTTGAACCGCCTGCTACTGTTTTCCCGGCCCGTAGGTTGCGATACAGTGCACGGAAAATCCCTTTTGGGTCAAGACCATGGTGAGTGTAAAAGGAGCGGTCTTCGACAGTGAGAAGTACATCAATGAATAAGTCAGGTATTTCCTCTCTTGAGAGCAGTATGCGGTCTTCGTCGGTTTCCGGAAGAAAGCTGCCAATGGTGACTGGATCTACCCTGCAGGATTCAAGCGGGCGGGCGTCTGTGGAATCAAAAAGCGCTTCGAGCCGCTCACCGCTAAAATCGAGGGTGCAGTCCGTACTCGGCTCCCACCCGTCCATGAAATGAAATCCTCGTGTTTTCAGATAGAGCCTGTTGTCTACCCGCTGGAATTCTCCTTGGCGCAGCTTCTTTTCCGTCTGCTCCTGATACCTTCCAAGACGCAGTTCTTCCACCACCTGTTGCAGCGAAATTTCTTTTCCTGCATATAAGTCCAAAGGACGGGCAAATACCCGTGCAGGAATGGCCCAGCGGTTGGTGTCAAAGCGGGTCGTGATGGTATGGCGGAGTTGCAAGATATGCTGATAGAGCACCCAGCCGCTGCTAAGGATGGAGACCAGCAGCAGGCAGAGAAAGGCAAAGAGAAAGGGACGGCGATGAAAAAACATGGCTGGGTTGGGCATGGATTAGGGAAAGAAATGTAGAGGCAGCATCATGAGCCGGTGGGATCATGAAGGTGAGGTGCACCTACCGATACTGACTGGTTTTCCTGCAGACTCATACCTGCTTCGGACCACTTTGTCGAGGGAGAAAGGACCGAGAAGCTACAGGAACAAAGCGAGAGCTATGGAAAAACGATAAAAGGAGGGAGACCAACCGGGGTGCACCAAACAGGAACGAAAAGGTCTCTGGCGCACCAGCAGTTGGTACTGTGAGGAAAAACCGAGGCGCTATCCCATTAAAATAAAAGGTCAGAGCCGAGAATGGACACCAGCTCATCGGCTGCGCGCGTTGGGGCCATCTGTCCAGCCTCAACCGCCCTGGTTACTGATGGCAGGACTTTTTTGATCTCATCATTGTTGTAAAACCAGCTCTCCAACCCTTCTTTGACGAGAAACCACATCCAGGACATAGCCTGATTCTTTCGCTTTTCAGCTAATTCACCCGAGGCTGTCATGACCCGTTTGTGTTCTTTGATGGTATCCCAGACATTGTCGAGACCAGTTTCCTCCAGGGCGCTGCAGGTCATGACCGGTGGGGACCAGTTAGGCGAAGAAGGCGTGACCAGGTGGAGGGCGGTTTCATATTGCTTTTTGGCGAGCTTGGCCCGGGTGATATTGTCGCCATCAGCCTTGTTGACCACAATAGCGTCCGCAACTTCGAGTACACCTTTTTTAATGCCCTGCAGCTCGTCTCCGGCTCCTGAAATCTGTAAGACCAAAAAGAAATCGACCATGGAGGCAACAGTGGTTTCCGACTGACCGACGCCCACGGTTTCGACAATAATTACGTCAAAACCGGCGGCCTCACAGAGGAGCATGGTCTCTCTGGTTTTACGGGCTACGCCTCCAAGGCTTCCGCCAGAGGGAGAGGGGCGGATAAAGGCCATATCGTTTACCGCCAATTTTTCCATTCGGGTTTTATCACCGAGGATGGAACCACCACTGCGGGTACTGCTCGGATCAATGGCTAGAACGGCAACGCGATGTCCCATCTGGGTCAGCATGGTGCCAAAACTTTCAATAAAGGTGCTTTTTCCGGCACCTGGCACCCCGGTTATCCCCAGCCTGACAGCCTTGCCTGTATGGGGCAGCAGGTCGCCAATGACGGTTCGGGCAATATCCTGGTGTGTTTGCAAGGTACTCTCGATCAAGGTGATAGTCCTGGCAAGCATCAATCGGTTATTGTCGAGAACACCTTGCGTAAAGTAGCTTGGGTCTTTGTACATATTGGTACTCTCAGGGGAATTTGTTGGAGGGAGGATAGACGGGAGGAGAATCTCCTCCCGTCTATTGCATCAGTCGTGGATTACTGATTAGCTGATGTATTGCGCTTCGAGCAGATCCATGACCTTACCAGCAGAGGTGGTAATGGGGGTACCTGGACCGAAGATGGCTTTACAACCGTGCTCATAGAGGTAATCATAGTCGCTTGGCGGAATAACACCACCGGCAACCACACCGATCTCGCCTGCACCCTGTTCTTTCAGCTTTTCAATCAATTCTGGAACAAGGGTCTTGTGACCGGCTGCGAGACTGGATGCACCAACAATGTGGACATCATTCTCGATAGCCATCTTTGCTGCCTCATCCGGAGTCTGGAACATCGGGCTGATGTCCACGTCAAAACCAAGGTCAGCAAACGAGCTGGCCACAACCTTGATCCCGCGGTCATGACCATCCTGACCCATCTTGGTAACCAAGATACGGGGACGACGGCCGGTTTTTTCCAGGAAGTTTTCGGTGCGTTTGCGGAAATCTTCAATGACCTGTGCACTGGTTGTGTCGGCTTCACTGTACTCTGAAGAATAAGCCCCGGAAACACACTGGGTTGTTGCGACATAACGTCCAAATACTTTTTCCATGGCGTCAGAAATTTCTCCAACAGTTGCCCTGGCCTTGGCTGCAGCGACTGCAGCTTCAAGCAAGTTGCCTTTACCTTCAGCAGCCTTGGTGATTGCATCAAGGCAGGCCTGGGTTTCGGCTTCATTACGGGTTGATTTGATTTCCTTGAGACGATCTATCTGCTCCAGACGGACAGAGTCAGGTACTTCGAGGATATCGAAGTCAAGTTTTTCATCTTCGAGACGATACTTGTTCACACCAACGATAACATCGGAACCCTGATCGATGCGCGCCTGACGACGGGCAGCAGATTCTTCGATGCGCATTTTCGGCATTCCGGATTCAATTGCTTTGGCCATACCGCCGATGTCTTCGATCTCATCAATGATTTCCTGAGCTTTCTCCACAATCTGGTTGGTGAGATATTCGATGTAGTAGGAACCTCCGAGCGGATCGGCAACCTTGCAGGTATGGGTCTCTTCCTGAATAATAATCTGGGTGTTCCTGGCGATGCGGGCCGAGAAGTCAGTCGGCAGACATACAGCCTCATCATAGGAGTTGGTATGCAGTGACTGGGTTCCGCCGAGGGTGGCAGACATTGCTTCCAGCGTGGTCCGGATAATGTTGTTGTACGGATCCTGCTCGGTCAGACTCCAACCAGAGGTCTGGCAATGGGTACGGAGCATGGCAGACTTCGGATTCTTCGGATTGAACTGCTGCATCAGCCGATGCCACAGAAAGCGGGCCGCGCGCAGCATGGCGATATCCATGAAGAAGTTCATGCCGATACCGAAGAAGAAAGAGAGGCGCGGGGCAAAGGTGTCAATATCCATGCCGGAAGCGATAGCCGCACGAACGTACTCGACACCATCGGCCAGGGTGAAGGCGGTCTGCAGGACAGAGTCAGCACCGGCTTCCATGATGTGGTAACCACTAATACTGATGGTGTTGTAGCGCGGCATATTCTGAGAACAGAATGCCATAATGTCGGAAACAATCCGCATGGATGGCTCCGGCGGATAGATATAGGTATTACGGGTCAGGTACTCTTTGAGAATATCATTTTGAATGGTACCGTTGAGTTGCTCCTGCTTTACGCCGGACTCTTCAGCGGCAGCGATCCACATACCGAGAATGGGAATAACCGCTCCGTTCATGGTCATGGAGACAGACATTTTGTCCAGTGGAATACCATCAAAGAGAATTTTCATGTCCTCGATGGAGTCGATCGCTACACCGGCTTTTCCGATGTCACCCGCAACTCGTGGGTTGTCTGAATCATACCCGCGATGGGTGGCAAGGTCAAAGGCGACGGAGAGGCCTTTCTGTCCGGCGGCCAGATTGCGGCGGTAGAACGCATTTGATTCTTTTGCGGTAGAAAAGCCTGCATACTGGCGAATAGTCCACGGACGACCGGCATACATGGTAGCCATGGGGCCGCGGGTGTATGGTGCCATTCCTGGGAACTGGCTTAAGGTATCAAGACCTTCGATGTCATCAGCAGTGTAGAGGCATTTTACATCGATGCCTTCAGGTGATTTCCAAGTCAGGGTGTCAGGCGATTTGCCTTTCATCTGCTTGGTTGCCATTTCCACCCATGCATCATAATTAGGGTTGTTTGCCATGTCCTTACTCCTTGTTTGTTGGGGATTTCCCTTTGGTTTTTCGTAATGCTTCATATTCCGCTCCCTGCCATGGCAGTATCCAGCTTGATGGGGAGGAGCGAAGTGTTAGGGTAGTGAACGTGAGCTACTCTCCTCTGTTGCCGCAAAGGAACATGCAGCTCACGTTGGTGAATACTTAATTTCTTTCGCAGAGTTCGACCAGAACGCCGCCTGTGGCCTTAGGATGCAGGAAGGCGATTTTCGCTCCACCAGCGCCGATTCGAGGCGTTTCATCGATGAGCTTGACGCCTTTTTCCTTGAGTTCTGCAAGGGCTTCATCAATGTTAGGCACACGGAAGGCCACATGCTGGAATCCGGCTCCTTTTTTTTCAATGAATTTTGCAACCGGTCCATCAGGTGAGGTAGAAACGAGTAACTCGACTTCACTTTCACCAACAGGCATAAAAGCGGTGGTAACTTTTTGCTCTTCTACAGTTTCAGTCCCTTCAAGCTCAAGACCAAGTACGTCGCCCCAGAAAGCTTTTCCACCTTCCAGATCAGGAACAGCAATGCCGAGATGATCAATTTTTTCTATTTTCATGGTATGTTCTCCTCCTTTCTGTTGGGTGGAAACCCAACGATTAACAAATGATCACGCTGTCTGTTGACAACACAATCTTCTTTCTCTCTTGCTGCAAATGTTAATTGACGCATACATGGTGTGTGCATGCGCAATTACTTTTAACCAGAAGAACAAAATGCTTATACGTTTTCCGGGGATAGGACTGTCAGGCTAAAGCGAATGTAGCAACAACAATTACTTCGCGGGGCAGTTTAACCGGAAACAAGCATCGTCCCTTTACCTTTCGGGGGACGTCATCTACTGTCTTTAAGCGTTCAATGAGCCCTTTTTACAAATGCTCCGTTTGGATCAATTTCTTCGCGAATCAACCGTACAACTTCAACACTTGGTGGCTCAAACTCGCTTACATCAGGAGAGACCAGAAGCTCAAAACCGGTTGCTGCCTGAATGGATTTTACTGTTTCACCAGGGAAGGTATGAATCAGTCGCATTCTCTTGGTTTCTTCCTCAAAATCAAAAATACCTTTCGTACTTATCAGTCTGTACGGCCCTTTGCCTTGCAGACCTGCATTATAACGTGCTCCGGGACTTCCATCAAGGTGTCCAGGGCTGGTTATATAGTGTAGTTTGTTACTAAACTTGCGCTTGTCATGCGGAATGATCAGAATAGTCCGTTCACATGACGCCGCCATATCACTTGCACCGCCGCTACCAGGCAGGCGAACTTTAGGGCTTTGATAGTTTGCAGGGTAGTCACCAATCATGGTGGAGTTCAGGTTGCCGTACATATCTACCTCAGCACCACCTATAAAGCCAAAGTCAGCAAAACCGCGCTGGGTAAACTCAAAGGCTGCATTTAACCCGCCGACAAAAGAAGCTCCGGTAAAGGTTTTTGAATCTCCAACAGAAATTGGCAAGCCAACTCTTAACGGAGGCGCTACCGCACCAGCCTCAAATACAGGGAGAAGGCCTGGGGCATGGGTGAGCTTGGCTAAGAGAGATGCTACCATGGGGAGGCCGGTTCCAACAAACACTATTTTGTTGTCTTCCAATACTTTTGCACCAGCAGCAACAATGATTTCCTGAGCAGTGTAGTCTGTAGAAGCTGTCATGATAACTCCTTGGCACATAATGTATAAAAGTTCACGTATCTACACATAGAGATCAAGCCAGCCTTTCACAATTGAATGCTTCTGCTTTCTGGTCTGCCATTAACTGTTGATAGGGGAACTTCGCGATGAATTCATCAAATGTCTCTACGCCATAGATATTTTCATCGTAATAGGCCTGTAACGCTTCTGAGGGACCACCTTTGCACATTTCAATTGCAGCGGCATGGAACCCACGGATATGGTCGCCGTTAAAATAATAATGTCGCCTGCAGTTACCAGGGTACGCACCAAAAGGGACTTCAATCACTGCATCTACTGCAGCAAATGGGATGCCGACATCTTTCGGCTTTTTTGTTATCAGCTCATGATGTACCAGTTGTTCACAGGTAACAATAGTATGTGCTGATGCCATTGCTATTTCTGCACACGTACAGTCGGTACCACGGATAATGCAGTTGCCGTACTTGTCTGCTGCCTGGACATGGATTATCGCTACATTGGGGTTGCTGGCAGGGAGCAGGGCAATGGGGCGACCGGTAAACGGGCAGTCTATAATTTGTGTTCTGCAGCTTGAAGGGATATCGCAACCAAGGGGACCGCGGGTTGGGATAAATGGAAGCCCCATGGCACCGGCTTTAAACCTGGCAGACATGTTGTAGTTACTCCAATCTTCAATTTCCAGCAGCCCTCGCTCTGCAAGGAATCGAAACATCGGAGAAAGGCCAAAAGATTCATGCGCCCAATACGCAAGCTCAACACGCTTGATGGAAAAATGATCTGGGGTAACCATCATGGCACCTGCCAGATAGTCACCGGCAATGCCCATGGACTGCCATGAGAGGGTCAGGTCCTTAAAGCCATGCCGCACCATTTCATGCGTAATGGCAATAGGGGTACGAATGTTTACAAAGCCGCCGACACCAACATTGTCTCCATCCTTGATGAACCGGCTTACCGCTTCTTTAAGCGTCATCCGTTTGTCCTTCATGGATTTATCTTTGTTGACTAGCGCTTCCCGTGCTTCATCGGGAGATAGACCTGTCCAGTATATTTCAGCCTTATCTTTCAATCGTGTGCCCTCGTGGTCTCCATAGCTTGTTGTGAGCATGTAAAAAGTACTGTGTTGTTTTGCCCCCTTTGTCAAAAAAAAGCCAATACAATAACTACGCCTTACGGCGGTTATTGTATTGGCTTTTACATAAAGTATGCTGCTGATTTACCGTGCCGGTAAACAAATTTTTGATCAAACATTCAGACACTTCTTTCAGATGCTCCTTTGTCCTGCATGTTAATGATCTTAAAAGCAAGACCGGAATCTGTAATGTTATCAGTTGAATAGAAGGTATTTCCCGTGCAACGTTATAGTACAACCGCGGTCAAAGATATGTATGACCCTACAGTGATGTGATCAGAAAGCGATGTAATCAGAAAAATGGAAAACCCTTACACCCCCTGTAAAAAATCTTCCACACTGGAAATTTCCTATTTTAAGTTGAGCTTTTTGTCAACTTAAAAATAAAGAACTCACTGTTTTCCCTCAATGTTTCTTTTGAAGAGTCATCGGTATTGCACGAAGATAGAAGTTTTTTTGTTTTCCTATCTGTATTATTTATGGGATCGTTCAGTTTGACTGAAAAACTCATCCGGTGCAGAGCTTGAAATGGGTTGATTGTCATAAATTTGATGCAAAAATATACAAATTATGAGGAGGGCGAATTGGTGAATTTCTTGACAGTGAACTTCTTGATTTGTAACAGTAATTATTACAAATTTAATGGGCGACATAAGCAATGAAATGTTTTGGGGCCACCTCTCCGTGAATTTGGAAAGTAGCTTTTTATCTTTTGATGGAAAGCTGTTGAAAATGAGAATAGGAGGTTTGTATGAAAAAAAAGAAACATTCGTTAAAAGGCAAACTAGACGGGTTGGTCGTCACCTGTCATGACTGTGGAACAGAACTCCCCTTATTGCATCCTCACATCATGGTAGAAAGAAGTGATGATGACAGAAATCCGATCTGTGAGATTTGTTGGATTAAAAAGGAGAAAAAAAAACAAGACGGGGCAGAGTAACGTTAACCCCATTTACGGTCCAACGTGAGTATTGGCAGAGGCAACCTCATGGCAACATCCAACGCACGCCTTCCATTGGAGACATTACTGGCAGCTCCTGAAAATTTGTACTGGGCATGGTTAAAGTACCAGCGGTATCTGGAGGCTACTCATTGCTGGATAGATGAAAGTCGACTGGCTTGTTTTGAAGCGAACCTGCAGGCAGAATTGGATGCCATTGGTACACAGTTTAAAGCACTATCATATAGAACAAGTCCAATTCGTCCATTACCTCTACCGTCGTATGATAAAAAGAGAGGATCCAATGAGCACGTATATGATATCTCCATTCGCGACCAGGTAGCCTGGATTGCGTTTGTCAATATTATAGGCCCTGGCTTGGACTGGCAGATGCCGCCTTGGAGCTATGGGGGACGTCTCTACAGGTCATCGTGGGAGGAGGAAAAAAACGGTATTGTTGTCAGCAAGAATGGTTGCTACAGGCATTCGGAAGGATACCTTTATCGCAATGCCAGTATATCCTGGTCACTATATCAGCGTCATATTTTCCTCACAGCACGAGCAATGGCCGGTTCGCTGGAGCCTGAAGACCTTGAAGAGGCTGAGCGCAAAGTACTTGAACAGGAGCATCATCTCTCCCCCAGGCATCAACTACCCTATCTGCAGGAGCAGTACTGGTCGCCGGAAAATGACCACGCGGTATACCTGGCCCAACTGTCGTTTAATATCGACTCGTTGGGAGGTAACCTTTCAACGCTTTTGGATAATCTTGCCAGCTTTTCCACCGAATTCAAACCCCAGATTCATCAACTGGCTTCCAGCCTCCTGGACTTCAGGCTTGACCTGGATGATTGGAACCCAACAAAGCACGCAGCATTTGGGTTTTTAAGGGCTGAGGATGGCATAGATTCCATACCAGAGGGATTGATGGTGGCTGATTTCCTTAAAAATGTAGCTTTGATGGCTGTGGAATATTCCTTAGCAGACCACCAGATATCCTCCGACGCTACGTTACAGTCTGACATACAGAAAAAAAACATCGCGCACTTCCGTTTTGGTCACAACCACTGCTTTCTTTCCCGTGATTTCGCAGGCCTTGTGAACTGGGTGGAGGAGTACCAGGCGCTATGTGCAAAGCATGGCTGCACCATTAAGCCAGATTGGCAAACTGTTGAGCCCAGATCATTTTCCAGATATCTGGTTCATAGCCAAGCAACTCCAACTTCAGGAGAACCGGAAAGAGAATTGCTGGAGGAATATAGACATCAAGCAGCAAAAGAGACCCTTTTAGATAATACCAATCCACTTCCCGCAATAACACGAACCCTGAGATTACTGACTAATCTGACAGCCCTGAATTTTGATCTGCTCCAACAGCGAGAAAAAGCATTTTATATTGATGAAATGGAGAACCTGCTGCTTGGTCAGAACAGCGTTTCACTCATCAATGACGATTATCAGATTGACAGAATCGGACGTAAGCTGGCCTGGTCTGTTCCCCAGGAAATTATAGGCAATCAGGCGAATCTTTGTTTGTTTGAGCGCCGGCTTTTTGAAGCTCGGTTACGTGAAACATCACTTCACAAGCGTTTGCAAATCATGCAGCCTGAAGCAGAGCAAGCAGCAAGCTTACGCCTTGATATTGAGCGGGTGCAGCAGAGGATTGCTGAACTGAGTCAAGAGCACCAGCGTATCGTTGCCAAGAACATGAGAAGACAGCTCAAGAAGAAAATGCGTATATTCTTCATGCTGTTAAGAGCACTCCGCAATAACCCGATGAAATTGAATTTATGGGTTTACCTGCTGGAGTACTGTCGTTTTTCCGGGCAGACCGACCTGAACCTGATTCATAAAGAGTTAGAGGCGCTCTACAGACGTGATCGCCTGGGTGGAGGGTATGTGTGGGCAATGGTTTATCGGTTAATGGCAAATCAGGCTGTTCAATGTGCTGTGAACATGTCGCAAAGAGATCACCTTATTTACCGGCGTCAGGCAGCATATTCCTATCTAAAAACCCTTTTCCAGCAGCCGATCACTCTACCACTGGATGAAGAACCAACATTTTATGAACAGCATTCTCTGCATTTGCTGCAATGCGGTTTAGGTAGTGCCCTTGTCTTTCTCAAGGAGGCAGACAACGAACTGGTCACAGCAGAAGATTTCAAGGAGATGGAGCAACATGCAACCGGATGCGGCGCTATTGACTGGGCCACCTCTCCAGGAAAATGGGCTGCAAAGACAACTGTGCCACTTTCTGTGTGGGCGTGGTGGGCAGAAACCAGGCTCAACAGCCCTCAAAGGACAGCTCCCGGGCCGATATGGAAAGCTGCTGTAGGTAAGCTTGAGATAGATGACCTCGCCTCCCCCTGGAGCAGGCGGCTGTTATTTCGCTACCCCCGTGAAGCTGCACGAGCAGTGGGTACAAAAGCAATAATGGATGCCTGTTTGAAGGAAGGTGTCTTTGAAGAGGAAAATTGTGCTGGATGGTTCTACGAGTTGCTGCAAGGAGCTGACCCTGTTCGATATGAGCAGCAACGTGGTACAGCAGTGAGCCCTGGCGAGAAAAAGGTGCTTTCGATCATCCATAAAAACAGTGACGATGCATGGATGACGCTTGCTCGATGGGGGCGTTGGAGTCGTCAAAAGTATCGGGAAAATGCTTTTGACCCCAGGGTTACAGAGTGGACCGCTCTTGAGATTGCTGACCAGATAGCAGAAAAGGTAAAATCGTTTCTTCAAGAGGGAATCAGTACCTGCTACCCTTTGCATCCCTTGAACTTTCTGGTACCTGCTCAGTGGATTGAGGAGAAGGAGACCGTGCTGACATGGGACCATTGGCGGGATCAGATTCGTTACAAGCCGCTTACCGTGGAGCTGAGAGAGAAGGAACATATTACTGATTATCGCTATATGTTTGATCTGCAAACCGCAGAACAGGTGAACTCTGAACTTCCCATGATCCGTGGGCTTGGCCTGTTGCTTCTTGGACTGGTGACCCATTCCTTTGACTGGCCTGCAATGTGGAATGTAAGGGGGCATGAGTGGCTCTACCTTCCCCTGGTGAGTACCAGAATGCGCAATGTTCCTTTTTCGTCCTGGACCGATGCGATCCTGGAAGGTTGTCTCTTACCACGCCAGTTGGAGACGGCGCTGGTGGATGGTTGTCAGCAGGAAAAATATGACGACGATACGATAATGGATCCACCGCAGATACGTGATCTGGATTGTTTCCAATCTTGTGTGCAAAAAGCCAGGCAGGTGTTGGAAGAGTACCAGCTGACATTGCAGCACAGGGTCCCTCGACAGCTGGTCCCGGTGAAGCTGGAACATTTTACCAGGCCAGACTGGCGGACTGATTTCGGAGGGTGATATGTCGTTAATTCAGACGGAAAACATGACGAGTGCGCTGTCTGATTTTCTCACGATAGGGCTGATTCAGACAACTACCAATGCCCAGGTTGCGTGGCAGAAGTATCCCAAAATGACTCCTGCAGAGTCTGACCATGCCTGGAAGGAAATTCGACATGGGTTTAATATCCTCGGTGAGCTGGATGAACCTCCCCAATTTACCATTCTTCCCGAACTGGCTGTGCCGCTTTGCTTTCGCAGCCGATTACTGGACATGTGCAGGCAGCTTGGTTCCATCGTGATTGCAGGCATGGATTATACCCTTGAGCATGGAAACAAGATTGTAGGAAATCAGGCCTTGGTTGTCGTTCCTCAGCTGTGGCCTGAGAACCGTCCCAGTAGGCGCTCCAGCACGTTTTATTTCGGGAAAACCTATATGGCCCCTGCAGAACAGGTCGGCATCGGCAGGTCAGGGTTTGATTTTAAAGCTGATCAGACTATCTGGCTGTTTGACGCAGGCCGGTTTGGGCGCATTGGTGTTTGTATCTGTTATGACTTTATGGATGTGGAAAGATACATGGTGTATCGGGGAAAGATTCACCATCTTTTCGTTCTTGCCTATAATCGCGACATTGAATCATTCAGCCACTTGGCCGAGTCGCTTTCAAAGACTATTTTCTGCAATGTGGTGATTTGCAATACAGGTTTTTATGGCGGTTCCCTAGTGGTAACTCCGTATTATGAGCCTTTCCGCAGAACTTTGTACCGCCATGAAGGCAAAGACCTCTTTGCTGTTCAGGTTGTCCGGCTTCCGGTGGCTGATCTTAATGCTGCCCAGCAGGGCAATACAGAATATTATTTGGATGCAGAGGGTAATCCGCATCGTCAGTTCAAGAATTTGCCCCCAGGATATTAGGGGGGCAGGGCGAAAGAAACTGCTGATACTGCTGATGCACGAACAAAACGCTTAATAGGGTTTTTGAATCAATAATTTCATTATCACATACCTTCTCATACAGTTCCTGAAACGGCATTTTGACCTGCTCAATATATTCTGAAGCATCTTGTTTGGTGTTTCCAGAATGCACCGGATCTAGCCCGAGAAAGAGCGTGATAAACCCTGTGGAATAGCCTTCGGCATGGGCGTATTTAACGATTCTATGCAAATGTTGGGGCATATACCCTGTTTCTTCTTCGCATTCCCGCCTGGCAGCCTCTTCCTCACTTTCACCCTCATCAATCAATCCGGCTGGAATGGAGATAAGTGTCTGCTCTATTGCAGGGCGCGTTTGTTTAACCAGGTGAATATTTTGCTCATCATCCAACAGTAAAACCGCCACAGCATCACGTACTCGAACTATTTCACGGGTGGTTTTTTTTCCATCCGGAAGGAGGACGTCCAGCAGTTCAAGCTGCATGTATTTTCCAGAAAAAAGTGATTGTCGGTTAACAATTTTTTCAAACGAAGAGTCTGTATTCATTTAGATGGATTTTCAATGTAGGGCGCAGATTGAGAATATACTACAATAAAAAACGGCTGAAAGACATAGTGCCTTTCAGCCGTTTTCTTTACACCAGAATTACAGTGTTACGCTGAGTGATGTTATTTTGCAACAACACGCTTCAGAAAATAACCATCTGGGTCGCACTCCTCACGAAGCAGATGCAGATCTTCTTCTGTTGGTTCGGCCATCTCTTTCAGATCTGGTGAAACCAGCAGTTCAAAACCGACCTTTTCTTGAATATCTGCAGGTGTTTTTCCAGGCAGAACTTCAAGAAGCATCATTCTACGGGTTTCTTTGTCATAACCAAAGAGCGCTTCATTGGTGATAACGCGGTAAGGACCGGAACCATATACACCGGCTTTATCCCTGTAATCAGGAGAGCCGTCACCGTATCCGATACTGGTAACAAATTGCAGTTTTTCTACAAATCTACGCTTTTCCAGTGCCATGATAGCAATGGTTTTTTCACAGTTTGCAGACATCGCACCAGCACCACCACTACCTGGGAAACGAACCTGGGATTCACTGTAGGTACCACCCTGGAAGGTGGAGTTGAGGTTACCGTACATATCGATTTCCGCACCACCGATAAAGGCGTAATCGGAATATCCACGCTGGGTCAGTTCAAAGGCACCGCAAAGGCCTTTGGCAAACAAGGCTTTACGAAATGCTCTTGTATCACCAACAGAGAGCGGCAGGCCTTGCTCAAGCTGAGCACCAAGAGAACCCGCCTCAAAGATCATCTGCAGTTGCGGAGCATGGGTCAGCTGTGCGTGCAGAGCAGCGATGATTGGTAGACCTGTGCCAACAAAAACAACGGTTTCATCCTCTAAGACCTTCGAGCCGGCAAACGCAATCATTTCAAATGGACCATAATCAGGCATTATATATCCTCCTTAAGGTTACAAGCAGTTAAATAAATCTTGTTTTTTTTCGAATGCTGCGCGTTAGTCGATCAGAATCGGCTGAACACCGTCATTTTGTTTCATCTCCTTGATCTTGCTGTACGGACGTGTGGCGATAAAGTCGTCAAAGGTTTCACAACCAAAGATATACTTGTCGAAGTAGGCTTGCATGCCGTCTTTATTGCCTGTTTTCCTGAACTCATCGCATCCCTTTCTGAATTCAAGAATTTCCGGCATGTCAAACCAGTTATACCCATAAACAGCGCCTGGATAAGCACCAAATGGTTGTTCGACAACTGCATCTACAATCATGTATGGGATTTCTGTGAGGTTAGGATATTTACGAATGTTTTCGTTGGGAATGATCTGCTCAACCGTCAGGATTGTGTGGTTAGCAGCCATTGCAATTTCAGGACAGGTACAGAGTGCACCGAAAATTCGTGCATTACCATGCATATCGGCAACCTGGGTATGAATCAGAGCAACATCAGGGTTGCATGCCGGCACCAAATAAATGTTTTCCTTGGTGAATGGGCAGGTGATCATTTTACCACGGTTTACCAACTCCATGTCACTGCCGCCATGGTCACGGGTAGGGATAAAGGGGAGGCCATAGGCTCCAGCTTTAAAACGTGCTGACATACCATAGTTGGTGTAATCGTCGACAAGGATTTCTCCACGACTAACGAGATAACGGAAAATTGGAGCAATACCAATAACCTCATATCCCCACCAAGCCATTTCAACACGTTTAATTGAGACGTGATTTGGGTCCAGGATCATGGCAGCTGCTAACAATTCTGCACAGATTGAATTGGACTGCATGGAAATAGTAATGTCTTTACAGCCCTTGCGAATGATTTCATGAACGGCAGCAACAGGCGTTCTGGTGTTAACGAAACCACCAATACCGATGTTCATACCATCCTTAACATACTTTGAGACCGCTTCTTTAAGGGTTGTTCTTTTGTCGTGTAATCCTTTTTTCTTTCCAACAGCTGCTTTGCGTGCTTCTTTTGGTGTGGGGCCCCAGTATTCAAATGGGACATCGCGTTTCTTGAGCTCTTCTTCTCCGAGTTGGCTGACGTTTCTGATCAAGGAACTTGCGGACTCCGTCATCATGATCTCCTTACGCTACTAAATTAATTAGATTTTACCCTAGCCTTGTTCCTACATCAAAACCGATTATTTAGTTAGCGAAACAAACAGCAGTTTCGTAACAATGTTCGGGTTATGATTTCTTCTCAAAAGTCTGGTGCTGCAGCAAAAAAATCTAAAAAAATACAAAGATCTTAAGAAAAACGTTTTTACTAGCTGGTCAGATGAAGGAAAAGCCGAACCCTTCACGACTTCTGTCGCATTCTGTATTGAATATCCTATAGCGGATGCATTCCTTAAATAGTTTTGTACCGGGTTGTATAACTCCTTCAGTCGACTACTCCAATCCTCCCGTTGTTTTTGTCATCATACAAAAAGCAGATCGGCAAATGAGCTTGGAATGAGAATAAAAATAGTACCTGTATTAAATTAACGGAGAGAAACGGAGCGTTGTCAGAATTGCATGTTGCAGAACGACATTACTCCAGAGGAACTGGTACACAATAGTTTCATTGCCTCCAAATTCATCCCGCTTTGGGTAAAAGGGCTTTGGCGAAACTGAGAGTATATCCTTCGATATAACGTCAGATATTGCTAAACAATACTCTAGGAGCCGCCCGTCGCGTAACGTACTGTTTTTATATTTAAAAAATGTGGAAAAGACAGGCGGTCGCTCTGCACATATGATAGAGTCCCCAAAAACCTTACCCCCCCTTGGGTTTAATCAGCCTGCTAGAATTTTCCTATTTTAAGTTCAGCTTTTTGTCAACTTAAAAATAACGAACTTATTGTTTTCTCTTAATGTTTCTTTCGACCAACCAACGATATTCTGCGAAGATATAAGTTTTTTATGTCTTTTATCTATATTATTTATGAAAGGGTTCAGTTTGTTCGAAAGGTTCGTGTTGGGCGTACTTCATGAAATTTATTTTTAACCTGCAAAGATTCTATCATAATAGGTTGCAATTTATAAATAAATGCAAGTATATCAGAGCTGGTCAAATAAATTCTACATTTGAAAAAATGTGATTATTTATCAAAAAAACATTTTTTGTTTAATGTGCTTTTTTCCATGATCAATAACCGTTTCAAATATGACTAAAGGAAAAATTCAATGAAAGTATACACCGGTGGTGGAGATAAAGGGAAAACCAGTTTGTTTTCAGGCGAACGTGTTGCAAAGTATAGCTTGCGCATTGATTCTTACGGCGATCTGGATGAGCTGAATTCGGTCATCGGAGCTCTTCTCTCCTACCTCCCTGAAAATACAGAGAAAGTAAAAAAGGAACTGTTGCATATTCAGGCGCGCTTATTTCAAGCTGGTGCATGGTTGGCCACTACGCCTGATTCTGCTGCGATTGAATTCCTGGAAGAACTCGGGGAAGAGGTAGTAAAAGATTTGGAAGGTAAAATAGATGAACTTACTGAAGAGCTGCCGCCACTCAAAGAATTTATCCTCCCTGGCGGATGCGAGGCCGCTGGGTGGGCTCATATCGCCAGAACCGTCTGCCGGCGCTGCGAGCGAAAAGTGACCCAACTGGTAAGTGAAATGGAGGAGGACGGTGAAAGCCCTGCACTCCGCAACATTTTGGTATATCTCAACAGGCTTTCAGATTACCTTTTCGTGGTAGCACGCTACCTTAACAAGGTAACCAGTACCAAGGATGAGGTGTGGCAGCAACCATGAAAAAGCCAACATCTCCTGTTACCGTAGTGCTGAAGGAACGGAGATGGCTCACAGACGATACCTTCGTACTCCGGTGCACCAGGCCGCAAGGGTTTGAATTCGTCGCCGGACAACATGTCGCTCTGCAGGCAGGGGGGGAGGAACGCTACTATACCATCGTTTCTGCTGAACAGGCTAACCAGTTGCACTTTTTGATCAAACGCATTGACCAAGGGGTTGTAAGTGCGGCTCTGGCAAACCTTCCCATAGGTCATGGCATCCTCATGGGAATGCCTAAGGGCTATCTGGTTCGGCGGCCTACCGCCCGTACGCGGGTTTTTGTGGCGACCGGGACGGGCATTGCCCCTTTTGTGTCCATGATCAAAAGTGGGGTCAGTGCCGCCTATCTGCTGCATGGAGCTCGAAAAGTGAGGGAGCTTTATTATCAGCAGACCTTCCTCGGCAGCGTATCCTGCTATATTCGCTGCCTTTCCGCCGTTACCGACCTGGAATCCTCCAAGTCTGTGTATAGGGGGCGTGTGACCCGGTATATCCACGATGAACTGCCAGCCGGCCAATATGATTTTTATCTGTGCGGCAAATGGGAGATGATCAGAGAGGCGACCCATGCTATCGATCGCCGATTTCCTGAGGCCAATATCTACAGCGAGGGGTTTGATTAGAGCCGGGTTACCAGTTTTTGGGCTTTTTCCGCTCTCAAGTTAAAGACAGCACAGCTTAACAGTCTCTTTTTGGCGACGGGCAAACCCTTGCGAGGTAGTGCTCGAGAATAAAAAGACGGGTGAGGTGGGCAATGCGCGCCCGGAGAAAAAGAAAACATTGCTTGACTGTGTCATGTAGCGCTGGTATAGGGAATGAACCAATGACACGAAGGTTCCTGTAGAGGGGAGCACTTCGGCCCTGGCCGCCATAAGCAAGCAACAGGTTTTGGAGTCTCAAAAGATTCTACACCAAAGAAACCTGCTGTCAGTTTATTCCGGTTAACCGATTTTTTCCCGTCCCATCTTTACAGCAGCCTGTCCTATCAACAACACTTCATCAAGGAGGGTTCAATAGGATGTTTTCTTCTGTACACATGCAGTCTGCATGTGCCTTTCACTGGATAACATTGCGATTTATGACGGTTATGGGGGAGCTCATTGCTTCGTTTGATTGATCCAGTGGCTTTCTCATGCCTTTTTTCCGGCATTGTTACTCTCACACTACCGTTACATATCATATCGGAAAACAACCTGTATCCGGTGGACCGAGTCAGGGAGTGAAACGCATCAACCGAGGAGGAGATTGATGGACGGAACGACGAATTATGCAATTAATTTTTTCAAGCCTAGGACAGCTTTTCTCAAAGAGAATGTCCGCATCATTATTATCGGTATATCCATTTGGGCCGTATGCGTTTTTGGTTTTCATTTTTTGATGAAAATTGTTGAGCAGAGAACGCCCGAGCCAGGTTTTCTCGTCTATGAGCAGGTGTATCCAAAATTAACAGAGGGAACGGCCACCACTGAAGAAAAAGTCAGCATTGCCAGGGTTTACCTGGGGCTGATCGGTAAATCAATTGCACTCCAGAAAGACGACGCCTTGAAGGGTGCCTTTACGGCAGTGGTCCATGATGTACTGCCCGCGCAGGAAAAGGCCGCTTTCCAGGCGGCCACGCAAGCAAGGGCAAATGGCGAAAAGATTGACGTGTCCAACGTGGTCAGAGTGTTGGGCATAGAAGAGGATGTGGTGCTCAAAGGGGTGGTTCCCTTTGCCCTGGTCCCCATGAAAGACGAGACGCTTTCCATGACTGCGCCGGAAATTCCTGCGATAATGGAGAAATATCTCATTCATTTTCAATCATTCTTAACCGATTCCAAATTATTCGGGTTTCCTTTTCACTACTTTTATTCAGCTGTTTTTCTCCTGGTCCTGTTTAACCTGATATGCCTGGTCTATTGCTATGTCATTGACGGAGTAATGAAGAAGTACGGTATGGAAGGCGAAAATGAATAGGAGAATCGAAACAATGATGAAAACGAAAAAAGCCACGTTGTTCTTTATAACGCTCTTGTCAGGATTGATGGTCGCTGTCATTCCAGCCTTTGCAGCCAGTGGGGCAAGTCTTGAGGGTGGGTTCAAGCTCGTCCCGGCACTCATTCTGATTGCGATGATTGTGTTGTTTGTCAGTATCGGATTTATGAATAAAGCCGAAGGAACCAGCGACTACTATGCTGCTGGGCGGTCGATTTCCAGTTTCGGGTCAGGTATGGCTATCGCCTCCAATTGGATGAGCGCTGCTTCGTTTCTCGGTATGGCCGCCATCATGTATGGAAGCGGATACCATGGGCTCTCCTATGTTGTCGGCTGGACAGGCGGTTACGTTCTCCTGCTGGTGTTGATGGCCTCGCAGGTGCGTCGTTTTGGGAAATATACTGCTACCGATTTTATCGGCGACAGGTATTATTCCAATGGAATGCGCCTGGCCACCGCGATTATTGCCATATGTATCTCCTTTAGCTACTGTGTTGGTCAGTTTGGCGGTATAGGCATAATGTTTAAATGGATCCTGGGAATCAATTATACCTGGTCCGTTATTATTGGTGCATCAGTGGTACTCACTTACACCCTGGTTTCAGGAATGCTCGGAGTTACAAAGAATCAGCAGATTCAGTATGTGATTCTTATCATAGCTTTTCTGATACCCTCCTTTATCCTCACCTTCAAATTTGATTATTTCTGGCTCATCCCGCCAATCGGCTATGGTCAGGTAGTTTCCGACATCGTCGCCGGCACCGCAACACCCTATATCAGTTCACTTGGCCACCCGATGGCTACAGTGCCTACCCCCGAGTTTGCCATGCCGTGGGACCCTGCAACCGGAAAAGATTTTTTTCAATGGATGGCGACATGTTTTGCACTCATGATCGGTACCGCCGGTCTGCCGCATGTCATCCAGAAATTTTATGTGGTGCCCAAGCCGAGTGATGCCCGCTGGTCCGTGACCTGGGGACTGTTTTTCATCTGTATTCTCTACTGGACAGCGCCGCTCTATTCAGCATTTGGTAAGATCCTTTCTTCCAATCCGGAGGTCGGTGCTCTTGCCAAGGATGCTATCGTCGTCTATACCGCCCAGCTTGGTTCCGTACATCCATTGATCGTTGGTTTTCTTGCCGCAGGTGCAGTGGCCGCAGCATTCTCAACGGTCTCCGGATTGCTGGTGGCAGGCTCGTCTGCCTTTTCCCACGATATCTATTTCGGTGTTTTTAATCCGCAGGCGAGCGGCGAGCAGCAGATGCGGATGGTAAAGATGGCCACCATTGTCATGGCGATCGGCGTTGCAGGGGTTGCCCTGCTCAAACTTGGACTTATCGCCCAGCTGGTGGCGGTTGCTTTTTCTCTTGCCGGCTGTACTATGTTTCCCCTGTTTCTGGTCGGTATCTGGTGGAGTCGTTCGAATAGAGCTGGCGGCATTGCCAGCCTGTCAGTCGGAAGTTTTATTTCTCTGGCTGTTATCATCTACTTCATTGCCGGTAAATATGGCGTCAGTCTCCCTGGAAAGGATTTCATGAACTACTGGCTCAACCCATGGTATTTTGCCTGGATTGCCGGTCCTCTGGCGGTGGCGGCTAACATTGTAGTTTCACTCATGACAGCACCACCTCCTGTTGAGGTGCAAAAGCACTTGGCTGAGACTGTTCACGGCGTGAAATGAACCTCGTATACCATATCTGTTTTCGCCTCTGCTGCACCTGGTGCAGTAGAGGCGATTTTATTTGCATATGATACGCTATACTCGTTTTCAACAGCAGTCAGGACTGGTCAAGGTCCTGTTGGGCACGCTGCTGGTTGTTGCTCTGATATGCCTTTCTGCCGCATTCTATTACGGACGTGTCAACCGGGCTGAAGATCCCAGAGTGTTGGAGGCCAGGGAACTGCTTCGGCTCTACGAAAAGGGGCTGGAAAGTGACCAGTATGGTTCTGCTTTGAGCATTCTGCGCGCCATGGAACGCATATATGCAAACACTGCCGGCTACGAACGATCCTTTGAATTGGGGGTAATCCTCAACAATAAGGCATCGGTCTATCTGGTAAAGTTGGAGACAGAACTCCTTGGCGGCGGTGAAGTCGACAGGCAGGAAATGTTGCAAACCCTGGAGACTGCCGAGGAGTATACCCGGGAGGCTATCGCCATCTATGAGCAATGGATAGCGGAGAGGGGACAGCTCTCCCGCCAGGAAATTGAGCAGCAGGTTGTTCCCACCTTTGCTCCGAATGATCCGCTCTTGCAGGATGTTAACCTCGAGCGTGTTATTCAAAAGCGTGTTGATGATCTTGTTCTTGCTCAGGTGGAGACACCGCGAAGGCTTTCGGTGAGCTATGCCAATCTGGGGGTTATTGAGCGCTACAAAGGCAATCCCGAGACAGCAAAAATCTGCTATGAGCGGGCTATTGCCCTCTGGGAACGTAACTACACGGCCAGGGACAACCTCAATGTTCTGATGAACAGACCGATGGAGAAACGATCAATCATTGATCGGTTGTTTCCCCCTGAGCGGGCCGCAGAGCTCCACCAATAACTTGATTGTCGGCTACCGGTGACCGGAACCCCCTGAAAGATTTCAGGGGGCATCGATAAAGGCTGTAATCGATTTTTCGGTGAGTACGATGCCGGAAAGTCTCCGTCCGTCATCACTGATCAGGGTCGGAATCATGCGGACCTTGTTTAGCCAGGCCGTACGCGGGTGCCGCAATACATCCACCATGGTGACCTTAAGATGGGGTCGTTGCTGTCCAAGCCGGGAAAGGAGACGACGGGCATGCCTGCAGCGTGGACAGAGGGCGGAACCAAAGAACTGAATATGGATGCTTGGTGAATTCATTAGGAGTCAGGAGAAGAATGCATTGTACTTTGCAGCAGTTGGGTTAATGTGTGACTGGAAAAAACGGTTTACGGGGTTGCTCCGCAAACCCCTGCTTTGAGCTATTAACCTACGTATATTCTTTATGGGAAATAATATCTCTGTCACCATTATCAGTGATTCGGCTTACCTGCGTCACGATACCGGCGGTGGGGAGCACCCGGAAGTACCAGAGCGGCTGCAGGTGGTAGCAAAGGCCCTCCAGGCCAGCTCGCTTCATCCGCTCCTCCAATACCTTCCTCCTCGGCCTGCTGAGCGCCCCCAGTTGTTAGCCTTTCACACCGAAGACTGGCTGTTTCGCTTCGAAGAAGCTGTACTCAGCGGCAAGACCTACATCGATCATCCGGATAATCAGGTTGGTTTCGAAAGCTATGATATCGCCATGCTCTCAGCCGGTGCTGGCATCGTTGGGGTGGACAGGGTGGAGGAAGCTCCGTACACCGTGGTCTTCGGTTCAACTCGTCCTCCAGGGCATCATGCTGAACCCAATATGCCGTTTGGCTTCTGTTTTTTCAACAACTGTGTTATAGCAGCCCGTTATTGGCAGCAGCAATACGGCAGAAAAAGAATATGTATTTTTGATTTTGATGCCCACCATGGCAATGGGATTCAGACCGCTTTTGAAGAAGATCCGGATGCCGCCTATATCTCTATCCACGAGCATCCGAGCTTCAGTTATCCAGGTACCGGTTGGCCGGAAGAAAGGGGGCTGAAACAGGGTAAGGGAACGCTGCTCAACCTCCCGCTGCTCCCGGGAGCGGGAGATGCACAGGTTCGGGAAACCTTTGCCTCGATTATCGCTTTTCTTGAACATTTTCAACCGCAGGCACTGGTTGTCGGTGCCGGATTTGATGCACACCGGGATGACGACATGTCCGGTCTTGCCTTTTCTACGGAAATCTACCGGGAACTCGGATCTTTTGTTGCCGAGATTGCACACACGTTCACCGAGGGCAGGTTGCTTTCCCTTTTAGAGGGGGGCTACAATCTTGAACGGCTCGGCAGCTGCGCAGCGGCCTATCTTGAGGGTATCGTTCATATGTATAAACAATATCAACCCTGGCAAAAACGGGAAACAGGAGCCTAACCATGTTTGTCCATTATTACATGACCCGGTCCCCGATTACCATAGGACCGGAGCAGACAGTGTCCGAGGCTATCGAGATCCTCAACACGCATAAATTTAGGCATCTGCCGGTGGTGGATGACAAGGGGATGTTGCTTGGGATGTTGACTGACAGAGACCTGCGTTCTGCAACCCCCTCCACCGTAGCGAGAAGCAAGGAGCGGCAGAATGTGGAGAATCAGGTCAACAGTACACCTGTATCCCTGGTCATGAGCGAAGACTGTCTGACCCTTACCCGGCTTTCAACCCTTGACCGGGCGTTGCTGTTGCTCCAGGCGGAGAATATCGGGGCGCTTCCGGTTATCAATGAATCCCAACAGGTTATCGGCGTTTTTTCCGTCATGGACCTGATGAAGGCCTATCGCTTTCTCTTTGGTCTTGGCGAGAAGGGGTCAGCCCTGGTTTCCATCGAAGATAATGGCGACAAACAGGCCCTGAGTAAAATTGCCCAGGTGATGGAGGATACCCAGGTGGAATTCACCCGTCTCATCAGGGCCCGGGGAACAGAGGAGGAGCCGCCCATGATCTACCTGCGCATTAATACCTACAACATTCGGGCCGTACACAAGGCAATGGAAGCGGCCGGGTTCACTATTCATATCCCAAGACTCTAAAGAGGTATACGGTGGAAAGACTATTTTATCCTCAATCAATAGCTGTCATTGGTGCATCGAAAACTGCCGGTAAAGTCGGATATGAGGTGCTTAATAATCTGGTGAATAGTGGCTTTAGTGGTCCTGTGATTCCCATCAATCAGGCTGGCGGCGAACTGATGGGGCTCCAGGTTTACCAAGAGATCAACGACTATCCTGAAGACATCGATATGGCAGTGATCGCCGTGCCGGCAGAACAGGTGCCCGACTCGGCCAGGTCGGCAGTGTATAAGAAGGTAAAGTCTATTGTGGTGGTGGCTTCAGGATTCAAGGAGAGCGGTGCACAAGGCAGGGAGTTGGAACAGGAGCTGCTGCAGATTTGCCAGCGCGGAAAGGTTCGTTTGCTCGGTCCCAACTGTCTCGGGTTGATCAATACGGAGATCGGTCTTAACGCCTCTTTTTCCAAACGGGAGCCCAAACCGGGAAGCATGGCGCTTTTTTCTCAATCCGGCGCCCTGTGCACGGCCATGATGGACCTGGCGGAAAGTCGTGAGCTGGGCGTGTCAAAATCCATTTCCATCGGCAATAAGGCGGATATTACCGAGGTGGAAGTCCTGGAGGCCCTTGCTGAGGATAAACAGACCAAAGTTATCGTCGGGTATCTCGAGGATATCAGCGACGGTGATGGATTTGTCAAAGCGGCAGAGAAGACCAGCATGGCCAAACCGGTGGTAATTCTCAAGGCAGGAATCACTGCGGCCGGTAAAAAGGCTGCCGCCATTCATACCGGAGTGGTGAGTGGAAAGGATACCGCCTACGGTGCGGCGTTCAAGCGGGGCGGCATCTGTCGAGCCGAATCGTTTGAAGCCTTGTTTGACTATTCCACAGCCCTAGCCATGCAGCCTTGCCCGACCGGAAATCGTGTCTTTATTGCTACCAATGCAGGCGGCCCGGGCACCATAGCCGCTGATGCGGTGGAGAAAGAAGGACTGGTGGTCGCCAGTATCAGCAGTGCCCTGAAGACCTCCATTCAGCATATCCTTCCATCAGCGGTCAAGGTGAACAATCCTCTTGACGTGTCGGCCAACGCTGCACCTGAGAATTATGCCGCGCTGTTAGAGGCGATTCAGGAGGACAGCGATGTGGATGCCATACTTTTTATTCTTGCTCCTCAGTACCTCAACCACCCCAAGGATACCGCCCGTATCATCGCTGCTACGCAGAGTTTCACTAAACCAGTCCTTGCCTGTTTCCTTGGCGGGGATACGATTATGCCGAGCAGGAAAGAACTGGCAGCTGGCAGGCTGCCCTTTTACGATACGCCTGAACGCGCGGTGGCCGCTTTACGGACCATGTATAGCTACGGTGCCTGGAAAAATAGGCCGGCTCGCCATGTGGTGCGGTTTCCGGTCAATCGGCGGCGGGTGGAGCGGATTATTACCAGACGTCAGCGGACAGGCAGGCTGCGCTTGGGTGAGGTGAAGTCCAAAGATATCCTCAAGGCCTACGGATTCCATACCCTGGAAGGACGATTGACCGTGAGTCCGGAGCAGGCGGTTGAAATAGCCAGGTTTATCGGTTTTCCGGTTGCCATGAAGATCGTCTCGCCCAACATCGTCCACAAGAGCGATATGGGCGGGGTGCGTCTGAATATCGGGTCCAGTCAGGAAGTAGCGGACGCTTTTGAGTTGATGATGCTCAGAATCAGAAAGCATGCACCTGATGCCCACATTGAAGGTATTTATGTAGAAAAGATGGCAGAGAGCGGCATGGAGGTCATCATCGGTATGACCCGTGATCCCCAGTTCGGCCCCATGCTGATGTTCGGGTTGGGCGGTATTTTCGTGGAAATGATGAAGGATGTCGCCTTTCACCTGGCTCCCATCACCGAAGAAGAGGCGGTGCAGATGCTCATGGCCACCCGATCCTACGAGTTGCTGCGGGGGAAGCGAGGTACCAAAGAGGTGGACATCAATGCTATAGCTGTGGCGCTGCAGCGCCTCAGTCAGCTCGCCACGGATTTTCCCCAGATCAATGAAATCGACATCAACCCCCTTATCGTAGGGGAATTGGGCAATGAACCGGTTGTTGCCGACGCGCGTATGACCTTTGCGACCTCTGTGCCATTGCGGCCCGTTACTCATCGGTAATCTTCACTTAGTTAACGCTCTTTCTCTAACTCAGGTATACCATGGAATACGATAACGACTGGCAGGAAAAATACAGCGATATGATCGCCACTCCCACCAAGGCGCTTTCGCATCTACGGGCAGGGCAACGGGTTTTTATCGGCACCGGTTGCGGAGCTCCACAGATGCTTATTGCTGCCATGACCAGGCGGGCAGGGCAGCTGAGTAATGTGGAGATCATTCAGCTCATCACCAAGGGGGCAGCCCCGTATGCAGAAAAGAAGTTGAGCGAGTGCTTTGCCATCAATGCGTTTTTTATCAGTTCCAATGTCCGTGAAATCGTTCAGGAGGGGCTGGGTGATTATACCCCCATTTTGCTTTCAGATATTCCCGACCTGCTCAATTCCGGGATCATGCCGATTGACGTGGCCCTTATCCAGGTGACGCCTCCTGATAAAACCGGCAAGGTAAGCCTGGGGATATCGGTGGATATTGTCCGCAGTGCCGCAGATAACGCCTCGCTGGTCATTGCCGAGGTTAATCCCAACATGCCCTGGACACACGGCGACACCCTGGTTGACGTCTATGATTTGGATATCCTGGTTCCGGTGGATCATCCCATACTGGAGCGAGAGATAGATCCGCCCAATGATGTCAGTCGAACCATTGCCAAGGAAGTTGCCGCCCTCATACCAAATGGGTCGACCATTGAACTCGGACTGGGCAGGGTTCCCGGGTATGGACGAATACCCCAGGTGGTGATGGAGTTTCTTCATGAGCGAAGGGATATCGGTTTTCATACTGAAATGATCTCCGATACCATCATACCGCTGATTGAGTCCGGAGCCGTGACCGGGGCGAGAAAGACCATTGACAAAGGAAAAATTACTGCCAGCTTCTGCATGGGGACCAAGAAACTCTACGATTTTGTGGATGACAATCCCCTGTTTAGCTTTCGTCCCACCGAATATATCAATGATCCCAATGTAATCAACAAGCAGAAGCGGATGGTGGCGGTGAATATGGCCCTGGAGGTGGATCTGACCGGTCAGATTTGCTCCGATTCCGTAGGCGGCCGTTTCTATTCAGGCATCGGCGGGCAGATTGATTTTAATCGAGGTGCGTCAAAATCCGAGCGCGGCAGGGCTATTGTCTGTTTACCGTCGTTGGATGAAAGCGGAGAGCAGTCGCGGATTGTCACCACCCTGCGGCCCGGTTCAGGAGTGGTCATTACCCGTGGGACGGTACACTACGTTGTGACCGAGTACGGGGTCGCCTACCTGCATGGCAAATCGATCCAGGAAAGGGTGATGGCATTGATCTCCATCGCCCATCCGGACTTCAGGGAGCAACTGTTCAAGGAGGCGGTTGCGGCCAAGTATCTCCGCCCCGATCTGGCCCGTTTCGGCAGCCGTTTTTTTGTGCCGGGAGAAGAGGCCATGATTGCGACCTACCTCATGCCGGATGGTACCAATGTGTCCATACGTTCCATTCGACCGACTGATGAGCCACATATGCGGGACCTGGTATACAACCTCTCGCAGGAAACCATCTACTACCGCTTCATGAGCAATCAGCGCTTTACGCACCGTCACATTCAAGACTTTGTCTACATTGATCACCGTCGCGATGTGTGTATTGTGGCAACAGTTCCTGAGGCGAGCGGAGACCAGATTATTGCGGTCGGAAGATATTACCTGAACGAAAAAAGTAATATGGCTGAGGTGGCATTTATCGTTCGCGATAACTGGCAGAATAAAGGGCTGGGGACCTTTCTTTTTCAACATTTGATCAAGATCGCCAAGCGAAACGGCATCTCGGGTTTCACCGCCGAGGTGCTGCGGGAGAACAAGCGTATGCAGAGCGTGTTTAATAACTCCGGCCTGAAGGTGAGCAGCACCATAGAAGAGGGTGTGTACAGTTTTGACATGGAGTTTTGAATCAGGCGTATACCGGAGCAGGAATGGATGGCCGCCTGTTGTTTTTCATGGCAATACCATGTACCATGGATCTTCCCGGACTTGCAGTTATAGATCAATGGAACAGAGTCAGTGAGCAATAACCAGCAGTACCAAACCGATACGCCCTTTCAGCTTGTAACCGAATTTACACCCTCAGGTGATCAGCCAGCAGCTATTGCCCAACTGGTTGATGGAATTAATACTGGTGTTCGCGACCAGGTCCTCCTGGGGGTAACCGGTTCCGGCAAAACCTTTACCATGGCCCAGGTGGTGGCTGAGATTCAGCGGCCAGCCCTGGTAATTGCCCCCAATAAGACCCTTGCGGCCCAGCTGTTTGCAGAGTTCCGTGAACTCTTTCCCCATAATGCGGTGGAATATTTTGTTTCCTATTACGATTACTATCAACCGGAAGCCTATATACCCGCCTCAGACACCTACATAGAAAAAGACTCGTCCATTAATGATGCCATTGATAAGATGCGCCATTCCGCGACTCGCTCCTTGATTACCAGGAGGGATGTTCTGATAGTTGCTTCTGTCTCCTGTATATATGGTCTGGGATCGCCGGAAGAATATCGCAACATGCATCTTTTTCTTGAGGTCGGTGTGGATTACCCCATGGAAGAGGTGCAGCGGCGGCTGGTCTTCATGCTCTACGAGCGCAACGATATTTCCTTTCATCGCGGCACCTTTCGGGTACGTGGCGATGTTATTGATATTTTTCCGGTGCATGAAGAGAAGCTCGCGGTGCGGGTGGAGTTTTTCGGCGATACCGTAGAGACCATCTCGTTTATTGATCCCCTGCGCGGAGTGGTGATTGAGGACGTTGGGGAAGTCACCGTATTCCCAGGAAGCCATTTTGTGACCAGCCAGCAGAACCTGCAAACCGCCATGCGCACTATCAAGGAGGAGCTGAGCGACCGCCTTGAGGAACTATATCAGCATAACCAGTTGGTGGAAGCACAGCGGCTCGAACAACGAACCATGTTCGACCTGGAGATGATCGCCGAATTGGGATATTGCAATGGCATTGAAAACTACAGTCGCCACCTGACCGGAAAAACACCTGGCGCACCACCTCCCAACCTGCTCGATTACTTTCCTGATGATTACCTGCTGATTATTGATGAGTCGCACATTGCGGTACCGCAAATACGCGGCATGTATAACGGCGACCGGTCACGGAAACAAACCCTGGTTAATTTCGGCTTTCGCCTGCCGTCGGCGCTCGATAACCGCCCCCTGCGCTTTGACGAATTTGAACAACGCATAAACCAGGTCGTTTATGTTTCCGCAACGCCCGGAGACTATGAACTTGAGCAGAGCGGAGGGGTAATCGTGGAGCAGCTCATCAGACCCACTGGTCTGCTGGATCCGTTTATCGAGGTGCGGCCGGCATCGACCCAGGTTGATGATTTGTTGGAAGAAATTCGCCTGCGGAGCAGCCGTAACGAGGCGGTGCTGGTTACAACCCTGACCAAAAAGATGGCTGAAGACCTGACTGAGTATTACGAAGAACTCGGCATCCGGGTTCGGTATCTTCACTCGGATATTAAAACATTGGAGCGGGTGGAGTTGATAAAAGGTCTGCGTCAGCGGGAATATGATGTGCTTGTCGGGATCAACCTCCTGCGAGAGGGCCTCGATATCCCTGAGGTCTCGCTGGTGGCGGTTCTCGATGCGGATAAGGAGGGGTTTCTCCGTTCAGAGCGATCGTTGGTGCAAACCTGCGGAAGGGCTGCACGCAATGCCAACGGTGCGGTCATTCTCTATGCCGACCAAGTGACCCGCTCGATGCAATATACCATTGATGAAACCACCAGGCGCCGCGCGGTGCAGGATCGCTTCAATCAGGAGCACGGCATCGAGCCGCAGACCATCGTCTCGGAGGTGAAGGATTCGATTATCGAGCACCTTAAGGCATCGGGCTGGGAACCCGAGTCAGGAACCGTTACCGCAGACGGACTCTTGACAGCAGAGCCTGAGATCGTCTATCAGACGGTGGATGATCTTCAGGCTGAGATCAAAATGTTGGAGAAAAAAATGCTTGCCGCAGCAGAGAACCTCGCCTTTGAGGAAGCCGCTGCCTATCGTGACCAGATCAATGCCCTGAAAATGCTGGAGTTGGAAGTTGGCTGATTTCTGGTACAGGGTGTCACTTAAACTGGTTCCCCGTCTGTTTGTCGGCCTGACCAGGATATGGTTTGGTACCTGCCGCGTGCGGGTTACCGGGAAGGAGCATCGAGCGGCAGTGCTGGCCGGTGGACCGGCAATTGCCGTGTTCTGGCATTACTCCTTTGCCTACCTCTTGTATCATCTGCGCAAGTACAAGTCGGCAGTCATGGTGAGTGCCAGTCGTGATGGCGAGTACATAGCCGAAGTCGCCCGCTGCATAGGGCATGTTCCGTTGCGGGGGTCATCCAACAGGTTCGGTACCAAGGCCCTGCGGGCTATGATCAAGGCGGTGGGGCAGGGGCATAATGCCGGCATTGTTGCCGATGGTTCCCAGGGACCAGCAAGAAAGGCACAGGGGGGCTGCATCCTGTTGGCGGCAAAGACCGGATCTCCCATTATTCCCCTTGTATGGGCCGCCAACCGCTATATTGCTTTTCGCAGCTGGGACCGGACAGCCATTCCTCTTCCTTTTTCCACCATTGCCGTACATTACGGCCATCCCTTGACCATTCCTGAAAAAATCAATGGGCAAAAGCTGGAAGAGTACAGACAGCAGCTGGAACAACAGCTCAACAACCTCTATACCAAGGCCTGGCAAGAGGTCGGCCGGAGTCCTCACGACGCAACCTGATTTCCTTAGTCCTTCTCTCCACTCCGGCCGGTTATTGACGGCTCAGGCTGTGGACAACTTTTATGTATTCACTCGTGCACTCTATGACATCTCCTTCAGAGCAGCAATTATCCACAGTCAAGAGCCTCGTCGTTGCTGGGCTGAGCGGCGGTTCCGGAAAATCAATGGTCAGTGTCGGCTTAACCAGGGCTCTCATGGAGAGTGGTTCCAAAGTTGTTGCCTTTAAAAAAGGGCCGGACTACATCGACGCCGGCTGGCTTTCTGCCGCCGCACAATCGCCCTGTTACAACCTGGATCCATACCTTATGACGCCGGAGGCGATTCGGTTCAGCTTTGAGAGTCATATACAGCATTGCGATGTTGCCGTGATTGAGGGTAATCGAGGACTCTACGATGGGGTGGATGCCGAAGGACGCTATTCCACTGCCACGCTGGCCAAGCAGCTGGATCAACCGGTGCTGTTGGTGGTCAATTGCTCCAAGGCAACCCGAACCATCGGAGCGCTGGTTCTCGGATGCTGCAGTTTTGACCCGGAAGTCCGTTTTGCCGGGGTTATCCTCAATCAGATTGCCACTCCACGTCATGAAACGATTATCCGTCAGACCATCGAAAGGTACACTCCGCTATCGGTCAGAGGCATCATGCCTCGCCTGAGAAAAGATGTTTTTCCCATGCGCCACCTCGGAGTCACACCCCTGCAGGAATACGAAAATGCTGAGGGGGCTGTTGCCGGATTGGCTGATACTGTCCGTGCCCAGTTTGATCTGCCGGCCATCGTTGATGCGATGGCGCCGATAACCGTGCATCCGGTTCAGCCGGTCAACGGGAAGCCTGCTCAACGGGTGGTTATCGGGGTGTTGCGGGATGTTGCTTTCCAGTTTTATTATGAAGAAAATCTTGAAATACTTTGTCGGCAGGGTGCTGAGCTGCACATGATCGATGCCCTCTCTGCGCAGCAGCTTCCACCGGGACTCGACGGTCTGTATATAGGTGGCGGGTTCCCCGAGACCAGTGCCCGAGAACTGGCGGCCAATGCCTCATTTCGTCGTTCCATACGTGAGGCCGTTGATGCAGGCCTCCCTGTATATGCTGAGTGCGGCGGTTTAATCTACCTGGGACGTTCCATTCGAATTGACGGACGACAGTACCCGTTGACCGACGTTTTTCCGGTTGATTTCGGTCTGTCGAACAAACCACAGGCCCATGGCTACTCCGCTTTTACCGTGGAAAAGAAGAACAGTTTTTATCCGATAGGCACCCAGGTAAAAGGGCACGAATTTCGATATTCCACCATCGAACAATGGGATGGCATGGATGATGAATTGGTGTTGAAGATGGAGCGGGGAACCGGATTTGTCAACGGGCGCGACGGATTACGCAAGAACAATGTGCTCGCCATGTATACCCATGTGCTTGCCCCTGGCACCCCCTGCTGGGCAACCGGATTGATCCAAGCCGCCCAGACCTTTGCCCGGGCTCGCAGAGCATAATTGTGCCCCCCTGAGGTCTCTGAACCGGCATTCAGGATACTTCGAGGCTGATGAAGGTGACGATTGCCAATCGTCACCCCACTTGTCGGGCGCACCTCACGCAGAACGGATTGGCCGGATCAACGTTCAGACGACGCTTGTCGATCTCCTCATCACAGGCAGCACAGTAGCCGTATTCCCCTGCGTCCAGCCGTTCCAGAGCCGCCTCAATCCGTATCAGCTCCACATCGCGGCGTCGCCTGTTTTCTTGGGCCATGGCCTGGGACTGCATGGCATCCATTCTCGACAGTCTGCCGACGCTCGATTGATCGAGATCAACCGGCCTGGTCTGGTCATGGGCTGCCTGCTGCACCGCGCGCAGCTCCTCGCGTCGTGCGCACAGGATTTGTTTGTAGCGTTGTCGATCAATATCGTTCATAATATCTGGTGATTGAGTTGAAAACACCTGGTCTGCTTTGCACCATTGACCTGTACCGTACGATGGGAAAGATCGATGGTTTATATTCCGTCTGATCCTCTACTGTGGAAGCCTGCATGAGAAAGCGCATACGCATAGATATCGATTACAGAAAAGACTGCTGATGGGGATTTGAAGACGTGCGTGCACGTCTGGGCAGCATGCGATCCGGACAGGAGTTCACCTTTCTGTGCGTGCCGCTTATGGCGCAAAGCATGGATACCCTTATTCCGAAAGCCGGCGGAGTGATCAGCAAGCGCGAGGAGCGAACGTACGGGGTGGTTATAACGGCAGCGAAAAACGAAGACGGGTAGCGTGTCGCCCTGGTGGTTGGAAGCAGCATCTGTCTCGGGTATCAGCACCTCTACGCATCAATAAAGCGCGTAAAAACCTCTATTTCTTCGCGCGGAGTTCGATACTGGTTGACCGGCGCTTCCGTATCCTCATACCCTAGGGCCATGCCGCAGATGAGGATGGTCTCCTGATCGTAGCCAAGTTGATGCTTGACTAACTCCGGGAATTGACCGAGTGCTGCCTGGGCGCAGGTCGCGAGCCCCTCTTCTACGGCGGCGAGCATGACCGATTGAAGGAACATGCCGTAATCAAGAAATGAACCTTTTTTCATAATCGGATCAAGAAAGAAAAAAAGGATCGCCGGTGCGTCAAAAGCACGGTAGTTTGCTGCCCACTGGGTCAATCGTGCTGCTTTATCATGTCGTTCGATGTTCAGGGCATCGTAGAGTTGGGCGCCGCAGGCGACACGGCGTCTTTTGTAGGGGTCGCGCCATTCAACCGGATAGTACTGGTAATCCATGGTACCGCTGCCCTTTTCTGTAAAAGCTTTGGTTATGGCCGCAGTAAGGGTATCTTTTTTTTTACCCGTGACCACGGCAACCTGCCACGGCTGGGCATTGGTTCCGGACGGCGCGTGTCTGGCCCCCTCAAGGATACGGATTATCTGCTCTTTACTGACAGGCTTGTCAAGAAAGGCACGGGTGGATTTACGGGCGAGGAGTGCTTGGTATACATTCATAAGGAAATGGAATAGATAATGTACAATGAATTGGCAATCAGGCCTCTTTTCTGCTCAAGACCAGAAAAGAGACACAACAATAATAGCGCAACCCTAACCATCGTTGGGCCGCAAAGCCACACTCTTTTTGCGGTTTCATCCTGAAAAAGAACAGGTACACTTCCTTTGTCGTCGTCGCTAACAAGACGTTTTCCTTGTTGAAGATCGTCTCGTGCCCTGTCGAGACCTGTTCTCAACAGCACGTCCCGGCAAAGAGCGAGCAGGAGGAGTAAACTCAGAGGAGCATGAAAACAGACAGAAAAGAGCAACCGCATGGCAAACTCATCACCTTGCTGAAACAGCATGGGGTGATCACGGACCATCAGATACAGCACGCCGTTCGTATTCAGGAGAAATTGACAGTACCCCGCGCACTGTACACCATTCTCCGTGAGCTGGATATGGTCAGCGATGAAGCATTGCGTAAGGTCCTCAAACAGGACGGGACCTCTGTTCGCCTCGGTGAATTGCTCGCTGAACTGGGCTATATCAGCTCTGGCGACCTTGATTCCGCACTTGCACTGCTGCAGCAAAAAGCAGGCAAAGAGAAGTTGGGCCAGATCCTGGTCAAACATAATTTCATTGATGAACAGCGCCTGCTCCAGGTATTGAGCCTGCAGCTTGGCCTGCCGGTGGTTGAACCGAACCTGACCATGATCGATCAGGAGGCCATGACCAAGGTTCCTGCAAAGATTCTGGAAAAGCACTGTCTGCTGCCGATAAAGCAGGATGGCAAACCCTTGATAGCCACTGCTGACCCCCTTGATCCTGACGGTCTCCGTGATCTACGGCGGTTTCTGGGGTCAAAGCTGGAGCTTGCCCTTTCCGGTGCGACGGTACTGAAAAAGGCTCTGGAGATGGCTCTGGTACGCTATTCAAGCGGTGCGCAACGAACGGTCACCGATTCTTCGGTTGTAGGAACGGTGAACAGTATCATCCTGGCAGCCGTGGAAAAAAGGGCGAGCGATATCCATATTGAACCGTTTAGTGATCGGTTGCAGGTACGTTTCCGCGAAGACGGCGTCCTGCAGGTATACAAGGATTTCCCGTTGGAAACGGCGTCGTCGTTGGTCAGCCGGATCAAAGTGATGAGTAAAGCCGACATTGCAGAACGACGGCGTCACCAGGGCGGTCGGATGCTGTTTGAATATAGCGGCGGCGAGCTGGATATTCGGGTGTCTATTTATGTCACGGTCCATGGAGAGAAGGTGGTTATGCGCCTGCTCAACCGAATGGATCAGGTGCTTGATATGCATTCCCTGGGCATGGCCCCACGGATGCTCTCCCGGTTTCTCGATGAAGCTGTAAACCGTCCCAGCGGGGTCCTGCTGGTTACCGGTCCAACCGGTTCCGGAAAAACATCGACAGTGTACAGCTGCATCAATCACATAAAAAACCCCCAGGTCAGTATTATCACGGCTGAAGAACCGGTTGAATACGTTTTAGACGGCATTGCCCAGTGCTCGATCAACCCGGAGATCAATCTGACCTTTGATGAGACCCTGCGTCATATTGTCCGCCAGGATCCTGACGTGATCGTCATTGGGGAAATCCGTGATGTCTATTCTGCTGATGTGGCTGTTCAGGCTGCGCTCACCGGGCATAAGGTACTCACCACCTTTCATACAGAAGACAGTATAGGCGGGCTCATACGGCTGCTCAACATGGATATTGCACCTTTTCTCATCTCTTCCACGGTCATCTCCGTGCTCGCCCAGAGACTGGTCCGCCGCGTCTGCCCGGCGTGCAAGGTCCCTGCCCAGCCAAGTACCCATGCGCTCCAACAGCTGGGATGTGCGCCAAACGACTTGGCAGGTGTTCACTTTGTGCAGGGAAGAGGCTGTGCCGAGTGCAGTTACACGGGCTATCGCGGGCGCGTGGGGGTCTTTGAGCTGCTGGTGCTCGATGAGCCGGTACGTAATGCAATCCTGGAACAGAAGACCAGTCATGAGATCCGTCAATTGAGTATAGAGCAGAGCGAGTTGATCACCCTGTTTGAGGACGGGCTGGTAAAAGCCGCTGCTGGCCAGACAACGCTGGATGAACTTTTCCGCTGTCTGCCGCGTTTGGCAAAACCACGACCGATAAACCTGCTTCGCCGACTTTGTGGAGAATAAATGACAGAGAAAACATCGTTTATCGATTTGGTTACCCATTGCATCGAATCCGGCAAGGTGCCGTTGCCGGTATTCAGTGCGACGGCTGTGCGCATCCAGGAAGAACTTGCCCGCCAAGAGCAGGATATAGGGCGAATTGAAAAATTGATTACCACCGATCAGTCGCTGGCGTCTGAAGTGCTTAAAATTGCCAATTCCGCCTTCTATCGGGGGCTGTCGGAGGTGACCACCGTACGGGCAGCCATTGTTCGTCTCGGGGTGGAGGAAATCGGCAAGCTTGTCCTGGTGGCTACGACCAAAAATCGATTCTCCAGCCGCGACAAGCATATCAACCTTATTATGCGTCGATTATGGCAGCACTCAGCAGGCTGTGCGTATGGGGCGGCATGGCTGGCCAAGCGGCATGACTATGGCGTGACCCAGAGCCAGGCTTTTTTCTCCGGTCTGCTGCACGACGTGGGTAAATTGTTTATTCTTCTGGTCATTGAGTATCTGAAGCGCAAAAACAAGCAGGTGCAAGTCAGTGTACCCCTCATTCAGGAGGCCATGGAAAAACTGCACTGCGAGCAGGGGTACAGGCTCATGTGCCGCTGGAATATGCCGACCCTTTTCGCCGAGGTTGTGCGGGACCATCATGCAGCAGAATATGACCAGGCCAATACCCTGCTGGCGCTGGTACGCATGGCCAATATGGTCTGCCATAAGCTGGGGATCGGTTTGGTTAGTGAAAGCGACGTGGTCATTTCCGCTGCTCCTGAAGTCACCCTGCTGAACCTCACGGAAGTCGAACTGGCACAGCTGGAGATCGCCCTGGAAGACGTGCCTGCCTTCTCCGCTTAGCCCGAACTTCTCATGAACTTTTGATTTTAAACTCAATTAACTGATATTATTGTATAAAGAGTAATCGCACCATGACCAGTCTGTTTTTTGTTTTCAATCAATAAGTTCCACTTGATGAGAAGTCCGGGCCAGTCATTTGCTGACCATTGCGGTAAACCAATACTCATGAGCAATCTGGGCTGGAAACCTTGTGCGGCTTGTCTCGTTCGTCGGTTTTATCCTCTCGGTCAAAGTCGTGCAGATCTCGGGCAAAACGATAGAGAGCGGCTTCAACCCGGTTGTTGATTGTCCCCTCAGGGTAACCCTCTGCACCCGGTTCCCCTGCCTCCATCCCAGTGAGCAGGGAAATGGCTTCATCCACACTTGAAACAAGGTAAATGGTGAACTGGCCGCTATCAACAGCCTCTACCACCTGGCTGTTGAGCATCAGGTGGCGCAGGTTGTCAGCTGGGATGATCACGCCCTGATCTCCGGTCAATCCCCTGGTGCTGCATACTTCAAAAAAACCTTCTATTTTCTCATTTACTCCTCCTACCGGTTGTACCTCGCCCATTTGGCTTACCGAGCCGGTGACCGCAATATTTTGCTTGATCGGGACCTGGGCGAGGGATGAGAGTAGGGCGCAGAGTTCGGCACACGAGGCGCTGTCTCCCTCAACCCCGCCATACGATTGTTCAAAAACCAGGCTGGCCTGCAGTCCCAGGGGGATGTTGCGTGCATATCGGGAGTTGAGGAAGGCTCCGAGTATCATTACGCCTTTGGAGTGGATCGGGCCGGCCAATTCCACTTCTCGCTCAATATCAACAATATCCCCCTTCCCCGGTCGGGTGACAGCGGTAATACGGGTGGGAAAACCAAAGGTATCGTCGCCGATGGCCACCACTGAAAGCCCGTTTACCTGCCCGATTTTGGCCCCACTGGTATCTATATGGCGGATATTTTCTTGTATGGAGGTAAAAATGCGGTCACTGATTCTGCCGCCGCGGCGTTTGGAGGCCGCCAGGGCAGCCTCGATGTTACTGATGTCGATGTGGGGGTGTCCTTCTTTCCGTGCCAGGTAATCCGCTTCTTTGATCAGGTCGGCGATTTTGCGAATATGCAGCGACAGCTTGCCCGAGTCTCCCGCATGACGTGCCGCCTCTTCGGTGATCCGTGCCACTGCTCGCTTATGCAGCGGAAGCAGTTTTTTATCTCCGGCCAGTCCGGCGATGAGTGCTGCATACTGCTGCTGGCTGGAAGGTGTACGTTCCATGTCATATTCAAAATCAGCCTGTATTTTAAACAGGGTCTTGAATTCCGGATCATGGGCCTGCAGAAGGTAGTAGATCATGGGTTCGCCGATGAGCACCACCTTTATCTCCAAAGGGATCGGTTCCGGTTCAAGGGTAACCGTACTGACCAGCCCTAGCAGCCGTTCCACGGGTTCCATCCGAATTTGACGGGAGCGGAGGGTTCGCTTCAGCCCCTCGTAGGCAAAGGGTTGCATAAGCAGCCTTCGTGCATCGATGATAATATATCCACCGTTGGCCCGGTGAAGTGCCCCAGCCCTGATCAGGGAAAAGTCAGTGGTCAGCATGCCCATCTGTGCCTGATGCTCAATTCGGCCGTGAAGATTCTGGTAGGTCGGCATGTCCTCATAAATAACCGGTGCGCCTTCTTCGGTATGGCTCAGGAAAACGTTGACCTCATAGCGATGAAAAGAGGGTTGCCCGGACTGCAGTTGGAAGAAGGGGTTCTGTTGTATGCCCGGTGATTCGATAAAATCATCCACATGGGCAATCATTTCGTTGTTAATGCTGTGCAGGTAGGCGGTTACCTGTGGATGTTCGGCATATTTGACCAGCAGGGTATCGATCAGGTGACCGATGCTGACGCGGGCGGTTTCTTCCTGGAGTTGTTTTTGCTGTTCTTTTGCCTCACGATTCAGGCGGTTGATTTCATGGACGGTTTTATGGAGTGATTGGTGGAGCGATTCAATGGTTTTTTCGATTTTTTTCTGGGTTTGCTCAGGGAGCTTCTGAAACGATTCAATATCCATGGGATTGCCTTTGCCGTCCATGGGCGAGAAAACAATCCCTTTTTCGTTTCTGATAACCGCAATGGAGCGCTCCTTTCCTTCCGCGATCAGTTGCTCATAGAGCTTGTCGACTTTCTGCTGGAGCTGTTCTCCCAAAGAGCGTTTTCTGGCCCGGTAGTCATCCCCTTCGAAGATTGCAGGCAGGGTGGTTTTGGCCGCTTCGATCAGCTGATCCATCTCTTTTTTGAAGGTGAGTCCTTGCTGAGGGGGGAACTCAAGGCTCAGCGGCTGATGCGGATTTTCGAAATTATGGACATAGCACCAATCGTTGGGTGTTGGTTTGGTTTTTGCCTGTTTGTCGATAAAGGACTGCACCACGCTATGACGGCCTGAACCCTCAGGACCGACAACGAACAGGTTGAAGCCTTCCTGGGCCATGGAGATAGCAAATTCAACGGCTTCAAGTGCCCTTTCTTGTCCGATGTATCGGGCGAATTCTTCCACCTCGGCAGTGGTTTCAAAATCAAAATCGTCAAGATTGCAGCGTTGGTAGGCTTCCTGTTTGGTAACGGTGCGTATGTTCATTGGCTCTCCCTGGGCAAGGATTGGAGTGGTGTGCCATTATTGGGTCTTCCGGGTTTTTACCTCCATTTGTCATGCTGTGTTGGCCTGATGCGGGCCGGATGGGGTGGTCTTGTCTCCAACGTTGCCATTGTTTCCCCTGGAAAAGATGGACTGGATAGTTTCGATCGGCAGAGGAAAGATAATGGTCGATGCGTTTTCATTGGAAATGTCGTTTAATGTCTGCAGATAGCGCAGCTGCAGGGCCTGTGGGTTTTTTGAGATCACATCGGCTGCCTCCAGCAGAGCTTTTGATGCCTGCAGCTCGCCTTCGGCATGGATGACTTTTGCCCTTCTTTCCCGCTCCGCTTCAGCCTGCTTGGCAATGGCACGGATCATGGAATCATTGAGGTCGACATGCTTGATTTCGACGTTGGTTACCTTGATGCCCCAGGCATCGGACTGTTTGTCGATAATTTCCTGTAAATCGGCGTTCATTTTTTCCCGTTCAGACAGCATCTCGTCAAGTTCGTGCTGGCCAAGCACAGACCGAAGAGTCGTCTGGGCAAGCTGGCTGGTGGCGTTGTAATAATCCTCTACCTGGATGATGGCTTTTTCCGGATCAACGACTCTGAAGTAGAGGACGGCATTGACTCGAACGGTTACGTTGTCCCGGGAAATGACATCCTGGCTCGGAACATCCATGGTGATGACGCGTAAATCAACCCGTACGGCCTGCTGTATGCCTGGAATGATCAAGCGCAGGCCTGGTTTTTTGACGGTTTGAAAACGCCCGAGAAAAAAGACCACCAGCCGTTGATACTCGCGGACCACGCGCACGGACAGGGCGAATAAACCGATCAGGAGCAGTGCGGGAAAAATGAAGGTGAGGGAAGAGGCAGCTTCAAACATTGGTTTTCTCCTCGGCCGATTCCAGGTAAAGAACCAGCCCGTTTTGGCCAACCACTCTGACCGCTTGTCCCTTACGTAACGGTTCGGAACTGCGACCTTTCCATGATTCGCCGTGAATCCATATCCTTCCTTCTGTCTCAGGGGAAATATCTTCCAGGGTCTCGCCGACGCTGTTGAGTAGCTCTTCGCTGCCGGTCCGTATCTGCCTGCGTCGTATGGAAAGCAGTCTACCGATGACCATGATCAGAAGAAGAGCCGAGGTTGCGGCGGTGGCGCCGATGATGGGTAAAGATATTCTCAGATAGGGTTCATCCATGAGGATGATGGAGCCGATCACAAAAGCAATAAGGCCACCGGAACCCAACGCTCCGAACGTTGGGGTTACTGCCTCGGCAACCATGAAGATCATTCCGAGTGCCAGCAGTGCCAGTCCGGCGTAGTTAATAGGCAGAACCTGAAAGGTAAACAGGGCTATCACAATGGATATGGCGCCCATAACTCCAGGGAAGATGTAGCCTGGATTGGTCATTTCAAAGAACAGACCATACACACCGAGCAGGAGCAGTATGTAGGCGATATTCGGATCTGTCAGTATCATCAGGATCCGGGTGCGCCAGTCCGGAGCAAAAGACAGCGGAGTGGCCTCAGCTGTGCGCAGTTGCCGGCTGCCGCTGACGGTTTCCACGGTTCTGCCGTCCATCTGTCTGAGCAGATCGGTCAGATCGACGGCGACAATATCAATGACATTGAGGCGCAGGGCTTCATCAGCAGTCAGACTTTCTGCATGAGTGACAGCCTTGGCAGCCCATTCGCTGTTGCGCCCCCGTTTTTTAGCCAAGGCCTTAATGTAGGCTTCGGCGTCGTTGATGATTTTTTGCTGCAAGGTATCGGTCGGTGGACGTTCCGGATGCTCCTCTTCTTTTTCTTTGGCAGTGGGTGTGTCTGGTTTAGGCAGAGGCGTCAGGCTTACCGGGGTGGCGGCACCGAGGTTGGTAGCGGGGGCCATTGCCGCCACGTGACTGGCATAGAGAATATAAGTTCCGGCGCTGGCTGCCCGGGATCCTTCGGGGGAGACATAGGTGGCTACTGCCACCGGTGAGGCCAGGATGGCTTTGATGATGTCACGCATGGAACTGTCAAGACCACCGGGTGTATCCAGCTGCAGGATCATAATTTCCGCCTGCTGCTGGCGGGCCTGGACCAGCCCTTTGATGACGTACTCGGCAAATGCCGGTCCGACCACCCCTTTCGCTTCAAGGACCAGGGCTACGGGTTGAGAGGAAGAGCTGTCGGCAGCGGTGCGGCTTTTGCCGGTGTCCGCACAGATAACCAGTATGCTGCTGATCAATAGGGGTATGAAAAGTAGCTGTCGGCGCATGGGTATGTTACCTGGTCTGAACCTGGATAGAGGTCTCACCAAGTAAAACTGTAAGCATTTTTCACTCGCTGTACACCACTTAACCTCTTGAAGTTGTTCTACTGAAGTCAAGGCGAGCTCAGCCACGGGAAAGGGTGGGAAGGGATCCGGAGAAAGGAGGAAGTGTCCTCCGTCGGGTAAGGCAGGATGAGCAGAAAATTGGATGTTGAGCAGCCTGCGCAGACATGCCTGAACGCCTGTGGGGCGGCTGCAGGCTGGTTCAAGCCTGGTGGCGAATGAAGCCCGAAGAGGCAGGCGGCCCCCAACTCTCGCCGATCGGCCTCAGTGGTAGGCTAGAGTGTGGATGAGGCCAACCGGCTGTGCAACGACCGACCACCTCTATTTGGCCGAAAAACGGCAAGCGACCTTTCCGGCAAGGGTCGATAGGTATCAGGGGGTGTATTCCAGTTTCAGAGAAAGCCGGTTTTGCGGCCGGGTCGCCATCAGGTGGACCACACTGATGGTCCTTTCCCAGAATCCCGCTTCACAATAGCAAAGGTAAAACTGCCACAGCCGACGAAAACGTTCATCGTATCCCAATTCCTTGAGTTTGGGAGAAGCGGCAAGAAAGCGTTTATGCCAATCCTGCAGGGTCCGTGCATAATCAAAACCGAAATCCTCCAGGTGCCGCACCACCATATCCGTTTTTCTGGCCAGAATATCCTGCATACGCTGCAAAGAAGGCAGGCAGCCCCCTGGAAAAATATGCCGCTGGATAAAGTCCACGGACCGGGCATACTGGAAGTATTTCTGATCGGCAATGGTGATTGCCTGGAGAAGCATCACCCCGCTTTCCTTTAACAGCCGTTCACACTGTCGAAAAAAAGTGGGCAGGTATCGGTGACCTACCGCTTCAATCATTTCGATGCTTACCAGCTTATCGTATTGTCCGGTGAGCTCCCGATAATCCTTTTGAAGTACAGTTACCTTATCCTCCAGACCTGCCGCTTTGACCCGCCGGGTTGCTTCACGGTACTGGGCATCAGAGATGGTGGTGGTGGTCACCTGACAACCATACTGCTGGGCTGCGTAAATAGCGAAACCGCCCCAGCCGGAACCGATCTCCACCACGTGATCAGTAGGCTGCAGGGCAAGCTTGCGGCAGATGATTTCAAGCTTATGGGTGGCGGCCTCTTCCAGCACGGCCGCTTCATGGGGATACATGGCAGATGAGTACATCATGGTCGGATCGAGAAAGGTTTGGTACATCTCGTTGCCCAGGTCATAATGGGAAAGGATATTTGCCTTGGCCTGGCCTTTACTGTTGTTACGCAGCAGGTGGCGCACCAGGTGCAGTGGGCGCAGCAGCCAGGCAAATCCCTGTTCCATGCGGTCGACCAAGGAAATGTTCAGGGCCATGATGCGCAGCAGCTGACTCAGATCGTCTGCCTCCCACTGGTTGTCGATGTAGGCTTCTCCTGCGCCGATGGAACCGCCGAAGAGCACACGTTTGTACACGCCGTGATCCAGTATTTGCACACGGGCACAGAGATCCTGGTCGTTGCCGAAGCTCTGTTCACCAAGCCCATCCTTGATCACTATCTTGCCACGCCGGATTTTAGCCAGCAGCATGTGTACCAGTTTTCTTGCCCAGCGGTCACTCGCCAGGGGAGTCACCTGCAGTGAATCAAGCTGATCAGAAACAATAGTCCTCCTCATGACGCCTCCTTTTCATAGGCAATATAGGGAACACCTTTCAGGTAGAGCTTAAGCGCCTGCCAGTAGATGCCGCTGACAATATAAGCCGTCATTGCCGGATTACGCAGCAGCTGTTTTCTCACCGATTGAATCGTTAGCGGCCGGCGATCCAGCTGCAGGGAAGCTTCGAACACACGCCCCCGATGGTCCTTAACTGCCAACTGCACCCCGATGTGCTCTCCTGGGGGGGAGATCTGCCACTGATAAGACTGATTCATGGGATTGAACGGGGAAACATGAAAACTTTTCGGATGACTGGGAGCGAGATCGCCGTGAAGGAGATAGTGGGCATACTGGTGTCGTTCGTTCCATGGAATATTGGAAACTTCAGCCAGGAAATGAGAGCAGTGACCTTCCTCGGTAAACCCATAGTAGAAATTCACTGGGCTGAAGTAGATTCCAAGGGTTCGGAGATTCAGCAGGCCGCATACCTGACCGGCGACCGGATGACCGGTCAGCTCCTCCATGCGAGCCTTGATTGTCTGGTGGAGCGGTTGTCGCGGATCCCCGAGGTAATCTGAGCGGCAGAATCGGCTCATCGCCCAGCGGGTGGTGGAAAACCAACGGCCGAGTGACGGAAGCTGGTCTACTTCTTCCAGGTTGAGCAACCACATGAAGAAAGGGTATCGAAACCTATGTACTTTCGGAGTAAATCGCTGGTGAGCTATAGCGCCGATATAGAGTGCTGATTTCATAGAGCCTCCAGCGTATCGCAGACACGCAGCGCACTGCGGACTCCGTCCTCATGGAAGCCATTGAACCAGTATGCTCCGCAGAAATGGGTATGATGTACACCGGAGAGAGTGTGCCATTTTTGTTGGGCATCAATGACCTCCAGCGAGTAAACCGGGTGGTGATAAATGAATTCCCGGAGCGTGTGTTCGGGGGCGATCCGTTGATTGAGGGTCACCAGATAGGTGTGGCGAGTCTGCAGCCTTTGCAGAATATTCATATTATACGTCAGGGTGGTTGTCGACTGCGCTTCGTCAGCCAGTAAATAGTTCCAGCTTGCCCAGGCCAGTCTTTTCCGCGGGAGGAGGCTGGTATCGGTATGAAGCACCACCCTGTTTTCCGAGCAGACAAAGGCGGAGAGGATTTTCTGCTCTGCTTCAGTGGGAGCAGCGAGCAGCCGCAGGGCCTGGTCACCGTGGCAGGCGAATACAACTTCATCGAAGTGGACCTGGGAGCCATTTACCGTCAGGGTTACCCCATTATCTTCCCGCTCCACGCTGGTTACCGGAGCATTGCATCTGATCCGGTTGTGAAAGTTATGGGTCAATGGTTTGATATAACTGCTCGATCCGCCGATAATAGTGTACCATTGAGGGCGGTTGGTGACATCAAGCAGGCCGTGATTGTCAAAAAAGGCGGTGAAAAACTGCAGTGGAAATTCATTGACCTGCTGCATTCCCATGGACCAGATCGCCGAAACCATGGGCAGGATGTAGTTGTTCCGGAAAAGGTCGGAATAGCCCTCCTTGGAGAGATATTCTCCCAGGGTGGTTGCTCCGGAGGTGGTTTTTACTTTTCGCACTTCCCGATTGAAGCGTAGGATTTCCCTGAGCATTCGCAGAAAGCGCGGGCTGACCAGGTTCCTGCGTTGGGCAAACAGACTGTTAAGGTTGTTGCCGTTGTACTCAAGGCCCAGATCGTCATTGCGCACCGAAAAACTCATCTCGGTCGGCTGATAGGCTACCTGCAGTTCATCCAGCAGTCGCATAAAATGCGGGTAGGTGCGATCATTGAACACAATAAACCCGGTATCTATGGCGGCCTGCTCTCCATTTTTTTCCACTTGCACCGTGTGTGTATGGCCGCCGATGTAGTCAGCAGCCTCGTACACCGTGATCTCATAATAGCGTGAAAGGTGGTATGCGCAGGTGAGTCCCGCTATCCCTGAACCTATTATGGCAATTTTTTTCATTCTGTTATCCTTTTACCATGTGACGGGCCAGTGCATGCCAGAGCGGTCGAGGCAGCAGGGAAAGGGCCTTGAGCAGCAGGGTGAATCGTTGAGGGAAATGAATCTCCGCTTTTCGACGCGCTATGCCCCGGCGGATAATCTTGCTGGCCTCCTCCACTTCTATCCTGAAAGGCATGGGAAAATCGTTGCGGTCGGTAAGCGGTGTGCGCACAAACCCCGGACAAACCAGGCTGACCGCAATGTTCTCGCGGCAGAGGTCCACCCGCAGGCTCTCCAGCATGTAGGCCACAGCCGCCTTGGAGGCACCATAGGCCTCAGCACGCGGTAATGGTAGATAAGCCGCCGAGGAACCGATACCCACCAGATGGGGGGTAGAACTATTTCGCAGCAGCGGTAACACCCCCTCAAGCGAAATCGCGAAAGATTCCACGTTGGACCGCATCACCCTGGCAACTAATTCACTGTCAAAGTCAGGCAGGTCAATGTATTCACAGGTTCCTGCATTGAGAATGGCCAGGTCCAGCTCTTCAAGCTGCTCGAACCAGGCAAGGCTTGCCAGTCGGTCAGTCAGATCGACTTGACCGGTCTGTAGCCCCATGGCATGGAGTTCTGCCAGCGCCTGCTCGTTGCGGCCTACTGCCCAAACGGTATGTCCGGCTGACGCATAATCCTTGGCAAGCTGCCTGCCTATGCCGGAGGTTGCTCCCGTGACAAGAACCTTCATGTGCGGAGCCTCCTTTTCAGGGTACTGATTATTCCTCCGAGCAGAGGAAGGTGCTCGTAGAGCATGGCGCCAAGGTCATAATAATCACGATGCAGGAAGATTTTTTCCTGTTCATTGAAGCAGAGAAAGCTGACGCCAGGCAGAGATACCTGCTTTCCATGCTTGATACGGGGATGGCTAAACCGCATTTCCCACTGCACATACCCCTCATCGGCTGTGCGAACCTGATGGTGATAGGTGAAGCTGACTTCCTGGACATTTTGGTAGAGTGCTCGGAAATAACGCTTCAGGTCATCGAGCCCATGCAGTTCATGCACCGGGTCGATAAACTGTATCTGTGGGCTGTAGACAGCATCCAGCAGGTCCAGATTGGTGCTGTTGAGCTTGTTGTAGGTTTCGAGGAGTTTCTGCATGGGTTTGCTCCGATTAAGGGGAAAGCAACCGGTCTCTGACCGAATCATCCAGCGGGTCTTCGGGACCGAGCCAGATACCGAAATAGATGGCGGCAAAGAGCGGAGACTCAATCTCTACCAGTTCTTGATCATTGAGGGAAAGGGTAGTTCTACCGGAGGTCGCATCGTAGCAGAGGGTGTAGTTGTCCCCGGATTGTACGTCGCGGTACTGGCGGTGAAGTTGATCGATGTGGTGGCGAACCTGTGCCAGCTGTTGGGGAGAATGCTGTCTGTTGAGTACGGTTTCCGCACCTTCGATAAAATCATCAGTGTCCAGAGAAACCGCATACTCCAGCCGCAAACATTTACTGGTGTCAGTCTGGAGCACAGTACGTTCGGTAACCGGATGCTCAGCATACAGAGAAGCTTCGTATACCTTGATAAAGCCGAGATAGGTGAGGGTCGCTCGGCTTTGCAGATCAAGAGTGGAGATGATGGCCTGTGCAGGAGTGGGGACTGCAACCAGAAAGGTAAGGAAAAGGATTCTCAATTTGTGCATCACGCAGTCCTCCTCAGCTGTCAGCCTTGCGGAACATGATGGTTACTTCACCAAGCCCGAAACCGAATTTGCTCATGGCAGCACGGTTAATCAGTACCTGGTTGGGCTGGAGAAACATCCAATCGTTGAAGTGCACCTTCCAGGTGCGCCCGTCAACAACCAGGTCAAGGTGATATTGCCAGTGCAGGGCATTGCCTGCGGTTACGCCGACGGCCTCGCCGACGACATCTGCCGCTCGGCCTGAGAAACGGTCGTCGCCTGAGCGGGCGATGGTCCAGATGCGCTGTGACTTTTCACCGTCGTTCCAGTGAAAAGCCTCATCAAGTACCAGCTCGCCCTGCTGATTGATGGTGCCGTTGATGTCAACCACAAACTGCCGCAGCAATTTGCCGTTTCTATCCTGAACAATGCCCCAGCCTTTGGTGTTGCCCTGAAAGTAGTTAAACAGGTCCAGGCGAGGGGTGTTGTTGGCGTACTCCCCTACATCAACCGAGCCGCACCCTGCTAGCAGGGTTAACATGATGAAAACGATAAAAATATATTTCATGATTCCTGTTTATGCATTAATTATTCTGGTAAGGAGCAATTTTCGAAAAAAGACGAAAAATCATTTTCATGCCTCCAGTATAAGTGAAACAATAATTCGGAAAGCGAAGGAAGCAACAAGAGTAAAATTTGGTATTTATGATAGTCATTACTACCATTATCTAGTGACAAATTACGGTACTTCTGCAGGGGAGGAGGGCGAAGAGGACGCTATGGGATCTTATGACATCTCGGTGCAGACAGCCATCGTCAAGGTGCTGTCATCGCAAAGGCTTGCCGTCTTGTCGACGGTCAGAGACGGTCAACCCTATGCGAGTTTGATGGCCTTTGCCCACACTCCGGATCTGGAAACAGTGGTAATCGCTACCGGTACCGCATCCCGAAAATTTGTCAACCTTTCCCATGAGTCGCGCGTGTCGTTGCTGGTTGATACCCGGAGCAATTGCGAGGCAGACTTTCACGCCGCTGAAGCCTTGACCATTGTCGGTACTGCTACCCGGATACCGGCAGGGCAACAGGGTTTTTTCCGCAACCTTTATCTGGAGCGTCACCCCTACCTGGAGGATTTTCTCGCCTCTCCAGCCACCGTCCTTATGCAGGTGCAGGTTCGACATTACCTGCTGGTGAATCGGTTTCAGAATGTGATGGAGTACCACCTGGGCGATGAAAAGGATATTTTTGCTTGAGCGTGAGCATACGCAGCCTGTCTCGCAGATCGGCGGCAAGGGTAAGGGCCTGCTTACTTTAATGCAGGCCGGCAGCAGGGTGCCGACAACCGTCTGTATCACTGGTGAGGCCTATGATTGCATGCTTGACAGCCAAGGGCTGCGCGAAAAAATCGCGCTTGCCCTCAACCGCAAACAGCTCGGTGATATGCGGTGGGAAGAGATCTGGGACACGGCCTTGCGTATTCAGGCCCTTTTCCTGGCCGCCCCCCTGCCCACGGAACTCCACCAGGAGATGACCAGGTATCTGGAGAAGGTCTTTGGCGGCGGGCAGGTTGCTGTTCGCTCGTCTGCCACCGATGAAGATCAGCTCGGCGGTTCTTTTGCCGGGCTTCATGAATCTTTGCTCAATGTGCCTGTTGACCAGGTGATTCGTCAGGTGAAAAAGGTATGGGCCTCGCTGTGGTCTGATAAGGCGCTGTTGTACCGACAGGAACTCGGTTTGACGGTAGAGACAAGCAGAATGGCGGTGGTGGTCCAGCAGATGATGAAAAGCGAGGTCTCGGGAGTATGTTTTACCCGCGATCCGATGGGTTCCGATCAGATGGTAGTGGAAGCTGTTTATGGCCTGAACCAGGGGTTGGTTGATGGCAGGATTGAACCTGATAGATGGTTTCTCGACCGATCAAGCGGGAAGGTCATGGAATGGGGTGCACCGGCGAATCGGAGGAATAAAACCGCTGCCATAGCCGGGAAAATTGTCCTGGAGGAGATCCCGCCTACGGATACGGAAAAGCCGCCTTTGGACCAGGACCGATTGCACAGGCTGTGGAAAGAGTGTCAACGGCTTGAGCACTACTTCGGATATCCGCTCGATGTGGAATGGACGTTTAGTCAGGGACAGCTGGAGATCCTGCAGGCTCGACCTATATCGACCTTGGCTGATGCTGAACAAGGAGATAAACGCCCCTGGTACCTTAGTCTTCACCGTAGCTATGACAACCTGATTGAGCTGCGCAGAGTGATTGAAGAAGAGGTGCTGCCGGCAATGGAGCGGGAGGCTGCAGCCTTTGCGCGATGTGACCCCGCCACCCTCGATGATCATGCCCTTGCCGCAGCCATTGAACATCGCTTGTCGCGCACGTCCCACTGGACTGATGTCTACTGGCAGGAGTGTATTCCCTTTGCTCACGGTGTTCGACTTTTTGGAGAAATCTACAACGAATTGCTGACGCCTGAAGATCCCTATGAGTTTATCCAGCTACTCAGTAGTCAACAGATGCTCAGTACCCATCGTAATACCCTGCTGCAGCGGCTTGCTGACCATGTGCGAGAGGATGAGCAACTCAGGAGGGAGCTTGAACAGTCCGGTATAGAAGGCGTCCGGCACCCGCAGTTTCGTCGGCAGATCAAAGAGCTGAAGGAACGGTTTGGTTTACTTCTTGCTGGTAAGGGGCAAAAGGAGGCGAGCAGCAACAGGTTGTTGACCAAGCTGATTTTCGAGTATGCCCGACTCCCACGGCATGCCTCGCACCCTCCCACGTTCAGCCGGGATGAGGGAGAACGCCGTTTTCTTCACCATATGGGACAATCCGGCTATCCTTTCAGCGGAGAAGAACTGTTGGAACTGGCTAGGGCCAGCTACCGCCTTCGCGATGATGACAACATCTATCTGGGAAAGGTTGAGCAGCAGCTTGAGGCTGCGGTCATCGAGGGGCGGCATCGGCTCATCGTGCGAGGCGTAGCCCTTGCTGCAAGTGCTACACCTGCAGAAGTGGCAGACCTGCTCGCCGGTCGACGGAGGTCACTCCCCGTCGCCCATCATGGTCCTCAAGCAGAATCGCCCGTCAGCGTCAGTCGCGTCCGGGCACGGCAGCTGGTAGGCCAGCCGGCAGCAAAAGGGGTTGCCAAAGGGGTGGCCCGTGTTATTCTGAAAACCGAAGAATTGCATTCCTTTCAGGCTGGTGAAATCCTGGTTGTTGACAGCATTGACCCCAACATGACCTTTGTCGCGCCACTGGCCGCGGCCATTGTCGAAAGGAGAGGAGGAATGCTGATTCACGGGGCTATTATAGCCAGGGAGTACGGTATACCCTGCATAACCGGTATTCCAGATGTCACCGATTTGGTCACCACAGGGGACCGCCTGACCGTCGACGGGTACCTGGGGATTGTTACCGTTGATCAGCAATCCTAATACCCTTTTTTCTGGGCACGCATGGTGCTCAGCTGTTTTGTCCGGAGGCAAAGCAATGCGATATATTGCCTCGCTTGTGTGGTTGCTGTTGGGTGGCTGCACAGCTATACCCGACAAAGTGGTGCCGATTACCTCGTTTGAGATCGATCGCTATCTGGGAACCTGGTATGAAATCGCCCGGCTTGATCACTCGTTTGAACGCGGGCTCAGTCATGTCAGTGCTGAGTACTCCTTGGTTGAGCAAGGCGTCATCCAGGTAGTCAATCAGGGGTATTCCAGTGAGAAGGGCCAATGGAAGCGGGTGACCGGAAAGGCGAAGTTCGTCGGTGCGGCAGATACGGGACACCTCAAGGTGAGTTTTTTTGGTCCGTTCTACAGCTCATACATCATTCTGGATATAGATCGGGATGCCTACAGCTATGCATTAGTCTGCGGACCGACCAGGGAATACCTGTGGCTGCTTGCGGGGGAGAAAGCCCTTGGCCAAAAGCAGCAGGCAGCGCTGATAGACAAAGCCGCATCTCTGGGATTCCCTGTCGACGAACTTATTTTTGTCTCCCATCAGTAAATCAGCAGGACACTTTTCTTGAGCAAATTTAGTTTTTTCAATCATGTAGCCAGAGGATATCGTTATGGAAGAGAAGGCCATCAAACTCTACAGCCTCACCACCTGCAGCTACTGTGCTGCCATTAAGCAGATGCTCGCTTCCCTGGGTGTTGCTCATCAGTTCGTTGATGCTGATCTCCTGGAAGGCACAGAGCAGGAAGCCTTACTCGATGAATTACGTGAACTCAACCCTCTGTGTTCTTTTCCGACCATCCGTATTGGTGAACAGGTTATTACCGGCTATAAGATTCAGGAAATTAAGGAAACCATAGGGGTGCGGACGGAGGTGGATGAACTCTTCGATCGGCTGCGCGGCATCAACGAGCCCAAAGGCTATTATTTCAATCAGGATAAAGAAAGGACGTTTGATTTGCTGCGCGGCCTGCTGACCAATAAGGATCGGTACGGCTACATGGCCTGTCCGTGTCGGCTGGCTTCAGGGGATCGTGAAGCGGACCGGGATATTATCTGTCCCTGTGCATATCGTGGCCCGGATGTAGAAGAGTATGGATCCTGCTACTGCAACCTCTATGTTTCGCAACAATGGAACAGCGGTGAAACAGCGCAGCGCCAGGTGCCGGAACGACGATCAGCCGATCGTCTCTTTCCACCAAAAAAGAAATAGCGGTGCCGACAACTGCACCACCCAAGGAGAAAAGCATGCACAACTATGAGACGGAAAAAATTCGAATCGGCATCAGTTCATGCCTGCTTGGCAATCAGGTTCGCTATAACGGGGGACATGCGCGCGATCGCTACATTACAGACACCCTTTCCAACTATTTTGAATTTGTTCCGGTCTGTCCCGAAGTTGAGTGCGGGTTACCGGTTCCTCGTGAGACAATGCGTCTGGTCGGCGACCCTGATGCTCCTCGCCTTTTGACTACCAAAACCGGCGTGGACCACACAGAGCGGATGCTTACCTGGGCTGAAAAGCGTGTGCGCCAACTGGAGGAGGAAGGGTTGTGCGGTTTCATCTTTAAGAGTAAATCTCCTTCTTCCGGCATGGCGCGAGTCAAGGTGTATGGGAAGAATAACAGCCCCCGTAATGTCGGGGTCGGCCTATTTGCCAGAGCCTTTATGGAACATTTTCCTCTCCTGCCGGTGGAGGAGGAGGGGCGGCTCCACGACATGCTCCTCAGGGAGAATTTCATCGAATCGGTTTTTGTTTACCGGCGCTGGCGCTCAACAGTGACAGACCCCTCACCGGGAAAACTGGTGGCTTTTCACACCGAGCATAAAATGCTGCTCCGTGCGCACAGCGAGAAACATTACCGGGAGCTGGGGAGGGTGATTGCCAAGGCCGGAAGCCTTGACACCGAAGAGTTGATTATTGCCTATCAGGAGCAACTCATGGAGGCCATGCGGTTGAAGCCGACGGTGAAAAAGCACGCCAATGTCCTGCTCCATATGATGGGCTATTTTAAAAAACTCCTCTCTGCAGATGAGAAGCAGGAACTCCTGGAGGTTATCGACAATTTCAAGCAGCACAACCTGCCGCTGATCGTCCCCATAACCCTCATGAACCACTATGTACGGAAATACAACGACTCCTACCTCAAGCAGCAGCAGTACCTGAACCCGCATCCCATTGAATTGCGGCTGCGCAACCATCCCTGAGCCTATGCCTGCCAAGAAAATTCTTATAACCGGAGCCACCGGTTATATTGGTCGAAGACTCACCCTCTCTCTGCTCGATTCCGCACGCTACGAGCTGCGTTTGCTGGTCCGCAACCGAAGCAAGGTCCAGGTTGCCGTTGCCGATCAGGTGGACGTTTATGAGGGAGATACATTTCAGCGGGAATCCCTTGCTGGTGCCCTGGAGGGTATTGATACAGCGTTTTACCTCATTCATTCCATGGGGGCGGATAAGGACTATCGAGAATTGGACCGGGTCAGTGCTGAAAATTTTCGAGATGCCTGTATTGCCGCCGGTGTACGCCGGATCGTCTATCTCGGCGGTCTTGGGGTGAAGGAGGATGCCAGCAAACACCTGCTCAGCCGAATAGAGACTGGTGAGGTTCTTAGTGCGCGTGCTGACAAAATTCAGACCATCTGGCTCAGGGCCGGAGTGATTATTGGATCAGGGAGCGCCAGCTTTGAGATTATCCGTAATCTTACCCAGAAACTGCCTGTCATGATCACCCCCCTCTGGGTTCGTACAAAAACCCAGTCTATAGGGATAAGCGATGTGCTGGCCTACCTCGAGTCCTCCATTAGCTTGGACTTCGATGGCAACCTGATGGTCGATATTGGCAGTGAGGAGTTGAGTTTTCAACAGATGATGCAACAGGCCGCCCAGGTTATGGGGCTGAAGCGTATTCTCCTGCCAGTGCCTGTGCTTTCTCCCAAACTTTCCTCCTATTGGTTGATTCTTTTCACTCCCATTCCATACAAGCTTGCATCTGCGTTGGTCGAAGGCCTGAAAAGTGAAACAGTGCTGCAAAACACCAATGCCGCCGAATATTACCCCCATATAGTGCCTTTGTCTTTTACAGAGACCGTGCGCCAGGCCATGAAAGAACTCGGTCAGGACCATGTGGTCAGCCGATGGTGTGACAGCAGTGCCCAGCAGGCGTGTGATATCAAGGATTTTGATGACCCGAGCAATTCGATTTTTCGCGATGTGCGCATCGTTGCATATGATCACGGTGAACAACAGGAGGCTGTTTTCCGTGCGGCATGTTCCATCGGTGGCAAGACTGGTTGGTTCAGGTATAATTTCCTGTGGCGTTTTCGAGGCCTGCTTGACAAACTGGCTGGAGGGTATGGTCTGAGCCGTGGTCGACGCATGGAAGGCGAGTTAAGGGTAGGGGATTCCCTCGACTTCTGGAAGGTTGCCGATATCCGAGAGGGCAAACGCTTGTTGCTCTATGCCCAGATGAAGCTTCCCGGGCAAGGATGGTTGGAGTTCGATGTCCAACCGCAGCAGTTGGTACAGACCGCTCATTTTATTCCCAAGGGGGTGTGGGGAAGAGTGTACTGGTACGCCGTGCTTCCCCTGCATCACCTTGTGCTGTCTGATCTTGCCAGAATGATTGTCCGGGCAGCACAACCTCGCTAGAAGAGCGCTCCCCGGCCTTTGCTGGCCGGATCAGCGCCGGCGTTGCAGGTACAGCGCAACCGCTTGCTCCGCCTCCAGGGTTGGCAGAGGGTTTATCTCCCTATAGAGCTCGGAACACTCCTCCAGGCTGAGCCTCTTGACCAGACCAATGGTGCGCAGGTCATTTCGGAGGTGAGGATAATCCTGGCTGGAGTCGCTTATCTCCTCTTTATGGACGATTTTTGCATGAATCAACGCCCGTGCGCACAACAGGGTCTCCCGTTTTTTTTCCAAGGGCGTCCGGAACATGTAGGCAAGGGTCAGCATATCCCCCGGCCCCATGAGTTGTCCCTTCAGCTTCAGTTTGACCATAAGCTCCTGCTCAATCCAGCGTGCGCGGATCCTGTACCCAGTTGGACAGTGTTTGAGCAGCAGCAGGAACAGGTAGCGGTGCATGGCCCCGGCCTCAATAAACATTGAGCGCGATGTAGTCGCGAGCAGGAGCAGGCGGTCAGCCCGCAGGCGGTCCCGCAGCCTGAAACGTTGTGCATCTGCCTTGGCAAAAGCGCTGATTGCCTGAAGCAGCGCTGGAAATTCATCCGCGCGGGAAGCCTTGTAATACTCTATCAGCAGCCTGGTGGTCTCACGTTCGCTGGCATAGACTTCAGCCTGATCGGTATTGCTCTCCAGCTCCGAAGGTGTATGTCCGTCGGCGAAAAAGAAATGAATCTTCTCCAACTCTTCCAGATAGGGTTCCACCTGGACGATGGTCTTGCCTTCTGCTGCCTGGAGCTGCAGCGCCCTGTAGGAACGACGAATAAAAGAAGGATACTCCACATCCATCTCCAGCACCATTTCTTCGACAGGAGCCTCGCCCCGGAGCATTTCCTCGAACCGGGGATGCGGAGGCTCTTCGAGCACAACCGTGTCGTGCGCCGCCATCAGCGGCAGGGTTTGTTGGAGATTTTCCGGTCGATGGTTAGAGTAGCAGAGGGTAATGATCCGCATGGCGATTGTATCCAGCTCCTGCATTGTCTTGGAGTGAGGGGGGGGGCATCCCCGGATCGTTTCTCATGCTCCCGTAGCCTCTATATCCCAGGAGATGAACAGCATGATAAGGTATGCAGCGAACCAATTAACCGTCAGCAGGGAGTATGCCGTTGCTGCAGCAGTAGTGTGGAAGATCATTACCGACACTCGCCAATGGCCGATTTGGGGTCCTTCAGTAGTGGCGGTCCAATGCCCTGATCAGTGCATTACTGCTGCAAGCGCTGGGCGTGTGCGTACCAGCTTGGGCATATGGCTGCCTTTTACTATTACCCGGTTCACCGCCGGCGAGTTTTGGAGCTGGCGCATCGGTCGGGTGGAGGCAACCGGTCATCATGTGCAAGCATTGGGTGCGGAGCGATGCCGGTTATCCTTTACCATGCCGTGGTGGGCCGGTGCCTACCTGCCGGTTTGTTCGCTTGCATTACGCCGTATACAAAAAGAGTGCATTGATCCAGGCGGGTAGACCCTACCGCAGCAACGCCCCGGCTAACTGCCTGTCCACAGTGGTTTCTCGGTGGCGCAGGCGGCAAGCAATTTTTCGATCGGAGGATGGTCGGCCGCCTGCGTGCTACGGTAATAGTAATACAGCACCGGGCCCGAAGCTACGACTGCAACGCCGCCAAGCTGGATGGCGTCGCCTTTGATCCCTTTTTGCCGATGTCCCTTGCCAAGTGCCTTCAAACCGCCCATCAAGGCGTTCACCGATAGAATTCCGGAAAGCTTGCGGGTAAACCCCAAGGCAACGAAACTGGAAAGGCTCGGGTCGGTAACAATGTGTTCCCGGTAGCCGGTGTGGTCGGCGAAATCGGGTATGTCTTCGGGAGGGCCATTTCCCACTACCACCACTTGTGCGCCAGCTTCTGCGAAGCGTGGAAGGTGTTCTGCCAGTTCAGCGACCTGCTGACGGGCGAAAATTCAGCCAAAATGGCGGATAAACACCAGTACTGTTCGTTGCTTTGCCCACAGGGTAGCGAAGAGGTGCTTCTCTCCCTGGCTGTCCATTGCTGAAAGATCTGCCAACTGTTCAAGGTCAGGAAACTGTTTCGATTGCATAGGATTAACCTCCAAGGAATATATAGGCATTCCGCGGAAACCGTGTTTCACGGTGCTTTGTTGTAGAGCTCGATATGTTATTGCATAATAGGCCTTTTTTGTTTTTCTCCCGCCTGAGAGGGGCGTTTACCCGACGGACAGGCTGTTGGGCGCCCTGTCCGTTGAAAAGATATTTCATGAAATTAGTAGGAATTTTCTCCCAATTTGACCTTGCCCCTGAACGTCCAATAGAGCAGAGCCGTATACGAGAGGACCAGCGGCATGCCAATCGCCACGATTATCAGGCCGATGGTCAGGGTCAGTGGGCTGGAGGCCCCGTTGAAAATGGTAATACTATGGGCAGAGATGTTGCTGGCTGGAACCAGGTTGGGGTAGAGGGCGGCGCTGAAAAGAAGGACCAGCGCTGCAATGCTGCCGCAACTGCTCAAAAAGGCATAGAATGGTTGCTGACGCCCGATGGCGCGGCGTATATTGACAATGGCCAGGACATTGAGCAGGGGAACGGCCCAGAGTACGGGATAGGTCCAAAAGTGCTTGAGCGAGGCCGGGATAAAGAGGGTTGACCAGAGGGTGACGACAATAAAAAGGGCTGCATAGCAGACAAAGGTTGCCTTCATCCACCCGTATAGGCGCTGCTGGAGTTCGTCTTCTGTTTTCATGTACAGGTAAATGGAGCCGTGCATGGCCAGGAGCGCAACGGTAAACAGTCCGACGGCCAGGCTGAAACCGGAAAGCATCTCTCTGAACGTTCCCAGGTAATCACCGCGTTCAGACAGGCGGATCCCCTGCATCAACGCACCAACAGCAACCCCGAACAGGAAGGCGGCGAGGGTGGAGCCGAGAAAAAAAAGAAAATCCCAAAAGGTACGCCATACCTTGTGTTGCCGTTTGGAACGAAATTCCAGAGATATTGCGCGAAAGATCAGGGCGAATAGCAACAAGACAAAGGGGAGGTAAAAGGCACTGAAAATGGATGCATAGGCATCGGGAAACATGGCAAACAGGGCGCCGCCAAAGGTCACCAGCCACACCTCGTTTCCATCCCAGAGCGGGCCGATGCTATTCATGACCAGGCGTCTTTCAGTGTCGGTCTTTGCGACAAACGGATGGATCACGCCCACCCCCAGGTCGAATCCATCGAGAATGGCATAGCCGATCAGCAGGACGTTGAGCAGGATAAACCAGACGATACTGAGGAGTTCAGGATTCATTGGGTGCCTCCCTTATTGATCGTTGTTCAGTCGGGCATGCTGCCTGTCAATTGCAGCTCCGCGAATACCCGACCTGTCGGATTTGCCTGCATCAGATACAGGAGCGGGACCGGTACGGATCTTGTGATCAAGCACCATGATCCAGACAGCGAGCAGCGCCAGATAGAGCAGGGAAAACAGGAGCAGAGAGAGTTTGGCCTCTTCGGCACTGACGGCAGCACTGATAGAATCGGTGGTCCGCAGACCAAGGGATTCGTCATAGTGGTACAGGCCGTCGGCTGCGGTCAACAGGTCCGTTTCGTCATCATTCCATACAATCGGCGGGTGCACGGTCCATGGCTGTCGTCCCACCTCGGCAGCGATCCAGCCGGCCTGGTTGGCGGTAATCACAAAGCCGATGGCAAAGACAAAGATCCATAGGAGTTTGCGTTGCTCTACCAGGGACTTTTTCAGATTGTAGTACAGGCCCAGGCTGCACAGCAGGATCATCGCCCCGCCAAAACCGACCATGATGCGCCAGGAGAAAAAGGGGATATAAATCGGCGGCCGATCCTCTGGCTTGAAACGGTCAAGACCGACAACCTGCTTGCTGAAGGTGAGGTCATCAAATACCATGAAGCTGAGGCCGCCGGGAATGTAGAGACCAAAATCGATTCGTTCTTCCGCCGGGTTAGGCCAGCCGATGAGGTTCAGGTCGCCTCTGCCGGTGTCGTAATGGCCTTCAAATGCCGCCAGCTTTGCCGGCTGGTAGGTATAGACATTTTGTGCCTGGGAATGTCCTCCAGCGGCCAGTCCCAGGGAGGCAATCAGCCCCATCACCAGCGCTCCGTTAAAGGAATGGCGGGCAAATTCCAGGTGTTTTCTGGTCAACATGTAGTAGGCGGATATGCTCAGGACAAAAAAAGCCCCAACTGCGGCACAGCCGAGGAGTACATGGCTCAATCGGTGCAGTGTGGAAGGATTGAACACCAGGGCCATGAAGTCAACGATTTCCGCCCGGCGCTGGACAACACCGTCAATGATCCATGGCACCGCTGTACCGGTTTCATCGGGACGGAGAATGTCGACAATGTGGTGTCCGGCCGGAGTCTGCTGCCAGCTGTTGGCAACAACGATCCATATGGAGGAGAAAATGGACCCCAGGGCGACCATATAGACGCTGAACAGGAAAAAACCGGCACGGACTCGTTCCCTGCCAAAGGCGATCACCGCGAGAAAGCCGGATTCAAGAAAAAAGGCGAAGACCCCTTCAGCGGCAAGGGCACTGCCAAAGACATCGCCGACAAATCGTGAATAGGTTGCCCAGTTGGTGCCGAACTGGAATTCCATTACAATCCCGCTGGCCACGCCGATGGCAAAGTTCAGAACGAAAATTTTGATCCAAAACCGGCAGGCGGTGGCGAAAATCTCCTTTCTGGAGAAATAATAGCGTGTTTCCAGGTAGGCGATGATCAATCCAAGGCCAATGGTGAGCGGAGGGAAGATGTAGTGGAACATAACCGTGAACGCAAACTGTAGTCGGGACAGAAGAACAATGTCCATGCGCATGCCTCCTTGGCGATAGGGTGCATCGCAGCCGGCAGTGGAGAGAAGGCCAGGCGGCCTGATGCACTGGGGTGGATGGCGGATGGCTCAGGGCACAATCCTCTAGGAGCTTAACCTACCGCTTTTCCAATGTAAACGAAAAAAGCTCGGCTCCGCACGGATGGGCTTGATTGCAGGTCGGAAAAGGTTAAGGTGTAGCTTGTGAGGCAAAAAATATGGTAACCGGCCGGAGAGTATATGAAATTCTGTAGCGAATGCGGTCACCCGGTGAGATGGAGCAAAGTGGCGGGGGATGACAGGGCGAGGTTTGTATGCGGTCAGTGTGGAACCGTCCATTATCAAAATCCAAGGGTGGTGGTCGGCACCATTCCCGAGCTGGACGGTTCCATTTTGCTCTGTCGTCGTGCCATCGAGCCGCGCAAGAACTGGTGGACCCTGCCGGCAGGTTACCTGGAAAATGGCGAAACACTCCGCCAGGGGGCGCAACGGGAGACCATGGAAGAAGCCTGTGCCAGGTTGAAGGAGCTGCAGCCATATGCTCTGTTTAATATCACACATATACAGCAGGTTTACTTTTTTTTCCGTGCCCAGCTGGTTGACCCTGATTTTGGTCCGGGAGCAGAGAGCCTGGAGGTGGAACTTTTTTCCTTGGAGGATATCCCGTGGGCCCAGCTGGCCTTTCCGGTGATTGAAGACGTGCTGCAGGTGTACTGCCGCGATGTCGCTGGAGGGACGTTTCCCTTTCGGGAGCTTGATGTCAGCGCTCGCATGCACACCTAAAAAAAGGGTCAGGAGAAAAGTGTTAAAAAAGGTATTTATATCTTGTGGTCGAGTGATTGGTGTATGTTTTGGTATCGGTTGCGCAGGTCATCCTGGTCGTTCTTTTCCGGGATCAGGCGTTTGCTGACCGTCCATATCATGGTCGCCTGACGTTCAACTGCATTCCTTTGTTCGTCTGTACAGGCCTGGGCTGCGATTATCTCCAGCGCTTCCATCAGGCGGATGGTTACCGCCACACTCTCACTTCCATACTGTCGAATCTGGTCGAAAGCGGCATTAAGGCAACCGGTAAAGCTGGGGGGGACAGCAATCAGGCGAACAATATTATTGTCATCGCATTTGTAGGGGGAAGGAAAGGTTTGCTGGGCAAGCAGACAGAGTGAGGAACTGAGCAGGTCGATACAGGTGATGGCAGTGTATGGGTCATTGGTGCCGGGAGACAGAGCGCGAACCGCTACCTCCACCAGCTGATGGATCGAGTACTCTACGTCCTGTTCAGGTGTGCGTTGCTCGCCTGTAAGAAAAGCTTCAGCTATCGTTTGGTTGTGTTCCGGTTGGACCTTGTTGTCGCTGCGGGTTGCTGCAATTTCCTGGCCTCTGCAGATATACGCTCCCGGCTTGGTACGGAAAAGGATGACGTAATCCTTCTCTTGGGCCAGTGCAAGAAGACTGTCATAATCGATAGCCTGCAGGTACCCGTTTTTGACTGCTTTGACTGGCTCTAGGTAGGAAAAATGAGCGGCTCCCATATGCTGCCCCGCCTCTCCTGTATGGTCAACGTCTGCCTCTATTCGTTCCTCAGCGCTGAAAATGCGCTGAATGTTCTGTTCCAGCTCTCTGCCAATTTCCGCGGCCACTCTATCGGCCTGGATGGATTGGGCTATGTGGTGAATGAAAAAGACCAGCACGCCGACGCTCATGACTGCCAGAACAACACCGATAGTCACTGCCAGGTGTGGAACGAAAAAGGTTTCGCCAAAGGTGTGGATGGACCGGAGGACAAGCAGGCAATAAATAAAAGTGGCCAGAAAGACACCGAGCACCATTTGGGTTTTTCGATTACCGATGAAGTTTCTGAGCAGCCGGGGACCGAACTGGTTGGCGGCCAGGTTGAGGGCCACGATGGTGATGGAAAAGGTCACTCCGGCAACGGTCATCATGGAGCCAGCGATAGTTGAGAGGATGGAGCGTGCGCCGTCGGGATCCACAGCATACATGAACCCCCAGAATTGTTCGGGCTGCCAGCCGATCTGCCGGTCCAGGGCAATGATGCTCAACGCGAACAAGGCGGCGCAGACAATCAGCAATGCCGGTATGAACCAGAAACTGGTGCGTATGGATTCCCACAGGTGAAAGAGACGGACGCGCATGGTTTACTCCGGAGTGCTATGGGGGTTGAAGCGTAAGGGGGACCAAGATGGGATAGCAGTGGCGGTCAGGCGGGCTACCATTATTTCCTCCGAAGAATAGTGTAGAGAATCCATACGGCGAGCATGACCGAAAGAACGTAGCCGATCACCCCCAGCGCCGGAAAACCGAACAGGAAAGGTCCAACCCCGGTGGTGATGATCATGGAGGAGCCGATAATCAGTGCACCGGTAATGATGCCGGCCGTGAGCCGGTTGGAAGCGCTTTCAACGACAGCCATCAGGCGCTCTATTTTTTCCAGGCGCAGGTTGAGTCCCAGGTCCCCCCGCTCGGCCTTTGCGGCAAATTGTTCGATCCTCCGGGGGATATCCTGCTGGGCGAGCCAGAATTCGACAAAAGATCCTCGAATGGTTTTCCATATTTTTTCCGGCCGGTAGCGGCGCCGGGCCAATCTATGCACATAACTGCCCAATTCGGCAATAACGTCAAGTTCTGGGTAAACCTGGCGCGCCGACCCCTCGGCAATGACCAGGGCCCGAATCATGACAACATAGTCAGTGGGCAAAGTAAGCTGGTGTTTCCCGACAAGCGCCAGCATCTCCATGAGCATCTTGCCCAGATCGGTCAGTTTCGACTCTCCTGCCGTAAACCGATCAAGCAGGCCCAGCAGATCCCTTTCCATAGCGCCGGTACTGGAGGTATCCTTGACTGTATTGCTCATGCGCAGTAAAACAGCAACCAGCGCATGGCTATCCTTTTCGGCAATAGCCTGGAGCATTTCGATCAGCAGAAACCTGTCCTGCTCAGTGAGGCGGCCGGCAAGTCCCCAGTCAATCAGGCAGAGCCGCTGATCATCCATGATGAGCAGGTTCCCCGGGTGGGGATCAGCGTGAAAAAAACCATCTTCCAGAAATTGCGCTGCTGCGGTCTTCAGGCCGAGTCTGGCTATCCATTCCCTCTCCCTTAGAGAATAGTTTGCAACGACCTCCTGAAAACGTTCCGCCAGGATGAATTCCATCACCAGGATATGAGGGCGGCACATCTGGTCATAGGTCTTGGGGATGTAGACCTCGGTATTATCTGCGGCAAAGGAGCGGGCTATGCGCATATTATTTCGTTCGTTGGTAAAATCGATTTCCCGCATAGCATTGGTACGGACAACGTCGATCAACTCGGGAAAATTATAGGCCCGCAGGTCCTCGAACTGTTCGTGAAGAAAAGTGGCAGCCGCAGCCAGCAGTTGCAGGTCCGAGACGAGGTCTTCTTCGATTTCGGGGCGTCTGACTTTTACCGCAACAAAATCACCTGACTCAGCGAGGACGGCTTTGTATACCTGAGACATCGAGGCGGCGGCAATCGGTTCAACATCGAACACGGTGAAAATTTTCTTGAGCGGTTTTTCGTATGCCTCTTCGAGGATCGGGATAATCAGTTCGGTATCCACGGGCTGAACATCATCCTGCAGGGATTCGAGTTCGCGGGTGAGATCCGAAGGGATCAGGTCGGGGCGTAGACTGAGCAGCTGACCGAATTTGACAAATGTCGGACCAAGTTCAACCAGCGCTTTTCTGAACCGAACTGCAAAGCTTTCCTGGGGATCGACCGGGTGGATGCTGCGCAGGTAGTCGGCGCCCGGCATTTCCAGACGCTGGACCAGTTCATCAAATCCATACTTTGCCAGGATAGCGACGATATCTTTGAATCGTTTTAGCTTGCGGATGTCAGTAAGTTGCATGTGGGGCTCCAGAGAAGGGTAATTGCTTCACGAAGTGGGCTGCTGGCTGCTGTTTTCTTGCTCTTTTTCCTTGAGCAACTGGTGTTCTGCCTTATGGAAGAGGTGACCTTCCCTGCCTACGTCGTCGTCTTTGCGGCGGTCAAGGTCGGCAATCCCTCCAGCCCTACCATAGATGATGACCGTGTCGTCTGGAGAGAGCAGGGTGCGCCCATCAGGTGCGCCGATATAGCTGCCGTCCCGCCGTACAACGCCCAGGACAATCAGTCCCTCGTTTCGCAGCCCCAGGGTACCGATAGTTTTGTCTGCCATCCAACTGTCGTTGCCAATGAACAGTTCGGTTATCTGGTACTCTCCTGCCAGGTGAAGCAGTTTGGAAAAATCGTGGGCCTGGAGCTGGGTATGCTGATGGAGAAAAGAGGAAATGAGGGCGGAAAGTCGTTGATCGAGCCATTTGCTTGCCGCCAGTGACCAGAGGAGCACCAGCCCAGAGACCAGCAGCACCATCTTGAGCCACAGGTGATCAGTCTGGTTGAGGTTGACAAAGGAGATAATCAGTGAGGAAACAGCCGTAACCACACCGGCATTGCCGAGCAGCATCAGCAGCAGTAGAATTCGACGCCGTACAGGGTGGTTGACCACCTTTTCCGACTCACTGGTGGTAAACCCCACGCCGGTGAATGCCGAGCGGGCCTGAAATTTGGCTGATTCTCGAGCCAGGCCGGTCTGGGTAAGGGCCACGGTTGCTATCCGGGTAATGAGGATGGAAATAGTCACCACCATGAAAAGAGAGATAATCGGTACCATAAGACCTGCTTTTTTTGTTCTGACCGGAAAAATGTTGTAGTATATCGTGTTGTTGAATAACCTGAGATACACACTACGCTTGATCACCGAAATTACAAGGTATATAGTGGTTTATCCTCTGGGGTAAGGCGTGAAGGCCCTGGTCTGATGGAGACAGACTCGAACCGAAACCTGTTCTGTCAACAGCTTGAATTTGTGAGCGTTCACGCATGGTGGAACGACGAGGCGGTAACGTAATTGTGTAGAGAATGCATTCGTTGCCAGCGCAGCAGATGTACCGTTCCCGGACGTCGCGCAGAGAGCTGGTGAGTCTGAGTTTCCTGAGTTTTGAAAGGCATACCGGTTTTTGTTAATAATAACTGAAGAGTAGTCTGGCTCAGGTTCTCAGGTGTCACCGTTTCAGGAACAGGATGATTGCACCAGTGTGCACGGATCGATGGAGGATGAACAACATGACGCCGGCAGTGGATGCGGTAAAAAAAGCACGGATCACCCATCAGGTTCATCAGTATGTGCATGACCCCTGCTACAGTTCCTTTGGTGCTGAAGCTGCTGATAAGCTGGGGGTGGCAGCGGCACGGGTTTTCAAGACCCTGGTGGTGCAATCAGCCTCCGGTCAGTTGATGGTCGCGGTCGTGCCGGTGACCAAGCAGTTGGACCTCAAACGACTGGCCAGGGCGACCGGGGAAAAGAAGGCAGTCATGGCTGATGCGGAGACAGTGGAACGGGCCACCGGCTATGTCCTGGGGGGGATCAGTCCGCTCGGTCAGAAACGGCGGTTGCCTGTGGTCATCGATCAGTCGGCCTCTGGATTTTCGACCATCTATGTCAGCGGCGGCAGGCGTGGTCTTGAGTTGGAGCTGGCTCCCGATGATCTCCTCCGACAGACTGGTGCCGCCTATGCCGATATCGCTCACTGACGTCTACAGGGAAAAAAGACGCTGCCTTCTCTCTGTTTCCCCTTCCTTTGCCGGAGGGATCGTGGTGGAGTGAACAGTTCCCTGATGATTTTCCTGCCACCGATCTTTTTTGAGGGAACGGCCGCTTACCCTCTCCCCGAACATTGCAACAGGTCTTCGATCAAGTCCTGCCAGATGGGCTAGCATCTTGAATGTATTGCACAAAGGCGGCGGCAACGGGAGAGAGTTCCCGGTTTTTCCGCAGAACAAGGTAAAAGGGGCGCTGCAGGTCATGCCCCTGGATAGACAGCGTTGCCAGCCTTCCGCATTCCAGGTCTTCCTGAACCGCCCGGCTGGAGAGAATGGACACACCAATTCCGGCTTTCACCGCCTCCTTGACTGCGGCGGTAGAGCCGATTTCAGCCACCACCTGCAGATCACTCTCTCTTATGCCCTCTTCTTCGAGAATGGCGGCAAACACCTTGCGGGTACCGGATTCCGGTTCCCGGAGGATAAAGGGCAATGAAGGTAAGGTCTGCACCGGCACTTGATCAAATGCACTGAGCAGCCTATGCTCCGGGTGGACAGCCAGGGTCAGTTCATCGCTGTAAATCTCTAACCATGTCAGTTTCTGTTCATTCCACCGGGCACCTACAATGCCGAATTCAAGTTCTCCGACCATGACTTTATCGGCAATAATGCGTGAACTGGTGATACGCATTATTGCCGTAATGGAGGGATGCAGTGCCCTGAAACTGGAAATCAGTTTCGGCATGATATAGGTTCCGGGAATGGTACCGCACCCCAGCGATATTTTACCTGCCAGACTGCCCTTGTACTGTGCGACTGCCTGTAAAGCTTCCTGCCGTGTCCGAAGAATTTTCTGAGCATATTGGTAGAGAATCTCGCCAACAGGGGTTATTTCCACTTCTTTGCCCAGGCGATTGAACAGCTTTTGGCCCAATTCGTTCTCCAGGCCGCGAACATGCTCACTCACCGTTGGTTGTGAAACAAGCAGCACCTCGGCAGCTCGGGTAAAATTCTTTAACTCGACAATTTTGCAGAAAACTTCCAGTTTCCTCAGATCCATGCTTGATTTCCAGAAATAAGGAGTAGTGGTGCGTTGCCTCTGTGGCGTTACCCTGAGACAGAGGCAACGGTAACCGCAACGTTATTGCACCTTATCTACAGCATAATCCGCACCTTTCCAGGCGAAAATACCGCCAGGGTAACGAAACACGTTGGTATACCCTAGTTTTTTCGCCCACAGAGCCCCATTATGGCTTCTGGTGCATTTAACGAACCCGCAGTAGACTACAATTTTTTTCTCCATATCAGGGCCGAGGAGAGCCTTGTACTCTTCCATGGTTTTACCGCCAGTGGCCTCAGTATCCCATTCGAGCATATCCGGAATCGGAAAGAGAAACTGTTTGGCCCCGGGAACATGGTTCTTGGCATAACTGGCCTCATAGGGCATGGTGTCGATGATCAGCATCTCCTCTCCTGCTGTCATGGCCTTATTGAGTTCTTCGGTAGTGATAACGTCGTACCCGCCCTGTTGCACTTCACGCACCAGTGTGACTGCCAAAGTTTCATTTTTCACCTCTTGTTCAAATTTTGAGGTACCAAAGGCAAAGGCATGGGTGCTAATGCACAGGGAGGCAATCAACAGCAGACTACAGGATAACCGCGTCATTTTCGTTCTCCAGAAAAGAAAAAGGGGAAGTGATAGGTCCGCCACAGGCAGAACGCTATCGGTATACAATAGAGTACATCGCGAAGCAGTGCAGTCCGCAGCCCGGAGAAGGCATGGTGCTCCGGGTCTTCCGGTCCGAAACAACCGCAATCGATATCCAACCCAAGATGGATGCCGTAACCGAGTACGGCAATGAACAGCACCATGAGTAGAGTGGTCAACCAGAGCCCTGCGGTTCTGCCGATGAGCAGCAGCGCGGCGGCTGCCAGTTCTGTTACAGGTAACAGGATGGCTGCCGGCAGCAGCAGGGAATCGGGAAGCAGGCCGTAAGCACCGATTACTTCGGCAAAGGCCGCGGGGGAGGTGAGTTTGGGGAGGCCGGCCACCAGCATGACGCCGGCAAGAAACCATCGAGAGAGCCTTTCCAACCACATAAGCAGCGGGCCGCCACTGGCCATTGTTGCGTCTCTTCCTTTTGATGTACGTACCACAGCCGTCTCCCGTTTCCACGGCATCCGTGAAGGTATTTCTCCTGCCAAATCGCATCGCCACTATCTTCAAACAAGACCTATTTGTCAAATCGAAAATACCTATTGCTGCTGATCGCGACATTCATCGTTTCTATGGCAGGGTGAAGTTTGATCGCGTTTGCTTGGCGCATTTGTTCGGCAACAGGACAAAAGAGGAGTTGGATGAGGCGCGGCTTGACCAGGTGATGAAGTGCCCGTTTTTGCAGTCTGCAGTGAAGGTGGTGAATGAGGTCGGCGATGGTGAGGTCGGCGATGGGCGGTGCGCCCGTGGGAAACATCGAATGAGTCGTGCTCCACCGTTGACTGCTGGGTGTAACTGCTTAAACTGAAAAGGGGCAAAAGAATGCTCCGGCATGCACAGTATAGATCTTTGCCTTTACCATAATGAGGGAGGAGACAGCATGGCTGGTACGTATATAATTTATGGCGGGTCAGGGGGAATTGGTTCTGAAATAGCGAGAAAATTGCACTCCCGAGGACATTCCCTCCACCTGGTTGCTCGCAATAAGGAGCGATTGACCAGACTTGCCGACGAACTGGGTGCTGGATATACCGACGGAGATGTCAGGGATCCTGAGCTTTTCCATCGGGTCGCAGAGGAGAGTGCTTCCCCTTGCGATGGTTTGATCTATGCGGTCGGTACCATCAACCTTGGCAGCATTAGGCGCCTGGACGGAGAAGGGTATATACATGACTTCACGGTCAACGCCATGGGTGCAGCGCTGGCGATCAAAGCTGCTCTTTCCAGTATGAAGAAAAGTGATGAAAAGCCTGCGATTGTCCTTTTTTCCAGTGTGGCAGCTCAGCAGGGGTTTCCCATGCACACCTCTATGGGTATGGCCAAGGGAGCCGTCAACGGTCTTGTTTTGTCTCTTGCAGCTGAACTCGCTCCAGCTATTCGGGTCAATGCCATAGCTCCCTCTCTGGTTCAAACCTCTCTTTCGGACAAGATACTGAAAAATGAAAAAATAACCCAGGCGATTACCTCTGCTCATGCATTGCACCGCCTTGGTACGGTAGAGGATGTCGCGGAAATGGCAGTTTTTCTCCTCTCGCCGGCAGCATCTTGGATTACCGGACAGATTCTCGGTGTAGACGGCGGGCGGTCCACCCTGCGGATAGGTGGCAGCTAGTGGTCCTGAAGGGTGGTAAAGTTGTATTCTGCCAGGCAGACCGGTGAGGTCCCCTGTTGTGAGGAAATCGATATGGTGGAGCAGCCGGAGAAAGGGTCGCTTCAATGAACGTGAAACACAATGGCAATGGAAAACAGATGAAAAGTTACAGAAAAGAACTCTGGTTTGAGGTGCCGTCAAGGCGAGGATTTATCAATATCACCCCACAGGTGGAGGCGTGCCTGGGGGAAAGTGGAATTCGCGAAGGACTGGTACTGGTCAATGCCATGCATATCACTGCCTCGGTGTTTATCAATGACGATGAGTCAGGCTTGCATCATGACTATGAGGTATGGTTGGAGAAACTTGCCCCACATGAGCCAGTCAGCCAGTATCGCCATAACGGGTATGAAGATAATGCCGACGCGCACATGAAACGCCAGATCATGGGGCGTGAGGTGGTGGTGGCCATTACCAATGGCCAGCTCGACTTCGGTACCTGGGAGCAGATTTTTTATGGGGAGTTTGATGGTCGGCGCAAAAAAAGAGTGTTGGTGAAGATCATAGGCGAGTAAGGGTGATCAAGATTGAGGTAACAACAGGAAGTAGCTCCATCCTGCTATGCTGATGACAGCTTTACCCACAAGTGTAAACATGTCGACCTACTAATCGGTAGTTCTGTGTAGACTTCAACCTTGTCTTATACCGTCTCCTTCTGTAAAATCTCACAGAGAGCGTGTTTTCCATTTTCTACATAATTACTTATTTTCATTGCCATATCAAAGGTTTGAATATCCTTCCAGCACCTCTGTTTTACATACTCCCTGTTGCTCTTCAGGCGGGAGGAGTCGAAATGATGATTGCCAATTCGGTGAGTCAAATTCGGCGATGGAATAGTCCTAAGTTGCAGGATTTATGGGGTGCTTGACCTTGATATTTCTAGCCTTTGGCTACGGGATAGGTGATGCTCCTTTTGGGCCATGATAAACGCATCAACTATGCGTAACGTGGCAGTTTTGAGATGCTCATGGAACATTTGAACTGTACTGTGCACTAGTCGAAAACCAGAGCTCTATGACTAATCAGAATCCTTTGTCAAAGTTTCATTTCGTTATGGAGTTTGTCCATCCAATCAGCTGGTTTAAGGTTACTTACCTGGAGATAATGTCTTGAATAGGGCTTAAGGTCAATGATGGGACTGCCATCCACTGCCTCAAGGCCAGTTACCTCAACCACATTTCCATTCCGTGCTTTAAGGGGAACTGCCGAAACAAGCACAGGATTAGGCCGGGCAGGGCTGCATGTGGCAAAGATACCTTGAAGCGGAACATCTCTTCTCCCCATTGGGTGTACTTTTTTAAGATTGCGCTGTTGCGGATCAAGAAGATGTGGCCAGTACAAAACAAGTATGTGTGAAAAGGAATCAATCCCGTCAAGAAGTTCCACCCATTCAGGGTGGATAATCAGCTCACTGACAGATTGCTGTATCTCCAACTCACGAGTTCTCCATCGGTCCATCCGCTCTGTTTGGCTGAGGCCATCTTTTCCTGCTGCAAGAGAAGGGCTTTTTATCGCATTTTTTATTATGCCTACTGGTACTAATTCGATAATTTCCTGGTAGTCCTGACTTTTCATTCGATCTCCTCCAGTGTCACTTGGTGGCACGATATACAATCTGTGGTGTAAAAAAATATGGGTAAAAAAATGGTTCAATATTGACGACAAGGTTAGCCCAGTATTACGATTATAAATATCGTAACACTGTTGCTTTCCCAGTACAACCCATGACACACAGGATTTATCCATGAAAAAGAGACAAGTATACTGCTTTCTCGTTTACTTCCAGATCCTAGTTCTCCATTTTCTCCTGCCAATGGCGGGTGCCGCTCGCACTATCACCGACGGTTCAGGAAGAACCGTTACACTGCCAGATAAGATCGACAAGGTTATCTGTTCAGGCCCGGGATGCCTGCGTCTGCTGACCTATTTGCAGGCACAACACATGGCGGTTGCCGTTGACGATATGGAAGGCAAACGCCGCAAATTTGACGCAAGACCATACGCTCTGGCGCACCCAGAATTTAAACAACTACCTATTTTTGGGGAGTTTCGCGGGCACGACAATCCAGAATTGATTCTCGGACTTGAACCGCAACCGCAGGTAATCTTTAAAACCTATTCCACCATGGGATATAATCCAGTTGAACTGCAGGCTAAAACAGGCATTCCAGTGATTGTACTCCAGTATGGTGATCTAGGTAAAAATCGTCGCCATCTGTATAACTCACTGAGAATTATGGCCGACGTTGTCGACAAAAAATCGAGAGCAGAGGCAATTGTTAGCTATTGTGAGACAGCGATCAACGAGTTGACAGAACGCACCAAAGACATCCCTGAAGAAAAACGTCCCAGTGTTTATGTTGGTGGGATCGCACATAAAGGTCCCCATGGATATCAATCAACGGAACCGCTTTACCCACCTTTTTCCTTTGTCGGCGCAAAAAACGTTACCACCGGTTTTGGCCCTGGAGGAAAGGAGTTAACACATTCTAATGTCTCTAAAGAAAGCATTTTGATGTGGAATCCTGATGTCCTGTTTCTGGACCTTTCCACACTGCAAATGGGTGGCAAATCCGGCGGCCTTTATGAGCTAAAAACAGATCCAGCCTATCAGCAGCTTTACGCACTAAAAGAAGGGCAACTTTACGGATTACTACCCTACAACTGGTATACAGCGAATTACGGGTCAATCCTAGCCAACAGCTATTACATTGGCGCAGTGCTCTACCCTGAACGATTTGCAGAAGTCGATCCTCAAAAGAAAGCAGATGAAATTTACTCTTTTCTGGTGGGTAAACCGGTTTACTCAGAACTGAACAAAGCCTTTGGCGGTATGGTTTTTTCAAAAATACCTCTGCAATAACCTATGCATTTAGACCGCAACCTGCATCCCGAAGAATATATCAAATATACCAGATGGAAGTTGGTCTGCCTCTTCTGTCTGCTGTTCGGACTAGGTATCAATCTGGTTGTTGCCTTATCACTGGGAAGCGCTAACCTCCCCCTCATAGATGTAGCACGCACCCTGTGCGGACTTCCTGATTCCCAGCGTTTCCATGCGATTATCTGGAATATTCGTTTTCCACAAGCCTTAAGCGCTCTAGTTGCGGGCGCAGGACTCGCAGCTTCCGGGGCAGTAATGCAGTCAATTCTTCGCAATCCACTTGGTTCCCCTTTCACCCTTGGCATCTCACACGCTGCTGCGTTTGGTGCAGCACTCTCGGTAATGTTGCTGGGTGGCGGAACCATGAGTTCATCAAATGTGGGGGCAGTTGCCATCTCCAATCCATACCTGACCACGGGCATGGCCTTTATCACCAGTATGGCCACTGCCGGAGTCATCATCGGGGTAGCCCGCTTGCGCGGAGCAACACCGGAATTAATGATCCTCACAGGTGTAGCCCTTGGCTCACTGTTTACAGCCGGAACCATGTTTCTCCAATATTTTGCCGATGACGTGCAACTTGCAGCAATGGTGTTTTGGAGTTTTGGAGATACAGCACGAGCTTCGTGGAAGGAACTCTATTTCATGGCATCGATTTCAGGGGTATGCTGCATATACTTCTGTATAAACGCTTGGAATTACAACGCAATGGAGGCTGGTGACGAAACTGCGCAGGGGCTTGGCGTACGCGTTGAACGAATCCGGCTTATCGGTATGTTGACGGCAACGCTGCTCACCTCGGTCACCATTGCTTTTCTTGGTATCATCGGATTTGTCGGCCTGGTCGTCCCACACATTGTTCGTCGTATTATTGGTGCAGATCACCGCTATCTGCTGCCAGCTTCTATACTTGGGGGTGGCCTGCTTTTGCTTCTTGCCGACACTGCTGCACGAATGTTTCTGGCACCTCATATATTGCCCGTATCTGTGCTTACTGCCTTTCTCGGCGCGCCGGTATTTCTTTGGCTCATTCTTCAAGGTGGACGCGGATGAATCGGCTTGCAGTACACGACCTGTCTTTTGCATATAACGGCCAGAATATTTTACAATATATTAATTTTTCCGTAAAAGCCGGGGAAATTCTTGCCATATTAGGGCCAAACGGTGTGGGCAAAACAACGCTTTTAAAGTGCCTTGGGACATTGCTTAGACCAGCAACAGGTGTGGTCCTTGTGGAAGAACAGCAGGTTCTGCATATGAACACCAAAAAAAGAGCCAAGTGTATCGGCTATGTGGCACAAAAAAACGAAGTGGCACGGCTCACGGTATTTGATGCTGTTCTGCTTGGACGTAAACCGCATGTTCGATTTTCTCCAGACAAAAAGGATTTAAGCATAGTATCCTCTGCCCTGTATCAACTAGATCTGGAACACCTTGCATTGCGCCATATAGATCAGTTAAGCGGAGGAGAGTTGCAAAAGGTCTGCATAGCCAGAGCGATCGTTCAGGAACCAGAACTGCTGCTTCTAGATGAACCGACTAGCGCACTAGATTTGAAAAACCAGGCTGAAATAATGAAACTTATCCATCGGATTGCAACTGAGCACCGCTTAAGTGTTGTGCTGACCATGCATGATCTGAATACCGCCTTTCGTTATGCTGACACTGCTATTTTGCTCAAAAAAGGACAAATACATGCCTGCACAGCAATTAACAAAATTGAAGCTTCATTAATTGAGGATGTATACGGCCTTCGTGTAGAATTACACACCATCAATCACCGTACGGTAGTTGTACCGGCATAAGACTCCTCTTGCTAAGCTTTTTCAGCTATGCCTTTTTACCGGATGAATGAAAAAAAAGCATCTCGATGGATGTTTTAGCATTATAACTGAATTTTTTGAGGTGATTCTTACTAAGTTATCTGTATTGATGAAAAGATAGCAAAACACCATAAGGTGTTTTCAATAATGACACTTTTCATTATTTAATCCATACCAGATTATAAAGATCTGATCTCCGGCTTTCCATATTTCTTACACTGCCTTTTTTGCGTAGCTCTTTTAACAGATCAATATCAAGATCTGTTATAAGTGTCGTTTCAATGCCGGGAGTCGCCTGGGATGCCACGGCATCATGAGGGAAAGAAAAATCTGAAGGTGTAAATATTGCAGACTGGGAATATTGAATCCCCATGGTTTCTACTTTAGGAATATTGCCAACACTTCCAGATATGGCTACATAACATTCGTTCTCAATTGCTCTGGCTTGAGCACAACGCCTTACCCTGAGGTAACCATTTTGAGTATCTGTCCAGAAAGGGACAAGCAATAATTTCATGCCTTTTTCTGTCTGAAGTCTTGCCAGCTCGGGAAATTCCACATCATAGCATATTAATATCCCAATCTTGCCGACATCTGTATCAAAGACTTTAAGCTCATCGCCTCCGATAAATCCCCAATGGTTTTCCTCATCCGGCGTTATATGTATTTTCTCCTGACTATCCCACGTGCCATCTCTGCGGCACATATAGCTGACATTACTTAGCCTACCGTCATCTGCAAGCACAGGAACACTTCCGGTAACTATATTGATATTATAGGTAAGAGCCATCTCCGTCATAGACTGGCGGAGCTTTTTAGAAAATTCAGCCAGCATACGCATGGCATCAGCGGGATTATACCCTTCGTACATATGAATTAAAGGTGCATTAAACAACTCGGGGAAAAGGACGATATCAGCCTGATAATCTGAAACGGTGTCAACGAAAAATTCCGCCTGCTGCATGAATTCATCAAAGGATGAGAAGCGCCGCATCTGCCACTGCACCACCCCAAGACGAACGATAGACTTGGTACCTCCAATCAGCCTTGTCTTTTCCTCATAATAAATATTCAACCATTCAAGCAAAACCGCGTTACCGCCAGATTGATGATCTTCAGCCCAGTAATTGGGTAACAGGTTTCTGACATGAAAATCGTTAGAGAGTTGAAAAGTTAATACATTGTCAACAAGTTCAAGATTCTTGACCTTTTCAATATATTCCTGAGCCGACATTTTGTCGGCATATTGTATATACCCGGGAATTCTTCCTCCAAATAAAATTCCTTTAAGATTGAGATTTACTGCAAGATCTTTTCGAGCATCATATAATCTTCTGCCAAGCCGCATGCCCCGGTAATCTGGATCAACTATAACGTCTATACCATAAAGATAATCGCCTTCAGGATCATGTGTTTTAAAAGAACCATTTCCGGTCACTTTAATATAAGTATGTGTTTTTCCTAATAATGTAAAGTCAACAATTACTGAAAGGGCAATAGCAACGGGACGTCCATTGTCTTCAATACAGACCTGACCTTCTCCAAATCGACTGATAAGATTGCTAAATTCTTCTAATGACCATGGTTCCGTGAGTCCTTTATAAACCTTGAGCCCCAGTTCCCGAACAGTATTATAATCTTCCAACTGAAGATGACGCAGGCCAAGCTTATGAATTACTTCATTTTTCATATCAATACACCGAACTTATTAGTTCACCGATCCCTGGAATAGGCTCTGATTTCAGCCTGATCTTTTCGCTCGAACATGTGGTTGAAGAGCACGCTTTTAACATGCTGAAAACATTTATCAAGAGTAAAAAGCACTACACTCCGCAACATTGCCAGGTTTCACAGGAGCAATCATTTTCTGTTTTTGAGTTTAACATGTTTGTTTTACATCTTTCTCCTTATTTTACAGTGAGCGGAGTTTGAAAACTTATGTGAAGAAACCAGTCATATCTCTCCATTTGACCTAAAAAAAGGCGATGCCATTCATGAAGAGGTCCTTCAGCATGCTGATATTGATGGAGCGAGAGTGGTTGTTGTAGCCATCAACGACCCTACCGCCACCCGAGAAATTGTTGAAACTGTCCGAAATCTGACCGATAAAGCGCACCTCATTGTGCGTACAAGATATCTCACGGAAATGAAACCGCTCTATGATTTAGGCGCCAATGAAGTGATTCCTGAAGAATTTGAAACATCGGTAGAAATATTTTCACGTGTTTTGGCCAATTATCTTGTCCCAATGGATGAAATAGACAAGCTTGTCATTCAACTCAGATCTGACGGATATGAGATGTTCCGTAAGCTCCCTGGGAAATCATCCTTGCTCTCTAATATTGATCTCCACCTCCCTGAGTTTGAGGTTGCTTCCATCCGCATTGAGAAGAATTCACCGATGGTGGGCAACACACTGCTTGATCTTGAATTACGAAAAAAACATGGTGTGACGGTTCTTGCTGTGCGACACGATTCTAAAACCTTTTCCAATCCTGAAGTGGATGCCCCATTTTATGTAGGTGATATTCTTTATGTAGTCGGCACACCTGAGAAGCTGGCTAAAATCAGACCGTTATTTATGCAGAATGGCAAGTAAGACAATACCGTAAGTTGACGATGATCTTCAAAGGGGAGGAGTCAACGTGGTGGTTGCCGACTCGGTGGATCAAACTCGGCGATGGAATAAGATCAAATAGAGCCACTGGTAAGATGTTCTGACCTTCGATATGCTAACATTACCAAGCAGAGGTTCAGGCGCGTTAGCGAGTCCGGCAGCGTTGACTTGTTAACCATGCCGGCAGGGCAAACTATATTCCACTTTTTCAGTTTTTTTCAAAATCAAGATGAACAGCTATAGTGCGACACACCGCCAGCGTTAAAAAACACCTTAGGCCTTAGGCGATAGTATTTATCTTCAACTTTTTGTGATTGCTCATCATATGGATAGCTAAGTACTTCCTGCAACTCTTTAACTAACGTATAGTCACCCTGCATGGCTTGCTGGTAGGCGGGGACAATCAACCACTCTCGCCATGCGTATTTGGGATTCGTCTGTTTCATATTTGCTGATATCTCCACCAAATTGCCGTCTTTAACGACGAGCTCTCGCCAGCTGTTTAGCCAAGATTGCCATTGCTCATCGAGTTGGTGTGAAGTTTTAACGTAGAAGCTCTTTTTCAATGCTGAAACATCCTCTGGTATATAGGATAACTCACGGAAAAAAATAGTGTAATCCACCTCTGAGTTGGTCATTAGCTGCATTAATTTTTTAAATACCTGTGGGTTAAATTCAGCCAAACCAAGTTTGGCCACCCACATTTTTTGAAGTTGTTTTTGCATTGAATCTGCAAAGCCATGGCGTACTTGATCGAAATTTTTTATTTCTTCAGTATTTTCTGTGAGTAGGGGTCTCACAGCTTTCCAAAACATGTGGTAATTCGCTTCCGCTGCGAGTGGCTGATTGAAGAATGAAAAGTGTTCGCCGCCGCCTGTCCAAGGTTGAAACTTAGGGTCAAATATTTCACAGAATCCAAATGGTCCATAGTCGAGGGTAAAGCCACCAGCAGCGCAATTGTCGCTATTATAATTACCCTGGCAGTAACCGACCCGTATCCAATTGGCCACAAGTAAAGTAAGACGCCGGCGAAATAGCTTGGCCAGCTCAATCAATTGATCTTCAAAAACAAGGTCTTGATTAATGTCGCTTTTGTATTCTCGTTCGATTAAATGCGATACAATCATGCGCAACTCTTCTAGTGCATTTGGATGAGCATTGCTGCGTGCGCGGCGGGCAAATAATTCTAGCTGACCAACGCGCAAAAAAGATGGCGCAACTCGAGTTGATATAGCCACTGGATTGCTCACCATAATATCAGGATCGGTGGTGTGGGAGTTTTGAGAATACCAAGGCCTGGTAACGGTCTCAGATTTAGAAACATAGAGGGTTAAAGAGCGCGATGTGGGAACACCTAAAGCCTGCATATACTCTTGCGCTAGAAACTCACGCACACTTGAACGTAGTACTGCACGCCCGTCGGCACCACGGCAATAAGGCGTTGAGCCGCCACCTTTTAATTGCATTTCCCAGCGCTGCCCATTTATTATTCCTTCAAATACAGATATCGCCCGACCATCGCCATAACCATTGCCAGTACCAAATGGACATTGTTGGGTATATTCGGTGCCGTAAATCGACAATGCATAGCCGGTCGCCCAGCCTACCTGACGCATAGGCTCATGCACAGCAGAGAGGTCACCAGAAAAAACCTGGCGAAATTGAGGGTCAAACGCTAGCTCGTCGCTTAACCCAAGTTCATTAAAAAAAGTGCTGCTATGGGTTACATATTCCGAATCTGCAAGCGGCGTAGGTGTCACAGGTACGAAATGACCGGAAAACACCTGACGGGCACGGTGATCATCGCCATCTCCGTCGGCATCTGGGTCGGCATTCAAGGTATCCATAAAAGAATAATCAACTAACTGCACAAAATCATCAAAGGTCGTTACGCGACATTCGGCAGATGGTTTAGATGTATATGACATTGTTGCTATCACCTCACTAGTGGGAGCGCGCATTTTGCGCTTTCTCAGAAGGATGCAGGTAAAAAGAACACCCTAAGGCTTAATTTATGGTTGGGTACGGTATAAGATCACCCGTACCGACCGTTGCATCCAGATAGGGCATTTCACTACTACACTTCAATTTCACTGGCCTGAGTTATTCGAACACTTCTCCAAGAAAGCTGGCGAATTGTCGCCATGATTTTTTGTCTGGGTCTTCTCCGTAAAGTGGTGAGTCAAAGACGGTGAAGGCATGGGGAGCACCGGCGAAGGTTACCATCTAATGGGATATGTCAGCATCCTCCTACTCTTCGGCAAGAGGAGCAACGTCATCCATGCTGAAAGCAGCATCAGCCGTTCCGTGAACAATGAGTATTTTGCATAGTATCATGGTCGTCAGCCCACCGTGAAAGGAAACCAATCCCTTCATCTTCTCACCGGAGCGGGCATGTTCGAGTACCACGATACCTCCGAACAACACTCCATGGCCACACCTCCAATCACTGTAGCTGGATATGGTATGAACGATATCCCTCTGTCAAAGATGATAAAACATCAGTTCGACGATACAAGGGGGGGCGGTAAATGAGTATGGTATTGTAAAGCCTCAAAGAATACTTTTTCTTCGCGTCCAATGGATATTTACCGCGGCTGGTGAGGGGATATGAGACAATAAATGCTCACTCAGCAGTTGAAGGAATTGGAACGGAGTGCACTTATGGTGAGGACTGTATATCCAGAAGTTCCACCACGGATAAATATAGCCTCACGGACCTGGGAAAAACGGCTTTTCCAGTTCTTGAGATGATGCATACGTTGGCGATAGAGCCACCTCTTACAGACCAAGTGAGCCAATTCACCGCAGATGATTTTGTCGATGCGATTTAGGAGCGTGGATGCAAGTTTAATAGAGGAGGCATGACCATGACGATGTTAATGAATCCCCACACCGGCAGAGTGGCAACCGAAGAAGAGTGGCATGAAATATTTGCAAATTCATCTTCTGAAGAATGGGGTGGTGAAAACTTTGAAGATGCAGATTTAACTCCAGTCATCTTTAATAGCGTCGGGGTTTGGGTGGAAGTGGATTGATATATGTACACCTGAGTGCAAACCCGGGATATCGACGATCTGTCTGTGTTTGGTGAAAAGGTTCGCTGTCAGTGAGCAGATCGTGTGCAGGGAGTTCGACAGTCCCCGTAAAAAACGGATGTTGACAGAGGTCGGGATAGATAGTGCAGGCTCTCTCTGCTCTTCAGTCATTTTCGACAATTTACTTTTTTCCATAAAACTGTTTTTTCAGTTTAAGCAACTGGTAGTGGATGCCTACGATAGTCACCTGGGATTACCTGGTTTGTTTGTTGGACACCGGTAACCGGAAGTGATCTTGTTTTATTCGATGGACTATTTTTTCAGGCATCACCACATTCTCGCTTCAGATATATCTCACTCAGAACGTAGATGCTGTCGGCATTGCCGACGAGACGGTGTCGGTGTTCTTTTCTTTGTTTGATCACAGAAAGATTTTTCTCCATTGGCAGCAGCACCTGATCAGGATCGTCTTGACATTTTTGAGCAAAACAGTATGTATAAAATATGATTACACATACTGTTTTATTCAATACAAAATTAACAGCATTTCAGTGTCAACCGCAGAGACCACCCAACTTTGTCACTATTGAAAGAAATCTATGAAGAATCGAAAAGATATCCATGAGCGCGTACTTAAAGCTACGAGCAAGGAAGAGTTAATGGCGGCCTATCATGAATGGGCAGAGCATTACGACCATGACCTGATAGATGAATTGGCCTATGTCGCACCATTGGCAGCAAGCAAGATGCTCAACAGGTATACAGAGCCTAGTTCGACTCGCTTGCTGGACGCCGGTTGTGGTACCGGTCTGGTCGGAGAGTGTCTGCGTGAATTGGGGTATGCCAACATTGATGGTATTGATTATTGCAAATCCATGCTCAACAAGGCGAAAGAAAAGCAGGTGTATAATTCGCTGATCCATGCGGATCTCACAAGCGTTCTGGATTTGGCGGATGACCACTACGATGCAGCCATTTGTGTCGGCACGTTTACGTGTGGCCACATTGGACCAGGGGCCTTTCACGAGCTGATCCGGGTAGTCAAACCCGGTGGGTATATCTGTTTTACCGTGCGTGATCAAGCCTGGCAGGAGGAGAAGTACGGCGCGGCTATCCAAGCCGTTGAAAATAAGGGTGAGTGGAAACTAATGGAAGAAAATGTTTCCGATTATATTCAACAGGAAGGGTCGCTGTGTAAAATCTGTCTCTATCAGGTAACAAAATAACAAACTATGGAGGACAAATAATGAAAGCATTGCTGCATGCATTGTTTATTGCCAGTTTTCTTTGTACACCGGTGGTGGCAATGGATACTTTGCCGGGAAAAGGGGTGAAAGTCGCTCCTGCTCGAGGAAATTGGAATACCGGGTACTTTCAGGAGGCTATTGTTCGGGCTGGTCTCAAGGAGCTGGGCTACGACGTTGCAAAACCCAAGGAACTCCAGAACACCATGTTCTACCAGGCCCTCGCCCTTGGCGACGTTGATTATTGGGCCAACGGCTGGTTCCCCATGCACAATACTCAGATGCCGAAAAACTTTTACGATAAGGCGGATACTGTCGGCTACGTGATGAAAAATGGCGGCATGCAGGGATACCTGATTTCAAAAGCCGCAGCTGATCAATTCAACATTACCTCGCTTGATGATTTTAAACGCCAGGAAGTGAAGGCACATTTTGATATAAACAATGATGGCAAGGCCGATCTCATGTCGTGCGAATCAGGGTGGGCCTGTGCGGAAACGATTGATCATCATTTAAACGTGTATGAGCTGGAAGATCACATTAATCAGGTGCAGGCCGCATATACTGCGAGCATGGCTGACGCCCTTGCCCGCCATAAAGCAGGTAAGCCGATTTTTTTCTATACTTGGGCTCCGAACTGGACCATTTTCAAGCTGCTCCCCGGAAAAGATGTTGTCTGGATAAACGTACCTGAGATTATTCCCCGTGAAGCACAGAAAAACGATACCGACCGTATGGTGGCCAGTGGTGTGACTGGTGCTGTAAGCGACCCGGTCAAACTCGGTTTTATTGCCGCTGATATTCGCATAGTGGCCAATAAACAATTTATGGCTGAAAATCCTGCTGCTAAACGATTTTTTGAAGTATTTTCCATTCCTCTCAAAGACGTGAATGAGCAAAACACGAAAATGCAGGACGGTGAAAAATCGCAAAAAGACATCGAGCGTCATGCCCAGGAGTGGATAGAAAAAAATCGCACCGTCTGGGACAAATGGCTTGAGGAGGCTCGTCAAGCCGCTGTCTGAGGCATGAATGTTTTTGAGAAAATCTGCGCCATTGTCACGGTGGCGAATCGCTTGAGGGGCAAATATACCTGACCGATTTCTGGCACGGAGTGTTGAGCACATTACCAGTTGATTGAGGGCGTAAGGTGGCTGTAGCCGGGAGGAATCAAGGCTCAGACTCCAGGGTCATCGTAGCCTCTCACTTAACTGGCGCTGTTTGACGAGTGACGGACCATAACCTCGAGAAGTGCACCATGACGAAAAATGTCAATCGACTGATTCGAGGCCGGGCTGCTGATCCTCTATCAGGTGCGGCAGGGTCCGTTGATGCTGGAATGGGCGTCGCAGTTGACTGAGCGGCAGGTAGAGCTCTTTTGGTCTGATGAGCAGCAATGTTTTTTTGACAGTGCAGCCGATCCGACCCTCCCGCTCCGGCTGTAGGGGGATTTTTTTCCGCACGCCTGGTTGCTTGCCAATCTCGCCTGGTTTGGGGCATTGCAGCTGACGTGGTCAGTGATGGCATCCTGCACAGTGCCGTGCTCTACGGTGCTGAGGAACTGGAAGCCTACCTGGCAGACGGTTGGCAGGAAAGCGGTCATGTGCGCTGCCCTGTGAACGCTGGCCGATGAGGTTTTGAATGAATCCACAGCCCGGTCAACGCAGTATTCTGTTGCCGAGCCTGTAGGCAAAGGAAGTGTAACGATTTCGCGCCTGAGATTCACCGGCAAAAGAGAGCTACAGGTTAGCTTCAGCTGTACTTTCTTGAAATCAGGTATCTGTTCTGCTTCTTCATGCTCATATTTACCATATGGTACACCAAATATACCCTGGAGCGACGCTGGTCATGTTTTGGCTCTTTCCTTCCCGTCCAGAAAGGACCTTTGGGTATACCATCCAGTGACTTAATTTTGGTTGCTCGCTGTACCTTCTACAGAAATTTTTCTGCTTGAAAGATGGGTGAAGTGGGGAAGAAATGTCCATATGGCTAACACTACCCCACCGCTGGTCATAGCAAGCACACCGATGGTCATTACCTTGTCCTGCCATTCAAGTGATATGAACCACATGGAAAAGGCCGCAACAATGAAGTACACAAAGATCAAAAGAGAGGACGCGGCGCCAGCGCCACGCTCCACCTGCTCCAGCACCATGTTGTTGCTGGGAGGACGGCTGAGGCCGAATGAAAATGATGCAAGGGCCATGGGAATGGTCAAACCCCACGGACCTGAGATAATATTGGCAAACATGAGTGTTCCTGCAGTCAGCAAACCGGCGAAACTGACAGTCAGCAACCCTCTCGCATCGATCAGTTTCTGCAGCCTGGTACAGGCAAAAGAACCGGCCATGATAGCCATGGCGTTCAACGCGAAAAAATAGCCGAACATCTGCTCAGAAAGACCAAACCTGCCTATGTAAATATCTGCAGCTGAACCGATGAATGAAAAATGGGGCAAGGCCGCCATGGAAAAGAGCAGGACCAGTCCGAAATATTTTTTATTGTTCAGCAGCGCTCCATACATTCCAAGAGATTTGGCAAGACTCCCCGCTGAGCGCTTTTGCATCGGTTCTTCCAGACGAAATACGCCCATCCAGGCAATTGCGCCAATTGCTGCCTGGGTGATGAATACCCAGTGCCAGGACAGCCAGGTCATGATCCAGCCGCCAAAAATTGGCGACAGCATCGGTGCCAAAGCCATGATAATTCCCATATAGGCGAGAATTCGCTGCCGTTCGTTGCCCTGATACACATCCTTGGTAATGGCCATCGCAATAACCGAGGCAGATGCCGAACCCACCCCCTGAAGAATGCGAAAAATAATCAAGAGTATGGCATTACCGGAAAAGGCACACAACACGCTTGCTCCGATATAGAGTGCTATCCCCGCCAGCAGTGGCGGTCTTCGTCCAAATTGGTCTGAAAGAGGGCCATACAGGAGCAGGCTGATACAGTAACCGATAAAGAAACCCGCCAGAGTCATGTTGATGACGGTCATGGGTTGCTGCCAGGTATCCTGCAACAGGGGGAGCGCAGGAAGGTACATGTCGGTAGACAAGGGGGGAAAAGCCGCCAGCAAAGAGAGAAGTAAAAAGAGGTAAATGTTACGATGATGCGTTTCGTTTGGTGTGCTCATTGAGGAGGTAATCTGTCGGTAAAAAGGGTGTGTGGCAGAAAAGTGCTTAACAACTGCAGCATTCTTTCGAGGATGTGTTGCTCAATTAGGCGAACGTCTGGCAAAGGGTGTTTTTTTTATCTGCATCAGTGACAGCAGGCAGTTCTCAGGGCACTGCCTGCGTGCGTGAGCGGCGGGCTCCCCTGTCTGCCCTCTCATGTCCGTATATAGTCGCATAGAAATGTGTAAAAAATAAGGAGAGAATGTTAAAAAAATATGACGTTGAAAGATAATATTTTCTCTTGTGCTAAGCCCCTTGGACAGGGGACTTTACCTCGGAGAGGGGGGGCGAATTTCCCTGGCATGTGACCAACACAGGAAAAAAGCCGGTACCGCTTTCAATTGTCCGACAAGCGAGATGGCAAGAGATCCCTGTTCTTATTTTTGAGTGCGGATGTGAGGCCGAGATAGACCGATTACGTTGCCCCGTGCAGATACAGATTCTGCAGGCGCTGTGGAATATAACTTATTCGACGGCAGCCCGCAGTATGGGCTGCCGCCAAATGGGGTGACCGCAAGTCGACTGCCTAAAGGGCGCCGTCGACGATTGAAGTGGGGAGGGCGTGCTTGACATCGTAGATAACGGCGTTCTGTTTGCACAGGCCTTGCACAGCATCAGCGGAGAGTTCCGTGTATTGACGATGGGCCACGGCCAGGACAACCGCGTCGTAGTGTTCCGCCTGCAGGTGATCGATCATCGAGATCCTGTAGCGGGCACTTGCTTCTCCATTGTCAGCCCACGGGTCATGAACATCCACTTCCGCGCCGTAACTTTCCAGCTCGTAAACGATGTCCGTTACCTTGGTGTTGCGCAGGTCAGGGCAGTTTTCCTTAAAGGTCAGTCCGAGTACCAGTATTTTTGCATTGGCCACGTGAATACGTTTTTTGAGCATCAGCTTGATAACTTCGGAGGCAATGTATCTGCCCATGCCATCATTCAGACGGCGGCCGGCCAGAATCATTTCCGGGTGGTATCCCACCTCCTGAGCCTTATGGGTCAAATAGTAGGGGTCTACGCCAATGCAGTGACCGCCGACCAAGCCAGGACGGAAAGGGAGGAAGTTCCATTTTGTTCCGGCTGCTTCCAGTACCTCCAGCGTATCGATGTCAAGTTTATTGAAAATGAGCGCCAGCTCATTGATCAGGGCGATGTTGACGTCGCGTTGGGTATTTTCAATGACCTTGGCCGCCTCGGCAACCCTGATGGAGCTTGCTTTGAACGTCCCGGCAGTGATAATCGAAGCGTAGAGGTCATCGACAAATTCGGCAATTGCCGGGGTGGATCCGGAGGTTACCTTCATAATGGTCGGTAGCCGGTGCTCATGGTCTCCAGGATTGATACGCTCCGGGCTGTAGCCGGCAAAAAAGTCGCGGTTATATTCCAACCCTGAAAGTTGTTCGAGCAACGGGATGCATACCTCTTCTGTTGCACCTGGATAGACAGTTGATTCATAGACGACCACATCTCCCTTGGCCAACACGGCGGCAACGGTTTTTGAGGCACCTTGGAGCGGGCTCAGATCGGGCCGTTTATTGCTGTCAATGGGGGTGGGGACGGCGACGATGTATACGTTGCAGTCTCGCAGGTCATCAATCGTGGCCGTGTAGCTGAGTCCACCCGCCTGCTGCAATTCTTCGCTGGGCACCTCCAGGGTGGAATCAATGCCGCGCTTGAGTTCATCAATCCGTTCCTGTTTGAGGTCAAATCCCACGGTGGCATACCGCTTACTGAATTCGACCGCCAACGGCAGGCCAACATAACCAAGGCCGATGACGGCAATGCGTGCAGAGTGTATATCGGGCATTGGGGTGCTCCTTATCCTGGTTGATTATGAGAAAAGTGGTGATGATGCTTTCTTGTGTGGCTTTGGACCTGAATTAATCAAGGTTCACGATTGGTACACAAATGTATGACGGCAAGGCAATGATAAAAAGAGTGTGGAGCAGTACCTTGCCATTTGAGCAGGTGTCCCACCTTGGTGCGCAGCCCAGAGCCTTTGAGCGCGCCTGCGTCTTTCCCTCCCTGTCCGGATGTATCGTTGCAGAACAGGGAATGGTAAAAAAACAGCATTCAGACTGTCACTGATACAAGGGTTGGGGTTAATCGCCGTAGTAAATCACCCCGCTGGTATCGGTCTCACTGACTTCAACCGCATGCAGTCGGTATCTGTCGGTTTGCAATGTAGGTTTGAGTTCTCTGAATATGTACATGGCAATATGTTCCGAGGAAGGGTTGTGCTCGGCAAACGCAGGGTGCGCATTGAGATCGCAATGGTCGAGGGTGTCGATGACGGTGTTCACGTGCTGCTTCAGGATTGTAAAATCAATGCCCATGCCGAGCTTGTCCAGTTGGTCCGCACGCACCGTTACTTTGACCTTCCAGTTATGGCCATGGGGTTTTTCGCAGGAGCCCGGATAATCGCGGAGGTGATGACCACCGGAGAAGTGAGTTTTGATAAAAATATCCATTGGAGCCTTTGTTCCTTGCGCAATGCGGTATAGAATAAAGCTGGTGACAGGAAGATGGCACACCTTGCCGCAGCTGATTCAGTATAGACTAGATAGATGAAAAAAACTTGCGACACTCTATTTCATGGGCATTTACAATGCAACCAGTATGAGCAGGGGTATCGTTTTTCCATAGATGCGGTGCTGTTGGCACATTTTTGTCAGTTCACCAAAAGCGACCTGCGGGTGCTTGATCTCTGCTGCGGTTGCGGCGTTATCGGACTGATTATAGCCTATCGTCATGCCGCTGTTCGGGTATGGGGTCTGGAACTGCAGCCCTCGATGGTCGAACTGGTCGAGGAAAATGTCGCCATTAACGGGTATAAGGATCGTTTTTCCGTGATCGCTGGCAATGCCGTGCAGATAGGGCAGTATCTCCAGCCTGAGTCATTTGATCTGGTGGTATGTAATCCTCCCTACGGCAAACGATCGGGTGGCAGACAAAATCGGCACCAGACCGTGAGCATTGCCCGTCATGAGGTCAATGGGAAATTACGGGATTTTGTTCGCGCTGCCGCTTTTGCAGTCAAAAACAGGAAAAGGGTCGCTTTTATCTATCCGGCGATCTACACCGGCAAGTTGCTGGCCGAGCTTGCCCGTCAGCGATTGACGGTCAAACGGATACAACCGGTCTACTCGTACCCCGGAGAACAGAGTGCCCGGCTGGTTTTGATGGAAGCGGTCAAAAACGGGGGAGAACAGTGCGATCTGCTGCCTCCTTTTTATATTTATGCCCGCAAAAACGGGGAGTATACACCAGCAATGGAGGCGAAGTACAGGGGATGAGATGCTTGCCAAGGTAATGAGTGGTGCGGTGGTCGGGGTAAACGGCCTGTTGGTTGAGGTAGAGGTGGACCTCGCGCAGGGCCTGCCAGCTTTTTCCACGGTGGGACTTCCCGAGGGGGCGGTGAGGGAGGCCAAAGATCGAGTGAAAGCGGCAATCAAGAACGGTGGATATGATTTTCCTCCACGGAAGATAACCGTCAACCTGGCCCCGGCTTCGATCAAGAAAGAGGGCGCCGGATATGATCTGCCGATAGCTTTGGGTATTCTTGCCTCTGCCGGGCTGCTCCAGGGCGATGTCCTTTCCGGAACAGCTGTTGTCGGAGAACTCTCCCTTGATGGTTCGGTAAAGGCGGTTCGGGGTATATTGTCCATGGCGCTTGCTGCAAGGGATAGAGGAATTCGGCGGTTTCTGGTTCCTGCTGCCAATGCTGCGGAGGCGGCGGTAGTAGGCGACCTCCAGGTCATAGGGATCGAGCGCATCGATCAGGCCGTGGAGTTTCTGACCGGTGCACTGGATATTGCCCCTGCAGCGGTGAATCTGGAGCAGTTTTTTACTGCTCCCGACCGCTATGAAGCCGACTTCAGTGAAGTGAGGGGACAGGAACATGTCAAGCGGGCCCTGGAGGTTGCCGCTGCAGGAGGGCACAACATCCTGCTCAGCGGCGTTCCTGGGACCGGCAAAACAATGATGGCGAGAAGGCTTCCGGCCATCCTGCCAGACCTCACCCTGGAAGAAGCCCTGGAAACAACCAAAGTCTATTCCTCTGCCGGAAACCTGCCGCCAGAGGTGCCGCTCATGGCCAGTCGACCCTTCCGGGCTCCCCATCACACGGTTTCTGATGCCGGCTTGATAGGTGGGGGCAATGTACCGCGGCCCGGCGAGGTATCGTTGGCGCACAACGGGGTTCTTTTTTTAGATGAGCTGCCTGAATTTCGTAAGAACGTGATCGAGGTGTTGCGGCAGCCAATGGAAGACGGGCATGTAACCATTTCTCGTGCCACCATGAGTCTCCATTTTCCTGCAAGATTTATGCTTGTAGCAGCGATGAACCCCTGCCCGTGCGGTCATTTGGGTGATCCGGTTCGCGATTGCTCCTGTACTCCACAGCAGGTACAGCGCTATCGAAGCCGTCTGTCTGGTCCGCTTCTGGACCGTATTGACATGCATGTGGATGTTCCGGCAGTGGACATGGATAAGCTCACCAGAGAAATCCCCGGTGAAACTTCGGCACAGATCAGGAAAAGGGTCAACGGTGCACGTGCAATCCAACTTGAACGGCTTGAGAGCGAACGAGGCATCTACTGCAATGCTCAAATGCAGACACGGCATATAAAAACATACTGCAGTCTTGACGATTCTTCCCGTAACCTGTTAGAGGGTGCCATAACCCGACTCGGTTTATCTGCCCGTGCCTATTACAGGATAGTGAAAATTGCCCGAACCATTGCTGATCTCGAAGGAAAAAAACAGCTTGAAGTTGCCCATGTTGCTGAGGCCGTGCAGTACCGGAGAATGCAGTATGATCACTGATTCCGTGCGGTGCGGCCTGCATGGCCGGTTCATGTCTCTTTGCTGCAGGTATTTCACGTTTGTACCCGATGTCTTTTACAGGCAGCGGACGGCTCCATTGGTTGAAAGCAAAAATCATGTCGTTAAATAACCGACTTGTGCCTCGAAATGTGTTGGTTGCCTTCCTGCTGTTGCTGGCCCTGAGTGGTGCAACCTATTTGCTGACCTCCAATTTACGGTCGCTCCCCGACCCTGCGGAACTTGTCCCCTGTGACAGTCTTGCCCTGCTCAAGGTCAAAAACCTGGCAAAAACCATCAGGACCTTTAAAGGTTCTCCCTTTGGGCAACAGCTGACTGATGCGGAGGTAGCGGATGCGCTAGGTCAGTTTGAATTGGACCGGCAACTGGAGGTACAGATTCTTCAGGGGGTGGAAATATTTAATTCCCTGGCAAGTCATCCGCTAACTCGCCTCGTTCTCAGCCGTCAGTCGGCATTGGCGCTGCTGCCCGCAGACGATGCGATATCCTTGAGTCCTGAGGCATTTATCCTGCGTAATCTGGTATTTGTCGCGCAGTCGAAAGTGCCGGTGGCGCCGGGAACTTTTTTTGCCGGAATTCTACCAGGCAAGGTGACATTCAGCCACAGTACCTATCATGGGGAAACCATCACTGCAGGACGAATGGAGAATGGCCGGACAATTTATTATGCTGCGCTGGAAAGAAGCCTGGTGTGTGCTTTCTCCGCTTCAGCGGTGGAGCGGTGCGTCCGCCTGAGCAAGGACAGGCTGCTGCGTCCAGGACTCACCCTCGACCAGGATCAGGGATACCGGCAGTTCCGTAGGCAGCGGGGAGGCGCTGATGATCTCTTGCTCTATCTCAACCTGCCCGGCGTGCTGTCGACCTGGGAGGGGGTGACCAGTCAATCGGCCGGAACGTGGTCCTATCGGCACCAGGAGCGGTTGATCATCGCTCAGCGCCGAACCGGAAAACATTCTACGCTGCGCATGGTGCTCAAGGGCTATGCCGGCAAGCCTGACAGCATCCTCCAACAGTATCGACTGGCTCCTCCTGAACCTAGCCCCCATTTGCGGCAGGTCGTCTCCGGGGCAGCGGTTTATTTTTGGACCAACTGGTTGGATGTTTCCACCATCTGGACTGTCCTTTCCCAGGCACCGACCCTGAAGAGAGCAACTGCCATGTTCTTCGTGGCGCAAAAGTTCTATGAACACACCGGGGTAGATTTTGTAGGCTTTACCTCTCTGCTAGGCAGCCAATTCGGTTTTTACATTAACGAAGTGCCGTCAGCCTCTTTTGCTACCGTTCCGATGATCTGCCTGCAGCTGCAGTTGCGGGAACCACAGGAGATGAAAAAACTGCTCAGACAGCAGTTGGGACAGGTGCCGACAACCGTGACCCGACTGGGCGAGGTGGAGGCGGTGTCTCTCATCATGGCCAGAGGCCTTATTCAACCGACCTATGCGGTGGTGGGAGAGTGGTTGATTATTGCCGATCATATCAAACAGATTCGTCAGTTCCTCGATACCAGAAAAAAAGCGCTGGTGCGGGACGCTGCTTTTATGAAAGTGGATAATGGATTTTCCCAGAACAATAACCTGGTGCTCTATGCCCGCATCGACAAAGTTAATCAGGGGTTGAATCATCTGCTTACCTGGGGGGTCCGAGCTTTAGGTGAAACCTATGGATTGAATCCCACCCAGCAGGATCTGCTTATCAAGCGGTTGATAACCCCTGCTTTTGCAAGCCTGGACGGGGTTCGTTCGCAGGGAATACGACTTTTTGCCCGGGAACAAGACCTGGTGCTGGAACTTGATTTATTGTACAGTCCATCCGATAATTAATCCTGATATCAATTACTGCCATCCCCGGCAAGACTAGATTCCCCGTCTTCCTGGAAACCGGCATTACCCAACCGTTACAGTTATGGAAAAGCTCGTTGCTGAATTGAAAAAAATCCTGCCGCTCAAGTCGACAACAGCGGTAGGGGATATCGTCATCGTTGCCGGAGAAGAGCCGCAGTTTGTCACCTATGCTGTGGTGACCAAGATAGAAAGAGACGATACCCGCAAGCAGGAATGGTGGCATCTGACCATGCAGTTTTTGAGTGTACCTCCGCAGCAAGTGACCTGGACCCTGCGGACGCCACAGTTCACAGGAGAGGAAACATTTACCATGGGCGGCAACGGACGATTTATACAGGCTCTCGATTTTGCACCGGAAACGAGTGGAGAGGTCCCCCCCTTGCCTGAAACGGAAAATAAGCTGAACAAACATACCGAAAATCGGCCCGGCATTCGCAGAATAAAATGAAGCTGGTAACCGCTGAGTATAAGGTCGCCAACGCCAAAGGAGTACATGGGAGAGTTGCAACCCGTCTGGCAGAGATCGCCCTGCAGTATGAGGTGGAGATACGGCTCGTTTATCAGGGGCGAGAAGCCGACTGTGCTTCAATCCTTGATGTTCTCAGTATGGCGCTGGTGAAAGGCAGCGTGGTTGAAGTACGACTGATCGGTGGCCGGTCTGAAGCTGCCCTGCAGGTTGTAGGCGATGTACTCACAGCTGAAAAAGATCCTTGATACAGATGAACAATTCAAGAGCTGACAAGCCGAGCAGCCCAAAGCCAGCAGACCGTACCAACATTCTTCAAGGGATTGGCGTATCCCCGGGTATTGCCAGCGGCAGGGTGGTGGTCATTAAACGACAAACATGCCGGGCTGGCCGTTATCATCTTCCCCCGGACCACATTCCGCAAGAAGTCTCCAGATTTCACCAGGCGGTCTCTCAGGCCGAAGCTGAGCTTATCAGGTTGCGCGAAGATTTTGCCGACGACCTGGCCGATGCCCTGTCGATTATAGATTCACACATCCTCATGCTCAAGGACCGGATGATATATGATCAGACCATTGATTTTATCCGCTCTAACAATGTCAATGCCGAGTGGGCTCTTGCTCAATCACTCAATCATATAAAGAACCGATTTGACCAAATCGCCGATCCGTATATCAAGGAGCGGTATGCCGATATCAAGCATGTCGCGGACAGGGTGTTCGGCATTCTTTTTGGACGTCAGCCATATCAACTGGTCAACGCACAGGAACCGGTTATCGTTGTGGCTAATGACTTTTCTCCCGAGGATACCATGCAGCTCCATTCAGAGAAAATTCTTGGTTTTCTCTCTGAAAGGGGCGGTATTACCTCGCATACCGCTATCGTTGCCCGGTCGCTCAATATTCCCGCAGTTATCGGGCTGACCCATATTACCGGTTCCGTTGCCACTGGCGACAGGATTATTCTTGATGGTAACTCCGGAAGAGTCATCCTTCAGCCATATCCGGAACAGATAGAGGCCTACGAGCAGAAAGCCCGACTCAGCGGAAGCGTCGTTGATGCCCTCGCCCCTTATGTGCACCTTTCTGCAGAGACCCTCGATGGTTACAGCGTTCGCCTCAGTGCGAATATTGAAATGACCGAGGAAATGGAGTCAGTGTTTCGCTATGGTGGTGAAGGGATCGGTTTGTTCCGCAGTGAGTTTGATTATTTTCGACATCAGCAACAACCCGATGAAGAAGACCTGTTTCGCACCTACCGTCAATTGCTGGAGACCACGGCCCCGCATCCGGTAACGGTAAGGACGCTCGATGTCGGCGGGGATAAGTTCCTCGACCATCTCCGCGAGCATCATGAACAACTTGATCCGGAGCGTAATCCTGCTCTCGGTCTGCGATCAATTCGGTTTTCGCTGTATGAAATGGAGCTGTTTACTCTGCAGTTGCGGGCTCTTTTACGGGCCTCGGTGTACGGACGACTGCGAATAATGTTGCCGCTGGTCTCTTCGTTGTCAGAATTGCTTCAGGTTAAAACCGTTTTGCGTGAGGTGCAACAAGAGCTGCTCCAGCAAGGAGTGGCGGTTGATGAAGCCATTGAACTTGGGGTGATGGTGGAGGTGCCCAGCGCAGTCATCTTGGCCGATGTATTTGCCCGGGAGGTCGATTTCCTGGCCATTGGGACAAACGATCTTATTCAATACTCCCTGGCCATTGATCGCAGTAACCAACATGTAGCCCATATGTATGATCCTTATCATCCGGCGGTAGTGCGCATGATTAAGCAGACCGTCGATTCCGGGCATGCCCAGGGAATTCCTGTCTCTGTTTGCGGAGAGATGGCGGGCGATACCCTGTGCGCCTTGGTTTTGCTCGGCCTGGGAGTCGATGAACTGTCCATGCGCCCGGCAGTCATTCCCACCATAAAGTGGCTCCTCAGGCATTCCTCTTTCCGGCAGCTTCAGCAACTGGGGGATGAGCTGTTGTCGTGCGTTGACGGGCGGCAGACCAAACGTTTCGTACAGTCCTACTTTCAGGATAATTACCCATGTCAGGAGAGTCCTTGTGAATGAGCGAGATATTATTGCCCACATCACCAGCAATGCGCCCCATCAGGGCGAAGGCGTGGTGCTGGGTGTAGGCGATGATTGTGCCGTTATTGAGAAAGATGGACAGACAGTATGGTTGTTGACCATGGATACCCTGGTGGAGGGAGTTCATTTCGATCGCCGATGGCACCCGCCTGAGCAGGTCGGGCGTAAATCGATCGCCGTCAATGTAAGTGATATCGCCGCTATGGGTGGTGCACCGCGTTTTATACTTCTTTCTGCAGGTTTACCGGAATCTTTCGACCAAGAGTGGTTTACGGCTTTTTCCAATGGGGTGGCTCAGGGGTGCAGAGACTATGGTGCACTGTTGGTTGGCGGGGACACGGTCCGTTGCCCAGGAGGATTCAGCTTTACGGTAACAGTCATCGGCGAGATCCTGCGTGAGCGGGTACTCTACCGCAGCAATGCACAGAATGATGACGATCTCTGGGTCAGCGGGTACCTCGGACAGGCTGCTGCTGGACTGGCGCTGTTTTCCAGAGGACTCGCCGAAACCGACAAAGCGTTTGCTTCGTTGCTGGCGGCTCATCTTGATCCCCAAGCCCGGGTGAAGCTCGGACAGCAACTGGCTGCAACCGGGCAGGTGAATGCAATGATGGATCTCTCCGACGGACTGGCGACAGATCTGGCCCATCTTTGCCAGCGCTCCGGTGTCAGGGGTGAAATCATTGCCGCCAGGCTACCCGTCAGCGAGGCGCTTGCCAAGGCTGCCGACATCCTCAATGCTCGTCCGCTTTCCTTTGCCCTGAGTGGAGGGGAAGATTATGAGTTACTGTTTACTGCTCCTGCGGAGGCTTTGCCGACCATAGAAAAGGTCGGTCGCCAATGCGGAGTTCAACTTTTTCGAATCGGAAATATTCGTTCCGGTGATGGAGTTGTGCTCCTTTCCGAAGATGAGTTTGGTCGGCAAACCGAGCAGGCCATAGCCTATCAGGGGTTTGACCATTTTCGATCCTGACTCAGGGGAGGCACGCTCAACAGGTTTGGCTTCGGAAAAGTCGTAGCTCCCAAGAGCCTTGCAAAGATGCCTCTCATCCCTTGCCTTGATTGATCCCTCTTAAAAGGAAGGTGACCTACCTGCGCTCTTGTTCAGGAGCTGCCTGCATGCAGGGTACACCAGATTTCCCTGCCATGGCCTAAGGTGGATTGCCCGCTAAAAAGGCACGATCGGGTGAATGCTATCAACAATCACAGCGTACTGGCATTTCCTGAGCTGAGGAAGTTGGCTTACGGCCTCGGCGAGGGAGCTAAAATCCCAGGTTGAAGCTGGTAGTGGGGTCAACGTGCAGAAAAGGAGGAGTGTTGTAGGTCACGTGCGGTAATTTGCTGTAGATGTAAGGTTTGGGCCTGGTCCAACGAAATCTTCTTGGTGGGGAGCCGAAGTGAGTGAAAAAAAGGGAGGTTGTGGAAAACCTCCCTTTTTTACCCCAGCAACAGGTGAGCAGCTAGTTACCGAAAAACAGGTCGGGCAGATAGGTAACGATGCTTGGGAATAGGCAGAGGGTGATTAATCCCAAAATCTGCAGAAGGACAAAAGGGAGAATGCCCTTATAAATGTGCATCATGGAATATCCTGCTGGAGCAACACCTTTAAAATAGAACAGGGCATAGCCGAAAGGCGGGGTCAGGAAGGATGTCTGCAGGTTGACACACATCAGGATTGAAAACCAGAGCGGATCAAATTCAAGCTCCATGGCGATGGGCATAAAGATTGGAACCGTTACCAGCAGAATTGCGGCCCAGTCAATGAACATGCCCATCAGAAAGACAATGGCCATCATGATCAGGAGCACCGTCCACCGGTTGAGTCCACTGCCTATCAGCAGGTCGGCTACAACGTCCCCTCCGCCCATGGAGAGGAATACCGTGCTGAAAAATTTACCGCCGATAAAGAGCATCATGACCATTGCTGTTGTTTTCAGCGTGGCATGACTTGATTCTTTGATGACTGTCCAATTCAGTTTGCGGTTCAGCAGGGCGAGCACCATGGCGCCGAGGGCTCCAAGTCCGGCAGCTTCCGTAGGGGTCGCCACGCCGGCCAGGATGGTCCCCATGACGGCCAGGATCAATGCCAGTGGAGGAATCAACGACTTCAGGGTCATACCCCATTTTTGGGCTGCCGACCATTGACCGGCCTCTTCCTTGGAGATTGGTGGACCAAGCTCCGGTTTGAGGTTACAGAGGACGAAAATATAGAAAAAATAGAGACTGGCAAGCAGTAAACCCGGTAAAATTGCGCCGGCAAACAGGTTGCCCACGCTGGTTTCTTTCAGGCCGGTCAACCCGCCGTATACAACCATCATGATACTTGGAGGAATAAGGATGCCAAGTGTTCCGGCCGCACAGATAATGCCTGAGGTGAGATCTTTCTGATAGCCTTTGCGCAACAAGGCGGGAGTTGCCAAAAGGCCCATGGCAACAACCGATGCGCCGATGATGCCGGTGGTGGCGGCAAACACGGTGCAGACGACAACTACAGCCAGTCCCAGTCCGCCTTTGATGGAACCGAGAACAATGTAGAGTGCTTCAAAAAGCGAATCTGATACCTTGGAACGGTCAAGCAATTGCGCCATGAGGATAAACAGAGGGATAGCCACCAGCACGTAATTGTTCATCAACCCCCATGTATTGTTGGCAAACATCAAGAAAAGGCCGGAGATATCAAATCCGTTGTCGATCAGGCCAAAGAGCGTGGCCACGGCAGCCAGGGTGTATGCCAGGGGGTGGCCGAGAATAATGGCACCGATAAGGGTGCAGAACATGGCAATGGTGAGAAATTCAGGGCTCATTTATGCCTCCTTGGTTTCAGCATCGCTCTTTCCCATGAGGGTGGAGAGATCACGGATAAGGTTGGAGATGCCCTGGAGCAGCAGGAAAAGTAGGCATATTGCCATGATGACTTTTATGGGATAGATGGGCGGCGCCCAGCTAGTCGGATTTTTTTCCAAGTCCATGACCGATGCCGTGGCAAACTCAATGGAATACCAGGTAAGGCAAGCCATGACCGGCAGGAAAAACAACAGGGTGGTCAATGCGCCGAGCAGGGCCTGGATTTTTTTAGGGGCTGACTGGGTAAAGATGTCGACCCGCACATGGCCTCCGGTGACATCGGTATAGGAAACACCAAACATGAAGTGGAGACCGTAAAGAAAGGTAGTGGCCTCAAAACCCCAAACTGTTGGTGCGTTGAAACCATACCGCATGAGTACTTCGTATATGACAACAAGCAGCAGCGGCAGGATGAGCAGCGATGTCCACTCCCCCTGCAGGGTGATGCCTCTGTCTATCCATCGTGATAACCGTTGTAACATAACGCACCTCAATACACGGGGGCTATGGGTTCGGCGGATATCTCCCCTTGCCTCGAAGACTGGAGGCAAGGGGAGTTGCAGAGCCCGGTTTATTCAGTTGTCCTACCGGAGATGTACGTTTCGTACGGCCAGGGAGTTACGCCGCTGCGAGCATCGCGCCATTCGGCATAATCTTCCAGGAAGGCTTCCTGGGATTCAAGAACTTTCTTGACATCCGGGTACTTGCTCTTGAGTTCATCAAGATAGGTCTTGGTGGTCTTGCGGAACTCAATCAGGGTTTCCGGCTCAAGCTTGACGATTTCCACCTTTTCCTTAAATTTCTTCATGGCATCGGCGTTCAGCGAGTTAATCCAGTCATAGGCCCAGGCATGCGTTTCAGCAGCAGCCATTTTGACAATCCACTGCAGGTCTTCCGGCAGTTCATTCCACGCCTCTTCATTGATAATGACATCGCACTGGAAAGCAGTCTGGTGGGCTCCAGGCTGAAGAGCGTACTTGGTGATTTCATCAAAGCCCATTGGATAGTTGATTGCCGGAGTTGAATATTCAGCTGCGTCGATTACGCCACGCTCAAGGGCAAGATAGACTTCACCGCCGGGAAGGGGACTGACGGAAGCGCCGAGGTTATTCATGATGTCCATATACCAGCCCGGAGTACGAATTCGCATACCTTTGAAATCTTCCATCTTGGTAGCGCGCTTATTGGAGAAGAGACCCATCTCCTGGCCGGTCTGCCCTGCGGGGAAGGCTACCAGCCCATATGGTTTGTACAGTTCATTGAGCATTTCCTGGCCGCCGCGCTGGGTCATCCAGATATTATATGCCTCTGCGTCCATTCCGAACGGAACTGAAGCAAAAGCGACAAAGGCTTCGTTTTTTCCCTTCCAGTACAGCGGAGAGGCGTGGGCCATCTGTACGGAACCTTTACTTACGGCATCGAAAACCTGGCCTGCAGGAACAAGTTCACCCGCCGAAAACGGCTTGATGTCCAGCCTTCCTGCAGAAGCCAGACGAACGCTGTCTGCAAAATGGACGGCAATATCGTAGAAAAGCAGTCCTTTGGACCAGGGCATAACCATCTTCCAGCGGATTTTTTCCTCGGAAGGTTTGAAATTTACCCGTTTGGCTTCTTTGTGCCTTTCATCAATGCCGAACTTCTCACGCTTGGCGGCGTCCGCGGCATTGGCGGCTAAGCCTAATGCCAAACCAAAGGTTAACATGGCCATAAATATCCGTTTCATTGAACAACCTCCTGGAGTTAGGAAAGGAAATAAAATGAAATCCCTCCTCGGATTTCAGGTGCAGAGGACCTGAAAAAACAGGGCCTCTATTGGTATAACCAATTTACTATCATCCTGTTTGTTGTGCGTCAAGAAAAAACTTGATAAATAAAAATAACGTGATATTAGTACGGTAATTCTGTTTTTCCGTGCCGGCTATTTGTCGGGATGTTGGTTGAAATTTAATAATTGGTAATACCAATTAATTGCACCCCTTAGTCCAATTATTTGACAAGAGAACGAGGAGGAGCCGCGTATGAGCCGGCAGAGTGTTGTGAAAAAGTTTCAAGAGGTACTGGGCAGCGAAAATGTTTTTCATGAGGAGGCTGACCTGCTTACCTATTCGTATGATTCAGCCCCCACCGAGCAGGTAATGCCGGATTATGTGCTGCGTCCTGTTGATAGCGAATCGTTGGGAAAGGCGGTTGCGTTGTGCAACGAAAACAGCCTGCCGATTACCGTCCGCGGCGCAGGGAGTAATCTCAGCGGTGGGACTGTACCTGATCCAGGGGGTGTTGTGCTCCTGACCACCGGGCTCAACAAAATCATTGAGTTGAACCAGGAAGATCTGCTTGCCGTGGTGCAGCCCGGAGTGATTACCGCCCAGTTTGCGGCCGAGGTGGAAAAAGCCGGTCTGTTTTATCCGCCAGATCCCGGGAGTCAGGCCATTTCAACCCTTGGCGGTAACGTGGCGGAAAACGCTGGCGGATTGCGGGGACTAAAATACGGGGTGACCATTGATTATGTAATGGCCATGGATTTCTTTGATACTACAGGAAAGTTGATCAAGACCGGTGCCCGGACGGTAAAATGTGCCTCCGGATATAACCTGGGTGGGCTGCTGGTCGGATCAGAAGGGACGCTGGGTGTGTATAACACCATCACCCTTAAACTTATCCCACCGCCGCAGGATCGCCGTTCCATGCTGGCGGTATTTGATAGTATTCATCGCGCCTCGGAAACTGTCTCACGCATAATCGCTTCCAAGGTGGTGCCTGCTACCCTTGAGTTCATGGATAACGTGACCATCAGGGCTGTTGAGGACTTCAGCAAGGTTGGGCTGCCGGTAGATGCGGCAGCTATGCTGCTGATAGAGGTGGATGGCCATCCCGGTCAGGTTGCGGATGATGCAGAAACCGTGCGGCGTATTTGCGATGAAATGGGGGCTAACGATTTGAAAGTGGCGACCGATGACAGTGAGCGTGATTCCATCTGGGCGGCACGGCGCGCAGCGCTTTCCTCGCTGGCAAAATTACGGCCGACACTGGTGCTGGAGGATGCCACGGTTCCGCGCTCTAAAATTCCCGCTATGGTGCAGGCGGTAGATCAAATTGCCGCTGATTACGACTTGTTGATAGGCACCTTTGGTCATGCGGGCGACGGCAACCTGCATCCGACCATTCTCACTGATAAACGTGATCGCAAGGAGTGGGAGCGGGTCGAGCAGGCCATTGACAAGATTTTTGAGAAAGCCCTGGATCTGGATGGCACCATCTCCGGCGAACATGGTACCGGGACGATGAAATCCAAATATCTGGTTCAGGAAACATCCGCAGCAACCATCGCCTACTCCAAGAAGATTAAAGCTGCCCTGGATCCTAAAAACATACTCAATCCGGGCAAGGTGCTGGGGAGGTAGTCATGTCGGAAATTAATAAACTTGCCCGCCTGATGAAAGAGTTGGAAGATCAGGTGGTGGTCTGCATGCGATGCGGAATGTGTCAGGCGGTCTGTCCGGTGTACGCGCAGACAGGTAAGGAAGCGGATGTTGCTCGTGGAAAACTCGCCCTGGTCGATGGCCTCATGGAGGCGATGTTGACCGATATCGATGGCGCCAGGGAGAGGCTGCAAAAATGCCTTCTTTGCGGATCGTGCCAGGCCAATTGCCCTTCAGGAGTTGAACTTTCAGAAATTTTTCTCAAGGCCCGTACCATATTGACGGGATATTCCGGTCTTTCGCCGATAAAAAAGGTGATTTTTCGCGCGTTGCTTGCCAAGCCTGGGCTTTTTGACAGCTTACTGGAGTGGGGGGCAAAGTTTCAGCGGATATTTACCCGCAAGGCGAGCGAGGTTGTCGGCACCTCCTGTGCAACCATCGGTTCGCCGCTCATTGGTGACCGGCATTTTCGGACCCTTGCGGACAAACCGTTCCACAAAGAGGTGCCGCAGTTGTCAACGTCTGCAGGTGCATCCGGTTTACGGGCTGCAATCTTTACCGGATGTGTGATTGACAAGGTGTTTCCCGAGATAGCAAGGGCGACACTCAAGGTGCTCGATCACCACGGGGTTGGTATTTACCTTCCCAAAGGGCAGGGCTGTTGCGGGATTCCGGCTATCGCCTCAGGTGACGTCGCCACGATGAAAAAACTGGCCCTGCATACCCTCGATCTTTACAGGGGGCAGCAGTTTGATGTATTGGTTACCGCCTGTGGTACCTGCACCTCGACCATAAAGGAGATCTGGCCGGAGATGCTCACTGACCTGGAGCCCGCTGATCAGGAACTACTTGAAGACATGGTTGCTAAAACCATGGATATCAGTGAACTTCTTGTTCACAAGCTTGGGGTCAGCGACTCCGCTGAAACCGATGGGTCGGGAAAACTGGTGACGTACCATGATCCGTGTCACTTGAAAAAGTCGCTCGGGGTGTTCAAGGAACCACGGCAACTGATTGGAGCGACTGCAGGGTACCAGTTGGTGGAGATGGCCGGGGCTGACATATGCTGTGGCATGGGAGGGAGCTTTAATGTGCAATACTATGATATTTCGCGCAGTATAGGCTTGAAAAAAAGAAATGCCATTGCAGCAACCGACTGTGATGTGGTAGCCACTGGATGTCCGGCCTGTATGATCCAGATTTCAGATATGTTGTCGCAGCAGGGTGATGCCGTGCCGGTGCGACACTTTATAGAACTGTATGCAGAATCGTTATCCTGAGGAACCTATGAATCTACGCCCGATTAAACCTAAACGGATATCTGATCAGGTTTTTGAACAGATACGAGAACTTATTTATCGTGGGGAGTTGAAACCTGGGGAGCAGCTGCTTCCGGAAAGAGAGTTGGCCAGTAGCCTGGAGGTCAGCAGAACCACTGTTCGCAATGCAATAAATAAGTTGGTGACCCTCGGGCTGCTTGAACACCGCCAGGGGCAGGGCACTTTTGTAACGATTCCGGACGGGGACAAAAAAAATCCCCTGGCGACTATTCTCGAAGTGGATGATGTCACAATTCATGATCTGCTTGAGGTTCGGCTGGGCCTGGAGTGCAATGCCGCCAGAATGGCGGCATTGCGGGCAACTCCTCAAGACGTTCTCAGCCTCTCAAGAGCGCTCAAGGAGATGGAAGAGAACGTAAAGACCGGGGAGTTGGGGAATGAGGCTGACGCTGCATTTCATATGGCCGTGACTTTTGCCACCAAAAATCCTGTGCAGATACACCTGATGCGTAATTTTTACGACCTGCTCTTTTTGGGGATCAAACGTAATCTGAGCCACTTGTGGGATGACCCCAATAATATAGATATTGTTCTTGCAGCGCACACCAAGGTCTATGAAGCCATTGCCAACAGGCAGCCTGACGCGGCCGAAGAGGCCATGCGCGAACATATCCATTACGTGCAGGAGTGGTTTCGCAATAAATGGTAAGCAATATGCCTGAATGAAGGCATGGGGGAGAAACATCGGGAGGCTATCGGCTGCCCGTGTTTTTCTGTGCATTGTATGGTAGGGTGCACTAATTATCGCTTTTTCTTTGCAGCTGTTTATATTAAGTTTAGGTGAAACTTTGTTCGTGCAGAGAAACCCCTTATGAAAAATTCCCTTCCATTGACGCTTCGCCCAGAAAAACGTCGCTTTACCCGTGTGGTTTTTTCCCGCACCGTAAAGCTGGTCGTTGATGAGGTGGTTGTAGGCGAGTATATTGCCCGCAACCTCAGTATGGGGGGATTGTTTGTCGAATGTGAGGGGCTTGCTCTAGCGGTCAACACCAAATGTCTGATTGAGTTGCGCGAGCAGGGGCTCCACTCCAGTCTTATACTCAGAATTTGTGCAAAAATCATACGGGTGGAAGACCACGGGGTTGCTGTTGAGTTTACCGACATGGAAGATGACAGTTTTATGTTTCTCCAGACAATGGTGCTGTATGCTTCCGATGACCCTATTGGGGTTGCTGAAGATTTTCTTGAACAATTCTCGCTTGTTGCCCAGGCAGATAAAGTTGACACTGCTAATGGGTAACCTCCATCCTGTGCACAAACAGAGTGCATAAAATTTCTTTTCCTGTATCTTGGACCTCTGATTCATATTTTTCCAGACCTTCTCCTGTGCGACAATACGCTTATGGACAATAGAGATAATCCAGCATCACCGCCGACGACGCTCTTCTGGTCTTTTTTTGGAACCATCGGAGATAGGTGCATATACCTGCTTCGAGACCTCGGCAGGATGGGGCTTTTTCTTTTCTTTTCACTGGCAAGCATCTGGCAACGACCGTTTAGGGCCAGGGAGCTGGTGAAGCAGATGCGATTTATTGGCGCTGGGTCACTCACGGTTATTTTTTTTACAGCCCTGTCCTCCGGAATGGTCCTGGGACTCCAGGGAGTATATTCTCTCAGCAAGTTTGGTGCAGAAGGAATGCTCGGTTCAGCGGTATCGCTTACCCTGATTATGGAGTTGGGCCCGGTGTTGACGGCACTAATGGTAACAGGAAGAGCAGGTTCAGCCATGTGTGCCGAGATAGGCATCATGCGGATTTCCGAGCAGATCGACGCCCTGGAGTGTATGGCTATCGATCCCTTTCGCTACCTTGTCGCTCCCAAGGTGCTGGCCACGATCATTACGGTTCCATTGCTGACCGCAGTGTTTGATGTGGTCGGCATTTTCGGTGGGTATCTTGCGGGTGTACAGCTCATGGGTGTTAATGCAGGTTCGTATTTTTCTGGAATGGAGCAGAGTGTAACCAATCACGATATTCGACTTGGGGTTATCAAGTCTTTTGTCTTTGCCCTGCTGGTTGTGTGGATATGCGCAGGCAGAGGCTATTTTGTTCAACAGATCCGTGACGCAGGATTTGGTGCTGAGAGTGTCAGTAAAGTAACGACCCAGGCCGTGGTCATGTCCTCTATCTCCATACTTATTTTTGATTACCTGCTTACTGCCATTCTTCTTTGAGTAATAGGAGCCATGGATAACCCCACCACTGTTGTAAATGAGCATGCCATCAGATTTGAGAATGTGGTCAAGAGTTTTGGCTCGCGCGATCGAAGACATTTTGTCCTTGACCGTGTCAATTTTTCCATTCCCACCGCAAAAACGACTGTCATAGCCGGGGGGAGCGGGCAGGGGAAAAGTGTCATCTTAAAGCTGATACTCGGTCTGCTGCGGCCTGATAGCGGCTCGATTCTCATCGGCGGCAAGGACGTAACCAGGATGGGGTACAAGGCGCTTCAACAGTTGCGGATGCAGTTTGGGGTGCTGTTTCAAGGGGCCGCTCTCTTTGATTCACTGTCCGTGTACGAAAACATCGCCTTGCCGTTGCGTGAGCGTACCAGCATGACAGAGGAAGAGATTCGCGAGAAAATAGAAACAACCCTCGCGCAGCTTGAGTTGACAGGACATGAAATGAAGTTTCCCGCTCAGCTTAGCGGAGGGATGAAAAAACGGGTCGGCCTTGCCAGGGCCTTGCAGCTTGAGCCCGAGATTGTATTATACGATGAGCCGACAACAGGTCTTGATCCGGTTATGACCCGAGAAATTTATGACCTGTTTTCCAGCGTTCAGCAACGGCTGAAGTATACTGCTATTATTGTGAGCCATGATATCCCTCAGGTTTTTGAGCTGGCAGATCAGATTATTTTGTTGAACAAAGGGCAAGTTGACGTGTTTAGCGATGTGGAGGAGATCGCATCTTCCACCAAACCCTTTATCCAGGAATTTGCCATGAAAACCCTGGGTGTTACAGTAGACAATACAGCGAGGTAGGACCAATGAGATATTCTCGGTTTGATATACTGGTAGGTGTGTTTCTCGTCATCGGTTTCGTGGCTTTTGGCTGGCTGGCTTTGCAACTGGGAGAGGTGCCATTGCTTGCCGGTGTCCAGCGATACGATATTGATGCCGAGTTTCATAATGTTTCGGGGGTCAAAGCAGGAGCAGACGTGCAGATTTCCGGAGTGAGCGTCGGGTCAGTGAAAGGAATGCGGCTCAGCAAGGACGGTTTGGCTGTCGTGACAATGCAGTTGGACAACGCCATCAAAGTTCCCATGGATTCTATCGTTTCCGTCAAATCCCAAGGGATTATCGGCGACAAGTATCTGCAGATCTCCCTTGGCGGCGATGAGGAGCTGTATCAACCCGGTGACGTAATAGTGGATACGGAATCCTCGGTGGACCTTGAATCCCTAATCTCTAAATTTGCATTCGGGCAGGTGAAATAACTGGCATGGGCAACCGTATCCTTTCACTCATCGGCGCAGTTGCGATGCTCGCTTTTCTTTCTTGTTCGATACCAGCGGCAGGAGCTAAGGAGGTCGATTTTCTTGATGACGAATTCTATGAGGATGACTTTGCAATCACCCAGGTAGCTGATCCTATTGAACCCTTTAATCGGTTGATGTTTGAATTCAACGATTCAGCCTACACCTACCTGCTCAAGCCGGTGGCGAGCGGGTACAGTACCGTGCTTCCTGCTGATATCCGAGGGTGTATATGGAATTTCTTTCGAAACCTCGAAGAACCCATTCGATTTGTCAACTGTATCCTCCAGGGACGCTTTGAGGAGTCGATGTGGGTAGTGTCTCGATTTCTGATAAACACCGTTGCCGGTGTTTTTGGCCTTGGCGACCCTGCGACCAGGGAGTTTGGCATACCGATGATTGAATCATCGCTGGGCGAAACACTTGCCTTATGGGGTGTTGGCGATGGATTTTATGTGGTTATTCCTTTTTACGGACCTTCGACGCTGCGCGATTTTACCGGGACCGTAGTCGATGCATTCACTCTGGCACCCTATTATTTCTGGTCAGATGATTTCTGGACTCTGGCTACCATTTACGGTGTCAAGGAGATCAATAAACTGTCCCTCTTCCTTAATGCGTATGAGGATCTGCGGCGGCTGAGTTTTGATCCCTATGTAGCGCTGCGCAACAGTTACTTTCAAAATCGTCTCAAGCTTCGTGACCATTCCGATTTTAATGTGGACCTCAACTTCTAGCAAACGATCTGCCATGAACGAACTAAAACATGACCTGAGGAGAATGATTGGTCAGCTCCGTGGAGTGGTGCGCGGATTTACTGGCCAGCGCATGTGCCTTTTCCTTCTTGGAGTGCTTGCCTGTGGTGCTATCTTTGTTACGTCTTGCTTTGCTGCAGAGGATCCAGACCCAACCGAACAACTGCGGCCGTTTATTGAAAAAGTGACAGCGATACTTCGCGACGGGCAGGAGCAGAATGCAGCCAAATGCGATATCTGTCAGCGTATTATCGATGTGGCCAGGGAACGATTTGATTTTGAAGAGATGTCTAAACGGGTCCTGGGAAGGCACTGGCAACCGTTGACCAGTGAGCAGCGTCATGAGTTTGAAGATGTTTTTACCCGGCTGTTGCAGCATGCCTATATCGGCAAGATCGAAGAGTATGCCGGCCAGCAGGTTGAGTATGTAAAACAGCGCATTCGCGGCAGTCGCGCCGAAGTGCAGACCGTGCTCATCGATCAGGGAACCACTATACCTGTCTCCTATATCATGATCCTTAATGGCAATCAGTGGATGGTCTATGATGTGGTTGTTGAAGGGGTCAGCCTGGTGCGCAACTACAAAGAACAGTTTGAACAGATCATACAGGCTGATGGGTATGAACAACTGGTGAAGGACATTGAGAAAAAAATCAGTGAAATCGAAGTCGAGCCTTCTCCTGCCACTCCTTAGCACCATCAGCTCGCCTGCCACCAGGTATCCCCTGGCAGGTTCGGCCATCTGCCGTCGCTGAAGAAGAATAGCCATCGATACAGCCGAGTAGGGACGTTGCCACCAAAGGAAGTACATCACTTTTCCTTATTTTTCGTTAGCTTTCTCGTCGTTTTTCGTGTATATAAATCGGTTTTGACGAAAAATACCTTTGTTGCCACGGGGTAGTGTATCATGCGCCTTCGCTTCAACGAGATTTCGCCCCATGGAAATCAGTTTGAACTACAAGAAATTAAGGGTTTACAACAGCCGGAAATCCGATCTTTTCAGGGGGAGAGCCACGTTCATCTGCTGCTGAAAAAGAAGAATGATTTTCAAGTGGAAATGCAGGGCACTCTGCAGGCCACACCGGTTGTCGAGTGTGACCGCTGCCTCAATGCGTTTCCCTATCCCATTGATCTGTCTTTTCAGATACTATTTGAGGCGGGCGACAACGACAGGTGGCAGGTGAAGGAGATGGAATGTACCGCTCAGGAAATGGATACGGTCATTCTGGACGAACCAGTCATTGATGTGGATGATGTGTTGCGTCAACAGCTGTTGCTGGCGTTGCCGCTGAAGAAACTCTGCTCCCCGCGATGTAAAGGGATATGCAGTCAGTGCGGTGCGTCCTTGAATAATAGTACCCCGTGCGATTGTAAGCGAGAGTTTGCCGACTCGCCGTTTGCGGTGCTTTCCCGCCTTAAAAAAAACAAGTGATATTCAGCTGTCGGCTCCAGCCTTCAGCTGAAAAAAATAGTGTATATTGTTTAAGGAGAATAACCATGGCCTTACCGAAAAGAAGACATTCTCGATCCCGTACCCGTCAACGAAGAGCACATGATGGACTGAATCGTCCTTCTGTCAGCACCTGCCCTGAGTGTGGAGAACCAAAAATGCTCCACCAGCTCTGTGGTGGCTGCGGGGTGTACAAAGGGAAGCAAATTATTCAGTTAGAGGATGAACTCAACTAGGCGATATTTGTGCGTATAGCCCTTGATGCCATGGGAGGCGACCATGGTCCGGAAATGCTCATTCAAGGAGCAATTGCAGCCACCAAGGAGCACCAAGGCCTGAAGGTTGTCCTGGTAGGTGCAGAAGACTACCTGCAGCAGGAAATCGAAAAGGTGGCAGGCAAAAACAGCGACGCCGCCGACAAGTTGTCGGTTATCCATGCCCCCAGTGTCATCGGTATGGATGAATCGCCTGTTGATGCTGTCCGAAAGAAAAAAGATGCCAGTGTGATGGTCGCCTTTGATCTGGTCAGATCAGGCGAGGCTGATGCGGTAGTATCGGCTGGCAATTCCGGGGCAACACTTGCTGCAGGAGTACGTAAACTCGGCAGGCTCAGGGGAGTATCCCGGCCAGGAATTGCCAGTTTTTTCCCAACGTTGCAACGGCCGGTCATGTTGATGGATATCGGGGCTAATGTGGATTGCCGTCCTCAGCATCTCTACCAGTTTGCCGTCATGGCCTCATCCTGTTCCAGTTTATTGCTTGATATTCACTCCCCGAGAGTGGGCCTGCTCAGTATCGGTGAAGAAACCGGTAAAGGCAATGCTCTTGTCAAGGAAACCTACGAACTGCTGCAGCATGGGCCTTTGAACTTTGTCGGCAATGTTGAAGGCCGGGATGTCTACAAAGGGGATGTTGATGTTATCGTGTGCGACGGCTTTGTGGGGAATATTTCGCTGAAGATCAGTGAAGGGCTCGCAGATGCAGCCATGCAGATGCTGAAAAAAGAAATTATGAGGACCCTGCGAGCAAAAATAGGCTACCTGCTTATCCGCAAAGCGTTCGCAGCCTTTAAAAAACAGGTGGATTATGCCGAATACGGCGGCGCACCCCTGCTCGGTATCAATGGGACCGGAATCATCTGTCATGGTTCTTCCAATGCCACAGCCATCAGAAACGCAATCAAGGTTGCTTCCGAAATGGTGGGCCACCGAGTCAATGATGTAATCGTACAGGCACTTGGCAGCTCCAAGGTCTGACTGAGGCACAAGAATGAATAGAGCTGTAATACTGGGCACGGGATCCTGTCTGCCGGAAAAGCAACTGAGCAATACAGAGCTTGAGCAGATGGTGGATACCTCTGATGAATGGATTACCACCAGAACGGGTATAAAAACACGAAGAATATCCGGCAAGGGAGAAGAAAATTATCGAATCGCCGCTAAAGCCGGTGAACGAGCCCTCGCCATGGCCGGGGTTGACGCCTCGGATCTCGATATGATTGTCGTTGCCACTCTGTCTCCGCAGAAGATAATGCCTTCTACGGCCTGTTTTGTTCAGGCAGAAATCGGAGCGGTCAATGCCTTTGCCTATGATATCAACGCCGCTTGCACAGGGTTCACCTATGGAGTCGATCTGGCAAGTAAATATATCCAGAGCAACCCGCAAATGAAGGTGCTTGTTATTGGGTCGGAGACACTGTCAACCCGAGTGGACTGGAACGACAGAAATACCTGTGTGCTCTTCGGCGACGGGGCAGGTGCGGCCGTACTTGGCGGGGATACCAACGGCCGGGGTATATTCGGCAGTAAGCTGCATTCCGACGGCAACCTGTGGCACCTGCTGCATATGGACGGTCCGGAAAGCCAGAATACAAACCTGCAGCCAGAGGACTGGGAGGGAGCATTGATACGAATGAACGGCAGCGATATTTTCAAACATGCCGTTCGTGCAATGAATGATGTTGTTGACGAAGTCCTGCGACAAAATCAGCTGACCATCGATGACGTCGATCTGCTTATTCCTCATCAGGCGAATATCCGTATTCTGAACAAATTGCAGAGCAGATTGGGGATTGCTGATGAACGAATATTTATCAATGTAGAAAAATATGGTAACACCTCTGCCGCCAGCATTCCTATAGCACTGGACGAAGCCAACAGGCAGGGACGGATCAAACAAGATGACGTTGTCCTGCTGTGTACTTTTGGTGCCGGCTTGACGTGGGCATCATTACTTATGCGCTGGTAACATATCAAGGAGAAACTCGTGGAGTATTTTTTAACTGAAGAACAACAGATGATCGTTGATACCGCCAGGGAAATTACCAACGAGAAAATAATCCCTGTTCGTGCTGAACTTGACGAAAAAAATGAATTTCCTCGCGAGATTCTAAAGGATATAGCCAAAGCTGATCTGTTCAGCATCTTTGTTCCTGAAGAATATGGCGGATTTGGCGGCGGATGTTTTGATATTGCCTTGGCTATGGAAGAGCTGGCCAGGGGATGTGTCGGGGTCGCCACTAGTTTTGCCGCCAGTGCGCTGGGTATTTTTCCTGTACTCATATCCGGAAGTGAAGAACTCAAGCAAAAGTACCTTCCCTCCATAGCCACTGGGGAACGCTATGCCGCTTTTGGCCTGACCGAGGCTAATGCTGGGAGTGATGCCTCCGGTATCCAGACAACGGCAGTGCTTGACGGTGACGAGTGGGTACTCAATGGCACCAAACAATGGATTACCAATGGCGGAGAAGCCGAAATCTATACCATTATTGCGCTGACAGATCCTGGAAAAGGTGCTCGAGGTGCTTCCATCTTTGTTGTGGAAGACGGAGATCCCGGGTTTTCTTACGGGAAAAAGGAAGATAAAATGGGGATTCGCTCTTCCGCAACCAGGGAGCTGATCCTCAAGGATTGCAGGATACCCAAGGATCGTCTTGTGGGCAGGAAGGGCACTGGTTTCATCACTGTCATGAAGACGCTGGATATTTCCAGACCAGGTATCGCTGCTCTTGGCGTAGGGCTTGCACAGGCAGCTCTTGATGAAGCTGTAGTGTATGCCAAGCAGCGGGTGCAGTTCGGTAAACCAATCGTTTCTTTTCAGGCTGTGCAGCATATCCTCGCTGACATGGCCATCCAACTGGAGGCCGCTCGCGCGCTTGTATATGCAGCTGCCCGCCATATTGACAGTAATCCCAAAGATATGTCCAAAGCTTCCTCCATGTGCAAGGTCTTTGCAACCGACATGGCAATGAAGGTGACCACAGATGCGGTTCAGGTACTCGGTGGATACGGGTATATGAAGGAGTATCCGGTGGAGAAGATGATGCGTGACGCTAAAATCCTCCAGATTTACGAGGGGACCAACCAGATTCAGCGTAATGTGGTAGGCCAGGAACTGAACAAAGAATATTCCGCATAGTAAGCTCATGAACATAGTAGTCTGTATCAAGCAGGTCCCTGACGCCAAGGATGTCCGACTCGATCCCGAGACCAATACCCTGGCAAGGGAGGGGATCGAATCGATAATGAACCCGTACGATCGGCATGCACTCGAAGAGGCCGTTGCTATCAAGGAGCAACATGGCGGCAGTGTGCATGTCATCACCATGGGCCCCCCGCAGGCCGAAGAAATGCTGCGTGAGGCAATTGCCTGCGGAGCAGATAACGCTGTACTCGTTTCCGACCGTGCTTTTGCCGGTGCTGATACCTGGGCAACCGCCTATACTTTGGCCAAGGCTATCGCCACTCTCGGAGATGTAGACCTTGTCCTGTGCGGCAAACAAGCTATTGATGGCGATACCGCGCAGGTAGGGCCGGGCATTGCCTGCAGGCTTGGTGTCCCATTTGTTACCTGTGTGCAGAAAACTCGTGAGTCGTCAACAGAATCCATTACCGTTGAACGCATGATGGATGACGGATTTGACGTGGTCAAAGTACCCTTGCCAGCCCTGTTAACAGTTGTCAAGGATATCAATGAGCCCCGTGTAGCGTCGCTCAAGGGAAAAATGAAGGCGAAAAAAGCAGGGATCACCACCCTCTCGGCCGAGGCCATTCATGCCGAGCCCGAAAATATAGGTCTGGCTGGTTCACCTACCAAAGTTGTCCGCGTTTTTTCACCTGAAGCCCGGGGGGATCGTACCATTTTCTCTGGTACGGTTGACGAACAAGTGGATCAGCTGGTGCAGCGATTAAAGGCTCATTTCTAGCATCGCAATCTGACCGATTCCGGTCTTTACTTATACCCATTACAATCCCATGCTGAAGATAGACTGCGATAAATGCATAGTTTGCGGAATCTGTGAGTCAACCTGTCCGTTCAACGCAATCCATGTTGAAGACGACTGTGTGGTTGTCGATGAAAATTGCACCCTCTGCGGGGCATGCGTTGAGAATTGTGAAGTTGAGGCGCTTTCCATCGAGGTTGCGGACAAAAAGGTGCAAGCCGATTTTGCCCAGTGGTCAGGCGTAATGGTGTTTGGCGAGTTTCGTCATGGAACCATCGCTCCTGTCACCTATGAATTGCTCGGTATTGGCCGTAAGCTCGCCGATGCCCGCGGCGTAGAACTAAGCGTGATCGTCCTGGGAAAAGATATTGAAGCCAGCACGGATTCACTCATTGCCGGCGGTGCTGACAGGGTTTTGCTTGCCGAAGATGCGTCCCTCGAAGAATTCCGTGAAGATGTGTACGGGTACGTCCTTGAAGAGGTCATTCGCAAGGTTAAACCGGAAATCGTCCTCGCCGGAGCAACAGCCATAGGCCGCTCGGTCATACCTTTTGTCGCCACCCTGATCGATGCCGGCCTAACTGCCGATTGCACCCGTCTTGAGATCAGAGAAAGTGACGGTATGCTTCTGCAGACCCGACCTGCATTCGGCGGAAATATCATGGCGACTATCGAATGCCCCGATACTCGACCGCAAATGGCAACGGTGCGGCCGAAAGTCATGGCTGCGCTGGAGCCTGATACCGGCCGGACCGGTACGGTTGAACGGGTAGAAATCCCACAGGCTGCCCGTGTTTCCACAATTGAGGTTATTGAGACTGTTGTCAGCAAGGACGAACAGGCTAATATCCAGGAGGTGGAAACCCTCGTTGCCGGCGGGAGGGGGCTTGATTCCGCAAAAGGGTTTGAACTGATAAGAGAATTGGCTGAGGAACTTGGCGGTGCTGTCGCAGCCAGTCGAGCAGCCGTTGATTCAGGATGGATTCCGTATCCGCACCAGGTGGGCCAGACCGGAAAAACGGTAAATCCCAAAGTGTATATCGCCTGCGGTATTTCCGGGGCGGTACAGCACGCCGTCGGGATGCAGTCTTCAGATATCGTGGTTGCCATCAACCGCGACGAGAAAGCACCGATTTTTGATTTTGCCACTTATGGTATTGTCGGCGATCTCTATGAAGTCCTACCAGCGCTCATTCAACGCATTCGGGAGGTGAAAAGTGAGTCTTAAAGGGAAAATAGCCCTTGTCACCGGCGGGAGTCGAGGCATCGGGCGTGCCATATGCATCGAACTTGCTCGCCAGGGAGCTACTGTTGGTATCAACTATGTTGCCAATCCCGCTGCAGCTGAAGAGACCCTTGCACGAGTTACCGAAGCAGGTGGACAGGGATTCATAACCGGTTTCAATGTGGCGGATGCGGCGGCTGCTCAATCAAGTATAAAAGCGTTGATCGACGACTATGGTAGTCTCGACGTACTGGTGAATAATGCCGGTATCACGCGAGACGGGTTGATGGCGCGAATGAAGGCGTCGGATTGGGACGACGTACTCGACACCAATCTGAAAGGGGCCTTTCATTGCAGTAAGGCCGCCATGCGGCCCATGATGAAAAAAAGATGGGGGCGAATTGTCAACATCAGCTCTGTTATAGGATTTCTTGGCAATGGCGGTCAGGTCAACTATGGTGCGGCTAAAGCCGGGCTTATCGGGTTGACCAAGTCCATGGCCAGGGAACTGGCTGCACGAAATGTAACTGTGAATTGTGTGGCACCCGGATACATTGTAACCGATATGACTGACGACTTGGAAAGTGAAGTGCAGGATGCCATAAAGGCGCAGATTCCGCTCGGCCGTCTTGGCCAACCGGAAGATGTCGCTGCAGCCGTTGTCTTTCTTGTATCCCAAGGAGGCGATTACTTTACCGGCCAAACGCTTCATGTTAACGGCGGCATGTATATGGGTAATTAGTGACTGCCCGCTATTGACTCTGCGTAAACAGTTACTATTTGTTTTAAATTTATACTACAAGAAAATTTCATTTAGGAGAATACAATGGCAGTTGAAGCAAAAATGATTGATATCATTGTTGAACAGTTAAGCGTTGACAAGGAAAAGGTTGTGCCCGGTGCATCCTTTGTTGATGATCTTGGCGCCGATTCCCTTGATCTGGTTGAGTTGATCATGGCCATGGAAGAAGAATTTGATGTAGAAATTCCTGATGAAGAAGCAGAGAAGATCGTCACCGTACAAAATGCTATTGATTTTGTAGCAAAGATTCAAAGCTAGGAAGGACAAGGTAGTGAAAAGAAGGGTCGTTGTTACAGGTGTTGGTCTCGTCACCCCGCTCGGAACAGGTACTGAAAAAACCTGGGAGTCACTGATTAATGGGAAAGGAGGTATTGGTCCCATTACCCGTTTTGATGCGAGCGATCAAGCATCGCAGATTGCTGCGGAAGTGACGGATTTTCAAGCAGAGAAATGGTTTGAGAAAAAACAGGTCAAGAATCTTGATCTGTTTGTTCAATACGCCGTAGCTGCTGCGGAGATGGCCTGGAAGGACAGCGGCCTTTCTATTACCGACGAAAATTGTGAAAAAATCGGGGTGATTACCGGTTGCGGCATGGGGGGCTTGCCCACCATTGAACAGTACCATCAGGTATTGCTTGATCGCGGACCACGCAAAATCACCCCGTTTTTTATCCCGAGGGTTATACCCAATATGCCCTCTGGTCATATTTCCATGCGGCTCGGGAGTAAGGGACCGAATCTGACGCAGACTACAGCTTGCGCCGCCGGTACTCATGCCGTTGGCGAGGCCTTTCGCCACATAGCCTATGGTGACTGTGATGCTGCAATAACCGGAGGTGCGGAATCGGTTATCTGCCCGCTCGCAGTTGGCGGATTCAGTGCGATGAAAGCTCTGTCAACGCGAAATGATGATCCAGCCGCTGCCTCCCGTCCTTTTGATAAGGATCGAGACGGTTTTATCATCTCTGAGGGGGCTGGCATGTTGATGCTTGAGGACATGGAGTCTGCCATTCGCCGCGGTGCACGAATCTATGCCGAGATTATTGGCTATGGGCAGACCAGTGATGCCTACCATATTGCAGCACCACCCGAAGATGGTGAAGGGGCTGCCCGTTGCATGGCCATGGCGCTCAGAGACGCTGGCCTGCGCCCTCAGGACATTGATTACATCAATGCTCACGGAACATCCACTCCATTGAATGATCGGTGTGAAACCCTGGCCATCAAAACTGTTTTTCAAGAACACGCCTATAAATTGGCTATCAGTTCGACCAAATCCATGACTGGCCACATGCTTGGCGGTGCCGGGGGAGTAGAGTCGGTGTTCACAGCGTTGACGCTGCATACCGGTATTATCCCGCCAACCATAAATCTGCATGAGCCTTCGCCAGAATGTGATCTTGACTATGTGCCTTTGACTGCTCGTGAGGCCAAACCGCAGATCGCTCTTTCCAATTCCTTTGGTTTTGGCGGAACCAATGGCGTTGTCGCCATGAAGGCCTTTACAGGCTGATCACAAGCCGGGGAGAACGCTGTGAAAATTATCATTGGCTGCGACCACGGTGGGTATGAGCTCAAACAGGAAATCATGACTCACCTCATGGACAACGGCCTTCAATTGATCGATGCTGGCTGTTATTCGACCGAGTCCGTAGATTACCCCGATTTTGCCAAAGCAGTTTGCAGAGCCGTCGATAGTGGTGATGCCGAGAAAGGAATTTTGGTCTGTGGAACAGGTATCGGCATGTCCATCGCCGCCAATCGTCTTCCTGGAATCCGTGCGGCATTGTGCACTGATCCCTTTTCCGCACGTATGAGCCGGGAGCATAATGATGCGAATGTTCTCTGTTTGGGCGGCAGAGTGACGGGGATGTCCCTTGCGCTTGATATTGTAGACATATGGATCAAGACCCCTTTTAGCGGTGGACGTCACCTGCGTCGTGTAGAAATGCTGGAGTAGTCCTGAGCGGTTGTCCGCATTTCATCGTTTTTGATTCCTCCAACCGGTATGCTTTATCAAGCTACCGGTTTTTTCGTTCCAGCTTACTGATGAGGGTACCATGAAATGTCCCTATTGTGGTCATTTGGAAAACAGAGTTATTGATTCGCGGGTCAACAAGGATAAGACCATCATCCGGAGAAGAAGGGCCTGTCTTTCCTGTGAACAACGGTTTACAACCTATGAGCGTATAGAACTCATGTTGCCTATGCTCGTGAAAAAGGACGGGAGACGCGAACCCTGGAATCGGGGAAAAATTGTTGCCGGGCTGGAAAAAGCGTGTGAAAAGCTGCCTGTCAGTATGACGGATATCGACGTCTTTGTTGATGCCATTGAACTTCGGCTCCAGGACGCAGGAGGTAAAGAAGTGCCAACCAGCCAGATCGGTGAGTGGGTGATGGAAGCCCTGCCTGCGTTAGACGAAGTCGCCTATGTCCGCTTTGCTTCGGTATATCGGCAATTCAAGGATGTGAACGAGTTTATGGAAGAGTTGAAACATTTTCTTGGAAACAGCAGGGAACAGGACTGATCTGCTTTTTTGGATTTCTTGCCAAGAGGTTTGCCATGCAGGAGAAAGATACCTTTTTTATGGCTCATGCCATTGAGGAAGCAAAAAGAGGGTGGGGAAGGACTGCCCCCAACCCCGCTGTCGGTGCTGTGATTGTCAGCAATGGAGCCATTGTCAGCAGGGGCTATCACCGGCGCGCTGGTTCTCCCCATGCAGAGGTCAACGCCCTGCAGGCCATGACGGAAAAGGTTACAGGCGCCACCATGTATGTGACCCTGGAACCGTGCAATCACACCGGAAAAACACCGCCATGTACGGAAGCAATTGTGCACAGCGGTGCTATAGGCAGGGTCGTTATCGGTATGCAGGACCCCAATCCGAATGTGGCCGGCAATGGGATAGACAGGCTTCGTGAAGCCGGCATTGAGGTGTCCTGCGGGGTATTGGAAAGAGAGTGCAGGGCGTTGAATTATCCCTTCCTTAAACATGTTGTTTCCGGTCTCCCCTGGGTGGTGATGAAGGCAGGGCTAAGCCTTGACGGACGTATTTCCTACAAGGCAGGAAGTGGCGGCAAAGTAACCGGGGATGATGCTCAAGTGAGGGTTCATTGCCTACGCGACCGTTATGATGCGATCCTGGTCGGTATCGATACGGTCGTAGTTGATGACCCGAGCCTGACAACGCGTCGAGCCGGCGCGGATGGGAGAGACCCCCTAAGAGTGATCCTGGATTCCACGCTGCGCATATCCGATAGGGCTACGGTCGTTCACCAACAGTCAGCGGCAGAAACCTGGGTATATTGTTGTCACGGCGTTGCTGACAACAAAAGGCGAGTGCTTGCGCAACAGGGCGTCAGAGTCATTCCTGTGGGGGAAGAGGGAAATGAACGAGTGGAGATTGAGGCTGTGCTTAATCATCTGGGCCGCTCAGGCATAACCTCTGTGCTGGTGGAGGGCGGGGCAACTATTCACGGGGCAATGCTCCAGACCAACATGGTTGATGAGGTCTTTCTTTTCTACGCACCCTTTTTTATTGGTGATGCCGGCACCCCCTTGCTCACTGGCTTTTCAGTAGACGAGCGTGTGGAGGATTTTTTTGCAGAATGGTCAATCGACCGGGTGGGAGGAGATTTCCTTTTTCATGGAATTCGTCGGCTTCCTTGAGGGGTAATTCGGTGCAGGGATTCTCCTCTGCAGGTCCTTGATAGAGGCTTGGAGTGCCGAGGTGTTGGCAAAGGTAATGATCAACTCACAGCTATCCTTTTCAAACGCCGGGCTATGACGCAGTTGAAAATGTTCAGGCAGGTTGAGTGAGTTGACAAATTCTTGAAAAGATTTTTCAGCAGCGGAGTAGGCTGGTGCATACTCCTGTTGCAGTCGTTCTAGCAGCTTGTTTCCTTGCTGGGGGATATTTTTGGCATCCCTGCTCTTTTCCGTTTTTACACTGTCGATGACTTCCTGAGTGGAACAACCTCTGCGTCGACTCAACTCAACCACCATTTGCACGCACTGCTGCTGCTTGGATCCGCCAAAGTGAAAGGTGGTGATGACATCGATCAGGGTTGCCTGGTCGGGATGAGAAAGGAGACGGATTTTTTTCGCTGTTTTGACTGATATCAGCCCTGCATGCAGTGCCTCGATGGCGGTATCGTCCATATCCAGCAGAGCAAGCAGGTCATTGAGCTGATGTCGATTGGGTTTGTAGCCCAATAATTTCAATAAAGAAAACTGTTCGGTTTCAGGCAGGGTTTGTTGGGCTTCGGCTATCAGCAAGGCGTCCTCAACTGGACTGGCAACAATGCTTCCCTGATGAGCATGGAGGGCGATGAGTGCATATTTCTGCCATGGCAGCGCATTCGCATCCAGAACCATACAGGGGAGTTGCGAGATTCCCGCCTTCCTGGCAGCACGCAATTGTCTAGTGCCGCAGAGCACTATCCAGGTGCGACCACTGTTGTCAGCCTGTACCAACAACGGTTGTATAAGCCCATATTCCTTAATCGATTGGCAGAGGGCCTCATCGATGGGATCGGCAAGCAGGTGCTGCAGTGGTGAAGACTGAAAAGCGAGATCTGCGGTGGCTATAACTGTATATTCAAGTGTGGAATGCACGCTGTACTGTAGGAGCAATAGGAAAGACAAAGAAATGGGGCATCAGGAGTGATGCCCCATAATCAACCATGGCCGAACTGGTGTTACCGCCAGAAAAAGTACTACGCGGAATTAATTCGCGAGCGCAATATTCCCGACGGTTTAAAGGTGACAACCCGGCGTGCGTCGAGAATGAGTTCGTTCCCGGTCTGAGGGTTTCTTCCTCGTCTTGACTTTTTATCTTTAATGTTGAATTTGCCAAACCCACTCAACAGAAGGTCCTGGCCACCAATGAGTGATGATTTAGATAACTTGAGAAAAGCCTCTACCGAAGCTGTGGACTGTGATTTTGTCAGAGACGGATGCGACTTATATACCTGCTGTACTAAATCGGCCTTGGTTAATGTCATTTTTCACCCCCAAATGAAGCGAATATACAATAAGTTAAGTTAATCTGTAGGTGCTTCTTATATAGTAGGCAGGCCTACCCGTACTTGTCAATCCTCAATCTGCAAGAAAATGAAAAGCCGATATTCCAGCAAATTGGGCGGCATCCCCAAGCTCTTCCTCAATGCGCAGCAGTTGGTTGTATTTGGCCACGCGATCACTTCGGGAAGGGGCGCCGGTTTTGATTTGTCCCGCATTGAGAGCAACCGCCAGATCGGCGATGGTGGCATCTTCCGTTTCACCGGATCGATGCGAGATGACAGCCGTGTAGGATGCCCGATGCGCCATGTCGACTGCATCAATGGTTTCGGTCAGGGAACCGATCTGGTTGAGTTTAACCAGGATGGAATTGCACACCCCGAGGTCAATTCCTTTTTTCAGAATGGTCGTGTTGGTTACAAAAATGTCATCACCCACCAGCTGGATGCGGTCACCAAGCTCTTGAGTTAGCAGTTTCCAGCCGTCCCAATCGGATTCATCCAGGCCGTCTTCAATGGAAATCAGCGGATATTTTTTTACCCACTTGCTATAGAACTCGATCATCTGCTCAGACGTTTTTTTAGACTTTTTTTCTGCTGCCAGGATATATTTTTTTTCGTCAGCGTTATAAAATTCACTAGCTGCAGCGTCAATGCCGATGTAGATGTCTTTGCCGGGTTTGTACCCGGCCTGAACGATCCCTTCCAGGATTACTTCCATTGCCTCTTCGTTGGAGCGAAGATTAGGTGCAAACCCTCCCTCATCGCCGACAGCGGTCTGCAATCCCTTCTTTTTCAGCACGGCTTTCAGCGCGTGAAAGGTTTCCGTGCCCATGCGCAGGGCCTGAGCGAAATTTTTCGCTCCCGCAGGGAGGATCATGAATTCCTGAATGTCGACGTTGTTGTCTGCATGTTCCCCACCATTAAGAATATTCATCATTGGTACGGGGAGCACTTTTGCATTAACGCCGCCAAGATAGTTGTATAAGGGGAGTTCCAGTTCGGCGGCGGTAGCCTTGGCGACTGCCAGGCTTACCCCCAGTATGGCATTGGCTCCGAGTTTCTTTTTGTAGGCGGTGTTGTCCTGATTAATCATAATCGAATCGATCAGCACCTGGTTGGAAGATTCATATCCCAGCAGTGCCGGAGCGATGGTGGAGTTGACATTCTGAACCGCCTGCAGTACCCCTTTGCCGCCATAGCGTTTTTTCTTGGTATCTCGCAGTTCCAATGCTTCCCGTGTTCCTGTGGAGGCCCCGGATGGGACTGCAGCGCGACCGACGGCGCCGGTCGCTAAATACACTTCTACCTCTACTGTTGGGTTCCCTCGTGAGTCCAATATTTCCCGAGCGACTATATCGACAATCTCTCCCATGAAAGCATTCTCCAAATGGTTAAATAAGCAGACGATGAACACCAATGCACTTGAAAGCTACGATCATAGCGTCAACGCCGTATCTGTAAAAAAACTGTTTCCTGTGCAGGCAAACAGCGAGTTGATTGTATACCCCCTTTCCCGAAGAAAAACAGGTGGTTTTCGGGCTGACCAGTAAAAAACCTCTTTGCAGAAACGAGAAGGTACAATGTGTTGGCTTCCACCATGCCCCTGATTACACAACGCTGGCCATCTTGAAAATAGGCAGGTACATGGCCACGACCAGACCACCGATCATGCCGCCGAGAAAGACCATCATAAACGGTTCGATCATTGCTGTAAGGTTTTCCACCGCCTGATCCACTTCCTCATCATAAAAATCAGCAATTTTCTCCAGCATGGTGTCAAGTGCTCCTACGGATTCACCCACATTGATCATCTGCACCACCATGTTGGGAAAGACTCCGGACTCTTCAAGCGGTTCGGCAATGGGGCGTCCTTCGGCAATACTGTCAGCCACACGAAAAACCGCTCGTTCAATAACCTTGTTACCTGATGTCCGGCCTACGACCTGCAGTGCTTCGAGAATGGGTACCCCGCTCTGGAGCATGGTGCTGAGGGTTCGGGTGAATTTTGAGACCGCGACCCGTCGAAGCAGGGTGCCGATCACCGGCGACTTGAGTAGGAGCGCGTCAATCTTCAGGCGCCCTTTTTCCGTATTGTAAATCCGTTTCACAATCCAGCTTATGACCACAGCAACAATGACTATGAGGAAAAAGTTACTCTTGAAAAAATTACTCATGTTCACAACCATCTGGGTCGGAGCCGGGAGGGCGGAGCCGAATTCCTGGAACATCTTGTCAAATACCGGTACAACAAACACCAGGATGACCACCAGGATGATCAGCGAAATACCCAGACAGATAGCAGGGTAGGTCATCGCCCCTTTGATTTTTTTCTGGAGGGCCATGGCCTTTTCCTTGAAGACGGCGAGACGGGAGAGGATGGTGTCCAGGATACCGCCCAGCTCTCCGGCTTCAATCATGTTGGAATAAAGATTGTCAAAAACCTTGGGGTGCTTCCGCATGGAATCGGCCAGTGTGGTACCGGTTTCCACATCCACCTGGATTTCATTGATAATTCTTTTAAAAGTTGTATTGCTTTGCTGTTTTCCTAAAATCTGCAGGCATTGCACCAGGGGAAGACCGGCATCGATCATGGTTGAGAGCTGCCTGGTGAATATAACAACATCCTTTCCAGTAACCTTTGGTTGAAAGATCGGGATGCTTTCCAGCAGGTCCTTTGGTTTTTCTTTAATTTTGACATTATCGATACGCAGGCGCCTGAGTTGTGCCAATGCTGAGTTTTCGTCGGGAGCCTCCAACTCGCCTTTCCGTTTCTCCCCGTAACTGTTAGTTCCTTTCCAAACATAAATGGGCATTGATTGCTCTCCGGACTACATCTTGGTATTTTTTAAGGTTGATCAACTTATGGTGTTGACAGAAAGCGGAATTGCCTTTATAAAATCTAATTTCGGTCGGATAGGTGACCACAGGTCACATCTAATGATATTGTAGGTAAGTTTTTTTCTTGGTTCAAGAAAAAGTTTATATTTTTTCAGGAGTTGGCAATATGCAGACAAATAATACAGCCAAGTTCAGCAGCGACATGTTTGAGCCGATTGTTGAACAGTGTGAAGGGTGCGAGCGGATCGTTGAGGTGGAAGATAATAAATTTTGCAATACATATGCTCATCCTGGTGCAAAATGGCGCCTTGGCATCTGTAATTTCGCAACCCACTCAAAACCTGAAGTAAAGGTCGTGAAGGTTCGAATCAACCCGCTGAAGGCCGCCAAGAGGGCTTCGCGACGTCGGGGATAAAACCTCTCCGCACCATTGAGGAGCATTGCTGGCAAGCAGTACTCCTGTCGAAAAGGGTTTTTGCAGGGCGTTACGCCATGTAGCCATGTAGAAGTATAAAGGCCTTCTCTTTGCGAGAAGGCCTTTTTTTATAGACTAGGGAAAGAGAGAGAACAAACTATTTTTTCCCTACGCCAATGTACTGGAAGCCCATTTCCCGCATTTTTTCCGGTTCATAGACATTGCGCAGGTCGACAAATACCGGTGCGTTCATAGTTTCCTTTATTCTCTCCAGGTCAAGAGCTCTGTACTGGTTCCACTCGGTCATCAGGACTACGCAGTCAGCCTTATCAGCAGCCGCATAGGCATTGTCCACATATTCAATACCAGATGGCAGATACTGCTTTGCCTCCTCCATCCCTTTCGGGTCATGCGCTTTTATTCTGGCCCCCTTTTCCAGCAGAGCTGGAAGGATGGTCGCGGCAGGTGCATCGCGCATATCATCGGTTTCCGGTTTAAAGGTAAGGCCGAGTACGGCTATGGTCTTGCCTGCCTCTGAGCCGCCGACCATTTCCCGTATTTTTTTGACCATCCTCGCTTTTTGCGCGGAATTGACCTCAACCGCCGCTTCAACAACCCTGACGTTTTCTCCATGTTCCTGGACGATACGCATCAGTGCCAGGGTATCTTTGGGAAAGCAGGAGCCGCCATAACCTGGTCCCGGGTGGAGGAACTTACTGCCGATCCGCCCGTCCATGCCGATAGCTTTGGCGATATCGGTAACATTGGCATTGACCGCTTCACAGACATTAGCAATTTCATTGATAAAGCTGATCTTCACCGCGAGAAAGGCATTGGCAGCATATTTTGCCAGCTCGGCGGTCTCGATGGTGGTACTGACAATCGGCGTATCTCGAATATAGAGAGGTTTGTAAATTTCTCGCAGGGTTTCTTCAGCGCGCTCGGTTTCAACGCCGATCACAACCCGGTCTGGGCGCATAAAATCGGCAATGGCAGCGCCCTCTCGCAGGAATTCAGGATTGGAGGCAACGTCAAAGTCGGCCGTTGGGTTTGCTTCCCGGATAACACGGTTGACCTGGCGGGCGGTTCCGACGGGTACCGTACTTTTATCAACCACAATCGTATAGCCCTGGAGGTGGGCGGCTACGTCTTTGGCGGCCTGGTAGATATAGGTAAGGTCAGCATAGCCGTCGCCTCGCCGGGAGCTGGGGGTGCCTACGGCAAGAAAAACCGCGTCAGCTTCAGGAACTGCAGTCGCCAGGTCGGTAGTGAAACGAAGGCGCTTCTCTTCGACATTTTTCTTTACAAGGGTATCTAGCCCCGGTTCATAAATGGGGATTTTTCCCTGTTTGAGGTTTTCGATTTTTTCTTCTACATTGTCTACACAGGTTACCGTGTGACCGAATTCAGCAAAACAGGTGCCGGTGACTAAACCGACATAGCCTGTCCCAATCATGGTAATGTTCATCTACTTCTCCTTGTTGGCGTCTCTTGCACCGAAGAGCGCTGTTCCTATGCGAATGAGTGTCGCTCCCTCTTCAATGGCAATGTGGTAGTCGGCCGACATGCCCATGGAGAGTGCAACGCGGGTATTGTCTGAAAAAAGCTGCTTTGCAGCAAGGTTCAAGGCGAGTTCCCTGGTCGCCTGGAAAAAAGGGCGACTCGCTTCAGGGTCGGGCGCCCAGGGTGGGATTACCATCAGCCCCAGTACACCTAGTTGGGTGGAGCTGTTGATCTCCCGCAGCAGGGATTCGGCATCTTCTGGCAGAACTCCGGCTTTTTGAGGTTCCCGTCCGATATTTACTTGCAGGAGTATGCCAATCTTTCGGCCTAGCGCACGGGCATGCTTGTCGATCAGGGTGGCCAATTTCAGTCGGTCGACTGTTTCAATCACGTCAAAGAGGGCAACGGCCTGTTTGGCTTTGTTGCTCTGCAGGTGGCCGATAAAGTGCCACCGGGCCTCTGCCGGCAGGTGCGGTATTTTTTCAGCAGCCTCCTGCAGGTAATTTTCTCCAAAAATATGTTGGCCGCTATCATAGGCCTGGCGGATAAGCGAACTGTCTTTTCGCTTGGAGACAGCCACCAGTTCAATGGAATGCGGATCACGGTTGCAAGCACGTGCGTACGCATCAATCCGCTGCCGTATCGCTTCAAGGTTCTGTTTAATCATTTGTTTGCTCTTCGTCCGGCAGGCGAAAAAGGGAAACTGCATTGCCGGTGGTGATTTCTGCCACCGATTCCAGCGGCATATTTTTCAGCTTTGCAATCATTCGTGCAGTGTGAAGCATTTTTCCAGGGGTATTGCGTTTGCCGCGGAAAGGGACCGGAGCGAGAAAGGGTCCATCTGTTTCCAGTATCAGGTGCTCGATGCTGGTTTGACGAACGACCTCTTGCAGCGTTGTGGCGTTTTTAAAGGTGACGATACCCGGGATGGAGATGAGGAATCCCATCTCTATTACCTGACGTGCCAAAGTAACATCTCCGGAAAAGCAGTGCATGATCCCCCTGCGCGGATAGGGCCCGTGAGCCGCCAGCAGGCCCATGGTGTCACCATGTGCTTCTCGGTCATGGATAATGACCGGTAGGTTGAGCTGCACGGCAAGATCCAACTGAGCACTAAAGGCCTGTTGCTGGATTTTTCGTGGAGCGTAATTCTTGACGTAATCCAGGCCGATTTCTCCATAGCCGACGACTTTTGGAGAATCGGCAAGCTGTGCCAGTTTGTCGAGTACGCCGGTACTGACCGAAGCAGCTTCATGCGGGTGAACACCTACAGTTGCATACACCTGGGCATATTTTTTCGTCAACTCAACCGCGGCGATTGAGCTGGCAAGGTCTATGCCGATAGTGACAATTCTTCGCACACCGTTTTTTTCGGCTTCTGCAAGAACGTTGTCCAAATCGTGGGCATAGGCGTTCATGTCCAGATGGCAGTGAGTGTCAATGAGGGCAAGGTCTGCCGGTAAGGCATTATCGGTAGTCGGGGAAGATTGCATCGATGAAGTGTCAACAGTTGGAGGCTTGGGCGTAGGAAGGCTGTGTTCGTCTTTAAGCGTTAAAATGTGCTGGAGTGGGTGCCGGATTACCAGTAGCGGTGATCGTGCGCTACGATATCAGAGCGGTCTCAAATAAAAAAGACCTATTTAGCATAGTGAATGTTTATTGACATTAAAACCTTATTTTTTTAGAACCAAATATTTTCATGTACTACGTTGCCCATGGCAGCTTGCCTCTTCGACCCGATTGCGAGGCAGGCCCGATTTTCATCTTTTGAGCGGAGGAATTGACTGAATGAAGAAAAGTCTACTTATTGGCATTTTGCTTATGGCAGGGCTGTTGTCTGTTTTCTCAATGACCGGTTGTGCTACGAACAAAGCTCCGGTGACCTCAACAGAGGGGCAAAGTCCGGATACCCTTCCCCCGGTTCCGGGGTTTGCCGGCGACATTCAGGACATTGTTTTACCGACCGAACTTGAGTGGGACCGAAAAAGTTCCATGGGGATCAAAACTGAGTCGTTCAGGGGTGGTGTGTATGTGTACACCGGCAAGGTGGCCGTCCTTTCCTTGAGAGACTACATGGTAGAATCCATGCAGGATAATAAATGGAAGCAGGTTGGAGAAACCTCTTCCAAGGATATCATGCTTGCCTTTGTGAAACCAAACAAGACCTGCATGATGGTCATTAGTGAAGGGGGACCGCTTTCCAAAACCAAGCTGACCTTTTATGTGACTATAGACGAAACGGCAGCTTCCTCCCTCAATCCCTTTGGCGAGGCCGTGACCCAATAGCATCGTCAGGACTGTCCCTGCCGATCCGGTTGCATCGTACCGTACCACTCCCAACTGGCTGGGGTGGTACGGTAGTGCTCTTTGCGCTTGGTGCTGCGCTAGAAACAACCTGACATCCTCCTCCCGTTGACATCTCTTCAGGCTGTTGAGGAGATAACAGCGAACCTTTATTGACATATCACTACAGTAAATGGCTATGATGGAATTAGTGAGCCTCAACAATCCCGGCCTTCATGGCATACGCGTTCTGCTGGGCGTTACCGGATCCATTGCTGCATACAAGGCGGCTGAATGGGTACGTGAACTGGTCAAGGAAGAGGCACTGGTAACGGTAATGATGACCGATGCCGGGCGGCAGTTCATCTCACCGCTCACTTTTTCCGCATTGTCCGGCAATCGGGTCTACCACGACATGTATGAAGAGGATCCCGAGGGGGTCATGTCCCATATCAACCTCTCAAGGGATCATGATATTCTGCTGATTGCCCCGGCAACCGCTCAGACCATTTTCCGTTTGAGTCATGGGGTGGCCGATGACCTTGTTTCCACCACCGTGTTGGCTGCGCAAAAACCGGTGGTCGTCTGTCCGGCGATGAATACCAACATGTTTATGCATCCTGCAACCCAGGCAAATATCACCCGGCTGAAGGTCTATGGCTACCATGTTGTAGCCCCTGACAGCGGTTCGCTGGCTTGCGGTGAAATTGGTGACGGCAGACTGCCCGATTGGCAGTCCGCAAGGGAAAAGCTGCTTCAGGCGCTTTCCCCTGACGATCTGCATGGGCAGCATCTGCTCATCACTGCCGGTCCAACACAGGAAGCAATTGATCCGGCCCGTTATTTGACCAATCGATCCAGCGGTAAGATGGGCTACGCGTTGGCCAGAGCAGCCGTACGAAGAGGAGCGCGGGTTACTTTAATTAGTGGCCCGGTTAATTTGTCGGTCCCTCCAGAGGTGGAGTGCATCAACGTACGCTCCGCATCAGAAATGGAAAAGGCTGTATTCCACCATGCCGCCGAGGCAACGGTCATTATCAAAGCGGCAGCAGTGGCAGATTATCGGCCCGCAACAGCCAGAGAACATAAGATCAAAAAACATGCTGATGATTTTGTTCTTGAGTTGGTCCGGAATACCGACATTCTTGCACGGCTGGGCAAAGAAATGGCCGGGCAGAAGCTCCTGGTCGGATTTGCGGCGGAGAGCGAAAACCATCAGGCAGAGGGAGAACGCAAATTACGACAGAAAAACCTGGACCTGATCGTGGTGAATGACATTCTTGGTAAAACAACAGGATTCGATGTCGATACCAACCAGGTTACCCTTATTGATCGTACCGGGTGTACAGGAGTGCCACTGCTCTCTAAAGAGGGGACCGCCAATCAGATATTGAACAGGGTGGTTCACCTCCTGCAAGGGCAGTAACGAGCGACGCTTTTGCTGAGAAAAAACATGGTTGGTTCGCAGAGACGCGGCTCTTGGCGCAGCAGCTCTGCCGGCCGAAAGGCACATTGACGGAGGGATAGTAGTGCAGATAAGCAGATCGGAGCAAAAGCGGCGGATAAAGGAAGTGGAAAAACTGGTAGGTGAATTGGCTACCTTGCCGCTGCCGCTCATTGACCGATGTCCCGTTTCGGAGGAGGTACGTGTGCTGCTCAAGGAAGCCGGAGCGTTGAAGGGAGGGGCAAAAAAAAGGCAGCTTAAATATATCACCAAGTTGCTCAGAGATGTCCCTCTTGAGGATACGTATGCCTTCCTCTCTGCTCAGAAAGGGGCCGCGTTGGCAAAAAACAAACAGCTGCATGAGGTGGAGTATTGGCGCGATAGCCTGATTAACGAAGCGCTTGCAGAAAAGAAACGTTGCCAAGCTGAAGCAATGGAGTGGTCAGAGCAGTGGCACTCCCAGCTGATAGACGATATAGCCCATACGTTGCCTGATGTGGATCGTTCACTGGTGCTCAGGCTGGCCTATCTTTTCGTTCAAACCAGAAACCCCCGCCATAGCAGGGAGATTTTTCGATACCTGATGGCTTTAAAGGAACAGCAGCAAATGGAGAAATAGGGGAAGCGGGCGAAAGGATTCCGCAGCAGGGGGAAAAACACGCCCTCTTCGACAGTCCGCAACCGCTATAGGGCGGCATGCCGAAGAGGGAAATATGTGCAGGGCTAAGCAGTTTCCTTTCTTTTCTGTGCCCGGGCATAGGTAGCGGCTGCCATACCGGCCACGCATCCTTCACCGACAGCCTTTGCCATCTGGTATGGAGGACCGACAATGTCGCCGGCCGCATAGATTCCGGCAATGTTGGTTTCCTGTTGCTTGTTGGTTGCGATATACTTGAATGTCTCCAGATCAAGCTGCACATCCACCTGAGTGGCCAGTTCAAGGGCCCCCTTGGAGCCGAGCTCAATAAATACGCCCTCGGTATCAAGGGTTTGGCCGTTTTCCAGGCTGACTGAGCCTACGGCGTGCTCTCCATTGATTTCTTGAATGGCACTATCGATAAACTCGACGTCGCTTGCATGCAGTTTATCTGCGAGTTCCTTGGAAACATCGAGGTCGCCGGCTATCAGGTACACCTTTGCAGCATAATCCAGCAGGGTCAAGGCCCCGTCAACAGCAGCGCTTCTGTCGCCGGTAACCGCCACGGTCGCTCCGCGGTAGAAGTTGGCGTCGCAGTCAACACAATAGCTGACTCCGCGTCCGGAAAAATCCTTTTCCCCGGGAACGTTCAGTTTCTTCTTTGCGACACCCATGGCGAAAATCAAGCTGCGGCTGGTGACCGTTCGTCCGGTTTCCAGCTCCACATCAAAGCATTCATCGTCCCTGCGGGAGATTTTCAATACGTCTTCGTGCGAGGTTTCCGTGCCAAAGGAGAGGGCTTGTTTCACACCGGCGCGCAGAATGTCGCAGCCATCGGACACTCCCGGAACAAAGGCATAGTTTTCTATGTGTGCGCCGTAGAGAGCAGAATTTTCTATGCGACCGAGCATAAGTACCCGGGTTTTTTTTCTCGATGCATGAATAGCTGCCTGTATTCCTGCAGGTCCGGCTCCAATAATCACGACATCGAAAAGGGATTCAGGCATTGTTGATTCCTCCTGTGAGTGTATGATAAAACCCTGGAAGCATATATGCCGCAGGGTACTGGTCATGCTGACGCACCTGGAAAATATTTCTACACCATCCTTAGAACGAGGTCGACAGAATTATTGTTTTCATTTATAATTTGATCTTGTGTTTTTAATGATGGCTGGTGCTGATTATTCCTTGTTTAACCTGTAGTTACCCGTATCGAGTAAACCGCCCGCAAGAGGACAGCAGGCTGTACTGTCAATCCATCGGTCATGAGCTGCCCTCATTTTTCAGGCACACTCTTTGCCTGAAAAGAAGGATCGGAGAAACTCGCCGGTTCGTGATCTTGAGTGTTTAATCCTTAGTGAATTTAAAAATAGGTACGCTGTGACTTTGTCAATTATTGAAATGATGCTGAATGCGGGCCTCATGGTCAAGCTTGTCATGATAACCCTGCTCATTTTTTCCGTTGTTTCCTGGTCGATTATCATTATGAAACACCTGATGTTCAAACGGTCTCATAACGCATCACTTGATTTTCTCGACGTATTTTGGAACTGCAAAACCCTGAACGAGGCCTACAACTCAGCACAGACTTTTCCGCAAAGTCCCGAAGCTGCAGTATTTATTACCGGCTATGCCGAGCTGAAAAAAATCAGTGAGGCTCAGGCCGCTGGAGAGGGTGCTGCAACCCTTGATATGCAGATGGCCACCATGGAGAACCTGAAGCGCTCGGTGCGAAAGGCGCAACTGATGGAAAGTGACCGGATGTCGAGATTTCTTTCCTTTCTGGCGACCACCGGCTCTGCCACTCCATTTATCGGTCTGTTCGGTACGGTCTGGGGAATCATGACATCGTTCAAGGATATCGGCGAACGCGGCTCCGCCTCACTGGCAGTTGTCGCACCGGGTATATCCGAGGCTCTCGTGGCCACTGCTGCCGGATTGGCTGTGGCTATACCGGCAGTTATTTTTTATAATTATTATTCCAACAAACTTGCCGAGTCGGAATCATGTATTGAACATTTCAGTTCCGATTTTCTCAACCTCATCGAACGCGACATTTTTGCACGGGGCTGACATGGGAATGGGACCTGTAGGATCTAAAAACAAAAGGGGCTTTGTCGCAGAAATCAATGTGACCCCCCTGGTTGATGTCATGCTGGTGCTGCTGATTATTTTTATGGTTACCGCACCCATGATGACCCAGGGGCTGGAGGTGGATCTGCCGGCGACCACAGCCAAGGCGCTCCGCCAGCAGGAAGAACCGGTTTTGGTTTCCATTAATGAGCAGGGCGAGTTATACCTGGGTAAGGTGAAGGTCAACCAGGGACTATTGGTGCAGCAGCTGTCGCAGCTCCCGGAAGAAAAACGGGAGCAGCCAGTATATCTTCGTGCCGATAAAAGCGTTCCCTATGGTTTTGTCGTCGCGACCATGGCGGATATTCGATCGGCTGGTTTCACCAAGTTGGGGATGATTACCGTTCCTGCTGACAAGAAAGACTGATCCGGCTGCCAAATGGCTGTTAACATCACGGAATCTGATTTTTATTCCCATCAGCAAAAGGACGACAATCGTTGGCGTTTTGCTGTACTGGTTGCCGTTGGACTCCACCTGGGTGTTCTTGGGTGGTCGCTGATAGCCCCCGACCTGCTCAGCCAGCGACCCTTGCTTGATGAGGCGGTGATTGTTGACCTGGTTTCGCTTCCGGAGCCGCCTGCGCAAACCCAGGATGCGCCCGCCGTTCAGCAGCAACCTCCGGTGGAACAAGAGCCTTCCCTCCCGCCTGAGCCTGAACCGGTGGAAGAGGCTCTTGAGCCTGTTGCCGTTCCCCTGGAACCTGAGGTTCCGCCTGAACCGGTGGTGGCAGCGCAACCAGTTTCGGTTAAGCCGCTGAAAAGAAAAATAAAAAAGGCGGCAGACACGCGACTGGCAGAGGAAAAGGCACGAGAGGAGCGGGCTGCTGCCCTTCGTGAGAAGGAACAGCAACGCCTGGAACGGCAGCGTCAGGAACGACTTGAGCAAGAACGTCAACGAAAGGCAGCGGCCTTGGCAAGAGCAGAGCAGGCTCGAAAAGAGGCGGATAGGGCAGCGCGCGATGCTCGCCAGGCCCTGGCTGAGATGTATCGGCGACAAGGAGCTGTAACCCAATCACAAAGCGCTGTACCGTCGAGAAAGTCTGGAAATTCAGGGCGAAGTAAAGTGCAATCCGTTGTTGCGCAGCAGTACTATGCCGCGCTCTATCAGCACATACAGGGATTCTGGGTGCTGCCGGAAATGCGCAAATGGGACCCCAGCCTGGAAGCCCGGGTAGTGGTGGTCATCAACCAGAACGGCCAGGTGCTGAGCACTACTGTGGAGAAAAAATCCAAAGATGCGTTTTTTAACCAACTCGTGGTAAAAACCCTGCATAGTGCGGCGCCCATGCCGAGGTTTCCCAATCTGATGAAGGAACGTACCATTGAGGTTGGCCTGCGTTTTCGTCCAGGCAACCTTGAAATGTAATTCTATCCCCCGTAAAAAGAGATATGCACCGTTTATACCATTCGATTTCAACCGTTGTCACCCTGCTGTTTATCCTCTGTTGGTTCTCTGCAAATGTCCATGCTGAGCGGGTTTACCTTGATATTACCGCTGCTGACGTGCGCAAAGTAGTCGTTGCTGTACCGCCTTTTGCTGAAGCAGGGGGGGCTGCAGGGCGGAAACAGGGGATGGAGATGGCCGAACTGATTGGTCGGGCGCTGGAAATTCATGGTTTTATTGAACTGGTCGACTCCAGTCGCTATGCAGGGATGGAGAATGTTGATTGGCGCGCACTGGGGGTCGACTATACGGTAGTCGGCAAATATTCGCAATCTGGAGAGGACATGGTCATCGAAGGGCGGTTGCTGGATGTCACGGAAAACGCCCTGCTCGCCGGCAGGCGATACCGGGGAACGGTCATGCAGCAGGATGACATGGTTCTTCGGCTTGCCGATGCCCTCATCGAAGAGTTTACCGGTGAACCTGGTATCAGTAGAACCTCCATTGCCTACATTTCCGATGCAACCGGAAGAAAAGAGGTCTATGTGGCCGATATTCTCGGTCGCGATCAACGACAGGTGACCAAGCATCGCCACCTGGCTGTTTCACCGCGTTTTACCCCGGACGGCAATTTTCTCGCCTATACCACCTACCACCGTGGGAACCAGGACCTTTATATTACTGATCTGCGTCAGCGTGAGATTACCAGGTCCCTGTCCAGAAGAAAAGGGATGAATCTTGCTCCGGCCTTTGCTCCCGATGGCCAATCCATGGTCCTCACACTGAGCAAGGATGGGGCTCCAGACCTGTACCGTCTCGACAGGAGAGGAAAAATTCTCAAGCGATTGACCTCTCGATCCGGGATCAATGTCTCTCCTTCATTTGCCCCTGACGGAAAAAAAATAGTTTTTGTCTCTGACCGGAGTGGAAGGCCCCAGATTTATACCATGGATTCCAACGGCGACAGAGAGCAGCGGCTGACCTTTTCCAGTGCAGGCTCCGAGAACAGTGAACCAGTATGGTCGCCCAAAGGTGACCTTATTGCTTTTTCCGGTCTTGTTGACGGACATAATCAGTTGTTTACCATGGATCCGCAGGGAGGTAACGTACGTCAGTTAACCAGTGCCTGGGGAGATTATGAATCACCTACCTGGTCACCGGACGGAAAAATGCTGGCATTTTCCCGGAAACGCAACGGTAAGTCGGACATCTGTGCAATTGGGAGAAACGGAAAAGGATTGCGGGTTCTTTTTCCGTTTACAGGGAACAAAGCCTATCCGCGGTGGTCACCTGCGGTTCGCTGAGCCCCGCGCAAGGGAGGAAAACACCGTCCAGCTACAGGCGCAGTCCCGCTGATAGCAGCGAGAAACAACGGTGTTCAAAACAATATTGTCCAAGGTTTTACCCCTGAGGCATGTAGTGTTCCTACGGCAGTAGGCCACTGAAATGCAGCTGAGTAAAACGGGTGGTTTTCCATAACCGGTATCGAGAGCCAAAGAAAGGGAGCATCCATGAAAATTGTTCGAAATCTTACTGTGGCAGGCTGTTCTTTGCTGCTGCTGACTCAATGTGCGACGCAGGATGAGGTGCGGGAACTGAACTATCAACTTCGCGCCGTGAATCAAAAGGTTGATGATGTGAAGAACACCACTGTCAACCAGGTGCAGAAACGCCAGGCCAGTTCCGTAAACAAGATTGACCAGGTAGAAAGCGAAACGCTGCGCTTGCAGTCGATGATTGAAGAGAGTGCGCATCAGACAAGCCTGTACAAGGAGCAGGCCAAAGAGGATATCGCCAACCTTCAGGCCGCCATTGAGGCTATGCAAACAGAGCAACAGACGAAAATGGCTGAGACTGAGATGAAGATTACGGCTCTGGAGCAGCAGGTGGCTTTTTTACGTTCTACTTTTGAAAAGGAACAGCAGCAGCGCGTTCAAGAAGCACAGCAACGAGCCCGAGAAGCCGCGCGCAGGGCTGAAGAGGCCAAAAGGCAGACGGTTGTGGCAGCAGCAGCAGGTAGTGGGATGCCCAGTGTCCAAGTCCGGCCGGTGAAAAAGAAAGTCAAAGTGGGAAACGCAACAGTTGTCGATGGCGGATCTGCTCCCCAGCCGGCCAGCACCAGCAGCGTGAGCCCAGCACCGCAATCCTCGCCTGCAGAGGTGGAAACCATTGCCGTTCCGGACGCAACCGCAGAGCCGTTTTCTCAGGCCATGCAGCAGTATCGTGCAAAAAAATATCAGGACGCTTACCGGGGCTTTGAGCAGGTGCTGTCGGAAAATCCGCAGGGAACCAGGGCTGCGGAAACCCTTTTTTACATGGGGGAGAGCCTTTTTTTCCAGGGGGAGTATGATCTGGCCATTCTTGATTACCAAAAAGTTATCTCCAACCATGCCAGAAGTGCTCTTACTCCCCAGGCCCTGTTGAAGCAGGGGATGTCGTTTGAGAAGCTTACCGACCATGAGACGGCCAAGATAATCTATAAAAAGCTTATCAATGATTACGCCAGCAGTCCTGAAGCCGGTCAGGCAAAAAGTCGACTTGCCAACCTTTAAGCCAGGGAAAGGCCGCCGGACTTGATCAGGTGGGAAAAAGAAAACAACGACTTGATACCCTGCTGGTACAACGGCATCTGGCAGCAAACCGGGGTGAAGCGCAACAGCTTATCCTGGCAGGTGAAATAAGGGTTAACGGAATTGTACGTGAAAATCCCGCCAGCCAGCACCAGGAACAGGCAAAGATCAGTCGTACTCATACCAGGAGGTTTGTCAGCCGAGGTGGAGACAAGCTTGCACCGACCTTGGCCCATTTGGGCATCGATCCGGGAGGGTATGTCTGCCTGGATATTGGCAGCTCAACCGGGGGATTCACCGACTGCCTCCTCCAAAATGATGCCCGTCGCGTGTACTGTGTGGATGTCGGATACGGTATCCTTGACTGGAAAATTCGCCAGGATCCACGGGTTGTGGTGCTTGAACGGACCAATGCCCGTTTCCTGACCAGCAGAGAGATCCCCGAATCTGTGGATCTATGCGTCATTGATGCTTCCTTTATCTCGCTCAATGCCTTGCTGGCCCCGATTTTGCAATTTTTTCAGGATTCGGTCATGATTCTGGCACTCATAAAACCGCAATTTCAACTTGCTCAGGAAAAAATTGCCCCTGGTGGCGTGGTGGTAGACCAGGCTCTGCATCAGGAGGCTATTGACATGGTCATTGACCATGCTGCCGCACTCGGACTGGAAACCGTCAACGTCGTTCCTTCTCCAGTGTGTGGGACCAAAGGTAACCAGGAATTTTTTATTCTGCTGAGCGGAAAGGATGTGATGCATCGCACTGATGAACAGGTGATAGATTAAAAGGAGAGTACAATGAAACACAAAGTTGTCGCAAAAACGTTCCTGTCGGCCTTCATGGCCTTTATATTTGTAGGGGCAACGGTTGCCATCGGTATAGCAGCAGATTTTGTGAGTGTTGCCAAGGATGGCGTCAATCTGCGCTCCGGCCCTGGAACGAATTATGAGGTGATCTACCAGCTGCCTGCCAATTACCCGTTGCAGGTTTTATCCAGGAAAGGCCAGTGGGTCAAAGTCGAGGATTTTGAAGGCGACAAAGGGTGGATTTTCGATACCCTGATATCCAGCTCTTCGTATGTGATTGTCAAGGTTGAGGAAGGAAATGTACGCACTGGCCCTGGCACCAATTTCGAGAAGGCAGGGTCGGTCTTTCGTGATGTAATCCTGAAAAAGGTGAGCACCAAGGGAGAATGGATCCAGGTAAGTCATCCCAAATTACAGGGGTGGATTTATGGAAACCTTGTCTGGCCATAATCTTCCTGCGGAGACTGGCCGAGGAGCTTGAGCACCACCCGCTGAAAATTCACCGGCAGCCGTACCGATTGTTTAGCTTTGTTTTGAAAGAGCAGGTACTGCTGCCGGAACCCAAAGAGAAACAGATCGTTGGTGAGCTGCACATCTTCCTGGCAATAGGCAGCCAGTTTTTTCATTTCCCCTTGCTTGAACCACTTCAGTGCCTGTAGTCCACTGCCCTGTTTGTGCCTTCCCAGTGTCTGTTCGGCCAGGTGATCGAGGCTGAGACGATAACCAAGCTGGTTGTATATTACTTCCAGGATGTCGAAAGAGGGAAGTCTGGCCAGGCTTTTTGAAGTATAGGCAGACAGGACCTTGTTATCAAAGCGCTTGTTGTTGAATCCCACAACCAGGTCGTAGGTAAACAGGGACTCCACCAGGTCACTTACGTTGTCTTCGGTAAAATGGAGGAACACGTCTTTTCTGCTGTCGTAGACCACGCCAACGCTTAAGCCCATGCCGGCTGCTCGATGCCATCCGCCAACCTCTTGGGCGGATCGTCTGGTCTCCACGTCAAAAACACAGTAATTTTTCGGCAGCGGACATGCCGGCTCATCACCACCGCCGCTAACAGGGAACGGAACAACACACTGCAGGGGGGCGACGCTTGGCAAGAAGCTCGCTGCGGGATGGAGAATGGCCTCCATGATCGTTATGCAGGCATGCTTGTCAATGGGACGGTTGCCGGAACCGCATTTTGGCGAGTGGACGCAACTGGGGCAGCCAGCCTCGCAGGCGCAGGACTTCACGGCCCTGCTGGTCTGCAGCAGCAGTTTTTTCATCAGGGAAAAGGCCTCCCGGCTAAGTCCCATACCACCCGCATGGCCATCATAAACAAATACAGCCGAGTGTTGGAGCTGGTCATGCCATGGATGGGAAATCCCTCCGATATCATTGCGGTCGCAGAGTACGAAAAGCGGCATCATCCCGATCAAGGCGTGTTCCATGGCATGAATACCGCCCATGAAATGCAGGCGTTGATGTTCACATTCCCGTTGAATATGCGGAGGCAGCACAAGCCAGAATCCTTCTGTTTCAAAAATCTGAGGTGGAAGTTCCAGCGGGTGTTTGCCAATGACCTGCATGCTCCCGGAAAGGATACGAAGAAAGCCGGTGATATGTTCGGTTACCCGTAATCGCCCAAACCCGACCTCGATGCCGCCTACCCGATCGTGTAAGAGCGTTTCCAGGATTTCTGTGGACTTGGTGGTCAGCACCCGGGTGAAATAGTTGACGTTTTTGGCAGTGACCTGCACACATTTTTCTTCCCAGTCCAATCGATCAACCAGGTAGCTTCGCGCCATGTGGAGATAAATGGCGCCCTGGTGACACTCCTTGGCGGCCCTGAACCCATCAATCTCCCCCAGTGTTTCCCCGCTGGAAGACAGCAGGATGCGAAACGGCGTGCCGCCGCCTCTGATATTTACCCGACGTTGCGGGTATTTCAGGGCTGCAAACCAGGTGTTGCCGTCTGCGGACTGCAGCAATGCACCCTCTGCCGTCAGCGTGTCCAGGATACCGTGGAGTGCAAATTCCTGGAGAAACTTTTCGTCATGATGAAGCGGGAACTCGGCAGCAGCGCAGACAAGGTGCTGCTGCGTGATCAGGTGGTTGCTCGGGTTGAGGGTAACTGATTCAACGTCGCGGTCAAAATACTCTTCCGGGTGACGCATAAAGAATTGATCCATGGCATCTTCATGGCCGATGAGGATGACCAGTGAATCACGATGGTTTCTGCCCACTCTTCCCGCACGTTGCCGCGCTGCCATAATTGATCCCGGATAGCCGACCATTATACAGATATCGAGCGATCCGATATCGATTCCCAACTCCAGAGCAGAGGTGGATATCACGCCCAGTAATTCGCCGGAAACCAGCTTTTTTTCAATCTGCCGGCGATCTTCGGGGAGAAAGCCCGCCCGGTAGGAGGCAATTCGCTGCTGCTGATCTGCTAAACGGCGTGCTGTCCAGACCGTGATCAACTCCGTCATTTTCCTTGATTGGGTGTAAATAATGGTTCGAAGTTTTCTGTGCGCGGCCGCCTCAAGCAGGGAAGTTGCAGCGCCAGCTGCTGAGTCGAACGGATTAAGCAGCAGGGTATGCTTGGTAGCCTGTGCCGCCCCTGAAGCCTCTATGCAGAGACAATTTTTTCCGGTCAGGTTGCGTGCCAGTTCTGCGGGGTTGCCGACGGTGGCCGAGGTCATGATGTAGGTCGGGTGGCAGTCATAGCGTGCACAGAGCCTGTTGAGCCGACGCAGTACCCAGGCGATATGGGAGCCGAAAATGCCCCTGTAGGTGTGTACCTCGTCAATGACGATATAGGCAAGGCGGGAGAGAAAGTGAGCCCAGGAATCATGGTAGGGGAGCAGCGAGAGATGCAGCATATCCGGATTGGTAATCACGATCCCCGGTGGCAATTCTCGTATTTTTTTGCGGCGATAGCTGGAGGTATCCCCGTCGTAGATGGCAGCGATCTTGTCCTTTGGCAGGGGCGGGGAGCTCAGGTTGGTGTACAGGCCGGTTACGGTCTTCAACTGGTCCTGTGCCAGGGCCTTCAGAGGAAACAGGAAAAGACCCTTGGCCTCTGGGTCGGTGAGGATGCGCTCAAAGACCGGCAGGGTGTAGATTAGGCTTTTGCCGGATGCCGTGGCGGTTGAGACAATCACATCACGTCCGTTCAGAACGTGTTGGATCGCCTCGGTCTGATGGGAATAGAGAGCTGTGATACCATCGGCTTCGAGCATGCGCTGGAGGGGTGAAGAGAGAATTGTCGGTTTGACATACTTCCCCTCGCATGCCGGGCTGGTCTGGTGGGCAACAACCTGCGGGCCGAATTGCTCCGATTGTTTGAGTGCGGAAAGATATTCTGTAACCGTCGAAGGTTGGGAAGGGCGTGCCATGTGGAACTAATAGGGTTTGTTATTTTTAGAAAATCTTATACTATGATCCAGTTGTAGCCTGCACCAGGCTGGAGACTAGACCAGTGTTATCCATGCCGGTGCCGGATCCTTCTCCGGATTCTACTCTCGCAGGGCGCGCCCTTTGCCGGGACGTCTGTTCGCCATGTACATTTTATAGGGTTCTTCCATGCTCACCATTGCCACCCTTGGCCCCCGTCAATCCCTATCCTGGAAAGCAGCAAAAAAATATGCTGATGACGCCGTCTTGCGTATCCATTCAAGTGCGGTGAAAGTGATCTCCTCTTTCGTCAATCACGATGTGGATTGCGCTATATTGCCCATTTATAACACCCGTGAGGGAGAGAATAAACATTCCTTTCGGATTTTCGACCTTCTGCAGGCAGGGTACTGGGTGGACAATGTGATTATTCATTCTGACCTGTCGCTGGGGACCGTCCAACCGGATACCGCGATTAACTCCCTCACGTTGCTGGTAGGGAGAAGCGAGGTTTTCAGCCAGTGTGCGGATTTTATCGACCGGTTCCTCCCTGATGTTGACCGGATGCAGGTCGGCGATACCCACGCCATCATGGAAACAATGCTTCGTGAGCAGCGGAGTGATGTGGGATTTATTGATACAGTGGACAATCTGACGGCAAACGGCCTGCATATTCTCGAACGCGAGGTTGCGCCCCACAATCGTACACGCTTTGCTGTTTTTGCTCATCAGCTGGCCAAACCAACCGGGTATGATGCAACGACATTTGTCACCGTCCCCCTTGATGATCGTGTCGGTTTGCTTGTCGATATCCTCCAGGAACTTTCCCAGCGTGGAATTAACATCCTTGACATGCGCTCGGAAAACGACATAAAAACCCAGAAGCTGCAGATATATATTGAAGCCGAAGGGCATGTCAGCACCGATGCGATGAGCAGTGCACTGCAGCATATAGAAACCAGGGTTATTCAACAACCCGGTGCTATTCGGGTGCTGGGAAGTTTTCCCAGAATAGACATGCGAACCAAACACATCCGTTCCTTCGGCTTTATCGGAACCGGCGCAATGAGCAAGTGGTTTGCCGATCGTCTTGAGAGCGAAGGGTACAAGGTCTTTTTAAGCGGTCGTTCAACGTCGCTCCGTCCAGAGGAAATGATTCGCTATGTGGATGTGGTGGTTATTTGCGTCCCCATATCCGTTACCACGGCAACGGTCCGCAGGTACGGACCGATGATCGCTCCCAACAAAGCCCTGATCCTTTTGGCAGGCGAATCGGAAAAAACCGTCAATACGGCCCTGGAGACAACCTCGGAGACCGTTGAGGTTATGCTGGTGCATAATCTGTGGGGGCCCCAGGCCGCTACGATGAAGGATAAGAATGCAGTGGTGGTTCGGACATCCAGAAGTGGGCTGTTTTGCAGCGAATTTGAGGCCTTTCTCTATAAACACGGGGCAGATATCTATCATGATTCGCCCAACAAGCATGATCTTTTGATGGGGGTCGGTCAAAAGTTACCCACTGCCATTTCCGTTGCTCTGGCCATGACCCTGCAGGAAAATGCCATCAGCAGTGAAGAAATTGCCAGCCACAGTACCCTGACCTCGCTCTATCCCATTCTGGCCATGGCCAGGGTTCACTCACAAAATCCTCGAACCTACGCTGAAATACTGTCTACATCAGGGGCGGGGAACAAGATTGTGATAGATTTTCTCCGCAACCTGCAGCAAACGATGGCACTGGCCGATGAAGGAGACATCGACAGTTTATGTTCTATGATTACCGGCAACGCCCGACATTTCAGCGACTCTTTTCTGCGCGCAAGGATGGAGCAGGCAAAAGCGGTGGACAAGGTCCTGGGCAAAATGATTTGATCTGCCTTGTTGACCAACCGAAAGCCAATGGTTACTTTGATCCGCAAGTCATTCTTGTGTGTTGTTAAACCCTATACGCCAACCGGTGTCAGGCAAACCTGTTGCCCGGAGTTGAAGGTCATCCAGAGAAAATCGGTTCTCCGTGACGCCGTCGGATAGGAAGCTAACCATTCTTTGATCAAGGAGCGTTATTCTCCATGTTGTCTACTGCATTGAAATATCTTAAGGAAAAACACACCTGTCCTCATTGTAAAGAGGAGCTGAAACTCTGTCATGCTCCACCTGTACATGTTGGTGACGGGCTTGGCTGGGGATCGGAATACCTGTTTATCTGCCTCAATGATGAGTGTCCACTCTTTGTCAAAGGCTGGAAGTACATCGAAGACCAGTATGGACATGTCGGCTCCTATCGCTATATGGAGATTCCCAACTCCAAGGAAACCTACAACATGATGGTTGCCGGTAATAATGCCTTTAAAGGAAGCATCGTTGATGTAGAGGGAATGAAGCAGCAGAGCGCTCGATACCAGGCGGAGCGAGAGGCCGTTGCCGCTCTTGAAACCTGTGTGGAGAAAGGTGATCTGCAGCCGGTATTAACTCTGCTGCTCGATGAACAGGCGAAAAAGGAAGATCGTCAGCGCGCAGCCGATCTGCTGGTTGCCCTCAATGATACTGAATGTATTGAACCTTTACGCAATTTTTCTTTTCGGGACACTGACCTTGAACAGAGCGTGAATCTGGCTATTAGTAGGATTCTGGGCAGTCATTTTTTACGGGAGTGCCCATACTGTGCTGAACTGATAAAAAGTCGGGCCAAGGTCTGTAAACATTGCCAGAAAGAGGTGTGAGCGTTACTTTCTGCTTGCCAAAAAGGCTGCTTAAGGGTATATAGCCTGACGTTCAGTGGTGAGCGTAGCTCAGCTGGTGGTAGCACCGGGTTGTGGCCTCGGAGGTCGTGGGTTCAAGTCCCATCGCTCACCCCACAAATCGAAAAAAAGCGTTTCAAGACCTGGTCTTGAAACGCTTTTTTTTTGCCTGATCAACAGGCCATATCTGGTGTGTTCACACGGTGGGCGGAGTGTACTGCTTCTTGTAAAGATTTATAGAGAGGCGGCGCACTCAATGTTGAGAAACAGAACGTCGTGCTTCCCTTTCATGTGGATGTTGACGACTTTTGGTGTAGCTGTAAAACAGCGGGATATAATCATCCGTCACCCCAAGCGCCTTGCAGAATTCTGCGCCATCTACCTTGTCCAATTGCGGTGCCAGTACCTGACAGGCGGTCTGAAAAAGCAGCGTGGTTGATCGTTTATCAGAGCTGTGAATCAACTCCTTGAAATAGGGAGTGCATGCGAAAACTATCATAGAATTACCTCCATACATATTTTATTATTACCCTAGCAGGAAGTGTTCCATTTTTTTATGCGGTGTAATATGTTGAAAATGAATATGTTTTTCCTACAGTGAACGAAACAACGCGCATTTTTTCCAGAGAAAAGGAAAAAAATATTCTTTTTTTTCGTAAAAATGTATTTTTTAGCTCCTGGATGCCCCGTTTTGTCGCTTATAGCCTGCAAAGGAGGCAGGATTATGCAAAGGATTTTTCCATTTACCCGAAGTAGTCACCAGGAAGCGGCCGTAACCGCCCTCTGTTCGGCTACGTACCCGGTTGCCCTTACCGGTGCCGGAATATCCGTACCATCCGGCATTCCGGATTTTCGTAGCCCTGGCGGACTGTGGAGCATATTTGCTCCGGAAGAATATGCAACCCTGGATGTCTTTGAGCGGCACCCTGAAAAAGCATGGAAACTCTACCGCGAACTCGGGCGGACCATTTGGGGAAAAGAACCGAATCCTGCGCATTCTGCCCTGGCACAATTGGAGCAGATTGGTGTGCTCAAAGCGATCATTACCCAGAATGTTGATCGCCTGCATCAGCAGGCCGGGAGCAGCCAGGTCATCGAAATGCATGGGGATCACCAACACCTGCATTGCCTGCATTGTCGTTTCCAGGTGCCGGTTGAGGAAAAACATTATCAGGCAAGCAGCTATGTAGCCTGTCCCAAGTGCACTTTTCCTCTAAAGCCCAACGTGGTACTCTATGGAGAGGATGTGCGCGAATATAGGCGGATCATGGCTATCGCCCGAAAAACCGATCTGCTGCTGGTTATCGGCACTTCCGCCCAAGTGTATCCAGCAGCCGACATTCCGGTACTGGTTAAGCGGCAGGGGGGGATGGTTTTCGAATTCAACCAGGAACACGCCCTGACCAATCTGCTGTCTTCTTCCAGAGACAGTGGGGTGGACTATTGTTTTCAGGGGGATGTGACCGATACGCTGCCCTGGCTGGTTGAACTTGTCCAGGCGCAATGAACGGTGATGGTTATACCCGTTTTACTGAATGTCCCAGGAGCGCGTCAATCACCAATGGCTCTCCTTTTTCCGGATCTTTTTTCAGGCTGATAGCGTTGAAGCAACAGGCGTCGACACATACGCCGCAGCCCAGGCAGCGATCGAACGCTATCTGGGCAACTGATCCTGCGGTAAAGGATATTGCTTCAAATGGACAGTGGTCGATGCAGGTGCCGCAACTCGTGCACTGCTCCCCATCTATTGAGGCCGCGTAGCCTGAGGGAGCCAGCATCGGGATATCGTTTTTCCATGCAGAAATAGCTCCACAGCAGCAACTGCAGCAGTTGCAGATGGCATAGAAGCGGTTAAGCATCGCTTCCTTGAAGAAGGCGTGCTGCACATGTCCCCGTCGGTGTTCCTGCTCAAGAATATCAAGGGCATCAGCCCGGTTTATTCTTCTGGATCTGTGGGGGTGGTGTTCTGCGACAAAGGAGGCAAAGGGTTCGCCGATGATCAGGCAGACATCGATCGGAGAACAGGGGGAGGAACTCGCCATCCTGCATGGGCAATCAAGAACAACAATCTGTTCGGGGTTATGCAAAATGATACTACGTGCTCTTTGGTAGGGGATCACCTGCTCCAAATCGGTGACCGTTATCGTCTGGTTGACGGTGACCAGTTTTTTTGCCTCTTCCACTGCAATGACTTTGCCATGGTAGGTGTCGCTGAAGGTGATCTCCGGTTGCCCCCTTTTTCTTTTCGGAAACAGTGATTTCAGGCGAGAAAAGAAAACAGTCGTTGGCCAGATGAGTCGAGCAAGCGGATGGGTGCCTTTGCCTATGCTGATATACTGGTATACCCAGCGGCCATACACATAACCGTGGATCCAGTTGCCTAGAGAAAAAGACGGCGTTCGCCATGCTTCGCGAATAAACTGTCTGGTTGAGCGGCGGGGAAAGAGCATGAGTCTACCTCTGCAGCAGGACTGGAGTCAGTGACGCTGGACCTTTACTGCTTCAGGAACAAGGAAAAAAAGGTCACCATTAGCTGGCAATCTACCACATTGGCAATAAATATTCCTCCTCCCTACATTGCAATGCGCTGTTTGCTGAAAAGCATCAAAAAGCGCCGGCAAGCGGGAAAGGTTGACTTGCGTGGAGCTTTCTGGAATAAATGGTTGGATTTATGTTGTTTGCCAGATGGTTGAGTTGCTGATCTTCAATCGGTCTTCAGGGGCAGGCAGTAGAATCAAATTGGTTAAGGCCGTCAGCCATTGGCGGGTTGGCGTCTCTGCAGCTTCTGCAGTGACGAGCAAACAAGCGTAAAGAGGAGGCAAGTGATGCGAATAAAGGGACGAAAATTGGTTTTTCTGGGAGTCTGCCTGGTATTCCTGTGTGCCATGGTATGGGCGGGTGGGGCGATGGCTGCCGGGACGTATAAAATCGGAGCAATTCTCGCTGAAACCGGTCCGGCATCTTTTTTAGGTGGCCCGGAGAGCCGTTCGCTGCGGATGCTGGTGGATGAAATTAATGCCAACGGCGGCATCAACGGCAAGCAGATCGAGTTGATCGTGAAAGATTCCGGAGGAAGTCCGGAAAAAGCCATATCTTTTGCGCGCCAGCTTATTGAAGAGGAAAAGGTTTTTGCCATTATCGGGCCTTCGACCAGCGGAGAAACCCTGAAAATTAAAAAGATCTGTCAGCAGGGAAAGACGATTCTTATTTCCTGCGCTTCGGCCGAGCTGATTGTTAATCCGGTAGCGTCTTATGTGTTCAAGACTGCACCCAGTGACAGTTTGGCAGCGCGTCGGATCTATATGACCATGAAGGACATGGGCATTTCTACCATTGCTGTGCTGGCCGGCAACACAGGCTTTGGCAAGGCCGGTAAAAAGCAACTGGAAATGATTGCTCCGGAATATGGGATCGAAATTGTTGCCATGGAGGTCTACGACAAAAAGGCCACCGACCTTTCGGCAGCGGTTGCAAAGTTAAAAGCTAACTCCGCGATCCAGGCCGTCATCAACTGGTCCATCGTTCCGGCCCAATCCATTGTAGCCAGGAACATCCGGCAGGCAGGCTGGGATGTTCCCCTGTTTCAGAGCCATGGCTTTGCCAACATCAAGTATGTCGAGGCCGCAGGTGCTGCAGCCGAGGGGATTATTTTTCCGGCAAGCAAGCTGATGGTCGCCGAAAGCCTGCCTGAAGGCCCGCAGCGGGATTTTCTATTGAAATATACCAGAGCCTATGTGGAGAAGTTCAATGAACCGGTATCCACCTTTGGCGGACATACCTATGACGCCATGACTATCCTTGCCAAGGCCATGGAGCAGGGTGGCGATGATCGTGAAAAAGTGAGGGCGGCTATTGAATCCATACGCGGCATGATAGGGACTGCCGGTATTTTTAATTTTTCCCCTGAAGATCACAGTGGCCTCGCGCTGGATGACTTTTTCATGCTGACGGTCAAGGATGGGCAGTTCGCGCTGTTGGGTGACCAGGAGTAGGAAACGGTTTTGCAGGCCAGCGGCGAATCAATTGTTGATCCACTGTTGCCACAATCGCAAAGATCATGGTATAGCTCTCGATCGTAAATGAGAGGTTGTTTGCACATTGAATTGATAACCGGAGCTATAAGAGGATCTTACCCATGGAAAAAACATTTGCCATTATCAAGCCAAACGCTTTTGCCGCCGGCAATGCCGGAAAGATAATTGATCGTATCTATGCGGAAGGGTTTACCATCGTGGGGTTGAAAAAACTGCTGCTCAGCAAGAAAGAGGCGGAGGGGTTTTATCATGTACACCGAGAACGACCATTTTTCGGTGAACTCACGGACTTCATGTCCAGTGGCCCCTGCATTGTGATGGTGCTTGAAGCAGACAACGCAATTCAGAAGTGGCGTGATCTGATGGGCGCCACCAACCCGGCCGACGCTGCCGAGGGAACTCTTCGCAAAGAGTTCGGTGATTCGTTGGAGGCCAATGCCACCCACGGTTCTGATGCGCCTGAAACTGCAGCGTTTGAGATTGATTATTTTTTTGCTGGTCTTGAGCTGCTGATGTAGCGGAAAAGACGTTGAGAGATCGAATAACGGGCACCTTGAAGGTGCCCGTTGTTGGTTTACGCGGTCGGTTCGGTTGCCTCATCAACCAAATACAATATCGAGCGATAGGGGATATCGCCATGGAGTGAAAGACCAATTTCACACGTCTTGCTGGTTGAATAGCCAGCGTCGCATTCGCAGACATGCTCATGCAGTCCTTCCAACGCTGAGCTGTTGAGTTCTGGGAAATTAAATCCCCGGTCACCGGCAAATCCACAGCAGTAAATATGCTCGGGCCAGACAACCTCAGTGGCGCATCGTTGCGCCAACTCCTTGAGGCGATGCTCCAATCCCATTTTACGGGTACTGCAGGTCGGGTGAACCGCAACCTTGGCGGTTTTCCGGTGAAAAGTCAGCCGGTCCATCAGGAAGGTGAGGACAAATTCTATCGGTTCGAAGAGCTGCAGCCGTTTGTCCAGGGTGTTTCGCATTCGCATCAGGCACGGACTGGTATCGCATAAAATGGGAAGTTCACCGTTGTTGCTTGCCTGCAGTAAAGCCTGGTTGAGTTCTTCTGCCTTGTGGTCGGCCTGCTCCATAAATCCCTTGCTTTCAAAGGCCTGCCCGCAACAGAGCCGCCCCAAGTTTTCGGGAAGAATAACTGCGTAGCCACCTTTTTTCAGAAGTGAAAATGTCTTCTGTGGCAGCGGATCCCGTTGGGTTTCCTCGCGGGCGGGACCACCCATTGCGCGACTGGCGCAGCTGGGAAAATAGACAACCTTGAGCGGGTTGTTCGGGTCGATCTGTTCTGGTTTCAGCTTGGGGGATCCGGTTGGCATCTCTTTATTCCAGAGAGGCAGCTTATCCAGCGAGCCCTTTCTCATTGCTGCTGCGACCACCTGCATGAATTCTGTGCCAGTGAGCTTGTGGATGGCGTCCACCCCGGCAAGGGTCGTATCAATGCCCTTGGCAATGAGACCGAAGTTGCCGGCCACCCAATCCGCCACCTTGTCGGCTAAGGCTCCGTTGGCCTCGCTGCGAAGCGTTTTCACCAGCTTGCCGGTATCTATGCCCACTGGACACCTGGTGGCACAGAGGCTGTCCGCGGCACAGGTATCCTTTCCCGGATACCGGTATAATTTGACCAGGTTATTGACCCGTGTCGGTTTTTCATTTGCTGCCATTTGCCGACTGATCTCGCGACGACCGGCTATCCTTTGGCGCGGGGTGAAGGTGATGTTCTTGGATGGACAGATCGGTTCGCAGAAACCGCACTCAATACATTTGTCCACCAACTCATGGGTAGGGGGTAAGGGCTTGAGGTTCTTGATGTGGGTTTCCAGGTCATCATTGAGAATCACTCCCGGATTGAGCAGTCCGTGGGGATCAAAGATGGCTTTGATATCCTTCATCAGGGCAAACGCCGCATCACCCCACTCTTTTTCAACGAAAGGGGCCATGTTGCGCCCTGTTCCATGCTCGGCTTTGAGCGATCCATCATACTTTTCAACGACCATCTCCACAACTTCGTCCATGAACTGGCGGTAGCGGACCACTTCACTTTCAATGGAAAAATCCTGGGTAAAGACAAAATGCAGGTTTCCGTCCAGCGCATGCCCGAAAATGATGGCCTCATCGTAGCGGTACTTCTTGAACAATGCCTGGAGATCAAGCGCCGCATCAGCCAGGTGTGCTCCGGGAAAGGCAACGTCTTCGATGATAACCGTTGTGCCGGTTTCCCGCACCGCACCCACTGCAGGGAAGAGCCCTTTGCGGATAGTCCAGAGTTTTCCGTATTCCTCGGGGATGGAGGTAAAGGTCGTCGGCATCACGGTCTCCAGATCCTTGATGCTGGCAGTAACCTGTTGTATCTGCGCCGTGAGTTCCACCTCTGTTTCGGCCCTGGTCTCTACCAGCAGAGCGGTAACTGTCGGCCCGAGATCCTCAAGGTAATCGGGCATACCTGGTTTCCCGGAAACCGAGGCCAGGCCGGCCCGATCCATGAGTTCAGCCGCTGAAACCGGTTGCTTCTGCAGTATGGGGATTGCCTGGCAGGCAGTGTTGACGTCCGGGTAGAGGATGAGTGCGCTGGCCTTATGGGCATGCTCAATCACGGTTGTATATACCACATCGCTGATAAACCCCAGGGTCCCTTCGGAACCGATCATCAGGTGCTGCATGATCTCAAAGGGATCGGAGAAATCAAGCAAAGCGTTGAGGCTGTACCCAGTGGTATTTTTTATTTTAAATTTATACCGGATGCGCTCGGCAAGTTGCTCATCTTCGAGAACGTTTTGCCGTAGCTCAGTGAGTGCATTGAGCAGGTGCCCGTGACTCCTGCAGAAGGCAGCTTTGCTCTTGTCATCGGCGGTATCGACAATGGTACCGTCCGCGGTGATTATTCGCATGGTGTGAAGCGTCTGATAGCTGTTTTCTTCAACCCCGCAACACATCCCACTGGCATTGTTGGCCAGGATGCCGCCAATCTTGGCGCTGTCAATGGAGGCAGGGTCGGGACCGATCTTTTTTCCGAATTCAGCGAGAATCTGGTTGGCATGGCCACCTATAATTCCAGGTTGAAGTTGTATTTTTCGGGCACCATCAAAAACCCGGTAGTTGTCCCACCCTTTGCCCAGCCTGACCAAAATCGAATCTGAAATGGCCTGGCCGGACAGGCTGGTTCCGGCAGCTCTGAACGTGATCGGCAGCTTGAGCTTGCCAGCCTCGCGGATAATCAACTGCACTTCTCGTTCGGTTTCCACGTTAATGACAATTTTCGGTATTAAGCGGTAAAAGCTGGCATCAGTACCAAAAGTGATGGTCTGCAGCGGATCGGTGATGATTTTTTCCGGTTCAATGGCCTTTTTTATGCGATTATGAAAAAGCTTGTAGTTGCCGGGGAGCATTGAAAACCTCACATGTTTTGGGAATAATTCTCATTACAATAGGACGGTGAGGAGGAAAAATCCAGGAAAAAGAAGCGGGAAATGGAAAATTGGTACTTTTTTCTGCGATTCAGTATTTTTTTGTATATATATATTAATATTTTATATATTATAAATATTGATATTACCAAGATACCAATTTGTTTGCTGGTGCAATGCTAGACCCAACGGGAATAGGGCACGACTGCAGAAAAAAATGGCTGCTCCCTTTTGGCGTGGCTTGGTTGAGAGCGGCACCACTGCCAGTTCCTGCCACGCAGTAAGCGAGTAAGCGGTCAGGGGAGAGGAGAGGGGTGGTCTTTATCTGACTGCCTCGCGGGCAAAGGCAATAGCCTTTTCCCTGGCGGTTTCGTCCAGAACGCCAGGTGCCTTGCAACCGCCGATATAGAGCTCACCAACATTGCGGGCCATGTGGGGAGCTTGCATTTTCCTGAATGCTTCAAAGACCGGTTCAGCATTGTTTTCATAGGGCCCGCCGCCGGTCATGACCAGTGCCTGTCGCTGGTTTTTCACCAGTGAGTCGTGATCAGGTTGGTGATAGCCGGTGTAGAGGCTGTATGTCCGATCGATCAGGCTTTTGAGCGGGCCGGCAAGGCCCCAGAAATAGAGGGGCGAGGTAAGGATAACCAGGTCTGACTGGACGATCCGGTCTAAAATGGCAAGGGCATCATCCTGTTGAATGCAGGCAACCCGGTCGGAGACCTTTTTGCATTCGCCGCATCCCAGACAGCCTTTAATGGTTTTGCTCTGCAGGTACTCCGAGCGTACCGTATGGCCCATGGCCATCAGTTCTTCGGTAACCCATCCGACCAGGGTGGCAGTGTTTCCTTTTTTCCTGGCGCCGCCTTCCAGTACGAGGATATTCATTATTTCTCCTTAAAGATAGTTGGTTGTAGGGAAAGCCTCCCCTTCGTCTTTTGGTGTGATATGCGGATATTCATCATACACCGGGCACCGACCCCATGCCTACCCAGAAATTTCTTTCAGGGTGTTGTGCTGAAAAAGGTACTCCCTGGCAAACGGTCTCTTGTCCAATGGTGCGGGCACCCTTATAGTAGCACTGTTGTCTATTGGTCTTTTCAATGACAAATCGTTGCAACGCATGTGTCCCTGTTGATTGTAGAGCACTGTTGAAAATGATACGACGTTTACCGTTTTTTTCCATTTCCCTTCTCCTCTGGCTAGGGAGTCTGCTTTTTACCAACTGCTCCATCATCCCTCAGGAAGAGATGCTGGTAATGAGGATGGCGCCGGGTGTTGAGGTTCGTACAGACGGTGACTGTGAGCAACCTTCCCACGGATTTTCCGCACCTGTTCACAGGACTCAGGCACTGGATCCGGAAAGCATTTCCGTCTTGAATTGGAATATATACAAAGGTACCAAAACCGGATGGGCCAGAGATTTTCGCCGGTATACTGGTCAGGCAGATATTGTGTTATTGCAGGAGGCCCCTTTGGGCAGCGAGCTCAGGCAACTGCTCGCCGGTGCGCATCGCTTTTGGGGAATGAATAGCGCCTTCAGCTACAATGGGGTCGAGTGCGGCGTACTTATGGCCTCAACTGTCCCTCCGCTGAAAAGCTGCGGATTACGCCATCCCGAGCCTCTTATCAGTTTACCCAAAACCGCATTGATTACCAGGTATGCCCTCAATGGATCAGCCGATGAGCTGGTGGTGGCCAATGTCCATGGCATTAATTTTACTCTTGGGACGGCGGCCTATCGCCGGCAGTTAACCGGGTTGGCCAATGTTTTGCGTAGCCACTCCGGACCGATGATAGTTGCCGGCGATTTCAATGACTGGAGCAAAGGGCGGACTGCTGCACTGAAGGCATTGATGGAAGACCTTGGCCTGTCGCCAGTGCCTTTTGCCCTTTCCCAGCGGACAACTTTTTTCAATCGACCGATTGATCATATGTATTATCGTGGCTTGGAATTGCTGGCCGCTACCGTTCATCCTGTTGATTCCTCTGATCACAATCCGCTGTTTGCCTCGTTTCGTCTGACCATGGTTGAAGCAGAGTATCTGTCATCTGCTGCTATGCAGGAGGGGAAATAAGGATGGGTCTACGCCAGCTTTTCGTTGTTTTTCTCATTATGCTACCGGGAACGACGCTTGCGGATGATGTCGACCGGATTCGCTTTCTCCTCGACCGGGTGAAAGCAAGTGAGTGCAGTTTTATCCGCAACGGAACCGAGTATTCGGCAAGCAAGGCCGAACAACACCTGGCGATGAAGTATGAGCGGGTAAAAAGCAGAATCACAACCGTTGAGGCCTTTATCGAACGGATCGCATCGCGCAGCAGTATTTCCGGAAGGCCATATACCGTTCGCTGTCCCCATGGGGAAAAAGACAGTGGAGAATGGCTGCGGGAAGAACTCAATAAATACCAAATGGATCCATCGAGCCCAGCCAAGAGCAATTAAGGCGCTATGGAGGTGGATGCTACTGCGGAACTACCTGACTTAGCCTGTATTTTCGATCAGCTCCGGGCGCGCGCTTTTTCCTTTTTTGTTAGGTCGGTAGTGAATCTCGTATTTTTTCATCTTCCGCCACAGCGTTGTTTTGTCAATGTTGAGGTGTTCGGCAGTTTTCCCTCGATGGCCATTGAACTTATAGAGCGCAGCCCAGATAGCATTTGCCTCGGCATTGGAAAGAGGATCAGCCTCCGTTGGTTCCAGGTCTTCGGTTTGTTTAACAGCCGCCAGCAGATCTTCAGGCAGGCACTCCACATTGATCGTGGTATCCTGGCACATAACAAAACAGTGTTCGATGATATTTTCCAGTTCTCTGATGTTTCCCGGAAAATCATAGCGCATGAGTATGCGGATTACCTCCGGGCTGGCACCGCTAATATCCTTGTTTTGTGAGAGGCGAAATTTATCGATAAAGTGCTGAACCAGCAGCGGCAGGTCCTCGCGTCGCTTGCAAAATGGCGGTAAGGCGATATGGATCACATTCAGCCGAAAGTAGAGGTCGCTGCGAAATACGTTCTGCTTAACCAGCTGTTTGAGATTTTTATTGGTGGCGGCGATGGTTCGTACATCTGCTTTGACAGTGGTGGTTCCGCCCAAGGGTTCATACTCCTTTTCCTGGAGCACCCGCAGCAGCTTTGCCTGCAGAGCCGGAGAGATATCGCCGATTTCATCGAGAAAAAGAGTCCCATGCTCAGCAAGAGCAAACCGTCCCGGTTTGTCGCCTGCCGCGCCGGTGAAGGCCCCTTTTTTATAACCGAACAATTCCGATTCCAACAGGGTTTCCGGGAGCGCAGCGCAGTTGATCGCTACAAAAGGCCCTTTTCTGGAGCTGAGCGTATGAATCGCTCGGGCAAAGAGTTCCTTTCCAGAACCGCTTTCCCCTTCAATTAGTACGGTGCTGGTGCTGGCGGCAATTGTCGGTAGGGTGGAGAATATTTTTTGAATACGTTTGTTCTTACTGATGATATTCTGAAAACAGTATTTTTGTGGCACCTTTGCCGCTGGTGTGCACCGCTTTCCGATACTGCGGAATGTTTCCACCCCACCGATAACGGTATCATCATCACTGCGCAGCACGGCAGTACTGACAGCAAGCTGGAGGTCATCACCGTCAATATTTTTAATGATGGTTTTTTGATCCAGGTATTGCCTGCCCGTTTCCAGCGACCTTTTCAAGGCACAGTTTGGTGGAGAAATGGTCGCTCCGAAAAGAGTATAGCATTTTCTGCCTATGACCTCTTCGCGCCTGAAACCGGTGATTATTTCTGCCGCCCGATTAAAGGAGGTTATCTCGAAATGGTGGTTGACGGTAAAGGCACCATCCGTAATCGATTCCAGGATGCAGGCACTTAGCGCATTGTCGTTCCTGTGGTAATTACTGGGACACGAATCCGGGCAGCTTCCAGCCTGTGGTTGTGATAATTGCGGTGCTTGCGATGGATACGCCGTTTTTTGGTCAGCTGAAGGCTTGACCCGTGAACTGTCTTGGGATGGCGTTTCAGCCCGGGAAGGCAAAACTTCAGGGTCAGTGGAAGCTGACCGTTTGTGTTGAACTGGCAATCGATTCTTCTGCATCAGAAATACCTCCAGAGCATATGTGCCAACCGTGTCCGGTTCTTACATTGTTCTCCGCAAGCCTGTTACCCTCTTGGCAAAACGCTCTGCATCGTCAGATCTAACGCGACGGCCGGCAGGTGCCATTCAAGGGTGCAGCAGCTGCTTTCAGGGGAACTGCAGCCTTTCCCACTGGGGTGTGGTGCCCGGTTGGCGCTGCGTATGGTTATTTCTGCAGATAATCTCGAGTGTTTCTCCTCAACGCTCCTCTCTTCAATATATAGAGCTTGCATTTGAAGTCAAGCGTTTACCCGAGTTATCCGCCCTTCAGCCAAGGCGGTTCTCCTCAAACGGGTACTGCCAGAACCGCCTTTTCCCTCTCTTTTTTGCTTACGGTTGGGCACTGGATTTGTGTTCTGCCGGAAAATGTTCCTCGTACCCGGTTACCATGGCCTTGAAGTGAGCAGTGGGGGTGTGTCCAAGGGAGGCCAGGTAGCAATGAATGAATAAAAACGAGATAAAGAAGAAGAACAGCAGCACATGGATGGAATCAATAATCTTGATGCCGCCTAAAAGAATTGCATATTCTTCGTAACCTTTGACCCTCCACAGGAACACCCCAGACATCATTTGCGCTGGAAGAAGAACCAGCATGATAACCAGGTAAGCCTGTTGCTGCAGTGCATTGAATTTATTGTCCTCTGTCATGGTATGTGGGTTGGGCTTTCCTACAAAGAACCCATAACCATAGTATTGAACCTGGCGGATAGCCAGGGTGAGCAGGGTACGGGGGTCTGGAATATAGATCTTCACCTTGCCGGATCCAAGATAGTAGATAAGCCAAATGAAGTAGTTGGCTATCAGGACGAAGCCAACATAATTATGAATGCTGATGGCATTACTCAACGTCATGAAATTGAGTTGTTCGGCATACCTGATTTGACAGCCGGTGATGATCAAGATCACAAAGCAGGCCGCATTGATCCAGTGCCAGAGTCTTACCGGGAGAGGATGTATATAGATGGTTCCTGGTTGATGCATGGTACTCCCTCCATGTATGTGTAGGTTGAAAGATTTGAATTAATGATTTTGCTTGTTTTTACGGCGCAATCTTATGGTCGCCAGCCGGCCAAAGAGGTGGAGCCCTGCACCCATTGCCCCTGCGGCAAGAATCAAGATGCCGATCTTGTCCAGGAGTTTTACTCGGGTACCGCCAAGCAGGTAAAAATGGTTGACATGGTAGCTTTCCAGCACATCACGGTTGACCCCATATCTGTCCACCGTTCCATCCTGATGATTTAAAATGATGGATACCTCGCTGAAAAACGGGGAATTGCCTGTGTGGCAGGTGGCACAATCCTTTATTGCACCCTCTCCGATGACAGCATGCGCCAATGGATTGATATCTGCGACCAGCTCTGCCCGGAGGATGGCACGGATATTTTTTTGCTTCAACATAAAGACCAGGTCCTCGAATTCATCCGTATCGATGAGCTGGTTGTTATTGGTATCGACAGTGGACAGAAAGGTTGCGGCATCGAGGCCTAAAGTTTTCAATAACTTGTCCCCGTCGAAAAAGGTGTTGGTAACCAGATCGTAAAAACGAAGATTAATATAGCGTGGCACTTCGGGTGCATGGCAGACAACACATTCCACAAAGGCAAAGTGAGAGTCTCCTGCAGGAAGCCAGTCGTGATAATGCCCAGGTGTGTGGCATTTGAGGCAGATACTGTTTTCCCGTTCAATAACAGAGGCTCCCTCCATATGCCGTGTATTGTGGTACCCATGGCAGGCGGTGCATTTCATGGACACACCCTTTTCTTGCATCTGCACGTGGACGCTTTTTTGAAACTCAGCGGTGGATTCATCGTGACATTCGCCACAGGCCACGGGTTTGAGGTCGGCGGCGTGGGGTATTTCTTCGTCCCAGTTGAGCTCGTCGATATCTGAATGGCAATCCACGCAGGTGATGTCGTTTTGGTGATGGGTAGAAACGGAAAACTCCTCCTCGTCAACAAAGAGTGATTTTTCCATAGGTACCTGCAATACGTTGTCCATGCTCTCGCTTGTCAATGTTTCATCGGCGTGACATTCGAAACATTCCGCGTTTTCCATGGCGGTGAGCAATGTCGGTCGTAGACACGTCGTAAGGAGAAGAACGAAGCCAATGCATACTGCGTATCGAATTTCTTTTTTCATGGGAATACTTCTCCGAGTAGACCTCCTCAGGGGGAGGAAAAGAATGAATGGGTAAGGAGTGCCCGTTTTTGGCAGGTGCCGCTTATTTTGTCCGGTCGATGACAAAAAGCTTGCCCGGTCGTTTGTCAGGTTGATAACTGTCGTTGCCACCTTTGTTGAACCCTCGTCGTTTACTGATAGTGAACGGCTTTCCATTGACTGACCCTCCGTTGAAAGGTCCGGAGCTGGCTGTCGGAAAAACGTCCGGGATACTCTTTTTGCAGTTTGGTAAAGAGTCCCCTTGCCGTCAGGGTCGGGTTGTTCTCCAAGAGCGGGACGACCTCATGACTCCATACACCGGCAAAGGCGTCCGGGTGTGTTTTCCAGCAACGTTTTTTTGCGCCGTTGGTATGAAAATCACCTTTCTCGATTCTTCGGCCTGACCGTTCGGAAATACCGGCAATGGCCGCTGCTGTTTTTTGTGTTTTCCCCTCTTTACGCGCCTGCTTATACACTTTTATTTGTTCCGGGTTGATAGGTTTGCCGGACATGAATAAGCCTCCTTGCTGAAGCATTGTGATTTGGCCGCTGCGTCCTTGTTTGAATCGGTCACGGTAACTGCCTCCTAGCGGCCATAATAATTGTCATCATCTCGACGCACTTTTTTGTCATGTTGCTGTAGGTGTTTATTGCACTTGGTGTGCCATTAAATATTAGTTGGTATTTCAGCATATTAAGGAGTTTGTTCTGTACTGAGGATTGCACGGATGCAATGATGCGTCCGAGGAGTCATTGCAGAAATGCAATCAATGGCTCAAAAAGCCTGGCAGGCTACAGGAGTGGAGACTGGAAGGGTGTACGTGGAGAAACGTAAAGATGAACAGCGATGTGCGATTCCGTTGATTTTCCGGCATTTAATCGTCAGTCATTGGTGCAATGTAAGGGAAGGGCGGGAAAGAGGAAAAAAGAAAAGCAGGCTTATTGTCGGCAGACCTCGACAATAAACCTGCAAGGAACAGGAAAGAGTAGTGAATATTGCATGCCTGCGCAGCAAGACACCCCTATGGAGGAGGGTGGCTGCCAAGCAACTTCAGGCTGTCACAATATGCTCTCCTGTGCCTTCGCTCTCGAGACGACGATCAATGGAATATCCGATCAGGCCATAGCAATGGGCAAACAGGACACCATTCACCAGGTTGATCATTACCAGTTCCATGGGACTGATAACGGTGTGCAGTTCAAGCACGCCGCTGCCAAGCAGACAGAGGTAACCGATTGATCCATGAGTCAGATTGGCAATCAAACCGATTAATCCCAGCAGTTTGCCCAGAAGAGGAATATAGGTCATCTGCAAAAAGCCAAAGCTGACGGGAGCAACCACGGCCCCAAAGGCGATTCCATTGATCAACCACCTGTTTTTACATTGAAAGTGTTTGGTAAGATGGAATGCTGAGAGGGGAATGATTGCTAGAAAAATTAACCATTGGCTCATGACTGATCTCCTTGGAAGAATTGAATCGCTTTAGCCGCATCACCTGTGTAATACATCGGCTATCCTATGTGCAGCCTGGAGGATGTTATCTCTTGCAGAACTGCTGCCTGTATTATTGAGTGAGCATATTGCATGCCAATGCAATGTTATTTAGTTTTATCTAATTATTCAAAGTTGTTATATAGTTTTATGGTGGTGCTGGTTCAAAAGCCATCATTGCAATCCTGCAATGATGGCAGCGTACGCCTTGTGGGATATCCTGTCAGCTCTCCAGGGCGAACGAAAGCGTGAATGATGCGGGGGAATAAAAAAGAGATGCATATGCGTCAGGAGGAAATATATTTTGTATAGAATTGACCTGCAGCGGGATCTTTTCTTAGCTCTCTGTTCACGCTGCATCTGCGAAGCGATACAGCCGTTGGGCCGTTAGTGGTTCTTCCTGCATCAAATGGGTAAAAAGTGAAAAACAAGTTTTTCCAGGAGTGCAATCAATGAAGACCCTCCGACGTTACCGAAAAAAAGAGCACTCCATTGTTGTCGCTGTCCAGCTAGACCTGAATACTACAGGGTTTACCTACCATAAATGGGGAGGCGAACAGACCTGTAAGCCTGGAGACTGGCTGGTCCATAACGCTGGTGATACATACACGGTTGACCGTGAGGTCTTTGCCAGGACCTATCGTCAGGTGCAACCGGGGCAATACGTGAAGACCACCCCGGTATGGGCGGAAAAGGCAACCCAACCAGGACGTATCATCACCAAAGAGGGATCATCCGCGTACCAGCCAGGAGATTATATCGTCTATAACAGCCGGGATGGCACCGACGGCTACTGCATGCGGGCAGCTACTTTTCACGAACTCTATGCGCCGGATAAGGACGACGAGGAAGGGTGAGATGTATGGTTTGACTGGAGTGGTCGGGCACGGCAGGACTGACGGTTTTGTGCCCGAGCTGGGAGCGCCATATGAATGCCAGGGCAGACAGTGGCGCATTTGCTCTGCATGCAGCGTGGAGACGAGAAAAACAGGGAAGAAACTGCTGTGTCAGCATACCGTTTCCGCCTCCATCACCCAGGATATGTTTAAATGTCACATGTAAATCGTTCCCACCAGCAGCCATCCACAGTTGTTCGGTGAGGAATTGCCTGAAAGAAAAAAATATGCCGGGTATCTTGAATGTTTTGCAAGGTGGCCTGATGGAGTTGTCTCAGGAGTGCATTGAAGAGGGCAGAAGAGGAAACAAGATGCGCTTGTTTACCCGTTATTCCGCTTGAATGCCTTAAAGTACAGTAACGCGCCGTTATTGCAGGCGATGGGCATAAAAACAAAACCGTGTCGATGGAAGGTGCTTTGTAATGTTTCCTCACTGTACAGTGTCCCTCTGATCACGCTGTCGGTGAGCTGGCGTTCGGGTATTGGTGTTACACAGACAAAGACGCCGTTAGCGGTGAGTACCCTTTTTACTTCCTGGATGACCGATTCCAGGTCAGCGAAGAAATTGAGCGACAACACACAGAGGCAATGGGTGAAGGAGGCATCCTCAAAGGGCAGATCTTCAGCATTGGCCAAGTACAGTGTGGCATCAGCAAACCCTGCATGGCGTAATCGCCTGGCTGCCTGCTTGAGCAAGCCTGCACTGATGTCGGTGCCAACATAATGATTATCTTTGCTGAGAAAAGCAGTTACACTGCCGCTACCGGTGGCAAGCTCAAGGACGCGTTGCCCATGTACATCGTCCAGTTCCTTTGTCAGCACCTGAAAATGTTTGTTCATGTCTGCTTGAAATTTTTTAGGAAATATGGACTTGCGCATCATGCGATCATAGAAAAAGGAAAAAGCATCACCCAGCCAGGGCCGATAGCGTCTGGGCCTGTCGTCACTATCAATAATATAGTGCACTCCCCTGTACTTTTTAGTCCTTGTCTGGTGTTTCAACATTTTCTTCCTCCTGTGATTGACGACTATCTCGGCGGCAAGAATAATGCATTACAGTCTGCAGTCAGATAGCAGTACCCCACACCGCAAAAACCGGATCAGCGGTACTTCGTTCAGGGAAGTATTTATCCGAGTGCGGACGAGGAAGACCGCGGATCGTTTCAGTATGCAAATCGGTAAAAGCTTGGGTCTGCACAAAGAAATCGAGGACCAATCCTAAACGTTCAAAAGGATGCAGGTCCGACCAGGGGGCGATCTCCTTGCCGGGGAACCAGCGATCGGAGAAGGTGATGATGCAGATCCCTCCCGGTCGGATGACCCGGGCAACCTCTGTCAGCACCTCTATTGGCCGGGTGAGGTATTCGATGGAAGCAGTGCAGATGACGGCATTAAAACTGTCCGCGGCAAAAGGCAGGATCGGGGTGTTATTCAGGTCATGGACAATTCGTGTTTCCAGGCGGACGTTGGCTTCGAGTTCTTCCCTGTTCATACCCAGCCCGGTCACGCGCAGGGAGTGCAGAGAATCGGGAAGATGCGAAACCCAGCTGCTCATCAGGTCCAGGATGTCGGTGTGGTGGCCGAGGTGTCTGCCGTAGAGTTGCCGTATCTGGTTGATCGCGATGTCATCGAGGTGATTAACCAGGCGCGGGCGGTGGTAAAACTGGGCATCTGGTGCTTCGTTGGCTCGGGAAAAAGGGTAGTGGGAATAGAAATCAGTGGCAATTTCCGGATAAGCCGCCTGCATGCCCGGTCCGTCAGCTGTGAGCCCCTCGGCCAGATCGTTGCAGCTGCCGCCACGCTCGGTCCTTGAGCGTTTTCTCACGAGTACCCGTGCCTCCAGGGTAAGGGGGTAGGGGGCCAACGGGTGGTTGGTATCAACTGTGATGGTGCTGCCTGTACTGTCAATCACCCGAAAAGGAGTGAGTGTCTGGCGAAAACAGCCCAGTCCCCCATGGGCGATACCCTGCGGATAGAACCTTCCCAATCGGGGTACAACCATTCGGCCCATGGAGGAACTGTCAAACAGGGCTTGGTCAAAGGTGCGTACCTGTTTTTTCTCCTGCGGCGGCACCAGTTCACCTGCCCCGAAATGCATTCGGCAGGACTCACCGGCATCCAATCCTGCCAGGTTCCGCTCGAGTTCCCCGGGGAGGATGTCGCGCCAGAAATCGACTGTTTCCATATGCACCCGGTCATGGTGATTTGCCTGGGCACTGCTCCATCGCAGCCCGAATTCGATCGCAGCCCGTTCTTTTGCCTGCATGGGTTTTCCTCCATCACTCCTCGTTGCAATTGTTCGCGGCAGGCTTTAACCGCCGATTGTGCCTGCTGCAAGCGCCCTCTTTTTCCTCAATATACCTCTGGACCTGTACCACCACTAGTGGTATATCATTCCTTGGGTTTGTCTGCAACTCCCTGATATTCTATAGGAAGGATAAGATTGAAAAAATGATGTAAACATGATGGTTATTGCCTGAAAGGTTTGTATCGGCGTGAAACGAGGTAGGACAAGACATACTATCGAATCAGCAAAGGAGAATATCCCATGGCCATTGTTGCTGCACAGCAGCTCACAAAAATCTACCGTAGCGGTGATATCACTGTCGAAGCAATTCGCGGGGTGGATTTTGTCATCGAACCGGGCTCGTTTGTTTCCTTTGTCGGCCCATCGGGCAGCGGCAAGTCCACACTGCTCAACATGATCGGCTGTCTCGATAGCCCAACCACTGGCAAACTTGAAGTTGCGGGAGAGGATATCACTACGCTCAATGCCAAGGCTTCGGCCAGGTTCCGCGGAGAAAACATTGGCTTTATCTTTCAGGACTTCAACCTGATCCCGGTATTAACCGTGTTTGAGAATATCGAATATCCACTCATCATGGTGCAGAATTGGTCTGGCGTCAAACGCAGGGAGCAGGTGGAGCGGTTGTTGGCAGCGGTGGGCATGACAGACCAGGCCCACAAGTATCCCGGGCAGATTTCTGGCGGCCAGAAGCAGCGGGTTGCCGTTGCCCGCGCCCTGGTTACCAACGCTCAACTGGTTCTTGCCGATGAACCAACCGCCAACCTGGACCGGGAGACTGCCAATCGCATCATTGGTCTGATGAAACAGATGCGGGATGAGTTTTCCACCACCTTCATTTTTTCCACCCATGACCCCAAGGTGGTGAAAAATGCGGAAATCATCTACACCCTGGAAGATGGGCAATTTCGCAGCGGTCAATTCGGTGATGGAGGAAGTCATGTATAAGGTTATAAAAATTGCAGCCAGGAATCTGCAGCGCTATAAACGGCGTACCCTGCTCACTTCAATTCTTATTACCCTGGGCGTGGTTGCGGTCCTGTTATTCGTTGCTGTCTCCGGGTCATTCAAGGCCTTGATGATCGGTCAAATCACCGATTCCATGCTCGGTCACCTGCAGGTGCACCGCAAGGGCTATCTTGCCTCCATCGACAGCCTCCCTCTCAATCGAAATCTGAAAGCGCAGCAGGTGGAGAAGGCTCGCCAGGCATTGGATGCCAATCCCGCCATAGAAGCCTATTCCATGCGGATCAAACTGGGGGCAATGTTCAGCAATTTCAACGAAACCACGAATATTCGGCTTAATGCTGTGTATCCTGATCAGGAACTGCAAACTTCTCCCATGCTGGCTGACCGAATGATCGAAGGCGATCCGCAGGGGCTGCTGGCCAAGGGGGAAATTCTGGTGCCTGAGCTTATCGCCCGGGGAATGAAGGTTCGACTGGGGGATACCATTGTTCTGGTGGCGACCAACAAGGACGGCTCGGTAAATGGGCAGCCTTTCGTGGTGCGCGGGATTTTGGAAGGGATTTCCGGGCCAGGCGGGCGTGACGGCTACATCCATATGGAGGATGCCCAAACGCTCTTACGTATCGAAGGAAAGGAGGTGAGTGAGATAGCCATCCGCCTCACGGGAATGAACCAGCTGGAACCGGTCTTCAGTGACCTGCAGCACAGCCTCGGTAGTTTGCGCAACAAGCAGAATAAACCGGTGTTTGAAATCCATTCCTGGGAAAAACTTTCTCCCTTTTCCAAGATCGCCAACATGATCGACCTGATGACCCTCTTTATCAAAGTAATGCTGGTGGCCATCGTTTTGGTCTCCATTATGAACGTGATGATCATGTCGGTCTACGAGCGCATCAATGAAATAGGTACGATCGCCGCTATCGGCACCCAACCAGGACGAATTATGGCCCTGTTCATGACTGAGGGGTTACTCCTCGGCATATTGGGCACGGCGATTGGTCTGGCCGTCAGCCTGGCGGCCATTGCGGGAATGAATCTCTCGGGTATCAGTTTTGATTTCGGCCGCCAGAAGGACCTGCTCCTCGCCCCCACCATCGCCATGAGCGATGTGGTGATGGTGGTGGCCATTGTAATTGCGGTGGCAGTCGTCGGTAGTTTGCAGCCGGCATGGAAGGCGGCCAAAATGGACCCCATCAACGCACTGCGTCATGTGTAGCACCTTTGGGAGGAGAATTTTCATGAAGAGCGTATCTCTTGTTGCTTATTTGCTTGGCTCCTTGTTGTTGCTGGCCGGGAACGGTTTCGCCCTGGACGGCAACGAAGTTTTGCGGCAGGTGGACGAAAAAATGCAGCCCGCATCCTACGAGATGTATCGCAAGTTGATCAATGTAGAACCCGATGGGAGTAAAAAGGAATTTGTTCTGTATACGGTAAAAAAAGGCCAGGATAAAATGGTGGCACTTTTTCTCTCCCCAGCCAGCGAAAAGGGGCGGGCCACGCTCCGTCTGGGGGATAACATGTGGCTCTACATTCCCAGTGTCGGTAAGCCGTTGCGGATCACCAGTCTCCAGTCTGTGGTTGGTGGGGTTTTCAATAATTCCGATATCCTTCGTCTCGACTTCAGTGTGGAATATGCAGCCACCTCCATCGAGGATAAAGGAGATCATTATCTGCTTGAACTCAAGGCCAAGTCGACGGCGGTGGCCTATGATCGATTGGTGATGCTGGTTGACAAGCAGACAACCCTGCCGACCACCATCGAATGCTACGCGGTGAGCGGTATGCTGATCAAGACCCTGCACTATTCAAAAATCAAGGACTTCGGCAATGGGCATGTTCGGCCATCCATGCTGGAGACCGACAGCCCGTTGCATAAAGGTTACCGTTCAATAATGCTTTTTGCCAAGCTGCAACCAAGAGCGTTCAGCGACGAAGTTTTTACCCTCAATGGCCTGCCCACGATTGATGCGCTTCGTTAATGGTATCTGGCTGTATCCTTTCCTGGCATTTATGCTGCTCGTGTCGGCATCTGCCGGTTGTCTGAGGGCCGAGGAATTCAGTTTCGAGTTGGAAGAAATCGAAAAAAAGACCCTGGAGTGGGGCGGATTTGCTGAAATACGCTGGGATCATATGCATATCAATCAGGGGTCGGCATTCAGCCTGCTCAATCTGGCTGATGATTCGGAATCCACCCTGGATCGACTTTATGGCGGCCTGCAGCTGGAGGGCCGCTATACCCGGGAGATGCTCAAGCTGCAGTGGCTGCTCAAGGCGGCAGGTCAACAGGATACCTTTGGCTGGAGCGATACTGCGGATATTTTCACTGCCTATGCCGAGGTCGCTCCATCGGAACGGCTTCGCTTGAGCCTGGGGAAAAAGAGCTATCGTTGGGGCAAGGGCTATGCCTGGAATCCGGTCGGTTTTATTAATCGTCGAAAAGATCCCAATAACCCGGATGACGCCCTGGAGGGATACGTCACTGCTGAGGCCGACCTGGTCCGGAGCAGCGGCACGCTTTTCCAGACAACAGCGCTGACCGGGGTGCTGCTTCCGGTATCCGGCGACCTCAACGACGATTTCGGCTCGGCAAACAGGCTCAATCTGGCAGCCAAGTTGTATCTTCTGGTGAAAGATACCGATATCGATCTGCTCCTGCTCACCGGCGGTAGTCGACCTACGGGGTATGGTATCGATTTTTCCAAAAACCTGGCCTCCAATATCGAAATCCATGGCGAACTGGCCTGGACGGAAAACCAGCCCCGCCTGACCCTGAACACCGAAGGCATGCTCAAGCGTAGTGAGGAAGATGCAATGGCATGGCTTGTTGGGCTGCGTCATCTTTCGCAACAGAATATCACCTCCATCATCGAATATTATCATAATGGCGGCGGCTACAGCGAAGAGGAGATGGATTGGTTCTATCAGCTTGTCGGAGAGGCGGGAGACAATCTACAGCAGGCTCTGGGCCGTCAACTACTGGAACGGAGCAGGGAGGCGAGTCTCAAGGGGTACGGACGCCCTCAGCCTGGACGTAATTATCTGTATGTACGTTTAAATCAGAAGGAGCCGTTTGACCTGCTTTACTTCACTCCTGCTGTGACTGCCATCATCAACCTCGATGACCGGAGTTATTCGTTCACACCCGAGTGTATCTATACCGGATTTACCAACTGGGAGCTGCGATTGCGGTGGAGCTTTTTGGGTGGGGGGGGATGTACTGAATATGGCGAAAAGCAGAACAGTAACCGGCTGGAACTGCGGCTCCGCTGGTTTTTTTAAAGCAGCAGAGGGTGTTGCCAATGCTTGAGGATTTACTTCAACATCCGAAGAAAAATGGTATAGACCACCCATGAACAAGATGTTGGGTTTCACCCGGATATTGCTTTTTTCCTGCTTCGGTTGAACAGTATACCAGTGGAACCCCTTCCATTTGTAGACGACTTCAGTGAACCACAGACGGCTGATGACGAAGAAACGGACATTTTCCCCTCTTTTTTTTGATAAGCAGGATTACCGACTGCTTGACATCGTCCACGATGTGCTTGAACGCGGCGAGCAATCCCGATCCCTGCATTCAATGTTTGCCGAAAATATGCATCCACGGGGGATTAAGGAAATGGCTGCACCGCAGGGACTGCGGATAGCATATGCTGTTGCCGTTCTTCTCGGATCGTTTGATAAAGGCAAAGCCCCGGACCGGCTGAGGGCGCTGCAATCACTGCGTGATGAGGTGTTTCTCTCATCGGCAGGGACACTACAAAAGAATACCGCCCGGGTGCAGCTCCAGATTATGAAAGAACTGCTGCGCTGTCGGGAGGACAAACTGCAGCAGGTGAGACTGGCGCATGATTTCAGAATGGTCTCAACTGGTAATCCCCGCAAGGTACGGGCTGAACTTGCCCGTTATCACCTGCTGGAAATGCCGGAAGCATGGAATCAGTATGCCTTTGATGACCGGGTCCACGACGCCAATTCCAAAGGCAGAAAGTCTCCAACCCATCTGGTCATGGATGCCTGGATAAAGGGTATCCGACACCTTACGGTGGTATACTACAACCATGTTGCCCCGGCTGTCGTTGAGGAACTGCTCGAGGCCGCTTCCATTCTCAACGTGCATGTTCGGGTCGGGATTGAATACTGGGCCCATTTCCAGGACAAATACGCTCGCTTTACCTGGGTGCCGCACGGCTTTAAGGATACTCGAACGTTTCTCTCCTTTCTTGATGATCCATCGGTCAAGACGCTGATGGAGGCGGGGCAAGAGGTGTCCCGTTACCAGCAACAATACGTCTTTGACGTCCTGGAAAATTTTAATGCTACCCACCGCCATACCCTGAACAGCGAATCCGGAGTGGAGATTGCCCACCTTTCACGGGTAGAGTTCCTCGAATTTATCGGTACTGGGCAACCGACTATTGTTCACCTTTCCCGCTTTATTCACAATCTCTATCTTCAGCGGGTGAAGGAACACCTGCCGGCACTGCTTGATCAGCTTGGCAGCCAGGTGAAGGCTGATCGAGAGGCGGCAAGCCTGCGCCTGGAGAGACTGCGAAGGGTCACTGTGGAGTCGATCGTTGATCGATTTCTCACTTCTTCGAATAACCCGGGCATCCATAATCCTGGTCAGCCATCCACGGATGAACGCGTTCCAGCGCTGCTTCGATCCACCCCATACCAGTTGCTTTCTCGCCTGCTCTCCCTCCACTCTAGTTCTTCTCTCGTGCTCAGCCTCAGTAATCTTTCGGTGCAGGATACAATGGAGTTGCTCTTTGTCGGTGAGGGAATGATAAGCCACATCGAATCGTACAATCTCAAAGACGCTGTTCATGGAATGCGTTCTGATTCTGCTACAGGCGCCGAATCGGTTGCCTTGAAAAGTCCGGGGCATCATTATCGTCTGATCAGCGATCTGCAACGGGCGCTCACCGATGACAATGTGATTAGCTTGAAAAAGGTTATTCGGGAAATTATCTGGGATTTTGAGGAGCAGCTTCTGCGCCTGAAGAAGCACATTGAACTCTTGCCTGACCAAAAACCGGAGAAAAAACTGCGGGCAAAAGAACTGCTGGTAATGGTGGACCGAAAGGAACGGCTGATGCGTATCCTTTCCAGCTTGGAAAGATTTCATCACTACTATCGAAAAAGTACCTTGAAATCGTGTATCGGTTCCGGTTCAACCGGGCAGGCAGAGCACCGACATGGGATGGGGTTGGTTGTGCTGGACACCCTCCCTCAACGAGCCAGGCGGGCTTTTGCGCAGGCCGCAGGAGAAGGAAGAAGGACGCTGCTTCCGGTATCGGCATTGTTGACCAGGGTCAGCTACACACGGTTTCATCAGGCCTTGACCATCAACAAAGGCCGGAGAAAAACGACACGTTTTGCTCATATAGCAGGACTGATCAGCAATCGGCAACATGACTGGACTTTGGACGGATTTGTCTTCAACCCACAGCTTTCCGCTAATATTGCTACCCTGGGTGGTTTGACCGAAAATGGCGAACTGAACAAGCTGCTGACCACTCATGCCCAAAAGGAGCGTCAGCAGCATTCATGGAGGTATTTGAATACGCACCTGCGAAACACCCTCAAGGTCCTGTTGGGATTTCTTCCCGCCTTTTGTACCTTTTATCTGACCAAGGACTGGTGGGTGCTTGCCTATTTGGGGGCGGTTATCTGGTTTGCCATTACCGGATCACGAAACATTATTCAATCGGTCCTGGGCGGAGGTGGGATAAGGAGATCGCCGCTTCTTCCTTGGAATTCACTCGTCAGCTGGAGCAGAATTGCGGACTCTCTGCTGTATACAGGTTTTTCTGTTCCATTGCTTGATTTTCTGGTCAAAACGCTCCTGCTGGATAAAGGTATGGGAATAACCACTTCAACCAACCCTGTCCTGCTTTATGCTGTCATGGGGCTGGCAAACGGGCTCTACATATCCAGCCATAATCTCTTCAGAGGCTTACCCCGTTCAGCTGCGGCAGGGAATTTTTTCCGCTCAATCCTGGCCATTCCTCTGGCCATATTGCTGAATTCATTAGTTGGCTCTTTTCTTGTGCTCGGCGGGAGCCCCGATCCTGCGGCAATGCTGCAGAAGTGGGCGGCCATTATTTCCAAATTCGCCTCTGATTGCGTGGCCGGGGTGATAGAGGGCTTGGCTGACCGTCAGGTGAATGTCAGGCAGCAAATGGCAGCCTACCGGGTGAAAATCGTCCAGCTGTTTGCCGTGTTCTCTCGCTTGGACCTGCTTTTTCCGGAACAGGAGGTGCTCACGCTGCTGGAGTCGCCGGAAAAGCTGATGGCAACTCTTGGTGAACAGGCCGCCGAGCAGGAGAAACTTCTGATCGTCAACGCGCTGGACCTGATGTATTTCTGGATGTACCGTCCCCGTGCCCGCAAAGCGCTTGAGGGTATCCTCGAGGAAATGTCCAGAGAGGAGTGGTTGATTTTTTATCGCTCTCAGCTGGTCCTCAGTAGACACCGGGAAATAAGCCAGGTCTTTGTCGACGGCTTGGTCGGCAGAAATTTTTCCAAGGCTCTTTCGTTCTATCTGGACCGATCAAAAGCCTACCTCGAAGACTTGCAGCACATTGATACCACCAGGAAGATGGCCTGATTTTTCCCTGTGTGGTACATTTTCCCCGGCAAACAGGCAGGTGGGAACGTTATCGGAAGAGTAGCACCTCATGCTGCCCCGTTTGCCTGTCCGGATGCAATGATGATCTGTGGATCCATGTTCGGCAACAAGGTATAATCTGAGCAGGTCATTATCCTGTGGGAACCGAGGTGCACACCAGAACGGCAGGGATCGACCCTTACCATGCACTTGTTTCCCCATCACTCAAAGGGAGGAAGCGTTGATGAATGAGCAGCAGCTGAAAGAATTGGTTTTCACCTGTATCGGAAAGATAGCGCCTGAAGCAGACCTTGCTTCACTGCAGCCGGACGTCCGCTTCAGGGATCAGTTCCCATTTGACTCCGTAGATTGCATGAACCTGATGAATATGTTTGCCAAGGAACTTGACGTTACCATCCCTGAAGTGGATTACCCGCAGCTCTCCACCCTGAATGGGTGCATCCGCTATCTCCTGGGCTAGCCCGGGTTGCTCATGAGCATTTTGTCCTTTTCAGTGAAAAATTGTAATTTCATACTGATGCCATTAAAACCAATCAGCTATCGACATAACTAAAATGCTCATGAATAATTTGGGTAAGCCTAGAGCACAAGTTCTATCCGTCTGATCCCACCATCTTCAGGGTCGGGCTTTACCTGAAAGCCGAAGGCTGATGCCAGGCGCAGCATTGGTGTGTTGTCGGTGAGCACTTCACCAAACAAGCAACCTATCTTTTTTTTCCGTGCATGCTCAATGATTTTTCGCATCAGCATCGGGCCGAGCCCTGAACCGGTCATATCCTGGCGCAGAAGAATAGATATTTCGGCCGCCTCATTGTCCGGATCGGCCGCAATTCGTACCCCGCCATAGAGTTCGCCCATATTGTAGGTGTTTTGCCCTTCGAGCACCAGGGCCATTTCACGGTCATAGTCTATCTGGGTTAATCGGGCGGCTAGTTGGTGTGACAGGCTGCGCATGGGATGCAGAAAGCGCATACGTATTTCCTCTGGCGATAGAGCGGCAAAAATGCGATGAAAACCGTTTTCGTCTTCCGGCCGAACAGGACGCAACAACAGCTTTTTTCCATCAGGTAGACAAATGTTTTCCTCCAGTTCATGGGGGTAAGGCTGTATGGCCAGCCGCGCGCTGGAGCCCGCGGGCACACCACTGATTCGCAGTCGGGCATCAAGGGCAATCACCCCGTTTTCATCTGCAAGCAGCGGATTGAGATCCAGTTCCTTGATTTCTGCCACATCGGAGATCAGGTGCGATACCTTGATCAGGGTGAGAGCGAGCTCGTCAAGGTCCGCTGCCGCAGTGTTGCGGTACCCCTGCAGTAATCGGTATACCCTCGTGCAGCTCATCACTTCCCGGGCAAGGCGCATATTGAGCGGTGGAAAGCAGATGGCGGTGTCATTAATCACTTCGACCGCTGTCCCCCCATGTCCAAAAACGATGACCGGGCCAAACTGTTCATCTTCAAAGGCCCCGATGAGCAGTTCGCGGGCATGTGGTCTGTTCACCATGGGTTCAACCGTTACCCCGTGAATATCGGCCTGGGGAAATTGACTGGAAATGTGGTTCAGCATGGTTGTGGCCGCTGCTGTCACTGTTTCGCGGCTTTCAAGATTGAGCCGCACCCCTGCAACGTCCGACTTATGCTGTATGTCTGGGGAGAGTATCTTTAATGCAACCGGGCAACCAAGAATGGCAGTGAGTTCTCCTGCCCCCTCGGCAGTTGCAGCCGTATGGCTCTCAACTACCGGTATGCCGTAGGCAGTGAGCATTTTTTTTGCGTCTGTTGCACTGAGCCATTCCTCTCCTGAGGCGAGGGCCTGAGAAATGATGGTGCGTGCCGCTGTCCGATCCGGGGTAAAACGGGAGGAAATGTCGGGTACGGTTTCCATCAACATTTCCTGACTGTGGCGGTGGCGAACCATCTGCATGAAGCCTCGAACACCATCTTCCGGAGTTGAATAACAGGGGATACGGCTCCTGCGAAAGAGCTGCCTGGCCTTTTCCGCAGATCCGTTACCCAGCCAGCTTGCCAGTACAACCGGTCGCGATGCCCCGCCAGCCCTTTGCTCCACCTCTTTGATAACCGTTTGCGCGGCTTCCTCGCTGGAGGTGATCGCGGTAGGACAGTTCATGACCAATATTCCGTCAACGCCTCTGTCGGCAAGGAGTACTGCCAGGGCTTTGCCATAACGGGTGCCATCGGCATCACCAATAATATCAATGGGGTTGGTTCTCGACCAGGTGGAGGGTAGTACCTGGTCAAGCTGCTGGATGGTTGCCGGGGAAAGTTCAGCCAGACGTCCCTCTTTTTCGATGAGTTTATCTGTCGCCAGTACCCCTATGCCGCCGCCGTTGGAAAGGATCGCAAGCCGCTCACCTTTGGGCGGCTGACCCAGAGCGAGAGTTTCCACTGAGTTGAACAGGGCCTCCAGGTCCATAACCCTCAAAACACCGGTTCGTCGGAAGGCGGCGTCATATACTGCGTCTACCCCGGCCATTGCACCCGAGTGGGTTGTTGCGGCCTGGGCACTCTTTGCATAACGTCCGCTTTTGACCACGATCACCGGCTTAATGCGGGCTGCCGCTCGGGCCGCAGACATAAATTTTCTGGAGTGGGTAATGGCTTCGATATACAGCAGGATCGCTTTGGTCGTATAATCCATGCTCAGGTAATCGAGCATATCGCCAAAATCTACATCCACCATGTCGCCCAGAGAAACAAAATGGGAAAATCCGATTTCCCGTGCAGTGGCCCAGTCCAGCACCGAGGTGAGGACTGCCCCTGATTGCGCGACAAATGCGAGGTTGCCGCTGCGTGGGGTAATCTGACCAAAACTTGCATTCAGCCGGCTGCCCGGCACCATGATGCCAAGGCAATTGGGCCCCACCATGCGGAGCAGGGAGGGGCGGGCGCTCTGCTGGAGCGATTCTTTCCATAAACGGTCCCGGTTATCTGCAGAACGACCGTAGCCAGCGGTTATTATCACGGCTGCCCGGGTACCGGCTTTGCCGAGATTTTCTATCATTTTCGGCAGCAAATGGGGCGGAGTGGCCAGAACAGCGAGATCCGGAGCTGCCGGAAGGCTGTCGATTTCAGGATAGCACCGGTATCCTTCAATCTCCTCGTACTTTGGATTTACCGGAAATATTTTACCGCTAAAACCGCCGGCCAACAGGTTCCGAGCCAGCACCGCACCCACACTGTGCGGGGTTTTTCCTGCACCAATAAGGGCTATCGATGAGGGCTTGAACAGGGCATCAAGATTTCGTATCGACATTTTTTTGCCTCTGGTGGAATGCAGCTGCACCACTTGCTGCAGGGAAGATCGCCTGGGGAAAGCTGTTCCATACGCACATTACGGGCCATGCCCAACAGGCGTGCGCAACAGCCGTCGCATTATTTTTCCAGCGTTGTTTTTAGGGAGTTTCCTGACAAAAACGATAGTTCGAGGGGCAATGGCAGGCCCAAGATGTTGTCTGGCATAGCCTATTAACTCTGCCTGTAATTGATCGTTGGCATCACTGCCCTGTTCAAGGACTACCGCGGCCGCTACCCGTTCACCGAGCAGCGCATCAGGGATACCGTACACCGCTGCTTCCGCAACCGCCGGGTGCGAGACGAGTACTGCTTCCACCTCAAACGGACCGACCATATGCCCTGCCGTTTTGATGATGTCGTCAACGCGTCCCTTGAACCAAAAGTATCCGTCCAGGTCTATGGCTGCCAGGTCACCGCTCAGGTACCATTGGCCGCAAAAACATCGGTCATATCGTTTGCTGTCGTGAATATAGCCCCTGAACATCGAAGGCCAGCCTGCTTCGATTGCAAGCATGCCAACCCGGCCTGTGGACGAGATATCTTCTCCTGAATCCGATACTATGGCAGCTTTTATACCGGGAACCGGTCTTCCCATGGAACCAGGTTTAATGGGCTGGCCTGGAGTGTTGGCAACCATGATCCCACCGGTTTCGGTTTGCCACCAATTATCATGGATACTGCAGTGGAAGTGGTCTCTCCCCCATTTGACCGTTTCTGGAGCAAGTGGTTCGCCGGCACAATGCACTGCCCGCAAATAGGGAAAATTTCTGGTCTGCCAATTGGATTCATCAACCCGCTGAAGGCGGCGCAATGCGCTTGGTGAAGTGTAGAGTACTGCTACCTGTTCCGTATGAAGGATATCCAGCCATCGCCCTGCGTCAAACTCCCCCTGATCGAAAATGGTGGTTATTCCATGGAGCAGGGGAGCAATGACGGCATAGGTGGTTCCCAGTACCCAGCCAGGGTCAGCGGTGCACCAGAATCGGTCTTCCGGATGAAAATCAAGCACATATTTCCCTGTCATATAGTGGGTAAGGGCAGCCTCATGGACATGTAAGGCTCCCTTGGGCATGGCTGTGGTCCCGCTGGTGAAATGGAGCAGGGCCGGATCATCCCAGGATGTCGGTGGGATGGTCCACGAAGGTGAAGCAGATTCGAGTAATCGGGGCAACGACCATACATTGTACTGCTGATGTTGGTCTGCATCAAGAAGGAGTATATGGCGGAGTTCCGAAAGGGCACCCCTCTGGTGTTTGACTGTTCTGTTGTACAGGGCGTTGGTGGTGACAAGAACTGTGATGCTGCCCTGATGCAGTCGTTGATATACCGGCTCAGGCCCGAAGGTTGCGAAAAGCGGGCAGAAAACATTTCGATGCTTAAAGGTACCAAAACAGACTGTGTACAGCAGCGGCGATCTTCCGGCTAAGGTGCAAACAATCTCTCCAGCCGCTATCTGGAGCGTTTCAAGGACGTTGGCGAATCGGCTAGAGTCCAGGCTGAGACTGCGGTAGGTAATTTCCTCGCGCTCCCCCTTGGATCCACACCAGCAGATGGCTGGTCTTTCACCCGCACTGCCAACTGCATGGCGATCGACAGCAAGCCACGCCATGTTGCAGTTGCCAGCAGTGCTGTGTTCCAGTAACTCCGTGCGAATGTTTTCCCAGGAAAAAGTGGCGCAGGTCTGGGCATACTGCTGCAGGTTGGGGCTATTCAAGAGGCGAGAGGAATTTTTTGCATGTTGCACCGGCCAGACCTCCTAGGAAAACAACAGAATGCATAAAAAGAACGACAGATTACTGACGAAGATGCATTACCGTTTCTCACTGTATAGTACGCTCTGACCTGTACAGATGCAAGAGGCAATAGGGCAGGGAGAGTGGTCCTTTTTGCTGAAATTGATCATGCCCTACGGTATGTGCGGGTGGGCAATGGTGACAGGCAATAAATAATGAGATGTTTCCAGACAGGGGCCGGCAATGGTGGTTATCAGAGCAGAGGCAAGGGGAGGAAAGGCCTCCCCGCTTATGGACCATAGCAAAGGACGATTCGTAAGCGGGGAGATATGCAAAGAGTGCAGGGGAACGAACTGTATCTGCTCATCCCTGCGCGGGATCGACCTCCATGACCCACAGGTCAGAGTTACCCTCTCGAGCTGACTCAAACAGGAGGCGTCTTCCGTCAGGCGACCATACCGGATACATGTCCGGTCCGTTAAGGGTCAGTTCCCTGGTTGTTTTCGTGGTAAAATCATACAGCCACAAGGTTGCCCGGGAAGATTGATTCCAGGCCCAACAGACTGCTCGCTTGCCGTCCGGAGAAAAGAGGGGGCCACGGTCGCCAAGGGTATGACCTTCAGTGAGGAAGACATGGTTCAACGCTATCGCCACACCATCTTGCAGCTGGAGGTCGGAAGCGATTGCCAGGTAACTGACCCGATCATACCCGGGGCTGTCGGTGACGATTTCAGCGGTATATACAATTTTGCTGCCATCCGGACTCCATCCATTCATCTGTACCGATTCCGGTCCCTTCCAGGTGTGGGTAACCGGATTCGCCCATCCATCAGGAAAAGTCAGGAAGTTCTGGCCGGTGAGGTTGTATCCCCCGCCGGCAGGGGCGGTTTTATAGGCAAGTATCTTGCCGTCCGGACTCCAAAGGGGGTTGGAATCCATGCTGTTGTCAGTGGTGAGGCGAAATTTTTTTCCGCTATCCAGTTCCAACAACCAGAGGTCCCAGTTGTTTTGACGGTTGGCGGCCCAGGTGATGGTTTTTCCATCGGGGCTAAAAACCGGTCGGTCGAGCAGGGCGGGCGAGCGCAAGACGATGCGCCGGGTATCATTTTTAAGGTTGATAATTTTTATTAGGTTTTCATCTGCGTCCGCATCATATCCCCAGCAGACAATGCGCTCTCCACTTCGGTCCCATTCCGGCCATCCGTGGCTGGCTCTCCCTAGGGTGAGTTGTACCTGGTTGCTGCCATCTGCATCCATGAGCCACACCTGGTCACGGCCACTCCGGTTGGACACAAAAGCGATGCGATCGCCGTCGGGACTCCATTTCCCCCCGATGTCGCGTCCGCTGCTCTGGGTAATTCTCGACATAGGCAGTGCTTCCGACGCCTCCCCGCTGATGAAATTCACCGGTTCGGTGATGTGCACATTCGGTCCTGGAACCGGTGCATCGAGGCGGTGACAGGAGTAGCAGCTCGGGTTGTTGCCCAGAGGAACAATCACTCTGGTGGGCAGGGTTAAACGATGGGGAAAGCTATGGTGTACATGATCAAAAGGCGAGGCATAGCGGCTTTTGTGGATAATACCATGTTCATCTGTTTCATAAGCCTTGCCATCCGGCCCACCCATTGCTGCACCCCGGACCGATGATTCAACCACACTGGGGGCCGTATCAGAGCCGGCAGGCGTGCCGGGAGGCAGATACCTGCCAAAGACGCCAGCAATACTGGTTTCCTGTTGCAGGCCAGTGGCTGCATCCTGTTCGACCTCACTGAGAACAGTGGGCTTCAACGATTCCAAAGGTGCGAGCCTCCCCCGGGTAAAACTCTGCTCACGAACAAGAGCGAGGTAAGCCTTGTTAAGTTGCAGCGCTCTCCTGTACGAAGGGACAAGCAGGGTGGATATGTCATCATGGAGCTTGGTCAGCATCTGCGGTTGCACTGGCCCTTGGTCATTGAAAAATAAGGCATCGGCCTCGCTGTTGAGCCTGTATTCGGACGCTGAACCATTGTACATCAGGTAGTAGCTGTATTCGTAGTAGAGCGCCCCGTTTTCAAGCATGATCTTGGGCTCTTTAACCTGTTGGTACCGGTGTTGATTATGTCCAATCCAGCCGTTGTGTTCATTACGGCCAGTGAATTTTCTCGAAAAGGAATAAACGCTATCCGTAGGCGCACCCACCCCTCCGTGGCACCCTGTGCAGCTGAGCGTCTCTTCATACGTCTGGGGGCGGAGGTCACCTTCACTATTTTCAATAAACCCTTGGAGCAGCCAGCCGTTGCCATTGTATACACCTTCTTCCATAGTGCCGATGAACTGGGTCAACCGGTCAGGAAAATCATCACGTTCCTTTACCTCCGCAAGGGTGCTTTCTTCTAGGTCAGCATAGGTCTGCCAGGTCTTTTTGACCATGTAGCGCAGTTCTTTCATTCTCGGCGACAGCTGGAGGCCCTCTTTTTCTGGCTGGAGATAATGGAGTGCCTGGAGGAACTCAGTCCCCTTGGGATAGAGTCCAGCCGCCAGCCGGATTTTGCCTTGCTGTTGCTCTACGCCGGCCAGTCCAACCCAGGTCATCTGTTTACCGGCAAGGGGATTCCAGTCATAGTGGATATGTCTGGCCACGGCCAGCCGACCATCCTTGTCCAGATCCACCTGGTAGTGGGTTTCGTCCACAGGGGCAATCATAGTGTCCCTCTTACTGATCAGTGCTTCGAGGATGGCCAGGTTGATCGCGTATACCTCCATATTTTCTTTGCCGTCCCTATCCAGTCGGAAGGCTTTGGGAAGACGGATAGCCAACTCCTGAAGTCCCCCATTGGTGGGCCATGAAGCAGTCGGCAGGGGATAGGCGGAGTAAACCCGCCAACCGCTCATCTTGCCGGAGGGAGTTTGGTCAAATCCTTCATTGTTAAATCGAAAATAACAATCCGGTACATATCCATCCCATTGACCGTTGCTGTTGGCATCCCACTCCGGAGGGAGAGTGGCCAACTGGGCCCTAAGGAGCAATTGACCCTCGTCAGACCGGTAATTGTCAGTGCCTGTATAAGCGAGAATAGCAGCATCGGTGATTGCATCTGCTGCCGAACGCCAGTCCCTGAAAAGGTTGGTCCAAGGATTGCGCAGGGCCTGATCCGGAAAAGAATAGGACAACTGCAGGTCCTGATCATTGAGGTAGTTGGGTTCTGTAGACCGGGTATGACAGACATAGCAGGGGTTGTAGCGTAGCTGTTCTTTCCCCTTGGTATCGGTATAGCATTGCGGGGGAATGTAAGCGGTTTCGTTCTCCGCAGTCCATTGGGAGGCAAAAGCTGCACAGGACGCGAACAGATACAATACCCAGATTACGAGAGGGCACAGGCGAATAGCAGCAGGTGATGATAGCGACATTGGATCTCTCCGTGGAAATGACTGCTCCCCGAAGCCTCAGCAGGGCAACGGGGAGCAGGGTGGGGACAAGCGTGGCTAAATAGGTTGTTTGTATTACTGTATTGCTGGAAGTGGACCGATATAGCCGGTATATGCGGCAGCTTCGGCCGGATCTTTCAACTTATCCATGTCCGATTCAACATATGGGTGCTGGATGACACTCATCAGATAGGCATGCCCGTTGATATTGGAATAAAAGTAGGGTGAGGTGGTTTCCGAACCATAGGGCGTGGTCTGAATACGGGTAAGTGCCTGGGTGGTGGTATCATAGGCCCAGATAACATCATTCTGGTGGCCGGAACCGGTATCTTCACCAATGATAAGGATATCGGTACCAGTCATGTAGGTTACATTGTCTGGGTTGGATATGCCGTTGATATCGCATGTATTGTTGGCGTAGTCCCCATCTTTGGGATACGCGCGCATGATACCGTTCACCACACCATACATATTTTGGGCAACGTATTCACTGGCGATTGTATCATCCGGGCTGATAGTCAGGCCATACACCACACCGCACTTGTTTTTAGGCAGACGAATGTGGTTGGGACCGCCTGAGTCCTCTTTTGCATTGTCCTCCATGCCTTTGGCGATTTCGGACATGGCCACGTACAGGGTGGAGGTGGCCGGATTGAAGGTGATGCCCTCTTCTTTACGGAACTCGGTGGTGGCACCTTTCATGGCCGCATATCTCCTGGTCTCCAGGCGGGAGGCAACTTTTTCCTGACCCGGCTTGATCTGCAGGCATTCATGCCCTGTGGTTGTGTTTACTGAAGTGAAACCAGCCTCACAGCTTCCGTCTTCTTTGGGGGGAGAGACGTTGAAGATATCGGAAAAGATAATGCCTGACTCGATGGCATCCTGGATTTCCTGGTTGTTTGCATGGCCAAGATCAATCCAGTCCAGCTCTGCATAGCCACCGGATCCGTTGTGCACCTGATTCCATTTGGCGGCATACAAGGTGCCCGCAGAGAGATCTTGTGGCTTGTCGGTAACGAACATGAAAAAGCCGACATTGGTACCGTCATCCGATATATAGGTGGTTCGGTTGTCCGGCATCACATAGGCAAGCTCCACGGCCACACGGCCCATGGAAAAATGTTTGACCGGGGTTGCGGAACCATCCGCTGTTACCGTGACTTCGGTAGGATAGCCGTAGCGATAGGGCTTGAAGACCGACCGAAAGGTATCCACTGTAGTGGATTCGGCGTATGGGTCGACCCCGAAATACCTGGCCATAGGTTTGTCGTAGTCCTCAATTTCCTTCATGGATGCTGCTGATTCTGTGGCGCGGGCATCGTTGGGGTATTCCTCACTGCCCAGGTGGGTATTCCATGGAGTAACGCTGCCTGCGCAGGGTACCCAGAGGCCGCCGTAGGAGGAAAAATCGATGTTTTTGGTACTGACGGCTTTTAACTTACCGGTAACCGCATCCTGGGAAAGCTCGGTGACATACATTGCTCCCGGCCGGCTCTCAAAATGGGAAACAGCGAAAAGTTTATTGTCTATGGGCAGCAGGGAGGTAAAATCATTATCGACAGAAACATGTTCAGATCCGTCTTTGTTTTTTATGGGCTTGCCGTATTGATCAAGTAACAGGCCAAACGTACCGTTGCCGGATTTATCACCACTGCGCAGAATAACATTATAGCCAATGGGGTAGTTCTTTCCATTAACCGTGACCTTCGAACTGGCAAGTACCTGACGCTTCTCTTCATCGGTGACAGGGAAGGCGACGCCTTCAAAAGCCACTTCAGTTGAGGTGGTTTTCGTCGCCTCACCGGCAAAGGTGGACGAAGTTGCCAGCAACATAACACCAAAACATACTGCGGCTGAAATCTGTTTTTTCATGTAGCATCTCCTTGAAATCATTTCTATGTCGTCAATATGAATTTTTATGGACTTCTGTTTGCCTGTGAAGAGTGGAAAATTACCAGCCATTGATTAGCAGCTGGTTAAAATTGGTTTAAAAGAAAGTGAAGAAATGCCGGGAAATGTGATGCTGTATCGTCCATGGTGTCAAACTCTGGTGTTTTACGCATAGCGGTGTTTAGGAGAGACCAAAAATCAGTCAAGGCGATTGAAGCAATCGGCAAGCACTCACTGTTCTGCGATTTTATGCAGAAGGCGAGAGCAGTTGATGTGATGTTCGAGGAAAAAGAAACCTTGTCTTCTCCCTGACCTTCACGGTAATTTGTACTGGATTATGACCAGCGTCGTGGGCCAATGAAAGAGTCGAATCCACTTCTTCACCGGTCACCGATACAGGGAAAAAATATCCTGGCCGGAGCAAACCACCATACCCTCTTTTTTGAACTGAAACGGCATGTTGATGAATAAAGGCAGCTTATCTTTTCAACTTGTGCTGTATGCATGTTGCTGTATTTCTGTGGTTATTTTTGTCCAACTTTTTGGTTTGTTTTCTCTGCTCGATAGCATATTTCCTGCTTCGTTTATGGTGATTTTCCCTATTGCTGCGGTGCTGCTGGTATTTGCGTTCCTTCCCCGTACGTTGAATACGCTGGCCAAAGAAAGGCAGGTTACGTGGGGCCTCGTAACGACAGGAGTTCTGCTGTGTCTGGTTGCCCTGATTATTCCTGATGGCCGCTACCCGGTGAAGAGAATCCATGTGGCAGAATACATGGCCCTTTCCTGCCTGGTTCGCTATACCATGTCTTGGAGACTTGGTGGCGCGGCTCTGCTGTTCTTTTCCGTACTTGCCACTATGGTCTTTGGTATTCATGATGAATTACTTCAGGGAATACACCCACAGCGAACGTATGGACTGAGGGATATGAGTGTCAATGCCGTCGCTTCGCTTGGCGGAGGACTTATCTGGCATGGTGGAATGTTATTTGAACGGAAGGGAGACGGCCAATTGGTTGAGGGGCATATGGAGCGCTGGGGATTAGCACTTGTCTACCTGTTCTGGTTGGTTGTGAGCACCCTTGCTTTTATCATCCCCCTTGCAGGGTATAGAAACGTTGTCATTCCTTTCTGGCTGCTGCTGCCCCTTTCAGCTGCCTTAGTATTTTGGGCAGTGTATCATGTAGAGCTGGTGGGAAGGGCGCGGTATGGCTGTTTGGTTTTGAGTTGCCTGGTTTTTTCCATCTTTTGCTATCCGGTTGCGATTAATGCGGTTTCGCTATCTTTTCATTAGTCTTGCCTTGCTTCTCTTTTGCACGCTGGCGATCCAAGGGATCCTGCAGTACCAGAGGGAAAACCGTATCAGCGTTATTCTTCTGACCGTGGAGAGCCTGCGCCACGACCTGGTGAACGAGACCATAACGCCTAACCTTCTGCAGGCAGCAAAAAGCAGCCACCGATCCATTGAGCATCGCGCTGTCAGCGGCTGGACGGGCACCAATATGATTTCTTTGCTCTCCGGCCTGACCCCGTTTCAGGCTGGAGTACATACACGCGGTCAGTCGGTTGACCGCAAGCTGGTTTTACCCCTGGAGATGCTCGCCGATAAAGGCTATCTGGTGGAGGGGTTGCAGGGGTTTATGACCATGGACCTCTATCGTAACCTGGGACTCGGCATTGATAATGTGGGCACTGATCCGTATTTTTGGCTTATTCAAAGAGCTCGGGACCATACCCCCTTTTTTCTGTGGGAGCACTATCTTCATACCCACCTGCCGTATCGACCCGGCAATGGGTATGGTGTGGATCTTGAAGGAATGGTGGCTGACAGTACGGCCCTGCAGCGAATTGACACAGTCCGAACCACTACTCACATCAAATCCGGGAGTATCGATTTCCAACCTCAGGATGTAGAGGCCATCCGTGCATTGCATGCGGCAAACGTCAGGGAGTTCGACGACTGGTTCGCACGATTCTGGGAGCTGTATACCAAGAGTGGGTTACGCAAAAGGTGTCTGCTTATTGTCACTGCCGACCATGGCGATGAGCATGGTGAGCGGGGAAGTGTCGGCCACGCGTCCACTAACCTGGGAGGGCACCTCTATGAGGAAATCGTCCGGGTTCCCTTGTTCATGTGGATTCCGAAGGCATTGACTGAAAAAGAATGGCCCAACGAAATTTCGGGCTCCAACCATACCGATGTAATGGTCACGATCCTTTCGCTGTTGGGAATTGCTCCCCCTGCATACCTTGAGGGCCAAAATGTGTTGGATAACCCCAGCACCGGTACATGGTTCGGCATGACTTCAGGCGGAGGATTCAGCGAAGAGGATCCCGCCGCTATCAGTTATTTTGAATATGGGGCGATCCAGGGGGATGTGAAACTGCTGTGGCGAACTAATCAGGATGGCCGGAACGCTCTACGGCTCTATGATCTACGCGATGATCCCTTGGAGACCAATGACCTGTATCCACTGTTGCAAGAGCAGATTGCAGGGCTGGAAGCTGCCCTTGGTGCAAAAATTCAATCAGCCGTACAGCGACCGGTGCGTGAGGATGCCCGGGAAAACCTCGTCGGCAGCGGCCCGCAGTGGCTCTTCCCACCCGCCAGTGGTGCCTACAGCTATGAAGAGCTCGCCGGTCGGTTTTATCTCGAGTGGCAGGGCACAGGCGACGCTGAGTATGTTGTGCAGTACCGGGCAGGCAGCGGCGATAATGTACTTGATGGCGAACTCGAGGTTCGCGGGGCAAGAAAAGATTTTGGCAACCTCAGTAAGCGGTTTTGGCAAACCTGGGTGGTCCCGGCAAGTCCGGTGCGCGTTCGAGTCCGCAGGATTGATCGAGGTGGGTGGAGCAAGTGGCTGGAACTGGAGGCCATGCCGTGAAAAGGGTGAAGCCATTGTTCGTGTTTCTGGTGTGTCTGTTCAGCGTGGTTATCTGGTGGGTGCATGCGGTACAATCTCCCGCTTTTAACCCGGACACACGGCGAACCGAGGCCTATGTGCGCGCAATGTACGATAAGCTGGCACCGGACCTGCAAAAAGAGCGACGACTGGCCCAGGCCTACTGGCGACGTTATCCTGATGTTCGGGAAAATCAACTATGGGGTGAGGATGGAGTGCTCGGCATCAAGGGACCGGCTGATCATTATCGCAACCATGGACATCAGGAAGGCCGTATTTATGCAGAAATAGAGTGGACTTGGCCTGAAAACATGGACCGGGAAGAGGAGCTGGCAGGTGCCTACTGGAACAGGTATCCGGATGTGGCCGCCTCCCCCCTATGGGGAAGGCAGGGAACCATGGGAGTACTCGGTCCCAGGGAACATTATCAGCTTTTTGGCAGACTTGAGGGGCGTCACTGGGGAGAATGAACTGGGGTGACAACAGACTGCACAGATCACCAGTTGATCTTCACAGGGTGACCATACGGAGTAGTGTTTAACCGGTGTTTAGGGAAACGGCAACCAGCCATCCTCAAGGCGAAGGGACATGACTGATTGCCGTTCATCGCTTACAAGCGGCTGACGTCAAGCGAGCCGCCTCCTCCCTGATCCCAGGTGTAGTTGCAGTGGTATGATTTTTCGCCGGTGCGGGTACAGCTTCCGCTCAGGCCGCCGCAGGTGGAACCCGGCGGAGTTTCAGCGCGGACGTCAAATGAGTTGCCGGTTTCGTCGATACCGGTAATGCTCCCGTTGGCACTGATGATAAATCCTTGAATCTCTGATGTGCAGCCGTCACTGATCTGAAAATTGGAAATAGAGCCCTGGGTGTGGTCGCCATGGCAGGAATTATCGCTGTATGAGCCGCTGTAGGTTCCTGCAATGCCTCCGCAGGCGGATAACACCTCCTCGGTGGTTACATTTCCATCGCTGCACCCACCTGCTGCCAATAAGCAGCTTGTCGCTAATAGAGTGAAGGCTAATCTTTTCATTCTTCTCCTGTCTGGTTAATGAATCACAAAGTGGTTTTCTCCCATGTCGGTACCATTAAGCAGGATGCGGTAGGTCCAGGTACCATACATTTCGTCACCGTAGCGTGAACCAGTCAACATGCGAGAAACGTGCCCTTTTTTAGGCAAATTCAGTCGGTATGTTTTTTGTATTTTTCCAGAGCTGTCAGGAGCTATATTGTCATCCACGGTTTGTCCGCGGAGCACACCTGTGGGGTCGATCCAGTCTATCACCAGTATATTTTTCTGTATTGTCAAATCATTACATGCCACAATGCAGTATATTTCTGCTTCTGCCATAAAGCTGGTTTGCGGTTCTCCTTGAAAAGGGGTTGCATGAGTACTGCTGCTGCATTGGGCAGTGGAAGCGGTGTGGGGCAGGGTCAAAAAAATGACAGAAAGGAGAAAAATGGAGAAAATGATCCGGTGCAGAACATGCCACTGCCTCCCATGTAGCGATTTGGGCTGGGGAAGAGAACGAGCATATATCATTTTGGCTTTACCCTGAAGGTTTGTTTTTCCCTACCTTGAATCCGCAGCTGATTCGCATGTGCAGGGGAGAACGCGTAAGATATGAAAGAAGACTCGGGCTGGCGAGGGGTTAACTCAGCACATATACAAGGCCGTTGAGCAGCGACCACGCCAACACCATGCCGGTCACGACAACACAGAGCATGCTGAGCAGCATATGTACAGGCTTTTCCGGTAGACGTTCCCTGTAGCCAAGCAGCAAGCCGATTAAGGCGCCAAACGCCATTCCTCCGGCATGACCGGAGTTGTTGATCCCCGGCACCAGGAAGCCAAAAATAAATATGCCCACTGCCCAGCCGCCGATCTGACTGTATATGGCTTTACCGTATGTTCCCCCCCGACTCTTTCCATAGTAGAGTGCCGCGCCTATCAGTCCGCATACCGATGCAGAGGCCCCGATGGTGAAAGGCACGCCAAAGAGAGCGGAAACAAGGTACCCGCCAACACCGCTCAGGGTGTAGATAGCAACCATTCTGCTGGTGCCGTATTCACGAATTATCAGCGGGCCAAGCTGATGGAATGCGATCATGTTGAAAAGAATATGCATCAGGCTGCCGTGCAGATAATTGGCTGAAACCAGCGACCACCAGCGGTGGAGCTCAAACAGCGGGATCGTTCCCGAAGAGCCGAGAATAAGCAGACTTTTGTTGCTTGGGGAAAGAAAACGGAAGGGGCTGCCGGAAAAAGCTCCTGGTTGAAGATCGATAACCAGGGAAAGAATAAACATGGCAATATTGATCGCAAGAACTGTCTTCAGCAACTGCTCATTCTCGTAGGTCTTTCGGGTGAATATATTGTTTGTCCACCACGAACCCGGGTGTTTTAGCCCGCAAGTGGGGCATACCTTTGCTGAGCGGCTGATTAATTTTCTGCAATTCGGACAGAGAAAAGAGTTTCTTTTGTTTGAGGAGTGCATAGTAAGGAATTATCCGTGGGTTTATCAGTATTACCGGCAGGCTGCCGTCTCAAAGCGACGGGCCATATGGTGATTATTCATCTTTCAGGAATGGGCAGCTACTGCTTGTCCATCTTAGATGAAAAATTGAAAGAGGCCTGTAAAAAAGAGGGTCAAGAGGGAAAATTGTTCTGTTGGAACCTTTTTTGAGGGCATTCGAGGGGAAGCGGTGCGCCATAACGCGAAGACAGCATCACCGCAGATGACGTCGGCTCACAGTTGCAGATTTAATGCAGTCTTGCGGACAGCAAGGACAGCGGATACGGCTTGCCTGCTGGGGATGAGCCAGAGCGAGAGCAGAACCCGTAAACGCACATGGGCGAACAAAGTCTGCAGGATGCACCTTGCTCGCTCGAGCTTGATCGGCATGATAGGGCAGGACCGAACCATCAAACACAGATATATGTCGAAGATGCTCCCTTTGTCCGATGTTCTGGCCGATAAGTGTTTTTCCTCCACATGCGCGTGTATCAGGAAAAGCAAGTTTACGACCAGCTCCGTAAAAGCAGCAAGGGGGCTGTCCTACAGAACGCCCCCCTTGCTGTTCGACAAATCAACTTACTCCGCAGCCGATCTTTTTTTTCGGTCACGCAGTTGCAGCAGTCGTTCCCGCATGTTTTGCAGGTTTTTATGCTGCCACCAGCGCCCTCGGTCAAATACGCCGTAATCGGTACCACCCATAGCGCTGGCCAGCCGGGTCGAATTTCCGAAAAACAGCCACTGTTCCGTCCACTCGACCTCGATGGCCTCGTCAAAGGGATTATTTTGTCCGGCCAGGCCATCTTCCCAGGCCTCGGTGATCATATTCGTCGCCTGGAGGGTCATATGGTTGGTGCTGGCAATGGAGGTTTCGAGTCGGTCGAAATGGCCGTCAACCCATTGGCGGCCATGACAGCCAAGACAGACTCGAGCCATGGTCTCCTGTCGTTCAGCCATTTCCTCGGCAGTGATGAGAAATTTGCTCACCGGCTCGCCGGTGAGTTCTGTGGGCAGCTGGAGTCCGGCCTGGTTGATGATGGAGCTGGTATCAGCTTCAATCGGGTGGGGGTGAGCGTAAGGCAGCCCGAAAATGCGCCATGGCAGCCGATTATTCATCCGGTGTGACCGTTCAACCAACACCTCGCCTTCTTCGTCAACCACCAGGGAAATATGGCAGGTGGCACAGGTGGGGGCGGTAAAATCGGTGCCCACTGTCCACGGTACCGTTTCATAATTCCACTGCTTATCAATGGATTTCTGGATATTGCCATGTACGCTGACCGAGTAGACCTTATAGGCCGGAACATCCGGGCCTTTATGGCACTGTGCACAGGTGTAGGGTTTACGGGCAACCTCGATTGAATAGTGATGCCGGGCATGGCAGGGGGAACAGGATCCGACCGTGCCATCGGGATTCAGCCGTCCGACGCCGATGTTCGGCCAGTTTGTCAGGATTGGAAAATCCATTTCGCCCATGATGGTTTCCCGGGTTGCGGTTCCGGTGATCTTGACGTCGGTACCATGACAGGAGAGGCAGGAATCGGCATTGTTGGCTTCATCGCTTCCGTGGTAGGTGAAGACACCGTCACTGTATTCGTGCAGTCCGTTGGCCACATCGACCATCTTCAGGTAAAGCGGATTGTGCATGAGGTTGCCATAGGCCTGGCTCATAAGGTTATCGTCGTACTCATTGACCTCAACCGGATGGCAGGTAGCACAATCGGCAGGCGATACCACCGCATGCACTATGTAGCCGTTGTGCTCGAAGCTTCCTGGGTGTGCTTCTGCGTTCATGGTATGGCATTCGGCGCAGCCGACCACCGTTGGCATGAGGGTATCGCTTACTTTTTCTGCAGATATCCTTCTTTCCTGGGGCTGTTTGGCCATGCCCTCAGCCGGGCTTATGTGTGAGTGCCGGCTTTTTTTCCAGTCAGCCACAATTCCCGGGGTTACCAGTTCGTGGCAGCCAAGACATCCCTCGGTGTCATCACTGATTATTCCGGCCAGAAGGGGAACCGGAACGGCCGCGGTCAAGGCAATGAACAACAGTAGTGTGCGCATGTATGCCTCCTGATAGGTGATTTTTCGGTAAAAAAAGAGGTTCACCAAGATGGTTGTTACCATTTCCATGCAGATAAATCCATAGAGATCGCCTCCTTTTTTGGCAACCGATGCCCGCCCACCGGCAGATGGTAACCAGGTTCCTCTACCAACAGCGATTTTTGGGGACGCGCCTGATGAGCAGCAGAAAATGAAGTAAAAGGTGGGCGGCGCAAGAGTACGATTATGCCTAGGCTGGGGCTGCGCTATTTCAGTAGAGAGAAGTTCTTTGTTTGCTCAGCTTGGCAGCCTGGCCTGCAGGATGCACCACGCTGTAGCTCTTGACTGTTGAAGGGCATGCAATACCCTTAGCAACAGAGGAGCAGTCTGCTGATTGGTAAGCAGCCTGATTGCCCTTTGCCGAACCGAACCCTGTATCCTTGAATGCATAAGTGTCCACAGGATGCAAAGAAACAATTACTTTCATGCAGGAGGAGGGAAGATGAGATCCCTACTATCAGCAGGACGCTGGAGCCCCTACCTGGCCGGCGCCCTGGTTGGCGTCTTGGCAACCCTGACCGTGCTGGTCACCACGATGGTTCTGGAAAAACCCAAATACCTGGGAGCCTCAACCACTTTTGTACGTCTTGCCGGTCTGGCAGAACAGGCAGTAGTGCCCGAGCATACTGCTGACAATGCTTATTTCTTAAAAACCAGGATCAAGGTGGACTGGCAAATGATGGTGGTGGTTGGCATTTTTTTCGGCGCCTTGCTTTCTGCGCGTCTCGGGAAGAGCGTCAAGTACGAAACCGTCCCCCCGATCTGGAGGGAGCGTTTTGGCGATAGTGCATTTATACGCGCTGTCGGGGCGTTCGCTGGGGGGGCCATACTCCTTTTCGGTGCCCGGCTCGCCGGAGGCTGTCCAAGCGGCCATGGTCTGTCGGGGAATATGCAGCTGGCTGTCAGCGGCTTGGTCGCTCTGGTATTTTTTATTCTTTCTGGCGTAGTATCTGCCCGTTTGGTGTACAGGAAAAGGAGGTGAAGCATGGAATTGCTACTGGGGTTACTGACAGGCGTTGTGTTTGGCTTTCTTCTTCAGAAAGGCGAGGTACTGCGTTTTGAGCGGCAAGTAGGTTTTATGCTGTTTCGGGATATGACCATTATTAAGTTTATGTTTAGTGCGGTTCTCGTCGGCATGGTTGGCATCTATGCCTGCCACAGCTTGGGGTTAATCAGCTTCAGTGTCAAGGCGACCCGTATCGGAGCCATTGCCGTTGGCGGGACCCTTTTCGGCATAGGTTGGGCAATTGCCGGATTCTGCCCTGGTACCTCTGTGGGTGCCCTTGCCGAAGGCCGTCTCCATGCCTTGTGGGCGATTGTGGGTATGCTTTTCGGGGCAGCTGCGTACGCCGAAGCCTTTCCGTTTTTATCCAGGACTGTGCTAGCCTGGGGCGATTACGGCAAGTTGCGTCTCCCTGAAGTTCTTGGTCTCTCCCCCTGGGTCGTCATACTTGCCTTTATAGCTGTGGGCCTGGCTATGTTTGTTGTTTTTGAAAAAAAGGGAGTGTGAGGTTGAGGTCCGGCCGCTTTTGCCCAAAGGAGACGGCCCTTGGTCAGGCCCAGGGTGTACACGGGATGCACTCAACCGGGGTGGTGGAACCGGCTGAGTGCTGTTTCTTTTATGGGCAATCGGGGGATGGTGAGAGCTGAGCAATATTTTTTTTCCGGCCTGTTCTGGCGCAAACACGAGCACAAGCCAGCTGCCCCCTTGTCGGAAGGTGAAAAGGGCTCTCATTCCCTCCGACAAGGGAGCGGACTGAAAACGGCCCTTGTCAATGAGGCGTTTCGTAACTGTCAAGCAGGCCTTCCCGCTCAGCTGTTGCCCCTTGCTGCTCGTTTTGATACTCATTCATGATACGCGCGCAGGCATTCCAACGCAAAACAGCGTCTCTGTTTTCCTGATTGGGACCGCTCATTGCTTCGTCAAAGGCCTGCATGGCTTTTTCCAGCCATGAATACGCCATTTCCCCAGCATTGTGACCGCCAATCTTCAAGTGTGCCTTGGCTCTTCGCTCATAGATAATGCCTTTATAATACGCTTTCGCAGAGGGTTCGGTAAGTCCCTCTGCAACTTCTTTGGCTTGAGTAAAGGCAGGCGTTATTGCATTAACAAAGTTATCCGTTAAGGCGAGGAGCAGGGTTATCGCCGCCTGTTGATTTTCCGGCTCAACCTCCAGAATGTCGCGACAAATGCTTTCTGCCGCTTGAGGTTCATTCAACAACCGGTATCGCTGCGCCATTTCAAGAGCTGATGGTACTGTATCTGCCGCTATTTTTTTTAGTTCAAACATTTTGCGCTCCCAAGTTTTGTATTACAGGAAAAGGCAATCCGCAGATACAAAAATAAGCAGCTTATGAATGATTGCAATCAGAAAGGTATGGAAAAACAAGTGGAAGGGTAGACGGTTATCCCTTGGCAGATTGGACGGAAATCGCTATCACATGGGGTTCATTTTGTGACCTTCTACTGCACCTGCGAGCGTTTTGGAATGGCACAGACTAAGGCGGAAACGCTGGTGGTAATACCGCCGCAGTATCTCAAAGACGTTGCCGCCACAGCTAAAGGGGCCCCGATGGGGCGTCTTGGAGGGGCGGGGAAGGGGTGCCCGCACTCTTGTGTCAAAGGCTAAGCTGCCCTGTTTCCCTGTTGTTCCATTATACCTCACCGTGCAGGGCGCACAGCGAGGTATAATGGCACCCGCTCAGGTTGCACACTGGTTGATGATGCCGGCGACAGTACTGAACACATCCGTCAAGCGGAGTATACCGATAACTTTTTGGTTTTCAACATTTACAACGAGTAGTGACTGATGCTGTCCCATGACCAGCTGATGCATGGCCTCATCAAGGGTTGCATGTTGGCTGACATACTCCCCGGATTTGGGAGTGTGCATGATATCGCTTACATGGATGGAGGCGGATTTTTTACAGAGGTCCGTCAGTGGTTCTTGCCAAAGCTGCAGGTCCTTCAGGATGTTGGATGCCGTTTCCTTGCTTAATGCCCAGTGTTTAATTTTAGGGAATTGTGCCAGATTCTTGTAGCCCGGCTCCAGGCCGCGAATAACATCTATTTGGCTGAGTTTTCCTATAACATTTTTATCATCATCCAAAACGAGAATAGCCCTGTGCTTGTCCCTTGACTGGTCAAATTCGAGCTTTGCCTTGGACAAAGCTTGTATGGCGTCATACAATGTGGCATCCTGAGAAACTGTGGCGTATTCATCTATCGGGACAATGATATCTTTTATCTCTATTGATTGCATGTCTGCACTCCCCCTGTTCAATCAGCGAAATTAAGCGTTATTGTTGTGGGAAAATTTCTGAGAAAACGTCACGTTTTCTTTGTTAACCGCAAGTGACAGTTTCGTATATTATAGGTCAAACTACCCGGATTGTCACCGGATATCGGTATTCATCTGTTCTTCAACACTCCTATTATTCAACCGAAACAGAGCGTTTTGAATCTTACCGATTCACGCGGCAAAGACGTTGCTGTTTTGAGCTGGCTGCTTACAATGGGCTTGAGTGGTATTCGTTTCCGGGACAATAGGACCATTCTCTGGTGAGCTTTGCTCGATTTCTCAGTAGAGCTTACGTACGTGCTTTCACCCCATCAGCCAAGGAGGTACCTGTAAGGGTGCGCGGTTTCCACCTGCACTGAATCAGCATTGTCTATGAAAAAACGGGACAGCTATATAGATGTGGTCAAGGGGTTGATGATGATTTCCGTTATCAATATCCATACGGTGTACTGGTCGCTGGCCAAGTTTACGCCGGATATTGTGCGGCAGCTGGCATACTTTGTAGATATTCCCATTTTCTTCTTTCTTTCAGGCTACCTGCTCCATCTGTCAGGGTTTATCGGAACCTCAAAAAAGATCATTTTTCAATTTATCCGGCTCTATTCCCACTATGTCGCAGTGAGCCTTCTACTGCTCTTTGCGGTATACTGCTGGTTTTTCTTCACTGGCAATCGACCTGTTCCTGATGTTGGCGTAAGCCTGAGCACTATCAAAGATGTGCATCTTCAGGGCAACCTGTGGGACTACATATACGGCTACAACGGCAGCCTGTGGTATATGCGGGTCTATTTTTCAATGATCCTGTTTTTGCCCTTTATGATGGCCCATCGATTCTTTGTGCGCATGAGGATATTTTTCCTGGTTTTTATGCTCATCTTCTATTCGCTCACCATTTATCATTATCCAGACACCACCTACATTTTCTCCGATTATGGACATGTTGCTTTTTACACCATATTTTTTTTACTCGGAGCAATTTTTCAGATTGAAGAACACAACATCAAGCCAAGAGAGCTACTGCTGTCTTTCGCCATTACCTGTTTGCTTTGCGGCCTGGTCTTTCATCTTGACGGTAACGCCTTACGCTTAAGTGGATACAAATTTCCGCCTACCTATCAGTATATGGTCTACAGCCTCCCGCTGCTGCATCTCTTTGCTCTTATAAAACCTCTTTGGCGCTTCGTTGAAAATAGCTGGGTAAACGAGCTGTTGAAGCCTCTGGCGTGGTCAGGAAGACACTCGTATATTCTGTACCTTTTTCAAGGCGCAGTATGTTCACTTCCCACTTATTTTGTTATTTATTTCAATGGATTATCAAACACTGCCCTTTTTGGCGTTGTTTTTAGCTTCAATGTCAGTGTTTCCCTCCTGCTCACATGGTTGTATGTGCGGGGGTTCCATCGGATCAAAAAGCGGATTACAGTATATATTCCCTCTCGCAGGGAGCAGAACGAAAAAGCGAGCATGTCCGGTGAAAAGGAATCATGATGGTACTCTTGCATAATTACCTCCTCTCAAGGGGACCCCGGTTCACAGCTGCCAACCGCACAATATACCGCAACCGCTGCGCTCTGTCCTGTCCGCTTACTTGCCTTTTTTCGGCTTTTCCAGGTAATCAACGCCTTCTTCGTACAACTCCTTGAGCTTGACCTCTATTCTTTCGCACAGGGTCTTCAGTACTTTGATGCGGGCAAAATATTTACTGTTGGCCTCCACCAGGGTCCAGGGGGCGTGGAGTGTACTTGTCCGATCAACCATATCGGAAACCGCCAGTTCATACTCGCCCCATTTCTCCCGATTACGCCAGTCCTCCTCGGTGATCTTATATCGCTTGAAGCCCGTCTGCTCCCTGTCCTTAAATCTTCGCAACTGCTCTTCATTGGAAATGGCCAGCCAGAATTTGACCACAACGAGACGATGTCGGACAAGTTGAGCTTCAAACTCGTTGATTTCCCCGTATGCCCTCATCCAGTCGGCTTCAGCGCAGAACTGCTCCACCCGTTCCACCAGGACACGGCCATACCACGACCGATCAAAGATGGTTACCCTTCCTTTTCGGGGCAGGTGCCGCCAGAACCTCCAGAGGTAGGGTTGGGCGCGTTCTTCTTCTGTGGGGGCCGCAATGGGAATAACCTGATACATGCGTGCATCAAGCGCCCCGGTAATGCGACGTGTAGCACCTCCCTTGCCTGCCGCGTCATTGCCTTCGAAAACAATCAGTACAGAGGTGTATTTGAACTTTGGATCCCTGGTCAACAGATTGAGTTTCCTCTGGTACTTTTTCAGTTCCTCCCTGTAGTCTGCTTTGATGAGGGTCTGCGACATATCCAATGTTTTCAGCACATGCAGGTTATCAATGGGGGGCAAAAGGGGCGGTGCGAGGATTTTTTGTGGAGGGTGAGTCTTGTGGTTCAGCCGATCGCGTATAGCGCTGAGGAGAAGCTTCCCTACTGTCAGGTTGCGATAGCGTGCATCCTCTCCTTCAATGATCAACCACGGGGCTTCTGCGGTAGAGGTATGACGAATAACCTGCTCATGTACTTCACGGAATTGGTCGTACATTTTAAAATGCTTCCAATCCCTTTTGGTGACCTTCCAACGTGTGATTGGATTCTTTTCCAGGGATTTCAGACGTTTTTTCTGTTTTTCCTTGGAAAGGTGAAACCATAGTTTAATAAGCAGTGCCCCCTCATCCACCAGCATTTTTTCCAGTTTTTTTGCCCGGTCCAGGCTTTGCGCCAAATCCGCATCATCGGTTCTGCCGAAAGCCCTGTTGAGCATTGGCCAGGTGTACCACGACCCCAGGAAAAGACCGATTTTGCCTTTTGGCGGCAATGCTCTCCAGAACCGCCACATCATGGGTCGATCCAGTTCTTCGTCTGTTGGTTCGCCCATACCGTGGGTCTGAATGTGGCGAGGATCCATCCATTCGTTCAACAGGTTCACGGTGGCACTGCGACCTGCACCGTCCAAGCCTCCCACCAGAATAATCACCTGGAAATCGGCCGATTCAGTCAATTCCAACTGCACGTTGAGAAGGGCCTCCCGCAGTGCAGGGACCTCTTTTTTGTAATCTGATTTTTTTATTTTATGTCCCAATTCTGCAGATTCAAACATGTCCTTGCTCCTTGCGGTTGATGAAATTTTATTCGGTTGTTCAGGGGACATGGCAGCTAAGTCTGGTTATACTATACGCATTTTCCTTTCTTCTCGCTTGAAAGGGGCGTACTGTTTCAAGGCAATCACGACACTGTTTCAACCTATATCTGTTTGGCCACCTCTGGGCTGCTGAAAAGCTCGATGGGGTGGTGCCGCGAAAAAAACCACAGCCACCAGATACGGTTTTGAGGAGTCACCGAATCAGGTGTGCAGTGGTGGTGTCACTGTAGGGCAAGCGGAAAAAAACTGAATACGATGCTTTTCCACCGTGTTTATCTGTTCCACTGATATTTTATACTATTTCATGGAAGTCAATGAGGCGGCGATGCAAATCGATTGCCGCTTCACGCTCTTTCACCCAGGCGTCAATTTCATTGATGGAGAAAGGCTTGTGGAATATTTTTATTCCGTTTGTTGTGGCCTGATGATAGCTGGACTCATCAAGATTGCCGGACATAAGGGCCAAGTTGTTAACCTTGCACCCTTTATGAATCTGATGCTTTAGAAATGCCAAGCCCTTAATGTAGGGCATTTCCAAATCTGTCAGGATAATGTCCGCACATGAAGTGTTGAGGGGGCATGTACAAGATGCCGTGTCAATCAGTGGACAGGCCTTCGGGTGTGGAAAGGTGAAGACTTCATACTCGCGTTTATCAAAGTAATGCCATAGCAACCTTCTAACTATTCGATCATCATCAAAAATTAACGCACGATAGATCAACCTGTGCCTCCCAGGTATGGTGTTGCAGGGATTCTTACCAGTAGAATATAGGTACAATCAGCTCCTCTGCAAATTAAAGCGATGGAGGACAGGTCCTGTGTACTCTCTTGCTGACGGCATCCTTCTTCCGGACACCGGCCGGTATGTTCGTTTCCTTTCCCCTTCCTGGTAACCGTCACCTCTGCCCTTGATTTCTTCCGTGTGTTACTTTTTGCCTGATCAAAAAAAGATCCCTGTAAAAAACTGGCGCACCTGTGTATCGTGCCCGGGCATTCACACTGTCCACTGATTAAGCCTGGTGTGTGAATCAGAACAGTTCATTGTCAAGGATCAGCGAAGAGAGAGAGATAACACCGACCATTTCCCCCTTTTCTTCCACAGGAGCTCTCCTGATACCGGCTCTATACAGTAACCTGGCAACATAACGGACATCCATGTCGGCAGGCACCGTAATGACAGGTTTTGACATAATTTCATAGACATTCACCTCTTCCGAGGTTCGTCCCGGTATCATCACACCCTTTATAAAATCCTGGTACACAACTATTCCCCAGGCGTCGTCATCGTTTCGCTTGTTGACCAAAAGGGCATAGACGTTTTGCGAACGCATCATCGCTGCGGCTTCTTTTGCCGTTGCCATCCCGTCGATCGAGACAATTTTCTTTTGCATGACGTCTTTGGCCCGAACTATTGGGGGTTTGCTTTCCATCTTGCGTTTCTCCACGTAGTAAAAGATTCCTAAAAGTTAGAAATAGCTGTTACGCACTCTTTCTTTGAATTTCTCCATCTGGCTCTCAAGTCCGACTACATGCTCCACAGGAAGCACAAAGGCTATACCTGTTCCCGGTTCACCAAACTCGCCTGCTTTTTTTACTGCATCGAGAATGGTGGCAACAAGATGCTCCTCAACCAGCATCATAATGATGTCAGTCTGTGCCTCCAGTGAAAGGCCGAAAAATGTTTTTGCCTCATGGATGCCAGTCCCTCTTGCCGGGATTATGGTTGCCCCGGTGGCACCGGCCTCTTTTCCTGCATCAACAACCTGGTCGGTTATATCCGTTTTGACTGAGGCTAAAATAAGTTTAAAGCGCATCAGCTCTCTCCATTAATTGTTTTCACTTTTTTTCGTTTAACGGACCACTCCATCAGCTGAGCGTAGCCCATAACGCTTATAATCGGGAATAAACTCGCAAAAGCAATCAGGCCGAAACCGTCCAGGGCAGGATTTCGCCCCGGTACGGTAGAGGCAAGACCAAGACCAAGAGCGGCCACCAGCGGAACTGTAACTGTCGAGGTGGTCACCCCGCCGGAATCATAGGCGAGCGGGATAATGTTTTTAGGAGCAAAAAGGGTCTGCACCACAACGATCAGGTAACCGGCCAGGATGTACATATAGAGTGGAGTGCCGGTAATAATACGAAAACACCCAAGACTGATGCCAAAGGCCACCCCTAAGGCGACAGTGATGCGCAACCCCCATTGACTGATTGTTCCTGCCGAAGCTTCATTCGCCTTGTAGGCCACAGCAATCAAGGATGGCTCGGCAATGGTTGTTGCAAAACCGATCATGGCAGCAAAAAGATATACCCATCCGTATTTCTTCCAGTCAGCCTCGGTAAATACCGCGCCTACACCGTAAATAAAGTCTGGATCAGAGAGCTGGGTAGCCATGATTTCGCCCAGCGGAAAAAGTGCTTTTTCAAGACCTTCCAAAAAGAGCGCAAGGCCGATAACAACAAAAACACCGCCGACAATGAGACGGCGCAAGCGTGGAATCGGTACGCGAAGGACCAGCACCTGGAACCCGACGATAAGGACAACAATAGGAAGGACATCTCTGCAGGTGCTTAAAAAGGTCGTTCCAAAATCAACAAGAAAATCCATGTCAACACGCTCCGTGGTCAGGGGCTCTTTTCAAAAAACAATAAGCCCATAGCCCATGACAAAAATCATCGGCAGCAGAGACGCCAGCGCAATCAGGCCGAAACCATCGAGCAGGGGACTGCGCCCCTTAATCGAAGACGCAAGACCTACTCCTAAAGCGGCGACCAGTGGTACCGTAATGGTTGAGGTTGTCACCCCGCCGGCATCGTAGGCAATGCCAATGATTTCTTTTGGGGCAATGACCGTCATTAGCATAACCAATGCGTAGCCGCAGATAATCAGGTAATGGAGAGGCCAGCCGAGGAGGATACGCATAACACCGATAAGAATACTAAGTCCCACTGAAAAGGCGACCGCCATGCGCAGTCCGAAAGCGTATTGCTCGAGCGACTCCATTTCCGGGGCAATGAGCCCTCCTTCGCCGGCTATTTCCGCAGCCTCTTCAGCAATAGCAATAAGAGAAGGTTCTGCAACGGTAGTTGAAAAACCCAATGCAAAAGCAAAAGTGAGGAGCCAGAAAAGACTCCCCTTTTTGGCGAGGGCTCGTGCCAGTGATTCACCGATGGGAAACAGGCCCATTTCCAATCCCTGAACAAACAGACTGAGCCCGGCTACCACCAGGAGCGCTCCAAAAAGTACTTCCCCCATTTGGGGCAAAGGTTGCCTGAGCACAACAATCTGGAAAAAGCCGATGACCAGAACAATTGGCAAAAGGTCGGTGAAAGCGTCTCGAAGCTTTTTCCAGATTATTGAAGTAATCATGGTCCGTAATACCCTAGTGGGAATTGTGATGGATGAATTTTTCTGCTCTCCGGAAACAGTATCGCACAGCGATGCAGGTCTAGGGGAACGCACACTTTGCTGTTCTGTTGCTGGTTTATCCTTCCCTGGATAGCAGATAATCTGCAATCACTCAAAGTTTTTTGTCGGTAACGGCAAGATTTCCGGAGGGGGGGAGTAGAAAAAGAATTTGCATATTTCCCTGTCTTCGAGACAATCCCGGGGTAGAGGTGAAAAGTGGGGAGGGGAACTGGTAAAAGGCCTATCGTAGACTCCCAATGAAGTGTTGTATCGGTTCCAGCACCGGAGCCCGATCAGCGAAGGAAGCCGATAAGCCCAGGAGTATATCGAAATGACCAACTTTCTCAAGTTCGATATAGGTGGAGTCCATACCGCATTGCTCTCGCGCCCTGTGTAGCTGGAGTGAATTTTCCGGAACAACGAGGCCATCATCCTCCCCATGGAGCAGCAGCAGCGGCAGGTTATTGCCGCAGGCGTGTGTTATCGGCTTGGAGTTGTCAACATCGGCCAGGCCGCTGAATATCGGTCGGGTCTTTCGGTAGGCAAGCGGGTCAAATGCATAGGGACCGGCGAGCCCGATAACACCTTTGATGTGAGTGGTGTTCACGTCGTAGGCCTGCAGGTACTGCGGATCAAGTGCCAGGAGTGAAGCCAAGTGGGCCCCGGCAGAGTGACCGATGAGGATGACACCTTCCTCCGGTTTCCCTATATTGTCGAGAACCCAGGCCACAGCCATGGCTCCGTCCTCCATAAAGACGGGGAACCGCACCTCCGGATATGTACGGTAATCCGGGATTACTGTCGTATAGCCACCCAAGGCTAAACTTTGAGCGACAAACTGGTAATCGCCTCGCGCTCCACTGCGCCAACTTCCGCCATAGAAAAAGACCAGCACTGGGCTGTCCTCATCCGGCTGAGCAGGGAGGTAGATATCAAGCTGTTGTCTGGCCTTCATTCCATAGGCAATATTGCGTTGCACCTTCTCCGCACCGTCTGGCGTCAGGACATTGACCATTTGTAGGGGAGAACATCCATACAGCAAGCTGAGCACACAGCCGATGCATAGACCTTTAATCAGGTTGAAAGGGGTGCAGCTTTTTTTGCAGTGGTGAACTGGGAGGTCCATGGTTCAGGAGTTGGTCTGGTTTTTTTGAAGTATTTTTTGATACACCGCCTCCGTAATGGGGTAATCGCGCATAGCATACAAAGCCAGCATTTTGAAGCCGATGCAAGGTCCGCCATACAAGATTGCCAGAGCGGTTATTGCTCCGGGGGTGTTGTCAATCCCTGCGGAGAAACCAAAAAAATCCAGCAGCGGAAAGGCAATGCCTATGGCCAGCGCATAGGACAGCTTGGTGGTTGTCCCCCAAATTGCAAAGAGCATGCCTGGTCTTCGACAGCCATGTTGAGCGGTATCCCACTCAACCAGGTCACCATTCATTGATGAGGGGATAATAAGGTCGCAACCTGTGGTAATGCCGGTTCCTATCACGATGAGCATGTAGACTAAAAGGTCGCCTTCACCTAGAAAAGGCGTCCAGAAAAAGAGCAGGCAGGCAATGATTATTGACCAATGCCAGGTCCGATGTTTACCAAAATATCCCGATATCCAGATCCAGAACGGTACAGAGACCGCCGCACAGATAAAATAGAGAAAAAGCAACGGACCAGCCATGTCGGGAACTTTCAGGACATAGGTAACGTAGAACAGAAACAGGGTGGCAGGCACCGCATTTGCAGCACTGTTGTTCAGAAAACTGATAATCAGTTGGCGAAACGGCGATGGCCGCGCTATCAGCAGGAAGGCGTCCTTCACCTGGGTTTTGGGTAAAAAGGTAGGATTATTATCAGGGACCAAAAAGAGCACTACGGAGGCAACTAGCAGGGTTCCGATTGCCAGCCAGGAATTAATCTGCAGGGTGAGTTCCAAATCTCCAGAGCCCTCCTGGCCCAGCAGTGCCGGAACCATGAGGGCCGCCATGGTCCCCGTCAGGCCAAAGGCAGCGCGGACTCCAGTGATCCTGCTGCGTTGGCGGTAATCGGGAGAAAGCTCGGCCCCCCATGCGTTCATCGGCACAATGGCCATGGTGCCAGCCGCATAAATTATCAGAGTCCAGCAGATCAGGTAGCCAATGCCCACATCAGGCCTGGGGTTGAACAGGTAATAGATCGACAGGCAGATCAATGGGACACTGCCGACAATCCAGATTCTGCGGCGGCCAAGCTTTTGCGGGGTCTTATCAGAAAGATAGCCAATGAGCGGATCGGTTACCGTGTCCCAGAGCCGGGCAAGCAGCATAATCGTTCCAATGGTGGAGAGACTCAAGGCGGTTGTTTCCGCATAATGCGTCGGCACCATTACCTGAAGAACAATAAAACCCGCTGCCAACGGAAAGGCCATAAAACCATATGCAGAGAGGAGGGACAGGGGAAGCCGTAATACATTGGCTCTCTGGCCATCCGCGTTGTTGCCGCTGTTTCTTCGGGGGGTGCTCGGTGTTGGATTATCCACAATATCAGCCTTGTATAACAGGGAAAACAATTGGAAAGGCTCAATTCCCTCACCAGGGGTAAGCGTAAAGGCATGTGCATCGCACAGCACACCCTTTTTAAACTAAGGTAATTATATAGCTGGAAACCAAGAGCACAATGAGAGAAAAATAGGGTGGTATTAATAGGGAGTGCCCTCGGTAACCTGAACCAGGAGGGACAATAAGGGATGCTCGGCAGGGCGGTTTGCCTTCCAGGAGTTGGTTGTGTTCTATTGCGTTTGCTGTTTTTCTATGCACTGATGGGGGCACGGCTGCAGAGCTTCAGCTCCTGATCCGTAGCCTGTGGGGGGGAACACCCTATCGCTTTATTTTGCTTACAGCGTGACTGAGGCTGTTGCTGAGATAGGGCTTTTTGATGAATCCATCGAGCCCGTTTGCTTTTAATGCTGCGAGATCTTCTTCATGGGAAAAGCCTGATGAAAGTAAAACGGGAATTTTAGGATCAAGTTTTTTGAGAGCAAAAAAACAGTCGCGGCCGCTCATCACCGGCATAACCATGTCTAAAAGGACCAGGCTGTAAGAAGCGGCATCCTCCTGAAACAGCTGCAGTGCCTCCTGACCATTTTCAGCCAGGATTATCTCATAGCCGAGACGTTCAAGAATTGCCTTAGCCGTCAGGCGCATAACTTCCTCATCGTCTACAACGAGAATCTTACCGGTTCCGGAAATGGGTTTTTTCAAGCGCGTTTGCGTGGCAACATCAACAACCACTAATGGCAGATACACCCGAAATATCGTGCCGTGTCCTATCTCCGAATAGACGGTGATGGCCCCTTTATGTTTTACTATTGATCCGTAGGTTGACGAGAGACCCAGCCCTGTACCTTCGCCCTGTTCTTTGGTTGTAAAAAAAGGCTCAAATATTTTGTCTAGATGATCGGAGGAAATACCGCAGCCGGTATCACGAATCTCTACCTCAACAAAGGACCCCGGCTGAAGATCAAACGACGATGTTTCGCAATAAACAGTATCGAGCAGGGTAACCTGAGATTGGATGCTGAGCGTGCCCCCCTCCGGCATAGCCTGGGTACTGTTGATGCCGAGATTAAGAAAGATATTTTGCAGCAACGCAGGGTCGCCTATGACGGTACTGGAGGCAGCTGTAAGATTTTGATGAATATCAATACGTTTATCAATCGTATTGATGAGCAATAAAACCACATCTTCAATAATCTCGTGGAGGTTAATGACGGTAGAGGCAGGGTCGTAATGGCGGGAGAAAGTGAGTAATTGCTCTGTCAGGTTAGCCGCCCTTGTGGCAGATTCAAGAATTATTCGGTGATATTTTTTCGGGGTAGATTCCTCTGGCAAGTAGTGATTGAGTAATTCAGCAGCACCAATGATACCACCAAGCATATTGTTGAAATCGTGAGCCACGCCTCCGGCCAACTGACCTATAGCGTCCAGTTTTTGGCTCTGATGCATGGCTATTTCCGCCTGCTTCTGCTCTGTTATTTCCAGAAAGGAGACAACGAAGTGGTCTGGTTTGTCTTGAAACACCATGATGTCATACCAGCGATCAACCGGGGGTAAGTGCTGTTGGAACCTTATCGGTTCACCGGTACGGGCAACTTTTCCACAGGTGCCGATCCAATCGAAATTCTCATCGTGTTCTATACCAGGAAAAACTTCCGTTACCAGGCGACCAGTAGGATCCTGACCGGTGTACTCTTTAAATCTGCTGTTTGCTGAAATGTAGTAGAAATCAACGGGCTCGCCATTTTTGTCATAAACCATACGATGATAGGCTACACCTATAGGACTATTTTCAAAAAGTGCGTTAAATTGACTTTCAACATCTTTCAACTCACTGAGCTCGTTTTCCAGGGCAACAACTCGTTGCTTGAGTTCGCTGTAGGATGGTTGTGGCATATGAATATTGAATCAGGTTTTTTGAAAGTAAAAGACGCACCTTAAACGTTCTATTATCTGCATGTCAATATTGAAGAAAAATCCTAGCCATAATCTAACACCATCCATACATTCTTTTTATGGATGTTTCATGGGCTTTTCCCTGTTGCAGAGACAGGTATTGCAGCGCTCAATCAGTCACTTCATCGGTCGTTGGCAAGGGATATCCACTGCAGGCGTGGGATAAAGTGCTGCATGGCACGGTGGATTTTGGAGTCGGAGTATATTGTGGGAGTGTTGGACACAAGAAGGGAGATGAGGGGCAAAAGGGCAGTACACAACCACCATCAGTGGAGCGTAATCGGGATGTTTGCTGACTATATGTCGTCGGGGAGCAAGGTGATTTCCATAGCAAGGCATTCGCAATAGAGGGAGATGATGAAGCTGCTCGCCATCTCGTTGTGTGTAGTAGCGGCTGGTGTATTGGCTGCAGCGGCGTTACTGAGTCAGTTCAAGATACACGAAATACGTAAAAAATGTCAGCCTCAAGGAGCATTTATCGAGGTCGATGGCCATGCGCTCCATTATCTGGAAAGACCCGGGGGCAATGATAGCCAGGACGTCGTCCTCCTCCACGGTGCATCGAGCAATGCACTGCAATGGCAACATTCCCTCTTTCCCCGTCTTCCAGCCTCATATCGCCTCATCGCCCTGGATCGTCCCGGGCTCGGGCATAGCGAGCGGCATGGTCCCATGTCGCTGCTGGAACAGACCCGGCTGATCCATAAGGCCATCGTCCGTCTTGAACTGGAGCGCCCCATCCTTGTTGTCCACTCTCTTGCCGGGGCTATCGGTGCACGGCTGATCAACGACTACCCTTCGCAGTATCGTGGGCTCGTGCTCGTTGCCGGGGTCGTCTATCCGGTCGGCTCCGGTGCTTCATGGTATACCAGGCTGGCCACCACCCCAGTACTCGGTCATGTTTTCCGCTATGCGGCTGTCCCGCTCTTTGCTCCGTTGATTGCGCCGTCAATGGTGGCATCGACGTTTGCGCCGAATCCGGTGGCCGATGACTACACTGAGTCGACCTGCGTTGATCTGCTCTTCCTTCCCGACCGTTTTTTGGCCAATGCCTCTGATTTGAACCAGATCCGATCATTTCTTGATCATTCATACCCAGGGTTCAACAATATACGCCTCCCCGTCAGTATGCTCTATGGTGCTCAAGACCAGGTTATATACCAGTTTTCCCATGCCGGGGGATTTATGTACCAGGTACCCCATGCCAAATCTACCATGATTCCTGACACGGGACACCACCCACATTTTGTTCGGTCTGACCTTTTTGTTCAGGAACTTAACAGGATCAGACAGTACCGTTGATGCCTGTTTGGCTTGGCCCGCGACCTTACCCACTTCTTTTACAGGTACCTGTTGCGTGAAGGCTTACGAATGCAGTTCTTTTTCTACTCTGCAATCGAGACTGCACACGAGAAGCCGTTGAACACGAGGCGGTTTGATCACCACGAGGAGTTGGGGAATGATGATTTCATGGATGATTCAACCAGAAAAATTGTATAGAGGAAGTGGTGGGGAGGGGAACCGACAGGATGACAACTCAGCCATGCCAGAGAATTACGCACTACACATTCTCTGTTAGGTAGAGATAATGATTGCGGGATATACACAAAAAATCAAAGTACGCGAAGGATGCCCAGATTATGGTTGACCTGAAAGAGATGAAAAAAAGACTTGCCACGGTTGATAGCACAAAAATATTTTTCATGGATTTCAACGGGAGGGTCATGAGCCTGCCTGTTAATCCAGATAATATTGAATCCATCCTTGAAAACGGTATCGGATTTGATGGCAGCTCTATTGCAGGCTACGGGACTGTGGATAGCAGTGACCGTCTTTTGTTTCCAGATCCCGATAGTTTTAAGGTGTTGAAATTTTCAGATGAAACTATCGGGTTTTTCATTGCCAACATCTACAATGAAAAAGATACGCCTGCTCAGGCTGACCCGAGAGCGATATTGAAAAATATTGTAGCTGAGGCGCAGCAGGAGTTTGGACTCCGGTTTCTTCTGGGACCGGAACATGAGTTTTTTCTGCTCAAAAACGGAAAAAGTCAGCATAACCTGCATACAGATCAAGGCCTCTACTTTCAGTCAAGTCCCCATGATAAAGGAGAAACTGTCAGAAAAAGCATCGTTGCTACCTTGAAAGACTGCGGAATTGCCTTTGAAAAAGCTCACCACGAGGTTACGCCATCCCAGCACGAAATAAACCTGGAACCCACCGATCCCCTGCGTGGTGCAGACCGTACTGTGCTTTTTAATTATGTCACCCAGCAAACTGCCGCAGCGTTCGGATATCGAGCCACCTTTATGCCAAAGCCCTTTGACGGCTATAATCGAAACGCTTTTCACCTCCATCTTTCTGCTCAGGATCTGGAAGGGAATAATGTTTTCTATGATCAGAACGCTGCCCACAATTTAAGCACCGTAGCCAGGCAGTTTATCGGCGGTATACTGCAATATGCCAGAGAGACATCAATAATAATGGCTTCCACCTTCAACTCCTACAAAGCATATGTGATCGAACGGGAAGCTCCCATAATCTGTAACTGGGGGTTGAAAAACCGTAGTTCCATGGTAAGGATTCCTTACTGTCCGAACCCGCAGAGCGCCAGGCTTGAGCTCAGAAATCCGGATCCAGCTGGAAATGTGTATTTTCAGGTGGCTACTTTAATCGCAATGGGCCTGGAAGGGATCCGGAGGAACATTGTCTGCGGAGAAGAAGCTACAGGCGACATATCCAGCAAAGATCTATCAACAAAAATTTGGGATAATCGATTTCTACCCAAAAGCATGTTTGAAGCACTGGCTGAGGCTGAACACAGCTCATTTCTTCAGCAAACCCTTGGAGAGGAAACGTATCAGAATTACATGACGCTAAAAACCCAGGAATGGGAAGAACATCGAACCCACGTCAGCGAACGCGAATTATCAATGTATCTCGACAGATAAAGGGCAAAACAACTACATACTGGGAGGGTACGTCAGATGGAAGAATGGATTGAACAACTGCAAAACAGCGTCAACACACTGGAAAGACTGTCAGAGTTCATCACTCTCACCCCTGATGAACGGCGGGCGATTGAAACGTTGAACACCAAGTGGGGGACATCCCCCTATTTTGCCTCCCTGATGGATCGGGACGACCCCAATTGCCCTATTCGCAGACAGGTTCTTCCCTCCATGGAGGAGACTGTCAATGAATTCGGCGTAGAAAATTATCTGGTATGGAAGGAGAATAGGGATACAGACGAAATTCGACCTGACAGCATCGCCCGTCAATATCACGACAGGGTGGCCTTTACAGTAACAGATGTCTGTGTCAATTACTGCCGCCACTGTTTCAGAAAAGAGGTCGTTGTCGACAGGGAGCTTCAGCTTCGTATGGATGTGGATGAAGGCTTAGAATGGATCAGGGAGCATAACGAGATTCGGGATGTCTTGGTGACCGGCGGCGACCCGTTTATTCTTTCAGATCAAAAAATTGAATACATTATTCAAAAATTACGGGAAATTCCCCATCTCCAAATGATTCGATTTGGAACGCGAACCCCTATAGTTTTGCCCCACAGAATCACACCGGGTTTAAAAAAAATATTGAGCCCGTACCACAAAATCCCAATCTGGATTAACACCCAGTGCAATCATCCAAAGGAAATTACAGAAAAGACAGCTAAAGCTGTGTTTGATTTGCTTTGTTGCGGCGTCAATGTGGGCAACCAGGCCGTACTGCTCAAAGGGATAAATGACGATGTTGAGACATTCAGGGAACTGCATCAGAAATTACTCCAGGTACGAATTCGCCCCTATTATGTATTTTACTGCGAACCGGCGCCAGGTATCGATCATTTCAGAACCACCGTGGAAAAAGGTGCGGAACTCATCCGCGATGCTATCCGGGGGCATACCACGGGCCTTGCGCAGCCCATGTATGTGGTGGCCACGAGTATCGGTAAAATACCCTTGATGCCCGATTACTACATCAAAGGGAAAAATGAAAAAGAGTACACCCTGGAAAACTATAAAGGGGTCAGAACAACATGGCCCAATATGCCGGAATAAATGCCATACCCCGGGTTGGCAGCGTTACTTCTTTCTGTGTAAAAAGGCGAACACCCTGATTAACGCTCAACGCAACCCGGGATTCCCCATGAACAGGAAAAGACCTCGACAAAAGCTTACCCAGGTTTTCGGTTATGGGCTCTCCATCAGGAGGTACTGCTGCGGTGGGTACCTTCTTTCCTGCCCCGATTACCTCTTTATTTGCTCCGGGCTTGAAAAACAATATCTCGGCGGCTAAGATGTTATAACAGCTACCTGAGGTTGATGTCTGGCCTCTTTATTTCCCCTCTCTGTCTTTTTCCTGTGAAGTTCATCTCTCCTCCGAATAAGCTGTTAATGCTCCATTTATCGCTTGGCGCTGCGTTTTTGCTGTGGTCAGCGATCCTGGCCGGTTTGTATGTGTGGTCCATAAAGGAGCAGACTGCCCACCATGAAAACCTTATCGCCTTTAGGGCCAAGGAACTGGCCAATCAGACCCAGGTACTGCGTCGCTGGATCGGTGGACATGGCGGGATCTATGTTGAGGAGGGAGGGGATATTCGCTCGAATCCGCAACTGGCCGATGTTCCAGATCGGGACGTGCTGACCCCTCAAGGACGTAAGCTGACTTTACTTAATTCGCCTACTGTACTGCGGAAACTGTTCAGCGAATTTGAAGGGACATCGGAGGACAGGATCAGGTTGGTGGCTTATGCCCCGGTGAACTCATCTGGAAAACCGGACTCTTGGGAAAAAAAGAGTCTCGATAGCTTGCAAAAGGGCGGAAAATTGTTCCAGGAGAAAGTCAATGATGGGGAGAAGACGCTGTTTCGCATGATGTACCCCATTAAAAGCCAGCCAAAATGTATCCGCTGCCATACCTTTGGACGTGGTGATAGGGAAAAGGTTGTGGGTGGTTTGAGTATCTCTGTCGACAGGACCAGTGCTGATTTGGAATTTCAAACTTTGACCGAACGGGTCAGAGTAACCTATTTCATGATTTGGTGTTCCGGTCTCCTGGCAATACTGCTGTCTGACCGGGTTGCGGTAAAACTATTGAACAAGATTGATTACACAGCAACTCGTGATCATCTCACCCGATTGTATAACCGAGGTGCAATTGAGGAGCGGATGGACTATTGCCTGAAGGTTGCCGACCGCTATGAGCAACCATTATCCATTCTGCTGCTCGATATCGATCACTTTAAGCAGGTCAACGATACCTATGGACACAGTGTCGGAGATCGCGCTCTGCAAGTCGTTTCTGATACACTTCGGGCGACACTGCGGGAGTCAGATATGGTTGGCCGAATCGGAGGAGAAGAATTCCTTGTCCTCGCTCCGCACACCTCTCAGGATGATGCGGTCTCCTTAGCCCGACGTATGCTTGATGCGATACCTCGTGCTCCGGTTTATGTGGATGATTCCACGGTGCTTGCGCTGACCGTGAGCATTGGTGTGGCGTGCCGTATGGAACAGAGCCAATCAAGTGAAGCGCTGTTGAAAGAGGCAGACACCGCCTTGTATCGAGCCAAAAGGAACGGCAGGAATCGACTGTGTATTGCTGAGCAGGAGGTGTGTTGATTCTGCTTAGGAACGCGCTGTCAGAATGTGCCGATCAGGCAGGAATGCAGGGGGGGGAGATGTGCTCCCTCATGCACGGTTCCCTCCACCTGGATTACTTAGATGATATTCTTTATGGGATCGCAATCAGGGAATACCCTTGTGCTTGGTATCCTGAAGCAGTAATCCAACCATTGCTGACCTTCTCGATCTCCGGCATGATGGTGTCCGGATTTACGCCATAGAGTTTGACGGCGTACATACAAACCTTCATTTTGACACCATCTCTTTTAAATTGGCGAATAGCCTCGCTAATCTTGCTCTGTGTAGCCTTTTCTTGCTCACTCCCTATCTGTTCCGTGGTTAAAAACTTAACCGCTGCGTCATGAAAAACGATAACAGCAGAAGGGGGATTGGGCAGAGATGTTACACTCTCCGACTGATAAACTTCGCGGATAGCAGGGAATATCACCAGGGCTTCCTCCGGGGAAGCATGGGTGTAGTCAAAAACCGTATTGAGCCCTTTGAGGCTATCTAAGGCTTCATACTCCTGGGACAAGGCAGGTGTGCCTGCAAGAAAAAAAAGGATCAAAAAAAACAGAGACGGAAGAGTGCGAAAAAAAATGTGTTTGCCTGCAGTACTCATGGTCGTTCTCCTCTTGTTTCATGGCCAAGACAAAACCCGAGGAATTTTTACGTTATACCTGCCGCCAATTTTTGCCAATGCAAGTGACCCATATATTGTCTCGGTCATTTTTTTGAAAAATGCCATCCTGTTGCCGCTTAATACAGGATTGTCAGCGCTATCTCCAACGGATTGTGTACTCAGGAGAGGTCAAATGATTGAGCAAAACCTGGAAAAGGAGTTGGGGATTCCACAGGAGGTATAAAGAAAAAATAAGCCTCATGTGTTTCTTTGGCAAGATGGTCGAAACTATCCTAACGAAGAGGGGCTGGGTGAACGGATAAATGCATGATGTTTTGGGTAGGTCACCATTGAGGGATCATTCCTGAAAAGTTGAGAAAAGCGCGCCCATTTTTCTTCGACTGCCTATCGTCCTGACACGTCTATGGTAGCGGCTCTCGCCCGAATATATCATCAATGAAGTTTTTCGCAGATCGGGTGCAGACCACTTCAGAGAAAACCGGAAACGGGATCAGCGGTATCACTCAAGTCATTATTGTAGTAAATGAAGCCGTCGGTACCATTGCCACCGCAGTAGAAAAGCAAACTACCACAACTCGTGAAATTGCCGAGAACATAGCGCGAGCCAGCCAGGGTACTCAGAAGGTAAATGAAAACGTGTCCCAGAGTTCCACTGTTGCTGCCGGGATCACTGAGAACATTTCCATTGTTTCAAGTATTTCACAGAAAATTTCGGACAGCAGTCAGGGCGTTGGAAAAAATGCCCAGGAGCTCTAAAGATCGACCCAACTCAACCGCGTTATCGGTGGGTTGAAGGAGTAAGATCCCTGAAGCAGGAGTTGTCCATTCTGGGAGAGGGGGATTCACCTTGCCTCTGGTAAGGGGTGATGAGCGGGGATTTTGCTGTCTTAACCTGGGCTCTGCGTATTGGAGAGCAGCGATAAGCAGGAGCAACGTCAGGTTGACACCTTTCAGCTTTACCTGACGTTTTCACTGCATCTAACCGTTGTATAGGAAAAATTCAGCGTCGTTGCTGCAGGCTAATTCGACCGCCGTGCTCATGAACTCCCAAGCCGTCGGGCATTGAAACCGCCCCAGGTCTGCTGAGAGACGCCAACGACCATGAATGCATCCGGGTCGATACGCGAGACGATAAACTTGACGTCATAGACCCGTGAGCGCAGTACGGTGAAAAAGAGCATGGTCCGGTGTTCTTGTGAGTAGCCGCCGACCACCTCCCAGTAGCTTACCCCCCGGTGCAACTCGTGGACAATGGCCTGACGGATCCGATCACCATTATTGCTGACAATCGTCACCGTTCTTGTCTGCGCTGTCCCCTCGAGAATGTAATCAGAGAAAACACCGGTCAAAAAGAGGGTGATCAGCGCCAGCATTGCTGTCTCCATGGAGAACACAAAACCAGAAACCAGGATGATCCCCAGGTCAGTAAAGAGAAACGACTGACTCATGGGAAAACCGGTTTTTACCTGGATGATTCGCGCCGGTATGGATGTACCCCCAATGGTGCCGCCGAAGCGATAGATGAGTCCTGATCCGACGCCAAAAAGTACCCCGGCATAGAGAGAGGCGAGCAGAGAATTGTCGGTCAACGGGAATTGGGAGTTCCAGGCCGGCATGACGGCAGCGAAATATTCCACAGCCAGGGAAAAGAGGAGGGTGGCCAGCAGGCTTGACCAGATGAATCGCCATCTGCCCAGCTGGAAAAAACCAAGAATGAACAGGGGAACATTGCAGAGCAGGATGAAAAGACCGACTGGCAGGTCAACAACGTGATTGACAATAATCGCAATTCCCGAGACCCCACCCGCTGCAATATTATACGGCAACTGAAAAATAACCAGCGCAAGCGCGGAAAGCACCGCCCCAAGGCTGATCATCAGCTGCTGGGTGCCCACCCGCATCAGCCGCTCCCATGTGGTGAGCGTCAATCTTTTTGTAATCGAACGGGAAATCCTCATCGTGTCCTTGCCCAGTCTGACATTCAGCGATGCAACAGGTATCTTTCCATGGTTAAAAAACAGGCACCTTGGTCATCATCGCTCCATCCCTTTATGCATGACATGCATAACGCTTGAAAGCGGCCGCATGCACAACCTCCTGCGAGCCGCCAATAGACCAGCTATGCAGGTAAAGGTCAAATTCTATTTAGGACGAGCTGTCCGCGTGATGCCCCATCTAATCCGGTCCATTTTTTGGTTTCCCGCCATGAGCTGCAGAGCATGTCGTGTATTACATCTTCTCCCAGGTTGTCGACTGTGTATTTCAACTTGACAACGTAGGGTATCGTACTGAAATTAGTAGCAATTAAGCTAAAACATTCAGCGAACCTATTCCAGTGAGGTAAAAAATGTATAATTATTTCAGGGTGTTGATTTTTACTTGTTTGCTCGCTTTGCCTGCCTTGGCCTCTGGTTCCGAGAGTGCGAAAAAACTGTTTGTTATTGTAACAACCGATGATCCGGTTACCCAGTTGATGTCCATGGTGTTGGCTACCCAGACAATGAAGCAAGGCGCTAGCGTGGATGTTCTTCTATGTGGCAAGGCAGGTTCACTGGCTATCAAAGACTCTTCGGAGGTTCTGTTGAAGCCCAACAACAAGTCTCCGCAGATGTTGCTGAAAAACCTGGTCAACAGTGGGGTCAGTGTGGAGATATGTCCACCATATTTGCCGAACAATGAAAAAACAGCGACAGACCTGATAAACGGGGTATCGGTTGCCAAACCGCCGCTGGTTGCCGAGAAGCTGCTGCAAAAGGATACCAAGATACTCAGTTATTGATACCGGGTGGTTTGAACCGGGAAAATGGTAGGTGAAGGAGTTGGTTGTTCTGGCAGGGCACCGATGTTGAGGCAGATCGTCACTCTGCCTTTTGCGCTCCATGGTTAGGTGCCGGGCAAACAGACCGTGCGACCCGTATGGAAAAGATAGTTCAGGGGTAATGGGTAGGCCAACGCTTCCCCATTGTCCGTGAAAGAACGGGAAAGGGAAAATGAAATATTTTTATGCCATAATGGCCATATTTTCGTTGTGCTGCGCATCCAGTGGCTGTGCGCAAAGCCAAACGCCTGCTCCTGAAGAGCCAGTCTATGATGCGCGCCTAACCGGTTATTCGTACCCCTTTAAAGCAAATGTTTTTCGGTTTCAATCGCAGAACAAGCCGCTTGAGATGGTGTATATGCATCTACCGGGAAAGAATACCGGCAAGGTGGCCGTCCTTTTTCACGGGAAAAATTTCAATGGCGCGTATTGGGAGGATACTGCCCGGCTGTTAATGCAAAAGGGGTACAGCGTCCTTATGCCTGATCAGATTGGATTTGGGAAATCCTCCAAACCTCTCGATTATCAGTATTCCTTTTCAGCCCTTGCCCATAACACCCGGATGTTGATGGCATCCTTACGCATCAAGCAGGCTGTTATCGTTGGCCATTCAATGGGTGGGATGCTGGCCACACGCTTTGCCCTGGATTATCCTGAAGCTGCCGAAAAGCTGATTCTTGTAAATCCCATTGGTCTTGAAAACTACCTGCAATTCGTGGAGTACAGGGATGTGGGATTTTTCTACGCCAATGAGTTGAAAAGGACATCGGAAAAGATCAAAGACTATCAGCGAAAAAACTATTACGACGGAGAATGGAATGCACGCTACGATGCTTTGACCATGCCGCTTGTAGGGCAGATAAACGGGCCGGATTGGAATACCCTGGCCTTTGTAAACGCTTTAACCTACGATATGATTTTTACCCAGCCGGTGGTAGAGGAGTTTAAAGACCTCAAGGTGCAAACCGTGCTTATCCTTGGCACCCGTGATCGAACCGGCCCCGGCCGCAACTGGATGAAAGCAGGTGTTGACTATGAGCTTGGCCGCTACGACATGCTGGGGCAGCGCATCCAGAAACGCAATAGCTCCATTTCTCTCTATGAACTTGAGGGGTTGGGGCACCTGCCGCACATAGAGGACTTTGGCCAATTTAGTGCGGTTTTCACTCAAGCGCTGCCATAGAACCAACGATACAGAGCGTTGGCGCAATAAAGGCGTCGTCAATCGGCATGGTCATGATTGTGCGTCCTGCCTGTCATCTTTTGTTTCTTTTCCGGAGGTATCGCTCCGGGTTATGACGCCGCGTTCCGCCTTTGTTGGTCTGGGGGAGAACCGCTTGAACATGGCAGATTGCTCAGTGCACCAGGCACGGTTGATTTTCTCTGCCTGGCACGTAAAGAGCGATAGCCAGACCTCGCTGGTGACGATTAAGCAGCATTACAGTACACCAGTACGCAGCAGGTAAAAGGGGACCGACCCAATGTGGACAGGAAGAGGGGGGCGAAGTTTGGCCTGCGAGGTCAAAATTGCAAAAAAGGAGTGACCGGGAAATTCTCCTCCGCTCCTGCCTTCAATGGGTAAACCATGTATCCTCTCCACTGATACATCGTTTGTACATCTCTCGCGACCATGCTTTGCAAGGTTCGTACGCTGTGTAAGTGACATAGTCTCGAAAATAGATACATTCCTTATGTGTTCGTAGCAAAACAAGGTCATTACACACCCTCTCTCGGCTCGGTCCCTCATGCCCGAAGGTATGGATCCATTCCAAAGAGGAGGTGCATATGTTTTTTGCATACCTTGTCAACAGTTTGTCCTCTTCAGCGTCTATTGCATTAATCCACGCAACAGCTTCACTGTAGCATCCATTCTGGTTTGCATGGTTTCCCCAGGTTATTTGCGGAAAAAGCGCAGAGAGGATTATGCACAGAGGGACAAAGCTATTACCGCTATTTTTTTTCACTTGTTCTACCGGGCCTCACACAAGAAAAACCGCCTCAGCGCTGCAGCCAGGACAGAAAAAGCAGTGAAACTCGAGCTCGCAGGTACTCCAAACCATCATACTGTTTGCTTTGCTCAAAGAGGCATTTTTTCCTTTGTTCTCGCCGTATAGGGTTGCGCTCATACTCAACGTCCCCTGTGCATGAACAACCAAGCGGAGACCATTTCTGCTCAAGGGAGCGTTATTAGGCCTTATCATGCATGATGGATTCCAAATACTCCTTCAGCGCCACCGCATTGTTCCGTTGCTCTTCTTTTGCACTATAGAGCAAGGTCACCATGCTCCCTCGAACCTCCTGCAACAATGCCTCAACGAGGTCGGTTCGTGCTTGTAATTCTTCAGCATAACGGCTTTTGAACTCGGTCCACTTGTTCGGGTCATGTCCATACCAGCGCCGCAACGCTGTGGAAGGAGCGATCTCTTTTGCCCAGACGTCTACCTTTGCCTTCTCCTTGGAAAGCCCGCGCGCCCACAATCGGTCAACAAGAATGCGGCGCCCATCAGCCTTATCTGGTTTTTCGTACACTCTCTTAATCCGGATCATAGGTTGCTTACGGTTCAATGATCATTCGCCTACGTATCGTGGCGTAATGTTTGCCCCTGCAGGGCACCAGTGAAAAAAGGAGGTATTCGAAATTGTCTACATGGCCCATGGGAAGGCCGGCTCTTCAACATACTCAAATCCGCTCACTTCAACCGAGGGAAAAACCATATTGTTGTTGCTGATAATGGAGAGCTGTCCATTCACCTTTATCCATCGATCATTTTCAATTGTCAATTCCTGTGGATGTTGAAGGAAAATAAATGCAGGAAGGGCGTCCGCGGCACAACAGGTAATCATGTAGCGGTAACACATAGCGGTATTTTGCGGAAGTTCCTCACTCACAAAACTTTGGCATATAAGTTCGACATCCTCACCTGCATATTTTTCAGGATCTCGAAGGATTCTTGAAAAGGCCATGGCAGGTGAGGAAGCATCATCAAAGAGTTCAAAAGCAGGAAGGTTATTAAGGAAGATACCACTGTCATTTTGAATGATCCTGTTGTGCAGCGCAGTGCCGTCAAGTCTTGCATCCTTGGCGATGAGAAAATAGATGAGCGGAGTAAGCAAAATGAGGGCACCGGGAAGCTCAAGCGCCAGAGATCGTTTTTTCTCTGTTTGTCCACCGGGGAGGACGAGAGAGACAACAAATACCAGCAGGACGACTACAGCAACCCCGAGAACCCACCATAATCGCGGGTGAAGTAAACGGGTCAGGTCTGCTCTGCCGTAAGTGAGCAACCATCCAAGAAAGGCTGTCCATGTACCCAGCAGTACTATGTTCAGTGCTCTTAATAGCATCAGATAAATGGCGGCAGATAGGCATCTATCAGCAGCATCAGGAGGTAAACAACACCAAAGGTTAAGACAGATAACAATACAATAGTTCGTTTCCGAAAGACGCTGAGGTACATCATCATGAGTTTAAGATCCAGCATCGGTCCCAATACCAAAAAACTCAGTTGAGCACTGCCCGGTATAAGCCATCGGAAACTTGCAGCAATAAAGGCATCGGCTTCACTGCATAGATTCATGACCACGGCCATGACCATCATCAGAAAGATCAGGATTCCTGGGGACGTCGACAAGTTTGCAAAATCTGTAACCGGAGTAGATGTTCGTATAAAGGCAGCGATAAAGGCGCCAATAACAAGGTATTTTCCGACCTGAAGAAAATCGTCTCGAGCATGGCCTATGGCATGGAGCAATTTGGACCATATCCCACTTTGGTGGAATGCATCACTGCTGCAGCCGCATTGCCGAGAGGATTGCGCAGCAAGATTCTCCAGAATCATTTTTTCAGGGGTGGAAAAACGGGTAAGCAACAACCCGATGAGGACCGCCACCAGATAACCACAGCCCATTCTCAGGAAAACCATTTTCCAATTATAGGTGTATGCCACGGCGGTAGACCAGGCAACGATTACATTCACAATCGGACCGCTGAGCATGAAGCAAACAGCAGCTGGAATGGAAATTCCTTTGAGAATAAGTCGCCGAACGATGGGAACTATGGCGCATTCACAGGTTGGAAACAGCAACCCCAGGCCACCTGCCAGGAAGACACCGTAAGTCTTTCCTTTTCCAAGGAAACGGTCAGTAAGCGCTATGGGCACAAATATTTCAATAGCTCCGCCCACAAGGGTGCCAATGAGCATAAAAGGCACAGCTTCAAGGACTATCGAAGTAAAGTTAATAGAAAAAACACCGAGAAAGGCGGCAAGATTTTGATTCTGGGAATTTCCGGCAAGAAAGAAAAAAAAGCAAAAAACTAAAAAGAGAATCCCTATGGTAAGCCCAAGGGAATTGGAAAAAATCTCACTCTCCGACTCCTCAGTTGGGTGTACATAGGTGGGTAATGGTGGCGGAGCACCACGTTTAGGCATTGCTATTCATCCAACTGTAGGGAGAGTGTTCATCTTTTCCCTGCGAGTAAGGGCAAAGGTCCGACTATTGCAGCCTTTGCCCTTGCAGTGCACGGCGTACTTATTTTTTTGTCATTTCCTGACCGCAGCACTGCAGCGGAACAGTACACTTATCCGGTGCGCTGGAGTCACATGTGCAGGGTTTTTTTACACTGAGTTCCAGTCCGCATTTCTCACAGACAAACACATCGCCTTCTTTCATGTCACAACAATTAGCCATTTTGACCTCCTTCGTTTTTTAGCTGAATACCAGTCACGTGCAAACACCCACGGGAGCGAGAGCGTGAAACACATCCTTTCGTATATTCCCTGGTCAGCGGATCGATCAGGATCGCTGATCCACCGGTTTCCCGGGCATGCAGTTCTATTGCCCTTGGTCATGCCCTCTCATGGTTAGCAGATAACCCGCAATCATTCAAAAGATTTTTTACCTGTTACAATATGGTGTTAGGATAGGAAACAGACGGTGGAGAACAGGTCGCCGCACATTGGTGCAAAGGGACTGCTGCCCAGGTGCTGTCACTGCTCAACTGTATCCTTCAACTGGTCATTATCCTGTTCATTCTCCGATCTTTCTTTGCCTCGATACAGGGTGAATCCTCCATCTTTACCGGAAAACACACCAGGACCGGGCTTAAGCTCCCGCTCAGACACGTAGGTATACTCCTCGCCCGCGCATCCACCCAGGATAACGACTGAACAAGCCAACAGCAGGATATATCGTATGCTGACCATGTCTTTTTCCACCCTTAAAATTTAAGTCGGGCCCCGGCCATGACCGCATTCACATCATCAAAATCCGTATCATCCCTATCCAGGGTGTAGAGGCGATAGGCGAGATACAGTTCCGTTCCCCACTCCTTCAGGCTCTGTACATAGGCAAGGGAAAAAGACTGATTTTCATCATTGTTCTGTTGAAAATCGTTAAAGAGCCCATAGTCCACGGAAAAGGCAGATGGGCCCACAGGAAAAAGATCTGCCCTGTACCCCAGTTTGGCGTACCAGAAAGTCGGGTCATCACGATTATCTTCTTTCAAGTCTTGATTACCGCCGGCAACAGTGAGGTTGAGTCCGGAATCATGGAGAACGGAAAAAGAACCACTGTACTGTTTATCCCAGCTTTTCAAGTCGCCAGGGGTTGCATACCCTACAGCTGCAGCAAGCTTTATTCCGTCGAATTTTCGTTCATAACGGGCTGCAAGGTCAAATGCCCCCGATTCGATGGCTGATCCGGAAAGGGCAAACCCGGCAAAGGATGGCGTGTCGTATCGGAAACGATTGCGCCGGCTTAAGCCGTCCATATTATCGATCACATCACCGACCGTCAATTCGCTGAGTGCATTGGTGCTGCTGTCATACCATAGCTGGCCACCGGCGAAATCATCAATTGCCGAATAGGTGATCACCGATGTACCGGACAGATCAACCTCAGCGGTTCCATTGGTGGCTGTATCACCTCGTCCTATATACAGCGTACCAAATCGTTTACTTGCAAACCATGCGTCTGTATGGCGGACATTGATGTCCGCACCTGTACTTTCTTCGAGCTGATTAACGGCAGTCGAAGCATTGGAAACAATTTCATACTCAATTTTACCGCCAATGCTCAGGTCTTCGGTGGCCGGTGCATTGGCGGTCACCCCCAACCGTGTGGTTGAATTCGCGTTGTCAACAAAATATACCTTACTGGCATCACCATTGTCGGCCCATAGTCCGGCCCTGTCAAGCTGTCCATAGAGGGTGACATCAACGGCTGAGTTCTTTGATACCACCATTTTAGCGGTTTCCACCTCTTCCACATCCTTTTTGTCAGCCTTGGTGGCGATCGCTTCGGTGTTTTGCGCTGTTTTCCCCAGCAGCAGGGATAGCTGCTCCTTGAGCAGCTGTATTTCAGCTGCCTGCGCATCCAGCTGTTGTTGTTGGTTTTGCACCAGTTTTTCCAAATCCTGACCAAGCGCGTCAGGCTGAGGGAAACCGGCGGTTAGAGTCAAACCAGCGGTTAAAGCCACCACAACTACATGTCGATATGTTTTTTTCACTCTTTTCTCCTTTTGTTACGATATTCCAACAGCAAACAGCTCATTATATATCCCCTGTATATTAAAAGAACGTTACAGGTCGGTTATGTGACGCAAACCAATTGCCCGCACCAGGCCATTTCGTTTGTCGCGGACAGCGCAACTTTCCCCTTCATGGCCTCCTCGACAATGCCGCGAAAAATGCAGGTATCCTGTTTACGCCCGCCTCCTTCGATAACAGATGAACAGTAATCATTCAAAAGGTTTCTCTGTGGTAGATTCTGGTGGCATGACGAAAAGACAGGTGTTGGAGAACCGTTGTCCGCATATGGTGCGGCACGTGATTTAGGGCGTAAGGGCAAGGAGGATCAGAAAAAGAGGAAGAAGCCAGACTACCTCTATTTTCACCAGGACAGGTCCCAAATCCCTGGACAGAGGTATGTGTGGTCTGATCAAACCTTGATCTCTTTGATGAAGGGTATAATGTAATTGTCATCGAGGATGCTTGCAACACCACTCTATTTGCTGCACAACACCATGTCGCCTCAGGATGGGGAGTACAGGCGCAGGTGCTGCGCCTATGCGTGTTGCCACTCTGACTCTGTTGCAGTTTGCTGTTATGAATGTCTGCAAAAAAAGGAACTTGATATGACAAATGAAAATATAATCAAGACAGTGCCCATATCCTATCTGCACGCCATGGATAAAGAGCGCTCCGATGCGTTTTTACTCGATGTTCTGCCTCCGGAACATTTTGCATTGGTTCATATTCCAGGAGCTCTCAATGCGTGTGTCTTTTATGTATCTTTTGTGGAAGATTTAACCAGAATTCTCCCAGATAAACAGGCACGAGTCGTGGTGTATGGTTCAAGCAGCAGGAGTTATGATGCCAAAATGGCGGTTGATAAAATGCAAAGGGCTGGGTACCAGGAAGTCTATGCCCTTGAAGGAGGCATTGAGGCTTGGCGAGAAGCCGGGTATGCCTGTGACGGTAATAGCATTGATCAGGAAGCTAATGCGCAAACCACTTTGTCACTCACTGATGGTACGTTTATCGTCGATAATGAGCTGAGTAGTATACAATGGGAGGGGCGTAATCCCACCACCAGTCATTTTGGCACTGTGGGGGTATCACAAGGTGAACTGCGCGTTAAGGATGGGATTGTCAGCGGCATGATTGAAGTCGATATGAGCTCAATCCACAATATCAACCTGGAAGGAGATGCATTACAGCCGGTACTGGAGGCGCATCTGAAATCAGATGATTTTTTCTTCACCTCTATGTTTCCCAAGGCTGTTCTTACCCTCAACGAGGTGATTCCCTTAGATCCTCAGTGGCAGACGTCTCCAAACTTTCATGTGCGGGGAGAACTAACGTTACGGGGAATTAGCGCTACGCTTGATTTTGATATGACAGTGAATCTGGCTGATGATGTCTTACAGGTGGAAGCTCATTTTGATATTGATAGAACCAGATGGAAGGTCATTTATGGCTCTGCACGTTTTTTCGAGCATCTCGGGATGCACAAGGTTTTTGATTTGATAAGCATACAGCTCCGTATTACTGCTGGTCGATGAATTGTGGGCCTCCCCAACGGGTATGGTGTACTCACCTAACCACCCAGCCATCTCACCCAAAAGCCTACCTGTCTCTTTGATTACAGACAGAGAATTTTTCATACCATGGGTGACCGCTGCGGTCACACTGGAAAGACCATCAAAGCAACGCGACTGGTTCGAGTCATTGTTTTGCATGGTCTTTTTTCGTGGCTGGCAGAGCAGAGGAGCTGCTGCTTGCAAAAGCCTGCTCAATTTTATCTATGAGCAGGTTGAGGTTGATCGGCTTCATGAGATAGTCAAACGCTCCCAGCTTCATGCCTTCAAGCCCGACCTCAAAAGACCCATGCCCGGTAAGGATGATCACTTTGGTGTTTGGCTCAAGCTCCTGGAGCTGCGCTAACACTTCCAAACCGTCCAGGTCAGGCATTTTCAGGTCCAGCACAAGCACATCCGGGTGCTCTTGTGCAACACTATCCAGCGCGGCCTGACCAGAGGTGGCCATGGTTGCGTCAAATTTTCTCAGCTGAAGCCGGGTGACGAGGGTGGAGGCAAACTCCACTTCGTCATCGGCGATAAGTACTTTGATCGGGGGGATGGAACTATTGGTCATTGTCCTTGTTCTCCAGGGGTAGGGTAAGGGTAAAGGCTGTTCCAGCGTTTATTTTGGATCGGACCGTAATGTCCCCCCCAAGTTTTTTAATCAAACCATAGGTTATTGAGAGGCCGAGGCCAGTGCCTTTGCCTGTTTCCTTGGTGGTGTAAAAAGGTTCGAAAATATGGGGAAGGGCCTTCTCGTCAATTCCTGGCCCGTTATCCTGGATAACAACCCGGATATCTCCAGCAACCAGGTAGGTGACAATGGATATCTCTCCATCCTTTCCTATGGCATCTATGGCGTTGTTAATGATGTTGAGCAGGATCTGCTGTAACTGCAGCCTGTCGCTGGTTATAGCTGGCAGATGATCTCCGAGTTTAAGCTCGAGTTTGATTCTGCTGTAGGTCATACAGTTTTCCAAAAATTGGAGCACTTCCTTGATGGTATCATTGATGTCAACTTTTTCCGAGCAGACCTCCGTCCGTCTGGCAAACCCGAGTAACCGGTGAGTAATGGCCCTGCAACGCTCAACGCTCTGGTTAACAACCTGTAAACACTGTTCAATGGTGTCTTTGTGTTCAAACTGTTCAGCCATGGACAACAGGTCTTCTATCAGCCCTGTTTTTTGGTTAATGATAGCCAGGGGGTTGTTTATCTCGTGGCCAACACCAGCAGCAAGCCTGCCCACAGAGGCCAGTTTGTCTGTGTGTTCGGCATCCTTGAGCATGGCCAGTTGGACCTCGTCAGCTTTTTTAATCAGAGCAGAAAGGAGGGTGACCAGGCTGTATACAACAACTACCGCTATCACCGCGCACGTGAACATAATCAAGGAGAGGTGGCGACGAAATGCCTGCCAGTCTGCCTGATGCATGTAATGCTTGCGCATCATCACCAGCGACCAGGGGGTGTTGCTGATACGGTTAATGGTATGCAAATATTCCTCGTTATTCCACGTCAGCACGGATTGGTGATTATTTTGCCACTGGGTATTAAACAGAGAAAGCGGTGCTCCAAAAAGGCTGGATGAGGTCTGTAAAATCCCCTCTTGGTCAATCAGGAAAAGATCGTCAACACCGCTGGTTGAGGTGCTGTTGACAAACTGCTGTAGCGGGTTGGCGTCAATGGTTGCTCTGAGTATCCACAGTTTTTTGGTTTTCGGGTCCAGGTTGCTGACAGCAATCGCGAAATGTGGCACCTGCCTGTACCCAGTGTAGACTTTGCTGATGTATACGCCGCTGTCAAAAACGACCTTGAACCACTCTGTATCGCGATAATCCGCCCCCTCGAGGTTGTATGGGCCAAAATACGCCTGCTGCACTCCTTCCTGATCAATCACCCCAAGGTCTGCAAAATAGGGGTACTGGCGCTTGAGACGGACAAAGAGCTGTTCGAGGTTGTTGCTGTTTGTCAATTCGGTGTACCTGTCTCGCCGGGCAGCAAACAAAACGACTGATTTGAGGCTGTCTACCATCTGTTCAATGGATTTGATGGCGCCCTCCAGCTGCCATTCCAGTTGGGCATGCTCCTCATTTTTTATCAACCGGTCATAATTGCGGTAACTGAGTATCCCAACCAGCAGAACCGGCCCCATGGAAATGAGCAGCATAATGGTAAAGAGGATAAGACGGAGTTGTTTGTAGCTCCGATTGGTGAGTCCCAAGTCCAGAGAGGTACTCAAGGACTTGGGCAACATCCTGGGCAGCTGTAACGCTACGGCTTTCATAGTGACAGGCCCTCTGTTTCCTGGTTAATGAGAATATCGCCCTGCCTGAGTGAACCATGAAGGACCTTGTCCATTGCGGTTTTCCAGTCGCCAATGACCCCGTCAACCACCGTAATCTGTTTCCAGACGAGAAAGTTATAATGGAGTTCCTCTATGCCGCTGCAAACCAGGTCCGTGATGTGCTCCTCCACTGCCATCTGGCATAGCCCTTCGTCTGAAGGGCGCTCCATGATAATTGATTTTGGCTTCCCGCTTACCTTGCCATTGGCAAAGCGTGCGATAAGCACTTCAGTGGCCAGGTCAAACCTGGGCGCGATAAAATCGCCTTGAATAGGCATCAATAATTTGCGCATAAGGAGTTCCTAGGAAATCAATTGGTACTGTTTCATTTTTCGCCATAATTTCATCCTTCCCCATCCCAGACTCAGTGCAGTTTTTGTTTTGTTGCCACCGTTATTTTTGAGTTCTTCGATAATCAAATCCCGCTCAATATTTGCCCAACTTACTGGCGCTGTCACGCCGGGTTGGGCAGCAGAAGGCTTTGCCGTGGTATCGCTTTGTCCTCCTATATCTGGGGCTGGTGCCTGTTTGGGTGCTGTGTCTTTTTCAGGAACAGCTGCAGTGGCTATTTTCTCTGCTTCTACGATATAGGGGGGCAACTGCCGGATGGTGATCTTTTTTTTGCGACAGATATTGACCGCATACTCAACAATATTGCTGAGTTCCCTAATATTGCCTGGAAAGGAGTAGGCGAGAAGGGTTTGGGTTGCCGCTGGAGAAAAACCGACGATATCTTTGTTGAGCCGTGTGGTAATTTTTTTCAGGAAATGATCAAGCAGGTAGGGGATGTCGCTGCCTCGATCCCGCAACGGGGGTAAGTGCAGGTGCAATACATTAAGACGGTAAAACAGGTCTTCCCTGAAGGTATTTTGCTTGACCTGCTGACGTAATGGCCTGTGTGTGGCCGCTATGATTCGCAGATCGACGCTGACCGCCTCGTCGCCGCCTACCGGGGTGAATTTCCTGTCATCAAGAAAGGTTAACAGCTTCACCTGCAGGGGCAGCGGCATATCGCCGATTTCGGTCAGAAACAGGGTGCCGCGGTCAGCGAGTTTGAACATGCCTGGCTTATTTCTGGTGGCGCCGGTAAAGGCACCTTTAACATGACCAAAAAGTTCTGATTCGAGGAGTCCTGCGGGAAGAGCACCGCAGTTAACCTTGATAAAAGGCAACCGGCTGCGGGCAGATTTCTGGTGGATGACCTCGGCTATCTTATCCTTGCCAGTGCCGGTTTCTCCTGTCAGCAGCACAGAGGCATCGGTCTGGGACAGGAGCGGGAGCATGTCTAAAACCTTTTGCATCTTGGGGCTGTGACCGACTAGCTCACTGGATTGATATTCCATGGCACTGTGCTTGTCCATACACTCACACTGTTCCTGCTTTTCAGCAATGACCATCAAGCCTTTGCGTTGTTCTCCTGGCTCGCTCACTCTGGAAACCGTGTATCTCACCGGTATTTTTCGACGATAACAGTTGAGGATATCGCCGCTGACGGAGATGGCCTCTCCATCTTTCATGACCTGCTGATACAGCTGGCCTCTGTGATTGCCAGTGTTGCTGCGAAGTATCAACTCACCGTGTAGGCCTTTGACCCGGTCAATCCCAAAACCTGTCATCGCTTCCATCAGCCGGTTCATGGCTACCAAACGATACGAGGCATCCAGCAACATGCAGGAGTGGGGGATGCCTTCAAGCATGGTTGCGACTGTAGGTTCAAAAGGTTTGCTCATGGTAGTTTTCCCAGGTTGTGAAAAGAGCGTTGGTAAGGGGGCATGCTATTAATCAAGCATGAACCGTGCCAGGCGTAGAGGAGATCCCCGTGTTTTTGTGGAAGCGGGCAACTTGTTGAATCTTCGATCATCGTAGCAATAGGGAGCCCTTGAGGAGATATACCGTCAGGTACGTGCAGGCTAAAAATGCAATACAAAACGATACGAAATGGCGCAAAACCGCATGGTGTTACAAAATAATACGTTACACTTCCGGAAACGGAAAGGCAGACTGGATAAGGTGTAACAGATTAATAACAATAAGAAAATAATATATTGTGCATTTGGGCATGGTGACTGCAGCATAAAATGTGTGTGATGAAGCAAGTTGTTTTGTAGACGTTTTTCCCTCAATTTAAGGAGATTAATCATGTCGTCTATTGCACTGTTTCCATGCCTGTTTGTTCCTTATGAGCAAGTAGCAGGTATACTTGTTGATCGTTTGAGGCTTAAGCCATATCTGGACGAAAATATGTTGACAGACACCTCCATAAAATATGGTGTTGATGTTGAAAAACTAAAGAGAATGCTCTATGGGCGCGCATCTGTATTTAATCCGTTTACCTTAGAGCGTGAAGGCGCCTTTAACATGTTTCGCTCAGTGTTAGCAGACAGGCTTACAGAGCCTGAAAAATGGCTTTTTCAAGGGGTACATACCCTGCTTATTCCAGATCGAGTCACCCACGTGCTCAAGGTATTGGTCGCTGAGAGCAAAAAGAATCGCATAAATGCAGGTATTGGACTGGGAATGTCTCAACGTGAGGCCAAAAAAGCAGTGCACGCTGCAGATGTTTGTGCCTACAACTGTGCTGACTTTCTCTTTCAAAAAGAGGCTTACGATAAGGATCTTTATGACCTGGTTATTCCTGTTGCTAACAGACAGGGGGAGCAGATTGCTGCTGAAATTACAGAGGCATTTAGAAAGACCGCAGTGCTGCACACCACCAGTTCGAAACAGGCAGTGGCTGACATGCGGCTTGAAAACAGGGTTGAACGACAACTGCTCAATAATGGGCATAAGTTAAAAGTATACGCCGCAGAGGGGAAACTTACCCTTGTTGCTCAAGACAATGTGCTCAGTTTTACCAGATTATCGCGCGAGTTGAGCACCATTGCCAAAAAGGTTTCAGGGGTTAAGGAGGTCGAGGTGAAAAAAAACCCTGAATACAGCGAATCCATTTATCGCCGCCAACGGTTTGAGCTGCCCTCCAAGGTACTGTTTGTTGACGATGAGAAAGAGTTTGTACGCACCGTTTCCGAACGGTTGATCAGTCGGGATGTGGGAACCTATGGCGTGTATAACGGTGAGGATGCCCTCGAGTTGGTGGTGCAGGATAAGCCTGATGTTATGGTTCTTGACCTGAAGATGCCGGGCCTGCATGGGGTGGAGGTGTTGCGTCGGACCAAGGAGATAGCACCCGATGTTGAGGTTATTGTTCTTACCGGTCACGGCACAAGCCAGGATATGCAGGACTGCATGGACCTTGGGGCATATGCCTACATGAACAAGCCCGTAGATATTGAGGAGCTTTCAGCAACCATCAAAGCTGCAAATGAAAAAGCGCAACTTAAAGTTGCTTAACAGCAGACAGGTACCAGCAGGGAGAAACCATGGAAAATGAATTAAAAGCAAAAGTGTTACTTGTTGATGACGAAGAAGATTTTGTCAAGAGCCTTTCTGAGCGGCTGAGCTTACGCGGGCTGACCGTCAAGTCTGCAACCCAGGGGCCTGAAGCCATACGGTTGACCGATAACGAGCAGTTTGACGCCATCATCCTCGACCTGTCCATGCCTGGTATGGATGGACTGGAAACCTTGCGCCGGATACGTGCAAACCACCCTGATGCAGAGATTATCATGCTCACGGGGCATGGTTCTGTAAAATCCAGTGTGGAAGCCATGAAACTCGGGGCAGAGGACTATCTGGAAAAACCGGTGGAGATGGGTGAGCTTTTACAGAAAATCCATGAGGCCAGAGATAAACATGTCTTGATTCTACAGCGGCAGACCATGGAGGAGATAGAAGAAATCCTCAAAGCTAAGGCCTGGTAGTGCCAGGCAGTTATAGGCAAAAAAGTCCCTGAATAATCAGGCGTCGATCAAGCCGGTAAAAGGGCATCCCTCCCTGGGCGTGCTGCAACAGGAGAGGCGTGTCCATACACTGGGCAATACAACGAGGTGTATAATCATGTCCCATACAAAAGATACAACAGTGCTTGAAAGCAGTGAGCTTGTGGTTGCAGAGGAAAGTCGGAAAAAGAGCATTCACATGGATTGGAAGAGAATCTTTTTTATTCTGTTGGGGGTAGCGGTATTCTCCTTTGTCTACTGGTGTCCACCGTGGCCTGATGCCGTGGATCCGATGGGGGAGCATTTTGAGTTGACCCGCGAGGCCAAAGGGGCGCTGGCGGTTTTTGGGCTGGCGGCAATCTGGTGGGTTTTTGAAGTGGTCCCCATCGGGATTACCTCCATCGCCATCGGTACCCTGCAGGCATTGTTTATGATCAGGAATCCAGCTGCAGCATTTAAGGATTTTATGGATCCATCAGTACTCTTTATTTTTGGTTCCATTGTTATCGGCATGGTGTTCACCAAAACCGGGTTGACCAAACGGCTGGCGTATAAAATGCTCTCCATTGTCGGGGAACAAACCAGTATGATTTACCTGGGCTGTTTTGTCATGACCGCGGCACTGACCCACCTTATGGCGCATACAGCTGTGGCAGCAACCATGTTTCCCCTGCTGATGGCGATCCATGCACTGTACAGTGAAGACGGTGAACCAACCCGATTCGGTAAAGGACTCTTTATCGGCATGGCCTATGTGGCAGGAGCCGGGAGTATTATTACCCTGTTGGGAGCTGCCCGTGGAGCGGTTGCCATAGGATTTTATAAAGATATCGTTGGCGTGGAAATCAGCTTTTTCCAGTTAACCATGTACATGTTTCCCATTGGCTGGTTGATGGTTGCCTTGCTTTGGGGATTCTTTATGATCTTTTGCAAACCGGAAAAGGCACGTATCAAGGGGTTGAAAGAACGCTCAAAGCGTATGTACAGCGAACTTGGGGCCTGGTCTCGAGACGAAATCGGCACCGTGGTTATCGTGGTGGCAACCATATTGGTTATCGCGCTTAAAAACTTTGTTCCCGCCTTTGCAGGGTTTAATAAGACCGCGATTATGCTCAGTTCCACTATCATCTTTTTTGCTTTCAAAATTCTGGATATCGATGACCTGGAAGAGATTCCCTGGAATATTATCCTTCTCTTTGCCGGCGCCATGTCCATCGGGTTTTGTTTGTGGGAAACCGGTGCGGCCAAATGGATGGCAGTAAACTGGCTGCAGCTTTTCAAGAACTCTCCCGGGATTATCTTTATCCTCGGCATGGCCTTTTTCGTGATGATAATGACCAACTTTATCATGAACGTGGCGGCGATCGCTATCTCCCTTCCTGTGGCCCTGGTGATCGCACCTTATCTTGGCGTATCCGGAGAAGTGATCCTGTTTGCATCCCTGATTACTGCTGGGATGCCGTTTCTGCTCCTGGTCGGGGCGGCACCAAATGCCATTGCGTACAACTCCAAACAGTTTACCACAGGTGAATTCTTACTGTATGGCATACCGGCAAGTATTCTGTTGATGCTGATAACCTGGCTTGCCGTTACGGTGATCTGGCCGCTGATGGGCATGGTAACCTCGGTTCCTGTTTCCTGATGGTCAGAGCGTCTGTGCAGCTTCGGCTGCACAGACGCTCCTCATTAACCGACAAAAAAAGACAGTAATGAGAGGGGATAGGTCTCAGTGTTGATTCTGTAAATGAACCGTTTAATAGGGGGAAATATGTGTGTTAGGGCAAGTTGTCTGTTCCAGGAAGGATTGCGGGCAAAGAGGGAGGGTAGGGGAGGGGAAAGTCTTCAAAAATCCATGACTTTTAAAAAGCATTTCTCAGGTAAGCTGGTCCAATTGTTTCGTGAAAAGCCCTTTCAGGGGTAAAAACCAGAAAATGCTAAAATAATTTTTTTAAGCTCTGACGCTAACTATTCACCAGAGATATCAAAGCATCCATTTTTTGAACACATTTTAGAATACCAAAAAAATAGAGTAGAGTTTTGGAAAAAACATGGTGTTCATCACCCTTTTTTATTGTCGAGCTATCCTTCCCCAAAAACAAGTGGAGATATATCAAAACAAGTATTGGCATTTGAAGCGGCCTAATACAAGGGGTGGCTTTTATTTTACGTATGTATCATATACAGGCGACAATTTGACATTATATTGTATGATTATGGAAAGAGAGTTTAGCTATAATATCTTCATTTTAAGTAGAGGTACGTACAGATCTTATCCTCTATGCGGAGTTGCTGGTTCCGGCAATAGCACTATTTGTGATGGCTCTGGGTGCTCGAGAACCAACAGGGAGGCCTTCTACTAATTGACGAAAACAAAGTAGGAAAACAAACTACAGGAGTTGACCATGAGAACGTTACTTGCCCTTTTTTTCTTCTGATTCCAATCACCGTTTTGGCAGCTGATCCCCCAGCCATAAATCAGGGTAATATGCAGAACATGATGCATTCAATGCAGCAGATGCAGGAATGTATGGAACAGGTTGACCAGGCCCAGCTGCAGGAAATCCAGGTGTCGTCCGAAAAGTTGAGCAAAGAGGTCGAAGCGCTGTGTGCGGCTGGTAAACGTGATGAAGCCCAGAGTAAGGCGATAACATTCGCTCGGGAGATCGTAAAAAATCCGGCTATGAAACAGATGCGTAAATGCGGCGAGATGATGCAGGGAACTATGCCGATGCTGGAAGGAGTCGGCGATTTCGATGAAAGGAAATATGAAGAGACCCACGTTTGCGATCAATAGCTGGACTTTTCAGAACTGGCTAGACATTTTTTCTTGTATTTATAGAGGGTTTAAGGCGGTTGCTGCTTGAGGCTGTTAGTCCAGGTAAGCTTTGACAGGTGCCTGAGCAAGACTGGCACCTGTAAGTTTATCTGAATTATTCTATCTGAACTAGTACGATTCAATCTCTTTTCATTTCTTCAAACGGCATATCAATATCATCCATCCATTCTGTTGCAGATCGTTAAAAAGGACACCATTGGTGAGACTATCTTCTGGACCACAGAAAAGCGTAACCGTCTTACGCTTGAACTTATGGCTGGGGAGGTCTTGAAGCTCACCCCTCAAGAGGTTCAGGAGTGTTCTCTGGCACTTCAGAACAACAAGGATGGGAGGAAATCTGAGACGGTTTATGTTCCACGAAAAATCCTGGGAAGGTTAAGTCAATATGTCCAGGCCATCGGCGTCAGCGAGAACGACCGGATCTTTCCCATCTCTTATGCCACCACGTATGCGTCACGCTCAGGCACGCCAATAGAGATCGTCAGTATGGTCATTGTGCGCCATGTTGACCTCTCCACAACTCAGAGGTATCTCGGAAAGGTCAATAATACTGTAGTCATCAAGTGGATAGAAACACTTTACGGGTAGGTTTCCCATAAAGGGGCGGGGAAAGTCCCTCGCGCTTGAGAGCAACAGGAAACACCTCAAGCTGGGATCTTTGACCATATGCGTGATCTTCGATATGCCAATGTTAACCACAAAACTCTGTCACTGAAATTGTTTTATGATCGAAAAAATAGCTGTGCTTCAACTCCACTGAAGTAGAGAATCTTTGGTAACGTTCAGGTTGAGGTTACTCAATTTTGGGTCAGTTATTTTGAAATTGGAAAGTCTCTGCTCACCATAAAATATTAAACTGGCTGACAGTCCAAAAGAATACCACTTGGTGGCACATGGATTATTTGGGGTCTCGCTACATATAAGAGATCTCTTGCATTGGAGTGCATGCAGAAATTTGAGATGTCAACGTGCAATCATAACATTCGATTAGAAATCGTAAACCTGCTTAGTATTGATTGAAAATCGTGCAACGTCTTGAAAGGTAAGCTTCGAACAAGAAAACATATCAAGTTGGTCCATGTGACCAGATTCGCTATCTTCAAATAGAAATAGTGTTATAACTGTCTGTCATCCCGGCTATTTTTCCCTCTCATTTTCTCTTCGAGTATTGTTGCGGCTAGCCACAAAGGGCCTAGTGTATCGATAAGTAGCATAAAAATGCCAGCCCATAACCAGGTTGTCGTCCTCCAGCATAGGAGTGCTATGATTATAGCGACCGAACCGAGCATAGGAATTCCGGATCCTATTCTCAATTCTTTGTCTGGGCCTTTTAAAAGGAAAAACAGATAAGGTCCGACATAGGAAAGGTACATGTTGAAACAGCAGATAATTGAACCAAAGCTGAATAATACAATCGACAGGGTTTTCACGTTAACGCAGCCTCTTTGATGTCAGCCGGTTTCCACCAAGACAAAAAGAAACAGAACAACGAATAAAGTCGATAAAGCAAATTGGGTCAGATGAGATTTTGAGCAGTGCATGGAAGTGCCTTTTCCCAAGTTGGTTGTTTTAAGATACATGATTATTGGCATTTACATTTATTCAGCTCTTTTCCATTTCCTCCCCGAAGGTAAACTCGATGCCTGAGCCGGCTGGGCAGATGACTGTCGGGAGCCACTACCCTGCTGATTCAATGCCCTCTCAGACACCAGCTGCCCCATATTGAGTACTTGGGCTGCACGCTGGCCGTTTGCAAACGTGTAGATACCTTCACCATGCGCTTTGTTATTCTTCCAGCCACCGGTAAACTGAGAACCTCCCGGCCAGACATAGGTTCCTTGCCCGTGTTTTTGATTGTTGACCCAATCGCCGGTATAGGTCTCACCGCTACCGTAGGTGAATGTTCCCCGGCCATGCCGTTTCTGATTCTGCCAATCCCCGGAGTATTGCGCTCCGCTGTCCCAGACATAGGTGCCGTGACCATTCACGCAGTTACCGGAAACGCAACTGGCGGCGTATGCCTTGGTTGAGAGAGCCAGAAACAGCGCTGATAAAATGAGATATCTCATGAAATTGAACCTCACATTGTCTGTTGGAGATTACTATAAAATTATCATTCAGCTTTTTTCCACCGACGTTTGAAAGACGATCCGCCGGATGCCGGCGTGCTGGTTTCAGCCCCGGAGTAACTCTGAGCCGGAGCTTGACCTAACGATGTCCCTCCCATACCGAATTGTGCGGCACGCCGTTTCGCATCTGCGGCCTGGCCACTTGACAGCTGCGCACAGAAAACGTCAGCATTCGCCGATCCCTGCCGGTTTCCCTGCAACGCGGCTACCGTTGCCCAAAAGCAGGCCTTTTCGAAATTTTTGGGGACTCCCCGGCCATTTGCATAGAGATATGCAATATTCGATTGGCCGTCGCTATATCCCTGTTCCGCCGATTTTTCGTAATATTTTGCCATTTGGTTGATATTCGGGGCGATCGAATCGCACCCCTGCTGGTACATCAACCCTAGTCCGAAAGAAGATTGGCCGATTTTGTCTGCCGACCGGCGGAAGTACTGTTCGGCCAGGCGACAGTCTCGAGGGACTCCGTCGCCTGAGGCGAGCATTCCTGCTAGATTGCTCATGGACGAATAGTCACCCTGTTCCGCAGCCTTAGCATACCAAAACGCTGCTTTTTGCAAACTTTTTGTTCCGCCGTAACCATTCTGATAGCATACGCCAATTTTGTTTTGTGCGTCTCTATGACCTTGATTTGCGGCTTTTTCAAGCCATGCGCACCCTTGCACATCATTCCCCTGTTCATGGAATTGCTGGGCACGCTCATATTGCTCTTGAGCAGTCAGCGCAAAGGCATGTACTGCTACGAACACAATTGACACTGTTATACAGACGGATGTGAGTTGTTTCACAATAATTATTGAGGTTGCTCTTGATATTTTCATCACCCTTTTCCGTAAGTTTTGGTCTTGTTGACAGCTATATGTTGTGTGCTTGTTCTTGCAGGATTTCAACTCACTATCGTTATTTGATCTTGAGTTGACCTAAAATCATTAATAAACGGGTTTTTTCCACCTTCGCACTGGCTTGCTAGAAGTACTAGACGGGGAGGAAACGGCCTGCGGGGCGACCGGCAACTCATTATAAATTCTTCCCGGATGAACATAAATAGCTTTTCCTATGGCAGTCTTCACTGCCCATGTCACGCCATTAAACGTAGGGTGTCTTGTGTCTATTTTTTCTAGGATTACACCATTAGCGCCGACTTTAGCGGCCTGTGTTTTCATTTTATTAATCGCATTTTCCTGAGAACCAGCAGCTGTCCATCCAGTATCATCTGATGCTTCAATCAATGCTATAACTTCATAATTTGGTGGTGCTGTTGAATACACGACCACATCTTTGGAATTTATTTGCGTACGTGTTGTACCAACTACTGTCGTATTTACCGGTTGACATCCGACGATTAAGAAGCATAAAGTAATTCCTAGTAATATAAATGGTAGTGCTTTCAATTATTTCTGTTTCAAGATCATTCTCCAAAAAATAGTCGGTATCAGGCAAAGCCTTTTATTTTCTTTTGTTAAGTGTCCACCGAATCTGATGACTACCATTACTGCCTATGCCACTCATCGTCAAATTGTTAAAATCAACTCTTAAGCCAACACATGTTTTTCCATCTGGCATGTGAAAACATAATGTGAGATTGCTACCATTCAAGTTACCGCTGATTTGCGAACTCTTACCATGAGAACGCCATTGACCTCGGACTGAATTACCACTTTGACTTAAAATAATGATCCCAGCTGGTCCTGAAAAATCTAATGTCACACCTTTGCTGGATATACTTCCATCCATATTCTTCCACGCTGGCCCTTGATAAGGAGTAAGATCTTTAGTGATGACATCCCATGTACCAGTAAGAGGACTACTCTGTTTAGAAGGTTGTTGTTGCTGTTGATATGGCGCAGGTTGACTGTTTTGCACTCCTGCAACGATTCCTACTGCCTGATCATACCAGTCACAATGTCTTGCCCCTTGAATCAAACCCCTTACAGTATTGGCATCATTTTTCCTTAAGGCATCGTTGACCATCAACCGTATTTGTTCACAGCTTTTACAAACTTTGGTGCCATTACCATACGTAAGTTCAAGCATGCCTTCATCACAGTAACAATTATAACGATCACCATTTATTACGGCATGACTCCCTTGCATCTGTTGATTGCACTTCTGATTCAGCTCTGCTTGAAGTTGTGCCTGTCCGATTTGCTGAGCTGCTTGCTTACTCCAGCCACATTCTGATGCCAAATCAAGTAAGGAATCAGCATATTGATGATCGCCCTGTCCGCGAGCGACCTTGTAATCAGCGTAGAGTGTATCACATGGTACACATTGGTTTGATCCACTTCCATCACTTAATTTGACGGTATTTTGAGGGCATTTTTGGGCATTTCGTAAGGCTTCCTTTCCGTAGCCAACCCAGCCGCAATCCGATGATAGATCGAGTAATTCTTCAGCATATAGAAAATCACCCTGACTAAGTGTTGCCTGAAAATCCTGCTTCAGTGTTTCGCAAGAAACACATTGATTATTGCCGTGCTCATCACTGAGTTTAATACTACCTGGTGGACACCCTTTGACCTTTTTAAGCTTTGACCAACCATTAGTTACCCAGTAACCACAACCGTCTGCAAACTCTAAGATTGTCTCTGCGTACTCCAAGTCACCCTCAGCGAGGATGGCATTAAAGTCACGCTCCAGATCACTACAGGAAACACAAGCATTGTGATTATTCTGATCGCTCAACTTTACTGTCCCTGCAGGACATCGACACGTTTCAACTCCGCCGGATCGAACCACCACACTGCCAGGCAGGCTCTGCTTACACTGCTTTTGAGATTTGTCCTGTGATATTTTATCTTCAGCGTTGTTTGACCAACTACATTGTGTTGCTAAAGATGCCAGGGTATTTGCATATTCATAATCATTTCCATCTAGTGCATTTTCAAAATCAACCTCAAGTTGACTACATGGAACACATTGCGCATTATCATCTTCATCAAGGAGATAAACAGTATTCATGTCTGGACAAAGTTCCCTCTCTGTCAGACTTGTTTTATCATTTCGTTTTTGGACCCAATCACAATGAAAAGATTCCTTTAAAATTTCCAAGGCATTTTCCGTTCGCTTAGCCCTTATCGCATTATCAAAATTTTGTTTTAACACGCTGCAACGAACGCACTTATTATTATGCTTTATTGCGTCATCAGGACATTTACACCGAAATGAAGCGGTTGATGAAAGAAGCAAATTCCCTTTGTTATCAACAGCAGGAACACTTCCAGGTAATCTCTCTTTACAGTATTTTTCTGCTTCTTGTTTTTTGTCTGGCTTATCAGAAGCGTCTTGCTCCTCCCCGCTTTTCTCTTTGTCTAAAAACTTCCTATCAAAAGCTGCCAATGCACCGGCAATACAAGTATTTATCTTGCCCAGAAACAAATCAATATAAGTGATATCCGTCTGCTTCTTTTGCAGTTCGCTGAGATCAGTTAACATTGCAATGCTATCAACAGCATTCTTAGTATAGTTGCATTTAGCACTCGCTCTCTTGTATCTTTTCTTTAAGTCTTGAGTATCTGACAACGTCCACTCATCATCCTCTTCCTCATTTTTTTTTGATCGACTGGTCGAGGAATCGAGGATATCGGGAAAAAGCTCTTGAATTGTGTGTGTTAGTGAGTGTCGACCACGTAATTGCTTCCTCTCTTGAGTAACAAGGAGTTGAATGACCTCGTCACAGGAAGCAAGATGTTGTTGTCTTATCCTAGCTTTTGTAAGTAACGATTGGGCTTTACTCCCCCACTTGAATGTACTTGACTCAGATGAAAATAAAGAAAATAGAGAGTCAGATAAACCGCCTTCATTTAAAATGTCGTTAATTTCTATGTAGTTCTTATCAATCGAAAGGCTTAGGTTCACCGCTTTAGTACGATTATTTTCCATCCTTTTTTCTGCATCCTGATACTGTTTTTCCGCCTCTTCCCATTTAGTTATAAGGTTGAAAGCCTCCCGAGCTTCATGCAATTTTTCCTCGAGATTCTCTTTTACGTTACTCCCTTTCCCTCGATATTTTTTATCAAACCGTGATATACGAAAAGATAATGAACCTAACTGTTCTGCGATATTCTGCTCCTGCTGCCTCTTTGATCTCACTAGTTGTTCAGCGGATTTTCTAAGCTTGATGGCATTGTTGAGCGCCTGTCTTGCTTTGCTCTTTTCTCGACTTTTTGAAACAAGACTTGCCTCAGCACAGACTTCTGTTACAGCTTGTTTCAATTCTTCCCACGATTGAGCAGACTTGTTCAATAAAGCTTTCAGTTTATCTAGATCGTTGTTAATCGATTGACTTTCAGTATTAATTTCCTGGCACTGCTCTAGGTTGTTTAGATTCTTTTCGAGATCATCTATGGCCCACTCATTTTCATTTTTAGAACGTGTTGCGTCGTTTTTTCTTTCCTGCTGTTTAGCGTAACTTTCACAAGCTGGTTGGCGTTTATCATCATCAATTTCAATTTTATCAAGTAGTATACCTGCTTTTTCAAGTGATTCTTCGTAACGTTTCTTTAGTTCTTTATCATTTTCTATTTCTTTATCTATTTGCTTAGTAATTTTTTCTACTTCTTCACTTACAAGTTCATTTAATTTCCCCTTAACTTTGTCATAAAAGCCGTTCAAATCATTTTTGAATTTACTGCCCGACTTCTCAAGATTTTTAGCCAGATCTGCTTGCTTTTTTTGTATATCTTTCTCAAGAGAATATTTCATAAATTGATACAAATTATCATTGTAAACGCCAGAATTGTAACACTTCTCAAAAAGGGCTTTGATATCACTATCTGGCATATCTCCTAAGACAAAAGTGGTTCTCCATCCTGTGGTGTTTGCTTTTTTATCATAAATGATTGTTTCCCAAGCTGAGTATGGATTAGCACCAGTTTCTCTAGCCTCATAATAAGGATAATAAATTTCATGAAATGTCTTTTCTTTAAATCTTCTTGTTTCGACATCAATAAAGATCATTTCAGCTTGTATTGCCAAGATGTACAAATCTGCAGGAGTAAACCCAAGTGTCTTTCCCCCACCGATAACCCAGTTAAAAGCTCCTTTAGCAGCATCTACTGCAAATGCATTTAAATCATCTCGCAGGTTATTTTTTATTTCTACCCAAACAACATCCTTGACATCACCCCAGCTATTTTTTTCGTCCATCATGGCTAGGACTACATTTTTAACACTGCTCTTTTTGCTGTAGATATATTTAAAAGTATCTTGGCCTAGGCCTTCATCAAAAGTGCCGGCCCATGCTGAGGCTAGACTATCTACACCGAAGGTAAGGGATTGAGTTATGATGGGGTCATAATGCCCGCCACTTAAAGCACCCAAACTGGTTGCTAGATCAGGGATATGAGTAACCATTGCATCTGCATAACCTTTTAGACCTGAATCTGACTCAATCATTCCAGGTAAATGACCTTTTAATTTCTGCAGAACGGCCTGCTGCTGATCACCACTCAACTCATCAAAAAGGCTTGCATGTACGTTAGGAGTACAAAAGAAAAAAAATCCTATAATCAAAAATGAGGCAATAGCTTTCATGTGGCCACTTTAGGGAAGAGGAATCAAAAAATTAATACTATGTTAATTTTACGAGTTTAATGGGTTCTTGTCGAATTTAATTACCGAAACTCAATTTCGGCTTATCTTTAGCAATCAAACACTGTCTAACAACAAGCATATAATTCGCGACGAGGCCGTGTTTTTGAGCAGTTCAATATTGTGAAGCTCGCGCAGAATTGATGTGTTTATCATATGGTAAAATAGGGATGCATTTACTGCCGTTGGTAGAGACTAAAATTGGCAAGGTCAATCACTTCAAAAAGCAGGATTTTTACGCAAATTTCCTGTATCTACGAAGCAAAAGGCTCCCGCCAAATTATAAAAATAAGATTTTTCGCTGAATTGCAAGAGTTAAGCTTACCCCAAGGTATACTCTGTACCCCGACACACGGTTAGCTCCAAATCTTACCATCGAAAACGATATTTATGGGTTGAGACTATCCATGACCATCTCAATATGGCCAAGCTACACATAGATTTAGTGCGTCTACTATGTCACGTAGTGATTCCTTTCACCGCTTTGGCAGATGTTCGAACTGGCAATCCTTATCAATTCAGCAATCATGAAACTTATGATGCTTCCTGTCCATGACTGAGACAGGTAGGTACGTCTTCGGCTCTACATCTTCGACAAATATAACTCGATTTCCTAGGCCTTTGGTCGGCTCGCCGATATGCTTCTAACACAAAAGCATGTGGTGAGGCGCTCTGGCTGGCAATATTGCCGTATCAACGAGAAAAAAGAAAAGAAGAGGACGATGCCCCTCTATCATTTGAAAACAAGCAGGAAAATAGAGGCTGCAGGACCAGTTTAATGTTTTGCAAGAAATGCTAGTAAGGTTAAGTCACACCGCAAAAGGCCTATTTACTGCCGTTTTCGGCACTGAAATCCGGTTCAATTTACCTTCATCAGGAGTTATTTCCGAAATGGACAGGAATAAGGTCAAATTACCGAGTTCCTAGAAACCCTTGACCTTGCCAAGAGCAATAAAAAAGCAGAGCCGAAGCCCTGCCTTGAATGATTCAGAACATGTAGAATTATATCACTTACGTCTTCTTCTACCCACTGCAGCGAGTCCGGCAATACCTGTACCAAAAAGGAGCATGGTGGAGGGTTCGGGAATCGTCCCAGCCCTATATTCGATGGTTCCGTTCCAAACTCGAGGGGAAAAAAATGAAAGATCTCCATATGCAAAACCAATATTCGAGGCGCTACCTAAAGTTAATGAAAGGTCGGAGTTACTGTAAAATTGGTTCGAACCATCTCCATCTGTATAATGATGCGCCCAAACGTCACGTTCAGATTCGATAGCAACGCCAACAACACCAGGTCTAAGAAAAAAGTCCGAGACATCAAACTCGGATGGATTATTGTAGCCCATTAACGATCCGGTACCGAAACTGACCTTTCTCCATCCTGTTTCATCCCTCTCGAATCCAGAATAAGTCCCAGGTCGAGCGTAGACATTAATTTCTCCTGTCTGGGATGTAGTTGAAGTGTTTACAAACAACTTCTCAATTGTAATACCCGCAGGGTTCAAGACTTCTATGTCAAAGTAAACGTTGCCCCCGGTATTCCCTACATTATCACAATCATATAACGTGGTGATGCTCTTTGCCTGTACTTGCACAGTTGTGGCTCCCAGCACCGCTATACAAGCTACCGCTAGTCGAAATATACTTTTCATGTCTTCCTCCTTTTGTTGATAGAACATGTCTAGTAAATTCTACAGATACGAAATTTTTTGATTGTACAGTTAGAACATTTCAACTGTTCCAATGTTACAACAGGCAAAAAATACACCTGTGCTGAAAATATAAATTGTAGCAGTAGGCCTGTTAGTAAATTCAGAGACTTGTCCATGCAACCGGTAAAGCTGCAAGTTAAACAAGTTGACGAGGAAGTGGAGAATGTGGTGCATATGCACCAAACTTGGTGGTTCATATTAACCAAGAACCAATGCTGACCCATTGTGGACGGTGGTAGCCGATATAGAAAGATTTCCCTTGGCAAGCCTTCGAAAGGAAAATTTAATCGGGGTTTACCTTGTTCCTGTTGCTCTTCAGAAGGTGAGAGCAGGAGTGGCGGTTGCCGATTCGCTGGGTCAAATTCAGCGATGGACAGGAATAGTCCTAAATTGCCGAGTCCTTAGGCTTCCTTGACCTTGTCACGGGCAATAAAAAAGGCAGAGCCGCTAAGCCCTGCCTCTCGATTCCAGTTAAACGGAAAAAATTACTTTCTTTTTCTGCCTACTGCAGCCAGACTAGCAATACCTATTCCGAAGAGAAGCATGGTAGTTGGTTCGGGGGTGGGTATACTTTCAATATTTTTCAAGTAAACAGTTGGGTCAGTGTTTTGTCCCCAATCAAAAACCTGAAATTTTATTTGTGCATTTTCTCCGCGTGCCCATGTGGGGACGTAAAACGACGCTGATTGCCACCCCTCACTACTACCTTCAAAATTGAGATTCCAGCCAAGAGTTTCCCATTCAGTACCATTGAATACAAGGAAATCAAAATTCCACTCAGTAGGTTCTGTTCCCATTTCCCACAAGTAGTCAAAAGAGAAGGTACTACCAAGGGTAATGACGTCAGTTAGATAATCTTTAGATTCAGTTACTGAGAATATCTCTTCAAGTGATGTTATATTGCCTCTAAAGTAATTATCACCCGTACTACCTATGCTTTTTTCAAAAATTCTAAACTCTACATATGCGTCACTAAAAGAATCTAATGATATTTCTGATGGCACATTATTGTAGTTGTCAAAAACTTTAGCTGACCTATCGAAAAAAGAAACTCCCATAGAATGCCAAATTTGGTCAGGTTCAGAAAATTTATTATTTCCACCAAACTTGAGCATATCAGGTTCGCCTAATAGAGGAAGAGATGTAATATTATTACCAATAAGAAAATGTTTGTTTTCTAATTCTTCTGTAGAGTAGTGGCCAAAGTCAAAATTGATATCTAGGCGTGAGCCGGAAGTGTCGAACGATGCGTAGGTATCACCATTGACGATTTTTGTTACTTGTGCGTCAGTGTTGTAAGTGAAGATCCCGTGAAAAGTATCTGTTTTGTTAATAGTTACTCCAAACCTTGAAGAACTGTTTACGGACGTTTGGGAGACTCCATTTTCATCATACGTATATTCATACAACCTGTCCCCTACACCACTAAACTCATACATTACAATATCAGCCTCTGCTATTGGTGCCAAAAGAAAAAAGAATCCTGCAGTTATAACAATCCTTTTCATTTTTTATTTCCCCCCAGCTAAAATATTTTTTTGTTCTATATAGTTACCACTGAAAGACAGGCTTGCCTATGGGTAAAAATGCCTATTTATAGAGAAATAGGCATTGCCAAGGTTAACTTTTGTGTGAGATGAGTAGCTTGTAACTATTCCTGTCCATCCACAGTCCAAGATTATTCCTGAACATCGCTGAGATTGTCTGGAATTATCTTTTTCCAAGAATAATTTTGATAGTCATGATCTATAGGAGAGATCTTGCCTTTATTAAATAGTTCTGTCCCCTTTTCTCTTATGGTTGCCTTGCTTTGGGGATTCTTTATGATCTTTTGCAAACCGGAAAAGGCGCGTATCAAGGGGTTAAAAGAACGCTCAAAGCGTATGTACAGCGAACTTGGGGCCTGGTCTCGAGACGAAATCGGCACCGTGGTTATCGTGGTGGCAACCATATTGGTTATCGCGCTTAAAAACTTTGTTCCCGCCTTTGCAGGGTTTAATAAGACCGCGATTATGCTCAGTTCCACTATCATCTTTTTTGCTTTCAAAATTCTGGATATCGATGACCTGGAAGAGATTCCCTGGAATATTATCCTTCTCTTTGCCGGCGCCATGTCCATCGGGTTTTGTTTGTGGGAAACCGGTGCGGCCAAATGGATGGCAGTAAACTGGCTGCAGCTTTTCAAGAACTCTCCCGGGATTATCTTTATCCTCGGCATGGCCTTTTTCGTGATGATAATGACCAACTTTATCATGAACGTGGCGGCGATCGCTATCTCTCTTCCTGTGGCCCTGGTGATCGCACCTTATCTTGGCGTATCCGGAGAAGTGATCCTGTTTGCATCCCTGATTACTGCTGGGATGCCGTTTCTGCTCCTGGTCGGGGCGGCACCAAACGCCATTGCGTACAACTCCAACCAGTTTACCACAGGTGAATTCTTACTGTATGGCATACCGGCAAGTATTCTGTTGATGCTGATAACCTGGCTTGCCGTTACGGTGATCTGGCCACTCATGGGCATGGTAACCTCGGTTCCTGTTTCCTGATGGTCAGAGCGTCTGTGCAGCTTCGGCTGCGCAGACGCCCCTCGTTAACCGACAAAAAAAGACAGTAATGAGAGGGGATAGGTCTCAGTGTTGATTCTGTAAATGAACCGTTTAATAGGGGGAAATATGTGTGTTAGGGCAAGTTGTCTGTTCCAGGAAGGATTGCAGGCAAAGAGGGAGGATAGGGGAGGGGAAAGCAATAAAAAAGAGGAAGCCTGGCTTCCTCTTTTTTATTTTGTGAGCCAGGGGGACTCGACCCCAGTTGCCGGCGTGATCGGCCGCACCGGATGCTACCTTTCAGGTGAATTTAGGCCTGATTGGGTCGACTTGAGACATTAGAGGACATTTCAGGTGCCCAGGGAACACATCTCGGGCCCGTGTGCGGCCCGTAAAGATTTTTCTCATTTTATGCTGGCTTCACCTGAACAGGAATGGTCCTAAGTTTTAGGATTTCTGGGGTGGTTGACCTTACCATTTCTATCCTATTTCAGCGGGATAGATGCATCAAATCTACGCGAGCCTCACCATATTGAGATGCTCTTGGAGAAGGTATGGTCGCAGGCTGCCTGTTTAATGTTAGGTTTTTGTGACGTATTAATTCTCGTTACTGGGCAGCATCGGTATCACAGAAGTATCTGGCTCTTTATATTTGATATGGTAGTGCCGAAATGGTATCACCAATTTTGGACGTAGGTTCAGTTAGTTCTTAGTGATAGTCAGTCTCTATTATAATGTTTCATAACATATACAACATCACCACCATCGTTATCTGCGTACTGATAACGATATTTTCCGCCTTTTACCACCCAGCCATCGCTATAACCTGTCTCGCCCCTGTCGTTTCTCCATTCGCTATTACAGCAACCTATTATTTTTATTGCAGTCCAGTTCCACGTTTTAGGAGCAGAGGTATAACCAATCACCAAATGATTGTATGAGTCAACACTAACCGTACGGTGAAAATTAATTGAATGGGTCTTGTTTTGATGATCAACATAGCGTGCTCCTTCGAGGGCTGCATTTTTCATGTTCTCTCTCGTAAAGTCACCATTAAATAATACCGCAAAATATCGAACTTCTTTATTCCCTCCATGTGATCCGTTTTCATAGGATCCTACTATTTCAGTTCGCGCAAATACAATTTGATATACCAGTAATGTTGCTAAAAAAGCAAAAACAAGCGATGCACTCTTCATGTTTACCTCCAAAAATCAAAGGTATTCACCTTTAATAATATGGGCCTTGTCATAGTTACAGAACTTGGAAGGATACTTCCTGGCTAATTATTACCATAAAACTAATTTCTACCCTTGCTGGTCGCTGGTCAGGGGAATTCTCAATTCACGGCTCGACTATGTAGCCTATCATCCTTTTGGAAATATCCTTTACAATGCTTTAGCCGACCACACACTTCTATGAGGCAACTGATATGTTATCACTTAAACATTAATAAGATGTTTACACTGTAAATTGGCGTTTAAGTTTTTAATATCTAATCAAGAAGCACTTATAGAACTGTGGCCACTAAGAAAAAAATAGTACCACTTTGCGGCACGTCAATTGACAACTGTACCCATTTATTAGTGGGTATATATACCTAGCGGCAGTGCTGAATTATAATTATTAAATCCATATACAGATGCTTTCTGTTGCTTTTCAGAGGTCAGGATTCTAGTGGTGACTGCCGCTTCGATGGGGCAAGTTCGGCGATGGACAGGGGCAAGTTCAGCTCGTTGTACTTGCTTGTTAATTCTCATTGCCCTTGGAAACATTTAACCGGCAATTCACTATAGGCTTGCGGTGTTACGTTATTAGGGGACAGACTCCAGTTTCATTCTGCACAACTTTCAATCAGAGAGAGTCAAGGCAGTTAGCCCTCTTCTTTATGCTCCCTCATCGATAGCAGATATCCTTCGATCATTCCAAGGCTTTTTTTCTGTAATAGTATGGATTTATTTAGGAAAAGAGGGCGTTAGTAAAAAGTTGTTTGTTCCCAGAGGTGGGGCGGGGAAGGAGGTGCGGAAATAAAAAAAAGGAGAAAGCCAGGCTTTCTCCTTTTTCGCTATGTGGTGACCCCAAGGGGACTCGAACCCCTGTTGCCGGCGTGAGAGGCCGGAGTCCTAGGCCACTAGACGATGGGGCCGTTGTGGCGTGAAAGAAAGTTGGGCTTATTTAAAGAATTCGTTGTTCTTTGTCAAGTGGATTTCAGTGGCAGGAGGTATTTATTTCAGGCACAGCTGCTGCCCCAGCTCAAAGGCCCGGTCGAGCTTGTCCTGTTGCTGATGCACCGCCCCCTTTGCATCCACTCCTTTGACAAAAACCTCGCCTGCATAGCTGCAGTCCATGGCATCGAAAAGGTAGCGGACCGTGAGCTGGGCTCCGTCAAAGATTTTGCTTCCGCCGGTTGCGGCTACGCTGAGGAAGTACCCTTTGCGTGCATCCGGCCCGTTGATTGACCGGCCCAGGAGGTACTTGCGACTCCAGAAGACCTGGCAACGGTCAATAAAGGCCTTGGCCTGGGCGGTTACCGAATAGAAATAGATAGGCGAACCGATCACAATCCGTTGACTCTCGGCAATGGTGCGATACAGGGATTGCATGTCGTCGTCAAAGATGCACTCTCCGGTTTGTTCGCAGTTGCCGCAGCCAATGCAGGGGTTAATCTTAAGATGGGCCAGGGAGAGTAGCTCGCCTGTGCGTCCACTGCTGTTTATGCCCTGAAGGACGGCGTCGAGCAGGGCGGCTGTGTTGCCTTGGGTGCGTGGGCTGCCGTTGAGCAGGAGGATATTCATGCTTTTTTGCTGGTAGAGGAGGAAAGGGCGAGACGACCGAAAGCACTGGTCTGTTCGTGCAGCCACGCGGCCAGTTCCTGGGTAAGAAAACGCGGGGCGCAGCGCCATTGCCAGTTGCCTTCGCTGGTGCCGGGGGTGTTCATGCGGCAGTCGTTGCCAAAGCCGAGGACATCCTGCAGGGGAATGATCACGGTATCAGCCACCGAGGAGAGGGCCAGGTGGATCATGTCGCGATGAAAGATGCCGGCCTGCGGATCGCTCTGGTTGGCATACTGTTTGGCCTGCCGTTTGTTCTGCTCAGGGACATCCGGGCTCAGGAACCAGCCGACAGCGGTATCGTTGTCGTGGGTGCCGGTAAAAACCACGCTGTCCCGGGTGTGGTTGTGGGGCAGGTAGCTGTTGTCGGTGTTGCCGTCAAAGGCAAAGAGCAGGATGCGCATGCCGGGAAAGCCCAGGTCTTTTCTGAGCTTTTCCACGGCCGGCGTGATGACCCCCAGGTCTTCGGCGATGATGGGCATGGAGCCGATGGCACGTTCCATGTCCTTGAAAAACTCTACCCCGGGCCCATTGACCCATTTGCCGTTGATGGCGGTTTTTTCGTCGGCCGGTATCGACCAGTACGCTTCAAAACCTCGGAAATGGTCGATGCGGATGATATCCGTCAGGCTGAAGTTGTGGCGGAGCCGTGCCTCCCACCACTGCCACAGGGCTGTTTTGGCTGCACGGTCGGTGGTTTTCCAACGGTAGAGCGGGTTGCCCCAGTGCTGGCCGGTATCGCTGAAATAATCCGGCGGCACACCGGCAACATGAGTAGGCCGCGAAGTACGCGGGTCAAGCTGGAAGATGGACTGGTTGGCCCAGACATCGGCGCTGTCTTCGGCTACATAGATGGGGATATCGCCAATGATCTGTACTCCCCGGCTGGCAGCGTAGGTGTGCAACTGTTCCCATTGCCGGAAAAAGAGGTACTGTTCAAAGGTGTGGTACCCGATTGCTGTTGCGTTTTCAGCGGTGACGGCTGCCAGGGTTTGTGGCTCGGCCTTGCGCACATCGTGAGGCCACTGGAACCATGGGGCATGGTCGTAATGCTGCTTGAGCACCTGGAAGAGGCTGTAGGACGTGACCCACGGATGCTGGCGGGTAAAATTTTTGAGAACGGTAGCCGGGGCCTCACTGGAAAAGCGTTCCCAGGCCAGGCGCAGCAGCGGCCGTTTGAAACGGGTTGCCTGGTCGTAGTCGACAATGTATTCGGAAGTGCCTATAGTAGGAACATCGGCAGCTGAAAGCAGGCCGTCGGCAACCAGTGATTCGATGCTGATGAGGAGCGGATTGCCGGCAAAGGCCGAGGGGCTCATGTAGGGTGAGTTGGCGCAGGCAGGATCGGTTGCGCCTGTGGGCAATATCTGCCAGTAGCTCTGTCCTGCCTGATGAAGAAAATCAATGAAGCGAAAAGCGGCCGTGCCCAGGTCGCCGATGCCATGCTCGGCCGGCAGGGAAAAGATCGGCAGCAATAAACCGCTCGCCCTTCGGCTCATGACCGGAGAGTGACTGGCATGGTCGGTGTCTGATTTTCTGTGCATTGCGTCTCCTTGAGAGGCAGGTTTTATTCCGTGAATTTGCCCTGTTGGCGCAGGCAATCACGAAAAGATCGGAATCTGTGGCATCAGGGATTGATTTTTTTGTGGCATGGTATTAGATTAGCATTTTCTTTGTGCTTTTTTCGATGATCATCATTTCTATATATCCGTTGTGGAGGGAGAAGGCAGGTGCTCGCAGGTATCAAAAATGACCTTCTTGAAGCTGGTAAGGACGAGGGCTGTATAACTTTTCAGCACCTCAACGAATTACTTCCTGAAAAAATAAAAGATCCGGGGGCCATTGAAGAATTATTCGATTTTCTAGGGGAAAACAATATAGAAATCGTTACCCAGGAAGATTCAGGCAAGAAAAAGACCCTTTCCGGGGAAGAGTGGACTGGCAAGAAATCCGCTGAAGACGATAACGCAAACGACACTTCGCTTCCTGAAAGCGAAGAACACGAGTCGGAAGAAACCACCACTACCTATCTCCGGGAAATGGGGCAGTTCGACCTGCTTACTCCGGAGGAGGAAGCGAAGTATTCCAAAACCATCCGCGAAGGCTTTGACGCCATTATCGCCGCCATCCGCGAGGACACCTCCGGCACTAAGGAAATCCAGATGCTGGTGGAGCGGATAGACCTCTGGCAGCGACGCGACCCGACGCTCAAACCAAAGAAGCAACAGCTCAACTACATGCGCCACTGCGTGAACGTTGCCAGTCGCAACCACCAGGAAGTGCGTGAACTGTTTGAGCTGAATACCAAGCTGGAGGCCTACAACCGGTCCATTGAGGTGGCCAAGGATTGTATGATCCGGGCAAACCTGCGGCTGGTGGTTTCCATTGCCAAGCGGTATATGCACCAGGGCCTGACCCTTGCCGATCTCATTCAGGAAGGCAACCTGGGGTTGATGCGTGCGGTCTTCCGTTTTGACTACAAGAAGGGGAACAAGTTTTCCACTTATGCCTCCTGGTGGATCAGGCAGGCCATCACCCGGGCCATCCTGGATAAAACCAGGACCATTCGGCTGCCCGTCCATTTCCTTGAGCTGCGCAGCCAATTTTTCAAGGCCTTTTATTCGTTGTTAAAAGAGCTGGGCCGTGAGCCGACCCCGGTGGAAATCTCCAAGATGACCGATCTGCCCATGGACAAGATCCTGGCCATTCTCGAGGCTTCGCGGGAACCGATCTCGCTGGAGACGCCGGTTGGTGATGATGATTCCACGCTGGGCGATTTTCTTGAGAACCAGGAATCGGAATCTCCTTACGATGCTGTGCAGAACAGAGAACTCGCCCACCGGGTGACTGAGGTGTTGTCCACCCTGACAGAGCGGGAAGAAAAAATCATTCGCCTGCGCTTCGGCATCGGGGAAAAGGCGGAATATACCCTGGAAGAGATAGGAAAGCGCTTTAATGTGTCCCGAGAAAGGATACGCCAGATAGAAAAGAAAGCGCTCAACAGGTTGCGACACTCCAGCCGCAGGGAGAAATTACGTTACTTCCTCGACTAACCATCGCTGCATATCGTGAAATTTGAGCCCCTTGCCACTGTCAAGGGGCTTATTTTTTGGAAAAAATGGAGATGGCTTGCCATCAGGAAAAGAAAATGGACGCCTATATTGAACAAGCGGGTTTGGGGCGGATCTTGGCAAAGGTCCGGAATCAGGAACGATTAACCCTGGAGGACGGACAAGAGCTGTACCAGTCCCCTGATATCCTTGCCCTGGGCTATCTGGCAAATATCGTCCGTGAGCGCAAAAACGGCAACGACGCCTTTTTCATCTACAACCAGCATGTCAACTACTCCAACGTCTGTACCAATCTCTGCAAGTTTTGTGCTTTTGGCAGGGAAAAGGGTCATTCGCTGGCCTATGAGATGACCGCCGAGGATGTGCGGGAAAAGGTGAGGGAGCGGCTGGACGAACCCATTACCGAGATTCACATGGTGGGCGGCATCCATCCTGATTTGCCGTTCAGCTACTACCTGGAACTGCTGCAGGCGATCAAGGAGGTCAGGCCGGAGGTGCATATCCAGGCGTTCACCTGTGTGGAGATCCACCATTTGGCGACCCTGGCCGGAAAATCCGTGGGCGAGACCCTGGAAATCCTTAAGGATGCCGGTCTTGGTTCTCTGCCCGGAGGCGGCGCAGAGGTCTTCAGCCCCCGCATTCGCACCCTTACCTGTGAGCATAAGCTGCCTGGCGACGAGTGGTTGGAGGTTGCCCGGACCGCCCATCAGCACGGACTGCGTACCAACGCCACCATGCTGTATGGCCATATCGAGACAATTGATGAACGGTTGGAGCACCTCGACGCGCTGCGCAGGCTTCAGGATGATACGGGCGGTTTTCTGGCCTTTATTCCTCTTGCTTTTCATCCGAAGAATACCGCCATGTCCGAGCATAGCAACACCACCGGCATCAATGACCTGAAAAACATTGCCGTCAGCCGGCTGATGCTGGATAACTTTCCCCACATCAAGGCCTACTGGGTGATGATCGGTCCCAAACTGGCCCAGGTCGCCCTTTCCTTTGGAGCGGACGACATGGACGGGACCGTCAAGGAAGAGGTTATTACCCATATGGCCGGTGCGGAAACCGCCCAGGCCCTTGGTCATAAGACCCTGATTCGTCTTATTCAGGAGGCCGGGCGAACCCCCATCGAGCGCGACACCTTGTACAAGGTGCTGGCCACCTTTTAATCGTGGGGACCGTTATGTTGTCGACCATCCAGCACAAAATCGAACATGGCGAACGCATCAGCGATGCGGACTTTCAACTGCTTGACCAGAAGGCGGACCTCCATCAGCTCGGTTTTTTGGCTACCTGCGTCAGGAAGCGGTTGCACCCTGCACCGGTGGTTACCTATGTCATTGACAGGAACATCAACTATACCGATATCTGCGTCTCGGCCTGTAAATTCTGCGCTTTTTTCAAAGCCCCTGAGGAAGAGGGCGGTCAGCTGCTCTCCTTTGACGAACTGACCGAGAAGATCAAGGAGACCCAGGCGCTGGGCGGAACCCAGGTCCTGCTCCAGGGGGGGCTGCATCCGGACAAATCGCTTGAATATTATGAAGCGATGCTGCAGGTCATGAAGCAGACCGGTATTCATGTCCACGGTTTTTCCCCGCCCGAAGTGTATCATTTTGCCCAGCTGTCCGGACTTTCCATTGAACAGGTTATTCGGCGATTGATGGCTGCCGGGCTGGACTCCATTCCCGGCGGAGGGGCGGAAATACTCTCCAATCGGGTTCGGCGAGAGCTGGCTCCGCAAAAATGCGATGCCGACCAGTGGATCGAGGTGATGGCTACTGCGCACCGGCTTGGATTACGGACCACCGCTACCATGATGTTCGGCCATGTGGAGACCGCTGAAGAACGGCTCGAGCATCTGCGCCGTCTGCGTGACCTTCAGGACGAGACCGGCGGATTTACCGCCTTTATTCCCTGGACCTTTCAGCCGGATAACACGCCCCTGGCGGAAACCAGGCGGATCGACAAGGCCTCCTCCTTCACCTACCTGCGGATGTTGGCACTCAGTCGGATTTACCTGGATAATTTTGCCAACATTCAGGCGTCGTGGGTGACTCAGGGGCCGAAAATCGCCCAGGTCTCCCTGTTTTTCGGTGCCAATGATTTTGGCTCGACCATGATTGAAGAGAACGTCGTTGCCGCGGCGGGTGTGCATTTCCGGCTCTCCGAGCAGGAGATCATCCACCTGGTCAAGGATGCCGGATTTACTCCGCAACAACGGCTGATGGACTATACACCGGTTTGACGGGTGGCACAGGTTCCTGTACATATCCATGTAGCCGACTGGGTTGTTCCGGTAGCAGGCAAACCGTTTGCAAGGGGAGGCGTTGCCTGCAGTGAAGGCCGTATCGTTGCCGTCGGCACACAGGAACGCCTGGTTGCGGATTATCCTGCAGCAAAAAGGACCAACCATGGGGCAATGGCCATCACCCCGCCGTTGGTCAATGCCCACATTCATCTGGAGCTTTCCCATCTGGCCGAGCTTGGCCAGGGGACCCCGCCGGCTTCCTTTACCGGCTGGATCCTTGATCTGATTACCCTGCGCGACCGGCTCGGAGCGGTTGGCGAGGATGTCAGCAAGGCTGCCGCACAGGTGCTTGACGCGCAATACGCATCAGGAGTGAGCGTGGTCGCTGATATCGGCAATACCGCCATCGGCAATGGATTGCAGTCTTCTTTTGGCGGTACCCTGCTGGCCTACCGGGAGTATCTTGGATTCAGCGACGAATTTCTGGCGGCAAACCTGGCACGCCTAGATGCCGAAACAGCGTCAACCCTGTGCGCTGCGCATGCTGTCTATTCAACCCATAGAGATCTGCTTCGCCACTTGAAACAGCGGGCTGAAAGGCAGGGCGCAGTACTGCCTATCCATGTTGCCGAGACTGTCGCAGAAATCGAAATGATTACCCATGGCAGCGGCGAAATAGTGGATTTCCTTGTCCAGCGGGGATTTTGGGAGGAAGGTTTTCTCCAGGAGATTGCAACCGTTGAAGGCGGCGTCGTAACCTACCTTGCCCGGTTGGACCTGCTCAATGAACGTACCCTGTGCGTCCATGGCGTGCATGTCAGTAAAGAGGAGACCGCTCTTTTGGCCGCTGCCGGAGCCAAGGTATGCCTGTGCCCCGGGAGCAATCGTTTTCTCGGCGTGGGCCGCGCGCCGGTGCAGCACTATCTGGATGCCGGAATACTACCGGCCCTTGGCACGGACAGCCTGGCAAGCAACCCTGAACTTTCCATCTGGAGGGAGATGCAGCTGCTCCAGCGGGATCATCCGTTCCTTGATCCCCAGGATATCTTTGCCATGGCCACCCGTGGCGGGGCAGAGGCCCTAGGCGTTGATCGGCTGACAGGCACCCTTGCCGAGGGAAGGAAAGCCGAACTGCTGGCCGTGCCGCTGCCCGGAGAAATGAAGGACGCTGCTGCTGTCTATCGACACCTGGTAGGCATGGGCAGCCGGATAAACCCGACACGCATAGACGAGAGGGGAGGCAAGTAATGGCTCGCATTGGCATGGTCAACTATATCAATACCGCGCCGTTGTACGAAATGTGGAAAGAAACAGACTGTCCCGCCTCCTGGCAGATCATCGAGGGGCAGCCCAGCGAGCTCAACGCCATGCTGGAGGCTGGACAGATCGATATGGGCTTTGTCAGCTGCTACGAGTATGCTGTTCGCCCGCAGTCTTACCGTATCCTGGATGACCTTTCCATCAGCGCCACCGGCCCGGTCGGCAGTGTGTACCTCTTTTCCACCATGCAGCCTGAACAGCTCGGCGGTAAACGGATTGTCCTCACCGGACAGTCGGCCACCTCAGTACGGCTGAACCAGATTATTCTCGAGGAATTTTACGGGGTACGGCCCCTGTATGTTACCGGCGATGCCCTGAGCGTTTACACCTCTCAGGACAACATTGCCGCTGTGCTGGCCATCGGCGACGACGCCCTGCGCCTGCGCTATGAAAACCGATACCCCATCCAGCTTGATCTCTCGGACGCCTGGTTTAAAAAAACCGGACTGCCCTTTGTCTTTTCCGTGTGTGCGGTTCGGCGGGAGTACCTTGAGCGGCAGCCGGAGGAAGCCCGAGCCATCAGGGAAACCTTTATTGATTGCCGCCGCCGCGGACAGCAGCGAATGGCTGAAATCTGCAATCGGGTGGCAATGCGCATCCCCATGGACTGCGAACTCTGCTCAGGGTACCTTCGTGGTATCCAGCATGATCTTTCCCCCTCCAAGCGGGAAGGGCTGGAACTGTTTTTTTCCTACCTTATACAGCGTAAGGAAGCCTCCCCGGCAGCGCTGCCGCTTCAGCTTTTCAGCTGATTAGCGCTTAACTTCAATACTATACGTCTAACAGTTTATGCAGAATATTGATGCTCCAGAGGAGAAGAAAAAGTTTGTCAGGGAAAAATTTTCCTCGATCAGCAGCCGTTACGATCTGCTCAACTCCCTGCTCTCTTTCCAGATCGACAGGTACTGGCGTTGGAAAACAACCCGGCTGCTCAGCGAGTTTCCCGATGGTGCGGTCCTGGACCTGTGCGCTGGTACTTTGCCGCTATCGCTTGAGCTTGCCCGCCAGGCGCCTGCCAGGGAAGTGGTCTCCATCGATTTCTGCAGGGACATGCTGCTTGCAGGGAAAAAAGCCCTGCCCGCTGACAAGCGCAAGGAGCGCATAACCCCGGTCTGCGGAGATGGCGAGGAGATTCCAGCCGCTGACAATGCCTTCTGGGGATGCACGGTGGCCTTTGGAGTGCGCAACCTTTCCCAGACCCTGAAAGGACTCAAAGAGATGCACCGGGTGCTCAAGCCAACGGGTAAACTCCTTATTCTCGAGTTTTCCCGGCCGAGCAACCCGGTCGTCAAACCGGTATACAGTTTCTACCTCAATAAGGTGTTGCCGGCGGTGGCCGGCCTGGTATCCGGCGATAAAGAGGCCTATGAATACCTGGCTTCATCCATTGCCGCTTTTTATGAGCCGGAAGAATTGCTCTCCATGATGCGAGAAGCAGGATTCAGCGAGGTTGTCCGCAAGCCGCTCACCTTTGGTATTGTTTCCATCTATATAGGTATAAAGAACTGAAATGCACATCGAGCGTATTCTGCTGGGAATAACAGGCGCCAGCGGGATGTTGTATGTCCCGAGCCTGTTGCAGCAGCTCCAGCGGCAGCAGGTGCAGGTACATGGCGTGATCTCCCCCGCCGGTGAGCAGGTGCTGCGCCACGAGCTGGGCAAGGAACCGCAGGAGCTGCCGTGGGTCGGCAAGTGGTTTTCAGCCGATAATTTTGCTGCCACCCCCTCCTCGGGTTCAGCCCGCTATGACGCCATGGTGGTCTTGCCCTGCACCATGGGCACCTTGGCAGCCATTGCTGCCGGACATTCAACGCATCTGATTCATCGGGCCGCCGACGTTACCCTCAAAGAGCGACGCCCGCTCATTCTGGCGGTACGCGAGACCCCGTTTAACCGGACCCATCTGCACAATATGCTGAAGGTGCATGATGCCGGCGCAATTCTGTGTCCGCCGATGCCCGCCTTTTACGCCAAGCCCGCCACCTTTGCCGAGATGGCTGATAATTATACCGGCCGAATCTGCGATCTGCTCGGCCTGGCCGAACACACCTACTCGCGGTGGCAAGGAGAGGAGTGATGCTGAAAAAGCTTACTGTTTTGCTTGAGATGATCAAGTTCAAGCACACGGTGTTTGCCATGCCTTTTGCCCTGATCGGCGCCTTTCTCGCCGGACGAGGCGTTCCCGGGTGGTGGACCTTGTTGTGGGTGGTCATCGCCATGGTCGGAGCGCGTACCTGCGCCATGGGGTTCAATCGGATTGCGGATCGACGCTTTGATGCCGCCAATCCCCGAACCGCGGAGCGGGCCATTCCTGCAGGTGAAGTATCGCTCACTGAATCGTGGGCCATGGTCATTGCCTCCGGCGGTCTGTTTTTTTTCGCCTGCGCCATGCTCAATACCACTGCGCTGCTGATCTCCCCGGTTGCTCTGGGACTGACACTGTTTTATTCATTGACCAAGCGTTTTACCTGGCTCTGTCATGTGGTGCTCGGCGTTGCGCTGGCTTTCTCGCCTCTTGGCGGGTGGGTGGCGGTCTCCGGAAATCTCAGCGGATACCCGTGGGTGCTCAGCCTGGGCGTGCTGTTTTGGGTAGCCGGTTTTGACTGTATCTATGCCTGCCTGGACGCTGATTTCGACAAATCGGTCGGGCTCTTTTCCATGCCCTCAATTTTCGGGCGAAAGAACAGTTTTCGTATTGCCGTGCTCTTTCATTTCCTGGCATTTGTCCTGTTTACCTTGACAGGCATACAAACAGGGCTCAACATATTCTATTATGCGGGAATCGGGGCCACCGGACTTGCCCTTTTCTACCAGCATGCGATTGTCAGTCCGACGGATTTGTCCCGCATACGGATGTCATTTTTTTCGATGAATGGAATTATTTCTCTGACCCTTTTTGTTGCGACATGGCTCTCACTGGCTACCTCCGGGTAATCTGGCTCTTGCTTGTCTGTACTCTGGCGCTTCCAGCCACCAGTGGGCCGGCCATCGCAGCGGACGCAGAGAACAAACCAGTTGAAACACAGATGCACGACCTTCATCCAGAGATCCTGAACACTATCTTTGAAGGCAGTGAACGTATGCGTTTTACTGTCTCCTGGAGCGGCGGGCCCAAGATAGGCGACCTGTATATTGCGGTCGAGAAGCAGGGCGACGGTTACGTTGTCCGGGTACGGGTGACGGATTATGGACTGTTCAAGCTTATATATCCTGTAGACGACACCTTTACCACCTCCATTGCCGGAGAGCGCAAATTACCCACCAGGTACGAGGTCCTCCAGCAGGAAGGTCACGGAAGCAAACGGGAAACCAGGCGGCTGACAGTGTACAACCAGGAGGCGCTGCAGGTGGTCTACCGGAAAAACGAGCAACCCGAAGAGATGTTCCAGGTTGACGGCACGGTCTACAATGAATTTTCCGCCTTTTTTATCACCCGCGCCCTGCGGCTTGAGCGTGGGCGTGACCGGATCGTTCCCGCCTTTGTCGACAAAAAACGGCACCAGGTCGCTGTTTCGCTGCTGAGCAGGGAGCCGAGACGATCAATCTTCGGAGAGGTGCCAACCCTCAAGGTCAAGCCGGCCATGGAATTCAAGGGACTGTACGATAAAGACGGCGATACGGTATTTTGGCTGACGGACGACCAATGCCGCATTCCGGTGGAGATTGAGTCAAAGATTCTCATTGGTTCGCTGAATGCCGAACTGGTCGAATATTCCAATACCCGCTGCCCAGAACGAACCATTCCTGCCAGCAGCCCCTCTCGCTGATCTGTATAAGCAGGGTCGGAGAAAAACGGTAGAACTAATGCGCGGCGGCAACGCAAGCGGCATTAGAGACACCTCGCTGTGCGTTGCCACACCGGCTGCAGACGGCTGGTCAGCCCATCTGCACTTCGATTTTTCTCGGCTTGGCCGGCAGGACCTTGGGCAGGATCACCTTGAGCACCCCATTGGCCAGCGAGGCCTGAATATTTCCCTGATCAATGGTTTCTGCGACAGTAAATCGACGCATGAAGTGCCCGATTTCATATTCTTTCAACAATAATCGGCCCTCTGGCGCCGGGGTTTTCATTTGTCCATGAATGGTGAGGATGTTCTCGTCAAGGGCGATCTCAACATCCTCCTTTTGCACGCCCGGTATATCCGCGACAACGGTCACGGCCTCAGGCGTTTCGTAGATATTGACGAGCGGAGAGAAATAGTTTTCTGACTTGGTTGTTTCTCCCTGCGTTGCACTTGGCGTTTTGCTTTGCATCTTGAGATCGGAACTGGCCATGGTCCCCTCCTTATTCCGCGACAATTTGAATTTTCTTGGGGGTTGCCTGGGTGGCTTTCTGCAGGGTGATGGTGAGTATGCCGTCCACCAGGCGGGCCGTCAGGTTTTCCAGGTCAACTTTTACCGGCAGCGACACGGCCCTGCTGAAGGTACCGGCTTCGATTTCCCGACGGTGAAATGATACCGGTTTGTCTGTTGGGTGTTCGCTTCGCTTGCCTTTGATGGTCAGGGTCTCGCCTTCCACCGAGAGGTCAAGATCATCGGGAGAAACACCGGGTATCTCGGCAGTGAGCACCAGCTTGTTGGTCTGTTCGTAGATGTTCAGTGCAGGATAGACATTGGAGCTGTCCTGTGTTGGGCTCCGGTCGCCGTAATTTCGTGATAGCTCATCAAGCCCCTGGCGAATGCGCTCGAATTCTGCCCAGGGATTTCTGAAGGGGGGACGCTCTGCAAAACGTATGATAGGCATCGGTATCTCCTTTATTCGACATGGGTTTTCCTTTTAAAGGGTAAGATAAGCTGCTATGTTTGCTTGTCAAGCGATCCCAGGGAGAGCTTTTTAAAGAAAAAATCTGAGCCCTGGAGGTTGGAGATATATTTTTCCTGACCGTGCGGAAAAGACGGGCCTGGCTCTTTTCTTTTTGCAAAACAGTATTACTCGTTTGGTCTGTTTTGAATTCAATTTTCACGTAGGAGTATACGCATGCGCAACGCCATTATTACCACCGACTGTCCGGAGCTTTCTCTGCTTCATCGAGGAAAAGTCAGGGATATGTATGAAATTCCAGGTCACCCGGATAAATTGCTGATGGTGGCTACAGACCGAATTTCCGCCTATGACGTCATCATGGACGATCCCATTCCCGGCAAGGGCAAGGTCCTGACCCAAATTTCCCTCTTCTGGTTCAAGCTGCTGGGGGATATTGTTCCCAACCACCTGCTTTCCGCCGAAGTGGACGAATACCCACAGGTATGCCACCAGTACCGGGATCAGTTGGAAGGCCGCTCCATGCTGGTCAAACGCACCAAAGTGTTGCCCATAGAATGCATCGTACGGGGCTACCTCTCCGGCTCATTCTGGAAGGCCTACCAGCAGGACACAACCGTGTGCGGTTTTGCCCTGCCTGAAGGAATGGTTGAGTCGGGCAAGTTCCCCAAGCCGTTATTTACGCCCTCCACCAAAGCCGAACAGGGGCTGCATGACGAGAACATTTCCCTGGAGCAGATGGAGGAAATCGTGGGAAAGGAAATCGCAGAAAAGATGGCGGTCGTCAGCACCGAACTCTACGAAAAGGCGGCGGAGTATGCCCGGAGTAAAGGCATAATCATCGCAGATACCAAATTTGAGCTGGGCATGGACGGCGAGGAACTGATCCTGATCGATGAGGTTCTGACCCCGGATTCGTCTCGATTCTGGCCGCTGGATGAATATGCGGAAGGAAAAGGCCAGCCGAGTTTTGACAAGCAGTACCTTCGCGACTACCTCTCCACCCTGGACTGGAACAAGCAGCCGCCTCCGCCCAGGCTGCCTGCGGAAATTCTTGAAAGGACAGAAGCGCGCTACCTGGAAGCTCAGCGAAAGCTCACCACCTGAGTTCAGCGCGTTGTACCGCCTCTGCCGGTCATCCCCAGGATGTCAGGCAGAGGTTCCCGCCTGCCTGACGGCGAAGGTCTCGCCGTGGCACGTCACCGTATCACCGGGAATGATTTTTTTTCGCTTCCTGGTTTCTACCTCGCCGTTCACCAGCACCATGCCCTCACTGATGAGGAATTTGGCCTCGCCGCCGCTCGCTGCCAGGTTTTCCCGTTTGAGCAGTTTATAGAGTTCGATATAAGGAGTAGAGATGGTGGTGGACTGAGCTGGGCTGTGGGGCATGTCGAACCATACGGAAAAGGGAATCAGGGGAGGCGGCGAACCTTCTTGCTGCCGTGGTTTTCTACTCGTCGTAGCTGAAGTTCAGCAGGATGGAGTTGCGCTCGGGCACGAATTGCCGGTAGTGGGTATTGGATTTTTCCAGCATGATTTTTGAGGCTCTCACCGACTCTGTATCCCGGTACTTATCTGACATGTAGATAATCTCTCGGATACCCGCCTGTATGATGACTTTGGTGCACTCATTGCAAGGGAAAAGGGCGACGTATATTCGGCAGTTGCGCAGATCTCGGGTTATGGAGTTGAGCACGGCGTTGAGCTCGGCGTGGCATACGTAGGGGTATTTGGTGTCCAGAAAATTTCCCTCGCGGTCCCAGGGCAGCTCATCATCTGAGCAGCCCCAGGGAAAACCGTTATACCCCACGCCGACAATCTTGTTCTCCGAGTTGGCCACGCAGGCGCCGACCTGGGTATTGGGATCTTTGGAGCGCAGCCCCGACAACAGGGCCACTGCCATAAAATACTCATCCCACGAGAGATAATCTTTCCTTTTCGGCGCCATCTTATTTCGCTGCCTGCTGTGCGGCTTTAAACGCCTTTCTTCGTTCGCGCCAGTCCGGGGTAGCGCCGGTCAGCTTATCAATAAATCTTTTGATTTCCTGGAAGTAGAGTACACCGGAAACGGCCATCAGGGTGTTGTGGTCAGCGCCCGGCACCATACGCAGCTCTTTGGTTTTCGCGCCGCACAGGGAATGGAGTTTTTCTGCCTGCCACACAGGTATGAGCTGGTCAAGCTGACCGTGGAGAATCAGGGTCGGTTTTTCGAATTGCTCTATTTTACCAGCATTGTCAAAGGTCTGGCCCTCGTGGATGCCCAGTGCTTCCAGATCGATGCCCAGGGTTTTGGTCAGCGGCAGGGGCAAGGCGAACCCAGACTCAATAATCATCCCGGAAAGGTCGTCACCGTGATTGATGCCGATATCAATGGCGCAGGCACTGCCCATGGAACGTCCCATAACAAAAAGCTCGCCGGTGTATCCGTTTTCTCGAAACCAGCGAGACAGCTGGACAAAGACGGTATTTGCATCGTCAAGAAAGGTACTGAGCAGGGGCGTACCGTCGCTCCAGCCGTACCCGCGGTAATCGGCAATCGCAAAATTCAGGCCCTGCTGCTGGTACATGGGACCGATATCGTTGTAATCGGGAACGATCTCGCCGTTGCCGTGAAAGAAAATAATGATCGGGGCATCCTTGGCAACCGGAAAAATGCGACAGCCGATGCGCAGGTTTTCCTCCACCTCGGCATTGAAGTTGATGGCATTGCCCGGAGGGGCGGTTTCGGCAACGGTACGTGGGTGAAAAAGCATGTTGACGATCTTGGGGTCATCAAGCAGGGCCAATAGTTCTGGTGAATACGACACAGATTTCTCCAATGTTGATTGTTGACAGTTGCAGCCGCAGGCCAGACAGGCTGAAAGGAGCAGGCCGGCGAAAACAGCGGACAATACTCTACCTCTGTGCGGTCTGTGATTTGCCTCCCGGTTGCCTTTGGCGGCGATCATCATAATTGATCCGTGGAAAATGGTCAAATAAGCAGCTGCCAAGAGCGGAGTGGAAGCAGCAATTATTCGCTGAGCTGTTTGTGCAGCTTGACCGGTTGCTGCTTCTTTTTTCGCATCCGCAGGTTGAGCATCTCCACTCCCACCGAAAAAGCCATGGCAAAATAAATATATCCCTTGGGCACATGGATGTCGAAGCCTTCGACAATCAGGGTAACCCCTACCAGCAGGAGAAAGGAAAGGGCCAGAATCTTGATGGTCGGGTGGGCGTCGACAAATTCACCGATGCGTCGTGCCGAGAGGAGCATCACTCCCACGGCTACGACAATGGCAATAGCCATAATCGAGACATGGTCAGCAAGGCCCACGGCTGTGATAACCGAATCCAGAGAAAAGACAATATCCAGCAGGGCGATCTGTATCAGCATGGAACCGAGAGTGGCTGTTCCGGTCAGTCCGCTACGTTCGTCGGGACCTTCCAGGCTGCTGTGGATTTCGTGTGTTGCTTTGAACAACAGAAACAGGCCGCCACCGACAAGGATAAGGTCACGGCCGGAAATGGATTGTTGAAAGATCGTAAACAGGGGGTCGGTCAGGCCCATTACCCAGGCGATGGAAAAGAGCAGTGCCAGGCGGGTAAGCATTGCCAGGCTCAGGCCGAGGTTGCGGGCAAAGGCACGCTGGGCCTCCGGGAGCTTGCTCACCAGGATGGTGATAAAGATGATGTTGTCGATCCCGAGAACGATTTCCAGCAATGTCAGGGTCGCCAATGCTACCCAGGCTTCAGGACTGGTTATCCAGGCAAACATGAAAGTTCCTCAAGGTAGATGTGGGGCGGTACCGCAATCATTTTTTGGATGATCGGAGCGTACCAACACCTTTGAGCGCAAGCAGAAGAAAAGGTGCGCTATGAAAAAGTAAGTCAAAAATATCCAATGGTTTGTGCAGGTTTCCTTCCAGGAGCATCCTGAGCTTTTCCACCAGGTGCGGTTCAGGGGTAAAGGGTGCACAACCGACGAGGATACAGAACAGGCAGAGCGGTAACCAGGGTATTGTGTTGATCAGGCTAAACATACGGACAGCCGCCTTATGGGATCGGCTTGAGGCGTGAGCCTCGCTGGTTGCGTTTCGCCTTGCCGATGTTCTGTACCGCCTGCACGGCCAGCTCCTCGATGGAACGGCCTTCGACATTGATCGACCTTATGTTGTAGCGGGTGAACAGTTGGCGTGCCTGCTGCAGTTCTTTGGTGCAGTTTTCCAGGCTGGCATAACTCGAACCCTGGTAGCGTTTTTCCCGAATCTGGTGCAGGTAGCGTGGTGATGAGGTCAATCCGATGACCCGTTTACGGTTGCGCACGATGTCCTTGGGCAGCTCGTGTTGATTAAGGTGGTCGGCGGTAAGGGGAAAATTTGCCGCCTTCATCTCCATATGGGTGGCAATATAGATGCTGACCGGCGTTTTCCCTGTTCTCGACACGCCGACCAGGATAATTTCCGCCTTGTCATATTCCTTGGTCTTGGTGCCGTCGTCGTGGTCCAGAGAGTAGTGTATGGCATCCACCCGCTTATTCATGCGTGAGATGGTAAAATGGCGGGAATATCCAGGTTCTCGCCGTGCCTTGCTTTGCAGGACATTTTCCAGCTGTTCCAGTTTTTCCAGGAAAATATCAAAGTAGATAACCTGGTCGGTATCGAAAATGTCACGAGTTGCCGGATCCATGATGGTGCAGAAGACCAGTGGCTTGCTGCCCTGTGACTGGCTCAGAATTTTCTGGAGTGTTTCCTTTGCCTCTTCCGGGGTGTGGATGAAGGGAATGCGTTCCTCTTTGAAGCGAAGATCACGAAATTGAGCCAGGAGCGCACGTCCCATGTCTTCTGCCAGGAGGGCGGTGGAACCGGAAATATAGTAGACGTTTCGTGTTTCCATGGGGTTAGTTGCTGGTACGCTTATGGCAGAAAAGACACCGGTATGTCGGCGGGTGGTCCTCCGGCAACGGAGCCGTGGCATCAGGGGAATGGCAGGCGCCGCATTGTTTTTCCGCGGCCTTTTTATCCATGGTCATAAATGGTGCATGAGCATCGTCTGTCGGAAGGTGCGGAGTGGTCTCCGGCGGTGCGGCATAAAGAAAGAGGAAGAGTCCTCCGCACACCAGTACGAAGAGCAGGTTGTAGATGATTGTATTTTTTCCAGGTTTCATATGTAACTGCAGTATTCGAGAAAAGCCAAATGAGACAGGGGTAAAAGCCTTAATCTGCCATTTCAAGCATACGGAAATCAAGTAATTTCCACCGCAAAAGCAGGACCAGCAGGTTCATCAGCAGGCCGCAAAGCACGGGCGCTCTCTGAGCAAGATCAATAACCCGGTGGTGGCGCTGCTGCTTGCGCACCATCTGTTCCACCTCTGCGGCAGGATAGTCGGGATCGAGAATTTTCCTGGCCACTGCCTGTCCCGAGACGATGGCTGGATAGATGCCCTCCCCGGTGAGACCCGAGACGAGCCCTGCCGCCTCTCCCACGAGCCAGCAGTTGTCAAAGGCATATCCACGGTAGTCGTAGTTGACCAGCCCGGCTCGGATGCGATCCTCGGGAACAACGACCCCTCTGGCAGCGGCCCAGGTGACGAGGTTTTGCTTCAGCTTTTTAACTGAAATTTCTGATTTATCGACGTAAGCACCTATGGAAATAGTCTCCTGGTGGGGGAATATCCAGGCATACCCCGAACCGAACAGGCCTGGGAGAAGGTGCCACTCCATTTCCTGACGGCGCAGGGGCAGGGTACAGTTGAGTCCGATGCCCATACGGGTGGAGGGCAGTTGCAGAAAGCGACGAACAAGGGAATTTGCTCCATCTGCGCCAACCAGGTGGCCATAGCCGATGGTGATCTGCTCCGCTCCGCGTCGAACAGTGACGACCTTGTCGGAAACATGCCGTACCCGGGAGGAGGTAAAAATTTCAGCGCCGGCCGTACGGGCCCTTTCAGCCATCCATTGGCCGGTTTTACGACGGCTGATGGTGGCGATAATGGGCTGAGGCTCGGTTACCTGAATATGCTGCAGTTGGGTATATATATGCTGGACCGGAAAGGAACGCTCAATAAGTGCAGGCGGTACGTGCTGCAACAGGCCGCTCCAGGTAATGCCGCCGGCACAGACTTTGGGACCAATAACCGGTTTGCGTTCCAAAAGGACCACCTGCTTGCCGTGTCCCGCCAGTTCGCGGGCGCAGGCCAGGCCGCCGGGGCCTCCGCCGATAATCACCACATCCGCTCGTTGGTCACAACTCGAAGTCATACGCAGGGTTTTGAAGGGGGATGGATCTCGCGGGTAGATTGCAATACGTTCTCCAGACAACGATCTGCGGCCGCACCTTGCCGGTTCGGGCGATTGTTGCCCACGGGCTAGTGATACCAGATACCTGCTGACTATTCATTGCCTTTTTTGTAAAAAATGATCATGGTCTAGCGTTATCAATATGTTGCCTATCACCACACAGGACGAATTTATGACCACCCAAAAAAAAGAAATATTTCTGCAAGATTATACCAAGCCACCCTACCTCGTCGATGAGGTGCATCTTCATGTTGAACTTGATCCGCAGCAGACTCGGGTACGATCACGGCTGATGGTCAGGCCCGATTCCAGCGACAACCAGTCTTTGCAGCTTAACGGTGAACAGATGACCCTTGAGCAGGTGATGCTGCAGGGAAAAGTCCTTGATAGTACTGCGTATACCTTTGAAAACGGTATCCTCACTCTTCCAGAAGTGCCTCAGGAGCCGTTCACCGTGGAAATAACCAACACCATCAACCCTGCCGCCAATACCGCGCTGGAAGGACTGTATCGTTCTTCCGACAATTACTGCACCCAATGCGAGGCCGAGGGTTTTCGTCGAATTACCTGTTTTCCCGACCGGCCCGACGTGATGAGTGTTTTTACTACCACGATTGTAGCTGACAAGAGGGAGTGTCCGGTACTGCTCTCCAACGGCAACCTGATCGATTCCGGTACAATGGAGGACGGGCGCCATTATGCGACCTGGAACGACCCCTATAAAAAACCCTGCTATCTTTTTGCCCTCGTGGCAGGTGACCTGGTGTGCATTGAAGACAGCTACACCACCGCCAGCGGCCGTCAGGTTGCGCTACGTATCTACGTGGAGGACAGAAATCGGGATAAATGCGCCCATGCCATGCAATCCCTGAAAAAGGCCATGCAGTGGGATGAAGAGGTTTTTGGCCGCGAGTACGATCTCGATACTTACATGATCGTGGCGGTTGACGATTTCAATATGGGCGCCATGGAAAATAAAGGACTCAACATCTTTAACTCCAAGTATGTTTTGGCTACCCCGGAGAGTGCGACGGACATCGATTTCGATGGCATTGAAGGGGTCATTGCTCACGAGTATTTTCATAACTGGACCGGCAACCGGATTACCTGCAGGGACTGGTTCCAGCTGAGCCTCAAGGAAGGCCTGACCGTGTTTCGCGATCAGGAATTTTCCGCAGACATGGGCTCTCGGGCAGTACAGCGGATTCAGGATGTCAACATCATCCGCTCCCTCCAGTTCAAGGAAGACAGCGGTCCCATGGCGCATCCGGTGCGTCCTCCCTCCTTTGTGGAGATCAACAACTTTTACACCCTTACCGTGTATAACAAGGGAGCCGAGGTCATTCGTATGCTCCATACCCTGCTTGGCCGCAGTGGATTCAGAAAGGGAATGGATCTCTATTTTACCCGCCATGACGGGCAGGCCGTTACCTGCGATGACTTTGTTCAAGCCATGGCCGATGCCAACGACGTGGATTTCAGCCGCTTTAAGCGGTGGTACAGTCAGGCCGGCACGCCGCAACTGCACGTGGACACCACCTATGCCGCTGATACCGGAACCTTTACCGTGCGTGTACGCCAGTCCTGTCCTCCCACACCGGAAACCAAGAAAAAGCAGCCATTTTTTCTGCCGCTGGCCATGGGTTTGCTTGACTCCAAAGGACAGGCAATGATACCCCGCCTCCGCTCCGGCGAACAGGCGGATGCGAGTGGCACAGTGGTACTGACGCTTGCTGAAGAGGAGCAGGAATTTCTCTTTGAAGGAATCCAGGAACAGCCGGTGCTGTCTTTTTTGCGCAATTTTTCCGCACCGGTTCTGGTCGATTACCCCCGAACAGCCAGCGAGTTAGCGTTCCTGATGGCCTGCGATACCGATCCTTTCCAGCGGTGGGATGCAGCGCAGCAGTTCGGGTTGACCTGCATCCTCGAGCAGTTGAGGAACTATGGAGACGGCAAGGCGATTGTCGTGGATGATGCATTGATTGAAGGTATGCGATCGCTGATCAACGATTCCGCTGGTGACCCAGCCCTGCTGGCAATGGCGCTGGTGCTGCCGTCGGAGAACTGGATAGGGCAGCAACTGGAGGTGGTTGACCCAGTGGCCATCTTCACTGTACGCGATACCTTTCGCCGGCAGATCGCCGATGCACTTGCCGAAGAATTCGGGACCCGGTACCTAACCCTGCAGTCCAGCGAGCCGTATGCGTTTACCCCCCAACAGATCGGGAAAAGAGCACTCAAGAACTGCTGCTTGGGTTACCTGCTTGCGGTGGAAGGCGGCGCACATCTGCAGACCGGAATGGAGCAGTACAGGAAAGCCGATAACATGACTGACCGGATCGCGGCCCTGCAGAATGTGGTGAACAGTGATCATGATCACGGACAGGCGCTGCTCACTGATTTTTACGACCAGTGGCACCAGGACCCGTTAGTGATGGATAAATGGCTGACCCTGCAGGCCGCCTGTATCCTGCCGGGAACCCTGGACCGTGTGCAGGGCTTAATGAACCATCAGGTGTTTAGTTTGAAAAATCCCAACAAGGTCCGTTCGCTGATCGGCGCCTTCTCCAGCCTTAACCAGGCCCAGTTTCATGCCGAAGACGGCAGCGGCTATACCTTTCTCGGCGAGGTGCTGCTCGAACTCGACCGGCTCAATCCCATGATTGCCGCAAGATTGGCAGCACCTTTTACCCAGTGGCGCCGCTATGGCCAGCGCCGGCAGGAATTGATCCGCGCCCAGCTTGAGCGGCTTGCCCACTCTCCTGATTTATCCGGTGACCTGGGGGAAATTGTGAAGCGATCCCTACAGGTTGCCGCCACCTAAGCAGGAGTGATGGAGTTCCGACCGACAACCCTCACCCGGGCCCAACTGGACAGCTCTCTTGAGGTGGCCGTCAGGTTGCCGCACAAGCATATTCATGCCGGCCGGCTGATCCTTGCCCCGGAGGTGTTCACAACGCCTGGCAGGGAGACCAATGTGATGATCAGCCGGTTCGCCCTGATCGACTGTACCGGCTCCATCCGGGTTGGTCCGTGGTGTAATATCGGCGCAAGGGTCCGGGTGTATACGCACGACCATATCCATTTGGGTCGGGAACCGCTCCTGGCCGTGGAAGAGCAGCATGGCGTCATCTGGCAGGATAAATGGATTGGCAGCGACGTCTGGATTCATGACGGCAGCCTCGTCCTTTACCAGGTAACCCACATCCCTGACGGCGTGGTTATCGGCGCCGGTTCAGTGCTGACAAGGAATCCCGGAGCCTGGGAGATCTGGGCCGGTAATCCGGCCAAAAAAATCGGTGAGCGCCAGGAGGTTGCTGGCAGCGAACTCCAGCACCATCTGCAGAAAAGACGATATCGCCTGCAGGACGACGATGAATAGAGCTTTGCAACGAATATACTGTACAACCCTTACGAGAGAGGCTATCCATGACCTTGTTGCCCGCTATCGAGCAGACCACCGACGCCCACCCCGATGCAGCCATCATCTGGCTTCACGGCCTTGGTGCGGACGGCAGTGATTTTGCACCAATTGTCCCTGAGCTGCGTTTACCCCCGGAGCTGAAAATCCGGTTTCTTTTTCCTCACGCACCAAAGATCCCGGTAACCGTGAACGGCGGTTTTGTGATGCCGGCCTGGTTTGATATCTTCACCATGGATATCGATCGAAAAGTGGATACAGATCAGCTGATGACCTCGGCTGGACATATCCAGGCATTTATTGATGCGGAAATTGAACGGGGGATCGCCAGTGAGCGTATCCTGCTGGCCGGTTTTTCCCAGGGCGGTGCTGTTGCTTATCAGTTGGCCTTAACCTACCCGAAGCCCCTGGGCGGACTGCTGGCCATGTCCACCTATTTTGCAACCAGCGCTACCATCGAACGTAACCCCGTCAATGCAGGGATACCCATTGAAATCCATCACGGGATACAGGACCCGGTGGTGCCTATTGCTCTGGGGCAACAGGCAGCCGAAGAACTGACCGATCTTGGCTACTCGGTGCAGTATCGTACCTATCCCATGGAACATAATGTGTGCCAGGAACAGATCTATCATATTTCGAGCTGGATTCAGGACCGCCTGCTCCCCCGATAGCAGGCGCTGCACAACATCCCGGCCTTATGCCTTGCCTGATGACCGAGGGGGAATGACAGCGAATCAATGGTGCGTCGCCTTCTGGGTGCCGGATGCTTCGGGCGTGGGTGCACCTTGAGCGCTGTGCCAGGATCGCTTTGGACGCGGATACTGCTCAGAGGAGAGTTGCCAGATAATCGGCGGCAATGCCTGCTCCGTGCAGATTAACCCGGAATAAAGGCCGCTGGCTGGTCGATTTTTGGAGCTGTTGGCGCAGCATGGAGTAGAGGGTTTCGGCCTGGAGGTCTCTTTCCGGGAGGGAAAGGATGTAATTGTCGGTAAATCGGGCCAAGCGTTGGAGGTGAAGCTGCTGTTCCGCGTCCTCCATGTTTCGCTCAAGTACGACCGTAGGAAGGCCGGCATAGAGGACATCGGTTAACGAATTGTAGCCACCGAAAATAACCGCCACCCTGGAGCTGAGCAGTACCTTGTGATATTCCGGCCCAAAAGGTGCGAGTTCGCACCCGGGAATGGCCTCCAATCCCCCCAGTCCGATGCCTGCATAGGCGTAAAGCCTTTTCCGGGGGAGAAAAATTTTCCATCGTCCGTTTCCTGCCTCCAGCCGAGGCAGTACTTTACTCAGGAGGGTAAACAGCTCATCAGGCTTTTCACCGAGCCAGGGGATGGCCAAAGTGCCCGTATAGAGGGCGCGGGATGGGGGAATGGACGCGCTGTGTTCGAGTTCGGCCATTCGGGCAACATAGCCGGTTTCCACCGGATCGCAGCCAAATCCTTTTGCCACCCGTTGCCGGTGGTCAGTACCAAGGACGTTGCTGTCGCCGTACCAGAGCAATCCTCGATAGTACTTGCTGAATATCTCGGTGGCCGAAGCCGAATGAACCTGACGGACATTGCCGACAACGCCCCGTACTCCAAGGATCCATTCGGTTCCGTAGGGGAGAGAAGCCTCCAACGCAGGAAGCAGTTCCCGGTGTTTGCCATAGGGTGAATGATCGGCCAGGATCAAGCGTGGTCGATAGAGTGTGACCACCTGTTTAAGCATGGTTGCCCGCAAAGTTCCCAGTTCCCGGTCTTCAAAGTTGGACATCCCTCTGCTGCCGCGTGATATACCCTCGCGAATCACCGTTTCGTATCCGGGAAGTTTGATCCAGTCCAGAGGCGAGGCTCCCCGCAGTTCCTGAGCGTGAGGGGTCCCGGAGATGAAAAGCACCCTCAGCCCGGGGTGTAGCCTCCGCAGGGCCATGCCGATGGCGATGGTTCGGCTGGCGTGCCCAATACCTCTGCCGTCGTGGGCGTAGAGCAATATGTCCAGGCGCGGTTCAGGCATCATCCTGCTCTCGGTTTGCGAGCAGCTCGGCTACTTTTTTTCGGCATCGTTTTCCACCACAATCGCCATCGCCAATACCTGCTGCCGCGGTCACCTCGTCAACTGTTGCCGCCCCTGCCTCGATGGCATTGAGCAGAGCGATCAGCTTAATTCCTTTGCAGATGCAGCCAGGCTTGAGGCGGGCCATTGTTTTCTGGTCAGGTTTCATGGTTGGGCTCGCGCAGCTGGGTATAGATTGTTTGTGCCAGCTCCGGACCGATGCCCGGAACGGCTTCGAGTTCCTCGAGCTGCGCTGCGGCAACCCGCTTTACACTGCCAAAGGATCTGATAAGCTGTTTTTTTCGTTTTTCACCAACGCCTTTGAGTTCATCCAGTCGGGAATGAAGGGTTTGCTTATTGCGGAGCTTTCGGTGAAAGGTGATGCCGAAACGATGGGATTCGTCGCGAATGCGCATCAGGTAAAGCAGGGCCGGAGAATTGGCCGGTAGCAGAATGGGGTTTTTGCGGCCGGGACGAAAGAGCTTTTCCCCTTCCTCCTGTTTTTCCTTGGCAATGGCGACCAGGTCGATGGCATGAAGGAGGTCTGCCTTGGCAAGCACGTCGCAGGCGCGGGCAAGTTGGCCTTTTCCGCCGTCCAGAAGCAGCATGTCCGGCAAGGGACGGTCATTTTTGCGCGCTGCAAATCGCCGCTGGAGGACTTCTTCCATCATGGCATAATCATCTGGGGTGTCAAGACCGCGAATGCGGTAATGGCGATAGTCCTTGGCTGCCTTTTCTCCGTTCTTGAAGCAGACCAGGGAGCCGACAGCCTGCTTGCCATGCAGATTGGAGATATCAAGACATTCGATGGTTTCCGGAACGTTGTGCAGGTGCAGCTTTTTTTGCATGGTGGTGGCCAGCGCGTTCCAACTTTTTTCTTTTTTTGCCTGTTCGGAAAACAGTTTTTCCGCATTGCTTGCCGCCATGCGCATGAGTTGCATTCGCTTGCCTCTGCGGGGGACCGAAAGAGTCACCGTACTGCCCCGCAGGTCTATAAAATGGTCTCGAACGAGTTCACTGTCCTCAATAGGGAAGGGGAGCAGAATTTCCCTGGGAGGAATACGTTGGAACGAATAATACTGGAGCATCGCCTCTGTTACGACCGCACTGTCGTCGCCAATAGGGTCGGCGATGAAAAAAGTCTGTACACCGGTTATAATACCGGAGCGGACAAAAAGCAACGCCAGGCCAACGGCCGCATCCTGACGAAAAAATCCGTAAATATCCTGGTCGATATGGTGCTCGGCAACCACAGCCTGGTGTTCCAGGGTGCGTTTGAGTCCCCGCAGCTGGTCGCGGTAAAGGGCGGCTTTTTCAAAGCAGAGGTTTGTTGATGCCTTTTCCATCTGCTGCTGGAGTTCGGTGGCAACCTGGTCTGCCTTGCCCTCGAGAATGCGCAACACCGCCGCAACAGACTGCATATATTCCGCATGCGACACCTTGCCGGCACAGGGGGCCAGGCAGCGGCCCATTTGAAAATTGAGACAGGCCCTTTCCCGGGGACGAAAGGTTTTACAGCGACGCAAGGGAAAGAGGGAGTAGAGCAGCTTCAGGGTCGAGCGCATGGCAGAGGTGGAGGCATAGGGCCCGAAATAGCGGTTACCGTCGCGAAGCCGTTTACGGGTTACACTGATGCGGGGCCACTCCTCAGCGGTCGACACCATGATCAGCGGATAGTTTTTGTCATCTCTGAGGATAACATTGTACCGCGGCCGGTGTTTTTTGATCAGGGAGGCTTCCAGGATAAGCGCTTCCTTTTCCGTGGTGGTCAGAATGGTTTCCGCACGTCGGAGGTGGGAGAGCATAACCCTGGTTTTGGCATGCGGCGGTCCGGAAAAATGGGCATACTGCGCTAATCGCTTGCGCAGATTGATCGCCTTGCCCACATAAAGCACTTCGTTTTTTCCGAGCATCAGGTACACACCCGGCCCGGTACTCACCGTGGTGAGAAAATCACCGGAAAGGGGAGATTCCCTCTCCGGTGAAGGTTGATCGTCATGGTTTGATGTAGGCATACCCTTCGTTCTGTAAATCTATCAGGTGGACAATGCCGGCAGCAATCACCTCGCAACCGGCTACCAGTTCTTGGGTGTTGATTTCAAACTTTTCCAGTGCAATATTGCAGACTTTGAAGCTAACCGATTCTTTTTGCAGCTCCAGTATCTTTGTTGAGTGATTCACACAGTTTTTTTCCACCATGGCGTTTACTGCCGGTCCGTTAAACAACACCACCAGATCATAGGGCTTGCCATTGACATTTTTCAACAGGTTGGTCACGTTGACCAGGGCAATAGCGAGCGCTTTCTCATCATCCATATTAATATGGAAAACAGCTTTATAGATCATGTCTCCTCCTTGGTAGGGTGTTGGTGTTGAATACTCATCGTGTTTGCGGTGTTTTCAGCGATGTCCTCAACAGGATGCTGTCGATGCTGCATGTCCATGGGATGGGGCCTGCTGGTGAAATGCAGCGGCAAACAGGGCCTGGGTGTAGCGTCGTTTCGGGTGGGTGAAAATCTCCTCAGCAGCTCCGGCTTCAACAATTCGTCCTTCCTGCATGACGACGATGTTGTCGGCTATGGCACGAACGGTCCGCAGGTCATGGGTAATGAATATGTAAGTCATGCCGAGCTGGGTTTGTAATTTTTGCAGCAGCTCCAGTATCTGCCGCTGGATGGTCATATCCAGTGCACTGGTCGGTTCGTCTAGAATAAGGAGTTTAGGGCGTAAAATCAATGCCCTGGCAATAGCGATCCGCTGGCGTTGTCCACCGGAGAATTCATGGGGAAAGCGATCGGCAACAGCAGGATCCAACTCAACGGCAGAGAGCGCATCACGTATTCTGGCCTCCCGATCAGCGGCATTGTTGCCTATGCGATGCACGCGAAGCCCTTCACCGACAATCTGCTCAATAGACATGCGCGGCGACAGAGAGGAAAACGGATCCTGGAAGACAATTTGCAACTCTTTGCGATAGGGGCGAAAACGGTGGCTGGAGAGATTGGCCAGATCCACGCTCCCCTGTTGTGTATGATAGGTGACCGAACCGGTAAATCGATGCAGCCCCAGCAGGCAAAGGGCCAGGGTCGATTTACCTGAACCCGATTCGCCGACGATGCCCAGGGTTTTCTTCCGCTCAACGGTCAGGTCGACACCGTCAACCGCTGTGATAACGTTTCGCTTTCGCTTCAGTCGATCACGCCATCCCGTGTTAAGGGAAAAATGACAGGTTATTTTTTTGAGTTCAACCAAAGGCTCGGTAGCAGGGCGCTGCTCACGCTTTGCCGTTGGAATAGCCTGCAGCAGGTGTTGGGTGTAGGATTTTTCTGGGTGTTGAAAAATAGTATTGGTCCCCCCCTGCTCAACAATTTCTCCTCGATGCATGATGGATACCGTATCAGCTCGCTGTTTGACCATCGGCAAATCATGGGTGATCAGCAGCACCGCCATGTTGTATTCCTGCTGCAGATCCTGAATGAGGTCGAGAATTTGTTCCTGGATGGTTATGTCCAGGGCGGTGGTCGGTTCGTCGGCTATGAGCAGTTTGGGCCGACAGGCAAGGGCCATGGCAATCATAACCCGCTGTCGCTGACCGCCAGAGAGTTGGTGAGGGTAACTGTTGAACCGGCCTGCCGGATCGTGGATACCGGTTCGGTCCAGCAGGCGCACGGCTCGCTGATAGGCTTCAGCTTTTGACTGCTGCTGATGCTGCATCAACGGCTCGAGCAGCTGGTTACCAACTGTATAGACCGGGTTGAGCGAGGTCATCGGCTCCTGAAAGATCATGGCGATCTTATTGCCGCGCAAGGACCTGACCTGGTTGGTTGGCAGCGTATCAATCCGCGTACCATCGAAAATAATCTGTCCGCTGCTGGTCACACTGCTGACATCCTCGAGCAGACGCAGGATGGAAAGGGCTGTGACGGATTTACCTGATCCGGACTCACCGACAAGAGCATGGGTCTCTCCCTGTTTGATTTCCAGGGAGATATTTTTCAGCGCAAATTGATCCCCGCTGATACCTGTGGCACTGGTAAAGCGCAGAGAGAGATTGTGTATGGAAAGCAGTGATTGCATACAATAAAATGTGATCGGTCATGGACGGACAAGTAGCCCACTCTACTCTACAGTGATTCAGACGGCAACAGGAAGATATGGGGCGCAGTGTACTCTTTTTTTTCACAAGGGCTTGAAAATGAGGAGAAAATTATTAGTATGGGTGTTCAATGCAGCACCTCGGGTTGGAATACGAACAGGCAGGAGCCGTACTGCGTTAGCTTTGTTCCTTTCTACTGCCCCCCACTACTGTCGACAATCTGCACCTGGTCGGCCCGTTGTGGTTCGATGGACTGCGTCTGTTCACCCTGCTTCTACCTGAACTGTTTTCTGCCCTGCCAAAGTGATGAAACATTCTCGTTCGTTTAAACGAATCAGCCGTGATGTAGTCGGCTTTCTGATCGTTGCCGCTCTCGCCCTTTGGTTTGTTATACGAGGCGGCGACTCCATAACGTACAGCTGGCACTGGAACCAGGTACCCCAGTACATCGGACAGGTAGAGGAAGGGAGTTTTGTTGCCGGGCCTCTGCTAAAAGGGCTGTGGGTAACGTTGAAGATTACCTTTGTCAGCCTGTTTCTTGCCGGTGCCATCGGACTTGTTACCGCTCTGCTGCGTATGTCGTCGTCCCCTGTCGGCAGGGTGGTTGCCAGAGTATATCTGGAAATCATACGCAACACCCCTTTGCTGGTGCAGATTTTCTTTCTCTACTTTGTCATGGCGCCAATCCTTGATATTGGGCGTTTTGCCACTGCTGTACTGGCCTTGAGCCTTTTTGAAGGGGCCTATGCCTCAGAAATCATCCGGGCGGGGATCACCTCCTTGGCCAGAGGGCAGTGGGAAGCTGCCTACAGCCTGGGACTTTCCTCTTATGATACCTATCGCAAAATTATTCTTCCCCAGGCGATTCGACGCATTCTGCCACCCCTGACCAGTCAGGCAATATCCCTGATCAAAGATTCCGCCCTGGTCAGTACCATCGCTGTGTATGATCTAACCATGGAAGGTCGAACTATTATTGCCGAGACCTTCATGACCTTTGAAATATGGTTTACAGTGGCGGCAATCTATCTGCTGATTACTCTACTGCTCTCCAGCCTGGTCTCCCTGCTGGAGAATATTTTTCCCCAACGGACATAGTTACGCCAGGATATGCAACAGCCAACGGATTCCAACAGCGACGAATATTTCATTATTGCCGAACACCTGAATAAGACCTTTGACGGTCTGACCAAGGCGCTGGATGACTTTACCGTGAAGGTGAGAAAGGGGGAGGTGGTGGTGGTTATCGGCCCTTCCGGTTCCGGTAAATCAACGTTTCTTCGCTGTTTGAACGGGTTGGAGGAAATCGACTCCGGGCGGATCATCGTTGATGGTATCCCCCTCGATGATAACGAACAGCATCGGTTGGAGATTCGGCGTGAGGTTGGAATGGTATTCCAGGCATTTAACCTGTTTCCGCACCTGACCGTGAGGGAAAACGTCAACCTGGCCCAGCAGCTGGTGCGGAAAAGCAGTAAGCAGAAAGCAACGGCTGTTACCCTTTCCCTGCTGGAAAAGGTCGGGGTCAGCGAGAAAATAGACAGTTATCCCGACCGCCTTTCCGGTGGACAACAGCAACGCGTTGCCATAGCCAGGGCATTGGCCCTTAAACCCAAGGTGATGCTGTTTGACGAAGCAACCAGCGCGCTTGACCCGGAAATGATTGGGGAAGTGCTGGATGTTATGCGCAACCTCGCTGCCGAAGGGATGACCATGGTGGTGGTCACCCATGAAATGGGATTTGCCAAGGAAGTCAGTGACCGGGTGGTCTTTATGGAAGATGGCCGTCTGGTTGAGGAAAATGATACCACTTCCTTCTTTTCTTCGCCAAAAGAGGAAAGAACCAATGAATTTCTTCGGCAAATTCTGTAAGTTATACAGCAAGGTGATAAGGACTGGGCAAAATGGGGAATCCCCGCGTCTCTCTCAACAAAGGAGGTAAGAGTATGAAACATCTAACCGGAATTCTCGGCGTGCTGATCGTTTTTTGTGTGGTGGCCCTGACAGGGTACACGGCAACAGCCGGAGAACTGCAGAAGAAGTTGATCGAAGAAAGTACCATTGAGCAGATCATTCAACGGGGCACGATCAGGGTTGGGATGGATATTTTTGTACCCTGGGCCATGCGGGATAAAAACGGCGAACTCGTCGGATTGGAAATCGATGTCGCCCGTCAGCTGGCCGAGGACATGGGGGTCAAAGTTGAATTTGTCCCCACCAAATGGTCCGGCATCATCCCCTCGCTGGTCGCTGGTAAGTTTGACGTGATTATTGGTGGAATGACGGTGACTCCGAAACGGAATATGAAGATCAATTTTTCCAGGCCTTACTACTACACCAGTCAGGGGCTGCTCGCGAACAAAAAAATGACCGAAGGCTTTAGCATCAATGATTTCAATCGGCCCGAGGTAACCATTGCCGCCCGCTTGGGATCCACTGCCTCGGTTGCTGCCAAGGCAAATTTCCCCAAGGCCACCATGCGTCTGTTTGACGACGAACCGGCAGCGGTTCAGGAAGTGAAAAACGGCAGGGTGCATGCCATGGTCGGTGGTCAGCCGCTTCCCGCTCATATGGCCGCCGAATCGCCGGATACTCTCCATGCCTTCAATGAGCAGTTGATGAAAGAACCCATTTGCTTCGGGGTACGCAAAGGGGATTTCGATACCCTTAATTTTTTCAACAATTGGATTGAGATCGTGCGCTCCAAAGGCTGGATTGACGAGCGCTATCATTACTGGTTCGAAACAACCCAATGGAAGAAAGAACTGCAATAATGAATAGGTAATTGAACGCCATGCGTTCCAGACGATCTGCCATCGGTCCGCTGGACGGCCTGCTTGTCGCCCTGCTGCTTGGAGCAGCAGGGTTTATTGTTTACAGGATAACCGTTGGCCTTGAATATAATTGGAACTGGGGAGTTATCCCCAGGTATATTTTTCGCTATGATGCGGAGCAGGGGAGGTGGGTGTCCAATTACCTGGCCCACGGTCTGTTGGTAACCATTCGTCTCAGCCTGCTGGGCAGTGTGCTGGCTCTGGCACTGGGCTTGCTTATGGCCCTTGCCCGCACCAGCAAAAGTCTGTTTTTGCAGTTGCTCTCCCGCTGTTATATCGAGCTGATGCGCAACCTCCCGCCTTTGGTCATTATTTTTATCTTTTATTTTTTTCTTGCCGATCAGATCCTGCCGATACTGGGAGTCGAACGCCTGATGGAAGATGCGCCGCCGGTCATGCAGGGTTTGCTCGAGTTCTGCTTTGGCCCACGTGCTTCGTTTGTCGCTTTTCTTTCAGCCCTGTTGACTCTGGCGGTGTTTGAGAGTGCCTATGTGGCAGAAATTATCCGTTCCGGCATAGAATCCATTTCCCGGCATCAGTGGGAGGCGGCCCATGCCCTGGGGTTGAAAAGGTGGCAGACCCTGTACCATATCATCCTTCCCCAGGCAATCAGGCGGGTATTACCCCCCCTGGCTGGACAGGTGATCTCCTTGATTAAGGATTCTGCCATTGTTTCGGTCATCTCGATTCAGGAGCTCACCTATCAGGGGACACAGTTGATGGCCTCTACCTACCTGACCATTGAGGTATGGGTGACGGTGGCCTGCATGTATCTTCTGCTGACTTTTCCCTGCTCGGCCGCTGTTCATCGACTGGAACAACGCTATAGTCGCACCTCTGGTTGAGCACGATTGCGGTTGCACTGCTGTTGAAGAGCAATTACCGTGTGGTCATCTTCTGTTTAACGCCCTCCAGCAAACTATGGATGTACGTCTGCGATTGAAAAAAATTATAGTCTCACTACTGTGTATGACCATGCTGGCCGCTGTACCTCTGCGCGCCTCGGCTTTGACCATTGGTGAAGAGCGCCGCATTGGGGAGAAGCTGCTGTTTTCGGTGCGGGGCGAATTCACCATCCTTGATGACCCTGATATTCATCACTACATCAATTCGCTTGGTAAATCGGTGCTTGATATAGTGGGTCCCCAGTATTTCAACTATCATTTTTTTGTTGTTGAAAGTTCGCAGTTTAATGCCTTTGCTGCGCCGGCCGGGCTTGTCTTTTTCTATACAGGGCTGATCGAAACCATGCAGAATGAGGACGAACTGCTCAGTGTGCTGGCGCATGAGATCGGGCATGTGGTAAGCAGGCATATCGCCCAGCGTCTTGACAAAGGGGGAAAGATCAGCGCGGCGACCTTAGCCTTGGGGGTTGCAAGCTTAGCCTTAGGCATTCCCGCTCTTTCCCAAGGTCTTTTGACTGGTTCTCTGGCTGCCGGCCAGGCATTGCAGCTGCAGTACAGCAGGAACGACGAAGAGCAGGCCGATAGGCTCTCTTTTGAGTGGATGCAGCGCATGCAGCGCAACCCCGGGGCGATGGAGGGAATGCTGCGCACCATGCGGCGTATTGCACGCTACCGATCAGGTCAACTGCCGCAGTACCTGCTGACGCACCCCAATCCTGAGGCGCGTCTCGATTATGTGCAGTCATTGGTTGCAATGGATGAGCACCAGCGGGATGATTATTACACGAACACTGATAATTTTGCCTTTCTTCGCTTTAAATATCGCGTGTTACAGCAGACCAAGGAACCGGAAAAGCTACGAATTTATTGCGCCAACACGCTGGCCACCAGCAAAGTGGAAATTCAGAGAGTCATGGCCAATTACGGCCTGGCTCTGCTCGCCTCAGATGAGCATAACCCCGAAAGGGCGCTGGAGTCGCTGGCAAAGGTGGAGGAGGCGTTCCCTGGCCGGACCATTCTCGATATCGACCGCGCCGCAATCCTTGCCGAAAACGGACATTATAAACAAGCCAGGGATGTCCTCATTCCCATCGTCGAGAGAAATCCTCTTGACATGTACGGGGTGTGGCAGCTTGCCCAAGTGGAACACCGGCTGGGAAATCCGCGAACAGCAAAGGATCTTTTTACCCGGGTGGCCGGGGCAATGCCGCAGAGTGCACAGATATACTACGAGCTCGGTCGCGTGTATGCCGAGCTGGGACAGCCGCATGTGAGCCGCTTCTACCTGGGTAAATACTCCCTGTACAAGGGGAAAGTAAAAAGCGCCAAACAATATTTTAAAGATGTCTCCATGCAAACCGATGTGCCGGAAAAAATCCGCAATGAAGCTCTTTCGCTCCTGGAACGCTTAAAAGAGCTTGAAAAAGACAATTGAGCCCCACCATCATGTTGAAACGTTTTTCGATATCGCTTGAAGAGGAACTCCTTGCCCGGTTTGATACTTATATTGAGGAGCGAGGTTATTCCAACCGGTCAGAGGCCATTCGGGATTTGATTCGCAAGACTCAGGTCAGCGAGGAGTGGAAAAAAGACAGTGAAGTGGTAGGGGTGGTCACCCTGGTTTTCAACCACCATAAATCACAGCTGCAGGAAAAGATTACCGAGCTGCAACACGACTATTATAACCTCATTACATCGACGACCCACGTACACATGGATCACCATAACTGTCTTGAGGTCACCATCGTCAAGGGCAAGGCCTCAACGGTCAAAGAGCTTGCAGCCCGTCTCATGGCGTTGAAAGGGGTGAAAGATGGGAATCTGACCATGTCCAGCACCGGCGGTCACCTGACCTGAGTATCAGGCCCGCTCTTGTTCCTGCGCCAGTTGGGATGAGTAATCGCAAATTTCTTCACCTTGTAGTTAAGGGCGCGTGGACTGATGCCAAGACTCCTGGCTGCGTTTTTCTGCACCCACAGATTATCTTCCAGTGCCTGAAGAATGATCTCTTTTTCCTGATCTTCCAAGGACTCGCCGGATCGGGTATTCCGCGGTTGAAAACCATTTGCATCAGGTAGCTGGATGGACTGAAGGTTGATAACATCAGTTTCCTCCAGGATCAGGGCTCGTTCGATGGTGTTGGCAAGTTGACGGATATTGCCAGGCCAATCGTAGTTTTTCAGGAGGTCGAGGGCATCGGGTGAAAATCCCTTGACTGTCCGTTTCATAGAGGCCGCTGCCTTGCTCAGCAATTTTTCCGCAATTGGAATTATGCATAACGGCCGTTCACGTAATGGAGGGAGTTTAACCGGCAGGACATTGATCCGGTAGTAGAGGTCTTCACGAAACTTGTTTTCCGCAACCTGCTCCGGCAAGTTTTTGTTGGTGGCGGCTATAACCCGCACATCGACTTTTATGGTTTTGTTGCCGCCAACGCGCTCAAAAGATTTTTCCTCTATGACCCGCAGCAGTTTGGCTTGGATTTCAAGAGGAATTTCTCCTATTTCATCGAGAAAGATGGTCCCGCCGTTTGCCTGTTCAAATCTTCCTATCCGCTGTTTTTCCGCACTGGTGAAGGCACCCTTTTCATGGCCGAACAGTTCGCTTTCCAGCAGTGACTCGGGTATGTTTGCACAGTTGATTTTTATGAACGGGTGCTGCCGGCGAGGAGAATTGTAATGAATAGTACCGGAGAGAAAACTCTTGCCGGTTCCGGTATCACCGGTAATTAAAATGGTGGAGTCGGCAAGGGCGAATTTTTTGAGGCTGGTAATCACCGATTGGAAGCTCGGTGATTCGGCGATAATGGCATCAAAGTTATAGATGATATCTTGCTTTCTACGCAGATAGGCTATTTCGTTTTCCAGTTCCCGTTGTTTGATTGCCTTTTCCACGACCAGCTGTATTCTGGTTTTGGAAAACGGAGGAGCGATAAAATCATAGGCCCCCTGGCGTATAGCCTCGACAATCAGTTCTGCTTTCTCTTCGGTGGAGGTGATGATTATCGGGGTATAGGGAGTCTGGGACTGAGTTGTTTTCAGTAACTCGAAGGTGTAGCCGTTGGAAGGGATGACATCCATAAAAATGACATCATACTGTTTTTTGGCTATCTCCCTCTGAAAGGAATGCTGATCGTACTGAAACGTGATGTTGGAGGTGGAAGCCAAGGCCTCGATAATGTTGTCCTTCACTCCGGAATGTTCTTCGTAGGCGAGTACAGATACTTTCTGTTTGTTCATGTCCGGTGCCTTCTGTCTGTTTCAGTTTTGTATTCGTAATATCTTTTTTGTAATTATAAGGTCAGCCCTGTGGAAAAGTAAAGGAATGTTTCTCCGTTTGGGATATTTTTATGCAAAATACCGCCGACATCATAGACAGGAAATTCATGCAGGAGGCTATTGTCTGCGCTCAAGCGGCTGCAAATATGGATGAAGTGCCTGTTGGAGCTGTGCTGATAGATGCTCATGGCCGCATTGTTGCTGCATGCGGCAACAATTGCGTATCTGCGCTTGACCCTGTCGGTCATGCCGAGATCCGCACCCTCCGCGAGGCAGCCCGACGTGTCGGTAATTACCGTTTTCCGGGCATGACCATGTATGTCACTCTGGAGCCGTGCGCCATGTGTGCGGCTGCACTGGTGCATGCGCGGGTGAAAAGGGTGGTATACGGCGCGACTGACCCCAAAGCGGGTGCGCTTCACTCCCGTTACACCATTGGTACAGATGGAAAGCTTAACCACGTTTTTTCGGTTACATCAGGAGTGATGGCCAGGGAATGCGGGGCGCTGTTAACGAATTTTTTTCGAAAGCGCCGTTAATTTCTGTTGTAAATTTTTCCCGCACAGTATAGATAAGGGCACCGTTTGATCGAGTGAAGGCGAGCATAGAGATGCTCGCAAAAAATATGGAGAGGTGACCGAGTGGCTTAAGGTGCACGCCTGGAACGCGTGTGTACGCAAGTACCGTGAGTTCGAATCTCACCCTCTCCGCCAAACACAAGGCCCTTCAGTCGTTTTCGCTGAAGGGCCTTTGCTGTTCACAGGAGTCGTCAGTCTCAACGGAGATGCTGTGGCACGAGCATTTTTTCCTGAAGCGGCAACCTGGAAATCCATCAGAATGTGTGAATTTCCTTGACGACACGGTATGTGAATAGTATATAGCCCAGACTCGAAGAGAAAAGCGGGGCGCAGAACTTCTGCCATCGAGTGCCCTAGCTATTCCATTCTCAATTCTCTTCGCCAGTCATATGATCGCAGGTTTGATAGCCGGGTCCTGTGCAACAAAGACTCACGAACTCCGTCAGGTCCGGGAGGAAGCAGCGGTAGTGAAACTCTTTGTGTGTTACAGGGGTGCCTGGCTATCTTTTTTTTGATGGCTTGGTAATGATCATATTATCCAGGAAGTCGATTTGTCCTACCTCGTTCTTGCCAGAAAGTATCGCCCTCGATTATTCAGCGAAGTTGTCGGCCAACAGCCGATTGTGCGGACGTTACAAAACGCCCTTGCGCAGAACAGAGTTGCCCATGCCCTGATTTTCAGCGGTGTACGAGGCACCGGCAAGACCACCCTGGCCCGTATCATGGCCAAGGCGTTGAACTGTGAGAACCGTGAGGGTGACACGGAGCCATGCAACAGCTGCACTTCCTGCCTGCAGATAAACGAAGGCGGCAGTGTTGACCTGCAAGAGGTCGACGGAGCCTCCAACCGCGGTATCCAGGAGATCCGCGAACTCAAGGATAAGATTCGTTTTCTACCGACAAGTTCCCGTTACAAGATCATCATCATCGATGAAGTACACATGCTGACCACCGAGGCCTTCAACGCGCTGTTGAAGACCTTGGAAGAGCCCCCTGAACATGTGTATTTCATGTTTGCGACCACCGAGCTGCACAAGGTGCCGCTGACTATTTTATCCCGTTGTCAGCGCTATGAACTCAAGCGTATCAGCCGGGTCGAGCTGAGCGAACATTTTCAACGACTGGCCCGACAAGAAGAGACTGAGATCGAACCGGCCGCCCTGGAGATGATTGTTCGTGAAGCGGAAGGCAGCGTGCGCGACGGATTGAGCCTGCTCGATCAGGTGTTCAGTTACTGCGGGACCCAGGTGCGGGTCGAGGATGTGGTCGAAGTGCTTGGCCTGGTGCAAAACCAGACCATCGCTGACTTGACCGATGCCATGCTGCAGCGCGACCTCGGGGCCGTTTTTGCCCAACTGGAAAATATCTACACCCAGGGCATGGATTTCAAGCGCCTGAGCAATGAACTCCTTGCCTGGTTCAGGAACCTGGTCATCTACAAGATCAACCCTGGAGAGGATTTTTTTGATCTGCCGGAAGACGATCTCGAGCGTATGCGACACAGTGTGGCCGAGCAGAGCCTGGAAACGCTTACCGCCATCTTCAACCTTCTTCTGGAAGGAATTGAACAGGCCCATTTTTCTGCCCACCCTCGCCTTGCACTTGAACTGACGTTCATCAGGATTTTTCAGGTAGGCGCCATCACGCCGGTGGGTGATCTCCTTGTCCGTCTGGACCGCATGATCGACGGATACGTTCCGGACGACCCTCCAGCGCCTTTGCCCCGGGAGGTGACAGTTCCTTCACCACCCCCACCTTTGTCGTCGCCCCAGCCACCCACTGCCCCGCCAGCGCCCGAGCAACCATCTGCGCCTCAATCCGGGGCGACCAGGTCTGTGGAGAGACCGCAAGACACTGCTGCTCCTGCGAGTCAGCCAGAAACACCGCCGCCGGCAGAGACGGAAATTGTCCGGCAGCCCCTCGACCCACCGCCAGAGGACGTCAAGCCGGAACAGGGTCGGGTGGAGCAGGATCAGCCGGGGGATGCGGCTGGTCATGATGATGTCCGGCCTGGACCGTTGGCAAGGAAAAAGGATGTACGGCGGGACTGGGACGGGTTCATTGCCTATGTGCGGGACCGCCAGCCGTGGATGGCCGCTTCGCTGCAGCGCGCGGCAGGAGCGAAAAAGGTCGCAGAGGAGCTGGTTGTCCAGTTTGAGGACTCCATTGACTGCAGCCTGCTCCGGCAGAAAAAATATATTAAGCCGCTGGCCGAATACGTGCTTGATTTCTTCCAGGAAAACCTTACCCTTCGTTTTGATGTCCCAGAAGGACAGGAATGTGATATTTCCTCGGAGAATGGAAAAAAGCCCCAGCTGGAACGCCGGGCACTGGCCAATGATCCGTTGGTATTGACCGCAGTGGAGATATTTAACGGTCAGGTTGGTGATATTCGAATCGGGCCGCGTTTCCGGAAAAAAACCGATGAATCGCCCGGCGGGAAGAACGCCGCGGCAGAATCATCGCCAGAAGAGTAGGAGGTATTGAGTACCATGAATATGAGCGACCTGATGAAACAGGCCCAGCAGTTTCAGTCCAGATTAAACGAGGTCCAACAAGAACTTGGCAAAACGACTGTTACCGGTGTAGCCGGAGCCGGCATGGTGACGGCTGTAATCAACGGGAACAGCGAACTGGTGAACATACAGATCGAGCCGGGCATAGTCAATCCCGACGACGTGCAGATGCTGCAAGACCTGGTGGCCGCTGCAGTGAACGACGGGTTGCAGAAGGCAAAGGAAGCTGCCAAGGCGGAAATGGCTAAATTGACCGGCGGGGTCAACATCCCCGGTCTGCTCTAGGCAGCGGATATGCACGTCGTACCGCCGGCACTCGAAAGGCTGATCAAGGAATTGGGGCGGTTTCCCGGAATAGGGGAAAAAACCGCCACCCGGCTCGCACTCTATATCCTCAGAAAACCAGCCGCCGATGCCCGTCGATTGGCAGAGGTACTGCATGAACTGCATCGATCCATCCGGTTGTGCAGCGTCTGCTATACCTTTTCGGAAAAAGATCCGTGTGATATCTGCAGCGATGTACGACGAAAAAATGATATGGTCTGCGTGGTGGAAGAGCCCGGTGACCTGTTAGCCATTGAAAAGACCGCGGCGTTTAAAGGAGTGTACCACATTCTGCACGGCTCCCTGTCCCCTATGGACGGCATCGGGCCTGATGAGTTAAAGGTACGGGAGTTATTGGCGAGAATCGACACCGGTGCTATTCAAGAGGTGATGATCGCCACCAGTTCGACAGTGCCCGGCGAGGCAACCGCCGCCTACCTTGCCGAGCAGCTCAGGGACAGAAAGGTACAGGTGAGCCGGCTCGCTTGCGGGATACCAATGGGCATGGATATCAAGTATGCGGATATGCACACTCTTGGCAGGGCGATTGAGACACGGCAATCCTTCTAGACTGACCCTCACCACCGGCCTGCGCAGGCGGTGAACAGGGGAGAGGAAAATACCTGGAGATGATATTTAAAAGTATTTTTTCTTGACAGACCATATGATTGCAGGTATTTATTTACAGTTTTTCTCAGATGGCTTGGATCTAAGCCCTAAAACATACTTTTTGATGTAGGCGCGTAGCTCAGTGGGAGAGCGCTACCTTGACGTGGTAGAAGTCGGCGGTTCGACCCCGCCCGCGCCTACCAAAATAATAAAGGCTAGGATGCAGAGGATAGATATGTCCCCTGATCATTAGCCTTTCCTATTTAAAGGCAAGAATGACACAGATAGCAGTCTCGGTTTCAGACGGAGAGCAGAAACATTTCGATCAGGGAGTAACCATTGCGGACGCCCTGAAAGACCTGATTTCCAATAAGCAGCGCAAACAGGCCATAGCTGCCCTATGCAACGGTCAACCGACCGACCTGCACACTTCGCTGACCAGCGATGCCTCGCTCGAACCGATCATCGTGAATTCTGAACAGGGATTGGATATTCTTCGCCATTCAGCCGCCCATATCATGGCCCTGGCCGTCAAACGGATTTACGGCAATGAGGTGAAAGTGGCCATCGGGCCTGCCATTGAAGACGGCTTCTATTACGATTTCGACAAAGAGAAAGCCTTCTCCCCCGAAGATTTCGAGGCCATCGAGCAACAAATGGCCTCCATCGTGGCCGAACGACTGCCATTCACCCGCGAAGTGATATCCCGGCAACAGGCCATCGAGCTCTTCAAGGAAATGGGGGAGCAATATAAGGTTGAACTGCTCGAAGAGATGGAAGAGGATACCGTCTCCATCTACCGGCAGGATGTTTTTGTTGACCTCTGTCGGGGACCGCACATACCGGACTCGTCCTGGTTGAAAGTGTTTAAACTGCTGCGTGTTGCCGGCTCGTACTGGCGAGGTGACGAACACAAGCAGATGCTCACCCGTATATATGGTACGGCCTTTACCGACAAGAAAGAGCTAAAACGGTACCTGAACCAGCTGGAGGAAGCAAAAAAACGGGACCACCGAAAACTTGGCAAGGAACTCGGACTGTTCACTATTCAGGACCAGATCGGTCCCGGCCTTATCCTGTGGCAGCCCAAAGGTGCCTTGCTGCGAAAGCTGATCGAAGATTACTGGAAGGAAGAGCATTATCGCCATGGCTATGAACTGCTCTATACACCGCACATCGCCCGTCAGGATCTGTGGAAAACCTCCGGTCACCTCGATTTCTACGGCGAGAATATGTACTCAGCCATGGAGATTGACGAGGTCAAGTACCAGCTGAAGCCGATGAACTGTCCGTTTCATATCGGTGTGTACAATTCCAACAAGCATAGCTACAGAGAATTCCCCATACGCTGGTGTGAGCTCGGGACGGTATACCGATATGAGCGAACCGGCGCGCTTCACGGCCTTATGCGGGTGCGGGGCTTCACCCAGGATGACGCGCATATTTTCTGCAGGCCCGATCAGCTCGAAGAGGAAATCTTCAATATAATCGACCTCAATCTGCGTATTCTTCAAACGTTTGGCTTTGATGAATACGATGTATACCTTTCAACGCGGCCTGAAAAATATGTGGGCTCCGATGAACACTGGGAGCTCTCCACTGATGCACTTAAACAGGCACTGGAAAAGAAAGGACTCCAGTATTCCATCGACCCGGGAGAGGGTGTTTTTTACGGTCCCAAGATTGACATCAAGATCAAGGATCAGCTTGGCCGCTCCTGGCAATGCTCCACCATTCAGGTTGACTTCAATCTGCCTGAACGTTTTGAGATGACCTACACTGGAGAAGATGGGGCAGAGCATCAGCCGATCATGATTCACCGGGCGTTGATGGGTTCACTGGAGCGCTTTATTGGCATTCTTATTGAGCATTATGCGGGTGCTTTCCCGCTGTGGATGGCTCCTGAGCAAGCCAGGATAATGAATATTACCGATGACCAGGGTGAGTACTGTGAACGGGTGTTTAATCAGTTGCGTAAAGCAGGCATTCGCATTGGCAAGGATCTGCGGAACGAGAAACTGAATTACAAAATACGCGAAGCACAGCTGAAAAAAATTGCCTATATGCTCATTGTCGGCGAAAGGGAAAAAGAGGAAGGAACGATCACCGTGCGTATGCGCAACGGGAAAAACCTTCCGCCGATGCAGCCCCAACAGTTTGTTGATTTTGTACACAAGGAATGCGAAGAGGTAAAAGCCTGATACCTTGGCATGACAGAATAATTTAATTGGAGGAACGGACATTAAGAAGCGAGGCAGAAGACTTCCACAGCAGCAGGAAATTAAGGTAAAGATCAACGAGGCCATCACCTACCCTAAGGTACGGCTAATAGATGCTGATGGGTCACAACGCGGTGTTGTAAGTTCAAAAGAAGCAATAGATATTGCATATGACCAGGGGCTTGACCTGGTTGAGGTTGCCGACAAGGCGGATCCGCCCGTTTGTCGGGTTATGAATTACGACAAGTACCGCTACGAACTGAAGAAGAAGCAGCAAGAAGCAAAGAAAAAACAGACGGTTATAGAAACCAAGGAAATTAAGTTCCGGCCCAAGACGGAAGAGCATGACCTTAATTTCAAGATCAGGAAAATCAAACAGTTTCTCGCCCAGAAAAACAAGGTAAAGGTAACCATGCGTTTTCGCGGTCGTGAAATTGTGTATGCTCAGTCCATCGGACTCCAGGCCCTGACCAAAATAGCCGACTCATTGCGTGAAGACTGTGTGATTCTGCAGGAACCCAAGATGGAAGGACGACAGCTCGTAATGTTTGTCGGCCCCAAAGCGTAAGACACTGACGATTAACACGTGTGAATGAATCCTGAAATGCCGCAGGGTAGCAGGACAAAGAAATAAAGGAGAATATCCATGCCCAAGATGAAAACCAACAGAGGTGCCGCCAAGCGATTTCGAGCCACCGGCTCCGGTAAGATTCGCCGCAGCAAAGCCTTCACCTCGCATATATTGACCAAAAAGTCTACCAAGCGGAAAAGAAACCTGCGTCAATCAGGTCTTATAGCTGAAGCAGACACCAAAGCAGTCAAGCGTATGCTGCCGTACCTGTAGGGAGCACCCTGCAGGTTTGCAACGATTAAGATAGAACACACCTCATCAGAGAACGTATTGGAGTAAATAATGGCTCGTGTAACCCGCGGATTCAAAGCACGCCGCAGAAGAAATAAAGTATTAAATCTGGCAAAAGGCTACCGTGGCGGCAAAAGTCGTCTTTTTCGTACAGCCACCGAGGCTGTTGACCGCGCATTGTGCTATGCCTATCGTGACCGCCGCACAAAGAAAAGAGAGTTCCGTAAATTGTGGATCACCAGGATCAACGCTGCAGCCAAGGCCAACGGAACCAACTATTCCCGGCTGATTGGCGGACTGCATAAAAACAACATCGAATTGGACCGGAAAGTTCTCTCCAATCTGGCCATTGTCGATCCCAATGCCTTTGCTGTTGTTGTTGAAAAAGCCGGTCAGGCGAGCGCATAATAAGATTCCATGGAAAACGAGCTACAGCGGCTGAAAGAGGCTGCCGAGAGTGAGTTGCAGCAACTGGTTGACGCGCAGGAACTTGAAGCCTTCCGGGTCAAATACCTTGGCAGGAAGGGTGGGCTACTCACCGGCGTGATGCGAAACCTCGGTTCTGTTGCCAAAGAGGAGCGGCCTCGTCTTGGTGCTTTAGCAAATACGGTCAAGCAGGAGATAGAGGCTCTTTTTCAAGCAGCAAAAGAGTCTCTCGGCTCCTCTCGGCCGAGTGCTGGTCCGATCGATACCAGCCTACCGGGAAGGCAGTTGCCCATGGGCAAACTGCACCCGGTTACCCAGGTCATGGATGAGATTTGTGCCATCTTTGAAGGATTGGGATTCGCTGTAGCCGAGGGGCCGGATGTAGAGTCCGACTACTACAACTTCGAAGCGCTCAATATACCGCAACATCATCCCGCCCGTGACATGCACGACACTTTTTATGTCACCGATTCCATCCTCCTGCGCACGCATACTTCTCCCATGCAGGCCCGGATTATGGAAAATCAGGATCCGCCTTTGCGATACATCGCCCCTGGGAAGGTGTATAGGTGCGATTCCGACATTACCCATACCCCCATGTTCCATCAGGTAGAGGGCTTCCTGGTTGACCGTGATGTATCCTTTGCCGATCTGAAAGGGGTGCTGACCAGCTTTACCCACAACATGTTTGAGAAAGAACTCGATCTCCGCTTCCGACCGAGTTTTTTCCCTTTCACTGAACCAAGCGCTGAAGTTGATATTGCCTGCGTTATCTGCGAAGGAGCTGGATGCCGAGTCTGCAAGCGTACCGGGTGGCTTGAAATTTTAGGATCGGGACTGATCGACCCCGAGGTAATGAAGATGGTCGGATACGATCCGGACGTCTACTCCGGCTTTGCGTTTGGCCTTGGTGTTGAGCGAATTGCCATGCTCAAATATGGCATAGACGATATCCGTCTGTATTACGAAAACGACCTGCGTTTTCTTTCCCAGTTTTAACAGGCTGTAACATCATGTTTCGCTGTCCGGTCTCACGAGCATCGGGCAGCGGTGGTAGAACCCTTGTTCAGCGAATCTGCAGAATGCTGCAACCAGGCGCTTGCTCTTAGCCCCAGCCCCCGTTTAATTACATCAGTGTAAAAACATCGCCACGTAGAATTTTTAGCGTTTCCACACAGGATATTTCCCATGAAATTTACCCTCAGCTGGCTCAGCAACTTTGTTTCCCTCGAAGGCCATAATGCTTCCCAACTCGCCGATAAACTGACCATGCTTGGCTTGGAGGTGGATGGCGTGGAAGATCTTTTTACAGAGTTGGAAGCCATTATCACCTGTCGGATCAAAGAAGTTGCAAAGCATCCCAATGCGGATAAACTGACTCTCTGCGTAGTGGAAACCGGTGAAGGCGATCCGCTTGAGGTCGTGTGCGGAGCGCCAAATGTTCGTCAGGGCATGGTAACCGCTCTTGCACGGCCCGGGGTACGACTCCCTGACGGCACTAAAATCAAAAAGGCAAAGGTACGCGGACAGGTATCGCACGGTATGCTCTGTTCTGCCCGTGAACTTGGCCTGAGCGCTGATCATTCCGGGATAATGGATCTGGATGCATCGCTCGCATTAGGGCAACCGCTTGCTACCGCGCTTCAACTGAAAGATACAGTGGTGGAAGTAGACCTGACGCCCAATCGCCCCGACTGTGCCAGCGTGCTTGGCATTGCTCGTGAAGTTGCCGGGTATACCCACCAATCTGTCCAATTGCCGGTAGACAAGGTAACCCCTCTCACAGGAAAAGACATCGATTATCAGGTGATTATTGAAGATGCAGCATTGTGCCCGCGTTATACCGCTCGTAAGCTGCATAATGTTACCATCGGACCTTCGCCGGAATGGATGCAGCAACAGCTGACAGCCGTAGGCATGCGGCCGATCAACAATATCGTCGATATCACCAATTTCGTCATGTTGGAGATGGGGCAACCACTGCATGCCTTTGACTACGAGAAACTTCGCGGTCAAAAGATTATCGTTCGTCAGCCTGCAGTAGGGGAAAAGGAACTGGTCACACTCGACGGAGCCAAACGGACTCTTGACCCGGAAATGCTCATGATCTGCGATCAGGAAGGCCCGGTGGCTGTAGCTGGGGTGATGGGTGGCCTCGATTCCGAGGTAACCGATCAGACGACAACAGTGCTCATAGAATCGGCCTGTTTTGACCCCGTTTCTGTTCGCCGGACCGCCCGTAAACTGAACTTGCCCTCCGAGGCATCGTACAGGTTTGAAAGAGGGGTAGATCCGGAGCTTGCTCCCCGCGCTATGGAACGGGCTGTGCAACTTCTGGAAAAATATTGCGGGGCGCAGGCTGAAGCTGATGGGATTGATGCCTATCCTGGCAGGAAAGACCTGACCGTCCTGCCGCTGCGCACCGGCAAAACGTGCACACTGCTTGGCACCACTCTCACCAAAACCGAATTGGCCGAATACCTGCGGGCCATAGAGTTTGCGGTAACGGTTGATGAAAGTGATATCCTCCAGGTTACCGTGCCGAGCTTTCGTATTGATATTGAGCGAGAGGTTGATCTGGTGGAAGAGATTGCCCGCCTAGTTGGGTATAACGATATACCCACCACCCAGCCCCAGATCACCATGGATTATCCCAAACGTGACCTGCTGCGCAGTCAACGGGCCCATTTGGCGCAGCTGCTTATTGGTCAGGGGTTTTACGAGGCTATAAATTACAGCTTTGTAGCCGAGAGTCACCTGGACGCCTGCGGTATCGGTGCAGACGACCCGCGCCGCCAGGTTACCCGATTGCTGAACCCGCTCTCCGAAGATCAGGCGATCATGCGTTCAATGCTCCTTCCCGGCCTGCTCGAGAATGTGCGTCGCAATATTAATTTTCAGCAACCTGATGTTCGCCTTTTTGAAATAGGAAAGACTTTCGGGGCTATTCGAGCCGATAACCTCCCTGAAGAAACCCAGCAGCTCTGTGTGGTCATGTCGGGTAATCGCTACCCAGGCAGCCAGCCCATGCATTTTGGCCAACAGCAGACCGACTTCTTTGATATAAAAGGGATCGCCGAATACCTGATGAACGCCCTGCGCGTTACCGGCACAGAAGGAAACCTGACGTTTGCCCCCTGCGATGAGGAAACCGATCAACCCTACAGTGTCAGCGATTGCACGCTGGACATCCGCGACGATACCGTCGTTGTGGGCAGGATTGGAAAAGTTGAACACCCGGTGTTGGAGAGGTTCAGTATAAAGCAGGATGTTTACTTCCTTGAGATAAATCTGGGTCGACTCAACTCACTGCCGACCATTGCCAAAGAATTTGTCTCGCTGCCGAAGTTTCCCTCCGTCAAACGGGATATAGCTCTCGTGGTCCCAGACCACATCCCTGCCGGACAGATCCCTGCCGCAATTGAACAACAAAAACAGAAATTAGTTGAATCCGTAGAGCTGTTTGATGTATATCGTGGCAAGCCGATCGAAGAGGGAATGAAGAGCGTTGCCCTCTCTGTCACCTATCGTTCCGCCAGTAAAACCCTGGAAGACAAATCGGTTGAGCATGTTCACCAGAAGATTGTTAAAGCACTCATGAATCAATTCAACGCCCGCTATAGAGAAGGATCTGAAGTATGAAGAAAAAAAATGTCACCCGTAAAGAGTTGGCTATCTCGGTAAATGAAAAGCTCGGGGTATCGCAACGCAATGCCGCTGAGATAGTTGATACGGTTTTTTCGACGATGAAAGATACCATGGTCAACGGCGAATCCATCAAACTTGTTCAGTTCGGCACCCTTACTGTCCGTGATAAAGCCCCGCGACGTGGTCGCAACCCTCGGACTGGCGAATCGATGATTATTACCAAGCGACAGATGGTGTCCTTTCGTCCGAGTAAGCGGTTACGTGAGCGGTTGAACAAATAAGGACTGTATTGTATAGTCTTGCTTTATACCTGAACAAGAGGAGGGGTGTAACGGTTCCGGCTGACAGATAGGCTATAAAGGACAAGGGTCTCCCTATATTCGACAGCCTTTTATTGAGGCTGCACAACCGGAGAAGGGCTCGTGATGAGCGGAAATCTTGAGAGCAAGAAATTGCCGAACAAGAAATACTTCCGTATCGGGGAAGTGAGCACCCTGGTCGGTGTCGATACCCACGTCTTGCGCTACTGGGAAAAAGAATTCAAGATCATCAAACCTTTTCGCGGCAAATCCAAGCAGCGCCTCTATCGACACCAGGATGTACATAACCTGCTTGCCATCCGAAAACTACTGCACCAGGAAGGGTACACCATTTCCGGTGCGAGAAAGATTCTTGCCAAACGCCTGACAAAGACAGAAGAAGACCGGCACGACGTTACCAACTCGACAATGAGCGACCTTAAACGGCTTCAGTTCATAAAAAACGAACTGCATGCTATACTTTCTCAACTTTCAAGGAATTAAAAAGGAAAAATCGTCAAGTAGACGTTGACACAAAGAAGCCTGAATGCTATCTATTGACACCTCAATTACGGAACGTAGCGCAGCCTGGTAGCGCACCTGAATGGGGTTCAGGGGGTCGGAGGTTCAAATCCTCTCGTTCCGACCATACTTTAACCAGTTGTTTTAGCTGGTTATGTATGTTGCCCGATGCTGATATGGTATCACAACCGTATCACATCGGGCTTTTTATTTTCACCTGATGTATCCCCACCGGACGTAAGCGAGTAAAGCCGCTGCAGCTCATCTTTCGATACCTGGAAATAGCGCTCAAAAGCCTTGTTGGTTGTATGCATGGTTGCCCGCTTAATCTCTTCTGGTGTTGCATAGTGCCGGAGATCCATGGCCGAGTTGTGCCTTGTCCCGCCGTAAAGATCTACCCCTTGAATACCTAAATTATCACAAGCCCGTATCCACCACTTGTAGAACAGCTTTTGTCCAAACTGCTGCCCAGGTGTGCAGCCGGAGGATTTCCCGTGTCGGAAAAAATACAGCATGGGTAGGGCAGGGGGGAATGTTCTGAGAATTTCTATATCCTCATCGATCAATGGCACGAATTTAGGCTTTTTTTCCTTGGGATGAGGAATAAAGATAAAGCCTTGCTTTAAGTCTATGTCACCTTCTTTAGTATTCCGTAATTCATTTGGACGGATGGAAATGTATGTGGTAAGCCATTTTATTCCCAACCAGATTTTAGGGCTGACATGCCAGGAAATTCTTTTTAATTCATCAAGAATTAAAGATTGAGTTTCCTTGTCGACGGTTTTACGGGTACCAAGCTCAAAATTGACGGAAGGGAAGGCCGGGATCTGCTCCAACTCCCTTCTTTTTAACAGCCAGGAAAAGAAATCATGCAGAGCAGAAAGGTAGTTTGATTTTGTTTTGATACCGCAGGTCAACGAATCAACGTAGTCTTCGAGCTGAGCATACTGAATATTTTTGACGTTGGTGTTTTTAAAGTATTCCTGAGCAACAACAACATAGCGTTTGAGATGACTGAACGTTCCAGGTTTAACCTTATTCTTTTTCTTTTCCAGCCATTGACCGGATAAAACGGTAAATGATAGGGGTTTGCTGCCTAGGTAGTCTCGATAGTCAAAGGTTCCACGGTCGAACTCATATCGAAGGCCATCCAGGAAACGTTCAGCTTCGCGGTAATGGGAAAAACGCTTTCGAACATTACGACCGAATTGCACGGTAAAGCGTTTGGTGGCTTCCTGGTCAGGGTGCTGCTGGCAGAATAAACCTCTGCGGCGCTCATCATGCTGGAGCTTGCCGCCACAGATAGAGCATTTCTGGTAAAAACGTATATATGGGTACAGACCACGAATTGCCCTGCAAAAGTTTCAACTTTATACGGACCCAAGATTTTTTTTGAGTACCTGAAATGCCATCTAATGTCTCAAGTCGCTCCAATTAGGCCTGAATTTACCTGAATGGTGGCATCTCCCGCGGCCTCCCCACCCAGGCAACCGGGGTTCGAGTCACTTTGGGGTTACTATATATTAGAAAACGAGGCAGCCAGGCTTCCTTGTTTTTTTGTTTGTTCGGCATCTCCCCTAACCACTCCACTCCGTCATTATCTCTCCTTGGGTTGAACAACTTTCCCATGACACCGATTTCCAGATACACCCATATAAGTTCCTTATCCAGATACTACGAATCAGCCAAGGTACTTTTATATCGTTTTCCACTTTTTTTTGACTCTTCATGTCGAAAATTGGACAATAGCAATATGACATTAAGTGACCAGCATTATCAAACAATTTGAATGTGTAACTAACCAGAATGAAAATAAATACCAAGCTTATCCTCATCAGTATGATCGGCTTTCTTGTTGTTTTTTGTATGACATTGATCGCCACACTTTTGTACTACAATAAACTCAAGGAAGAACAAATAGTAAAATCAGCTACTAATGCCAGGCACAACTTTGAAGTCGCAATGGCAGCTAAAAAAAAGGTATGGCAAACCAATGCATTGCAGGTTGCAAATAATCCGGAGGTCATCGCTGCCTTACTCAATAATGATAGGCAAAGAGCCGACAACGTCCTCAAACAGCTTGGAAAGTCCTTTAAGAGCAATACCGGTTTTAAGAATGTACAAGTTCACCTAATCGATAAAAATCTTAAATCATTCTACAAATCTTGGGCTCCCGATAAATTCGGCGAGCCGCTCAATTATTCAACTGGATATAGCTTAGTTAAAAATAGCGGGAAATCACATGTTGCCATGGAGCCCTCCAGTAAGGGCGTCAGGCTTAAAGGCCTTTTTCCGATACGTTCAGACAATGAGTTTATTGGTATTGTCAATTTTGAAGGTGGACTTAACTCAATTAAGCGGACTCTAAAACCATATGACATTGAGTTTGTATATTTCATGGACGGCAAAGACACCGATATTGCACCGGGCATGAAAACCAAGACACATATAGAAAGTTATTATCTGAATCAAAAAGATGTTGATGAGGATTTTTTTAACTACCTCAAGCAACCAGGCACGTTTGAAGCGGTGTTAACCCAAGAACAGACTCTTGATGATAATTACCTCGCTTTCTCTGGAAGATTCAAGGGGTTTGACCAGGACACGACAGGTCTGTATGTCCTTGGAATAAAAACTGATATTATTTTAGCACAGTTCAGGGAGCTAAAGACGCTAATCCAAACCATATTTGGCATTATCTTTACCCTCTTCACCGCGCTCATGGCAACAATACTCATTTTCATAAAAAAGAAAGTGGTGAACCCCATTAATGCGGTCGCAAACAGTATGGAAGATATCGCTTCCGGGGAAGCTGACTTGACCAAACGAATAACCATTAATAATCAAGATGAAATTGGTGAGCTCGCTGGATGGTTCAACAACTTCATAAAGAACCTCCAAGATATTGTTCGACAGATTGCAGATAACTCCACAAGTGTCGCTACGAGCTCAAATGCGCTATCAGATATTTCCGGCTCACTCCTAAAAAACTCTGGAGATACTTCCCAGCGGGTAACCAGTGTTGCCGCTGCATCTGAACAGATGAGCACAAATTTAGGTAATGTGGCTGCTGCAATGGAAGAGTCGGCTACCAATACAAATATGGTTGCCGTTGCCGCCGAAGAAATGAGCTCTACCATCAACGAAATTGCAGAAAATGCAGAGCGAGCCCGTGGAGTCTCCATGGATGCAGTAGGTAAGGCTGAAGAGGCCTCCACATTCGTGGAGGAACTTGGATCCGCTGCCAGCCGGATAGGAAAGATGACCGAAACCATCACTGAAATTTCGGAACAAACCAATCTGTTGGCTTTGAATGCAACCATTGAGGCTGCCAGAGCAGGTGAAGCAGGCAAAGGGTTTGCGGTTGTAGCAAATGAGATCAAAGAGTTGGCAAAACAGACAGCTGAAGCCACCCTCGAGATCAAGACGCTTGTAGAGGCTGTCCAGGCAACTTCAGAAAAGACAGGCACCGGAATCAATAGTATCACTGAAGTCATTATCGGGGTCAACGAAACCGTCGGTGCCATTGCTACTGCAGTAGAAGAACAGACTGCCACTACCCGTGAAATTGCTGAGAACATAGCTCAGGCTAGCCAAGGGATTCAGGAGGTGAATGAAAATGTGTCCCACAGCTCCACTGTTGCAACTGATATCACTCAAAACATATCAATTGTCTCGAATGCGGCACAGGAAATTGCAAGTAGCAGCCAAGAGATTAAAAATAATGGCCAGGAGCTTCTTGAAAGGTCCAACCAACTGAACACAATCATCGGTGGTTTCAAAGTATAACTGTCATGGCCGCAGATATTTGTGAATTCCAAGAAGGGGAGATTAACTCATTACCTTTACTCGTGATGAGCGGATACCAGATATCGTTGGAACTTTTAAACTTTAACGCAATAGGGGACGTGCAAAGAATCTCTGGGTGTATCACACTGGTATCACCCCCCCCAAAAAAAATAACATTGTTATTTTAGGTCGTTCAGCTTGAGGCGTGAGGTTCAAATCCTCTCGTTCCGACCAAATATAACGAGTAACCCCACTCGTTATGAATAAAGCCTGGGTGTATATCGGGCTTCCTGAATAATGTGTTTTGAGCCGAAAACAGATTGGCTCATGATCTTTGACAACTCGCACGCTGTAGGGCTAACCAGCACAGCCCCTCTATCACCCCTACTATGACGCCGAAAAAAGCCGTTAGAGGGGCTGCAGCATGTCGTAAAAAAAGAAAGAATAGACACAAAAACGCCTCCCGCAGCAATTTTTCCAGGTTCATCACAATGAAGGTGATGGCGATCATGGTTTCACTGGTTTGCGAGAGTTTGGCCATTATTCTTGCAAGGCCGAAACGGCGTTTACCCTGTCCAAACTTCCCTTCGATGGGAATCCGATCACGTTCATCCTGTCGCTGCTGAAGCTTTTGGGCCTTGAGTGCCCCGGCATTCTTTTCCGTCTTCTTCTGGGGCCTCCCCAGGGGTGGTCCAGACATGCGTATCCCGTGCTTCTTGCAGAACTTCCGATTATTTCGGGTGCGATAAATCTTATCACAATGGACTGATGCCGGATAATGCCCGAAGCGTTTTCTGTAGTCCTCAAGCTGAGGAATCAGGTCTCCGCACTCGTTGTAGGGATCCCAGGAAAGATGGTCAAGAAACACCTCCCCTTCGACCAGACTGGCTGAGAGTTTTGCCCCGAACTCAGTGGGAGCAGATGCCTTACCCCGTACAATGGGTCTCACGTGTGGCTGACTGATGCTGACGATCCGGTCATCAACTCGATGGCACCGGTTCTCATACATCCACAGTTGCTGACGGTGTAGTTCATGAATGACCAGCAGATCACGGTATCGGCGAGGGCGCAGATGAGTCAAGGGCACCTGTTTGCTCAACTGTTCTATGGTTCTGAGGTTACGGCCGAGGAAACGTAACTGTTGCCCAAGGGCTTTGCGTCTGTGACGACTGGCATGTTTGCGTTTTTTGACATGGGCAAGATAAAGACGATGCGCTTTCCTGCGGTATGTCCGCGGTTTGCGCTGCGTCCCCTTCAGCGGCTTAAACAGAATATCGATGATCTGTTCGCTTTTTATCCGAGCCTCGTTGACCAGGCTGATATCAGTAGGGTAACGGATGTCAGCCGGGGCACAGGTCGCATCGACAATCAGCTTGCCCTTGTTGCTGCCCGGTGAATCATCCTCATCATCGTTATCGTCTTGTTCTTTCTCAGCAGTGGCTTGCTGTGTCGCTTGCTCGGCATTGACTATGGCTTCGTTGATTTGATTGAGCTGCTCCAGGTTAAAACGCTTGCGAAAATGGACATACATGGAGGGATCGAATGGAGGTTCATCGCGAAATTCTTTGAACCCAAGAAAGAACTGTAGGTAAGGGTTCTCCTGGATCTGCAGTACGGCCTCCTCATCACTCACGCCAAGACGTTCTTTGATGATGAGAGCACCCAAGGCAACACGAGCCGGTTTAGCAGAAGGACCAAGGCCGCTTCCAGCAAACTGCTTTGCATAGAACGACTCAGCAAGTTCCCAGGGAATCATGTCGGCCAGTTTGACCCAACGATTATCACTTCGGAGTTTACCTCCAAAGGGGAGTACAAAGTCTACGAAACTGAGTTGTTTGCTATACCTTTTTCGATACATTATCAAATAAAAGTGCAAGGGTTTGATAGGTAACTATCCGTTTTTCCTGCACATAATAACACGTAGTCAAAAGAATTCCTATTTAATTTCAACTGGTTGAGAAATAATCAGGAAGCCCTATATCGGTTATAAGACCGTCATACATTCCAGGCTTTTTTTCTGTCCTCTTTCTTAGCCTGCCTCCTTCTCCCCCCGTTGAGCAATGGTGGATACCTATTATCGCAGAAAGGTTGAAAACCTTGAAATTTCAATTGGAAAAAATCATGAGATAAAGTGATGGTTAAAGAAGATTTAGTGAGAGGGGATATCAGGAAGTGAAGACCTCTCTTAGGCTCTTACTTTGTTCAGCATTGTCTAGTAGCCAATCAAACCACCCTTTTACAAGGTCATTTGTTATCGGTAATCCACAGTCTTGCCACCGAGAATACACGTTTGGCAGTGAATCGAGAACATGGGACACGATATCTTCGGTACCACGGAATTCTCGCTTACAGCAATAAAACGATAAAAGGTCTGCAAGCTGGGTGACATTGGCAAGCGCTCTGCCTTCGACTGCCTCGCTGGGTCGATGATGATTTGCAACAGCTGAAAGAACGGTTTCTGGAAAGTGCCACTGTTCCAGTAACCGGCCTCCTACCTGATCATGTGTAAAAGAAAACGTTTGAAGTTCATCCTGCAGCATTTTCTCATCACTCAACCCGGTCATCCAATGTTCAGCTGCATAGTCATTTTGAAACGTTTCTAACATTACCAGCTTCCCAATGTCGTGAATAAGTCCTCCCAGAAAGGCAATGTCGGGTGCAATGTCCGTGTCTTTGGCAATCCTTCCTGCTGCCATCCCACAGGCAAAGGAGTGTGCCCAGAACCTATCAATAATGATTTTATGCCTTTTGGATAACTGGCTAAACGAGTTGAGGAGTGCTTTTGCTAGGGCAATTCTCTCCACTTCATCGAACCCAAGGACAGTAACAGCCATCTTGAGCGAATCAACTCTTCGTGGGCGACCAAACAGTGCAGAATTGGCAATCTTAAGAATCGTGAGGCATAAGGACTGATCAGGATGGATTACCATCATGACGTCTGCTGCTGAACTTTCCGGATCATTGGTGACCTCTATTAACCGCGTCACCGTTGCAGGGAGAACGGGGAACGAGTCAATATGCTGTTCGAGCAGTTCATGTTTTACCTTTTTCATATGTTGTTTTTTTGTAAAAAGGCCAATATGGAAGCGTAATGTTTGGAGTCCATCCAAGGGTGTGACGTGTTCCTTGCCGATTTTTAAAGGAAGAGCCTGCTGTTATTGTAGTAGTTCCTACTTGATCTGACAACTCCCAGTTTTGGTTGGGTGTTTGTCAGATCAAATTCAGTTCAGGCCTTTCCCTCTTTTTTAACGGGACGGTTGTGAATTAGAATTTCACTTTTCCGTATTGGGAACGTATGCTGTAATTGTTACCGTTCTGAGGTCCCACAGGGCCGTCTATGACACCTGGAGAATAGCGACCTTCGTTATCTGCGCCCTGCACGGAAGGGTTCCAGATGTTTCCTGCCGCCTCAATGGTACGGTGGGAGTTGTTGGCAAGACCAACGTGGATATTGTTTTGGATGGTGTTCATGCCAGGGCTTTGGGTTGACCCCAAATTGATAATGCTGTCCTCCGAAGCAACAACGCCCCAATTATTATCCTCAAGAATATTGTTGTAAACATGGGCATAAGCTTTCGAAATAGAAATACCACTGCTGTTACCTGAAAAGGTATTTCCCAAACCATCCTTCTCACCCACCTGTACGAATACACGTTCCTCAAAATCCTGAAACTGCCCTACAATGCTGAGGCCTGCAATGGTGTTCCCATGCATCCGATTGCCCAGTAACAATGTTTCTAGCCTGGTCGTTGAATAAATCCTTACCCCGTCTTTGTTATATGAGAAGGAGTTTTCCAGAAGCCTTGACTCCTTAACACTCAAAAAGGCGCCGGCTTCGTTACTTTCTCGTATATCATTCAGCTCAAGGATGCAAAATCCCTCTCCAGCTACACGGATGCCGTCCCTGTAATGGTTATCCACGAGATTACCCCGAATATAATGATGATATCCTGAAGAGGCTGTTGTAAAAAGGCCTTCATCGTTGTCAAAAACCTGATTTTCAATGATGAAGGTATGTGTCATGCCACCGCCCAAGATTCCTGTACCCAAAGAATTCGTTTCGGGATCACGCGTTCTTCGGATTATGTTGGAGAATACAAGGGCGACTTTCCTCTGAATTTTTATTCCCGCACTACTATTTTCCCACAAGTCATTGGATATCACCCTGTTGGCATTGGAAAGCATGTCGATGGCTACCCTGTTTTGGAAAATATTATTCCCCACAATTTCTGCATTCGTGTTGTTTCCCCGAACTTTGACTCCAATCTCGCAAGCAGAAATATCAGAGTCCTCGACATTAGGGGAGATTTCACCGTGTATACCCCCATCCAGCGACACCCCTATGCGGAATCCTGATACCACAACCCCCTCAATATGAGCATTCTTATTGGAAAAAATACCAATAGCCTGTGCCCCTTCATCGGAGAGATTTTCATCAACATAGACCCCCATATTGTATATGGACGCCCCTTCGCCTAATCGCACGGCTGATTCACCAGGCGAAGAATATACGATTTGAAAGACATATGGCGCTGAATCACCACCGGCACCACGTCCCTCAACCCTGATTCCGTCACCTACCTCCAGGGGAAAATTTTCTCCGAGTTCGCGATCGTAAATTCCCCTATGAACATAGAGGATATCTGAAGGCTCAGCCTGAGAAAGAGCATGGGATATGGTTTTGTACGGACTGCCTTCAGTGCCGTCACCCGTGTTGTTCCCACTATATGCGCTCACATGGATAATCCTGCCGGGAAGAATCTCAAATTCCTCCACACTTTGATCGTCCGGCAGAACGGTGGAGTTGTTGCCGACAATTACTCGGACTTCACCGGATCGTGCCATGTCCGGAACCTTGACTTGAATGGTGGTGTCGCTCCAACTGATAACATCATTTTTGGTCACAGGAGATCCTCCAAATTGGACCACACTGTCTCCCATTTGACTTCCAAAGTTGAGGCCGATTATCGTCACGGTGTCATCAACTTTTCCAGACCGGGGTTCCACAGAGATGATTTCAGGACAGGCAGAATTGACGACCGCTATATGGTCGGCAGTTCCTGGCAGTGTTACGTAGTCCATTTTCACATGATTATCACCTGCCAGGATTTCGTAAACTTCCATAGCTCCGGGCATACCTAAATACAGTAGGATGTTCTTGGAGCTATCAATCCTCCCAGTGGCAAGAGAATAGGGGAGTGAAGTTTGTATTTCGTCGATCAATGCAAAAGATTGCGCATCATAGACAAACGTCTTTCCTTTACCAATGTAGATCAGGTTGTGAACGTCATCGTACGTCAAGATGGGACAACGGAAGACCATATCAAGAGAGATAGGATCCCTTAGCTGATAAAAATGTGGACCTGCCTTGTAAATAGAGACCCCTGTAGGATCCTCGGAAGGATAACCGCCTAGAGTCGTCACATAAACCCGGTCGTTTACATGGTCGTAGGATAAGGAACAGGGGTTTGATGGGGTTTTTATAAAATTGACGGGCTTCAGATCGGTGCTTTCAAAGACAAGGATGGCGTCAAGATCCTTATCAAGAACATATATTAACTCATGGAACGCATCATAAGCGAGATCAGCTGGCTTCGGAGTTAAAATTAAAGGGCGCAATATATTCCTCTCTCCGCGAAGGGTCAGATCTTTACCGTTAATTCTCATCAAGGTGCCGTCTACAAGGAGGACTAAAACGAGATTATTCCCTGTATCGACTTCAACGGCAACCGGCTCCAACCTTGTGAATATCTTTTCAAGCTCCTGGAGGATATAACGTCTTTGAAATATGTTCTCTGCGGTTAATTTCATCTTGAATACAGAAAGGGAGTTTTCACCCGAATTGACAACATAAACCCTTTTGTGTCGTGAATCATATGAAATATCGGTTGCTTTTTCACCAATATCAAACGGTGAATTTTCAACATCAAGGCGAATATTTTCATCGTCGTAATTAAGTACGATCAGTTTTTTGCTCTCCTTGGAAACCACAAATGCTTCAAAGGAAGAAGAGGTGCAACCTTGTATGACAAGTAAAATGCCTAAAATTATCAAACAGGTAAATTTTAGGGATATTTTGTTTGAAGTATTTTTCATTGGCAACTAATCCTTATTTTTTTCATAAAAAATTGATGTATAATAATTAGTATTTTTAAAAATTGTAATAATGTATTACCAATATTCAAAATTTTACTGTGGTAAAGTATTACCTGTTGTTGAAAAGCTGTACTTTTACATGTCAACTCACATGCGATCTTCTTCAAATAAAAATGTAAAACACCTCTCTTTTGTTTATTTATGATTATAGAAGTGATACCCTTAAATAAATTCAGTTTGTACCATTTACTTTGCAAATGTTGCGCCAACGATTTTGCCAACAGCTTTACAGGGGCCTGTTGATGCAACAGGTAAAGCTGTTGGCTGAGCAATGCGATGAAAGAGGAAGCGTTTGGTGCATATGCACCAAATTTGCTGGTGCATATGCACCAAGAACCAACGTCAGCCTTCGCTACTCCTTGCATAATTGATTCCAGGGAGGTCTTATCTAAGAACAGCGACTACTTTGACGTCATACATGGGGCATGAAATATATAGAGGCGTTGGCAAGCTCTCGAACAAAAAAGAACAGGCGAGAAGTGGTTGATGTTTATACGTAAAAGCAAATGACGATAGAGTATACTATGGTCATCAACTACCTGTTTTTATGTAAAAGCAAAACGTATAGAGCCTGGAGGGTATGTCGATTGTATAAACGCCATACCCTCCAGGCTTTTTTCAGTCTTCTTTCTTTGCCTGCATTCATTATTTCTTCTTCATTTCAGAACCCTTTGATCACCATAAAAAGGAAGGGGGTTGTAACGGAAAACATATTACGCCTTTATTGCTTGCGCACATAGATGCACGATTGCCTACGTGCAAGTGCATTGCCATCTTGTCTGCTTGTGAGATAAAGGGTACACTCCTCCGGTTTTTTTTACCGGATTTCTGGCAGGAGAATGATGCAGCAGGGGCTAGCTGGATGGTCAAGGAGTAAGCTTTGTCAGGGGAACATACCAATGGAGACAAACGTAGAGGACTGGATGCAGAAGTTGGGTAAGCCGGCCCTGACATTTGGTCTGGCGCTATTACTAGCATGGACGGCGGTGCGTCCGGCCTGGGGTTTTTCAGACAAACTCAAGGACTGTATGTATACCGCAATGGAAACCGCTGATCCGGCCACCACCATCGGCGACCTCAGGCAGCAATGTGAAGAGCAGATAAAGGAACAGTCCCCTGATGAAGGCAGCGTGCCCACTGTACAACCCCCGGTAGTGAAGGACCGGGTCAGGCAGGAGCGCAGCCATGTGCTTCAGCCGTTCACCCTCATGGCCCATAAGCCCAATTACCTGCTGGTTGCCGCCTATAATGGCAGCGGTCATAATATCGACCTGGTTCAAGAGCAGCTTAATGATGCAACCATCGACTCCTGGGAGAAAACCGAGGCCCAGTTTCAGCTCAGTATCAAGTTTCCACTGCTGGTCGGGATGTACGACGATACCTTTGATATCTATGCCGCCTACACCAACCGATCTTTCTGGCAGGTTTATTACGAGGATTCTTCCCCTTTCCGGGAGACCAACCACGAACCGGAGCTTTGGATGCAGTTTCATCCGAACTGGGATTTTTTCGGGTTTACCAACACCTGGAATTCATTCGGTTTCAACCATCAATCCAACGGCCGCGGCGGGGTCCTGTCGCGCAGTTGGAATCGACTCTATGCCTGGCTGACCTTTGAGCGGGGTAACCTGGCTTTCTCGATCAAGCCGTGGTACCGCCTCCCGGAAAATGAGGAAAATGATGACAACCCCGATATCACCGATTATCTCGGCCATTATGAGTTATCCGCCTCCTATGCCTGGGGCAAGCATGTGTTCAGTGTGATGTCGCGAAACAACCTGGAGTCCGGCTTCTCCAAGGGGGCGATACAGCTGAGTTGGAGCTTTCCCCTGGGAGGGTGGCCCTACCTGCGAGGTTATGTGCAGTACTTCAACGGTTACGGCAGGAGCCTGATCGATTACAACCAGCACGCCAATACCATAGGGGTGGGCTTCTCCCTGATCGACTGGCTGTAAGGTGGTGTGCAGGTTCCTGAGGGACAGGAGGGGTACCAGTAGCACCTTCGATGGTGAAAGTGACTCGAAAGTCATTGAAATGCTTTGATAATAGAGTAAAGTTGCAACCTGATTGAGGTCTTCTAGCAGCCTTGGGGGCCTGCATTGCGCCGTTCCTGGACACGCATGGATCCGGGGAGAAAAGAATAAGGAGGCGATTATGGAGAGCAACGCAGCGGTTCTGCTGAAAAACTGGCAAAAGGTTTCCATTTCCACCATAAAGGCTCTCCTGCGTGTGTCCCTGCATACGTTTACCTTGCCTTTCAGGGGGGAGCGGTATCAGCTGGAGAAACAATTCAGGCATACATCGTTTAAAAATGATATTCAGCATCTACGGGTGTGCCACCTGCTGTCTATTGTCTTCTTTGTTGTGTGGGGCTACATTGACGCCCTTTACTTTCCCGATACATTTATTACCCTGTTTTCACTCAAATTCTTTACGATTGTACCAATGTTTACTGTTGGTTACCTGTTCACTTTTACGGACAGGTATGAACAATACCATCAGCTCATCAATGGTATTTATGTTGTCAGCGTAGGTGGGTATTTTATTGTAACCATGGATCCATACAGCGCTGGAAGTTTTCACCTGCTTGCATACACGCTCACCATCACCTATATCTTTAATTATACGTTCATTCGATCAAGAGTTGCTGTTGCCACCGCTGCAGGGTGGATACTGTACGCCGGGGTTGTGTTGTATATCTCTCTCAGAGGTGTGGATGTTTTGTCCCAGCAGGCCAAGTGCATGCTTTTCTATCTTTTGTTGGTAAATGTTCTGGGTATGATCATTTCCTACACCATCGAGGTGAAAAACCGAAAAGAGTTTCTGCTTCAGCTCGAACTCACCAATGAACGGGATAATCAACAGGTATTGATTGAGAGGCTGAGCGAGACGATTGAAACAATACAGACTACCCAAAGCATTTTGCCCATTTGTTCGTATTGTAAAAAAGTACGAGATAACAAAGGAGACTGGCAGCAGGTGGAAAAATATTTCACAGAGCACAGTGATATTGTTTTTACCCACGGCGTCTGTGATGAATGTATGGCAAAGGTTTGCCCGGAAATAGCTGAAATCAGTACCCGTAAACCGTTTGAATAACCGCGGAGGTTTCCTGGATCAGGAACGAAAATAAGCGTTGCCACGACCAGTCTTTCGGTGAGGCTTTGGTCCGTCGTTTTCCTGGCGTAGGAACAAAGGGCATCCGGTCATTTTCTGAAAAAATCAAATGGTGGCTGGCCGCCACAGGTAAGCCTATCCTGAAGCATCAAAAAGAGGAAACGGATTCAAGCACAGGATAAGGACTCCTAATCAAGGTCTGTGACTACATAGGAATTCTATATTTGTAATAATTGTCAGGGTGGTTACCATAGGAAAATTGATATTTTCTGAATAGGAACCACCTATGCATTTTTTTGCTGAACAACCTCTCACCCACTCCACATACCCCCTACTACAGTTGCCAGATGTGCATGTAGTACATGAAAAAGGCAGCGGGGAAGCCAATGAAGATCTGCTGCTCATTGAAGAGGGACTATACGGAGTCTTTGACGGCGCCACTGCTCTCTCTTCTACATGCCGTGATCAAGGGCGAACTGGTGGATATATTGCCGCCGCACTTGCCGCTGAAACCTTTCGACAAAACGGTCATGATCTGCAGAGCTGCCTGGTGGAGTCGAATAACCGTCTTCGTGTGGCCCAGGAAAGGGCAGGGTGCTCGAGTGATGAACGGTATGGCCTCTGGTCGACAAGTCTCGCCGTTGTACGATTTTCAGCAGAGAGGCTGGAGTACTGTTCCCTAGGAGATGCTTCCATTCTTCTCCTTACTGACGATGGCAGCCATAGACTGCTGACCCCGGAAATGGATATCGACCGGGAGACACTCTCCATGTGGAAGGCATACAGCGGTGAAAAATGTTCGATCTATGAAGTGCTCGCAGAGCAAATCCGCAAGGTGCGAAGCCGTATGAATATTGATTATGGTGTGCTCAATGGCGAGAGTGCAGCGCTCAATTTTGTTCAAAGCGGCAGTGTCTCCCTTGCAGACGTTACGGATGTGCTGCTTTTCACCGATGGTTTGCTCATCCCCCGTGAAAATCCGAAAGCTCCCCATGACTGGCGCTCTTTTGTGGACTTGTACCAGGCCGGAGGATTGAAAGCGGTGCGGGATCATGTGAGAAATATAGAGCGTCAGGATCCAGATACCCAACGCTATCCCCGCTTTAAAACCCATGATGATATCGCAGCAGTGTCGATCAACTGCTGTGGTAGCATTCAGCCCGGTCGCGGTTGTAAAGATTTTTCATCTACAACCTGTGCATAAATTTTTTCAATTTTCAAAAAAAAGCCGTCAAGGCTGTATGGCGTGACAAGTTTGTATGCAACTTCTCTGTCAGGGGTACTATTTCTATGCACCCGCTCCGCCATCTCCACTATTGCCGCTTGCAAACGGCTGTCAAATAGTGGCAGGTCCCTGTTTGCCGGTGTATCTACACTTCGCATCGACGGCAGGGGAAGAAATCGGACATGGTCATCATCAGCATGACCCAATAGCTCTCTGCAGCCGGAGAGTTCGGTGGTGATCACTCTGCAGCCGCAGCTGATAGCTTCGAGCAGGACGAGCGGGAGCCCCTCGTACCAGGAGGGGAGAATAAAGATATGACATCGCCCCATGAGCTCCGCTAACCTGGGTTGGTCGATTGCACCGTGCACCGTGATTTTGTCAGGCAACTTTGCCGCAAGTTGAAGGCACCGTTCCTTATCCTTTCCACTCCCGGACCCGGCAAGATGCAGGTGCAGGTTGCTCGTATCCATTGTGGTAAATACTTCGAGCAACCGATCCACGCCTTTGGCAAAACTGAGTTTGCCAGCATAGAGTAATTCCACCGGGGGTGGGCTTTTTTTGTCTTTCATTTTGAATACGTTGGGATCAAACCCTGCTCCGACAACAGCGATCTTTTCATCCGGTGGATTGATAAGCTGTCTGATGTTTTCCTTCTGTGCATGACTGAGGGCAAAAATATGATCAAGGGCTCTGCACGGTTCAATCACCCGTTCATGTAAATGTGGGCACTGGATTATCTGACGGAGATCTGTGGAATGACACGAGGTTACCAGAGGGTGGTCTGGAAACATTTTGCGGGCAACAGCCGTGGCAAGCCAGAGGTGATGACTGTGAATCAGATCGGGAGAAAAGGATCCAACTGCCTGGTGCAAAGTTTGGGCAAACATCGCTTCCAATGTATCGAGTTGCTCGTCAGTCAGATCACAGAAGCGGGAACTGGGGTAGGGCATTATATCGCTCATCCCGGGGATGGTGAAATCGAGCTTGCCAACTTCAAAGCGCACGAAATGACAATGGTCCGCTTCAACGCCTTCAAGATCTATCTCCATGTTGCCGGTCAACCCGGCGACAAGACAATTTGTATGCCCATGCGCTGCAGCGCGTGCGATAACATGACGAAGGTAATAGCCGGATCCAGTGCTTTCAGGGTGCTGGTTTAGAAGATGCAGGATTCTCATGGGATGAAAAATGTTCTCTCAGTTATGTCTATTAGCCTATTTTGAACATATTTGTAACGAACAGTCACCGCGAATACACGCTGCAAAGGGGAGTGTTGACGGCAATGCTCATGCCTTTCTCTGTAACTGAGTGTTTCGTAACTCATAACAGCAGTCAGCGATTCGTTGTACCTGATCCTGGTAATGCGATACCAACAGGATGGTTGTTGTGCTCCGCAGCTCGTTGAGTAATTCCTCGATACGCAGGCAGCCTTGGCGGTCCAGCGAGGAAGTAGGTTCATCAAGAAGAAGGATCTCCGGGTCCAGCATCAGGCTGCGTGCAATGCACAACCGCTGCTGTTGACCGCCTGAGAGCTGAGTGGCAGTAGCCTGTAGTCGATGTCCCACCTCATCAAGGAGGTGAACTTTACGCAACATTTCTTCACTTTTTGATGCAATCAGGTCCTTGTCTCGAATATTCAGGAGCCTTAGTGGAAAGGCGAGGTTTTTTGCGATACTCATGGGCAGAGGATTGGGATGTTGAAAGACCATGCCCACTTTGCGACGCAGCCTGTCCACTGGGTAATTATCCTGGTAGATATTGACCATTGCGCCATCTAATGCAAGCGCTACTTTTCCCTCCAGTCGGCCAGCCCCTTCCTCTTCCCAAAGCCTGTTGAAAATGCCAAGCAGCGTTGATTTTCCGGTGCCTGATGGTCCGGTAATGGCGGTTATTTCGCCAGCCGGCAGATCGAGATCGATCTCCTTGAGAATGGTCGTGCCACCATAATGAAAACTGAGCTGTTCTGTATAGATTGCAGTCCTGGCCTGAGACATGGTTTTATCAATCCTGTGTGTTTACCTCTCCTTAGGCGGAGGCGTGTCATTTCATCAACCGTTTAGAGACTCCCTGTTCCAGCAATAGAGCAAGCAGGAAGAGCAAACCGCAGATGGTGAAAAGAAGGATGGCTGCACCAAAACCATGTTGGAGTTCTGTTGCATCACTGTACTGTGAAGAAACATAATAGATGTAAAATGGGAGCGCCTCATACTGCTCCAGAACAGAGCGAACCATACCCGCTGAGGCCACAGCCCCTGTGAGCATAATGACAGCGGTGTCTTCCGCTGCGCGTCCTATTGCTAAAATAATCCCGCCAATAAGGTCATTTATGCGACTTGGGAGAAGCACATAGACGATGTTTTGAAAGGTATTTGCCCCGAGTGCCGGTCCTGTAAGACGCAATTCAGGGGGAATGGAGGAGAGACTCGCCTGGGTCGTCCGTACCAGATACGGGACAATGAGAAAAGCCAAAGCCATAGCCGATAAGAGCAGGCACGGTCCGAAGCGGCCCGGAAAAAGTCGGTGAAGTACTATGGTTACTGCAAACCCTGCTAAACCAATAACAATGGAGGGGAGGCCTGCAATGATATCAAAGAGGAGTCCAAGCACTCGCCGCTGGCCAGGAGAGCTGTATTCTGACAGATAGATTCCACCGCAGATGCCTGGAACGATCGCCAGCGCAAGCGCGAGCAGGACCAGCATGCCGGTCCCCATTAGTGCGGGGAATAACCCATCAAAAACCTGACGGCGACCAAGCAGGGCATCAAGTACAGCCACATCATCAAAAATTAATTCAAGCCCGAGGATACTGCCACCCCGTACCAGCAGATACGCTATTACTGTCAACAACAGGAGCAGAGGGAGGAGTCCGAGTATCCAGCAGCATACAACCAGCCACCGCTCAGTACTGCGATTCATGGCACAACCTCGTCCAATGCCTTAACGCCGTGTGGCATGGCTTGCCCCAAATCGTTCAAGTAAGCGAACGGAAAGAATCAGACAGACAGTAAAAAGGGAGAGGAGCAGGCCACAGGCAAAAATGGTGGTGAATTCCATTGAAGAAAAATCGGCAGCAATGACCAGGGCGATGTGCGCTGTAAGCGTGCGGCCAGAGTCAGTGATGGACTCAGGGAGCGCAATACTGTTACCGGCAAGCATCAGACTGATCAGGGTATCCCCCATGGCACGGCCAAGCCCGAGAACAACACCAATAAGGAAGGTGGGGTAGGCTTGTGGAACCACCAGGTAGACCAGCTTCTGCATCGGTCTGGCACCAAGGCTGTCCACCGCAGCACAGTAAGACCGCGGTACGCTCTGCATACCGTTGACAAAAAAAATAATCATGGTTGGTGCAATCAGCACGGCAAGGACCAGAGACGCGGTGAGGATGGAGAAGCCTGACCCCTGTATGATATATTCCCGCATCAACGGTACTAAAAGAAAAACAGCGACAAAGCCATAGACCACCGTGGGCACACCAGCCATAAAACGAATAGCGATCAGCAGCAGACGGCGTAAAGGGCGAGGGGCCAGTGTATCTGCCAGGCAGGCGGCGCTAATGCTCATGGGCAGGCTGAACAATAGCGCCAGGAGCGTAACCCGTAAGCTGCCCACTATCATGGGCACAAGTCCATAAGAATATTCTTGAGGATTCCAAACCGTGGAAAAGAGCGCAAACAAACGACCACTTTCCACCAATGGCCAGCCAAGGAGGGCCATCATAAGTAAAATAGCGATGAGCAGCAATCCGCTCCCCATCGCCATGACCCGGCATACATATTCAAAGCTTTTGGCTGCGTTACACACAAAAACTATAGAATTACCTTATTTTACCGAAACAAAGCCTTTCGTTTTCACCAAATCCTGACCAGTAGGGCTAAAAATGAAGTCAATGAAGAGTTTTGCCAGTCCCTGTGCATCGCCCTTTGTATTTGAGTAGAGTCCCCGCGCTACAGGAAAAGAACCGTTCTTGACATTCTCAAGGCTAGGAGCAACACCATCAAGGGTCACCGGTGTGACGGATTGGTCTATGTGTCCGACAGACACAAAACCTATGGAGTAAGGGTCGCCGGCAATGGCTGTCTTCATGGCACCGTTGGAAGGCACAACGTTGGCTTTGGCTGAAACCTCAGCTTTTTTCAACCCCTTTTTCCAGAAAACAGCACGGGTACCGGAAGCGGCATCGCGATCATAGAGGTTAATGGCACGATTGGCTCCTCCCAGCTCTTGCCAGTTTGTAATCTTGCCGGAAAAGATGTCCTGGAGCTGTGCCGTCGTGAGTGCAGTAACCGGGTTTTTCGGATGCACTACAACTCCGACACCGTCAATGGCCCATTTGTACATGACCAGTCCATAGTCGGTGATTTCTTTTTCAGTTGCTTTACGACCCGCGTTGCCAATATCGATCAATCCTTCGCCAACCTGTTTGATACCCACACCGGAACCACCGCCGGCAATGGTTATGCGGATGTCGGGATTAACCTCCATCACCATTTTTGCAGCGTCTTTCATCACCGGAATATGGGCAGTTCCACCGGCAATCTTTATTGTTCCACTCTGCCCTTTAAACGGGTCAAGATCACCGGCTGCAGCACATGTGGTAAACGGGACCAGTACGAGGATGGTCAGCATCAGTTTATACACGTTTCCCATGTTTTGTTCCTCCTTAACACTATTGATAACTGGCGACCAGAAACAGTACCGGTCAATGCACTTGTACCTGGCCAATATTACGTCTAATTTGAGAATTTTTAGGTGTTACCACGGAGGTGCTGAATAGTCAAATAGGTAGTACGGGCAGCCGCTATTCAAGCGATAGGTTTTTTCTATCATTTTATTCCATGTAGTTCTTGTCCAGCTATTCTACTGAAGGTGCAGGGGGCGTATGTTGCGGTGCTGAAAAATTCCTGAACGGGTGTTTTGTGGAAACCATGCGGAGAGAAGGGAAATGTTTGGCTTTTGGCGCAGTAGCCGCGGTCAAAGGGGGCCGGTCTCTGGTTGCTTGACCAGGCCCGAGAAAAGGGAAGGATCAGATGGAATCCAGTTGAACGCCTCGCCGATGAAGCAGACTTCCCTCTGCAAGAAAAAGGTTCACCAGGGCGATGCGATAGTTGACCACAGCCTCGATTTCAGCAAGCCGACTCACCAGCAGGTCGCGCTGTGCCTGGGCCACCAGCAGGGAGGTAGTGTCGCCGATGGAAAAGCGCTCCTGCTCGGCCTGGAGAGTCTGCTCTTCGAGTTCCCGGGTTACAGCGCTGGCTGCTATTTGCTGTCGGGTCCGTTCAGTTTCATTTGCTGCGAGGCGGACATCGAGCTGCACCATATTTTCTAAATTCGAGACAGCCGCTCTCGCCTGGTCCCGTGAGGCTCTTGCCGCAAGAAGTTTGCCTTCCGCGCTTCGGTTGCCAAGATATGAGCTGAGCTCTACGCCGACGAGCATATCATAATTTTCCTCGTCTATATTTGACCAGGCTGCTGAAAAGGATTCAGCATAACCGGATTTTCCCAGGTCAATAAAGAGGTCCAGCTTGGGCAGCAGTCCATTGCGTGTCCGCACGACCTCAAGGCTCTGTTGCCGGTGGCGTAGACGCGCTTCATTGAGGTCCGGGCGCAGTCGAAGTGCAAGTTCCAGCCGTTCATTAAGATCGCCTAAAGGGGTCGTATCCATCCGAGGCTGGCTGGTTGGGTCGATGAGCAGTTGAAAATGCTGGTTTTCGGTGACATTTAAAAGCCGAAGCAGGCGCAGGCGTCGCTCTATCTGCCGACTGCGACCCTCGAGCAACGCCTGTTCCTGCCGGGCAACTTCAGCTCGCGTGGCAGCTGCAGAATTGCGTGGTATCACACCAACCTCAATCTGACTCTCCACCTCGTTGAGTTGCTTTTTGGCTATATGGAGAGACTCCTCAAGGATGGAAATGCCTTCGGTCGCGAGCACATAGCGCCAATAGGCGATCTCAACTTCCGCCAATAACGCTTCAATAAAACCGCGGAACTCGTAGAGGGACGCCTGGGTTTCCAGTTGCGCCTGACGGACACCTACAAGGTTGACCGCCGGACCAAACCCTCGTAGAAGTGACTGGGTAACGCTGAGGCCGAAGCGGACATCCTGCTGCTCCGGCGTTCGGTTTGATGTAGAGCGTCCGTATCCCACCGACGCCTCAAGGGCTGTACCACTGGGTAACTGTTGACGTAGGCCCGCAATCCCCTCTACATCGTCTCCCTCCACACTGAACCTGTCTTCTGTGCTGCGCGATGTCTCGCTGGCGGTTTCTTCTGAGTATTCGATGAGCGAGAAGAATTCCGCATCATAAACGCCTCGCTCAATCTGCTCAAAAGTTCCCGCTATCAGCGGCGTGTACCGTTCAACCTGGAGTTCACGGTTACGCTGCAGCGAAAAAAATACCGCCTGTTCAAGAGAAAGAGCAATACGCCCATCTTCTACCTGGGGAAGAGGTGATTTTTCCTGCCACTGCGGTTGCGGTAAAAGCCTGGTATCTACAGGAGCACTCTTTTTCAACGTTGCATTGTCTTGGTAAAGTGTTTCAATATCGTACCAGTGATCAGGGCTGCTGCAGCCGAATACCAAGCAGCAGATGACGAAGCCGTATACCTGCTGCATTTGCAGGGTCAGTCTTCCTGCAGAACTCATTGAGCCACCTTGTTGTCTTTATCAGCGTGCACCAGGGAAAAGACCACGGGTATCAGCACCAGAGTAACCAGCGTTGAAGCGGTAAGCCCGCCGACAACTGCACGGGCAAGCGGTGCCTGAGCATCCGCTCCTTCACCGATTCCAAGCGCCAGCGGGATAAGCGCCAGGACGGTAGTCATACTGGTCATGAGAATGGGCCGCAGGCGGCGGCGGCCTGCTTCCATCACCGCATCTTTCACCGAATAGCCGCTGCTATCCCTCAACCTGGCGGCCTGGTCCACCAGCAGTATGGCATTGTTCACCACAATGCCGCCCAGCATGATGCAGCCGATATAGGATTGGAGGTTCAAGGTGGTGTCGGTGAGAAAAAGGGTGCTGAGGACACCTATGGAGGCCAGCGGAACACTGACCATGACAATAAGCGGGTCACGGAATGATTCGTACTGGCAGGCCAGAACCATGAACACCAATACCAGGGAAAGCAGCAGCGATCCGGTAAGTTCCCTTGACGCCTTCTCCTGCTCTTCGATATTGCCGGCAACCCGAAGTTCATACCCTTCAGGTATGACCACCTCGCCAAGCGCATTGCGGACATCTGCCACAACCGAACTCAGATCAGGACCTTCAAAATTTGCCCTTACCGAGACGATCCGTTGCTGATCCTTTCGCTCTATCAGGGCAGGACCTCGGCTGGCTCTGGTATCAACGAGATTGCGCAGCGTAACCTTGTCGCCACTGGGCGTACTGAACACCAGGTTGAGGATCTCCTCCAGCGATTGTGATTCCGCATCCTTGAGTTGCATGAGAATACGTGAGGAATTTCCCTCAGAGCGAAATTCTCCCACCTTGGCGCCCACCATAGCGCTTTCCAGGGTCTTGGCCACTTCGCGCAGGGTTAATCCCAGGTCTGCCACCCGGTCCCTGTCAATGCGTATATCCTGCTGTGGCACACCGGCGCTTCGACTGATATCAACATCGGTAATGCCTGTCACTGTTTCTATCGCCCGAGCGGCCTGTTCAGCCAGCCTATCAAGGGTTGTCAACTCAAAACCTCGAACTTCAACGGTTACCCCCTGGTCTCCGCCCAGTATCCGCTCAAGAATGAACTGTCCCTGGGGTGCACGAGTTCGAATGGTCATTCCTGGAATACGCCCCTCCAGCAATGTGCGCAGATCGGCTGCAATTTCACTATTTGAGCGGGTACGCTCGGTCGCAGGAGTCAGTGATATCCTGATTTCGCCGGTGGACCGTGCATTGCGCCCGCCAGCACTGACCCGGGTAACGGAAGAGAGGGCTTCTGGCACAGCAGGGAGGACGATCGTTTCCATCAGCCGTGTTTGTTGGTCAACAAGGTCAATACGGGTGCCTACCTCCATTTCTCCTGTGACTCGTACTTCCCCCTCGTCGCTGGGAGGAAGAAAGTCTGAGCCGATCAGGGGAAGCAGCAGCAGGCTGGCTGCAAAGAGGGCAGTTGAGAGGAAAATGACCAGCCAGCGGTGCTGCAGGGAGTAACGCAGGAGAGTCGCATACCCATCATTCAGTGCCTGGGATACGTTCCCGGTAAAGGCAAAAAGCCCTCCTGCCTTACTCTCCGTTTCTGCCTGCACTTTCAGCATTTTCGAGGCCAGCATCGGTACCAGGCTGAGTGACACGAGCAGCGAACAGGTAAGGGAGAACATTACCGTAAATCCCAGCTCCTTGAAAAGCTGGCCGGAGACACCCTGCACAAAGGCAAGAGGGACAAAGATGACCAGCGTGGTCAGGGTACTGGCAAGAATGGCTGTTCCCACTTCCTCCGCTCCGGTGGTTGAAGCAATGCGGGCAGACTCCTGGTGCTCCTGACAGCGACGGAAAATATTTTCCAGAACAACCACCGAGTTGTCAACCATCATGCCCACTCCAAGAGCCAGTCCTCCCAGAGTCATCAGGTTGATGGTAAAGCCACCAAAATAAATCATGGCAAAAGTGGCTATAATGGAAATCGGGATTGCAACGGTTATGACAATGGTGGAGCGGATATTACGCAAAAATACAAGGAGCACCAGGACCGCCAATCCCCCGCCATAGAGGACGGACTGGGCGACGTTGCGGATAGATTGTTCAATAAAATTACCCTGGTTGGTAACCGGTACGACCGTGAGCATCGGGAAATCGCGGTTGATTGCTTCGATTTCCTTGAGCACCCCTGCTGCAACATCCACGGTATTTGCGCTTGGCTGTTTACGAATAGCGATATTCAAGCCGGCATTTCCGTTAAGGCGGGTGATTCTTGTGCGTTTTTCCCACGTATCATTAATCTCCCCGATCTGTCCCAGGGTGATAAACCCTCCCTGGCGTTTTGCCACCACCGTATCACGGATTTGCTGCAGATTGACAAATTCCGCAGGAGCGCGCAGGGTAACCTCATATTTCCCCTCATAGATACTGCCGGCCGGCAGATCCAGATTGGCATCGCGGGGAGCACTCAGGATGTCGTTGAACGGTATGCCCAGTGCGTTGATCTTAGCAGGATCAAGTTCAATGCGGATTTCTCTGCTGTACTGGCCCCAGGTATCGACCTGGGCGACACCTGGAATTCGCGCTAAACGAAATCGCAGCTGATTCTCAATTATCCGGGTAAGCTCAACCGGATCCATAGGGCTGGAAATACCCATGATGACGACCGGAAAACTTGCCACATCAAACTTGCTTACCCGTGGTCGCTGGATATCGTCGGGTAATTCGTTGATTTCGTCCTCAAGCTGGGACTGCACATCAATGGCTGCTGTATCAATGTCCGTGCCCCAGTTAAAACGGACCCTGACGCTGCTGCTACCCTCCGATGACTCTGACGTCAGTTCTTCCACTCCAGGCACGGTTGCTACAATTTCTTCCACTATCTGCGTGACCAGCCGCTCCATCACAACTGGGCTGGCGCCTTCGTAGCCGGTACGGACGGTAAGGGTGGGCATTTCAATATTTGGCAGCAAGTCGATCTGCAAGCGGCTAAAAGAGCTGAGGCCAAGTATGATCACAATCAGGGTAACCATGGAGGTGAAGACAGGCCGGCGGACGCTGATGCGAGGCAGATTCACTGAAGTTCTTCTCCACCCTGTTGAGTGGCAGCCTCCGATACAATTCGGACCTTCGCCCCCTCCTCGATGAACTGCTGGCCCAAAGTGACCACCTGGCCGAAAAGCTTGGAGCCGATAAGCTGCACCTGATCACCACTTGTAAATCCCGGTGTTACTTCGACCCATTCTACCGAGGTGGCGTCTTCTGCAACCCGGAAGACGCCGAGTTGATTGTTGCGTTTGGTGATGGCCATTTCAGGTACGCTGACTGCGTCCTCGGCCCGATCGAGTTCCAAGGTGCACCGGGTAAACATCCCAGGTTTGAGCAGATGTTCAGGGTTGGCGATTTCAAGCTCCATTTTTGCCTGGCGGGACGACTCCTGAAAAACAGGGGATATAAGCGAAACGGTTCCAGTAAACACTGTATCCGGGTAACCATCAGCCTGCACCTTTGCCTTCTGGCCGAGCCTGATGAGCGGATAATCTTTCTCAGTGACCTGAATTACTGCGATAACAGGATCTATTTCCACAATAGAGAGGATGGGAGTATTGGCTGCCACCGTGTTCCCTTCATCAACAAAACGTTCTGCTATGGTTCGCTCATCGTCTCCCTGTTGCCAATCTGCTTTTACCTGGGTGTAGCCCAGACGTATGCTGGCTGCTCGTAACAGTGCTTCTTCTCGTTTGAGATTTGCCTCAGCCACTTTGACCGCTGACTGGCCGGTTAAAAACTGTGCCTGGGCAGTATCATAGGCACTTTCAGATGCGATACCTTTTGTATGGAGTGCTTTGGCCCGATCAAGTTGGCGTTTGGCTATGACGTAACGGTTTACGGCTTCATCTCGATTTGCTTTGGCAACGGCAAGGCGGGCTTCAGCCTCTACTACTTCCTGTTCGAATTCGGCGTTCTCCATCTGCACAACGATCTGTCCGCGAACCACTGTATCAGATACATCAACAAGCAGTCGCTGAACTCGACCACTGACTTTTGGGGCAACGGCGAACTGGGCTCGAGGATCAATGGTCCCGCTGAACGTTCGATAAAAGGAAAGAGGCCCACGCTGCACGGTGGCGACTTCCACTGGCACGATACGGTTGATTTTCTTTTTCGTGAATTCGTTGGAAGTACTGTTTATTCCTTGGGTGACAGCAAAAATTCCCAGAGCGAGAACGGCGATCCCTCCTGCGATCATTAAAAGTACGGCCTTGGGTTGTGGCATGAACAATCCTGTTTGGAGAAGTGAGCTTCGAGATCAACGGAAGCTGAATATTTGTCCAATAGTAAACAATTCAACCAGTACAGGAAAACAAATTCAAAGAAAAAAATATTCTCGTTTTCCTCTCCTTTCAGGAAAGGCGAAGCATTGCCTCAACGCATAAAAGCAGAAGAACCCCTGTAAGCATCAGAAGAAGTACACCCTGCTTTGTGCACTACCCTGAGCGCAGTCGTGTTTTCACGCTGGCGCTTTCAGAGACAGACGGATAAAAAAAACGCCGTGCCTGGGCGGGGGTATGTCCTGAACTGAGCAGTGACCTCGATACAATGGAGTGCCATTTCCTGCCTCAATGGGCACTTAAGAACATTACAGGTACAATGTGGTAATAAAACGTATAATACTTTAGTATACCAGCGCGCCTGTCAGCGAGGCAGATGTGGAGGTATGCGACGCCCGCTGTGCGCGCCGTGAACCTGGGATTCATGCAAGGCACTTTTTTCTCCCTCGAGAACAGGTAATAGGCAAAGCACAGACTTTACCCTGCCACTGGCTCAGGTAGTAGTTTTGATAGCATATCCTTTGAGGATTGGATACATAGAGTTATCAAAATTTTGCGTGTGTAATCAAATACCACTTTGGAAGCGTTTAATGTATCGTCTGTCCCCAGGCTTTTCTGTTTCAAGTTGATCAATGACTTCACTCAAAGGAAACATATGGGCACTGTTTATTTTTCTGCTGGCGAGCAGTTTCCTTGCCTTTGTCATTGCTCATATCCAGGAGTGGAAAAGCGTTCACCAGGATTATGAAGATCGCCAGGTCAATCTTGTTAACCTGATTGCTGATGCTGCCAACTCGCTCTTTTTTACCCAGGAGATGATGCTGGATGTGGTGGGCAGAGAAGCGTACGAGAATAAAAGTCACCATATCCTTGACAATACTCTCGCTATTAACCCCTCGTATATTGCCTTTGGCCTGGTTTCCGCTGAAGGGATACCTCTCTATTACAGCTCCAATCTGGATTACGCTAACGCACCTGATTTACCGACTAACCCCAAAACAAGAGAGTCTTTTTTCTATGCCCTGGGAAAGGACAAGATGGTACTCGGCCGGACCTATTTTATGCAGGCTTATGGAGAATGGGGGATTCCTATCAGAAGGACCATTTTTAACGAGCAGGGGGACGTTGTCGGTTTAATGACTGCCGGGTTGCGTCTCAAGGGCACGGCAAGAATTTTTGACCAGCCTCTGCACTGGGGGAAGTATCACGAGGTTATGCTCATTCGTGATTTCGATAACTATGTGCAGTATTATTCTGGCGACAAGAATAACTTTGATACAATTTACAACCATCCTGTTGAGAGGGCCCTGCTTAATCAACTTTTCGAAGGCATCGTTGCCAAATACAATTGCTCGCTTGATGACCTGAAAGCTGCTGAAAAGCCGCATGTCCTCATTTTGAAAGTGAAGGGTGAGACTAAACAGTTTGTTCTGCGCTATGATCGCTATTTTGAGCTGTGGACAGTCTCTTCGATCCAGGGAACGAAAATTCATGCGGTTTTTTTAAAGACGCTCAAGATCAATGCGCTCATTTTCGTTGTTGTTTTGGCAATTATTGCCCTCCTTTTTCGCTCTATCGCCCAGGCTGAAGCAAAGCGTCGCAGCGATCTGATTTTTCAGGCCACCCATGATCCGCTGACCCAGTTGCCCAATCGCAGGTACCTTCAGGAGAAAATCGATAATTGGATCTATCCGGGGGCTCAGCCCTTTAGTATCCTGTACCTGGATATGGATGGCTTTAAAAAGATCAATGACAGCTATGGTCATCGGTTCGGCGATCAAGTATTGATCGATATGGCCTTTCGCTTGAAAAGGATCGTGCCTGAGAGCAGTATTGTCGTTCGCCAGGAAGGGGACGAGTTCGTAATCCTCAGCTACGGTGACGATGATAAGGAACTGAAAAAGCACGCAGAGGGTATCATAGATGAACTGTCCCGACCGTATACGATAGATCAGCTCAGCTTTATTATTGGGGTAAGTGTCGGTATTGCAAAGTACCCCCAACATGGTTCAGACCTGGACAAGCTTTTGCGGTCTGCTGATATAGCCATGTATGAGGCAAAAAAGCAGAAGAACAATGTCTGCCACTATAACTTATCTATGCTGGACAGATATCTTGAGGATGTCGCCCTGGAGCAGGCGCTCCGACAGGCGCTTGATAAAAAGCAACTTTATATGGTTTATCAGCCTCAGATCGACAATAGTGGCCGGGCGTACGGGGTAGAGTCATTGATACGCTGGGAGGATGAAAACCTCGGCTTTGTCCCGCCTGACAAGTTTATCGCTGTAGCTGAATCCTCCGGGCTGATGATTAAACTGGGCCTGTTTATTCTGCAGACTTCCCTGCGCGAAATGAGCACCCTGCAAAAAGCACTCGGTATCACTTATCAGACCTCAATTAATATTTCCGTGAAGCAGTTTATGGAGGCCGATTTTTTAGGTACGCTCAAAGAGGAGATTGATAGGAGTGGATTGCCCCACGATAGCCTGTGCCTGGAGATCACAGAAAGCCTCTTTATTGAGGATGTCGATTACATTTTGCCTCTCCTGGGGGAACTTCACGATCTGGGACTGCGTATTTCCATGGATGACTTTGGCACGGGGTACTCGTCACTCAGCATGTTGAACACCTTGCCGATTGATGAACTGAAGATCGACAGGAGCTTCATGACCAGTATGGTCAATGACGATTCGTCCACGCCGATGATACGCAATATTATCGCCATCGGCAAAAACCTTGATCTTGATGTACTTGCCGAGGGTGTTGAGAGCCAACAGCAGGAAGAACTGCTGAAAGTTTTTGGTTGTGACCAGTTCCAGGGGTATTACTATGCCCGGCCGATGAAATATGATCAGCTGCTGGAGTTTTTCCGAGGCAAGGAGGCTGCTGGAAAACCTGCTTTGACTTTAGTTTGAGAACTGTAGGCACGTTTTACTGCAGTCGAAAAATAAAATCACCTAATATCAGCATGTTGCACTTTCAAGTCTCCTGATTTTGGTCAAAACCTGTAGGCACACGTTTGAGTAGTTTTTTATTGACAGGTTGGGGATACGCATTTAGCATGATAGGCAATCATGTATTTGCGAACTACTCAACGAAAGAACAAAGACGGCTCGGTAACAAAATACTACCAGCTGGCCCATAACGAACGGCATCCGGTCACCGGTAAGGTGACTGCTAAAATTATCCACAGCTTCGGGCGGGCAGACCAGTTGGACCGTGAAGCCTTGGTGCGGTTATGCCGATCCGTTGCCAGAGTCTGCGGCGTCGAGGTTATTGATCCTCTGGACGGTGAAGTGCGCAAAGGCGGCTTACCGGAAGATGTCAAGATCCTCCGGACCGTCGATTTCGGTACAGTTAAAATCATCGAGGAACTGTGGGAGCAATACGGTATCGGCAAAATATTCAGGGAGGTTGCCAAAAAGAAGCAGGTTCCCTATGAAAAAGCCCTGCTTGCCATGGTTGCCAATCGACTGTGTACTCCGGAATCAAAACTTGGTGTTTGGGACAGGTGGCTTGAAACTGTATATCTGCCAGGGTGTGACAGCTTGCAACTGCATCACATGTATGAGGCCATGGACTTGCTCCATAGCCATTCGGATAAGGTAGAGCGGGAGATCTTTTACAATGTGGCCAACCTGCTGAACCTGACGGTGGATCTCATCTTCTATGATACCACTACAGCATCTTTTGCCATTGATTATGAGGATGAGGAAGGCCCGCGGCAGTATGGTCATACGAAAGAAGGGACATGGGCGCCTCAGGTCGTTGTCGCCCTGGCTGTTACTCGAGAGGGTATCCCTGTGAGAAGTTGGGTATTCCCCGGCAATACTGCTGACGTCAGTACTGTCGAGACCATAAAAAGCGATCTTCGAGGGTGGAATCTTGGCAGGGCGCTGTTCGTTGCTGATTCCGGGATGAACTCCGAAGGGAATCGAAAGGAACTGGCTAAGGCCTGCGGCACATATCTGCTTGCCACCAGGATGGCCAGTGTCAAGGAGGTTAAGGAAACAGTTCTTTCGCAGCCAGGTCGTTACAGGGAATTCTCTGAAAATCTTCATGCCAAAGAGGTGAACCTCGCCAACGGCAAGCGATATATCGTCTGTTATAATCCGTCGGAGGCCAGACGGCAGGCCACCCACCGAGAAAAAATTGTTGCCATGCTTGAATGGGAACTCAAGCAGCACAAAGACAAGAGTGCAACCAGGAAATGGGCTATAGCCCTGTTGGGTTCTCGAAGGTACAAAAGATACCTGACCATAACTGAGAAGGGCACCGTCCGGATCGACCGTAAAGCCATAAAGGCTCCGGCAAAGTATGATGGCAAGTGGGTACTGGAAACCAACGACATCCACCTGAGCCTTGAGGATGCGGCCTATGGTTACCGTGGCCTGATGGTCATTGAGCGGTGCTTCCGCTCACTTAAGCGTACGCAGATCAAAATGATGCCAATGTACCATTGGGCTGAAAGGCGAATAGAAGCCCATGTAAAAATATGTGTGTTGGCACTATTCGTAGAGCGGATAGCGGAGCTGAAATGCAAAAAACCCTGGTCACAGATTAGACGGGTTGCGTCTAAAATACAGGCAACGGAGTTCGCCACACCAGATCACAGTTTTTACCAATTAAATGAGCTACCCAAGGGGGCGGAGTCCATACTAAGCTGCCTTGCAATTGACCGACTTCACACGGTTTTCGGCATAAAAATTGTTAAAAACGGTACTGCAATAACGTAGGCACACGCGAAAAACAGCGTCCTTTGCCAAGGCCCGCGGGAGCAGGCTTAGCGCCGAGGTGTTGATTTTGAATTTTAAACCCCAGTTTGACAAGTGAAAAGCAATAACTGGTAGAAATGGTTGTATCGTCGTTCAGCGCCGCGTCAGAATACAAGCAGGAGGGGCTTCATCCTTCAGCATGTTTCGCGTTCGTCTGCTGGCCCTGACAAGGCATTATATGCCTGAATTAATTTCAATACAACAGGCTGCTTTGCTGAATCATAGAGATGATGATCAATTGATTGTATAGGCAGTACCCCCAGGGATGTGCCCGTCAAAAAACAACCATCCATTTCATCCAGTTCACCCATGTCGACGCTTTTATACTGCACTTGCAAACCAAGTTTTTTGCCGAGGGTGATCACATTTTTAAATGTGATCCCAGTCAATATTGTATCGAGTGGTGCACTGTAGAGAGTGTTGTTTTTTAAAAAAAGCAAATTTGAACTACTTCCTTCTATTATTTTATTATTTTTATTGATTAAAAGTACTTCAAAAAAAGTGTTATTCTTAATTTGTGCAATATATTTTTTGTAATCCATGTCCAGGTGCTTTACCGTTGGGTTGCTTCGCTCTAACTTAACCGCAGTCGTTGCCACACCTGTCTGGTACAATTCTCTTTCAGGATAATGACTTTCAATAAAATAGAGTTGGTAATTATCTTGCTCAATGTCCAGTTTGATGTTTTTGTCAAGCGTTGGATGCACTGATACAAGGGTCAGCAGTTGTTTTTGTATATCTTCTGTGTCGACTTTAAATCCGACCCTGTCAAGGGAATGCTCTAAGCGTTCTATGTGGTCTTCTAAAAAGAGAATATGTCCCTGGATGACCCGCATTACCTCGTATATAATGGTATCGCTTTTTAGTTGATGAAATGTCGCAGAGGGGAGAATGCGGCCATTGTGTATATAGTGTGTACCAATATTTTTATACATAATTAAGAGGGCTTGTCGGCTATTTTACCTTATTGCTTACCACACAGGTTGGGCTTCAAGTGATTCCCCCCCCTCATCCGTTGCACACCTGCTGATAACTCGTGCACATTTGAGGTTGTTCAGCCTACGGTATGAAGGAGCGCAACCAGCAACCTGCAATGTGCTTTGGTTGCTTCCCCCGATCAACAGCAAGGCTGTAATGTGATGGTGGAGCGGAATACAATACGTGATCGTACCAGTGTCCAGGTTATACTGTCCATTTATATGTCGTCTACGGAGTAGTCATCACCAAATACTTTCTTGCCGATGGACAGCCTAAACTCCTCGGACGGCATTTCAGATTCTTCTCCCGGCCAAATTATTGCTTTGCTGATGCAACGCTCAGGATTGGCACCTCCATCCTCACGGCAGATATCGCACTCGAAATCCGCATCCACCTTCTTTCCGGAGACCATGATCATCTCTCCCATGGGGTACCCTTCGGTTGAGACCGCACAGGCTCTGATACATCCGCAATCGAGTTCGAACAGAACCGTGCCGACTGCATCGGGACTGGTTTTTCCCATATAGGTCATGATGCTGTCTATCGCCTTGTTTCGGGCCTCCTCCATTTCCTTGAGCTGGGCATTCAGCTCTTGTATGTACTCTTTACCGCTCTTTGGAGCGATGGCCGTCTGTGCATCGCGGATAATCTGTTTTTTCACCTCCTCCTCAACCATAGCTGTGCTCCAATCCGGGTGCTTCTTTTTCAGCGAGTCAGCCTGTTTCTGCCATTTTTTTAACAGCTCTGCAGAGTTGCTATCAATTTCATGCCCCAAATTCCCCTCGTGCATAATTCACCGTTCCTTACCAGAATGTTTCAGGCCATCTTGCATTCTTCAAGATTACCTCAATGTACACTGTTGATTGTTTCCGTCTCCCAGGACCTCTCGATAGAGGAACCTGACTGACACAATTGCAAAACATCATCTTACTGGTTTATTGGTGTAGGTCAATACCTCTCTCTTGACATACTCTGTGCCGGCACAAAGTCTGCCTTTGCCCACGTCTCTGTTCTTAAGTGAAAAAACCGCACGTGACAGGAATAAAGACATAGGGGAAAAAAACGGCTATCCTGACACCGGTGCACAGGAGGGTGGTGGTGGGTCGTCGTTCCCTGGTCATTCCACCCTCACAATAGAGTTGCACCTTTAGAGGTCAATCGATAAGTCGAGCGCTTTTCCCTGACATGTTCGATGATTCCCTCATTGACCATTTCCGCGAGTATTTCTTCCAATGCAACAAGTTCTTTTTTACTGAGGGTTGGCAGAAAATCATCATAAAGCCACGCAACAGACAGCGCATCACCTGCTCTAGCCTGCTGCCTGCCGAATTGCTCAAAAAATTCTTGCTTGATGGAGAGTTTAATTACTTCCCTGTGCGTTCCCATCGGTACCTCTTTAGTCTCTGTAACGCTATGTGATCGATGTGTGCCTCTCTTAAGTGTAAACATTGTGTGTAAAGAAAGGAACATAGCAAGACTGAGGAACGCGAAGGTGGGGGTTGAGGGTCCTTTTAACTCGCCGGTGAGGGGTGAGGATGCTTACCTTTTGGCCAAGGTGGTGTTTAAAACCAAGATTTATGTTTGCGCGGGTTTTCCTCACGATGCAATAAAGGAGGAGAGTATAACGTGGGCGCCAAAAAAGGTAATAGTGTCAGTTTTGTCCTTTATTTTGGTAGTATTCCCGAGAAACCGGCCAGCACCTGAAGGAGATACTCCATATCCTTTACCGTATGGCTTGCCGAAACCTGTAGCCGTATTTCCTCTTCCCCTTTAGGCACCACCGGATAGTTGAGCCCTGTTGCCAGCACATTGTGTTCAAATAGGTGGTGCACGAGGTCAGCGGTTTTTGCTGTGTCTCGGATAAGCAGGGGCACGATCGGGTGATCGCTCCGAATGGTTTCGATACCAAGATGCCCCAGTCCCTCCCTGAGGCGCGTGGCCAGGTTACGTATCTTTTGCAGCAGCCCAAGCCCCTCCTCACTGTTGAGGATACGGAGAGCTGCCAAGGCGGCGGCTGCCTCCGCAGGAGTAATGGGGTTAGAATAGATGTAGAATGGGGAGGTTTCCCTGAGGAAATCTACCACCGTCTGGCTGGAGACCACATACCCGCCATTTACTCCCATGGCCTTGCCCAGGGTGGCAATGTACAGATCCGCCCTTGCCCCGGTGTACTCCACTGTGCCGCGACCGGTTTTGCCAAAGGCCCCTACACCATGGGAATCGTCGACCACGGTTATGATCCCTTCCTGGTAGCCGTTTTCATACTGTTGACACAAGGCCGTGATTGCATCCAGCGGTGCATGATCGCCGCGCATACTGAAGATGCCGTCGGTCACCACTACCACCCTTTGGCAGCTTCCCTGATTGGTTTCCAGCAGGGTGGCAAGCGCATTCATATCCAGGTGCGGGTAGAGCGCTTTTTTCATCGGCTGGGCAAGTCGAATGCCATTGATGATGCAGTTGTGATTGAGGCTGTCGCTGATAACCAGGGTTTGCGGTGTGATAAGCTGGGGTAAAATACCGGTTACCGCAGCATAGGCACAGCTGAAAAGCATCCCTGCCTGGCGACCGTGAAAATCTGCGAGTGCCGTTTCCAGCTCATGGTGTATTCCATAGGTACCGCTGATAAAGCGTACAGCTCCAGGACCGCAACCAAACTGCTCGGCAGCCGTTTTCTCGGCCTCGATCACTTGTGGATGGGATGCCAGCCCGAGATAACTGTTGGCATTCATGCGTAAAAAGAGACGTTCAGTTGTTCCTGCCAGCATGTATCGGGGGCCAAGGCCATTACGAGGTGGTTCAATACCAACAATAGTCTGCTCATTTCCTTTGCGTACCCCTTTGCTGTCCAATAGCGCTAACTGCTCGGTAAACATCGGCTCGATATGCTGTAGGGACATTCGCTGCTTCCGTCAAGTGGAGGTGTGTGTGGATAGTTTGTCCAGCATTTCCTGTACCATTGCTGCCAGATCATATTGAGGCGTCCATTGCCACTCCCTGCGGGCAGCGCTGTCATCCATTTGGCTCGGCCAGGAATCGGCAATAGCCTGTCGTACCGGATCAACAGTGTAGCTGATGGTGAAGCCTGGGATGTGTTTTTTTATTTCCTCGGCAAGTTGTTGCGGAGTGAAACTCATTGCAGTGATGTTAAAGCCGTTGCGGTGGGTAAGAAGTGCGGGATCGCTCTCCATTATCTTGTGGATTGCTGCAAGTGCATCGGGCATGTACATCATATCGAGCCGGGTATCGGGCCGCAGGTAACAGTCATACCGCTGCTCCTGCAGAGCGGCATAAAAGATGTGCACCGCGTAATCGGTCGTGCCTCCCCCGGGCATTGCCTTGTGCGAGATCAGGCCGGGAAAGCGCACACCACGCGTATCAACGCCAAAACGCTGGTAGGAGTAATCGCATAACAGCTCACCAGAGACCTTGGTAATCCCGTAAATGGTGTTGGGCCGTTGAATGGTGTCCTGAGGGGTATTGTCAGGAGGGGTCGATGGACCGAACGCGGCGATGGAGCTGGGAAAAAAGACGGCACATTGCCGACGGCGGGCTATGTCCAGGACGTTGATCAAGCCGTTCATGTTGATGTCCCAGGCGCGTTGCGGCTGGGACTCTGCGGTGGCAGAAAGCAGGGAAACCAAATGAATGATCGTGTCCACCCCGTTGGCTGCCACGATGGCGTCCAGCCCTTGGCTGTCGCGGATATCCACGGAAAAATAGAGCCCTGCCGACTTGAGCAGGGGGGCAGGTTGACGTCTATGCCCAACAGCAACAACATACTCGTCGCCGTACTTTTCGCGTAAAAAGGGCGTCAGTTCAGTACCTATCTGGCCGGTGGCACCGGTGAGCAGTATCCGCTTCATCTGTAGGCCGTTGCCTCTTCCGGTTTAAGGGGGGGAGAGAAAATACCAACGTTACAGTGTGCGCCGGAGAAACCTTATGGGAGCTTCCCCCTGTGTCTGCATAAAAGTATACCGTATGGCCTGGTACAAAGCAAATGCAGCACCCTTTTCGTTTCTCCTTGTAACGTTTTTTTCATTGACATCTCGAGAAAAACAGAGAGATAATGGAAGGAGAGGGAGGAGAATCCCATGGCATCGTATCCTGTTATCCGCAACTGCTCCTACTGCCTGGCCCATGTCCCGGAATTAATTCGTTACGGTTCAAAACCACGGAGGGAAATCGCCAGAAATCCGGCGGTGGCGCAGCACATGGCCCAGCACCTTCGTACCTATGCCCAGGCGGTCAACTATCCCCCCAACCAGACCTTTCTTGGTAACACCACCCCCGAGGAGTTGGCTCGGATCCCTCGGCCCTGGTATCAATTTTCCGGTATTGATATAGAAAACACAGAAAAATCAATCGGTACCTTCGGTGAGATTATTGACCAGGAATTGTTTCTGGCTCTGCTTAAAGCTGCAGATATCCTCACGCCCTCCCTTTTTCAGACCGATGATCGCTGGGCCGAGGTCCTCAAATCCCGACTCGACAATCATTCCCTGTTTGGCCCTTTGCCTGACCACTCCTATAGCCATACCGAAAAAAACCGGGCCGGTGAGCTGTCATCCCGGGCGCTGGCGATCCAGCATCAGGGGATCCTGTACGGCTCTTTTCACGGGGATGAACGAGCCGAGGGGCTGGATGATGAAAATCTGGCCGCTCATGATCTGCTGGAGAACCTGTGCACCAAGGCGAGCGGCGCCCTTGCCTTGAAATGGCTGCTGTACAGGGAAGGTATTGGTGCCGACCAGGTTGATTTCGTGATCAGCTGCGGCGAGGAGGCCTGCGGGGATCGTTACCAGCGGGGTGGAGGCGGTATGGCCAAGGCCATTGGTGAGATGAGCGGCTGTGTGAACGCTTCCGGGGTGGATGTGAAAAATTTTTGCGCTGCACCGGCTTCCGCCATAGTTATGGCTGGTTCGCTGGTGCAGGCCGGGGTGTATGATCGTATTGTCGTTGTAGGGGGTGGTTCGCTGGCCAAACTTGGGATGAAATTTGAACCCTTTATCGAACACGGGAGGCTAATTCTGGAGGATTGTCTCGCCTCTATGGCCTTTCTGATCACCCGTGATGACGGCGCCAGTCCTGTGGTGCGGATCGAACCGGGTGCTGTGGGCAAGGTGCCCATTGGTGCCAGTACTTCGGAGGAGTCGGTCTATCGCTCGTACCTGCTGGAACCGCTGCGTAGTCTCGGTTTGCGTTTTACCGATATCGACAAGTATGCCACTGAGCTGCATAATCCGGAGATAACCGAGTTTTCCGGATCAGGTGATGTGGTGAGGAAGAACTATCGCAAAATTGCAGCCATGGCCGTCCTCTCCCATGCTCTGGAAAAAGAGGAGATGGAAGACTGGATTGAGGCCGTCGGCATGCCCGGCTTCGCCCCCACCCAGGGGCATATACCGTCGGCGGTTCCCTACGTGGGACATGCCATGGAAGCCATGCGCACCGGGACAGTGAAGCGGGTGATGTTTCTGGCCAAGGCCAGTATTTTTCTTAACCGGTGCACCAATCTGTTTGACGGGGTGTCCTTCATCCTGGAGCGTAATCCGCAGCCCACGGGAGGACAGGTCTCAGGGGATGAACATCTTGAGGAGGAAGTTTATCAACGGGTTGTATAATCTGCTCACTGTCTATTGCTTCGATTAATCTCATGGAGGCGGTTATGTTACAAGGCAAGAAAGTAATCGTATTCGGCGAACGGGATGACATTACGGCTACTACGGTCACGACCTGTCTCAAAGCAGCCGGTGCTGAGGTGGTGTATGAGAATACCGCCTGTTTTGTCTGAACATCGGCAGGCGCTGCAGGTCTTGCAGAACAGGAAGAGGTGAAAAAAGTGGCAGAAGAGCAGGGAACCGACGATCTGCTGGTGGTCTTCGGCCTCAATCAACCCGCCACCCTGGAGATCATGGCCCGTACCTTTCATGACGGGGACCCCAGCTATGCCGGAGCCCTTGGCGGGGTGGCATTAGGATTGAAAAGCTATCATATTCTGGAGTTCAAACAGGATATTCCCCCTGCGGTTTGGGAGGAGCAGATGGCCATGCACGAGTTGGAAATGGAGGAGACGCTGTGGGCGGAGATCCACCGTATTCTGAAGCAGTCCCGCGGGGAATAGTCCGGTCAGGTCACCGGACCGGAGCGGCCAACTCCATGCAACGCGGCCCTGCCGCCTCACTCGAAAACGGTTTGCTCTTCTATGGGCGTCTGCAGGGCATGGAGGGCTTTTTCCACCAATGCTCTTCGCAGTGCTTTCTCTTCTTCAGGCGGCTTGTCCGGGTTGCCGAATGGATGGGGAATGGCGATGGTCGGCACAATCCTGTTGCCGCCCACCGTCAGTGAGATCGGAACGATGGAGCATGCATGCACCACGGTGATGCCTGCTCGCTCTATTTCTTTGACCATCGTTGCACCGCAACGAGTACAGGTCCCTCAGGTCGAGGTAAGTATTGCTGCCTGTACACCATCCGCCACCAGGATTTTGGCGATCTGCTGTCCGTACTTCCTGGCATTTTCCACTGAGGTGGCATTGCCCACAGTTGCATAATAGTATTCATGCAGGGAGCCAATGCTTCCCTGCTCGACCAGTTCCCGGACCACATCCAGCGGCAGGACACGGTTGGGGTCTTCGTTGGCGTAGGTGGGGTCGTATCCTCCATGGGCGGTCTGGTGGGTCTGTGCGCTCAAAGCCTGCAACCCTTTAAGCGAATAGGTACCGAAACGTTGGGCATTGGCGGCTTCTATCCTATCGGGGTTGCCTTTGGGCACAATCCCTCCTGAGGTGACCAGAGCCAGCCTGGCCTGACGCATATCCGCAATGGGCGGTGCAGGTTCCGCCCGATCAAAGACCGGCATCGGATATTCGGTGGTATAGGGCTCTCCATGAATACGCGCCAAAAGCATGGTGACCGCCCGCCGGGCTCCGGTTTCCGAGGTGAACACATTTTTTCGTCTTCCCTGGGGAAGATAGCCATCTTCCTCCGGCCATACCGCCTCCTTGTGTACCAACTTAAGGCCCAGGGGGATCATGCTGCGGACTGCCTCGATCATGCCCATGACATTATCGCTGGTCCGGGTAATGTAGGTGTGTAGTCGGTAGAGCTCAACTGCCGGATTGTCCGGGTGCATGCCGGTCACCGCTGGCAGATCCAATGTTTCCTGTACGGCCTGGCAAATCGCTCCGCAGGCGAGGCCATAGCGTCCTGCGCTGAATGTGGGACCGGCAACCAGCAGATCCGGCCTGTTCTGCGTGCAGTAAGGTGTAAGCAGACTGAGGATTTCACTGATAGCGGTTTCGCTGTTTTCTGCAACATAGTTGTCGCCAAAGAGCAGGGTGGCTATAATCTCAACCTCAGGAAACTCGTTTTGTATCAATACCCCAGGGCCTTTAGGGCCGGAAACCAGTGAAGGGGGAGTGTCGGCCTGTTCCTCGCCCCCTATGCCGCTGAAAAATTGGTTGAGGCAATGAATGATTCTGTACCGGGGTGACATGTTCAGACCTCCCTGCATCGTAGGGTTTGCCAGCCAAGCTCGTTGGTCGCGCCGATTATAGCCTGTAGTTCGACTTCCAGGCTGCCGTCATCATGGAGGCTGTGCGGGTAAGCACCGGCAAGTTTGCTCAGATCGCTTACAGGGCCAAGGAGCTGTTGCAACGGAGGCAGGAGGATCCGTTCATTGGCATTGCCGACTGAAATCGTGGCTATTGCCTCAGGAGCGGCATCTGCCAACGACTGCGATCCACCGTTAGGACCGGCGAATTCGTCAGTCAGGGCAACGGTCGGGATACCTGCCTTCTCTAATCCGCGGACGAGCAGCATGTGGTCGGTATCCGGGTTGCCAAATCCCTCTTTACTTATAAGTGCGCCATCCGCATTAAGGGTCTGCACCAGCTTAACCGCTTTTTTTGCTGATGTTTTTTTCGCCTCCAGGCTTACCGGTTCGTTGGTCAACACCACTCCTGCCAAACAGAGCCGTTGCTGATGCTGGGGCAGCAGTTCCTGGAGCACCGGGTTGTTCTGGTGGTGGTAGGTGGTATTCTTATCGCAGGCGCTGACACAGTTTCCCGAGGTAATCGCCCCATCCAGCAGAAGGGTATGGTCAAGGAGCCGAGGGAGGCCCTTTTGGGCATTCACTCCGAGTACATAGGTGTCGTGCAGCAGGCCTTGGCTAAGCAGCATGTACACATAGACAATGCGCGGCAGGGAAGAGGGGAGAGCCGTAGCATCAATGGGTAAGTGGGAGTGTATCGCTTTAGGCTTGGCTTCCCTGGAAGCTGAGGCCAGGAGAGTTGCGGCCTTCAGTCCGGTTTGACGGACAACCTCCTCATGCTCGTGAGGGGACAAACCTGGTACAACTGTGATATCCAGGACAACGTTGAGCGTTTGTGAAAACGGGGTGTGGACACTTCCCGGGCCGCTCATATCAATAATACCCTCCTGAAAACCGACGATTTTACCACAGGTCACGACCGCAACATTTTTCAGGATATGGGTTCGGCCTGATCCTGGTTGGGTGTCTGTAACCTTGTATCGTGGCTCAATAACATCTTTGATGCAGAGAATTCGGGTGGAATCCCCGGGCCTGGTGATGTGGACACCGATGGCATCGATACGTTTTTCCGTTGATTTGAGCGAATTTTTCAGGGATTCCCGGTGAATAACCAGCGTTGATCCCTGTATAGCGGTTTTTCTGCCGAAAACCACGTCCTCAATCTCGAAATATGCCAGCTCCAGTGTCATGGTCGCATCTCCGTGGCAACAGTTAGCTTACAGGAGGAGAGATCCCTGCTGAATCGCAATGCTCTGTGCTCTTGTATACCTCTATTTTATCACATTGTCGGGCTGATGGAGGTATTTTTTTATAGAGGAGGTGCATGGTTGCTGACGCGAGATGATAAAGCGCCACCACGCTGTAACAGTGGCAGGGTATTCAGATCCGTTCCAGTACCGCTGCCACGGCCTCGCCTCCCCCTATACAGAGGGTCACCACGCCAAACTGTTCTTCTCTTCTTTCCATTTCGCGGAGAAGGGTCGCAACCAGCCTGCCGCCACTGGCGCCAATAGGGTGGCCGATGGCAACTGCCCCGCCATTGACATTGACCCGTCCGGGATCAATGCCCAGCATTTCAATGGTCAGCAAGGCCACTGCGGCAAAGGCCTCGTTAATTTCGAATAACCCGATTCGATCCATGGTCAGGCCGGCTTTTTTCACCGCTTTCTGCACCGCATCAACATCAGCCTCCGGAAACAGCGAGGGATGATGACTGGAGGTGGCTGAAGCTACCAGCCTGGCCCTGGGCTGCAACCCATAGGTATCAACAGCTCTCTGGCCGGCGAGAAGAGCCAGGGCAGCACCGTCACTGATGGTGGAGGAGTTGCCTGCGGTAATGGTGCCGTCAGGGCGAAACACCGGCGGCAGCAAGGAAAATTTTTCGAAATCGCACCGCCATGGTTCTTCATCATCACCAACAAGTGTCTTGCCTTTTGGAGTCTCCCTGACAACCGGAACGATTTCATCAGCAAAGAGATGACGTTCAAGGGCTTGCTGGGCTAACCGGTAAGATCGCAGGGCAAAAGCATCCTGCATGTCACGGGTAATGTCGTGGGTGGAGAGCCAGTCCTCGGTGATCTCGCCCATGGATTTTCCGCTATACGCATCCTGGAGACCGTCATGCAGGGTAAGATCCAGAGTGGTGGCGTGTCCGAAACGATACCCATTCCTTGCTCTGGGCAGAGCGTAGGGGGCCAACGACATGCTTTCCATCCCGCCTGCTATGACCAACTCTGCCTCTTCTGCCCTGATGCTGTTGGCAGCAAGCAGCATGGATACCAAGCCGCTCCCGCACACCTTATTGATGGTCATGGCATGGATGTGATCAGGGAGTCCGCCCAGACGCATGGCTTGCCGTGCCGGAGCCTGCCCAACGCCTCCCTGCAGGACCTGGCCGATAAGGATTTCGTTCACTGCGGGAGGAGGAAGTCGGGTGCGTTCCAGCAAGTCCTTGATCACCGCTGCCGCAAGCTCTGGAGCCGGTGTATCCGAGAGGGCGCCGAGAAAGCTGCCAAAGGGAGTGCGCAGGGCATCGATGATGAAAATTTCTTTGTGCGGGGTGGCCATAACTGTATACCTCCGGTGTTGCGCCGCTTCCATTTTATCTCGGTAATTATCCATCGGCTGTGCAGTGTCTGTCTTATAGTATAAACAGGTAACTATGCACTGGGAAAAGAAAAGGATCAGTCCTATGGCTACTGTTGGAAAGATGATGGTTATCGGGGCAGGTCAGATGGGCAGGGGGATTGCCCAGGTGGCAGGCGTTGCCGGGTTGCATGTGGTGTTGATGGACCTGCAGTTAGAACTTGCCAAGCAAGGGCTGGAGGGTATTCGGCATAATCTTGAGCGGTCGGCAGAAAAGGGACAGATGAGCGGTCAGCAGGTTGGCACGGTGCTGCAGCGCTTCCATATCACTGATGATCTCGGTTACTGCCGCCGAGCGGATTTTGTCGTTGAGGCAGCCGGTGAAAAGCTCCAGATCAAACAGGATATTTTTCGCTTTCTTGGAGGAGCAACCGACAACAGTACCATCCTGGCAACCAACACCTCGTCCCTTTCCATCACCCAAATCGGCGCCGCAGCCAACTGTGCGCACCGGGTGATCGGCATGCATTTCATGAACCCGGTGCCCAAGATGCAGCTGGTGGAGGTCGTCAGGGGCCTTGCTACCGCGGAAGCAACCTGCACCGTCACGGTTGAGCTGGCACGTCGGCTGGGGAAAAAACCGGTAATGGTCAATGATTCACCCGGGTTTGTATCGAACCGCCTGCTGATGCCGATGATCAATGAAGCTATCTTTGCCCTCTATGAGGGGGTGGCTGACGCGAAAACGATTGATGCGGTCATGCAGCTTGGCATGAACCATCCCATGGGGCCGCTCGCCCTGGCTGACCTGATCGGGTTTGGATACCTGCCTGTCGATCATGGAGATACTGTACACCGGTTTTCATGATCCAAAATACCGTCCCTGTCCGTTGCTGGTCAAGATGGTTGCTGCCGGGTTAATCGGCTGCAAGAGCGGCAAGGGGTTTTATGAGTATTCATCCTGAGAGAACCGTATCACCTTTCTGAAAAACAGGAGCCGACATGCACTCAATTTCGGGATTAGGTTTCCCCTTAGGTGAGCAGGCAGAAAACCTGCGGGCAGCACTGCGGGAATTAGTCCGCAGGGAGATAGCTCCACGAGCAGCAGAGATAGACGCCCAGGGATGCTGCCCGCCTGCATTATGGAAACAAATCGGCAAAATGGGACTCTTTGGCGTGGCGGTTCCCAAACGATATGGCGGCCTGGGCATGGGGTATCGGGCGCAGGTGATGGCAGTGGAGGAACTCAGCAGAGGGTCGGCGTCAATGGGGCTTGTCTATGGTGTCCATTCGGGTCTGTGTGTGCATCATATCTTTCTGCATGGGACAGAAGAACAACGAAGACGGTTTCTGCCACCCATGATTGATGGGGAATGGGTAGGCGCCCTGGCCATGAGCGAGAAGGATGCCGGTTCCAATGTTGCTGCGATGAAACTTCGCGCAACCAGGACCGAAGGCGGGTTTTTCCTCAACGGGTCAAAAATGTGGATCACCAACGGTCCGACGGCGGATGTGGTAATTGTGTATGCCAAGACAAGCCCGGAAAAAGGCGCCATGGGGATTACCTGCTTTCTCGTGCCGGAGAGTACTCCCGGACTCCAGGCTGGACCTCCACTGGATAAACTGGGCATGGCAGCTTCTCCGACCAGCGCCCTGCATTTTGAGCAGTGCCTGGTGCCCGAGAAAAATATCCTGGGAGCTGTGGACCGGGGCATAGAGCTGCTGATGAGCGGACTTGATCTGGAACGGCTCATTCTTGCCGGCGGACCGCTGGGGATCATGGGCGCCTGTATGGACCTGGTGCTGCCCTACGTGCACAAGCGTAAACAGTTCGGTCAACCCATTGGCGAGTTTCAGCTCATGCAGGGAAAGCTGGCCGATATGTATACCACCTGGAACGCCGCCCGCTCCTATGTGTACACGGTAGCTGCCACGGCTGATGCAGGGGAAGATATTCGGAAGGATGGCACCGGTGCTATCCTGTTTGCTGCCGAGCGTGCTACCTGGATGGCCCTGGAAGCCATCCAGTGCCTGGGAGGCAGGGGGTATCTTACCAGTTCCCCGGCCGGAAGACTGCTGCGGGATGCGAAAGTCTACGAAATAGCTGCTGGTACCACCGAGATACGGCGAATGGTGGTCGGGGGCCGATTGGTAGAGGAGATGGGATGAATCTCGTGTTGGAGGAATCATACTTCGCCCCTGGAAAAAAGAGCACCATTCATTGCTTCTGACAGGTGATAAGTTTGCTTTTGCCGGAAGGCGTATGCGACAGGGTGACGGTGGTGAATATCTTCTGGTAAGGGGAGAGATCCTGCTGGATAAATTCGTTAGCATCAGCTGAGCCCATGGTCCGTAATCGCAGGTTAAACAGCATCCGTACGAGAGGATTTCGCGGAACTTCATGCTCCATAATCAATACTTTTCCACCCGGCTTTACCACGCGCTGCATTTCCATGAGGGCATCTGTTCTCCCCTGACCTTTCAATTCGTAGAGGGCGTGGGAACAGCTTACCAGATCAAAACAATTATCGCTGTAGGGGAGATGTGCAGCATCGCCTTGAACAAGTGCGACCTGTCGGGCTGCATCCTTTTTCCTGACCTGACGCAACATGCCCATGGAAAAATCATACCCCAGGGTCAGCGCATTGGAGTATTTTTCAGCAAACGCCAGGATGACTGATCCTGTTCCACAGCAGACATCCAGTATCCTGGTTTGCTTTGAGTTCTCGACCTGGACGGAATCGACAAGATAGCTGCGCGTCTCATGGCCTTGACGACCGGAATGAATCTGTATAAACAGGTCATAAAAGGAGGCAAAAACATTGTAATATCGTTGACGACCGGTTCGTAGCTTCGGCATGATTCACCCCCCCGCAAAGGGCAGAAGTGGGGCAATTGTTCAAAAACAACCAGCGTGTTGCACGGGGATAGCTGACTGCCCCGGGCAGATCTCGACCGTCGGTTGCGTCGCAAAAGGAGAAAAGGTGAATTTCTCCACATTCCATGTCAACCAAGACTTATATAACAGTAACACTGTGCGACCTTGTCGCCATGCGTGCAGAACTTGTTTATTGGGGTAAGGGGGGCACAGGTGCTTTCAGTTGGCCAGGAATTTCCATCGGCCCCTCGGGCGGTCGCGGATGCACTCGAGGCGCACGCGAGACGAATTTACATGCATCCCAGTCCGATCCCGGCCCTTCCCAGGTTCGCATAACCTTGTATCCATCACCGCACAGCCCAGAAACCCTGCACATGGCGCATTCCGGATTAGCTTCGCACCATTCAACGCAGGCCCGCCGATTTCTTTCCGATGCTTGATCGGCCAGGTTCATCATCGCAGTCCCTGAACTGGTATTGGGGGCGATTCCCTGGGCCTGGCCGGATGCACCGGTTACCCGGTCAGCATGACTCTCAGCGGCTTTGATGGTTTGAGATGGACCTGCACCAGAGGCAAGAGCGGCCATGGACAATATGAGCAGGCAAAAAAGGAGTAGACACGCTACAGGTTGGAAATTCGATCTGTTCATTGAGCCACCTCCACAGTGTATATCACTCTTTAGGGTGAGAACTGCCCGCAAGGATGTTAACTCTGTTTGGCTTTACTGGAAAATTCTTTGGTATATACTTAAGTATACGCGATAATTTTAAGGATGGTCAAGGTCACAACGTGGCGTTTTAAAGCTTTTTTTAAGCCATGTAAAAAAGAGTGACAAGACCCCGTTACATGGCAGGACGTTCTGTTTGAATATTCCAGCCTATGGCATGGCACGTTGAGCAGCGTATGATGTAAAAGAAGCAGAAAAAAATGCAGAGTTCACCAGGTGATAGGCACTGGAGAGGAAAAGGGCAGCCTTGAGCCGTTTTCATTGAAAATAACATTCAAAAAACGTGTAAAAAAAGTTAATTAAAATCTATAGGTGAACCAAATTATCAACTTTTTTTTCGCGCCGGACCAAGCATGTGGATACTGCTCCCATGGTACAGTGACGCCGCCTCGGCCAGTGTCTCGGACAGGGTAGGGTGGGGGTGAAGGCTCCAGGCAAGATCCTCTGCAAGGGCACCCATCTCTATGGCCAGAACAGCTTCGGTGATCAGGTTTTCAGCTTCGCGACCGCTGATTCCACAGCCGAGGATTCGTCCGCTATGGGGCGCGACCAGCAGCTTGGTCAGTCCGCCTGTTGACCGCAGGGTGAGCGCACGACCTGAATATTTCCAGGGAAAACGCCGGACAGTAAAGGGAATCTGTTCTTTGGTAGCCTTTTCTTCGGTCAATCCGCACCAGGCGATTTGCGGGTCTGTATAGACTACAGCCGGCAGGGCGGCGACATCGTATGCTGATGGCTTACCGGCAATGACTTCCGCGGCTACTTTTCCCTGAAGATTGGCTTTGTGGGCCAGCAACTCCCCCCCGGTTACATCGCCCACCGCAAAAATGTGTGATACCGCAGTCCGTTGTTGAGCATCCACTGGTATGCTGCCGTCAGCTGCGGGCTCAAGAGGAATGTGTTTAAGTCCAAGCTGGCCGCTGTTTGGTTGTCGTCCAGCGGCAATCAGCACCCTGTCCACTTGTTGCTTGGCAACCACACCCTCTTGTTCAAGTGTTACTTGAACATTCGCCTCTATTACTCTGAGTTTCTTTACTTCTGTCAACATGTGAATAGATGAAAACTCTTTGTGCAGCTGGGCGGAAAGCGGTTCGACCAGGTCCCGGTCGACTCCGGACAAAAGTCGGTCGCCACCTTCGACCAGGTGCACCTGACTGCCCAGACGCGCGTAGAGCGTCCCGAGTTCCAGGCCGATATATCCGCCGCCTATGATCAACAGCCTCCGGGGAATGTCCTGTAGGGCCAGCGCGCCGGTGGAGTCAATAATTCGACCGCCCGGCGTGCAATGAATATTGGGAGGATATGTGGGGATTGAACCGGTGGCAAGGATGGCGTACTGAAATCTGATACGACGTACGGAGGCATCTTCGAGGCGCAGCGTGTGCGCATCTTCAAAACGGGCCGTCCCAGCTATGGTTTGGACGCCGTGACGTCTGCACAGGTCCTCTAAACCGGACGCCATGACATCAATAACCTTCGTCTTCCAGACGTTGAGAGCCTGTACGTCGATCTCCGGTCGTGAAAAGCGAATGCCCATCGATGCCGCGCTTTGTGCATCATAGAGCAGCTGGGCGAGGACGAGAAGCGCTTTTGAGGGAAGGCACCCTTGATAAAGACATACACCCCCAGGACGTGAAACCGGGTCAACCACAGTGACGTCACACCCCAGAGCCGCAGCACGGAACGCTGCCGCGTACCCACCTGGTCCGCTACCGATTACCACAACCTCCGTCTCTACCACCAACTCACCCATGACCATCGTGTTCCACCTTTTTAAATCATGGTGATGAGGAGCTCATCAGGATCCTGCAACCCATCCATAACCACCTGTAAAAACCTGATTGCATCTGCGCCGTCCACAACACGATGATCAAAACAGAGCATTATCGGCATGATCAGCCGGGCTTTGATGGAATAATCTCCGCTTGCGCTGGTAACGATCGTGGGCTGCATCCGCCCCTGTCCCATGCCGAGAATAGCCACCTCGGGATAATGTATAATCGGTGAAAAAAAACCGCCGCCTATAGCACCTGCGTTGGTTATTGTAAATGTTCCGCCCTGCAATTCATCACGAGCAGCGGTACGAGCTCTACACCTGCCAACGCGTTCATGAAACTCTATGGCCAGCTCTTTAATACTTTTGCGATCAATGTCCCTGATGACCGGCACCATCAAACCGTGTTCAGTATCCACTGCCACTCCGACGTGAAAGTAGTGTTTTATGATGATCTCGCCTGCCTCCGGATCAAGGCTTGCGTTGAAAAAGGGGAATTGCTTGAGGGCTGTTACTACGGCTTTGAGCGCAAAGACCGTGATGGTCAACCTGCCGCCTGCCTGCTCGACCTCCGTTTTATGTCGCTGGCGAAAGGCCTCCAGTTCGCTGATGTCTACGGTATCCTGACAGGTTACATGCGGTATCCGGGACCAGGACTGCATCATCCGGGCGGCCGTGGCTTTGCGGATGGAACGAAAAGGATGCCGTTCGATTGGGCCCCATTGAGAGAAATCGGGAAGGCTTTCCTTTGTGACGGTGACTTTGGATTCTGCAGGAGGGGCAGGGGCTTTGTCCATGTGTCCGGTCGACTGAGAAGTAGATTGGACAAAAGACTTGACATCTTGAGCTGTTACGACACCTCCAGGTCCTGTGGGGGGCACGAGGCGTAGGTCAATACCCGACTCTCTGGCCAGTCTTCGGGTAGCAGGGGAGGCGGGGACCCTTGGTGGCAGAGGACGGTGACTGGTATCGCTGTGGCTGGCAGAGGTGTCGCTGTCCCTGCTGTCGACGGGGGAAGCTGCCGACGGTTCACCACCAAAGACGATCATGACATCGCCGACTGTGACCATATCTCCCTCGTTTACAACCACTTGCGCCACAGTTTCGCTAACCGGCGAAGGAATTTCCACCACAGCTTTGTCGGTTTCCACTTCCAGTATGGTCTCACCTTCCTTTACGGGCTGACCAGCGGATACCGGTATGGACAACACCTCTGCTTCATGGATGCCTTCGCCCAGATCCGGCATGGTGAATGAGTATCTTTGCATGGGATATTCCTTCAACAGTAGCTGATACGGCTAATAGGCCTGCACCTCTCGCGCCCTGGCGCTCCTGCCTAAAGCAGCGCACCGCATGCTCTACATGCTCATGACTTTTCTAACAGCATCAACAATTCTTCTTACACCCGGCAGGTAGTGTTTTTCTCTACTGAAATAGGGAATGATGATGTCATAGCCTGTTACACGTTCAATTGGGGCTTCTAAATAATAGAAAGCATCCTCCAATAACCTGGCAACTATTTCGGCCCCAGGGCCAAAACTGCGCGGGGCTTCATGAACCACTACTGCCCGTCCAGTTTTTTTTACCGAAGCGGCGAGCAGGGTTGCATCAAGCGGTGATAACGTCAGTAAATCGATAATTTCTGGCGTGATGCCTTCTCTCGCCAGCATCTCGGCTGCCTCCAGGCTCGGACGTATCATGGCGCCGTATGCGATGATGGTCACATCAGTGCCTTGGCGAACAACCTGTGGTTTGCCCGGTGCAATCACTTCCTCTGCTTCAGGTACTTCTTCACGAAAAGTACGATAGAGGACCTTTGGTTCGTAAAAGATTACCGGGTCCGGATCGCGAATAGCGCCGACCAGCAAGGCTCTTGCGTTTCTTGGCCCGGAAGGGATGATCATTTTGATCCCGGGAGTATGGGCCCAGTAGGCTTCTCTGCTTTCCGAATGGTGCTCCAAAGCGCGGACACCACCACCATAGGGTGCGCGTAGAACCATGGGGACGGTGAATCTCCCCTGAGTGCGCCACCGAAATCTAGCTGCATGGTTTTCTATCTGGTGAAAATTCTGATAGGTGAATCCGGAAAATTGTATTTCGCAGACCGGTTTCAGGCCATAGATAGCCAGCCCAATGGACATGCCCACGATGGCTGATTCAGCCAGGGGCGTGTCTATCACCCGTTGGTCGCCAAAAATCTCTACCAGTCCGTCTGTTACCCGAAAGACACCGCCATTGAGCCCGACATCTTCACCGAGAATAATAACATCTTCATCCCGTTCCATTTCCTGGCGAAGGGCAAGATTCAGCGCCTGGACCATTGTCATTTTAGTCACCGGATTGCTCCTTATCCGCAGAGGATAGTTGCTGTGCCAGTTCCTGTTTCTGTCTAACGGTGTAGGGCGGCAGCTCCGCATACAGGTGTTCGAACATATCCAGTGGATCGCCTATCTGCTGCATCTGCTGCTCAGACAGTTCAACAGCTGCTTGGATTTCCGCCTGCGTATCATTAGCGATATCCTGGACCAACTGCTCGCTTAGTACGCCTTTGTCAAGCAGGTAGGTGGTAAACCGGGGGAGGGGATCCTTACTTTGCCACTCGCTCACTTCCCCTTCAGAACGGTATTTGGAGGGGTCGTCGGCGGTGGTGTGCATCATGAGCCGGTAGGTAACACACTCAATAAGGGTAGGACCGTTGCCTTTTCTCGCCCTCTCAACGGCGTCGCGGACGGCCACATATACGGCCAGCAGATCGTTGCCGTCAACCTGTACGCCCGGCATACCATAGGCAATCGCTTTCTGGGCAATGGTGGGGGAACGGGTCTGTTTGGAAAGAGGGATGGAGATGGCCCATTGATTGTTTTGACAGATGAAGATGGTCGGTGTCTGAAAAACAGCGGCAAAATTGAGTCCTTCGTGAAAGTCGCCTTCCGAGGTGGCGCCATCTCCAAAAAAAGACATAACAATTTCATTGGTCTGTTTGTAATGGGCTGCCCATCCCAGGCCGACCGCATGGAGAACCTGTGATCCGACTGGAATAGCTGTCGGTAGATTGTTCAGTGTTGCAGGGATGTGCAACCCTTCGTTATACCCATTATAGTAGAGCAGCACCTGGACCAATGACCTGCCACGCCAAAGTTCGGCAACCGTCTCACGAAAAGAGGGGACCAGCCAGTCACGGGCACCAAGGTGAACAACAGCGCCCAACTGGGCCGCCTCCTGTCCAGTAATTGGTGGAAAAGTGCCGACCCTCCCTTGTCGCTGCAGATCGAGCATTTTTTCATCAAACCTGCGGCTCAGTATCATGACGCGATAAAGTCGGAGCAGGAGGTCGTCGCTTATTTCCGGTTCCAGGTCAGGATCCACCTTTCCCTGATGATCTAATATAGAGATATATTCAATATGATCAGCAATCGGCAGGCGTTTACGTGGCATATATCCGGCTCCTGTGCTGTGACGTAACCGAAAAAATATTTCTCTGTCGCCGGGAAAGTAGGTGCATCGGAAAAGTACCAGGTGAAGGTGTATTCACCTGTTCGCTGCACAGTTGTACATATAAAAAATACGCACGATGAAGGGGAATATCAACGCTTCCTCTGTTGAGGCACGGCCTATATCCGCCACCTGGAAAGAGAACCAATGAAAAAAATCACCTCTGCAAATGGGAAAAAATGCTGTAGCGCTTTTTTTCGATATCATTGTTTTTGTGTTTGGATTATATTATAGCCGTCAACCGGATATGCGGTACGAACTGCAAAGAAGGAGAGAAAAGAAATAAAAAAGGTTGACTGCAAGGCGGAAGTAAGGTAGTTTCCCGCTCCGTTGCTTGACGAAACATCGACAAGCAAAACGAGCCCCGGCTTTCACCAGGGGTTCACGCAGAACATACCGTATATCAACTGGATATGCGTCGGCCATGGATGCCATGGTTTTGATCTTTGACAACTGAACAGTAATAACAAGCGGGCCAATTGATTTTGGTTTTTTTGAAGTTTGTAAGTCCAATCGTTAGTGATTGAGCAGAAGATATTAAACTGGAGAGTTTGATTCTGGCTCAGAACGAACGCTGGCGGCGTGCTTAACACATGCAAGTCGAACGCGAACGTCTTCTTCGGAAGACTAGTAGAGTGGCGCACGGGTGAGTAACGCGTAGATAACCTGTCCTTATGTCTGGGATAACCCACCGAAAGGTGGACTAATACCGGATGTGCTTGTTTTTCATAAGTGTAATAAGCAAAGGTGGCCTCTGATATAAGCTACTGCATGAGGAGGGGTCTGCGTACCATTAGCTAGTTGGTGGGGTAATGGCCTACCAAGGCATCGATGGTTAGCGGGTCTGAGAGGATGATCCGTCACACTGGCACTGAAACACGGGCCAGACTCCTACGGGAGGCAGCAGTGAGGAATATTGCGCAATGGGGGAAACCCTGACGCAGCGACGCCGCGTGAGTGAGGAAGGCTTTCGGGTCGTAAAGCTCTGTCAAAAGGGAAGAAATGCGTAGCAGTTAATACCTGTTATGTTTGACGGTACCTTTAAAGGAAGCACCGGCTAACTCCGTGCCAGCAGCCGCGGTAATACGGAGGGTGCAAGCGTTGTTCGGAATTACTGGGCGTAAAGGGCGCGCAGGCGGCATGGTAAGTCAGATGTGAAAGCCCACGGCTTAACCGTGGAAGTGCATTTGAAACTGCCAAGCTTGAGTATCAGAGGGGAAAGTGGAATTCCTGGTGTAGAGGTGAAATTCGTAGATATCAGGAGGAATACCGGTGGCGAAGGCGACTTTCTGGCTGAATACTGACGCTGAGGCGCGAAAGCGTGGGGAGCAAACAGGATTAGATACCCTGGTAGTCCACGCCGTAAACGATGTGAACTAGGTGTAGGAGGTGTTGATCCCTTCTGTGCCGCAGCCAACGCATTAAGTTCACCGCCTGGGGAGTACGGTCGCAAGATTAAAACTCAAAGAAATTGACGGGGGCCCGCACAAGCGGTGGAGTATGTGGTTTAATTCGATGCAACGCGAAGAACCTTACCTGGTCTTGACATCCCGAGAATTTTCTGGAAACAGAAAAGTGCCTTCATTAGAAGGAACTTGGTGACAGGTGCTGCATGGCTGTCGTCAGCTCGTGTCGTGAGATGTTGGGTTAAGTCCCGCAACGAGCGCAACCCTTACCTTTAGTTGCTAGCAGTTCGGCTGCGCACTCTAAAGGGACTGCCGGTGTCAAACCGGAGGAAGGTGGGGATGACGTCAAGTCCTCATGGCCTTTATGACCAGGGCTACACACGTACTACAATGGCCGGTACAAAGGGCAGCCACTTCGCGAGAAGGCGCAAATCCCGAAAAGCCGGTCTCAGTCCGGATTGGAGTCTGCAACTCGACTCCATGAAGTCGGAATCGCTAGTAATCGTGGATCAGCATGCCACGGTGAATACGTTCCCGGGCCTTGTACACACCGCCCGTCACACCACGGGAGTCGGTTGTACCAGAAGCAGTTGAGCTAACTTTCAGAGGCAGGCTGCCAAGGTATGGCTGGTAACTGGGGTGAAGTCGTAACAAGGTAGCCCTAGGGGAACCTGGGGCTGGATCACCTCCTTTATAAGGAAAGATACAGAGGTTACTCTGTATGGGATCAACCCTGCTTGGATATTACTGTTCGGTTTTGAGAGATTAAACTGAAACGTGCCCTACTGTGGCAAGTTTATAGATCTTTGACAATTGAATAGCAGGGTATCTAAATCGTAGTACCCTTCCGTATTCGCGAGTGAGTTTTCGGACTTCAGCGATTTTTTTATCTACGGGGAGGTACGTACTACAAAAGCGTTTAGAAG